>NZ_CADCXY010000001.1 GCF_902806985.1 Pseudidiomarina piscicola
CGAACATCGAACATCGAACATCGAACATCGAACATCGAACATCGAACATCGAACATCGAACATCGAACATCGAACATCGAACATCGAACATCGAACATCAGTCCCCATAAAGGAAGCAAATAATGACCGACTACAAACACACGCTGAACTTGCCGGAAACGCAGTTTCCGATGCGTGGTAATCTCGCAAATCGCGAGCCGCAAATGCTGAAACAGTGGTATGCCGATGATTTGTACGGCAAGATTCGAATTGCGAAAGCGGGTCAGCCGGTCTTTATTTTGCACGATGGACCTCCGTATGCGAATGGTCAGATTCATATTGGCCATGCGGTGAATAAAATTCTTAAAGATGTGATTGTGAAGGCGAAAACCTTGAGCGGTTTTGACGCGCCTTATGTGCCGGGTTGGGACTGTCATGGTTTGCCGATTGAATTACAGGTCGAGAAAAAGCATGGCAAGCCGGGTAAAAAGCTTTCGATTGCTGAGTTCCGTGAAAAGTGTCGCAGTTATGCGATGGGACAGGTTGAACAGCAGCGTGAAGAATTTAAACGCTTAGGGGTGTTCGGTGATTGGGACAATCCTTACCTGACCATGAACCCGCAGCAAGAAGCAGACAGTATTCGGGCGCTGGGCAAAATTATTGCCAACGGTCACATGCAACAAGGTTTCAAACCTGTGCATTGGTGTACAGACTGCGGCTCGGCGTTGGCCGAGGCGGAAGTTGAGTATCAGGATAAGCGTTCACCGGCTATTGATGTGAGTTTTGTTGCGGTCGATCAGGCGCAACTGGTGGCAGCTTTTGATCATCCTGCCGACCACGCCGGCGAAGGTGAGGTCAGTGTGGTGATTTGGACCACCACGCCTTGGACGATTCCAGCTAACCGTGCGATTTCGTTACACCCTTCGTTGGAGTATGCCTTGGTTCAGGTGGAAGCGACGGCAGAGCGCCCGGCGCAGCGGTTGGTGATGGCCGACGAGCTGGTCACATCGGCGATGGAGCGCTGGGGCATTGATGACTATCACAAATTAGGTTTTGCCAAAGGTGAAGCTTTGGAGTTGATGAAACTCCACCATCCATTGTTTAGTGACATTCAGGTGCCTTTGGTTTTGGGCGAGCACGTAACCACTGAATCGGGTACGGGCTGTGTGCATACGGCGCCAGGTCACGGTGTGGACGACTTTTTAGTTGGCCAGCGCTACGGCATTGAGGTGTATAACCCGGTGGCCGACAATGGGGTGTATAAAGACGATACGCCGATGTTTGCCGGTCAACATGTGATGAAGGCTAACGCCAATATCGTTGATGCGCTGCAAGAGGCAGGGCGCTTGGTTCACCACGAAGCTTATAACCACTCTTATCCGCATTGCTGGCGCCATAAAACGCCGATTATTTTCCGCGCGACGCCCCAGTGGTTTATCAGCATGGACAAGCAAGGTTTACGAGCCAAGGCGTTAGAGCAAATTAAACAGGTTCGTTGGGTGCCTGAATGGGGCCAAAGCCGTATTGAAAGTATGGTGGATGGTCGTCCCGATTGGTGTATTTCACGGCAGCGTACTTGGGGTAACCCGATTGCGGTGTTTGTGCGTCGCGATAACGACGAATTGCACCCTCGTACCTTAGAGTTACTCGAAGAAGTGGCGAAACGAGTCGAAAAAGACGGTGTGCAAGCTTGGTTTGATCTCGATGCGGAAGAACTGCTCGGTGATGAAGCCGGTGACTACCGTAAAGTCACCGACACTCTTGATGTTTGGTTTGACTCGGGCGTAACCCACGAAGCGGTGTTGAATAAAACCCCGGGCTTGCAGTGGCCGGCTGATCTTTACTTAGAAGGTTCAGACCAACACCGAGGCTGGTTCCAGTCGTCGTTGTTAACCGGTGTGGCGATGTATCAACAAGCGCCGTACCGTCAAGTGTTGACCCATGGTTTTACCGTTGACGGGCAGGGCCGTAAAATGTCCAAGTCGATTGGTAACGTAGTGGCGCCGCAAGAAGTAATGAACAAGCTTGGCGGTGATATTTTACGTTTGTGGGTGGCCGGTACCGATTACTCTGGCGAAATGACTGTTTCCGACGAGATCTTAAAACGTTCGGCGGACAGCTACCGCCGTATCCGTAATACGTCGCGCTTCTTGTTAGCGAATATCAATGCTTTTGATCCGACGCAGCACTGTGTCGACGTGCAGCAAATGGTGGCCATGGACCGTTGGATTGTGGCGCGTGCCGTAGCCTTGCAAAAAGAGCTACTGCAAGCTTACGACGATTATCAATTCCATGTGGTGGTGCAAAAACTGATGCACTTCTGCTCTATCGAGTTGGGTAGTTTCTATCTTGATGTGATCAAAGACCGTCAATACACCGCCCAGCGCGACAGTGTTGCTCAGCGCTCTTGTCAGACCGCTTTGTATCATATTGCCGAAATGCTAGTGCGTTGGTTGGCACCAATTTGTAGCTTTACGGCCCAAGAAATCTGGACCGCATTGCCAGCGCAAAACACCGCTGGGCAACAACGCAGTGAGTATGTGTTTACCGAAGCTTGGTATAACGATGCCGACCACATTACCGTCAGCGACGCTGACAACACTTTCTGGCAGCAACTGCTGGATGTGCGTGATGCGGTTAACCGTGCCTTGGAACAAGCGCGCCGTGATGAAGTCATCGGTGGTTCGTTACAGGCCGAGGTAACCTTGTATGCTGGGCCTGAGCTAGCTCACAAGCTGAACAGTTTGGCCGACGAACTGCGGTTCGTGCTGTTAACTTCAGCCGCTGTGGTCGACTCCATAGACGCAGCACCGGAAGACGCCGTCGCCACAACTATCGATGGGTTAGCGGTAAAAGTTGCGAAAACAAGCTATCAGAAGTGCGATCGTTGCTGGCATCATCGCCCTGAGGTTGGCACCATCGAGGCGCATCCAAGTTTGTGCCAACGTTGTGTCACTAATATCGACGGAGCAGGTGAGGAGCGTCATTTTGCCTAAGGCTAAAGCTGATTTTCAAAAGCGCTTAAGCGGACTGCAGTATTTGTGGTTGTCGCTCGTGCTGATTATTATTGATCAGGTAACAAAGCAATGGGTTCTCGATGCTTTCGACTTATATGAAAGCATTGAGATTATGCCGTATCTAAACTTCACCTATGTACAAAACTTCGGTGCCGCATTTAGCTTCTTGAGTGATCAAGGGGGCTGGCAGCGTTGGTTGTTCACCGGTCTAGCTATCGCCGTGAGTGTTATCTTGCTGGTTTGGCTACGTCGTAACCCCGTCAACATGTGGCGCCAGAATCTGGCGTTTTCGCTGATCCTCGCCGGTGCCGTCGGCAACGTTGTTGATCGCCTGATACATGGTTTTGTCATCGATTTTATTGATGTGTATGTTGATAACTGGCATTGGCCAGCCTTTAATGTGGCCGATATGGCGATTACCATAGGCGCAGTTTTAATGTTATTAGAAGCCTTTTTTGAGCAGCGCCAGGAGCAACAGCAGTCATGATTAGTCGTTTACCTATTGAGCATGGTCGCGAAGTTATTCTTCACTTTACCATTAAGTTGGCCGATGACTCGGTGGCTGATAGCACCAAAATGTCGGGCAAACCGGCCAAGTTCCGCGTCGGCGATGGCTCGCTTACTGAAAACTTCGAAGCCTGCCTGGTCGGCCTTAAAGCCGGTGATGATCGTGAGTTCGAGCTCGCCCCGGAAGATGCTTTTGGCATGCCGAACAAAGACAACTATTATCAAGTAGAGACACAGAAATTCGCGGAACGTCCCGAAGAAGGTCAAATTTTTACCTTCCCACAACCCGATGGCACTGAGCTACCGGGTATTGTGCGTTCGATTAACGAGCAGTTCGTGACGATTGATTTTAATCACCCGCTAGCAGGCCAGCGGGTACGTTTCGCCGTCGAAATTATAGAGGTGAATCCGTAAAAGCAGATGTTAGATGTTAGATGTTAGATGTTTGACAAAGATCTTTCCGTATCAAACATCGCGGTACCGCTCTTAGGCCGTTATCAAACATCGTCTTTAAGCTTTTATGTTGTTATCGAACATCGAACATCGAACATCGAACATCGATTTTCGTCTTTGGAGTTAATATGCAAATCTTGCTAGCTAATCCTCGTGGTTTTTGCGCCGGTGTCGACCGTGCAATTACTATCGTTGAACGAGCATTGGAAATTTTTGAGCCACCCATTTATGTGCGCCACGAAGTGGTGCATAACAAGTATGTGGTGGACTCGCTGCGTGAGGCTGGCGCGGTATTTGTCGATGAACTCGAAGAAGTGCCCGACGATAGCATCGTGATTTTTTCGGCGCATGGGGTATCGCAAGCGGTACGCCAAGAGGCGAAGAGTCGTGGGCTGAAAGTGTTTGATGCGACCTGCCCATTGGTGACCAAGGTGCATATGGAAGTTACTCGCGCAAGTCGTAAGGGGCATGAGTGTGTGCTGATTGGCCATGCGGGCCACCCGGAAGTTGAAGGCACGATGGGGCAGTATTCAAATGCCGACGGCGGTATTTACTTGCTTGAGTCGGTAGACGATGTTGCCAAGCTCGAGGTGAAAGACCCTAGTCAGTTGCATTATATGAGCCAAACCACACTGTCGGTTGACGATACAGCGGATGTGATTGAAGCCCTACGTGAGCGCTTTCCTCAAGTGCAAGGGCCGCGCAAGGATGACATTTGTTACGCGACGCAAAACCGTCAAGACGCGGTACGCGAGCTAGCCGACGAAGTCGACTTGCTGCTCGTGGTTGGTGCGCGCAATAGCTCAAATTCAAACCGTCTACGCGAGCTTTCTGAAAAAATGGGCACCACAGCCTTTCTTATCGACGATGCGAGTTGTATTGATCAAAGCTGGCTAGAGAATGTTGAACGTGTCGGTGTTACTGCGGGAGCTTCTGCGCCTGAAGTGTTGGTCAAAAATGTGATCGAGCAGCTGCAGCAGTGGGGCGGTGAAACCGTCGATGAACGCAGCGGCCGCGAAGAAAATATTACCTTCTCGATTCCACCTGAGCTAAGAGTTGTGGAGCTTTAACGCTGCCAACAAGCGGCCGGTGTTTTTTGGTCGTTGTGATTAATTGAAATGGCGGTACAGCCGGTGTCATTGGTTTGGCCGCCCGTCGCTGTGGCGGTCAAAGTGTAGGTCTCAGCGCCGACATTTGATGCTGAAAAGGTATAGTAGTCGCTACTTGCTCCTGCCCCTAATGTGGCAAGATCAGCGTAACTGGTATTCTTCAGACGATACTCTTCTTCTGCCATTTGCAGGGTCAACAATTGCGCCATGGCATCTGCTCGGCGAGCCTCGCGTACGTAGTCAACGAAATTCGGATAGGCGATCGCAGCAATGATACCAATGATCGCTATCACCACCATTAGTTCAATCAAGGTCATGCCTGACTGTTTTAATTTTGCTTGCATTTGCGTGCCTTGTCGTCAAAGATGAATTTTTAAACTACACTGTAGTTAATTAACCTATCTTTAATAGATACGCTATTTTTGGCAATTACGCAATGTGCGGACAGCTTATGAAACGATCAGCGACCCCTCGTCGTGGTTTTACCCTACTGGAGTTACTTGTCACTTTGGTGATTCTCTCCATTATTCTTGGCGCCGGGGTGCCGATGATGCTTAACCTTGCCAAATCAATGCGGCTGCAAGGTGCGGCGCAAGACACTTATGCCCTGTTGCAGTATGCCCGTTCGGATGCGTTACGTACCACCGAAGACCGTTTTGTGGTGTGGGACGAAGAAGACGGTGTTTGGTGTGCTGCCGTGGCAACGGCAAATGATTGTGACTGTTTATCGGAAGATTGCAGTATAAATAACGTACTGCGCCAAATTAACAGTAGCGACTATACTAATATTAGCGTGAATGCGGCGTTTGCCGCTGGCACCTACACTCGATTCGACGGCATGCGTGGCCTAGCCGAGGGGCATGCAGGTAGCGCTCGTTACCAACTGATGGACGACGACAGTGTGGAAGCCGAAGTACGGGTGGTGGTCAGTGTGTTAGGGCGCATTCGTTACTGTACGCAGTCCGGTGATATTGGGGATTATCCAGCATGTTAAAACGACAGCAGCAAGGTCTTTCTTTAGTTGAGCTGATGATTACCATCACGCTCGGCTTGCTGTTAATGGCGGCATTGACGGCGGTATTTGCCAATACCCTTGGAGTGAATTCAAGAAGCTTAAAGTTAAGTCAGTTGCAAGAAGAGTCTACTGCGGTGATGGACTTGATCGTCGGTGACTTGCGGCGCACCGGCTATCGGGCCGATGCGGCCGAATTGATTTACGACCCAGCGAACGCCAGTACGGCGTTTAATGGCACTATCGTGATCTCCAATCACAGTAGTGAAGAGCTCAATAGCTGCGTTATGTTCAGCTATGACGCCGACGCCGATGGTGTGCATGATGGCAACCCAGAAAACTTCGGCTATCGAGTATTTGAAGGGCGCATTCAGCGCCGACAAAGCTCAGCGTTGTGTGATGCTGGAGGCTGGCAGAACCTCACAAGCAACGACATGATTGAAGTGACCGACTTAGATTTTGCACTGACAGAGCAGATGCTGGGATTAGTGAATGAACAGCGCGTCAGTGTCACGTTAGCGGTGGCGATGCCGTCGGATAGCGAAATTACTCGCGAATTAACAACAGAAGTGATCATTCGTAATGCGTTTTAGTCAACGGACCACGAACAGCGGATTTGCAACGGTAACACTGACGGTGTTGCTGCTAGCCATTATTATTCTGGTGACTTTGTATACCGCGAAGTTTAAGGCGCAAGAGCAGCGCATTATGCGCAACCACATGGCCATGATGGAGGCTCGCACGGTGGCTGATGCCGCCCTTGAGCAAACCATTATGGAAATTGATAAAGATCGAAACAATTTAGATCGCACCATAACAGGTACGATTGATGGCGCAAACTATACGGCGACCTTAACCAGCACCAATTATGTCGGTACTGCACGCGGCAGTGTGGATATCGTTGATGTCCAGGTGGTGGCCAATTCAGCGGATGGTTCGGCGACGCAGCGAGCTGCGATAGAGCTGATGGTGTCGTCGTTGATTCGTAGCGGGCCGACGATTCCACTGGCGATTCGTGGCGGCGTGAATGTCTCAGGTAGTTTCCAAATTGTGGCGAACGCCAATGGTGGTGGCGACGGTGTGCCCCTTTCGATTTGGAGCAAAGATGATGTCGACATTAATGGTAACGGTACCACTTGTGGTCAATGGGAGTTTGAGAACGGCGTATGTAGCTCACAAACGTTGAGTGAGCGGGGCGATCATGGCATTGATATTCTTGATGCAGATCCTAATTTTCCCGGCGACTTACTCGACTATTTGTTTGGCATTCCAGAGGACAACTGGGAAGACCTGCGCGCCATGGCAAACTATGAATTTGATAACTGTAACTCACTAGGGCCAACCACCACTGGGTTGATCTGGATTAATGGTGACTGCGATACGCCCAACGGCGATATCGGTACGCCCACGGAGCCAGCCTTGATTGTCGTGCATGATGGCGATTTCAAGATGAATGGTAACGTGACCCTGTACGGCATGATTTTTCAGTTTGTAACGCCGGGACAAGCGTCACCACCGCAATACAGTATTACCTTAAATGGTGGTGCTTTTGTTGAGGGCTCAATACTAGCGAGTCAATCACCCAAGTTGTCTAATGGTAATTTAACCATTCGCTATAATTCAGATGTTCTTGAAAGAATCGAAACCAACGATGAGTTCCGCCGAGTGCATCGTGTAGGGGGAAGCTGGCATGATTTCTAATCGTAGAGCTCGAGGTTTTACCTTTGTTGAGGTGCTAGTTGCGTTGGTTATTATAGCGATTGGCGTGGCAGGCTTAGTAAGCTTACAGCGGATGTTTATTCAATCATCGACGCGAGCGACCGAGCGCACCGCTGCCATGGAAATGGCGCAAGCGAAAATCGAAGAATTACGTTTTACTACTTATGCCGATTTGGCCGCGGGTAGTGATACTGAAAGCCGTGATGGTAAGTCGTACGCGTTGGCCTGGACGAAAACCGATCAGTACCTAGCTGCAGGTAACTGGGTGACCGCGAGCAGCCCAAGCGCGCCTGATCCATTGCCTTCTGAACCCGATGCCAAGGCGATTGCCGTGACGGTGAGTTGGACGGAACGCGCGGGAGCCAGTGAATCATTAACTTTAGAAGCTTGGTTTAATAGTATTGCCGGTCGTGATGGTGGCTTAGTGGTTACCGTGCCAAGTCCACAGCAGCGTCCTAGTGTGACCTACAATCCGGGGGCGGCGCCAGAAGTTATTGCAATTCGGTTAACTGATGACGATTCGGCTGAAACATATAAAGTTAAAGAAACCACTAAACCGACGCCGCAGGTACAATCAGTCGGTGATCGGTTGCAAGTTACTTTCGATACAGTTACCTATGACGAAGCCAGCCAGACGCAACGGATTGAAGACTTTGTAACGGTAAGTTGCGCTTGTAGCTTTGTAGGCTTAGGTGATGAAGGCAAAACGCCCGCGCGTTTAATTCTCGAAGATCAGAGTTTAGTGCTTGACCCTAATGGCTCGGTGAATACGCGAAAAATGGTCGGTGAGCCTGCGGATTCGAACCAACCCGAACTTTGCACTTTGTGCTGCCGCGACCACCACGACAACAGCGAAATGTATCAGGCACAAAATGTTTATCGCCAAGAGAAACTTGATTTAAGAGAGCCAAGTGGTAACCACCGGCACTTCACTAATGTGAATGGTGTGCTAACCAAAGCCGATAGTCTTGGTGATGTGTACGAAGAGTCCTGTCGGATGCGTCGAGTCAATGGCTATTACGTCACGTATCCCGATTGGAGTATCAAAGCAGTGAATGTCATGAGCTCTGAATACTTAGTAAATTCGGGCTCTAGCGGCGTATATACCGATTATGTAAGAGATACAATACGCGCATTGATTTTGGACAATGATTTGCCTACACCGCCAACGGGTCGCGATATTGAAGTGGTACCTGGCGCTTATCAAATGATCGGGCGAGCTATATACCTCGACGCCATGACCACAGAACATGAAAATACAGTCAAAACGGCTCTTCAAAATGGTGAAGACGACTGGCTGTCAAAAGTACCCTTTTATGAAGTGAATCTTACGTTGTTAGGTGAATGGGACTCGTCGGCACCAAGCGTTGCAACGGTAACGAGTGAACCCATTGAAACCATTGTCGACCCGGAAAACAATTATTACGGAACCTATAGTCGAGGTCGACTGCAGACCGCAAGCGGCGGCACCACCACTGTGGGTATCGAAGTGGGTGCAGGGAACGCAAGTATTTTAGGTAATGGCGCTATTCACGTGACAGATAATGGGGTGACGTACACAAGCTCACTTGATGCCACCGTTATTGCTGAAGACAGCGATGACGTCGAATTGTATTCGATTACCGGCGAAATCAATTGCTTGTTTTATAAAGTTAGAGGCAAAAACGCAAGTTGGGAAGCCTGTAAATCAAACGATTTTCGCGATGTTACCATCACCAGCTCAAACCCCAATATTAGTTGTTCGATTTCGACCATCGGCAATACCAACACCACGGGGTATTCTTGTGACGGTATCCGTGCCGGCAGCAGTGTAAGCATTAGTTTTGGCAGTAGCGAACCGAACACCACGACTTTTGACCCTGCAAGCTTCATAGAGGAGTCAATAAGCGAGAACGTGACGCAAAACACGGAAATGCGCATAAACTGATCCTTTACCCAGGTAAGTTATGCTACTATCGAGGCAAATTTAAAGTTGCTTCGGTAGTCGTGCTTATTCATCATGTCGACCCTTCTAACAGTTAAACAGCTTGTTTCGCAGCGTGCTGGGCGCACGTTGTTTGCCGATCTTTCATTCGATTTGCAGCGTGGTGATGTGCTGCATATTGAAGGCGTGAATGGCGCTGGCAAATCAACTTTGCTGCGTGCGTTAGTCGGTTTGGTGCAACTACAAGCTGGCGACATCCGCTACTTTCCTGAGTCGGCTCTTCCCACCGATGCCAATGATTGGCGCCAACAGGTGTTGTTCTTAGGTCACAAGCCAGGCGTGAAAGCAGAGCTGACCGCCCTTGAAAATGTTTCCTTACAAGCGCAACTGAGTGGTGTTGAATCCATTGAACCATGGCAACTGCTAGCCACTGTGGGCTTACTGGGCTTAGAAGACTTACCCGCCGGGCAACTTTCGGCAGGCCAACAGCGGCGTATTGCATTAACCCGCCTTTGGTATAGTCAGGCGCCCTTATGGATTCTAGACGAACCTTTTACTGCCTTAGATACCGACGGTATCGAGCTATTGCAGCAACGTTTTGCTGAACATACAGCAGCGGGAGGCGCTATTATTCTTACTTCACATCAACCGCTAACCTGGCAGCCAACACGCCTGCAACGCTTACGTATTACTGGAGGCGACGAATGAATTCGGCCTCAAATTGGCAAGCGTTCAGGGCCGTGATGCGGCGCGACTTAATGGTGGTGATGCGCCGCCGTAGCGATATTCTGAACCCTCTGTTGTTTATTTTGATGGTGGTGAGCTTGTTTCCGCTCGCGGTTGGGCCAGGGCCCGATATTCTAGGGCGTATCGCTGCCGGGGTGATCTGGGTGGCGGCGCTGCTGTCGGCACTGCTAGGTTCAGAGCGTTTGTTTCGCGATGACTTTCTCGATGGTAGCTTAGAGCAATTGACGCTACTACCGCAGCCGCTGGCGCTGTTAGCTGCTGCTAAAGTGGTGGTACATTGGTTGCTGAGTGGTCTGCCGTTAGTGATCCTCGCGCCGCTTTGCGCATTATTATTAAAGCTACCTTTACAGGCGTGGCCGACGTTAGTGGCAACACTTGTTGTAGGTACCCCAATTTTGAGTGCGGTAACGGCCATAGGTGCCGCGTTAACGGTGAGCTTGGGGCGCGGCGGTGCGCTATTGAGCCTATTATTACTGCCGCTATTCATCCCGTTATTGATTTTTGCCAGTGGTGCTGTTGAAGCCAGTTTGGTGGGTACAGCTGCGTGGCCGCAAGTGTTATTATTGGGCGGCTTGAGTCTATTAACCTTACTGCTTGCCCCATTTGCGGTGGCAGCGGCAATACGAGTGAGTGTGAATTAACATGTGGCGCTGGTTACATCCTTACGCAAAACCCGAAACTGTTTATCACCTGCTAGGGCGCTGGCTACCTTGGGTTGCTGGCACAGCGACCTTGATGTTAGCCGCGGGCATGGTTTGGGGGCTGGCGTTTGCGCCGGCAGACTACCAGCAAGGTGACAGTTACCGCATTATTTTTGTGCATGTGCCAACCGCCATGCTGTCGATGAGTCTATATGTTGGGCTGGCGCTATCGGCGCTGATCGGCCGAGTTTGGCAGTTGAAAATGGCCGATTGGGCACTTTCCGCCATTGCGCCCGTTGGCTTGACGTTTACCTTTATATCGCTGGTTACCGGCGCCATTTGGGGTAAGCCCATGTGGGGCACATGGTGGGAATGGGATGCACGCTTAACCTCCCAACTCATTTTACTGTTTCTTTATATTGGCGTACTCGCGCTCTATCATGCCTTTAGTGATAATCGCAGTGGTGCAAAAGCAGCGGGTATTCTAGCCATGGTTGGGGTCATTAATATCCCCATTATTCGTTACTCGGTGGAATGGTGGAACACCTTGCATCAAGGCTCAACTTTGACGGTTTTTGAGCGCCCGCCAATGGCAAATAGCATGTTAGTACCGCTGTTGGTGTCGATACTTGGCTTTTCTTTATTGGCGGCGAGTTTGATCTTTCAGCGTATGCGCAATGAAATTTTACGCCAAGAGTTACGGCGCCCTTGGGTGAAACAAGAACTGGCGGAGCTTGCAACGCAGCAGCCGGCAATGAAGGAGCAAAGCTAATGGCATTTGAAAGTTGGCAAGCCTTTATTGAGATGGGCGGCTATGGATTTTATGTGTGGTTGGCTTTTGGTATTAGTTTTGCTGCGATTGCCGTGCTGGTGATCAATGGCTTTGGTGCGCGCGTAAAACTGCAGCGTGAGTTCATTAAGCAGCAGCAACGGCAACAGCGTCTAGCGCAGCGGAAAAAAGAGGTATCCTAGTGGCTATGAATCCCCGACGAAAAAAACGTTTAACCTGGGCACTTGGCTTGATTGCTGGGGTGGCCGTTGCATTCAGTATTATTTTGTATGCGCTATCGCAAAACATTGACCTTTTTTATACGCCCAGCGAAGTTGTTGAAGGTAAAGGCAACGACTTAGTGAAGCCGCAAGTAGGCCAACGGTTACGCATTGGTGGCATGGTGGTGGAAGGCTCGGTGAAACGCGACCCGGACACCTTAGAAGTCGAGTTTATGGTCACCGATATTGGCCCTGAAGTGAAAGTATTGTATACCGGCATTTTGCCTGACCTGTTCCGTGAAGGACAGGGAATCGTTGCCCAAGGTGTGATGGTTGAACCGCGAGTGCTTAAAGCCACCGAAGTGCTGGCCAAGCACGATGAAGAATACATGCCACCCGAACTGGCAGAGCAGATGAAAGGTATTAAACACGTCAACCCGAACCAGCCTGATGCGTTCGAAGGAAGCCAATAATGATTGCCGAAGTCGGACAATTTTCACTGGCGCTAGCCTTAGCTTTTTCATTGGTGCTGGCCGTTTACCCAATGTGGGGCGCACATAAAGGTCATAGCGGCGCAATGCTGTTGGCGCGCCCCTTAGCTTACGGTCAGTTCTTGTTTACCGCGATTGCTTATGCGGCACTCACCTGGGCCTTTGTGGTGAACGATTTCAGTGTTGCTTATGTGGCAGCAAACTCGAATACGCAATTGCCGTTAGCCTATCGCATCACTGCGGTGTGGGGCTCTCATGAAGGCTCCTTTTTGCTATGGATGTTAATGCAGGCGGGCTGGATTGCCGCCGTGGCCATGTTCTCACGACGCATGCCGGTGACGATGATGGCGCGGGTGTTGGCGATTCTTGGTTTGATTAGCGTTGGCTTTTATTTATTTATGCTCAGCGTATCGAATCCGTTCGACCGCTTGATACCGTGGATTCCGGTGGATGGCCGCGACCTCAACCCATTATTGCAAGACCCCGGTATGATCATTCATCCGCCGTTGCTTTATATGGGGTATGTTGGTTTTTCTGTGGCCTTCGCCTTTGCTATCGCCGCCTTGATCACTGGCAAGCTTGACGCCGCGTGGGCACGCTGGTCGCGCCCTTGGGCAACCGCTGCCTGGGCTTTCTTAACCTTAGGTATTGCACTTGGCAGTTGGTGGGCCTATTACGAACTTGGCTGGGGCGGCTGGTGGTTCTGGGACCCCGTTGAAAACGCTAGTTTTATGCCGTGGCTGGTGGGCACAGCGCTCATCCATTCGTTAGCGGTGACGGAGAAACGCGGGGCGTTTAAATCGTGGACCGTGCTACTTGCTATTTCGGCCTTCAGCTTAAGCTTGCTGGGTACTTTTTTGGTACGTTCAGGCGTTATTGTGTCGGTGCACGCGTTTGCCACAGACCCCGCGCGCGGGCTATTTATCCTCGGCTTACTTGGCGTGGTGATTGGCGGCTCGCTCGTGCTGTTCGCGTTGCGCGGCGGAGTGGTGAATAGTCACACCAAATATGAAGGCGTGTCGCGCGAGGTGATGCTGCTAGGCAACAACATCTTATTGATGGCGGCAACCTTAGTGGTGCTGCTGGGTACCTTGTTGCCATTGGTGCATAAAGAATTAGGGCTGGGTTCTATTTCCATCGGGGTACCCTTTTTCAATCAAATGTTTACCTGGTTGATTGTGCCATTTGTGGTGCTCATGGGCCTAGGGCCACTCTTCCGCTGGCGCAGGCAGAACTTGCAGCCACTACGCAACAGTTTAGTGTTAGCGCTGGTGTTAGCTGTTGGCTTGGGTTACTTGTTGCCCGCGGTGATGGCCGAACAGATTCATGCCATGGCCGTACTTGGCTTGATTATGGCATTGTGGATCACGCTCAGCTTGGTGACCGAACTGCGCTTGCGAGTGCAGCAACGCAAACAAGGTTTAGCAGGCTTGACCAAGTTAGGTCGCAGCCATTGGGGAATGGTACTTGGCCATCTTGGCTTTGCCATTACCTTGATCGGTATTGGTGCAGTGTCACAATACGAGATTGAACGCGATGTACGCCTAGCCCCCGGTGAGAGTGTCGTGGTGCAGGGGTATCGTTTCCAGTTTGATGTGTTAAGCCAACAACAAGGGCCGAATTATATTACCGACCATGCGGAGTTTTCTGTCTACTCAGGTGAGCGCAAAATAACCGACTTAGTGACCGAGAAGCGTTTTTATACGGTACAGCGGATGAGTATGACCGAGGTTGGTTTAGACGCGGGCTTTACCCGTGATCTCTATGTCGCGCTGGGTGAGCCGCTAGAGAACAGCGATGCCTGGGCGATTCGTATTTACATTAAGCCGTTCATACGCTGGATTTGGCTAGGCGCGCTGTTTATGGCCCTAGGGGGCTTACTCGCGATCACCGATAAACGTTACCGCGCCTTTAAAAAAGCAGGAGGCCGTCAATGACGAAGCCTTGGCGTTTGGCAATCTTATTACTGCCGCTGCTGGCGTTTATTGTCTTGGTTGGCTTTCTGCTGCGCGGCTTATTTTCTGACCCAACGGAACTCAGTTCGGCGTTGGTGGGCAAACCTGTACCGCAGTTCAGTGTGCCTGATCTCTATGACCCCGAACAGCGCTATACGCAACAGGTGCTTAGTGGTAAGCCGATGCTACTTAACGTGTGGGCAACTTGGTGCCCTACCTGCCGCGCCGAGCATGCGTACCTGAATCAATTGGCGGCCGACGGGGTGCCGATTGTGGGCTTGAATTACAAAGACGATTCGCGTGAGAAAGCGGTGCGTTGGCTCAATACTTTAGGGGACCCTTACCAGCTTAATTTATTTGATGCTAAAGGCACGGTGGCCCTAGAGTTTGGTGTGTACGGCGCACCGGAAACCTTTTTAATAGACGCCCAAGGGCGCATCCGTTACCGCCATGTGGGGGATGTGAACGAGCGCGTGTGGCAGGGTGAACTTGGCCAACGCTATCGCGCGCTGGCTGCAGAAGGAGAAAACTAATGCGCAGTTTTTGCACGACGTTATTTCTCGCGCTGTCGTTACTGGTCGCTTTGAGCCCAGCTGCGCCTGCCGCGTATGCTGAAGACATCGAGGTTTATAGCTTTGATGAGCCTGCCAAAGAGGCGATTTTTCAAGAGTTAATTACCGAATTGCGCTGCCCGAAATGCCAAAATCAAAGCATTGCTGACTCGGACGCTGACCTGGCACGCGACTTACGTGACCGCACCTATTTGATGGTAAAGAGCGGTGCTTCAAAGCAAGAAGTCATCGATTACATGGTGGCCCGCTATGGCGACTTTGTGCACTACCAGCCACCGATGACCGTGGCGACCAGTATTCTCTGGTGGGGGCCGATTGCCGTGTTAGCCGGCGGTGCCTTAGTTATTTTAGTGCGCGTACGTACTCAGCGCCGTGGTGAAGTGGAGCTCACCGACAGCGAGCGAGCGCGGCTTGCAGAGCTGCGTAAAGCCCAACAAAAGGACACTGACCAATGACCTGGATGATAGTCACTAGCATGGTGGTGCTGGCGCTTTTGGCGTTGGTACTGGTGGTGGTGTTTGGGGTCCGCCAAAGTGCCCAGCGCCGCAGTCGTTTAGATGTAAACCGCGAACTTTATGAGCAGCGTCGGCAAGAACTCGCCCAAGAGCATGCCGATGGGTTACTGACCGACCAGGCGCTGACAGGTGCCGAGCAAGAGCTCGATAAACGCTTTGTTAGCGAGAATAACGAGTTGGAAAAACTGGAAGAGCAAGCGGTCGGTCGCGGCATCTGGTTACCCGCGATTATTATTGTGGTGTTGGCGGTGGTTGGTTATACCTTGTTTGGTAGTTGGCAGCAACAGCACTACGCGGAGCAAGCACGAAAGGCGTTACCTGGCCTCGCCGAGAAGGTGATCACAGAGCAACAAACCTCACCGACTCAGGAAGAGTTAGAGCTTTTTGCGTTAGGTTTACGCCAACGGCTTCATGAAGACGGTGGTGATGCGCTGGCGTGGATGCTTTATGCCCGCGCCGCGGCGGCATTGCAACAGTACGAGCAAGCCATCGAAGCTTATGAGCGGGCGTATCAGATGGACAGTGAGCGCAGCGGTATTTTGCTGGGCTATGCACAGCTGCTGATTAATGTTGGTGGTGCTGAGCAGTTACAGCGCGCCGGTCGATTGCTGGGACAATTACTAGCACTGGACCCGCAGAACATCGATGCATTGTCATTAACTGGGGCGGTGGCCTATCAGCGGGGCGACTGGCAACAAGCCGTTCAAGCTTGGAGCGTGCTATTGCGGGTGATGCCCGAAGATGATCCGCGCTATGCGGCTGTCGAGAATGCTTTAACCGATGCCCAGCAAAAATTAGCGGGTACTGAGCGCCAGTTGGTGGTGACCGTTCAGTTGGCTGAAGAATTACGACAGCAACTACCGGCAAATGCCACCTTATTCGTTTTTGCCAAAGCCGCAAATGGTGCGCCGATGCCGGCGGCAGTGGTGCGGCAGCCGGTGTCAGAGTTTCCTATCGACGTGCGGTTATCAGACGCCAATGCAATGTTAGCCGATTATAAGCTAAGCCAATTGAACCAATGGCAGGTTGAAGCACGTATCTCTTCTGACGACCGTATTGAAATAAGTGCTGGAGACTTGGGAGCAGACGCCATAACCGTTGCTGCTGATGCTAACGTAGAAGTTACGCTAACCATTGACCAAGTGCTTACACCAGCAGCTGAACAAGATTAAAAGGAGCGACCTTTTGAAAGCTTATGTAGTACCGCTATTGATTTTTGTGCTTGGGCTTAGTGGCTGCGCGACCGCACCAGACGATACCTATGCCAACCCGCGTGACCCTTTTGAAGAGGTAAACCGTGATGTTTGGGATTTTAACGAAGCCTTGGACGAAAACGTACTTTGGCCAGTGGCCCGCACCTATGGAAAGATTCCGCAGCCGGTGCGTACCGGTATTTTGAATGCCGCCGAAAATCTTGGTGAGCCGTCGTACCTAGTGAACAACACCTTGCAAGGTAAATTCAAAGATGCCGGCGTGACGTTTTGGCGCTTTTTAATTAATAGCACGGTGGGTGTGTTGGGTATTTTTGATGTGGCGACGCCGATGGGTTTGAGCGTGCGTGAAGAAGGCTTCGGTGAAACTTTGGCGAGCTGGGGTGTGGCCGATGGCCCCTACCTGATGCTGCCGGCCATGGGCCCAACGGTACCTGTCGATCGTGGTGGGGATGTGGTCGATGGCCTCTACTTTCCTCTTGACGACCTGAACACCCCAATAAGCATTGCCCGCTTTACGGTCAAAGCATTAGAAATGCGGATTCGCTTGCAAGAACAACAAGCGCTCATGGAGAACTCTTTAGACCCCTATAGTTTCGTGCGCGAGGCGTACTTTCAAAACTGGCGTGATAAAGTGCACGACGGTAATCCACCTGTCGAGACCAGTGAAGATGAAGGTTTAGAAGATCTAGGCGATGATTTTTATGATCAATTTGACGACTAACAACGCTCAACAACCCTAAACAAGGAATCGATGACATGGTAAAAAAAGTAGTCATCCCCGTTGCCGGACTAGGTACACGGATGTTACCCGCGACCAAGGCTATCCCGAAAGAGATGCTGCCCTTAGTGGACCGCCCGCTGATTCAACTTATCGTAGAAGAATGTGCGGCTGCAGGCCTGACCGATATTATTTTGGTGACGCACTCGAGTAAAAACTCGATTGAAAACCATTTCGATACCAGTTTTGAGCTGGAAACCACCTTAGAACAACGGGTGAAGCGCCAGTTGTTAGCTGAAGTACAGGCCATTACGCCACCGGGCGTGACCATTATGCATGTGCGCCAAGGCGTGGCAAAAGGCTTAGGACATGCCGTACTTTGCGCGCGACCACTGATTGACGACCAGCCCTTTGCGGTCGTGCTACCCGATGTGTTGGTCGACGCCGCGAGTTGCGATATGCAGCGCGACAACTTAGCCGAAATGGTACGTAACTTCACTGACACCGGTGCGGCGCAAGTCATGGTTGAAAAAGTGCCGCGCGAACGCGTTGATCAATATGGTATCGCCGACATTAAAGGTGTTGAGCTGGCACCTGGTGAGCAAGCCCCCATCGAAAAACTCGTTGAGAAACCTGCCGTGGCGAGTGCCCCGTCGGATCTCGCCGTGGTTGGCCGCTATGTGTTCCCAGCAGCGCTTTGGACCTTGCTTGAACGCACTCCTGTAGGGGCCGGGAACGAAATCCAATTGACCGACGCGATGGACATGCTGCTTGACCAACAAGCCGTGAATGCTTACTACATGAAGGGTCGCAGCAACGACTGCGGCAACAAACTTGGCTATGCCCAAGCCTTCGTTGAACACGCCCTGCGCCACCCCGAATTCGGCCCCGCTATGCGCACCTGGCTCAAAACCCAACTCTAACCCAGAGGGGGCAGCCCCTACATTGTAAAGATTTAGGGGGGGCAGCCCTTACATTGTAAGGGCTGCCCCCCCTGTTATTTTTGCAGTTTGTCGTTTTCTATTTCCTTTTGCGTGCGAAATCGGTAGGGTATTACGGTTTTGGAACGCTTATAACAACAAACAGTGAAGGCAAATAGGGTATGGAACCTAAGAAGACACAACAACAGGACAATGGTTTTTTCGGTCAGCCGGCTGGCTTACAAACCTTGTTCTTTACGGAAATGTGGGAGCGCATGAGTTACTACGGCATGCGCGCGCTATTAGTGCTATTTATGACCGCTGCGATTCAAGAGGGCGGTTTGGGAATGACGGTCGCGGTTGCTACGGCGATTTACGGTTTGTATACCGGTGCGGTCTACTTCATGGGCTTGCCAGGTGGTTGGATTGCTGACCGCTTGATTGGTGGTCAACGGGCAACATGGTATGGCGGTATCGTCATCATGTGTGGTCACATTGTACTTGCGATACCATCCAACACTTCGTTTTTCTTGGGCTTGATACTAGTGGTACTAGGTACCGGTATGTTGAAGCCAAATATCAGTGCCTTGGTCGGCCAACTTTATGATGATGGTGACGACCGCCGTGATGCGGGTTATACCCTGTATTACATGGGTATCAACATCGGTTCACTGATTGGTTACCTAGTCACTGGTTACTTAATGGAAAATGTCGGTTGGCACTGGGCCTTTGGTGCCGCTGCGGTGGGCATGGCCTTTGGCTTACTGCAGTATCGCGCGACCCTACCTAAGCTAGGTAAAGTTGGCGTTGATGCACCTAAACCGTTGTCACCGCAAGGTCAACGGTTGAGCTGGGCGGTGATCGTTCTGTTTTTAGTGGCGCTAGGCACGGTTTTTGTGGCTACTACAACGGGCGCGATGACGATTGACCCAGTCGCGATTGCACAATACGTCGCACTTGCTGCAACCATCGTGTTCTTCGTTTACTACCTGAGCATTTTTATATTTGGTAATTTAACCAAAAATGAAGCCAAACGTTTGGGTGCGTTGTTCTTGGTGTGTATTGCCTCGATTTGTTTCTGGGCTGGGTTCGAGCAAGCGGGTTCATCACTGAATCTATTTGCGCGCGACTTAACTGACCGTATGGTAGGTTCGTTCGAAATTCCAACGGCTTGGTTCCAGATGCTCAACTCTGGTTTCTTGATTGCCTTGTCGCCGTTTTTTGCGGCGCTATGGGTGAACTTAACCAAGAAAATGATTAACCCTTCGTATGGCTTCAAAAGCGCGCTGGGCTTGATCATTATGGCAAGTGGTTTCATCGTAATGTTCTGGGCCTCTCAGGCTGCTGCATCGGGTATGAAAGTATCACCGAACTGGTTGGTTGCGGTGTACTTCTTACACACGGTTGGTGAGCTGTGCTTAAGCCCAGTTGCGTTGAGTGCAGTAAGCAAACTTGCGCCGCGCCGTATGGCGGGTCAGATGATGGGTATTTTCGTACTTACCTACTCAATTGGTAGCCTGATGGCCGGTCTGATTGCCGGTAACCTTGACCCTGAAAACGTATCAACGATGCCAGACATGTACATGCAGATCACGCTGTTCGGTATCGGTGTGGGTGTGGTGGTCTTCTTCATTGCGCTGAAAACGCGTAAATGGGAAGAGCTTGCAGGTCAACCTGATCCAGAGCACGTGGCGATTAATGCCAACGAGCCAATGGACAAACCTAAACTGTAAGCAGCAGAGCATACGCTTGCTAAAACTGAAAGAACCGGGCACTAAGCCCGGTTCTTTGTTTTTGGCATCAACGAAAAACGCGACTACGCCTGGGCAATAATTACCGCGCGCCGCGGTGCTGGGTAGCCTTCGATGGTTTTGCTGGCATCGTTAGGGTCAAGAAAGTCGCTTAACGACTGCCCAGTCATCCAGTCGGTTGCACGTTGCTCAGTCACTTCCGTGACCGATTCGTCGACCACCTTAGCCTGTTTAAAGCCACAACGTTCGAGCCAGTGCAGTAGCGCAAGGGTGCTTGGAATAAACCATACATTGCGCATTTTGGCGTAGGTTTGCCCCGGCACCAACACGGTGTCTACGTCGCCCTCTACGACCAAGGTTTCGAGCACTAAGCGTCCGTCTTTGCTTAGCTGCGCCTTGAGCTGGGTGAGAAAGTCGATGGGCGAGCGGCGGTGATAGAGCACACCCATGCTGAACACCGTATCGAAGGCCTGCAGTTCGGGCAGGTCTTCAACGCCTAGGGGGAACCAATGTGCACGCGCCTGCAAGGCTGTGGGCATAAAATGGCGAATGGCAAGGAACTGCGCCATGAACAGCTGCCCTGGGTCGACGCCCCACACTTGTTCGGCACCGCTTTCAAGCATGCGCCACAGGTGATAACCACTGCCACAACCGACATCGAGGACTTGCTGGCCACTAAGATCGCCGATATGAGGTGCGACCCGCTGCCATTTGTAATCAGAGCGCCATTCGGTGTCAATGTTCACGCCATGCAGTTCAAAGGGACCTTTACGCCATGGCGTAAGCTGTTGCAACAGGCCCCGAATACGGTTTTGTTGGCCTTCTTCGACCTTGGTTGCGCGCACCGTTACTGTATCGCCCAAGCTCACTTCCTCGGCCGGTAACGCTGGCAACTGTTCGACACATTTAAGCCATTTGCGTAGCTCGCCGTGCTGTCGTGCTTGGTTCCAGTGTTGCAACTGGGCTGGCAGTTGATTGAGCCAGTGGTGTAGGGGAGATTGCGCGACGGCAATCAAGTCATCTTTGAATAAATTCATATAAACCTTTAAAGCAAGAGCGATGTTTGATGTTCGCTGTTCGATGTTAGTTGAGATAAAAGAGCGATGTTAGCTATTGGCTGTTTGATGTTAGTTGAGATAAAAGAGCGATGTTAGCTATTGGCTGTTTGATGTTAGTTGAGATAAAAGAGCGATGTTAGCTATTGGCTGTTTGATGTTAGTTGAGATAAAAGAGCGATGTTAGCTATTGGCTGTTTGATGTTAGTTGAAAATAAGAGCGCTCTTATCCTTTTCAAACATCAAACAGCGAACATCAAACAGCGCTCTTATCCTTTTCGAACATCAAATAGCTAACATCGTTTGTGTTATTTAATCGCCAGTAGGGCGGTGAAATTGTAGCACTGGAACCACACCTGTACCGCTGAAAAGCCAACGTTGCGTAGGCGCTGTTGATGGGTTTCTAAGGTGTCGATACGCATCACATTTTCAATGGCGGCGCGTTTTTGGCTGATCTCGAGTTCGCTGTAGCCGTTGGCACGTTTGAACTCATGATGTAGGTTTACTAACACTTCGTCTAGGGCCGGGTCGGCGGCTTTAAATTTCTCGGCGAGCAACATCACGCCACCGGGCTTGAGGCCGTCATAGATACGCTGTAATAAGGCTTGGCGTTGGTCCTGCGGAATAAATTGCAGGGTGAAGTTCATGGTCACCACTGAGGCGTTGGCAATAGCGAGTTCGCGAATGTCGGCACAAACCACATCCACCGGAACGTCGCTACGATAACCGTCAAGGTGCAGGCGGCAACGCTCGATCATGGCGTTTGAGTTGTCGGCGGCGGTAATGCGCACGTCATTCACCGCAGAGAGATTCTGGCGCATGGCTAAGGTGGCTGCGCCTAGTGAACAGCCTAAGTCGTAGATAGTGCTATGAGGCTGTGCGAATTTTTGCGTTAACTGACCGATGCCTTGCAAAATACTTTGATAGCCAGGTACCGAGCGGTTGATCATGTCGGGGAAAACCTCGACCACATTTTGGTCAAACACAAAGTCACTCACCTGGGTGAGGGGCTCAGCGAAAATCGCATCTTTCTTACTTTGGTGCACGGCCGGTCCTCAATTTGGTCGTTCTAGCGTTCAATGGGCATAGTTTAGCGCATGGCGTACCTAAACTTCATTTTTTTCTTTGCTTGAATTCCGCTTGTGCTACTGACAATCGCTGCCAGTCCGTTATAATGTTGCGCTTTGTAAAATTTAATCTGTGGTAGGGACAAACCCATGCGTAGCCATTATTGTGGACAGCTTGAAACAAGTCTGGTCGATCAGCAGGTAACTCTGTGTGGTTGGGTCAACAAACGCCGTGACCTTGGTGGTCTGATTTTTATCGACATGCGCGACCGTACAGGTCTGGTGCAGGTTGTATTTGACCCTGATCAAGCGGCCCTGTTCGATACTGCCAATAAGTTGCGTCAAGAGTTCTGTATTCGCCTACAAGGCACTGTGCGCGCACGTCCAGAAAGCCAGGTTAATGACACCATGGCGACCGGTGCGGTTGAAGTGATGGCCGATGAGCTTGAAATTCTAAGCCGCTCAGAAGCCTTACCTATCGATTTTAATCAGCACGTGAGCGAAGAAGCGCGACTACGCTTCCGCTATCTTGATTTGCGTCGCCCCGCGATGAACCATAACCTACAATTCCGTGCCCGGGTGACCAGTGCCGTTCGTCGCTTTATGGACGACGCCGGATTTATGGATATTGAAACGCCTATGCTGACGCGAGCAACCCCAGAAGGTGCGCGTGACTACCTCGTGCCAAGCCGCACGCATAAGGGTAAATTTTTTGCCTTGCCACAGTCGCCGCAGCTATTTAAACAGTTGTTGATGATGTCGGGCTTTGATCGCTACTACCAAATTGTGAAGTGCTTCCGTGATGAAGACTTGCGCGCTGATCGTCAGCCAGAATTTACCCAGATCGATATCGAAACCTCGTTTATGAGCGCCGACCAAGTGATGGATGTCACGGAACAAATGGTGCGTAAGCTATTTAATGAGCTGTTGACCATCGATTTAGGCGACTTCCCGCGCATGAGCTGGCATGAAGCCATGGCCCGTTTCGGTAGCGATAAGCCTGATTTACGTAACCCACTTGAACTGGTGGATGTCGCTGATTTATTGAAGGACGTCGAATTTAAAGTCTTTGCGGGGCCGGCCAATGATCCTAAAGGTCGTGTTGCGGCATTGAAAGTACCCGGCAAAGCCGCTGATATTTCGCGTAAAGCAATTGACGACTATACCAAGTTCGTTGGAATCTACGGTGCCAAAGGGTTGGCCTGGATGAAGGTAAATGACCTCAGCGCCGGTCGTGAAGGTATGCAGTCGCCAGTATTGAAGTTTATACCTGATGCTGCACTTGAAGGTATTTTAGCGCGCACGGAAGCCGCCGATGGCGATATCATCTTCTTTGGTGCTGACGATGCCAACGTGGTGGCCGAAGCGATTGGCGCGCTGCGTTTGAAAGTGGGTGAAGAGCATGGCTTTGTGAGCGATGAGTGGCGTCCGCTATGGGTGGTCGACTTCCCAATGTTCGAAGAGCACGATGGCGACCTACACGCGATTCATCACCCGTTCACAGCACCGGTAGGGGTTACTCCAGAACAGCTAAAAGCTGACCCTGCGAACACCTTATCGAATGCCTACGACATGGTATTGAATGGCGTTGAAGTAGGTGGCGGCTCGGTACGTATCCACGACAATGCGATGCAGCAAGCGGTGTTTGAGATCCTTGGTATTGCCAAAGATGAAGCGCAAGAGAAATTCGGCTTCTTGCTCGAAGCCTTAAAGTACGGCACTCCGCCGCACGCCGGTTTGGCCTTTGGACTTGACCGTTTGGTGATGCTAATGGTCGGCGCAAGCTCGATTCGTGAAGTGATTGCGTTCCCGAAAACGACCACCGCCGCCTGTGTGTTGACCGATGCGCCTGGCGTAGCTAACCCAGATGCCTTGCACGACTTAGGTGTAGCCGTTAGGGTAGCAGAGGACACCAACGACTAAAGAGGGATGCACGATGGCAGGTCATTCGAAATGGGCCAACATTAAACATCGCAAAGCCGCGCAAGATGCTAAGCGCGGCAAAATCTTTACCCGTCTTATTCGAGAAATTGTGGTTGCCGCGCGCGAAGGCGGCGGCGATCCTGATAGTAACCCCCGCTTACGCGCCGCTATCGACAAGGCGCTCGCCAACAACATGAAAAAAGATACCGTTGATACCGCGGTTAAGCGTGGCAGTGGTGATCTTGATGGCGATAACCTTGATGAGCTCACCTATGAAGGCTACGGCCCCGGTGGCGTGGCGATTTTACTAGAAACCATGACCGACAACCGGAACCGTACGGTTTCTGAAGTGCGTCATGCGTTTAGCAAACACGGTGGCAACCTAGGTACCGATGGCTCTGTGGCTTATTTATTTAATAAGCGCGGAGTGCTGAGTTTTAATGCCGACACCGATGAAGACGCGCTGATGGAAGCCGCGTTAGAAGCCGGTGCCGAAGACATCGTCAGTCACGACGATGGTAGCTTCGATGTGTTTACCACCCCGGACACCTTTGGCACGGTTAAAGATGGCTTGCAGAGCGCAAACTTCGTTGCCGATCATGCTGAAGTCGGCTTGTTGCCAGAAACGCGGTCACCCCTTGCAGAGGCTGACGCTGAGAAATTCCTTAAATTGATTGATGCATTAGAAGAGCTTGACGATGTGCAAGAGGTTTACCACAACGCTGATATCGACGATGAGATTCTGGAGCGCCTCGGCTAATGGCCATTATTCTGGGCATTGACCCAGGTTCACGCCTTACAGGCTATGGGATTATTCGCGTACAGGGGCGCCAGATAAGCTATCTTGCCAGTGGTTGTATTAACGCCACCGGCACCACCCGCAACCCCTACACTCTTGCCGAAAAGCTGCGCGTGATACATGATGGTGTGCGCGAACTGATTGCACAGTTTCAACCTGATGAATTTGCGATTGAGCAGGTGTTTATGGCGCGCAACCCTGATTCAGCGCTAAAACTTGGCCAGGCTCGTGGTGCCGCCATTGTGGCCGCTGCGCAAGCGGAGCTACCGGTGGCTGAGTACGCTGCACGTTTGATCAAACAAGCGGTGGTGGGAACAGGCGCCGCTGACAAGACCCAGGTACAGCATATGGTTATGGCCATGCTAAAACTTAGCCATCGCCCCCAAGCCGACGCCGCCGACGCTTTAGCCGTGGCACTATGCCATGCCAATAGCCGCGATTACGCTGCCACTATGGCGTCTAAGACAACACAAAAAACAACAAGGAGAGGGCGTTGATCGGACAATTAAACGGCCTGTTAATAAGTAAGCAGCCGCCAGAAATTTTAATTGATGTGCAAGGTGTCGGTTACGAAGTACAGATGCCGATGACCTGTTTGTACGACTTGCCGGATGTCGGTGAAACCGTGACCGTGGTGACCCACTTTGTGGTGCGTGAAGATGCCCAATTGCTTTATGGTTTTAATACCTTTGCTGAGCGAGGACTCTTTCGCCAGTTAATTAAAGCCCAAGGTGTCGGGCCCAAATTGGCGCTGACCATTATGTCGGGCATGACGGCACAGCAATTTGTTGCCGCCGTAAGTCATGAAGACGTGACAAGTTTGGTGAAGTTACCAGGCGTTGGCCGCAAAACCGCCGAACGCTTGGTGGTTGAAATGCGTGACCGCTTGCAGAACTGGACGTCAGCGACCCCAGCCACGGATGCCGCACCTATCGATTTTGGTGATTTAGCGCCGACGGTCGAGCGGAGTTCGCCGCGGGCAGATGCGGTGGGGGCCTTAATGGCTTTGGGTTATAAGCCGGCGCAGGCGGAAAAGGCGGTGGCTGCTGCGGTGAAAGCGAGTGGCGATGTGGGGAGTGAAGAGCTGATCCGCACCGCATTGAAGAATATGTAGGGATACCGATGTTTGCTGTTCGATGTTCGATATTCGTTTGAAACAAACATCGAACAGCAAATAGCGAATATCGCCCTTGAGGATTATCAATGATTGAACCCGATCGGATTAACCAGCCGCAGCAGCAACACGACGACGAAGTGATTGATCGTGCGATACGGCCGAAGAAACTTGCTGACTACACAGGCCAGAAGCATGTGGTTGAGCAAATGGAAATTTTTATTCAGGCGGCGCGGCAACGGCAAGAAGCGTTGGATCATTTGCTGATTTTTGGTCCGCCGGGCTTAGGCAAGACCACGCTTGCCAATATTGTTGCCAATGAGCTGGATGTCAATATTCGCCAGACCTCTGGCCCGGTGCTTGAGAAGGCCGGTGATTTAGCCGCTTTGCTGACTAATCTGGAAGAGCACGATGTGCTGTTTATCGATGAGATCCATCGTTTGAGTCCGGTGGTGGAAGAAATATTGTACCCGGCGATGGAAGATTACCAGCTTGATATTATGATTGGCGAAGGGCCTGCGGCGCGCTCCATTAAGCTCGACTTGCCACCCTTTACGCTTATCGGCGCGACCACGCGGGCGGGGGCTTTAACGTCGCCACTACGCGACCGCTTTGGTATTGTTCAGCGGCTTGAGTTTTACGATGTAAATGAACTGACTAAGATTATTCAGCGCTCGGCCGACTACCTCAATTTAGATTTAGACGACGCCGGGGCGCGTGAAATTGCGCGGCGCTCACGTGGTACGCCGCGAATAGCCAACCGCTTACTACGGCGCGTGCGAGACTATGCGGAAGTACGAAATAATGGCAAAATTGATTTGCCGAATGCATCAGCAGCCTTAAAAATGGTTGATGTTGATGAAGCCGGTTTTGATTATATGGACCGCAAGTTGTTGCTGGCTATCATTGAGAAGTTTCTAGGTGGCCCGGTTGGCTTAGATAATTTAGCTGCCGCTATTGGCGAAGAGAAAGATACCATTGAAGATGTGTTAGAACCTTATTTAATTCAACAGGGGTTCTTACAGCGCACACCACGCGGTCGCATCGCAACCCCTCATGCATATGCTCATTTTGGGCTTGGTAAAAAAGAAGAACAAACAGCGAACAGCGAATAGCCAACATCGCTTTTATGGTTAGGCAAAAAAAAGCCCGCTTAAAAAGCGGGCAAAAACTACAGAACAACAAGGAAGTTAAATCCAGGGGAACAATAACAGGAAGAAGTGACAACCGGTCTCTTCGTAACTGATATGCTGCGTATTATACGGAGGTCGGACCTTGGTTCAAACGAGAAAAATTGTTTCTCGCATTAGTTTATCTAATAACACAATGTAACCTTTGCATAAAAAGCATACACCTTGAAATTGGTAAGACCAAAAATAGCTATAAATAACAATGGTTAAGTGTTCCGTGGTCAATTTTTGAAGATAAATAAAACTCTGGCTAGTTTTTAATCATGCAAAAAATTTACATAATATTTTAGCTTGCAACCGTTGCAGTTAGCGCAAGAAACGCAAAAATAAGGGTAGACCAACAAGATGACTGAATTTTCTTGGCCGATCCGCGTCTATTATGAGGACACGGATGCTGGCGGTATCGTATATTATGCCAATTATCTCAAATTTCTTGAGCGGGCGCGTACCGAGTGGTTACGCTCGCTGGGAATTGAGCAAGATACCTGGTTGGCGCACAATATTGGCTTCGTGGTGCGCCACGTTGAATTAGATTTGTTGCGCCCAGCAAAGTTTAACGATGAACTGCGGGTGAGTGTTGTGGTCGAACGTCTGAAACGGGCGTCAGTCGAATTTACACAGCAGGTGCTGAATCAACACGGCACGGTTATTTGCCAAGCCCAAATTAAAGCGGCTTGCGTTCATTTAGGGGAAGCAGGTAGTGCGGTTCGCGCAGTACCAATGCCAACAGAAATCATAGAGGTACTAAAGCGTGCAAGCTGAGATGTCGATTACTGCGTTAATTTTCGAAGCAAGTTTTGTGGTGCAGTTAGTGATGTTGCTGCTGCTCGCCTTTTCGGTGGCAGGCTGGATGATGATTTTTCAGCGCCGCAAAATTATTCAAAGCGCGAGTCAACATGCGACGGCCTTTGAAGACCGTTTCTGGTCGGGCGTTGATCTGGCTCGGTTGTATCAGGAGATCGGTGCGCGGGCACAAAACGCCAATGGTATGGAAAAACTATTTTATGCTGGTTTTAAAGAGTTTGCGCGCTTGCGTGGTAACCCCGCATTAGACCAGCAGCAAGTACTCGAAGCCTCGTACCGGGCGATGCGCGTGGTGCATTCACGTGAGGTCGACCGGCTTGAAAATAACCTCAGCTTACTGGCCACCATAGGTTCAATTAGTCCTTATGTCGGTTTGTTCGGTACGGTATGGGGCATCATGAATGCCTTTATTGGCTTAGGTGCAGTGCAACAAGCAACCTTGGCGATGGTTGCGCCCGGTATTGCCGAGGCATTGATTGCAACGGCCATGGGCTTATTTGCGGCAATTCCTGCTGTGATCGCCTACAACCGCTTCGCCCATCGTGTCGAAAAGGTCGATAATCAGTATCTGAACTTCATGGACGAGTTATTGGCGATTTTGCAACGCCAAGGCAGCACTCCGCCAAAAGCCGCAGGTAACGCAGCATGATGATGATGACGGCCAACCGCAAGCGGCGTAAGCCAGTGTCCGAAATTAACGTGGTGCCTTATATCGACGTTATGCTGGTGCTGTTGATTATTTTTATGGTTACCGCGCCGCTCATCACTCAAGGTGTTAAGGTTGACTTGCCTAATGCCAATGCGGAGCCTTTAGATGCCGAGAGTAAGCCACCGATTATTGTCTCGGTGGATGTCGATGGTCAGTACTATGTGAGTTCGTTAGCTGATTATAATAATCCAAACGATCCACTGGACATTGAGACCTTGGCCGCACGGGTGCAGGCACAGTTAACGCTCGACCCTGAGACACGTATTATGGTTAACGGCGACGGTGGGGTTTCATACAACCAAGTGGTGCGGCTGATGGTGTTACTGCAACAGCTTGGGGTCGACTCGGTTGGCTTAATGACTGAAGATACGGGCAACTAGAGAGGCGCATGTGAAAATAGGAAAGTTTACATGGCCGAGTGAATTAACCGTACCCTTATTGCTTTCGGTGGCGTTGCACCTGGGCATAGTGGTGGTGCTGTTTGCTGGCTTTAAATGGTCACCGAGTGTGCCTGAGAGCATGGAAGTGCAGCTTAATGCGCCGTTGCAAGACGAAGTGGTGCCGGAAGAAGAAATTGTCAAGGCGGCCACGGTCGATAAAGCCAAAATTCAAGAGCAGATTGAGGCGATTCAAGCCGAAGAGCAACGCCGACAAAACGAAATTGACGAACTTGAGCGACGCGCGCAAGAAGCGAAACGACAACGAGAAACCGAACAACAAAGGCAACGCGAACTTGCTGCGCAGCAGCAAAAAGAGCGCGAACGTATTGCTCGCGAGCAGAAAGCGGCAGAGCAGAAGCGCCAGGAAGCTGAAAAAGCCGCAGAAGCCGCTGCTGAACGTCGTAAACGTGAAGAGGAAGCCGCCAAAAAGGCCGAAGCTGAGCGCAAAAAACGTGAAGAAGAAGCACGGCGACTTGAAGAAGAGCGTAAGCGCAAAGAACGTGAAGCGCGTGAACGGGCTGAGCGAGAGCGGCAGATGCAAGAAGAGTTAGCGGCTGAACGTAAAGCGCGTGCAGCAGCCCGCTCACGGCAGGTACAAAGTGAGGTTGGCAAATATACAGCGTTGATACGCAGTACGATTCAGCGTAACTTAATTACCGACCCATCGATGCGCGGCAAAGAATGTAAAGTACGTATTCGCGTCGCCTCGAGTGGATTTGTGATTTCCGTCGACACTATTGGCGGTGATACTGGCGTTTGCCAAGCGACGCAAAATGCTGTGTTCAAGGCAGGTACCTTGCCGGTGTCGAAAGACCCGGAAATATTCAAAGAGATGGAAACCATCGATTTGACGGTGCAACCAGAATTTAATTAACTCATGAAGTAATTGTGATAACACTATGATGAAAAAACTTGTTTTATTGTTAGTAACGACAGTGGCTTTGCTCACTGTACTGCAGCGACCGGCAAATGCGTCGCTAGAGATCGTTATCACCGATGGCGTTAACAGTGCCCGTCCGATTGCGGTGGTACCTTTCCGGTGGTTGGGCGATGGCCCGGCCCCTGAAGGGCTGACAGAAGTCATTGCCGCCGATTTGATGCGCAGCGGGAAGTTTAACCCGATACCGCAGAACGCGATGCCACAATCGCCGAGCAAAGAAAGTGAAATTGACTACCCAAGTTGGGCCAGCTTGGGTGTAGAAGCCGTGTTAGTGGGCACCATTGAGCCTTATGCCGTGGACCGTTACACCGTGTCGTTTCAAATTGTTGATATCTTACGTGGGCAAATCACCAGCGGCACACGCATGCTGCGCGACGGTGAGTTAGTGACAGCACAAGATCATATTCTCGATGCCCGTCGCAGTGTGATTGGTGGTGAGCAATTCCGCCAATATGCACACCGCATTTCTGATGTATTTTATGAAACCATGACTGGCGAGCGCGGCGCATTTATGACACGTATCGCCTACGTTACGGTCGATCATGACAACGAAAAACCTTATGAACTGGTAGTTGCTGACTACGACGGTTACAACGAAAAAGTATTGTTACGTAGCCCTGAACCACTGATGTCGCCGTCATGGTCACCGGATGGCAACAAATTGGCTTATGTGAGCTTTGAGAATAAGCGTCCAGAAATTTTTATCCAAGACATCTACACCACCCGGCGGGAAAAAATGACGTCTTTTTCGGGCATCAATAGTAGCCCGGTATGGTCACCCGATGGCAAGCGTTTAGCTATGGTGCTGTCGAAAGACGGCAACCCAGAGCTTTATGTGATGGACATTGCCAGCAAACAGCTAGAGCGCGCAACACGGCACCACGCGATTGATACAGAACCGAATTGGTCGCCCGACGGGAAATCCCTCGTGTTCACCTCAGAAAGGGGTGGCAGACCGCAGTTATATAGCGTAAATTTAGATTCAGGCCAAGTTCGTCGGTTAACCTTTGAAGGTGAACAGAACCTTGGTGGTACTTGGGCTCCGGATGGCCAGCACGTGGTGATGGTAAACCGTACCCAAGGCAACTATCATATTGCCAAACAAGAATACCCAAGCGGTGCCATGCAGGTACTGACACAAACGTCACTAGACGAGTCACCAAGCTTGGCACCGAATGGCAGCATGGTTATTTACAGTACGACACACAATAACCAACAAGTATTAGCGTTGGTTTCGGTGGATGGTCGCTTCAAAGCGCGGCTACCAGCCCGAAAAGGTGAGGTTAAATCACCTGCTTGGTCACCGTTTTTACGCTAATAAACACGATTAATACCCTAAACATTCGAACTAAGGATCGCGGAAATGAACGCAAATCAGTTACTTAAAAGCCTTCTTATCGCTGTACCTATGCTGACGTTGGCAGCATGTAGCTCAAGCCAAGGCACCGATGATGCGGCGAATCAACAAACGAATCAACAAGAGCAAGGCCAGCAAAGCGGTTCTGGTGTCGAGCTTGATTCAGCAGAGCGCACTAAAACGCCAGCAGAAGTTCGTGCTGAAAAAATGGAAACGCTGCAACGCGAAAATATTATTTACTTCGCATTTGATAACTCTCGGGTAAGTGCTGAGTATGGTCAACTGCTCGCAGACCATGCTGAATTCTTAGTTCAAAACCCTAACGTTGACGTGACCATTGAAGGTCATGCTGACGAGCGTGGTACACCTGAGTACAACATTGCGCTTGGCGAACGTCGTGCCAAAGCGGTTGCTCAGTACCTACAGAACCTAGGCGTAAGTGCAAGCCAAATCGAAACCGTTTCTTACGGTGAAGAGAAGCCACTTGTAAACGCTTCAACCCAAGCAGCGTATGCGAAAAACCGCCGCGGTGTTTTGGTTTACTAAGGTAAAACGATGCAAAAACTAATTCTAGTAGTGGCCTTATTAGTACCCGGAGTCGTGTTCGCACAGGCTCCGGTGTCGAAATTAGGCAGTGGCAGTGTCGAAGAGCGTTTGCAGCAACTCGAGCGTGTAATGGATGCTCGTAATGCGGCGCAAATGGCGCTCTTAGACCAAATGTCGACATTACAAGATGAAGTCGCTCAGCTGCGTGGGCGTACGGAAGAACACGCTTACCAGCTTGAGCAAATCTTGCAGCGGCAACGGGAAATTTATCAAGAAATTGACCGACGCCTGGCCGCGACCCCTGAGCCCGCAACAGTTACCACGCCATCTAATTCAGTGGCCGGCACAAGCGAGACGTCGAGCAATACAAATTACTCGAGCAACTTGGGCGAGAACGATGCTTACGATAAAGCGATCCGCTTAGTCATGGAAGATCGACGCTATGACGCAGCGATTCCAGAGTTTCGTAGCTTTATTCAACAGTTTCCAAACTCAACCTATGTGCCAAATGCGCACTACTGGTTAGGGCAACTGTTGTATGCCGAGGGCGACTTTGCTGAAGCGAAACAGGAATTCACCACTGTTGTCGAACAGTATCCAGACAGCAATAAGCGGGCCGATAGCATACTCAAGCTTGGCATTGTTGCTCAGCAGCAAGGTGAAAAGCAGTTAGCGCGTAATTACTTTGACAAAGTTATTGCAGACTATCCTGAGAGCACACCGGCTGATTTAGCCAAGAAACGCTTAGATAATTTGTAACATCCTTGTAAGTAACTACGGTAGATGTTCGTAAATTGAGCAAACGCACCGTATATCTTAAATTTGCAGTTGCATCGAGCGGCATTTTAAGTAAACTATGCCGCCGTTGCCGCTGATAAGTAGCAGCAGATGAGATTGGGTCGTTAGCTCAGTTGGTAGAGCAGTTGACTTTTAATCAATTGGTCGCAGGTTCGAATCCTGCACGACCCACCAATCTCATTGTTCACATCGCATTATATCGTGGGTCGTTAGCTCAGTTGGTAGAGCAGTTGACTTTTAATCAATTGGTCGCAGGTTCGAATCCTGCACGACCCACCACGATTTCACCCGCACGTCATTTTCCTTTATACTATGCAAACTTTTTCCCATGTAGTGAAGTTGTAGCATGAGTATCACAGAAGAAATTCAAGCCCGCGTTATCGATAAGCTCGATTATGCTTTTCCAGCTAAACCTAAACCGCTAAACGACCAAGAGAAAGCGACGTACATCGCGCATATCAAGCAGTTGTTGAAAGACAAGAATGCGGTACTGGTCGCCCATTACTATACCGATCCTGAAATTCAGGCGTTGGCCGAAGAAACCGGTGGTTGCGTGTCTGACTCGCTCGAGATGGCGCGCTTCGGTGCTAATCATGAGGCCGACACGCTGATTGTTGCCGGTGTGAAGTTTATGGGTGAGACAGCGAAAATACTGACGCCAAATAAAACCGTGTTAATGCCAACCTTAGAAGCCACGTGCTCACTTGATATTGGTTGTCCTATCGAGGAGTTTTCGGCGTTCTGTGATGCCAACCCAGAGCGCACCGTAGTGGTTTATGCGAATACCTCTGCGGCGGTAAAAGCGCGCGCCGATTGGGTGGTTACCTCAAGCATTGCACTGGATATTGTCGATCACCTCGATGCTGAAGGCGAAACTATCCTTTGGGGTCCTGATCAGCACCTCGGTGACTATATTCAGCGCGAGACGGGTGCCGACATGCTGATGTGGCAGGGCGCATGTGTGGTGCATGACGAGTTTAAGACCAAAGCCTTGGAAGACTTGAAAAATGTTTATCCTGAGGCGGCGGTGTTAGTACACCCTGAGTCGCCAGCAGCAGTGGTAGATTTAGCAGATGCGGTTGGGTCAACTTCACAACTTATCAAAGCCAGTCAAGAACTGCCCAACGAAACCTTCATTGTGGCCACCGACCGCGGTATTTTCTACAAGATGCAGCAACTGTCACCGAACAAGCGCTTTATTGAAGCGCCTACGGCGGGTAGCGGAGCCACCTGCCGCAGCTGTGCACACTGCCCGTGGATGGCAATGAATGGCTTAGTTGCTATTGCTGAAGCCTTAGAGCACGGCGGCGCGGCCCATGAAATTCATGTCGACCCGGAACTCGCCAAGCAAGCGATGCAACCGTTACAACGGATGTTGAACTTCAAAAAGAGTTAGTTGCTGACCCAAATCGAAGCCGAAGCATTACTTCGGCTGGTAGGTCGGGTGTAATAGTTGATAACCGCTTGCCTTGAGCAGGCGGTTGTCAATGCGTTTACTGCCCCGACGACCGATCTCATCAGCGCGCGATAGCCCTGCTATGTCCATCCCCAAACGATCCGCTAGTCGTGCATAGGCATGCTCCTGTAACAGTGGCTCGTCATCACTGACCAGAAATAGTGGCTGTTGCTGCTCAGGGTGCTGCACCAGATAGGCAATAAAGCCTGCCACATCGTCAGCATGGATACGGTTTGTCCAGGCAGGGGTTATCACGGCTTTACCTGAAATAATCAGCTCAGCGAGCCGTGAGCGATTCGGGCCGTAAATTCCTGAGCACCTTAAGATGCTACTATGATCGCTGCTGCTGTGAATCAGTTGTTCAGCTTGTAACAGCGATTGACCGTTGTCATCGGTCGGCTCTGCCATGGTTGTTTCATCAATCCACTCACCATTACGTTCACTATAAACCCCAGTGCTTGAAACATAGATGATTTGCGGGTGATGTCCTTGGCTTTTCAACTGATGTTGCAAGAGTCGGCAGGGCACCACATAACCATCAAAGTAAGGGTCCTGGCTAGCGCGGTTGGGTGTCAGGGTAAGTACAATGACGTCAATGTCGGGGCTCACAAGCTTGGCGATATCTTCACCATTAGACGCATCACCTGCTAGCAACTGTACGTGGGCCGGATTGGCCTTATAAGCAGGTTGGCGGCACAAACCGTACTGTGCTGTGCACCCCATTGAATCGAGTGCAACGCTGGCGCGCTCGGCGATGTCACCGTAACCAATAAATGCAATTTTTTTCATGCAGCTAACCATACGTCTAAGAATAACATGAGTACTAAACCTACCATGAGGCCGGCAGTGGCACGTTGATGATGCCCGCGTCGGTGGGTTTCCGGAATGATTTCGTGACTAATTACAAACAGCATAGCACCTGCGGCGAAAACCAGCCCCCAGGGCAGTAAAACTTGCGATAAATTAACAAACACCCCGCCAATAAGACCACCGACGGGCTCAATTAAGCCCGTAAGGGCTGCTACGACAAAGCTTTTCAAGCGGCTGTAACCGACTGCAACTAAGCCGACGGCGACGGCGAGACCTTCGGGAATATTTTGCAAACCAATACCAAGCGCCAACGAAAAGGCGGCATCGGACGCGCCGTTACCATAGGCGACCCCAACCGCGAGGCCTTCGGGTAAGTTATGAATTGCGATGGCAAATACAAACAACCAAACCCCAGAAACTTTCTCTGAAGCAAGCCCTTCGGGGCCAGAGACAAAATGTTCGTGTGGAAGTAGACGATCCATGGCAGCAATAGCCGCCGCACCGAGCAAAATGCCGACGACGGCAATCAGTGCTGGTACGGGCCCTTCGCCGTACATTTCGGTAGATATATCGATAGCGGGAACAATCAACGAAAAGAACGATGCTGCAAGCATGACGCCCGCAGCAAACCCTAACAGGGTATCGTTAAAGCGCTCGGATGGCTGACGGCCAACCAGCACAGGCAAGGCTCCGACCGCGGTTAATGCACCCGTGATGAAGCTTGCGATTAGCGCGAGAATAATTAAATCCATACCGCCCTCGTCAGGTTAATGTTTAATGTCCAGCTTAACCTAGCTGAGGGCTGAATGGCAGTTGGTTTTACTCATCGTCGTCGGCAAAAAAGATTTGCTCGATGGTTTGATCAAAAAGTCGCGAAAATTTAAACGCTAGGGGTAAGCTAGGGTCGAACTTACCTTTCTCAATGGCATTGATGGTTTGCCGCGATACATCTACTGCTGTGGCGAGGTCCGCTTGGGTCCAGTCGCGTTCAGCGCGCAGAACTTTCAGCCGATTTCTCATTGATATCTCCGTGTAGCGATGATCATGCTAACCAAGTAGGTGATTCCAACCAACATAATTAAAACCGAAATTTCTGCATCAAAAGGAATCACATTGGTGGTATCCGCCAGCGAGTAGGTAATGCCGCCGATGACTGCTACGCCGAGACTGATTGCTGAGGCCTGTAAATAGATCTTTTGTTGTAGCTCGTCCAAGGCGAGTACGTAGCGACGATTGACTTCAATCATGACGCCACCGAGAACGAGATTAAGCAGCAGTACTAGTATTTTTACTAGTTGTTGATCGGGCCACAACAGCATCGAGCCGAAGGTGGCCACGGCGGTCGATAGAAGCCAAGCTGCGGTTGCGATTGCCAGTCGAGACATGGATTTTTTGGTTGAGACAGTGCAGTTCATAAAAGACCTTTAAGTAAAGTGTGTTTGACATATAGTTGATCTAAATAATCACTAAGTCAAGCACACTTTACAAAAAGTCTTATTTACCACTCTTTTGTTAGTTAAAAGCCAGCGGCATGACCGTCTTTGCGACTCTCGGAGGCGCCGTAATAAACATCTTCTTCGTGGTTTTTCCAGATGGCTTGATAGCCACCGTAAGGCCCGACTGCCTCTTGCAGGGTATGGCCCATTTTGATCAGCTCACGGCGGGTAGCGGGCGAGAAACCATTTTCAAGGCTAATAACGCCACCATCGGTCATGCTTTCACCGGTCGGCTGGCTGGAGCCGGTATGCAGAATACGCGGCGCGTCGCCGGCTTCTTGTAAGTTCATACCGAAATCAATCAAATTGATAAGAATTTGTGCATGCATTTGCGGCTGCGTGGCACCTCCCATCACGCCATAGCTCATAACCGGCTTGCCGTCTTTGGTAACAAAGGCTGGAATAATGGTATGGAAAGGGCGTTTGCCTGGCGCGAATACGTTGGCGTGGCCTTGTTCTAAGGCAAAGAGTTCGCCGCGATTTTGCAGTACGAAACCAAGCCCCGTAGGGGTGATACCTGAGCCCATGCCGCGGTAGTTACTTTGGATCAGTGATACCATATTGCCGCTCTGATCAGCGGTCGTCAGGTAAATGGTATCCCCTTCGGTGGGTGGGTTGCCGGGCTCGACGGCCAGTGCCGGCTGTTTGCTATCAATCAGGCCGGCCCGCTGTTTGGCGTAGTCTTTATCGAGTAAGCCTTCGACCGGCGCTTGGCTAAACGCCGGGTCGGCGTAATACTTAGCGCGATCTTCAAAGGCGAGCTTCTTGGCTTCGACGAAATGATGAATATACTCGCTACTGTCAAAGCCCATCGCCGCGATATCAAAATTTTCCAGAATATTTAAAATCTGCTGCGCGGCAATACCTTGGGTATTCGGCGGCAATTCCCATAAATCGTAACCGCGGTAGTTACTTGAGACCGGCGCAACCCAAGTGGACTCGTGTTCGGCTAAGTCGTCATACGAAAGAAACCCGCCATGCTCCGCAACAAAGTCACTAATGGTACGCGCAATAGCTCCTTCATAGAATGCATCACGACCTTCGATGGCGATTGTCTCAAGAGTATTTGCGAGATCCGGATTTTTAAAGCGCTCGCCTTTTTGCGGCATTTCACCGTCTGGCATAAATACTTCAGCGAAGCCGGGTTGTTCGCCGATCACCGCAGCATTACGGGCAAAATAGTAGGCAATCACTTCGGTAACAGGAAAGCCTTCACGAGCGTAGCGAATCGCTGGCGCGAGCACTTTCTCCATGGGCAGTTGGCCGAATTTCTCGTGTAACTCAAACCAGCCGTCGACTGCGCCTGGCACCGATAGCGGAAGTACGCCACGAGCTGGAATTTTGTCATAGCCATTTTCAACAAAGTAGTCGAGCGACAAACTTTGTGGCGAACGCCCGGACGCGTTGAGTCCGTATAGCTGTTGCGTGTCGGCGTCCCAAACGATGGCAAATAAATCACCACCAATACCGTTGCCGGTAGGTTCGACGAGGCCAAGTAGTGCGTTTGCGGCAATAGCTGCGTCGATGGCGTTCCCGCCTTGTTGCATAATATCGAGCGCGACTTGGGTGGCGAGGGGTTGGCTGGTAGCGGCCATCGCCTCGGGTGCCATGGCTTCGGAACGCGTGGCAAAGTGATGGCCAGTAATACGGTCGGCAGCCGCAGCGCTAGGGCTCATTGCAGTCAGGCCTGCGAGCAGGGCACAAGAGAGAGTACAAGAGAATGTTAACGAGAGTAGTGAGCGTTTCATCATCGCCTCCTAGTGAAGTAAGTCACTTCACTATAACGAGGCGATGGGCAAGGTGTTAATTAAATCGACAGATGTCGTACTCTGTCCGATAGTTAACCGCTTATTTCAGGGTTAAAATCCATTCCGCCAATAGGGTAAGTTGCTCGTCGCTAAGCTGCGGCTGAGCCGGCATAGGTGTTTGTCCCCAGTTACCTTTGCCACCGTTTTTGATACTGTCTTTCAGTTGCGCAACAGCGTCATCTTGGCCGGCATACTTTGCCGCCACATCGCTGTATGCAGGGCCGACAATTTTGTTATTAACACCGTGACAGGCAGTACAAGCGTTCTTTTTCGCCAGTTCCAATGCCTCGTCGTTAGCTTGTGCGCTGCCGGCAACAGACAATGTTAAAACTACGAAAATACCACCGATAAATTTACTGAACATGACTAAGACTCCTTGATGAACCTATGGTTTATGCCATCATTGCAAAAGATAGCGTACCTAAGAAACGTAGCTAAGAAACGTACCTAAGTAAGAAAGATACCTTAACTATGCATGTTTGGATCAATTTAAACAAATCAAAGGACCCACATCAATGAGACTTTTCGCCCCGTTAAGCTTGGTGAGTGTTTTACTATGCGTTGGTTGTGCCCCCACGCCGACCTATACCTATCAGTGCGAGAGTAGCGCGGTGATTGAGGCCTCCTACCCTGATGCGGAAACAGCAAGGGTTCGCTATCAAGATCGTACCTATGAATTAACTATTGCGGTGTCGGCCAGTGGCGCACGTTATGTTGGTGAGCAGTTGGAATGGTGGACCAAAGGTAGCGGCGCGGGTGCTGAAGCGAGATTATTTCAGCACCACGCGAATGGCACGACAGGCGATACTGTTGAAAGCTGTGTACGCAAGTAGCTGGTAACCCCTAGAAGCCCTTACAGGCCGTAGACTGTTACATAGAACTCGTCGGTGTCGTCAGTAGACTCAACGGTATATTCAATTGGCACATTAGACTCACCGGCGGGGCCTTTCATTACTAGGTCGGCGGCACACTCGTAGGTATCAATTTTTTCGTCGTGTCCTTGGGTACGAATGACATCCAGAGACATATCAATGAGGTTGGCAAATTCTTTGCCGAACTGGGCAACTAATTCGTCATTACTAATTTCCAAAACCAGGTCTACGGTCTCAGAGTCACTGCAAGTTGGGGTTCCGCCGCTGCACGCTGACAAGACAATGGCACCTGCCACTACGGGCACAATACGTTTAAACATAACCTTTCCTTTTTGGGTTCTCTACTGGGCAGAAAGCGCCAGAACAACGTGCACAACCACACTTTGCCTGCTTTTTACCTCTTAAACGAAACCCTAAATTACCAGCAGGGTATTTTTTTACAATAAAAACCGAACCTTACCAGCAAATTTATTCGCGCCGCTCACTCGCGCTGGCCCTCGCCCTGCGGGTAGCGCTGGCGCGCTATGCAAAACGGCTATCCTGCCGTTTTGTCGAACCTAAGGGTTCTCACCAAAGCCGCTCACTCCATCAAATACAAAAAAACCGCCACAAGGGCGGTTCTTTTGTAAGTGGCAAAGAGGAGGGATTCACTCGGGCCATCCTTGGCCCTCGCCCTGCGGGTAGCGCTGGCGCGCTATGCAAAACGGCTATCCTGCCGTTTTGTCGAACCGAAGGGTTCTCACCAAAGCCGCTCACTCCATCAAATACAAAAAAACCGCCACAAGGGCGGTTCTTTTGTAAGTGGGGAAGAGGAGGGATTCACTCGGGCCATCCTTGGCCCTCGCCCTGCGGGTAGCGCTGGCGCGCTATGCAAAACGGCTATCCTGCCGTTTTGTCGAACCTAAGGGTTCTCACCAAGGCCGCTCACTCCATCAAATACAAAAAAACCGCCACAAGGGCGGTTCTTTTGTATTTGGCGGAGAGAGAGGGATTCGAACCCTCGATACGTTGCCGTATACACACTTTCCAGGCGTGCTCCTTCAGCCACTCGGACACCTCTCCAGAAGCGGCGGCAATAATAGGCTATCGCGCCTGTAATTTCAATCACCAATCGCGGTTTTAGTGGTGGTGGCTAGAGTTCGTCGGCGGCGTCGTTTTTGGAGCGGGCATCGGGCTCGGGTTCTTGCTCGGGCTCGTTGGAGTGTTGGTCTTGCATCACATGCACCTGTGCTCGTTCGTCGTGCCACGATTTAATATGTAAATCACGTTGTGGGAAAGGAATTTCAATTTTGTGTTCGGTTAACGACGAGTGGATCTCCCACATAAAGGCGGCATGCACCGCACTTGGGCGGTTCACGGCTTCCGGTTTTAACCATACCACTAACTCGAACTTTAAAGCGCTCTCACCAAACTCCACCAGCCAAACTTGGGGTGGACGGTGGCTGGTGTCCATGAGGGTGTGGGGGACCCGCTCAGCTGCTTCAAGTACGGCTTTTCTGACGAGATCTTTATCAGAGCCATAGGCCACGCCGAAGGGGACTTTCGTGCGACGGTAGGTGTCGCGCATAGTCCAGTTGGTCACTCGGCCACTGACAAATTCGGAGTTGGGAACAATAATATCGATATTGTCATTGGTGGTAACAATGGTACTGCGGATATTAATTTCTTTTACTTCGCCGGTAATGCCTGATTCAAGCTCAACAAAGTCGCCAACTTTAAGGGTTTTATCGAAGAGTAGAATAATACCCGAGGTGAAGTTACTGATCAGGTTCTGTAAGCCAAAACCCACACCAATACCCAAGGCACTAGCGAAAATAGCAAATTTGGTAAGGTCGATACCCATCGAGGCGATGGCAATCAAAAAACCAATGAGGAGTATCGCGTAATGGGTGATTCGTTTAAGCGCGTAAACCGACGAGGCGGCGAGGCTATTACGGTAGTCTGAATAGCGTTGCAGCGCTTTTTGAACCAGCCTGGAGACAATCCAGGCTGCGATCAAAATAACAATAAAACGCAATATGGTGCCGTAGGTGACGGGTGTTTCACCGACACTGAAAAGCTCACTATTAAGCCAGTGAAACGCTTCTTTGATGTTGGTTACGACCGTCGCCACGACATCCGATACTGAGGTTGTTGTCACATTTGCGCCTGTAAGTAGAGTTCGAGACCAAGTCGCTCAATAAGCTCAAGTTGTTGACGTAGCCAGTAGGCATGGTCTTCTTCCGTGTCGCGAAGAATGCCAACCAACATATCGCGGGTGACAAAGTCTCCTGCTTCTTCACAGAAATCAATCACTTCGCGTAAGGTTTTGGCGTTATTACGTTCCAGCTCTAAGTCGTTTTTGAGCATGGTAGGTACGTCATCAGCAATACTATGGGCTTCGCGGTTATCCATGTCTGGGCGACCACCAAGAAACAGCATGCGACGGATCAGTAAATCAGCATGGCCGCGCTCATCATCAATTTCGTGATTAATGCGCTCATAGAGTTTGTCTAGGCCCATGTCTTCGTAACGCCGTGAATGAGCGGTGTACTGATCAATAGACGTGAGTTCGTACGCTAGCAAGCGATTGAGTTGCGTAACTACCGCAGCAGTATCTAAAGCCATGTTACGACTCCTTATGCAGTTTGGTTTGCAAATAGGTACTTATGCCCAACTGGTTGATAAGATCGAGTTGCGTCTCGAGCCAGTCAAGGTGCTCTTCTTGTTGGTCAAGCAGGGTGCTTAATTGGTCGCGGGTAACATAGTCGCGATGTTGCTCACAGTGTTGTATGGCTTCACGTATGGCTTCGACATCGGCGTTCTGTACTTTGTGGTCGAGTTCCAACATCTCGCGTGGGTCTTCACCAATGTACAATTTACCGAGGTCTTGCAGGTTCGGAATGCCACCAAGAAACAGCAGCCGCTCGATGATCACGTCAGCATGCTTCATTTCTTCAATCGATGCTTTATAGATGGTGCTATTGAGCACATCAAATCCCCAATTCTTATACATGCGGGCATGTAAAAAGTATTGGTTAATGGCGGTGAGTTTGCGGGTGAGAATTCGATTAAGCTCTTGCAGAACTTTTGCTTCGCCTTGCATTACACACTCCTAACTAGATGAATAACAAGTCTAGTCTAAGTGTAGCACACCGTGGTTGGCAATAAGGCTTCTTCAAGAAAACGAGTATTACGTTCTTTGACAGCTTCGGTGAGCACCTCTTTGGCACAGCTTTTACAGCAACCACACTGTGAGGCAACGCCATAATTCTGACGTAGCTCGCGCATGCTGCTAATACCTTCATCGTGCACCGCACGGCGAATGGTTTTATCTGTGACACCTTTGCAAAGACAAACGTACATAAGGACCTCGTTTCAAACTTAGTCCAAATAATAATACAAATGCGAACGATTCGCAACCGTGTTCGTTGTTAAAGTGAAATAATGATCAAAATAATATGCAAAGCGACCACTGTGAAGCTTAAGCGCGAGCGCAGTTCGATATACCAAAGATGCTCACTGAGGTGACGTTTTTCGAAATTGAGCCAGAACAAATGGCCACAAGCGAGCACCACCAGCATGGTTAGCGGTGATAGCCAAATGCCAGCGAACACCAATACAATGCCAAGAATACTCGGTAGCATGCTCCAGTGCAGCATGCGCGTTGGATTGTCGTCGCGGGCCATGGCTAGCCCCCAGTGAACGCCACCAAGAAAGCTAAGTATGAGGGCGCTATAAACCACGAATAGTCGCAACGAATGCTCGGCGTAAAGGTCCAGTAGGCCGCCAAAAGTGAAGACCAAAAAGGGAATAAGGCCGGCATAGCCGAGTCGTTGTGCTGTGCTAATCGCGCGCTCTTGTAGCATTTAGAACCCTGTTTTCAGTAGGTAAATGGTGTAAGAAGTATAACAAAGTAACAGTATGGCACCTTGAATACGGTTTAACCGAGTAGGACGGTTCATGCGGAAGCTAAATACCGCCAACAAGAAGGTTAATACGGTCATGGCGACCCAATCGCGGCTGAGTACTAATGGGTCTAGCTGGATCGGTTCGATGGCGCCGGCAATACCGACCACCGCTAAGGTATTGAACATATTCGAGCCGATGACATTACCAAAGGCAAGGTCATGTTCATTTTTGCGAACCGCGGCAATGGCCGAGGCCAATTCGGGTAGTGAGGTGCCGATAGCGACAACGGTTAAACCGATCACTAGGTCACTTACGCCAAGGGCGGTCGCGATATCAACGGCGCCCCAAACCAATATACGTGAACTTACGACCAGCAGTACTAAACCGATAACCAACCATAGGATGGCTCTGCCGATAGGCATGGTGTGAGCTTTTATTTCTTTATCAAATTCGCCGGCTAAGCTGTCGTCTTGGCTGCGCATACCTTGGTAGATACTCCAGCCCATGTAACCGGCAAAAATTGCCAATAACATCCAGGCTTCGATGGCGGTGACGACCATGTCGTACAGCGGCCATGCCAATAATAGGGTAATGGCGATTAAAATGGGCATTTCGCGTTTTAATACTTGGCTGCTTACGGCAATGGGCGCAAGTACCGCGGTGATACCGAGCACTAAGGCAATATTGGTAATGTTTGAGCCAAAGGCGTTACCTAAAGCTAAGCCTGGGTTCCCCTGCAAGGAAGCGAACGCGGAGACGACCATTTCCGGGGCCGAGGTACCAAAGCCGATAATCACCATACCTATCAATAACGGTGGCATGCCTAGGTGGTTAGCAGTGGCGGCTGCACCGTCGACGAAGCGATCAGCGCTCCAGACTAACAGTGCGAGGCCAAAAAGTACTGCGGCAACAGCGAGTAACATGAACTGTCCTTCCAATTAAAATTGATGTCGAAATCGATGATGGCTGCTATTGTAACGCTAATCATTAGCCGTTGGGAATGTGAATTCAAGGAGTTAACATGGCACAGCCTCGCCCAGAATTTATTATCGATAGTTGGGACTTTAGTTCTCACCCAGCGCAACCGATCGACCAAGACTTCAATGCACAACCGAATCGCTGGTTTCATATTCAGCGTGATTTACCCGGTATTAGTGAGTGGTTACTTAGCGTGGGTATCCCAGAGCCGCTGATTGGTGCTGTGTTGGAGGAAGATACACGGCCGCGTTTTGAACGTAACAACGACGGTTTCTTGTTGATTTTACGTGGCGTTAACTTGGGCGAGGGCGAACGCCCAGAAGACATGTTGAGCGTGCGCATTCTTTATTACAAAGGGGCCATTTATAGTTTCCGTAAACGGCCGCTGCGCTCGGTGGGTAGGTTACGAGAACAACTGCAACAGCAGCAGGGGCCCGAGTCGTTGCAAGACCTGGTAGTGATGTTGGTGGAAGAGCTTAATGATCGCCTAGAAGAACTGCTAGATGTGGTTGAAGCGGAAATGGAACGGCTTGAAGGTGACGACAATGGCAGTACCGCCGAACGCCAACGTCAATTGACCCAACTGCACAAACGCATGCTAAGGCTGGTGCGCTTTGTACGACCGCAAATGACCGCGATTGAGCGTTTGGCCAGCGATGCGCCTAAGTGGCTAGACCCTGAAAACGTGCAGTGGTTGGTAAACGAACGCGATAGTGTGCAGCGCGAATTAGAATCTCTGGAGATGCTGCTGGAACAGGTATGGATGCTGCGCGAACACCTGCAACAAGATGTCGCCGAAAAAATGAATCGCAATACCTATTGGTTATCGGTGATTGCCGGTGTATTTTTGCCTATTAGCTTCTTAACCGGTGTGTTTGGTATCAATATTGGCGGCATGCCAGGCGTCGAGCATGAGCATGCCTTTTGGATTTTCTGTGGCGCACTCGGCATTATTGCGGTGGTAGAGTTTTTGCTGTTACGCCGGCTGCGCTTTTGGTAACACCGGCCGAAACGATGGTGCATGGTTGTGAAAACCTGGCAGTTCGCAATGGTCAGCGGCAAATACCACTAGGTGATCAAAGTCGGGACGCAGGCCAATATCAGCACCGACTTGTAACTGTTCATGCGACGGGCTTAAGGTTAATACTTCGACCCCACTGACTAATTCTACGCTGTAAAGGTTGTGGGCGCCGCGGAAACCGCGCGCCTTAATTTTGCCGCGTAGACGCGAGCTAGGGTCGGGTACTAGGTCGTCAGGACGTACTAAAAAGTTAACCGGAGTGCCCCCTTCAACGTCTTCTAAACTCGGATGCTCTAACATACCAAGGGGCGATGCCATGGCACCACTGGCATTGACGGTTCCTTGCAGCAATACACCATGCCCGATAAAGTCGGCCACCATTTGGTGACGCGGTTGGTGGTACAGCTGATAGGGCGTTTCCCATTGCAGTAATTCACCTTGGTACATGACGCCGGCTTTGTCGGCCATAGCAAAGGCTTCTTGCTGGTCGTGGGTCACTAACAGCGCGGTGATCTGCTCTTGTTTCAGCAACGCGCGCACTTCAACGGCAAGGCGCTCGCGTAGCTCTGCGTCAAGACTCGAAAATGGTTCGTCGAGTAACAATAGGCGCGGTCGAGGCGCCAATGCTCGGGCTAAGGCGATGCGTTGTTGTTGGCCGCCTGAAAGTTCATGGGGAAAGCGTTGCTGGTAGCCCGGCAAGCCAATTCGGTCGAGCAGTTCGTCGACCCGAAGTTGCTTTTCGACGGCACTGCAATGGCGCATACCAAAGCGAATATTTTGCTCAACCGTAAGGTGTGGAAACAGCGCAAAGTCTTGAAACACCATACCGATACCGCGTTTTTCAGGGGCTTGGGTAAAGGCGGGTGCCGAAACGGTTTTGCTGGCAAGACTAATACTACCGGCGGCCACTGACTGAAAGCCTGCAATGGCGCGTAATAGAGTGGTTTTACCGCAACCGCTAGGGCCAAGAAGACAACCGATTTCTCCTGCGTCGAGGTTCACCGTGACGTCGCGAACGATGGCCTGCTGACCAATATTTACTTGCAAATGATCAAGCTGTAACAGGGACAAAATCTTGCTCCTTCAGTGCGTTTTGTTGCGATTTTAACATAGCTCGCGAGAGCAGAATAACCGGAATTAAGCCAACCAGAACCATCATTAATGCCGGCGGTCCGGCGTCGGCCAAGCGCTCATCACCGGCCATTTCATAGGCACGAACGGCGAGGGTATTGAAATCGAAGGGCCGCAACACAAGGGTTGCCGGCAACTCTTTCAATACGTCGACACCGACTAAAATAATTGCAGTTAAAACACTCGGCCGCAGCAGCGGAAGGTGAATCGCGCGTAGTACTTGAAAAGGGCGGTAGCCATGAATGCGCGCGGCTTCGTCCATACTTGGACGAATTTCAGCTAAGCCGGCTTGCACGGTTTGCAGAGCCACGCTTAAAAACCTTACGGTGTAGGCAAAAATTAAGGCGAACAGCGTGCCCGAAAGTAACAGCCCTGGGTTCCAACCGAACCACTTCTGACTGAAGCTAATCAGAACTTGGTCGGCCGAGCTTAGCAACACCAGTAACCCAACGGCGATCACTAAGCCAGGAATGGCGTAGCCTAAACCGGCAAAGGCGACACTTGAGCGAACCCAACGTGTGGGCAATTGACGTCGACCGTAGGCTAACCATAAAGCCACAGTCACCACTAACAAAGCGGCTGTGAAGGCCAGGGCAAAGCTATTCCAAGCCAGTTGCCAGAATTCGATGTCGGTCCATACTTGCCAGCGTTCGACCGACCAACCTGCCAGCTGTAAGGCGGGCAGAATAAAGCCGAACACCAGCGGCAACCAGCACGCAGCAGAGGCCAGCCAAGCCTTACCGCCACTAAGCTGAAAGGGTTCAGCTGGGCGTGAGCTACGTTGGTCATAGCGCGCCTGCTTGCGCGACCATCGTTCAATTAAAATCAACGCAATCACCGCCACGAGCAGTAAACCGGCTAACTGCAGTGCACCGCTGAGATCACCTAAGCCATACCAGGTACGGAAAATACCAGTGGTGAAGGTGGTTACCCCGAAATATTGTACGGTGCCATAATCAGCGAGGGTTTCCATTAACGCCAAAGTGGTGCCGGTGACGATGGCGGGCCGGGCCAGCGGCAGTGCAATCCGCCAAAAGCATTGCCAAGGCGAAAGGCCTAGGCTGCGTCCGGCTTCAAGGGTCGTTGCGGACTGCTGTAAAAAGGTTGCGCGAGTGATGAGATAAACATAAGGGAATAACACCAAGCTCAACACCACAATGGCGCCACCGACACTGCGGATCTGCGGAAACCAATAATCACCGTAGCTGAGGTCAAACAGGTCGCGTAGTGATGTTTGCACCACGCCACTGTAGTCGAGCATTCCGGTATAAGTGTAAGCGGTGATGTAAGCAGGCATCGCCAGCGGTAATAGTAACGCCCAGCTGAGAATTCGTTGGCCAGGGAAGCGACAACTGGTAGTAAGCCAAGCCGAGCCAACGCCTAACGCAATGACGCCTATTGCGACGCCAATCATCAGCATTAATGAATGGCGTACATATTCAGGAATAACCGTTTGCCAAAGATGGCTAAGGGTGGTGAAGTCCCCCCCAACAACCAGTTGCAGTAATGCAGCGACGATAACGAAAAGCGGCAGCCCCAGCACTAGGGCTGAGGCTACCAGGGAGAGTTGTCGCCATTTCGCTGCCATTAACGCCAGCCTGCGCGGTTCATTAATTTCACGGCGGCTGCGTTATTTTCACCAAGTACGCCCATTTCGATGTCATCCATCTCGAACGCGCCCCAATTTTGCAGGCGTTGGCTCCACTCAACCTCGGTCACCGCTGGGTATTCGTTGTTGGTTGCGGCATACCACTGCTGAGCTTCTGGCGATAACAAATACGCCATTAATTGTTGCGCCTCGTCTTTGTGCTTAGCGTGTTGCGTGATGCCAATACCTGAGACGTTAACATGCGCGCCAAAGCTGTCTTGATTGGGCCAAAAGATAGCTACTTTGCTGGCTGCTTCACGTTCAGCGTCATCATCAGACGCTTCCATTAAGCCCAAATAGTAGGTGTTGGCGACGGCAATGTCACAAACGCCTGCGGCAACCGCCTTAATTTGGTCGCGATCACCACCGACCGGTGGTTTGGCAAGGTTATCAACTAGGCCACGCGCCCATTGTTCCGTTTTTTCAACGCCCCAATGATTTATCAACGCGGCCGTTAACGATTGGTTGTAGATATTATCTGAGGAACGAATACAGACATTGTTGTCCCACTTATCAGAAGCGAGATCTTCATAACCAGAAAGTTCGCTTGGGTCGACCCGATCTTTGGCATAGAAAATAGGCCGGGCCCGCAGGCTCAGTCCAATCCATAGGTTGTCGGTGCCGTGCAAGTGTGAGGGTACTTTACTTAATACGTCGCTGCTGGTGATGGGTTGAAACACGCCAGCTTCAGCCGCGCGATGCAGGTTGCCGGCATCAACGGTCAGGAACAGGTCGGCTGGGGTATTTTGACCTTCGTTTTCTAAGCGAGCGAGTAGCGCATTGCCGTTTCCGGTTAATAAACGTACTTCAATGCCGGTTTTTTCGCTAAACTGTTCGAGAACAGGTTTGATCAATGCTTCTTTTCGCGCAGAATACACGTTGACTGTTGCCGCGTTGGCGATAGATGCTGAAAATGCGAGTGCCAGTGCACTCAGCGATAGAAATTTTTGCATTTTTGATAATCTCATGACGCGTTAACCTCGTAGTTATGCAAGTAGTTATGCAAGTAGTTATGCAAGCACTGTTGCAAGTCGTTCTGCAAAAGGAATGGATGATATTGTACTTAAATGCGAATGATTATCAACTAGCTGAATGAAGTATCTCGGACCTATCCCGTCAGGGGTAGATACCACTAAGTAAACTGAAATTTACAGCGAGCTCGTTTCGCCGTGCAGGCCGACAAGTGGTTCGTCGCAACGACAAGGAGTATTCCAAACGATGTCAAATATGTCCGCTCTGGCGCTTATCGGCGTGCTGTCCATTCTATGTCAGTGGTCAGCATGGCGACTGAAAATACCGGCGATACTGCCACTACTACTCGTCGGAATGTTAGTTGGCCCTGGCTTAGGCTGGTTGCAGCCTGATGCGGTGTTCGGCGATATTTTATTTCCCTTAGTCTCGCTCTCGGTGGCTATTATTTTATTCGAGGGTAGCCTCACCCTCAAAATTGACGAGATCCGTGGTCATGGCCGAATGGTAACCAACCTTGTCAGTCTGGGGGTCTTTGTTACCTGGATAGGTGTCGCCCTGGTGGCCTATGTACTGATGGACTTCGGCTGGGAGCTAGCGGCATTGTTTGGCGCGCTAGTGGTGGTCACCGGACCGACGGTGATCATGCCAATGTTACGCTCGGTGCGACCGAAGTCGAACCTTGCGAATATTCTGCGCTGGGAAGGTATTATTATCGACCCCGTAGGCGCTTTGCTCGCAGTCTTGGTGTATGAGTTTATTATTGCCAGCCAAGGCGCTGGTATGTTGCACGCCATGCAAGCGTTCGCTATTACCATTGGCGTAGGCTTCGCGCTTGGCTATGCCGCCGGTAAACTATTAGGAACCGCGTTACGCAAAGGCTGGTTCCCACATTACCTGCAAAATGTTGCGACTTTGGTAACTGTGCTGGGTGTTTTTGCCTTATCAAATGCCTTACAGCATGAATCAGGCTTGCTCACTGTAACGGTGATGGGCATGGTGATGGCCAATACGCGTAACCTTAATTTAGACGATATTCTCGAGTTCAAAGAAACCCTCAGCGTACTGCTTATTTCTGGACTCTTTATTATTCTGGCCGCGCGGCTCAACATGGAAGCCTTCAGCGAGCTCGGGCTGCCGGCGGTCATTTTATTAGCCATCATTATTTTTGTGGTTCGTCCTTTGAGTGTTTGGTTGTCGGCCATTGGTACGCCTCTCAATGTGCGCGAGAAAGTGTTGCTATCGTGGATTGCGCCACGAGGTATTGTGGCCGCGGCGGTTTCCGCACTGTTCGCACTCAAGTTGCAGCAAGCGGGGTGGCAGGCCGCAGAGCTATTGGTGCCCTTGGTCTTTTTAGTGATCCTCAGCACGGTGGTACTACAAAGTTTAACGGCGAAGCCTTTGGCACATGCCTTAAAACTGCGCGAGCCGCCGGCCCATGGCTTTCTTATTTTTGGCGCCAACATGACCGCACGACGCATCGCCAAGGCACTAAAAGAGCAGAACTTACAAGTATTATTGGCGGATACCAACTGGGAAAACATAAAACAGGCACGGATGGAAAATCTTGCCGTGTATTTTGGGAATCCAACGTCTGATCACGCTGAAAATAATATGGACCTTACGGGTATTGGCCGAGTGTTGATTTTATCGCCTTACAAACAGCTAAACCCAGTGGTGGCCTTGCACTTTATGGATTGGTTCAGCAGCAACAAGATCTTTGGTTTACCAAGCAATGAACATGAAGCTCCGGCGCGTAACCAACTCTCTGAAAGCTACCGCGAGCGCTTGAAGCTATTCGGTAAAGGTGTGACTTTTTCAAAACTGGCGAGCCTGTCGTTCCAAGGTGCGCAAATGAAAACCACCAACCTGACCGACAGCTTCAGTTTTATTGATTATCAAGAACGCTACGGTAACCGCGCAATTCCAATGTTTGCAATGGATGAACGTAAAGTGATGCACGTATTTACCACCGATCACACCTTTGAACCTAAATCGGGCTGGCAAATTATTGCACTGGTGACGGTTGAGGAAACCTCCGCGGAACAAGCGGTTAAGTCTTCTTGATAAATGACACATTAAAAAGTTTACTAAATGTTACTTTTTGTTGTTGATGTTTGTATTTGAGTTGTATAGGATGCGTTAAAGGAATCAGAAATGGAGTTAAGGAACAACACCATTTCGTTTGAACACGGATGTTCTCCTCCCTTTTTATCTGCGTTATGATGACGGTATGACACGGTTGCTTAACTACCTCATCCTAGAGACGAACGCACATGACAAAGCTCGTTAGACGTATTCTTCCAGTGCTGCTTAGTATTGGCGTCGTTGCCGCCTGTACACCTGCCTCGGTGTCTGATAGCAGTGCGCTGACCCGAGTACAAGACATCAACTTACAACCACTGCCCAATAACGATTGGCAATTGAGTGATGGCAGTATTCAGCTGAGCTTTTGCCGCAATCGCCTAAATGATGCGCTTTTGGCCACCGCCGAAGACTTGAATCGCTGGCGCTTAGTACAAGAGCCATCGGCGCTGCCCAAACAGCGGCAGCGTGGTCTGGCGGAGCTGGCCGCATTGTATAGTGAGCATGGAGTCTTGCTCTGGCAAGAGTGGGGTACCGTAAGCTCACAGTCGTACCGAATCGTCAGCGCGCGAAAGAGTGAGTCGCCGTCATTAATTGATGCCTTGGCGCGGCTCGGTCGTGACCCGCGAATCTGCTATAGTGCCATCGACAGCGCAACAGGGGGAACCTAAACCATGCTTAATCAGCCGACCGACAGTTATATTGAACAACAGCTTAAAGACAACCTACCTTTGACCCACTTGCAGGTTATTAACGAAAGCCACATGCATGGTACGCCTACGGACGATTCACACTTTAAGATTGTGATTGCCAGCGAAGCTTTTGCCGGTAAGCGTTTGTTACAACGTCATCGCACCATTAATAAATTATTAAGTGACGCCTTGGCTGGCCCCGTGCATGCACTCGCGCTGCACACCTACACCCCAGATGAATGGCAACAGCTAGCGCAAGCGCCAGAATCACCAGCCTGTCGTGGCGGTAGCAAACTGGATAACTAGCGCTGGTGTCACGCCAATACCGCAACTAATCAGATGTGTTTTCTGCGGCAGCTCGGTTAAACTGGCGCTTAAAGTAAGCTAAGGAATGGGACAAGACTATGGTTATTCAACCAAAAATTCGTGGTTTTATCTGTACAAATGCACATCCAGTGGGCTGTGCTGCGCATGTTCAAGAGCAAATAGACTTCATTAAACGCCAAGGGCCCATCGCAGATGCACCTCAGCGTGTGCTGGTGATCGGTTGTTCGACCGGTTACGGACTCGCTTCGCGTATCACCTCAGCGTTTGGTGCTGGCGCAAAAACCTTGGGTGTTTGCTTCGAAAAAGAACCTTCAGCAAAACGCACTGGCACGGCCGGTTGGTATAACACCGCGGCTTTTCACCAGGCAGCACGCGCTGAAGGGCTGTATGCCGACACCATTAATGGCGATGCCTTCTCAGATGAAGTTAAAGCTGAAACCATTGCCAAAATCAAAGCTGAAATGGGCAAGGTCGACTTGGTGATTTATAGTCTTGCCTCTCCGAAGCGAAAAGACCCAGAGTCTGGCGTGGTTTACAGTTCAACCCTGAAGCCTGTTGGTAAAGCCTATACCACCAAGACCTATGATACCGACAAAGACCTCATTAAAGAGATCTCGCTGGAGCCGGCCACCGACGAAGAAATCGCCGATACGGTGAAAGTAATGGGTGGTGAAGATTGGGAGCGCTGGTTGGCGGCGCTAGCTGACGCTGGCGTGCTGGCCGACAACGCCAAAACCACTGCTTATACTTATATTGGTAAAGAGCTTACCTGGCCGATTTATGGCCATGCCACCATTGGTAAAGCCAAAGAAGACTTAGACCGCGCCGCGGCAGGTATTCGTGGTGAGCATCGTGAACTCAATATTGAGGCTTATGTGTCGTCGTTAAAAGCGTTAGTTACACAAGCAAGCTCAGCGATTCCAGTAATGCCGTTGTATATTTCCTTGATCTACGGCGTGATGAAAGAAGAAGGCACGCACGAGGGCTGTATTGAGCAAATCTATCGCTTGTTTACAGAAGCGCTGTATGCCGATGATCAGCCCCTTGATGCGGCAGGGCGCTTGCGTATGGACGGTAAAGAAACCAACGAAGCGACACAAGCCAAAGTCAAAGAGCTGTGGGACCAAGTCAAGCAAGACAATTTCCATCAGCTCGCTGATTACGAAGGGTATCATGCTGACTTTCTGAAATTATTTGGCTTTGGTATCGCGGGCGTCGACTACGATGCGGATGTCGATCCAGAGGTACCGTGGTCGTAAGCTAACTCGTCAAAAATTGTGCCGTGGAAGGTGGTAACCCACGGCACAAAAGTGCTAAAATGCCCGCCCTAGGTGACTATGTACAAAATTCGGTCAGTGCAGTGAGTTGTGGCTAGCCTCAATTTGGTGCGCTAACCATATGATTTATCAGGTTTCAGGGATGTAATTGTTACGTCTTCTGATGAAAGATTCATCTTCCCTAACGAGTAGTGCAAACGCGTATGATTACGATCAAGAAAGGGCTGGATATCCCGATCACTGGGGCCCCCCAGCAAACTATCGAAGATGGTGAGTCCATCACCACCGTTGCCGTTCTGGGTGAAGAGTATGTGGGGATGCGCCCGACCATGCATGTCAAGGTTGAGGATCGCGTCAAGAAAGGCCAGGTACTTTTCGAAGACAAGAAAAACCCAGGGGTGAAATTCACCGCACCAGCTGCCGGCGTTGTGAAAGACGTCTTACGTGGAGCAAAGCGTGTCTTGCAAGCTGTCGTCATTGAAAGTGACGGTGACGAGCAAGAAACCTTTGCTAGCTACGAGAGCAAAGAGCTGGCTAACCTCGACCGCGATAAAGTGGTAGAGCAGTTGAACAACTCTGGGCAATGGGTTGCGCTACGCACTCGCCCATTTAGCCGTTCACCAAAGCTCGATGCGAAGCCTGCGGCAATTTTTGTCAATACCATGGACAGCAACCCGCTGGCCGCCGACCCGGCAGTTATTATTGCGGAAAACCAACAGGCGTTTGCCGATGGTTTGCAGGTGCTGGGCAATCTTACGGAAGGCAAGGTTTATGTCACTAAGGCCGCCGATGCGAAGGTTGAAACTGGCGCAGCTAAGGTTCAGGTCGAGAGCTTCAAAGGGCCTCACCCAGCTGGACTCGTAGGTACGCATATTCACTTCCTAGAACCTGTGAGCATGAAGAAGCAGGTTTGGCACATCAACTATCAAGACGTGATTGCTTACGGCAAACTGTTCACGACCGGTGAAATTTACACTGGCCGCACGGTTGCAGTGGGTGGTCCAGGTGCGAAAAAGCCACGTTTATTGCGCACGCAAATGGGTGCCAACCTAAACGAGCTCACCAAAGGCGAGTTAGTTGAAGGTAATCAGCGTATTGTTTCTGGCTCTATTCTTAATGGTCATAAAGTTGACGATGCCCACCAGTGGTTAGGGCGTTTCCACACTCAGGTAAGCGTTTTGCCTGAGGGCGACGAAAAAGAATTTTTAGGTTGGATCAAACCAGGTGTCAATCAACACTCAGTGACGCGCGCATTCGCCGGTCACTTGTTCTCTAAGAAGTTGTTTGCCATGAACACCTCGACCAATGGCTCAGACCGCGCAATGGTGCCGATCGGTAACTATGAGCGCATTATGCCATTAGATATTCTTCCAACCATTTTGTTACGTGACTTATTGTCAGGCGATTCGGATGAAGCTCAGCAGCTCGGTTGCTTAGAGCTTGATGAAGAAGACTTGGCACTTTGTACCTATGTTTGCCCAGGCAAATACGAGTACGGACCAGTGCTGCGTAACGTGTTGACCACGATCGAGAAAGAGGGCTAATCATGGGCTTAAAAAATTATCTTGAGCGGATTGAGCCGAACTTCGAGAAAGGCGGTAAATACGAAAAGTGGTACGCACTTTATGAAGCAGCGGCGACCATCTTTTATACCCCTGGCTTAGTCACGAAAAAAGCAACGCACGTGAAAGACCACGTGGACTTAAAGCGCATCATGATTTTGGTGTGGATGATGACCTTCCCAGCAATGTTTTGGGGTATGTACAACGTTGGTAACCAAGCCGCACTTGCGTTAGCTGGTGGTTATGAGTTGGCCGATGTATGGCAAGTGGGTCTGTTCCAACTGTTCGGTGGTGACTTTGCGAACGCGGGCTGGGGCACTAAGATGTTCTATGGCGCCTGCTTCTTCGTTCCGGTTTATGCGACCACGTTTATTGTCGGCGGTTTCTGGGAAGTGGTGTTCGCCACTGTCCGTAAGCACGAGATTAACGAAGGCTTCTTCGTGACCTCAGTGCTCTTCGCCTTAACCCTGCCAGCGACCATGCCACTGTGGCAAGTTGCTTTAGGTATTACCTTCGGTGTGGTTATCGGCAAGGAAATCTTTGGTGGTACTGGCCGTAACTTCTTAAACCCTGCATTAACAGGGCGTGCATTCTTGTACTTTGCCTTCCCGGCGCAAATCTCCGGTGACAAAGTATGGACTGCCGTTGATGGTTTCTCGGGCGCTACCTTATTAGGTCAAGCAGCTATTGGTGAAAACTACTTCGACAACATGGACATGTGGTGGAATGCCTTCCTGGGCAACATCCAAGGTTCAATGGGTGAAGTGTCTACCTTAATGATCTTGATTGGCGGTTTAGCGCTGATTTACTTCCGTATCGCTTCTTGGCGCATCGTGTTTGGTACCTTTATTGGTATGGTCGCTCTGTCGTTGTTGTTTAACGTCATCGGTAGCGACACCAATACTATGTTCCAAATGCCTTGGTACTGGCACCTTGTGGTAGGTGGTTTCGCCTTTGGTATGATGTTTATGGCAACCGACCCAGTGTCCGCTTCGTTCACCAACAAAGCCAAATTTGCGTATGGCTTCTTGATTGGTGCGATGACCGTACTGATTCGTGTTGTGAACCCAGCTTACCCTGAGGGCATCATGCTGGCGATTCTATTTGCTAACGTATTTGCACCATTGTTCGACCACTTTGTGGTGCAGGCGAACATTAAACGGAGGTTAGCTCGTGGCTAAGAAGAACGAATCGTTAGGCAAAACGTTATTTGTCGTGATCGCCCTCTGTTTAGTCTGTGCGATCATCGTTTCTGGTGCAGCGGTTGGCTTAAAGCCAATTCAGCAAAAGAACGCCGCATTAGATATGCAACGCAACGTGCTCGACGCAGCAGGTCTGCTTGAGCCGAGCACCGACGTCGTCGCAGTATTCAACGAACGCGTTGAAACCAAGCTTATTAACTTGAACACGCTCGAAGTCGTGGACCAAGCGAACGGTGAAGATGCTGCCAACTACGACCCGATTGCCGCAGCAAACAAGCCTGAGTGGAGCACACAGCTCGAAAAGGCAAATGATACTGCCGGTATTGGTACCCGCGAGAACGTTACCAAAGTGTATTTTATTAACGGTGAACAGGGCGACCTAGAAACCTTGGTCTTATACATTCGTGGCTACGGCTTGTGGGGCACTATGTACGGTTTAATTTCATTGCAGCCTGACTTGAATACTGTGCGCAGTGTGAACTTTTACGAGCACAGTGAAACACCTGGCTTGGGTGGTGAAATTCAAAACCCTAAGTGGGTCGCACAATGGCAAGGCAAGGAAATTTACGGCGACAACAATGCAGAAGTTGAATTCGACGTAATGAAATCGCCAAAGCAAGAAAATCATGATGTTGACGCATTATCCGGCGCGACCTTGACCAGTAATGGTGTTGATAACTTGATGGCATACTGGTTCAGCGATAAGGCCTATGGCCCACTATTAGACAAAATTCGCAAGGGGGAGCTGAACAATGGCTAGTAGCGCAAAAGAAATGAAAGAAGTCCTATTTGGACCGATCTTTGCAAACAACCCTATTGCCCTGCAGATCCTTGGTATTTGTTCGGCATTGGCGGTCACCTCGAAAATGGAAAACACCGTGGTAATGTGTATTGCACTTACTTTGGTTACTGCGTTTTCGAACCTGTTTATCTCGTTAATTCGGAATCATATTCCATCAAGTGTACGAATCATCGTACAAATGACGATCATCGCAAGCTTGGTTATTGTTGTTGACCAAGTACTGCGCGCTTACGCTTATAGCATTGCAAAAGAGCTATCGGTGTTCGTCGGTTTGATTATTACCAACTGTATCGTGATGGGACGCGCCGAAGCTTTCGCTATGAAGAGCTCACCAGGGCTTTCGTTCCTTGATGGTATTGGTAACGGTTTAGGTTATTCCGTGGTCTTGCTGTTCGTTGGCTTTATTCGCGAACTCTTTGGTTCAGGAAGCTTGTTTGGCTATCAAATTCTCTCATTAGCGTCTGAAGGTGGTTGGTATCAGCCTATCGGCCTATTGATTTTGCCGCCAAGCGCATTCTTCATTATTGGTGGATTTATCTGGATACTGCGTACTTTCCGTCCAGAACAAGTAGAGCCGAAGGAATAAGGAGCCGATCATGGAAGCTTATATTAGTTTATTTATTAAATCGGTATTCGTTGAGAACCTTGCTCTGTCGTTTTTCTTGGGCATGTGTACGTTCCTCGCGGTATCAAAAAAGGTTAGCACTGCGTTTGGTCTAGGTATTGCTGTTATTGTTGTACTGGGTATTTCGGTACCGGTTAACAACTTGGTATACCACAACATTCTGGCGCCTGGTGCGCTAGGTTGGGCCGGTTTCCCTGATGCCGACCTTAGTTTCCTACGTTTCTTGACCTTTATCGGCGTTATCGCTGCTTTGGTCCAGATTCTGGAAATGGCTCTTGATAAGTACGTACCTGCTTTGTACAACGCGTTGGGTATTTTCTTACCGTTGATTACCGTGAACTGCGCTATTTTTGGTGGCGTATCCTTCATGGTTGAGCGTGATTATAACTTCACTGAAAGTATCGTTTACGGTATTGGCGGTGGCGTAGGCTGGGCATTAGCCATCGTAGCCTTAGCGGCTGTGCGTGAGAAACTGAAATATTCAGACGTACCAGATGGGTTGCGTGGGTTAGGTATTACCTTTATTTCAGTCGGTCTCATTGGTTTGGGCTTTATGTCATTCTCTGGCGTATCGCTGTAATAGCACCGGTAACGATAGTAACGAATAATTAAGAGGTACGAGTCGATGCAAGGGCAAGATTTGACATTAATAGCGCTCGGCGTAGGCATGTTTACCCTAATCGTGCTGATTTTGGTGGCAGTGATTATGTTTGCCAAGTCAAAATTGGTGCCGCAGGGCGATGTCGAGATTTTGATCAACGATGATGATGATAAGAAAATAACTACGCAACCAGGAACCAAATTACTTGGAGCCTTAGCGAACGCAGGTATTTTCGTGTCTTCAGCGTGCGGTGGTGGTGGCTCATGTGGCCAGTGTACCGTGAAAATTAAAGAAGGCGGTGGTGATATTCTACCGACCGAACGCGATCACATTAATAAGAAAGAAGCACGTGAAGGTACACGTCTTTCTTGTCAGGTGAACGTGAAGCAGAACATGAAAATCGAACTTCCTGAAGAAGTGTTCGGCATTCGTAAATGGGACTGCACAGTGAAGTCGAACGACAACGTTGCGACCTTCATCAAAGAGTTCGTGGTGCAGTTGCCAGAAGGCGAGGAAGTACCATTCCGCGCCGGTGGTTATATTCAGATTGAAGCTCCACCACACCATATTAAGTACAAAGACTTCGTGATGGACGATAAATTCCGTGGCGACTGGGAACGTTTCGGCTTCTTCGATATTGAATCGAAAGTAGACGAAGAAACAGTTCGTGCTTACTCAATGGCGAACTACCCAGACGAGAAAGGCATCATTATGTTGAACGTGCGTTGTGCAACACCGCCGCCGAACAACTTAAGTCTGCCTGCTGGTAAGATGTCGTCTTATATCTTTAGTTTACAGCCAGGCGACAAAGTGACGATTTCAGGACCTTTTGGTGAGTTCTTTGCCAAAGAAACTGAAGCGGAAATGGTCTTTGTCGGTGGTGGTGCCGGTATGGCGCCGATGCGTTCGCACATCTTCGACCAATTACGTCGTTTGAACACCGATCGTAAGATCTCGTTCTGGTACGGTGCGCGTTCGAAGAAAGAAATGTTCTACGTTGAAGATTTCGATATGTTGCAGCGTGAAAATGACAACTTCGAATGGCATGTGGCGCTCTCTGATCCACAACCAGAAGATGATTGGGACGGCGATACTGGCTTCATTCATAACGTTCTTTATGAGCGTTACTTGAAAGACCACGACGCGCCTGAAGACTGCGAATTCTACATGTGTGGACCACCGGTGATGAACGCGGCGGTTATCAACCTGCTCAAAGACTTGGGCGTGGAAGATGAAAACATCATGTTGGATGACTTCGGCGGGTGATCAGGGTGACACAGTTATCATCACTGCGTTGGATATGGCTAGCCTTTATTGGGCTAGCCTTTTTCGTTTCATGTAGTCATGCACCGCAACAAATTGCGGTGTCTGGCGAGACCATGGGTACGACGTACCACATTCGCTACGTTTCAGCGAACCCGCGCCATGACGCGGACAAAGTGAAAGAGCGAGTCAATGGGCTGTTGGCACAAATCAATAGTCAGATGTCGACCTATGATCCTGATTCCGAACTATCAAAGTTTAACCGCCGGGAAACGACTCAACCGGTAGTGATCTCGCGTTCGTTAGAACAAGTGGTGCGACGGGCGTTAGAAATCGCTGAGGAAACCGATGGCTTACTTGATGTCACCATTGGTCCCTTGGTTAATTTGTGGAGCTTTGGTCCCGAGCAACGGCCGGAGCAGGTACCTACTGAGGCTGAGCTAGCAGCTGCCTATGAGCGCACCGGGTACCAACACCTAACGGTTGAAAACCATCAGCTACAAAAGCATATTCCGCAATTGTCTGTGGATCTGTCGACTATCGCCAAAGGTTATGCGGTCGACCGTGTCGCCATTTTGCTTGAGCAGATGGAAATACAGAATTATTTGGTCGAAATTGGCGGCGAAATGAGCATGAAGGGCTCAAAACCCGGCAATCAGCCTTGGCGTATAGCCATTGAGCGGCCAGACAATAGCCAACGAGCAGCACAGCGTATTATTGAACCTGGTACCAACGCTGTTGCGACCTCCGGCGACTATCGGAATTACTTTCAAGAAGATGGCGTGCGCTATTCGCACATTATTGACCCAAGGACTGGCGCCCCGATTCAGCATAACTTAGTGTCGGTGACCGTGGTTACGGAAAGTTGCATGGATGCTGACGCTTATGCCACTGCAATGACCGTGATGGGGCCTGAAGCAGCCTTACAATTTGCCGAACAAAAGCAGCTTGCAGTGATGCTTATCGCACGTGAAAACGGCGACTATAAAGAGTACACTAGTACTGCGTTCAAACCTTTTTTGCAGTAACTCAGGAGGTCCGCATGGGGTTATTTCTATTAGTATTTGCCATCTTTTTAGTGGTGGTTCTGGCCATGTCGGTTGGGTTTATCGTGCAACAGAAGTCAATTTCAGGCAGCTGTGGCGGTATCTCTGCCCTGGGCATGGATAAAGCTTGTGACTGTGATGAACCATGTGATGACAAAAAAGCCCGCATGGAAAAAGAACAAGAGTGGCAAAAGAACCGCATTCATTAACGTCTAACTTGTAGAGTGGTAGTTATGGTAACGCCTGTTCATATACGTCCTAAAGCTGACGAAATATATCTCGACTGCAATGCCACAACGCCGGTCCTTCCGCAGATCGCGCATGCAGTGTCACATACGATGGAACAGGTGTTTGGCAACCCGAGTAGTAGCCATATTACCGGCTTACAGGCGCGCTACATTTTAGATAATGCGCGCCGCTTAGGGCGTGAAGTGATAGGTGCGCCGCGCGGTCAACTTATTTTCACCAGTGGCGCCACCGAAGGTATTCAAACCGCGGTATTGTCGGCGCTTACTGCTGCCAAGCGAAAGGGCGCGACGACCGCTGGAAAGTATCTGCTTTATGGTGCCACCGAGCACAAGGCGGTGCCGCAAGCGCTGGCCCATTGGAATGAATTGCTTGAAACCCAAGCAGAGTTAAAGGCTATTCCGGTTGACCGTAACGGTTTGCTAGATCTTGATTTCATCGCCCAGCATCTGCCAGATGCGCTTATGATTGCAACCATGGCGGTAAATAATGAAACCGGCGTACGGCAAGACCTCGCGACCTTAGAGAAAGTGATTCGCCAACATGGCCCTGACGTACCCTGGATGGTGGATTGCGTACAAATGCTGGGTAAAGGCGAGCTGCAGTTGGCGCAAACCAGTATTGATTACGCCCCGTTTAGCGGCCATAAACTGTATGGTCCCAAAGGTATTGGCTTTTTGTATGTGCGCGAACAGGCGCCTTTTACCCCGTTAATCATGGGCGGTGGACAAGAGCAGGGGTTCCGTGCTGGAACCGAAAACTTACCAGGTATTGCGGCGATGCATACCTTATTCGAGTTGCTGCTTGATCGCGAACAAGAGGTATTTAAGTCGGTTGCAACCCTAACCAGCTATCGCGACCAGTTGTTGGCGGCGCTGCGTATGGCATTCCCCACCTTAGAGCTGAATCATGCGTTTGAGTATTCAGTACCCACGACGCTTAACTTCTCGGTGCCTGACGTGCCGTCACGCGACATCATGGATGTGTTCGACGCGGCTAATATTCGCGTCAGTTCGGGCTCGGCCTGTAGCTCGAAAGTAACGCGTAGCTTTGTGTTAGACGCAATGGGCTTGGAAGACTGGCGTTCGCAATCAGCAATACGACTGTCTTTTGGCCCAGCAACCTGTCAGCAAACCATCGATTCGGCCTGTGAGCGTATCAAAGAAGCTGCTGACGCGCTGCGTCAGTCATGTTTATTGATCAGTGATACCAATGAAGACTTTGATAGCGAACTGGACGGTGTTGTGCAGTTGCGCTTTGATACCCAATGCTGCTACTTAGTTATTGACCGAAGTGCCCGTGAAATGGCGGTGATTGACCCGATCCCACAGCTTGCCGAGCGCATCGAAAAGCTCGTTGAATGTCAGCATTATCGGGTGAAAGCAGTGCTTAGCACTGAGCCACAAAAAACCGAGAGTACCGCCGCGATGCTGGCGCAATTGCTTTGTGCCAGTGGCTGTGATGCGGCGCGCGACAGCTTAGGCTGGCCATTGGCGGCACAAGCCGATTGCAGCAGCCCGGAAGACTGCGATGTGCCCACTGATGGCTGCCTATTAGTGGGGAACCGGCGCTTGTATCGAGTAGGTCAGCGCCAGCCTGTGTATCTGTTGAGTTCACCTATTCAGCCAACCGCTGCCGCCCGTGTTGATTTTGCCTTTATCGGCGAACAGACCGCACCTGAGCTATTAGCATCGGTGCTTGGTGACAGCACCTTAGTGTGCCCGAAGTGGGACGAAGACTTTAAGGTGACCACCAAACTAAGTGAATTGAACGGTGATGCTAAGCCTTACGAGTTGGTTAATATTGCGCCTGAACAGCAGCATGAGTGGTTGCGTCGGCCTGAAACCTTAGTGCTTGATGTGCGCGAGCAACAGGAACATCAAGTGACGCCGTTAGACCTACCAGCGCAGGTGATGAACGTTCCGTTGACCCGCTTGATACAGTTTCTGTACGACTACCGAGACGACTTTAGCGGCCGTCCGGTGGTGTGTTTGTGTCGTTCGGGCAATCGTAGTGGTGTTGCCGCGCAAGTGTTAACTCGCTTTGGCTTTTGCAACGTAAGCCATGTGGCCGGCGGCATGGCACTGTTAGAGAGCTAAGCGTGCGGTAAAGCCGTCTTTGCCGACGAAGTAACATTCGTCGGCATTACATGAAGCATTCCAAATATTGGCCTCACTCAAGGTTAACCATTCACTAGCGCTTATCGACGGCAATAAAGCGGCGCCGGAAGGGTTAGTGACAATCAACTGTTGCTGATCGGTAATGGTTAAGCTGTAAAGTGCACCTTCTAACGGTGGCTCTGCCAAAGCCGTGAAGTTATCGTCTTTGTATTCAACAATGCGTGGCCGCCGCTCGGGATGATTTAAGTCGCCCCCCACCATCACTACATGTTCATGGCTAAACGGCCACACGCTGGCAATACCGGCACTAGGGCCCGCAGCAATGGGCGTATCAATGGCTTTAAAGCGAATACCAAAACTCCGTTTTACCAGTAACCGTGCCGTACTTGCGTTGGCGGTACCCATGGCCCATGCGCCTTCGGTATAGCGAACACAACCGCCGCTTGCGGCAAGGCCGCCCTCGGCGCTTTGTGGTGGGCTATCGATAGCATTGCTCGACGACAGCCAATTGCGGCCATCGGTGGCTCGTAAAAGGTCCCACTGGCCATCAATACTGTCACCATATCCCCATGCTTCGTTGGTTTTCGGCGCCACCGCAAAACAGTTGAGGAACTGCTCACCGCCGGCGCGATAACGTAGCTGCCAGCTGGAACCGCCATTATTGGTGTAGTAAATACGTGAGTTGCCATTTTTGCCAATACTAAGTGCAAAGGCGTGCTGGGTATCGAGTGCTTCGATATCGCGGAATTCTAACGCGGTATTTGAGGGTTGGCTGTAGCTCCAAGTTTTGCCGCTATCGATGCTACGCGCAATGGTCGCCTTGCTACCGCTTATCCACACCACTTCTGGGCTGGGGGAACTGACGCCAATCCAATTGACGTCTGGGCGCGAGGGGAGCGGTTGTAAGCCGCTCGCGGTAGAGTTCGCGAGAAGCGCGATCATCGTGCTCGTCATCATACTTGTGATCATAGGGTACTCAAATTAACGAATGTACCTAGTTAAGATAAACCAAGCACTGCGTCGCCACAATGCTTGTCGTCACAAGTGTTTATGATTTCGATAATTTCACTCGTTGTAATCGTAACGCGTTGACCACAACCGAGACCGAGCTTAAGGCCATGGCGCCACCGGCAAGCCAAGGTGCAAGCAGTCCCGAGGCGGCGATAGGAATACCGACGGTGTTGTAGGCAAACGCCCAAAATAAATTTTGCCGAATGTTGCGCAGGGTCAACTCGCTCATTTCGATGGCGTGCACCAAGCTATCAAGATCCGCGCGAAGCAGGGCGATATCCGCGGCTTCAATAGCAACATCCGTGCCTGAGCCCATGGCGATACCTACGTCCGCAACAGCAAGGGCTGGGGCATCATTGACGCCGTCACCAACCATAGCGACTCGTTTACCCGCCGCTTGTAGTTGCTCTATATGCTTGGCTTTGTCTTCTGGCAGCACTTCGGCGATGACTTGATCAAGGCCGAGTTCATCGGCGATGGTTTGGGCGGTGCGCTGGTTATCGCCGGTCAACATCACAAGGTTTAAATGACGTTCACGGAGCCGTTGCAAGGCCTGTTTGGAGCTTTTACGAAGCGTGTCGGCGACGGCGACATAGGCGCTTAACTGTTGGTTTACCGCAACCGCCATCACGGTTTTACCCTGTTGTTGAAGCTCAGTGAAGCGCTGCTCAGCCGTATCACTGATACTGATCCCATGGTCACGCATTAATCGTAGGTTCCCAATCAGCACTTCGGTGGGGGTGTCAGTTTCAAGTTGCGCCACGACCCCTTTGCCGTGTTCGGCGTTAAATTCGCGTACTGAGACTGGCTTATTAGAGCCGTTGTCGCTTTCGACACCGCTCACAATCGCTTGTGCCAATGGGTGTTCCGATTGTTTTTCGACGGCAATTAGATAACTGGCGAGGATTGCTTTGTCCCACTTATCACCAAGTAACTCGAAGTCGGTGAGTTTTGGCTTGCCTTCGGTTAAGGTGCCGGTTTTATCGAACACAATGGTGTCCACTGAGTGCGTTATCTCTAACACGTCACTTTGCTTAAACAACACCCCCGCCTGGGCGGCACGACCTGAACCGGCCATGATAGATGTGGGAGTCGCAAGGCCAAGCGCACATGGGCAGGCGATCACTAACACCGCCACCGTAGCTTCAAACGCCTGGCGCCAATCACCCGGTGCTAAGTAACTGATCCAGGCAATAAAGGTCAGTAGCGCAATAACCAACACGACAGGTACGAAGACGCCGGCAACTTTATCGGCTAAGCGCTGTATCGGCGCTTTTGAATTTTGTGCCTGCTCAACCACGGCAACAATTTTAGCTAGGGCAGTATCCGCGCCTGTTTGCTGAACTTTGATGCGAATAAAACCACTGGTATTTAAGGTCCCGCCGATAACCTTGCTACCGCTGGACTTGCTTACCGGCATGCTTTCACCGGTTAACATGGACTCGTCAATTGCGCTTTCACCACTGATAACCTCGCCATCCACTGGAATGGTCTGGCCGGGGCGAACCTGCACGATATCGTCGATCTGCAAATCGGCGACCGCAACTTCTTTGGTGGTGTCGGGGCCTTGCTCGACGCTAGCTTTTGCCGGTTGCAGTTCAAGCAGTTGGCGAATGGCGTTCGACGAGCGACCTTTGGCGCGAGCCTCGAACCATTTACCCAAGACAATCAGGGTGATAAGCACTGCACTGGTTTCAAAATACAAGCCGTCGTGCGGATGGTAGTCGGCAGCGAACCAAGCCAAGTAAATGCTGTAAAAATAGGCGGCTGAGGTACCAAGGGCGACGAGCACATCCATATTGGCACTACCGCCGCGCAGAGCGTGATAGCTGCCCCGATAAAATTGCCAACCGATGACAAACTGTACCGGCGTTGCCAGCGCTAATTGGAACCATGGCGACATGAGTAGATCGGGTACTGGAACACCGGCCGTCCAACTGAAATGGCCAAACATGGTGTACAGTAGCGGCAGTGAAAGTAGCGCCGCCACAATAAACTTCACAAACTGTTTATGTTGAGCCCGCTGGCGTGGGTCCGCACCATCGTTGGCACTATGATCGACCACTTGTGCATCATAGCCTGCGTCTTTTACCGCTTTAATTAAGCGTTGCGCATCTAAGTTCGAGCCTTTAACTGCTGCCACCTCGGTGGCAAAGTTAACTTGCACATCAGTGGTACCTGAAACGCTGGTGAGGGCGCGTTCAATGCTTTTTGCGCAGCCGGCGCAACTCATACCGCTTAGCTGTAATTGCAGATGTTGCTGTTTCACTTAGACCTCCGAAAGAGTTCTTGTTGGCATTGATTGCGCGTCTAACGACTGACCGTTGCTATCAATGCTGGCATCACTCATCAGGTATAAATAGGTTGGCATAAGCTCGGCCGGGGTTTTTAATTTCATGGCATCTTCACCTGGGTAGGCCCGTGAACGCATGGTGGTGCGAGTTGCACCTGGATTAATCACGTTAACGCGGACCTTAGTGCCTTCGTATTCGTCAGCCATGACCTGCGCCATGCCCTCAGTGGCAAACTTGCTCACCGCGTAGGGTCCCCAGAACGCCCGGCCCTTACGACCAACACCTGAAGAAGTAAAGACAATACTGGCATGAGGTGCTTTCTTTAAGGCCGGCATCAGTGCTTGTGTCATCATAAACTGGGCGGTGACATTGACTTGCAGCACATCGTTCCAACTTTCGTGGTCGATATGCTCAAATGGCGACAACACGCCCAATAAACTGGCATTTTGTAATAACCCGTCAAGCTGGCCAAACTGTTCTTCGATGGTTGCACAAAGGCCTTGGTAGTGTGTTTTGGTGGCACCTTTCATATCCAGCGGCACAATAGCCGGCTCTGGTGCGCCTGCGGCAACAATGGTGTCATACACTTGTTCAAGTTTACTCACCGTGCGGCCGAGTAAAATAACCGTAGCGCCGGCCTTGGCAAAAGTGACGGCAGCTTCTTTACCAATACCGTCGCCAGCACCAGTGACTAAGATTACTTTCCCTTTAAGGTCGTAATTTGCTACGTTGTGTTTATGCATATCTGTCATTTTCGGCTTACACTTGCTGTGAATGTTGGGCATCAGTTTACTGTTTTTTGCATAGATTCTCAGCTATCGGCGAGAAATTCTTGGAAAATACTTTCAACTTAGGCTGCAGCGGTGTATAAAATTTTGTTAAGTTTGAGTCTTGTCCTACCAGTTAGAAAAGGCGATGATAGGCGAGACAGATAAAAGCATCAGCAGGTGCTCAACAGATAACAACTCGAACAAGGATTGGGGAAGCCTCATGAAAAAACTCTTGCTTGTAACGGCCATTGCTAGTGCCTTTACCTTAGCTGGTTGCGGTAGCGGCGAAGAAGCGCCACCATCGGCAACCACAGAAGTCGAAGTGAATGCGACACGCGCAGTATTTGATCCCAGTAACGGTGAAATACCCGTACCTTCGAACATACTTTTAAGCGGTAGTGTTGACGGTACTTTAAATATTCCAGTTGCGGATCCATCCGATAACAGTAACCCACAAGTTGCCCTCAACGGCCTCGATGGTTGGGGAACACATTCGACATTGACCTTCAGCTTTTCATTGCCAAACGATGAAAACGGCAACCCTGTTGAAGTTGACGCAGCTTCACTTGAAGCGGCAGGTAGCATTCGCGTATTTGAAACCATCATGGGTGGCACGGCAGTGAGCCCTGAATGTGCGGCGGCGAGCCCAGCGGCGACCTGCGCGGTTGCAGCTGAACTGACACACGGTGTCGACTTTATTGTGCGGGCCACGGGCGCCGCAGGTGTCGCAGTAATCCCACTACGGCCATTGAAAGCGAAAACCGGCTACATGGCGGTGTTAACCAGCAACATTCAAGACACCATGGGTCGCGATGTTAAACCATCTCAAACCTACGGCTTGATGAAACGCGACGCAGACACTGATCCAGTGTCGGGTGATGCTTCTGCGGTAGGGTTACAGCAATTAATTAATAGCCATGAAGACGCCCTCGTTGCGGCAGGTGTGAATCGTGATGAAGTGATCATGACCTCGAGCTTCACCACCCAATCTATTACCGATGTGTTCGGCGCAATTAAAGGGTTAATGGCTCAGCAGTTCACTCAAGGCGGTGGTCCAGCGTTAATGGCACAACCAACGGGTATGACCGTAGGTGATGCATTAGTTGCTGCGGGTCGCATGCAAGCGAACCCAGAAGACCCTGCTTATCTGGCTGCGGCATCGGCACAGTTGTATCAAGGCCAAGTGACCTTGCCATACTATTCAGCGGTGCCCACAGCTGAGAACCCGCAGGCACCACTTAACGGTCGCTGGCAGGCGATGTGTGATAGCCCAGTATCTATTTTAGGTGCGGTGCAAGCTGGCGCGCTTCCAGCCGAAGCCATCGATCCGTTGGCGTTTGAAGACCCATCGCGATTACTGCCACCGTACAACTGTTATGACTTCCCTGGTATTGACGAAGAACGTCACTTGACCAAGTATAACCCAGTACCCGCAACCACAGCGGCTGTTGATGTACCGGCAATTGTGACAGTACCAGAAGTGAATACGGCCAACATGGTGCGTGCAGCACAAGGTTTAGACCCAATCTCAGAGCCTGCCAATGGCTGGCCAGTGGTTATTTTCCAGCACGGTATTACTGGCGAGAAGACTAATGCCTTTGGTATTGCTGGCACCCTTGCAGTCATGGGCTTTGCGACAGTTGCTATTGATCATCCGTTGCACGGCGATCGTGGTTATGGCCCGATCAATGCAACTACCGGTAGCGCCACGGCTTATATGAACTTGGGTAGTTTGTTGACAGCGCGAGATAACCTGCGTCAGTCGATTTCAGACTTACTTGGTTTACGTCTTAGCTTAAACGCTGCGATGGGCGCGCCTTTGAATGGTCAAGATGTCTACTTCGTCGGCCACTCGTTAGGTGCCATCGCGGGTACTGGTTTCACCGCTATGACGAACCAACCAATGTCAGGTCAGTTAGCTCCTGCATCAGCGTTGTTTAACGTTAAAGCAACGAGCTTAATGGCACCTGGTGCGAGTGTGGCGAACTTCTTGCTGGCCTCACCGTCATTTGGTCCAGTCGTGAAGAGCCAGTTGCTTTACTCAGCGAATGAAGACTTTGCTGCCGCAGTCAATAGTGCTGCGCAACAAGGTGGTGTGTCTCCAACGTCGCCAGAGTTCCAGGGCTTGTTGATTCAAGTTTATCAACAGTTCTGGGCAGGTTTGTCAGCGGCTGAGCAAGCCGAAGTCAATGGTGTGTTCGAGCAGTTTGCATTTGCTGCACAAGCAGCGATTGACTCTGCGGACCCACTTAACTTCGCTGGCCAAGTGGTTACTAACGAAAGTCCGGTACACCTGATTGAGGTGGTTGGTAATGGCAGTGATGTATTACCTGACCAAGTGATTCCGAACGCGGTTCAAGGTAAGCCATTGGCTGGTACCGAACCCTTAATCGGAGCATTGCAACTACCAGCGGTAACGCAAACGGTGGCAAGCACCGACGGCACAACGGTGTCGGGTGCAGTGCGCTTCGTGGCAGGTGATCATGGTTCAATTGTTGACCCAACGGCGTCGGCCGCAGCAACCATGGAAATGCAGCTGCAAGCCGCAGGTTGGTTTAGCACCGGAGCGACAGCGATTCCGGTCACCGACACCAGCGTGATTAAACAATAACTGTTACACTGACAGTTCGTTAAAGACTAAAAGGGCCGCATTGTCGGCCCTTTTTTATCGGACAAGGTTAATTTCGGTAGAGTGAGGGCTCGATGGACTTTTTATTAGAAATAGCTGATTTTGTGGTAAAGGCAGCGATTATCGTGATTGCAATGACCCTAGTTATTGCAGTGATCAGCAATGTTGCACAGCGTCAGAAACGCCAAGAAGGCGAACTTCAAATACGTGATCTCGCTGAAGAATTGCGCAGCGGTGCGCGGCATTTAAGCCTAAAAATGCTGAGCAAAAAACAGCGTAAACAGCAGCAAAAACAACACAAAAAAGAAGCCAAGAAGCAAGAGCCTTCTGCCCAAGCGCGCATCTTTGTGATTGACTTTAAGGGCAGCATGGACGCCCATGAGGTAGAAAACCTGCAGCGTGAAATCAACGCCATCATTGGCGCTGCCAAGGCCGGTGACACGGTGTTTGTACGGTTAGAAAGCCCAGGTGGCGTGGTGCATGGCTATGGGCTTGCAGCGGCGCAATTACAGCGCTTGCGTGATGCTGAGCTGAAGCTAATTATTGGCGTTGATAAAGTAGCCGCCAGCGGTGGCTATATGATGGCGGCAGTTGCCGAGCAGATTGTCGCGGCACCTTTTGCGATTATCGGGTCTATTGGCGTCGTTGCGCAACTGCCGAACTTCCATCGTTGGCTGAAAAAACATGATGTTGAGTTTGAACAGGTCACCGCGGGTGACTACAAGCGTACACTGACCATGTTTGGCGAAAATACCGACGCTGGTCGGCGTAAGTTTAAAGAAGATCTCGAGCAAATTCATGAGCAGTTTAAACAGCATATTGTTGACTATCGACCGCAGGTCGACTTAGCTAAAGTGGCGACTGGCGAATACTGGACTGCTCAACAGGCGATTGGCTTCGATTTAGTTGATGAGCTTTGCACCACCGATAGCTGGTTGTTACAGCGCAGCAAAGATCATGATATCTACCAAGTTCGCTACCAGAGCAAACGACCGATCGGTGAAAGGATCGGAAAGAACGTTAGCGCCGTATTGATGAGTATTCGGGAGTTTTTGACAAAGTCGTAGGCTGAGGTTGTTATGAGTGACGATTTTGATGAATTTTTACGCGAGATGGCCGGGGTTAAACCCTTGGCCAGTGATGTTATTGAGCCTAAGAAAGAAAAGCCGACTGCGGCGCAGTTAGCGCGTCGCGAGGCCGCTGAAAAACACCTTGCGGATGATATAAATTACTTGTCGATGGAGTTCGTTGAGTTTGTTGAACCAGAAGCAATGATTGAATTTCGCCGTGATGGTGTGCAGCACGGGGTGTTTAAACGACTCAAACAAGCGCAGTATGGTATTGAAGCAAGTTTAGACCTACACCATCACTCGCTGCGCCGTGCGCGTGAAGCATTATTTGAATTTATTCAGCTGTGCCATCGACGCGGTGTGCGATCGGCGATTGTGGTGCATGGCATGGGGCGGCACTCGAAGCCGCATCCGGCCTTACTAAAGAGCTATGTTGCCAAGTGGCTGAAGCAGCTAGAGCCTGTGATGGCGTATCATAGTGCGCAACGTCACCATGGCGGCGCGGGGTCGGTGTATGTGATGCTACGCAAGAACTCCGAGCACAAGAATGAAAATCGCGAGCGCCATCAAAAGCGCTCTTAAAGCCTTTAACCAAAGGGAGTCGCCCGATGAAGCACCTGGTAACGGCCGCAATGCTTGCTTTACTTAGTAGTGGCTGTGTTGAGGCAAAGCCCGAGCAAACCCTGTCTGAACACGTTGCACAACAATTGCGTGAACGGGTAGACCAGCGCTACGATGCGAGCCTGAGCTATGCGGCGTTTGAGTTAAATACCTTGACCGCAGAGCTGGTGGTCACTGATGTCGGTGTCAAGACGCGAGTAGCTGCCCTTGATGATGGCCTGAATCAATTGTTATGGGCGGAACATTTGCGACTAACGGGCGACTGGCTATCGCAACAACGTAACCAATTACAACTGGATAGTGCCTTGATAAGCAATGCTCAGTTGACGATTGCCTATTATGGGTCGGGACAGTCCAACTTACACACTCTCATTGATAATGTGCAAGCGCAGTTGCCTGTGCATCGCGCCAGTGAGGAAGTTCTGTGGCAGGTCGATAAGGTGATGCTGGAAGACGTCGTGGTGAATTTATTTGACCAAGGGCGGCCATTAGTGAGTGTTAAATTAGCTCGGTTGGAGTTACCACCTTTGCATAGCCAACAAACCAGTCAGCAATGGGTAGATAGTGTGTTAGGGCCGTTACTTGAGCAGTTGATACAACAAGTGATGCGTGGTGATAACGAAACGATGACCGTCGATATGCCAGCGTTAATGCAATTTGCTTGGCGTGAAATGGGGGCGTTTTAGTCCGCCCCCAATTTTTGCGTGAGCAGCCGACTAAAGCTGCTCGGAAATATCACGTTCTTTCAGATCAGCGTTCTGATCGTTAAACACGTCTTTGTCGAGTTCACCTTCGCTTTTCGCTACGATTAAACTCACCATGGCATCACCCGTGACGTTCACCGAGGTACGTGTCATATCGAGCAGGCGATCAACACCGATAATCAGGCCAATACCTTCTACCGGAAGCCCCACTTGGCCAAGTACCATCGCCAACATAATCAAGCCGACGCCAGGTACACCAGCGGTACCAATACTGGCAAGTGTCGCGGTCAGCACGACCATCGCGTAATCAGCAATGCTTAGGTCAACTAAGTACACTTGGGCGATAAAGACCGTTGCCACACCCTGCATAATGGCTGTGCCGTCCATATTAATGGTGGCGCCTAAGGGAACGGTAAAGGAACCGACTTTATTGCTAACGCCAAGGCGCTTAGTGACGGTTTCTAGGGTAACCGGAATGGTGGCGTTACTACTGGAAATGGTGAAACCAAAAATCTGTACTTCACGCATTTTTTTCAAGAATATCCACGGATTTAAACCGGTGAAGCCCTTGAGAATCAGTGAGTAGGTGATCACACCGTGCAAAATGAGTACAGAGAACACCAACAAGAAATACTTGCCGAGGCTAAAGATAGTTTCGAACTGAGTTTCACTGAACAGTTTCGCCATCAAAGCGAAGACACCGTATGGGGCAAGGTTCATAAGAATCACAACCAGCTTCATGATCACTTCGTTGAAGTCTTCGAAGAAGCCTTTCAGTCGATCGCTGGACTTGCCGATTAATGCCATCGAAATACCAAACAGCAGGGCGAACACGATGATTTGCAACATGTTGCCGTTGGCCATGGCCGAGAAGGGGTTTTTCGGGAACAGGTCGATAATCACTTGAGCCAAAGACGGTGCTTGAGAGGCTTCAAAGGTTGCATCAGACTGTAGCTCGACACCAGAGCCTGGTTGAATCAACACGGCCGCAAAAATTGCGAACGAAATCGCAATAGCGGTGGTGATCATGTAGAGCACCACGGTTTTGCCACCAAGTCGCCCTAGGGTCGATGGATCGCTGATAGAACAGGTTCCAAGTACCAAAGAGACGAATACTAAGGGCACAACTAGCATTTGTAGCGAGCTAATGAAGATTTGCCCGACCACATGAAAGAGCCCTTTGGTAAGGTAACCTTCTACCAGAACACTTTCAGGAAAGAGGAATTTCAGCAAAAAGCCGACAGCAATACCGGAAAACATACCGATGACGATACGCGTCGTTAAGCTGAGCTTGTTATTATTATCACTCATGGAAATACCTGTCTTTGAATGTTTGATCTGTCATAGCCTACCAGAAACCCAGCAGTGATTTCACTTTTCTGCGTCACTGATGCGGTAAAGCAGCGAAAAAAAACGCTGACCTAGGCCAGCGTTTCGATGTTTTAGTGCGAGCTCGCTAAGCGAGCATCGTTACATGTATTGCGGGCCGAAGCCGTTGGTCCAGATCATCGCCGAGGTAACCATTAATACCACCAGCATAATAAGGCCCGCGGTAACCACTGAGCTGGCGTAGATAAAGCCGCGCTCCTCGGGGATATGCATCAGGATAGGTACGCCCGAATAAAGTAAGTAAACCGAATAGGCGACGCCTGCCAGGAAACCTAGGGTAACGAACCACAGCTCTGGGTACAGTGCGGCGATACCAGACATGATTGCTGGCGTTGCAGTATAAGCTGCAAGTTCCATTGACTGGGTAAAGGTGGGGGCTGCGCCAAAGGTTTTGGCCATCCAGTGAATCAGGTATGCCAACGCAAAAGCCGCGGCAATAATACCTATGTACATGGCAATAGAAAGTGTCAGTGCACTGCTTTGGGTTAGATACGTTGCCTCTCGGGCGCCGATGCTCCAGCCCAGTTGGGCAGACGCATAATACGCGGCGATACAGGGTATTAATGCAATGATAAGGATATGACTTAAGGCAAACGTCATGCTTTCATGACGTGCATCAATACTTTTCCACTCTTCGCGTGGATGTGCATATAGTCCCCAAATGTGATTCAAAATCATGGTGAACCTCTACTTCTATGTTGTTTTGTAAAGTTTATTATTATTTTTCTACGTCGAATTTTTAGTCGACTTATCATCTATATTGGTCGGATTTTCAGCAGAGTCAAGGCTTTTTCAGTGACACTTTGGGTATTTACCGAGTACACTGGTCAACAATGAAGTCCACTTTTAAATCAAGATGTTTGATCCACTCCATGAATTCACAGACCTTTGAAAAACTGCTGCAACCGATAAATAGCTTTTTACAGTGTGAGACCCCACCCGAATGGGTCGCTGAAGCAGCGAAGCCAGAAAATTTACCGGTGTTGCTACGCGACCATATGGTTTGCGAGCTTAAAGCCGCGCAAAGTGCGATGCTATTGATTCGTCGTTATGCGGTGGATAGCGCCAGTGGTGAGGCGCTTCTGCAATGGCTAAAACCCTACGAAGATTTTACCTATAGGCTACGCGGCGACTGGCGCACCTTGTCGGCGAAAAAGGGTTTGAAAAAAACACTGACGCCACGCTCTGATGCGGTGTATAGCCAAGACCTCATTGATAAAATGGTGATGTTAATTAAAGAGGAATTGCATCACTTTTATCAGGTGCTGGAAGTGGCTGATGCCCAGGGTATTGCCTATCAGACTGTCGCTTCGAGCCGGTATGCGCGTGAGTTATTCCGTCACGTACGTACTCACGAGCCAGCAACGTTGGTCGATAAACTTATTTGTGGGGCCTACATTGAGGCGCGCTCGTGTGAACGGTTTGCCAAAATAGCGCCCCATTTGCCAGCCGACATCGGCGCATTTTATCAGTCACTTTTACGTTCTGAAGCACGCCATTATCAAGACTATTTGAGCTTAGCTGAAACGATTGCCACGACGGATATTAGCGACAGAATTCGATTTTTTGGCGAGCGCGAAGCGGAGTTAATCCAAGGCTTTGACGACGACTTTAAATTTCACAGTGGTCGCCCTAAGGTAGCGGTTGTTGAATAAGTTCTGCAGCGCTGGCTGTGACCTTTAACATACTGCCCTGAGTGTACCAATCGCCGAGCACAAGGCGTTGACCTTCTGCGCCTGAAGACAACAGGTGTTGGTGGGTGGCTGGTCGATGGGTGTGCCCATGAATCATCTGCGGCACCTTATAACGGTTAAAATAGTCCACTACCGTCTGTGGATTCGCGTCCATAATGGCTAGTTCGGCTTCGCTCAGTGGTTTCTGCGTTTTACTGGTTTGGCGCAACTTACTGGCAATTTTCATGCGTAGGCTTAAGGGTAAGCGTTGTAATGCGCTTAGCAGCCATGGTTTGCGAATCCAGCGCCGAAAACGTTGATAACTATGGTCGTCGGTGCACAACAGGTCACCGTGTAAGATCAGCGTGGGCGTACCGTAAAGGTCAATCACACAAGGGTCGGGTAATAGCTCAATACCAGTGGCATGGGAAAATCGCTCGCCGATCAGGAAATCGCGGTTACCGGCAATAAAATAAGTGGGAATGCCGTGCTCGGTATATAGGCGCAACTCCTGTTGGACTTGCGCCGCAAAGGTACTGGTATCGTCATCACCAATCCACGCATCAAAAAGATCGCCAAGAATGTAAAGGCGGTCTGCGCCCCGCGCCGAATCACGCAAAAAATCGAAAAACAGGTGCGCAATATCGGGCCGTGCAGGGCTTAGATGAAGATCAGCAATAAACCAGGTTGCCAAAGCTTAGTCGCCTTCGACGGTGGCTTTTTCAATCAATACGTCGTCTTTTGGCACGTCTTGATGGAAGCCAGCTTGGGTTGTATACACTTGACCGATTTCTTCGACGACGTCCATACCTTCAACCACTGCACCAAATACACAGTAGCCCCAACCGCCGACGCTTTCGTTTTTAAAGTTCAAAAACTCGTTATCAGCAAGGTTGATAAAAAACTGACTGGTGGCGGAATGTGGGTCTTGGGTACGCGCCATTGCCACAGTGCCTTTGGTGTTTTTAAGGCCGTTGTCGGCTTCGTTTTCGATGGCTTCATGAGGTGTTTTTTGCACCATTTCATCATTAAAGCCGCCACCTTGGACCATAAAGCCTTTGATCACGCGGTGAAATAAGGTGCCACTGTAAAAACCTTCTCGTACATAGCGAACAAAGTTCTCTACAGTTTTAGGGGCTTTGTCTGCGTACAATTCTAACGTGATCGCACCGTGATTGGTGTGCAAAGTAACTTGCATGGGCTCAACTCCATATTTAAGACAGATAGATTAGATGAGATTAAACTTTGGTATTTAATTCTGGCAATAGTTTAGCACTGTTTGTGAGATGGCTACACCATGCGTTATCATTACCAGCTTAAACAGTTTAGTTTGGAGTCGTAAATTGCATGTTGAACATTTTTGATACCCTGCGCCGCAGTAAAGACGTATTTCAACCCATCACCCCAGGCGAAGTAAAACTCTACGTTTGCGGCGTCACCATTTACGACTACTGTCATATTGGTCATGCGCGTACCTATGTTGCCTTTGACGTGGTCGTACGTTATTTGCGAGCCAAGGGCTATAAAGTTACCTATGTACGCAATATTACCGATGTGGACGATAAAATTATTCGTCGCGCCAACGAAAACAACGAAGCGATTGATGCCGTGACCGAGCGCTTTACCGCCGCCATGCACGACGACTTTGACAAGCTGAACCTGTTGCGGCCAGATATTGAACCGACAGTGACCGGGCACATGGGCGATATCATTACCATGATTGAAACGCTGATCGCTCGAGGTCATGCTTACGTGGCGGACGATGGTGATGTGTTATTTGATGTCAGTTCGTTCAACAACTACGGCAAGCTGAGTAAGCAGAATCTTGAGCAGTTGCAAGCCGGCTCGCGAGTGGACGTGGCGCAAAATAAAACCGATCCACTTGATTTTGTGTTGTGGAAACGCGCTAAAGCCGACGAACCTAGTTGGCCTTCGCCTTGGGGCGAAGGGCGTCCAGGCTGGCATATTGAATGTTCGGCAATGAACAAACGTCATCTGGGCGAGCATTTTGATATTCACGGTGGCGGCTCCGACCTTATTTTCCCTCACCATGAAAATGAAGTGGCGCAAAGCTGCTGTGCCAACGATAGCGACTATGTGAACTATTGGATGCACAGCGGTATGGTGCAGGTAGATGCGGTAAAAATGTCGAAGTCATTAGGTAACTTTTTTACCATCCGCGATGTGCTTGCCGAGTATGACGCCGAAACCGTGCGCTACTTCTTGGTTTCAAGCCACTATCGTTCGCAATTAAACTATTCGACGGATAACCTTGACCAAGCGCGAGCAGGACTTGAGCGGCTGTATACCGCGCTGAGAGACGCGGCTCCGGCCGAGTTTGATGAAACCTTGGCAGGGCCTTATGTTCGCAGCTTTGAACAGGCGATGGATGATGATTTCAATGTCCCGGAGGCGTTGCCGGTACTATTTGACTTAGCGCGTGAAGTGAACCGTGCCGAGCCCGAGCAAGCAGCCAAGTTTGCTGCCATACTTAAACATCTCGGCGGTGTGTTAGGCTTACTACAACAGGCGCCGGAACACTTCTTACAAAGCGGGGCGAGTGGCTCTGAAACCGATAATGCCGCCATCGAAGCGCTGATCGCACGTCGCAACGAAGCGCGAGCCAACAAAGACTGGGCTGCGGCAGATGCAGCGCGCGATGAATTGCTCGCGTTAAAGATCGAACTTGAAGATACTCCGCAGGGAACACGCTGGCGGCGCATCTAAATTAACCACAACGAGGATAGCTATGGCATTTCCAACAGTTGAAGTAGTTGAAAGTTACAGTGCTGCACACAACGACTACGATGCAGTGATCTTGGTGGGTGATTATGCACAACAGCTACCCGCTGAATTTGCCGACTTTGTCGAACGTGCACAACAAAATGACCAACGCATTGGTAAACAGCCGCTATTGGTGACGGCCGATGTGTTCGGGGGCCGTTTAATTACTGCGCCCACCGGGCCATTAACCCGAGATTACGACGATGTTCGCCAGCTTGCCGATGCCGCCGGTGCAGCGGCTCATATTGCCCAGCAAGCAGGCGCTACGAAACCTTTATTGGTGGTGTTTGGTACGCAGAGCGACGCCCGCTACGGACAAGCAGAAGCGGTGGCCTATTGGGGTTTATGCCAGGCACTTTATGAGCCGCTGGAAGCCCGTGAAGCACTTGGCGAAGACGCTATCGAGACGATTAGCACCGTGGGTGTAGTCGGGGCGCTCGACCATGAATGGTTAACCGCTGTTGAAGCGGGCAAGCGCGTGGCGCGTGATTTATGTGGTACCGAGCCTGAGCGTATGGCACCGCCACGCTTTGCTGAATATTGTCAGCAAGCCTTTGCCCATACGCCGGTGAAGGTAACGGTGATTGATGACATCCAGCAGTTACATCATGAGTACCCGTTATTGATGGCTGTAGGTCGTGCGTCATTAGATGTCGAGCGACACTGGCCTTGTGTGGTGCGGCTCGAGTATTGTGCGCCAGCGGCGGAGCAGACACTGATGTTCGCCGGCAAAGGCATTGTTTATGACACCGGTGGTGCCGACTTAAAAACCGGTGGCCATATGGCTGGTATGAGTCGTGATAAAGGCGGTGCGGCTGGCGTCGCGGGCTTTATGAAAACCGTTGCAGAAATGCGCCCAGACACAGTAAATGTGGTCGCTGAATTAGGCGTGGTGCGGAACAGCATTGGTGCCGAAGCCTTTGTGGCTGATGAAATTATTAAAGCCCACAGTGGCGTTCGGGTGCGCATTGGTAACACCGATGCAGAAGGTCGCTTGGTGCTTGCCGATTTACTCTCGCACCTGCGTAGCCAAGCGGGAAATTACCCACGGCCGCAGTTGTTCAGCGTGGCGACCTTAACCGGTCATGCAGCACTCGCCAAAGGCCCTTATAGTGCACTGGTACCGAATGGTCCAGCACGTGCGACTGGCTTACCTGAACGCTTGTGGGAAGCCGGTGAAGTCTATGGCGATCCAACGGAAATCAGTTGGTCACGGCGTGAAGACTTCGCGTTCGTTGCGCCGCGGACCAAAGCAGACGATGTGTTATCGAGCAATAATGGTTCGTCGGCGGCGACACCGCGCGGGCATCAATTCCCAATGGCTTTTCTAACCATCGCTGCAGGCCTTGACCATCACGGTAATGATAGTGACCATCCGATCCCTTATGTGCATGTAGATATTGCAGGTAGTGGGGTGCAAGGTGGTGATTGGCAGCACGGTAAACCCAGTGCTGCGCCGGTGACGTGCTTTGCAGGTGCTTATCTGCACAAGTAAACACTGCACAAGTAAATAGTGATAAAACGCCGGAATTATTCCGGCGTTTCTATTTTTATCGACTCGAGCTCAGCTTTGGTTTTGCCATGCGCTTCAGGTTTACGCGTGGCGGGGTCAATGTGGACAAAGACAATATCGTCGGCAACACAGATATTCTGTTTGGTTTGCTTGTTACGCACCACACAGGTTAAGGCCAACGACGTACGACCTACTTTTTTCACGCCTAAACCAAATTCAACCACATCGCCCTGATAGGCCGATGTTTCGAAGCTAATAGCGCCAATATGCTTGGTTACCAAACTCTTGGCTTCTAGCTGGCAGGCGGCAAAAATATAGGCTTCTTCATCAATCCATTCAAGAATACGACCGCCAAACAGTGAGCCAGCGAAATTGAGGTCGTTGGGCATAACTAAGCGACGGGAAAGAAAGCGCATCATAAAAAAATCACTCCGTGAGTTGCATTGATGCGCTCAGTATATCTTATTGCAAGTGGCGCGCAAAAAAGTCTGCGATCAAGCGATAGCGGTGAATCGATGTTTCACGCCCGCGTAAGCCGTGTTGTTTACCTGGATAGGCCATAAGCTCGAACGGCAGCATGGCTTGTTGCAAGGCATACGAGAGCTTCGCGGTGTGGGTATACAGCACGTTGTCGTCGGCCATCCCATGATAAATAAGTAACGGTTGCTCGAGTTGCTCTGCATAGCTCAGTACGTCTGCAGCTTGATAACCTTCAGGGTTGTCGGCAGGCGTGCCCATGTAACGCTCGGTGTAGTGGGTATCGTAAAGTTGCCAGTCGGTTACGGGGGCACCCGCGACGGCGGCATTAAAATACTCGGGGTGGCGCAAAATCAAATGCAACGCCATATAGCCGCCATAACTGTGACCAAATACGCCGATGCGCTCAGCATCGATATACGGCAGTGATTGCAAGAACTTTGCACCAACCACCTGATCGGCAACTTCGGCTTGGGCCAAGTTGCGATAAATCACTTGCTCGAACGCTTTGCCGCGTTGTCCGCTACCGCGGTTATCGAGTTGAAACACCACATACCCTTGCTGCGCTAGATACTGGCTAAAATAATCGCCCCAACTATTGGTAACACGTTGGGCTCTGGGCCCGCCGTATACCATAACAATGACCGGATAGGACTGATTATCGACCATCCGCGCAGGCTTGGTGAGCTTATAGTACAACGTCTGTTCGTCGGCGGCGCTGAGTTCACCAAATTCAGGATAAGACCAATCAGCGAGATAACTGGCAAGCGGATGTTTCTCATCGATTAGGTTTTGTTGCAACCACACGATGCGCTCTCCCGTTGGCCCGTGCAAACTCACTTGTGGTGGCTGTGTGCTACTTGAAAAAAAGTCGATGTAGCTGCGTTGATCACCGGCAAAGGTGATCGTGTGCATACCGGCACGTTCGGTTAACTGAGTCGGTTGGCTGGGGTTTGCAGTGGTCATGCTGGCGCGATAAAGGTGGCGCTCAAGGGGCGTTTTTTTACGTCCAGTGAAATACACAAAGCCGGTGGTATCGTCTACCGCACTTAACCCATCCACTTGCCAGTCGCCGCTAGTGAGCTGGCGAATTAAGCTACCGTCGGTACGGTATAGGTACAAGTGTTTGAAACCACTGCGCTCTGAGCTCCAAATGAAGTGGCGCGAGTCTTCAAGAAATTTTAAGTCGTTGTGCAAGTTAAGCCAGCTGGTACTGGTCTCAGTCAGCACGGCGGTGGCGTCGTTACCGTTTCGTGGTTGCAGGTACAGTGTCAGTTGTTGTTGGTTGCGTGTTTGCCATTGGTAGCTGACGTTGGCGCTATTCGGGAGCCAATTGACGCGGGCTAGGTAGCCTGGTTGATGGCGCTTAGGTAGTCCTAACCAACGAGTTGTACGCTGTTCAAGGTGGTAGATACCAAGGTCAACGGTGGCATTGGTCGAGCCGGTAAAGGGGTAGCGTTGTTGTACTAATTCGGTGCGCTCGGCATAAACGTCAGTGCGCGAGTGTATTTCGACTGCTGAGGTATCGACGCGAGTCAGTGCAATACTAGCTTCGTCCGGGCTCCACCAGTAACCCGTCATACGTTTCATTTCTTCCTGCGCCACAAATTCAGCGACGGCATAGCCCAGGGTAGCGGTGCCATTGGTGCTAACTTGCTGGGTTTGCTCATTAACTAAATCAATGGTGTAGAGCGTACGATCGGCAACATAGCTGACATAGTTGCCCTGCGGTGAAAAGCGCGCATCGGTCGCTTTGGTGCTGCTGTCGAGCAGGCGTTTGACCGCAACGGGCTGTTGGTCATCGGTGGTTAACGTCGCTAAGTAAAGTTGCCCGGCGATAGGTATCAGTAACTGCGAGCCATTTGGCGACCATTGATAGTCGACGATGCCACTGGCACGAATACGCAGGCGTTCACGCCGCGCGCGTTCGGCCGCAGACATAGCGGTTGGGTCGGCGACCAGTTGGCTTGCGGCAACAATTAAGCGATGGCGTTGCTGACGAACGTCATACAACCAAAGATCGTTTACCTGAGGCTGGTCGACACTGCCTTTAAGATAAGCAATGCGGTTACCATCAGGCGCAAATTGCAGGTTCACCGGTGCGTCAGCGGTTAGGTTGGGCGCCGAAAAAATGCGCTCAATCGAGAGTTGCGCACGGCCGAAATTCTCGTTGCTTGTGATGCCCTGTGCGGCCACCGCGGTGGTCACAAAAAGGCCTACTATAAAACTCAGCGCGAGGGCTCGCATGCCTGCTTTCCTTGTAAACGTTAGTGTTTAAACGTTACCAGTGTAACAAAGCAGGCAGCGAGCTTGCTCTCGCTGCGTTAAGTTGTCTAAGGAATGCGCTAGAATTCGCCACGCAAACCAATGCTGAAGTTGCGGCCGGCAACAGGGGCGTTCATTTTCAAATAAGAGGTATGCACGTAGGCCAGTTTATCGGTGAGGTTTTCCGCTTTTAGATAAATGCTTAAGTTTTGCTGTGCAAAAGCTTGCGGGAACCAGTTGAACTGCGCATTCACTAAGCCGTAGCTGGGCGTCGCTGATTCGTTTGCCGCCGTACGGTTCTGTCGACTATGCCAAATATAGCCCACTTGAGTTTCCCAATTGCCCTGGTTGTAGGTTAGATCTGCACCAATACGTTGTGACGGAATACGCGGCAAGTTGCTCTGGTCGTCGCGAGTGTAGGCGCGGGTGTAGTCACTGAACGCCTGTAAGCGCCATTGTTCGTCGAGCTGCCAGAGACCGTTGATTTCATAGCCGAACAGCACAACGTCACGCTGGGTATATTCAACCACGGTGAGCCCTTCATCATGGTCATGCTCATCGTGTTGCTCATGCTCGTCGTGTTCATCATGTTCATCGTGGCTTTCGAGGTCGGCACTGTTGACGCCCGTGAAGCTTTCGAAAATATAATTATCGATGTGGTTAGCGTAAAAATTTATATTCAAATGATGGCCGTTTGATTCAAAATGTGCGCCTAAATCAAGACCTGTTGAAGTTTCCAACGCTATGTGTTGCTGACTGGGCTCGACAGCATAGCTGTGCTCACCCTCTTGATGTAGTTCGTAACCTAGCCCTAACTCGTAGGTTTGGGTGGCCAAATGGGCGCCATTGGCGAACAGTTCATTGGCCGTTGGTGCGCGTTGTGCATGGCTAACATTAGCATTGAAACGAATTTCAGGGTGCCATTGGTAACTGGCGCCAAACGACGCCGAAAAAGGCTCGAAGTTGTAACTGTTCTGCCCCGTCATTAGGCTGGGTGCCTCGGCCGAGACTTTTTCATAACGGATACCTGTTTGCCAGTTTAGATCTGCGCCTTGGGTTTCCGCTAACCAAAAGAAGCCATGGCGGTCGGTTTCACTGGGCGGCGCATAGGCTTCTTCACCGAAGGTCGTTTGTTGTTGACTGAAGCCATGGTAACCGATCGCGCCATACCAGTTGCCACTAAGGTGGTGGTTGGCGGTCAAACGCAATTCATGCTGTTTATTGGTAAAGCTGGTCGCTGTAATGTCAGCTTCTATTTCCTGGTGCTGGTAATCCGTGTAGGCGTAGCGTACTTCAAGCTTTTCAATGCCAGCGATGGGGTCCATGACGCCAGCATGGAGCTGAAATCGATCTTGCTCCAAGTCGGCGTAGGGTTGGGCTTCGGTCTCTTCTTCGTGCTCAGCGTGTTCCTGTTCTGATTCACCTTCGTGGTCATCATGGCTATGGCCGGGAATGCCGTAGCTTTGTTCAAGTCGGCCATAGGAGATGCCGGCGTAGCCATTATCGAAAAGATAACTTACGCCTAAGGTACCGCCTGCCGCATCAACAAAAGAGTTATTAATGGTGTCGACCTGTTCACCTTCTTCATTGGTAAATGTCGGCACGCTATAATCATCACTTTGCCGGGTAAAGCCGTCGAGGTGCCATACCGAAGACCCGACATCGGTAGTGATTCCGGCATTAATGTCGCGCAGGTTATCGACGCTGGCAAGGTTGCCACCAAAGAAGCCGCGCGTACCACCCACAAAATCTTGTGCGATACGCTCATCCACCACGTTGACGACACCACCAATGGCGCCACTACCGTATAACAACGTCGCCGGACCACGCATGATTTCGACTTGTTGTGCCACTGACGTTTCAGTCGTTACCGCATGGTCGGGGCTTCCTCGTGACACGTCTGCAGTATCGAGGCCGTTTTGCATGATCTTCACTCGTGGCCCATCCAGGCCACGAATAATTGGGCTTGAAGCTACTCGGGCAAAGTGTGTGGCGTTAATGCCAGGCTCTTTGGCCAGCGTTTCACCTAGGGTATGCGCTTGTTTTTCACGCAGCTCATCACCGCTTAGCACAGAGATAGGCTGGGCTGAGTTCAGTTCAGTCCGATTTAAGGGCGATGCACTTATAACAATAACTTCAGTGTCTTGGTGTTGGTGTTCTTGGGCTTGTTCATCGGCATTCGCCGGGCTAGCAAGTGCTTGCATCACAAGCAAAGCTAAAGGACTGTACTGCAACATAACCATCTCCAGTGTTATTGGGCTACGGTAAACTAGGTACTCGCTGAGTGTAGCGGCACCCTAAACAATGTAATGTTATAATATAACACTCGCGTTGAGGTTCAAGTCTTTTGAAACAATCCATTACAAAGCTTTAGAACAAAGGCTCGTGTCTGGGCGTCAGCTTCGCTAAAATCTAGTTTTTAGCTAATCGTTGATAGAGGAAGAACTATGCGAATTCGTACTCTCGTTGCAGCAGCGGTGCTGTCGACAGGCCTTCTGGCCTGTACAGAGCAAGCCGCACCTGTTGCACATGCTGCGGTAAGTGGCGATGCCAAAGCCTTGCAAGCTCACTTAGAGTTTCTTGCGAGTGATGCATTGGAAGGGCGTGACACTGGTAGTCGTGGTCATGAAATTGCCGCGCAGTACATTGTGTCAAATTTTAAAGCTCTAGGTTTAGAGCCGGCAGGTGATAACGGTACTTACTATCAACGTATTAAATTTCGCCGTAGTAGCCTCAAAGAGGGGAGTGCGAGCTTTAGTATCGACACCGGTGAAGAAGTGGTTGAGCTGGAGTATGGTAAAGAGTTTTTAACCGGCCCTAGCGCCTATGCCGAGCAAAGCGAAGTGACTGCGCCCGTGGTCTTTGTCGGCTACGGTTTAGTTTCTGAAGAATTCGGACTCAACGATTATGCCAATGTTGATGTCGACGGCAAAATTGTGATGATGGTGAGCGGTCGCCCAGCGGATCTTCCGAGCGAAGAAGGCGCCCATTTAAACAGCAGTAAAAAGCGCTTCGCGGCAGAACGTGGTGCGGTAGGGATCATTACCCTGCATACGCCAGCGCGTGAAGAAGTTCGGCCATTCAAAGTGAGCGCTATGTACCAGCGCGCACCAAGCGTGACTTGGCTTAATCAAGAAGGCGAGCCTAACCGCGCCTATAAGTCGCTGGTAGGTGGCGCCTATATTGACTTTAATGCAGCTGAGCCATTGTTTGCCAAGGCAGCGATCAGCATGGATGAAGTTTTTGCGCAGTTAGAAAAAGAACAGCAGCCGAAACCATTCGAGTTAGGTGTTTCGGTGACGCTGAAGCTGGCATCAGAGCATGACGAAATCAGTAGTCCTAATGTGGCTGCGATTTTACCCGGCAGCGACCCTGAATTAAAAAATGAATACGTGGTGTATACCGCACATTCAGATCACATCGGTATGACTCAAGATCTAAGCCAAGACGATCACATCAACAACGGCGCCATGGACAATGCTAGCGGTGTCAGTGTGTTACTAGAAACGGCACGGATGTTCGTTGAGTCAGGCGAACGGCCGAAGCGTTCAATTTTGTTCTTGTCGGTCACCGCAGAAGAGCGTGGCCTGTTAGGTGCAGACTATTTTGCGCACTTCCCTACGGTTCCTTTGCAGCAAATCGTGGCCAATGTGAACCTCGATATGCCGGTATTGTTGTATGACTTTGCTGACGTCATTGCTTTTGGTTCAACGCACTCAACGTTAGGAGAGTCGGTTGCCGAAGCGGCTGGACAGTATGGCATTGAATTAAGTGAAGACCCTATGCCGGAGCAAGCAATTTTCACCCGTTCAGATCACTACCCATTTGTGAAGAAAGGCGTTCCTGCGGTATTTCTGATGACCGGCTTTACCGCTAAAGGTGAAGACGAAAACGGTGGCGAAATTTGGGGGCAGTTCTTTGCTGAGCACTATCATCGGCCGAGTGACCAACCTAGCTTGCCAATCAACTATGAAGCAGGCGTGGTGTTCACCAACATTAACTATGAAATCGGTAAAACCATTGCTAATGACGCAGAACGTCCGCGCTGGTTAGCTGATTCATTCTTTGCCGACCTCGACTAATCTCAAGGTTTGTAATAGACAAAAAAAACAGCGCCTCGGCGCTGTTTTTTTATGCCTTAAGAGTTCTAAGGAACCCCTTAGCGCGGTTAGATAGGTGAGCCAGGAGGTAACGCTGGTGACCCCTCTAATGGCCACTCACCCTGGTTAAATAGCTGTTCTAAGGCGTCAACCGCAAGTGTGCGTGCGGCACTTTCTGGCGCTGCTTGCCAGGCGGCATACTCAGCTTTTAAAAAGTGTAAGACCCGGCCTTTGAGCACAGCACTTAGTGGCTGTTGATATAGCTCTGCGGTGGCAGTGAGCGCTTCAAATGCGATGCGTTCTTCAACCGTTGAAGCTTGCTGCTGGCGCGCCGGTTCAATAGCTGTGGTCGCTACTTGTGCAAACACTTGTGCCACCGACAGTCCCTGTGACTGGTCGTGTTGCTGGGCCAAGCGCTCCAAACGTTGGGGGTTCAACAATAGTTTCAAACTAAACCGTGCGGCACTGGCGGCCATGGTATCTGGGTCAGGAATAAGCCCGGTTTTGCCACTAAAGTTTTCACGGCTGGCGCGACTACCGTACGCATAGGGTAGTAATACATTGGCCACATCGGCGGGTAAGCTCAATTGCTCAGCCGAGAACGTTTGCGCGAGAATGTTTAATGCGCGCTGTTGTTGATTGGTATTGACGGGGCGTCGCTCAACTTTGCTGTCACCTTTGACCGCATAGGTATAGTGCTCACCGGCGATCATTTTCACCGCGGCTTCCGCTTGGTAACGATGCAATAGATAGGTGGGTACCAAAATAGCACGCAAGTCGCTCACCGGGGCGTCGGCCTTTAAATTGGCTAAACCGAACTGCTCAAGTGCCGTCGTGCGCACCGCCAGAATGCGTTCCAGTTCAGTGACCGGATCGCTGCCATTGTCCCACAGATGGGCGTCGGGGTGCGCACCACCCACCGGCCGAGCATCGGCGTCAGAAATAAAGGCTAACCCAAGTTCACGGTTTTCTTCGATGATGCGCGCCAGTTGTTCGCCGCCTTCACCATAGCCGTAACGCACGACTTGTTTATCCCAAATGCCCATACCCTCAGCATAAGCGTCGGCTAAGCTCAATTGGCCGCTGGTTCTATCGATACTGACCAACGGATGAGGGTAGTCCATCACCGAGGCGCGGTCGTGGCTGCTGGCGGCAAAGTTATGAGCAATACCCAAGGTGTGACCCACTTCATGGGCCGACAATTGACGAATACGCGCTAACGCCATAGCTTTAATGTTTGCTTCAAGCTGTTGCTGTTGCTCAGCACTTAAATCTTCGGCATAGGGCGCTAACAGGCTTTGGGCGATGAGCATATCTTGGCGGACTCGCAATGAACCTAAGGTAACATGACCTTTAAGTATTTCACCGGTGCGCGGGTCAATCACAGATGAGCCGTAGGACCAGCCACGCGTAGCGCGATGCACCCATTGAATAACGTTATAACGGATGTCCATTGGGTCTGCTTCAGCTGGCAGTTCTTTGACTTCAAATGCGTCCGGGTGGCCAGCTGCGGCAAATGCATCTTGCCACCAACGAGCACCGTCGAGCAGCGCACTGCGCACGGGCTCTGGTACCCCTGGATCTAGGTAGTAAGTAAGGGTGTCACCTTTGGCTAAACGATGCCGTGGGATATGTTTCACCGCCATCGACGCGCCAAGCGGAGCTGCGTAGTCACGGTGCTCTTCAGCCCAAAAACCACTTTGTGGGTGGAATTTACGTGGCTGATAGTTGGCATCGGGCAGGCGAATAAATGAGTGGTGCAAGTGAAGCGTTAAATGATCAGCATCAGCGGCTACTTGGCGCACATAACGACCGTTGCCTTGACCGCTAAAAGTGACCTTGGCTTCAAGTTCTAGGTTATCGGGAAAAGCTTTGCTACGCGCGGGGTAAACCACACTGCGATCGCTCGCTACTTTATAATTGCCTTGCTCGCTTTGCCCCAGTCGCTGCACCACGCCATGGGTATCACTGAGCAAGAACGGTGTGTAATTCACCACAATGGCAGTGCTATTGCTTGCGACCACTTTAAAGCCGGCAATCACCGAGTCGGCGAAAGCTTCGTCAATACTGGCGCGCTCTGCTTGGTTATCGGTATTGGCACGAAAATAGCTATTGTGGTGTACCAACAGCGCTTTATCGCCTTCAATTTGAAAGCTTGCTAAGCGGGTGGCACCAAGTTGACCACGGTCCAAGCCAATATCATTTGAGCCAAGGCCCCAAGGTAAACTGGTTTGAAAAATAAATTGTTGCTCGTCACGCGGGATCTCTAAAAAGTATTGCCCGGTTTGGCGGTCATGGTAGTACGTGAAAAAGCCCTTGTGGGCTTCCATGTCTGCGGTAAAGTCGTTAATGGCTGGCGTCGTCGATGCATTGGCAGCTAAGCTAAAGCCTGCCATGATGGCGAACACCAATGCCAACATGAGTTTTTTCATGAGGGGTTCCTTTTTAAAAAACGAAACGAGTGATGCATGCGTTATAACAAACCTACAGATGAAAGTAACCTGTTCGTTCTTGATCAGCGGTTAGCGAACGATAGTTTGCGATTAGGGGCGTTTGAGTTGTGTGACGTGCGGTTATTTAATGATAGCCGCTACGACTGGCTCATGCTGGTACCACGGGTACCGCTGGCGGTCGAGTGGCTTGATTTATCGGAGCTTGAGCAGCAACAACTGGGGCGTGAACTAAAACATGTAAGTCAGTGTTTGAAGCACTGGCAGCCCAACGCCAAGTTAAATGTCGGTGCCTTAGGTAATGTGGTTGCGCAACTGCACGTTCATTTGCTGCTGCGCTCACCCGATGATCCGGCTTGGCCGGGCCCGGTGTGGGGGCACTCACCCGCAGTTGCTTATAGTGCTGAGGAGGCCGCGGTACAGTGCGAGTTTTGGCAACGTCGGCTGGGCTTGCTGGTCGATCAGGATTAACCTACTTCGGTCAGCTCTTGTTGTAATTGCGCAACCCACTGTTGAATACGCTCTTCGCTAAGCTCGTATTGGCTGTCTTCATCCAGTGCTAGGCCAACGAAAAACTCATCATCGGCAGTCAGCGCTTTTGAGGCAGCAAACTCATACCCTTGGTTAGGCCAGAAGCCAATGCGGGTGCTGCCACTTGCGGCAAGTTCGTCGTGCAGCATGCCGAGGGCATCTTGAAACCAGTCGGTATAGCCCACCTGATCACCCATGCCGAATAAGGCCACCACTTTACCTTCAAGGTTTAAGTCCGCAATGTCGGGCCAGTGGCTTTCCCAGTCTTCTTGAATTTCGCCAAAGTCCCAGGTTGAAAGACCAAATATTAGCGTATCGAACGACTCGGCTTCTTTAAGTGGTACATCTTTGATATTGAACAACTCAACTTGCCCCGGTGGAAATTCTGCTTGAATTTTCTCTGCAGCAATTTCTGTAAAACAGGTGGTTGAGCCGTAAAACAGGCCGATTTTGTCTGTCATTTCGTTACCTTTACGTCAAAGCTTAGGGTGCCGTTATGGGTCACACTAGTGTACCAGAAAGCCGTGGTTTTGTGGTATTCTGCGGCGCCATAAAATCATGTAATTGCAGCAACCCGTGAACAGCGCAGTGAGGTAGAACGTGCAACAGGAAAACTTTGATCAGTTTATTGAGAAGTTAGAGCTGGTTTTTGATCAGGCAGTACAACAAGGTGATGATGACGAACTCTTCGCCAGTGGCTATTTACGAGGTCATTTCGACCTTGTGGTCGCGCAAATGGAGCTGCAAGACCAAGCCCATCCTGAAGCGGTATTACCGAGTTTGAGAGCGGCGCTCGAGGCGACCAAACATGAATTGAACCCGGTCGATCAGCAGCATATTGCCGCCATGGTCAATAAGCTCGAAGCAGCCGCCGACTAATCGTGCAGCAAGCGTTGGGGTTGTAGTCGCTGCCACAGCTCGGCAGGTAACGGTAGCGGCCGCTTGGTAAGAGCTGAAGCCAGTGCGTTAGCGGCTAAGGGCGCAGCGGTAAAACCGCGTGAACCGAGGCCGCCGAGCACCCACAAACCTTGATCAATTTCACCCACTAAAGGCAGGTGATCTTTGGTAGTGTTGCGAACCGCTGCACGATTGTTAACTGGTTCAAGCTGTGCCGGCCAACTGGCCGGAGCTAAGTTATCAACCAAGTTTTGTAAGTTTTCCTGTTGGTCGGCAGCGCGCGGTGTTAGGTCTTCACCGTCCCGTTCGTAGGTAGCACCAACACAGTGTTTATGGTCCGCGACAGGGGTAAAGTAACCTTTGTAACAAACCACCAATGGGCAATCGGCCGAGGTCTTGGTGGCGCGCACTTCGGTCACTTGACCGCGCACGTTTTGTAGCCCGATGGAAAAGGGTTGTAGCAATTCACGCAGGCCCGCGCCGCAGGCCAGAATCACGACACTTCGTTGCAGTACCTTGCCGTTAGCAAACTCTAACTGCCAACGGCTACCGGAGCTTGCCTTGGTGACACTGGTTAACTCGGCAGTTGTGGTCACCTCATAGCCATTTAAAAGGGCTTCCACCGTGCGCGCCGGTGCTAACCACCCGCCATTAGGGTAATAAAGGCTGGGACAGGCGGGCAAGTGTTGCCAAAGCTGCTGGGTTTGTTCAGCATTATAGAGCTGTACTAAAGATGAATCATAACCAGGGCCACCGTTGGCTTGGCTGCGAGTGATTTTTTCATAGCGTTGCGCCCGCGCTTCGGTGTAACCCAACTGCACCACACCAACAGGGTGCCATGTAGCTGCGCTCGTTTGTGTATAAAAATGCCTAGCGTAGTCAAAGGCTAAACTGAAATAGTTGGCAAGTGGGCTGCGCTGGGCATGCAGTAACGGATAAATGGCCCCCTGGCTGTTGCCCGAGGCCGCATCAGCCACCCCGCAACTGATGATTTCGATGGTTCGACCTAACCGCTGCAGTTCATGGGCTAAGCACGCAGCGGCAATGCCGCCTCCAATAATAGTGACCGGGCTGTCGGCAGCAGCAGGTTTAGCGGTTTGCGCCGTCACTGATTGGCCGTAGAGCATTTCGCGCTTACGGCCAAAGCCTTTGTCTTTGGTTACCTCAAAGCCGGCTTTTTGCAAGCCACGGCGCACATCACCTGCCGCAGTAAACGTGGCAAAGGTGCCTCCTGCAGCGGTGCTTGTCGCCATAGCGTCGTAGATATGTTGTTGCCACATTGCGGGATTTTTATCGGGGGCGAAGCCGTCTAAAAACCAGGCGTCGACAGAGTGCTGCGCGTGTTCCAGCCACGAAGGCAATTGGTCACTGATATCGCCTATCCACAAATCAAGAATAACGCGCCCGCCGGCAAGGTAACGTCGGTGACAGCCGGGTTCTGCCGGTGGATACACCGCCAATAGCTCGTCGGCGAGTGTTGCAAGCTGGGGAAAGGCGGTGAGGGCCTGAGCAAGATCTTGCTGTCGCAACGGAAATTTTTCAAACGAAATAAAATGCAGTACTAAATCTTCCGGTGCCTGTTCAAGCAACAGTTGCCAACAGGCCAGTAAGTTGAGCCCAGTGCCAAAACCCGTTTCAGCAATAACAAAGGGAACCGCGCGGGGAATTTGCCAGCGCGGCAGTAGATCATTATGCTGAATAAAGACGTAGTTGCTTTCGGCAAGGCCATTTTCGTTGGTAAAATAGATATCATCGAAATGCGTTGCCACCGGCAACCCGAACTCATTAAAAGTAATTTCAGCGTGTGTAGAGTTTGACACCGGTGTATCTCGAAATTAATTCGTTGATCATGCGCAGTAGTGTAACAATTTTAGCTAATAATTGCGGAAAGCAGACCACTTTTTTATTGAACTAAGCTAACATACACAAGCGCTCAGCAAGACAGGAAACTAGAATGAGAAGAGCAGTGATTACCGGTATCGGCATCGTGTCGAGTATCGGCGTGAACCAAAAGGAAGTACTTGAGTCGTTGAAAAACGGTCGTTCAGGTATTGAATATTCTCAAGAATTTGCCGATATGGGCTTGCGTTGTCAGGTCTGGGGACCCGTACGCGCTGAACCTAAAGATCATATCGACCGCAAAGCTTTACGCTTTATGGGTAACTCTGCGGCCTACGCCTACATGGCTATGGCGCAAGCGGTTGAAGACGCCGGCCTAGAAGAAGCCGACGTGTCAAATCACCGCACCGGTCTGGTGGTAGGCTCTGGTGGCGCTTCTGGCGAGCATCAAGTTGCTGCGGCAGATACCTTACGCGAAAAAGGCGTGAAGCGGGTAGGCCCTTACATGGTGCCACGTTGCATGGCTTCGACCACATCGGCGTGTCTGGCAACACCGTTCAAAATTAAAGGTGTGAACTATTCAATTAGCTCAGCATGTGCAACATCAGCGCACTGTATTGGTCATGCCTTGGAATTAATTCAACTAGGCAAACAAGACCGCGTATTTGCCGGTGGTGGTGAGGAGCTTCATTGGACCCTCGGCATGGAGTTTGATGCCATGGGAGCCTTGAGTACCAAGTACAATGACACCCCGCACAAAGCGTCACGCACCTATGACACTGACCGCGATGGCTTTGTGCCTGCTGGCGGTGGCGGTATTGTGGTGATTGAAGAGCTTGAAACAGCACTTGCGCGTGGGGCTAAAATTTACGGTGAAATCGTTGGTTACGGTGCCACTTCAGACGGTTATGATATGGTTGCACCTTCAGGTGAAGGCGCCGTTCGCTGCATGCAAATGGCCATGGAAAACGTCGATACGCCCGTTGATTACCTAAATACTCACGGAACAAGTACGCCTGTAGGTGATACCAAAGAGCTGGAAGCGATTCGTGAAGTATTCCCCGAGCAGACACCGATGATAAGTGCGACCAAAGCGATGACAGGTCACTCACTAGGTGCAGCCGGTGTGCATGAAGCTATTTATTCGCTACTGATGTTGGAACATGGGTTTGTGGCACCTTCCATTAATGTGGAAAACCTTGACCCTGGTGCCGATGGCATGAACATCATCACCGAAATGAAGCCCATGGAACTCACCACAGTGATGTCGAACAGCTTCGGCTTTGGTGGTACGAACGCCACCTTGGTGATGCGTAAATATAAGTAACGCAAGGTTTTTACCCACGAATTGAGTGGGTCAATGAAGCTGAAAAAGGTGCGCTTTGGCGCACCTTTTTGTATGCTAAGGGTTTTCAACCAGAGCCCACGGAATTATGTACATACTGGCCGATGCAAACCTACCTGAGCTCGATACCCTGATTGCGGCGCTAAAGCGCCAGACCGAGATGCCATTGCAGCTTGAACGTTTCAGTGGACGCCAGCCGAGTGCCCAGCAACTTGCTGCGGCCCACGTCATGTTTATTCGTTCGATCACCCGTGTTGACCAAAAACTTTTACAGCAGGCGCCGAATTTGCGTTGGCTTGGTAGTGCGACCATAGGTACCGACCATGTTGACCAAGCTGCGCTTGCAGCGGCTGGCGTCACTTTTCACAGCACGCCGGGGGTGAACGCCAACGCAGTGGGCGACTACGTGGCAAGTGCCATCGCCGCCATCGCCATAGAACAGCAACAATTGCCAACGGGTGAAGTAGCGATTGTAGGCGCAGGAAATACCGGCCGAGCTGCGGGGCAGCGGTTGGCAGGGCTAGGCTTATCGGTGCATTACTATGACCCGCCAGCGCTGGCGCGGGGCGAACAAGTGGTACCGGTGCATGACGATTGGCAACGTGTGCTGCACTCAAAGGTGATTAGTTGCCATGTTCCGATACAGCGCCACGGTCGTTATGCGACACATCATCTATTTGATCACGCAGCGCTGGCTGAGCTAAAACCCGAAACAATTCTAGTGAATGCCAGCCGCGGTGCCGTCGTTGCTGAACAGGCGTTGATCGAGCGCTTGCAACACCGGCCTTTAACGGTGGTGCTTGACGTTTGGGAACATGAACCGCAAATGGCTCTTGAGCTGTTGCAGCAGGTGACCTTAGCGACGCCCCATATTGCTGGGCATAGTTTGGCAGGAAAACTTGGTGGCAGCTGGCAGCTGCTTAATAAATGGTTGACGGACCAACAACTAAGCCTACAATTGCCGTCGCTTGCCGAGCTGTTGGCAAGCTATCCGCAAGGGCAAACTACAGCGCTGGCGGCCCCTAATGAACCAAATTGGCGCGAGCTGGCGCAGTGGGTGTTGCATTGTTACGATATTCGTGAGGATGATGCCGCACTGCGGGCCACCGCCTGCACTGCCGAAGACTTTGACCGTTTGCGGGCAAATTACGCAGTACGAAGGGAGCTTAATCAGCTACACTTGAACACAGGTGAGTGGGCGTTGTCAGCGCTATGGCAACAGCGCTTAGCCCAGCTTACATTTCAGATGCCAAACGAAAGGAGTAACTATGTCACGAGCATTTAATGTCGCTATTCTTGGTGCGACAGGGTTGGTTGGTCAGCATATGATCGAACTTTTAGAGCAACGCGACTTTCCAGTAGCGGAATTGTTTCCGCTGGCAAGTAGCAAATCCGCTGGCACCACCATTAAGTTTCGTGGCGAAGACGTTGAAGTGTTGGACGCTGAAAGTTTTGATTGGACCCAGGTCGAATTAGGCTTTTTCTCGGCGGGCGGCGCAATTTCACGAGAATTTGCGCCTCGAGCCGCTGATGCAGGTTGTATCGTCATCGATAATACCTCTGAGTTCCGCTACGACGAAGATGTTCCCTTGGTGGTGCCAGAAGTAAATGCGCATGCCTTGGCTGACTTTAGGAACCGCAATATTATCGCCAATCCGAATTGCTCAACGATTCAAATGTTGGTGGCTTTAAAACCTATCTACGATGCCGTTGGCATTGAACGCATCAATGTCGCGACCTATCAGTCGGTATCCGGTGGCGGTAAAGAAGCGATGGATGCTCTGGCCCAGCAAACCGCCCAGCTGATGAATGGCCGACCGCTCGAAAACGACTACTTTGCGCGACAAATGGCCTTCAACTGTATTCCACAAATCGATGCATTTATGGATAACGACTACACCAAAGAAGAAATGAAAATGCTGTGGGAAACGCAGAAAATATTCGCCGACCCAAGTATTGGAGTGAACGCCACGGCAGTTCGCGTGCCGGTGTTTTATGGTCATGCCGAAGCTGTGCACATCGAAACCCAACAGCCGCTTGATGCGTTACAAGCAAAAGAATTACTGCGGCAAGCACCGGGCGTGGTAGTGTTTGATAATAACGAAGACTTTCCGACTCAGGTGAGTCATGCGACAGGTACCGACGATGTTTATGTCGGCCGTATACGAAATGATATCTCTCATCCACAAGGCTTAAACCTATGGGTGGTTGCTGATAATGTTCGCAAAGGAGCCGCGACCAACAGCATCCAAATTGCTGAACATTTGATAAACGACTATATTTGATTAAGCAATTGATTTCTTTAGAATCCGATAATAACAGCTAAAAAGGACGAAAACGCGATGGCACGGATAATCATAGTTGCATTAATTGCAGCACTGGTTGCATTCTCGGCGGCAACAATGGCGCAGCAGGGTTCGCGTGCGTCGCGTTGGCAGCCAGAGCAGTTTGGTCCTATTGTTCCGACCGATACCATGTGGAGTATCGCCACTTACTATGGCCGTCAGCGCGGGGTGAGCCTATTTGAGATGATGGATGCCATTGTCGCAGCAAACCCTCGTGCTTTCCGCGATAATCGACCGGACTTTATGTTAACCGGGTTCTACTTGGAAATTCCTGAGCTAGGCAGTCTTGCCACTGCGCAAGACACTCCCAAAGCAGCCGTTCCAGCGCCTTCGAGCGACGCAGCCAGCACGGCCGAAAGCTCTGAAGCTGAAAGCCCTGAGGCCAAAAGCCCTGACGTAGAAAGCACTGCGGTGGAGAGCACTGCGGTGGAAAGTGAAATTGCGATCTCAGTTTCAGAGATGCAAGCCTTGCGGGGTCAACTATCTGAATCTATTGGATTAATTGAAAGCCTACAAACAGAGAATAGTGATTTACAGCAGCGCTTGGAAGCAGTCACCGAAGAGTTGAATTTATTACGCCAGCGCGCCGCCGAAGAGCAGCGTGCTTCGGCCGAAATCGAAACCTTAGCCAGTGAACTTAATCGCCAAGATCAGCAAGAACTGACCACGACGGACGTGCAATCACAGCCAAGTGAACGTAATCCAGCATTAGATGTTGAGCAACCTGTCGAGCAGACGACAGCAGAGCCAGACGCTGCATCAGAGTCTAATGCCGATAGCACAACCGCAAGCGCAGCAGAGACAGACGCCGCGACGGCAGTGGTAGAGGAAAAAGCTGAGGTGGTTAGCAAGCCTGTGGTGAACCGTCCACGTAGCCAACAGCGTAGCTGGCTGGACTGGCTGCTGAAGCCACTTCATTTGGGCCTGATGGCACTGGTTTTAGTGATTGTGTTAGGCGCGCTTTGGTACCTCGCTTATGTCCGTCGACTTGAGCGGGAAATGGCTGCAGAGCCTGCCGCCGACCAGCAAAGCGATAAAGGCGAAGAGTACAGCGATAAGGGTCAAGAGCACAGCGATAAAGCTGAAGAGTCAGCAGCGGGCCAAGAAGAAAGTATAAGGGACACGAGTACAGCGGATGATGGCGATGGCTTAGCCCCCGAAGACTGGCAGGAGATGCCCAGTGAACTAATGTCGACAGCTGATGAAGATGTTGAAATCACTGACGTTGATCTTGAGGCGTACCTAAGTCAACAGTCTGATGCGACTGCCGAGAGCGACGATGATGACGATGCAATCTCTCGTGAAGTCGATGCCTTGTTGGCATTTGAGCCTAGTGAGCAGGAATCTGACGACGAAGACTCTAAAGAATCCGCCGCGCCTGAACCTGTCAACGAGTATCGACAACCTGAGCCCGAGCCAGAAGACGACTCTTTTGGTGGTTTGAGCTTAGACGATAACTTTACCACCAGCGATAGCAAGGAAAGCGACGCTGAAGCGGCGGACGATGACTACGTGTCCATTGAAAGTTTGATGGAAGAAGCTGAGAGTGAAGCCAGCGAAGAGCTCGACGACCCTTACGACAAAGATAAACTGAACGAAGCGTTAGTCGGAGATGACGATAAACCGGTTGATTACGATATCTCCACCGAAGCCATGTTAGATGAGAGCAAATCGCCCGCAGCGCGGTTGGACTTAGCTCAAGTGTATATTGATATGGGTGAAATCGACGACGCTCGTAATTTGTTAGAAGGGATACAGGGCTGCGACGACGAAGAAGCTGAACAAGAAGCCGCGGCGTTATTAAAACAACTAAGTGAACAGGGCGGTCGATGAGTAGTACGCGCTTTGCGCTAGGAATTGAATACGACGGTAGTAACTATTATGGCTGGCAACGACAACGCGAAGTGACCTGTGTGCAGGAAGTGTTGGAACGGGCCCTCAGTAAGGTTGCCAATCATCCGGTCGAGGTTGTGTGTGCAGGGCGGACCGATGCGGGTGTGCACGCCACCGGGCAGGTGGTGCATTTCGATAGTCAAGAACCACGTAATGCACCGGCTTGGACCATGGGAGTGAACAGTAACTTACCTGCGGATGTTGCCGTGCGCTGGGTACGTGAAGTACCCGCAGACTTTAGCGCACGTTTCAGTGCGACCGGTCGCCGTTATCGTTACATCATTTGTAACACACGTTTGCGCCCGGCCATACTCGGCCGCGGGGTGAGTCACTACCACTTTGACTTACAGGTAGAGCGCATGCACCAAGCGGCTCAAGCATTGCTTGGTGAAAATGACTTTAGCGCCTTTCGCGCAGCGCAGTGTCAATCGCACTCACCAAACCGTTGTGTGACCCACATAGACGTCAGCCGCCACGAAAACTTTGTGGTTATCGATATCGCTGCCAATGCGTTTTTGCATCACATGGTACGGAATATCGTCGGCACCTTGCTTGAAGTTGGCAAGGGTGAGCAGGCAGTTACTTGGCCTGGTGAGTTGCTGGCGCAGCGCGATCGCACCCTGGCAGCAGCGACCGCTAAGGCCGAAGGCTTGTACCTGGTTGCCGTTGATTACCCGGAAACCTTTGGCTTACCAACACAAGCGGTGGGGCCACTTTGGTTGCCCGAAACTAGGCCTGCGAACTGACTAATAAGACCACTTTTTACTGCAAGGTCGGGGTAGATTGTGCTTTAATATGGCAAGTTTAGGCGACACGCCGTAATCACCAATTGAGATAAATGAGACGATATGAGCTGGATAGAGCGAATTCTTGCAAAGCCAAAAAGTGGAAAACGCCGCAATATTCCTGAAGGAGTATGGGCGAAATGCACCAGTTGCGATGCAATTATCTATAGTGCAGACCTCGAGCGTAATCTCCATGTTTGTACCAAGTGCGACCATCACATGCGGATGTCAGCACGAGGCCGTTTAGATAGCTTTTTAGATAGCGACACGGGCACCGAAATTGGCGCTGAGCTAGAGCCCAAAGACATTCTCAAATTTCGTGACTCAAAAAAATATAAAGACCGTATCGCCGCAGCACAAAAGGCGACCGGTGAAAAAGACGCGTTAGTGGCACAAAAAGGCAAGCTCAAAGGCATGCCGGTAGTGGCTGTGGCATTTGAGTTTAACTTTATGGGTGGCTCAATGGCATCAGTCGTTGGCGCTCGTTTTGTTAAAGCGGCAGAGGTCTGCTTGCGCGAACGCATTCCATTGGTGTGCTTTTCAGCGTCTGGTGGCGCACGTATGCAAGAAGCGTTGATGTCGTTGATGCAGATGGCCAAAACCTCGGCCGCCCTTGCGCGTATGAGCGAAGAAGGCTTGCCGTTTATCTCGGTGTTAACCGATCCAACCATGGGTGGTGTGTCGGCCAGTTTGGCGATGTTAGGCGATGTTAATATTGCCGAACCTAAAGCGTTGATTGGTTTTGCTGGGCCGCGCGTTATTCAACAGACGGTTCGTGAAACCTTACCTGAAGGTTTCCAGCGCGCTGAATTCCTGCTGGATCATGGCGCGGTTGATATGATTGTTGATCGTCGACAAATGCGTAACCGTGTCGCTTCGTTACTGGCGAAGTTCCAGCATCACGCGCCGGTGGCGGACGAATACTAAGTCGCAGTATGAATTCAACTGTTTCAGCACCTTCAGCAACAGCCGGGCTCGATGCCTGGCTGTGTTATTTAGAAGCCCTGCACCCGACGGAAATAGACCTGGGCCTGAGCCGCGTTCAGCAGGTCAAAGAACGACTGAATATCGACCCTGGCAAAGCGCAAGTGTTGACCGTTGCAGGCACCAATGGCAAAGGCTCAACAGTGCGCTACCTTGAGAGTATTTTGCGCGCTGCTGGCTACCGTACGGGCGCCTATATTTCCCCCCATATTTATCGTTACGAAGAGCGGGTTCGACTTCATGGGGCGCTGGCAAGCGCCGATGATTTTGTCCGTGCCTTTGCCGCGATTGAACAAGCGCGCGGTGATATATCCTTAACGTACTTTGAGTTTGGCACCTTAGCTGCCTTTTGGTTGCTGCAGCGCAGTGAACTTGATGTATGGATTTTAGAAGTTGGTCTAGGTGGGCGTTTAGATGCCGTCAATTGCTTAGCTGCAGACGTGGCCATGGTAACCTCGGTAGGCATTGACCATATTGGTTTTCTCGGCAGTGATCGCAACGGCATTGCCGCGGAAAAAGCCGGGGTTTTCCGAGCTGGAAAAGGCGCGGTGATAGGGGAACCAGACTTTCCAAAACAAGTGTTAAGCGAACTGCAAACCAAGGGTATCGAGCCACAATGTGTGGGTCACCAGTTTAATTATCAGCAAACCAGTGCCGACCACTGGACCTTTACCGGGCGGCGCAGTCAATTGCAGGCACTGCCGATGCCGCAATTGCCATTACCCAATGCTGCGACGGCACTAATGGCGCTTGAACTATTGAATTTACCGGTGACCGAGCAGGCCATTCGAGAAGGTTTAGTGAAGGCGGCAGAGCCGGGGCGCCTACAGTATGTGGCCGGTAATCCGGACTATTTGTTAGACGTTGCACATAACCCCCATGCCGCTGCCTTTCTGGTTGAGCATTTACGCAACCGGTTCGGCTCACGGCCAATTTACGCGGTGTTGGGGATGCTCAAAGACAAAGACATTGCAGGTACGCTGGAACAACTCAAACCGGCGGTTAGTGCATGGTACCTTGCGGATCTTGAAGGACCTCGTGGCGCCAGTGCTAAGGAGTTAGCGTCGGCGTTAGGTGAGGTAACGAACCAGCAACCGCCGCTTAGCTATCCCTGCGTCACCGATGCGTTTCGCAGCGCCTGTGACGCTGCTAGAGAGTCGCAACAACAACCACTAGTATTGGTGTGCGGGTCGTTCTACACTGTGGCTAAAATACCCAACGCGGAGTAAGCATGGCATCGCAATTACAAAATCGTATTGTTGGCACGATTATTTTGGTCGCCTTGGCGGTCATTATTTTACCGGAGCTGTTAGATGGCAAGGAAGTTCGTCAACAACAGGAATTTGAGGCCATGCCCTTACAGCCTGAGACAGACGTGGTAGAGCAGGAGGTTCAGTTACCCGCCACCGAGCTTGAAGGCACCCCCATTGAGGTCGGCCAAACGGACGCCGCTGAGGACCCCACGCAAGCAACGCTTGAGACCGCAGCGAAGGCACCGGAGATGACCGAACCTGAACCTACTTCGACCACCAGCACCGACCAGCCGCAAACTGCACCACCGACTGAGTCGCTCGCCGAACCTGGCTATGTGATTCAATTGGGGGCTTTCAGCAATGCAGAGTCCGTTGATAAATTAATCGAACAGTTGCAAGGGCAAGGTTTTACCGCCTACGGAGAAACCGTGCAGGCGAATGGCAAACAGCTGACGCGACTGTTAGTGGGACCGGCCTTGACGGAAACCGAGTTGCAACAACAACTGCCCAAGTTAAAAGAATTGACTGGGCTCAACGGTCGAGTGGTTCGCTTTGAACCGTAAAGCTCAATAAAAAGTGGCGTTTTTCCGATCGATTTCTGGTAAACTGCGCGCCTCTTCAACAGCCTTAGGATAGCCCTTATGGTCTGGATTGATTATGCCATTTTAATTGTTATTTCGCTGTCGACACTCGTGAGTTTAGTGCGTGGCTTTGTTAAAGAAGCAATGTCGCTTGCCGTGTGGGTTGCAGCCTTCTTTATTGCCAGCTGGTATTATGCTGATCTCGCCAGTTGGTTTACCGGTCTTGATGATCCCATGATACGCAATGCGGTTGCCGCACTTGCGCTGTTCGTAAGCACCTTAATTGTTGGTGCAGTGGTCAACTATGTGTTGGGCCAACTGGTACAGAAAACCGGTCTCACCGGAACCGATCGCGTTCTAGGTGGTGTTTTCGGTGCCTTACGTGGCGTTCTCATCGTCAGTGCACTGTTATTTTTTATGGACAGCTTCACCGGCTTGGCAAGTGTCGAGTGGTGGCAGCAGTCGGTGTTGATCCCGCATTTTGGTATCTTCATTCAGTGGTTTTTTGAATATTTTGAGCAAACATCTAGTTTTCTCCCCAACTAAGCAAATGAGGTTGTCGTAGCATGTGTGGCATTGTGGGCATAGTAGGTAAAGATCCGGTCAATCAAGCGTTGTACGACAGCTTGACGATGTTGCAGCACCGTGGACAAGACGCTGCAGGCATTATGACCGTACATAATAAGACGTTGCGTTTGCGTAAAGGCAACGGGTTGGTGCGTGACGTATTTCATACCCGTCATATGCATCGTCTTCAAGGGCGTATTGGTATTGGCCACGTGCGCTATCCTACAGCGGGCAGCTCTAGTTCTGCTGAGGCGCAGCCGTTTTACGTGAATTCACCGTTTGGTATTGCCATGGCGCATAACGGTAATTTGACGAATGCCGCTGAGTTGCAAGAACGCCTGTTTGCCAAAGCCCGTCGTCACATCAACACCACGTCAGACTCAGAAATTTTACTGAACATTTTTGCCCATGAGCTCTATCAGCAGCAAAGCCTAGAACTTAGCCCTGATGATGTGTTTGCCACCGTGAGTCGTGTGCATCGTCAAATTCGTGGTGCCTATGCCGTCGTAGCTATGGTGATCGGCCATGGTGTGGTTGCCTTTCGTGACCCTTGGGGTATTCGGCCATTGGTCTTAGGACAACGAGAAACCGAGCACGGTAACGAGTATATTGTCGCTTCAGAAAGTGTCGCCATTGACGGTACTGGCTTTGAATATTTGCGTGACGTTGAGCCCGGTGAAGCAATTTACATTACTGAAAACGGTGAGTTGTATTCGCGTCAATGTGCGGATAACCCACAGCATTGTCCATGTATTTTTGAGTACGTTTACTTCGCTCGGCCTGACTCGTTTATCGACAAAATTTCCGTTTACGCATCGCGCGTGAACATGGGCCGTAAGCTAGGTGAAAAGATAAAACGCGATTATGCCGATCTAGCGATTGATGTAGTGATTCCGATCCCTGAAACCAGTTGTGATATTGCGTTGCAAATTGCCAATGTGCTGGAAATTCCATACCGTCAGGGCTTCGTTAAAAACCGCTATATAGGCCGTACGTTCATCATGCCGGGACAAACCCTGCGACGTAAAGCCGTGCGCCGTAAATTGAACGCTATTGGCGCAGAGTTCCGTGGCAAGAATGTGTTACTGGTCGATGACTCGATTGTGCGAGGCACCACATCGGAACAAATTATCGAAATGGCGCGTGAAGCCGGAGCAAAGAACGTTTACTTTGCGTCAGCAGCGCCGGAAATTCGTTTTCCTAATGTCTATGGTATTGATATGCCAAGTGCTAACGAGCTTATTGGGCATGGCCGTGAAGCCTCTGAAATCAATGCGCTGATTAAAGCTGATGGGCTTATTTATCAAGACTTATCAGACTTAATTGCCGCGGTTAAAGAAGAAAATCCATCGATTAACCAGTTTGAAACCTCGGTATTTAGCGGTGAATACATCACCGGAGATATTAATCAAGGATACCTCGATCGCCTTGATGCCGCGCGCAATGATATTGCTCGTAACGGTGAGGAAGATACTGAAGATGCAAACCTTGAGATGCATAACGAAGACGACGAAAACTAGTCGTTGTCTGCTAGGTAGCTGAAACTAAATGCCCGCGTTACAACGCGGGCTTTTTTCGTTAGTCCAGTTGGAACGGGTACACCGAACCGAGCTTTAAAATTTGAGTGAGTTCATCAAGAGCTGTGCGCGACTCAGTAAGTAGCTGGGGGTCGCGTAGATCAGCAACACTAAGTTCGTCACGGTAATGTTGGTCAACCCACTGATTCAATCGCTCGAACAAAGTGTCGTTCATCAGTACTGCAGGGTTCACCGCTGCTAATTCATCGTCGTTTAGCGCAACGCGTAAGCGCAAGCAGGCCGGCCCACCACCGTTACGCATGCTTTGTTTAACATCGAAGAAATGCACCTTCTTAATCGGTGTATCACGTTGTACCAACTGCTCTAAGTACGCCGCAACCCGTGGATTATCCTGACATTCGGTGGGGGCGATAATCGCCATGGTACCGTCAGGCATTGTCAGCAGCTGGGTATTAAACAAGTAAGTCTGTACCGCGTCAGCTACCGACACTTCGCTGGTTTTAACACAAATAAAGTGCAGCGGCTCATCGCCAAACTTTTGTTGTATTTCAGCGAGCTTGGCTTCGGTGTCTAAAAACGCTTGCTCGTGATAGAAAAGCACGTTCTGGTTACCGACGGCAATCACGTCATTATGGAATACGCCCTGATCAATAACATCGGGGTTTTGCTGAATATAAACGGTATTCTCATCACTCAAGCCATGGAGTCGTGCAATCGCTTGCGATGCCTCAAAGGTTTGGCGAGCTGGGAACTTTTGCGGCGCTGGTTGGCTGGCATCAAAGGCATAACGGCCAAAGGTGAAAATTTCGACCCCGGCATGGCCGTACTGCGAGCATAAGCGCGTATGGTTGGCCGCGCCTTCATCACCAAAGTGTTCATTATCGGGTAAATGTAAGTGATGCTCGAAATAGCGTGAATTGGCGAACATAGCTTGTAGTATTCGGCCGCTGGTCATCGGCTCAAGCGAGCGATGAAACTTATTGGTCAGGTTGGCTGGGGTAAACTGCACGCGACCATTGGCTGTGTCGGCGCCAGGAGATACCGTCGCGGCATTGGCGGTCCACATACTCGAGGCGGAGCACACCGCTTGATAAATCTGCGGCGCTTCGGTGGCGGCTTTATAAAGGACATCGCCATCGGTACCGGTAAAACCAAGGCGCCGCAATATGGTGATATTAGGGCGTTCATGGGGGGCGAACACGCCTTGCACCATACCCATGTCGTGCAGCGCTTTCATTTTTGCCAGCCCTTGCTTTGCAGCTGAACGTGGACTCGAGACCGCTTTAGCGTTCGACAGTGAGGCCACATTACCGAATGATAATCCGGCGTAGTTATGGGTAGGGCCTACTAAACCATCGAAATTGACTTCAAAGTGCTTAGTGCTCACGAATTTCCTCCATTGCAGTTGCAAGCCAGTTAACAATGGCTATTATACTCACATGTGAGCGCTTGTGTAAGCCTTACTGTCGTGCAACGCCGCGTGTTTTGAGGTGATCCGAAATGTCCCTGCATGGCTATAAGCGATAAACGAATTTTTATTAATTTTGACAGGTATGGTTGTTTCATCTGTGTAGAAACGATATATCTAAAAAAGAATCCCATCTTATTAGGTTGCAAAGAGACGCATGGCAAAATCGCTAGTTATTGTCGAGTCGCCGGCCAAGGCGAAGACCATTAATAAATATTTAGGCAACGATTTCGTAGTTAAATCGAGCGTTGGCCACGTGCGTGACTTACCCACTCGAGCTACAGTGGAAGTTGCTAAGAAGTCGCCAGCGGAAGTTCGGAAGATGTCGCCAGAGGCGAAAGAAGCCTATCGTCAAGAACGTGAGTTTCGCAAGCTGGTGGTGCGTATGGGGATTGATCCTGAGCACAACTGGGATGCCCATTACGAAGTTCTGCCGGGTAAAGAAAAAGTCGTTAATGAATTACAGAAGCTAGCCAGCAAGGCAGATGCGATTTATCTCGCAACGGATTTGGACCGCGAAGGGGAAGCTATTGCATGGCACCTGCGGGAACTTATTGGTGGTGAAAGTGAGCGTTTTCGTCGGGTGGTTTTTAATGAAATCACAGAAAATGCGATTCAAGAGGCGTTTTCAGAGCCCGCAAGCCTGAATATAGATCGGGTTAATGCCCAACAGACTCGGCGCTTCTTAGACCGCGTGGTCGGCTTTATGGTTTCGCCTTTGTTGTGGAAGAAAATTGCCCGCGGCCTTTCTGCTGGGCGCGTCCAGTCGGTTGCAGTGCGTTTGGTTGTTGAGCGGGAGCGAGAAATCAAAGCCTTTGTGCCAGAAGAGTATTGGGACATCTACGCCGACTTGACCACCGAACAGCAAGCCGCCGTGCGCATGCAGTTGGCGAAGCACTTAGGTAAAACCTTTAAAGCGACCAACAAAGAGCAAGCGCAACAGGTTGTTGAGGCCTTGCGAAAGGCTAAGTTTGAGGTGGTTAACCGCGAAGACAAGCCTACGAGTAGTCGTCCGTCGGCACCTTTTATTACCTCCACCTTGCAACAAGCGGCCAGTACGCGGCTTGGCTTTGGCGTGAAGAAAACCATGATGTTGGCCCAGCGTCTCTACGAAGCTGGTCACATTACTTACATGCGTACCGACTCAACGAACCTTAGCGGCGAAGCAGTTGCAACCTGCCGTGACTTTATCAATAAAGAGTTTGGTAAAGACTATTTGCCAGAAAAGCCCAACCGCTATGGCGCCAAGAAAAACGCACAAGAAGCGCACGAAGCGATTCGTCCATCGAGTGTCAAAGTTCGCTCTGAGCAACTGAAAGACATGGAACGCGATGCTCAGCGTTTGTATGAATTGATTTGGCGGCAGTTTGTTGCCTGTCAGATGACTCCGGCACGCTATGACGCGACCACTATTACGGTCGCTGCCAGTGATTACGAGTTGAAAGCGCGAGGCCGCGTGATGCGCTTTGCGGGTTGGACAAAGGTTCAGCCACCGGCAAGTTCGAAAAGCGCCGAAGACGCAACCTTACCGGATGTGAAAAAGGGTGATCACCTGAACTTAAAGGACATCGACCCACAGCAACACTTCACCAAACCGCCAGCGCGTTTCGGCGAAGCTTCATTGGTAAAAGAATTAGAAAAACGTGGTATCGGTCGGCCGTCGACCTATGCCGCAATCATTTCCACGATTCAAGATCGTGGTTATGTACGCGTCGAAAACCGTCGCTTCTATGCGGAAAAAATGGGTGAAATAGTTAACGACCGACTGGTTGAAAACTTTGCGCGCTTGCTTAACTACAATTTCACTGCGGAAATGGAGCAGGCCTTGGATGACATCGCCGAGGGCAACCGTGAATGGAAAGAAACCCTAGACGCATTCTATGCCGAATTTTCCGATAAGCTTGCGCAAGCAGAAATGCCTCCGGAAGAGGGCGGTATGCGTGGCAATGAAATGATACTCACGGATATCGATTGCCCTAAGTGTGGCCGTAAAATGGGTATTCGCACCGCATCTACCGGGGTATTCCTGGGGTGCTCGGGTTACGAACTACCGCCAAAAGAACGTTGTACGCAAACCATCAATTTGCTACCGGGCGAAGAAGCGGTAAAAGTCACCGATGAGGACGAAGCCGAGACCGAAGCGTTACGAGCCAAGAAGCGTTGCCCTGAGTGCGGTACAGCAATGGACAGTTACCTTATCGATAAAGAACGCAAGCTGCACGTCTGTGGTAATAATCCAGCGTGTCCTGGCCAGTTAGTCGAGCAAGGTGAGTTCCGTATCAAAGGCTATGATGGGCCAGTACTCGAGTGTGATCGTTGTGGCAGTGACATGCAGTTGAAAACCGGGCGTTTTGGCAAGTACTTCGATTGTACCAATGACGATTGCAAAAACACCCGGAAACTACTTAAAAGTGGCCAGCCTGCGCCACCGAAAGAAGATCCCGTGCCGTTTCCAGAGTTGCCATGTGAAGACTCCAAAGCACACTTTGTGCTGCGTGATGGCGCCTCGGGCGTATTTCTATCGGCCAATACTTTTCCCAAGTCGCGTGAGACTCGAGCGGTAAAAGTTGCTGAACTGAAGCGCTTCAAAGATCGCATTCCGAAAAAGTTCTATTATTTAGCTGATGCTCCGACCGAAGACAGCGCTGGCAATGAAGCCATTGTGCGTTACAGCAGAAAGCAGAAAGAACAGTACGTGATCACCGAAGAAAACGGTAAGCCTACCGGTTGGCAGGCCCATTACCGTGATGGCGAGTGGGTCGAAAAGGAAACCAAAAAACGTAAGAAATAACCCGTCCACAATTGCGTTTTCGGACGCTTGTGCGAGCTCCATCTAGCGACTAAAGTTGCTAGACATCGTCAAGGAAGGCGATGCATGAATGACATGGAGGTCGTATGTTTTTGTTCTCTACATGGACATCAGTCCTATGGCGCATCGTCGCAAGCAGTCTGTTCTTTAGCTGCTTGTCGGCGACGCCAGCTTACGCTCAGCAAAGCTGCCCACCCTTTAGTTTCGATTCGGCGCCACCAGTAGCAACCGAACGCGCCACTAATAAGGTTACCTTTGAGTTACAAGCGGGCTTACTCAAGCCGCAAATTGAGCGTCTGCTCGCCCGCCACTTTGATGTGCAAGAACTTGATTGGCAGGCCTCTCCGCATTATCGCTGGTCGACGGACTTTACCTTAACGGCGGCGAACTGGGACCTTGCACTTGAAAAGCTGTTAACCCCCTATCAGCTACACCTCACCCTCTATGCGAATCATTCTGCTGTCGTTCGTGCCAACGCTGGAGCACGGCCATGAACCTATGGCGGGGCGTCGGCAGCCTGACCTTGACGATACTGTTGCTCAGTTGCAGTGCGGCGCCTGAGCCGCAGCAACTTGCGCAACGCCAAGCGCGCGCACTTGCCGAGTTAGCGCAGTTAGCAGCCCCCGCAACCACGGACTCAATCGCCGGCACTGTCAGGCGCACAGAACAACTTTATGTACCGCAAAGCGCTGACATAGCTGCGGATCTGCCGGCATGGTACAGCAAGCCGGTCAACATTAATGCCAAAGGCGTCGCCCTCGAAGATTTGCTAGCGGATGTGTTTGCCGATCTGCAGCTGAGTATCACCTATAGCGACACGGAGTTACGGCAACAGCCGGTGCAGCTCAACTTTGCTGGCGCCCGTGGTGTCGTTTTACAACGCTTGGCAGCGCAGTTTGATTGGTATTTAGAAATGACTGAGCACAGTATTCGTTGGAGTCGTTGGCGCACAGCAGAATTTGACGTGGCGTTTATCGCTGGGGCCAGTGACTTCTTTATGGGAAATAAAGAACGGCGACAACAGCAAGCGAATCAGGGTACCGCGCAACCACGTGCAGCGATGCAAGAAAGTAGTGATCAATTCAGTAATTTTAGCCATGCAAACTTAAGCGTCTGGGATGATTTACAACGGGCCCTTGGTTTATTGCTGTCAGAGCAGGGAGTGTTGAGCATCAACCAAAGCTCGACCTCAGTGTTAGTGAAAGATCGACCGCGCCATGTTGCGCAGATAGAAGCCTATCTTAGTCAACAAAACGAACGTCTAACGCGCCAAGTGGCCATCGAGGTGCGCATTGTCGAAGTGAGCTTTAGCGATGAAGATCAACTGGCCATTGATTGGCAGGCACTGGCTCAAAGTGCCGGAGGGAATGCCGTCGTGGGGCTCGCCAGTGGGCCTCTTAATGACCTCGGCGAAGCCTTGGGCGGGCAATTGTTTTGGCAACGTCAAAGCGGCCGTGCGGCAGGCTCTGAGGTGTTTATTGAAGCCTTGCAACAACAAGGTTTAGTGACCATTAATAATCAGCCTCGCTTACTGGGGTTAAACAATCAAATTGCGAAAATTGCGCTGCAAGACAACGCCACCTACTTAGCTGCAGCGAGTACCACCAATACACTGAATGTTGGCGCGACGACAAACTTAGAGCCAGGTATTGTGACCACCGGGTTTGAGCTTTATGTGTTGCCCAGTATTCGTGAAGATGAAGTCATTTTGCAATTATCGACCGAGCTTTCTGACTTACTGCGGATCGACGAAGTGCGCTCCGGAGAACAACTCATCCAAACGCCCCATACCAATCGCAAACAGTTCTTTATGCAAGCGGTAGTGGGTGATGGACAAACGCTATTGTTGTCAGGTCTGCGTAATGAACGTGAGCAACTAACCGAGCAGCAGTCGTGGCTAAGCTTTTTGTTGGGCGGAAAGCAACAGCAGCAGCGCCACCACAGCGAAACTCTGGTACTGCTAACACCGACCATAGTGCGTCGTGGGGTGGCGCAATGAGCGACTTTTGGCTAATTGATGGTTGGCGACAACAAAGTCGTACCACTCGAGACATCGACAATTACCTGCAACAAGCTAAGCAACGTGGTTTTAAAGGTTATGTTGTAGGTCGTCAGGGGCGCACTTACTGGTTAGCATGCGGCAGTGATGCTTTAACCAGCCCTACCCATGATGCTGCACTCTGTGTGCGGAACCATTTTAAGAAGTTAAAGCAAGCGGTTTACCTGAGCTTGTGGCAGGGAATGATTGTTTGTATTGCCTGGCAGGGTGAGCGGTTACAGCATTGTTTGAGCTGTCCGCACGATACCGACGGCATGTTGCAACTAGAGCTGGTGCTGCAGCGTATTAAACGTCAGGCCGAGGCACAGGCCACGGTGTTGATCGCCAAACAAACACCGACGACCTTGGCTGAGTTTTGTCAACAGCAGTTAGCGCAATGGCAACTGCTGCTTGAACAGCCACAGTTACGAGATTTAAAACCCACCGCCGCGTTGCAGTTGCGCTCATTGCAACAGTTGCCACCATGGCAGCGTCGGCAACGTATTTGGACCAGTTGTTTGTTACTTATGCTAGGTGGTGCTGCCAGTGCTTGGTATCTATGGCCGCAATTTGAAGCGCCACCGAACGAAGTAGTGCAACGCCGATTGGCGCCACCGCCAGGTACGGCGGTGCAGTTATTAGAGCAGTTGCCGCAATTGTTTGCTGGGTTCGAACATTTCGCAGGTTGGCAATGGCGCTCAGCGCAACTTCAAGGGCAAAGTTTACAGGCCATCGTGGTTGCTAGCTATGGCCGTGATGATGAGCTCGGTAGCCAGTTACCGGCCGGTTGGCAACATCAGGAGCAAGCGCAACAAGTCGTACTGACACGCGCTGTTGTAAGCCATGAGTTAGACCTATCGAGCCCGGCGCCTGAAACAACGTGGTTGATCGAAGGCCAGCGCTATTTTCCACAGCTGAGTATCAGCCGGGTGCAGTCCAATCAGAATACCGATTACCGCTGGCAACAGTGGCAATTAACCTTGCCGACAACGACCTTGACGGAACTTACTCGCTTGGCCGCATTGCTGCAGCAGCCCAATCTGCGTATTGCCGCGTTGAAGTTACAAAATGGTAAACAGCTAACCGCACAAATTACACTACGCCTTTATGAACCTTTACCGTTAACACAAGGAGAAGCGAACTCATGATTGAATTTAGTTTTGTGATAATGGTCATGGCTGGTTGGTCAAATGACCTTGCGGTTCCTGCAACCAACACGCCGTTGCAACAGCAGCTTAAGCAGGTCAGTGAGTTGCGCATTGAAGAATTAGAGGAGTTAAAGTCAGCGGCGCAGGTTCGTAGGTTACAGCACCAACTTCAGGTGGCGCAATTGCGGCAACAGATCACCGAGGTCACCACCGGCCAGGTGACGGCAACAGGCCCCCAGCCCAGCACTAGCCATGGGCTTGATAATGTGAACTTGCTCAGTGTGGTACGCAACGGGCAACAGGTAACCATATGGCTGCAACGCGGTGAAAAACGCTTTAGCGTGCAACCGAATCGTAGCAATGGTGAACAACTGCAGGTGCAGCTACAGCGCGACGAATTAATTTTGCGCCAGGCTGGCGAGCAGCGCCGTTTTTACTTGCAAGGAGATTGGTAACATGCGCTACATCACGCCAACGGAATGGCAAGAAGTGTCCGCTGACCAGCACTATTTGAATGAGTGCTTGGCCATCACCGAACAACAGAATGAAAGTGATACGGCAGTGGTAGTGACCGCCGACGGTTGCCTCATAGCGACCGCAGAGGCTTGGCAGCATGCCTCGTTGGCACTGCTCAATTTAAAAGTAGAACTGCAAGCTCGCCAACAATTTCGCACCAGCTTGCTTGGCGAAGTACGTGATGTGCGAAGTTTTCTCCATGATGCTGAAGCAAAGCGCCAACAGCAACAGCAGCAAGCAGGGGCTGCCAGGCCGTTTGACCGAACTCGAGCCCAGCTTGCGTTAGAAGATCTCATTTCCCAAGCATTGTTGTTGGGCGCGTCGGACATTCACTTAGTGTTTGATCCACAACGGGCAAGTTTGGCGTTTCGCGTGCATGGCTGCATGGTAGGGCATGTCGAGCGCTCCCGTGAAACTCTAGCGGCAGCTATCGCCGCAGCGCTGAATACGCGTTCGGATGACTTTCATGAACTATTCGATGAGCAACGCTTGTCGAGCGCGAGTATCAATGTAGTGGTGATGCAGCATGGCGAGCCGCAACGCTTGCGTTTACGGGTGCAAAAATCACCGACCCGAAATGGCTTCGCGGTGACGATGCGATTGCAGCTTGAACGTCAATCTATTCAACGTTTTACTGAGCTGGGCGCAAGCGCAGAGCTGATCGCTAAACTTAGCATTGCGCTGGAACAGGCGAACGGTCTGTTGATTATTGTGGGGCCTACGGGGCAAGGCAAAACCACCAGTTTAGCGGCGCTTAACTTAATGATTCCACCAGATCATAAAATCATTTCACTGGAAGACCCGATTGAAATTATCCAACCACATATTGAACAAAAGCCGGTGGCAGTTGATCACCCCGAGCTGAACTTTGCCAACATGGTTAAAGTGGCTTTGCGTGAAGACCCCGATGTGATCTCAATCAGTGAAATTCGTGACGCGAAAACCGCCCAAGCGGCGTACACGGCCGCCTTAACCGGTCATCTGGTGACCGCAACCTTGCATGCACATGACTGCTTCGGGGCGTTGCAGCGGTTAAATGACTTGGGACTGACAAATCGTGTACTTGCACAGCAGGGCGTGCTCTGTGGTGTGTTAGCTCAGCGGCTGGTAAAGCAAGTGTGTCAGCACTGTCAGGGGCAGGTTCCGGCTAGTGGTTGCAGCGGCTGTCAGAATAGTGGGGTAGGCCAGCGTCGGTTGGTGACTGAGTTTTTAGAGGTGACCGGCGAACTTTGTAACGCCTTACGCAACGATGAACTTGATAACTACCGCATGGAGTTACAACAGCGTGGTTGGCGCACATTGACACAGCAACTGCAGGCGGAGGATCTATGTCAGGTTTGAAGACATCGTTGAAGCGTGCGAATCAATTGGCCTTAATTGAGGATATTGCGTTGGCCATTGGCGACGGACTTTCAGTTGCACAGGCGTGTCAGGAGCTACAGCAACATGCAATGCAGCAAGGTTTAAAGCGTGAACAACGTGCCATCGAGGCAATGCAGGGAGCCGTATTTAGCGGTGTACCGATGGCAACGGCCATGCAGCAGTGGTTCGCTAACGATTTGTGTATGTTGGTGAGTATTGGTGAGCGTAGCGGTTTGCTCGATCAACTGGTTGCCGCCCAGCGCCAGTTCGAGCAACAAAGAGCGGCGGCGATTCAAGGCTTCTGGCGGCCGCTGATTTACCCTTTTTTAATGCTGCTGATAACGATGTTTGCTTGCTATGCCGTCGGCCAAAACGTCATGCCCAAACTGGCAGGTGGCTTACCAGAACTGCATTGGCCGGTACTCAGTCACTATTTATTAAACCTGAGTTCGGGCCCCTGGCTACCGCTTCTGGGCTTGGTGTTGATAGTGGTGCTGGTGGTGACGTGGGGGCCGTATCCGTTGATTGATCTACGGCGTGCTGGTTGGCGCTGGAGCGCGGCACGAGGAGCCTTTGTGATCCGCCGCTATTTTGATGGGGTGCTGTTATTGCAATCGCTGACCGTGTTACTGCGGGCAGGCACGCGGCTCGACCGTGCGTTACAGGCAATGCAGGAGTATGGCGCAGGCTCGTTAGCTTACGCCTTACCAGAATTGCGGCAACGACTTGCCAATGGCGAGCGCCGCCTAGTGGCGATTCTTGATTGCGGACTCCTATCACCAAGAATGCTTTTTAGGCTTAGCAATGGCAGTCGTAATGCGACCGAACATGGCACCTTACAGCGAGTTGCCCGCTATGCAGCGGCGGATGCGGTAGCGGCGTTGCGGCGTTTACGGGTGACGCTACAGGCGTGTTGCTATGCACTTATTTTAGGATTGCTGTTGGTCACTGTCGGAGGCATGGGCAGTATGCTGATGGCCGTGACCCAGCAGCATGTTCGTTAAAACGTGGCAGTAAATAATCAACATGGAGTGTTAAAAATGAAGAAACAACAAGGTTTTACCTTTATTGAAGTGCTCACCGTACTAGGCATTATTGCACTAGCGACGATTGGAACATTAGCTGTGCGCGATTGGGCGGTGGGAAATTCGCGGGTGAGTGAGGCCAAAAATCAAATTATAACGGTGCAAGCGGGAGCGCAGTTATGGCGCCCGCGCAGCGGAGACTTTACCGGTATTACCATGAGCTCAATGTCTGCCATTGCGGCGGTACCTGAGGCATGGGGAGATGGTGCTGGCATCAACCCATGGGGAGGTGCCATTGCGGTCGAAGCTGACCTAAGTGATTCCACACATTATGTAGTGACTATGTCAGGAATCGCTCAAGATGGTGAAGGGGCGCGTCTAGCTCGTGATTTCACCGACTATACCATCGATAGCAGCTATACCTCGGGCACGCTGACGCTGCGCTTTCAGGGATAGGGAAGGGAGGATCACGCATGCAGCACAAACCCCCTATGGCTCATCAGTCTGGTTACTTACTCGTCGAGTGGGTGATTGCGGCAGCAAGTTTAGCGGGGTTTGCGCTATTGCTAATGACCTTACTACAGGCCCGCGAGCCTCAGTATCAAAGGCAACAGCTGCAGCAACAGCAGCAACGCGATGACCATCGACAACAGCAGCGCTTACGTGACGTAAACGAACAGCGTTGGTTGCTGCAAATGCAACAAGGACCCTTAGGATGAAACATCGTGGCTATATTTTATTTGAGTTGGTGCTGGCATTAAGCTTGCTAGCCGGTTTACTAGTATTGAGTCAGCAATGGATGGCACGTGAACAAGCGGCACAGCAACGCAGCCATTGGCAACTGGAGGCTCATGCGCTACTGACTGCGATAGAGCAGTTTTGGCTGTCTGAAGCACGCCTACCAGAGCCGTTAAGTGAGCTAATTACGAAAGGCTATATCGCGCAAATATGGCAACCATGGGGCGCGCCATGGCAGTTATCCACCCAGGCAAATTTGCTGCGCTTACAGACACCAGCAGCGTCGGTAAGTGAAGCAAACTGGTTAGCACAACGAATTGCCGGGGCCGACGTGAGTCACACTGGTGATTTGCGCTTGCATGTTTGGCAGCCGGCGGTGTTAGCGCTGCGAGAGCGCTACCTGCATCGTATTGAAGATCCGCAACATCCGCAGTACTCGACCATGGCGGCCGACTTAAATATGAATGGCTATAGCGTCAAAAATGCGGGCTTGGTCGAAGCACAGTTAGTGGTTGCCCAAAGAGCGAGTGCACAACATGCTGACATTGACGACTTACGTAGCTCAAGTTTGACGGCAGCTGATCTAACTGCACAGCAAGCGATCATTGCTGGGTATGATGTTCAAAGCGTCGTAGCGCGACTCCAGCAACTAGAACAGCAATGGCAAGCCTGTCGAACGCAAGGTGGCTGTCAGTGACTGGCTCTGGTTGGCGGCGCCGCCGCCGAGCGAATTCTCAATCAGGACAAGCCGCCGTTGAGGCATTAATTGTGCTGCCGGTGGTCGTGCTAACGGTATTGCTAGTGGTGCAACTATTGTGGTTAGTGTTTGCCAACGCAACCTTTCGCGTGGCTGTTAGTTACAGCCTGCGAGCCGGCAGCATAAACCATGGCTCGCGGCTGGCGATGGAGCGCACCTTAGTAGCGGCAATGGCAAGCCTTGAGCCAGTTTGGTTTGCCGGCGAAGCGCCAGAACCAAGTCGGTTTGAGCTGCGCCGAATGCAGTTAAAGGTAACGGCCAAACAGTGGCTGCATTACCAACTGACAGGTAGGTTGCAGGTTCATCGTCCCACTGCTGAAACGTCACGCGAGGAATCAGAGCGACGCTACGATTTAACGTCGGCGCGCTGGCTTCAGGAGCTAGCTATCGATCATGCCAGGACGCGTACGAGCCAGGCGGATGCCCAGCGTTGGCAGCGACAGCGTGAGTTAGATATTGAGGTGTGGTGGTGCCTACCGCTTGAAGTGCCCTTTGCTGCTCAGGTCCTAAGCCAGATGAAACAGTGGTGGGGCGATCCGGCTCAACGTCACTGTGCCGTGCGAGAACAACTGCTTGGCCGGCCTATGTGGGCGTTACAGCGGCGCCTAGCCGCGCCGCTGCAAAGTGGTTACCGTGAAGGGCTTAACCCTTAGCCGGGGGCATGCCAAGTGTCACAGGCTTGCAAGGTATTTTGCATTAGGGTTGCAACGGTCATTGGGCCAACGCCACCGGGTACCGGCGTGATGTAACTGGCGCGTTCAGCAGCAACTTCAAACTCTACGTCACCCTTAAGTTTACCGTCAGCGCCACGATTGATGCCGACATCAATGACGACAGCGCCAGGTTTAATCCATTGACCCGGAATAAAGTTCGTTTTGCCAACTGCAACCACCACCACATCGGCGCGTTCGACGTGCTTTTGCAGGTCGTTGGTGAAGCGATGGCAGACGGTTGTGGTTGCGCCGCCGAGCAGCAACTCAAGGCTCATGGGCCGACCAACAATATTTGAGGCGCCAACAACCACCGCATTAAGACCATGCAGGTCGAGGTCGATAGATTCAAATAGCGTCATGACACCGCGCGGCGTACAAGGGCGTAATGCTGGGTTGCGCTGAGCCAAGCGCCCCATGTTAAAGGGATGAAACCCGTCAACATCTTTAAACGGGTCAATGCGCTCGAGTAATGCTTGGGCGTCTAACCCTTCAGGAAGAGGGAGTTGCACTAATATACCGTCAACGCTGCTATCAGCATTGAGTTCATCGATTAAACTCAATAATTCACTCTGGCTGGTGCTTGCCGGAAGGTCGTAAGACTTAGAGCTAAAGCCAACTTCTTCACAAGCGCGGCGTTTACTGCCGACATATACCTCTGAGGCCGGGTCTTCACCAACTAAAATAACCGCTAAGCCAGGTGCCCGAAGCCCTTGTTCAATACGTTGCTGAACACGTTCTTTCACTTGCGTGCGAACCTGTTGTGCGACTTTTTTTCCGTCAATAAATTGCGCGGTCATGTTGCTCCTCAAAGCTCACTCTAAAAAAGGTCTATAAAGATGCTTATTTTTACACGTTTTATGGCATGATTGTAGTTAAGTTTGCGGCATCGCACGGTCGCTGGTGTTGAATTTAACGACGAATTGTTGCAAATTTCAGCAGTCAGGCGAATTCACCAAAAAAAGGTTTGACGCTGCCATGAGCAGCAGGTAATATTCGCCCCCGTTGTCAGGCCGCGTCCTGCACGGGTTTTTGAAGATGTCGGCGAGTAGCGCAGCTTGGTAGCGCACTTGTTTTGGGTACAAGGGGTCGCTGGTTCGAATCCAGTCTCGCCGACCATTTTCAGTAGTACCGCGATGTTGTACCATGCGCCCGTAGCTCAGTTGGATAGAGCAACGGCCTTCTAAGCCGTCGGTCGCAGGTTCGAATCCTGCCGGGTGCGCCAATTTGCCCTGGCAAGACATAACAACAGTAGTGGTGGCTGTAGCTCAGTTGGTAGAGCCCCGGATTGTGATTCCGGTGGTCGTGGGTTCGAATCCCATCAGCCACCCCATTTTTCTGAAAGTCCCCCAAAGATTTATACGTTCGGCGAGTAGCGCAGCTTGGTAGCGCACTTGTTTTGGGTACAAGGGGTCGCTGGTTCGAATCCAGTCTCGCCGACCATTCGTATAATCTCTTGCCGTTGTTTCAATGAACCTCCCCTATAGGTTGAAAAATTCTTAATCTTAGAGCATATTGCTTAACTATTTGTTAATAAACTAATGAATGTGTTGAGATGAACTGTGCGGTTATCTGCAGAAGGCATGACTGCAGTTCGTTTGCCGAAAAAAACAAACATAAGAATTTAAAATGGCTCAAACTTCAGACAAACCGGCTTCTGTATCAACAGAAGACAGCGCAGCAAGCTTTGCGTATCTCATTTCCGAGCTCAGCACGAGCTTAATTAATGCGGCGCCAGACGAAGCTGAACTGCATATCGAACGCTCCCTTGCGGCGCTTGGAAGTAACGACCGCAAAGATCGTTGCTATGTGTTCTTATTCACCGATGACTATCGCCATATGACGAATACCCATGAGTGGGTGAATCGCGGTATCAGTTCACATAAAGACGACTTACAAAACATTCCGCTCGAAGCCATGCCTTGGTTCTTCACCAGCATGCGCGCCGACGGTAAAGTAGTGGTTTCTTGTACCGATCAGCTACCGGACGTTACCGGTGGTTTCAAAGAAGAGTTACAACGCGAGCAGATTCAGTCGATGCTGGCCGTGGGCATGTACTTAGAAGGTAAGTTGATTGGCTTTGTCGGCTGTGACCTTGTGCAACGCAGTACGCTTTGGAGCGACGAAGATGTGCGGCAAATGCAACTGGTGGCTGACATGATCGCTAACACCATTGCCCGCCATCGTACCGAGTCACAGCTTCATCAAGTGCAAAGTGAGCTGCGCGCGGCCAACGAACGCCTTGCCCAGCTAGCTCATGAAGATAGCCTGACCGGCTTAATTAATCGACGGGGCTTAGATGCCGTGTTAGAAACTGAGTTGCGCCGCACTCAGCGTAAGCAACAGTTTTTAAGTGTTCTTATGGTCGATATCGACCACTTCAAAGCGCTGAACGACAAGCACGGGCACTTAGGTGGAGATGCTGCACTGTGTTCTGTGGCGGGTATTCTATTAAAGACCTTCCAACGTAGTGGTGAAAAAGTTGCACGCTTTGGCGGTGATGAGTTTGTAGTGATTTGTCCGGTTATGAGCGCCGAGGTTGCAGAGCAACGCGCGACGGAATTATTGCAAGCCATTGCCAGCAACACCAGTGTCGCTCCAGTTACTGTGAGTATTGGCGTGCTGAGCTTTATTCCAGCCGCAGACACCACTCCAGGTAGTGTGCTGAGACAGGTTGATCGAGCCGTTTATGAGGCGAAAGATAAAGGCCGGAATTGCTTTGTTCGGCGCCCATTCGGCTAATTTCTACGGAAAAAAATAAGTCACACTACTCGACGCGACCGCATGCCTTCGCTATAATGCGTCGTCATTTTCAAGGGCCCCAATAGTGGTGGGCTCAAGGCCATTAGTGAAGCCGAGGTAAGAAAGCAATGCAGGTTTCTGTAGAGACAACCCAAGGATTAGAGCGCCGCGCCACCATTACTGTGCCAGCGGCAACCATTGACGAGAAAGTCAAAGAGCTACTAAAAAACGAGTACCGTAATCGCCGTATCAACGGTTTCCGTAAAGGCAAGGTACCACCGAATGTATTGCAAAAATTATTCGGCAAAGAAGCTCGCGGACGTGCTGCGCAAGAATTAATGCAGAGCAAATACTTTGAAGCGATCATGCAGGAAAAAATTAACCCTGCGGGTCCTCCATCCATCGAACCTAAAGTAAACGAAGCTGGTAAAGACCTAGAGTTTGTTGCCACGTTTGAAGTTTACCCAGAAGTTGAAGTGCAAGGTCTCGACAAAATCACCGTCGAAAAGCCTGATGTAGCTGTCACCGATGCAGATGTTGACACTATGCTGGAAACCTTGCGTAAGCAACACGCTGATTGGAAAGAAGTGAAGCGTAAGTCGAAAAAAGGTGAGCGTATCACCATCGACTTCACCGGTCGTATCGACGGCGAAGAATTTGAAGGCGGCAAAGCACAAGACTTCGCTCTTGAGCTTGGCCAAAGCCGTATGATTCCTGGCTTCGAAGACGATATTATCGGTATGAAAACCGGTGAAGAAAAAACCATCGAAGTAAGCTTCCCTGACGATTATCACGCTGAAAACCTTAAAGGTAAGAAAGCGGAATTCGATATTGTTGCGAAAAAAGTTGAAGAACAGGTGTTACCTGAGCTTAACGACGACTTCGTAGCAATGTTCGGTGTTACCGAAGGCGGCGTTGACGCGCTGAAAGCTGAAGTTCGTAAGAACATGGAACGTGAACTTAAAAACACCGTGCAAGCGAAAGTTAAAGAGCAGGTGTTGAAAGGTTTGGTTGAAGGTAATGAAGTTGATTTACCAAGTGCGATGGTACAGCAGGAAATTGATGGCTTACGTCGTCAAGCAATGCAGCGTTTTGGCGATAACCAAGCGCAAATGCCAGAGCTGCCTGCGAACCTATTCGAAGAACAAGCCAAAGAACGCGTAAAAGTCGGTTTGTTACTTGGTGAAGTAATTCGTACTAACGAACTTAAAGTCGACGATGCAAAAGTAGACGAAATTATCGCTAACAATGCATCAGCTTATGAAGACCCTGAAGAAGTTATTACCTACTATAAAGGTAACGACGAGTTGCTGCAGCAAGTGCGCAATGTTGCACTTGAAGAGCAAGCAGTTGACTTCATTCTTGAACAAGCAAAAGTTTCGGCGAAAAAGACCAGCTTTGATGAGTTGATGAACCCGAAAGAGAAGTAAGTTTGTCGATTCCGTACGCTAAGCGTTGACGGAGTGACTCGCAACTTGGTTTAATGGCTCGTATAGTCTTATACGAGCCATTTTTATTTGCAGGAGTAGTTTCTATGTCGGATCTCGCGCACGATCCTATCGCGCAATTAGTACCTATGGTGGTTGAACAAACTGCCAAGGGTGAGCGTTCTTACGATATTTATTCACGCTTGTTGAAAGAGCGAGTGATATTTATGTGTGGTCAGGTTGAAGACCACATGGCTAACCTGATCGTAGCGCAGTTGCTATTTTTAGAGTCAGAGAGTCCAGATAAAGATATTTTCCTTTATATCAACTCACCAGGCGGCGCCGTGACAGCAGGTATGGCCATTTATGACACGATGCGTTTCATTAAACCTGACGTTAGCACCGTATGCATGGGCCAAGCGGCAAGCATGGGCGCCTTCTTGTTAGCTGGCGGCGCCAAGGGTAAGCGCTATTGCCTACCGAACTCGCGGGTAATGATTCACCAGCCGCTTGGAGGTTTCCAAGGCCAGGCATCGGATTTTGAAATTCATGCCCGTCAAATTTTAGATATTAAAGAACGGATGAACCGCATGCTTGCGGAAAACACCGGTCGCGATTATGAACAAATCGCTAAAGATACTGATCGTGATTACTTTATGTCGGCCGATGAAGCCGTAAATTACGGCGTGGTTGATAAGGTACTCACTCAACGAGCTGGAGAGTAGCATGACTGATAAAACCGAAGGTAATGGCGAACAGCCATTGTTTTGTACCTTCTGCGGAAAAAGTCAGCACGAGGTTCGCAAATTAATTGCTGGGCCTTCAGTTTTTATTTGTGACGAATGCGTAGAGTTGTGCAATGACATTTTGGAAGAAGAGATCCAAAATATTGCGCCGCAAGAAGGCTCAGAAAAATTACCAACACCGAAAGAGATCCGCGAACATCTAGATGCGTACGTGATCGGTCAAGAATTCGCTAAGCGGGTGCTGGCGGTCGCGGTTTATAATCACTACAAACGTTTGCACAATACAGGTAAAGGTAAAGACGAAATTGAACTAGGCAAGAGTAATATTTTGCTGATCGGTCCAACGGGGTCAGGTAAAACCTACCTTGCGGAAACCCTAGCTCGTTTTCTCGATGTGCCTTTCACCATGGCGGACGCCACCACCTTAACCGAAGCTGGTTATGTGGGTGAAGATGTCGAAAACATTATCCAGAAGCTGCTGCAAAAGTGTGACTATGACGCTGAAAAAGCGCAACGCGGCATCGTTTATGTCGATGAGATTGATAAAATCTCGCGTAAGTCGGATAACCCATCGATTACTCGTGATGTTTCCGGTGAGGGCGTGCAGCAAGCATTGCTGAAGCTGATTGAAGGTACTGTTGCATCAGTGCCGCCACAAGGCGGACGTAAGCATCCACAGCAAGAATTTGTGCAGGTCGATACCTCAAAGATTCTATTTATCTGTGGTGGCGCCTTCTCTGGGCTTGATAAAGTCATTGAGCAGCGGGTAAGTGTCGGCACTGGTATTGGTTTTGGTGCTGAAGTGAAAGCCAAAGCGACCGAGCAAATGGCCAACCTAATTAAGCAAGTTGAACCAGAAGACTTGGTGAAATATGGCTTAATTCCAGAGTTTATCGGTCGTTTGCCGGTTGTCGCAACGCTAGAAGAACTTGACGACGAAGCCTTAGTGCAAATTTTGCAAGAGCCGAAGAACGCTCTTACCAAGCAATACGCGGCGTTATTTGAAATGGAAGACGTTGAGCTAGAGTTTCGAGATGATGCGTTGCGGGCGATTGCTCGTAAAGCAATGACTCGTAAAACTGGCGCTCGAGGTCTGCGTTCGATTGTCGAAGGCGTGTTATTGGACACTATGTACGATCTGCCGTCGATTGATAATGTTAGTAAGGTTGTGATCGATGAATCGGTGATTACCGGTGAGTCCAAACCTATTATGATTTATGAAAATCAAGATCAAGAAAAGCAGGCTTCAGGTGAATAACACCTAGTTTTAGTTTGATATTTATGCAAAAAGGGCCATTTAGGCCCTTTTTTTGTGCAAAACATTGAACTTTATCTGTATAGCCTCATATTAGAGGGTAAGATAATTAAATCTGACCTGACGTCATTAAATCTGGAGACATATATGAGCGAAGAACGGGTTGAACACCTGAGTATTCCTGTTTTACCACTGCGTGATGTAGTGGTGTACCCGCATATGGTCATCCCGCTATTTGTGGGGCGCGAAAAGTCAATTCGTTGCCTAGAAGCGGCCATGGAAAACAACAAGCAGATTTTTCTTTCAGCTCAAGAAGACGCTTCAATTGATGAGCCGGAAGAAAAAGACATCCACCGGATCGGAACTGTAGCCAATATCTTGCAACTACTGAAATTGCCTGATGGCACGGTTAAAGTTCTGGTTGAAGGCTCACAGCGCGCCGAAATTGATGCCTTTGAAGCTCATGAGGATTTCTTCCGTGCCAAGGTGCATTACTTAGATTCTGAAGTGATGCCGGAAAAAGAAGAAGAGGTCATGATTCGCTCGGCGGTGAATCAATTTGAAGGCTATGTGAAGCTTAATAAGAAGATACCGCCTGAGGTGTTAACCTCTCTGTCGGGTATCGAAGAAGCCGATCGGCTGGCAGATACCATGGCAGCGCATATGCCGTTGAAGCTAAATGATAAGCAGAAAGTACTAGAAATTACCGAAGTACGAGACCGTCTCGAATTTTTGATGGCGCTGATGGAAGGTGAAATCGACCTGTTGCAGGTTGAAAAGCGGATTCGTACCCGAGTTAAAAAGCAGATGGAAAAGAGCCAGCGCGAATACTATTTGAATGAGCAAATGAAAGCTATTCAAAAAGAGCTGGGGGAAATGGAAGACGGGCCTGACGAATTTGAAGCGTTAGAGAAGAAAATTCAAGAAGCGAAAATGCCCGAAGAAGCGGAAGTTAAAACCCGTGCTGAGTTGCAAAAGTTAAAAATGATGTCGCCAATGTCGGCCGAGGCGACTGTGGTACGAGGTTATATCGATTGGATGGTCTCGGTGCCGTGGAAAAAGCGCTCGCGGATCAAGAAAGATCTCGCCAATGCCGAGAAAATTCTTGATGCCGATCATTATGGCTTAGAAAAAGTTAAAGAACGCATTCTCGAGTATCTTGCGGTGCAACAGCGTACCAGCAAGGTGCGTGGCGCTATTTTATGTCTGGTGGGGCCACCAGGGGTAGGTAAAACATCTCTTGGGCAATCCGTTGCCAGAGCAACCGGGCGCAAATATATCCGTATGGCGTTAGGTGGTGTTCGTGATGAAGCTGAGATTCGCGGCCATCGACGCACTTATATTGGTTCTATGCCAGGTAAATTGATTCAAAAAATGGCCAAAGTAGGGGTTCGCAACCCGCTGTTTTTACTTGACGAAATCGACAAGATGGCGGCCGATATGCGCGGTGATCCTGCTTCGGCGTTACTGGAAGTATTAGACCCCGAACAGAACGTTAACTTTAACGATCACTACCTTGAAGTTGACTATGATCTCTCCGATGTGATGTTTGTTGCAACCTCAAACAGCATGAACATACCGGCACCATTACTTGACCGTATGGAAGTAATTCGACTGTCTGGTTATACCGAAGACGAGAAGCTGAACATTGCTAAGCGCCACTTGTTGACCAAGCAACTCGAACGCAATGGTTTGAAAGATAAAGAGTTGTTGATCAAAGACGACGCGATCTTAGGCATTATTCGTTATTACACTCGTGAAGCTGGGGTGCGCAACCTCGAGCGTGAAATTTCTCGTTTATGCCGCAAAGCAGTGAAGAAAATTGTGCTCGATAAGCGGCTTAAGAAAGTTGAGATCAACGCCGACAACCTTAACGAGTATTTAGGTGTGCAGCGGTTTGACTACGGTAAAGCTGAAGAGAAAAATCAAGTCGGTCAGGTGACTGGCTTAGCCTGGACCGAAGTCGGTGGCGACTTGCTGACGATTGAAGCGACGAATGTTGCGGGTAAAGGCAAAATCACCTCAACGGGCTCGCTGGGCGATGTGATGCAAGAGTCGATTCAGACGGCGTTAACCGTAGTTCGCAGTCGCGCGGATATGCTGGGTATTCCAGCGGACTTCCACGAGAAACGTGATTTACACGTGCACGTACCTGAAGGGGCAACACCTAAAGATGGGCCAAGTGCTGGTACTGCCATGGTAACCTCGTTGGTTTCATCGCTGACAGAAATACCGGTGCGGGCGGACGTTGCCATGACGGGTGAAATCACCTTGCGTGGTGAAGTGTTAGCCATCGGTGGCTTGAAAGAGAAACTGTTAGCGGCCCATCGCGGCGGCATTAAGCACGTGTTGATTCCGAAAGACAACGAACGCGACCTCGAGGAAATCGCCGACAATGTTAAAGGTGATTTGACAATTCAGCCGGTGCAATGGATTGACGAGGTGTTACAAGTGGCCCTTGAACGTCAACCTGAGGTTAAAAACGCCAACTAAAAACGAGAAAATGCGGCCTTGAAGGCCTTAACATCGCTGGAGGCCGCATTCTTTCGTCAAAAAAATTGTGAAAAAGGGTTCTCAATCGAAATTGTTGTGGTAGCCTAGAGTCAAAGTGATTGGTCAAGCATAACTAATAAAAGCTCTGGCATACCACTTTAACGACAGGGACACGTAACTGTAGTCGGAGACCTGTTGTACGGCTTGAACCATATGTTCGAGCTTGTTATAACCTTCGCTGGACCATTCGAATTGCAAATGGAACCATGCAAATCTGATAATAACAATCTAAGGGGATGATACTGTGAACAAGTCTCAGTTAGTTGACAAAATTGCAGACGGAGCAGAGATTTCTAAAGCTGCTGCTGGACGTGCTCTCGACTCTTTCATCGAAGCGGTAACAGATGCTTTGAAAAAAGGTGAGCAAGTTGCACTTGTAGGTTTTGGTACATTCAGTGTACGTGAGCGTTCAGCTCGCACTGGCCGTAACCCACAAACTGGTCAAACGATTCAAATCGCTGCAGCAAAAGTACCTTCTTTCAAAGCCGGTAAAGCGCTGAAAGACTCAGTAAACTAATCACTGCGGAGCGGTAGTTCAGCTGGTTAGAATACCGGCCTGTCACGCCGGGGGTCGCGGGTTCGAATCCCGTCCGTTCCGCCAGCGAATAGCGAAAGTAACCCGAAGCATGTCTTCGGGTTATTTTTTTTCCGCGTAATGGGATAGAATAACGCGCGGTAAAAAATCGAACACTTTTTGAGGTTAATAGAATTATGTTGGACAGGATTCGTGAAGGGTCACAGAGCTTTCTTGTGAAAGCTATATTAGTACTCATCGCGTTAACGTTTGCACTAGCAGGGATCGGCGGGTATATCTCGAATACTCCTGAACCATCAGTCGCTATCGTTAATGGTGAAGAGATTACCCAGACAGAGTTTGATCGTGCAGTTGAAAATGAACGTGCACGTCAGCAACAGCAGCTCGGTGACTTCTATGAGCAACTGGCGAGAGACCCGCGCTATACGCAAAACTTGCGCAGCCGTGTTGTGAACGATCTGGTCAATCAAAAATTATTAGAGCAAGCAGCAAAAGCGCAAGGTTTGCGCGCGTCTGCGGCTCAAGTGAAAGCGGCCATTCGCGATATTTCTAGCTTTAAAGTGGCAGGTCAGTTTGACAACGAAATGTATCAAACGACCCTACGTAGCTTGGGTTATACCCCAGACGGTTTTGCCGCTTTAATTCGTCGTGACTTGGTGACCCAACAGTATGTTCAGGGCCTTGTTGATAGCGAATTCGTGTTGCCCAGTGAAGTCGATGCCACCCAGCGTTTACTTGGCCAACTACGTAGTGGCCGATTTGCCCAATTGGCAACCGCCGACTATCTCGATCAAGTTGAGGTGTCTGACGCACAAGTGCAGAGCTGGTATGACGATAACCTTGACCGCTTTGCTATTCCAGAGCAGGTGAAAGTTGCATATGTAATGGTCGATGCGGGGACTGTTGCCGAAGCCGTAGAAGTTAGCGACGAAGAAGTCCAAGCCTATTACGAGGGCAACCAAAGCCGTTATTCAAAAGCACCTCAGTATCGTTTTTCACACATTTTAATTGAGTCAGGCAATGACGCTGATGCGGCCAAAGCAGAAGCTGAAGCTTTGCGTGCTGAGCTTGAAAACGGCGCTGACTTTGCTGAGCTAGCTGCACAAAGTTCCGACGATATTTTCTCGGGTGAACAAGGCGGTGATCTTGACTGGATAGAGCCCGGTACCATGGATGCCGACTTTGAAGAGGCTGCATTTGCGTTAGAAGACGTGGGAAGTATCAGCGATGTTGTGGAAAGTAGCTTTGGTTATCACATCATCAAACTTACCGACAAGCGTCCTGGCAGTGTGACACCCTTGGCAGAGGTTCGCAGTGAAATAGTTGCGAACTTGCGCGATGAGCAGGTCAAGCAACGTTATTACGAGCTACAGCAAGACGTTACCGAGCTTACTTTTGAGGTGCCAGATACCTTTGCACCAGTGACCGAGGACCTCGGTATTCAAGCGCGCGAAACCGACTGGTTTAGTCGGAATGCGGCGCCAGGTGCGTTAAGTTCGCCAGTAGTCATTACAGAAGTCTTTAGTAACGACCTTATCAATGAAGGCCTGAACAGCGACTTGATTGAAATCAGCGACACTGAGTCAGTGGTGGTACGCGTGGTTGACCACAAAGCAGCGGCAACCAAACCATTAGCTGACGTACGTGAGCAGGTTGTTGAAAATGTTCGTCTTGAACAAGCACAAGAGCTTGCGCTGCAGGCGGCCGATGAGCTACTCACCCAGGTACGTGAACAGCAATCAGTCACCGCTGTTGAGTTCACTGAACTGAGCGAGGTTTCGCGTCAAACGACCGACCACCCGCGTGCAGTGGTGCAACGGTTATTTGATATGGCTGCGCCAGCGGCAGGTCAAGTTAGCGTAGATACTGCAACCACGAGCAATGGTGACGTGGCGATTGTGGTACTTGAAGCTGTTACCGAAGGTAATGTCGATGCAGCGCGTACTGCTCAGTTACAAGAGCAATTGAAAAACAGCTACATGCAACAGTCGTATCAGGGAGTGATTGAGGCGCTGCGCGCTGATGCCGAAATCGAATTGCGACTAAACTCGAGTAACGACGAAAGTTAACAGCTGGTTCGTTAGCGATAACCGAAAGCGCACACTGTCAGCAGTGTGCGCTTTTTTTTGTTAGCGAGGATACAGATCGGGTAATACTGAACCGGTTTCTTGTTGGCGCTGCTCAGCCGCCTTTAGCGCCGCCTGAAAAGCTCGCCAAAGGGCTTTCCCTTCGTGCCAGTTAGCGCTGCCTGCGGCAAAACGACAGCGCTGCAGGTGTTCGATTTGACTTCGTAAGGGGGCATGGTCAAGTTCGTCGGCAACGCCGCTTAGCTCGGCGCTGGTGCGACCTGCGTAGTGTCTTGCCCAACGTTTGAGCAGTAACTCTACCGCCGCCGCATCGTTGCGCGTACAAGCATGCTTTAACGCCTTGAGATGTTGCTGGTAATTGTCGGATGTTGCGTTTGTGGCGCTAGCGGACGAGTTAGCGCGTTGTTTACGCCGTGCCAGGTAGCCAACAGCGAGCAGTGTCAGTAACCACAGAAGTGCGAATAGCAGCGTTAGCAACTGCCACAGCTGTACCTGTTGGTACCATACCGTACTAGCTGCCACTGGGGTCTCCTCGACCTCAGTAGAGGTAGCTGCATTGGTTGGCGTCGATGTCTCTGCTGCGTTCGTTACCGGCTGGCTAGACTGTGGCGAATCAACGCCAGTGCCCCCGGCTTTGGCGATGATGGCAAACTGCTGAGCGGGTGCGGTGGCATTGTCCTGTTGGCGCAATTGCGTGTTAAACCACGGCAATGTTAATTCGGGCAGCCGCAATTCACCGGCTTGATGCGGAATCACCGCCACGCGCACGGTCTGCTGCGAAATCAAACGGCCATTACGTTGATTAGCACTAGACTCGGGCGCTTCTGGGTAGATACTTGCGCCTGGAATGGCGAGTTGGGCGACCAGCTCGTCGAGACGTGGCAATTGATCGGGAAGTGGACCTATCGCTGATAACCGATAGGTCAGGTTAATCGGTTCACCTTGACTAAATTGTTGTTCTTCGGTGTCTTGAGGAGCGCTCTCGCTACCCACACTTACCGACAGCGTGACCAGCTCGGCGGGCAGCCAATCGTGCCCCGTAGGCCAGCTAGGCGGAATAGGTTGCACCCTAAGTGGTAGATCTTCGGCTGCGGTAGTGATCGACTCCGTGGACGAGAACGTGGGAAATAACGTGCGTTTGCTTTTTACGTTAATTTGTCCCTGAAACAACGGCCCCTGAATCACTTGTTCACCTGAGCGTTGCGGGATCACGACGAAATCGCGAGAAAAAACTTGGAATTTACGGCCATTGATAATTTCGCTGGTTTCCGAATCGCGGCCAACTTGCCGGATATCTGCTTGCTCCAACTTAGGCGGAATGATGTTACCACTGTGCAGGTTTGCCGCGAGATAGAGTTTTGCGGTTAGTTGCACCTGTTCTTGCACATAAACTTGGTCACGGTTGAGTTCAACCTTGATAAAAGCTTTACGCTGATCAAGCAATTTATCACTCTGTTCGGCAGCAACGACTTCGAGGTTTAAACTATTACTCTGCACATCGAGCAAGTGAACCGGGCCAATGGCATAGTCACCGGCGTCAGCGGGGGCTCGCACAATGGTATTGAAAGTCGTTTGTTCGGTCGTGACACCATTAATGATTTGGGTATTACGACTACTTGAACTGCCTAACACCTCAAATTCTTGGAGGGCTTGCTGGGGCTGCCATAGGGTGTCACTCACTAACTGATTCACGGTCAAAGTTAGAATAAAGGTGTCGTTCGCCACAATTGGGTTTTTATCAACACTTATGGCAACTTCAGTGCTGTTACTTGACTGTGCGGCACTGGCGGGTAGCCAGGTCACTAAAGCAACCAAGAGCAGTGTGTTAAGTAACGAGTAAAACTTTGCGCGATACACTACCACTGTTTTTGAACTCCTTGCGGCGGACGTTGTTGGGTACGACGTTTTTTGGTTTCTTCAAGCATTTTTCGTTGCAGCAAAAAGGCTGGGTTGTCGTCGATTCGGTTCAGCCATTGTTCCATTTGCTGGCGTTGTTCTTCACTGAGCTGCTCGGCCGAGGGGCCTTGTGCCGACGGCGGTGTTTCGCTGTCCGGCTGCTCAGCGGGCTGCTTGGACTCTTGCGGCTGCGGCTTTTGACCTTGTTGCGGGTCTTGGCTCTCAGACTCGGGCGGTGATGAAGTGTCACCGGGCTCAGCCGATGATTCAGTGCCGGCCGCATCACCATCGTTAGGCTCGCCATCACCATCCTGCTGTTGTTGCTGCTGGCCGTCGCCTTGTTGCTGTTGCTGCTGTTGACGTTGCTGTTCTGCTTGTCGTTCGGCTAATGCTAAGTTTTCTTGCGCCTGAGTAAAGTCCGGGTCGCGATTGAGTGCTTCGGCGTAAGCATTGGCTGCTTCATCATAGCGTTCTAACTGCATCAGGCTATTGCCTTGGTTATAGTAACCTTGCGCATTATCCACCTGGGAAAAGTCGGTCAGCGCTTGTTCGTAGCGGCCTGCTCGATAGTTTGCCGTGCCTCGTTGCCAGGCATCTTCGGCAATTTCTGCGGCGCGCTGATAGTCTTCGTTTTTCAGGGCTTGATCCGTTTGCTGATAGGGCGTTTGCCACAATTGCTCGTGCCAAGCGAGCCCATCGTTGTCAGTTTGTGCGGCGGCAGGTGCACTTATGAACAAAGGAACGGCGCTGGTGACACTGAATAAGATGAGCAATAGGCTGCCGCGGCGAATCATCGGCAGCAATAACAAGATGCCAGCTATAATCAACCAAGGCCCAAGGTCATACCAAGCATCACCGCGTTGGTCATCGCGTTCTTTACCATCGCGCGAAAGCGGGTCCATAGCGGCCAGGTAAGCAATATCTTGAGGGTCTTGTCGTAGCTTGCTAAAGCGTCCATTGCTTAGTTCTGCGAGCTGCTCAAGCCGAGTTGGAGTAAGTCGAGGGATAACTACATCGCCCGCATTGTTGCGCAACAACTTGCCCGTTTCCAGCTCAATAGGGGCTCCTTGTTCGGTTCCCACCGCAAGCACGGCCAGACGATGCGGGTGATTACGCACGAAGCGCGTGAGCTCTTGTTGATCGCGGGTGTCTATGCCATCGGTGAACCAGTAAATATCACCCTGCGGATAACCGGCTTCGCGTAACAGTCGGTCAGCGAGATTAAGAGCGCTAATGGGATCACTGCCGGGACTTGGCATAATCTCTGGACTCAATGCGCGAATAAGGTTGCCAAGACTGCTGGCATCCGCGGTCAGTGGGCTAATTACAAAGGCATCACCGGCGTAGGCAATTAGGCCGGTATCGCCGTCAAGGTGTTCACTCGCTAATTGCATGGCCTTGTAGCGCAGTTGGGTCAGCCGATTGGGGGCGACGTCGGTCGCGCGCATCGACAGCGACATATCTAATACCACGACTTGACCAGCGTCGAGCTGATACACCGGTTGCGGTATCCGTTGCCAGGTTGGCCCGGCACTGCCTAAGGCGAACAGCAGAAGTGCTAATGGTAAAGCCCAGTAACGCGTAGCCGATTGCTTATCGGGTGCAGACGTGACGAGTAACGACGCCAAGTGGGGAGCAATAACACTATGCCAGCCACGACTGTTACGCCGCGAGCGCCAACTAAGCCAGATCAAAAGCATGATAGGTAGCACGCTGAGTAGCCACCAAGGCCGGAGAAAATGGAATTGGCTTAACACTTGCTCAATTTGCATGGTTGAGCCTCCGCAGCGATGCCAACTGTTGGCTTAACCTTAAAACTAAAAGAAGTACGAGAGCGGCACCTGCTGGCCAATAAAACAATTCCGTTTGTGGGCGCCGAAGCTGTTCGTCACCGGCAACGGGTTCATAGGCGTCTAAGGTTTGATAAATACGCTCAAGCTCTTCGGTACTGCGCGCTCGAAAATATTCGCCGCCGGTGGTTTCAGCCAATCGACGTAACATGCCTTCATCAAGGTCGCGGCTAGGGTTCACCTTGCGCTTGCCAAAAAAGCTATCGACGATAACTTCTTCCGCGCCGACGCCAATTGCGTACACCTTGATGCCATAATACACAGCGAGCCGGCGCGCCTGCTCTGGTGATACGTCGCCTGCGGTGTTCTGACCGTCGGTTAACAGGATTAGTATTTTATTGCTTTGCTCGTTATCGCGAAAGCGTTTTACTGCCAAAGCCACGGCGTCACCAATGGCGGTACGTTCGCCAATCAAGCGTAATTGCGCTTCGTCTAACAACTGTTCGACACTGGTAAGGTCGTAAGTAATAGGCGACTGAACATAAGCGGTGTCGGCGAAGAGGATTAGGCCGAGCTTATCGCCCTGACGGCGGGCGATAAAGTCACTGACTACATGCTTGACCATATCAAGACGATTGGTCTCATAACCCTCAAGCTGCATATCGGCAATTTCCATACTGCCGGAAAGGTCGACCGCTAGCATCATCTCCCGAGCTTCACTGCGTATCTGTACGGGCTCGCCAAGCCATTGGGGGCGACACGCGGCAATGATCAATAAGCTCCAAAGAAGCAACGCAAACAACCTTAGCCAACGTCGCTTCGGCGATGACGGCAGGTTGCTATGGGTGGGTTCTAAGTGAGCCACCTTTAAGGTTGAGTAGTGTGGTGGCTGCGGCCGTCGTAGCCACCAGAGTAAAGGCGCCAGGAACCAAGCCAGCGCTAACCAAGGCCAAGCAAAGTGAATCATCGATTGGCCTCGCTGGAAAGTTGTCGCTGCTTTGGTGGCAGCGCACGTTTTAACCACAATCGAGCAAATTGGTAATAGCGTTGCTGCAATGCATCAAGTTCACTCGTGTGCGGCTGATAGGCCGCTTGTTCGACGCTTGTGAGTAACTCAGCGAAGTCTGCCGCGTTCCGCGTCGCCAACTGTTGCAGTAAGAACGTACGCCACGAGCTGCCCGTTAAACCCGCCATTTGGCTGCTAGGGAAATAGCCTAAGCACGCTTGCTTGAGCACCAAAGTGGTTGTATTCAGTGGCAGGCGTGGTGAGAGTTGCCTTAGGGCCGCGCGCCGCACGCGCCGCAGACGATAGCGCCTTACCAGCCACCAGGTGAGCAGAGTTATGATAAGCAGGACCGCGCCGGCGACTATGTACCACCCCGCTGCCAAGGGCCACCAATGGGCTGCCGGTGGCGCTACAATATCGTGCAGTTGCTCGAGTTGTGACGAGGTGTCGATCATCGCATCACCTCGGGCCATTGCTGTTCGATACTTTGTGCGGCACTAAACGGGTATAAGTTAAGGTTCAACTGCTGTAGTTCCTGCATGAAGTGCTGTTGATGCGCCGCTGCGTGCTGTTGGTAAAGCTGTCGCGCTGTGCCATCACCGGCGGCAAACTGCCAGTCGTTGGTGCCGTCGCTGAGCGCAACGTTTTGCTGTTGTAACTGCTCGGGTAGGCGCGCCTCAAGTGGATCGGAACATTGAATGATCTGCAAGGAACAGTGGCGCTGCAACGCCTGTAACAGGCGCGAGGTAGACTCATTGTAATACGCAAAGTCGCTGATCACATGAATGATTGAGCCGGGCTTTGCCACATGTTGCGTGCGTCGCAGTAGGTCGTCCAACACATTAAGTGAGGTCTCGGTCGAGGCTTGCTGTTGCCAGGCGGATAAACTTTCGTTTTGCAGCTCTACCAGTTGCTGCACAATACGCATGACCCCATGCTGGCGCCCTTGGGGCCGAACTTCGATGTGCCGAGTAGGGTGGCCAATCACCGCACCGACGCGGTCACCGCGCTGTGCTGCGAGCCAGGCCATTGCCGCCGCAATATGACATGATTGCACGCTTTTAAGCAATAACTCGCTGCCCAAGTGCATCCCATAGGAGAGGTCGACGACAAATAACACTGGACGTTCTCGCTCTTCGCGAAATAACTTGGTGTGCGCCGTGCCTGTACGAGCGGTGACGCGCCAATCGATGGCACGCACATCATCTCCGGCCTGATAATGCCGTACTTCATCAAATTCCATCCCGCGGCCACGGGTTTTACTCAACAGCGCACCGCTTTGAGACTTTGGTGGGTGCAGCCGGCGATGACGCGCAAAAGCTCCCACTTTACTGCGATAATACATCAGCTCTGCGGCGCCGACGCTACGGCCGTTGCTTTGCCACTGTTTGAGCCACTCTTGCGCATCTATCATAGTCAGAATTTGTCACCTTCAGCTGTCGCCAAGCGCCGTTATGGAGTTGGAACTTCTTGTAAAATAACTTGTAGCGCTTGGTCTGCGGTCACACCGTCGGCTTCGGCCTGATAACTCAATATGATCCGATGCCGCATAACGTGCGGGAATACCGCCTGGATGTCGTCGGGGGTGACAAAGTCACGGCCGTTGAGCCAGGCTTTTGCGCGTGCACAGCGATCAAGAGCAATGGTTGCACGAGGGCTGGCACCGTAACTCAACCAACGCGCTAAATCGGCATGGTAGTGTTCTGGCTGACGTGATGCAATGACCAGTTGTACTAGGTAGTTTTCAACGTTTTCATCGATAAAGGTTTCCAGCACTTCCTTGCGCGCGCCAAATATATCGCTTTGCTGCAGTGGTGTGGGCATGGCCACTTCCCCATGCAGTTCTTCGCCGCGAGTTAAACGTAAAATGTCTAACTCGGTGTCGGCGGCTGGGTAGTCCAGGTTTAGCTGCATTAAAAACCGATCAAGCTGTGCTTCAGGTAACGGGTAGGTACCTTCCTGCTCGAGCGGGTTTTGCGTAGCGAGCACCATAAACAACTCAGGCAAGGGATACGTCGTTTGGCCAACGGTTATTTGACGCTCCGCCATTGCTTCTAACAGTGCAGACTGAACTTTGGCAGGTGCCCGGTTAATTTCATCAGCCAAAATAACATTATGAAACAAAGGCCCTTGCTGAAATACGAACTCACCGGTTTCAGGTCGATAAATATCAGTGCCGGTTAAATCTGCTGGCAATAGGTCAGGGGTGAACTGAACGCGGTGGAAGTCACCTTCGATTCCTTTGGCGAGGGCATTCACCGCGCGCGTTTTAGCTAGCCCAGGTGGGCCTTCGACGAGTAAATGGCCATCAGCCAGTACGGCGATAAGCAAGCTCTCAGTGAATTCGGGTTGCCCTAAAACCTGACTATCTAGGTAATTGCGCAGGCTTTGAAACTGTTCTGCAGCCATGTCGACCTCTAAAGTGTTAGCGTGTGTCTATACTCTATTATGCACTGTAACGAAAACAAGAGTTTAATTCTGCGGATTAAACGGCTAAAATTTGTAATAATCTATGAGGTCTGACCAGATTACGTGGTGACCTAATTTACCAACAGAGGTAGTTGAACATGACGTCACGTCAACAATTGACAACCGCAAACGGAGATCGCATTGCCGTTGTGGCCGGCTTGCGTACGCCGTTTGCGAAACAAGCAAGCTATTTTCACGGTATTCCAGCACTCGACTTAGGCAAAATGGTCGTGCAAGAAATGCTCAATCGTTACGGCTTAGACGGCAAAGAAGTTGAACAACTGGTGTTTGGCCAAGTTGTGCAAATGCCATCGGCGCCCAATATCGCACGTGAAATTGTGCTAGGCACAAGTTTACCGGTCGGTACCGATGCTTACAGTGTGTCGCGTGCCTGTGCGACCAGCTTTCAGTCGACCGTTAACGTGGTGGAGTCAATGTTGGTGGGCAATACCTCGGTAGGCATTGCCGGTGGTGCAGACTCCTCTTCGGTGTTACCTATCGGCGTGTCGCGTCGACTGGCACATGCGTTGGTCGATTTAAACAAAGCGCGCAGCTTAGGCCAAAAATTGGCGATTTTGAAGCGCTTGAGCTTTAAAGATTTGGCACCAGTACCGCCAGCTATTGCAGAATACAGCACCGGCTTAACCATGGGGGATACGGCTGAGCAAATGGCGAAGAGCCATGGCATTAGCCGCGCTGATCAAGATGCCTTGGCACACCGTTCACATTCTTTAGCCCATGAAGCATGGGAAGCTGACAAGCTCAATGACGAAGTCATGACGGCTTACGCGGAACCTTATAAAGACTTCTTGCGTCGCGACAATACCATTCGAAGCAATAGCACTTTAGATGGCTATGCCAAGTTGAAGCCAGTCTTTGACCGCAAGCATGGCTCGGTAACAGCTGCCAACAGTACACCTTTAACCGATGGTGCTGCAGCGGTGCTATTGATGACCGAAAGTAAAGCCAAAGCACTTGGCTATGAAGTTTTGGGGTATATCAAGAGCTACGCGTTTAGTGCGATTGGCGTTGAGAAAGACATGCTCATGGGGCCGTCGTATGCTACCCCTATCGCGCTTGACCGCGCTGGCATGAAGCTGTCTGATCTTGATTTGATTGATATGCATGAAGCCTTTGCGGCACAAACTTTGGCTAACGTGAAAATGTTTGGTAGCAAAAAGTTTGCCGAGGAAAAACTTGGTCGCAGCGAAGCTATCGGCGATATCGATATGGACAAATTTAACGTACTGGGTGGCTCTATTGCCTATGGCCACCCCTTTGCCGCAACGGGTGCTCGCATGATCACGCAAACCCTGCGTGAACTGCAACGTCGCGGTGGCGGCGTCGGTTTAACCACCGCCTGTGCCGCCGGTGGTTTAGGTGCAGCAATGATTTTGGAGACAAACTAATGACTGATACGCAACGCGCATTTACTTTAGAAACTCGTGATGATGGCGTGGCAGTCATTCATATTGACGTGCCTGGCGAGTCAATGAATACCCTCAAAGCAACCTTTGCTGATGAAGTCAGCGATGTCTTGGCTAAACTTGAGGCGTTATCGACCCTCAAAGGTGTGGTTGTGATAAGCGACAAGCCGGGCTCATTCGTAGCTGGTGCCGACATCAGCATGATCGACGGTTGTGATAATGCTGCCGATGCCGAGAGCCTAGCACGACAGGGCCAGGCGATGTTCGATCGTATCGAACAGTTAAAGGTTCCAGTGGTTGCGGCCATTGATGGTGCCTGTTTAGGTGGTGGCCTTGAATTAGCGTTGGCCTGTCACTATCGCATTTGTACGGACAGCAAAAAAACCGCCATTGGCTTGCCTGAAGTACAACTCGGCTTGCTGCCTGGTTCCGGTGGTACCCAGCGCCTACCGCGCTTAATTGGCATTCAGAAAGCGTTGCCGTTGATGTTAACGGGTAAGCAATTACGCGCAAAACAAGCCAAGAAGCAGGGCATTGTGGATGAAGTGGTGCCGGCGAGTATTTTGCTCGACGCTGCGGTTGAGAAAGCTCTAAACAGTAAGCCGCGCGTGCAAAAAGTTACTCACAGTCTCATGAACAAAGCGCTTGAAGGCACCAGCGCTGGGCGTGGCATTATTTTCAAAAAGGCCCGTGAACAGGCACAGAGCAAAGCCAAGGGCAATTACCCAGCCTTGGATAAAATTATTGATACCATCGCTTATGGTGCCGACCGAGGTATGAGCGAAGGCTTGGCCTATGAAGCACGGCAGTTTGGCGAATTGGCCATGACCCCGGAGTCGAAGCAGCTGCGCGGAATTTTCTTTGCCACCACGGCAATGAAAAAAGAAACCGGTGCCGGTGATACGCAGCCGGCAGCTGTGAACCGTGTAGGGGTGTTAGGTGGCGGCTTAATGGGCGGTGGCATTGCCTATGTCACGGCGATTAAAGCCGGGCTGCCGGCGCGGATTAAGGATATTGCAGAGCCTGGTATCACCCATGCGTTGAAGTACAGTTACGACTTACTCAATAAAAAAGTGAAACGTAAGCATTTACGTCGCGCTGAGATGGAACAGGCAATGTTACGGCTCAGCGGTAGTCTCGACTACAGCGGGTTTGAGCGGGTCGACGTGGTGATTGAAGCGGTGTTTGAAGACCTTGAGCTGAAGCAAAAAATGGTGGCTGATATTGAAGCTGTGGCACCTGAGCATGCGATTTTCGCGACCAACACTTCCAGTCTCCCCATTACGCAAATTGCGGCCAAGGCTGAACGGCCACAAAATGTGATCGGGTTACACTACTTTTCACCCGTAGATAAAATGCCGTTGGCGGAAATCATCACCCATGACAAGACCTCTGAGCAAACCATCGCAACCACAGTTGCGCTGGCGAAGAAGCAGGGTAAGACACCAATAGTGGTCAAAGACGGTGCCGGTTTCTATGTAAACCGTATTCTTGCCCCTTATATGAATGAGGCCGCTCGTCTGGTGCTTGGCGGTGAACCTATTGATGCGGTTGATAAAGCGTTAGTGAAGTTTGGTTTCCCAGTGGGCCCGATGAAGCTGATGGATGAAGTTGGCATCGATGTTGCTGCCAAAGTTGCGCCCATCATGGCGAATGAGCTTGGTGATCGTTTCCGGGCTCCGGATGCGTTTTCGAAACTACTCGATGACGACCGCAAAGGTAAGAAGAACAAGAAGGGCTTTTATAGTTACTCAGGTAAAAAGCCGGGTAAAGAGGTTGACGCTGAGGTCTACAGCTTGCTTGGAGTGCACCCTGAGGCCAAACTAACCGCCACCGAAATGGCGCAACGTACGGTGTTCTTGATGTTGAACGAAGCAGTCTACTGTCTGGCTGAAGGTATTATACGCAGCCCGCGCGACGGTGATATTGGTGCCATCTTTGGTATTGGTTTCCCACCATTCCGTGGTGGTCCGTTCCGCTATATGGACAGTCTTGGTTGTGCTGAGGTGGTAGGGCAGCTTCGCGCCTATGCCAAACAACATGGCGAACGTTACGAGCCGGCTCCGTTATTGGTTGAAATGGCCAACGAGGGACGTCAGTTTTACCCTGAATAAGTTGTAACAACACTGGCCAGCTGTACCTTAAGAGCACATAAGTGCAGCTGGCTAGGTGTTTTTGACGGTCGCTAAAGTGGTTCTGATATGGTCTAAGAAGTGCTCACGACGCAGCGGCTTGGCAAACAAGAAGCCTTGGGCAAACTCGCAATTAAGGGTATTCAAGGTACTGGCTTGGTCATGATCGACAACCCCTTCGGCGACCACATCGAGCCCCATGTTATGCGCCATGGCAACAATGGAAGCGACCATGTTACGGTCACGTTCTGCGCCGTTAATGTCGTCGATAAAGGCTTTATCGATTTTCAGTGTTTGAATTGGGAAACGTTTCAAGTAAGCCAGTGACGAGTAGCCCGTGCCGAAGTCATCAAGTGCCAAATGAATACCGCAGTTATTTAGCTCTGTCATGATCTCAATCGCGCGCTCAGGGTCGTCCATAACCACCCCTTCGGTGATTTCTAACTCTAGATGTTCAGCCGCTAAGCCTTCTTCCTGCAGAATCGTCATAATGCGCTTGGTTAGATCGGGTTGTAAAAACTGCTTCGCCGAGAGGTTTACTGCCACACGCCCCTGTACGGCTCCCGCCGCGACCCATTCACTCATATCACGGCAGGTTTGCCGTAATACGCGCTCACCCACATCAATAATTAAGCCAGTTTCTTCGGCAAGTGGAATAAACTCGCTTGGGCTAATCACGCCCGTATCGGGTATCTCAAGACGAACTAGGGCTTCAAGGCCAACAAACTTATTCGTACGCAACGAAACCTTCGGTTGGTAATGTACCTGTAAGTAGTTGTTCTTCAGAGCGTTACGCAGTTGGTTTTCGACCTGCAACCGGCGTACGGCGTTTTTACTCATTGATTCACTAAAGAACTGATAGGTGTTACCGCCACGATTCTTAGCGTGGTACATCGCCGTATCGGCATTTTGCAGTAATTCCTGTGACGATTGCCCGTCGTTCGGATAAACCACAATACCAATCGAGCTGGTCACTACGATGTCATGGCCACTAATATGAAACGGCTTCGACAAACACTCGAGAATACGTTCCGCAGCAGAGGTAATAACGCGCACATCGGCGGTATCTTCGAGCAGCAGGTTGAATTCATCACCACCGAGACGATAGAAGGTATCGTGTGGGCGGCCAACCTCGGCAACACGCTCAGCAACATGCATTAACAAGTGGTCACCAATTTCATGGCCTAATGAATCGTTAATTTTTTTGAAGTCATCCAAATCAAAGAGTAACAACGCATGCATAATACGTTTGCGGACTAGGTTCGAATGACTCATTTGGAAATAAGAACGGTTTGGCAGCCCCGTTAAGGTGTCGGTATTTGAAAGACGTCTTAATTCACTCTCAGCATTTTTTCGATCGGTGATATCAGAGAAGGTCGCAACGTAATAGGAAATTTCGTTGCCTTCATCGAAAATAGCATCAAAGGTGAGTTCCATTTGGTACACGGTGCCGTCTTTACGCAGGTCTTCAATTTCGCCGTGCCAACTACCGTGCTGCTGGACCATTTGAATAATTTGGTTCAAGTAATCAGGACTATAGAGTTTCAATTCAAGCTTTTGACCCAACATGTCGTCGCGCCGATAGCCGGTAATTTTACTGAACGACTGGTTGGTCTCAACGACTTTAAATTTGTGGTCATAAATACAAACACCGTCGGAAATATTGGTAATAGACGCTGCGAGCATTTTTAAACGTTCTTCAGCGGTCACGAGCGGGGTGATGTCTTTAAGTGTACCGGTCATGCGCGCGGGTTGTTGTTGATCGTCATAAGTGACAATTCGGCCTCGGTCGAGCACCCACATCCAACCTTTATCAGTGGCGATGCGATAGGTTTGTTCGTAGTGACCGGTGCGACCGTCTAAGTAGTCGCGTAATGCGCGTTGAACTTTATGAAGGTCGGACTCGTGAATATTTGAGGTGCTTACATCGATACCATCGCGGATACCGTCTTGCGGGAAGCTCTTAAGCTGGCGCCAGGTGTTATGGCGGTGTAACTCGTTGGTTTTTATATCCCAATCCCAAAGTTGGTCGCCACTTCCCCACAAGCTAAGCTTCAGTCGCTCTTCGCTGTCGCGTAATAAATGTATGGCTTGGCGTCGCGCACCTAAAATAGTACCAAAGGCTAAAAGTAACCCAAGCAGCAATGCCACATAGATCGCAATCGCCCATGGTGACAGCCACATGGGCGCGGCGACCGTCACATTCAAGCTGCGCTCACCTACCCAGGCGTCGCCATTTTCTGAAGCTTGTACAATAAATTGATAATCGCCAAAGTCGATATTGGTATAGGTTGCGCGGCGATAGTCAGCGTCGGTATAAATCCAGTCTTTATCGAAACCGTCGAGTTTATAGCGATAATAAAGTTTTTGCGCGGCAGGGGCGTAGGGCGCACCAAATTCAATGGTTAGCGGCTGGTCTAACGTTGGTAGGTGTAGGCTTTCGGCACTGTAGAGTTGGGTACGGTTCCGTTCGTCAAGCTCATTAGCATTGACCGGCTGGTTCGCAACACGCAGCGTGATCAATTCCACACGCCAGTCTTCTGCGTTTACTTGCGCAGTTACTGGAGCGATAAGCGACAAAGCTAACAGCCCAGTCAACCACCACTTAATCACTAGTGTCTTGAAACGCACGTGTCATCCCATTGTTAGGTCGTGTTCAGGCACAACTCTTATTTTTGTTATATATCCGTCAAGTTAAACAATAATTGCGCGGCTGTCAAAGCCCTTGAGGCGTTGCTGTTATAAAGCCTTGATCGTCTGCTGCAAGTAAAAGTTGACGAATGCGCTGTATAAAAAATTCGGTTGTATGGTTTTCCAGCGCTTGTGCAATAAATTCTAAACGTTCAAAGTTCACATCATGCTGCGCAATACAGGTCCATAACCGCTGGCTGCGCAATCGGAGGTTGGTATCAGGCGCGCGAAGTTTTTGCACGAGAAAGCCTCGAATGGCATCTAGCTCTTGCGCTCCAAGCTCTTCAAGTTGCTCAACAAAAGCATGTGTGAAGGCGTCAATTCGAGCACTTAAAATGTCCGCGTTATAGCTACTGCTTTGCACATATAAAAGTAGGTGCGGGCGTTGTTCAATGGGCATATAGGTGCTGCCCACCACATAACCTAACTGTTGATGAGTACGTAACTGGTTAAATAAGTGCGGTTGAATAAATTGGTTGAGTAGCAGCACGGTGGCTTGCTCTAAAATAGCCGTCGAATGCCCTTGAATCACCAATAAGGCTGCATGGTCATCATGCAAGGTACGTAATTGACCGCGTTGTTCGAATTTACCGTTACGTTTTAGTTCAGCGACCGCGTGCGTCGGCGGAACTTGTGCTTGTAGGTCGTCGCTTAATTGAAATAACCCTTGGGCGCTTTCTAAAATTGGTGCGACGCGTTCTAAGGTGAGATCACCATGGGTAAACAAACGAATTTCAGCCTCGCCGAAGAGTTGCTGATGCCATTGTTCAAAAGCTTGATGGTCGACCTTACTTAGGCTTGCTGCCAAGTCGCTTAAGGCATACATATGCGGCTGCAAAAGTACGTTGAGCCGAGCAAACAATAGGTTCAGGGGGCGATTAGCCAGCGCCGACTGCCAATTCGATTGTAGCTTCTGGTGAATATCGTGCCATCGCGCCGTACTGAACTTAGGCGCAATAAAGCGTTTCAATAAGGTTGCGGTTAGTTCAGCAATACCCGCAGAGTAACCACTTACATGCAGGGTTATACCGTAATGTTGAGGGTATATATTAAAGTGTAAGCCAGCGATTTCTGCGTCGTAGCATTCTTCGTTGAAGCGGTCGATCATTAACTCGCACCATAATCGCGCACAGGCGTAATGTTGTGCCGAACGAGTTGCTTGAGGTAACACGAACTGGCAGTAAACATGCGCCTTGGGCGCGCGGAAATCAGGGTCTTGCAGGTGCCAATGCGAAAGCCCCTCACTAACTTTATAAAAGTTGGGGGTTGAGCTTCGTGGCTCTGCTAACGCCAGCGGCGCAGCAACGGGCTTTAAGTAAGGGTTCGCAGCTGGCAGCGTGGCCCAGGCTTCACCTGGCTGCGACCATTGGGTAATCTGTGCATCAGTGAGCGCTTTAAGTTGATAGTCCGTGCCGTAGATAGGTTCATGGGTATCGACCTCAACCTGTCGATGAATGTGGGTGGCGCGCATATTTGTCGGCACCATAGCGCCCAGCAACTGGCGAGCTTTGGTAAGGTTCAACTGATCCATACGGTAGTCACCAAAAATCAAATCATGCTTTGAGTAATGGTGCATGTTGATTGCCAGTTGAGCAGCTAAGTCAGCTGTTCGTGCGGGCTCTTGAAAACGGAAGGCATTGGCAATGGCGACTTGCCGCTCGTGGTAACGCCAAGCCTCAAGGCCTTGTTGTTCAATGAGCCGCAGGGTGGCAAATACTTGTTCGATGATAAGGTCGGTGGCAGCCATTCCCTCATCGGTAAGCTGCATATTGATATTGAAGTCTTTAAAGTTGCTACCACTAATGCCACCCCCTGCCGCCAGGCTATTCACTAAGTTACGGCGGTGCAGTTCGGCAAACAAACTACCTGGCCCTTCGTAGCCAAGTAAATGGGCGATGAAACTGGTGGTTTTATAGGCGTAATCATCATCGATTCCGGGTAGGGCAAAGGCCAAAATAAGTCGCCTGGCGTCTTTAACAGGGCGGACATTGAGTTGAATACCTAACTGCTCTGGCAAATACAGGGGCTCGGTCTCGCCGGTAACGGCTGGACCCTTACCGCGAATGGCGGAAAAGTGTTCGGTTGCTAAGGCCTCTAACTCTGCAAGTGACTGTGGACCGGCCACAACTAGGGTCATGCGGTTGGCTCGATACCAGTGGTCAAAGAAGTGTTCCACCTTGGCTTTAAGCGCGTGGGTATCGCCGTTATCGGTTAAGGTTGCTAAGTTACCGACGGAAAATTTATGAAACGGGTGTGCCGGATTCGAAGTCGCTTTGTGCACTTGATACAGTCGCCGCAACTCGTCCTTTTTCTTTAGTTGAAACTCCGCTTCAATCGACTGAACTTCTTTGGTGATCCACTCAGGGTTAAACGTCGGCTGATAAAAGAACCGCGCGAAGCGATCAAGGGCGTCGCTAAAGGCGTCACTGTCACAGTTGAAGTAGTAGCTGCTAAACTCAGTACCTGTCCACGCGTTATGCTGACCGCCATGTTGGTGTATAAAATCTTGGTAGGCGGTTGCGCTTGGATAGCCTTGAGTTCCAAGAAATAACATATGCTCAAGAAAATGAGCGAGCCCTTGGTAGTCTTTTGGATCTTGAAAATGGCCCGCCGCAACCGCTAAGGCTGCGGTGCTTTGCGGTGTTTTTGCATCATGAACAAGGGTGCACTGTAGGCCATTAGCAAGGGTGACCATCGCATAATCGCGATGGTCAGTAGGGCTTTGAATACTATCCGTATAACGGTCGAGGCTGTTGCTCGGCTCCATACACTCCCCAAATTATTCGTGTGTTGCGGAGGTGCGCTGGCAACGGCCTAATTATTGATCCAGCGGCGTGTCAAAATTTTCAGGACGGTCGAAGTCACCTTGGTAGTTAGCCAGCTTGCCGTCATCAAATGTTAGCGTAACGCTCCGACGATAATCGTTATTGGTACCAGATTCCATATTAAAAACGTAATACCAAGTGTCGTTGTCAAAAGCGTTTTCTGCAACTGGAACACCAAGTACGTAGGCGACTTGTTCTTTCGTCATACCAACCCGCAGTTGGTTAACATCGCGTTGCTCAAGATAATTTCCCTGCGGTACATCAATACGATAGACAAGTTTGTCAAATACGGAGCAACCACTTAATGCGATCACCATGCCGATTAGCATAAGTTTTTTCATAAATTATAGTTTACTTCTAGTTTGAGGAACTCATTAGTAACGATGATAAACAAAGCTATCGTGAATAACTAGCCTTGCACACAAGATTGACCGCAATCTTGTGTGATTGTTCCCTTTGACTAGGATGCGGTGGCTAATAACTCAGCGGCATTTGCTTTGGTTGCCGCCGTAATACTGTCACCGCCCAGTAGGCGGGCGAGCTCTATCACGCGATGATCGTGATCTAGGGCTGTCATTTTGGTCTCGGTACTCTCGCCATCGGTGACTTTATCGACCCGTAACTGTTGATGAGCTAATGCCGCAACTTGCGGTAAATGAGTAACGCAAATGACTTGATTGTCTTTACCTAGTTGGCGCAACAACTTGCCCACAGTCGCTGCGGTGGCACCACTGACGCCCACATCGACCTCGTCAAACATAAGTGTTGGTGTTGTCATTTGGGCGGCGGTGATCACCTGAATGGCGAGGCTAATGCGCGACAGCTCACCCCCTGATGCAACCTTGGCCAAGGCTTGTAGTGGTTGGCCAGGGTTGGTCGTCACCTGGAAGCTAACGATATCGGTACCGAGCTTCGTCGCTGTAGCTTGCTCTTGGTGCTCGACCGCAATCACGAAGCGACCATGGGGCATATTGAGTGCCCGCATAGACGTTGAAATTTGTTCACTAAGCTCGGTTGCTGCGCGCTGGCGTTGCTTGGCGAGTTTAGCGGCTGCTTGACGATAATGCTGCGCTGCAGTTTGCACCTTTTGATCTGATTCGGCTAATTCAGCTTCGGCATTTTCTAGATCTTCAAGCTCTTGGCTAAGTTGTTGATGCAACTGGGGTAGCTGTTCAGGATCAAGCTGATGTTTGCGGGCAAGTTGAACTGCCTGCGTCACTCGCCGCTCAGTTTGCACGAGCAAGTCATCGTCGATTTCAATTGCGTCGCTATAGAGCCGAAGTTCACGCGCGGCCTCTTCAATCTGCACACTAGCTTCTGCGAGCAATTTCACCACGGGTTCAAGCTGGGTATCGTTACTTAATTGCTGCTCGAGGCGTTGCAGGGCATTTTGTACCAAGCCATAGGCATTATTATGCTCACCTTCAAATAAGGCATTAAGTGCGAATTGGCTGTCTTCTTGCAGCTCCGAACTATTGCTCAGGCGTTTGTGTTGTTGCTCCAACTGAGAATATTCATTTTCTTGCAGCGCAAATTGGTTCAATTCTTCGACCTGATAACGTACTAATTGAGCACGCGCTTGGCGTTCCTCTTGTTGCTGCTGTGCAAGTTTTTGTTGCTTGCGCAATTGATACCAGTTCTGGTAGCGGTTTGCGACTTCGGCGAGCAAGTCGGCGTGACGCGCATAGGCATCGAGCAGTTCCAGTTGGTGTTCCGGCTTGGTGAGGAGTTGGTGTTCATGCTGGCCATGAATATTCACCAGCAGTGGCGCCAGCTGTTTAAGCTGACTCACGGTAACGGGGTAACCATTGATCCAGGCTTTAGAGCGGCCTTCGCGCGTAATTAAACGCCGCAGCACGCAATGATCTGGTTCTTCTTCATCAAGTAACTCGCTGTCATTGAGCCAGCGCTCTGCCGGTGAAGCCGAATTGACTTGAAAGCTTGCAATCACTTCCGCCTTATCGGCTTCTGCACGAATGGCGTCGCTCTCTGCACGGTTCCCCAAGCACAGCCCTAAAGCATCAAGGGCAATGGACTTACCGGCACCCGTCTCGCCTGTGATGGCGGTCATGCCGGTGGTAAAATCTACGGTTAATTGACGAACCACGGCGAAGTTGCGAACTTGTAAATGCATCAACATGCGGAACCTCTCTTTTACACCTGTTACTGTGTTTACATACAGTAGTTATACAGTATCTATACAGTATTGCAAGGTGTGCGTTAAAAGAGTCGGCTACCCCATCCAAGTTTGTTTCTTAAAACTTTGAAATAACTATGATCTTTGGGATGAATTAAACGCAGGGTATGGGGGTATTTGCGGATCAGTACCTGATCGTTGGGCAACACTTCCATGCGTCGATGGCCATCGCAACTAATCTGTAAGTTACCATTATGCGGGGCTGGATGTAGGTGCAGGGTACAGTCCGCATCCACCACGATAGGGCGGCTACTTAAGGTATGGGGAAACATAGGCACTAACGAAATGGCGTTAAGATTTGGGGTCATGATGGGGCCGCCGCCAGACAACGAATAGGCGGTTGAGCCAGTAGGGGTGCTGATAATGAGTCCGTCAGAGCGCTGGCTGTAGACAAAATCACGGTCAACGTAAACTTCAAACTCAATCATATGAGCCACTTTGTCGGAGTGCAGCACTACTTCGTTAATGGCACGCCCAACTTCTTTGCGTTGGCCGTCACGAATCACTTCTGCCTGAAGCAAAAAGCGTTGTTCGGCGAGGTACTCGCCGCGTAACACGGGCAACAGTTGTGCAACCACATGATCTGGGTCTAAGTCGGTTAAAAAACCAAGGTTGCCGCGGTTCACGCCGATCACGGCAATGTCGTTTTCACAGAGCACACGAGCGGCGCCGAGCATATTTCCATCGCCCCCCACTACCACCGCAAGGTCGGCCGCTTGACCAAGGTCGTCAAGGCTAAAGGTTGGGCTATCACTCTCAGCTAGTTGTTCAGCGGTGCGCTGCTCGATAATCACGTTGACACCAGCAGCTTTAAGCTCGCGTTCAAGCGTCAATAGTGTCGTACGAGTGGCTTCATGGTTGACCTTGCCCAAGAGCGCAATACGCTGAAAGGCGAAGTGTTGCGTTGCTGCCATGTAAATATCCTCAATTTTGTACGGTTTAGCCTTGAATCGTCAACGAGCGCCCCCATAACTGACGGCAAGTGAGCACACGCTTAGTTATACCACACTGAAAGAGTAACGAAACATGACAAAACACGATTCTGCTGAGGAAAATAAGCAAACTGAAGTTGAACTGGACAATCAAGAGCAGGCGACGGAAGCAGCGGCCTCTGAACAGAAGCATGATGACAACGAGCAACCTGCCGAAGAACAAGCAGCCGTTGAAGGCGACCCAACAGAGGAACGTTTAGCGGAACTTGAGCTAGCACTAGCGCAGGCGGAGCAACGCGCGGAAGAATCAAAGGATCGTGCGGTTCGTGCTGTTGCTGAAATGGAGAATGTGCGTCGGCGGGCGAGCATTGATATTGAGAAGGCACATAAGTTTGCCTTAGAGAAGTTCGCCAATGAATTGCTCACCACCGTCGATAACCTCGAGCGCGCTTTAGCAATTGCGGCTGAGGAAGACAGCATCAATGCGAACTTCCTGGAAGGTATCGAGTTGACCCATAAAGGGTTACTGACGACGCTGCAAAAGTTTGATGTTGAGCCAGTGGGCGAAGAAGGCGACGCCTTTAACCCAGATCTGCACCAAGCAATGTCGATGCAGGCGGCGGAAGATAAAGAAAATAATACTATTTTGGCAGTGATGCAAAAAGGCTACACCCTAAGTGGTCGTCTATTGCGCCCCGCCATGGTAATGGTCGTAAAAAACTAGCAGTTGCAATGCTGCTCGGGCTGAATAAATAAAGGTTGGCAAAAATTTTTACAATGCTGCAGTTGCGGCTCTTGTAATTCTCGATCGAAGCCCCATTTATCAGTCACTTTAATGATGATTCTGCTGTGGAAGGCATTGAAAATGACTCAATGCACCCCATATCAGGAATAACGAATTAGTTTTGAATGTTGGAGTTGGAGACACACATGGGCAAAATTATTGGAATCGATTTAGGAACCACAAACTCGTGCTTAGCGGTACTTGATGGTGATAAGCCGCGCGTCATTGAGAACGCGGAAGGTGAGCGTACTACGCCTTCGGTTGTTGCATTTACCGATGACGGCGAAACGTTAGTGGGCCAGCCGGCGAAACGCCAGGCGGTGACAAACCCTAACAAAACATTGTTTGCGATTAAACGCTTAATCGGACGTCGTTTTAAAGACGAAGAAGTACAGCGTGATATCGGCATTATGCCGTATAAAATTATCGAAGCTGAAAACGGCGACGCTTGGGTCGAAATCGGCGACGACAAAAAAGCACCACCACAAATCTCTGCAGAAATCTTGGCGAAAATGAAAAAGACCGCAGAAGATTATTTGGGTGAAAAAGTAACGGAAGCGGTCATTACTGTACCAGCTTACTTTAACGATGCTCAGCGTCAGGCTACCAAAGATGCGGGGCGTATCGCTGGCCTTGAAGTAAAACGTATTATTAACGAGCCAACAGCTGCTGCCTTAGCCTATGGCCTCGACAAGAAGAAAGGTGATAACACTATCGCAGTGTATGACCTTGGTGGCGGTACCTTTGATATTTCAATCATCGAAATCGATGAAGTTGAAGGCGAGCACACGTTTGAAGTATTGGCGACCAACGGTGACACGCACCTTGGTGGTGAAGACTTTGACAACCGTTTAATCAACTACTTGGTTGAGCAATTCAATAAAGACCAAGGTATCGATTTACGCAAAGATCCACTTGCAATGCAGCGTCTGAAAGAAGCTGCCGAGAAAGCGAAAATCGAATTGTCGTCAGCACAACAAACGGAAGTAAACCTACCGTATATTACTGCTGACAACACCGGTCCTAAGCACTTAGCAATCAAAGTAACGCGCGCCAAGCTTGAGTCGTTGGTTGAAGACTTAATTAGCAAGTCGCTAGAGCCAGTGAAGCAGGCGCTTGCAGACGCAGATTTATCGGTGAGCGATATTCAAGACATTATCGTGGTTGGTGGTCAGACACGGATGCCAAAAGTACAGCAAGCTGTGACTGACTTCTTCGGTAAAGAGCCACGTCGCGATGTCAACCCTGACGAAGCCGTTGCCGTAGGTGCAGCCGTACAAGCAGGTGTCTTGCAAGGTGATGTGAAAGACGTATTGCTACTTGACGTAACTCCATTGTCGCTTGGTATTGAAACCATGGGCGGGGTCATGACCAAGCTAATTGAGAAGAATACGACGATTCCAACCAAGCAATCGCAGACGTTCTCAACAGCGGAAGATAACCAGTCAGCGGTAACCGTGCATGCGATTCAAGGTGAACGTAAGCGCGCCAGCGATAACAAGTCACTGGGTCAGTTTAACCTTGAAGGTATTCGTCCTGCACAACGTGGCGTGCCGCAAATTGAAGTAACCTTTGACCTTGATGCGGACGGTATCTTGCACGTGTCAGCAAAAGACAAAGACACTGGTAAAGAACAGAAGATCACCATTAAAGCTTCTTCAGGCTTGAGCGACGACGAAGTTGAAAACATGGTTCGTGACGCCGAAGCACATGCTGAAGAAGATCGTAAGTTCGAAGAAATGGTGCAAGTTCGCAACCAAGCAGATGCCTTGGTTCACGCAACCCGTAAGCAACTTGAAGAAGTTGGTGAAGGTTTAGATAGCGCTGAGAAAGAAAAAATCGAAGCGGCTATCGGTGAGCTAGAAACCGCTGTGAAGAGCAACGATAAAGAAGAAATCGAAGCGAAGCAGCAGGCATTGGTTGAAGCTTCTGGCAAGCTGATGGAAGCCGCACAGCAACAAGCACAGCAGCAACAAGGTGCTGAAGCGGGTGCTGAAGGCGAACAAGCGAAGCAAGACGACGACGTTGTTGACGCTGAGTTTGAAGAAGTGAAAGACGAAGATAAAAAGTAATCATACGCCCACCGGGTGTCTGTAATCGAAGCGCACGGGGGTTGCCAGTAGGTGGCCTCCGTGTATTCGTTTCAGAACGTAGCTAAATAGGAAAGTGGAAGACGCAACATTATGGCGAAACCAGATTTGTATGAAGTGCTGGGCGTAAGCAGAGATGCCAGCGAACGCGACATCAAGAAAGCCTACAAGCGTATGGCGATGAAGTACCATCCAGACCGTACCAAAGGCGATAAAGACCTTGAAATGAAGTTTAAAGAGGTTAAAGCCGCTTACGAGGTGCTTTCGGATCCACAAAAACGTGCTGCTTATGACCAATATGGTCATGCTGCATTTGAGCAAGGCCAAGGTGGCTTTGGTGGCGGTGGTGCCGGCGCCGCAGACTTCGCGGATATTTTTGGTGATGTGTTCGGTGATATCTTTGGTGGTGGCGGTCGACGTGGCCAGGCACAAGCTGCGCGTGGTTCAGACCTGCGCTACAACCTCGAGCTGTCCCTAGAGGAAGCTGTACGTGGTAAAGAAGTCGACTTGAAGATACCTAAGCTGTCTGAGTGTGACGATTGTGACGGTTCAGGTGCGCAGAAAGGTTCAGGTGCGGAAACCTGTTCGCACTGTCATGGCAGCGGTCATATTCAAATGCGCCAAGGGTTCTTTGCAGTACAACAGCCTTGTCCGCACTGTCGTGGGCGCGGTAAAGTGATTAAGAATCCGTGCCGTACCTGTCATGGTGACGGCCGCGTTGAGCGCACTAAAACGCTGAATGTAAAAATACCAGCGGGCGTGGATACCGGTGATCGAATACGCCTCAATGGTGAAGGTGAAGCCGGCGAAATGGGCGCTCCAGCGGGTGACCTGTACGTACAGGTGCATGTTCGCGAGCATTCAATTTTTAAACGCGATGGCAATAACCTATATTGTGAAGTACCTTTAAGCTTTACCCATGCTGCGCTGGGTGGCGACATTCAGGTGCCAACTCTGGAAGGTAAGGTTAAGCTTAAGATACCCACTGAAACGCAAACTGGAAAACTATTCCGCCTGCGTGGCAAGGGGGTTCGCTCGGTCCGCACGGGCGCTGTTGGTGACTTAATTTGTAAAGTTGTTATCGAGACACCGGTGAACCTTTCCGAAGAGCAGCGTGAGCTGTTACGACAACTTGATGAATCTATGGGAAGTGGCGATGAAGCTGCGCGCTATCGGCCGAAAGAAAAAGGCTTTTTTGATGGCGTAAAACGCTTTTTCGATGACCTCCGCGGTTAAGCCTCAGCCCGCTTAAACAGATTGGAGAAACGCGATGCGCACCCTAAAATATGGACTTGTTGCCGCCGGTTTATTAAGCCTTGTGGCTTGTACGCAATCACCGACTGGTCGGTCGCAGTTACAATTGTTCAGTAGCAATGAAATTGCGCAACTGGGTGCGCAAAGTTATAGCGCTCTTAAAGAGCAAGAAAAGGTCTCCAACGATCCCGCATTAAATCGTTATGTGCAGTGTATTACCGACGATCTTATAGCCGCGCTGCCAGCGCCATGGGCACAGCAACAATGGCAAGTGACGGTGTTCGACAGTGAAGCGGTGAACGCGTTCGCACTGCCAGGCGGTAATATTGGCGTTTACACAGGCCTTATTGAGGTTGCTGAAAATCCAGCTCAGCTTGCAGCGGTCATTGGCCATGAAATTGGTCATGTGATTGCACAGCATAGCAACGAGCGGATGTCGAACCAATTTGCGGCTGGCTTAGGCATGCAGCTTGGTGGCTTGTTGATCGGCCAAGAAATGGAAAGCGAAGAGGCGGCACTGGTCATGGGCGCACTGGGCGTTGGCGTGCAATTAGGTTATTTACTTCCGTATTCACGGATTCACGAAAGTGAGTCAGACGAACTAGGTCTCGGCTACATGGCAGCCGCCGGTTATGACCCTCGCGAAGCCGCTGAGCTATGGCGTAATATGGCGCAGCAGGGCGGTCCAACGCCACCGGAATTTCTATCGACGCATCCGTCGCCACAAACGCGAATTGAGAAGCTTGAAGAGTTAGCGGTTGATGCAATGCAAACCTATCAACAAGCCCCCAAAGCCAACTGCCGCTTATAGAAAAGCGATGTTAGCTGTTTGCTGTTAGCTGTTCGATAAGAGCTGAAACATAGAGCGATGTTCGCTGTTTGCTGTTAGCTGTTCGATAAGAGCTAAAAACTAGAGCGATGTTCGCTGTTCGATGTTTGATGTTCGATAAGAGCTGAAACATCGCTTTCGCCTTTTCCAACATCGAACATCAAACATCAAACATCGCTTTCGCCTTTGTGCATAACGCATAACTTTTCGTTCTAAACCATTCCCCCTTGCCGCCCGTATAATTCCCCATTTCCATCTGATGCGAGGAACTATGCTTAAAGCTTGGTTTGCAATCCCTTTTTGGCAACGTGTGCTCGGAGCCTTTGCTATTGGCGTCGTGGCGGGGCTGATCGCGCCTGATTTTGCCGTGGCCCTTAAACCGCTGGGCGATCTATTTATACAAGCCTTGAAGATGTTGGTTGCGCCATTGATCTTCTGCGCCATAGTGAACGCGATTCTGCAATTCGGGGAAGGTGAGAACTTAGGTCAAATCGGTGCCAAGACCGTTGGACTCTTTTTGCTGACAGCGGTGATAGCCAGTGTCATTGGCTTGAGCGTCGGTAGTTTACTTGATATTGCACCAACCCATGAGTTGGCGGCTGCGGCCGATCACCAAAATAAAGTCGTGCCGGGTCCGGTCGAAGTCTTCCTCAATATGATCCCAGTGAACCCTTTTGCTGCTCTTAGTGAAGGGAAGATTTTACAAATTGTGGTATTTGCCGCGTTGGTTGGTATCGCGATTCGGCAGGTAGGTGCGCCAGCACAGCCATTGGGTGACACCCTTAAGGCTGGCGCGCAAGTGATGTATCGCATCACGAAAATGGTGTTAGAGCTCACGCCGTTGGGAGTTCTTGGCTTAATGGCATGGGTTGTGGGGCACTACGGATTAAGTAGTTTAGCGCCGTTAGCGGCATTTGTCGGTGCGATTTATTTGGCCTGCTTGATTCATATCGTGGTGGTGTATGGCGGTATGGTTAGGATGGCCGGCATGTCACCGTGGTTCTTTTTTAAATCGGTGTTCTCGGCGCAATTAGTCGCCTATACCACCTGCAGTAGCTTCGGGACCATTCCTGCGGCACACCAAGCCATCACCGAGCGGCTAGGGGTTAAAAAGTCGTATGCCAGCTTCGTATTGCCGTTAGGGGCAACGATTAACATGGACGGCTGCGGCGGTATCTATCCGGCGATAGCTGCGATATTTATCGCGCAGTTGTACGGTATTCCACTAGAATGGATGGATTATCTATTAATTACCGGTACCGCAACGCTCGCCTCCATAGGAACCGCGGGCGTGCCTGGAACTGCGTTGGTGATGCTGACAGTAACCCTTAATGTGATAGGCTTACCGCTTGAGGGGATTGCCTTTATTGCCGCCATCGATCGAATTATTGATATGGCCAGAACGGCAACCAACGTGACCGGCGATATGGCGGTGGCCGTCGTTTTAGGGCGGAGCAACCCAAACAACCCTGAAGCTATGAGTGCAGAGGTACAACAATCGACATGAAAATAGCGGTGATCGGCGCCAGTGGGCGTATGGGAAAGGCGGTCATAGATGAACTGGCGCAGCAGCAATTAACCTGTGTTGCGGCGATTGTCGGTGATCAGTCAGCGTCATTAGGCCAACGCGTTACTACAGCGCCAGAGCAAGCGCTTTTCTACACAAGCGGAGATGAGCTAACGACGGCCGATATCGATGTGGTGATCGATTTTAGCTTGCCTGAAGCTCTCGCCCACAACCTGACGCTGGCAGAGCGACTCGGAGCGGCCATGGTGGTGTGTACCACTGGCCTCGAGACTGAACAGCAGCAATTGTTACAGCGCGCTGCAACGTCGATACCTTTGCTTTATGCGGCAAATACCAGCGTCGGCATCTGCGTGCTTGAGCAGCTGGTTGCAGTGGCCAGTGCTGCCATGCCAGCGACAGATATTGAAATTTTAGAAGCCCACCATAGTGCCAAACGTGATGCACCTTCAGGTACCGCGCTTGCGTTAGCGCAGGCGGCTGCAGGTGGGCGAGGGCAAGACCTTGCCGCTTGCGATGCGCAGATCCGTGGGCCGTCGGCACGTCGCCCGGGTAGCATTGGCTTTGCGGTTCAGCGCGCCGCTGACATTATCGGTGAACATAGTGTGTTAATGGCACAACCGGGTGAACGCCTTGAACTGAATCATCGAGTCAGTGACCGTCGGGTGTTTGCCCGCGGAGCTGTGCAAGCGGCACAATGGCTGGCGCAGCAACCTGCAGGCTATTACCAGATGCGCGATATGCTTGATCTGAACGCCGTGCTAAAGCAATTGCTGGCGGAAATTTAACTAGACGTGGTGGCGGTTTTTCATTAAAATAGTCCCAATTTGCCAACCTGTGGTTGGTAAGCTGAAAACGCGCACTTTTTAGCTGGTGCAAGGTAATCAACGGGGAAGTCATTCAATGATTCACCCGTTTTTTTATGTACGGAGGTTAACCTTGAGTATTCTAGCAAGCCATTCAGCGAGCAAAGCCATATTGGTGCTTGCGGATGGAACTGTTTTTCACGGCACTGCCATAGGTGCTGGTGGCACGGCAGTCGGCGAAGTTGTTTTTAACACCGCAATGACTGGCTACCAAGAAATTCTCACCGATCCCTCCTATGCTGAACAAATCGTAACTCTTACTTATCCCCACATTGGCAATTACGGCACCACCCACGAAGACGAAGAATCAAACCGCGTTTGGGCGAAAGGTCTGGTGATCCGTGATTTATCTCTCAAAGCGAGTAACTTCCGTTTAGAGCAGTCATTAGGTGACTATCTTCGGCAGCGCAATGTGGTAGGTATTGCGGATATCGACACCCGTAAACTCACGCGTTTACTGCGTGAGAAAGGGGCACAGAACGGTTGTATTATGGCCGGCAATGTCGATGGTGAGTTAGATATTGATAAAGCATTAGAGTTGGCTCGCGGCTTCCCTGGCCTTCAAGGCATGGACCTCGCAAAAGAAGTCACCATTCGTACGCCCCATGAGTGGACCAGCAAAAGTTGGCAGCTTGGCAGCGGTTTTAGTGAGCTTGGCGAGGCGAAATTTCACGTTGTGGCCTATGATTATGGCTGCAAACGAAATATTTTACGGATGCTTGCCGACCGAGGCTGTAAAGTCACCTTAGTGCCTGCCGAAACACCGGCCAGCGAAGTAATGGCAATGCAGCCCGATGGCGTGTTTTTATCAAATGGCCCGGGTGACCCAGAACCTTGTGACTATGCCATTAAAGCGATCCAAGAGTTGATTGCCGCCGAAGTTCCGGTATTTGGAATTTGTCTTGGCCACCAACTTCTGGCGCTCGCCAGTGGTGCAAAAACCGAGAAAATGAAGTTTGGTCACCATGGCGCCAACCATCCCGTACAGGATCTTGCCAGTGGGCGCGTGATGATTACCAGCCAGAACCACGGCTTTGCGGTTTCCGAAAACAACCTTCCGGACAACCTTAAGGTGACACATAAATCACTGTTTGACGGTACTTTACAAGGTATCCATCGTACCGACGTTCCCGCCTTTAGCTTCCAGGGACACCCTGAAGCCAGCCCGGGACCGCACGATGCAGCACCTTTGTTTGACCACTTTATTGATTTAATGAGTCAGCGCGCGCAGTAAGCGCTGCCTGAACGGAGGACGAACCGACTTATGCCTAAACGTACCGACATAAAAAGCATCCTCATTCTTGGCGCTGGCCCAATTGTCATTGGCCAGGCCTGTGAGTTTGACTATTCCGGCGCGCAAGCGTGTAAAGCGCTGCGCGAAGAGGGTTACAAGGTCATCTTGGTAAACTCGAACCCGGCAACCATCATGACTGACCCAGAAATGGCCGATGTGACCTATATCGAGCCGATTCATTGGGAAGTTGTGGCAAAAATTATTGAGGTTGAGCGGCCTGATGCAGTGCTGCCGACCATGGGTGGACAAACAGCACTCAACTGCGCACTGGAACTCGACAAGCATGGTGTGCTCGATAAATACAATGTCGAAATGATCGGTGCGAACGCCGATGCGATTGATAAAGCAGAAGACCGTGATCGCTTCGATAAAGCCATGAAAGCGATCGGCTTAGAGACCCCTAACGCCGAGGTGGCACACGATCTTGATGAAGCCTTTGATATAGTCGGTCGCCTTGGTTACCCCTGTATTATTCGACCGTCGTTTACCATGGGCGGCAGTGGTGGCGGTATTGCTTATAACCGCGAAGAGTTCGAAGAGATTTGCCGTCGTGGTCTTGACCTCTCGCCCACCAATGAATTGTTAATTGACGAATCTTTGATTGGCTGGAAAGAATACGAGATGGAAGTTGTCCGCGACAAAGCCGACAACTGCATTATTGTTTGTGCTATCGAAAACTTCGATGCCATGGGTATCCATACGGGCGACTCCATTACGGTCGCACCAGCACAAACCTTAACCGATAAAGAATACCAAATTATGCGTAACGCAGCGCTGGCTGTATTGCGTGAAATTGGGGTCGAGACAGGTGGCTCTAACGTGCAGTTTGGTATCGACCCAGATACCGGTCGTATGGTGGTGATCGAGATGAATCCGCGGGTGTCGCGTTCATCGGCGTTGGCCTCAAAAGCGACGGGCTTCCCGATTGCCAAAGTGGCTGCGAAATTAGCTGTCGGTTATACCCTGGATGAACTGGAAAACGAGATCACTGGCGGTCGCACACCGGCTTCTTTTGAGCCAGCACTCGACTATGTCGTGACCAAAATTCCACGGTTTAACTTCGAGAAGTTTGCCGGTTGTAACGATCGCTTAACCACCCAAATGAAGTCGGTAGGTGAGGTTATGGCGATTGGCCGTAACCAACAAGAGTCGTTACAAAAAGCTCTACGCGGTTTAGAAATTGGCGCGACGGGATTCGACCCAATGGTCGACCCGAACGACCCTGAAGCCCGTGGCAAAGTTATTCGCGAGCTCAAAGAGCCGGGTGCTGAGCGGATCTTCTATATTGCCGATGCCTTCCGTCTTGGCATGACTGTACGTGAAGTGTTTGAACAAACACGCATCGACGAATGGTACCTGATCCAAATTGAAGAAATTGTACTGTTAGAAGCTGAAATTCAGAAGCTTGGCATGACCGGACTTGATGAACGTGTGTTGCGCGTGTTGAAACGCAAAGGTTTTGCCGATGCGCGCATTGCCGACATTTTGGATGTTGCAGAAGCGGAAATTCGCCGCCGTCGACACGAGTTGGGCGTGGTTCCGGTTTATAAGCGAGTAGACACCTGTGCCGCAGAGTTTGCCTCGGATACAGCATACATGTATTCGACCTACGACGAAGAGTGTGAAGCGGCACCAACGGATCGCGACAAGATCATGGTGATCGGTGGCGGACCTAACCGAATTGGTCAAGGTATCGAGTTCGATTATTGCTGTGTTCATGCGGCGCTAGCGTTGCGTGACGACGGCTATGAAACCATTATGGTGAACTGTAACCCAGAAACGGTTTCGACCGATTATGACACGTCAGATCGCTTGTACTTTGAACCCATCACATTAGAAGATGTACTTGAAATTGTTCGCGTTGAACAGCCAAAAGGTGTGATTGTTCAATACGGTGGACAAACACCGCTTAAATTAGCGCGTGAACTCGAGGCCAATGGTGTGCCAGTGATTGGTACCTCGCCTGATGCCATTGATCGCTCGGAAGACCGCGAACGTTTCCAAAGCGCAGTGCGTCGCTTGGGCCTTAAGCAACCCGAAAATGCGACCGTCACCAAAGTAGACGAAGCGTTACGCCAAGCAGGGCGTATTGGTTATCCACTCGTGGTTCGGCCGAGCTACGTGTTAGGTGGCCGAGCGATGGAAATTGTCTATGATGAAAGCGACTTACACCGTTACCTCACTGAAGCTGTGAAGGTTTCTAACTCAGCGCCAGTGTTACTCGACCGCTTCTTAGACAATGCCGTTGAAGTCGACGTGGATGCAATTTGTGACGGTCAAGATGTGTTTATTGGCGGTATTATGCAGCACATCGAGCAGGCCGGCGTTCACTCCGGTGACTCTGCCTGTTCATTACCGCCTTACTCGCTGAGCGATAAAATTCAAGATGAGTTACGCGACCAAATGCGTAAACTTGCGTTTGAGCTAAACGTTCAAGGCTTGATGAACGCACAGTTCGCGGTGAAAGGTGATGATGTTTACCTGATTGAAGTGAACCCACGCGCCGCCCGAACCGTACCTTTTGTTTCAAAAGCGACGGGTGTTCCGTTAGCCAAAATTGCTGCGCGCGTAATGGTTGGGCAAACCCTTAAACAACAAGGCTACGATAAAGAGGTGATTCCACCTTACTACTCAGTAAAAGAAGTGGTGATTCCTTTTGCCAAGTTCCAAGGTGTAGACCCTATTCGTGGTCCAGAGATGCGCTCAACGGGCGAAGTGATGGGCGTCGGTGAAAGTTTCGAAGAGGCCTATGCGAAAGCCAATTTAGGCGCGGGTGAAGCCCTTGCCAAAGCAGGTAAAGCGTTATTGTCTGTGCGTGATGGCGATAAAGCGCGCCTATTCGACTTGGCGCGCGGCTTAATAGCTCTCGGCTTTTCACTTGAGGCGACGCGCGGTACAGCAAAAATGCTGGGCGAGGAGGGCATTAGTTGCTCGGTCGTCAACAAGCTGCAAGAAGGCCGACCGAATATTGTTGATGCCATCAAAAACGGCGAGTACAGTTATATTATTAATACTGTTGAGGGCCGCCAGGCGATTGAAGACTCGGTCTATATTCGTCGCGAAGCACTCTTGAATAAAGTGATTTACACCACCACCTTAAATGCTGCCTTTGCAACGGTTAAAGCAAATACAGCAGACGATCGGGCGCGGGTGAATTCACTGCAGTCACTACATAAAAGGGTTGAAACAGCATGAGCCAGATTCCAATGACAACCCGTGGCGCGGAAATGCTACGGGAGGAATTGCAACAATTAAAAAGTGAAGATCGACCGCGTATTATCGCGGCGATCGCTGATGCGCGCGAGCATGGCGATTTAAAAGAAAATGCTGAGTATCACGCGGCGCGAGAGCAGCAAGGTTTTTGTGAGGGGCGCATTCAAGAAATTGAAGCGAAACTTTCAAATGCCCAGATCATCGATGTCACCAAAGTGCCGAACCAAGGCAAAGTTATTTTTGGTGCCACCGTTACCTTGTATAACACTGCGACCGACAAAGAAGTCACCTACCGGATTGTTGGTGATGATGAAGCGGATATTAAGCAGAACTTGATTTCAGTCAACTCACCCATCTCACGTGCGCTTATCGGCAAGCAAATCGATGACGTTGCGCGAGTCAATACGCCAAACGGTGAAGTGGAATATGAAGTGGTGTCGGTCGACTACCGCTAACCCATCGCTAGGCCGACGTACTAACTTTTATCATTTAAGAGCGCGACGAGTTCGCGCTCTTTTTGATCGCGCTCTATTTTGCTGCTCGGGGTAGGCCGATGATAGCTCTCTACGTCTGGGAACACCTCTTCTATGGGGTGACCTAGGGCCTTTGCTATCGCGTGCGCGACCGAATGCGAGCGCGCCTTACGGGACGCCACCTTCGAGATCAACGAAGGGCTTTTCCCTAGAGCTTTAGCAAGCATCGAAAAATCAAATCCTCGCTGGGCTAATTCCTTTTTAATTTTATTACTATCCATCGTCGCTCTGCTGTGGTTGAATGTGTTCAATGTGAACTTAAATGGAGTTCACAGTGTATTCAAATGAACTAAAAAGTGGGTCAAAAGACAAAAATTAAGGAAAAATAATGTCAAATGACACAAAAATAAATACTACACATAGGGCGCTAAAAAGCAAAGTAGAAATACTCAGTATGGACGAGTGCATTGCCAGGTTACGGCTTTATTTTGGTGACCTACCACTGGCAAAAATGATGCGTAAGCTCGGTATTCCCAACTCGACCTATGCAAATTGGCGAAAAAGAGGAACCGTAACGAGTGACCAATTAGTCGTTGGCTTGATTAACGCAGGTATTTCTTTAGATTGGTTTTTCTCACCGAATAAGCAGCTGAACTATCCAACCCCGTCGCAGCTTCATATTGCCGAAACGGTACAGTCTGATTACCAACGTGAGTCGGAGCAGCGCACACAGGTGATTAAGGCGGTAGAGGCGGTGGAGCCGTTGTTTGAAATGTTTAAACTACGCAAGACGGAAGAGAATCAAGCGTTATTGGTGGAGACCTACCTAGCCAAACGCAGTGACCATGTAACCGTAGGTTTTGCTGTTAAACAAGTCGCAAAAGCGCTGGCGCACGCGCAACGCTCTGCTAAGGGACCGCGCAACTAATTGCGCGGTAACTGAATCTTACCTTCTGGGCTGGGCTTATAAAGGGTGACTATTTTACCGACCACCTGCACCCGATACGCGTGCGTATGCGCCAAAATCGTTGCATAGACTTGCTCACGTAACTCACGATCTTCTTCAGGTACCTTCACCTTGATCAGTTCGTGGTGATTAAGTGCAAGTTCAATTTCTGCCATAACCCCTTCGGTTAAGCCATTGGCGCCTAATAAAACCACCGGTTTTAGGCTATGCGCCAAGCTTTTTAGGTGTTGTTTTTGTTTATTGCTTAAAGTTAACCCTTCAGCCATGTAATAATATCCTACTATCTCTTGAATTTTCGCTATTCTACCGCCATCTGGGTAGTAGAAGCTAGTTTGGTATTGAGACAATGGGCAAAAAACGATCAGCAAGTAGCACACGATGGTTACAAGAACACTTTAGTGACCACTATGTACAGAAAGCGCAAAAGCAAGGTTTGCGTTCGCGCGCCGTGTTTAAAATTGACGAGATCCAAAAAAAGGATCGCATTCTAAAACAAGGTATGACCGTGGTTGACTTAGGTGCAGCCCCGGGTGGTTGGTCCCATTATGTGGTGGAGCAATTGGCCGGCAACTGCCAAGTGATCGCTTGTGACATACTGCCGATGGATCCGATTGCGGGCGTCGACTTTCTCGAAGGCGATTTTCGTGAAGAGGCGGTTCTCGACGCCTTGCTGACCCGAATCGGCGGTAAGAACGTAGATGTAGTATTGTCGGACATGGCACCGAATATGAGTGGCAACGACAATGTTGATTTGCCGCGCTCAATGTATTTGGTGGAGTTGGCGCTTGATATGTGCCGGCAAGTCTTAAAACCAAATGGCAGCTTTGTTGTTAAAGTGTTCCATGGACAAGGATTTGAAGAATACCTAAAGGCGGTTCGCGCGGCCTTCACCACGGTGCGAACACGTAAACCAGACTCGTCTCGGGCACGCTCTCGAGAGGTCTACTTGGTAGCGACGGGATACAAATTGTAGTACGCTGTGGCAAGCGAGCTAAGCAACGCAAATAAATGAGGTAGTCAGCTTTGAGCGATATGGCAAAAAATTTAATTCTTTGGCTAGTGATTGCTGTCGTATTGATGACAGTGTTCAATAGTTTTAGTCCTGGCGGTGGCAACAACGCCCAGGTTCCGTACAGCCAATTTGTTTCGCAAGTAAACAACGGCGGTATCCGTAAAGCTGATATCGACGGACGGGTTATTACTGCGCAGTCACGGACAGGCGATTCGTTTACCACGGTGATTCCGATGAATGACCCTGAGTTGATGAATGACCTGCTGAAAAACAACGTCGAAGTCGTCGGCAAACCACCAGAAGAGCCGAGTATTCTTACCTCGATCTTCATTTCTTGGTTCCCGATGCTGTTGTTAATTGGGGTATGGATTTTCTTCATGCGTCAAATGCAAGGCGGTGGCGGTGGCCGCGGAGCCATGAGCTTTGGTAAAAGCAAAGCACGGTTAATGAGCGAAGACCAAATCAACACTACGTTTAGCGACGTTGCCGGGTGCGACGAAGCCAAAGAAGAAGTGACAGAGCTGGTCGACTACTTGCGTGATCCGACTAAATTCCAACGTCTGGGCGGTAAAATTCCTAAAGGCGTGTTGATGGTTGGCCCTCCGGGTACGGGTAAAACCTTGCTTGCGAAGGCGATCTCTGGTGAAGCGAAAGTACCGTTTTTCTCGATTTCAGGCTCTGACTTTGTCGAGATGTTTGTCGGTGTGGGTGCCTCACGTGTACGTGACATGTTCGAGCAAGCAAAGAAATCTGCGCCGTGCATCATCTTTATTGATGAAATTGATGCCGTAGGTCGTCAACGTGGTGCTGGCCTTGGCGGCGGACACGATGAACGCGAACAGACATTGAACCAAATGCTAGTTGAAATGGATGGCTTTGAAGGCAACGAAGGCATTATCGTGATTGCCGCGACCAACCGTCCAGACGTATTAGACCCTGCATTGTTGCGCCCTGGTCGTTTCGACCGTCAGGTGATGGTCGGCTTGCCAGATGTGCGTGGTCGTGAACAAATTTTAAAAGTGCATATGCGTAAAGTCCCACTTGGGGACGATGTCGATGCCTCGTTGATCGCTCGTGGTACGCCAGGCTTCTCGGGTGCTGACTTAGCCAACTTGGTGAACGAAGCTGCGCTGTTTGCCGCCCGCTCTGATAAGCGCGTGGTTGCGATGGAAGAGTTCGACCAAGCAAAAGATAAGATCATGATGGGGGCTGAGCGCCGGTCAATGGTCATGACGGATGAAGAAAAAGCACAGACTGCCTATCACGAAGCAGGTCATGCCATTGTTGGCCGCTTAGTGCCAGAGCATGATCCGGTTTACAAGGTATCGATTATACCGCGTGGGCGAGCGCTTGGTGTCACTATGTACTTGCCGGAGCAAGACCGCGTAAGCCATTCGAAACAACACCTTGAAAGTATGATCTCAAGTTTGTTTGGTGGACGTATTGCCGAAGCTATTATTTACGGTGATGAAAAGGTGACGACAGGCGCATCGAACGATATCGAACGTGCCACCCAAATTGCTAAGAAAATGGTGACGCAATGGGGCTTGTCCGAGAAAATGGGACCTTTGCTTTACGCGGATGACGAGAACGAGGTCTTTTTAGGTCGCTCGGTAACACAGCACAAGCACATGTCAGATGAAACTGCGCGTGCCATCGACCAAGAAGTGAAGCTGTTTATTGACCGTAACTACGATCGTGCACAGCGGATATTGGAAGAAAACGAAGATATCTTGCACAGCATGAAAGACGCGTTGATGAAATATGAAACCATCGATGCCGCTCAAATAGATGACTTGATGAATCGTCGCACGGTGCGTGAGCCAAGAGATTGGCAAAAGAAAGACCGTAACGATGATACTGGAGGAGGCGCAGCTACCAGTGCGGATGACGAGCCGCTAACTGGAAAGCCTGGTGACGCCCCAGCAAGTTAACAGCTAAGAGCCCCGGAAACGGGGCTTTTTTTTGAGGAGCTAAAATTAAAATGATGGAAGACGTAGCTCAACCCCAAGTGATGGGCATTCTCAATGTGACTCCGGACTCTTTTTCCGATGGTGGTCGGTTCAATCGTATTGACAGCGCCCTGCGCCAAGCCGAACAGATGATAGCCGATGGTGCGGTTTACCTTGATGTTGGTGGCGAATCAACGCGACCAGGTGCGCCATCAGTAGGCGTCGACGAGGAGCTGGAACGGGTGATACCCGTGGTCACCAAACTGGCGCAGGAATTCGATGTAAAGCTGTCAGTAGACACCTGTAAAACTGCGGTGATGGCCGAGGCGCTGGCCCATGGTGTTGGCTTCATTAACGATATCCGTGCCTTGCAAGACGATGGCGCCTTAGCGCTGTTGGCGCAGCACGATGCCGATGTGTGTTTGATGCACATGCAAGGTGAGCCAAGAACCATGCAGCAACAACCGCGCTACGACGACGTAGTGACTGAAGTGAAAGGTTTTTTGCAGGAGCGCATTCGTGCCTGTGAAGACGCGGGCATTTCGCGTGAGCGGATTTTTCTCGATCCAGGCTTTGGATTTGGCAAAAGCGTCAGGCATAATTACCAGCTGCTGCAACGTATGCAAGCACTACATGAATTACAACAACCGCTGTTGATCGGGCTCTCACGTAAATCGATGCTTGGTCATGTGACTGACCGCGAGGTGAGTGAACGGTTACCAGCGAGTATTGCCGCGGCGACCATTGCCGCGATGAAAGGGGCGCGAATTATTCGCGTACATGATGTCAGGGAAACGGTTGATGCAATGAAAGTCGTTGCAGCAACCTTGGCTGGAGAATTCAGTTGAGTCAACGTAAGTATTTTGGCACCGATGGTGTCCGTGGTCGGGTAGGCGACTTTCCAATTACACCGGACTTCGCAATTAAATTAGGTTGGGCTGCAGGTACCGTTTTATCGCGCTCTGGTAACCAGCGCGTGTTGGTTGGTAAAGACACCCGCCTGTCGGGTTACATGTTAGAGTCTGCCTTGGAAGCTGGCTTACTGTCGGCCGGTGTCAGCGTCGAATTCCTCGGCCCTATGCCAACGCCAGCAGTGGCCTATCTAACGCGTAACTTTCGCGCCGCAGCGGGCATTGTGATTAGTGCCTCGCATAACCCGTATTACGATAATGGTATCAAGTTCTTCTCCGACTCGGGGAGCAAGCTGCCTGATAGTGTGGAAGCGGAAATTGAGCGTTTGCTCGATGAGCCTTTGGTGTGTGTGCCGTCGGAGCAAATGGGGCGAGCGAGCCGCATCGACGACGCGCCCGGACGCTACATTGAATTTTGTAAGAGTGCCTTCCCGTCGGAACTATCGTTAACGGGTTTGACCATTGTTGTTGATTGCGCCCATGGCGCAACCTACCACATCGCGCCCGATGTGCTCCGTGAGTTAGGTGCGACAGTGCATGAGATTGGTACTGCCCCTAATGGTATTAATATCAATGCAGATTGTGGCGCAACAGACTTAGCAGCGTTACAAGCAAGCGTGCGCGAGCACAAAGCGGACCTGGGTTTTGCCCTTGATGGTGATGGTGACCGCTTAATGATGGTAACCCCAGACGGCAGAGTCGTTGATGGCGACGATGTGATCTACATTCTGGCGCGGGCAGCCCAGCAAGATGGCTTGTTACAAGGTGGTATTGTCGGCACATTGATGTCTAACTTCGCCTTAGAAAAGTTTTTCTCTGAGCGCAATATTCCTTTTGTGCGGGCCAAAGTGGGTGACCGCTATGTGATGGAAGAGCTGGTGAAACGCGACTGGAAAATTGGTGGCGAAAACTCAGGCCACCTGATCAACCGTCAATTTCATAGCACAGGTGACGGCATTATTGCCGGCTTGCAAGTGCTGACAGCCATGCAGCGCGAGCAATGCAGCCTTAGTGAATTGTTGCGCGGCTTTGAAAAATACCCTCAAGCACTGATTAACGTACGTTTCAAGGCGGGCTCAGACCCACTCGCAGATGCAGCCGTACAATCGGCGGTGGCGGATGTTGAACAGAAGCTGGGTAACGAAGGGCGGGTGCTACTGCGTAAATCGGGCACCGAACCCTTGATTCGCGTGATGGTTGAAGGTCGTGAACCGAGTTTAGTTAAAACCTTAGCGCAGCAAATCGCTAGCGAAGTTGAAGCGGCGGCGAATTAATAAGCAGTCTCGCGCTTTTGTGGTATTCAGTACTTGTAAGTTGGCGGCAGGTTATGTAATATCTCGCCGCTCTTAAGGTCGCATTTAGAACGCACTTAGTAGAGGCATTTATGCAACGGCAACCGTTAGTTATAGCGAACTGGAAAATGAATGGCAGTCGCCAACTTACCAGCCAGCTGGCGCAAGCGCTGCGTGCTGACACAGGGTTGTTAAATGATGTCACTGTGGTGGTTTGTCCCCCTGCAGTATTGTTGCCGGCCTGGCAACAAGAAGTGTTCTACGATGATGTGCACTTAGGTGCCCAAGACACCAACGAGAATAGCGCAGGCGCGCACACTGGCGAACACAGTTTGCCATTGGTGAGCGAAGCTGGCGCGGAATATGTGCTGGTGGGGCATTCTGAGCGTCGCCAAGCCTACGGTGACTCAGACCAACGCGTGCAGGCGAAAGTCGATTCGATTTTAGCCTTCGCGGGGCAGAAATTAAAAGTGGTCCTCTGTGTTGGCGAGCAAGAACATGAGCGCGACAGTGGTGACACAGTTAAAGTTATTGAACGACAGTTAGCTACAGCGTTAGCTAATGTCAGTGCGGGGCAACTGGCACATGTAGTGGTTGCTTACGAGCCTGTTTGGGCCATTGGTACCGGTAAAACGGCGAGCCCAGAACAAGCACAAGACGTACACGCATTTATACGGAATTGGTTGCAGCAACAGTATGATGCTGCAGCAGAAACAGTGCCATTGCTGTATGGTGGCAGTGTCAAAGCAGATAACGCTCCAGCGTTATTCGCAGAATCAGACATTGATGGCGGCTTGATTGGCGGCGCAAGTTTAGAACCAGAGGCGTTCCTTGCAATTTGCCGCGCAGCGCAAGCCCGGAGAAGTTAACTATGTACGAATTTTTATTGATTGCCTATCTTATTGTAGCCATTGTCTTGGTCGGATTTATTATGATCCAGCAAGGTAAAGGGGCCGACATGGGCGCATCTTTTGGTGCTGGCTCATCGAACACAGTGTTTGGATCAGGCGGTTCGGGTAACTTCTTGACCCGTACAACAGCGGTTATCGCGATTGTATTCTTTATTTTGAGCTTAGTACTAGGTAATTTGTCGTCAGGAACCGGTGACGTAGAGAGCGAATTCGATACTATCGAAACGCCAGCACCTGTTAGCGAAGAAATTCCGACCTCAGGTTCTGGTAGCGACGTACCAGAGTCTAACTAAGTTAAGATTTATGCGGATGTGGTGGAATTGGTAGACACGCTATCTTGAGGGGGTAGTGCTTTAGGGCGTGCGGGTTCAAGTCCCGCCATCCGCACCAAATTTGCAACCTGTTAGCGGTTGCGTTTCCTTCGGGAATCTTTATAATATGGACACGTTTTCGGACGCGGGGTGGAGCAGTCTGGTAGCTCGTCGGGCTCATAACCCGAAGGTCGTAGGTTCAAATCCTGCCCCCGCAACCATTTAACAAAGGGTCCAGTGTTTTAAAAGCCCCGCAGCAGTTCGGGGCTTTTTACTATGTGACCTCTGCTGCAATGCCGTACGACATTAGATGTCGAGCGAATTAGCAGTCATAACACTGGGCGTTTACGCCCTTTTTTTGTTTCAGGAGTTCAGGAATTTGGCACGTATTGAAGAACGCTTAGTCACCATGATAGAGCCAGCGGTTGCGGCGCTAGGCTTTGAATTATGGGGCGTTGAATTTGTCCGCGCAGGTAAACATTCGACCTTGCGCGTGTATATTGACCATGACAATGGTATTGGTGTTGACGACTGCGCAGATGTAAGCCATCAAGTAAGCGCGTTGTTGGACGTCGAAGACCCGATTAATAGCGAGTACTACTTAGAAGTGTCTTCGCCGGGAATGGAACGTCCGTTCTTCAGTGCGGCGCAAATGAACGACTATTTAGGTGAAACCGCAGTAGTAGAGCTGACGATGGCGCAGCAAAATAGACGCAAATTTAAGGCTGTCATTAAGGCAGTTGATGGCGATGCCGTCGAATTCGAGGTCGAGGGTGAATCAATGAAGGTGAACTACTCGACAGTGAAAAAAGCTCATTTAGTTCCTCAGTTAAACTAAGGATTGCGCAGGCGAGGCAAGATAATGGCAAAAGAAATTTTATTAGTTGCAGAAGCTGTTTCGAACGAAAAAGACGTTTCGAAAGACAAAATCTTTGAGGCTCTCGAGTCTGCGTTAGCGCATGCAACGAAAAAGAAATATGACGGCGATATCGAGGTACGCGTAAGTATCGATCGCACCACCGGCGATTTTGATACCTTCCGTCGCTGGCTGGTAGTAGACGATACTGAACAACCACTAGAAAATCCGTATCGCGAAATCAGCTTAGCAGCAGCACAGTATGAAGATGAATCTGTGCAAGCCGACGACTACGTTGAAGAACAAATTGACTCGATTGAGTTTGACCGGATCACAACCCAAACGGCAAAACAGGTCATCGTGCAGAAAGTACGTGAAGCTGAACGGGCGAAAGTGGTTGACGAGTATCAGGATCAGGTCGGTGAAATGGTAACAGGTACCGTTAAGCGAGCTAACCGTGAACATGTACTACTTGATTTAGGTAACAACGCTGAAGCGATGATCTATCGTGAAGAAATGTTACCGCGTGAATCGGTACGTACCGGTGACCGGGTGCGAGGTTTGCTTTACGAAGTGCGTCCAGAAGCGCGTGGTGCACAACTCTTCGTGAGTCGTACCAACCCTGATTTCTTGATCGAATTATTCCGCATCGAAGTGCCAGAAATTGGCGAAGAGATGATTGAAATTCGTGGTGCTGCGCGGGACCCAGGTTCACGGGCGAAAATTGCTGTGAAAAGCAACGACCGCCGCATTGACCCGGTGGGTGCTTGCGTAGGTATGCGCGGCGCACGCGTGCAAGCAGTTTCAGGTGAACTCGGTGGCGAGCGTGTCGACATTGTGTTGTGGGATGACAACCCAGCACAGTTTGTGATTAACGCAATGGCGCCTGCTGAAGTGGCATCTATTGTGGTTGATGAAGACGCCCACACTATGGATATCGCTGTGGAAGAAGGCAACCTAGCCCAAGCCATAGGTAAAGCTGGCCAAAACGTACGTTTGGCAAGTCAGCTCACCGGCTGGCAGCTGAACGTGATGTCAGTAGATGAATTTACTGAGAAGAATGAAGCTGAAGCACAACGTCTGCTCGATTTATTCACCAAGCACTTAGCTATTGATGAAGATTTCGCAGCAGTATTGGTCGACGAAGGATTCTCTTCACTTGAAGAAATCGCGTATGTGCCAATGGACGAATTGTTAACCATCGAAGGTATGGACGAAGATATCGTCGATGAGCTACGTAACCGCGCGCGTGGTGTTTTAACCACCAAGGCGTTGGCGGATGAAGAATCGCTCGAGAGCGTCGAACCGGATGAAACCTTACTTAACTTGGAAGGTTTGGACCGTCATTTGGCTTATGTATTAGCTAGTAAGGGAGTTGTTACTCTTGAAGACTTGGCTGAGCAGGGCATTGACGATCTCGCAGAAATTGAAGAGTTAACCGAACAACGGGCTGGTGAGCTAATTATGCAAGCGCGTAATATTTGCTGGTTCGGTGACGAAGAATAAGATCAACGGGGGTACGACAGACTATGGATGAAGTAACGCTGGATAAACTAGCTAAAGATGTAGGTACGACAGTTGATCGTTTGGTGACGCAATTCGCCGAGGCGGGCATGAAGAAGCAGCCGGGCGACTCCGTTACAGAAGACGAAAAGCAAGTGTTATTAGCGCATTTGAATAAGGCCCATGGCGGCAAAGGCCCGCAAGAGCCAAGTAAAATGACGCTTAAACGCAAAGAAAAAAGCACGCTTAGCATTGGCGGTGGCCCTGGCAAGAGCAAGTCAGTGCAAGTGGAAGTGCGCAAGAAGCGTACCTACGTGAAGCGCTCTGCAATGGAAGACCAGCAGAAAGCTGAGCAAGAGAAAGCCGAACAAGAGAAGGCTGAGCAAGAACGCATTGCGGCAGAAACGAAGCGCAAAGAAGAAGCGCAGGCAGCCGCGGAAGCGAAAGCCAAAGCTGAACAGAAAGCGGCTGAAGAAAAAGCGAAGCAAGAAGCGGCTCGCAAAGAAAAAGAGAAAGCTAAAGCCAAGGCTGACGCAGAGAAGCGTGCGGCAATGACCCCTGAAGAGCGCAAAAAAGCAGACGAAGCGAAAGCTGAAGCTGAACGTTTGCGTAAAGCACAGGAAGAAGAAGCTCGTAAGAAAGCCGAAGCAGAAGCGAAAGCGCAAGCCGAAGAAGCTCGTAAACTAGCGGAAGAAAACTCGGCGCGTTGGCAAGAAGAGGAAGCGAAGCGGAAAAAAGCGGAACAGGAAGATGTTCACTTTACCACCTCGCAGTACGCGCAAGAAGCTGAAGACGAGCAAGACGTTGACGAAGAGCGTCGGAATCGTAAAAAACAAAAACGTCGTCGCGGTGATGATGATCGTGATGATACCCCACGTCGTGAGAAACGTCGTAAAGGGTCGAAGCGCTCAAGCTTACAGCATGCGTTTAATAAACCTGCTGCACCGGTCGAACGCGAAGTAAAAATTGGCGAAACCATTACGGTGGGTGAGCTGGCGAGCCGCATGGCCATCAAAGCGAGTGAAGTTATCAAAGCGATGATGAAAATGGGCGAAATGGTAACCATTAACCAAGTGCTTGACCAAGAAACTGCTACGTTAGTAGTGGAAGAAATGGGGCATAAGGTTGTTGTTGTCAGTGATAATGCCTTGGAGCAAGAAGTTCTTGCTGATCGTAATGACGATGAAACCACGCAAAAAGCACCACGTGCGCCGGTTGTGACCGTTATGGGTCACGTCGACCACGGTAAAACTTCATTGCTGGACTATATCCGTAAGGCCAAGGTCGCATCAGGCGAGGCCGGCGGTATTACCCAGCACATAGGTGCGTATCACGTGGAAACGGATCATGGCATGATCACCTTCCTCGATACCCCAGGACACGCAGCGTTTACCTCAATGCGAGCGCGCGGCGCAGGTGCAACGGATATCGTTATTTTGGTGGTTGCTGCCGATGACGGCGTGATGCCACAAACCATTGAAGCCATTCAGCATGCCAAAGCAGCTGAAGTGCCATTAGTGGTCGCAATTAACAAAATGGATAAGCCAGAAGCAGATCCAGATCGTGTGAAGAACGAACTTGCCCAACGTGACGTTATTCCTGAAGACTGGGGTGGCGATGTACAGTTTGTGCCAGTGTCGGCACACTCTGGCGACGGCGTAGATGCGTTACTTGAAGCTATCTTGTTGCAGTCTGAAGTACTTGACTTGCAAGCCATTACAGATGGCATGGCGCACGGTATTGTGATCGAATCTCGACTTGATAAAGGTCGTGGTCCAGTGGCCTCGATTCTGGTTCAAGAAGGTACCTTGAATCAAGGTGACATCGTCTTATGTGGTTTGGAATACGGCCGTATTCGTGCGATGCGCGACGAACTTGGGCGCGATGTGAAGCAAGCAGGACCATCGATTCCAGTGGAAATTCTGGGTCTATCAGGGGTTCCGCAAGCCGGTGATGAAGCGACCGTTGTTAAAGACGAGCGTAAAGCGCGTGAAGTCGCGAACTACCGTCAAGGCAAGTACCGTGAAGTGAAACTCGCCAAGCAGCAGAAAGCGAAACTGGAAAACATGTTTGCCAACATGCAAGAAGGTGACGTGAGCGAATTGAATATCGTCTTGAAATCAGACGTTCAAGGCTCGCTGGAAGCTATCGCCGAATCGGTACAGAAGCTGTCAACGGATGAAGTTAAAGTGAACATCATCGGTAGTGGCGTAGGTGGAATCACCGAAACCGACGCATCACTTGCGGGTGCTTCAAACGCCATTATTGTCGGCTTTAACGTTCGTGCTGATGCGTCGGCCAAGAAAGTTATTGAGCAAGAGTCTGTGGACCTAAGGTACTACAGTGTCATTTACGACTTGATTGACGAAATCAAGTTGGCAATGGGTGGCATGTTAGCACCAGAATTTAAGCAACAGATTATTGGTCTTGCTGAAGTTCGTGATGTCTTTAAATCACCGAAAATTGGCGCCATCGCTGGTTGTATGGTTACCGAAGGTATCGTTAAGCGTTCAGCACCGATTCGTGTACTGCGCGATAACGTGGTTATCTACGAAGGCGAGTTGGAATCACTGCGTCGTTTCAAAGACGACATCGCAGAAGTTCGCAACGGTATGGAATGTGGTATCGGTGTGAAGAACTACAACGATGTCAAAGTTGGCGATCAAATCGAAGTCTTTGAGACCATCGAAATCGAGCGGAGCCTCTAAGTTATATGGCGAAAGATTACAGTCGCACGGAACGAGTAGGGCAGCAGTATCAACGTGAAATCGCGTTGATACTGCAACGCGAGATTAAAGATCCGCGGGTCGCCATGGTGACGGTTTCGGCGGTAGAAGTGTCGCGTGACCTTGCCTATGCCAAAGTGTTCATCACCTTCATGCAGGACGACGACGAACAAGTCAAACAAGGCCTCAAAGTCTTGAATGCAGCTTCCGGTTTCGTCCGTTCGATGTTGGGTAAGCGGGTACGTGCGCGTATTGTGCCGGAACTACGTTTTGTGCACGATCCTTCACTTAACGAAGGTATTCGCATGTCGAAGTTGGTTGATGAGGCAGTGCGTCGCGATGAGCAACGTCAGAAGCCAAAGGATGAACACGGAGACGATTAATGGGACGACGTAAATCGGGCCGCACAATTAGCGGTGTGATTGTCTTAGATAAGCCTCTGGAATTGACCTCAAACGCTGCACTACAAAAGGTGCGGCGTTTTTTTAATGCCCGCAAGGGAGGTCATACCGGCGCCCTTGACCCGCTGGCTACCGGAGTATTACCCCTTTGCTTTGGCGAAGCCACAAAACTTTCGCACTTTGCCTTGGAAGCCGACAAGACCTACCAGGTGACTGCTACGCTTGGCGTGCGCACCACCACCAGCGACGCTGAAGGGGAGATTGTTGCCCGTCAGGCTGTCGCCGTCTCGCAAAGCGACATCGATCAAGCTGTGCGCCATTTTGTTGGTACCCAAGAGCAATCGCCGTCAATGTTTTCCGCCTTAAAATATGAAGGCCGGCCGCTTTATTACTACGCCCGGCAAGGTATTGAGGTGCCACGCAAGTCGCGCGAGATTAGTATTCGTTCGATACGCTTAATGAGCTTCTCAGGCGACCAACTTAGCCTTGAAGTGACCTGTAGTAAGGGCACTTATATTCGTACTTTGATCGACGACATGGGGCAATTTTTAGGCTGTGGCGCGCACGTTAGTGCCTTGCGACGTACCTGGATCGAGGGTGTTGAGGCGCCCATGCATAGTTTTGAAGAGCTCGCCGCTGCGGCTGCGCAATGCGATCCGGACAACAATGACTACGAGCCCCTTGATGCACTATTAGCACCTTGTGACTCAGTGATTCAGCAGATGCCTGAAATTGTCATTCAACAAGCCGATGCAGTTCGATTTTTGGCCGGTAACCCGGCGTCGCCAGTGCCAGCGCAAACCGATATCGATCATGATGTGTTACGGGTCAAGCGTGAGGGCGATGATGCCTTGTTGGGGCTAGGCTGTTGGCGCGACGATAAAATTATACCAAAGCGGGTGCTAAGCATTGCTAATGCTTAGTTGAATCCGTATAATGCGATGCTATTCCGTCGGTGCTGAATTAGTGATTGGCACCGATTTTTTATCTCAACTAGGAGTAAGATATGTCACTAACTGCGGCAAAAAAAGCTGAAATCGTTAAGGATTTTGGTCAAGGCGAAAACGACACTGGTTCTCCAGAAGTTCAAGTAGCATTATTGACTGCGAACATTAACGAACTGCAAGGCCACTTTAAAGAACATAAAAAAGATCACCACTCACGTCGTGGTCTGTTGCGTATGGTTAGCCAACGTCGTAAATTGTTGGACTACCTCAAGCGTAAAAACAATCAGCGTTATGCATCTCTGATTGAGCGACTCGGCTTACGCCGCTAAGCAATGTTCATGAAAAGGGGCCGTTAGGCCCCTTTTTACTTATAGAAAGGCGAAAAGGCTATTGGTTAAAGATACGAGCGCTGTTTGCTGTTAGCTGTTCGCTGTTTGAAAACAGTAAAGAGCGAAGAGCTAACATCGAACAGCTCCTATCGAACAATGGCGTTCGAAGTACATCATTTAAGAAGAAAAGGTAAAGGAAAAAAACGTGAATCCGATTACAAAACAATTTCAATACGGTCGTCATACCGTCACATTAGAAACCGGCGCAATCGCGCGTCAAGCGACCGGTGCGGTCCTTGCAAGCATGGACGACACAACAGTATTAGTTTCTGTTGTGGCCAAAAAAGATGCTAAAGAAGGTCAAGACTTCTTTCCATTAACAGTGAATTATCAAGAACGTACTTATGCTGCTGGTAAAATTCCAGGCGGCTTTTTCAAACGTGAAGGTCGTCCATCAGAAGGCGAAACCTTAACGTCGCGTTTGATCGACCGTCCGATTCGTCCTTTGTTTCCAGAAGGTTTCAAAAACGAAGTTCAAATTATTGCGACTGTTGTGTCAGTTAACCCACAAGTTAGCCCTGATATTGTTGCACTTATCGGTGCCTCGGCGGCGCTTTGTATCGCTGGTGTGCCTTTCGCAGGCCCAATTGGTGCAGCCCGCGTTGGCGTATTGAACGACGAATACGTGTTAAACCCAACGTTAGACGAACTCGCTGAGTCTAAACTCGATTTAGTAGTAGCTGGTACCGACAACGCAGTACTGATGGTTGAGTCTGAAGCTCAGTTATTGTCTGAAGATGCGATGTTAGGTGCGGTCGTTTACGGTCACGAGCAAATGCAAACCGTGATTGAAAATATCAACGCATTCGCCGCTGAAGCAGGTAAGCCAAAGTGGGAATGGGAAGCGCCAGCAACCAACGAAGAGTTGCTTGGTAAAATTAAAGCCCTTGCCGAAGAAGGCATCGGTGCAGCGTACCGTATTACTGAAAAAACCGAGCGCTATGAGCAAATCAACAAACTTCGCGATGAAGTTGTCGAGAAGCTAACCGCAGAAGACGAGTCACTTGATGCGAAAGCCATTGGTGATCTGTTCCACGGTTTGGAAAGTGATATTGTTCGTCAGCGTATTATCGCTGGTGAGAAGCGTATCGACGGTCGCGACCCAGATATGGTTCGTGGTCTTGATATTGCAACGGGCATGTTGCCACGCGTGCACGGCTCAGCGGTATTCACTCGTGGTGAAACCCAAGCATTAGTTGCGGCGACACTAGGTACAGAGCGTGACGCACAGATGATTGATGACCTGATTGGGTCAAGCAATAACCGCTTCATGTTGCATTATAACTTCCCTCCCTACTGTGTAGGTGAAACTGGTTTCGTTGGCTCGCCTAAGCGTCGTGAAATTGGTCATGGCCGTTTAGCTAAGCGTGGCGTACAAGCTGTAATGCCAAGCCAAGAAGAATTCCCATACACCATTCGCGTGGTGTCTGAAGTGACTGAATCGAACGGTTCAAGCTCAATGGCATCAGTGTGCGGTACGTCGTTAGCCTTAATGGATGCCGGTGTACCTATCAAGGCATCTGTTGCTGGTATCGCCATGGGCTTAGTCAAAGAAGGCGACAAATTTGTCGTGTTGTCTGACATCCTTGGTGATGAAGATCACCTTGGCGACATGGACTTTAAAGTTGCGGGTAGTACTGAAGGTGTGACTGCCCTGCAAATGGATATCAAAATCGACGGCATTACCCGTGAAATTATGGAAAAAGCACTTGAGCAAGCGAAAGCCGCTCGTTTGCATATCTTGACGGTGATGGACGATGCAATTTCTGGTGCGCGCCAAGAGCTTTCTGACTACGCTCCGCGTTATCACACCATGAAGATCAACCCGGACAAGATCCGTGACGTTATCGGTAAAGGTGGTGCGGTGATTCGTGAACTAACCGAAACCACGAACACCAACATCGAAATCAATGATGACGGTACCGTGCGTATCGCAGCAACTGACCAAGAGTCAGCCCAAGCTGCTATCGACCGTATCAAAGAATTGACCGAAGACGTGGAAGTAGGTCGTATCTATCAGGGTAAAGTGGCACGTATCGTCGATTTCGGCGCCTTCGTGACTATTCTGCCAGGTAAAGACGGCTTAGTTCATATTTCACAAATCGCTGAAGAGCGCGTGAACGACGTCAATGAATACCTGAAAGTGGGTGATACGGTACCGGTTAAAGTATTAGAAATTGACCGCCAAGGCCGTGTTCGCTTAAGCATGAAAGAAGCCGCCGAGAAGCCTGCAGAAGCAGCGCAACCGGCCGCTGAAGACAATGCCGACAGCAACACTGATAAAGGCCAAGACGACGCTGAATAATCGTCAGAGCTCGGCCTAAACCATGCCTAGTTTGAAAGCATTGTTTGATTTGAACGGGAAGCATTGAGCTTCCCGTTTTTTATGGGCGAATGGACGACCATTGCAGATCCTAAGCTCGCTTTTCTTTTTTCTTTCAAGGTGCGCTATGATGGAGGCCAGACTTGGTATACAGGAGTAGTCATGAGTTTTAATCGTCTCGGCTGGATGGTACTGCTAGGGTGTCTCAGTATCTCTGGCTGCACGCTTACCCCGCCTGCGGATAACACTAGCTTAGGTCACTTAGTACTAGTGAAGCCACAAACCACAGATGGTCGTTTCGAATTAGAAGTGGCCAAGCTAACTGAGGTTATTAGTAAAGAAAGCGATCAGCTTGAGGCTGAAACAATGGGGCAGTTGCTCTATCGTCGTGGCAGTTTATACGATGCTCTGGGGCTGGTCACATTAGCGCGTATCGACTTTAATCGCGCCTTAGATTACCAACCGCGATTGGCCGATGCTTACAATTACTTGGGGATTCATTACACCCAGTTAAGTCAGTTTAACTATGCCTACGAATCCTTTGATGCCGTACTCGAGCTTGAGCCTGATCACCCCTATGCGTATTTAAATAGAGGGATAGCGAGTTATTACGACCAGCGTTTTGATCTGGCCGTTGATGATTTCAATAGCTATTTTGCAGCGCAGCCGAGTGACCCTTATCGAGCGATGTGGGTTTTCCTCGCGGAGATGGAACAAGCACCGACACGAGCCATGGAAAATCTCGCTAAAGCGCGTCTCGAACATGGTAACGACATCTGGGCCTGGGGCTTGGTTGATTTGTACTTAGGGGTAATGACTGAAAGTGAATTTTTGCAGTCGTATGTAACACAAGGCCTAAGCGCCGATGAAACCTTAGCGGAGCGCATGTGTGAAGCCTATTTCTACTTAGGCAAATATAAACAACTGCAAGGGCAATGGCAGTCTTCTTCGGTGTACTTTCGGTTAGCCTTATCGACCAATGTACATATGTTCCTTGAACATCGTTATGCCAGCATAGAACTTGAGCGGAGCCAACAGCACGTCGATGCACAACGGTCCGAATAAGTTCTTTTTGTTGGCGACGGTCGTACTTGCGTGCACCGTGCCATTAGCTTCAGCCAAGACCATGTTACAGCTGCCGAACCACAGTAACTGGCTGATTGATCACAGCAGTGGCCCCGCGGCAAGTGAGCCATGCCAAGGCAATGCGCAGGTGCAGGTGTGGTTGCCAAAAGACCAAGCAAGCCCGGCTTTGGCAACGCTCGCAAAGTGGGCCGAGCATCCACTTGCAAAGTATGTTGGTTGTTTGAGCTATCGCTGGTACGCGAGCGCTGATGAGTTGCGCTGTCAGGCGCAAGGTCAGCGACAACACCAACGCTGTGATTTGGCCTTATTGCCTGGCGAAGTAACCCAGCGGCAGCTGGTATTTTTGAACCTACCGGCAACACAAATTGCGAGCACCGATAGCTGGCAAATGGTGCTGCCAGTGCATGCTTCGGTGGATGTGCTCGCTCACGAAATGGGGCATTGGCTGGGTTTTGCAGATGAGTATTCAATGTCGCTTGGGTTAGCGCAAAACTTCTGTCGCGGGCGCTATGAGCACCCGTCACTCAATGTCGTAGTGACCGACAAACACAATTATTCGGCGACCGAACTTAAACAGCTATGGCAACGCTTACCTTGGCGTACGGCGGTGGATCATTGGCAGTTGCTGGGGCGGCAAGACGCGTCTGGAGCTTGGCAATTAGGGTCAACAGCGTCCACCGATGTTGGTCTATTTGCCAGTGCAACCTGTGCGGCCGTGCCTGGTGTTTATAGTTGGAAGCCGGTGGCAGAAATGACGGCCATGGAATATCACGATGTGAATGTCTGGCCGTCGATTTATTTTGACTTACTGGAAAATTTTACAGGGCCACAGAAATAGCGGTCTGCGCGATCATGATGACCGGGCAAAGCAGTGCAAAAAACCAAACGAGACTGCGTAATTTGTCCCAGTTGGCAAGATACAAGACATGAAAGACAATTCTCAGACTTACAAAGCCGATGGCCAAACCTTGATTCACCGCACCTACATGTCCCGTTGCGATAACCAGTAGCACCGCAGCAGCAAACAGTGGAAAGGCTTCATAGGCATTATAGTGACCGGCGACAGCACGTGCGCCGGCACCGGTTAAGCGTTGCTGTTGAGCACGTGGGTGGCGATTATCGTAGCCATTATCGCGGTTTTGAAAGTAAACCACCGGCGCCTTGGCGGCGATCGGCAGTAAACCGGCAATTAATAAACACCAAATCAGGGTACTCATTGCACTAGCTCCAATTATTTAACTTCTTCACCTGCAGCCTGCAGGTCGGCGTGGTAGGAAGAGCGCACCAATGGACCACTGGCAATATGGGTGAAGCCCATTTTGACACCTTCTTGGCGGAACACTTCAAACTCATCTGGTGTTACATAGCGCGTCACCGGAAGATGGTGGCGGCTCGGTTGTAAGTACTGGCCGATGGTCAGCATATCGACGTCGTGAGCGCGAAGATCACGCATAACATCAAGGATCTCTTCGTTGGTCTCACCTAGCCCTACCATCAAACCTGACTTGGTTCGAATGTCCGGACGAGCTTCTTTGTAGCGCTGCAGCAGGTCAAGAGACCACTGGTAGTTGGCTCCAGGGCGAGCTGCTTTGTACATACGCGGCACAGTTTCGAGGTTATGGTTAAATACATCAGGTGCTTCACCACTTAAAATATCAAGTGCGACGTCCATTCGACCACGGAAATCAGGCACTAACACTTCAACTTGAATACCTGGACTTTCAGCGCGGATCTCACGAATACAGTCGGCAAAATGCTGCGCACCGCCATCACGAAGGTCATCACGGTCGACCGAGGTCACCACAACATATTTAACTTTCATATCACGAATGGTTGCGCCTAACTTTACCGCTTCTTCTGGATCGGGTGGTAATGGACGGCCATGGGCAACGTCGCAGAACGGGCAACGGCGGGTACAAATTGCACCCAAGATCATGAAAGTAGCGGTGCCATGGTTAAAACACTCAGGTAAGTTAGGGCATGACGCCTCTTCACATACTGAGTGTAAGCCATGCTTACGCATTGCTTGCTTGATTTCGTCGATACGTTGGGTCGAGGCTGGTAGTTTTACTTTTAGCCAATCGGGCTTACGCAGCATCTGATCCCGCTCAGTTGGGACAACTTTCACCGGAATCAGTGCCATTTTATCGGCATCGCGTAATTTTACTCCGGGTTCAACTCTAACTGGCTTGGACATAATCGTCGTCTAATCCTGTGTGTTCGTGAATGTTTTGGTACCCGAGCTGTGCGGCGAAAATAGCCGCAATTCGTGTTGCTGCCTCCGCGACTGTGGCGGGACCGCCTAACTCTTTACTTTGGACCATCTGCATTCCTGCATAACCACATGGGTTAATGCGTAAAAATGGGCTCAAGTCCATATTAACATTTAGCGCTAGTCCATGAAACGAACAGCCCTTACGAATTCTTAGCCCCAGCGAGCATAATTTTGCATCGTCAACGTAAACACCAGGTGCATCAGGGCGAGCGGCGGCTTCAACACCATAGTCGGCCATCAATTTTACGATGCTGTCTTCAATATGGTTCACCAATTGACGCACGCCAATTTTGAGGCGGCGCAAGTCTAACAGAAAATACACCACGAGTTGACCCGGACCGTGATAGGTCACTTGCCCGCCTCGATCAACCTTAACGATAGGAATATCGCCAGGTGCCAAAATATGCTCTTCTTTACCTGCTTGGCCTTGGGTGAATACCGGCTCGTGCTCTAACACCCACAGCTCATCGCGGGTGCTGGCATCGCGGCGGTCTGTGAAGGTTTGCATGGCATGCCAGATCGGTTCGTATGGTTGCCGACCAAGCTGTCGAATCACCACATCAGAGCACATAGCGCACGTCTTCCAAGTCTGCTAGGGCTTGATAAAGGGTTTCGATGTGGCTTTGGCTTTCAACGGTGATCTGAATGGATACCGAATGGTAATTACCTTTGCTGCTCGGTTTAACGGTCGGACTATAATCACCAGGCGCATGCTGTTGCGCTACGGCGACTACCGCATCAGGAAGCTCAGGTTTAGCAAGCCCCATTACTTTGAAAGTAAACTGACAGGGGAACTCAACGAGCTCATCAAAACGAGTTTTTTGCATCTGTTACTCCTACGCTAAATGCGCGCGCTTACTTTGGTGGAAAGCCTCGACTAATTGCTTGGTAATAGGCCCACAGCGACCATCAGCAATAATTATATCATCTATTTGAGCAATCGGCTGTACCTCGCGGCTCGAGCTGGTTAAGAAGAGTTCGTCTAGTTGCGCTAGGTCAGCACTAGGGAAAGGTTCTTCGCGTACCGTTAAACCGAGCTGTTGGGCTAATCGCAAAACCCACATGCGGGTAATACCTGGCAAAATCAAGTGGTTTGCGGGAGCGGTATAAATAACGCCGTCTTTCACCGCGAAGTAATTACTCGAAGCGCCTTCAGTGATGTAACCGTTACGCTGCAAAATCGGTTCAATGGCGTTGTGCTGCTGGGCAAATTGTTTAAGCATAATGTTACCGAGCAAGCTAATGCTTTTGATGTCGCATCGCAGCCACCGAATATCGTCACACAATACGACTTTTGCTGGCTCTGGCGTGTTCCAGTGCACCGAAAGTGGCGAGTGATTAGCAAAAATAGTCGGGCTTGGTTGGCCTTCAGGTAAGTGTGAGCGTTTTGCTTCCGCGCCACGGGTCACTTGGAAGTAGAGCAGGGCGTCGCTAAGTTTATTACGAGCAATCAACTCGTTTATTAGGGCTCGCCAAAAGTGCTCACCTTGGTCGACTATACCAATGGCGGTGAGTGAATTGTGTAAGCGGGCAAGGTGATGCTCGGCAAGAAATGGCCGGCCTTGGTAAACAGGAATAACTTCATAGATGCCATCTGCAAATAAAAAGCCTCGGTCAAAGACCGAGACTTTCGCATTCTCAGGAGCAAGCCATTCGCCATTTAGATAGACTAAATCGCTCATTGTCGTGGTTACTCTTCGTTGAACTTACGCACAACCCAGTCAGTGAATTGCTTAAACAGACCACCTTCAACAGCTTCACTCAAGGTAACCAGCGGGTAAGTCGCAATGGTTTCGTCAGCTAGCTGAATGCTAACGCTGCCCACCTGCACGCCTTTGGCGAGTGGCGCTTCAAGTTCCGAGTTAAGTTCAATGCTTGCTTTTAGGTTTTCGCGTTGGCCGCGTGGCAAAGTGAGTATTGCGTCGTTCGCCAGACCAAGCTTAACCGTGTCTTGCTCAGCGCCCCAAATTCGTTGGTCGACGAAGCTATCGCCGGCACTATAGGCTTGCACCGTTTCGTAGTAACGGAACCCGTAGTTAAGTAATTTTTTACTTTCGATTTTACGCGCCTGCTCACTGGTTGTGCCCATCACTACAGCAACTAAGCGAGTGTCGCCTTCCACTGCTGAGGTGACTAAGCTGTACCCTGCTTCTTGGGTGTGACCGGTTTTGATGCCATCCACATTCATGCTGGCATCCCACAACAGTGAATTGCGGTTGTACTGCTTAATAGAGTTAAAAGTGAACTCTTTTTCAGAATAAATGGCGTATTCTTCAGGCACATCGCGAATCAGCGCCGAGCCTAGCAGGGCCATATCTCGCGGTGACGTATATTGGTCAGGGTCAGGCAAACCATGGCTGTTGGCAAAGTGTGAATTGTTCATGCCAAGTTCGTAAGCATAGTTGTTCATCAAGTCGGCAAACGCCGACTCGCTGCCGGCAATATGCTCAGCCATCGCAACACACGCATCGTTACCTGAGGAAATGATGATGCCGCGGTTAAGATCCTCGACACTAATTTGCTTGCCTACTTCGATAAACATCTTTGATGATTCGGGAAAGTTTTTCGCCCATGCATTTTCACTGACCGTGACTAAATCGCTTGGGTGAATGCGGCCTTCTTGAATTTCCCGCCCAATAATATAGCTGGTCATCATTTTCGTTAAGCTGGCCGGCGCTAGCTGGTCGTCAGCGTTACCTTCAGCAATAACATAACCAGTGGTGTAATCCATGAGGATATAACCCTTGGCATTAATTTTAGGTGATGGCGGAATAATCGACGCTTGAGCGGCGAGGGCAGTTGCACCAGCCAGGAGTGCAACAGTCTTGATCAACTGTTTAAATACAGATTGCATGGTTGGTTTTCTCTACGTTGTCATCATTAAGAGGTTTGCGCGCAAATACTAGCATAGTTGCGCGCCTAATTTCGATAAAAGGCTTGCCTTATAGACTGACAGGAACACGAAACACGTCGACATACCCATCGGCACGAAGCTGTTGCAATAAGGTTTCCGTTTGTGCTGACGCAAAAGGCCCAAGCATTACAGCGTGTAGACCATTTTTAGCGCGAGTAGTTGCAGTAACCTGATAGGTTTCGGCCAACTTTTTAGCTTCGCGTTGAAGCCGTTGTTGATCGCTACCGGCAAACACTTGCACATAGTACTGGGGGCTGGCATCGGGCTCCATTGGCGTTGTTACCGCGAGCTGTTGGTTTTGTGGTTCAGGGTGCAAGGCTTCAATTTTTACCCGCGAGGTACCGCTGTCTAACATATCGAGTTTATAAGCTGCGACGTAAGACAAATCAATAATACGATCGCCATGAAAAGGCCCGCGGTCGTTCACACGAACAACCACCGAGCGTTGGTTTTCAAGGTTAGTAACTCTGACATAAGTGGGCAGGGGAAGTGTTTTATGGGCCGCACTCATGGCATACATATCGTAAGTTTCACCGTTGGAGGTCAAATGGCCGTGAAATTTTTCGCCGTACCAAGACGCCATTCCTTCCTCACTGAAACCACGCGCGTCTGGCAGTATCGAGTAGGTTCTGCCGAAGAGCGAGTAAGTGCGGTTCCCTTGCCGGCTTGGCGCGACGCTACGGGGCGTTGGTTCCACCAGTTCGTCGGCTGTTGGTAAACGCGCCGGAATACTGTCGTGAGTCTGGCTATAGCGACTTTCAGGGGCAGAGCTACAAGCAAAAAGCAGTAACGTCAGAACGATAGCAAGGACGCGTAGCATGAGCGATAATTCCTTTAACGAGCGGCAGCGAGTTGCTGGCTAAACTGATGCACCACCATCGCATAAAGCGGGCTACGATTGTAACGGGTGATGACGTAAAAGTTATGCAAACCAAGCCAATAATCGGCATCGTCGGGTTGTTCAAAGCGAAACACTTTGGCTTTTTGGTCGGGTGCAATGTTGCTATTTTGCGGCAGCACCAGCCCGTCATTGACTAATTCAGCCACCGTTGAAGTGAGCTTCAAACCGTCGCTCGCTAAAGTAGCATTGGCCGAATTAGTGGGTAGTTCAATGGCAACGGCTTCATTGGCATGCCAACCGTTGCGAACAAAATAGTTTGCAACGCTGCCGATAGCGTCAACAGGATTGGTGAGCAAATCGCGCACGCCGTCGCCGTCAAAATCGATAGCGTAATGACGATAGGACGAAGAAATAAACTGGCCATAGCCCATGGCGCCCGCATAAGAACCTTTAATTTCATCTACTGGCAGCCCTTCTTCGCGCGTCAGCAGCATAAACTCTTTCAGCTCAGAGCGGAAAAACGAACTCCGGCGCGGATAGTGAAAACCAAGTGTATACAGCGCATCAAGCACCTGGTAGTTACCTAAGTAACTCCCGTAAAAAGTTTCGACGCCGATAATAGCGACAATCACTTCGGCCGGCACACCAAATTCATGTTCGGCTTGATTAAGGGCTTCAGCGTGCTGTTGCCAGAATTTTAGGCCCGCCTGCAGTCGCTTATCGGTTAGAAAGATGGGGTGATATTGGTGCCAAGGCTTGGCTTCCCATGGCCGTTGAATGGCATCAAGTATGGCCTGGTTCGGTTCCGCGGTTGCCAGTAGCTCAGTGAGTCGCTCAGCGTTAAAATCATGCTCAGTTACCAATTCATCAACGAATGCCTGCTGCTCGGCATCAAGTTGCGCCGCTTGAGTGTGGGCTTGGGGGCTAGCCAACAATGTGAGTAGGGCCGCTGTGGTGGTTAGTAATTTAAGCATTTTTACGTCCTCGTTCATCGGTGCTGATGTCAGTGGGGGTTAGGCGTGAATCAACCGACGGTTAGTGGCTATCGCCATTAGTAAACCAAAACCGGCTAATAATGTCACCATGGATGTGCCGCCATAGGAAATTAATGGCAGCGGTACACCGACCACGGGCAGTAGACCGGAAACCATACCCACATTAACCATCACATAGATAAAGAACGTCAGGGTAAGGCTGCCTGCGAGCAGTTTTTGGTAAACACGCTGTGCTCGCATGGAAATGATCATGCCACGAAAAATGATAAAGCCGTACAGTGCAAAGAGTCCGATAACGCCGACTAAACCGAATTCTTCGCTAAACACTGAGAAGATAAAGTCCGTGTGTCGTTCAGGTAAGAATTCGAGCTGGGATTGCGTGCCTTGCAGCCAGCCTTTGCCTTCCATGCCACCTGAGCCAATGGCAATTTTCGACTGGATGATTTGATAACCTGCGCCCAGCGGATCGCGTTCAGGATCGAGAAACGTAAGTACGCGCTGGCGTTGGTAATCGCGCATTAAAAAGACCCATAAAATAGGCGCAAAGGAGCCTATCGCAATGGCGAAAAAGCCAATTATTTTCCACGACATGCCAGCCAAAAACAACACAAAAATACCTGAGCTTGCGATCAGTAAAGAGGTGCCAAGATCGGGTTGTTTGGCGATCATTAATACTGGCACCAGCAGTAATAAAAAGGCTCCGGCCAGCCGCCTGAGGGTTGGTGGTAAGCCCTGTTCGGCGATAAACCAAGCGACAGCCATAGGCACCGCCAGCTTCATCAACTCCGACGGTTGAATCGTAATAAAGCCGAGGTTTAACCAGCGTTGTGCGCCTTTGCTTGATTCGCCAACCAAGAGCACCGCCAGCAACAGCACAATGCCGACGGAAAACAGCGGCAGCGACCAACGCTGCACCGAATCGAGAGGAATTTGGGCAATCACAAACATAGCGAAGAAAGCGGCACCGATACGAATTCCCTGGCGCTCGGTCATACCGAGGTCTTCGCCACTGGCCGAGTAAACTGTGATCAGGCTGACCACCGCTACGGCGATCAGAGCCAGCAACAGTGGGCCGTCCATATGCAGGCGTTGCAGCAAAGAAGTGCGTTGGTGATCAGGGTGCATTGTCGGCGACCTCGGCGTCATCATTAAAGTAATAGTCCATCAACTTGCGTGCCATTGGGGCGGCGACACTACTGCCGCCGCCGACCACGTTTTCGGCGGTGATAGCGACCACGATTTCTGGGCTGTCGGCAGGGGCGTAACCAACATACATGGCGTTATCGCGAAAGCGCTCAGCGATTTTTTCGGCATCGTATTCTTCGTCTTGGCCGATACTACGTACCTGAGCCGTCCCGGTTTTACCACCAGAGGTATAGGTGGCGCCTTTAAAGGCTCGGTGCGCGGTACCCTTGATACTGCCGACCACGTCTTCCATACCGGTCAGCGCAATCTGCCAGTTTTGAGGGTTAGAAAGTTGCACGGGGGCTCGCTGTTCATGCACGGCCGGTAACTCGATGCCAGCGTCTCTAATCGTGCGTAATAGCCTTGGCACTGGGCGCTCGCCCTTGTTCACAACCACCGCAGTGGCAACCGCCAGTTGCATCGGCGTAACGGTCCAATAGCTTTGCCCGATGCCAATAGAAACGGTTTCGCCAGCATACCAAGGCTGGTTAAAGCGGGCGCGTTTCCAACCGCGGCTCGGCATTACCGCTGCGGACTCTTCACCGATATCGATACCTGTAAGTGAGCCAAACCCAAATTGAGTCATATGCTCTGAGATAGTATCGATCCCCAGCTTCAGCGCCAGATCATAATAGAAGGTATCGCAGCTCTCGACGATGGCGGTATTGACGTTGACCCAACCATGCCCCCATGACAGCCAATCACGGTAGCGATGGTCGACGCCTTTGATTTGAAACCAACCGGGGTCCCACACCTGAGTGTCAGGGGTAATGATACCTTCTTCAAGGCCTACGACCGCAAGTTGTGGTTTGATGGTGGAAGCTGGAGGGTAGCCGCCTTGGGTGGCGCGATTAAGTAGTGGGGAATGTCGTGAGTCTAAAAGACTACGATACTGAGCCACAGAAATGCCTTGGGCAAACCAGTTAGGATCGTAGCTAGGCTGACTGACCATAGCCAGCACTGCGCCGTTGCGTGGGTCCATCACAATAATCGAGCCGCGGTTCTCACCAAGTACTTGTTGCGCTTGGCGCTGCAGTTCAATATCGATTTCCAGAACTAAATCTTGTCCCGGTATCGGTGGCTCAATTGCCAGTGTTCGCAGTGAGCGTCCATGAATATCGACCTCGACTTGCTGGTAGCCAACGGTGCCATGCAATTGTTCTTCGTAGAAGCCTTCAATGCCTAACTTGCCGATGGTGCGAGTGGCCGCGTAATTGGCATCGACACCTTGTTCTTTTAGCCGTTGGGCATCGCGTTGATTAATTTTTGCAACGTAGCCTAAGGCGTGGGTTAAGCTTTCGCCGTAAGGGTAATGACGTACCAAGCGGGCTTCGATACTGACGCCTGGGAACTCATGCTGGCGCGCGGCAAATAAAGCGGCTTGCTGCTGATTGAGTTGATCGAGCAAAATAACATGTTCAAAACGTCGTTCGCGTTGGCGGTTGCGTTCAAAGCGCTCAATGGCTTCTGCTTCAATGGCAAGTAAGTCAGTTAGCTTAGCGATCGTTGCAGGTAAGTCTTTAACCCGCTCCGGAACCACTTCGAGACTCAGCACTGGACGGTTTTCGGCCAGAATACGGCCTTCACGATCGTAAATAATACCGCGGTTGGGGGCCAACGGAACCACTTTAATGCGGTTATCGTTTGAACGTGTTTGGAAGCTTTGAAATTGCGTGACCTGCAACTGGTACATGTTGCTAATGAGCACACCAAACACCGCGACAACAATGACCAAAGCTACGACAACTCGCCGGCCAAACAGGGCTGACTCGGCGTGATGATCACGAATTGTGGTACGGCGTCTTCTCATGTTTAGTCACGGTGGTAAGGGTGGTTAGCGTTGATGCTCCAAGCTCGATAAAGCGCTTCAGCTACAATAACCCGCACCATGGGGTGAGGCAAGGTTAAGGGCGACAGACTCCAACGTTCATCGGCGACGGCGGTACAAGCGGCTGCTAGCCCTTCAGGGCCACCAATAAGTAGACTGACATCGCGCCCGTCCATTTGCCAATCGTTGAGGCGACTGGCAAGTTTCGGGGTATCCCACTTACGGCCTTCTACTTCGAGGGTTACAACCCGATTGCCTTTGCCGATAGCTGCCAGCATCGCGTCGCCCTCTTGCTTGGTAAGGCGTGCAACGTCAGCATTTTTACCGCGTTTACCGGCTGCAATTTCGATTAACTGCAACTGACAGTCAGTGGGGAGTCGCTTAGCGTAGGTTTCAAACCCGGTGCTGACCCAACTTGGCATTTTCTGGCCAACTGCAATCAGCTGGATTCGCATTACCGTGGCGCCCAGAGTTTTTCGAGTTCGTAGAAGTCACGAATGGATTCTTGCATGACATGAACCACAACGTCACCCAAATCAACCAAAACCCACTCGGAGCTTTCCGCACCTTCAACGCCAATCGGCGGTACGCCATTATGTTTGCTTTCTGCCGCAACATGGTTGGCGAGGCTTTTTACGTGGGTTTTCGAACTTCCTGAACAAACGACCATAAAGTCAGCAATGTCAGTTTGCCCATTGACATCAAGTACCTTGATGTCACGGCCTTTGAGGTCTTCTAATTTATCAACGACAAAGTCGCGTAATTGTTCAGCTTGCAAAAGTGAAACTCTCCTAAACAGACGTTTTTAACGGCAGCTAGTTTACCACGACTGATTGAGAAACGTCACCTTAAGCTTATGGATACAGCTGATGTTGTTTGATGTAGTGAGCCACTGCGGGCGGAACCAGGTGTTCCCAAGGTTGTTGGTGACTGATCTTCGACCTTAGAGCGGTGGCAGATACGTCAATAGCGGGGGTGTCGAGGCATAGAATACAGCCGGCCTGTTGCTGCTTGAGTGCATGACTATCGGTGACCCGTCGTTGTTGCGCGAGCTGTTCGACTTCTGCGGCCCAGCAGACATCTTGATTAGGACGTTGCATGACGGCCAAATGGGCAACCTGTACCAGTTCTTGCCAGCGGTGCCAGGTATTGAGCTTGGCAAAGGCATCGTCGCCCAGCAGAAACACTAAGGTGTCTTCGGGCCACTGCTGCTGCATTTCTTGCAAGGTGAGTAAGCTATAGGAAAGCCGTTGGCGATCGAGCTCCCATGGCTCGGCAATCACCTGAGGATAATCGGTGAAAGCCAGACGTACCATTTCCAGGCGCTGTTCCGCAGTTGCGGTTGGGCCGCCACGATGGGGTGGTTGTGCGCTCGGCATCACATGCAAACGCTCAGCCTTAAGCTGTGTGAATGCCGCGAGGGAGGTTTGCACATGCCCCTTGTGAATGGGGTCAAAGGTGCCGCCGAAAATTACCCGTAGCATGACGTTAAAAACGCAGGGTCACGCTGCGGCTGACAGAGAAGAATAATGGCTTGGCAATAGAGAGTCGCTAGCTGTTCACCCGAGTCTCGTTTAAACGCAAACTCTAACCGTACCAGTAGCTGATTTAGGCGTGCCAAGTGTTGCGGCTGAAGGCGCTGCGCAAAGGCCCGATAGGCGCCTTCTTGATTGCGCCAGATACCTAACGCCATAAGTTCTTTAGCGGAGGGCTGCCCCTGCTGTAATTGCTGCAGTTTCTGAGCTTCGCGTTGCAGCATCCAGTTAAGAATGGCGACCTCAGTTTCCTCTTCCAGTAAGCGTTGTAACCGGCGTAAGGCGCCACTCAAGTCGCCTTGCACAATGGCGTCTTGTAGCGCAAAGACGCTAAAGCGGCTTTGGTCGTGAGCTGCTTCCATTAAAAATTCGGTGGTTAAGGGCTGCGGCGCATCCATCAGTGCCAGCTTCTGCAATTCTTGATCAAGCGCTAGTAAATTGCCCTCGAACCAATCGGCAAGTAACTGAGTTGCATCGGGCGTTAAGCTCAATTGGTAGCGTTGGGCTCGGTGCTGAATAAATTGCGGTAACTGGCGTCGTTCCGGGCTGTTGGCCTGCACGACCGGACCGGCTTGCTCTAGCAACTTATACCACTTTGCTTTGAGCTGCTCTTGTTTCAGCTTAGGGCCGGTTAGGATCAGTATTTGATCCTCAGGAAGTTGCGCGCAGTAACGCTTTAAAGCGTCAGCCCCGTCGCGCCCTGGCTTTGCCTCTGGTAGGTCTAATTCGATCAGGCGCTGGCTTGAAAATAGCCCTAAGTTGACGCTTTCCGCCTGCAACACACGCCAATCGAACTGTTTGTCTTGAATAAACCGTTCGCGTTCATCGATACCTTGCTGACGGGCTTGGGCCCGAATGATTTGTAATGCATCGTCGACCAGTAGCGGCGTATCACCAAACACACAAAGCAGGGCGGGTAAGCCATGCTGTTGCAAATGAGCTTGTAGCTGAGCTAATTGCATGGCGCTACTCGCTTACTTTTGCAATAACTTGACGTACCAGCTGCTGTGCCGCTTGTTCGCGCATCTCAGCAACGAGTACTTCGCGTTCGCGCGTTTTTGCCAGGGCAAAGTTAGGGTCGTCTTGATAGTCGCGGAAAACCTCAACTTGCAGCGCTTGGTTTTGTCCCTGTTGCTGGCGCAATAAATAATTGACGGTGTAAATCAATTCATATTCGGCAACTTGACCGCTGGCCGACAAACTAAGGGTTCGTCGGGTCAAGCTATCGCTAACAATTTCAACAGTGGTGACTGAGCTGTCATGCACGAGCTCGGCACCTGCTAGGCGAAAACGTTCACGCGCGGTCGCGGCGAATTCACTAAACTGAGGTGCGTCGATACGTAACTGCTGCAAATCGGCCGGTAACTTATAGTTGCCTTGTAGCTGGAAACCACAAGCCACCAAAAGTAACGAAAATAAACCTAGCAGCAGTGTACGCATGTCGTGTCCTAGTTGTTAATCAATGGTGTTAATTGGCAACGATGTTAACCAATTTACCAGGTACATAAATTTGTTTGCGAATGGTTTTATCAGCAATAAATCGCTGTACGTTTTCATCGTCGGTAGCTGCGGCAATGACCGTCGCTTGGTCAGCATCGGCGGCGACATTAATTTTACCACGCACCTTACCGTTCACCTGAACCACCACCAGAATACTTGACTCGGTAAGCGCCGCGGGGTCGGCTTTTGGCCATGGCGCAAACGTAATATCGTCTTGATGACCAAGTTGCGCCCATAAAACTTCGCTTAAATGCGGGGTTACAGGGGCTAGCATTAGTACGATAGCCTCGAGTGCCTCGCGCATTAAACCGCGGTCAACGGGCGTTTCTAATGGCGCTTTTTGCAGTTTATTCAGTAGCTCCATAATCGCCGCAATTGCAGTATTAAAGTTTTGCCGACGGCCCATATCATCAGAGACTTTTTCAATGGTGCGATGAACATCGCGACGCAAGTCTTCTTGGCCGGCAGTGAGCTGGCTAAAGTCGTTGCTGTGCTGTTGTTCGCCGACAGCTGTATAGTCGGCAACCAAACGCCAGACTCGACGTAAGAAGCGCTGCGCGCCCTCAACACCTGAATCTGACCACTCGAGGGTGGCTTCTGGCGGAGCGGCAAACATCATAAACAAGCGCACTGTATCGGCGCCGTACTTGTCGATCATTAATTGCGGGTCGATGCCGTTGTTCTTCGACTTCGACATTTTGGTCATGCCGCCATAGGTGACTTCTTCACCATCGCTGCGCAGAACCGCCTTGGCGATACGTCCCTTACTATCGCGCTCGACGATATCGACATCAACAGGGGAATACCAGGTGATTTTACCGTTTTGGTCTTCACGGTAGTAGCTATCGGCGAGCACCATTCCTTGGGTTAACAAGCGTTTAAAGGGTTCGTCTGAGTTGACTAAACCGGTATCACGCAACAACTTGTGGAAAAAGCGAGCGTAAAGCAGGTGTAGAATTGCATGCTCGATACCACCGATGTATTGGTCCACAGGCAGCCAGTAGTTTGCTTGCTCAGGGTTGAGCATGCCGTCGTCGAAGTTGGCGCTACAGTAACGTGCGTAATACCAAGACGATTCCATAAAGGTGTCAAAGGTATCGGTTTCGTGCTCGGCTGGCGCTCCGTTATAGGTCGTTTTGCGCCATTCAGGGTCAGCCTTCAGCGGCGACTGATTGCCGTTCATGACCACGTCTTCAGGTAAGCGAACCGGTAACTGATCGGCTGGAACTGGCGCTGAGCTGCCGTCGGCCAAGCGCAACATTGGAATAGGTGTACCCCAGTAACGTTGCCGTGAAACACCCCAATCGCGCAGGCGATAATTGACTTGGCGCCGACCAATGCCTTGCTCTTCGAGGGCTTTTGCAATGGCTTCGAAGGCTTCGTCACTGCTCATGCCCGTGTAAGGACCAGAGTTGATGGTGGTGCCTTTCTCGGTAATTGCAGCATTGGCAATATCGTTGTCGCCTGTTGCCGGATCGATGACGGGCGTGATCGGCAGTTCATAGGCAGTCGCAAATTCCCAGTCACGTTGGTCGTGAGCAGGTACTGCCATCACCGCGCCGGAACCGTAGTCCATTAAGACAAAGTTCGCGACCCAAATTGGCACCGCCTCGCCGGTAAGCGGATGGGTGGCAAAAAAGCCTGTTGGCATACCTTTCTTTTCGATGGTGGCGAGCTCAGCTTCGGCCATTTTCGAGTTCTTAATGGACTCGATAAAGGCTGCCAGTTCAGGGTTGGCGGCCGCTGCTTGTTGCGCTAACGGATGCTGTGCGGCAACAGCCATGTAGGTCACGCCGTAAAGCGTATCCGGGCGTGTGGTATACACGGTCAGCGGCTGTTCGTGGTCAACCACGGTAAAATCAATTTCGACACCTTCTGAGCGACCAATCCAGTTGCGTTGCATGGTTTTGACCTGCTCTGGCCAACCATCTAATTGCTCAAGGTCGTCGAGTAGCTCATCGGCATAGTCAGTGATTTTAATAAACCACTGTGGAATTTCTTTTTGCTCAACCTTGGCGCCAGAGCGCCAACCGCGGCCGTCAATGACTTGCTCGTTGGCAAGTACGGTTTGATCGATAGGGTCCCAATTGACGGTTGCATTCTTTTTATAAACCAAGCCTTTTTCATAAAGCTTAGTGAAGAACCATTGTTCCCACCGATAGTAATCGGGCTGGCAGGTGGCCACTTCGCGCGACCAGTCGTAGCCAAAGCCCAATGATTTGAGCTGGTTACGCATGTAATCAATGTTTTGGTAGGTCCATTTCGCCGGCGCAGTTTCATTTTGAATAGCGGCATTTTCTGCAGGTAAACCAAACGCATCCCAGCCCATCGGCTGTAATACGTTCTTCCCTTGCATACGCTGGTGGCGTGCGACCACATCACCTAGCGTATAGTTACGCACGTGCCCCATGTGCAGTTTGCCACTGGGGTAGGGGAACATCGATAAGCAATAGAATTTTTCTTTATCTTGTTGCTCAGTAACTTCAAAGACTTTATCGCGCTGCCAGCGTTGCTGAACCGCACTTTCTATTTGCGCTGGATCGTAGTTATCCTGCATAACTTTTGACATCTTAGAATCCATTTATTCGACGACGAGAAGGTGAACTAAAACTTACAATGCGTACCACATAAGCAGCATGACAACGAGGCCCGCTAGGCCGAAGAAACCGTATTCGAAGCGGTTTCTTTGCTCTGCGTCACGGTCTTCTTTGTCTCGATAAAAAACGAACATTCCGATACTAGAAACACCTAGAGTTCCTGCCGCGGTAAGAACCGCAAAAATAATTGCTGCGATGAAGTTTTCCATGATTAATTCCACGTTTTGGTTAATGGCCACTAAAACTGCTTACAGTTTACTGATTTTGACGCCGATTGACTATGGGCAAAACACCAAGAAAAGCAATCAACACGGCGAATACCCAAGCGCCGTAGGCTCCCCATAGGTAGTAGGGAGTAATACCGGAGACTAAAGGCACTTCGGCCGACAACGCCGTACTTTCAAATTGTTCTGCCCGTGCTAACCATTGGCCATGTTCGTCAACCATCGCCGTAATACCGCTATTGGTTGAACGAATTAACGGACGACCGAGCTCAATAGCTCGCATACGAGCGATTTGCATGTGCTGTGCGGGACCATGTGAACGGCCAAACCAGGTGTCGTTACTCACGGTTAAAATAAAATCAGTGTCGCCGGTAAAGTTGGCGCGCACATGGCTAGGGAAAGCGATCTCATAACAGATGGCTGTCGTGAAGTGCCAACCATGAGCTTGCAAGGGGGCTTGGGTTGCGGGGCCACGGGTAAAAGACGACATCGGCAAGTTGAACAGCGGTGCCAATGGCCTTAATAAGTCACCAAAGGGTACAAATTCACCAATTGGCAGTAGTTGATGCTTTTGATAACGATTGCCATGGCCATGGTGGTAGCCTTCGGTGATGCCTTGCGCACCATCTTGGCCTAAGGCGATCACAGAGTTAAAGTAGCGGTCGTTTTGAATATCGATAATACCGGTGATAAACGCCGTTCCACTACTATTCATTTCTTGATCGATCGCCGCTAACACATCATCGGTGTAGGGCTCAGGCATGGTGATGGCCGATTCCGGCCAAATTACGACATCATGATTCGGAAGTAAGGGGCGACTTAAGTCCAAATAGCGACTCAAAGTGGGCCAATGTTGATCGGGGTCCCACTTGGTCGACTGTTGAATATTGCCTTGCACCAGACCAATGGTAGCGCTGTCACTACTACGTGAGAGTGCGGTTAAATGAGGCAAGGCGATGGGCACGAGTAACAATCCAGCCATCAGGGTCGGCGCATGCCAAGTGCGGTGCTTGAGCCATTGCACACTCAATAGTGCTAGGGTTAACAGCACCACGGTAATGCCGCTGCCACCCAACCACGCAGCGTAACTTGCAAGCCATGTATCGGTTTGGGTGTAACCAAGTTCTAACCAAGGGAAACCGGTAAGTAGCCAACCACGCAAACTTTCGGCAACTAGCCAGGTGAGCGGAAGCGCCCAGTAGGCACTGGCGTGAACGCGAGTGCTGAGCCATCGCCAAAGATAAAATGCCAGCGCGGGAAACAGGCTTAAATAAAGAAACAACAGCAGTAGCAGGCCAACAGTGGCGATGGGGTGCAGGCCACCGAAGGTATCAATACTCACGTAGATCCAGCTGAGCCCCGCAGCAAACCAGCCTAAACCAAAGTAATAGCCGAGTCGCCATGCGGTGCGAGGCGACTGTTCGTGCATCAGCCAAATGAGGATCGCAAAAATCGGCAGCGGCAGCCACGCTTGGCCAAAGGGTGCATAGCTAAACACCATCAATAGCCCAAGCATACAGCAGCCAAGCCGCAGTAATGCGGCGCGGCCCCAGCCTAACTTATGCGCCATGGTTAGCTATCCGAGTCAGGCGGCGGCGAGGCTTCGGGGAAACTCACTTGTAATTGTGAGATCCGTCGCTTATCGGCACCGGTGACTTTAAATACCATCCCCTCGATGGTGATCTCTTCACCCGGTTGTGGCAGATGACCAAAGCCATGCGCCACCATACCACCAATGGTATCGTACTCTTCGTCGCCAAAGGTGGTGGCAAAATAATCGTTGAAGTCTTCAATGGTGGTTAAAGCTTTGACTGAAAACCGTGACTTACTAATACGTCGAATATCAGCCTTTGAGTCTTCGGTTTGGTCGGTTTCGTCCTCGATTTCACCGACAATTTCTTCCAGTATGTCTTCGATGGTCACTAGCCCAGAAACACCGCCATATTCATCGACCACGATGGCCATATGGTAGCGCTGTGAACGGAACTCTTTGAGCAGTACATCTACTCTTTTGCCTTCTGGGACAATCACCGCCGGTCGAATGACATCGGCGAGCGAGAAGGGACCGTCGGTTTTTTGAAAGCCATAGGCGATGAGGTCTTTGGCTAGCAAAATACCTTCAACATGGTCTTTATTCTCACTGACCACCGGGAACCGGCTGTGCTGTGACTCAATCACGATCGGTAAGAATTCTTCGACCCCTTGGTTGATATCGATGGTGACCATTTGTGAACGTGGGATCATAATGTCGCGCACTTTAAGTTCAGCGACATCAAGTACGCCTTCGATCATTTCTTTGGTGTCGTTATCAATCAAGTCGCGTTCTTCAGCGTCTTGAATCATATCAACTAACTCTTCACGGCTGTTCGGTTCTCCGGTAAACAGTTGCAACAACTTAGTTGCCCACGATTTACTCGCAGAACCGTTGGTAGAGTGGGGGTGGTCATCGCTCATTAGCGGGTAATGCTCCGTTTAGTGACTAACTTCTGCATAAGGGTCAGAATAACCTAAGCCAGTTAGTATCGTTGTTTCGAGGCGCTCCATCTGTTCCGCCTCGGTATCTTCAATATGGTCATAACCTAGCAAATGCAAGGTACCGTGTACAATCATGTGCGCCCAATGGGCGGTCAGGGTTTTTCCCTGTTCTTCAGCCTCGCGGGCGACCACCGCAGCGCATACCACCAGATCACCCAACAAGGTGACCGGCATAGGAATGGGCGCGGTAAACGGAAACGATAGCACATTGGTCGGATAATCACGTTGCCGGTAATCCCGATTCAGCTCTAGCCCTTCGTCTTCATCGACCACGCGGATAGTAAGCTCAGCGTCACCATCTTGCCACTGATGACCAGCTAATGCGGCCTCAACCCAGCTTTGCAACTGCTCGCTGGTGGGCAGGTCGCTGGCTTGGCTCGCTATTTGTACATCAACTGTTAGAGTCATTTGCGCTCATCAAAGTCTTCATAGGCCTGCACGATACGCTGCACCACAGGGTGGCGAACGACATCACCGGCTTGGAAAAAGGTAAAGCTAAGGTCGGTCACATTACGCAGTACTTCAATGACATGCCGCAGCCCTGACTTTTGCCCACGGGGTAAATCGACTTGGGTAATATCACCGGTAATCACTGCACGCGAGTTAAAGCCGATCCGAGTCAGGAACATTTTCATCTGTTCGCTGGTGGTATTTTGGCTTTCGTCCAAAATAATAAAGGCATCGTTTAGGGTACGACCACGCATGTAAGCTAATGGCGCAACTTCAATAACGTTACGTTCAATGAGCTTCTCTACCCGTTCGAAGCCGAGCATCTCAAATAAAGCATCGTAGAGTGGACGTAAATAGGGATCTACTTTTTGTGCTAAATCGCCCGGTAGAAAGCCCAGCTTTTCGCCGGCTTCTACGGCTGGTCGCGTAAGCAATATCCGCCGCACTTCTTGCCGTTCTAGTGCATCAACGGCACAGGCCACAGCTAGATAGGTTTTGCCGGTACCTGCCGGACCAATACCAAAATTCACATCATGACTAAGAATGGCTCGAACATATTCCGCTTGATTATGATTGCGCGGTTTTATCAAGCCACGCTTGGTTTTGATGTGCGTCATTTTTTCCGCGGCAGGGTCGCCATAGCCTTGTTCTAAAATATTGGCTTGTTGAATGGCTAAATGCACCTGTTGCGGCTCAATTTCACCGGCTGTGCCTTTAACTGTTGCGGTTTCTACATACAGGTCGCGCAACAGCTTTGCCGCCGCATCAACAGTATGCTTTTGGCCAATCAGCCGAAACGTACTGTTGCGATGGGTGATCTCAATGCCTAGTCGGCGTTCCACGTGCTTCAAGTTTTCGTCGAAGGGACCGCAGAGTTCCGCTAAACGCCGGCTATCTGCCGGCTCTAGCTCGATATCAAGTGTCGTAACTGTTGGACTCAAAAAAACCTCTTTGTTAAGACTGTTGGGGTGGAACGAAACTGGCGACGCCGAGAGCGTCAGGTTGCGTTCGCGATTGTTTGGCTAAGATGGTTTGCGGCGCGGTATCGACCCGTAGGCCCATCTCGTCTTCAACGCGTATGACGTCACCGCGCAGTGAGTTAGCAAAGGCATCGGTAATTTTCACATCAACGAAACGGCCGATCATGGTGTGGCTACCAACGAAGTTGACGACGCGGTTGTTCTCGGTACGGCCACTTAATTCCATCGGATCTTTTTTCGATGGGCCGGTGACCAAGATACGTTGCTCGGTACCTACCATGCGCCGCGCATGACCATGTGCCTGTTGATTCAACCGTTGCTGCAGAATCTGTAGCCGCTGCTTCTTGGTTTCTTCACTGACGTCGTCAGGCAAGTCTGCCGCTGGCGTGCCAGGGCGTGCGCTGTAGATAAAGCTAAAGCTAAGATCGAAGTCAACGGCTTGTATCAGGTCCATGGTTGCTTCAAACTCGGCGTCGGTTTCACCTGGGAAACCGATGATAAAGTCGGACGACATGGCAATGTTCGGGCGAACGCGCTTAAGTTTACGAATTTGCGACTTGTATTCGAGCGCAGTATGGCCACGCTTCATCAATGTTAATACCCGGTCGGAGCCACTTTGTACGGGTAAGTGCAAATGATTCACCAACTCCGGAATGGTCGTGTAGGCTTCGATAATATCATCGGTAAACTCCACCGGGTGCGAGGTGGTATAGCGAATGCGGTCAATACCGTCAATGGCGGCGATAAGATGCAATAACTCCGAAAAACGGCAGACTGTGCCATCAAAGTTTTCACCACGGAAAGCGTTCACGTTTTGGCCTAGCAGGTTGACCTCACGCACACCTTGTTCAGCCAGTTGTGCCACTTCATAGAGCACATCGTCGACCGGACGACTGACTTCTTCACCGCGGGTGTAAGGCACCACGCAGAAGGTACAGTACTTGCTACAGCCTTCCATAATCGACACAAACGCCGAAGGACCTTCCGCCTTTGGCTCAGGTAAGCTATCGAATTTTTCAATTTCCGGGAACGAGATGTCAACCATTGGGGTATGTTCGGTTTGCACCTGTTTCACCATCGCTGGAAGGCGATGCAAGGTTTGCGGGCCAAACACAATATCGACATAAGGGGCGCGGCTACGAATGTGATCACCTTCTTGTGAGGCCACACAGCCACCGACTCCAATGACGAGTTCAGGGTTTTTGTCTTTTAAATTTTTCCAACGCCCTAGCTGGTGGAAAACTTTCTCTTGGGCTTTTTCACGAATCGAGCAGGTATTGAGCAGGATAAGATCGGCATCTTCTGGCTCTTCTGCGACTTCATAGCCATGGGTCGCCTTGAGTAAGTCAGCCATTTTTGCTGAATCATACTCGTTCATTTGGCAGCCCCAAGTTTTGATGTATAACTTCTTGCTCATAACTTGTTTTGCTCACTTGCGTTGGTGTATCTAAAAAGGGACATTATTTTAGCTTGTTCTGCGCTCAACTGCCAACTTTGCCACCGGTTTCTGCTTTGCGGCGGGTACGAATCGCTAAATAGCCGGCAATAGTGATGATCACAGCGCCGAACAACATGTGCCAGGTAATCGGCTCGTGCCAGAACCAATAGCCCATAAAGGCGGCGAAAATAACCGAGCTGTAGGTAAATACGCCCACTTTTGCCGCTGGGGCTAACGAAAACGCCTTGGTCATACTTAGTTGTCCAGTCACCGCTAACAAACCCATGGCAGCGATACCAAACCAATGCTCGGCGGCAATAGGCTGGCCCAACCAAATTAACGGCAGCCCCGATAGAAGTGTCGAAAGCGCTGAGAAATAAAACACAATTTTACTCGAAGACTCCGTTGCCGACATTTGCCGAATCAGGGTTTTGGTAAAAGCCGCAAGAGCTGCAGCAATAAAAGCGATACCGATAATAGGAGATAATTCAGCGGCAACCGGGTTCAGAAAAATAAATACGCCAATAAAACCGATGGCAATGGCCAACCAGGTTTGCGGTAAAACCGTTTCCGCCAGCCATAAGCGACCGATCACCGGGATCAAAAAGGGCGACAGCAACAATACTAATGTGGCTTGGGCGAGAGGAATGTGCGCGATCGCATAGAAAAACAGGTACATAGCGGCAAGGCCTGCCACCCCGCGACTCAGATGAAAGCCCCAGGCCTTGGTCTTAAAGGTTGCCGGGCCTTTGCGCCAGAGCCAGGGTAACAGCACCACAAACGCCATTAAGCTGCGGAAAAAAACTAACTGCTCGGAAGGTACATCGGTGCTTAGATATTTCACTAGGGCGCTGACGCTCGCAAAGCAAAGTTCAGCCCCAAGCACCAATAGTGATGCAATGATCACCGTGCGTTGTGGAGTCTCCATAAGAGCCTTATCAGCGAATCAATTGAAACCGCTATGTTACCATTTTCGCATCAGACACTGTATTCTTTGAGCGGTATTTTTTATGATGCTCACAACATTGACCGAATAAGGTAAACACCATGCATGTGGTAATTGTTGGTGCTGGGCTCGTTGGTGCCGCTGCGGGCTTAGCGGCGCAACAAGCAGGCTACCGAGTGACACTATTGGAACGAAATGCGGCGCCAACGGCCAAGCCAGCAGACAAGGCTTGGGACTTACGAATTTCGTCCATTCACCAACGCAATGTTGAGTGGCTACAGCAGTTAGGCGCATGGCACTCTCTAGCACCGAACAAAGTGCGTCGCTATGATGCCTTGCGAGTGACCACACGAGACGGTTTGTCGGTCGATTTTAATGCGGCAGAGGTGAACCAATCACAGCTTGGGGTGATGGCCGAAAACGACGCCTTGGTGCGCGCTATGTGGCAGCAATTACAACAGTTGCCGAACGTCAGTATTAGATCGGAGACGCAGGTTGAGAGTTATGCGATTGCGCAGCGCAAAGTGTATCTTAGCGATGGCCAACAGCTGAACTATGACCTCTTGCTTGGCGCCGATGGCGCGGGATCAGCCGTTGCGCAAGCGGCGCAAATTGGTAGCCGCGGCTGGGACTATGACATGCGTTGTTTGTTGGCCATCGTTAAAACCGAACAGCCGATCCCGAGTGCCACTTGGGAAGTGTTTCGGGAGTGTGGCCCCTATGCCTTATTACCCCTAGACCAGCACTTGGCGTGCTTAATCGATTATCGGTCCCAGCAAGCATGGCGCAGCGCCGATGCACTGGAGGTCGCCAAGGCGCTCGAAACAACCTTTACGCCAGCGATTGGCACTTTTGAACTGCTGCGTCATGGTAGCTTTCCATTGCGGCGTCAACGCGCGTTACATTATGTCGATGCAGAGGCGGGCCTTGCCTTGGTTGGCGACGCTGCGCACAGTATTCATCCGTTGGCGGGGCAAGGTGTCAATCTCGGCTTTGCCGATGTTCGGGTAATCGTCGAAGAGCTGGCGCAAAAACCTTTAGATAAAGCGTTAAGGAGCTATGAACGGCGCCAAATGGCAACCAATCAGCAGATGATGCGCGCCATGGATGCAATTCACTATGGTTTTCGCTCGAAACATTTTGCTGCGCGCGCTATGGTCGCGACGGGCTTAGCTGCGGTAAGTAAACTGACACCTTTGAAACGGCGTATTATTAAACGTGCGATGGGTGAAAGTTAGACATAAAAAAACCGCCGAAAGGCGGTTCTATGCGTTGCTACGGTCACCATGGTTTAGATGGTGCGGAGGGAGGGACTTGAACCCTCACGTCCTTTCGGACACTAGCACCTGAAGCTAGCGCGTCTACCAATTCCGCCACCACCGCAACAAGCAGGTGAGAGTGGCTGGGGTATCAGGATTTGAACCTGAGAATGGCGGGATCAAAACCCGCTGCCTTACCGCTTGGCTATACCCCAACTCTCGGAAAACAGCTTTTAAGTGGCTGGGGTACCAGGATTTGAACCTGGGAATGGCGGGATCAAAACCCGCTGCCTTACCGCTTGGCTATACCCCAACTTAGGCTTAAAAACTTTGCGCTCGACCGAAGAGGGTTGGTGCGGACGGAGAGACTTGAACTCTCACGCCGTGAGGCACTGGAACCTAAATCCAGCGTGTCTACCAATTCCACCACGTCCGCCCATGCAATTATTTTGGTTGGTGGCTACGGCGAGATTCGAACTTGCGACCCCAGCATTATGAGTGCTGTGCTCTAACCAGCTGAGCTACGTAGCCTTACCAAAATTTATCTAACTGCGCTCGGTGAGTGCGGCGCGTATTATGCAAATCAGGGGCTCTAGCGTCAACCTCTTTTTCGCAAAAATACGCGTTTAAGTGTGCGATTGATTAAAAAACCGATAGTTTGGTTAAATTATCAACGTGGATGATGTCTACCAGGGTAATTTTTCACCATTGCTGTGGCGAAAGCATCCAGAACTTTCCAAATTCACTTCATCCATGCGTTGAATGAGACGACCGGCAGCTTCGGCGGCACTAATATCGCCCCGATTATTAACCATTTCGGTTTGCACATAGCCCGGATGCAACATGGCAACGGCAATTCCGTCACTATTAAAGTCGTTGGCTAACGACACCCCCGCGGCATTCAGGGCGGCTTTACTCATACGGTAGCCGTACTGCCCGCCAGAGCCGTTATCGGCCATAGAGCCCATACGAGACGTAATTAAGATGACTTTACTGCCCTTGGTTAAGCCTGGTTTTAGTGCTCTGGTAAGAGCCAAAGGCGCAATGGCATTGACTTCAAATTGACGGCGAATGCTTGCTTCATCAAAACTTGTAAAGTCGTCACCTTCGAGTAGCCCGGCGTTGTTTACCAGTACATCGATGGTTTCACCGTCAAGACGCTCGGCTAATAAACGCCGTGCGTCCGCATCAGTCACGTCAATGCCATCAATAATGGCCACCCCGAGTTGTTCTAACTCGACTGATGGTTGGCGGCAAACGGCGGTTACTTGGTCGCCGCGTTGCTGAAACTGTTGCGCTAGGGCAAGACCAATGCCGCGATTCGCGCCGGTAATGACAACATGTTTAGAATTCATTGTTTCTCCTTTAATCTGCGGTGCCTGGAATGCCACCGTGGGTAAGTTGTTCAGGGTCGAGTAACTGTTCAAGCTCACTTCGTGAGAGCTCGGTCATTTCGTCGGCGACCTCAATAATTGGACGCTGTTCTTGATAGGCCCGTTTGGCAATCGCTGCGGCTTGGTTATAACCAATAACCGAGTTAAGCGCCGTGACTAAAATTGGATTACGCGCTAAAGCATGCTCTAACCGTTGATGCTTCACTTGGAAATCAGCAATAGCCTGGTCGGCAAGGCTGGTCATGGCCTCGCTACTAATTTCGATGGACTCTAGCAAGTGATGCGCGATCACCGGCAGCATCACGTTAAGTTGGAAGTTGCCTTGCTGCGCGGCGACGGCGATGGTTTGGTAACTGCCCGCGATATGGGCCGCGACCATCGCTACAGCTTCCGGGATCACCGGATTCACTTTACCGGGCATGATACTGCTGCCCGGTTGTAAAGCTCGTAGTTCGATTTCGCCAAGGCCAGCCAGGGGACCGCTATTCATCCAGCGTAGATCGTTGCTGATTTTCATGAGTACCGCGCCACAGCTATTTAACGCGCCGGCTAATTGAAGACTTAGTTCTTGCCCCGCAATACCGGCAAACGCATTTTCCGCAGGGCGAAAGTTTTGTCCGACACGTGCACTTAGTTGCTGACAGAAGAGGCTTCGAAAAGCGGCTGGGGCATTGATGCCAGAACCGACTGCGGTGCCACCCTGGGGCAGCGCACGCAAGCGCTCGATAACCTCATTGACGTTACTTTGACAATGGTGCAGTTGGGTTCCCCAAGCTCTAAGCTCTTGTGCCATGGTAATAGGCATGGCGTCCATAAGGTGGGTGCGGCCGGTTTTTACCACATTCTCTAGTTCACGCGCTTTGTCTTCAATGGTTTTCTGTAAGTGCACTATCGCCGGTAGCCATTGCTCGGTAAGTGCCAGTACACAGCTGACTTGAATACAAGTAGGAATCACGTCATTGCTACTTTGACTGCAATTAACATGGTCATTCGGGTGCACAGTAGGCCCGTTATTGCGTTGAATCGACTCGGCAATAACTTCATTCATATTCATGTTGGTGCTGGTACCCGAGCCAGTTTGAAAAATATCTAACGGAAACTGTTCAGTACTCGATTCAGCAATAATGGCATCAGCGGCTGTGCGAATCGCTGTCACTTGTTCGGTATTGAGTAGGTCGAGCTCGCCATTGGCGGCCGCTGCCGCTGCCTTAATTTGCGCAAGGCTATGAATAAAGCGAGTCGGGAAGCGTAGTTTGCTCAAACTAAAGTTGCGCCGCGCACGTTCAGTTTGAGCGCGCCATAACGCATCTTCTGGTACGTCGATGCTTCCCATGCTATCTTTTTCGGTACGAAATCGAGTGGTCATTCTAGGCTCCTCATTGATCTGACATGTTTGCGAATCGCGTATGCAGTCAAACGATTTAATAATAATAAGCATGGGGTGCAGATGCGTAACTTTCAAATGCTTGCGGGTTTTATTTTGCTGGTGCTCTCGATGCACGCCAGCCAAGCACGGGAAATACTGGTGCGGGTCACCGATAAAAATGGTGAGGCTTTGCCGCAAGTCGTCGTCTCGACCGAACATCCGGCAGCAAGTGAGGCCAGCGCAACGGCGGTGATGGACCAAGTCGACCGTTTGTTTGCGCCCTTTATCCTCGCCATCCGCCCAGGTATGGCCGTCGATTTCCCAAACAGCGATAATATTCGACATCAGGTTTATTCATTTTCCGCGACCCGGCCATTTGAATTACCGTTGTACAGCAACCGCAATGCACCAACTATCACGTTTCCAGAAGCAGGTATTGTGGTGTTGGGCTGCAATATTCATGACCATATGCGCGCTTATCTTTACGTCAGCCCACATTTGCAGTCGTTAACAACCAACGCACAAGGTGAGGTGACTCTCGAGGTTGCTGAAGGCGCAACGGAGCTGTTTTTTTGGTACCCCAGTTTAGGTGACAGCACTACCGCAGAGCACAACCTAACTATTGCTGCCGACCAAAAGGTCGTTGACTATCAACTCGCGGTTGCTCAACAACAGCAAATGCCACCGCCGCCGTCGCCACTGCAAGAGCGCTTCAACCGGCTGAAAAATAATGTTAACTAGCTTTCGTGCGCGACTGCTGCTGCTTTTTGTTGGCTTAGCAGGTAGCGTTTTGATTGCGACCTTAATCGCAGTGACTGTGGCCACGGAAAACCAAGCAGAATTAACAGTTGAGCGCGAACTCACGGTAAGTGAGCGGGTGCTCGGTGAGTTGATCAGTATTCGCGGCGAGCAATTGTCGCAAGCGGCACAGGTGTTAGCCGATGATTTTGGTTTTCGTGAAGCGGTCGCCAGTGGTGATCAAGCCACATTAATTTCCGCGATGATCAATCACGGTGAGCGCATTGGCACGCAACTAATGGCGCTGTACCGCCCGGATGGAACCCAACTGGCAAGTACCCATGATCTGCCAGCCAGCAACTCGATCAACGATTACCGAGGTATTCGGCGCATTAATGACGAGTTGTTCCAGCTCGTCACCGTACCCGTGCGGGCGCCCGATGTGATTGCCTATGCAACCCAAGGCTTTCTTGTTGATGATGTGCTGGCCGAGTCGTTAAAACAGTTAACGAACGCCGACATTACATTTTTCGATGCGCAAAGTGGGCATATTTTTGCCTCGAGCTTACCAGCGTCGCAGCGCCAAACTCTGGTTGCAGCCACGCAAGAGGAACGGGTCGAAAGCTGGCTGAATGACGAAGCTCTCGCTGGGCATTTGTCTGACTTTAGTTCGATACATCTTTTAGTTAGCACGTCGCGCAGCGAAGCCACTCAAGAGTACCGAACCTTGCGCACCCAGTATTTTGGTTTTGGGCTGGCCTCGCTGTTGGTGGCGCTCGTATTAGCCTTGGTGACCGCGCGCCATTTTAATAAACCTTTGATGCGTTTAACGGCGGCAGCAGCAGAGCTGCAGCAGGGGCACTACCAAGGCAGCATTGAGCTTGATCGGGGTGATGAGTTTGGCCGATTAGGCGAGGCGTTCAATTCGATGCGGGGCGCCATTGCTGAACGTGAACAGCGTATTATGTATCAGCTTGAACATGATTTATTGACCAACTTACCAAACCGTAAGTCGTTACATCAGTACCTTACGGGGGAGCTTGCAAGTCGCAAAACTGGCAGGCTGCTCATTCTTAATATTGCGCGCTTTCGTGAACTCAATGATCGGTTGGGGCAAAGGTTCGGCGATAAAATTTTGCAACAGGTTGCGCAGCGGCTGCAGGACGAGTTTAACAATGACTGTTTTGTCGCACGCTTGGCGGGGGACGAATTTATTCTAGCGACCGCGGAAAAGGTCAGTGTTGATAACTTGCAGCAACGCCTCCACCGCTTGGTTGCAAAGCCATGGTTGGTTGACGATGCGCGCTATCGCCTCGATTTTCGAGCGGGATTAGTACATTATCCTGAGCAAGGTGATGAAGTTGATGTGCTGCTGCGCCGCGCCCAATTAGCCGCGCGCCAAGCGGCATTTACAAAGCAATTAATGGCGGTGTATAGCCATGGCAGCGACGAAGAATACATGCGCCGCTTACAGATTCTACAAGCACTGCCAGAGGCCATCGCTGAACGCAAATTGGAGTTACACTTTCAGCCTAAAATTGACTGTGCAACAGGTACTGTGGTCGGTGCTGAAGCACTTATACGTTGGCGGCACCCGCAGCTAGGTGTGATACGACCTGATGAGTTTATTCCGCTCGCTGAGCAATCAGGCGATATTCTCGCCGTGACGCGTTGGGTTTGCGAAGCGGCGCTCAATCAGCAACAGTACTGGCTGGAGCAGGGGCGAAAGCTGCAAATGGCGATTAACTTATCGGCAAAAGACCTACAGGACAGCAGTTGGCTTAGCTTTATTAAAGCTGAGTTACAGCAGCGTCACCTCCCCGCTGAAACCTTAACCCTTGAAGTCACCGAAAGCGCGGTTATGGCCGATGTGGAACAGGCGCAGCAGCAACTCACTGAGCTGCGGCGGCTAGGCGTGAAAATTGCGCTCGATGACTATGGCACTGGCTACGCATCATTATCGCAACTGAAACATCTACCGGTAGATGAACTGAAACTCGATCAAAGCTTTATTCGTGGATTAACTGACGTCGAAAATGATCGTGTGATTGTTCGCTCAACGCTTGAGCTAGCGCGACAATTGAAGCTCGAAACAGTTGCCGAGGGAGTTGAAGAGGAAGCCGCGTGGCGCCTTTTACAAACGATGGGCTGTGTCACCTTACAGGGGTACTTTTTCAGTCGACCACTGGCCGCAACTGAGTTCGAAAACTGGTTAAGCACTGACGCCAGTCGCTTTTTGCAATCCTCAGAACCAAACAAAGCAGGGCATGATGAGACGTAAAATTAGCCAAAAAAACTATGCACTAGTGCTCGGTGTTGCACTCGTTGTGGCGCCGGTAGCTCACGCCAATGACGGTAAGTTGCTTGCCACTGGGGCGGTCACCACGATTGAAGGCTCAGGCGGTGGCGGTATTGTTCCTTGGGCGACCACTGCCAGCTATGCAGAAGATGGGGAATGGGGATTCACCGTCAATGCTAACTTTGCCGATGTTGATGACTTTCAGCTCGGCGTGCAGAGCCTGAACCTTACCTATGGCAACCGAATAGAAGTTAGTTATGCCCAACAGCGGTTGGGGCTTAATACCATCGGAGGTGATCTGAAGCAGCAGATTTATGGTTTGAAAGTTAGGCTGCTAGGTGATCTGGTGTATGGCGACCTGCCGCAGGTGAGCCTCGGGGTGCAACATAAGCGCAATACGACGTTTGCGCTGCCACAAGCGGTGGGTGCGAAGCACGACAGCGGTACAGATATTTACCTAAGTGCGGCCAAAGCATGGCTGGCGGGGCCATTAGATCGAACCTGGGTGGCGAATCTAACGTTGCGGGCAACGAAAGCCAACCAGTTGGGGCTGCTGGGCTTTGGTGGTGATCAAAATGATGATTACCAAGTCATGAGTGAGGCGAGTTTGGGGATGTTTGTGAATCGGCATTGGTTGCTGGGTGTTGAGTATCGGCAAAAACCTGACAACTTAGGCTTTGCGCGTGAGTCCGATTGGCGAGATGTCTTTGTCGGCTGGTTTCCGACTAAGTCGGTGGCGATGGTTGTGGCTTATACCGACTTAAAAGGTATCGCCGGCCTACCGGATCAAAGCGGTGCTTATGCATCGTTGCAAATCAGCTTTTAATCGAATAGTTAGAGAGAGACCCGTTTATGCAAAAGCATGTCGTCGCGATTATCTTAGCCATAGTGCTATGGCAGCCGTTGTGTCAGGCGCAGGTCGGTAACAGCCTGTACCAGCAACTTGGCGAAAGAGCAGGTATCAACGAATTAATGACGACCTTTGTATTAGAGATCGCTGAAGACGAGCGCGTGATAGAACACTTTCGGAATGTCGATATTGAGCGTTTTCATCACATGTTGGGTGAGCACTTATGTGAACTGACAGGTGGGCCCTGCACTTATACCGGTGCCGATATGGTCGAAGTACACCGAGGCATGGCCATTACTCGCAGTGAGTTTAATGCGATTGTGGAAAATCTTATTAAGGCGATGGAACATCATCAGTTACCCACCGCGACGCAGAATCGCCTGTTGTCGACCTTAGCTGAGCTCCATGGGGAGATTGTTGGCCAGTAAGAGCCTTTCGGCCTCATACGCAAATAAAAAAGGCCACTTTCAAGTGGCCTTTAGCAGTGGTTTTGTTAGTTACCGACGCGCTTAGACATTAAAGCGGAATAAAATAACGTCGCCGTCTTTAACAATATACTCTTTACCTTCTTCGCGGCGCTTACCGGCTTCTTTCGCCCCTTGTTCACCTTTATGGGCTATGTAGTCGTCGAACGCAACCACGACGGCACGAATAAAGCCTTTTTCAAAGTCGGTATGAATTTTACCTGCCGCTTGTGGCGCAGTTGCACCCACCGGAATCGTCCATGCACGCACTTCTTTTGGACCAGCGGTGAAGTAAGTCTGTAGGTTCAGCAATTCATAACCACCACGAATCACGCGGTTCAGGCCAGGCTCTTCAATGCCAAGGTCTGCCATGAATTCTACTTTTTCTTCGTCATCGAGCTCTGCGATTTCAGACTCGATTTCAGCGCACACAGGTACCACGATGGCATCTTCTTTCGCTGCAATGTCGCGAACCTTGTCTAGGTATGGGTTGTTTTCGAAGCCATCGTCGTTGACGTTGGCAATATACATGGTTGGTTTCAACGTCAACAAGTTGTAAGAGCGGATAGTGGCTCGTTCGTCGGAACTTAACGCTACGGAACGTGCCATTTCGCCTTCTTCTAGTGCGGGTAGCAGCTTCTCTAAGACTTTGCTTTCTGCGACCGCTTGCTTATCGCCGCCTTTGGCTTTTTTCGACAAGCGATGAATCGCTTTTTCAACACTATCAAGGTCGGCCAATGCTAACTCGGTGTTGATCACGTCAATGTCTTCTTGCGGATCGACTTTGCCTGAGACATGCACGATGTTGTCGTTTTCAAAGCAGCGAACAACGTGGCCGATGGCATCGGTTTCACGAATGTTGGCAAGGAATTGGTTGCCAAGGCCTTCACCTTTTGAGGCACCTTTAACCAGCCCCGCAATATCAACAAATTCCATGGTGGTTGGCAGTGTGCGTTGCGGGTTAACGATGGCTGCGAGCTGATCTAAACGGGCATCAGGAACTGCCACCACACCGGTGTTTGGTTCAATGGTGCAGAAAGGGAAGTTGGCTGCCTCGATACCAGCTTTGGTTAAGGCGTTGAACAGGGTCGATTTACCAACGTTTGGCAAACCCACGATACCGCATTTGAATCCCATTTTAATTCTCGCTCTGTGCTTTGAAACTGTGTAATTGCTGTTGTGCAGCGCGCATATCACCATCGATCAACAGTTCAATGCTAGCGCAAGCTTGCGTAATGGTATCGTCCATCAAATATTGGTCCGTTGCCGGGGCTTTCCCCAGTACATAGCCAGTGACTTTACTTTTATGGCCAGGATGACCGATACCGATACGTAAGCGATGAAAGTCCGGACTGCCAAGTGCAGCCGTAATGTCTTTAATGCCGTTATGACCACCACTGCCACCGCCGGTTTTAAACTTAGCAACACCGGGGGGAAGGTCGAGCTCGTCGTAGGCGACCAGTATTTCGTCGGGCTGGATCTTAAAGAAATTCGCTAATGCCGCCACAGCTTTGCCGCTCTTATTCATGTAAGTCATAGGTTCAATTAAACGAACATCCCAACGACCTTTTTGAATACGAGCTGTGTGACCAAAGAATTTTGTTTCAGGTTGCAAGCTTTGTCCGTGCCGACGAGCGAACTCTTCGACTAACCAGAAGCCTGCGTTATGGCGGGTTTGCAAATATTCGGGGCCTGGATTACCCAGGCCCACGATCAAACGAATTGCAGACATGACGAGCTTATTCTTCGTCTTTCTTGTCTTCTTCGCTTTCTTTAGCGGTTGGAACTTCGGCAGAAACTTCTTCAGCTTCTACTTCTGGTTCTTTTTCAACGCGTGGAGCCGTGATAGAGACGACAGCTTGGTCGTGGTCTTCACCTTTAGTTAACTCAACCAGTTCAACACCGTTAGGGAGTTTCAGGTCAGTTAAGTGCAAGGTTTGGCCCAGCTCAAGAGCGGCAATATCAACTTCCAAGTACTCTGGTAAGTCTTTCGGTAACACGTTGATTTCCACATCGTTCACGTGGTGAACAACAACACCGCCTTCGTCTTTAACGCCTTTTGCAGTGTCTTCGTTCAAGAAGTGCAATGGAACGTGAGTATGCAGTTTCTGACCTTTCTCAACACGTTGGAAGTCAAGGTGAGTCAGTTTTGGCTTATACGGGTGGCGTTGGATATCTTTCAAGATAGCCTGATGTTTTTTGCCATCAACAACCAAGGTCAAAATGTGCGAATAGAAAGCTTCGTAATCCGCCATGTTGTTTACTTTGTTGTGATCTAAGGTTAGCGAAACAGCTTCTTTGTTCGCACCGTACAAAATTGCAGGCACTTTGTCTGCGCGACGCAGGCGGCGGCTCGCACCTTTCCCTGTATCCTTACGCAGCTCTGCTTGAATAGTAAAATCAATAGTCGACATAGTGGAGTGTCTCCGTTAAATAAAAATAAGTCGGTTATTCGCGACCAAATAGCCGACACTTTCCTGAAATTAATTCACTCAATTTCGAGGGCGCGGAATAGTACCACTGCCACCCTCGAAATTCAATCAATACTCGAACATTGCCGAGATCGATTCTTCATTGCTGACACGGCGTAGCGCTTCAGAAAGCATACCGCTGAGCGTCAGTTGGTGAACTTTTTCTAACTTACGCATTTCGGCACTAAGTGGAATACTGTCAGTGACAACCACTTGGTCGATATTTGACTCGCGGATATTCTTCTCGGCATTGCCCGAGAACACTGGGTGCGTTGCGTAAGCGAAAACCCGACGCGCGCCATTCGCCTTGAGTGCGTCCGCGGCTTTGCATAAGGTGCCGCCCGTATCGATCATGTCGTCAACAATAATGCAGTCGCGGTCTTGCACGTCACCGATGATGTGCATCACTTGTGATTCGTTGCTGCGTGGACGTCGTTTGTCGATAATCGCCAAATCGATGTCGTTGAGTAATTTTGCAACGGCGCGCGCACGAACAACACCACCAATATCGGGTGAAACCACCACTGGGTTATCAAATTCTTGCTTACGCAAATGTTCGAGTAGTACTGGGCTACCGAAGACGTTGTCGACGGGTACGTCGAAAAAGCCTTGAATTTGTTCGGCATGCAAGTCAACGGTAAGTACGCGGTCAACGCCGACACTTGATAGGAAGTCGGCAACTACTTTGGAAGTGATCGGCACGCGCGCTGAGCGTACACGGCGATCTTGTCGCGCATAACCGAAGTACGGCATAACCGCAGTAATACGGCCAGCAGATGCACGGCGCAAAGCGTCAACCATGACGATGAGTTCCATCAGATTGTCGTTGGTCGGCGCGCATGTGGATTGAATAATGAAAACGTCGGAACCGCGAACATTTTCGTTGATCATTACGCTGATTTCACCGTCACTAAAACGGCCGACTTCAGCGTCACCGAGCTTAATAAACAGTCGGTCTGCGATTTTCTGGGCGAGTTCTGGCGTGGCGTTGCCAGCAAATAGCTTCATGTCAGGCACACTAAACCTCAATCATGGTTGGTCAGGTTGTCAGTTGAAGCCTGCCGTAGTAGCTGGCAGACCGGGGATTCATTTAGGCCTCGCGCGACAAATCCGGTCCATTGTGCGGGCATCCTTGCGAGCGCAGCGCGCGCCTCATCTTGGCTTTCAAATGATCCGAAAAGGCATGCTCCGGTACCCGTCAGCCGAGTTGGCGCGTATTCTACCAACCAGTCGAGGGCCTTGGCAACTTCCGGATACAATTGACGGACCAGTGGCTCGATGACATTTTGCGTTTGTTGGGTTTGCCATTCGGTACTGGCAATGGGCGCACAGTCGCGGCGAAGGTCAGGATGCTGGAAGATCGCCGCAGTGCTGATGTGGACTCCGGGATCGAGCACTAGATACCAAGGGCTGGCCGGACTTACCGAGGTCAGTTGCTCACCAACACCGGTAGCAAAGGCCGCGTGACCATTGACAAATACTGGCACATCCGCGCCTAAGCTTAGCCCTAGTTCGCATAACTCTGCGGTGCTGATGGGCAAATCCCAAAGCTGCCTTAACGCTAAGAGCGTCGTGGCGGCGTCCGATGAACCGCCACCAAGACCGCCGCCGTAGGGCAGGCGCTTGTCTAAAATAATACGAACCCCTTGCACTTGACGCTGGTGAGCTTGGGCCCACTGTTGTAGCAAGGTGGCAGCACGAACCACTAAATTATCTTGATTGGCGAGTACTGGGTCTGAGCATTGAAAATCAATCGTTGCGCCGACTAAACGAGTAAAACTTAGGCTGTCGTGCTGATCCAAGAATTGAAAAACTGTTTGCAATTCGTGATAGCCATTGGCCCGGCGGCCGGTGATATGCAGAAATAAATTAAGCTTGGCGGGGGCCGGTAGCACTAAAGTTTCCACTGTTTTACCTTTATTTTGATGCGCCAGGCGGCGCTTGTGAGCTCAACCTGATGGGGCAGTAATAAGTGTTGCGTAGGCTGGTAAGCAGTTAAGTTGACCTGCCAGGTTTGCGCTTGGCGAGCGACGCTATAACTACTGAGTGCTGCTACTTGGTGTGGTTCCATCGGGTGCAGTTGGTAACGCAACTGTTGCGCGCCAGGTGGTTGGCGTCCAATGATGACCTGAGTCAGTAATTCGAGTGGTAATTGGTAACCGAACAGTCGCGTCACGAGCTGTTCTGCAGTTTGGCCATAAAAGGCCTGACCGTCGGCAGCAACGTAGGTGGCGCCACTGGCATCTTGTTCAAGCCGTGCCAAAGTGCCTTTAAGTGGATGGTAAAAGCGCATGTGAGTTCGGGTAGTTGAGTGCTGCCATTCGAGGTAAACAGCGTCGCGCTCATCGTCGCGCAAATTAAACAAGGCAATTTGGCCCCGTAAGGTCCAGTCGTTAAGTTGCTGAAGGGTGGTTTGGTGCCGTTCGACGGCATTGCGATCAACGGCACGCTCTGAAATTTCCTTCGGCGGTGCCGCACAACCGCTCAGAAGTAGGGCCAACAACAGCAATATGCGTACTTTCATCAAGTTTTCCCACAGTTGGTGTGCTTTTCATCATCCCGCCTTTCACGTACAATTAGCGGCGATTTGCAGTGCCAGAGGCTCGCTTACTTTTCATTATGACTATTTTTGCACTCGGTGTTAACCATAAAACCGCTTCGGTTGATTTGCGTGAGCAAATAGCCTTCTCTCCTGAGCAACTGCATCAGGCGTTGCCAGCTTTGCGCGAGCAGACAGGCGTGCGCGAAGCGGTCATCGTGTCGACCTGTAATCGCACGGAAATTTATTGTCATGGCGACAGCAAAGATGGCCCTTCCAGTGACTTGTTACTGGGCTGGTTGGCGGGCTACCACGGTGCTTCGGCAACGTTGTTGCAAGAACACAGTTACTGCCACACCGACGCCGATGCAATTCAACACTTAATGCGTGTCTCAAGTGGTCTTGATTCACTTATATTAGGTGAGCCACAAATTCTCGGGCAAGTGAAGCAAGCGTACCAATTTGCTAAAAACCAAGCCAGTGTTGGCGGTATTTTAGAGCGGCTGTTTCAGCAAAGTTTTCATATTGCCAAACGTGTTCGTAGTGAAACAGCCGTGGGCGAAAACGCGGTTTCGGTGGCTTTTGCTGCAGTGAATTTGGCGCGCCATATTTTTGCCGATTTAGCACAGGCCTCGGTGTTGTTGGTAGGCGCTGGTGATACCGCAGAGTTGGTCGCTCAGCATCTTACCGAGATTGGCGTACAGCGCCTAACGGTCGCTAACCGCACCCTTGTGCGAGCCGAGGCAGTCGCAACCAAATTTGGTGGGCAAGCGCATACGCTCGGCGAGTTACCGGAACTGTTGCCGCAGGCTGATATCGTGATTAGCTCGACGGCAAGCACCTTGCCTATTATTGGTAAAGGCTTGATCGAAAGTGCGCTGAAGCAGCGCCGCCGTAAACCTATGCTGCTGATCGACCTAGCTGTACCGCGTGATATTGAAGCGCAAGTGAATGACTTAAACGATGCCTATTTGTATACGGTAGATGATTTACAGGGCATTATTGAAGAAAATATTCGCAATCGTGAAGAAGCGGCAAGTCAAGCACAGTCGATGATCAGTGAACAAACTGAGAGTTTTGTGCAGTGGTTACGCACACTGGACCATGTCGACGTGTTGCGGAGCTTTCGACAGCAAACAGAACAACTGGCACAGGATCAACTGCAACGTGCCCGTAACCAACTTGCGGCGGGCAAGTCAGCGGAAGATGTATTGGCGGAATTTAGTCAGCGCCTCACCAACCAATTCTTACACGCACCCACGCGGATGATGCGTGACGCCGGGGCGAAAGGTGACTTTCAAACCTTGGCCTTATTTCAACAAATCTATAATGATAACGACTAAGGTTTCTTAGCAATGATGAATCCTTCCATTACCCGTAAGCTCGAAGCGTTGCTTGAACGTTATGAAGAAGTTCAGCACTTACTTAGTGATCCTGGCGTGATTGCCGATCAAGACCGTTTTCGAGCACTTTCAAGAGAGTATTCTCAGCTGGAAGAAGTCGTAAAATGTTTTCGTGATTACCAACAAGTACAAGAAGATGCCCAAGCAGCTGAAGAAATGCTAGCTGAAGACGATGCCGAGATGCGCGAAATGGGCCAACTTGAGCTTGACGAAGCGAAAACCAAACAAGAACAGCTCGAACAGCAATTACAAATTTTATTACTGCCGCGCGACCCTAACGATGACCATCCGTGTTACCTAGAGATACGCGCTGGGGCCGGTGGCGATGAAGCGGCGATTTTTGCCGGAGACTTGTTCCGTATGTATAGCCGCTATGCTGAACAACATGGCTGGAAGGTGAGCATTGTTAATGCCAACGAAGGCGAGCACGGTGGTTACAAAGAAGTCATCGCACATATGTCGGGTGACGGCGCTTATGGGCGTATGAAGTTTGAATCTGGCGGCCATCGTGTGCAACGGGTGCCAGAAACTGAATCCCAAGGGCGGGTGCATACCTCAGCTTGTACGGTGGCGATTCTGCCCGAAGTGCCAGAAGCGGAAGCGATTGAAATCAACCCAGCGGATTTGCGCGTCGATACCTTTCGCGCGTCAGGGGCCGGTGGTCAGCACGTTAACCGTACCGACTCCGCCATTCGCTTGACCCACTTACCGTCAGGGTTAGTCGTGGAATGTCAGGATGAACGTTCGCAGCATAAAAACCGCGCGAAAGCGATGTCTGTGTTGCAAGCTCGTTTGCAAAAGCAAGCCGACGAAAAACGCCAACAAGAAGAGCAATCAACCCGCCGTAGTCTGGTCGGTAGCGGTGATCGCTCGGAACGTATTCGTACCTATAATTACCCACAAGGGCGGGTCAGTGATCACCGAATAAACTTGACCTTATATCGCCTAGATGAAGTCTTAAATGGCACACTCGATTTAATACTCGATGCCATTGTGCAAGAGCACCAAGCAGATCAATTAGCTGCATTGGCAGAATCGCAAAATTAATGACCATGTTACCCACAGCGCTGTCAATCACCGCTGCGCTGCAATGGGCGCAAGGTGAACTTAGTGCGAGTACCACGCCTCGGTTAGATGCCGAGGTATTGTTAGCTGAGGTGCTGCAACAGACGCGTACCTATTTGCATACGTGGCCGGAACGTGAGTTAGAGACCAGCCAACTCCAGCGCTATCGAACCTACGTTGCGCGTCGCAAAGAGGGCCAGCCGATCGCTCACCTATTGGGCACGCGAGAGTTTTGGTCGCTCGAGCTAAAAGTCGATGGCAGTACCTTAATTCCGCGTCCGGATACTGAGATTTTAGTGGCCCAAGCCTTGCAACTAGAACTGCCCGAACAGGCAAAGGTGCTGGACCTGGGCACAGGAACCGGCGCTATTGCGTTGGCGTTGAAGTCTGAGCGACCAGCGTGGCAAGTGTCCGCCGTGGACCAGTCTGCGGCCGCCGTAGACTTGGCTCGAAGTAATGCACAACAACTCAATTTAGCGGTAACGATACAGCAAAGCGATTGGTTTGCTGCTTTATCTTCCGCCCCCGAAGAAGGGTTTGATTGTATTGTTTCAAACCCGCCCTATATTGCCGAAGATGATCCTCATTTAGACCAAGGTGATGTGCGCTTCGAACCGCGCACAGCGCTGGTGGCCGGCGACCATGGTTGCGCGGATCTTAGCTTTATTATCGCGCAGGCCCGCGGCTTTCTAAAACCTGGCGGTTGGCTGTTACTTGAGCACGGCTGGCAACAAGCAAACGTGTGTCAACAGCAATTTAAATCTAACGGCTACACGTCGGTGGCGAGTGCGAGAGATTATGCTAATCTGGAGCGCATTAGTTTCGCTCAGTGGCCCGCACTGCAGCAGCAAACAGGGAGATAAGTTGACTATGGCGAGCGATTTTATATTTGCCAACGAATCACAGGAGCCGACACCTGCAGGTACTGCGCCAAGCAAAACCAAGTGGAAGCTGCTGATCGTTGACGATGAAAAAGAAGTGCATGCGGTGACGCGTTTGGCGTTAATGGATCTTACCTTCGAGGGGGCAGGGCTGGAATTTATCAGTGCGCACTCGCTGGTCGAGGCCAAAGCGCAAATTAAACAACACCCTGATTTAGCCATCGCCTTGTTAGATGTGGTGATGGAAACCGACGATGCCGGCTTAAATGTGGCAAACTTTATTCGCCGCGACTGCAACAATCAACGAACGCGGATTATTTTGCGTACCGGGCAGCCCGGACAAGCGCCAGAGCGAGCCGTGGTCACCAATTATGATATTAATGATTATAAAGCGAAAACCGAACTGACCTCACAGAAGCTCTTTACCAGTATCATGTCTGCGTTACGCTCATACCGCGATATTATGCAGGTTGAACAGCAACGGACTCAGCTGCAACAGCGCCTAGATCAGGTTATGAACCTACTTAAAAACAACTATCCGCAAGCGTGGCATGCGGTACAACAACAACAGCAAGAAGAGGACAACACGTGATTCCATTTGAAGCTTTGAAACATCTCCACGTCACTTTTGTAGTGCTAAGTGTGTTATTATTCGTGCTGCGTTTTTTCTGGCGGTGCATCGATGCCAAGGTCGCGCAACAGAAATGGGTAAAAATAGTTCCGCACGTGATTGATACGTTGTTATTACTAACGATCATCGGAATGTTGATCCATTGGCAGTTGTGGCCATGGCAAACCGCATGGTTAGGTAACAAAGTATTGGGCCTATTTGGCTACATTTTGTTTGGTTTAGTGGCCATGAAAGCCAGCACAGCAACCTTCAGATATGGCGGTTTTGTTATCGCATTGGGTTGGATAGGCTTTTTATTCCACGTTGCTTTTTCCAAGCAAGCACTTATCGGTTAAGAATAGGATTGTATGCAGTTTTCGTACCTTGAACATGTTGATCATGAGCTACTTCCCACCATTGAAATCGTGTGGGAGGTAGGGCGTGTTTTCAATAGCGATAGCGACCATTACGTAAGCTCTTTTTATCAGCAACTTAATGCGTTGAAAGACAACACTGATTTGGCCGACAAAGCCGGCGTCGAGCGGCTGCGTGAGCTGTGTAAGCAATTTTATTTCCAGCTTGGTTTTAGTACAGCGCCAGAGCCGTTGCTAACCAGCAAGCGGGTGTTATTAGACCGGGCGATTCGGTTACGTACTGGGGAACCCCTAACATTGGCGCTGTTGCTGCAAGAAGCGGCGTCGTACCATGGCTTAGTGTTAGAGCTGATTGATTTTCCTGGTTACCCGTTATTGCGCTTTGACCATGAGCAATGTAGCTACTTTGTCGATCCAAGTAGTGGCGACTTGTTACTCGACCAACAAGTACAAGAGCGTTTCGAAGATGCCATCGACGAAGACGATGAAGAAAACGAAAGTTTCAGTTGGGAAGTGCTTGAAGCGGCAGAGCAAAAAATAATTATCGTGCGCTATTTATCAGAGCTTAAACATGCGTTTATTAGCGAGCGCCGTTTTGCCGACGCCCTTACCGCTGTGCACATGTTGCTGGCGGTATTGCCAGATGACCCTTATGAAATCCGTGATCGTGGCTACATTCTAGAAGAGCTTGATTGTAACCATGTGGCGGTTGATGACTATCAATACTTTGTCGAACAATGCCCTGATGATCCGAGCGCTCAATTATTGCGCTTACAACTTGAAAACTGGACCACACCGCAAACGGTTTTACATTAATGCTGTGGGTCTAACTATCCACCAAAACAAGAATAAGAGGTAGTCGTGGAAGCAACTCCTATAATTACCAACGATGGCATTATTTTCGGCCTTTTAGCCGTTATTCTAGGTGCTATTTTTTATACGCAGCAAAGTACCCATTCATTCTGGAAAAAGTTTTATCAGTGGGTACCTGCATTACTGCTTTGCTACTTTGTACCGTCGTTACTGAATACCTTTGGCGTTGTTGATGGCAGTAATACTGGTATCTATCCGTTAGTGATGGATTATCTGTTACCCACCTGTTTGGTATTACTTACCTTAAGCTTAGACTTAAAAGCTATCTTACGACTTGGGCCAAAGTTGTTGATTCTATTTTTGACCGGTACCGTCGGTATTGTTATAGGTGGGCCTATCGCGCTGTTATTGGTGTCGATGATCTTCCCTGAAATGCTTGGTGGTGCGGGCCCTGAGGCCGTGTGGCGCGGCATGACAACCATTGCCGGTAGTTGGATCGGTGGTGGGGCTAACCAAGCCGCCATGAAAGAAGTTTATGAAGTAGGTGGCGAGATATTCTCGGCTATGGTGACGGTTGATATCATCGTTGCCAACCTTTGGATGGCAGTGCTGCTCTACATGGCGGCGAACAGCAAAAAGATTGATGCGGGTATTGGTGCCGACACCAGTGCGATTGAAAGCATCAAAGAGCGTATCGAAAAATATGAGTCTGAACATCGTCGCGAAGCGAAGTTACCAGATTTAATCTTTATTTTGGCGGTCGGCTTTGGTGTTGCAGGCCTTGGCCATTTTGGTGCTGATATTATTGCGCCTTATATTGGCAATAATGTTCCAGCGCTTGCTGACTTTAGTTTAGATAAGAAGTTTTTCTGGTTGATTGTTATCGCCACCACCTTAGGTGTGGCGTTGTCGTTCACTCCAGCTCGCAAGCTTGAGGGCGTTGGCGCTTCGAAAATAGGCTCATTGTTCGTCTATATTCTTGTTGCCACCATTGGCTTGCATATGGATGTAAGCGCTATCGTGGAAGTGCCGAAATATTTCTTAATTGGCGCCATTTGGATGCTTATCCACGCCGGTATGATGCTGATTGTTGCCCGCTTACTGAAAGCGCCAGTGTTTTACATGGCGGTAGGCAGCCAAGCCAACGTGGGTGGAGCTGCTTCGGCGCCAGTGGTGGCGTCAGCATTTCATCCGTCATTGGCACCTGTCGGTGTGTTGTTGGCGGTCATGGGCTATGCGCTCGGTACTTATATGGCCTATATTTGTGGGCAGATCCTTCGTGTGATCGCGACAGGCTAAGGACTAACTGTGATTAATACGCAAACGATTAAAATTGGCGATGTGCAAGTGGGAAACCACTTGCCGTTCGTTTTGTTCGGTGGCATGAACGTGTTGGAATCGCGCGATTTAGCGATGCAAATTGCCGAGCACTATGTTGAAGTGACCCAACGCTTGGGTATCCCATTCGTTTTTAAAGCGTCGTTTGATAAAGCCAATCGTTCTTCGGTGCATTCGTACCGTGGTCCGGGCCTTGATAAAGGGCTTGAGATCTTTGCTGAAATCAAGCGTACCTTTAATGTACCGATTATTACTGATGTGCACGAACCCTACCAGGCGAAGCCGGTCGCGGAAGTTGCAGATATCTTGCAGTTGCCGGCTTTCCTTGCCAGACAAACCGATTTGGTCGTCGCAATGGCGGAAACAGGGGCGGTTATCAACGTTAAAAAACCACAGTTTTTGGCGCCTCATGAAATGCGACATATCCTGAAGAAGTTTGCCGAAGCGGGTAATCGTGAGGTCATTCTGTGCGAGCGTGGAAGTAGCTTTGGTTACAATAACTTAGTTGTTGATATGCTCGGTATGGATGAGATGCGCCATATGGCGCCGGTGATGTTCGATGCCACTCATGCCTTGCAGCGCCCAGGTGGTCGTGCAGACTCTGCCGACGGACGTCGTGCACAAGCGGCGGTTCTGGCGCGTTCTGGTATGGCATTAGGCCTAGCAGGCTTATTTATTGAAGCGCATCCGAACCCAGACGAAGCAAAATGCGATGGTCCATGTGCGTTACCATTGGCTAAACTCGAGCCTTATCTGCAGCAAATGCAAGCGGTCGATGAACTAGTTAAAAACTTCAAGGTGCTTGATACCTCAAATAGTTAACCCGGAAGTTGTCTAGCGCTTGCACCTAGTGTGAACTTACTATAAATTAAAACGCATGTTTTAAATGTATGTTCTAAACGGTGACGAGATGGCGAAACGAGAGACAACTCAAGACAAACTTCTAAATGCAGCCGAAGCTCTGTTTGCTGAACAGGGCTTCGAGCAAACCTCCCTTCGTCAAATCACCACAGCGGCGGACGTAAATCTCGCTTCGGTGAATTATCACTTTGGCTCGAAAAAAGCACTTATCCAAGCCGTGATGGCACGCTACCTCGAAGTGTTTATGCCGGCACTGCAAACAAAACTGCAGCAGTTGGGCCAGCAAGAAAGTTTCAATACGCGCGATGTTTTCGATTGTTTCCGGGAACCCTTAAGCGGTCTAAGCCAAGTTCAAAAACATGGGCCGACACTGTTTTTAAGCTTGTTAGGGTTTGCCTATGCCGAAATACAAGGGCACTTACGGCGCTATACCATGGAGCATTTTGGCGAAGTGATGGCGCTATTATTAGAAACTCTTCATCAAGCGAATCCGCAACTAAGTCCCGTAGATATGTTTTGGCGTCTACACTTTGTGTTGGGGGCAACGGTTTTTGCTCAGGTTTCTGGACCTGCGTTACGAGAAATTGCGGCGGCCGACTTTGGCGAAGCCGTTGCAGCGGAGCAGGTAATTGATCGACTCATCCCATTTTTAGCGGGTGGAGTAGATGCCGCATAGCTGGAAAGCTTTACTGACTCATTTTGCGTTGTATTGACGTTCACAAGTACACAAGTTCACAAGTACAAGGGTAGGTTATGGAAATTCTCATTCTATTAGTTGTTGCCGTAGTGCTGCTATTCGCGGTGAAAGAAATCCGTCGAAGCTTAATCAGTCGCCCTATGTTTGGGTTCTTTAAACGCGTACTGCCACCACTTTCGAATACCGAACGTGAAGCTATGACGGCTGGTGATGTATGGTGGGACGCTGAATTATTCAGTGGCCGCCCTGATTGGCATCGCTTTCACCAAGCTAAACCGCCGCAGTTTACCGACGAAGAACAAGCGTTCATTGATGACCAGTTAGAACAGCTGTTGGCAATGCTGGATGATTTTAAAATTGTGCAGCAAGATTGTGATATGCCCAAAAAAGTATGGGACTTTATTCGTAAAGAGAAATTTTTTGCGATGATCATCGGCAAAGAGTTCGGTGGTCTTGATTTTTCGCCTGCGGCAAATTCACACATTGTTTCACGCATTGCCACGCGCTCTATTAGCGCAGCAGTATCGGTGATGGTACCAAACTCGCTGGGCCCAGGTGAGCTACTTACTCACTATGGTACCGACGAGCAGAAGAATTACTGGCTACCGCGCTTAGCCGACGGAACGGATATTCCATGTTTTGCCTTAACTGCACCGGAAGCGGGCTCGGATGCGGGCGCTATTCCTGACACCGGTATTATCTGTAAGGGCGCCCACGAAGGTAAAGAAGTGGTGGGTATTCGCTTGAATTGGGACAAACGCTACATCACCCTTGCACCGGTTGCGACGGTGTTGGGCTTGGCGTTTAAAATGTACGACCCAGACGGTTTATTAGGTGAGCAAGAAGATATCGGTATTACTTGTGCGTTGATTCCGACTGACCATGAAGGCGTTGAGACCGGTGAGCGTCACTTGCCGTTGAATCAAGCCTTTATGAACGGTACCACTTACGGTAAGGATGTCTTCATTCCGTTAGATTGGATTATCGGCGGTCAAGACTATGCCGGTAAAGGCTGGCGCATGTTGATGGAATGCTTGTCGGCGGGCCGCGGTATTTCATTACCGGCATTAGCAACCGCCACGGGCCATTTAGCACAGCGCATGACCGGCGCTTACAGCTACGTACGTCAGCAATTCGGCTTGCCGATAGGTAAGTTCGAAGGGGTACAAGAAGCAATGGGGCGTATCGGCGGTACCAACTACACCATTGAGTCGATGCGCCGTTTAACGGTTGCCGCTTTATGCGAAGGTAAGAGTCCATCGGTGATCACCGCCATGACTAAGTACCACATGACCGAAATGGGACGCGAAGTGATCGAGGCGGCAATGGATGTGCACGCAGGTAAAGGCATTCAGCTAGGTCCGAAAAACTACTTAGGACATGGCTATATGGCGACACCGGTGTCTATCACCGTTGAAGGGGCGAATATTTTAACCCGTAACTTGATGATTTTTGGTCAAGGCGCCACCCGTTGTCACCCGTATGTATTAAAAGAAATGGAAGCAGCGGCGAACCCTGATGAAGAACAAGGCTTGCGTGATTTTGACGAATTGCTGATCAAACATATCGGCTTTGCCGCGAGCAACTTCTTTGGCAGTTTCTGGATGGGCCTTTCAGGAGCTCGCTTTAACGCTAGCCCGATTAGCGGTCCAACGGCGCGCTACTATCAACAATTGACGCGTATGAGTCGTGCGTTGGCGTTAACGGCGGATGTGGCAATGTTGGTGTTAGGCGGCGATATGAAGCGCAAGGAAATGCTGTCTGCTCGCTTAGGCGATATTTTAAGCCATTTATATATGGCGTCAGCAGTGCTGAAGCGTTATGAAGATGACGGCCGTCAGAGTGGCGACTTGGTGTTTGTTGAATACGCTTTAGAGCAGCATCTAAATAAAATTGGGGCGGCCTTTAATGGCTTCTTTGCGAACTTCCCGAATCGTGCCATCGCATGGAGCTTACGTGTGGCTATCTTCCCCTTTGGTATTCGCTACAAAGCGCCGCAGGACCAAGTATCTCAAGGCATTGCGGATAGCATGATGGAACCAGGTGTGACCCGTGATCGGCATACGTTCTTATGTTATTGGAAAGACGATGCAAAAGACATGACCGGGCATATGGAGCTCGCATTTACTGCGATGAAAGCACACGAGTCGATCTACAAACGTCTGAAAAAAGCTGAAAAGCGCGGTGAGATCCCAGCAGATCTGGCGGGCGACGAGCTGATAAAAGCGGCACGTAAAGCTGAGCTTTTAAGTGCTGATGAAGCGAAAAGCATGAAAAAAGTGGAACAGTTGCGGATCGCCGCGATTGGGGTTGATCAATTTGCCCCTGGAACCCTGGAAAAAAGAACGTTCGCCAAGTAGGCGAACGTTCAGGTTTTCTCTACTCAGGGTTAAGCTTGTTTAACCGATGGGTTTGTAACGCATGCGGTGCGGTTGCATCGCTTGCTCACCGAGGCTTTGTTTCATGTAAGCTTCATAGTCGGTGTAGTTACCTTCATAGAAGTTGATTTGCCCTTCATCTCGATAGTCCAAAATGTGCGTGGCAACGCGGTCAAGGAACCAGCGGTCGTGCGAGATAATCATCGCGGAACCGGGGAATTCCAACAGCGCTTCTTCTAACGCGCGTAAGGTTTCAACATCAAGGTCGTTGGTCGGCTCATCGAGCAATAACAGGTTGCCGCCGGCTTTGAGTAGCTTCGCCAAGTGCACCCGGTTGCGTTCACCACCTGAGAGCTCACCAATACGCTTTTGTTGATCATTACCGCGGAAGTTGAAGCGACCGACATAGGCGCGGCTGTTAATTTCGAAGGTGCCGATGCGCAGAATGTCTTGTCCTTCTGAGATCTCCTGCCAAACAGTATTGCTGTCGTCCATATCGTCACGGAACTGATCAACACTGGCTAATTGCACCGTTTCACCGAGCTCAACCTGTCCTGAGTCTGGTTGTTCTTTATCTGTAACCATGCGGAACAGTGTCGACTTACCCGCGCCGTTGGGGCCAATAATGCCTACAATGGCGCCTTTAGGCACACTGAAGCTTAAATCGTCGATCAATACACGGCCATCGTAAGCTTTCTTCAAATGCTCGACGTCGAGCACTTTGTCGCCAAGGCGAGGACCCGGCGGAATAAACAGTTCATTGGTTTCGTTGCGTTTCTGATAATCGCCGCTTTGTAGCTCTTCGAAGCGTGACATCCGCGCTTTGCTTTTAGCTTGACGGCCTTTCGGATTTTGTCTTACCCACTCAAGCTCTTGTTTGATACTACGTTGACGTGCTTTTTCACTTTTCTCTTCTTGTTCAAGACGTTTTTCTTTCTGTTCTAACCAAGACGAGTAGTTCCCTTCCCACGGGATACCGTAGCCGCGGTCAAGTTCAAGGATCCAGCCAGCGACATTATCGAGGAAGTAACGGTCGTGGGTAATCGCAACAACGGTGCCTTCGTATTCGTGTAGGAAGGTTTCAAGCCAAGCCACTGATTCGGCATCAAGGTGGTTGGTCGGTTCGTCCAGTAACAGCATATCGGGCTTGCTAAGCAGCAGTCGGCAAATGGCGACACGGCGGCGCTCACCCCCCGATAAAACACTTATTTTGCTGTCCCATGGTGGCAGGCGAAGTGAGTCTGCGGCACGTTCGAGAATATTTTCTAGATTATGCCCGTCTTTGGCCTGAATAATCGCTTCTAGCTCGCCTTGGCGCTTTGCTAAAGCATCAAAATCGGCGTTCTCGTCGGCATAAGCGGCGTAAACTTCATCGATTTCTGAAAGTGCGTTTTTAACTTCGGCGACTGCTTCTTCAACGGTTTCACGAACAGTTTTTTCTTCGTCAAGCTGCGGTTCTTGTGGCAAGTAACCGATTTCGATACCGGCAAGGGGCCGTGCTTCGCCCTCGAATTCTTTATCAACCCCAGCCATGATGCGTAACAGCGTTGATTTACCTGCACCGTTTAAACCCAGCACACCAATTTTCGCACCAGGGAAAAACGATAAGGAAATGTCTTTTAAAATTGTCTTTTTCGGCGGGACAACTTTACTCACCCGCGACATTGAGTAGATATACTGTGCCATAGCAGCAAGAATTCCTTCGTTCGACATGAATAAGGTTTCTATTTTAACCCTTAAGTTGGCGTGAACCCAAGTATATTGGTAAACTACGCGGCAAATGATGTCCCGTTTGAAGTAGGAGCCCCAATGTTAAAAAATGACATGACGATAGCAGATTATGATGCGGATCTTTGGCAAGCGATGACCGACGAGGTCCAGCGCCAAGAAGAACACATCGAGTTGATTGCCTCAGAAAACTATACCAGCCCACGTGTGCTGCAAGCACAAGGGTCGCAATTAACCAACAAGTATGCCGAAGGTTACCCACATAAACGCTATTATGGCGGTTGTGAATACGTCGATAAAGTTGAAGACTTAGCGATTGAACGTGCGAAAGAATTGTTCGGGGCAAAGTATGCAAACGTGCAACCACATGCCGGTTCACAAGCAAACTCTGCGGTATTCTTAGCTTTACTACAAGCGGGCGATACGGTGTTGGGCATGAGCCTGGCTCATGGTGGTCACTTAACTCATGGCTCAAGCGTAAACTTCTCGGGTAAGCTTTATAACTCAGTGCAGTATGGTTTGGACGAGAGCACCGGTGAAATCGATTACGCTGAAGTACGTCAGTTGGCGTTAGAGCATAAGCCAAAAATGATTGTGGCTGGTTTCTCAGCTTATTCAGGCATCATCGACTGGGCAAAATTCCGTGAAATTGCCGATGAGGTTGGGGCCTATTTCTTAGTTGATATGGCGCACGTTGCAGGTTTGATTGCTGCCGGTTTATACCCAAGCCCGATTCCTCATGCGGATGTGGTTACCACCACAACCCACAAAACCTTAGCTGGCCCACGTAGTGGTTTGATTCTGTCAGGTAAAGACGATGAAGCACTGCACAAGAAATTAAACAGTGGTGTGTTTCCAGGTAGCCAAGGTGGCCCGCTTTGTCATGTGATTGCAGCGAAGGCAGTCGCTTTTAAAGAAGCAATGGAACCTGAGTTTAAAGACTATCAACAACAGGTTCTAACCAACGCCAACGCGATGGTTAAAGTGATGCAAGAGCGCGGCTACAAAATCGTTTCTGGCGGCACGCAAAACCACTTGTTCTTAGTTGATTTAATCGACAAAGATATCACCGGTAAAGATGCCGATGCGGCACTGGGTCGTGCTTTTATTACTGTGAACAAGAACTCGGTTCCTAATGACCCACGCTCTCCTTTTGTCACCTCAGGCTTGCGCTTAGGTACGCCGGCTATTACCCGTCGTGGTTTTAAGCAAGCTGAAGCTGAGCAGGTCGCAAACTGGATGTGTGATGTGCTCGATGACATCGAGAATGAAGACAAAATTGGCGAAGTTCGTGAGCAAGTGAAAGCGTTGTGTAAGCGCTTCCCAGTGTACGGCTAAGCTGTAACAGTAAGAAGGAAAACCTATGCATTGTCCGTTCTGCGGTACCCAAGATACCAAAGTGATTGATTCGCGATTGGTGGCCGATGGCGCCTCTGTGCGCCGTCGGCGTGAGTGCAGCGAATGCAAAGAACGCTTTACCACGTTTGAAACCGCAGAACTGATTATGCCGCGTATTATTAAGTCAGATGGTTCACGTGAACCTTTTAACGAAGACAAACTACGCAATGGCTTATTACGGGCGCTGGAAAAGCGTCCAGTAAGCTTGGAAGCCATGGAACAGGCGATTCAGAATGTGAAGTCTGCCTTACGTGCTACCGGCGAGCGGGAAATTACCAGCCAAGTGATTGGCAGTTTGGTGATGGAGAATCTCAAAGCCATCGACAAAGTCGCTTACATTAGGTTTGCGTCCGTGTATCGGGCCTTTGATGATATTCGCGAGTTTGGTGAAGAAATTGCGCGGTTAAACGACTAACTTGAAGGCGGGGCAAGCCATGCAAGAGCTCGACGCACAACATATGCAGCGTGCACTAGAATTGGCGCAACGCGGAGCCTTTAGTGTCGCGCCCAACCCGCTGGTCGGCTGTGTGATTGTTCGTGATGGTGAAATTGTTGGTGAAGGTTGGCATGAACGTCCCGGTGAACCTCACGCCGAAGTCTATGCTTTGCGTCAAGCCGGAGCTCTGGCCGCCGCCGCTACCGCCTACGTTACCCTTGAGCCTTGTAGTCATCATGGCCGTACGCCACCTTGTGCCGAGGCATTGATTGCCGCAGGCGTAAAGCGCGTCGTGCTGGCCATGCAAGACCCTAATCCGTTGGTGGCGGGGCAGGGCGTTGCTCTGCTTGAAGCTGCCGGAATAGAGGTCACTGCCGGCGTAGGTCAAGCCGCAGCAGAACAATTGAATCGTGGTTTCATTTCCCGGATGACCCGGCAGCGCCCGTGGTTACGACTGAAAATGGCCATGAGCTTAGATGGTAGAACAGCATTAGCTAATGGCAAAAGCCAATGGATCACCGGCAGTGAAGCACGACAAGATGTCCATGCTTACCGTGCGCAAGCAGGGGCGATCTTAACCAGTGCTCGCACCGTAATGATGGACCAAGCGCGCTTAACGGCACGTCACGCGAAAGCCGAGCGGCAGCCCTTAAGAGTCGTGCTGGACCGACAGCAAAAATTAAGTCCAGAACATGATTTTTTTGCCATTACTAGCCCCGTTTTAAGGGTTATTGATAACACAGCGGCTGACGCCAAGAGCTGGCCTGCGCATGTCTCGACCCTCGTACTTCCAGCAACCGACAAACGGTTACCTTTGAGAACGCTGTTCAATAAACTGGCTGAAATGGAAATTAACGAGGTGTGGACCGAATGTGGGGCTGAACTTGCCGGCGCATTGATGGCCGCCGAGCTGGTGGATGAATGGGTGTTCTATATGGCCCCTAAACTGCTAGGCTCGAGCAGTCGCGCACTGCTTGAATTACCACCGTATCAAGATATAGCGCAGTGTCCTGAACTGCGCTACGAAAGCATCACTCAACTGGGTGATGATTTAAAAATTTGTGCTCGACCACAACATACCAGTGGTGGTGCCGAAAGAGGAGAAGTACAGTCGTGACAACGCTACATAGTGCAGCTGAGATTATTGAAGACATTCGCCAAGGCAAAATGGTCATTCTAATGGATGATGAAGATCGCGAAAACGAAGGCGATTTAATCATTGCAGCAGAATGTGTAACACCTGAAGCGATTAATTTCATGGCGCGCTTTGGCCGTGGGTTAATTTGTTTAACCTTGACGGAAGATCGTTGTGAGCAGTTGCAATTGCCGTTAATGGTGAACCAGAACAATGCTCCCTATGCGACCAACTTTACCGTTTCTATCGAAGCCGCGACCGGCGTAACAACAGGCATTTCTGCCGCGGATCGGGCCCGCACCGTGCAAGCAGCGGTGGCGACGGATGCGAAGCCGCAAGACTTGGTCATGCCCGGCCATATTTTTCCTCTGAAAGCCAAGCCCGGTGGTGTATTGAATCGCGCGGGTCACACCGAAGCAGGTAGTGACTTAGCTCGGCTTGCTGGTTTTGAGCCGGCGGCTGTGATCGTGGAGGTGCTAAACGAAGACGGCACGATGGCACGCCGCCCAGACCTAGAAACCTTTGCCGCAGAACATGGCTTGAAGATGGGAACCATCGCCGATTTAATCGAATATCGTTCGATGACTGAAAAGACAGTGACCCGTAAGGCTCAGTGTCGGTTGCCGACCCGTCATGGTGAATTCGAGTTGATTACCTACCAAGACACCATCGATAAGCAGGTACATTTTGCTCTTATCAACGGTGAGGTGAATGAAAACTCACCCGTGAACGTGCGCGTGCATTTACAAGATACCTTTAATGATTTGTTCTCGACTGACCGAGCCAGTCAGCGTAGTTGGCCTCTGGGCCATGCAATGGACTACATTGGTGAGAAAGGTGGTGTGTTGGTGGTCATTGGTCGTGCGCAAAACAGTGACGATATTCTCAGCCAAGTACAAAGCTTTGCTGCCGAAGACCGCGGTGAAACCAAGCCAAGTGCTGCGGCGTCGAATGCCTCGCGCAATGTGGGTATTGGCTCACAGATTTTGGCAGATTTAGGTGTACATCAAATGCACTTGATGAGCTCTCCAAAACGTTATTCAGCGCTGTCTGGCTTTGGGCTTGAAGTTGTCGACTTTATTGAAGATCCCGAGCACGACTAAGGCGTTTAACCTGTTGCCAAAGCTCGTAATTATGCGGTGCAGCGAGGCCAGCTTCGGTACTCGCTGTGGCGACAAAACCATTTAGATAGTCAATTTCTGTGGTACGGCCCTGTAAGAAATCTTGCAACATCGAAGAACGGTTCTTCGCTGTTGCGGCGACCACTTTACCTGCCTGTTCGAGTATATCCTCGGTGGTTAAGCGAATACCATGATGGTGGGCGAGCTGCGTAATTTCCTGGGCAACGTAGGTCCACTGCTGGCGCGTCACCTGTTCCTCTAACTGGCCATTCAAACATTGGTGAAGCAGGGTGTAGGGATTAATTAAGCAATTTACTGCCAGCTTTAGCCAACGTCGTGTGGCAATAGAGGTGACCACTTCGAGTGGCGGCAAGGCTTGCGCCAGTTGCTCACGAAGCTCTGTTGCTACGGTCATGTTTGGGTTTTGTGAGCCTATCCAGCTTTGCCCTTTACCCGCATGTACTACCTGCGAACCTTCCCGGTAAGCGCCATGAGTCGTCACCCAGTGTGCATCGTGGTCACCAAACAATTGCGCTTCATTGGTAAGCATACCGTTGTAGCTTATGACCAGGCGAGACTCCTGAAAACTCTGGGATTGTTTTAACTCGGCCATCAAGGGTTCAACTTGATAGGCTTTAACGGCGGCGAAGATCCAGCGTGGCCCCGACAGCTCTGTGGTTGCCTCAAGAGTTAAGGAATCATCGCCAAGTTGCAATTGCTTGGTGTTCGTTGCTGCTTGCTCGGGCCGAAGTTTTAACTCAACCGGGTAACCGAGTTGCACCAAACGCGAGGCCACAAGGCTACCAATAGCGCCGTGACCAATCACTAACCAAGGTAGCGTGTTAGTCATGATTAAGCCTTTGCTCATCACTCGCAGGTGTGGTGTTCGCACTAGGCGCTTGAATGCGGTGCAGGGCTTTACGCAATAGAATCAGCAATAACAAGCCCGGTGTCACCATGACCGCGGTCAAAATAAAGAAAAGCGACCAATCACCATTAAGCCAGTCGACCACAAAACCACTGTAGGACGACAATAGTGTACGGCCCAAGTTACCAAGCGACGCCAGCAGGGCATACTGCGTGGCGGTGAAGGCGCGATTACAAAGTAAGCTAATGAAAGCGACAAAAGCAACTGTCGACCAAGCGCCGGTAAAGCCGTCGATAATGACCGCCGCCAGCAATAAATGCGTGTCAGGGCCCACCACAGCGATCCAGGCGAACATTAAATTACTGGCGGCCATGGCAATACCGCCGATCAATAGCCCGCGCATGGTGCCAAGTCGGACATTGACCATACTGCCGATAATGGCGAACACGATGGTGACCCACCACGTGACCATCTTCGAGTAAATGGCGATATCGTCATTGGTAAAGCCAACTTCCTTGTAGAACACGATACTCATGCGGCCCAAGAAAGCTTCGCCAATTTTAAACAGAAAAATAAAACTGAGTATTGCAACCGCGAGTTGCCAGCCGGCGCGTTTAAAAAACTCGGCAACGGGGTCGTAAAGCGTGGTACGGAACCAATCTTGCCAGCGCGTAAAAGGCTTGACCTCGGCGCGGTAGCGCTTAGACTCACGCACACAAAGCACGATAATCAGTTGTACGGCGAGCACCACCGCCATCACTTTGTAAGCGGCTTGCCAGTCCCATGCGGTTCCATCGACCAAGAAAAACGGTAGTGCACCGAGGCCGCTGTAACCTGTCCACCAGCCGGCGGTCGCCATCGCGGCCCCCGCTGACTGCAAGTTACTTTCGTGCTGGCCAAAGGTTTCGATACGGAAGGCATCGATGGCGATGTCTTGTGTGGCAGATGCAATGGCGATGAGTAACGCGCTTAGTGCCACCCAAAACGCATGCTCGGCTAAATTTAGGTGACTCAAACCAAAGGTGGCAATCATCAGTGCCGTCAGACACAGAGCCAGCCAACTTCGTCGTTGTCCTAACCAACCATTTAGCCCTGGCAGTTTGACGCGATCAACCAGAGGTGACCATAAAGCATTGACGCTGTAGGCCACAAAAACCATTCCCAAAAGACCAATATCACTGCGTGAAACGCCACTTTCTTGTAGCCAAGCCGACAGCATGGAACCAATCAGCACCCAGGGGAAGCCGCTCATCATACCGAACAGGAAAATCACCCAAATCCGTGGTTCCAAATACACATTGAAGTCTTTGTACCAAGGCTGCGTTGTCTCGCTTGCCGCCATTGTTGCCGACCTTATTGTTGCGGAAGAATTTCAGCGCTAATCAGCACCGGTGGCTCAGCTGGAAAGTCTCGCCAGCCGGTTTCGGCGTGGTAAGGCAACGACTCTACTTCGGCAAGCTTGTCTAAGGTTTCGTAACCGCTGTCAATGACCCCAAAAACCGCATAACCCCAACCATCGACTGGGTCGAGCGAAGGATTGTCTTTCACGTTAAAGAAAAATTGACGTATTGCCGTGTGAGGATCGTTTTGGCGAGCCATAGCAATGGTGCCGTACTTATTCTTCAAACCGTTACCTGATTCGTTGGCAATTGCTGCGCCTTCAGTTTTCGCCGTCAACTCCGCGTCATAGCCGCCGCCTTGAACCACGAAACCAGGTACGATGCGATGAAATATGGTGTTGTCGTAGCTACCAATGTCAACGTATTTGAGGAAGTTTGCTACGGTTAAAGGCGCACGATGGCGGTTCAATTCGACAATGATGTCACCATGTGAGGTGACAAATTTAACTCGCGGAAAAGGGTTATCAGGTTGAATTTCTTTCGCGTAGCTTTGTGCGGGGCTTATCAGTAACCCAAGCCCTAGCACCAGTGATGTCACAAAGTTTTTCATAGTTCACCTTTATTGATTTTAGTTTTGGCAGCGATACACCACGAACTTGGCATTGCTCGCTTGCTGATGCACCTGACTGAATAAACGTTTCAGAGAATGATAATACGGTAGATGACGATTAGCGACCAGCCGCATTTCACCGCCTTTACGCAGTACTCGCCTCGCGTCCCGAAACATTTGCCGCGCGATGTGCTCGGTGATGGCATTTTCTTGGTGAAAAGGGGGGTTACACAGCACTAAATCAACAGACTCACTTGGTTGCTGGCTAAGACAGTCATCGGTCTTGGCTTGATAGTGTGTTGCTGAACCCAAATTGGCGTCGATATTCAATTGGCACGAGGCGACCGCAAGATAAGATTCATCGACCCAGGTAATCGCACTTTGGGGCGAGGTTAACGCATAACTTAACCCCAGAATACCGTTGCCGCAGCCCAAATCAATGACCTGCTGGGCACCTGGCGGGGGCAGGTTATCGAGTAATAAGCGTGCGCCAATATCGAGTTGATTGCGCGCAAACACACCGGGGTAATGGCGTAACGTTAATGGGCTGCCGTCGACCTGCCATTGATTCAGAAAACGTTCAGGCGCGTTGGCAACCTGCCGAATGGTTGCCTTTAACACCCGCGACTTGCGCTGAATGAGTGAAATATCGAGGTTGTCACAGTAGCGGCTAAATAGCTCGCGCACACTCGGCGAGAAGAGCCTGCTTCGTGCCGCGGCAATTAGGGTTGTGCCAGGCTTTAACTGCCGGCTCAATTGCGCCAACTGAAACTCTAATAAAGTTTGGCTCTTGGGCAGTTTCATCAGCACCACGTCGGTCGCGGGCGGTGCCATCGCTAACGGATCTATTTGCTTAAGTTGACAGTCGAGTTGATTCAGCTCGAGGTTGGCTTGTTGGGCGAGGTGACTAATATAGGAAGCGCTACTGCTGGTCACCTGGGTATGCGCGACAGCCATCAATAAGGCGCCTGAGGCATCATTAACCAGAAGAGGGTATTGCACCGATGTGGTTTCCTCCTCATGGTTGATCAATGCTGTGTGCAGAAGCTCATCGGCGGCATCCCATGCTTGCAACGGGTCGCTGGTTCGATGCGGGTAGCGACGTAATTGCCAGCGCCCTGCGACCGTATGCAGCAGTGTGGGGGCAGCGCTCGTGCGTGATGTTCGATGTCTTGACTTTTCCATGGGTTGGACATTTCTCTTCATAACATTCGTGCTATGATAACTAAAAACGTGCAGTGACTATAGGTTTTAAACAAGGTTTTAAACAGTGAAAAAATATGCAGAGATAACCGGTTGGGGCAAATGTTTACCGCCAGCTGTAATGAGCAACGACGATTTAGCAACATTCCTCGATACCTCAGATGAGTGGATTAGAACTCGGACGGGCATCGAAGAACGCCGTGTTAGCGCCGTAGGAACCTCAAAATTAGCCACCGTCGCGGGCCGTAATGCATTAGCAGCGGCAGGGCTTGATGCCAGTGAGCTAGACCTGATCTTAGTCGGTACCTGTACGCCGGATGAGCTGATACCGAACGTCGCTTCGGCAGTGCAGCGTGATTTAGGTTCTAAGTATGCGGCAGCATTTGACTTGAATGCGGCATGCAGTAGTTTTTTATATGGTATGCACTATGCAACCCAAGCGATACGCACTGGGGTCCATAAAAAAGTACTCATCATTGGTGCTGAACGCCTTACGCGCATTCTTGATTGGACCCAACGAGAAAGTGCAGTGTTGTTTGGTGATGGGGCAGGTGCAATGGTTTTGGAAGCAAGTGACACCGAAAGCGGCCTACTGGCGTCGCATGTCACTTGTGACGCTGATGCCCGAGACGTACTCGCGCTGAAATTTGGTATGAGCTTCGACCGCTTTGGTTTCGATGGCATTATGCCATTCAACTTTGTTGGCCAAGAAATTTTTAAACGTGCGGTGAAGGGCATGAATACCGCTGTTGAAAAAGTTTTCGCAGAAACCGGCTTAACCACAGCAGATATTGATTCGTTAATTCCCCATCAGGCAAATAAACGGCTGATCGATTACCTAGCCAAAATGTGTAAAGTGCCCGAAGAGAAAACCGTGATTAATATTCAAAAATACGGAAACACTTCATCGGCAACATTGCCAATCGCGTTCTGCGAGGCCGTCGAACAGGGCATCGTGAAACCTGGTGATACCATCGTTTCGGCAGTGTTTGGTGGCGGCCTTACCTGTGGTGCCGGAATCATCAAATGGGGACAGCGCGTAACGCCTATCCGCCCGAACGATGAAGTGCTTGAAAGTACAGGTGAGTCAGCGCTTGACTTGATTTTACCGTTGCATGAGCAAACGAAATTGGCATGGGAAAAACGTGGAAATGAGTGATTTAATTCGCAGCGAACAACGAGACGGAATTTTATGGGTAAGCTTTAATCGCCCAGAGAAGAAAAACGCCATAACGCAGCAAATGTACCGCGATTTAACTGCGGCATTTGAGCACGCTGAGCGAGACAGCTCTGTTGCGGCCATTGTTTTACAAGGTAGTAACGACTGTTTTACTGCAGGAAATGATTTGCATGACTTTTTGCAAGCAGGGGAACTTGACGAAAACGCTGCACCTTTCGAGTTTCTTTATACTTTAAGCCGTTTAAGCGTACCTGTTGTCGCCAGTGTTGATGGCCCTGCGGTAGGTATCGGCACCACCATCTTGCTGCATTGCGATTTGGTCCTAGCCGGTAGCAATGCGATGTTAGCGTTGCCGTTTATTCACCTCGGTTTGGTTCCTGAAGCCGCATCCAGCCAGTTATTACCTTTACTTTGCGGGCATTTACGTGCTTCAGAACTGTTGTTGCTTGGCGATACCATCGACGCCACTACAGCGTTGAATTACGGCTTGGTGAACAAGGTTGTGGACAGTGACCAATTGCAAGCAGAAACAGAAAAATTGGCGGCACGCTTAGCGAGCAAATCGATTAGCAGCTTGCGGGCCACCAAAAACTTATTAAAACAGCCGACAGAAGCCGTCGCCGATCGTATTTCACGAGAAGCGCAAGTATTCATAAAGGCTCTGCAGTCAGACGCTGCGCGCGAGGCTATCGCGCAAAAACTCCATAAAAAAGGTTAATCGAACCCAAATCGTTTATTTCCTAAGCATCCGCGCTGAGTTCCCTTGCGAGCACGGCGTGGATCATGGATAATGCGCCTCGTTATGGTGGCCTTATTGGTCCCCCCGCAACACGAACTGGTGAATCCGGTCAGGCCCGGAAGGGAGCAGCCGTAGTCAGGGATGTGTGTGCCGGGGTGTGGCTGGTAAGGCCGCCACCCTTCCTTTGGTTTCGTACGCTGCACTGCTCGTTATTCGTACGCTGCGCTGTTCGTGCGCTTCGCTATTCGTACGCTTCGCTATTCGTACGCTTCGCTATTCGTACGCTGCGCTATTCGTTTTTATCCTAAATTACCGCTGTACTTGAATCGATTTTAGATCTCTGTATTTTTATACCTATCGAACATCGAACATCGAACATCGAACATCGAACATCGAACAACGATCAGCGCAGCGTACGAGCAACGAACAGCGAAGCGTACGAACAACGACACTCGAACAGCGAAGCGTACGAACAACGACCAGCGAAGCGTACGAACAACGAGCAACAACGGACCAAAAATGCCAAAGAATATAGAACCCGTCTATTACAGCGATTATCTCAAACTCGATAAACTGCTTGATGCGCAAGCACCGCATAGCCCTAAGTACGGTGATGAAGCACATGATGAAATGCTATTTATTATCGTGCATCAAGTGTATGAGCTTTGGTTTAAACAAGTGTTGCACGAGTTGCGCGCTATTCATGGCGAATTTAGTGCTCCGTTACTTGATGACAAAGAACTCTATCTCGTCGCTCATCGACTACGCCGGGTATTAACCATTCAAGACTTAATGAATGATCAGGTTGGCGTTATTGAAACCATGACGCCGCAAGAGTTTCTCGAGTTTCGTGATTATTTAGTGCCCGCTTCGGGTTTTCAAAGTATCCAATTTAAAGAGCTCGAAATTCGCCTAGGCTTAACTCGTGGCACTCGCGTTGCGTTTGATCAGCAATCGTTTTATAACCGTCTAAATGATGACGACCGCGGCTATTTAGAGCAACTTGAAGAACAACCGACGTTGTTTGACCGGGTTGATGCTTGGTTAGCACGAATGCCTTTTCTTGAGTTCAAAGACTTTAAGTTCTGGGATATGTACCAACACGCGGTCAATGAAGCACTTGACCACGACGAGGCCATTGTTCGCGAAACAGCCGTTGAGCCGCAACAGTTGGAAGCAGAACTTGCGGGCATTCAAGCCAATCGAGATAACTTCGCAGCCTTATTTGATAGTGAAAAGTATCGCCAGTTGCAACAAGAGGGTAGGGTTAAGTTATCGCAAAGAGCTATGTTGAGTGCGCTTTTTATTACCCAATACCGCGAAGAACCGGCTTTCAACCTGGCCTGGCAAGTGATCACCTCACTTGCCGAAATGGACGAAAAGTTAACTATTTGGCGCTATAAACATGCCATGATGGTACAACGAATGTTAGGTACTAAAATTGGTACCGGTGGCAGTTCTGGCCATGATTACTTACGTAAAACCACGGAGCAAAATAGGGTCTTTAAAGACTTCTTCGCAATGGCTACCTACCTGCTGCCGAAAAGCGCTCTGCCTGAATTGCCTTCGCATGTCCGTAAGGCCTTAGGATTTTCGATCGAAACACCGTAAAGCCCTTTGCAAGGCCAGCATTTGCAGTTCAATACGCTGCGCCAGCCAGCGCTGATTCTCAGCGTTGCTGGTGCGCTCTAGTTGACGAAGTGTTGCTTCTACTTCATTTATATAGTCTTCGGGCTGACTATGCGTGACCTTAAACAACTGCTGATCAAACCAGTCTTGAAACTGTTCTTCATTGATTCCCAAACGCTGAATTTGCCTGCGCATCGTGTCGAGCTGCTGGCGTAGTTGCGCGATGGCATCATGCAATGTTGCGGCGGCCTGTGTGGTCATGATTCTCACTGAAGTAGGTTGCATAAAGAACGGCTCAAGATTAGCGGATTTTAGCGCTAATGAGAAGCGAGTCGAAACTACGATAAAGAAGCACTCAATTGCGTCAACACGCCGGATTGGTGCGGTAGGGAACTTTTCGGAAAATTCAGCCTCAAAATTAGGCGATTATTTCGATGAATTAGATGATTTTGTTAATGCTCTGTAAATGCATTTATATGCAGTTTTAGCCTAGGAATAATCTAATATCGGTGGTTGACAGGGTTTGTCTTATCGTGGGAGTATTGAGCAGATTATTGCTTAGAAGTATTTAGGCAATAGCTGCAAGTGTTGATTAAACTCTATTCGTCACTCAAATAACTGGGAAGCTGGCGACATGTCGTTGTCAGCAGAAAGTTAAGTCAAATTGGTTGGGAACTATGACCAAAGTAATCAATAAAAGCAAAATCGCCGCGGCCTTAGTTGGTGCGCTAGCGATAGCAGGTAGCGCTACAGCTGCTGCACAATCGATTTCTACGTTGCAAAACGAAGAAGCGAAAACTCACGAAGCTGATGTTCGTTCACAAGAGAAAATCAACTCGTTGTTCGAGCAGTCTCAAGAACTGTTGTACGAATACCGTGGCATTGTAGATGAGTATGAACAACTCAAAGTCTACAACGATCACGTACAACGTTTGGTTGACGATCAGAATGCACAACTGGCTTCTCTACAGCGTCAGATCGACAGCGTCGAAGACACCAAGCAAGGTGTTGTTCCGTTGATGTACAAAATGATCGACGCTTTGGAGCAGTTTGTTAAGCTGGATATCCCTATCCACCGTGATCGCCGCATGGATCGTGTTCAACGTCTGCGCGACGTGATGGAAAACTCTAACGTAACTACGTCAGAGCAGTTCCGTCAGATCACTGAAGCTTACCAAGCTGAAATGGACTACGGTTCTGGTTTGATCGCTTACGAAGGTAAGTTGACCTTCGAAGGTGAAGAAATCTCTGTTGACTTCTTCCACCTTGGCCGTGCTGCGTTAATGGCGCAATCGCTGGATCTGAAAAACGGTTGGATTTACAACAGTGACACTAATGAGTGGGAAGTCTTAGATGACGCTTACTTAGGTGCACTGACGAAAGCAATCCGTATGGCGCGTAAGCAAACCGCCCCAGATCTTCTTAAACTGCCAATTTATGCAGCGGAGCGTGCAGAATGAACAAACTAGTGAAATCTTTGCTGGTAGCTACAGCATTCTCTCTTTCGGTTGGCGCAAGCTCTGCATATGCGCAAGAACAACCGGTTGCCGAAGCCAAGTCACTTGAACAGTTACTTGAGCTGGTAAAAGAAAACCGTGCTGAGTCAAAGCGCATTAATGCTCAACGTGAAGCTGAATTCACTTCTGAGCGCGCAGACAAGCAAGCACTTCTTAATCAAGCGAAAAAGCAACTTGCCGATGAGCAAGCTCGTGGTCAGCGTTTGCAAACTGAATTCTCTGAAAACGAGATTGCGTTAGCGAACAAAGAAACTGAGCTGCAGAATCAACTCGGTACTTTAGGTGAGATCGTTGGTGTTGCACGTGGTGCAGCTAGCGAAACCATCGGCCGTATCGCTACTTCAATCGTAAGTTCACAATACCCAGGTCGTGAAGACGTACTGGAAAGTATTGCTGAAGCGCGTGAAGTTCCAACGATTAAAGAACTCGAAGAACTTTGGTTAGCTTGGCTAACTGAAATGAAAGAGTCTGGTAAAGTTGTTACTTTCCCTTCAGAAGTAACTTTGCTTGATGGTAGCTCAGAGCAGCGTGATGTTACCCGTATCGGTACATTCAACTTGTTGTCTGATGGCGAATACTTCGTCTACAACGACCAAGCTGAAGAAATTCAACCGTTGGGTAAACAGCCTGAAGGCCACATTCTTTCTGCTGCTGAATCGTTCTTGAGCAACGAGTCAGGTTACGAAGGCGTGTTTGTTGACCCGGCTCGCGGTCAAATCTTGAACCTGGCAACTCAAAAAGCAACGCTTGAAGAACAGTATCATCAAGGTGGCACAGTAGGTTATGTGATCACTGCGGTACTTATCTTAGGTGTTCTGATTGCTATCTGGAAGATCATTACCCTGGGTTCAGAGAGTGCGAAAATCCGTGCTCAGCTTAAGAACACTGGTAATACTTCAACCAAGAACTCGCTTGGCCGTATCTTGAAAGTTTACCATGACAACAAGAGCGACGACGTTGAAAACCTTGAGTTGAAACTTGACGAAGCGATTATGCGTGAAACGCCTAGCGTCGATTCAGGTGTCAACATCATCAAGATTTTCGCCGCAATCGCACCGTTGCTTGGTCTCTTGGGTACAGTAATCGGTATGATTGGTACCTTCCAATCAATTACCTTGTACGGTACAGGTGACCCGAAAATTATGGCAGGCGATATCTCAATGGCGTTGGTAACAACGGCTATGGGTCTAATCGCAGCATTACCATTAATTCTGATCCACGCAGTTGTTGCGGGTCGTGCTAAGAAGATTGTCCACACCTTGGACGAGCAAGCTGCCGGTATTGTTGCCGCGCACGCGGAAAAGGAGTAATCCTATGCTTTACCTGATGGGGCTTTGGGAAACTATCAGGGATTTTTTGAGCACTGGTGGCGACGTTTTATATTTCGTCATGGGAGCGCTCTTTCTCATGTGGGTACTCATGATAGAGCGCTTCTGGTTCCTTACCGCTGTGTTCCCTAAGATGAAGAAAAACATCATCGCTAATTGGGACTCGCGGAAGGACACCACCTCTTGGTACGCTCACAGGATCCGTGAAGCATGGATTTCCGAGGCAGCTGATAAACTGAATGCACGTATGTTGTTGATCAAAACAACCATTGCCATGTGTCCTTTAATCGGACTATTGGGTACGGTAACCGGTATGATTACCGTATTCGAAACAATGGCAACGCAGGGTACCGGTAACCCGCGTTTGATGGCCGACGGTATCTCCATGGCGACGATCCCGACAATGGCAGGAATGGTTGCAGCACTGTCCGGCATGTTTTTTGCGACTCGTTTAGAGTCACAAGTGAAACGTGCTCGTGATAAGTTGATCGACAGTTTGCCACATCATTAAGAGAGAAGAATTATGGCACGTAAACGTATTCGTGAAGAGGAAGATGCAGCGATCGATATGACGCCGATGCTAGACATCGTATTCATCATGTTGATCTTCTTCATCGTAACGACCTCTTTCGTTAAAGAAGCTGGTATAGACGTGAACAAGCCAGAAGCTAGTCAAGCGCAGAAGAAACCTTCTGCCAACATCTTTATCGCAATTCGTGCGAATGGCGAAGTATGGATGGACAAGCGGATGGTTGATGTTGAGCGCGTAGGCGCAAACATTGAACGTTTATTGGCAGAACAGCCAACTGATATCGTAGTGATTCAGGCGGACGAAGAAGCCAAACATGGCGTTGTCGTTGAAGTCATGGATCAAATCAAGGAAGCGGGTATTGACAAGATATCCATAGCCGCAGAGGACGATTAATATGGTGCGCTTTATAGTATCAATACTATTAGGTGCTGCAGCTACGTTCCTCCTGTTCGCGTTCATGGCATTCTTGATCAGCGGGGGCGACGGGCGAAATGCACCGCCTCCGCCATCATCAGTCATCGAGATTGTTACGCAGCCGCCGGATTCGGAAGTGGATCAGCGTCGTCGGACGCCACCACCGCCGCCACCGCCGCCAGCGCAGCCGCCCGAGACTCCGCCAAATGAACCAGATTCGTCTGATTCAGATGGTATGAACATGGACTTAGGTTTTGACGTTGATGTTGGTGGTACCGATACAGGGTTTGACGCTAGTGGTGCGATGATGCGTGATGGCGAAGCCACACCTATCGTACGTATCAACCCGCGTTATCCCCCAGCTGCGGCCCGCGATGGTATTCAAGGTTGGGTAATGCTTCGCTTTACGATTGATGAAGCTGGTGGTGTAACTGATGTTGAAGTTATTGACTCAGAACCACGCCGGGTATTCGATCAGGAAGCACGTCGAGCGCTGTTGCGCTGGAAGTACAAACCGAAAATGGTTGACGGGAAACCGGTACGCCAGCCAGGACAAACCGTCCAGCTCGACTTTAACCTGGACCAGGAGTAATTAATGATGATGCACAAAAAACTCACTATGCTGATTAGTGCGAGTGTATTGTGTGGTGCGCTAGTAGCAGGTTCTCCTGTTGCTAGTGCGCAAGACATCAATTACAACTTGCCTACTCCAGAACAAGTCGAACAACGCAAGGCTAATCGTGATAACCGCACGGTTTCTGAGCGAATCGGTCGACGCATCATGGAGGCTTATGAGCTTTACAGTGAAGAAGAGGACATCGATGGCGCGATTGCCGTCTTAGAAGAACTCGAACCACGTCAAGCTTATGATGTCGCCTACGTTAACCGTTTCCTCGGTAACCTGTACGCTGCTGATAATCAAATTGAAGCAGCGATGCGCAGAACGAGTTCAGCAGCTGATGCCAATGTGCTTGGTTGGAACGACCAAGCGGCCGCATTGAAACTGGCAGCTGATATTAGCTTGCAGCTAGAAAACTATCGTGATGCGTTATCGTATTACGACAAGTGGTTGCAGTTCACTGGTGAACCAGACCCGGAAGTTTTCTTGCGTATTGCTAACGCGTTCTATGAACTTAAGCAATTCGATAAGATCATTCGCGCCGCTGATTTAGCAATTCAACATTACGAAGAACCCAACAAGAACCCATACGTTTTGAAAGTAGCGTCGTATTACGAACGTAAAATGTATGCGGATGCAATTGACGTGTTAGAAGCAGGTCTTGAGCTACTACCAACTGAATCAGTTTGGTGGAGCCAACTGGGCATGATGTATATGCTCGAAGAAAAGATCGACAAAGCTTTGCAAACACTTGAAATTGCCTATCTTGCGGGCTATTTGGATAAAGAAAGCCAAATCAAAGCGATCATTCAGTTGTATGGTAATAACGGAATTCCGTACGATGCTGCTGAAATGATGGTCAAACACTTGGAAGCCGGAGATGTAGAGAAAACTGCACGTCATTACTACAGTGCAGCAAGTAACTATGAAATGGCGCGTGAATACGCTCGTTCTGCTGACATGTATGCCTTAGCTGCAGAGTTAGAAGATGACGTATCACGTCGTGCTGACTACTATCGCCGTAAAGGCACTGCGCATTTACGTGCAGAAGAGTATCAGCAAGCGGCGGATGCTTACATTAAAGCGATTGACTTAGGCTACGAGAAACCGGGCAGTGTCTATATGTCACTGACTGAAGCTTACTTCTATCAAGATAAATTCAGCCAAGCGTTGAAGTATGTCTTAGAAGCTAAGAAGTTCTCGGAACAGCGCCGTAACGCGGCTAGCTGGGAATCCTATATTCGCAGCAAAGCAAGCAATCGGGGTATTTCACTCTAGTTGTAGCAACCTTGCTAGTAAAAAAGTTGTAAAGCCCCGCTTCGATAGCGGGGCTTTTTTTTGCCTTTTGCGCTATAGTTAATCGTGAAACTACAGGAAATAATGAGGTTCCAACTATGAACAATATGAAAAAATCTGTTGCCGTAACGGTCGGCGCATTATTAGCCGGCGGTATGTCTGTACAAGCAGCAAGTGCTAATCCTTTTAGCTATTCTGATCTGGGCTCTGGCTATCAACAGCAAGAGAGCAAAGAGCGCGAAGCTAAGTGCGGTGAAGGCCGCTGTGGCGAAGACGCGAAAGCCAAAATGAAAGAGAAAGCCGAGGAAGCCAAGTGTGGTGAAGGCAAGTGCGGCGAAGGCAAATGTGGTGAAGAGCACAAAGCTAAGATGACAGAAAAAGCCGAAGAAGGTAAATGCGGCGAAGGCAAGTGTGGCGAAAAACACAAAGCTAAGATGTCTGAGCAAGCTGAAAAAGCCAAAGAAGGCAAATGTGGCGAAGGTAAATGTGGTGAAGGGAAGTGCGGCGGACAGTAGGTTTAGGTTTACGCCGTGAATTCCTAACTGATGTACTGGAGCTTGAACCGCAAATAGGCTTTTGGGAACTTGCTCCAGAAAATTGGTTTCCACGAGGGTCGCAGGCTCAGCGCACGCTTGATCGGGTGCGTGAGCAGGCCCCTTTAACGAGTCATGGCCTGTCGTTGTCGATTGGTAGTCCAGATCCTATCGATGTTGGCTTTGTTAAACAGGTCAAAGCGTTCCTTGATCGGTTTAATATCGCTATCTACAGCGAGCACCTAAGCTATTGTTCAGCGGGCGGTCACTTGTATGACTTGCTACCGATGCCATTCACCGCTGAAGCGGCATCCTATGTTGCTGAGCGGGTGAAGCAGGTGCAAGACATTATTGAACGTCCGTTGGTGCTGGAAAACGTGTCTTATTATGCCAACTTTGGCGGTGAGCTTTCGGAGCTAGAGTTCATCAATCAAGTCGCAGAAGAAGCGGACTGTAAGCTTTTGCTGGATGTAAATAACGTTTTCGTTAATAGTGTTAACCATCGCTACAATGCTCATGATTTCATCCGCAGTTTACCATCCGCACGCATTAGTTATGGCCATATTGCCGGGCATAGTGAAGAGTATGATGACCTTTTTGTTGATACCCATGGCGCGGATGTGAAGCAGGAAGTATGGCAACTATTAGCGTTTGCGTATGAATGTCATGGTATTTTTCCAACAGTCCTCGAGCGCGACTTTAATATCCCACCGTTAACACAATTGCTGCAAGAAGCTGATAAAGTTGTGTCATGCCAAACCAATTATGAGCGACGAGATGTCAAAGCCGTTTCAACAGATCCAGCTTGAATTTGCCCAATGGTTAAGGGAAGAAACGACACAGGAAAAGGGATTTGGTTCAATAGAGCCACGGCGTACGGCTATTTATAAGCGCTTAATTCACGCCAATATTGAGCAATTTATCGATTCGGGCTTCCCCGTACTACGCAAGACCCTTGACGACGCTCATTGGCAACAGCTCAAGCGTGATTTTATTGCCCAACATCGCGCGCAATCACCGTTATTTTCAGATATTGGCCGTGAGTTCCTAAACTTTTTAGTAGCTGAGCAACAGCTCTTGAGCGAGTACCCAGACTGGCTGTTTGAATTAGCTCAGTATGAACGAATGGAAGTAGACGTGCAGTTTGCCGATCTTGAATCCAAGTATAGACCTTTAGATAGCTTCGATGCGGCCACACCTCTGTACCTTAACCCAACGGCTCAGGTGGGTATTTTTGACTACCCTGTGGCACAAATATCGAGCTCATTTAGACCCGACAAGAAGTTGGCAACACCTTATTTTGTGTTGGTTTACCAAAACCAGCACGGCAAGGTTCAGTTTATTGAACTCAACTCTTTGACAGCTCTTGCATTAGATATGTTGCAGCAGCAACCGCTCAACTTGCAGCAATTGAGTGAGGCCTTATCCGACCAGTTGCCAAATTTCACCATAGAACAACTCTATGAAGGCTTTGCGGCGATTGCGGCAGACTTTGCAGAGCGGTTCGTGTTGTTAGACAAGTCGTAATCGAGTATGATCTGCCCCGCAAAATTTAGCTAAGGCGATGAACGTCAAGAGGTACTAAACATGGCAAATGATCAAGATTTCCGTGACCCATCAGGTGCATTGATGGGCTGGTTGGCAGTTCTGGTAGTTGTTGCAGTGCCATTATTACCTGCAACCGTAAAATGGTTCCAACTCCTCAGCGCTTAACATTCCAAAAGGCAAATTATGTCAACCAAGCTATTGTTGGTGGAAGATAACGCTTCCACGCGCGCGAGTTTGCTAGAGACACTCGCAGCGACCCCCTTTGTGGTTAGCTGTGCGAATGATGGTTTAGATGGCCTTAACCAAGCCAAGGCGACGCCATTTGATGTTGTTCTTATCGATCATAAAATGCCGTTAATGGACGGCTTGAGCCTGATCCGCACCTTGCGAACGTTACCTGCTTATGCGCAGACACCGTTAATTCTGCTATCCACCCAAGACAGTAGTCAGTTAGACGAAATGGGGCAGCGCTCAGGGGCTGACTTAAGTTTAGCGAAACCGGTAGACGGACAACGCTTACTCGAGTTGCTAGCTGACTTATGGCAGACCATGCAAACGCCTAAGCAATCGGCCCAAATATGACTCAAGCAACAGCACCAGAGATACGTCCGCTTATTCGGGCGATCCATGATTACCCTAAACCAGGTATCGTGTTCCGCGATATCACTCCGTTACTGAGCGATGACCAAGGGTTTCAACAAACCATTGATCACCTAGCCGAACGTTATGCACAGCAGGGCATTACTAAAATTGTCGGAATAGAAGCGCGTGGCTTTATTTTTGCTACGGCACTGGCCTACGCTATGGGCATTGGCTTTGTACCGCTACGTAAACCCGGAAAGCTGCCAAGTACAACTCTGCAAAAGCGTTATCAACTTGAGTATGGCGAGGACGCGTTAGAGATCCACGCAGACGCGTTAACCCAGCACGACAAGGTGGTGATCGTAGACGATCTCTTGGCCACCGGAGGCACAGTGCTAGCTGGCGTCGAACTCGTGAGTGACTTGGCTGCGCAGCTTCATGAGTGTGCCTTCATTATTACTTTAAATGAATTACCAGGTGTCGAGCGCCTGCGCGATGCCGCTATTCCTTACTATACCCTGTGCGAATTTTGAGGTAACGTAAGAGCATTGTTTGATCAGTGATACCCGCAGTTCTACAAGGAAGCTAGCATGAGCTATCAAGTGCTCGCCCGAAAATGGCGACCGCATAAATTCGCAGAAGTGGTTGGCCAGCAGCATGTGTTGAAGCCAGTCATGAATGCGTTGCAATCTGGTCGGTTACATCATGCCTGGTTGTTGACCGGTACCCGGGGCGTGGGTAAAACCACCATTGCACGGATCTTAGCGAAAAGTTTGAACTGCGAAAATGGCATCACGGCGGAGCCTTGTGGAACCTGTGCTGCCTGTGTTGCCATTGATGAAGGACGATTCGTCGACTTGTTAGAGATCGACGCCGCATCACGAACCAAAGTTGAAGATACCCGCGAGCTATTAGATAACGTTCAATATCGGCCAACCCATGGTCGTTACAAAGTCTACCTGATAGACGAAGTACATATGTTATCGCGCCATAGCTTTAACGCGTTGCTAAAAACGTTGGAAGAGCCGCCGGAACACGTTAAGTTTCTGCTGGCCACCACAGATCCGCAGAAGCTGCCGATTACCGTGTTATCACGGTGTTTGCAGTTCAACCTGAAAGCGCTTGATCGACAAGAAATTTTTGATCATTTGGCCTTTGTGCTGCAGCAAGAAGCCATTCCATTTGAAGACGCCGCGCTAACCGCGATTGCGCGTGCTGCGCAGGGCAGTATGCGCGATGCCTTGAGTTTGACCGATCAAGCGATTGCGCAGAGTGAACAGCAGGTCACCATGGCGGGTGTGCAGCAAATGCTTGGTGCGGTACCAAGTTTTGAACTTGCGACACTGCTCGAGCAAGTGCTTGCAGGCAAGGGCGAAGCGTTACTATCGACCTTGACGCGGGTTGCCGGCCAAGTACCAGACTTGAGTAGCCTTCTTGCCGAATTACAGAACTTTGTGCATCAATTGGCGTTGGTGCAAGCGGTACCAGAAACCGCTGAGACCTTAGGGTTAAGTACCGAAGATCAGCACTTAGCTCAGCACCTGCCGGCGGAACTGTTACAGGTGTATTACGATATTCTTGTGCAAGGCCGCCGTGATCTTGATTATGCCGCGGATGTGCGCAGCGGTGTCGAGATGACCTTGTTACGACTTATGGCGTTCCGGCCACAGAAATTATCGATTGTTGAGCGTTCGCCAGCGGCAGTGACGCAGGTGGAAACACACCGTTCGGCGACGACAGCGGCAGCAGCAGAAGAAAAGTCCGCGGTGCCTGAGTCTCGCTTAGGCAATGAAACTCCTGACGTACCTGTGTCAGCGATGCCAGAGCCTGCACCGGAACCGGAGCCCGTTTCAGAGCCGGTCCCAGAGCCAACACCAGAACTCGTATCAGAGCCGGCCCCTGAGCCAGAACCTGAGCCAGAACCAGAGCCAAAACCAGAGCTAAGCACGGCACCAGAACCAGAGCCAGCACCGTCACCCGAGCCGGCAACTCAACCAGAGCCTGAGCCGCCGCAAGAAGCGGCAGCAGAGACACCGGAAGATAGTCTTTCAGCTTTGCTCGAAACGCGCGAATTGTTGCAGCAAAAAAAAAATCCTGAAATCTTAGCGGAAACGCGCAGCGCAGCTGAAGTTGATCGTTGGGCGGCGCTCATCGATAGCGTAGAGCTCGAAGGATTGGCGCGGCAACTGGCGCGCAACAGCGTCTTGCAGAAGCAAGATAACGGTTATGTTCTGGTGGTGCGAGAGGCCTGGCAACACTTACTGAACGATGGCGCCTGTGCGACGATTCGATCGGTTTTTGCGGAGGCCCTTGATTTACAGTTATTGGACATCATTATTGGTAATGCAGAACATGCGACGCCGTTTGAAATTCAACAGCACATTGATGCCGAACGACTCGCCCAAGCTAAACGGCTTTTAGCAAGTGACCCTTTGGTCAAAGAACTGCAACAGTCGTTCGGTGCTGAGTTACAAGAAGACTCAGTGAAACCACTTTAGTAAAGACAAATAAGAGGTCAGTATGTTTAAAGGTGGAATGGGAAATATGATGAAGCAAGCGCAGCAAATGCAAGAGCGCATGCAACAAGCCCAAGAAGAAATTGCCAACCTAGAAGTGACCGGTGAAGCCGGCGCCGGCATGGTTAAAGTGACAATGCTAGGGAATCACAACGTGCGTCGTGTGAATGTCGACCCAAGCTTACTTGAAGACGACGATCAAGAAATGCTGGAAGACTTAATTGCCGCGGCGATTAATGATGCCGTGCGACGTGTCGAGCAAACCACAAAAGAGCGGATGTCAGAAGTGACCGGTGGAATGAATTTACCACCAGGTATGAAGCTACCATTTTAAGGGGCACTCGCCATGCGATTAAGCCCAGCTATTACAGAGCTCATGCGCGCACTAAGGACATTGCCTGGGGTGGGTCCTAAATCCGCCCAACGTATGGCGTTTCAAATTCTGGAACGCCAACGTGAGAACGGCTTACAACTGTCTCAAGCTTTGGCACAAGCCATTGAGCGGGTCGGGCACTGCGATGTTTGTCGTACTCTTACAGAGGCACAGACTTGCGAATTGTGTGCTGATGAAAAGCGTCGTAGTGCGGGCTTATTGTGTATTGTGGAAACCCCAGCAGATGTCTTAGCAATTGAGCAAACCGGACAGTACAAAGGCTGCTACTTTGTGCTGATGGGGCATCTATCGCCCCTTGATGGCATCGGGCCGGAGGATATCGGTCTTGATAAGCTCGCCGAGCGTTTAGCTACGGAAGGCATTAGTGAAATTATTTTGGCCACGAACCCGACCATTGAAGGCGAGGCGACGGCGCATTACATTGCGGAACTCGCACGTCAACATCACATCAATACCTCGCGCATCGCTCACGGTGTTCCTGTCGGTGGTGAGTTAGAGTATGTTGATCAAGCCACCTTAGGCCACGCGTTTAGTGGCCGAAAACGTATCGATTTTGATGCGTTTTAAGACTTGAATTCGTTTATTACGTCCCCATCTCTGCTCTAGTGTTCATCAACAATAGTGCAGGAGAGTCCACTATGGCGGAGACCCGTCAAGCAGAAACCCATGGGTTTCAGACTGAAGTGAAGCAACTGCTTCACCTGATGATTCATTCGCTTTATTCCAACAAGGAAATCTTTCTACGCGAACTGGTATCCAATGCCTCAGATGCGGCGGATAAGTTGCGTTTTAAAGCGTTGAGCGATAGTAAACTGATTGCCGATGATGCCGAGCTGCGCGTACGCGTCAGTGTCGACAAAGAGGCCGGTACCATCACCATTAGCGATAACGGTGTTGGTATGACGCGTGATGAAGTGATGAGTAACCTCGGTACCATCGCCAAGTCTGGTACGTCTGAATTTTTCAGTAAGTTGTCAGGCGATGAAGCCAAAGACAGCCGCCTGATTGGTCAATTCGGCGTCGGTTTTTATTCTGCCTTTATCGTTGCCGATAGTGTTCTAGTTCGCACCCGCGCTGCTGGCTCACAGAGCAATGAAGGTGTTGAATGGAGTTCTCAAGGTGAAGGCGAATTTGATCTTCGTCTGATTGAGAAGGCACAACGCGGCACTGATATTATTTTACAGGTGCGCGACGATGCCCAAGACTTCCTCGATGAAAGTCGCTTAAAAGGCATTATCACCAAATACTCAGATCATTTGAGCATTCCAGTGCAAATGCCAGAACGTGATGACGATGGCAAAGCCACCGAATGGAAAGCGGTAAACTCTGGACAGGCGCTGTGGACGCGTGAAAAAAGCGACATTGGCGATGACGAATATAAAGAGTTTTATAAAACCATCGCGCATGACTTCGAAGACCCGCTGTTGTGGAGCCACAACAAAGTAGAAGGCACCCAAGAATATACCAGCTTGCTCTATGTTCCGAAGCGCGCGCCTTGGGACCTTTGGAATCGTGAGCAGCAACACGGTATTAAATTATATGTGAAGCGGGTGTTCATTATGGACGACGCACAACAATTAATGCCTACCTATTTGCGCTTCGTACGCGGCCTTATGGATTCGAATGATTTGCCGCTGAACGTGTCGCGTGAAATATTGCAAGACAACAAAGTAACGCGCGCAATGCGTAGTGGCAGCACCAAGAAAGTTCTTGGTATGCTGAAAAAGCTTGCCCGTGATGATGCCGAAGCCTATCAAGAGTTTTGGAATACCTTTGGCACAGTGCTCAAAGAGGGGCCTGCGGAGGACCATGCGAACCAAGAAAAAATCGCTGAATTATTGCGTTTTGCTTCAACCCATGAAGACAAGACCGAAGCGACTGTTAGCTTAGATGCTTACCTGGAGCGCATGCCTGAGCAACAAGACAAGATTTATTACATTGTTGCCGATAGCTATGAAGCGGCGCGTGATAACCCAGCGCTTGAAATCTTCCGTAAGAAAGGCATCGAGGTCTTACTTCTATCTGAGCGCATCGATGAATGGCTCATGAGTCATCTTACCGAGTACAAAGAAAAGGCTTTCCAAAGCGTTACGCGTGGCGACCTTGACCTTGGTGACTTAGAAGATGAAGAAGCCAAGCAACAGCAAGAAGAGCTTGAGAAGACCTTTGAAGAGCAAGTGAAGCGTTTTGAAAGTGCGCTTGGTGACAAGGTTAAAAGCGTTCGTGTAACCCATCGCCTAACAAGTTCGCCGGCCTGTATCGTTACCGATGAAAACGATATGAGCACGCAGATGGCGAAATTGATGGAAGCGGCTGGGCAAGCAGTGCCAGAAACGAAGTATATTTTCGAACTAAACCCGGAACACACGTTGGTACAACGCGTTGTGTCGGTGGAAGACGAAGCGAAGTTTTCCGAATGGGCACAGTTACTGCTTGACCAAGCGACACTGGCAGAGCGGGGCAGCTTGAAAGACCCAGCTCAGTTTGTGACGCGGTTAAACCGCTTAATGATGGAGCTAACAGACTTGTAAAGCGGGCCTCTAGGCGGTAAAGTTCGACCTAAATACCATGCAAACCGAAAATGACAAAAGAGGTTGTAAATGCGCATTATCCTGTTAGGCGCGCCAGGCGCAGGGAAAGGTACCCAAGCGCAGTTCATCATGAAAACCTTTGGGATTCCGCAAATCTCAACGGGCGACATGTTACGAGCTGCAATCAAAGCGGGTACTGAACTAGGACAGCAAGCAAAAGCGGTAATGGATGCGGGGAAGCTCGTATCCGACGATATTATGATTGGGCTTGTCAAAGAGCGCGTTGCGCAACCTGACTGTCAAAACGGTTTTCTTTTGGATGGTTTTCCGCGCACGATTCCACAGGCGGATGCGATGCAAGAAGCTGGTATCGATGTCGACGTGGTTTTAGAGTTTGCAGTACCGGACGATGTCATTGTCCAGCGTATGAGTGGCCGTCGTGTACACCCTGGCTCAGGTCGGGTTTATCATGTACAACATAATCCGCCGAAAACTGAAGGCAAAGACGATGTGACCGGTGATGATTTGATCATCCGCGATGACGATAAAGAAGAAACCGTACGCAAACGGTTAGCTATTTATCATGAACAAACCGAGCCATTAGTTGCGTATTATCGTAAACTAGCTGACCAAGGCCAGACAGCGTTCCACAAAGTTGACGGAACGCGTGATGTCGAAACCATCAGTCAAGAGCTTGGTGAGTTACTCGGCTAACTGTTGCAGAGTTTTTGCCAACCTATGTTGATTCGACAAAGCCCACCTTGTGTGGGCTTTTTTGTAAACGTTTCTAAGGAGAATAAAAAATGACGGTCGATCTATCTATAAGTATGCTTTACGCCGGGTTGCTTGCGTTACTCTATTTTGCGCTGGCGGTGATGATTATTCGCCTGCGCTGGCGCGATCGGGTTGGTATCGGAACCGGTGAATCGAAAGATCTTGAAGTTGCTGTACGCATTCATGGTAACTTCGCCGAGTACGTACCTTTTACCCTGTTAATGTTAGTGCTGATGGAGCTCAGCGGTGCGAGCCCGATGTTATTGCATAGCCTCGGCGGATTGCTGTTTGTTGCACGTATTTGCCATGCTATTGGCTTGCGCATGACGATTGGTCCGTCATGGGCTCGTACGATTGGCGTGTTAGGTACTTTCACCGTGTTGCTAGTGCAAGCGGGCTACATGATTGGCTACGTGGTTGGAACCCAGTTATGAGTTCAGCGCTCTCAACAGGTATTCATGTAAGTGGTGAGGCCACCAATCCGCCGGTAGTACTGTTGCATAGTTCGCAAAGTAATAGTGGTCAGTGGCGAGCCTTAAGCCAACAGCTTGAGTCAAGTTACTATGTGATTGCGATTGACCTACTAGGGTATGGCAAAGCACCATCGCCAGCAGTCGACGATGCCCATAATTTTCGTTTTGCTGACGAGCTAGGGCGAATTGTTGAAGCCGTTAAGGCACTGGCCGGTGACCAGCCTGTGCTCTTAGTGGGTCATTCCTACGGCGGCGCTTTGGCGTTAAAACTGACTTTAGAACAGCATTTCCCAGTGCGTGCGTTAGCGGTCTTCGAACCGGTAGCCTTTCACGTACTCGATGCCTCAGATCCTGCGCGCCAAGAAATTGATGCTATCGCAGAACAAATGTACCAAGAAGATAAAATGGCTGCCACGGCCGCCTTTGTCGACTACTGGAATCAGCCAGGTTATTTCTCTGCGCTCCCGCCAAAAATACAGCAATTGATGGCAAGCCAAGCGGAGAAAGTCACCATGGACTTTGCCGCACTAATGGGCGAACCCCATCAGCTGAGCGACTATGCTGACATTACGGTGCCAGTATTACTGCTTCGCGGCAGCCAAACCCAAGCCAGTGCCAAGCGTGTGGCCGAACAACTGGCCAAGGTACTGCGCGAGGTGAAGGTGCAAGACGTTGACTGTGGTCATATGGGACCACTGACCCATGCGGGCGTTATTAACCCGTTGTTGCTTGAGTTTATTGCGCAACAACATGCGGTAGCCACGTGTGATTAACCGTAGCAAAGGGCAATACTCAGGCGCGCGTGAGGCATTTGCCTTGTGGCAACAGCAGCCAGACTTGGTTTACCTTGACAGTGCTGCAAGCTGTCAGGTGCCAGAAATTGTGCTGCAGCGCTACTTAGATTATTACCGCGGCGAGCATGCGAATGCTCACCGTGGAGCGTATCCAATGGCCCAGCATGCAACGGAACTGCTCGAGCAGGCACGAAGCTATTTGGCGCGCTGGCTAGGAACTGATGCGACGCAACTGGTATTTACCGCCGGAGCAACCCATAGCCTTAATCTATTAGCGCAGGGCCTGCGTATTGATTGGCAACCGGGTGACGAATTGGTGGTGAGTCGCGCTGAACATCATGCCAACTTCTTGCCATGGCAACGTTTGGCTGAGCAACACCAACTGGCCTTGCGTTGGCTCGACCTCGACCCGACAACCGGGCAACTGCCTGACGATTGGGCTGAGGTAATAGGGCCACGCTGTAAGCTTGTTGCAGTGACCTTAGCGAGTAATATCACCGGGCAAGTACTGCCAGTGCAGGCGATTTGTCAGCGCGCTCGAAGCGTCGGTGCCATTAGCTGCGTTGATGCCGCGCAAGCGGTGTCGGCACTACCTATTGATGTGACTAGCTTAGGTTGTGATGCCTTGACCTTTTCGGCCCATAAAATGTACGGCGTGACTGGCTGTGGTGTGCTCTATGCAGCGACATCTTTACAGTCGCAGCTCGATCCGGCTTGGTTGGGGGGCGGTATGGTTGCGCAGGTAACGCCTTCAGCCAGCCAGTGGTTAGCAGGGGTGCAAAAATATGAAGCTGGCACCCCAAACACCGCCGCGGTTGTGGCGTGTGCCGAAGCTGCTAAATGGCTCGAAGAGCAACGCCAGTTAGGTCTTGGCGACTACGTACAAAAACTTGCCGATGATTGCGTGGTTGAGTTGCGCAAGCGGCCATGGTTGAAGGTGTTACCGAGACCTTCAGCGGCGTTGCCTTTGTTTAGTTTTTTCGCACCTGCGATTCACGCCTTTGATATTGCTAGCTTTCTGGCCGAACAAAACATTGCAGTACGAGCAGGCAGCCATTGCGCACAGCCACTTTTGTCGCACTGGCAGCACGAAGCGGTGGTCAGAGTGTCCTTTGGCGCCTATAATACGCCCGCCGATTGTGAGCGTCTGCTCGCAGCCCTAGATGAAGCTTACCAGCTGTTTATTGAAGACTAACCAAAAAGAGAATGAACTATGCGCCGTGCAGCCGACCATTGGTGGACTGAGTCAAAAAAGCTCGCCAAACTAACAGGCCCTATTTTAGTAGCCCAATTGACTCAAATGCTGATGAGTGTTGTCGATACGGTGATGGCTGGGCAGGTCAGTGCCGTTGATCTCGCAGCAGTATCGGTCGGCGGAAGTATCTGGGTTCCGTCGACCTTGATAGTACTCGGTTTAGCATTGGCATTAGCGCCCATTATTTCGCATTTCGATGGTGCCCAAAAGCAACATAAAATTGCCAATATAACGCAACAAGGCTTTTATACTGCGCTCATTGGTAGTTTGGCCTGTGTGGTGGTTATTTTGGCGGCGCCATTAATCCTTAACGCAATGCAAGTTGAAGATGCGTTTCGAACTATCACATTAGAGTACCTGTTTTATTTGTTGTGGGCGATTCCGGCCTTAGTGATCTACATGGTTCTGCGCAACTTCTGTGAAGGTTTATCGCACACTATGCCGTCGCTGGTGATTGGTGTGATTGGGTTGCTGGTTAATATTCCCGCAAACTACATACTCATTTATGGAAAGTTTGGTGCACCTGAACTAGGTGGTGCCGGTTGCGGTGTGGCAACAGCAATCGTGCTTTGGGTTATGGCGCTTGGGCTTCTTCTTTATGTGTTATTGGCGAAACGCTTTAAGCCTATCGCGCTGTTCAAGCAATGGTATCGACCTGATTGGGATGATATTTGGTATACCCTTCGTATCGGCTTTCCAATTTCAACGTCAATGTTTTTTGAAGTGAGCTTGTTCGCCGCAGCGGCGTTGGTGATAGCACCACTTGGGGCCACGGTGGTTGCCAGCCACCAAATCGCTTTGAATATCTCGTCGTTGGTGTACATGGTACCGCTAAGCTTGTCGATGGCGGTAACGCTGCGAGTCGGTTTTGCGTTGGGAGCTGGTAACCCAGCAAATGCGATGCTTAGCCATAAATTGGCGACGTTTTATGGGATGACGTTTGCTGGCGTCAATGGCCTTATTATGTACCTTGGTGGCGCTTGGTTAGCGGGTCTGTACACGAATGATCAAGCGGTGATTCAATTGGCGGCAACGTTGATGGGGTTGGCGGCTATTTTCACCTTGTCGGATACTTTCCAAGCGGTCGCTATGGGAACCTTACGCGGTTATAAAGATACCAAAGTGGTGATGTTCATCACCTTTTTATCGTATTGGCCGTTAGGTTTAACCGTCGGTATTCTGTTGTCGCTCACCGACGTAATAGTGCCGGCGATTGGTGCTGCCGGCATGTGGATTGGTTTCATTGTCGGGTTAAGTTGTGCCGCCGTATTACTGACTTGGCGTTTAAAAGTGATCAGTCAAAGGTACGACCGCGAGCATCATCTAGATGCTAACGGCGGCGCTGATAAAGAACCTGCATAACGTCATTGAGCTCAAGGTCTTTACTGCGTAACAACACCAGCAGGTGATAGAGTAAATCGGCACTCTCGTTGAGCAATTCTTCGCGGTCGTCAGCAACTGCGGCGAGTGCCGTTTCCACGCCTTCTTCGCCGACTTTTTGCGCCGCTCGCTTACTTCCCTCGGCTAACAGCCGCTCAGTGTAGCTGGCGCCATCAGCATTGGCGCTGCGAGACTGTACTATGCGCATCAATTGGCTTAACAGCGGCTGCTCGGTATAGTCTGGCTCACTAAAGCAACTCTCGGTGCCTAAATGGCACGTTGGCCCTTTGGGTAAGGCGAGTACCAGTAAGCTATCGTTGTCGCAATCAGTATGCATACTTACCAGCTCTAAATAGTGACCTGAGGCCTCGCCCTTGCACCACAAACGCTGTTTACTACGACTAAAAAATGTCACGCGCTGGTCGGCTAGGGTCGCTTCAACCGCTGCAGCGTTCATATAGCCTTGCATCAATACCGTACCACTCAGAGCATGTTGAACTATTGCGGGCACTAAATTCTGTTGCTTGGCGAAATCAATTTGATCTTGGTTGCTTGCTTGAATACGCATTAAGCTTCCTCTAACGGTTGTTCTAACGGTTGTTCTAACGGGCGAATCGCTAGCCCGGCGGCACTGAGCTGTTGTTTTAGTTCGGCGATAACCACGGTGTTCTTGTGGAACACCGAAGCAGCAAGTGCACCATCGACATTGGCTGCTTTGAATACCTCAGTGAAATGTTCAATACAACCCGCTCCGCCAGACGCAATGAGAGGCACAGGGCACAGTTCACGTAGCAATTTTAGTTGGGCGATATCGTAGCCTTGTCGAACCCCGTCTTGATTCATACAATTTAACACGATTTCGCCAGCGCCACGCTCGACAACTTGTTGTAGCCAGTCGGCGGTTTGCCAGCTGGTACGCTGACTCTTACTCTCATCGCCGGTAAACTGGTAGACCATATAGCGATCGGTTTGCGCATCGTAAAAACTGTCGATACCAATCACAATGCATTGTTGGCCGAACTCATCGACTAGGGTATTAATCAGCTCAGGATCACGCAGTGCCGGCGAGTTTATGGACAGCTTATCGGCGCCCATAGCGAGTAACTCACGGGCTTGTGCAATACTGCTAATACCACCGGCAACGGTAAACGGAATATCAATGCGACGAGCGATACGCTCTACCCACGATTTATCGACCACTCGAGCATCGGAAGACGCCGTAATATCGTAAAACACCAACTCATCGGCGCCAGCACTAGCATAGCGCTCAGCTAAAGGCTCAATGGGGCCGATAACCTCGTGGTTGCGAAATTGTACGCCTTTCACCACTTTGCCATCGCGTACATCGAGACACGGAATTATGCGTTTTGCCAGCATTGAAAGGCCTCCTCAAGGGTGAACTGTTCGGTTAGCAGTGCTTTACCAAGAATAGCGCTATCGCAGTTGATGCGGCGCAGCTGGCGCAAGTCGGACAGTTGCGCCGCGCCGCCGGAGGCTTGGATGAGCAATTCGGGATAGTGTCGTTTGAGGTTATCGTAGAGCTCAACATTGTAGCCACCTAACATACCATCGCGCGAGATATCGGTACAAAGCACATGGCGTAAGCCATCTGGCAAAAAGCGTTCAATGACCTGCTCGAGTGTCAGCTCTGAAGTTTGTTGCCAACCATGGGTTGCAACATAGGCCTGGCCGTCGTCAGCGATACTTACATCAATGGAAATAACGATGGCGTCGCTGCCATAGTCTTGCAACCATGCCGACACCAATGCTGGGTTTTGAACGGCTAACGAGCCTATCACCACTCGCTTCACACCGCATTGGAAAAGCTCTTCTAAATCGCTTTTTTGGCGAATGCCACCACCGACTTGAAGAGACATGGGGAGCGCTTCGGCGAGCCGTTTTAGGGTGGTTGTTTGGCGTCGGGCTGGGTCACGAGCGCCATCTAGATCAACCACGTGTAACCATTTAGCGCCAGCGCTCGCATAGGCCTTAGCAATGGGCAGCGGGTCGTTGGCATAGGTTGTTTGACGCTCAAAGTCCCCTTGTTGTAAACGCACCACCTGGCCGTTGATTAAATCAAGTGCGGGTATCAGCATCAGTTGCTCCATAAAGTTCTGCAAACAAAAAGTTCTTTAAAATAGTTGCGCCAACTTGCCCTGAACGTTCTGGGTGAAATTGCGCACCAAAAAAATTACCATTGCGGATCATCGAGGCAAAGGTCATGCCACCATAGCTACTTTCGGCGACGGTATAAGCGTCTGTAGCCACCGCAAAGCTATGCACAAAATAACAGTAAGCTGGTGCCTCAAGTCCTTTAACCAGCGGATTGTCGACCTGAAGACTTAGGGTATTCCAGCCCATGTGCGGTAGGGGAGCATTATTGACCTCGGGTTTAGCGATCATTGCTTCGGTACGGCTCGGAATTACCCCAAGGCACGCCACGTCCCCTTCGGCTGACGACTCGGTAAGTAGCTGCATTCCCAGGCAAATACCCAGCACCGGTTGGCGCAGTTGCTGCAATGTTTCCACCAACTGCAATTGCTGTAAATTACGCATCGCTGCTTTGGCAGTGCCTACGCCGGGAAGGATCACGCGTTCGGCTGCCTTGATCACTGCCGCATCGGCACTGATCACCGGCTCGATGCCTAATCGCTGCAGAGCAAATTTTACCGACGCTAGGTTGGCACACGAGGTATCTACAATGACGACATTCATGCCAGCATACCTTTGCTTGATGGTAAGGCCCCATCTTGGGTGCGCTGAATGGCTTGACGCAAAGCGCGACCGAATACCTTGAACAAGCTCTCCACTTGATGGTGGCAGTTGCCCTCGGTGGTACTAAGGTGCAATGACACCGCCATAGCGTCACTTAGTGAACGATAAAAGTGACCGACCATTTCGGTCGCCATGCCGCCCACATCCGCTCGGCTAAAGTCGGCTTGTAACTGCAAATACGGCCGACCTGATAGATCTATCAAACATTCTGCGCGACATTCATCCATCGGTAGGGCAAAGCCAAAGCGGGCGATTCCTCGCTTGTCGCCAAGCGCTTGACGCAAGGCCTGGCCGATCGCCAAGGCCGTGTCTTCGACGGTGTGGTGTTCATCGATGTGCAAGTCGCCCTGTACTTGCGCGCGCAAAGAAATACCTGCGTGCGTGGCAATTTGCTCGAGCATATGGTCAAAGAAACCGATACCGGTCGCAATTTCGATCGGAGCTTGAGCATCGAGATCAACATCGATAGCAATGGCGGTTTCTTTGGTTTTGCGGGTGACCGTTGCGGTTCTCGGGCGGTCGAGTAATTGGTGTTGAATGGCTTGCCAATTCAGGCTGTCGCGTTGATAACGAAGCCCTTGAATGCCCATGTTTTCGGCCAATTGTAGATCGGTTTCACGGTCACCGATAACATAAGACTCGCTAAAGTTAATACGACCTTGCTGCAAGTATGATTTCACCAAACCTAAGTTAGGTTTGCGACAACTGCAGTTATCTTCCGCAAAGTGTGGGCATATCAGTACATCGGCAAAATGTACGCCTTGAGAGCTAAAGATATCCATCATTAGCTGATGCGGCGCGTCAAAATCAGCTTGGGGAAAGCTATTCGTGCCCAAACCATCTTGATTCGACACCATCACCAGCATGAAGCCGGCGTTTTGCAGTGCTAGTAGCGCCGGAATTACCTGCGGTTCGAATTCGAGCTTAGACACGCTATCGAGTTGTTTATCGATAGCCGGCTCTTCAACCAAAGTGCCATCGCGATCGATAAAAAGAATTTTCTGCTGCGTCATTGTGGCAAAGCCTCCAGTAATTGGGTCATTTCTTCGTTGCTGCCGATGCTGATTCGTACACATTGGCCAAGCCCTGGTTGGCTCGACTGGTTACGGATCAATACGCCCGCGCTTAAGCACTGTTGTATCAGGGTATCGGCATCTGTTACGGAAATAAGAATGAAGTTGGTCACGCTTGGCCAAATACGAATGACCCAGCTGCGCGTTTCAAGTTCGTCCAGCAACCGTTGGCGCTGCTGGGCAATGTCTGCTAGTTGATCGTGCATCGCAGCAAGTCCAGTGGTAGTTAACGCTTGTTCAGCCGCAACAAGAGTCGGCTGTGGAAGCGGGTAGGGCGCAATCACCTTACGCAGTACCTCGATAAGTTCAGGCTGCCCCAGCGCAAACCCACACCGTAGGGCCGCCAAACCGAAGGCTTTCGAGAGCGTTCTCAGCACGACTAATTGCGGGTAATCGGCCAACCAGTTGGCCACCGAGTACTGGCTCGAACTTGCCTCCGCAAACTCGATATAAGCTTGATCAAGCACCACAATCGCACGCTCACCGACACCGTCTAAAAGGGCTCGCAGTGCGTCTGCATCGACTTCGTTACCAAGCGGGTTCGAAGGACTGCAGATAAAAATAAGCTTTATCGGTGCCGCATCAGGTGTATCACAGCGCGCCAACATCGCTGGCACATCCAACTGTAAACTACCATCAGCGGCCGGCTGTAACGGGCAATCGACAACCTGTGCGCCCTGAGTTGCCGCGCTAATCGCGTACATGCCATAAGTTGGCGTGGTCAGCATTACGGCATCAGTCGCCGGCTCACAAAAGCTACGGATCAAGAGGTCGATTGCCTCATCGCTGCCACGACAGCTAAGCACCTGCTCCATAGGAACCCCAGCGTAATTTGCATAAGCTTGGTTCAAGCCATTGCTTTGGAAACTGGGATAACGGTTCCAGTCTTGTTGTTCAGGAAATGCTGGCGTTGCTGGCGCTTCGTTGGCATTTAGCCAAACGGAACCGCCAGACATACTCCGCCGGGCGGATTGATACGGGGTCAATTGCACTAAGTGAGGCCGTTGTAGGCGGCGAATAAAGTCATTCATGATGACGCCTCCAAGCGCAGCGTAACTGCACGAGCGTGGGCATCTAAACCTTCGGTTTCAGCCAGTTCGACAATAGCGGAGGCGAGGCCGGCAAGGCCTTCACGGCTCGCTTTTTGACTGGTGTAGCGGCGATAAAAGTCGACTAAGCCTAAACTACTGGCGCTGCTGGCAAAGCCATAGGTCGGCAGCACGTGATTGGTGCCGGTCGCATAGTCACCGCCAGATTCGGGCGTATAAGGCCCAAGAAACAGTGATCCAACATGGGTCAATTGTTGCGCTAACTGGTCAGGTTCAGCTGTTTGCACTGATAAGTGCTCAGGTGCATAGCGCTGGCTTATGTCAACCGCTTGAGCAAGGCTCTCGACCTGAATGAGGGCACTGCTTGCCAAAGCTTGCCGAGCTGTAGAGGCCCGCGAAAGTGTTGTGAGCTGGCGCTCAAGTTGCTGGCCAACAGCGTCGATAATGGCTGCGCTTGGGCTTAGCAGTAATACTTGAGAATCAGCTCCGTGTTCGGCTTGCGAAAGCAAGTCGGCGGCGACAAAGGCCGGGTTTGCGCTAGCATCGGCAATCACCATTAGTTCTGATGGGCCTGCTGGCATATCGATCGCTGCGCCTTGCGGGTCTTGTGAAACAGCTTGTTTGGCAGCCGTCACATAGCTGTTACCGGGGCCGAAAATTTTATTAACCTTGCCGATAGACTCGGTGCCATAGGCCAGTGCCGCAACCGCTTGAGCACCACCGCAACGATAAATTTCAGTAATACCACAACGTTGTGCAGCATAAAGTAACGCCGGTGATAACTCGCCTTGTTGATCTGGCGGGCTCACCAATACCACTCTTGGGCAACCGGCCAATTGTGCCGGAACACCGAGCATTAAAGCGGTTGATGGCAATACCGCGCTGCCGCCAGGTACATAAAGACCGACGGCGGACAAAGGGGCGTAACGTAACTCACAGGTCACACCCGGAGCTGTTTCTACTCGAATATCCTGCGGCTGTTGTGCTTCGTGAAACCGTCGAATCGTACTGTAAGCTTTATCGATAGCTTCCCGCGTTTTAGCTGGCAGCTTAGCGATCTGGCGCGCGATGGCCGCTGCGGAATAACTTAACGAGGTCAATTGTGCACAGTCGAACTTTTGCGTATAGCCAATGACCGCTGCATCGCCTTGATCGCGTACCGCCGTCAAGATAGTGCTCACGGTGCTATTGAGTGTCGCAGAAGTGCCTTGTACCGGGCGCTGCAACAAAGCGTCTTGCTCAGCTTTAGTTAAGCTTGACCAAACAAATTGCCGGCTGTTTAAGTTGAGACTTTCGCAGTTCATAGTGTTACCCCATCATCTTTTCGATAGGTAAGACTAAAATCGAGCTACAGCCCACCGCTTTTAACTCTTCCATGGTTTCCCAGAATAGGTTCTCGGTGCTTACTACGTGCACGGCAACCACTTCATCACTGTGGCTTAATGGTAAAATAGTGGGTTGCTCAGCCCCAGGAAGCAATGCGGCAACTTGGTCTAATGCCTTGCGCGGTGCGTGTAGCATAATGTACTTACTTTCCCGTGCCATTTGCACGCCATCAAGCCGTGGAAGTAATTGTTCAATAAGCTGCTGCTTGGTCGAGCTCAGTGACTGCGGCCGCTGAATCAATTGAGCTTGGCTGTTAAATATCACTTCTTGTTCAACTAAGCCGTTAGCCTCTAGCGTCGCACCAGTTGAAACTAAATCGCACACCGCGTCGGCTAAGCCCGCGCGCGGCGCAACTTCAACGCTGCCGGTTAACACTGCGGTACTGGCATTGATGCCTTGGCGTTGTAAGTAGTCTTGCAATAAGTAAGGGTAGGTTGTTGCGACACGTTTACCTTCCAGATCCGCGAGACCGTTATAGTTGTCCTCCTTGGGAACGGCAATAGACAAGCGGCAACCACCAAAATCAAGGTTGCGTAGGCGTTTAAAGTCGGCGGGTAGCTTGGTTGCCACCCGCTCTAGGCGCGCTTCTTCAAGGACGTTCTCGCCCACTAAACCTAAATCGACCACGCCGTCCATGACAAGGCCTGGAATATCATCATCGCGTACGCGCATTAAATCGATGGGTTGGTTACTGCTGTGCGCTAGTAAACGGGCCTCATGCAAACTAAATTTCACACCGCAAGCCTGAAGTAAATTCATCGACTCTTTGCTGAGCCGGCCCGACTTTTGAATGGCAATGGTTAAGCGTGATGAATTGGTATCGACAACCATGTTTAAAACTCCTATAAAAAAACCCCAAAAGGTTGCCTTTCGGGGTTTGTAATGGGTGAAGGCAACCACCAAGTGTTAGCCTTCCGCGAATACTTCGAGGCTAACGTCGTCGTAAAAAATGATGGTGGTGCCAAGTTGTATATCGCATTTTAAGTCCCTTAAATTCAGAATGAAGCAATTGTATAGCTCTGCAAATAAGCCTTCAACCCTTAATTTTGTTATGCGAAGTATTTCTTGTATGTAAAGTTGTATAGGTTTATTGATGCGTATTCTCAAAGTATTGCACATAGCCATTTAAAAGCAGTTACGCTAACCTAGCGGGTATCGATCATGCCGAAATAAAGACCGCACTAGCGATGACATCCGTAGCTCAGTATTTTAAGTCCACCAGCGTCTTAGCAAAGGCGTTGAAAGGCTTCGCCCCACGCCCCGCGCAAACGGAAATGGCAACGGCGATTGCCGCAACACTCAAAGCAAAAAGCCAATTAGTGGTGGAAGCTGAAACGGGCACAGGTAAGACCTACGCTTATTTAGTGCCAATACTGAAAAGCAAGGGCTCAGCTATTATCTCGACCGGAACAAAAGCGCTACAAGAGCAGCTTTTTCATCGTGATTTACCGGCATTACGCGATGCCATCGCCCCACAAAAACAAGTCAGCTTATTGAAAGGCCGCAGCAACTACCTTTGTTTACATCGGCTGGCGCAAAGTCAGGCTCATGCCAGTGAGCTATCAACCACGGTTCAGCGCCAAGTGGTTGAAGTTAAACGCTGGGCCGCGCGAACGGAAGACGGCGATGTTGGCGGCTTAAATGCCTTACCCGAAGATGCCGAAGTACTGCCTCATGTGACGAGTACGGTCGATAACTGTTTAGGCCGCGATTGCCCTGATTATGACGATTGCTATTTGGTCAAAGCACGAAAAAGCGCGTTGGAAGCCGATATCGTGGTGGTGAATCACCATTTGTTTTTTGCCGATATGGCACTCAAAGATGTCGGCTTTGGTGAACTGATACCACACGTCGATGCGTTGGTGTTTGATGAGGCGCATCAGCTTCCTGATATCGCAAGTCAATATTTTGGTGAGTCGGTGGGCAGTCGGCAACTGCAAGAATTAGCGCAGGAAGCGAAGGTTCTCTACCTAACTGAAGTGAAAGACTTACGGCAACTCGACAAAGCTGCAGACAAACTATTAGGGAGCTTGCGCGATTGGCGTTTAGCTTTCCCGGTAGACCCTCAGCGTGGTAATTGGCGCCAAGCTCAGCAGCAACCGCAAGTTGCTGCAGCCATCGCTTTGGTGAGTGAGGCATTAACCTTTTTTACCGAAGTTGTGAAAGGGGCCATCGGCCGCAACCAAGACCTTGATACTGTGTATGAGCGCTGCGTACAGTCGCTGCATACCTGGGAAATGCTGCAAGAGACACAGCGGACCGGGTTTAGTTTTTGGTTTGAAACAACGCCACGACAAGTGACCTTGCACCAAACGCCGTTACAGGTGGCAGATAAGTTTGGTAGTTATGTTGCTAATTCCGAAGCCAGTTGGGTGTTTACCTCGGCGACCCTTGCTATTGGCGATGATTTTTCGCATTTTACCCGATTGTTAGGGCTGGAGCAGGCCGCAACCTTATGTTTGCCGAGCCCTTTTAAGTTTTCCCAACAAGCGACCTTGTGTGTGCCACGCTATTTACCGCAGCCACACGAGGTGGGTATGCTTGAGCACCTAATTCAAGTCACAACCCAAGTGTTAGATGTGAATAAGCGCGGCGGTACTTTCGTTTTATTTACCAGTCATCGTATGTTGCAACGTGTCGCTGAACGGCTTGAGACGCTTACCGACCGACCGCTGTTCGTGCAGGGGAGTACTAATAAGCGAGAGCTGTTAGCCGACTTTATTGCCGCCGGCAACGGGGTACTTTTGGGCACTTCATCTTTTTGGGAAGGTGTCGATGTACGCGGAGATGCGTTGACCTGCGTTATTATTGACAAACTACCCTTTGGTTCACCCGATGATCCATTGTTGCAAGCTCGAATTGAAGACTGTCGCTTACGTGGAGCTGAGCCCTTCACTCAGGTACAATTACCCCCCGCGGTGATTGCACTGAAGCAGGGGGCCGGACGCTTGATTCGTGATAGTAGCGATCGTGGGGTACTCATTGTGTGTGATCAGCGACTTGTGACAAAGCCTTATGGGCAACTATTTTTAGCCAGCTTACCGCCGCTTAAACGCACCCGTAATTTAACTCAGGCGTTAAACTTTCTAGCAGAAATAAATGGAGAAACACCTGCATGAGCGCAGTTTTATTAGCCATCGATACCGCCACCGAACAGTGCTCCGTTGCGCTGCGCTATAACGGGCGCTGTTTTCAGCGCGCGGCAATTACACCGCGTGAGCATTCACAGCGGGTATTGGGTTTTGTCGACGAGGTGTTAGCCGAAGCTGGTATTGGGCTGGCCGACATCGATGGTATTGTCTGTGGCTACGGTCCAGGAAGTTTCACCGGCGTACGTATTGGTGTGGCCATTTGCCAAGGGCTGGCATTCAGTCACACTTTACCGGTCTATCCCGTCTCTACTTTAGCGGCACTTGCGCAGCAGGCGATTCGCCGCGAGTCAGCAACAACGATTGTGAGCGCGATAGATGCACGAATGCAAGAGGTCTATGTGGCGAGTTTCACCAATCAAGGCGGCATTGCACAAGCCTTGATGGCACCACAAATGGCTGCGTTGTCACCATTGCAAACACAAGCCTGGCGGCCATCGGCAAATACCGCTGTGGTTGGCGTAGGAACGGGCTGGCAAGCCTATCGGTCGCAGCTTGATCCTGATCATGAAGTGGCGGTGCTGGAGACTGTTACCTTGCCACTTGCCGAAGATATGTTGACCCTCGCGGATAGCGTCGCTGCGGTTGACGCGGCGGAACTTGAGCCATTGTATGTGCGTAACGAAGTGACCTGGAAAAAGCTACCCGGACGTGGCTAAAGCTGCTGGGTACACTGAATAAACTGCAGAAGGAGTACCAACATGATGAAGTATTGGTTAGTCGCACTTGGAGCCTTAACCCTAAGTGCATGTTCGACAGTGCCGGACGAACTCACTGTAGCGGAAGGTACTCAATTGACGCCTTATACGGTGGCACTTGAGCAGCCTGAACAAGCTCAAGGTAAACAAGCGCGCTGGGGTGGCGTGATTGCTGAAGTTCGTAACACCGATAACGGCACTACCATTGAAGTCGTGAACTACGACTTAAACTCCTACGGTCGCCCCGCCGTGAGTGATAGCAGCGATGGTCGCTTTCGGGCGCAAATAGACGGCTTTGTTGACCCCATGGTTTACAAAAAGGGTCGTAGTATTACCTTCACTGGTATTATTCAAGCTCCAGAAGAAGGCAAAATCGATGAGTTTAGGTATTTATTCCCAAATTTAGCGGTGAACGGTAAATACTTATGGAAAAAAATCGATAACAAACCGATGGAAGTTGATTACAGCTCTCTCTGGTATCGCCACCACTGGTACTCACCACCGTATCGGGTGTACTACCCAGTACCCGCGAGAAGTCCTAGCCCTAAACAAGGTGAGAAGAAAAACAACTAAGCCTATGACGCAAAATTACTCACAGGCTCGGCACTATGCTGAGCCTGTTTCATTTGAACTGGAATGGGGAACGCTTGCAGGTTTACAGTGGGGAAACCCAGCCGGTGCACCCATACTCGCTTTGCATGGCTGGCTTGATAACGCACATAGCTTTATACCTATTGCCGAGCAGTTTTTACAATCAGAGCTCAGTGCAAGCCATAAACTTATTGCGCTCGACTGGCCAGGCCACGGGCTCTCGAGTCATCGGCCAGCGGGGAACTACTATCCGTTTCTTGATTATGTTTACGATGTCATACAAGTGTGTGAGCAGCAAAGCTGGTCGCAGGTAAGCGTGATTGCGCACTCGATGGGTGCGTTTGTTGGCAATTTATGGGCCGGTATCGAGCCCCAACGCGTGCAACACCTCTTGGTGATTGAGGCCTTTGGTCTCCTAACCAGTGCAGACGATGCTATTCTTGAAGATATTCGTCAAGGTTTTCGTAGTCGTCTACAGCAACAGTCAAAACGTCGACCTCATTACCCAAGTTTTGCGGCCGCGGTCGCAGCGCGTGAGCAAGCAGGCGACTTTAGCCGGCAAATTGCCGAACTTCTGGTGGCGCGCGGGGTTGAGCAATTGGCCGCTGATGACTACCGGTTTCGTGCCGATGGTCAGTTGCGGACAAAATCTGTTTTACGCTTAACGCCAGGGCAAATTGGCGCCATTTTGCGCGCCATTGAATGCCCTATGAGACTTATCTTGGGGCGGCAGGGGCATAGGGAACGCATCGAACTAGCGTTAGAGCAATGGCAACATTGTGTACCGCAACTGCAATGTGTCGAAGTTGCCGGTGGTCATCATGTACACATGGAACAAGCAAATGCGGTGTGGAGCGAGTTTACTGCGTTATTGGCATCTGTACGCAGCTAGTTTAAACTGGTCCGATATGCGAAGATTGGCAAAAAAATAACAAGGCAGGAGCATTAAAGCGTGGAAAAAATATGGTTAAAACGCTACCCAGCAGGTGTGCCAGAGACAATAGATCCGAATCATTTTAATTCGTTGGTCGACATTTTTGAACAAAGTGTCGAGGCATATGGTGGCAAAAGCGCCTATGTCAATATGGACCGCGAAATGTCGTTTGATGAGCTTGACGCGCAAAGTAAAAACTTTGCGGCGTATCTGCAGCACAAAGGTTTACAAAAAGGCGATGCGATTGCGGTCATGATGCCAAACCTTTTGCAGTACCCCGTTGCGTTATTTGGCATCTTGCGTGCAGGCTTGACCGTGGTTAATGTGAACCCGTTGTATACCCCGCGTGAGCTTAAGCACCAATTAAGCGATGCAAAGTGTAAAGGCATCGTTATTTTAGAAAACTTTGCCCACACGTTGGAAAAAGTGATCGATGACCTTGACGTGAAACATGTCATCCTCACCAGTATTGGTGACTTAATGCCAGCACCTAAACGTTGGCTGGTAAATTTCGTGGTTAAGCACGTTAAGCGTATGGTTCCTAGTTATACACTCCACGGCACCGTACGCTTTAATGACGTCGTCGCAAAAGGGGCTAAGGTAAGCTACCAGCGCCCAGAAATTAGCGGTGACGACTTGGCGTTTCTACAGTACACCGGCGGTACTACCGGGCTTGCCAAAGGTGCAATGTTGTCGCATCGCAATATGGTGGCCAACCTCGAGCAGGTTTCTGCGATTGTCGCGCCCTTGGTAAACGACGGTGAAGAAACCGTGATTACGGCACTACCGCTGTACCATATCTTCGCGTTAACCGCGAACTGCTTGACGTTCTTAAAGCACGGTGGGCGTAATGTTTTAATCACCAACCCGCGCGACATGCCAGGTTTTATCAAAGAGCTCGGAAAACATCAGTTTTCAATTATTATGGGCGTGAATACGCTGTTCAATGGCTTGTTGAATACCGAAGGCTTTAAAGATTTAAATTTCTCGAACCTTAAAATCGCCCTAGGTGGCGGTATGGCCGTGCAACGCTCAGTTGCTGAGCATTGGGAACGAGTCACCAAAAAACGTCTGCTCGAAGGCTATGGGCTCACCGAGTGTTCGCCGGTAGTAACGGTGAACCCGACCGATATTGAACATTATAATGGCACCATAGGTTTGCCATTACCCTCGACGGACGTTCGCGTTGTGGATACTGAAACCGGTGAGGTACTTGAGCAAGGCGAAGAAGGCGAGCTTCAGGTTCGCGGTCCACAGGTTATGGTGGGTTACCTTAACCAGCCAGAAGAAACCGGTAAGGTGATGCACGACGGATGGTTCATGACGGGCGACATCGGCCTGATGGATGAACAAGGCTTCTTTAAAATTGTTGACCGCAAGAAAGATATGATCTTGGTTTCCGGCTTCAACGTGTATCCGAATGAAATTGAAGATGTCATTGCCGAGCATCCTAAGGTGCTTGAAGTTGCGGCAGTGGGCGTGCCCCATGACTCATCGGGGGAAGCTGTGAAGATCTTTGTGGTGCGTAAAGATCAATCACTGACTGAACGCGAAATGATTGAGTACGCGCGTGAAAACATGACCGGCTACAAGGTGCCGAAGTTCGTCGAATTTCGTGACGAGCTGCCAAAAACCAATGTCGGCAAAATTTTACGCCGTGCCTTGCGTGATGAAGAAGAAGCGAAGGCGAAAAACAACTCGTGAGCATAGCCTATCAAATGATTACCTCAGCTGCTGCGCTGGCGGATTTTTGTCGCACCGCGCAGCAGCATGATTTTCTTGCCGTAGATACTGAATTTGTGCGCACGCGCACTTACTATGCCCGGTTAGGCTTGGTACAAGTGAAAGCTGGTGAGGTGACCGCACTTATTGACCCGGTGGCGGTTCATGCCGATGCCGGTGAAACGGGTATGGCACCGCTATGGCAACTCTTTTCTGATCCAAAAATGACCTTAGTTATCCATGCTGGTGGTGAAGACTACGAGATCTTGCACCAACATATGGGACAGTTACCAAATGCTATTTTCGATAGCCAGATTGCCAGTGCCATGCTAGGCGACGGTGATGCAATGGGCTATGCCGCATTAGTTGAACAGCGCTTAGGTGTCGCAATTGATAAGTCTCAGTCGCGCACTGACTGGATGAAACGCCCGTTAGATGTAGAACAGTTAGATTACGCCGCAGCCGATGTTTTTTATTTACACCAACTCTATCCACAATTGCTCGACCTTGCGCTCGCACAAGAGAAACATCAGCTCATACTGCAAGAAGGTGCATGGCAGGCGCATAAACGTGCGCAAACCATTGCCGATGAATGGCTCTTTCTCTATTTGGGCAACGCATGGCAGTGTAATACCGAACAGCTTAGCGTATTGCGTGAAGTGGTTGCTTGGCGGCAACAGCGAGCACGCCACTCTGATTTACCGCTTGGCTTCATTGCGAAAGAACATGTGTTATTGGATATTGCACGGCAGCAGCCAGATAGCAAAAACAAGTTACGCCAGTTCGCAGACCTGTCGCCAGTGACGATTAAATATGCGGGTGATAGTTTGCTCGAAGCTGTGGCTCGCGGTAAAGCAAACGGGCCACTGGCTATCAACCTTCAACGTTTAACCGATCTGCCTAATTATAAAGCCAGTTTCAATGCGATTAAGAAAATCGCTCAAGCGGCAGCTGACGAGTTAGGTATCAATGTTGCAATGGTAGCTTCGCGGCGCCAAATTAATGACGTGTTGCATTGGTGCTGGCAAATTCCATCGCACGCGCAAGACCAATTGCCGTTACCTGACTTGTTCGCAAGCTGGCGAGGGGCTAAGCTCAAAAGCTCGATCGAAGAATTACTTAACTAAGTGGTGGCAATCTATGTTGTGTGCTGTCTATCGAAGCCCTAAACGCATCGATACCTATCTTTACTTGGCGCATCCCGCCGATTTCTCAGTCGTGCCAGAGCCTTTATTGAAGAGCTTCGGCGAACCTAAGCAAGTGATGACCATTGCACTTACTGACGATCGTAAGCTGGCACGGTTGAGCGTGAGCGAGCTACAAGCGCACCTGCAAGACCCAGGTTATTATTTACAGATACCGCCACCACCAGAAAGTTTATTAAAGAAGGAATTGGCAAAATGAAAAAGTTGATCTCAATGGCGCTCGTTGCCGCTGCGGTAGTGCTTACGCCAGTGCAAGTACAGGCGCAAGATGAAGCCGGATTTGCCGATTATGTCGAACAAATCAAGCGTCAAGCTTTAGCAGATGGTTATAGCCAGGCGACCTTAGACAAAGCGTTTGCTGAGGCAAAATTTTATCAGCGCTCAGTGAGCGCCGATAAAAACCAACCGGAATTCAAGTTAACCCTTGATACCTACCTTCCTCGCGCGGTGCCCGAGTGGAAAGCCAAGCAGGCACTGGAAAAATACAACGAACATAAACAACTGCTGGAACAAGTGGGTAAAGAGTATGGTGTTCAGCCACGGTTTATTGTGGCGTTATGGGGTATTGAAACCAACTTTGGTTCGTATACAGGTGGTTTTGACGTGGTTTCGGCGTTAACCACTATGGCTTATGAAGGGCGACGCGAAGAATTTTTCAAGAAACAACTATGGCAAGCGCTGACGATCATCGAAGAAGGCCATATTGACGTTGAACAGATGCAAGGGTCGTGGGCTGGCGCTATGGGGCAAACTCAATTTATGCCAAGTTCATTTATGGCTTATGCCGTTGATTATGACGGTGATGGCCGTAAAGATATTTGGAATTCGATGGGCGATGTGTTTGCCTCTGCTGCAAACTACCTAAAGAATGCCGGCTGGCGTGACGATGTGACCTGGGGGCGCCAAGTACAAATTCCTGCAGACTTCGATGTTTCAATCGCGGAGCTCAAGAACAAAAAGACGCTCGCTGAATGGCAAGCGTTAGGCGTTCGTCGATTAGACGGCAGTGACCTTCCACAACGCAGTGATATTAAAGCCGCTGTGGTAATGCCTGATGACGAAGAAGGGCGAGTGTATTTGGCGTATGCGAACTACGACGCACTTATGCGCTGGAACCGCTCGCACTACTTTGTGGCGGCCGTAGGTTACCTTTCCGATCGTATCCGCTTTCCACGTTAAGCACCATGGTTGCAGCAACAAAAATCGTATGTGTGGGCCGTAACTATGCGGCCCATGCAGCCGAATTGAATAACCCTATTCCTGCGGAACCGCTACTGTTTATAAAGCCACCGAGCAGTTTAGCGAGCTTACCTAAGGTGCGTATACCGACGCATTTAGGAGCCTGTCACCACGAAGTAGAGCTGGCGGTGCAAATAGGCCAACGACTACAAAATGTGACTCCGGAGCAAGCTCTAGAAGCTATTACTGGGCTCACTCTAGGTCTCGACTTAACCCTTCGCGATGTGCAAAACCGACTAAAGCAACAGGGGCATCCGTGGGAACGCGCGAAAGCCTTTGATGGCGCTTGTGTGCTGGCGCCGTGGCTTGCTGTGACGGCCGCGAATCGTAACCTTCTACAGACCGCACAGTTTACGCTTTACTGCGACCAGCAACTACGTCAACAAGGTGACGCTCAGCACATGCTGATGCCGATTGCCGAGTTGGTTGCGCATATCAGCGACGTTTTTACCCTTGAGCCAGGAGACATCGTGCTCACGGGCACCCCCGCGGGCGTCGGCGCTCTTGCTATCGGGCAACAACTCGGGCTTAACCTCCATTGGAACGGACAACATCATCAATGGCAAGGGCAGGTAGAAGGTCATGACGGATAAGCCATTTTGGCAACAAAAAAGTTTCGCCCAAATGACCCATGCTGAATGGGAGTCGTTATGTGATGGCTGTGGCAAATGTTGTTTGCACAAGCTAATTGATAGCGATGATGAGCGTGAATCATTGTACTACACAGACGTGTCTTGTGTGCTTTTAGATACGGCAAATGCGCGCTGTAGTAATTACCAGAAGCGCACAGAGCTAGTGCCAAGCTGTGTGGTGATCACCCCTGAGAATGTACATGAACTCGACTTTATGCCCACCTCTTGTGCCTATCGCCGGCTTGCAGAAGGGCGCGGTTTAGCAGCATGGCATCCGTTACGAAATAATGGTTCACAAGCGCCGATGATCGAAGCGGGTATGAGTGCTCGAGGGCGGGTAGTCAATGAAAGTGAGGTCCATGAAGAGGACCTCGAACTGAGGATTGCAACTTGGCCTTTGCGAGATACAAACTAAACCTTGCGAGCACCAAGTAAGCGTAGCAACACTACCACTACGGCAATTCCAGCATAGATAGCAAAGATAATACGCATCCATTCAGGCATACTCATGTCCATGAACGACCATTTGATATCGCCGCACAAACCGGTGGCACTGAAAAGCTCGGGCAGCCATTGATGCAGAGGCATCCAGTCGGGGAAATTAGGGAATGTATCGCAGACCGCAAAGAATGAATTGGCCGACTGTTGCGCAGCGACATGACCATTCGCAATCACCCAGCCCCAGATTGCCGCGGTAAGCCAGCCGGCAAAACCAACTAGTCGCGTCAGCATAAACTGCGGCGCAAGCGCCGGAATCAAAGCCGCAAACGCCACACCGAGTACAGCGACGCGTTGATAAATACATTTCACGCATGGGGCAAGGTCCATCTGGTACTGCATATAGAGAGCTGCGGCGAACAGACTGAAGGCGCTTAGTGAGAGCAGAGCCCACGCACCTCGGCGCTCGGGAAGTTGAGCAAAAAAGGACATGATTAAAGGATCTCTTTTGATTGGTTTTGCGGAAAAGATAGCGAAGCCTTTGCGTGATGTCGATAGATTTCTGTAAAGCAACACTAACAAAACTTGTCCGACCATTGGAAAGCCTGATAAAATCAATAGTCATAACATTAATAATAATCCTAGCCTTCATTGGTTTTGATTCATAGCAAATAGGCCACTTCATGATCATCAAGGCACAAAGCCCTGCGGGGTTTGCGGAAGAATACATAGTGAAGTCCATTTGGAATGGACATTTTGCGCCAGGTACGATTCTACCTGCCGAGCGTGAGTTGTCTGAGTTAATTGGCGTTACGCGCACAACCTTGCGTGAGGTATTGCAACGTTTGGCTCGCGACGGCTGGCTGACCATTCAGCATGGCAAGCCAACTCGCGTTAACAACTTCTGGGAAACTTCAGGGTTAAACATTTTAGAGACACTGGCGCGCCTTGACGAAGACGGCATGCCTGAGCTCGTGGACCAGTTGTTGTCGGCACGAACCAATATAAGCGCCATCTATATTCGCGCTGCGGTTCGCAATGCACCCGAACGCGTTGCTGAGTTGTTAGCCGGGGCAGAGGCCCTCGAGGATACCGCGGATGCTTACAGTCAATACGATTACCAGTTGAATCATGATTTAGCTATGGCCTCTGGCAACCCCATTTATGTGTTGGTATTGAATGGCTTTAAAGGCCTTTACTCTCGAATTGGTAATTTCTACTTTTCGAATGATGAGGCGCGTAAACTTGCCCGTAAGTACTATGCCGATTTAAAAGCAGTCGCGACCGAAGAAAAGCGTGACGAAGCGGCCATTTTAGTGCGTGATTACGGTTACGCATCTGGTCGAATTTGGCATAGCCTGCGAGGAACTATTCCAGAAAACCTGATTGAATAGAAGAAGCTGAACAGGAAATCAAAATAAAAAGCCCGGCATTTCAAAAATGCCGGGCTTATTAACAAAGGCGAAGCGACTTAGGCGAAGTTTTTCGCGACGAAGTCCCAGTTCACCAAGTTCCAGAATGCACTTAGATAGTTAGGGCGTGCATTGCGGTAATCGATGTAGTAAGCGTGTTCCCAGACATCAACGGTCATGATTGGGGTCACTGACTCGTCAGTCAAAGGCGTTTCAGCGTTGCTAGTGTTGACGATAGCCACTGAGCCGTCAGCTTTTTTCACTAGCCATGTCCAACCAGAGCCAAAGTTTCCAGCTGCTTGCGCATTGAATTCTTCTTTGAATTTATCGAACGAACCAAATGCTGAATTGATTGCATCTGCCAATTCGCCGCTTGGCTCACCGCCACCATTTGGGCTTAAGCAATGCCAATAGAACGTGTGGTTCCAAACTTGTGCCGCGTTATTGAAAACACCGCCTGAAGACGACTTAATGATGTCTTCAAGTGATTTGCTTTCCATGTCGGTGCCTTTCACAGCATCGTTCAACTTGCTAACGTATGCCGCGTGGTGCTTACCATAATGGTATTCTAGTGTTTCCGCAGAGATATGCGGTTCAAGAGCATTTTTCTCATAAGGTAATGCTGGTAGTTCGAATGCCATGTCGACTCTCCATTTCTTGGTTTTGTGAATTTGTTGAACTCGCTTTCATTTTACCATTGAAAACGAGTCATGCAGACTCAATATACCTATGTTGAGGCAGAAAAGTTTAATTCAAGGGTAGTAGGCAACAATTAACTTGTCAGTAGCAGGCTCGATTGCATAGTTGCGGTACTGCAAACTGCACTGCAGATATGGTAAACTTGTTGCTATTAACTCCCATAGAAGACGTAAGGATGAATGCATGGAAACCGTAGAAAAAATCAAGCAGCAAGTCAGTGAGAATCCGATTCTGCTTTACATGAAAGGGTCACCTAAATTGCCAAGCTGTGGTTTTTCATCGCAGGCATCTCAGGCAATAATGAATTGTGGTCAACCTTTCGCGTATGTTGATATTTTGCAGAATCCAGACATCCGTGCTGAGTTGCCAAACTATGCCGATTGGCCTACATTTCCACAGTTGTGGGTTGAAGGTGAGCTCGTTGGCGGTTGTGATATCATTTTGGAAATGTTCCAAAAGGGCGAATTACAAGAACTAATTAATGAAGTTTCAGAGCGCCATCCAGCGCCGTCTGAAGACTAAATTCTATTCCATACGATAACATTACGGAGAAATAAAATGGGTGTATTAGTAGGCCGTAAAGCTCCTAACTTTACTGCAGCAGCAGTTTTAGGCTCGGGCGAAATTGTTGAAGACTTTAACTTGCACACGCAAATCAAAGGCAAGAAAGCGGTCGTATTTTTCTATCCTTTGGACTTCACCTTTGTTTGTCCTTCTGAGCTGATCGCATTTGATCACCGCTTGGAAGAATTCAAAAAGCGTGGCGTAGAAGTTATCGGTGTTTCTATCGACTCTCAGTTTACCCATAACGCATGGCGTAACACTGCTGAAGCAGATGGTGGTATTGGTGAAGTGAAATACCCACTGGTTGCTGATGTGAAGCACACTATTTGTCGTTCATACGACGTTGAGCACCCTGAAGCAGGTGTTGCTTTCCGTGCATCATTCTTGATCGACGAAGAAGGCGTTGTACGTCACCAAATCGTTAATGATCTGCCATTAGGCCGTAACATTGATGAAATGATTCGTTTAGTAGACGCGTTGAACTTCCACCAGGAGCACGGTGATGTGTGCCCAGCAGGTTGGAAAGAGGGCGACGAAGGTATGAAAGCTGACGCGAAAGGCGTAGCTGACTATCTTTCGAAAAACGCTGGTAAGCTTTAAAGGCGAAGAGCGCTATTAGCTATTAGCTATTCGCTGTTTGTTGAAAGAGTTTAAAGGCCGCCTTTGGGTGGCCTTTTTTGTTGGCTGGGTAGGAGAACTGAGTGATGTTGGTTGCGCTGGAGAAAGATGACTTTGAGGTGGTCGCGGGTTGGCTGGCGGATCCGGAAGACCACTTTAAGGTGTGCGGGAATGCGTTTGGGTACCCTCTGAAGCGCGAAATTTTCGATGCCTTTTTTGTTGAAACAGCTGGCGATCCCAACGTTCGCCTGTGCTTCAAATACTGTGTCGATGGTCGTGCGGTGGGTATGGTGCACTTCACCCGCATCGATCGGCAGAATGACTTTGGCCATATTGGCGTAGCTATGGTTGATCCATCAGCGCGTTCAGGTGGGCACGGGCGAGCAATGTTTGCCGCCATACTTAAAAAAGGGTTTGAAGAGCTTAACTTTCATCGCATAGATTTGAATGTGTTCCAGTCCAATCCACGAGCACTGAAATTTTATCAGGAAGCTTTTGGTTTCAAAGTTGAAGGCTTAGCACGCGACACCATCAAAAAAGACGGCGACTACCAAGGTTGGTATACGCTCAGTCTGTTGCGCCCTGAATGGCTCGCCCAGCAATAAATAACATTGTGATTAGGACGTTCGCAGACGCTGACGCAGCAACGCTGCGGGTGTTATTTCGGTGGCCCTTAGCTACGATGCCACGGGTCGCTTAACGAGTACGGTACACAACGGCGAAAGCATCGATTATTTGTACGACGGTGATGAGCTAGTGGCTGAGTATCACAGCACTGGCACGCTGTTGCGCCGCTTTATTCATGGCCTTGGCAACGATGAGCCGGTCATTCGCTACGAAGGTGCCGGGGTGAATGCCCGCCGTTACCTGCTGGCCGATGAGCGCGGCAGCATCATCGCCGAGATGACCGCTAATGGCGGCCTGTTGCAAGCACATCAGTACGATGCTTACGGGAATCCGAAGAACAGCAGCGACGCGCGGTTTCGTTTTACCGGGCAGATCCTCATTCCGGGCACCGAGCTGTACTATTATAAAGCACGGGTCTACCATCCGCGGCTAGGGCGGTTTATGCAAACCGACCCCATCGGCTACAAAGATGGCATGAACTGGTATGCTTATGTGGGGAATGATCCGGTTAATAATATAGATCCAACAGGCCAAGAAACAGTTGTAAATTCTAGGCCGCTTAATATGCCCGGTGGTTTTATTGGCTCTCATACATTTACAACCGTCACAACAGTTATCTCACAAGGTGAGTTCATGACAACTCGGGAGCCTTTGGACTACTCGGCTGTCCCTGTACTCGATGGGCGAGTTTTGCCAAGTGAAGGAAATTGCCACACTACAACCACTACCTTAATTAACGGTGCAGGGGGAGCAATTCCTAGTGACTTTAATCCTTATGGATTTAATCCAGATTTAGGTAATAATAGGTATACGCATGATAGACCAAAATTTAAGTGGCAATCTAAAGTAGGTTCGCGGATAAAACGAAGAGTAAGAAACTGATGGATATAAAATTTAAAAAGCTGTTTTTATTCTTTATTATTTTTTTGATAATAATTTCAGCTAATTTATTTTATATGAAAGAGCTTGGTGATGACGTTGCTAAAGTACTTGGGTATTTTTTTTCCATATTAATTATGCCACCACTGATAGGGGCTTTTATTGGGGTGATCGCTTATAAAATATCAAATAATTTTTACTGTGACGTTAATAAAATAGAAACCATTTTTGTAAGCTCTGTCATTGGTTTGATTCTTCCAATTTATTACGTTTTGATGCTTTCATTTGCAGATGGATTATAGAACAGCTCCAGTTTTGAATCCAAAGTCGAGAGTGTTCAATACTCTGTGTTAGCTACGACGGCATGGGCCGGGTGCCCCCTCTGGCAGGATAGTTGACACCACTTAAAAACTAACCAGTTGGGGCGTTAAGGCTTGATTGTGCCACGCTATTCAGAAGAACGTAAGCAAACCATACTCAGTAAAATGATGCCGCCGTTGAACATGACTATTGCAGAAACTTTACGAACGGAAGGAATTGGTGAACAAACACTTTATAATTGGCGAAACCACCTTTGCTTTAAGGCGACTGTTGAGTCTCGAATGCATAGAAGACTTTAAATGAGCGGTTTAACTCACCCCTATTCATACCTGCGACGTTTGCGGCAGTCTCGATTAGAGTTCCAGCCGGATGAGTTTCGGTTTTTTCAGTGCTCGTGGGCGATGGGTAAAGAAGTGATAAGAGTCACCGACAATGCTAGCAATTTTGTAACAATCTAAAACATTATTGCAGAGTGTGTGAAAGTCCAGTGAATCACTCACGAATTATTCAATGGAAAACTTATTCGGACCAGATAGCGTATTCGTTGCCGCTGGGGCAGGTGAAGTGAAAGCGGCGGCCACCGGGGAACTCAAAGATGGGCTTAACGATGATGCCGCCAGCTTTCTCAACGTCTTTCTGGGCTTGCTCTAAGGCGTCGCTGTAGAGCACAACCAAAGCGCTCCCATGCGCGGTAGTCGCAGTGAGTTCTGAGCGATAAAAGCCGCCATCTAAACCCGCACCTTGAATCGCGGCGTAATCGGGACCGTAGTCCACGAAGCTCCAACCAAAGGCATCAACGAAGAACTTTTTCGTCGCTTCTATGTTTGTTGCTGGCAGCTCTACATAATTAATTGATACACTAGCCATCGGCTGTCGTCCTTGCTTGAATGAACTTATGCATTGAGTATAGCCGCGAATTCTTATTTTAAGCAGCGAGAACAGAGGTTTTATGCCTGATTCGGCAGGAAAGCGATTAAACAAGTTTATCAGTGAAAGTGGTTATTGTTCGCGACGTGAAGCGGATCGCTTTATCGAGCAAGGTGCCGTCAAAATTAATGGCAAACCTGCCGAGTTAGGCGTTCAGGTCATGCCGGGCGATGTAGTGATGGTCAATGGGCACACGATTAAACCGACTAACAAAGAAAGCTTTGTGTTTATCGCTCTCAACAAGCCAGTTGGTATTGTTAGCACCACGGACTCAGCTGAACCCAAGAATATGGTGAAGTTTGTTGGCCATAAAACTCGGATTTTCCCAATAGGCCGCTTGGACAAAGACTCACAAGGGTTAATCTTTTTAACCAGCAATGGCGACTTGGTGAATAAGATATTGCGCGCGGGTAATCAGCATGAGAAAGAGTATGTGGTAACCGTTGATCGACCCATCACCAAAGACTTTATTGATGGTATGCGTGGCGGTGTGCCTATTCTTGGGACGAAAACTAAGAAGTGTAAAATTCGTCAAGAGTCTCAGTTTGTATTCCGGATGATTTTAACTGAAGGTATGAACCGGCAGATCCGCCGCATGTGCGAGTATTTTGGCTACGACGTTCGTAAGCTTGAGCGGGTGCGCATCATGAATGTTAGCTTAGGTAAATTGCAGGTAGGGCAGTGGCGTAATCTTACAGAGAGTGAATTAGCTGAGCTGATGAAGTCGATTGAGCATTCGTCATCGGAAGCGCCAGAGGGCCATCGTCGCCGTAAACCAGTCCAAAGAGCGACAACCCAGCAAGGCCGCCAGCGGCAGGACTCGCCAAGGGCGAAGTCTCGTCACCCTCGACGAGGCGACGACTCGCAAGTGGGCCGCCGTAAATTGCGTTTAAATCGAACGACCGAGAAGAAACCAACTAAATAAGTGGGTGGCTTCGTTTTGCCGATAGCACAAGACGAGCGCTGCGATACCTTTTACACCTCTTTAGCGTTGTATGGCGTTGAACACGCGGCCGATGATGCTGTAGAGGTTGTTCTGATCAAATTCATAATCAGTTTCAGTATGGACGCGGTGAACGAAAACCAAGTCAGAACTTGGATAAACGCCGAGCATGTGAACGCCGATGCCAGTATGAAAAAATGCATGGTTGGGTCGTTTCTCGTTGGGATTAATGACATTCCAGAGCATGCCATAACCGAAGTCCATGTACGGATTGGTTACGGAGTAAGACGTAGTACTTTGCTCAATCCATTCGCGTGACAAGATGCGCTGGCCATTCCACACGCCGAAGTTCTCAAAAAGTTGTCCGTAAAGTGCCATGTCGAACGATGACATACGGAAATGATAGGCTGGGAATTTAGACTTCTCAGGTTCATATTGATAAAAACCATCGACGTCGAGCTGACTGATATCGGTGTCATCATCAATGGTCGTGTAGCTTCCTTTAAAATCTTGCATACCCAATGGCTTGGCAATTTCTCGGTGGAAGGCGGTGTAGATCGATTCGCCTGTCAATTTTTCAAAGATCGCGCCTGCAACGTTAAAGTCCCAATTATTGTAGACGTACTGTTCACCGGGTTTAAACTCACCGCGTGGCGGCATGGCTGCGAGCATGCCTTCTGAGGTTGCGGCCGAGGGTAAGTAGATACCCGAGCGCGATTGCAGGAGTTGACGTACGGTAGCTTTCTTCTCGGTCGCGGTCAGCGGTGTCGAGTCATCAATGCCCAACTCGGCCAAAGTAGCATCGAGGTCGATAACACCGCGTTCGACGTAAATGCCGTAAAGCGAATTCAGCATGGCTTTACGGATGGAGTGAATCGTGTGCTTTTCGTGAATGTCACCAAACTCAAAAAACACATCGCCGTTACGCATCAGAACCATTGACGAGGTGCCTGTGGAGCCCAGAAACTGTTTTAACTCGTTTAGCTTTAAGGTCTGCTCGCTCATTTTCGGAGCAATGAGCTGCGCCTGTAAATGAGCTGGGTAGTCAGTGTTGTTAAAGCTGCTTAAAAGAAAGGTCGAGGCTACTAGTCCCAAGCGTATACTATTAAGAATCATAACTTTTCTCGTTTTTTATTAATTAAACCCGCTGGGTGTTGCATAGGCAAGTTGAATTTGTAAACAGATATTAGAGAAACAGGCGGACACGATAATGACCTCAAATTGCTAAATTCGACGCGTGATGACGGTGAAGCTAAACAGCGAACGTCAATGAACAAAAGTCGGCAAAATTCAAGTGATATGGGACGAAGATAACAAATGGAGCTCTTTCGCTACGCTCGTGTCGGTATTGGTAACGCAACTGCAATCAAGCAATACTGCAGATAAAGCTAGCATCGTGATAGCGCGCCAATGAATGAAATAAACTGCAGTGCACGCTGTGATGCGTTAGAATGTACATTCTTAACGCTAATAGGATGCACATTTATACATGACTTTTTCTGAACTCGGACTTTGCCCGGAAATTCTTACCGCCCTTACACGTCAAGGTTATACAGAACCCACACCTATTCAAGAACAAGCAATTCCCCCCGTACTTGCTGGTAACGACGTGATGGCAGCGGCACAAACAGGCACGGGTAAAACCGCAGGCTTTACCTTACCGATTTTAGAAAGGCTCAAAGACGGCGAGCGCGCGAAGCCCAACACAGCACGCGTGTTAATTCTTACGCCGACGCGCGAACTCGCCGCGCAGGTAGGCGAAAGCGTGGCAACCTACGGTGCTGGCTTGTCATTAAACTACGCGGTCGTGTTTGGTGGTGTAAAAATCAATCCGCAGATGATGAAACTGCGCAAAGGCGTAGACATTCTCGTGGCCACCCCAGGTCGTTTGATGGACCTGTACCAACAAAACGCCGTGCGTTTCCCGAAACTAGACGTGTTGGTACTTGATGAAGCCGATCGCATGCTCGACATGGGCTTCATCCACGACATTAAGAAAATTATTAAGTTGTTGCCGGCGAAGCGCCAAACACTGATGTTCTCGGCGACCTTCTCCAATGATATCCGTACGCTGGCGAAAAGCCTGGTTAACAACCCGGTTGAGATATCTGTGGCACCGCCGAACTCTACTGCGGAGCGCATTGAACAAATCATGTATGCGGCTGCGAAGAGCGAAAAGCCACGCATGTTGATGCAAATTCTCCGCAATTTGAACATCCCGCAGGTGTTGGTTTTTTCACGCACTAAACACGGTGCCAACCGATTAGTTCGACAATTACATGGTGACGGTTTTTTAGCGGCCGCTATCCACGGCAATAAAAGCCAGGGCGCTCGAACTAAAGCATTAGCAGACTTTAAAGCTGGCGAAGTACAAGTGCTGGTAGCGACTGATATCGCCGCACGAGGGCTAGACATTGACAAGCTACCCTATGTTATTAACTACGACTTACCACAAGTTGCGGAAGACTACGTGCATCGCATTGGCCGCACAGGTCGTGCCGGTCAGGTCGGACACGCAATTTCATTGGTGATGGACGAAGAGTTCAAAACCTTAAAGGCAATTGAAAAGCTGATTGGCCAACCGATTGAGCGCCATAAGTTGGAAGGCTTTGCTGACGTGCAGCTGACCGGCAAAACGCCACCACCGAAGCAGGGCCAACGAGGCCAGCGACAACCTCGTAAACCGCAAGGTAGCGGCGGCAACAAGCGTGCAGGTGGCAATGGCAACAAAGGTCGTGATGCCAACCGTGGTAATAATCATCGTAAGGGTGATTAACGCGTTCTATAGTTTTACCGCCGCCGACGTGCTCTAAGTTAGCTAAGTCGGCGGTGCGTCTTATCTATAATCACAACTATCCTAGTGCAAGAGCTCAAGCGGCAGGTTTAATATGAACCCGCATACCCAGAGCTTTAGCGACCTTCACGATCGTAACGAACTTGGGTGATCCGTCCTTTGAAAGGGCTTTATACAAACTTTCACGGCCTAGGCCGGTTTTTCTCGCGAGTGAGGACATACCTTGCGCGCGCGCAATATCTCCAAGCGCTGCAGCAATAAATGCAGCGTCGCCATCGCTCTCTTCAATTGCGGCTTCAAGGTAAGCTGCCATCTCTTTAGATGTGCGAAGGTGATCAGCGACATCATAATCATGAAGTTTAATTGTCATTATCTGACTCCAAACTTTTTACTAATTTGTAGGCAAGTTGAATATCGTGCTTTTGGCTCGCCTTGTTGCCTCCACATAGCAAGATAATCAGCACCTGATCGCGTTCGGTAAAGTAAATCCTGTAGCCAGGCCCTACATCAACTTTCATTTCTGAAACGCCATGTTTCAGATTTCTGAATTTGCCGGGATTACCCATAGCCAAACGTTGGATCCGAGTTTGTACTCGAGCCCGGCCGCTTAAATCCTTTAGGCGATCCAGCCACTGAATGAAGTGACTGGTTGACTGAATCCGTTTCATAGGCAGAGTGTATCTTATGGGATACATTTTACCAGTATTTTTTATCTCTGAAATTCGGAAAGTGAATCGTGTCGAAAGGTGGCGATAAACTCAACAGGCCTTTCGGTAATAGAACATTTTCCCGCACTGTGCTATTCGTAGCTAAAAATACGCAAACCGAAAAAAGCTCATTGAAAAGCGCAGAGTGTAGTCTGCCGCTATAGCGCGGATCAAAAATTTCTAGTAAAGGAGTAAGCAGAATGAAAACCGATGATATTGGTTCTAACCCTGAATACGAAGAAGAGCCTCTTACAGTTGAAGAGGTTGGCAAGTTGTCCGGCGACGTCGTACTTGAATTTGGTGCGCCATGGTGTGGCCATTGCAAGGCTGCACGTCCTGCGATAGAAGAAGCCGTAGCTGAACATCCAGAACTGCGTCATATCAAAATATACGACGGCAAGGGCAAACGGGTTGGGCGAATGTTCAAGGTCAAGCTTTGGCCGACCTTGATACTCCTGCGCGACGGCAAGGAAGTGGATCGTCTGGTGCGGCCACTACGTGCTGACGAGGTTCGCCAGTTAGTTTCGCAGGCCAGCTAAACGCTGCACATTGCGTTACATAGGCTTAAAATCATAGATAACGACAGAACTTTGATCATCTGCATAATCCGGCCTGTCGAACTTTATAAGCGTGGGAAAGCCAAAGGTTGGATCGTAGGTAACTTCAATCAACGCATTTCCAGTGGCTTTCTCAATGTGTTCTTCTGTGTATTTGAAAAATGCCAATACTGTCTGGCCTAAGCTTGTAGGACTAGTTATTTCATCTCCAGGTTTATAGCCATCCCTTGCTTTGCCAAGATAAACGACCTTAGATACTTTTCTGTCGTTAACGAAGGTCTCAACCGGGCCGTAGTATTGTGCGAAGAAACAGAAGCAGTTTTCATTCTCGGCAGTAAAACTATAACTGACTAGTTCGGCTGATTTCCATTTTTCTAGGTTACGATAAAGTTCAGCAAGCAGTCTTTTCTTCCTGTCTGTCATTTCCATAGAGTATTCAGGATAAACGACCCGACCACCGATAATAGTTCTATTACGCTCAAAAACGGAGAGCCACATAAACTCGGCACATACACCGACTGCTTCAGCTCCCGCTTTGGTACCCTCGGGAGCTAAACACTGTCCGCGACATTGTTTCTGGCTAGTACAGCTAGATCCTTCTTCGCGGGTGCGGATTCTGCAAATATAACGACCGATATCATCGCCACTTAGCGTCCCTTCGGGGTAAAGATCTTCAAACTTTGTCCAAACCCCGTCATTCTTTTCGCAAGCAGCGCGAGTGTCCTGGGGGCTCTCTGCGTGAGCGTTAGAGATATACAAAAGCAGTAAAACAGCAAGGAAACTTAATAATCTCATTTGAAACCTAGTGACTATAGTGGTCAAAAAAACAGACAGTCTTACATCTGAAGCTTATCAGGCAAGAGCGAACTCAGCTATCAGCTTTGTTATGACAGCAGCGGTAATGCTAACTAGGCTTGTTTCCGGCGTTTTTCGCTATGGGTCTGGCCTAGTCCTTCGCCTTCAATATCGGCCGCAAGTCATCAAGCTTATCAAACAGGTGCCAAATATAATTCGTGGTGCCATTCTCGCGGTGCGGATGCAGATCGGCAAGCGCTGGGTCATCGCAATAACTCTCGAACGCTTCCTTTGACTCCCATTCTACCAATATAAGCACGGTCCGCGGCGTGATATCGCCTTGCGCGGTTTCCTTGAACTTCCCGAGCGAGATCACCTTGCCGCCGTGGGCTTCAACTTCTTTCGCTGAGCGACGTGCGTAGGCGAGGTATTCGTCTTTGTTGGCAATATCAAAAAGATTGAGCGCGTAAACAGGCATTGGCGAAGCTCCTTGTTAGGTTTATTCGATGATAACCAATTAATAGGCATTGCGCATTAAGCCAAACTAGCGTGCGCTCGCTAGGAGTTACTTACTGATATCACTAGCTCTATCCGAAATGTCGCGGCTGTATGGGATCCCGCACGTTGTTGTCGGCGAAAACCAGACTTTTATGGGCGCAGAAGATCGCTTACGCAGCGCCGGCGTGAAAGTAGAAGTGCTGCAAGATGCCACCTGCGTCGACTTGATGAATACCTTTATCAATGAGCATCCAGAGCTTTGGAATGAGGATATTGGGGAGTAGAGCGCTCTTTAGTGGTTGTCCGCTTTGAGCGAGGAGCGGACGTTAAGAAGTCGCCGAGCAGATGGATTCATTAGACCAGGAGCGAAAGTTCAAATTGCGGGCGTGCTAGTAACACCAGAGAACAACATAATGGTGTCCGTCGATACTTAAAACAAGAAACTGCTTAATGAAGGCTCGTGGCAAGGCTTGCAAGGTGATACTGAAAATGGACAAATTTCCATTGCCATAAGCTCTTATAAATTTAATTGCTCACACTATTTATGCACAATAAGCGAATTATCGTTCGACACAATAAGCGAAAAATGCTACAACACAATAAGCGAATAATAGATACGCACGATAAGCGAGTAGAACCACCATGGCAACACCTTCTGATAAACTGGCTGATGCCTTAGAAGCACTTCACGATCTTCAGATGAATGGCTCAGTTGCCATACGCTCTGCTGATCTCTCGCGCACTCACCGAGAACGCCTCGTTCAAAATGGCTTCCTTAAGGAAGTCATCAAGGGCTGGTATGTGCCAGCACGCCCAGATGAAACACGCGGGGAGAGTACGGCTTGGTATGCCTCCTTTTGGCAATTTTGTGCAGCCTACCTTAACCACTTAAAGGGCGACGATTGGTGCTTATCACCTGAGCAATCTATCGCGCTTCATACTGAAAATATGACTGTGCCCAAACAGTTATTAATTAGAGCTACCAAAGCACGGAACAATGTAACAGAATTGCCCCACGGCACATCACTATTAGATATTCGCGCTGCGCTCCCCGAACCGGCTAAGGTGTCGAGCAAAAACGGTCTGCGTATATATAGCCTTCCTGCTGCTCTGATTGCCTGTAGCAAACAGAGCTTTACTCAAAACCCAACAGATATGCGCGCGGGACTATCTATGATTAGTGATGCTTCTGAAGTTTTGGATCAATTGCTAGAAGGTGGGCATAGCTCTATTGCTGGCCGTTTAGCAGGTGCATTTAGAAATATTGGCCGCACTCAAATTGCTGACGATATTATGGGTACAATGCGCGCGGCGGGGTATGATTTGCGCGAAGCAGACCCGTTTGAGGAAAAATCCATCCTAAGCTTCTCACGACGCGAGCAATCCCCATACGTAAATCGTATACGGCTTATGTGGCAGCATATGCGGGAAACTGTGATAGCGCACTTTCCAGCATCCCCGATGCAAACAGTCGACAAAAACGCATATATGCAACATGTTGAAGATGTGTATGTAACGGATGCCTATCACTCGCTTTCTATTGAGGGCTATCGCGTCACGCCTGAGTTGATCACTCGCGTTCGCACTGGAGATTGGAATCCAGAACAAAACGCTGATGATAAAGAGCGGCTAAATGCTTTGGCCGCCCGAGGTTATTGGCAGGCTTATCAAGCCGTGCGCAATAGTATAGATCGAATACTCGACGGGCATAATGCAGGAGAAGTCGTCGATAACGATCATCGGGTATGGTATCGAGAAATGTTTGCGCCGGGGGTGGCGGCTGGTATTCATAAACCTGCCGAGCTTGCTGGTTATCGGAATGCGCCCGTTTTTATCCGTCGTTCCATGCACTCACCGCCAAGCGGAGAGGCTTTGCGCGATGCTATGCCAGCGTTTTTTGAGTTGCTGAAAGCCGAAGAAAATGCCGCTGTGCGCGTTGTTCTAGGGCACTTTATATTTGTCTATATTCATCCTTATATGGATGGTAACGGCCGCACAGGGCGCTTTTTGATGAATGCCATGCTTGCCAGTGGCGGCTACCCTTGGACGATTGTGCCACTTAAAAAGCGCAATAATTATATGGTTGCTCTTGAAGAGGCGAGCGCAAACCAAAACATAGAGCCTTTCACGAAATTCTTGGGTGCACTTGTTCAAGCTTCACTGGATGGTGAAGCACAGCCTTCGATTCCGAATGATTAACGAGTAATCAAGATATACCGCGTATGATATTAGTAGATACGTAGCTTAATCCTGAGAAGCCGGAAGGTCTGAAATACGTACGGAGCTGCCGCACGCGAGTTGACGTTCCAATGGCAGCTCTTGGCACAAAGCGGCCCACCAAACACCACAAACTCTGAAATCTATTCGCCACTCCCAAATACAGAATAAACAACCTAAGAGTTGTATTTTGGATAAGAAAACAATATATAGGTTGTTTTATGAAGACGCTAAAAGAGCTTAGCAAGCTATTGGTCGAAGAGCGCAAGAAACGCGGGTTGTCACAAAAAGACATGCGTATGTTGATCGGGATGTCGCAGCAACAGTATCAGCGCAGTGAGTCGGGGCAGGACCTAACAGTGAGTCAGAGAATGTTTGGGCTGGCAAGCACAAGCACCTTGAGGACTAGGGGCTAAGCGTGAGCTGAAGGCCTCCCAAGCTTAAAATACATACAGCAAATGGCGCGGCGGCTACTGGTGAACATATTACTTGCCAATGGTGATACCCTATCTGTGTTCCGATTCTATCCCCCAAAGCTTTCGAAACCCGAAAAAGCCTCCTAGACTTGTAGTACGGCTCGTCATATCGAAATGAGTCTAAGTCCGCCGCCCATTGACGGGAGACGAAACGATGCAACAAGTCTCAGGAATGCGCTTTGCGTTGGTTGGTGCCATCCTTATTGCAATAAGCTTTGGCTTGGCTCGCTTTGCCTTTGGTTTGTTTGTACCGCAAATACGCGATGACCTTGAGATGAGCGCTAATACGATTGGTATTATCGCCGCTCTTCCTTTGATCAGTTTTGTCGTTATCAGTTTGGTTGCTCCTCTGGTCACCAAGTACTTTGGCGCGCGTAATACCACCGTTTTATCTGCATCATTTGCCGTTGTCGGTTTGGCGCTGATGAGTCAGGCCAGAGGGCCTATTCTACTTGGTATCGGTGTGGTCGCGTGCGGTATCTGCACCGGGTTAATGATGCCCGCGCTCACCGCCGCCATGCAGGCGTTAGTTGACCGCTCCATCCACGGGCGTGTCAGCTCAGTGATGAACGCGGGAACCAGTATTGGTGTTGTGCTCTCTGTTCCCGCTGTTTTATTTCTAGTTGGAGCATGGCGCTACGCTTACTTTTCGTTCACGTTAGCCGCCATTGTTGGTGTCCTTCTTGCTTGGTATCTTATTCCATCGGTTTCGCGCTTTAGACCTTCAAATGCCGTGCCGCCGCCCAAGATTACAGCGATACAATGCTGGCGCTTGTTCAGTTTGTTTCTGTTTGCCTTTGCCATGGGCTTTATTGCCTCAGCGTACTGGACGTTTGGGCCAGACTTAGCAATCAACTTGGGTGCACTCTCTTCGCAGCAAAGTGGTTGGTTATGGTTAGCTTTAGGTATTGCCGGACTCGGCGGGGCTGTTATTAGTGACTTGGCCGATAGAAATAATCCAGCTATCACGCACGCATTGATGCTAATGATGATGACCACTAGCTTGACGCTATTGGCCGCGAGCCCGAGCCAAATTTATCTCGCTGTTTTCTCAGCTTTGATTTTTGGCCTAGCCTACATGAGTTTAACAGGGCTCTACTTAATGACCGGCATTCGTTTGTTGCCTGGGCGGCTATCCATAGGGCCGGTGTTGGCTTTTGTGGCTTGTGCCCTCGGGCAAGCTGTAGGTTCGCCGATTATCGGTTTACTCGTCGGTAAGTTTGGCTATGCTGAGAGTTTTTCAATGTTTGCTGTGCTAGGTATTATTATTTCTCTGCTGTCCCCCTTTTATCCCGGCCGAACTGAAGTAGAGACCGAAGCATCCGAAGAGGATACCGGCCTTCAAGCTGCTTATGACTATCAGTTACAGGATGACGAGGGGGAGCCGTTGCAAACTGGGTGTGAATAAGTTCAGTTGTCGAGAGAAGACTTAGATAGTTTTGTGCCGCACGAACAATCGGCGCTGTACTGACGCCTGTGCGTTGGATTGGGTAAAGTCCACCTTGCTTACCGGATGTGGTTGTAATTAGTGAAAATTTATCTGCTAGGCTTCAACCTCAATGCCAATGACAATTCTCTGGGATACTACTGATAAATAAATGCATTTAGAGCCCTTTTATAGGCCATAGCAAGCTTAAAATTGCATACCCTAAATAGTCTGCTAAACTTCTTTACATGAATTAAAGCCTATAAATGGATTGTTATATGGACGCAAAGCGCATACCTACCGTCATTGGTCAACGCGTGAAGCAGTACCGATTGAACCAAGATCTGACTCAAGAAGATTTGGCGACGCTGGCGAATGTCTCGTTAAACGCCGTGAAGTCAGCCGAAAGTGGGAAGAGTACCTTACCCACCTATGTCGCTATTTTGCAGGCGCTCGGGCATATCGATAAGTTACTTGCGGCTTTCCCGGATGAGGGCGTGTCTCCTGTGCAGCTGTTAAAGAGCACCACTAAACAAAAGCAACGAGCGAGCGGCAAAACACGTGTGCAACCTGGTGACAAAGGGGAGCTGGACTGGTGATCAATACTATTGAGGTCCGCTACAAAGGTGAGCCGGTTGGCGCGTTAAGCTATTCCAAGAGCGATACGGCGGCGCGGTTCGAGTACTTTGCTGAGTTTGTCGAGCGCGAGATCCCGCTAGCGCCGTTAACGATGCCGGCAAAGAAAGGCCGGATCTATACCTTCCCTGAATTAAGCTGGGATACCTTCAAAGGTTTGCCTGGCATGCTGGCTGACTCGCTGCCGGATGACTTCGGTAATGCGGTACTTAATCAGTGGTTAGCGCAACAATCCGATCGCACCGAGCCATTGAACCCACTCGAACGGCTGCAATATACCGGTGAGCGGGGCATGGGCGCGCTGGAATACCATCCGACCCGCAGTAAACATACGCTATCGAAAAGTAAGGACATTGAAGTCGAGACTTTAATGAAACTGGCGCAGGAGGTTTTGGATACCCGCACCGGATTTCGCCAGCGGACGCACTTTGACACCACTGAAGATAAGGCCCAGATGCAGGCCCTGTTAGCCGTTGGCACCAGCGCTGGTGGCGCACGGCCGAAAGCGGTGCTGGCTTTTAATGCCGATTTCAGTCAGGTGCGTTCAGGGCAAGGCGAGGTTCCGGAAGGCTTTGAACACTACATCTTAAAGTTCGATGGCGTAAAAGAACGGGATCCCGCGCAGCAAACTTTTGGCGATCCACTCGGTTATGGCGCCATGGAATACGTGTACTCGCTAATGGCGACGCAGGCCGGCATTCAGATGATGCCTTGTCATCTGCTCGAAGAGGGCAGCCGGCGCCACTTCATCACCAAGCGCTTCGACCGCGTGGGCAACGAGAAGAAACACATTCAGACGCTGTCGGCAATAAAGCATGTCAATTATTATGCGATTGGCTCGTTCTCCTATGAAGAGCTGTTTCAGGTGGCTCGCCAGTTACGCTTGCCGCGGGCAGATGCACTCGATTTATTCCGCCGGATGGTGTTTAACCACGTGGCGACCAATCACGACGACCACTCCAAGAACTTCGGCTTTATGTTGGAAGACAAGCAATGGCGGTTGAGTCCAGCGTATGACGTGGCGTTCAGTTATAAAAGCGGAAACCCGTGGGTCGAGCAGCACTGGATGTCGTTAAACGGCAAACGCAGCGGCCACTCGCGCGCGGACTTCTATGCGCTTTCCGACGTGCACTTGGCAAAAGTATCGCGCCAAGAAATAGATGCCATCATTGATGATGTGATTGCATCAGTATCGCGATGGCCACAGTTGGCGAAAGCGTATGAAGTACCGCAAGCGCTAGCCGATTCGATTAGCGGCCACCTTAAGCTAAAAGCGTTTGTGTGTTGAATATTGTCTATTAAATCACTATCGACTTAGTCCACATAGGTAGAAGACATCCGCTTATTTAAGTCACGCTAACTTCAAGTTAATTTATGGTTTTATCTTCAATAAGAATACTAAGCGTGTTGCGCAACGCGCAACGATAAACTATGATCCTATCCATAAGACATAAAGGACTTCAAGCCTTTTATCAAACCGGCAGTCTTGCAGGAATTCAAGCATCACATGAAGCTAGGCTACGGATCCAATTAGCCGCTCTCGATACAGCGATGGTCATTACGGATCTGAAGCTACCCGGTTTTCGGTTACACCGCCTTAAGGGGAAGCTTGTACACAGGTGGTCTATTAAGGTAGACGCTAATTGGCGATTAACCTTTGAATTCAGAGCCGGTCATGTTTATTTGTTGGACTATGAGGATTATCACTAATGACGATGCACAATCCTGTCCATCCGGGTGAGTTTATTGCGGCAACCTATATGGAGCCGTACAAGCTTAGTTGTAGGTATTTAGCGCAGAAACTGGATGTGGCACCTTCGACGTTGAATCGGATTTTGAAGTGTCATAGTGGAGTGAGTCCGGAAATGGCGCTGCGACTCTCTAAAACATTAGGACGAAGTCCAGAAAGTTGGTTAGCGATGCAATATAACTATGACTTGTGGCATGTAGAGCGTCTGTTGCAGCTTGAGAATGTTCAAGCTATCGAGTTTGAGGTGGTGTAATCCGACTCAAGTAAAACCAATCACGCCATTTCCGCGTACAAGACTCAACCCCCAAAACGAGTGATAAAGATGTTCGGATTATTCAAATCGAGCCCGACCAAAAAAATGCGCAAACAGCTGGAGCAATTGCAGCAAAAAGCCATGGAAATGCAGCGCAACGGTGATATTCGCGGCAGTTCGCATATTAGCCAGGAGGCGGATGAGCTGTGGAAGAAAATTCAGGATCTTGAGGCCGCTGAGAAGTAGCTCTGCGGCCAGAAAGGGCAAATTTATGTGCTGGATTGATCTCGGCGTGTAAAGGCAAACAGCACTAGGGCGACAATGGCACCGAGAGTGTCAGCGAGCATGTCTTTCTGCGCGTCCCAGATGTCGCCTTGGGAGCCGAGGAATTCGATGCCGGCATTGCCACCTTCGATGACGGCAAATTGCCATTCAATGATTTCGTAGGCCGCAGCCACGGACATAATGAAGAATAAGCCAAACAACATTGCGGTGACGGGGCGTGCCCACTGCTTGCGTAGCAGCAACTCGGCGGCTGAGTAGGCGTAAAAGCCAACGCTGAAGTGCGCAATGCGATCGTAGTGATTACGCTCGAAGCCAAAGTAGTTGGTGACCCAGTCAAAAGGGACGCTGGCGAAGGTGTAATGGGCGCCTATGGTGTGCAGAATCAACAACACACTCATCAACACGTAACTTGTGTTACTGAAGCGAAATTTGCCGAAAGTTACTAATAATCCAGCAAAGATGGCCATTATCGGCACCATTTCGGCCCACCAGACGGTGATATCCGCGGGATTAATGTATGACCACACCATGGTGGCAACAATGATGACAGCAAGAAGGTGAGGAATGCGGTACTGCCAAGTATTGCCCGATGTGGTCATGCTATTAGTCCTTTGAAGAGTGCGCTTGTAAGGGCCAGCCACCAAGATTTTTGTAGCGGTTGACCATCCAGCAAAAGAGTTCTGCGGTACGTTCGGTGTCGTACAGGGCAGAGTGCGCCTGTTTACTATCGAAGGCAATCCCGGCCTCCTGACAGGCTTTAATCAATACCGTCTGGCCTAGGGTTAACGCGGCGAGGGCGGCGGTGTCGAAGGTCACAAACGGATGAAACGGATTACGCTTAAGATTACTGCGTTCTGCAGACGCCATCAAGAAGCCCAAATCGAAGGTCGCGTTATGGCCAACCAACACACAGCGCTGACAGCCGGCTGCTTTTTGCGCTTTGCGGATAGGCTTGAACATTTCCTTCAAGGCTTCTTCTTCAGGCACGGCACCGCGTAGCGGCGAGTGGGGATCGATCCCGTTAAATTCGATCGCAGCTTGTTCAATGTTGGCACCTTCAAAAGGCGCTACATGGTAGTGAATTCGCTCAGCAGGGTGTAACCAGCCTTGTTCGTCGAAGGCCAAGGTCACTGCAGCTATTTCCAGTAATGCGTCGGTTTTGGCATTAAAACCGGCGGTTTCAACGTCAATAACCACCGGCAAGTAGCCGCGGAAGCGTTGCTTCATCAATGACGATTCAGAATCACTCATAAATCGTCACTAGCGCTGCGTTCAATAAGTTCAATGGCGTAGCCGTCTGGATCACGTACGAATGCGATGACGGTTTTACCGCCTTTAACTGGTCCAGGTTTACGATAGACGTCAGCGCCTTTGGCACTTAGCTGATCACAAAGCGCATAGATATCGTCAACACCGATGGCAATATGGCCATAGGCATCGCCCATGTTGTACTCGCTTTGGTCCCAGTTGTAGGTGAGCTCGAGAACTGTATGGTCTTTCTCATCGCCGTAACCGACGAACGCTAAGGTGTATCGATACTCTTCGTTATCGGCTTGGCGAAGTAACTTCATGCCCAGTAGGTCAGTGTAGAACTCAATTGAGCGGTCTAAGTCGCCGACGCGCAGCATCGTGTGTAACATTCGCATTGCGGTACTCCTCGTAGTCGTCTAGTAATCGTCAGAAGTTTTTTCTTTAAATTCGCATAGGTCTTCGATAATACAGCTACCGCATCGGGGCTTGCGCGCGATGCAGGTATAACGTCCATGCAAGATAAACCAATGATGGGCATCCACTTTGAATTCAGCGGGAATCACTTTTTCGAGTTTATCTTCAACGGCACGTACGGTTTTGCCTGGCGCAAATTTAGTGCGGTTCGAGACCCGGAAAATATGGGTGTCAACGGCAATGGTTGGCCAGCCGAAGGCGGTATTCAGCACGACATTGGCGGTTTTACGACCGACACCTGGCAGCGCTTCTAGTGCTGCGCGATCTTCAGGAACTTCGCCGTTGTGTTGGTCGACCAAGATCTTGCACGTTTTAATCACGTTTTCGGCTTTGGCGTTAAATAAGCCAATCGTTTTAATGCAGTCTTTGACGCCATCGACACCGAGTTGCAGCATCGCCGCAGGGGTTCGTGCCATCGGAAACAGCTTGCGAGTAGCTTTATTAACGCCAACATCGGTTGCTTGAGCTGACAGTAATACCGCAATTAGCAGCTCAAAACTTGAGTCAAACTCAAGTTCAGTGGTGGGGTTAGGGTTGTTCTCCCGTAACCTGCTTAAAATTTCGATTCTTTTTTGTTTATTCATAGCTTCAACGGAGTCTATACAGCCTTATTGTGCCGTCACGCGTGCTCGAGTGACTTCTTTTGCTGGTTTTGCGGCACGTTGTTCACGGTAATGATCAATACTATTTTTAATGGCGATAATAAAGCCCATGGCAATAAATGCACCAGGCGGCAGTATCGCTAGTAACAACGGGTAGTCAACGGCAAATAATTCAATACGTAAGGCTGCAGCCCAATCGCCGAGCAAAAGTTCTGCCCCATCAAAGAGCGTTCCGTTGCCAATAATTTCGCGGATACCACCAAGTACCATAAGCACTAAGGTGAAACCTAACCCCATCATCAAACCATCAAAGGCTGAGCGGCGCCACGGATTTTTTGAGGCAAAGGCTTCGGCGCGGCCGATAATGGCGCAATTGGTAACGATTAGTGGAATAAAAATACCCAACGACTGGTACAGGCCGTAAACATAAGCATTCATCAAAAGCTGGATCACAGTTACGAATGTGGCTATCACCATTACGAAAACGGGAATACGGATCTCTTTTGGCACCCACTCGCGCACCAATGAAACGGTAATATTAGAGCCGACCAGTACCAGTAGGGTCGCAAAACCAAGCCCGAGTGCATTGGTGACTGTTGCCGTAACTGCAAGCAGCGGGCACAGTCCAAGCAACTGTACGAGGGCAGGGTTGTTCTCCCATAGACCTTGCCAAGTAATCTCTTTATAGCTCATGACTCTTGACCTCCACAGGCACGGCTTTGTTGCCGCCACTGTTCTTTGTTCACTTTGAATGCGCGGACGGTACGCGCCACTATCTGCACGACGGCGCGGGGGGTAATGGTGGCTCCAGTAAATTGGTCGAATACCCCACCGTCACGTTGTACCGCCCAGCGGTTGTCATCGACACCTGTTACGGTCATACCAGCAAAGCTTGTGATCCAGTCACTTTTGCGGCGTTCAATTTTATCACCTAAACCGGGGGTTTCTTGGTGTTGTAGGGTGCGCACACCGGCGACCGTATTGTCCCAATTGATGGCTACCAATAACCGAATGCCACCGGAATAGCCATTTGGCGCAACCACTTCAATCGCTGCAGCGTTAGGTTCACCATTTTTTGTCGCAAGGTACATTGGCGTCGCGTCTGAGGCGAGCTTGGGGGCGTCAATTAATCGACAACTGGCATAAAGGTCATTGTCGTGTGCGGCGGCTGGTATTAGCTGGTTGAGAACCTGTAACAATTCACGTTGTTGTTCGCGCGCAATGGGTTCCGCCGTGAGGCGCGCGGTTAACATCACTAAGAGCGTTGCGACAATAGCAAAGGCCGCAAGAATGAGTCCATTGCGTTGCATGCTGCGAGCAATCATGAGCGTTCTCCATGGCCGTAAGCAACCGGTTGCGTGTATTTATCGATAACTGGCACGGTCATGTTGGCTAACAGTACGGCGAAAGCTACGGCATCAGGATAGCCGCCCCAAGTGCGGATCACGAACACCAAAAAGCCGATGAGCAGGCCAAAGTAAAGTCGACCACGATTTGAGGTTGCCGCGGTGACTGGGTCGGTCGCGATGAAAAAGGCACCGAGCATGGTCGCACCACTGAAAAGTTGCATGACCGGCGAAACACTCTGGTCGGGGCTGAATAACCAAGCAATTGCGGCAGGAATGGCTAAACCTAGCAACATACCGGTGGGAATATGCCAACTGATCACCCGAACCTTAAGCAACACTAAACCACCGAGCAAGAAGGCAAGGTTAATCCACTGCCAACCGATCCCTGCAAGGCTACCAAAAATCGGTTGCTGTAGTGCTTCACCCATGGTTAGTTGATGATTTAATGCTGTTCGCAGGCTATCGAGTGGCGTGGCCATCGTCATGCCATCGGCGCCCATGCGCAGTTGTTCTAAATCAAAGCCATTCGGCGTGTAGCCGGTAAAAATCAACACCGCACTGTCAATAAAGCTTAGGTCGAACTGGCTCAGTGGGGCGGGCAGGGGCCAACTTGTCATCTGCACTGGAAAGCTAATTAGAAGCACGACATAGCCGGCCATCGCAGGGTTAAAGATATTTTGCCCGACGCCCCCATAAACGTGTTTAACGATAACAATAGAAAATGCCGTTCCTATCACAATAAGCCACCAAGGAGCGAGTCCTGGAATACTTATTGCCAGCAATATGGCGGTAACCAAGGCGGTGTGATCACGCCAAGCAAAGCCAATAGGCCGGCCACGAAGAGCCATACAAATGGCTTCGGCAACCCATGCGGTGGTAATGGCGAGGCCTAACTGCCAAATCACGCCCCATCCGAAGAAGTAAATGAGCGTAAGTAAGCCAGGAATGAGCGCAAGGTAAACCCAACGCATTACCTGTTGAGTGGTGCGGCGCTGATGACTATGCGGCGAGGCAGCAAGTTTAAAGGTCATGATTTGTCCTCGTTAGATGACTGCTGTTCAGCAGCCGCTTTCTGCTGTGCAGCTTTGCGGGCTTTGGCTCGGGCAATGGCGGCTTGAACGGCGTCGTTCGGGTTGTCGCCGCCTGACTTAACTTGTTCAGCTTGGGCTTTTTTACGCGCTTCCGCGGCTTTGCGGTGGCGCTCTAAGCGTTCTTCTTTTTCACGTTCAAGCCGTTCGTTACGCGCTTCAAAACGTTCACGAGCTATTTCTGCCTTGGCTTTTTCGCGTGCGATATTTCGTATTTCTGCTTTGGCTTTGCGGTAATAATGAACCAGTGGTATCTCGCTAGGGCACACATAAGCGCAGGCACCGCATTCAATACAATCGAATAGGTTCTGTTGTTCTAGGGCGTCGTGATCTTTTGCTTTCGCTAGCCACTGTAATTGCTGAGGTAAAAGTTGCGCGGGACAGACATCGGCGCAGGCGCCGCAGCGAATACAAGGCATTTCTTGTTGTGCAGGCGCTAATTCAGCTGTACTTGGTACCAACAAGCAGTTGCTGATTTTAACCACCGGCACATCAACATCGGGTAGCGTGAATCCCATCATGGGACCACCCATAATAATACGCTGTTGGTCGCCACTACTGGTAAAGCCTGCTTGCTGCAGTACATGAGCAACTGGGGTACCGATGCGCACCCAATAATTACCTGGCTGGCGAACAGCTTCACCGGTGACCGTTACAACACGCTCGGTAAGTGCTTCACCATTGCGAATGGCGCGACTTACCGCGTAGGCGGTGCCAACGTTGTGCATGATCAGACCGATATCAATGGGTAAGCCACGACTGGGCACTTGGCGACCGGTTAATAGCTGAATAAGTTGCTTTTCGCCCCCCGATGGGTATTTCGTGGGTACCACCCGCAAACTTAAATGTGGGTGCTCGTGCAGCGCTTTACGCATGGCTTCGATAGCTTCGGGTTTGTTGTCTTCAATGGCAACCAAACCTTTGTTGCAGCCAGCTAAATGCAGCAAAATTTCTGCGCCATCGACAATGCTGGCAGCGTGTTCACGCATCAGTCGATCATCGGCACTGATATAAGGCTCGCATTCAACGCCGTTAATAATTAGGTAGTCAATGGGGCGTTGTAGCGCGAGTTTTTGTGCGGTGGGAAAGCCTGCGCCACCAAGCCCAGCAACACCGGCTAGGCGAATACGATTGAGTAACTCGGCGCGCGAAACTTGCGAATAGTCGGTAATACCTTCGGTGAGTACTGCTTCGTCTTCACCATCGGCTTGAATTCGAATAACCACATCGGCCATCCCTGAAGGGTGAGCAATACGACCGGGGCCAATTGCCGTGACAGTGCCGGAGGTTGGCGCATGTATCGGTAAGCCTTGGCCAGTGGTCGACTCTGTTAATGGCTGTCCACGTAACACGCGCTCGCCAACGGCGACACAGATTTCAGCGGGAGCCCCGGCATGTTGCTTAACGGGTACGGCGTAGTTCTCAGCCAACGCGAGCGGTGCAATAGCGGAGCTGTTCGACAACTCTTTACGTTCCGGAGGATGGATACCACCAGGGAACGACCAAATATGACCTGCTTCGATAGCTTTTTTGGCTGCTGCGGACATCAGGACTTCGCCTCCACAATTTGTACTGGGATTTGTTCCATATCCCATTGCCAGTTTTCTGGTCGTGTGGGTACCGGAATCATATCAATACAATCGACCGGACACGGCTCTACACATAAGTCACAGCCGGTGCACTCATGGGCAATAACGGTGTGCATTTGCTTGGCCGCACCGAGTATTGCATCAACCGGACAAGCTTGAATGCATTTGGTACAGCCAATGCATTCATCTTCGCGAATCACGGCAACTTTCTTTACATCTTCCGTGCCGTGTGCGGCATCCAATGGTTTAGCTTCAACCCCCATGAGGTCTGCTAATGCTTTGATCGTGGCTTCGCCGCCTGGCGGACATTTATTGATGTCGTCGCCGTTAGCGATCGCCTCTGCGTAGGGGCGACAGCCCGGGTAGCCGCATTGGCCGCATTGAGTCTGCGGCAAAATAGCGTCAATTTGGTCAACAATAGGGTCGCTCTCAACCTTGAAACGCACGGCCGCGAAGCCGAGCACTAGGCCAAATACAAGCGCTAAAACGCCAATGGCGATGAGTGCGGTAACTATGCTCATGAAAGGGTCACCAAACCACTAAAGCCCATAAAGGCTAACGACATTAAGCCTGCAGTGATCATGCCCACAGCAGCACCTTTAAAGGGCAAAGGAACATCCGCTGCGGCGAGACGTTCGCGCAGCGCAGAAAACAGAACGAGTACTAAAGAAAAACCGATTGCTGCACCAAAGCCATAAATAATAGATTCAATAAAGTTGTGCTGCTCGTTAACGTTTAGAAGAGCAACACCTAACACGGCACAGTTGGTGGTGATTAACGGTAGAAAGATACCGAGCAAGCGATACAGGGTCGGGCTCGTTTTGTGCACGACCATTTCAGTAAACTGTACAACAACTGCAATCACTAAAATAAAGCTTAGCGTTTGCAGTGCAAGCAGGTCGAAAGGCTCTAGTAAATAGCGATTGACCAGATAACTGCACATTGACGCTAAGGTCAGTACAAATGTTGTTGCAGCAGACATACCAATAGCGGTTTCGAGCTTGTTAGATACGCCCATAAAGGGACACAAGCCGAGAAACTTGACCAACACAAAGTTGTTGACCAGTACTGTCGCTACCAGTAGTAGTAAATACTCACCCATGTGAATCGTCCGAATCAGCTTTGAAATCTAGCGTATTATCGAATGTTTAGCGCTTTGAAACAACCGATAGACTGTAGTGTTATTCGACTTTGTCAGGGAAATTTCACAGTAAAGCGTAAACGCCAAGGTTCATGGGGCTTGTGGCTGTGATTGTTTGGTGTAGTTTGCAGAGCGCGATGTGGCTCCCCAGGTTGGATTCGAACCAACGACACATGGATTAACAGTCCACCGCTCTAACCAACTGAGCTACTGGGGAATCGCAAGGGTATGGGTGTTGTTGAAGCTGATGAGAGTTGGCTCCCCAGGTTGGATTCGAACCAACGACACATGGATTAACAGTCCACCGCTCTAACCAACTGAGCTACTGGGGAACTCATCGAACTCGTCTCAACAACGGAGGCGAATGTTAAAGGTGCCCGCGCGACCTGTCAATAGTAAAAATGAGCGTTTGCACGTTTTCTGTTCAGGGCTGCAAAAAATAGTTTTTGTCAAGTCGGTAAAAAGCGTTCAACTATAACATAAAGTATAATGCGCAATCATTCGTGGTTATCCACAGAGAGGGCAAAGTCACGCCAGTCATGGGGTTGCTGATCTTATCCACTAAATCTGTGGATAACCTTGTGGGCAGATGTGTGAGAAGCCTTAATTCATGCCGCTTAGCGGGAGTTTTAGAGATTGATTAAAAAGTAACTTGATGTATAAATCCGCTTTATAAACAATAGCTTGACGTAAACCCTTGATATAGGCACAAATTATTTTTTCAATTATTTTTGGTTGTACATTGAATCACCACTAGTTGTGCATTTCTTCATTCATTTGCTGAATTTTTGACATAAAAAATGCCCCAGTTCTAAATGAAGTGGGGCATCTTAAGTATTATGTTATGAATAAAATGAACGATTTAATTGTTAGCAAAATCTGAAATACGTTTAACCGCCTCTTTCAAAGTCGCTAAATCCGTCGCAAACGATAAACGGCAATGACCAGGTGCACCAAACGCAGACCCTGGTACCAATGCCACTTTATTGTTTTTTAATAACGCTTCACACCATTCAACGTCCGATTGCAGACCTTTGGTTGCCATCATCTGTTCGATATTGGCAAAGGTATAAAAGGTACCATCACCTTCGATACAACGTACGCCGGGAATTTGATTGAGAGCTTCGACCAAATAGTCGTGGCGTTGTTTGAACTCACTAATCATATGTTTGATGCAACTCTGATCGCCATTGAGAGCCGCTAATGCAGCGTATTGGCTTATACTGGCGGGATTAGAGGTACTCTGAGATTGCATTTTCTTCATTGCGGCAATGAGCGGCTTAGGCCCTGCAGCATAGCCAATGCGCCACCCTGTCATGGCATAAGCTTTTGAGACTCCCGACAACAACACAATACGGTCACGTAAATCGGGTGCGGCCATGGCTATGTTGGCGAAGTCAAAGTCGGCCCAAAGAATATGCTCATACATATCGTCGCTGGCAATTAAGATCTGTGGATGCTCACGCAACACATCTGCAAGAGCGGCAAGCTCTTCCTTGGTGTAAGCAGTACCGGTCGGATTCGATGGGCTATTAAGAAACAGCAAACGAGTTTTCGGTGTAATGGCCGCTGCTAATTGTTCCGGGGTGATTTTATAGCGTTGTTCGATACCGGCTTGAATAAACTTTGGCTCGGCGCCAACCAATTTTGCCATATCCGGGTAGGACACCCAGTAAGGGGCCGGAATGAGCACTTCGTCGCCAGGGTTAAGCCACGCGCTTAACAGGTTAAAAATGCTGTGCTTTCCGCCCGCAGAGATAAGGATCTCTGGCAGCTCGTAATGCAATTGGTTGTCACGCTGAAACTTGTCGATGACCGCTTGTTTTAGCTCAACAATACCATCGACTGCGGTATATTTAGTATGGCCCGCATCGATGGCGGCTTTGGCTGCGGTTTTTATAAACTCTGGAGTATCAAAGTCCGGCTCACCCACGCCAAGACCAATAACATCATGGCCCGCGGCTTTTAGCTCGGCAGCTTTTTGCGATACCGCTAAGGTCGGAGAGGGTTGAATTGCATTGATGCGATCGGATAATGGATAATTCACGGCACTTTCCTGTGGGTCAAAATAGAGGGCTTCACTATATAAGGATCGGCTGTTTTTGTCCATGATCTGAGCCTAGGGCAGAGCATTCTTTTCGCCGCTTCATAGCGTCTTTTTGGGAAATCCGTTACACTGGTTCACTTCGTATAAGTATGACCTTTAAGTCGCAATTACGCATATCAATGGAACTCTGAATGGCCTCAGCTGTATCGGCAAAATCACTTACAAGCGATCCTATTCCAACCACTCTTTGGCAGATGACTTGGCCGGTGGTGATTGGTGTTTTAACCCTGATTAGTTTTAATGTGGTCGACACTTTTTTTGTTGGGCTGTTAGGTACTGATCCACTGGCTGCAGTAAGTTTTACGTTTCCAGTCACCTTCAGCGTAGTCAGTCTAGCGATAGGCTTGGGTATTGGTACGTCGGCGGTGTTGGCGCGTAAGCGTGGGGCCGGCCATGAGGAGCAAGCACGTTTTGATGGCTTGATTGCACTTGGTGTTTCGGCGCTGTTGGTGGCTATTTTATCGGTGCTCGGTTACCTGTTTATGCAACCGATATTTGCCGCCCTGCAAGCGCAAGAACGGCTTCTACCATTAATAGAAGACTACATGCTGTTATGGTTCGCTGGCGCTACTTTGCTGGTGATCCCGATGGTGGGTAATGCGGTATTAAGGTCGTCTGGTGACACCCGTACCCCGTCAATTATTATGGCGTCGGGAGGCTTGTTGAATGCGGTTTTCGATCCAATTTTGATTTTTGGGTTGGGGCCTATTCCGGCTATGGGCGTGCAAGGAGCGGCGCTCGCAAGCGTATTGAGTTGGTCCATTGGCACGGTATTGGTGCTTTGGTACCTGCATTACAAAGGCCTTATTCGTTTTAAAATTCCTGAGCGTGCACACCCGCTTAATTCAGCGCGAGAGATTCTAAGTATTGGACTACCTGCGGCAGGGGCGAACATGTTAACTCCCCTAGCCATGGCGGTCATGACGGCCATCATAGCAGCTTATGGCGCACCTGCGGTTGCTGCGTTCGGGGTTGGATCAAGAATAGAGTCGTTGGCGAGCGTGATGATTTTGGCGCTATCAATGAGTTTACCTCCGTTAATAAGCCAAAACCTTGGCGCGATGCAATTTGAGCGTGTTCGTGAAGCTTATATTACTGCGCTGCGAAGTGTGCTCGTGGTGCAGTTAGTGATTTATTTAGTATTACTCGTTGGCGCGCCGTATATAGCGAATCTGTTTACCGATGATCCCGAAGTTGCGCGGTTAATCCGACTATTTATTTATATTATGCCGCTGGGTTATGGCATGCAGGGTATTATTATTTTAACTAATTCAAGTTTTAACGCGATGCACGAGCCCATGTCGGCACTCGCCTTAAGTATTGTCCGGCTGTTCGTGATGTTTGTGCCGCTTAGTTATGTGGGCTCACTGATTGCAGATATTCAGGGGTTATTTATCGGTGGTGTTATTGCCAATGTGCTCACCGCTGCTATCGCTTGGCGCTGGTTTCAACGCGGCATGCGTAAGCAAAGAAACGAGGAGGTCGCCTAATGGCTCGTGCTTTTGAACTAGTTTCTGACTATCAACCGGCAGGAGATCAGCCTAAAGCCATAGAGAGCTTGGTTGATAACATTGATGCCGGGCTTGCGCATCAAACTTTGTTAGGGGTTACCGGCTCTGGCAAAACGTTCACCATGGCGAATGTCATTAAAAATGTGCAACGCCCCACACTCATTCTTGCGCATAACAAGACATTGGCGGCACAGCTTTATGGTGAGATGAAAGAGTTCTTTCCAAACAACGCGGTGGAATATTTCGTATCTTATTACGATTACTATCAACCAGAAGCTTATGTGCCGACCACGGACACCTTTATTGAAAAAGATGCCTCGATTAATGATCATATCGAGCAAATGCGCTTGTCGGCCACCAAGGCGTTGATGGAGCGCCGAGATGTCGTGCTGGTTTCGTCGGTGTCATGTATTTATGGTTTGGGTGATCCCGAGTCTTACATGAAAATGATGCTTCATTTGCGTCGTGGAGACATTATTGATCAGCGCGATGTACTAAGAAGGCTGGCACAATTACAGTACAAGCGTAATGATGCCGCATTTGAACGAGGCACCTATCGCGTTCGCGGTGAAGTGATTGACATCTTCCCGGCAGAATCTGAAGAAATGGCCGTACGGTTAGAACTTTTTGATGATGAAATCGATCGTATCAGCTTTTTTGAACCGCTAACGGGGCAAATTATGCAGGCCGACGTTGCGCGCGCAACGATTTATCCCAAAACGCACTATGTAACCCCACGGGAAACTATTCTAAAAGCGATTGAGCAAATCAAAGATGAACTCAAATATCGCAAAGCAGAGCTGCTGGACGCCAACAAGTTGGTTGAAGAGCAGCGTGTATCGCAGCGTACGCAGTACGATATTGAAATGATGCTTGAGCTTGGATACTGCTCTGGTATCGAAAACTATTCGCGCTATCTGTCAGGTCGAGCTCCGGGAGAGCCGCCACCAACGTTGCTGGACTATCTTCCGGATGATGCCCTGTTAATCATAGATGAGTCGCATGTCACGGTGTCACAAGTGGGGGCGATGTATAAGGGAGATCGGTCACGCAAGGAAAACTTGGTGAATTATGGTTTTCGTTTACCGTCAGCACTTGATAACCGGCCGTTAAAGTTTGAAGAGTTTGAGTCGATTGCACCCCAAACCATTTATGTATCAGCAACACCGGGTAAGTACGAGCTGGAAAAGTCAGCCGGTGAAGTGATTGAGCAGGTAGTACGACCAACTGGACTTATTGACCCTGTTATTGAAGTGCGTCCGGTAGCAACTCAGGTAGATGATTTGATGTCTGAAGTGCGCATCAGGGTAGAGCGTAAAGAACGCGTGCTGGCGACCACACTAACCAAGAAAATGGCCGAAGACTTAAGCGACTATCTTGATGAACATGGTATCAAGGTACGCTATCTGCACTCGGACATCGATACCGTCGAACGGATGGAAATTATTCGCGACCTGCGATTGGGTGAGTTTGATGTGTTGGTCGGCATTAACTTACTTCGAGAAGGTTTGGACATGCCAGAAGTAAGCCTGGTGGCGATTTTAGATGCCGACAAAGAAGGCTTTTTACGTTCCGACCGTTCGTTAATTCAAACCATCGGACGGGCCGCACGGAATGTCAATGGCAGGGCCATTCTCTATGGCGATAAGATAACGGGTTCGATGCAACGAGCGATAGATGAAACCGACCGCCGTCGAGCAAAACAAGTGGCGCACAATGAAGAACACGGCATTACACCGCAAGGCTTAACGAAACGTGTCACCGATGTCATGGACCTTGGCGGAGCGCGGCAGCGTCGTAAAACTTATGACGAGCGCAAAGCAGTGGCAGAAGCTGAAGAAAAATATGATGTGAATCTCAATGATCCCGTTGCGGTGATGAAGGTACTTGAACGCACCGAAAAAGAGATGTACCAAGCTGCGAAAGACCTTGAGTTCGAAAAAGCTGCGCAGTTACGCGACGACGTTGCAAAACTACGAGAACACTTGAAGTTACTAGGTTAATTATGCAGTTACGGGCAGGTGACGAGAACTTTTTGACCCCTGATGGACAGCTACGAACGCCGCTGGCGCTGATGTTCGTGTTGGCATTGTTCCTACGGGGCTACCTTGCGTGGATCATCTCGCTCACGTTTAGTGAAGATCGCTCTCGATTACTACAGTTTTTCTATTCCAATACTGAGCAGTTCGTAGTAACGCTAAGTGTCGGTTTGCCAGCCTTGGCGGTGGTGGTGATGTTGAGCCAAATCAAAACAGAACTGCCGACGTGGGTGCCTAAATTCGCACGATACGCACCGGTTTTACTGTGGCTGAGCTGGCTGGCTGACGGACTATTACTGTTCTCGCTAGTGGCCGCAAACTGGCCGCACTTCGCTTTTGTGAAAGCGTTAATTATATTCGCGTGGCTCATCGCGTTCTGGCTTTTGATGTACTCGCGCCACCTAAAACGCTTCTTCCAGCTGTTGGCTGCAAGCGAATCGGATGTAGAAAAGGGCTAGTTTAGATCCATGGGTTACTTAGCGGAGACGGCTAGAAATATAGTAGCACTAAGGGCTTCGGCGTTTTTTTATTTAAACCAACAGCGCAGCGTACGAACAACGACCAGCGAAGCGGTCGAATAACGATTTTGGTTTACAAGAAGTGGTGGATGGTACTGGGCTCGAACCAGTGACCCTCGCCTTGTAAGGGCGATGCTCTCCCAACTGAGCTAACCATCCGTTTGGGGGGCTTGCAACCTTCTGGAAAGAAGTAGAGTGGTGGATGGTACTGGGCTCGAACCAGTGACCCTCGCCTTGTAAGGGCGATGCTCTCCCAACTGAGCTAACCATCCGTTTTCTCTGCGTTGCGGGGCGGTATTATAGGGAGCTACGCTGCCCTGTCAATAAAAAAATCATGAAAAAATACTGACTGCTGTCTTTTTCACCGATTCGCTTACGAATACCGCTTAATTGACCAAAAACCTTTAATGCGAGCAAGCGCGGTTATTGGTAAACTACTCCGCAAAATAACCCGAATGATGCGGAGAATGCAACTATTATGACGGTAGTCACTCGATTTGCCCCTAGTCCAACTGGATACTTACATGTCGGCGGCGCACGTACGGCACTTTACTCTTGGTTGGTTGCAAAAGCAGCCGGTGGAGAATTTGTGTTACGTATTGAAGACACTGACCGCGAGCGCTCAACGCAACCAGCCATAGACGCCATTTTAGAAGGTATGAACTGGTTGGGCTTAAGCTGGGACCAAGGACCTTATTATCAAACGAAACGGTTTGACCGCTACACACACTTTATCGACACGTTGCTCGACGAAGACAAAGCTTATAAATGTTATTGCTCGACAGAACGCCTTGAGAAAATGCGTGAAGAACAAATGGAGCGGGGCGAGAAGCCGCGTTACGACGGTCACTGTCGGGATAACCCAAATGTTGGTGGTGAACGCTATGTGGTGCGCTTCCGTAACCCACAATCGGGCTCGGTGAAATTTAACGACCATATACGTGGCCCCATCGAGTTTGCCAATACTGAGCTTGATGATCTTATTATTTGCCGTAGTGACGGTACGCCCACCTACAATTTCTGTGTCGTTATTGACGACTGGGAAATGGGTATTTCACACGTTGTGCGTGGTGAAGACCACATAAACAATACGCCGCGGCAGATTAATATTCTGCAAGCCCTGGGCGCTCCAGTACCAGAGTATGCCCATGTGTCGATGATCCTTGGTGATGATGGTAAGAAGTTATCTAAACGCCATGGCGCAGTGAGCGTGATGCAATATCGTGATGATGGCTACCTACCGCAAGCCGTTCTGAACTATTTAGTTCGATTGGGCTGGTCTCATGGCGACCAAGAGATCTTTAGTGTGGATGAAATGGTGCAGCATTTCCGGTTAGACGACGTCAACAAAGCCGCGTCAGCTTTTAATACAGAAAAACTGAACTGGTTGAATCAGCACTATATGAAAGAATTACCGGCTACGGAAGTTGCTGAACACTTGCAGTGGCACTTTAGCGATCAAGCCATTGATGTCAGTAATGGGCCTGAGTTAGAGAAAATTATTCCACTTCTAGCTGATCGCGTGAAAACCTTGAAGGAAATGGCGAGCAGTGCGCGCTACTTTTTTGAGGAATTTGAGAGCTTCGATGAAACCGCCGCGAAAAAGCATTTACGCCCAGTTGCCCGCCAAGCACTGGAAACCGTGCAGAGCCGGTTAGCGAGTCTCGATGAGTGGAATGCCGCAACGATACAGGCGGCGATTCAAGGCACTGCAGATGAGCTGGGTGTTGGTATGGGTAAAGTGGGTATGCCTTTGCGAGTGGCCGCAACGGGCTCGGGCAACTCACCGTCACTTGATGTTACGTTGGAGTTATTAGCTCAAAAACAAGTGGTAGGACGTATTAGTCGAGCAATTTCGTTTATTATTGAGCGTGAACAAGCACAACAATAGGAAATTCATCTATGCCAAAAATTCGACAGTTATTAGCGAACAACAAAGAGTGGGCGCAGCGTCAGGTTGAACTTGACCCTGATTTTTTCGCCAATCTTGTGAATCAGCAAACCCCAGAATACCTTTGGATTGGCTGTTCTGACAGTCGCGTTCCGGCCAATCAGGTGGTTGATATGGCACCCGGTGAACTGTTCGTTCACCGTAACGTTGCGAACCAAGTTATTCAGACTGACTTTAACTGTTTATCGGTCGTGCAGTATGCTGTCGATGCGCTAAAAGTAAAACATATTCTAGTGGTTGGGCACTACGGATGTGGTGGTGTTCGAGCTGCAACAGAAAGTTGTACGCATGGGTTAGTCGACCATTGGTTATATCCAATCAAAGATATTTATCGCGAACACCATGATGAACTTGAAGGCCTTGATGACAAAGCTCGAATTGATCGTCTATGCGAGTTGAATGTTATCGAGCAAGTTCGTAATTTGGCAAAATCGACAATAGTTCAAAGTGCTTGGGATCGAGGTCAAGAACTGGCCATTCACGGTTGGGTGTACAGCCTAGAAGATGGTTTAGTTAATGATATGGACGTGACTGTACGTGATCGGGCATCGTTGGAACGCATTTACCATTTCGCGTAAAACAACGCTATTTTGCTGAGCTTTTGTGCGAACTGTCTAAAAATGGAGCAAACGCTTCATTTAGCCAAAAAAAAGGTTGACGGTTAGCAACGAATTACCATAGAATTCGCCCCGCTGTCAGGGTACTGAAGTAGTGGGGCTATAGCTCAGCTGGGAGAGCGCTTGCATGGCATGCAAGAGGTCAGCGGTTCGATCCCGCTTAGCTCCACCAACATACTTTAGTATCTTAACTGCAACATTAAGGAATGCGTCCCCTTCGTCTAGAGGCCTAGGACACCGCCCTTTCACGGCGGTAACAGGGGTTCGAATCCCCTAGGGGACGCCATTACTTAAAAGTCGATGTTCGCTATTCGCGCTTCGCTGTTTGTTTAAACCAAAAGCAAATAGCTAACAGCAAATATCGCAGTTAGTAGTTAGTTAGTCCGGGGTCCCCTTCGTCTAGAGGCCTAGGACACCGCCCTTTCACGGCGGTAACAGGGGTTCGAATCCCCTAGGGGACGCCATTACTTAAAAGTCGATGTTCGCTATTCGCGCTTCGCTGTTTGTTTAAACCAACAGCAAACAGCTAACAGCAAATATCGCAGTTAATAGTTAGTTAGATAGTCCGGGGTCCCCTTCGTCTAGAGGCCTAGGACACCGCCCTTTCACGGCGGTAACAGGGGTTCGAATCCCCTAGGGGACGCCACTCATTTCTGCTTTACTCTTCTATCCTGTTTTACACCCCTTTTTCTTAAAACCGCTCAAATGAAGATCCTTTGACAAAAGCTGCACGTAAACTTTAATTAACTAATGTACTCTCGGGTGCATTCCGTCGGAACTCATGCAGGAAGGGGTTTTATATGAAAAAGTTTACAGGTGTACTGTTGGTCATGGCCTTGCAGGGTGTTTTCTTTCAACCAGCATTAGCACAAGAAGAAAAAACAGCTTTGGTACCTTTGCCCTCAGTCGATGATTTCTCTAGGGGTGATGATGGCTGGAGCTTCGGACTAGGCTTGGGGATTGAATATGAAACCGCCTACGAAGGCTCGGACGAATTTGGTGTAGAAGTTCAACCTGCTGGTGCCGTGCAATGGCGTAACGGTGATGATGTTTTCTATTTTGCAGGTGAGGCGCTGGGCTGGCGTGGTCTTCGTTCTGATACCTGGTTATTTGACGTCGCCGTGGGCTTCGATGAGGGCCGTGAAGAAGGTGATTCCGATGATGGTCATCTGGATGGGCTCGGCGATCAAGATGAGGGTGCTGAACTTGTCGTTCAAGTACGCCGTACGCTTGATGACGACTGGCGCAATCACCTGGTCGGCCGGGTTGTGACCGGCGGCGATGGAACGCTTGGTCTATTCGGAGTAGGGCACCGCTTTGGCAATCAATACGACGGTTCCGGTTCCGAAATTAATCTCGTTGCGGTTTTTCACGATAGCGAATACGCCAATAAAGGTTTTGGCATAACCGCTGAGCAGTCGGCTGCGTCCGGATTGCCCGTGACACAAATGAGTGGAGGGTTCCGCTCGATTGGTCTGAATTACAATTATCGTCAAAATATCAACGAGAATTGGCAGATTTTCGGTGAAGCGCTCTACGAACATTTTAGTAGCGACGTTCAGGATAGCCCCATCGCTCGCAGCGACTATGAGGCCGAAGTAGGCATCGGCTTTATTTACATCTTCTAGATCGAAAAAGGCCCAGCATAACGGCTGGGCCTTTTTTTGCTTGTGCCGGTGCCTTACTGGTCCAGCAGTTCGAGTAAGTGCGGCTCCATAATATCAGCGATATCATCCTGCGCTTCACGATTTGGATGAATACCATCGTTTTGCATCAATTCTGGCTTCATTGCGATCTCTTCCATGAAAAAGGGAACCAGCACGGTATTTGTGGCTGAGGTAAGCTCAGGAAAAATATCAGCAAACATCTGGCTATAGCGCTGCCCGTAGTTCGGCGGAATTCTGATCTGACTCACCGCAACTTTAATGTCATCTGCTTGCAATCGCTCAATGATCTGGCGCAAATTGGCTTTGATCGTAGTGGGGGTAAAGCCACGTAGACCATCATTACCACCAAGCTCAACCAAAACAGCATCAGGTTGATGGGTCTTGAGAATGCCTTCCAGGCGATTCAACGCACCTTGGGTGGTATCGCCGCTAATACTGGCGTTGATAAGCTCAATTGATGGCTGCGTTTGCTGCCAACGTTGCTGTAGCACACCGACCCACGACTGTTGTTGAGACATGCCGTAGCCGGCACTTAGGCTATCGCCTAAAACGACCAGTGAGACATTTCCGTAAACTGGACGTACTAGTACTAATAATGCGACGATAAATCCAAATTTTATTAGGAAATTTTTCATAAATGCTTATTCAAACCACTCAATTAAGAAAAGATGTAGAGACTAGTGAAGGTATTCTACACATTTTACAACCTACAAGCCTACAAATTGAAGCCGGTGAAACTGTGGCTATTGTGGGCGCCTCTGGTTCCGGTAAGTCGACCTTGTTAAGTCTGCTTGCAGGTTTAGACCTCGCTAGTCACGGAGATGTTTCTATAGATAACGTAAAATTGGGTGATTTGGATGAAGAACAACGTGCAAAAATTCGCGCCGACAAGGTTGGTTTTATTTTTCAGTCGTTTTTATTGATCCCAAGTCTCACCGCTTTGGAGAATGTGATGTTGCCGGCTGAGTTAGCTGGCCATAAAGAGGCTGAGGCGCAGGCTCGCGAACTGTTAAGCAAGGTAGGACTGGGCGATCGTTTGACGCACTATCCGAATCAGTTGTCCGGCGGTGAGCAGCAGCGTGTCGCAATCGCTCGTGCGTTTGTCGGTACGCCTAAAATTTTGTTTGCGGACGAGCCGACGGGGAACCTCGATGCGACAACGGGGCATAAAGTTGAAGACCTGTTGTTTCAGATGAATCAAGATTCGGGCACCACCTTAGTGATGGTCACGCACGACAGTGAGTTAGCCGAGCGCTGCCAACGGGTCTTAAAAATGGATGCTGGCCAGCTAACTGAGGTGACCCGCGATGTGGCATAAAATTTCCTGGCGGTTGTTGAAGCAGGAGTTGCGCCGCGGTGAGTTGACGATTATGGCCGCTGCTATCGTGCTGTCGGTTACTGCAGTACTGTCGTTGGCGTTATTCACGGAACGACTCCAAGCCGGGCTAACAGAGCGCAGTGCTGAGTTTTTAGCTGCGGATAGGGTGCTCAGTTCACGCCGTGATATTCCCCAAGAGTGGTTAGCTCGGGCGCAAGATGAAGGTTTGCGGACCGCTGATCGGGTGGTGTTTAACTCGATGGCGTTTGCCAACGATGAGCTTGCTCTGGTTGACGTGAAAGCCGTAAGTGACGGCTACCCATTGCGGGGGAAGTTACGCACGGCGCAGCAGCCGTTCGCTCCGGATCAGGTCGCGCAGGGATTGCCTGCTGAGGGTGAAGCCTGGGTTGCGGCAGCACTCTTTCAAGAACTCAGTCTAAGCGTTGGTGATAGCTTAGAGATAGGTAATAGCCAATTTGAGGTCACACGGGTTCTGACCTATGAACCCGACGTGGGTTTTTCAGTATTTACCGACAGCCCAAATGTTTTAATTAATTACAGCGAACTTGAGGCGACAGGGCTTATTCAACCCGGGAGCCGAGTGCGCTTTAATGTTCTTTTCGCTGGCGATACGCGAGACCTATCGCGCTATGAAGAATGGCTGCGCCCGCAATTAAATGACGATACCCACAATTGGCGTAGTATCGAAGAGGGCGACTCGCCCTTAGCGCGCAGTTTGCGTCGCGCTGAGCGTTTTATGTTGTTGGCGAGCCTGTTAGGTGTGGTGCTGGCAGCTACGGCGGTAGCAGTCGCCGCGCAACGCTACTGTCAGCGCAATTATGATGTGGTCGCGATCTTCAAGACACTAGGTGGGCAACGTGCTCAAATTCAGAAAATCTTTATTTTACACTTACTACTACTGACTGGGTTCAGCATTGGTACTGGGCTGCTATTGGGTTGGCTGATCCAAGGTCAGGTGGTTGACCTAGTGGCCCAGTACTTTGATGTCAATCTGCCCGCTGGCAGCGGTCGCGGCTATCTGCTGGCCGCCGGCACGGGCTTGATCAGTGCGGTGATGTTTACTCTGTACCCATTATTGCGGCTTATCGAAATACCGCCACTACGAGTGTTGAACCGGGAAATGACTGGTACTGACCGATGGCGTTGGCTGCATTGGGTGGCCTCGGGCGGAACCATCTATCTGTTGCTGTGGCTCTACAGCCAACAATGGCTGCTATCGACGGCATTATTTGCCGGTGGTGCGCTCGCTGCGGTGGTGTTGCTGTTCGTCAGCCGTTTCTTTATTCGTGCGAGTCGTCAGGCGGGCATGCAAGCCGGTAGCGCTTGGCGATTAGCGATGGCTGGCTTACAGCGACGAGCACAGGGTAATAGCGTGCAAATGCTGAGTTTTTCGACGGCTATCATGTTGTTGCTATTGGTGCTCGCTTTGCGTCACGAACTGTTGGCTGATTGGCAGGAACAATTACCCGACGATGCACCGAACTACTTTTTGGTGAACGTGGCTAAAGATAATGTACCTCAGTTAAAAGAGCGGTTCGCGCAGCGCGATATTGCCGTAAATGAGATGTACCCGATTGTACCTGGGCGCATGACTGCGGTGAACAATGTTGCGGTGGTCGATGAAGTCTCGAAGGAAGACAATGAAAGTGATAAGGCGCCGTCTTCAGAGCAACGTGAAGGCTTTGGTCGGGAATTGTCGTTAACCTGGAGGGATACGTTACCTCCTAACAATACGGTGGTCGCTGGTTCGTGGTGGGGGAATGAGCCTGAGCCGCAGGTCTCCATCGAAAGTGAGGTTGCTCAGCGCATGCGTCTAGACATTGGTGATGAGCTGACTTTTAACATTGGGGGCCAAGTCGTTAACGTGCCTGTAACTAGTATTCGCGAAGTTAACTGGGGCTCGTTACAACCTAACTTTTATATGATTTTTAATACCGCGGTGTTAGCTGATTTTCCGGCTACCTATATCTCGAGCTTCAATTTGCCTGAAGAACGCAAGAGCGAGCTGTATGAGCTCTTTAAACCGTTCCCGCAGGTATCCTTAATAGACCTTGATGCCATTATGGAACAGCTTCGCGAAGTTATTGATCAGGTCAGTATTGCGATACTGTTTGTGCTGATACTAGTGGTCGTGGCCGGCATGTTAGTGTTGTTAGCTCAAGTTCAAGCGTCGATGGAAGAGCGGCAGAAAGAGCTGGTGATCTTACGTACCTTAGGCGCCCCAGCGAAGCTGTTAAGTCGCAGTGTCACCTACGAGTTTTTAGTGCTGGGGGCTATCAGTGGACTGATTGCGACCTTGGCAATGGAATTGTCATTGTATATTTTGCAAACGCAGGTGTTCGAACTTGCTGCGACCTTCCATTGGCGCTTTTGGCTGGTGGGACCGATTGCCGGGGCCGTGGTTGTTGGCACCATGGGGCGCCTGGCCTGCACCCGGTTGATACGGCGCAATACTGCGCAGCTTATTCGGCGGCTGGCATAGCCCTAGCCGTCGGCAGCTCAGCGGACAGTTGCGGCAACAAAAGTTCCGCCCACAATGACTCAAAGCGTGGGCGGAATAGGGCAAAGTGGCCGATGCTTTCGAGCTCAAAGTCCTGCGGCTCAATGCGCAAGCGTCGTTGTGGTGCGCTTTGATAAAAGTTGTGCATGGCGTCAATGTTGCGATAGGTCAGCATTTCATCGTCACTAAAAGCGAGACTAAGAATAGGTGTTTTCACCGCCGCATAGGTTTGGTACAGATGCTCAGCGCCGACCAGATAGTCAGGGTGTAAGCACCAGCGTCGCCACTGCGCCATTGCCGATTTAGGAACATTACCGACAATGCCGAGTCGCGCGCCCGGAAAATAACCCACCAATGGTAATAACCACGGCACGATGGCACGCCACAAGACCCAGGATTTGTATTTAAGTGCAGGCTTGGTATCACGCCAATAGCCGGTTCCCGTGGCAACCGTGACCATGCGTTCAACTCGATCCGTATGCTCAAGCATTCCAAACAGCTGGCCGCCGATACTGTGCGCAAACCACACTACTGGAATGTCTGGAAAGTCAGCTAAGCATTGGTTTAAAACAGCTTGTGCGTCAAGTTTTGCCCAGTCGGTGACCGAGCTATCAAAGTGGCGCAGGGAATCTTCCTGAGCCAAGCCAATACCGTAATAATCAAAACCGACAACGTGCATGCCTTGTTCAGCTAACCAAGCACAAAATGCCGCATAATAGCTATGCGGAACTGCCATTGCCGGTGCCAAGATCACAACTTTACGAGGGTTTTTCGCAGCGTAATGGTGTATGTAGATAGTCCGCCCCGGCGCACTATCTAGCGGGACCCTCTTACTCGATTTCTTCGGCATCTTTTTCACGGTCTGTATGATGTTTGAACATATAAGCGCCGGTAAAAATAGTGAATACTAAGGTCGCACCTAAGGTGCCAAAGACCTTGAAGTTGACCCATGCATCAAGGCTCCAATACTTGGCGATATAGAGATTCACTGCGGCGAGTGCCAGTGTGAAAATAACCCAAGCATAGGTGAGCCGGCGCCAGGCAAAGTCAGGAAGATTGATCTCCTCGCCGAGGAATTGTTGCAGCGGGCTACGTTTTTTCCACCAAAGCCCAATGAGCAATAACAGCGCGATAGCGACATAAATGATTGTGACTTTGAGCTTTATGAACCACTCGTCACGTAGTAACAAAGTAATGGCGCCAAAGACTAAGACGACAGACAAAATGATCCAGTGACGCGGGGTAATTACCTCGCGCATGAATTTAAGCCCCATAAGCTGCAGCACGGTGCCCAGCATCAAAACACCCGTAGCTAGGAAAATATCGCCGAGCAGATAAAATAGAAAAAATAGCGCAATGGGTAAGTATTCGAGCACAAACAACATGATGAAATTCCAAAAAACACGATAGTAGGAGTTTGCCAGAAAAGTTTGTTGCCGACCACCAACAATGACTAAGCTTAAAGGTAGCGCAGCTATAACGAGGAGTCTAATAATGAAAGTATTGATTACCGGCGGAACGGGGTTGATTGGCTCTGAGCTTATCACGCGTTTACGTGATAAGTATGAGATTAGCATCCTAAGTCGCCAGCCAAAAGAAGCGATGGAGCGTTTTGGCGACGGCGTACAGGCCTTTGGGAGTCTGGATGAGGTAGAGCAGCTTAGCGACTTTCACGGCATTATTAACCTGCAAGGCGAAGGTATTGCCGATAAACGTTGGACAGCGAAACAAAAACAGCGACTACAAGAAAGTCGGTGGCAGGTCACGGAAGCGCTTAGCAAGCGTATTCAGGCCTGTGATCAACCGCCGAAGGTATTTATTAGCGGCTCTGCAATTGGCTACTACGGTGCGCAGGGCGATAAGCTAATGACTGAAGCTAAAGCCGTGGACTTACCAGATGATTTTGCCCATAACCTTTGCCAGAAATGGGAAGCATTGGCGCTCAGCGCGCAGACAGAACAGACTCGGGTTTGTGTGATCCGCACCGGTGTGGTGCTTGCCGGGGAAGGTAGCGCTTTACAAAAAATGCTGCCACCCTACTTATTGGGGCTTGGCGGACCGCTTGGTAGCGGTAAGCAGTATTTTTCTTGGATCCACCTGCAGGACATCGCGCGCGTCATCGAATTTCTGCTGGAAAATGGCGATTGCCAGGGTGTTTATAATGCCACCGCACCGCAACCGCTACCACAGGAAGAGTTTAGCGAGAGCATTGCGAGAGTGCTACGCAAGTCACATTTTATGCGGGTTCCAGCTTGGGCTTTAAAACTCTTGCTGGGCGAAATGTCACAGATGCTGCTCACCGGCCAGCGCGTAACGCCGGCACGGTTGCAGGAAGCTGGCTTTGAATTTAAGTTTGGTTCTGCTGAAGCAGCGCTGCGCGATTGTTTGTTGCCTGCTTCATCGTCTTCACAAAACTCGTAAGCTCTTCGCTCAGTTGTGCTGGGTTGTCATGGTAGTTGGCAATAAGGTTCACCACCGCGGAGCCACTGATAGCCCCAGCTGCACCCGCAGCTAGTGCCGCTTCCACATGTTCTGGCCGCGCAATACCAAAGCCCAACAAAGGCGGGGCGCTGTGGGCATCGCGTAAGCTTTGGATCACAGCAGTCGCTGGTTTTTGCATGGTGCTTTCAGTGCCGGTAACGCCGGCACGGCTGAGCAGGTAGACGTAACCTTCGCTGCTGGCAGCGATACTTTGCAAACGTTCGTTGCTGGCATCGGGTGGCGCAATAAAAATTGGCGCTATCCCATGAGCTTTTGCCGCAGTAATAAAGGGCGCGCTCTCACGTTCCGGCACATCAGCAATGAGCACCGAGTCGACGCCCGCGTCAGCGCAACGCTGATAAAACTTATCCAGCCCGGCACTTGCCACCAGGTTTGCATACACTAGTAGGCCAATAGGGAGATCCGGGTAGCGGGCGCGAACTTCCGTCAGCATCTCAAAGCAATTGACAATCTTAGTGCCGGCCTGGAGTGCGCGAATCGCCGCCTTTTGAATCGTTGGACCATCAGCGACCGGATCGGAAAACGGAAAACCAAGCTCGAGGGCATCAGCACCGCCGGCGACTAAGGCATCGATGACCTCAAGACATTGTTTCGGATTGGGATCACCCAAGGTCACGAAGGGAACAAAGGCGCCTTGATCGGCAGCGTCAAGTCGTTCAAACATGGCGTGATAGCGATTCATTTGGCGTCCTCCTGTTGTTGAAAAATACGACGAACGTGGTCGATATCTTTATCCCCCCGGCCTGATAAGTTGATCAATAGGATCTCAGGGGCGTCCGGCTCTGCTGCACGCTTCAGGGCATAAGCGAGAGCATGAGCCGATTCCAATGCCGGAATGATACCTTCTTTCTCGGCCAGCAGTTTGAACGCATCCAAGGCTTCGTCATCGGTCACAGACTCATAGCGGGCGCGCCCGATACTCTGCAAATAGGCGTGTTGCGGGCCGACACCAGGGTAGTCGAGACCTGCCGAAACCGAGTAACTTTCCTCAATTTGGCCTTCGTCGGTCTGCATCAAAAATGATTTACAACCGTGCAAAATGCCGGGATGACCAGCGGTGAGCGTGGCACCGTGATGCGCCGTTTTCAGGCCCTTACCGGCAGGTTCAACACCGACCAGCTCAACGCCTTCCTCGTCAATAAATTCCGCAAACATACCGATGGCATTGGAGCCGCCACCGACACAGGCAATGACTTCGTCCGGCAAGCGTCCGGCGCGTTCAACGATTTGTGCTTTGGCTTCCGCGCCAATCATCCGGTGAAACTCGCGAACAATGGTGGGGAAGGGGTGCGGCCCGGCTGCGGTACCGAGCAGGTAATGGGTATCGTGATAACTTGCGGTCCAGTCGCGTAGCGCTTCGTTGACAGCGTCTTTTAAGGTGCCACTACCGGTATCCACAGGAACCACTTTAGCGCCCATTAATTCCATGCGGAACACATTCGGCTGTTGGCGTTCGACGTCCTTTTTGCCCATGTAAATGATGCACTCGAGGTCGAGCAGGGCGCAGGCCAAGGCCGTTGCGGTGCCGTGTTGTCCGGCGCCGGTTTCCGCGATAATGCGGTGTTTACCCATGCGTTTCGCCAGCAGCGCCTGGCCTAAAACCTGGTTGGTTTTGTGGGCGCCGCCATGCAATAGATCTTCACGTTTCAGATAGATTTTCGTGCCATTTGGACTGTCCACGGGCAGGTTACGGCACAAGGAGAGCGGCGTTGGCCGACCCAGGTAATTTTTTAACAAGTCGCGAAACTCGTTTTGAAAGTCGGGATCCTGCTGAGCGTCCTCAAAGGCTTGCTCAAGCTGATCTAAAGCGGGTAACAGAATTTCTGGCACAAACTGGCCACCGAATTCTCCAAAATAAGCTGGGTAATTACTCATGGTTTTGTTTCCCATACTGACGAATTTGTTCAAAGAGCTGCACAATTTTACCGGCGTCTTTAACGCCCTTAGTGCGCTCCACGGCTGAATTAAAATCAAATCGTTGCAGCCCGGTTTGCTGGGCCTCGTTTAAATTGTGACGACCAAGTCCACCAGCAAGAATACAGCGCTCGCGCTCGGTTGGCTTTAGGTTGTCTAATAGTTCCCAGGCAAAGGTCTTGCCGCTGCCACCTTGCAGGTTATCCAGCAACACAAAATCTGCTAAACTGGTTGGCAATAGTAGGGGCGCCTCGACGCGGTGGGCCTGCCAAACTTCTGTGCCTGCGGGGAGTGCTTGCTTAAGCTGGGCGATGTAATCGGTGTCTTCATGACCATGCAGCTGCACCGCATGCAGACCAAGTTCAACGGCGATGGTTGCAACCTCAGCCAGCGGCCTATCGGCAAACACACCAACCCAAAGAAGATCAGGCTCTGCCGCGATGAGTTGTGCCGCTTGCTGCTGGGTAACGGCGCGCGGCGAATGAGGCACGAAAATAAGCCCGCCATACGCTGCTCCTGCCGCACGCACAACATGGGCATCGCTAACTTGGCTCAGGCCACACACCTTGTGTTTACCGTAAATCAGTTCGCGACAGGCTTGGTCAATATTCGGTTGTGAGGTTAATGCGCTGCCCACTAAAAAGCCGTCAACGAAAGGCGCTGTTGCGCGCACATGCTGATGTTCGCTGTAGCCAGATTCCGCCACCAGAAGGGCACCTGCGGGGGCTAACTTGCTCAGTTGCTGACTGCGTTTAGGATCAATACTGAGATCATGTAGGTTGCGGTTATTGATACCAATAATGTTTGCGCCTAATACTGTTGCGCGTTGCATTTCTTCTTCTGTGCTGACTTCTGTGAGGACATCTAAATTGAAATCCGCTGCCAGCTGAGCCAGTTCGCGGTAGGTCTCATCGTCGAGAATGGACAGCATTAACAAAATTGCATCGGCACCAAAGTGGCGCGCCAACAGCACTTGTAGCGGCTCAACGATAAAGTCTTTGCACAATACAGGCACATCAACAGCACTGCTAACCGCAGCTAGGTACGCAAAATCGCCCTGAAAGAAATCAGGCTCGGTCAACACTGAGATGGCGTCTGCATAGCGCGAGTAAGTCTGTGCTATTTGAACCGGATGGAAGTTATCGCGGATCAAACCTTTTGATGGCGAAGCTTTCTTGCACTCAAGAATAAAACTACTGTCGCGTTTGGCCAGCGCTTTCGCCAAACTGCGTTGGCTTAATCTTAACTCGCGTCTGAGTTCCGCCAACGGGTACAGCTCGGCGAGCTCACCTAAACGGGTGCGACGTTGATGAACAATTTTTTGTAAAATCGTATTAGCCACGATTAAACTCCTGTAACTGCTGCAAGTGGGTCATGGCTTGGCCACTGGCCAGATGTTCAAGTACTGCGTCGGTTGCGCTAGTTAGCGTAGTATAATGACCGGCCAGGTAAAGTAGGCCAGCGGTACTAATTGCGACGGCATTAGCGTGTGCTACGGGCGCCGAGCCTTCAAGGATCCGTATTAGCGCTGCAGCATTAAAGTCAGCGTCGCCGCCGCGCAAGGCGTTGACTGGGGCTTGTTGGACACCGAAATCACTAGGTTGTAATTGATAGTCGAACAACTCACCATCGCGCAATTCGACCACTTGCGTGGCACCGTGTAAAGCAATTTCATCCAGCCCTGAGCCGTGAACTACCATGGCGCGCTTGCAGCCGAGCAATTTGAGCGTTTCCGCTAGCGGACGGCACCAGGCGGGATCATAGACACCGAGCTGTTGTACGTCAGGACGCGCCGGATTGACCAGTGGTCCGAGTAAATTAAAAAGTGTTCTGGTTTTTAGGGTTTGGCGAACGGGCATGGCATAACGAATGCCTGGATGGTAATGAGGCGCGAATAAGAAACAGAAGTTGAGCGCATCGAGTTGGCGCGCAGCGACTTCTGGGTCTTGGGTCACAGATAGTCCAAGACTTTCCAGTACGTCGGCCGAGCCTGAGCGAGACGAAACGCTGCGATTACCGTGTTTGGCAACGGTTAGCCCCATACTTGCAGCGATCAGTGCTGCAGTGGTTGAAATGTTGATGGTATTACTGCCATCGCCACCCGTGCCACAACTGTCGACGACTAATCGGTTGGGCCGTTGAAACGGCTTGGCGGCGCGGCGTAAGGCGAGTGCTGCACCTGCCATTTCGCAGGGCTGTTCGCCGCGCATTTTCATCGTCGTAAGCAAGGCGGTAATTTGGATTTCGTTGAGTTCGCCTTTCACTAAGTGATCGAACAAACGCTCACTGGCATCCATAGATAAGCTGTTACCGGATAGAAGTTGTTTAATTGCGTCCATTACGGTTGCTCCGTAGAAAATAGAAATTCGATCGTTTGCGCAAGCAGTTGGCTGCCGCGCCCAGTCAGAATTGACTCCGGATGAAACTGAAAGCCAATTGCCTGGAAGTCGCTAAAGTAGGCGGCCATAGGGATACTTTCCTTAACACTTTGATAGCTTGCTAAAAGCTCGATGCCAGTGGGTAGTTGGTAACCGGCAAGACTATGATAACGAGCGACAGGCAGAGCACTTGGAAGCTTGACGAAAATTGGGTGAGCGTTGCATTCAATGATGCTGCTCTTGCCGTGGATCGTTTCGCTGCAGCGGCGAACCGTTGCGCCCGCGGCTTCAAGGAGCGCTTGAAAGCCCAAGCAAATACCGAGCATCGGGTATCGACCTTTCGCATGCGCAATTATTGGCATGAGTTGACCGGCCTGTTGAGGGTGGCCGGGCCCCGGTGAGAGACATATAAGCTGCGGACCTTGATAGTCGTCAAGCGTGCGTTGCAACGTGGCTAAGCTAACGGTATTACGGTACACGACCAACGGGTAGCCAAGTTGGCGCAGTTCATCGACCAGGTTATAGCTAAAGGAGTCAATGTTGTCGATTAAGATGATGCGAGCAGGCTTCATACAGACATGTCCTCAACATTGTAGGTGGCTTGAATGGCAGAGATAACGGCCTGTGCTTTACCCTCAGTTTCGGCCACCTCAGCACTGGCGACAGAGTCAGCGACGATGCCAGCTCCGGCTTGTACAAAGGCTTGTTTATCCCGCACCAAAGCCGAACGAATAACGATACAAGTGTCCATATCACCACGTCCGGACAAATAGCCAACGGCACCGCCATAGGAACCACGCCGCTGTTGCTCATAATCTCGAATGAGCCGCGCCGCAGATACTTTCGGCGCGCCGACCAGGGTACCCATGTTCATACAGGCACGGTACGCATGGAGAGCATCGAGATCTTCGGCCAGCTGAGCTACCACGCGTGACACCAAATGCATCACATGCGAGTACCTGTCTACTTGCAGTAAATCTGCTACGTAACGTGTGCCTGGCTGGGCGATTCGAGCTAAATCGTTGCGTGCCAGATCTACCAACATTAAGTGCTCGGCGAGCTCTTTTTGATCACAGCGTAATTCGAGCTCAAGTCGACTGTCGAGGTCTGGGTGTATACGTCCGTCGGTATGTTTACCTCGTGGGCGGGTGCCTGCAATCGGATAGAGTTCAACTTGGTTACTGTCCGCTGTATATTTTAAGGCTGATTCCGGTGACGCACCGAACAAAGTAAAATCATCGGTATGCAGATAAAACATGTACGGCGACGGATTCGCGGCCTTTAAATGTGCGTAGGCAGCTAAACTATCGGGGCAGGGCAGACTAAATTGGCGTGATGGCACGACCTGAAAGATATCTCCGTCGGCGATGTGTTCCTGTAGCTGCGCAACCCATTGTGCGTAAACGTCGCGACTTGGACTAGCCACTACAGTCGGCGATTTTGCTGGTTTAACCGGGGCCTGCTGCGCCTCTTCCTTGACGGTGGCTAAAGGTAATTGGCAGACGGCGACGATTTCGCCTAACTGTTGTGCTAAGCGGGTGTAATACGCTGCCGACTCTGGGCCACTCAATAGGGTTGCGAGTAACTCGGTGGTTTGTTCTTGGTGATCGACCACCAATAGGCTTTCGGCGAGATAGAATTGATAGTCAGGGCAGTTATTGTCGCCACAAGCAACCGCGGGAAGCTGTTCCATACTGGCGATATAATCGTAGCCGAACACACCACCGATAAACAATGAAAAGTCGTGGTCTGCACTGCCTTTTAGGGCTTTTAGCTCATGCTGCAAAACACGTAACGGCTGTTCGGTACTTTGATGACGTAAGCGCTGCTCTTCGTCTAGCTCGTTGAGCTCTGTACTCGCTTGTCGGAAACGACACTCTAATAGTTCTGGACTCAGTTCGATAGCTGCATTGTGTTGCAAGCGCTCGCTAAGCAAAGGCAGTAACTGTGCACCATTAGCTGTAAGAGCTTTAATGGATACATTATGACCGTTACAGGTGATCTGTAATGATGCTTGCACCATAAGCAAACTTTTTAGGTGTTTACGCGATTGAATTTCCGCTGAATCGAGCAATAAAGTATTTGCTTTGCTGCCGCATAACCGTTGATACAGTCGCTGGGTATCGGCGATGTATGGCAACTGCATGTGCAGCGAGTGATAATAGCCAAGTTGTTGTTCGAATTGCACGTTATAGCCCTTACTCAAGTCGTCTTTAATTCATTCGTAACGAGCGGGCATAAAAAAACCCGCTTACAAAGCGGGTTTCATCGAAATACGTTTCAAATACGCACAGATGCATCGCCCGCTAGCTCGGGAGATGCCACCACCACTGTACTGATTTTTGAATGTAGTTCGTTGTCATTATTGCTCTCAGTTTTATCTAAAATCTCACGCTGGAGAAGTTGTATAAGCTTTATGTCGCTAAATTAACTGATGGAAACTATTCCTGTCAACAGCTTTTTTCACCAAGTTAGCGAACGTTGTGTTTGAGAATTCTTGATTTTTGCCGTTGCCAGTCGCGCTCTTTAACCGTGTCACGCTTGTCGTGCGCCTTTTTACCTTTGGCTAGATGAATTTCAAGCTTAACCAAATGGCGCTTCCAGTACATTGCTGTAGCGACAATGGAATAACCCTCACGCTCACTGGCGCCGATTAACTTGTCTAACTCACGTTGCTTCAATAAAAGCTTACGCGTGCGCTCAGCGTCACAGACGACGTGAGATGAGGCGGAAATAAGCGGCTGAATTTGCGCACCTAGTAAGAAGGCCTCACCATTTCGGATAATGACATAAGTATCGGCAATATTGACCTTGCCGGCACGAATACTTTTGACCTCCCAGCCTTGTAATGAGAGGCCCGCTTCGAATTTATCTTCGAGGAAATACTCGTGTCGCGCCTTTTTGTTGAGCGCGATGGTATTTGAATTTGCTTTAGATTTAGATTTACTCATGGCGGCTATTATACGCATCCGTTTTAAAAAGAAAATTTGTTTATCGGGCAAACTTTAGAATGGATGATTCGCGACTTAAAGTACGGTATCATGCGGGCATTTTTAAGCCGCCAAGGAACCCATTATGCCAAGCATTGAGCGAAGCGCGTTAGTGCCCTACAGCGATGCGCAAATGTTTGCCCTAGTGAATGATGTTGAAAGCTATCCCGAGTTTGTGCCCGGTTGTCGTTCGGCTCAGGTCGTTGAACAAACCGCGACCAGCAAAGTTGCGCGCTTGGATATTAGTAAAGCTGGTGTGGGTAAATCGTTTACCACGCGCAATCAACTTGAGCACCCGTCGGCGATCGGTATGGAACTGGTCGATGGACCTTTTCGTTACCTGCGCGGCGGTTGGTATTTTGAGCCATTAAACGATCAAGCTTGCAAAATTGTGCTTAAATTAGAGTTTGAGTTTGCGAATCGCTTACTGGGGCTGGCTTTTGGGAATATTTTTAACGAAATGCAAAGTCGCATGGTCGATGCGTTTGTGAAACGTGCTGAACACGTTTATGGAACCGCTTAAATGAGCTTAGAGCACATTCAAATTGAGGTCGCCTACGCGACACCAGAGCGCCAACAGATTATTCCCTTGCGAGTAACCAAAGGCGCCACTGTGGCGGAATGTATTGCCCAGTCGAACATTACCCAGTACTTTCCCGAAATAGATTTGGACCAACAAAAAGTGGGTATCTGGAGTAAGGCTGCAAAGCTAGACCAGCAGCCACGCGAAGGTGACCGTATCGAGATTTACCGGCCGCTGATTGCTGATCCTAAAGCAATTCGCCGAAAACGCGCTGAGCGGGCAAAAGATGATGGTCGTGCAGACCCTGTGACTGGAGGTCGGCGCCGTGAGCAAACACGTTAAGCTTTATATTATTCGACATGGTGAGGCCTTACCCGCTCAAGCTTTGCAGGGCGATGCTATTCGCCCGTTGAGCCAACATGGCGAACAAGAAGTTATTATGAGTGGTCGTTGGCTAGCTCAGTACTTAGGTGAGCAGGGGGCAAAACAGCTCGATTGGTTGGTGGTAAGTCCCTATATCCGAGCGCGACAAACAGCATCGTTAATTGAGCGTCAGGTGAACGTTGCCGAACATGACGTTAATGATGGGATTACGCCTGATGGCCAAGCTGAGCAGGTTTGTGATTGGTTGCTTGCCGAGCTGCAACAGCGAGGCTCAAAAGTTGAACATGTTGCGATTGTTTCGCACATGCCATTTGTTAGCTACCTGGTTGCCGCGCTCGATAGCGCGATGGAGCCGATTTTATTTCCCACCGCCGGCATCGCAGAAATGCTAATAGAGCCAGAGCAGTGGCGTGGTAAGTTTGTTCGAATGGCCGTGGTTGAGCCCGACCAATAGTGGAGAAATTTGTGGAATCACCGATTCAAGAATTAAAAACGGTAGACGATTATTGGCGTTATGGAGTGACGCAACTGCAGCAGGCAGAAGTGTTTTTCGGGCACGGCACCGATAATGCGGCAACCGAAACGCTCGTATTACTCGCCCATGTATTGCATTTAGACTTAACCCAGCTCGAGGAGTTTCGTCGAACCGCACTCACAATGGCAGAGCGTCAGGCCTTCGTTGAGCTTTTACAGCGCCGAGTAGAACAGCGAATTCCTGCGCCATATCTCATCGGTGAGGCTTGGTTTGCAGGCCTACCGTTCAAAGTAGATGAACGAGTTCTGGTACCACGGTCGCCTATTGCCGAGTTGATTGAGCAAGAGTTTCAGCCATGGCTAACCGAAGCGCCGCAGCATATTCTTGATTTGTGTACGGGCAGCGGCTGTATCGCGATTGCCTGTGCCTACGCATTTCCCGAAGCAGAGGTTGATGCGCTCGATATTTCGACCGATGCGTTGGCTGTTGCCGAAGAAAATATTGCGTTTCACCAACTTGACCACCGCGTGTTTCCGATGCAATCGGATCTTTACAACGCAGTGAAAGGTCAGCGTTACGACTTGATCGTGACTAACCCTCCTTATGTTGACGCTGAAGATATGGCTGACTTACCGGCCGAGTTTCACCACGAGCCCGAGCTAGGGCTAGCTGCTGGCGCGGATGGCCTAGACTTAGTCCGCACCATTTTGCGCGAGGCACCAGAGCATTTAACCGAGCAGGGCATTCTTATTTGTGAAGTGGGCAACTCCATGGTTCACCTTGCCGAGTTGTTTCCCGAAGTTCCCTTTACCTGGCTCTCTTTCGAACGTGGCGGAGATGGCGTATTCTTACTGACACGACATGAACTGCTTGAACATCAAAGCAAATTTTAGGAAGCGCTATGCCAGGAAATAGTTTCGGAGACTTGTTTCGGGTGACCACCTTCGGCGAAAGCCATGGCCCTGCCATTGGTGCTATTGTGGATGGTTGTCCTGCTGGCTTGCAGTTGTCTGCAGAAGACTTACAAGGTGAACTGGACCGTCGTAAACCGGGCCAAAGTCGGTATACCACCGCCCGCCGTGAAGCGGATGAGGTGAAGATTCTGTCTGGGGTATTCGAAGGGGTCACCACTGGCGCACCTATTGGTTTGCTGATTGAAAATACCGATCAACGCAGTAAAGACTACTCGGACATTAAAGACCTGTTTCGCCCGGGGCATGCGGACTACACCTATCACCATAAATATGGCATCCGTGATTACCGCGGCGGCGGTCGCTCGTCGGCGCGTGAGACTGCCATGCGAGTGGCTGCTGGTGCGATTGCGAAGAAGCTGCTTGCCGAGCAATTTGGCGTGGTTTTCCATGCTGGTGTGGTGCAGATTGGTCCGCATCAAACCACGCCGGCTAGCGCATCCTTTGACTGGCAGCAAGTTCAGCAAAACCCACTGTTTTGTCCTGATGCAGGGATGGCGGAAGCAGCAGGCGAGTACTTGCGTGACCTGTTAAAGCAAGGCGACTCTGTGGGTGCTCGGGTGCGGTTAGAAGTTACCGGTGTGCCTGTGGGGCTCGGAGAGCCGGTGTTTGATCGCTTCGATGCCGATCTAGCAAAAGCACTGATGAGCATAAACGCGGTCAAGGCCGTGAGTATGGGCGATGGCTTTGCCGTGGCCGCTCAGCTCGGTAGTGAACATCGCGATGAAATCAGTACCACTGAAGGCTTTATGAGCAACCATGCCGGCGGCGTGCTCGGCGGCATCAGTAGCGGTCAGACGGTTATTGCGGAAGTTGCCTTTAAGCCCACTTCAAGTATTACTAAACCAGGCCAAACCATTGATACGTTAGGGCAGGCACAAACCGTTGTGACCCGCGGTCGGCATGACCCTTGTGTCGGCATTCGCGGCGTACCTATTGTGGAAGCCATGGCGGCTTTAGTGATTGTTGATCACTGGTTACGCCAACGGGCACAGAATCCTGATGTTATGAAGTGATAGTTATGGCTCAAGCTGATTATCAACGCTTAATTACGATTTTCGACGACTGTTTTTACGCCAATTACCGCACTCGGTTGGTTGCCGGTGATGATGAGCCACTTTATCGTCCGGCGGCCACGTCCGATGAAGACCACCAGATTATCTTTGCCCATGGCTTTTTCGCTTCGGCGCTGCATGAAATTGCTCATTGGTGTATTGCCGGTGAAAAAAGGCGACAACTCGAAGATTATGGCTACTGGTATGAACCCGATGGCCGCGATGCCCAACAACAAGCAGAGTTCGAGCAGATGGAACGTAAGCCTCAAGCGCTGGAAATGCTGTTTTCGTTGTGTGCGGGCGTTCCCTTTCAAGTTAGCGTCGATAATTTGCATGGCGCTGAGGTCGATCGCGAGGCATTTACCGCCGCCGTGCACGAACAACTGATAACGTATTTGTCCCAGGGCTTGCCCGCACGTGCAGAGTGCTTTGCACGTGCTCTGGCAACAGCCTACAAGCAACCCTGGCCAGAAGTTAAACAACTACTTAACTACCAAGGTGCTGCATGAACAAGTTTCACATCGGGCTCGTTGTCAATCCACTGGCAGGGCTAGGCGGAAGCGTCGCTTTAAAAGGCAGTGATGGTGCTGAAACTGCAGCGCTGGCGCAACAACTTGGTGCGGAAGCGAAAGCGCCCCAGCGTGTGGCTCAGGCATTGGAACAACTCAAAGAATTGTCAGCACAGATTAAGATCTCAACGGGTGCAGGCCTGTTGGGCGCCGCCAGCTGCGAACTCGCCGATTTACCCTGTGAAGTTATCTATCAGGGGCAAACCCCATCGACAGCGGAAGATACCAAAACTCTGGCGCAACGGCTGATTGACGAAGCTGGTGTTGATTTACTGGTGTTCGCCGGCGGTGATGGCACCGCCCGGGATATTTACGCGGTTTGCCCCGAGCAACAACCGGTTCTTGGAATACCTGCCGGTGTGAAAATCCATTCTGGTGTCTATGCGGTGAGCCCCCGCGCGGCGGGCAAGGTTATCGTACAAATGGTAAGTGGTGAGCTGACCACGGTCACCCACGCCGATGTTATGGACATTGATGAGGCTGCATTTCGGCAGGGCACAGTGCGGGCAAAGCGCTTTGGTGAACTGTTAGTGCCGGCCGAGCTGCGCTACGTGCAAGCGGTAAAAATGGGCGGCAAAGAAAGCGATGAACTCGTGCTGGCCGATATCGCAGCTGAGGTGATCGAGAACATGGAAGATGATGTGCTTTACATCATGGGCTCAGGTTCAACGGTCGCCGCGATTATGGAAGATCTACAGTTGCCCAATACCTTGCTTGGCGTCGATGTCGTTAAAAATGGTGAGCTAATAGCGCAAGATGTTACCGCGCGGCAGTTGGAGCAGTGGGTCATTACAGAGCAACAACCCGCAGTTATTGTGGTCACCGTGATTGGCGGGCAGGGGCATTTGTTCGGCCGTGGTAACCAGCAGTTAAGCGCGCAGTTACTCGCTCATCTGGGCAAAGATGCGATTCGTGTGGTTGCCAGTAAGCGTAAACTTCAGCAATTGGCTGGTCGGCCGTTACTGGTGGATACCGGCGATCATCAGGTGGATGACGCGCTAAGCGGCGTGATCCGAGTGATCACCGGTTATCATGATGAGGTGTTTGTGCAGATTGCTGCGCCCTAAGCTGCGGCGAGTTAAAACTGTGAAGGCGGCAAATAGACAGTGATGCCGTCGAGTTCTTCAGTCATTTCAATCTGACAACTTAAGCGGCTATTGTCCTGCGGCTCAATCGCCATATCGAGCATATCTTCTTCGCGTTCTGAGGCCGACGGTAGCTTATCCTGCCAGTCTTCGGCAACGTAGCAATGGCAGGTTGCACATGACATCACACCACCACACTCACCAAGAATTCCGTCAATCATATTATCGACAGCGCCTTCCATAAGGCTTTGTCCTACTGGTATGTCCGCTTCATATTGGCCACCATCTTTATCGATAAAAATAGCTTTCGGCATCCTTTAACTCCTTAATTACAGCTCAAACTGAGCGATCGAGATGATTCTAATTTAATCAGGTATTCTACCATAGGTAAGTGAGGCATTTGCGCGCGAATTCAGGTAAAATAGCGCGATTTTTTAACTGCAACCTAAGCTACGAGCCAGGAGTGGGGAACGCGAATGCAGGCGTTGTTAGAAAAACTTTTTCAAATAAAAGCACAGGGAAGTTCGGTAAAAGCTGAGGTGATCGGCGGTATCACAACTTTCCTGACCATGGCCTACATTATTTTCGTCAACCCATCGATTCTCAGCCAGGCGGGAATGGATTACGGTGCGGTGTTTGTGGCGACCTGTTTGGCTGCCGCCATCGGCTGTTTAATCATGGGCTTATGGGCGAACTATCCGGTGGCACTTGCGCCCGGAATGGGGCTCAATGCTTTCTTCACCTACAGTGTTGTACTCGGCATGGGATACGAGTGGCAGGCGGCACTGGGGGCAGTGTTCTTTTCAGGTATTCTGTTTTTCGTATTGTCGGCGCTAAAGATCCGCGCATGGATCATCAATTCGATTCCGGTGACGCTAAGGCTTGCGATAGCCGCGGGAATTGGCGCCTTTCTGGCGCTCATTGGTCTGCAAAACGCCAATATCATTGTCGGCCACGATGCGACCCTGGTGACTTTAGGTGACCTGCATCAAGTTCCGGTGCTATTGGCTGGCTTAGGTTTCTTCCTGATCATCGGGCTCGTTGCGCGCAAGGTTCAGGGCGCTGCACTTATTAGTATTTTGTTTATCACTCTACTGGGTTGGTTGTTGGGCGATGTCACCTATGAGGGGATTGTCGCAATGCCGCCGAGTTTGGCGCCGACCTTTATGCAACTTGATATTGCCGGGGCCTTTGATGTAGCGATGTTAAGCGTCATTTTCGCGTTTTTGTTCGTTGACCTGTTTGACACGTCGGGCACCCTGATGGCCGTGGCGCAACGGGCGGGCATGACTGATGCGAAAGGCAAGCTGCCACGATTAGAAAAAGCGCTGATGGCAGACAGCACTGCCTCAGTTGCGGGCTCGATGTTGGGTACCTCGACGACCACGAGTTATATTGAATCAGCATCGGGTGTCGCCTCAGGTGGTAAAACCGGACTCACCGCTGTTATCGTCGGCGTGTTGTTCATCTTAGCTATCTTTTTCGCCCCACTTGCGGGCATGGTGCCAGCCTATGCTACGGCTGGCGCAATTATTTATGTATCGGTGTTAATGTTATTTACGTTACGTTCGGTAGACTGGGACGATGTCACCGAGGCCGCACCTGTTGCGGTGGTATTGTTAATGACACCTTTGACGTATTCAATTGCTGACGGTATCGCGTTAGGCTTTATCAGTTATGTGGTGGTGAAAGCCCTGGGGGGGCGTTACCACGAACTAAACTGGAGTGTCGCTATACTGGCTGCATTATTCATCGCAAAATTTATCTGGTTGGGGTAATTGATCATGGGATGGCATGAAAATCGCGAATTTTTCGTATCTTGGGAAGAACTGCATCGGGCGACGAAAGAACTCGCGCGTCGGCAATTGCCCGCTGAGCAGTGGCGGGGTGTTATCGGAGTCAGTCGCGGAGGCTTGGTACCTGCGGCAATCGTCGCACGGGAACTGAACCTGCGGGTGGTCGAAAGTGTTTGTGTAAGCTCGTACGATCATGACAGTCAGCGCGACAGCGTGACCCTGTTAAAAGACGTCAGCTGCACCGAAGACGGTGAAGGTTTCCTAGTCATCGATGACTTGGTCGATACCGGCAATACCCTGAAGTTTTTGCGTCAACGCTTACCCAAAGCGAAATTCATTACCGTCTATGCAAAACCGGCCGGTATGGATTTAGTCGATGATTACGTTGCCGATCTTGAGCAGGAAACCTGGATCCACTTCCCGTGGGACATGCACTTGCATTACGTTGAGCCGCTGGCAGGGCAGGAAAGCTGACCACAAAGAAGCTATAAAGAGTGATGTGAACTTGGAAAAGGAGTAGAAATGAAGTTATGAAAAGTCTTTTTGCGTTAATTTTGATTTTGATGACTGCCTCTGCTTCTGCGAGTAATAAGTTTTCTTCTTATTGTAATGTCTTTATCGGGACAGCTTGCTTTGGAATGAAGTCGGGCGACGAGTACAAATATACTTCTCAAGTGGACTTTAGCATTTACGAAATAAAACTCAGTAGCCGAGATAAAATCAATATTTACTCGGGGTATCACCCTGCTTCTTTTGATTATGCAGGAGCTTATTTTTCAAAAGAAACTGTTAATGGTTACTTAGTTTCAGCGTTGAAAATTGATAACCAACATCATCGAATTTTGATTGAGTCAATGGACAAGAGAGTTCCGTCCGTTGACATTAACATTTCAATATTCTCTGGTGATAAAAGATTGATAACCGAGTTTATTAAAAGTTTTAGAAGCTGCACCATTACACAATTAGAAGCCGCCTGTAAGGATGATATTTTGCTCCAAAGCGTAGTACTCTAGTGTTAATACCGCTTATTATTACAATGCTGTGGTCGATGTGTTGTGGCAGGCTTCAGGGGCAAACGGTAATAATGCAACTTGTGATGCAAGCAGTGTCTATTCGACGCATAAAACTCGCTTTAGTTACGACAACGTTGGAAATGTCCGCCAGCAAAGCTTCCCAGATGCCACACCGACGCGCCATTACACCTTTGATGCACAAGGGCAATTGACACAACTCACTGCCGGCAATGCGGTGTGGTCCTATGGGTATAACACCTTGGGCTTGCTAGAGAGTGAGCAACTGAGCATTGATGGTCTGCAGTTTCTGACCGACTATGGCTACAATACCGCAGGACACCGGGTGTCGACTATTTATCCGTCGGGCCGTGTCGTGGGCTATGCCCCGAACGCGTATGGCGAGCCAACGCAAGCGGGGAGTTATGCCACCAATGCCAGTTACTACGCCAACGGCATTGTGCGTGGCTACGATACAGCGAACTGGCTGACGCTGTGGCACCCCCCCCCCTCTGGCAGGATAGTTGACACTACTTAAAAACAACCAGTGGGGGACCTGTCCCGCGAACGCGTTTCGGCAGAATCAGATGACCTCACGCGAAACAAGGGCTTGGCCTTTGAACGCGCGGCGGTTGCTTGCGTATTATTTACGGTCGTGCAAAGCCTTTTGGACGGTCTGCAACGCTTCGGTAATTGCGACTTTGGTTTTCTCACCACTACGGCGGTTTTTGTATTCGACGGCTTGCTCGTCGAGGTTACGTTCGCCGATAACGATTTGATGGGGGATGCCGATCAACTCCATGTCGGCAAACATAACGCCAGGGCGTTCTTTGCGATCGTCGAACAGAACATCGATACCAGCTGCTTTAAGCTCAGCGTAAAGTTGTTCTGCGGTTTCCTGAACGCGTACCGATTTATGCATGTTCATAGGTACAATGGCGACCTGGAATGGCGCGAGAGCTTCTGGCCAAGTAATGCCGTATTTATCGTGGTTTTGTTCGATAGCAGCTGCGACGATGCGCGATACACCAATGCCATAACAGCCCATCATCAGGGTTTCATGTTTGCCAGTTTCGGTGAGCACGCCAACTTTCATGGCATCTGAGTATTTCTTACCGAGCTGGAAGATGTGGCCGACTTCGATACCGCGTTTAATTTGCAAGGTACCCTTGCCGCATGGGCTAGGATCGCCTTCAACAACATTACGCAGGTCCGCAACCTGTGGCAGCGCGACGTCACGTTCCCAGTTGATATTGAAAAAATGATAGCCGTCTTCGTTGGCTCCCGCGCTGAAATCAGCCATGACCGCAACGCTGCGGTCGACAATCAGGTCCATGGGTAGGTCTACGGGACCAAGTGAGCCTGGGCCAGCGCCGATAGCCTGGCGAATCTCTTCTTCGCTCGCAAACACTATAGGACTGGCGACTTGCTCCAGCTTAGCGGCTTTAATGTCGTTTAAGCTGTGATCGCCGCGGACCATTAAAGCAACCAGCTTGCCTTCTTCGCTGCCGTGAACGATGAGAGTTTTTACCGTTTGCGTGATCGGTAATTTAAACTGCTCAACTAAGGCATCGATGGTTTTAGCATTTGGCGTTGCGACTTTTTCCATGGTCGCGGTGGGCGCAGGGCGCTCCTGAGCCGGTGCGACAGCTTCGGCCAGCTCCACGTTAGCTGCGTAATCTGAACTATCAGAAAAGGCGATGTCGTCTTCACCAGACGCGGCCAACACATGAAACTCGTGTGAGGTACTGCCACCAATTGAGCCGGTATCTGCGATAACCGGGCGGAAGTCCAGCCCTAAGCGCTCGAATATGCGGCAATACGCCCCATGCATGGCTTCGTAAGTCGCTTGCAGACTATTCTGATCGAGGTGAAACGAGTACGCATCCTTCATGATGAATTCGCGCGAGCGCATCACGCCAAAGCGTGGCCGAATTTCATCACGGAATTTGGTTTGGATTTGAAACAAGTTCAGCGGCAACTGCTTATAACTGTTTATTTCTTTACGTACCAGCTCAGAAATAACCTCTTCATGAGTCGGGCCTAAGACGAAATCACGTTGGTTGCGATCGTGCAGACGCAACAATTCAGGACCATAGTCTTCCCAGCGTCCGGATTCTTCCCATAAGTCGGCAGGTTGGACCATAGGCATCAGGATCTCTAATGCACCGGTATTTTCCATCTCTTCGCGAACCACTGCTTCAACTTTACGCAGCACACGCAGACCGCTTGGTGTCCAAGTATAGAGTCCAGCAGCTACTTTTCGGATCATGCCGGCGCGCAGCATAAGTTGATGGCTGATGACTTCTGCATCAGCTGGCGTTTCTTTTAAAGTACCTAAAAGATAGTGACTGGTACGCATGATTTCCGATAGTCCTTGTACGAATAATTAGATATGGATCAAATTCTATCAGTAGCAGCAGCTAGTCAAAAGGCTTTACTGATGTTTATCACATGATTTTGGTTATTTTCGACGCGCCATTGCACGTTGAGATCATAAAGTCGCACGCCATAGAGTTTATTTGATGGTTTTAGCTGTTGATACGCGGGGCGGGGATCACCTTGCAAAACCTGGGTGATAAGTAACTCAAGTTGCGGATAAGTTGCGGCGAGTTGCTGTAAGCTTTGTCGCGCTGCGGACGTGAAAATGACGGGCATGGCCGCTGCCGGCGGTTCCTGTGCAAAGCCAGCCTGTGCCTCAGGAATCGCATCGGCGTAGGGAACGTAGGGTTTGATGTCGACGACGGGCGTGCCATTGACCCAATCACCGCCTTCAACATGCAACAAGGTCTGTTCGGCCTGCTGCTCGATATCAAGCAGTTTGACCACGGACATGCCAATGCCATTAGGACGAAAAGTGGAACGTGTGGCAAACACACCGAGTTTCTGGTTACCACCGAGGCGAGGCGGCCGTACCAGTGGCTGCCAGCCTTGTTCCAGGTTGTGATGGAATAAGAACAACACCCAAATATGACTAAACTGAGCAAGGCCGCGGGTAGTTTCAGAGCCGGCATAGCTGCCATCAAGCACGACCGTGGCTTTCGCTGCAGTGACGAGGCCGGGTTGTCGGGGCACGGCAAACTTTTCGGAGTAGGGGGAACGGATCTCCCCAATGGGCTCGATGGAATAGATCATGGAATGTCATCATTAGGAATTATTAGTGAATTTCAACATAAAATTGTGGTTTTAGCGAATGAGAGCTTTACGCTACCGTTGAAGATGTTAAGTAAGCTGTTGATAGTTATACATTATGTATTTTTGGCACGTAACCTGCATAGTTAAATCGCATCAGTAAATTATCCGCAGGAGAAAGAAGATGACACGGCAGCAAACAGTTTGGTTTTCGGCGCTTTTTTTAATAGCCTCAGTAACGGGCTTAAGTTTACCCTTTGCAACGACCGCGAATGCCCATGAGCGGACCATCGATGCGACCTACAACGTAACCAGCGCGACCGAGTTAAGCATTGAGTCCGGCGTTGGTACTGTAACCTTTGAACGTCATGAAGGCTCAACTTTAGAGGTCGAATTACAAATTTCAGAAAGTGATGTGTCTTTCTTTGACGACGCAAACATCGAACAGGTTGAGCTGGTTGCCAAGCAAACAGGCAATCGCTTAGATCTTCGTGTGCCAGAGCAAGATAATATTCAACTTGACTGGTTGATTCGGTTACCACAAATTGCTGCTATCGACCTCGAACTAGGCGTTGGCGAAATTAGTGGTCGTCTGGATGCCGCAGATATGGATGTCGAGCTTGGCGTCGGTGCCATTGAGCTTGAAATTGTAGGCGATATCGCAGATGTGAAAACAGATGTAGGCATCGGTGATGTCAAAATTTCTGGGGGAGACTCCAGCAGCAATGAGCGTTACTTTATCAGTGCCTCGGGTGAAGCGAAGGGTCAAGGTCGAGCACGATTAAATATGGATGTCGGGATCGGCGAAATCCGAATTGAAATAAAAGAATAAAAGAAACAAAACGACCAAACGCTGACAATAGAGTGAGCGTTTGGTCGTTAAACAATTAAATTAAATATTTTTCTAATTTATCGCCTTGGGCAAGGGCCTCTTTTAATGCATTAGGCATACGACCTTGGCCAGTCCACGTGATGCGTTGACCGTTAGCGCCAATAATTGCGTACTTAGGCGGTTTAGGTGCACGTTTACGTTGCTTTTTCGTGTTAGGTAACGGCCCATCGACAAGGTCATTGACGCCAATACCCGCATCATCCATTGCTTTTCTTAATTCTTGGATCTTTTTTTGTTTTTCGGCTTCCTGTTGCTTAAGTTCCGCTTCCTCTTCGCGACGGTCGTCAATGACTTTTGTTAATTTACGTTGAACTATTTCTAATTCATTTATAGATAATTCCTTTACCGCAGCTTTGAGACGGCGTCCGTGCGTCAGAATATCTAAAAAGTCACTCATTGATGAATTCCAATTATTTATGAAAGGGGTGTTTATTAAATAAAAATAAAAAGCGGACGGCAAGCTTATTTTTCCGTCCGCTATCACTTACATATTCGGATAATTAGGTCCACCTGTCCCTTCAGGTGTTACCCAGGTAATATTTTGGCTAGGGTCTTTAATATCGCAAGTTTTACAATGAATGCAGTTTTGTGCATTGATCTTAAATACGGCTTGGCCTTCTTCTTCAACCACCTCATAAACTCCGGCAGGGCAGTAACGTTGAGCAGGTTCAGCGAACTCAGGAAGATTTACCGTAAGCGGAATTTCTTGGTCTTTTAATTGTAAGTGACAAGGTTGATCTTCGGCGTGATTGGTATTTGATAAATACACTGACGATAAGCGATCAAACGTTAATTGATTATCCGGTTTCGGGTAATCAATAGGCTGGTAGCTTGATGCCTTACCGGTGCAGCTAAAGTCCGCATTTTCATCTTTAATGGTGAAGGGTAATTTGCCGCCAAACCAGTTTTGATCGAGCGTGTTATAGGCGCCGCCGAACCAAGTACCAAATTTATGCACTGCTGGGCCAAAATTACGTGAACGGTATAGCTCGTCATAGAGCCATGAGTTCTTGTAACGATCGATAAACTGCGTAAGTTCGGTTTGCGACTCGCCGGCACTAATCGCTTCGAATAACGATTCTGCGGCCAGCATGCCTGATTTCATAGCTGTGTGGTTACCCTTGATTTTGGCAAAATTCAAGGTGCCTGCATTACAACCTACCAATACGCCGCCTGGCATGGTCATTTTAGGTAACGAGTAAAAACCGCCTTTAGTGATGGCTCGTGCACCATAGGTAACGCGCTTACCTTGCTTAAGAACTTTGGCGATTTCAGGGTGTGTTTTGAAGCGCTGAAACTCTTGGAACGGATTCAGGTAGGGGTTACCATAGTTAAGATCCACAATCAGGCCAACGTAAACTTGGCCATCTTCGGCGTGATACAGATACCCACCACCACTTGCGTCTTTCGTCAACGGCCAGCCGGTGCTGTGCACCACAAGGCCTTCTTGGTGTTGCTCTGCTGGCACATCCCAAATTTCTTTAAAACCAATCGCATAATGCTGCGGTGAGCTGTCATCGGCTAGTTTAAACTGTTCTTGTAAGCGCTTACCAAGATGACCCCGACAACCCTCAGCGAAAACGGTATATTTGGCACGTAGCTCCATACCTGGCTCATAACTGTCTTTCTTTTCGCCGTCGGCGGAGATACCCATATCACCGGTAATAATGCCAGCCACTTTGTTGTCTTCAATAATTACATCGGCTGCTGGAAAGCCCGGAAATATTTCAACGCCCATACTCTCGGCTTGCTCAGCGAGCCAGCGACAAACATTACCCATACTGGTGATATAATTGCCGTGGTTATGGAACGTCTTAGGCACCATAAAGTTTGGCAGACGACGGCTCGACTCGGCGTTGTTGAAGTAAAAAATATGGTCTTCTTTGACCGCAGTTTTCAACGGCGCGCCACGCTCTTTCCAATCTGGGAATAGCTCGTCTAACGCGCGGGTTTCGAACACGGCGCCAGAGAGAATATGCGCCCCCACTTCGGAGCCTTTTTCCACCACGCAGATCATCAGTTCCTGCTCTTGTTCTTGAGCTTGCTGTGCTAAACGACATGCGGTTGCTAACCCTGCTGGGCCTGCGCCGACAATGACGACATCAAATTCCATACTTTCGCGTTGCATATTGGACTCCTGTTTAAACACTTGCGGACCTCACTGATTCAGCTTAATTGGCTGCTGTAAAAGAGGGGCCAAATCTTGTGCGGATTGTGGTCGTGCCAAATAATGTCCTTGCACCAACACACAATTACGCTGTAATAGAAAATCAGCTTGTTGTTGTTCCTCAACAGCGACGGCAATAACTTGTAGGCGCAAGTTTTGCGCAATTTTTATTATGCTTTCAACTAATTCTGTCGTAATCGCTTCATGCGGTATTTCAGCGATAAGCTCTGGTGCAATTTTTAACACATGAGGGCGACAGTAGCGAATGGCTTCTAACAAGCAATTACTCACACCAGTGATAGTAATACAAATTTGCATACCAAGCTTTTTCAATTGCTCGACGGTCAATTTGTGGCTTTTACAAAGCTGCAAGTATACGTCTTCGTTAAATTCTAATTGAATCTGCTCCGCCGACAATTGAAAACGCTTTTGATAGTGACGAATTAATTCTGGTAGCTCAGGCATAGTCAACTGTCTAAGTGACAAATTTAAACAAAGTTTTAAGTTTTTATCATAGTCACTTTGCCAGTTGGCTAACTGTAAGAACGAGCTTTTAATAATAAACTCAGTGAGCGAAAAAATTAATCCTGTTTGCTCCATCAATTCAAGAAACTCTTTGGGCTCAACCGATTCACCTGAGGGTGTACGCCAGCGAAGTAGGCCTTCTACGGCAACTGTTCTGGCTTCGCGTAAATGAACGATAGGCTGATAGTGCAAGCCTATTTGATCGGTTTCTAAAGCTTCTCTAAGTTGTTGAATGCGTTGGTTACGAGATCGACGCTGATGAAGGTGCTCAGGCTGATAGAACTCAATACCGAAATAGCCTTGTTGCTTCGCACGATATACCGCACAGTCGCCATTATAGAGTAGGGTCTCGACGTCGTAACCTGACTCTTCTGCGTAAGCGATACCGATGGATACAGAGCAGTAAATTTCGTGCTGCTCAATAAAGAGTTGCGGGGTGATGCTATGCCGAATACTTTCAGCCAAGGCATAGGTTGTTTGGGCATCGCTTTTTGCCGCGATAACCACGAAACAATCAGTACTGACCCGCGCAATAAACGCGCCGGCAGGTAATGCTTTTTGAATTCGTAGTGAGAGTCTTTTAATGATCTCATCGCCCATCGGGTGGCCAAGTGCATGGTTGAGTTCATCAAAAGCGTCAATGCAGGTGACAAAAATCGTAAAGTCACTCGTTTGTTGGCGAGCGGTTTCCATTTTAACTTCGAGGTAATGCTGCAAGCCGTTACGATTAGGAAGTTCGGTCAAGGCATCGTTATTCGACAAAAACAGTAATCGGTCTTCCGCTGAATGCATTATTTTTAACTGCTTTGTGGCCTGTTGGATAAGCTGCTGGCTTGAGTTTAGGCGCTGTTGCAGTTGTTGTGAACGCCAGCCTAAAAGCAAGCCACCTAGGGTCAAAAGACTTCCCACGGAAACGACAACTGCAAAACTCGCTGAGTGCATGTCAGTTAGCTTTTCTGATGTTGGCCAAAGATCCATTCGCCATTGATTCGACGAGAACTCAAGCGGCCGTTGAATGGACCATGCGTCACGTAATTCATCACTTCCGGCAAAGCGATAGACAGGGGCGCCATCAAGGCTTACTTCAACTTGATAGCCTTCGTTAATTTCATTACGAATAAAGCTGTCAAAAAGGCGTTTAATGTCAACCACTAACACCAAGTACTGCGGGCCTTGATGGCCGTCGAAACTAATAGCTAAGACAATATCTTCTGGGGTCTCGGAGAACGCTCCGGCGAGCGCACTCTGTGCGTGGGGGAAGTCCGTATTAGCCTTAAGCTTTGCTGCAATGGGGGTGTTGCTGAATTGCGCTTGAGTGAGCGGCGGGGCTTGCCGCGCAGCACGTTCGAAATTGGTTTCATAATACTCATCGAGCACAAGAATGCGTTGCAGCGAGGGATAGTAGAGAAATAGAGCCATCGCCTCGTCAGCCAACAGATTTAGTGCCTGTTGGCCACTACGGCTGAGATCACGTGCGGTCCATTCTGTCGCAAATGCGTAGTTGCGCAGCACTTGGCGAAACTGGTATTCGAGTTGCCGTGTGTCTTCGCTTAGACGCTCATTAATGGCTTGCCGTTCAGAATGTAAAACAATTTGCCCAAAGAGCACTGTCAGGACGATGCCCGCTAGGGCAATAATGCTAAGTTTTTGCACTAACCGCCATCGTCCGTTCATCACTACTTGAGCTCTTCTCGATCAGCAAATTCAGCCAATGCTTCAGGGTTTGCTAGGGCGTCGGTATTTTTAACCGTTTCACCATGAATTACTTGGCGCACGGCCAGCTCAACGATTTTGCCGCTAATGGTTCGCGGAATGTCATTGACTTGGGCAATCACCGCTGGCACGTGCCGCGGTGTTGCGTTGGCTCGAATGGTTTTACGTATGGTTTGAATTAAGTCGTCATCAAGTGTAACGCCTTCTCGCAACCGAACGAACAATACAACACGCTCGTCGTCTTGCCATTGTTGGCCAACCGCAATACTTTCGAGTACCGCGTCAACCTTTTCGACTTGTCGATAGATTTCTGCAGTTCCGATGCGTACGCCGCCCGGATTTAACACCGCATCAGAGCGACCATAGATTATCACGCCATCATGTTCCGTGAGCTCGGCATAGTCGCCGTGCGCCCAGGTGTTGCTGAAACGGGCAAAGTAGGCATTGAAATAACGCTCACCGTCAGCGTCATTCCAGAAGCCGATGGGCATACATGGAAAGCTGTTGCGGCATACCAGTTCGCCTTTCTGATTTTGCACCGGATGACCGTTGTCGTTATACACTTGAACATCAAGCCCAAGCCCCCGACATTGTAACTCACCGCGATAAACCGGCAGAATAGGGCAGCCTAAGGCAAAGCACGAGACAATGTCGGTGCCTCCGGAAATTGAAGACAAGCAGACGTCAGCTTTGATATCACGGTACACATAGTCAAAGCTCTCAGGGGCCAATACCGATCCAGTTGTTAATATGCTGCGTAAAGCGCTCAATTGATGGCTTTGCCGCGGCTGACATTCAGCTTTTTCTAATGCCGACAAGTATTTTGCACTGGTACCAAATACGCTGATCTGCTCTTGATCAACGATGTCCCACAATATTTGCGGGGCTGGGTAGAAAGGTGAGCCGTCAAACAATACCAACGTGGCTCCTTGTGCCAGCCCAGAAACTAACCAGTTCCACATCATCCAGCCACAGGTGGTGAAGTAGAAGAACACGTCGTCGCGCTTTAAGTCGGTGTGCAGAGCATGTTCTTTTAGATGCTGTAAAAGCGTTCCCCCGACACCGTGTACGATACATTTGGGTACGCCGGTTGTTCCTGAACTAAACATAATATAGAGCGGGTCGTTAAAAGCCATTGGCTCGAACTCTAACGGCGCACTTGGTGCGTGCTCGGCGACCCAATCGTGCCAGCTTATGTGGTCTTGGGTTTGTGCTTGTGGTGCCTTCGCAAACTCAACCATGAGATAGGTTTCGACGGTGGTAAGTTGAGCCCGTATTGCAGCTGTCTTCTCGCTGATATCAAGGCATTTACCGTTATAGAAATAGCCGTCTACGGTGATGAACACCTTAGGTTCGATTTGACCAAAGCGATCAAGTACTCCTTGCACACCGAAGTCTGGAGAGCATGACGACCAAATGGCACCTAAACTGGTGGTTGCTAACATTGCAATAATGGTTTCACTGCAATTTGGCATCATCGCGGCAACGCGGTCGCCTTTACTCACACCACGTTGCTTTAACTGATAAGCAACGGCGGCAACCTGACGGTGTAATTCGCGATAACTTAGGGCTTGACGGCTACCGTCTTCGCCACGAAAAACGATGGCGATGCGCTCATCATTAAAACGTAATAAATTTTCGGCAAAGTTTAATTGCGCTGCCGGAAACCATTGCGCGCCGGGCATTTGGTCTGCGCCGTTCACCGTGGTTTCTCCGGGCGTGCCAATTACCTCGCAATAGTCCCACAGGTAGCGCCAAAAATCGGCACTTTGCTCGATAGACCATTGATGCAATTCAGAGTAGTCGGTGAGGCCTAAACCAAACTCTTGGTTTACCCGTTGCCGAAAATCAGTGATACGGGCATCAGCGATTGTCGCTGCAGATGGTTGCCACATCATTTTTGTCGTCATTTTTGGGCTCCCGTTAGGTTAATCAGTTGCGTGTTTAGCGATTTCAGCCTGGGCGACATTCGAACGCGGCTGCTGGCCTAAATCTTGACAGATGGTTTGCCCCGCGGAGATGAGTCGGGTGAGATCGATTCCGGTATCATAGCCCATGCCATGAAGCATATAGACGACGTCTTCGGTGGCGATATTACCGCTGGCCCCCTTGGCGTAAGGGCAACCACCTAAGCCAGCCACAGCTGTGTCAATGGTGCGCACACCTAAAGGCAGACAACTGGCAATATTCGCTAAAGCTTGTCCATAGGTATTGTGAAAATGCAGGGCTAATTGCTCCATCGGTACTTTTTCTGCCACCGCTGCAAGCATCTGTTGTGCTTTTAGGGGCGTACCAACGCCAATGGTGTCGCCAAGAGAAATCTCGTAGCAACCCATGGTGTAGAGCTTTTCTGCGACCCACGCCACCTGTTCTGGTGCTATCTCGCCATCATAAGGGCAACCCAAGACACAGCTTACATAGCCACGAACCTTGATATTCGCTTTTCGTGCCGCTTCAATTACGGGTTCAAAGCGAGCCAAACTTTCTGCAATTGAGCAGTTGATATTCTTTTGGCTAAAGCCTTCCGAAGCCGAACCAAAAATCGCAACCTCGTCGGCTGTGGCTGCCATGGCTGCTTCAAAACCTTTTAGGTTTGGCGTCAAGGCCGCATAAGTTACGCCAGCGTTACGCTCGATAGCGGCGAAGACTTCAGCGCTATCAGCCATTTGTGGCACCCATTTGGGGCTCACGAAAGACCCTGTTTCAATGTAAGTTACGCCTGCCGCAGCAAGCGCGTTCACCAATTGAACCTTGGCTTTAAGGGGCACGGACTGTTCATTTTGCAGACCATCGCGTGGGCCTACCTCGACAATTTTTACCTGTGAGTTGCTCATGCTTACTCCTCGGCTGCGCGAATACTTAATAATTCAGCGCCATCACTGACAAGGTCGCCAGCGGCAAAGTACACCGAATCGACGGTCCCGGCATAGGCAGCGCGAATCGTGTACTCCATTTTCATTGCTTCCATAATCACCAGCGCTTGATCGGCTTCAACCACGTCGTCTTGCGTCACCAGTACTTCGACAATAGTGCCGTTCATTGGCGCGGTCATCGAACCTTCGCCGGCACTTTGATCCAGAGTATCAGCGACCAATTGACGTGCGAAACGGCTACTGTGGTGCTCAGAGAATACGGTAATATCATGTTCCGTTGGCATCACATAAAGGCTAAATTGGTGACCGTCGCGACTTACGCGTAGTTGATCACCGTCGAGCGATGCTAACCATGCAGAGTCGTCGAAATTGCTGTACCACGCACCATTACGCTGTTCTAACTTAACGCTAATATCGTTTTCACCGTGGGTTAGTTCAAGGTTGAACTGGCTATTTTGGTTCATACGAAAGCCGCGTGCTTGTTGCCAAACATTTCCACTTGCGTGTTGTTGTTCGTATAAGTTTTCGGCCAACGCAGCTAATACGGCATGGGTTTCAACGTCGGTATCTGTGGGCGTAATAAATAACGCATCGTGGTGTTGCTCAATAAAGCGAGTGGTAAGTTCAGCACGTTGAAAATGCGGGTGGCGAGCTATGCTGCGTAAAAAGTCGATATTTGTGCGCACACCGGCAATGCGATAATCATCTAGGGCACGAATCAAACGGCGTAAAGCAATTGTGCGATTCTCGCCCCATACCACCAACTTAGCGATCATGGGGTCATAGAAAGCACTCACTTCATCACCTTCTACGACACCGCTGTCAATGCGCACCACATTTGACGTTTCAGGTGTTTTTAAGTGGTGCAACACACCGGTACTTGGCAGAAAGTCGTTGGCCGGGTCTTCGGCATAGATACGCGCTTCAAAGGCATGGCCTGAGAGCTCGATCTGATCTTGGCTTAATGGCAGTTCCTGACCGCTGGCAACGATTAATTGCCAAGCGACAAGGTCTTGGCCGGTAACCATTTCGGTGACGGGGTGCTCGACCTGGAGTCGGGTGTTCATTTCCATAAAGTAGAAGCTGTTATCGGTATCAAGCAGAAACTCGACGGTGCCGGCACCAACATAATCGATGGCCTGAGCCGCTCGAATGGCTGCTTTACCCATAGCTTCGCGGGTACGCTCACTGAGTGCTGGCGCAGGTGCTTCTTCGATCACCTTTTGGTGGCGTCGTTGCACCGAGCAGTCTCGCTCAGCTAAGTAAACCGCATTTCCATGCTGGTCACAAAAAACTTGAATTTCTACGTGACGAGGGCGGGTAATAAACTTTTCGATGAGCATTTTATCATTACCAAACGAGGCTTGAGCCTCCCGTTTGGCTGAATCAAATGCTTGTTTGAATTCGCTCGCTTTCTCAACCACGCGCATGCCTTTCCCGCCGCCGCCATATGCGGCTTTCAGCAGCACCGGGTAACCAATCTTCTCAGCTTCAGCGGCGAGTTTCTCGAAGCCTTGCTCGTTACCATGGTAGCCTGGAACGAGTGGTACTTCAGCGTCGCTCATAATTGACTTGGCTGCGCTTTTTGAGCCCATTGCGGCGATGGCACTGGTAGGTGGGCCTACAAAAATAATATTCGCGGCGCCACAAGCATCGGCAAAGGCTTCGTTTTCAGAAAGAAAACCATAACCGGGGTGAATGGCATCAGCGCCCGTACGTTGCGCGGCAGCAATAATTTTTTCAATAACCAGGTAGCTTTCGGCGCTTGGGGCTGGGCCAATAAACACACTTTCGTCGGCCATTTGTACATGTTGCGAATTGCGGTCTGCTTCTGAGAAGACCGCAACCGTGGCAACACCTAATTGGCGTGCGGTACGAATAATCCGACAAGCGATTTCGCCACGGTTTGCAATTAGCAGTTTGTTGATCATTGCGAATCCTTTTTCCAGTTTGCGCTACGTTTCTCAAGAAACGCCGATAAGCCTTCCTGACCTTCTGCGGAGACACGAATTTCGGCAATCCGCTCAACGGTAAGGCGCTGGCTAGTTGCATCAATCGGCTGTTGATCGAGATCAGCAATAAGCTGTTTCGCGGCGGTGACCGCCGCTGGGCTATTGCCAAGCAATAATTCGACAACGTCTGCCGCGGCTTGATCGAGGTTGTCGACAACCTCATGAACCAGCCCCATGGTTAGCGCTGCGTCGGCCCCGAAGCGTTCCGCGCTAAGCATATAACGCCGTGCTTGACGTGTTCCCATGGCGCGCATCACGTAGGGACTGATGACGGCCGGAATTAAACCGATTTTGACTTCGCTCAGGCAAAAGCTAGTGCGTTCTTCGGCCAGAACAATATCGCAGCAAGCAGCTAAACCTACGGCGCCACCGAATGCAGCGCCTTGCACCAGAGCGATAGTCGGTTTAGTTAATTTGTCTAGGCGCTCCATTAACTGCGCGAGTTGTTTGGCGTCTGCAATATTTTCAGCATAATTTTTTTCAGCCATTGAGCGCATCCAGTTCAGGTCTGCACCGGCTGAGAAGTTACGGCCATTAGATGCCAATACCACTACACGACAAGCGGGGTGGCGCTCAATCTGTTGGAAGGCATCAAGTAACTCGCCGATCATGATATCGTCAAATGCGTTGTGCACCTCAGGACGGTTCAACTTGAGCGTCGCGACGTGGTTGTCGAAATCTAGGGTAATATAGCGATAACTCATGTGCGCTCCTGTTACATCCGGAAGACGCCGAACTTGGTGTCGGCGATAGGTGCATTATTTGCAGCGGCAAGGCTTAAACCTAAAACGGTGCGTGTTTGGGCTGGGTCGATGATGCCATCGTCCCATAAGCGAGCAGACGCGTAGTAGGGGTGCCCTTGTTGTTCATATTGCTCAACAATCGGCTGCTTGAGTTTTTGCTCGTCTTCGCTCGACATTTCTTTGCCTTTGCGGGCGAGGTTATCTTTTGTCACCTGCGCCATGACGCCTGCAGCTTGCTCGCCGCCCATGACTGAAATTCGCGCGTTCGGCCACATAAACATCATGGTTGGGTCATAGGCGCGGCCACACATGCCATAGTTGCCCGCACCATAACTACCGCCAATCAAAACGGTAAACTTAGGAACTTGTGCGCAGCTAACCGCGGTCACCATTTTTGCACCGTGTTTAGCGATACCTTCGGCTTCGTATTTTTTACCAACCATAAAGCCGGTAATATTTTGTAAGAAAACTAATGGGATTTTTCGTTGCGCGCACAGTTCGATAAAGTGCGCACCTTTTTGCGCCGACTCGGAAAATAAAATACCGTTGTTGGCCACAATACCCACTGGGTAGCCATGAATTTTGGCGAAGCCAGTGACTAAGGTGTTGCCGTAGTTTTGCTTAAATTCATCGAAATCTGAATCATCGATGACGCGTGCAATCACTTCACGAACATCGTAAGGTTTGCGCAAGTCGGTTCCAACAATGCCATAGAGCTCACTGCTATCGTAGCGAGGTGGTTTTACCTCTGCTGGCGGATTAGGCGTTGCCGCTTGATAATTTAAGCGTGCAACTGAACGCCGCGCCAAGGCAAGGGCATGTTCGTCGTTCATGGCAAAGTGATCAGCAACACCGGAAACGCGAGTATGAACATCGGCACCACCAAGCTCTTCGGCACTGACTTCTTCACCGGTAGCAGCTTTTACCAAAGGCGGGCCAGCAAGGAAAATCGTACCTTGCTCTTTCACAATGATACTTTCGTCAGCCATTGCTGGAACATAGGCACCACCTGCGGTACACAAGCCCATAACCACAGCAATTTGCGGAATGCCTTTACTCGACATGGTCGCTTGGTTAAAGAAGATACGCCCGAAATGGTCGCGGTCAGGGAAAACTTCGTCTTGCCGAGGTAGGAAAGCACCACCTGAGTCAACTAAATAAATACAGGGTAGGTGACACCGCTCGGCGATTTCTTGTGCGCGTAAGTGCTTTTTCACGGTCAGCGGGTAATAGGTTCCGCCTTTCACCGTGGCATCGTTGGCCACTATCATGCACTCTACGCCTTCGACTTGGCCAATGCCGGCAACGACACCTGCAGCGGGAACTTCATCGTCATAGCATTCCCACGCCGCAAACTGACCAATCTCGAGAAACGGTGAACCACTATCGAGTAACTTTTCGATACGTTGGCGTGCGAGAAGCTTGCCCCGCGATAAATGCCGCTCTTGGTATTTGGGACCACCACCTTGCTTAATTTTATCGACATTGGCATAAAGCTCGTCGACCACTTCTTGCATCGCTTTGGTATTAGCAAGGAAGGTTTCGTCTTTGTTATTAACTGTACTTGATAGAACCGTCAAAATTACGCTCCTTCTGCTATTTATGCCGACTCGCTGAACAGTTCACGACCGATCAGCATACGGCGAATTTCTGAAGTACCGGCACCGATTTCATAGAGTTTAGCATCGCGTAATAAGCGGCCCGTTGGGTACTCGTTGATATAGCCATTACCACCTAGTAACTGAATAGCGTCAAGCGCCAACTGCGTGGCAAGTTCAGCGGCATAAAGAATTGCACCGGCAGCGTCTTTGCGTGTTGTTTCACCACGGTCACAACTCTGAGCAACTGCGTATACGTAGGCGCGAGCTGCATTGGTACGCGTGTACATGTCGGCAACCTTGCCTTGTACCAATTGGAATTGGCCAATGCTTTTACCAAACTGCTTGCGGTCATGTAAGTAAGGTATGACCACGTCCAAGCTCGCCTGCATAATGCCAATAGGGCCAGCAGCAAGCACTGCGCGCTCGTAATCGAGCCCGCTCATCAGCACTTCGACACCACCGTCAACTTCACCTAGCACATTTTCTGCCGGTACCTTGCAGTTTTCAAAAACGAGCTCACAGGTGTTGGAGCCGCGCATACCTAACTTATCGAGTTTCTGTGCGGTACGAAAACCGTCGAAGTCTTTTTCGATAATAAAGGCCGTAATACCGCGTGAGTTTTTTTCCGGATTTGTTTTTGCGTAAACCACTAATACGTTGGCGTCAGGACCATTGGTGATCCACATTTTGTTGCCGTTTAAAACATAATGGTCGCCGTCACGTTCCGCACGTAGCTTCATGCTTACCACGTCTGAGCCAGCATTCGGCTCACTCATGGCGAGTGCGCCAACATGTTCGCCGGAACAAAGTTTAGGTAGGTATTTTTGCTTTTGTTCTTCACTGCCATTACGAGCGATTTGATTCACACAAAGGTTAGAGTGTGCGCCGTAGCTAAGTCCAACCGAAGCTGAGGCGCGACTGATTTCTTCCATCGCAATCACATGTTCTAAATAACCCAGGCCAGATCCACCGTACTGTTCAGGTACGGTCATGCCAAGTAGACCAAGCTCACCAAACTTTTGCCAGAGATCCGCAGGGAATTCATTGCTTTCGTCGATTTCCGCCGCACGTGGTGCGATTTCATCACGGGCGAAGGCATTGACGGTTTCGCGGATCATATTTGCGGTTTCGCCTAACCCAAAGTTCAAACTACTAAACTGGCTAATCATAACTACTCCTGGATAATTTTTTGTTGAGCGGTATCACTTGGCTGTAGGTGTTCGAGTTCGTCTCGACACCGTTCTTCTAAATTGCCAAGCTCAACGAGTAATACTTTAATGTCTTCAAGCTGTTGATGGAGCGATACACGCTTCTCATCAATCAGTTCTAAAACCGTATGCAACTGTCGAGCACTACTGTTTTCCATATCGTAAAGATCAAACAAGCGCTTGGTTTCGGCCAAAGAGAAACCTAGCCGCTTGCCGCGCAGAATCAGCTTTAAACGTACGCGATCTTTGTTGGTATAGAGTCGGGTCTGTCCTTGCCTCGTGGGGGCAAGTAAACCTTGGTCTTCGTAAAAGCGAATACTGCGCGTGGTAATGTCGAACTCACGGGCCAATTCGCCAATGCTGTAGGTGGTGGTATCGTTCATTTTGCTTGCATTTTGGCTCAATAGGGCGTTAAGCTTAAATCAAGTTGACGTTAACGTAAAGGTAAGAGAGGGAATGCGTTCGCCGCTTTTCCGATTTTAAGGAGATTTTATGTCTGATTCTGTTGTAATTGTTGCTGCCAAGCGCACGCCGATGGGTGGTTTTCAAGGTAGCTTAAGCGCTGTGGATGCAGCTAATCTTGGTGCCACAGCTATTAAAGCCGTTGTTGCTGAGAGTGGATTAAGTGTCGACGATGTGAACGAAGTTATTATGGGCAACGTGTTGCCCGCGGGCATCGGTCAAGCGCCGGCTCGACAAGCAACGCTCTATGCTGGGCTACCACAAAGTGCTGGCGCAACGACCATCAACAAAGTTTGTGGCTCGGGCTTGAAAGCTGTGATGTTCGCTCATGACTTGCTTCACGTAGGTTCAGCCGATGTGGTGGTCGCCGGCGGTATGGAAAGTATGACAAATGCACCGTACTTGCTGAAAAAGGCCCGCGCTGGTTTCCGTATGGGACATGACGCAATTTACGATCACATGATGCTGGATGGTCTTGAAGATGCGTATGAAGGCAAAGCTATGGGAACCTACGCCCAAGGCACGGCGGACGATTATAAACTTGATCGAAAAGCGATGGACGATTTCGCCTTAGAGTCTCTGAGACGTGCCCAAACAGCTATTGCGGAAGGCTCTTTTGCAGCCGAAATCGCCGACGTCACATACAGCACTCGCAAAGGCGAAGTGACCGTAAGCATCGACGAGCAGCCTGGCAAAGCAATGCCTGAGAAAATCCCGTCGTTGCGTCCAGCGTTTGCCAAAGATGGCACCATTACAGCGGCCAATTCGAGCTCTATCTCTGATGGCGCTGCGGCATTGGTATTAATGCGTGAAAGCGAAGCGAAAGCTCGTGGCTTAACGCCGCTAGCGCGAGTCATGGGGCATACCACCCATTCGCAGGCTCCGTCTGAATTTACCGTGGCGCCGATCGGTGCAATGACCAAGTTGCTTGAGAAGCTAAATTGGCAGAAAGACGATGTTGACCTTTGGGAGATCAACGAAGCCTTTGCGATGGTGACCATGTTGGCCATTCAAGAAATGGATTTGGACCACAGCAAAGTAAACGTGCATGGCGGCGCTTGCGCTCTTGGCCATCCGATTGGTGCCAGCGGCGCACGGTTACTGGTGACCTTACTACATGCGCTTCGCCACCACGGCAAAAAACGTGGCGTGACCTCGCTTTGTATCGGTGGCGGTGAAGCGGTGGCGGTTGGCGTCGAATTAATTTAATCGTTTGCCAGTCGAGGCTAGAAATACGGCGCTGCCAAGGATCGCAGCGCCAATAGCCAAGCGTAACCAGTCGACCTGACTGCCCCAAAAGGCAAAGTTCACCAACAGCCCAGCAGGAATTAACATATTGTTCATGGTGGCAAGTTGTGCGGTGTTAACGCGCTTACTGGCAAGGTTCCAAGCCAGGTAACCAACGCCCGATGCTACCAGCCCAAGCCAAAGCAATACGCCCCACTGTAAGGACGTCGCCGGTTGCATAGAGAAGTTAGCAAAACTAAACAATGCAATGGCGGTGGTGACAGTGGCCCCCATGAAGAATAGTGCGAACACATGCAGCTGGTTACGTTCACTGCCTAATGGCAAGCGTTTATAAAACACCTGACCGGCGGCAAAACACAAATTAGCCCCCTGAATTAACAAGAAGCCGGTGATGAAATCGCTACTTAGCGGGTTAAAGCGAATGACGAGGGCGCCGAGTACAGCGAGAGCTGCGGCTGCCCACCAACGACGTGGTAAATGCCGTCGTTGAAACAGAACATCATCGATGAGTGTCACGTATAGTGGCGTGAAAATGGTAAATAACAGTACTTCGGCGACGCTGAGATACAAAAACGCATGATAAAGAAGTAGGTACATTATGCCTATTTGAATGGCGCCAATTGCCGCAAGTATCAGTTGTTTTTTCAGGGCGAGTCGTTTGGGCCGCCAAAGGGGTAAAAACAACACGAGAGCCAATAGCATGCGAATAAATACTGCGATGTAGCCATCTACTTGGCCGGCAAGGAACTCACCGATAAGTGAAAAACTTGCTGCCCATAAAGCCGTGACGGCCCAAAGTATCCACATAGCTTAACTCCTAAATGTGTTGCTGATGACTGTCACGATAGCTGCTGGGTGCGATGCCCATAACTTTTTTGAACAGTCGTGAGAAATAGTAGGGATCATCGAAGCCTAAACCTTGCGCGATGGTTCTGATGCTGTCAGTACTGCTATCAAGCTGCTGACAAGCGAGCTTTATTTTGAGCTCATTGAAATAACGCATCGGTGAGGTTCCAGTGATCGCTTTAAATTTTTTGGCAAAATGGAATCGTGACAGACCCGCAACATCTGCAATGTCTGCGAGATCTAAATGACGATGGCTATTGTCTTGCATGAACCGTTCGAGCGCAAGCAGGTCGAAGTCTTGTGGGTGTTGCGCATGGCTGGCGAGATCAGGTAATTGCGCAATTAGGTTTTGCAGCAAGGTGGCGGCTCGCACCGCACGGTGGCGTTGCCAGCGTTGATGTTGCAAGTTTAATAAGTCGGTAACGCTCGGCAGTAGGCTACGCCAGTTTTGCAAAGTCAATACAAAGTGTGGCGGTTGGAGACCAAGTATGTCCATGCAACTCGGTGCTATGGTACCGCGAAAGTGGGTCCAGTAAATGCTCCACGGGCTACTCGAATCGGCTCGGTAAGCATGGGCCAAGCCAGCAGGAAGGAGCAATAGCTGACCCGCGGTTAAGCTACCAGAGTGGCTACCAAACTCACTTTCAACACGATAATGGCCACGGCCACGGTGGCAAAAAATAAGCAAATTGTCGGTGTGCTGATGGCGCTCGACACCATGCCCACGAGCGGCTAGGTAGTGTCCATAAGCTAATGGATAAAGGTGCCGGCTCAGCGGATGTTGGGCCAGGTGTTCGGTCAGTTCTAGCGGCAAAACAACGCGTGAACTACCGGCAGGTAAAGGCCAATTAGACGGTTGGCTCATAAAACAGTCTCGAATAACAATTTTGTCCATTATAGGGGCAATATCGTTAATGTTAAAGATTCCGGTTCAATGCTTAAATACGAGCCATAAAAATCATTAGTCTGTTCAACGAGGTATTTCTTATGACTAAGCAAGTTCCACTTTATATTGATGGTGAGTTCGTTCAATCAAAGACAACACAATGGATTGATGTCACCAACCCCGCAACTCAAGAAGTAATTGCACAAACTCCTTGTGCCACCCAAGCAGAAATGGACGCAGCAGTTGCAAGCGCGAAGCAAGCGTTTTTGACATGGAAAGAAACCCCTGTTTCTGAGCGTGCGCGGGTAATGATGCGTTATCAAGCGCTGCTGAAAGAGCACCAAGAAGAAATCGCTGAAATCTTAGCAAGCGAAACTGGCAAAACCTTTGATGATGCCAAGGGCGACGTTTGGCGTGGTATTGAAGTGGTTGAGCATGCCGCCAATATTCCATCATTGATGATGGGTGAGACAGTAGAGAATGTCGCGCGTCGTATTGATACCTACAGCTATACGCAGCCGCTAGGCGTCTGTGCGGGTATCACCCCGTTTAACTTCCCCGCGATGATTCCACTATGGATGTTCCCGCTGGCAATCGCTTGTGGTAACACCTTTATCTTGAAGCCATCGGAACAAGATCCATTAACGCCTACGCGCTTAGTCGAACTGTTTGAACAGGCGGGGGCGCCTAAGGGTGTGCTACAGGTAATTCACGGCGCGAAAGAGCAAGTAGACTTTATTCTTGATGAGCCAGCGATACGCGCTATCTCATTTGTTGGTTCGGTTCCTGTAGGCCAATATATTTATCGCCGTGGTACAGAAAACATGAAACGCGTTCAAGCCTTTGCTGGCGCTAAAAACCACTGCGTGATTATGCCTGATGCGAACAAGAGCCAGGTGATCAGTAACTTGGTTGGCGCCTCGGTAGGTGCCGCTGGCCAACGTTGCATGGCGATTTCCGTTGCTGTTTTTGTCGGCGCTGCGAAAGAGTGGATTCCAGAAATTGCCGCGGAATTGAAAAAAGTACGACCTGGTGCGTGGAACGATGAAAACGCTGCCTATGGTCCGTTGATTAGCCCGCAAGCGAAACAACGTGTGGAAAACTACATCAAGCAAGGTCAAGACGAAGGCGCAACGCTGCTGGTTGATGGTCGCGACTGTGAGGTTGAAGGCTTCCCGAACGGCAACTGGGTTGGACCAACCATGTTTAGCGATGTCACCACCGACATGGAAATTTATAAAAACGAAATATTTGGTCCAGTTTTGTGTGCGACCAGTACAGATACATTAGAAGAAGCTATTGCAATGGTGAATGCGAACCCATTTGGCAACGGAACCTCGATGTTCACCGCCAGTGGCGCAGCTGCACGCAAGTATCAACACGAAGTAGAAGTTGGCCAAGTAGGTATTAATATTCCAATTCCGGTACCGTTACCGTTCTTCTCCTTTACTGGCTGGAAAGGCTCGTTCTTTGGTGACTTGCATGCGTATGGTAAGCAAGGAGTGCGTTTCTACAGTGAAACCAAAACCGTTACTGCGCGTTGGTTCGAAAGCGATATCGCCGATGCCAGTGGTCCTAATATGACCATCAACTTGAAGTAACGAGGTGCCCTATGGATTTCAACTTAACTGACGACCAACAAGCCTTTGTGGATACCGCAAAGGCTTTCGCCGAGAAAGAATTAGCACCTTATGCGGCAGAATGGGACGAAACGGCTCATTTTCCAATTGAAGTGTTCCGCAAAGCCGGTGAAATGGGCTTTATGGGTATGTACACGCCAGAAGAGGCGGGCGGTTTCGGTATGAGCCGACTCGACTCAGCCTTAATTTTTGAGCAACTGGCGGCGGGCTGCACGGCCACCACAGCGATGATGACGATCCATAATATGGTTTCGTGGATGATAGGGTCATTTGCGACACCAGAAGTTATCGAGCAGTGGGTGCCAGAGCTGGTCACCGGCGAGAAGCTTGGGTCTTATTGCCTAACCGAGCCTGGCGCCGGCTCAGATGCGGCAAGCTTACGTACAACCGCTAAGAAAGACGGCGACGAGTACGTACTCAATGGCTCAAAAATGTTTATCTCAGGAGCCGGTAGCACTGATGTGCTGGTGGTGATGGCGCGCACCGGCGAAGCCGGGCCTAAAGGTATTTCAGCGTTTGTCGTACCGGCCGATGCTGAAGGTATTAGTTACGGTAAGAAAGAAGCCAAAATGGGTTGGAACGCGCAACCAACTCGTCTTGTTACCTTTGAAGACGTTCGTATTCCTGCGCAAAACCTGCTCGGTGCCGAAGGCGAAGGCTTTAAGTTCGCAATGATGGGACTTGATGGCGGTCGTATTAATATTGCCGTTTGCTCGGTAGGTACTGCACAAGCAGCGCTCGATACCACTCGCAACTATATGACGGAGCGCACTCAGTTTGGTAAAGAGTTGGGGCACTTTCAGGCGCTTCAATTTAAGCTAGCTGACATGGCAACCGAACTTGTTGCAGCACGTCAGATGGTTCGCTTGGCTGCCTTTAAAGTTGACACCAACGATGCCGACAAAACCACGTATTGTGCCATGGCGAAACGCTTTGCCACTGATGTCGGTTTCCAAGTTTGTAACGAAGCTTTGCAGTTGCACGGCGGCTATGGCTATATCAAAGAGTACCCACTAGAACGGCACGTTCGTGACGTTCGTGTGCATCAGATACTCGAAGGAACGAATGAAATTATGCGAGTGATCATTGGCCGTCGTTTATTGGCCGATATCGACCGTGCCATTATTTAACTGTGTAACCCACAAGGATTTATCATGACAAATGTGGTTGAGTTTGAAGAACGGCATACCGCTTCTGGTAAACGTCTTGGTATCGCCCGTTTGAATTCAGAAAAGTCGTTGAATGCGTTGAGCTTGGAGATGATTCAGTTACTCCAACCGCAGCTTGATGCTTGGGCAGGTGACCCTGATATTGCCTGCGTATGGTTGGAAGGGGCTGGTGAAAAGGCTTTTTGTGCTGGGGGCGATATTGTCGCTATGTACAACGCCATGCGCGATCAACCAGGCGAGCTAGTTGACGAAGTCGCTGATTTTTTCAGTCAAGAATACCGTTTAGATTACACCATTCAAAGTTACCCCAAGCCTTTTGTACTTTGGGGCGATGGCATTGTAATGGGCGGCGGAATGGGCTTAATGAATGGCGCGAGTCACCGTGTGGTGACCGAACGTTCATTGCTGGCGATGCCGGAAATTACCATCGGTTTATACCCAGATGTTGGGGCAACGCACTTCTTGAATCAGATGCCTCAAGGCTGCGGATTGTTTCTAGGTTTAACAGGCGCACAGATCAATGCCAGCGATGCATTGTTCCTGAAATTAGCAGATCATTTTGTTGCCAGTTCGAGCAAAGACCAAGTGTTGTCGGCATTGCTTGACCTGCAGTGGGGTGAAACCGCCAGCTTAAACCAGCAAAAAGTGACTGATGTATTTGCCCAAATTGGCGCAACCGACAGCAAACATCGTCCGGCCGGGCAGGTTGAACCGCACCATGAACTGATTAAAGAACTCACTTCCGGTGATGATATCAGTGCAGTTACGGCAGCAATTACAGGTCTCGAAACCGACGATAAATGGCTGAGCCGTGCAAGTAAAACGCTCGCCAACGGCTGCCCTATGACAGCTCATATTGTCTGGAATCAGCTACATTTCGGCAAAGATTTGCCACTGGCGGACTGCTTCCGTTTGGAATTAACCTTGTCAGTAAAATGCGCAACGCGTGGCGATTTCGCCGAAGGAATTCGTGCTTTACTGATCGATAAAGACAAACAACCTAATTGGCAACATGCTTCTGTAGCCGAAGTTCCAGCTGCAGACGTCGACGGCTTTTTCACCTCGCCGTGGTCGCAAGACGAGCATCCGTTGGCTGATTTAGGGCACTCATAAAAAGGTAATTTTATGGCTACAGTAGGATTTATTGGATTAGGTAACATGGGCGGGCCGATGGCGGCCAACCTAGTGAAAGCCGGACATCAAGTAACCGTGTTTGACCTTTCGGAGGCCGCTTTAGCTCAGGCCCAAGAAGCCGGCTGCGCGGTGGCAAGCGATGTTGGCGAGGTGACCAAAGGCGCTGATTTTGTGATTTCGATGTTACCTGCTGATCACCATGTTGAAGGTGTTTACTTAGGTAGCGATGGCTTGCAAACGCAACTAGCTAAGCAAACTTTAGTCATCGACTGCAGCACTATTAGTGCCGAGACCGCACGAAAAGTCGGGGCGGAACTTGCCGAGCGGGGTATCAGCTTTATCGATGCGCCGGTTTCTGGCGGCGTTGGCGGTGCGAAAGCGGGTACCTTGACCTTTATTTGTGGCGGTCGCGAAAGTGCAGTGGATGCAGCGCGCGACGTGCTTAATGCGATGGGTAAAAATGTTTTTCGTGCCGGTGATGTTGGTGCGGGACAAGTGGCGAAAATCTGCAATAACATGCTGCTTTCGGTGTTAATGGCAGGTACGTCAGAAGCGCTGCAGTTGGGTATTGCGCATGGCCTTGATGCCAAAGTGCTGTCGGAAATTATGTTGCAAAGCTCGGGCCGTAATTGGACGCTCGAGGTGTATAACCCGTGTCCTGACGTTATGGAAGGGGTGCCGTCAAGCAACGACTATCAAGGTGGTTTCTTAGTTGATCTAATGGCAAAAGACTTGGGCTTAGCGCAGCAAGCTGCGTTGCGCAGCGGTGCAGCGACACCGATGGGTTCACTAACCTTGAATCTCTATCGGAGCTGGTCGCAACTGGGGCATGGTCGAGAAGACTTCTCGAGTATTTTCAAGTATGTTACGCCGCAAACGAAAAAGTAGGAGCAAACAATGGATATTTCCTCTAGTACGATCGTGATTACTGGTGGTGCTCAAGGCCTTGGCCGCGCCATGGCAGAGCATTTTGCAGCGGCAGGTGCAGCCTTAGCGTTGATTGATATGAACCAAGAAACCTTAAGCGAAGCCGAGCAAATCTGTAGCGCTAAAGGTGCTAAGAAAGTACAGGGTTACGTGGCAAACGTTACGGACGAAGCTGCCGTGGAAGAAGTGTTTGAAGCGATTAACACAGACTTCGGTGGTATCAATGTTTTGGTTAATAACGCTGGTATTTTGCGCGACGGCTTACTAATCAAGTGCAAAGACGGTGAAATCACCCAAAAAATGCCCCTACAACAGTTTCAATCGGTGCTCGATGTAAACCTAACGGGGAGTTTCTTGTGTGGTCGTGAAGCCGCGGCGCATATGGCTAAAGCAGGCAACGGCGGTGTTATTATTAACATTTCTAGCGTGGCAAGAGCCGGCAATATGGGGCAGACTAACTACTCTGCTACGAAAGCGGGCGTCGTAGCGATGACTGTAACCTGGGCGCGTGAGTTAGGCCGTTTCGGAATTCGTTGTGGTGCAATCGCGCCGGGCTTCATCGAAACCCCAATGACTGCGCAAATGAAACCAGAGGCGATTGAACGTGCACTAAGCATGGTACCTTTACGTCGTTGGGGACAACCAGATGAAATTGCGCACAGTGCGCGCTATATTATTGAAAATGACTTTTTCAGTGGACGTGTACTCGAAATTGACGGAGGCGTCCGACTTTAACGAGTAACGATGCGAAAATTACCCCCATTAAATGCGCTAAAAGCTTTTGAAGCGGCGGCTCGGCACCTGAGTTTCACGCGCGCTGCGGATGAATTGTTTGTGACGCAGGCTGCGGTCAGTCACCAAGTGAAAGGGTTAGAGGATTTTCTGGGGGTAAAGCTTTTCATTCGGCGCAACCGTTCGTTGTTGCTTACCCCCGAAGGCCAAACATACTACCTTGAACTAAAAGAAATTTTTGATCACCTAGTGCAGGCGACCGAGCGCCTCAAGAGTGCCTCAGAGCGAGGTTCATTAACCATTAGTTTGCCCCCAAGCTTTGCTATTTTATGGTTCGTACCCCGCTTAAGCCGCTTCCATGAAGCCTGTCCGGAAATTGATGTACGCATTCGCGCGGTTGACGAGGTGGACGGCTCTCTGACCGACGACGTAGACGTCGCAATTTATTACGGTGCGGGTAAATGGCCGGGCTTAAAGGCCTATAAACTTCACAACGAATATCTTTTACCTGTCTGTTCGCCACTACTATTGAACGGCGCAAAACCATTGCGTGAGCCTAAAGATCTTCTGAACCATACGTTATTGCACGATGAAACACGCAACGCCTGGAAAGACTGGTTTAAATTGGTCGGGATTGATAAAAACAAAGGTGATAATGGCCCCATTTTTAGTCACTCGAACCTTGCTTTAAAGGCGGCAGTTCACGGCCAAGGCATAGCTTTAGCGAATAATGTGCTGGTGAAACCGGAAATGGATGCAGGTCATCTGATTCAAATTTTCCCCGAAGCCTTACCGCGGGAAAAATCATTTTACCTAGTTTGTCGTGACTCTCAGTCAGAAATAGGTAAAATCGCCACCTTTCGGAATTGGCTACTAGAGGTGGTCGAAGAGGAAGAAGACGCCTATGAATGATTCACAGCGTGTGGCGGTTCACCGAGATAACCCTGAAGGTTCGGTGCGAGTCATTTTTGCCCACGGAGCTGGCGCAGGTCTACAAAGCGATTTCATGCAATACATTGCGCTGGGACTGGCGATGAATGATATTGAAGTTGTGCGCTTCAACTTTCCTTATTGGCAGAAGTTTATGGACACGGGCGTACGACGCCCTCCTAACCCAATGCCACAACTCGAGCATTCGATGCGTACCGTGGTCGAACAGTTTGATGATAATAAGCCATTGGTGCTGATGGGGAAGTCGTTAGGATCGCGCGTGGCGTTTCGGTTAGCTGATGATGTAGGTGCGGTTGCAGCGATTGCGCTTGGCTTTCCGTTTCACCCGGTAGGCAAACCCGATAAATTACGCGTCAATGATTTAGTGAATCATTGCGCCGCCAATCTCATTATACAAGGCGAGCGTGATGGCTTTGGTAAACCCGCAGAAGTTGCGACCTACCCATTGCCCGAATCAATTGAACTACACTGGCTTAACTATGGTGATCATAGTTTTGAGCCAACCAAACGTAGCGGACTCGAGCGTAGAGCCTTATGGCAAGACGCCATTGATAAAGTACGTACGTTTATTTTGGAGAAGACATGAGTGGATTATTAGCCTACTGCCGGCCAGGTTTCGAGAGTGACTGTGCGGCCGAGCTACAAGACAAAACGGCAGTGCATGGTAGCTTTGGCTACTGTCAAACCAAAGCACAACAAGGTTATGTGATCTATCGCTGTGCCGCGGAAGAAGCAGAGCATTTAGCGAAAAAACTAGTCTTGAATGAGCTGATATTTACTCGCCAATTTATTGCGATTCTAGCTGAGGTGGACGATTTACCCAGTGAAGACCGTGTTTCTGCGGTGCAGTTGGCGTTGCTCGATGAAGGTATACAAGAAACCTTTGGTGGCATTAAGCCGGCGGGGGAGTTACGTGTTGAAACACCAGATACCAATGACGGTAAAGAGTTATCTAAATTCTGCCGTAAATTTACCGTGCCATTGCGTCAAGGCTTACGTAAAGCAGGCTGGATGACCACCAAGGAAAGTGACCGGCGCCCGACGTTGCACGCATTCTTTCTATCGAGTCGCCATGTGGTGATTGGTTTTTCGTTTAGCTTTAACCAATCGCCTTGGTTGATGGGAATACCACGTTTGCGTGCACCAAGCGATGCACCGAGTCGTTCAACGTTAAAATTAGACGAGGCTTTTCAAGTATTTGTGCCGGCACATGAACGCGAGGCACGTATTAGTTCAGGCATGAATGCCGTTGACTTAGGCGCAGCGCCGGGCGGCTGGACCTATCAGTTAGTACGCCGAGGTATGATGGTGCAAGCCGTCGACAATGGTCCGATGGCAGAAAGCTTGATGGATACTGGGCAGGTCAAACATATCAAGGAAGATGGTTTTAAATACCGACCGAAAAAGAAAAATGTTACTTGGTTGGTGTGCGACATGGTCGAGAAGCCGGCACGGGTTGGCGAGTTAATGACCGGTTGGATTCTTGATGGTGACTGCGAAGAGGCTATTTTTAACTTAAAATTGCCGATGAAGCGCCGTTATGCGGCAGTGGCCGAGTACATGGAGAAAATTAAACAGACGCTTGCCGAGCAAGGCCGTGGTCGTTTTGAAGTGCAAGCAAAGCAGCTTTACCACGACCGAGAGGAAATTACCGTTCATATTCGTGGTGTCTAAAGCTGACTAAGACACCGTAAGTTGGTGTTTAAAAGTCTTGGTAATCTTGATAAGCATCGGCTCCCCAAGCAATGAGGGAGCCGTTTTTAAATAACAAAGGCGTACATTCATCGCGGGTGGTTATGCCATCAGACTTAACATGATGAGTGCGATAGAACAGTACTAAAACCTCTTCACCCGTCGCAGTTGATTTGGCTTCGCTAATATCAGGTGAACCTAACAACCGAATGATATCTTCTTTCGGAATGCCCAGGTCTAAGCGGCCAATTTGCTTCAAATTAAAGGTTTCCCGTTCCTGCCAGCTCATATTGTCAGGATCAGCCTGGTAGATGGCCAAGATCAGCGCTGTTGCTGCCAAATAAATGACAAACCCAATCAGAATAATTTTCATCATTTTTGACATATCAGCGCCTCACTTGATCCGCACTTATTTCATAGTTTGACCGACTGTTTTTAGTCGGTAATGACTCGGTAACAAGGATGATATACCGAACCAGGCAGTTTCATCCGGCCTTGTTCGACGAACGCCTTCAACAACACGTCGAGTTTCCGCATCATCTCTTGTTCGCCATGAATTTCGAACACACCATGGGCGCGAATTGCACGAATGCCTTCGTCTTTCACGTTACCGGCAACAATTGCTGAGAACGCGCGACGCAGATCAGCGGCCAACAACTGTGGCTCTTGATCGCGATGCAGATTAAGCGAGGCAACACTTTCATGGGTTGGACTGAACGGCCGCTGGAATGGCTCATCAATATGCAGAGTCCAGTTAAAGCAATACGAGTCACCTGTTGCACGGCGGTATTCTTTGACTTCATTGGTGCTGTCGCACATGTGCCGGGCAACGGTTACCGGATCGTCAATAATAATGGTGTAGAGCTTACGCGCTTCCTCGCCCAAAGTAGCCACAATAAAATCATCGATGGCGTCGAAGTATCCCTTACTACTCTCAGGGCCCGTAAGCACAATTGGGAACACTTGGCGTTCGTTGGCGGGGTGCATTAAAATACCGAGAATATACAGCAGTTCTTCGGCGGTACCTGCGCCACCTGGGAAAATCACAATACCGTGGGCGCAACGAACAAAGGCCTCAAGGCGCTTTTCGATATCGGGCAGAATCACCAATTCGTTGACGATTGGGTTAGGTGGCTCAGCGGCAATAATACCGGGTTCAGTGAAGCCCAAGTAACGACCATCAGGGATACGCTGCTTGGCGTGGCCGATGGTGGCACCTTTCATGGGCCCTTTCATGGCACCCGGGCCACAACCGGTACAAATATTTAGACTGCGTAGGCCAAGATGGTAACCGACTTCTTTGGTGTACTTGTACTCGGTTTCATTAATGGAGTGGCCGCCCCAACAAACAATAATATTTGGGTCAAGGTTAGGCTGTACAACTTGCGCGTTACGCAAAATATCGAATACCACATGCGTGAGCGTGTGGGTGTCCGCAGAATCTAATGTTTGCGCGTGATAGCGCTCGCCGGTAAACAGAATATCGCGTAACACGGCTTCGACGAGCTCTTGCATACCGACAATGAGCTTACCATCGACAAAGGCTTCTGCTGGCGGGTTGATTAACTCAAGCTGTACGCCACGCTCACATTTCAAAACATTAACGTCAAAGTCTTTGTATTTATCGAAAATCTCTTCACTGCTGTCTGTTTTACTGCCCGCGTTAAGTACGGCAAGGCAGCAATTACGGAATAAACGATAAAGTTCTTCATCACTTGATTGTTGTAAACGGTCAATTTCCAACTGCGAAAGCAAACTCATGCTACCGCGTGGAGAAATAGTAATTTTCATTCAATTTCCTTTTCTTCTTGTTCTTACTGACGGCTCAATCGTGTCATCGTCGGAGCCGTTTCAAAATTTGAGCGGAATGGATTGATATCTAGTCCACCGCGTCTGGTATAGCGTGCGAACACCGTTAATTTGTCGATGTCGAGACGCTGAGTTAGATCCATAAAAATACGTTCAACGCATTGTTCATGGAATTCATTATGGTTACGGAAGGAAACGATGTAGCGCAATAATGCTGCTCGATCAATCTTTCGTCCCTGATAGTGAATGTAGAGTGAGCCCCAGTCTGGCTGGTTGGTGATTAAGCAGTTCGATTTCAGTAGGTGACTGCTTAGTTGCTCAGTAACTCGCTGTTCACTGTCGTGCTTTAATAGTTCAGGCGCATAGTGATAGTGCTCAATGGCCACCTGACTATCATCTATCGACTCGGCCGGCCAGTGTCCTATGGCATGCTCAGAGTCATCAAGCCCTACTAGTTGTACCTTAACTGGCGCCGCGGCACAATCACTAAGGTCATGTTGTAAGGCTTTTTCAACGTCTTGCCAACTTTGCCACTGGCTGGCGTTAAAGCTGTTGAGGTAAAGCTTAAATGATTTTGACTCGATCAAGTTAGCACTACTGCAGGGCACTGAGAAATATCCCATCGCCACCTGTGGCAAGCCATTTGGCTGTAACCACGATAATTCATAGCCAGTCCAGTAATCTGTGCCGTGGAAAGGTAAAGCGACACCTTGCTTAAGACCTATAGGCGTGCGGTTGAGTTGTCTTGGCACGGCTTTTAATAAATTGGCGTCGTAATGCTCAGGGTAGTCGGTTGCTTGACCTAATTCGAGGTGGGCAAGTGGATGATCTGCAGGAGTTTGCTTCATTACGTTGGTTTACCTTGTTACACTTAAACAATTGACCAGAGCCTTCCCCAGCCAGTCGCCTAGTGTACCATTTGCTGGCTTGAAGATGCTAGCTTGTGGGAAGGTTACGCCACCCCCTTTACGTGAGTATGACGAATGACGATCACCACCGCCTTAGACGATTTAATAACCCGCTACGTTGATGCCTATGAAGCAGCTCAAGTGCCTTTGATGACCGAAGCCAACGACACATGGCAGGCGCCCATCTATAAAGGCGCAGTAGCCGCAGATGATTGGGTTGAGTGGCAGCCGGTGATGCAACAGCAAGGGTTAGACTTTAGTGACCTAATGAATGCCCTAGAAGAACCTTTCCACGACGATTTTAAAGCTTACTTTTCACGTTGGTTCAGTGCAGACCTGGCAGTGTTTTGGCAGCAACACCCATTATGGCTTCTGCACTTGCATGGCGACGATGATGCTGAACGAATGTTAGCTAATCAAGCAGGGCATGTGTTGATGAAGCGCAGGTTAAAACAGCCAATAACGTTGTTTCTAGGGCTCGCAGAGGAGTCAGATGATCTGCTGATCTCACTAGACAACAGTACGGGTGAAGTAGGGCTGGAATTTGTCGGGCAACCCCAACATGAGGTGTTAGCAACGTCGCTCGCTGAGTTTTTGTCAAAAAGTACCCCAAGAGTGGTAGAAAAGGAGACGTCAATCGGCTAGTTTGTATGCATTGAACGTTGCAAATCTGTGCAGCGGAGCAACAAACACAGAGGTTGGCATGACCACGAAAAAGACCGGTGAAATTCGTTATTTAGTCGCTGAAGAACTAAAGCTAGCGGCGTCTTTGCTGTATCAGGCCTATCATGACGATGCCTTGTTGATGGCGCTTTTTCAAGCCGACAAAGCGGACTATGAAAAGCGCCTACGAGCAGCGATTCGCGAAGAACTGGCCGCCTTTTGGGAAGCCAAACAACCAATGATAGGGGTGTTTTCCGGGCAGAGTTTACTTGGTGTTGCGTGCTTGACTGAACCTGGTAAAAGCTTTGGCCCTGGGCGCTATTGGCATTGGCGGTTAAAAATGTTGCTAACCGCAGGTTATGTCAGCACCAAACAGCTGGTTGCCAAGGAAGAAAAAATTCAGGCTGCTATCGCGGACGAGTTGGGGCTAAAACATTATCATATGCTGGCCTTTATTGCGGTGAACCCGATTTATCAGCAACAAGGTTGGGGCGATGTACTTGTGCGTGCGGCAGAGCAAGCACTTGCAGATGAGCCTAGCTCGCAAGGTATTGCAGTGCTTATTACTCAGCCTCATCACAAACAGCTATTCCTGCAGCATAATTACCAACGGGTGTGTTCGCTCGCCATTGGTGAGATCAGCGGTGAGCTCTACTTCTGCCAGACGTCAGCAGCGGCAAGCACGGCTAACTCGGAGGTAGCCGCCCATGGCTAAAGAAATGCCTAGTTCATTTAGCTCTTTTCGGGAGTTTTATCCGTACTATTTAGTCGAGCATTCGAACCCCCAATGCCGTGCCATGCACTACATAGGTAGCAGTCTTGTGCTGGTGATATTAGCCGCTGTGGTATTGACGCAGCAATGGTGGTGGCTGATTGCGATACCGGTGGTCGGGTATGGGTTTGCCTGGGTTGGCCATTTTTTCTTTCAACACAACAAGCCAGCAACCTTTAAGCATCCATGGTATTCACTTTGGGGCGACTGGGTTATGTACTTCGAATTTTTACAACGCCGACTCGGCGGCTCTAAGCATTAATCGGGCAGTCGATAGGCCGGCGTTTCGATGGCCAACAAACGCAAGTTAAGCATCTGTAGATCGCCTTCATAGCGACTCTCACGATCGCTACTGAAGGCAAATTGATAGTGACTTTTCCAGCCGATATGGCGCCCGCGCTTGGCCAGGCGTCCGCCTTGCCAAGCAATATCGAGAAATTGTAATTGATGCTGTTCACAATAGCGTTTAGCGTGCACTCGCGCTAACTCCGCTTGGCGCCGTCCCTGCCAGAATAGTAGCCCGACAAAGCCAATGGCGATTAATAAAATAGCGTCAAATAAAACCACTTAATTTGCTCCGGTAAACGTCTGCCAGGCTTGGCGCAACTGCTGCGATAGGTCATCGCGACGCAACATCACTAAAACATGGGGGCGTAGGTTAGGCAACCGCAATAGATCGGTGATGAGTGCGGCAAACACCGCAGGCTCTTGCGTTGCCACAGCGTCTAGCAACAATTCTAGGGAAACCGACGGCTGCGCAAGAGGATCGAAAGCCTCCCATAAGCGGGCACAGCAAATAATGACTTCGTCACTGCTCGGCTGTGCCAACACGTGTTCGATGGCGGCGACGAGTTGCGGAGTAAGTGGCTGTCGGGCAAGGCTGCGTAATAAGTCTGCGCGTGCGTCACTGGCGCTGTGTTGCTGTATGTCAGCGGCAAAAGTTGCGCTCAGTTCAGCTGGAAGCTGTTGATGCTCGAGCGCAATAGCGAGCGCTTGACGAAGTGGCGCTGGGTATTGGCTAAAAGAGTTGGCAATTGCCTGTGCACTCTCAGGTAAACTTTCGAGTCGAGTACAGACATCATGCAGCCCTTGAACACCAACTTGCTGCCAATGCTTAGGTTCTTGCAGGGCGGTTTGGGCCAGTTCAAAGTGAATGGACGGCGATCGCTGCCAACGCAAACTTAATTTCGCATGTAACGCGGCGCGCTTGGCTTCCGTTGGCGTAAATAAGTAGGGGCTTTGCTGAAGTTGTTTCTCTTGCTCAGCACTTAACGCATGGGTGACCTGTTGCCCCAATAGGGTGATCACTTGCGTAATAAATTCCTGCACGGTGCTTTGTTCAAGTAGACCGCGCTCATCAACGGGAAACTTTAAAAACCATAGGTAGGGATCTTGCTCGGTGGTTGCTAACTTTGGCCAAAATACAATGGCGAAACAGGCATGGCCTTGCACCGGGTAAGGGTAAGGTTGCTGTTGCTGCTCAATGGCGGCAAAGTCGTCGTTGCTGATAGGTTGTACCAAACGGCCTAGATCATAACAAACGTAGGTGCTTTGGCCTTCATTAAGTAACTGCGTTAACGTAGATAGACTCATTAAACTTGCATCGCGCTTCATTTTGCTGAAAGATGTGCGCCATTATAACGATTAAATGGTCGTGGAGGTAGTAATGGACCAACGACAACGTGCTGCACGTTTGCTCGAGCGAATCGAAACCGAATTGAATGGCCTGGGATTATGGCAAAGTGAGTACCCAGCGCCGCATGAGCTACAAAGTAGCGAACCGTTTGCCATCGACAAACTTGATTTTCATCAGTGGCTACAGTTCATTATGGTGCCGCGCATGTGGGATATTATTGATGGCGAGCATCCGTTACCACAGAACATTGCGGTAAGCCCGATGGCAACTCATGTTTATCGTGATGACTTAGAAAATCATGAAGGGTTGATTAGTATCTTACGTGAGTTTGATATCGTTTTAAGTGGTACCGATCCTTTGGCGGAAGATGTCTGATCTAACCGTCGCTTTTGAAGACGAACATTTAATTGCGATTGATAAACCTAGCGGGCTGTTGGTTCATCGAAGCTGGTTGGCGAAAGAAGCAACGGAATTCGCGCTACAGCGGGTACGGGATCAAATTGGCCAGCGCGTGTACCCAGTGCACCGGTTAGACCGTCCCACTTCTGGTATCTTATTGTTCGCAAAAAACGTTGAAACAGCGCGGCTTATGACCGCCGCATTTACCGAGCGGCAAGTTGGCAAAAGCTACCATGCGGTTGTGCGTGGGTATCTTGGCGATGGACGCCTTGATTATCCGCTGCGTGAAGAACTTGATAAAATTGCCGACAAGCTTGCTGATCAAGACAAAGAAGCACAACCAGCGATAACCGACTATGAGTGCTTAGCTCAGATCGAACTTCCTTATGCGGTCAGCAAAAAGCATGCAACCTCACGCTACTCGTTAATGCACCTGCACCCGCAAACAGGTCGGAAGCATCAGTTGCGCCGTCATATGTCGCATTTACGCCATCCAATTATTGGCGATACCAATCATGGTGATGGGCGACATAATCGTTTTTTCCGAGAGCATTTTGATTGTCACCGGTTATTATTGGCCGCGACCCGCCTTGAGTTTCAGCACCCACATGAAAATGAGACCGTACGCATCGAGCTTCCGGTCCCAGCAGAGCTGTTACGCGCCTTTAAGGGTCGGTAGCACGAAGTAATTCGTTAATACCCACTTTGGCACGGGTTTGCGCGTCAACTTTTTTCACTATTATCGCAGCATAAAGGCTGTGACTGCCGTCAGCGCTTGGTAACGAGCCGGGCACGACTACGGCGCCTGCCGGAACTCGACCATAATGAATTTCACCGCTTTCGCGATCAAAGATGCGCGTACTTTGGCCAATGTAAACGCCCATGGAGATGACTGCGCCTTGCTCGACAATAACACCTTCGACAATTTCTGAGCGCGCGCCAATAAAGCAATCATCTTCAATAATCGTTGGCGTAGCTTGTAATGGTTCTAACACACCACCAATGCCGACACCGCCCGACAAGTGCACATTGGTACCGATTTGCGCACAAGAACCAACGGTTGCCCAGGTGTCGACCATGGTTCCTGCACCTATATAAGCACCAATATTTACATAAGAAGGCATGAGCACCACATTGCGGTCGATAAAGGCGCCTTTACGTACCATCGCCGGTGGCACAACCCGTATGCCTTCGGCCCGAAAACGGGCATCGTCATAGCCAATAAACTTACTGTCGACCTTGTCAAAGAAACGTGTTTCACCGCCGTTCATCAGGTGATTGTCATTTATTCGAAACGACAACAACACAGCTTTTTTCAGCCATTCATTAACGACCCAATCATTGCCTTGTTTTTCAGCAACACGTAACTGACCACTGTCGATAGCGCCAATAACTTGGTCTAGGTCTTGGCGCAGTTGCGCGGGTACCTGCTTGGGGGAAAGTTCATCACGCTGCGCGAACGCAGCTTCAATGCGTTGTTGTAACTCTGTCATTTCGGTTCCTTTGCCAATAGAGTGCTGGCTATGCGTCATCCAGCATGGTTTTAATTCGTTCACGTAAGGTCGTGCACTGCGCCTCGGTTAGGGCCGTGTTGGCTTCCGTAGCGACAATAAATAAGTCTTCGGCTTGTTCGCCAACGGTGGAAATTTTAGCCGTAAGAATGTTTAAGTCGAGCTGCTGTAATACACGCGCCACTTGCGCCACTAGCCCAGGCCGGTCAAGGGCAGTGAGCTCGAACGTAGTGCGTCGCGCATTGCGCGAAGGCATAAACTCAACTTTGGTAGTGACATTAAAGCTACGCAAACGTCGCGGCAAGCGGCGTTGCGTACTCGGTGCAGCACGTCGACCGCGTAAGACATCATGTAATTCTTGCTTGAGTCGCTCAATATGACGGGCATCGGTGAGTGGCTCACCGTCGTCTTGCAGCACCACAAAAGTATCCATGACAAAGCCATCGCGGGTGGCAAGAATTTGTGCATCATGAATACTTAAATTTTGATGCTCCAGCACGGCGGCGACTTCAGCGAATAGATGCTCGTGCTCCAAATGATAAATAAATAGTTCAGTCGTGCCTTGACGGTTTTCATCGCCAACCAAAATTAACGGCAGTAACTCGTCATCGCTTACAGCAATAATATATTGGGAATGCCAAGCGATTTGTTCCGGCTGATGCCTTAGAAAGTAATCAGCGGTGAAACGCGACCATAACTCTTGCACATGCTGCGCCTCGAAGCCGGCACTTAAAAGGAGTGCCATGGCATGGGCTTGGTGTTCATGAATTCGCTGCCGCATCTCGCGTTGCGGTGAAGGCTGTTGCTGCTGCAGGTAGCTCTTGGTGGCCATATACAAATTTTCTAAAAGCGTGGCCTTCCAGTTGTTCCAAAGGCTGTTATTAGTGGCACGAATATCAGCCACCGTAAGGCAATAGAGGTAGTCTAAATGCTGCAGGTCACCGACTAACTCGGCAAACTCTTTGATAACTTCTGGATCATGGATATCGCGTTTCTGGGCTGTGACGGACATGTCAAGATGGTGACGTACCAACCAAGCAACGAGGTCAGTGTCTGCCTCTGCTAGCCCATGTTGTAGGCCAAAGTTTTGTGCATCAAGCTCGCCAAGTTCTGAGTGATCACCACCACGACCCTTGGCGATGTCGTGGAAAATACCGGCTAAATAAAGCAACTCTGGTTGCTGCATTTCCTCAACAATGCTGGCGCATAGCGGAAACTCTTCTGCGCCTAAGTCGGTAGTGTACCGATAGAGATTACGAACCAATCTAAAGGTATGTTCGTCGACCGTGTACGCGTGAAACAAATCAAACTGCATCTGACCGACAATTTGTGCCCACTGGGGTAAATAGTGGGCAAGAACTTTATGGCGGTGCATCAATTCGAAGGCTAAACCACACCCATGAGGGTGTCGCAGCAATTGCATAAACAGCTCGCGGCAGCGGGGCTCATCACTTAAAGGGGCTTGCAGCTCACGGCGTGCGTTGCGTAATAAGCGAATCGTATGGGCGCGAATATAGCCAATTTCAGGGTGTTCGGCGATGGCTAAAAACAGCTCTAATAAATGCTCGGAATCGGCGAACACGTTATCGCTTTGTGCCGCAATGCTCTGGCCAAGTACTTTGAAGTTGGCATCAATGGTAAAGCTGTTAAGATCTTTGGCGCTACTTAAAATTGTTTGTGCAAAGAACTGCAACAGCATGTCGTTAAGCTCACTGACATCAACGACCGCGTTAAAATAGTCTTTCATCATGGCTTCGACAGCAGCTTTACCTTTGCCTTCATAGCCCATGCGCGCAGCGACTGCCGGTTGATGATCGAACAGCAGTCGGTCTTCTTTTTTGTCGGCTTCTAAATGCAGTGCAAAGCGGATACGCCAAAGAAACTCCTGACACTCGCGCAATTCTAATAATTCGGCTGCACTAATGTAATTGTATTGCACCAGACTCTCGTCACTTTGTGTGTGAAAGTGACGCTTGGCGATCCAACCGATGGTCTGGATATCTCGCAAGCCGCCGGGGCTGCTTTTAATATTGGGTTCGAGGTTATACGAGGTGCCATGAAATTGCTGATGGCGGTTACGTTGTTCACCGAGTTTGGCGTGGTAGAACTGATCGCTGGTCCATGGGAAGCGATTGTGAATTAACTGGCGTAAGCCTTGCTCCAGGTCGGCATTGCCGCTGATGAAGCGTTGCTCGAGCAAGCTCGTTGCAACACTGGTGTCGGCGGCGGCTTCGCGCTCACAGTCGGCGAGCGTACGAACGCTATGACCAACGTCAAGCCGCAGGTCCCAAAGCATCTGCACCATGCTGGAGATGGCCGCTTTGGCTGCCTGGTCTAAAGGTTCGCTATGTAGAAATAACAGATCGATGTCCGAGTGCGGGTGGAGTGTGCCGCGGCCATAGCCCCCGACGGCAACCAGCGCCAGTTCAGTAGCGTCAAAACCGAGCTGCTGCCATAGGCGCTGCAGCAACTCGTCGATAAATGTGCTTCGATCGGTCAGTAGGCTTTCAATGTCGGCGGTCACAAAGGCTTCGGCGGACCAGCGCTGGTAACGCTCTAAACAGTCGCGGCCACTACTAATGTCGAGCGGCGTGGGCCATTCGATACCTGCCACTGACGCGGTCATTACGAGGCGTCCGCATGCTCGATAACGCGTGGAAAGTCCTCATCGCTGCGTAGTGTGAGAACTTCAACGCCAGACTCGGTGACTAACAGCGTATGTTCCCACTGGGCACTTAAACTGCGATCTTTTGTCAGTACTGTCCAGCCGTCGCGCATCAGCTTGGTTTGGCGTTTTCCAGCGTTAACCATAGGTTCAATGGTAAAGCACATGCCTGGTTGGAGAACATCCCCGGTACCGGCACTACCATAGTGCAAAATTTGTGGCTCTTCGTGAAAAACCGCACCGATACCGTGACCGCAGTATTCGCGTACAATGGAATAACCATGCTTTTCGGCATACTTTTGAATCACCGCCGCAAAGTCGCCAATGTGAATACCAGGTCGCACCATTTCAATCGCTTTGTACAACGACTCTTGGGTGACACGCATCAACCGTTCAGCCAAAATGCTTGGCTCACCAACGACAAACATTTTCGAGGTGTCGCCATGGTAACCGTTAAGCTTTACGGTGACGTCTAAATTCATGATATCGCCGTCTTTAAGTGGCTTATCGTTAGGGATGCCGTGGCAGACAACATGATTTAACGAAGTGCAGACCGACTTCGGGAAGCCATGGTAGTTGAGTGGAGCAGGGTAGGCATCATGCTCAACAATATAGTCATGACAAATTTTGTCGAGTTCTGCTGTGGTCACCCCAGCTTTTACATGGGGACCAATCATCTCTAGCACTGACGCTGCTAATTTACCGGCGGCGCGCATTTTTTCAATTTCATCTGGCGTTTTAATGGTGATGCTCATGCCTTTTCCTGTGTCAATCTTTTAGCTCGTATAATGCCGCGTATAATAGCATTTACCCGCCCCTCGGGGAAGCGCTGACAAGACCAATAAAGCTTGCGCCAGAAGGCTTTTTCATGGTATAAAGCGCCCGCAATTTCGATTGCAGTAAAACTAACTTATTTAAACCACACACATACATCGACACATAGGTCGGGGTGCCTAAAGCGTAAGCTAAGGGTCGAACTATGGGATGTATGGAGGCATAACCCCTTAAAAAGGAAAGATAAAATGGCTAACGTATCAATGCGTGATATGCTCAAAGCTGGTGTTCACTTCGGCCACCAAACCCGCTTCTGGAACCCGAAAATGAAACCTTTTATTTTCGGCGCTCGCAACAAGATCCATATCATCAACTTGGAAAAAACTGTGCCGATGTTCAACGACGCGTTGAACTCTCTGCAACACGTTGCTGCGAACAAAGGTAAAATCTTGTTTGTAGGTACTAAGCGTGCAGCAGCTGAATCAGTTAAAGAAGCAGCTATCAACTGTAACCAATTCTACGTCAACCATCGCTGGTTAGGCGGTATGTTGACGAACTGGAAAACTGTTCGCCAGTCAATCAAGCGTCTGAAAGAGCTCGAAGTAATGAGCGAAGACGGTACGTTTGAAAAGTTGACCAAGAAAGAAGCCTTGGTTAACACCCGCGAAATGGAAAAGCTTGAAAAGAGCCTTGGCGGTATCAAAAACATGGCTGGCTTGCCAGACGTGCTATTCGTTATCGATGCTGATCACGAACATATCGCGATCAAAGAAGCGAATAACCTTGGGATTCCAGTTATCGCAGTCGTTGATACTAACTCAAACCCAGACGGCGTAGATTACGTAGTTCCGGGTAACGACGATGCGATCCGCGCAGTACAATTGTACTTGAACGCTGCGGCAGCTGCTGTAAACGACGCACGTGGTGCGAGTGTTGAAGGTAAAGCTGACGACTTCGTAGAAGCGGAAGAAACTGAATAAAACATCCGAATAGAGGAAATTGACACATGGCTATTACAGCAGCTCTGGTAAAAGAACTGCGCGAGCGCACAGGCGCTGGCATGATGGATTGCAAAAAAGCTTTGCAAGAAACCAATGGTGACGTTGAAGCAGCTATCGAAAACATGCGTAAAAGCGGTCAAGCGAAAGCAGCTAAGAAAGCTGGTCGCGTTGCCGCTGAAGGTGTGATTTTGACCAAAACTGACGGAAACGTTGGTACTTTGGTTGAATTGAACTGCGAAACTGACTTTGTTGCCCGCGACGAAAGCTTCTTAGCATTCGGCGATAAAGTTATCGAAGCAGCATTCGCTAACAAAGAAACTGATGTTGAAAAGCTAAAAGCAACCAACATTGGTGAAGGTACAGTTGAAGAAGTTCGTGAGACTTTAGTTGCTAAAATCGGTGAAAACATGACAGTACGTCGTGTTATTTCTATCGAAGCTGGTGATCAAATTGAAGCTTACGTACACGGCGGCCGTATCGGTGTATTGGTTGCGCTTACTGGCGGCGACCAAGAACTAGCGAAAGACCTTGCGATGCACGTTGCAGCGAGCGCACCACAGTTCGTTAAACCAGAAGATGTTGACGCTGAAGTTGTTGAGCGTGAGCGTCAAATCCAGCTTGATATTGCTATGCAAAGCGGCAAGCCTCAGGAAATCGCTGAGAAAATGGTTGAAGGTCGTATGCGTAAATTCACTGGTGAGATCAGCTTAACTGGTCAAGCTTTCGTGAAAGACCCATCAATGACTGTTGGCGATTTGTTGAAGCAGAAAGGTGCTGATGTACTTACTTTCGTACGTTTCGAAGTAGGTGAAGGTATCGAGAAGAAATCAGAAGATTTCGCTGCTGAAGTACAAGCTCAAATGGCTGCTGCGAAAAAGGCTTAATGCCCATGTCGCTACTGACGACGCACAGCTAAAGCTATAGAAACCGTATCTCACGTGTTGGGATGCGGTTTTTTTTCGCGTAAAGTGAGAGTTATGCACTTTGCGTAATTGAATTTGACCGTCCATGCTGCACAGGGAGCAACCAAATGACCACAACAACGAAACCAGCCTACCGACGCATTTTATTAAAGCTGAGTGGTGAAGCCTTAATGGGGGACGAGCCGTTTGGTATCGATGCCAAAGTACTCGACCGTATGGCGCATGAGATCAAAGAATTGGTCGAGCTGGGCGTGCAGGTTGGACTTGTCATTGGTGGCGGTAACCTGTTCCGTGGTGAAGGCTTAGCGAAAGCAGGTATGAACCGCGTTGTTGGTGACCATATGGGGATGCTGGCGACCGTGATGAACGGCTTAGCCATGCGAGACGCATTGCACCGAGCGTTTGTGAATGCACGGTTAATGTCGGCGATTGAGCTAAATGGCGTATGTGATAGCTATAACTGGGCTGATGCAATTAGTTTGTTGAAGTCGGGACGCGTCGTGATATTTTGTGCCGGCACCGGCAATCCGTTTTTCACTACTGACTCCGCTGCATGTTTGCGCGGCATTGAAATAGAAGCTGAGTTGGTTTTGAAAGGTACTAAGGTTGATGGCGTATACTCTGCTGATCCAAATACCGATAGCAATGCACAACTCTACCCGCAAATCAGTTATAATGAAGTGCTAGAGCAACAGTTGAAAGTGATGGACCTTGCGGCATTTACGCTGGCTCGTGACCACAAGTTACCAATTCGTGTATTTAATATGAACAAGCCAGGCGTGTTGCGCGCGGTAATTATGGGCTCTGAAGAAGGCACCTTAATTGCCAGCGACGAAATGCTGGAACGGTTGTCATCAAGAATTTAGAAGGGAAAAAACAGTGATAAACGATATCAAACAAGACGCTAAGCAGCGTATGGAAAAAAGCGTTGAAGCCTTACGTTCACAAATCTCTAAGGTTCGTACTGGGCGCGCTCACCCGAGTTTACTCGATAGCGTAATGGTGAACTATTACGGTGTTGATACCCCTTTGCAGCAGTTGGCGAACATTAGCATTGAAGACTCGCGAACGCTGACACTAACGGTGTTCGATAAGTCTTCTAGCGCGGCTGTTGAAAAGGCAATTATGACCTCAGATTTAGGCTTGAATCCAGCCGCTGCTGGGTCGGTCATTCGTATTCCATTACCTGCGCTAACCGAAGAACGTCGTCGCGACTTAGTTAAAGTGGTGCGTGCGGAAGCCGAGCAGGGTCGTGTCGCGATCCGCAATATTCGCCGGGACGCCAATAGCGACTTGAAAGAATTGCTAAAAGAGAAAGAAATTACCGAAGACGATGAACGCCGTGGTAATGACGATATCCAAAAATTAACCGACAGCTATGTAGCTAAAATTGATGAGCTGTTGGCGGATAAAGAACGCGACTTGATGGAAGTCTAATTTAGTCGCTTTATCTGATTGGTTCCAAGCGCCGTGTTCGGTTACACTCGCACGGCGTTTTTATTTTTACGGCAGCGCGAATGGACACGATTGATTTTGAACAATTAAGGCTACCCAAGCATGTAGCTATTATTATGGATGGTAATGGTCGCTGGGCACAGCTGCGAGGCAAACACCGAACGTTCGGCCATAAGGCTGGAGCCGAAGCGGTGCGCCGAGCAGTTACCTTCGCGCGGCAAAAAGGCATACAGTCATTAACGCTGTTTGCCTTTAGTAGTGAAAATTGGAAACGTCCCGAGCAAGAAGTCTCGGTACTCATGGATCTTTTTTTTACGGTGCTAAAGCGCGAAGTAAAAAAACTGCATAAACACCAGGTACGGGTGCGAGTGGTTGGCGACAAACGCGCTTTTTCGGCCAAGTTACAACAGCGTATTAATGAAGCTGAGCAATTGACCGAAAACAATACCGCTTTGACCCTAAATATAGCCGCTAATTACGGCGGTCGTTGGGATATTACTCAAGCCGCAAAGCAGTTGGCTAGCGACGTACAAGAAGGTAAGCTAGGGCTTGATGATATCAGCGAAGACAAACTGGCAGAACAATTGTGCTTAGCCGAACAGCCCGCACCGGATTTATTGATCCGTACTGGCGGCGAACATCGGGTTAGCAATTTTTTACTCTGGCAATTGGCTTACGCGGAATTTTACTTTGCCGATGTTTTGTGGCCCGACTTTGATGAGCAGGCATTCGCCCGCGCTGTCGCCGATTTTAGTTGCCGTGAACGGCGTTTCGGTTTGACCAGCGAGCAGGTGCAGCAAGCCATCCTCGACACTGATGTAACTTCTGGGGAGTAAGCGTGTTAAAACAACGTCTAATAACAGCCCTTATATTACTGCCCCTTGCCTTATACGCGGTATTTGGCCTAGCGCTCGAGTGGTTTGCGGTAGTCATTACCGTGGTAATGCTTGGCGCAGCTTGGGAATGGTCACCTATTATGGGGCTCAAACGGCAAGCCAGCCGTTGGGCTTATACGGGTTCAGTTGCGGTCGCTTTAATAGCGCTGCAATGGTGGTTTCCGGTGACCGAAATTTGGCAAAATGAACAACTACAACCGGTTTATTTTTGGTTGATGGTTGCCGGCGGAGCTTGGTGGGCGATCGCTACGCTTTTAGTACTCAATTATCCGAATAGCCGACGCTTGTGGTCGCGAACACGATCTATTGTTGGGGTGTTTGGCTACTTAACTCTAATTCCTGCAGCCGCTGGGATGTTTGCCGTTCGCTCACTCAACTACCAAACCGAGCCATTATTTGGTGGCTTTGTACTACTATTCATTCTTTTGCTGGTGTGGGCAGCCGATGTCGGTGCCTATTTTGCCGGCGTGCGCTATGGCCGAAATAAGCTAATGCCGGCGGTGAGCCCGGGTAAAACCATGGAAGGCCTATGCGGTGGGGTAGCGTTAGCATTTGTGGTGATGATCGTTATTGCGCAGTGGGTACAAATTCCCGCGACACATTACAGCGGTTTTTATTTCACTGGCTTATTAACCGTCGTCGTTTCAGTTTTTGGTGACCTTACCGAAAGCATGTTTAAACGTTGCGCAGGGGTCAAAGATAGCGGTGCCTTGTTACCGGGTCATGGCGGACTGCTTGATCGTATTGACAGCCTTACCGCGGCCTTGCCGGTATTTACACTTGCCTATCTGTGGTTTTTAGTATGATGCATCGCGTGTGTCTTTTAGGGGCGACAGGCTCGATAGGTGCGAGTACCTTGGCAGTGTTGCGTGAGCAACCTGAGCGTTTTCAACTGAGTGCAGTGACCGCAAATTCCAACGTTGTACAAATGCAGGCAATTTGCCAAGAGTTTCAACCGGCCGTAGCGGTAATGGTCGATGAAGCGGCTGCCAAACAGTTGCAGCAGGCGTTACAAGGTGGCCCCACTGAAGTTTTAAGTGGCGCGCAAGCTGTTGCCGAGGTCGCAGCCGACTCAAACAGCGATACGGTAATGGCAGCCATTGTCGGCGGTGCTGGTTTAGTGCCGACTTTCGCGGCCGTAGAGGCTGGTAAACGAGTGCTGCTAGCCAATAAAGAAGCTCTGGTGATGTCGGGGCAATTGTTTATTGATGCTGCGGCGGCAAGTGGTGCTCAAATTTTGCCCGTTGATAGTGAACACAACGCCATTTTTCAGTGCCTACCGGCCGCCGTGCAACAACAGCTTGGTCATTGCGATCTCGTCGGGGCAGGGGTCGATAAAATTCTATTAACTGGTTCCGGCGGACCTTTTCGTCAGTTACCACTGACCGAACTCGAACAGCAAACCCCGGCTGCCGCGTGTGCTCACCCTAACTGGGACATGGGGGAGAAAATCTCGGTTGACTCTGCAACCATGATGAATAAAGGGCTGGAATATATTGAAGCGCGTTGGTTGTTTAACTGCAACGCCGACCAACTACAGGTAGTGTTGCATCCGCAAAGCGTTATTCACTCCATGGTAAGTTATACCGACGGCTCGGTGTTGGCGCAAATGGGGCAACCGGATATGCGTACCCCCATCGCACACTGTTTGAGTTTCCCCGAACGTTCGGTAAGTGGTGTGAAACCACTCGACTTTCTAAGCCTTGGTGAATTGAGCTTTGCCGCGGCCGATAGTGCTCGTTATCCATGTTTGGAGCTTGCCATGCAGGCCTGTTGGCAGGGGCAGTGGGCAACGACCACACTCAATGCCGCCAACGAAATTGCGGTGGCAGCGTTTTTAGCTGGGCAGATTAAATTTACCGAAATTGCACGTATTTGCGCGGTGGCATTAGACCGAGTTGCGCAACAAAAGCAGACGGCTGAATTGAACTCGGTGGCAGCAATTTTGTCAGTTGATGAGCAAGCTCGTGCCTATGCAACTGAGCAGATTAAACAGGTAGAACAATGCTAGACATTATTTGGTCGTTAGGGGCTTTTGTCGTCACCTTAGGCATACTGGTAACCTTCCATGAGTTTGGTCACTTCTGGGTAGCCCGTCGCTGTGGCGTCAAAGTGTTAACTTTCTCTGTTGGCTTCGGCAAAGCACTGTGGCAGCGCCGAGCAAAAGACGGCACGGTTTACCAAGTTAGTAGCATTCCCTTGGGCGGCTATGTGCGCATGCTCGATGAACGCATTGATGATGTCGCCGAAATCGACCGCGATAAAAGTTTCAATTCTAAATCGGTCGGTCAACGCGCCGCGATTGTTGCGGCCGGCCCGATCGCCAACTTTATTCTCGCCATCGCGGTGTTATGGGTGATGTTCCTCATCGGCGTGCCTTCCGTAAAACCTATGCTTGGCAGTGTGACGCCTAACTCTATAGCTGCCCAAGTTGATTGGCCAATACCGAGCGAAGTGGTCAGTGTCAATGGCGCAGAAACAGAAGACTGGCAACAAGTAAATCTCGCCTTTGCTGCAGCATTAGGTAATGATTCTGCGACCGTGACGGTGGTGGATGAAAACCAACGCAGTTTCACTAAAACATTAGATATTAGTTCGTGGCGCTTGGGCAAGGAAGAACTGCCCACCTTTATGGCGTTAGGACTACAGCCGTTCCAGCCGGAAATCTATACCGAGCTTGATTATATCGAAGAAAACTCACCTGCAGCGCAAGCTGATCTGCGGGTCGGTGATAAAATTCTTGCCTTTGATGGAACTCTCATGGACGAATGGTCTCAAATACGAGACGCAATCATGGCAGCACCAGGCGCTACCGTAGAGCTGGCTATACTGCGACAGCAGCAACAGCAGAAGGTATCGGTAACCATTGGTGAGCGAGAGTTTGATGGTTCGAGCTATGGTTTCCTTGGGGTTGAACCACGTCGTGAAGCTTACCCAGAAACGTATCGGTTTGTGCAACAATACGGTATAGTGGACGGCCTAGCGAAAGGTGCCGAACGCACTTGGGAACTCATGGTTCTGAGTGTCAAAATGATCGGCAAATTAATAACCGGAACGGTTTCGGTCACCAATTTAAGTGGCCCAGTAGCAATCGCAGAGGGAGCAGGGACGTCTGCGAGCTACGGATTCGTTTACTTTTTAGGGTTTCTCGCGCTAATCAGTGTTAATCTCGGTATCATAAATTTGGTACCTTTGCCGATGCTTGATGGCGGACATTTATTGTTCATCGCTATTGAGAGTGTGCGCAAAAAAGAGGTCTCCGAGCGAGTCCAAGAGATGAGTTACCGCATTGGCGGAGCACTGATTTTTGCACTGATGGCAATTGCAATTAGTAACGATGTATTGCGATTACTTCGGTGAGAATAAATTTACAATAAACAAATAAGTAGCACAGAATGACGTTGAAAAAGCTATTTTTAAGTGCCCTTGTAGCGGGTGCTGCACTACCAGCCTACAGCGCTGAAGAATTTGTCGTAGAAGATATTCGAGTTCGCGGATTACAGCGAGTCGCCTTAGGCGCCGCCTTAACTTATATTCCGATTCGAGTTGGCGACAGCATCGATAGTGAGAATATACAGACCTCTGTTCGCTCGCTATACTCTTCCACCCACTTCAATGACATCGTGGTTCGCCGCGTCGGTGATACCTTAATTTTTGAGGTTACCGAACGCCCCACGATTAGTGATATCGAGTTCGATGGTAACAGCGATATCAAAGACGAAATGCTGGTTCAGAGTTTGACCGATCAAGGCATTATCGAAGGTGAACCGCTGGATTTAACCACCATTTCAAGCATCGAAACCGGACTTGAAGACTTTTATCACTCAATTGGTAAATACAGCGCGGAAGTTAATGTAAATATTATCAAGCTACCGCGTAATCGTGTGCGCTTAGAAATTGATTTCGACGAGGGTGAATCGGCAGAGATTCAACAAATTAACATCGTCGGAAACTCTGTTTTTAGCGACGAAGAGTTACTTGCGAACCTAGAACTTAAAGACCGTTTACCTTGGTGGAACTTCCTCGGTGCGCGTCAGTACCAAAAACAGCAACTGAGCGGCGATCTTGAAACCCTTGAATCGTTCTATAAAGACCGTGGTTACCTGACTTTCCGACTTGAGTCAGTGCAGGTGAGCATGACGCCCGATCGCTCAGGGGTTTATATCACCCTCAACATTGATGAAGGTGAAATTTTTAACGTTCGTGAAACCAGTGTTATGGGCGACCTGCGCGGCCAAGCCGAAGTGGTTAAACGAATGACCAAAATCGAGCCTGGTACTCGCTATAGCGCCGCCCAAGTTACCTATCTGGAAGAGATGGTAGCGAAGCTATACGGCCGTTACGGTTATGCTTATCCAGAAGTTCGCGCAATACCAGAGATTGATGAAGAGACGAATGAAGTTGACCTGATTTTCTCTATCAATCCAGGTAAAAGGGTTTATGTAAACCGTATTAAATTCCGCGGTAATAGCGTCACAGAAGATGAAGTCTTACGTCGCGAAATGCGCCAATTTGAGGGCTCTCCGTTAAATGACGATTTAGTTGAACAAGGTAAAGTTCGACTCGAACGTTTAGGCTTCTTTGAAACGGTTGAAAGCTCAACTAACCGGGTCAATGGTCGCCAAGATTTGGTCGACATTGAATATATGGTGAAAGAGCAGCCGTCAGGTTCATTCAACTTTATGTTGGGTTACGGTGATTACTCTAAATTACAGGTCGGTGTCGGTGTGTCGCAAGATAACTTCTTGGGAACGGGTAACCGGGCTGCAATTAATATCAACACCAACCGCTTTAATAAAACACTAAGTTTGTCATATATGGATCGCTACTTCACAAAAGATGGCGTAAACCTGTCTGGACAAATTTTCATGAGCGAGTTTGATGCGGGCAACCAAGACAACCTGATCCGCTATAATACTAAGCGTGTGGGTATTGGTGGCAACTTAAGCTTCCCGATCAATGAAGTGAGCAGCTTAAGCTTTGGTGCAATGGCTCGCCGCGAAGAAGTAACCAATGTTGAAGGTTATGAGCAGGTTAAACGTTTCTACCAGCCTTACCTCGATGAACAAGACCCGAATTCTGGTGTCGCATTTGACATGTTGTCGCTAGAGGCCGGTTGGCAACGCGCCACACTTAACCGTGGTACATACCCAACGGCAGGCTCGTTAAATAGAATTAATGCTGAAATTACCGTGCCCGGTAGCGATATTCGTTACTTCCGCGTTAATTATGAATTTAAGCATTATTGGCCACTAACAGATGATCATAGCTTTGTGCTCTTATCGCGTTTGAAAGTTGGTTACGGTAATGGTTATGGCTCAGATGATCAGGGCAATGATTATATTTTCCCGTTCTATGAGAACTTCCGTATTGGCGGTAATGATAACTTGCGTGGGTTTGAAGCCAACACCGTAGGGCCGCGTGCGGTTTATCGTTATCCTGACTCTATTACTGGACCACCGAACTACTACGGTATTCCAAGTGATTTGCCTGTCGGCCCTGGTGCTGATACTTTAGCGGTAAGTCAGTACTCGGTTGGCGGTAACGCCATGTACAGTGGTGGTCTAGAATTAATTGTCCCGACACCTTTGGTGAAAGATGAAACCAAAAACTCGGTGCGAACCAGTATCTATGTGGATATTGGCAGCGTGTGGGACACAGAGTTTCAATACGATGAGTATAGTCAGTTACAACAAGTAGGTAATCAACAATATCGCTTGTATGACTTTAGCTCGCCAAGTTTATACCGGGCTTCAGCGGGTATCGCCGTACAATGGCTTTCTCCAATGGGACCCTTAACCTTTGCCTTAGGCCGTCCAATCAAAACTTACGAAGGCGACCGTACGCAAAGCTTTAGTTTCAACTTTGGCACGACTTTCTAAAAACTATAATCGAGTCGGGCTATTACATTTTTGAATAACAGGAGTATTCACGTGAAAGTATTAATGAAAACAACTATTGCAGCAGCATTATTGTCTACCGCATTTTTTGCCAACGCTGCCGAAGCACAGCAAAAGATTGGTGTTGTAAGCATGCAAAACGTTCTACAGCAGTTACCACAAGCACAGGAAATTTCTGCGCGTTTGCAGGAAGAGTTCGCGGATGACTTCGCTGAGTTAGAAAAAATGACCACTGAGCTGCAAGGTCTGCAAGAAAAGGCCGAGCGTGATGCGCAAATCATGTCGCCTTCTGAGCGTCTTGATTTAAGCCGTGAAATTGAACTGCTCGAAACGCGTCGTCAGTTGAAGTACAAAGCTTTGCGTGAAGACAGCGAGCGCCGCCAGCAAGAAGAACGTAACAAGCTGATGCGTGATATCGTTCGTGAAGCACAAGCTTTAGCGCAAGCGCAAGGCTTCGACATGATGCTCAACGACGGTTCAGTGCTTTATGCAACCGACGCACTTGATATGACTGATGAAGTGCTTGCGAAAATGACTGGCGGAAATTAAGAGCCATGCAGCAACTCACATTGCAGCAGTTAGCATCGGTGATCGATGCGGATATTGTCGGTGATGAGCAACAGCTCATCACCGGAGTTGCAACACTTGCCTCGGCTCAGTCGGGGCAAATTGCATTTTTAGCGAACGAAAAATACCGCTCACAACTCGACACGACAAAGGCCAGCGCTATTATCGTGGCGCCGGGTATCGCGTTGCCCGAGGGCTTGTCGGCGCTAGTAACGAAAAACCCCTATGCCGGTTTTGCTAAAATTGCGCAACAACTAGATACCACACCACGCTCTGCCGAGGGAATTGACCCGTCGGCGCAAATCGCCTCATCGGCCACGCTTGGCAAGAATGTATCCGTTGGCCCGTTAACCATTATTTCTGAGCACGCAGTGATTGGCGATAATGTGCAAATTGGCGCGAGCTGCTTCATTGGTCCCGGCGTGCACATTCAAGCCGAAACAAAGCTTTGGCAACAAGTTGTGATCTACCATAACTGTGAAATCGGCAAAAACTGCCTTATTCACAGCGGGGCAGTGATCGGGGCTGATGGTTTTGGTTGGGCAAATGAAGCTGGTAAATGGATCAAAATTCCACAGTTAGGTCGCGTAATTATTCATGACCGTGTTGATATTGGTGCAAGTACCACTATCGATCGCGGCGCTCTTGATGACACTATTATTAGTAGTGGCTGCATTATTGATAATCAATGCCAAATTGCCCACAACGTCTTCATCGATGAAGACACAGCCATAGCTGGCTGCACCGTGCTGGCAGGAAGCTGTCGTATTGGGAAACGTTGCCTGATTGGTGGTGCAACCGCCATTAATGGCCACATCGAAGTGTGTGATGACGTACAAATTAGCGGCTTCTCGATGGTTATCAAAGGTATTACCGAGCCCGGCGTTTATGCCTCCGGAATTCCTGCTGCGCCACACCGAGAGTGGCGCCGTAATGGCGCGCGCTATCGTCAATTAGACGATTTGTTCAAGCGTGTGAAGAAAATCGAGACTAAACTTAGCGATTAAATTTGGGAATTGGAGAATTAACTTTGTCTGCTTCTGACTCAGCCTTTAATATTCACGAAGTGATGCGTTTATTACCTCACCGCTACCCGTTCTTACTGGTAGACAAAGTGGTAAGTTGTGACGCAGAAAGCAAAATTCATGCGGTGAAAAATGTCACCGTAAATGAAAATTTATTTACCGGACACTTTCCAGACAACCCAATATTTCCAGGTGTTTTAATCCTTGAAGCGCTTGCGCAAGCGGCAGGGCTATTGGGCTTTAAAATCACTGAAAGCAAGCCCGGTGCCAATGATCTATACTTGTTTGCAGGTGTTGATAATGCACGTTTCAAGCGACAAGTTTTGCCGGGTGACAGTATGGATTTACACGTCACGTTTGAGAAAGAACGTCGCGGCATTTGGGTGTTCAAAGGTCGCGCGGAAGTTGACGGTGAGCTGGCGTGTAGCGCCGATATCATTTGTGCAAGAAGAGAAACTAAGTGATTCATCCTACAGCAATAATTGATAAAACAGCGGTTATTGGCAAGAACGTAGAGATCGGGCCTTATTCGATTATTGGCGCTGATGTTGTCATCGGTGATGATTGTTGGATTGGTCCTCACGTAGTGCTCAAAGGCCCTACGGTGATGGGCAAGGGCAATAAGATCTTTCAGTTTGCCTCAGTGGGTGAAGACTGCCAAGACAAAAAGTACAATGGTGAACCGACGCGTCTCGAGATTGGCGATAACAACGTTATTCGTGAATCGGTGACCATTCACCGAGGTACAGTTCAAGACCAGAGTCTTACGAAAATTGGCAGTAATAACTTGCTGATGGCCTACGTGCATGTTGCCCATGACTGTATGGTTGGTGACAATATAATTCTCGCTAACAATACTACCTTGGCGGGCCATGTTCATGTTGGTGACTGGGCGATTTTAGGTGGTTTTACTGGTGTGCATCAGTTTTGCCATATCGGCGAACATGCGTTCACGGCGGTTAGTTCGGTGGTCGTGCAAGATATCCCTCCGTTTATCATGGCCCAAGGCCACAACGCAGTACCTCGCACTATCAACGGCGAAGGTTTGAAGCGTCGTGGTTTTAGCCAAGACCAAGTGATGACGATTAAACGCGCCTTTAAAACCCTTTATCGTAAGGGCTTAACGGTCGACCAAGCGGTGCAGGAAATGCAGAGTTGGCAAGCGAGTGAACTCGAGAGCTTTATCCATTTTGTACAACATAGTTCGCGCGGCATTATTCGCTAACTTATGAGCGCTGAAACTCCTTTATTGGTTGCTGTGATCGCCGGCGAGCATTCCGGCGATCTGCTTGGTGCTGGCGTACTGCGTGAGCTAAAACAACGCCATCCACAGGTTGAGTTTATCGGAGTCGGTGGCCCGTTGATGGAAGCCGAAGGCCTTCGTAGTATCGTACCCATGGACGACTTAGCAGTGATGGGTATCGCCGAAGTGTTGGGCCGACTACGAACCTTACTAAAACACCGTAAACAGCTGATAGAAACCTTCATTGAGCGTCAACCACAGGTATTTATTGGTATTGATGCACCAGACTTTAATCTGCCCATTGCCAAACGTTTAAAAGCCTTAGGCATTCCCACCATGCACTACGTAAGTCCGAGTGTTTGGGCGTGGCGACAAGGGCGTATCAAAGGCATTAAAGAAAGTGTCGATCATGTATTGTGCTTGCTGCCTTTTGAAAAAGAGTTTTATGACCGCCATCAATTGCCAGCAACATTCGTAGGCCACCCTCTAGCTGATGCAATTCCGTTGCATTGGAGCAAAGAAGAAGCACGCGACGAGTTGCAACTGGAAACGACTGCAGGGCAATCCATTATTGCTTTGTTGCCGGGGAGTCGTGCGGGCGAAGTGGGTCGTTTGGGGCCTATTTTTTTACGCGCCGCCGAAGCGTATTGGCAGCGTCATCCCGAGACTCTATTTATTAGCCCGATGATTTCGACTGCGCGTGCCGAGCAGTTTCGACAGCTCCAACAAGAGTTAGTGCCAGAACTACCGCTAAAACTCATAGCGGGGCAGTCGCGTACGGCCATGGCGGCAGCGGACGGGTTATTACTTACCTCGGGCACCGTCACCTTAGAAGCGATGTTAATTAAACGACCGATGGTGGTTGCGTATCGCTTCAATTGGTTGAGTTATCAGATTATTCGCCGAATGTTTAAAGCGGCCTTTTTTAGCTTACCTAATCTACTCGCGGGTCGAGAGTTAGTTCCCGAACTCTTACAAGGCGATGTGAACCCAGCACAGCTGGTCGCGGCATTAGAGTCGCAACTAACCGCAGCCGACCAGGGCTCGCTGATTGAAACCTTTTTAGAGTTGCATAAAGGCTTGCAACTTGCCGCCGACAAAGTAAGTGCCGAGGTCGCACTGGAGTTGGCATCATGTGAAGAACGTTCGATTGAATAGAACGTTACTACCCAATTTTCGAACTCTTCATTCAAGTTAGATCTAGCTATACTCATGTTTCATGAACTTAAAGAGGTGAAACATGGGACTTTTAGTCGACGGTAAATGGCAAGATAAATGGTATGACACTGACAAAAGTGATGGCCACTTTGAGCGCAGTGCAGCCCAATTTCGCAATTTTCTAAGCAACGATCCTGATGCGGAATTTCCAGCCGAATCTGGACGCTATCATTTGTACGTTTCTTATGCCTGTCCATGGGCTCATCGAACGCTTATTTTTCGTAAGCTTAAAGGCCTAGAAGAGCATATTTCCGTGTCTGCAGTTGAGCCGCTGATGTTGGAAAATGGCTGGGAGTTTGGTGCCAATGAGCTTAGTGATCCGTTGTATGAAAATGACTTCATGTATCAGTTATACCTCCGAGCAGATCCCAATTATAGTGGTCGCGTAACGGTACCGGTGTTGTGGGACAAGGAAAAACAGACCATTGTCAGTAATGAGTCGGCCGATATTATTCGCATGCTAAATAGTGCTTTTAACGACATCACTGGCAATACCTTAGACTTTTACCCTGAACACCAGCGTACGACCATCGATCGTATTAACGAGCAGGTGTATGACACTATTAATAACGGCGTGTACAAGTGCGGGTTCGCAACACGGCAGAAGGCTTATGAGGAAGCCTATCAGGCATTGTTCGCAAGTCTAGATGAGCTGGAACAGCGGCTAAGTAAACAACGCTTTTTAGCAGGTGACCAAGTAACCGAGGCCGATTGGCGTTTATTTACCACTTTGGTCCGTTTCGATGCTGTGTATTACAGTCATTTCAAAACCAATGCGCGGCGTATCGTCGATTACCCAGCCTTGTGGGACTATTTGCGCGCGTTGTATCAAGTGCCAGGTGTTGCTGACACGGTAGTGATGGGGCATATCAAAACCCATTATTATGCTAGCCATACCATGATTAATCCGACACAGATTATTCCGCAGGGGCCTGAGCTTGATTTTAATGCACCACATCAACGAGGAGAGGTGCTATGAGTGTGATTTTAAGTCGTCATAGAGGAATGCCTGCGCAAGATGGTGCGGGAGTGAAGCTGACGCGAGTTGTGAACCAACCGAACTTGGGCTATCAAGACCCCTTTTTGATGCTGGATGAGTTTCGTTCAGATGACGCGAATGATTACATTGCGGGCTTTCCAGCGCATCCACACCGTGGGTTTGTAACCCTAACGTACATGCTCGCTGGGCAAATGGAACATAAAGACTCGGTCGGCAATACCGGCCTAGTGAGTGGCGGCGGTGCGCAATGGATGAAAGCTGCGCGCGGGATTATTCATGCCGAAATGCCTCATCAAACTGATGGGCTTATGTGGGGCTTTCAAATCTGGATAAACTTGCCAGCGGAAGACAAGATGGCCGATGCCGAGTGGGCTGATTACCCAGCGCAGCAGATCCCTGAGTGGCAGTCAGAGAATGTCACGGTGCGCGTGGTCGCCGGTGATCTAAGCGTTGATAAAGAGGCGTTTAAGGGGCCAGTACAGCAACCTAAACAACAATTGCAGATACTTGATGTCCGTTTTGCTGGGCAGGGGCAGTTTAGGTATAGCGGTTTGGAGCAGGCCACTCGTATGGCTTACATCTACCAAGGTAACGTTAGTATTAATCAGCAGCAAGTCAGTCGCGGTGAACTGGTTCGATTAGAGCCACATGCAGAGTTGCTTTTTAGTGCCACGGAAGACGCCGGACTCCTATTACTTTCAGGGCGTCCGATCGGTGAACCCATTGCCCAGTACGGGCCTTTTGTTATGAATACAGAAAGTGAAATAGAACAAGCGATACGCGACTATCAAAATGGTACACTCACCGACTAAAGCAATGAAGTTATGCTAGCGATAGACGAGGAGTGTTTATGCCGAAAACTGCAATCGGGTACATTGTTGAGCAGGGGCGTCCCGTCGCCACTGAATTTGAACTTGCCACGCCGCAGGTTGATGAGGTCGTCATTGAGGTAAGTCATAGCGGTATTAACCGTGCCGACTTGTCTCAGTTGGCGGGGCATTACCCACCACCAGCCGGCGCGTCTGATCGTTTAGGGCTTGAAGCCAGTGGTCGCGTGATTGCGGTAGGCCCCGCGGTAAGCCGCTTGCAAGTCGGTGATGAAGTGTGTGCTTTGCTCGCTGCTGGGGGCTATGCAAGCCATGTGGTGGTGAGCGAGCAACAAGTTGCAAAGCTACCACAGGGAATTAGCCTAGAGCAGGGCGCCGCCATCTGTGAAGCCTATGCAACGGCTTGGTATAACTTATACGAAATTGCAGCGCTGCAGCCGAAGGAGCGATTGTTAATGCACGCAGGGGCGAGCTCTGTCGGTTTGGCAGCTGTGCAATTAGCCGCGCAGTCCGGCAACAAAGTGTTCGTAACTGCCGGTAGTGATGAAAAGCTTGCCCTGTGTAAAGAACTCGGTGCCGATGCCGGTTGGAACCGCCATCAAGGCCCATTCGTTGAAGCAGTGAAAGGCTGGGGTGGCGCCGATGTCATTATTGATCCTGTTGCGGGTGATTATTTAGCGGCTGATCAGCAGGTATTGAATCTCGATGGTCGTATTGTGGTGCTAGGCTTGATGGGCGGCCGAGACGCACAACTTGATGCCGCACGCTTATTGATGAAACGCCAGCGCATTCAAGGAAGTACATTACGAAGTCAATCGTTAACAGTGAAAGGCCGTTTAATGCGAGCGCTTGAGCAAAATGTCTGGCCGTTACTTAGTAAAGGCACATGTCAGGCACGCGTCGAGCAGGTGTATCCGATAGCTGATGTTGCCGTGGCGCTACAACAACTGGCCGAGAACAAAACCATGGGTAAATTGGTATTAGCTTGGTAAGAAATGGTGGAGGGGGCAGGATTCGAACCTGCGAAGGCTGAGCCGTCAGATTTACAGTCTGATCCCTTTGGCCACTCGGGAACCCCTCCACGAAGACGCCGCATCATAGCAGATTGAGGCTTACTGTAAACCCCGCTATGATGAAAGCTTAGGTATTTTTCGCTGTACTCAAACAGGTTGCTTACTTTGTCGACATCCACTGCTGAATTAATCAACACCTTCTTGGAGCGCTTATGGCTTAAACAAGGGGTGAGTCAACACACGTCGTCGGCGTATGGCACCGATTTAAAAAAGTTTTATCAGTTTCTACTTGAGTACCAAGGCGAAGCGGCTGATTTACTGCAGGTTGAGACTGAAGCCATCGAAAATTATCTGTTGTGGCGGCGGCAGCAAGGTCTTTCGCCACGCAGTACAGCGCGCGCACTGAGTGCGCTGAAAAAGTTTTACAACTATGCAGTGAAAGAGCGTTGGTGCTCGGTCGACCCAACCACGCGTTTACGGCAACCCAAGCAGCCCCAATCGATTCCCCATAGCTTGGCTGAAAGCGAAGTTGAAGCGCTACTAGCGGCACCTGACTTAGATGATCCCGTGCAGTTGCGCGATCGAGCGATGCTAGAAGTGCTTTATGCGACAGGTTTACGCGTGACCGAATTGGTGCAACTCAACTTCAGTCAAGTCTCGATGCAACAAGAGTTGGTACGAGTGATAGGTAAGGGCAACAAAGAGCGTTTGGTACCCCTTGGCGAGTCTGCGTTAGAGTTATTACAGCAGTATCAGCAGCATGGGCGCCCGGCGTTAAGCCAAAAGAATTCGGATTTTGTATTTATCACGCGCCGCGGCGGGCCTTTGACGCGCCAAGCTTTTTGGCATCGTATTAAATATTATGCGCAGCGCGCCGATATCCGTTCACACTTATCGCCACACACGTTGCGCCATGCATTTGCCACCCATTTATTGAACCATGGCGCCGACTTGCGTGTTTTGCAGATGTTGTTAGGCCACAGCGATCTATCAACCACGCAGATCTACACCCATGTCGCCCGAGAGCGCTTACAGCAACTTCATGCAAGCCATCATCCACGGGCTTAAAAAGGCTGCAGTAGCTGCAGTTTCACGATAGACTGAGTGCTAATATCTGACGCCATTAATTTTAGGATCCTTATGAAACCAATGCTTGTAATTGCCAGTGTGATTGGCCTATTGGCTTGTAGCCCACAGGGTACAGCGCAAAATGATGCAAATTTGAATACCGCACATTTGGAACGTATGGGCTTTGTTGTTGAGTCGGCTGACGAGTCATCGATCGCAGGCGTTTACGAAGTGATCACCGACCAAGGTTTGGTCTACGTCACCGCTGATGGTAAAACGCTGATTGGCGGACGACTTTACGATATTACGGGTGATGAGCCGGTAAATGTCAGTGAAGTCGCAATTCAAGACATGCGCCGCAATGATCTAGCGCAAATTGTTGATGAGACCATTTACTATAAAGCCGATAATGAAGACTTTGTGATCACTGTGTTTACGGACCCAACCTGTGGTTATTGCCGACAGTTGCATTCCAACCTTCAGCAGTATCATGATGTCGGTATTTCAGTGCGCTACTTGGGGTGGCCACGAATGGGGCTGCAAGGTGAAGGCTACGAACAGCTGAAAGCTATTTGGTGTGCAGATGATAAAGCTGCGGCCCTGACCGCAGCAAAAAATGATCAACCGCTGTCGCAGCGTAGCTGTGATCATCCCGTCGACCGTCACTTCGCTCTTGGGAGTAAGTTCGGCATTCGCGGCACGCCAGCGATTGTGCTGCCTTCAGGTGAAATGCTTCCTGGCCTAGTACCGGCTCAGCGTTTATTAGGTCAACTCGAAAACGGACAATAAGTTAGGGTTAAAGTGACAGAATCCACAGTCGAAATTCAACGGCGCCCAGATGTTGATATGGGGCGCTTGCCCACGGATATGCCCGAGATACTGCGCCAGATTTTGGCCCGTCGCGGGGTAACTGAACAACAGCATCTAGACCTACGCGTTCAACATCTGCCACATTTTGCTCAGTTGCATGATTGTGAAAAAGCTGCCGAGCGAATTTTAGAGGCCATAATTGCGCAGCAGGGCATCTGTATTTGCGGTGATTTTGATGCCGACGGTGCCACCTCAACAGCTCTGATGATATCGGTACTTAAAGCGATGGGAGCTCAGCGCGTAAGCTATTGTGTGCCGAATCGCTTCAGTGACGGTTATGGTTTATCACCGAATGTGGTGAAGGCTGCTGAACAGCAAGGTGCAGATTTATTAATCACCGTCGATAGTGGTATTTCTTGTCATGCTGGCGTACTTGCAGCAAATGCAGCTGGCTTAGATGTGATTGTGACGGATCACCATTTAGCCGGCGCTGAGTTACCGCCAGCCTATGCCATTGTGAATCCGAATCAACCCGCTTGCGCGTTCCCTAGTAAATCGATTGCAGGGGTTGGGGTTGCGTTTTATGTGTTGTTAGGGATTCGCGCGGCGGCACGCGCACGACAACATCGCGCCGCTGACGTGAATTTAGCGCAATGGTTGGATCTGGTCGCGTTAGGTACCGTTGCCGATGTGGTCAAGCTCGATGGTGTGAATCGCATTCTCGTGCAGCAAGGGTTACAACGTATTCGTAACGGTTACTGTCGCCCCGGAATTCAAGCTCTACTCACCGTGACGCAGCGCGATGCGGCCCGCATACAAGCAAGTGATTTTGGCTTTGCTCTGGCGCCGCGAATCAATGCTGCAGGTCGGTTGGATGACATGGGGCTCGGTATTGAATGTTTACTTAGCGAAAGTGACCAACAGGCCGAGCAGTTTGCGCAACAACTCAACGAACTAAACGGTCAACGTCGAGAAATTGAATCCGAAATGCGCGAGAGTGCGGCTCAGTACGTTACCCAGCTAAAATTAGATAGCGTAGAACTTCCGGCATTATTAGTTCTACATGAAGAGAGTTGGCATCAAGGTGTGATTGGAATCGTTGCGGGGCGCGTAAAAGAACAATTTCATCGGCCTACAATTACCTTTGCTCGCGGTGACGACGGTTTATTAAAAGGCTCAGCGCGTTCGATTCCGGGCTTACATATGCGTGATTTGTTGGAGCGCGTTCATAGCCTTGAACCAGATTTAATCACGCGTTTTGGTGGCCATGCCATGGCCGCTGGACTATCGCTGCCCGAAGCACACTTACCACGGTTTCGCGAGTGCGCTGAGCAAGTGGCGCGCGAATGGTTAGTGGAAGAAGATCTTAAGCGTCAGATCTGGAGTGACGGAGAGCTCGATGGTTCGTGTTTTAGCGTGCCTTTTGTTGAACAGTTAGAGCGTCTTGGCCCCTGGGGACAAGGGTTTCCAGAACCAGCTTTTGATGGGGTATTTAGCTTAGTACAGCAACGAATAGTTGGGGCCAAGCATTTAAAACTAGTGCTGCAAACAAACGACGGTATTACGGTGGATGCCATCGCATTTAACGTTGACCTTACTCGTTGGCCGAATTTAGCCATTCAACAGGCAAAACTGGTTTATAAACTGCAATTAAATCACTTCCGCGGGCGTACCAATGTGCAACTGTTGGTGGAGCATTTAGAGCCTTTACGGTAAAATGCCGCCCTTTGCATTTATCAACGGACGAGCTGAGACGCATTATGTTTGAAACCAATGCCACTTATGTCGCTATAAAAGAGATGCGCGAACGCAGTGAAGCGCTTCGGGGGTATCTTTGACTATGCTCAAAAAGTTGAGCGTTTAGAAGAGGTTACTCGTGAATTGGAAGATCCTAATGTATGGGATGATCAGGAGCGTGCGCAGTCGTTAGGTAAAGAACGCGCCAGTTTAGATGAGGTTGTTTCGACCTTAGAGCAACTGGCACAAGGCCTTGAAGATGTCGAAGGTCTGGTCGATTTAGCCGTTGAAGCGGAAGACGAAGCGACCTACAACGAAGCCGTTGACGAACTAAAGCAATTAGAACAGCAGTTGGCGAAACTTGAATTTCGCCGCATGTTTTCAGGCGACCAAGATGCCTCTGACTGTTACTTAGACATTCAAGCAGGCTCTGGCGGTACTGAAGCCCAAGACTGGGCTAATATGCTGTTGCGGATGTATTTGCGTTGGGCTGAGAGTCACGAATTTAAAGCCGAAATTACCGAGCTTTCAGAAGGTGATGTTGCGGGTATTAAGTCCGCGACCGTTCGAGTTCCGGGAGACTACGCCTACGGTTGGCTGCGCACTGAAACTGGGGTGCACCGATTGGTTCGTAAATCTCCGTTTGACTCTGGTAATCGCCGACATACGTCATTTGCATCGGTGTTTGTGTACCCGGAAATTGATGACTCGATAGAAATTGATATCAACCCAGCAGATTTGCGGGTGGATACCTATCGAGCATCGGGTGCTGGTGGTCAGCACGTTAACCGAACCGACTCGGCAATTCGGATCACCCACGAACCTACAGGTATTGTGGTGCAGTGTCAGAGTGACCGGTCACAACATAAGAACCGTGACGCAGCCATGAAACAGCTACGCGCTAAGCTTTACGAGTTTGAACTGCAAAAACAGTTAACCGAAAAGCAAGCGCTGGAAGATAGTAAATCAGATATTGGTTGGGGCAGCCAGATCCGTTCCTATGTTCTTGATGACGCGCGCATTAAAGACTTACGTACCGGTATCGAAAACCGTAACACCCAAGCCGTGCTTGATGGCGCGCTGGACCCTTTTATTGAAGCAAGCTTGAAGTCAGGCCTGTAAGTATAGATTTTGAGAAACGAGAAACAATAGGACTTTAACCATGAGCGAGAAAACGCAAAGCAATGACGTTGTTGATGTTAACGAACAAATTGCACAGCGAAAGGCCAAATTAAAAGCTTTGCGTGAGCGGGGCGTTGCGTTTCCAAACGACTTTCGTCGCGAACACCTTGCTGCTGAGTTACATGCGGAGTTTGATGACGCCGACAAAGAAGAGCTAGCAAGCAAAGGAATTCGGGTTGCTGTAGCTGGTCGCATGATGACACGGCGTATCATGGGTAAAGCGAGCTTTGCGACGATCAAAGACATGTCAGGCCAGATCCAACTTTATGTGGCACGCGATAACTTGGCTGAAGGTTTTTATAATCAAGAATTCAAGAAATGGGATCTGGGCGATATTGTCGGCGCTACAGGCACGCTATTTATTACCGGTACCGGTGAACTAAGTGTTCAGGTCGACGATGTACGCTTATTGACAAAAGCTTTGCGTCCATTGCCCGATAAGTTTCACGGCCTTGCTGATCAAGAAACACGTTATCGTCAAAGATACCTTGACCTCATCGCAAACGATAGCTCACGGCGTACATTTATGGTGCGCTCGAAAGTAGTTGAATATATTCGTCGCTTTTTAAGTGAGCAGCAATTTTTAGAAGTTGAAACGCCGATGATGCAAACGATTCCTGGTGGCGCGGCGGCTCGACCTTTCGCCACGCATCACAATGCCTTAGATATGGAATTGTATTTGCGTATTGCACCGGAGTTGTTCCTTAAACGTTTAGTGGTGGGCGGTTTTGAAAAAGTATTCGAAATTAATCGTAACTTCCGCAATGAAGGGCTTTCGACTCGCCATAACCCAGAATTCACCATGTTGGAGTTCTATTGGGCTTATGCAGACTATCAGGACTTGATGGATCTGACCGAGAAAATGTTGCGTGGCATGACCGAAGAAATCTTAGGCTCGAGCACCTTTACGAGTGAAAATGTTGAGTATGACTTTAGTCAGCCGTTTACCCGAATCACGGTAAACGAAGCGATTTTGCAACATTTGCCGAGCGCTTCAGCTGAGCAATTAGCGACGCTTGAAAAAGCTACCGAGTTAGCGCAAAGCGTTGGTATAGAAGTGAAGAAGAACTGGGGGCTCGGCAAGGTACAAATTGAAATATTTGAAGCCGTTGCCGAACATAAGTTGATTCAACCCACTTTTATTACTGCTTATCCAGCGGAAGTGTCGCCACTGGCCCGTCGTAACGATAACGACCCGCATGTAACCGACCGCTTTGAATTCTTTGTTGGTGGGCGTGAGCTGGCAAATGGCTTCTCGGAGCTAAATGATGCGGAAGATCAAGCAGAGCGTTTTCAGCATCAAGTAGAGCAAAAAGAAGCCGGTGACGACGAAGCGATGTTTTATGATGAAGATTATATTACGGCGCTTGAACATGGCTTACCACCAACCGCAGGTGAAGGTATTGGCATCGACCGTTTGGTGATGTTGTTAACCGACTCACCGTCGATTCGAGACGTACTGTTATTCCCACACATGCGCCCGCGTCAGGACTAAGTAACTGAGTAAAGTGTATGTTTTAAAAGGCCCGTCAGGGCCTTTTTTTATAGGGCGGTTAGTTTCAGCCGCTAGGCCTGAAGAGCTTGTAGGAAGTCGTCGAGCAGTTCTTGTTTATCTTCAATACCAACGGATAAACGCAATAAATCATTAGGGCAGGGGGTAGCTGGGCCCTCAATACTTGCGCGATGTTCGATCAGGCTCTCGACCCCACCCAGCGAGGTAGCTCGCTTCCATAGCTTGGTACGGGCCGCGACGCCAATCGCCGCAGTTTCACCTGCTTTGAGGCGCACCGACAGCATGCCGCCAAAGCCGCCCACCATTTGCCGCTTTGCCACGTCATGACCGGCAAAAGACTGCAGCCCAGGATAGAGAACTTCAAGTACATCGCTGTGTTGCTCAAGCTGTTCAGCGATGAATTGTGCATTGTGACAAGACTCTCGAACACGTAAATGCATGGTACGCATGCCTCGCAACAGCTGAGCGGCATCGTGCGGACTAGCGACAGCACCTGCTTGTGCTCGCACTTGGCGAATACGCTGCCAATAAGCATCGTCACGCGCGGCAATCAGGGCGCCAGCGATGACATCCGAATGGCCGTTTAAGTACTTAGTTGCTGAGTGCATAACAATATCTGCACCAAGCTTTATAGGCTGGGTAAGCAGTGGTGTGGCACAGGTAGAATCAACCGCCACTTGTGCACCCGCTTGATGAGCTAACTGGCAAATTGCCGCGATATCACTTATGCACCATAACGGGTTCCCGGGCGTCTCTAACCAGACCAACTTGGTTTGACCTTGGCGCAGGTGCTGCTGCACCTTGTGCAACTGGGTCATGTCGACAAATTCAATGTCTAAGCCCCAATCACTGGCGAAGGTGAGCAGCCAGTTTCGTAATGCCCAATACATGACCTTGGGAGCAAGCACATGGTCACCGGGTCTTAAGCCTTGAAACACTGCGGTGGCGGCGGCCATACCGGAACCAAATAAAAGCGCCTGATGACCTTGTTCTAACTCGCAAATCAAGGCTTCAACGGGTTCGTAAGTGGGGTTGTCGGCCCGCGAATAAACGCGACCTGTGGGGTAGCTGTTGTCAGCGCCTCGCAGGTAAGTCGTGGCAACGTGAATAGGCGGCACGACCGCTTGGGTTTGTTGATCGATACGACCGAGCGATTGCGCTAACGCAGTCGCTGCCGAATAGGCGTAATTAGAGGAAGATTTAGAGCTGCCAGACATCGCATGTTCTCGCCGGTTAGAGATCACAAAGAGAGCTAGAGTATACAACTAGAAGGCACTTGAAAAGAGCAAAAAAAAACGCATCGCTATGAGGCGATGCGCTTGGCTTGCTTGCGTTGACACAGCCGGAGCTGCGGCAAAAAGCATTATTCGTGATCGTGGTTACCGTCTGCGTGCACGTGACCGTGTTCCAATTCAGTTGGATCAGCATCACGAACTTCAACAACTTCTACGTCAAAGTTTAGCGCAGCACCTGCTAATGGGTGATTGCCATCAACAGTCACTTGGTCATCGTTAACTTCTACGATAACAACAGATTGTTCACCGTGGTCCGTGCTAGCACGGAACTGCATACCTGGCTCAACTGGGTTGTCGCCAAACAAGTTGCGCGGTACGGTTTGGATCAAACCGTCGTGACGCTCGCCGTAAGCATTTTCAGGGTCGATGTCTGCGGTGAATTTGTCGCCTTCGCTTTTGCCAGCAAGTGCGTCTTCAAGACCTTTGATCAGCATACCGCGACCGAAGATAAACTGTAACGGTTGGCCTTCTTTTGATTGGTCAAGCGTTTGTCCTTCGGTGGTTTTCACGGTGTAGTGAATGCCGACAACTTTGTCTTGGCTAATGGTTTGAGTCATGATTCATCCAATTTATAGGGCAGTGGGTAAATTTCCAAGAGACTCGCGTCATCACCTTTAATGCGAAGTCGCGTAGTACTTTCGAGATCGCTCGGAAGTACCGCTAACACATCAAGATGTTGGTCAGCACGGCTCACTGCATTTATTACCGTGCCTGCACGTCGCCAGTTTTCACCGAGTTGCCGCTCAACAGTCGCTCCTGTTGAAACTTGCTCACCGTGTCCGCTGAGGCGAAAGAGTGCACGCTTTTGCTTGCCCAAATATTTCATTCGGGCTACCGTCTCTTGGCCGATATAGCATCCCTTACTAAAACTTATGCCGCCTAGGGCCTGAAGATTCAGCATCTGGGGAACGAATTCTTGTATTGTACCTGAAAAGAGGGTCGCTCGGCCACGTTCGATTTCCAAAGCCTGCCAGTAGCGGACGTCGGAATTGGTCGGTAGTTGCTCGCCATAGTTCAGGCACAAGTATTGATCTGGATGCCCACCTAAGCTCAGTACTTCGGCGCTATCGGTATGCGTCACCTGCATTGATTCTGCCTCAGCAAGAGGGCTATCAAGTAGCTCGGCTAACCGCCCAGGCGCCGCAGTACCGAACACGCCGACTAACTGAAAATCGGCGCTGGCATCACGTATCTCTACTTTACTAAAGACACCATATTTCTGAAGTTGGTTTAACGATGCTTCTAGCGCTGGCTTCGACGTCACTATAAGTACGCCATCAGCGTGTCGCAAGATCCGAAATAGGCTCAGAGTTTTGCCTTTATTGTCACAGTGTGCGCCATGCAGCCACTGACTATCGTCTAGTTCTGCCATGTCACAGGTAAACTGGCCCTGTAGAAACTTGTCAGTATCTGCACCAGTAACCTGAATAATTCCGTGATCATCAAGTGAAACTGTTACGTATTCCGGTGGAGCTTTGGTAAACTCTGTCGTTAACACAATCAACCTCGTCTTTTCGTGTCCATGACAACTAGGTGGGGATAGATTTTTAATATACAAGGGGCGCAATTCAATCCTATGCAAAAGTTACAACAAAACGCAGAAACTTTACGCGATAAAAATCGGTTACGTTGGGCCTGCCGCCGCGGCATGCTTGAGTTAGATGTGTTGTTTATGCCCTTTGTTGAAGAGGCATACGATGATCTCGATGAACAGCAACAGGCGGCATTTCGGCGTCTACTGACGTGTGATGATCCAGATTTATTTGCGTGGTTTATGGGCCATCAAAAATGTGAAGACGCTGAATTGAAAGCCATGGTTGATTACATTTTGAGCCGAGTTAAAGTCTAAGTGTGGCTGTGTTGCCAGCGACCGTGGCTCTGGTGTGGCCTTAAACCTTCGGTATGGGCGCTGGATCCTTTGCAGCAACAACTGCTGCGGCTCGACACATTTGCATTATGGCGGCTACAGCGGCCGCGTTATATTTTTCTTTGCCCATGGTTTATTGCGGTACGCTTTGAACAGGTGTATTGCGGTAAGCTAAAGCGAGAACCACAGTGGTGGTTCTGCTGTAAATATTGGATCGACGGGCAAGCGTTTGCCCGTTGTCGTCGTTTATTCCTGGCTTGGCGCGAGAATTGAAGGTGTTGGGGTGGCGCTTTGTTCGGGGAAGTCGAGATTGTAATGTAAACCACGACTTTCTTTGCGGGCCATCGCTGAACGCACAATAAGCTCGGCAACTTGCACCAAATTTCTTAACTCTAATAAGTTATTGCTGACCTTAAAGTTGCTGTAATAGTCGTGGATCTCTTGCTGCAATAACTCAATGCGGCGCAGTGCTCGTTCGAGTCGTTTAGTGGTACGAACAATTCCCACGTAGTCCCACATGAACAGACGTAATTCATGCCAGTTATGCTGAATGACCACTTCTTCATCTGAGTTGCTGACTTTACTTTCGTCCCAAGCTGGCAAATCAAGATGCAACTCGACGTTGTCGAGGTGTTGGCATATATCTGCTGCGGCAGCTCGAGCGAATACCACGCACTCAAGTAATGAGTTACTAGCCATTCGATTCGCACCATGGAGACCGGTATAGGCCACTTCGCCGATAGCATAAAGGTGGGTAAGGTCCGTTTGTGCATTGAGATCGGTCATTACACCACCACAGGTGTAGTGTGCTGCGGGCACAACGGGCATGGGTTGCTGGGTAATATCAAGCCCTAAACTCATGCACTTGTCGTAAATAGTGGGGAAGTGTTCACGGACAAACTCCGCGGGTTGTTGAGAAATATCAAGATACATGCAGTCAGCGCCAAGCCGTTTCATTTCATAGTCGATGGCGCGGGCTACCACATCACGCGGTGCTAATTCGGCCGCAGTGTGAAAATCGGGCATAAACCGGCTGCCATCAGGGCGTTTCAACACTGCCCCCTCACCGCGCAATGCTTCGGTGAGAAGAAAAGAATGAGCATTAGGGTGAAACAGGCAGGTTGGATGGAATTGATTGAATTCCATATTTGCCACTCGGCATCCTGCACGCCATGCCATTGCAATACCATCCCCTGAAGCAACGTCGGGATTCGAGGTGTACTGATACACTTTGCTTGCGCCACCCGTGGCTAAGGCAACAAATTTGGCAGCAACAGTTTCCACTCGCTCGGCGGCGCGGTTCCAAATATAAGCGCCGTAAACCTTAGGCTCTTTAAGCGTCTGCCGGCTGGTAATGAGGTCAACGGCGTTATAGCGTTCTAACACCTGTATATTCGGATGCTGTTTCACTTGACCAACCAGCGTGGTTTGCACCGCTTTACCGGTGGCATCGGCGGCATGTAAAATACGTCTGTGGCTGTGGCCACCTTCTTGATTGAGATGGAACTTTGACGCACTATCGGCAGCATCGACGCGATCAAAACCAACACCCAAGTCGATCAGCCATTGTAAACTTTTACGAGCATTAGAGGTGGTAAAGGCGACGGCTTCAGGGTCGCATAGACCCGCACCGGCTACCAACGTATCTTGAATGTGGCTTTCAATGCTATCATCTTCATCGAAGACGGCCGCAATACCGCCTTGGGCATAATAGGTCGAGCCTTCGGTGAGCGGGCCTTTGGAAAGCACCAAGACCTTGGCGTGGTCGGCAAGGTGTAAGGCTAACGTAAGGCCGGCGGCACCACTGCCAATGATGAGTACGTCGCATTGATAATCGATAACTGGTTGCATAAAGTAGGTAGCTTATAGAGCGCAACGCGCTGTTTTTACGAACGGAATAGCAGCGATTTTACTCTTTTAGAATTTTTTTGCGAACTTTTTACCAAGGCTTGGGTCTGAATCTGCACAAAGAGAATTTTGCATGCTTGGGCCTAGTTCGCAGTACAAGATATGGGTTGAGGAGAACAGGCTCAGATGAGCGAACAAGATACTGATAAAGCCCTGGTACTGCGAGTACAGCAGGGCGACCAACAAGCTTTCGATCTGTTGGTAAAAAAATATCAGCACAAAGTAATGAGCCTGATTTCACGTTATGTCAAACAGGCAGCAGATGTTCCAGATGTGGCTCAGGAAGCTTTCATAAAAGCTTATCGAGCAATAGGGAACTTTCGTGGCGATAGTGCGTTCTACACATGGTTGTACCGCATTGCTGTGAATACTGCGAAAAACTATCTGGTGTCACAAGGGCGTAAGCCTCCGGCATCTGATGTTGATGCTGAAGAAGCAGACTATTACGAAGGAGCAGGTGCACTTCGTGATTCGGCTTCACCGGAAAGCTTGTTGTTAACTGATGAGATTCGCGACGTGGTTATGCGAACCATCGAAACATTACCTGAAGATTTGCGTAGAGCAATCACTCTACGTGAGATTGAGGGGCTGGGGTACGAAGAAATTGCAATCGAGATGGATTGCCCAATTGGTACGGTGCGTTCACGCATCTTCCGGGCTCGAGAAGCAATCGACGCGCAGTTACACCCTTTATTAGAGCGCTAAAAGTTAAAGGAAACCTTATGACAGACCGTAGCTATGAACAACTATCAGCATTGCTTGATAATGCAAGTGAGAACTCTCGCGAGCAAGAGCAACAGCTTGATACTTTGTTGAGCGACTCAGAGGCACAGCAGGTTTGGAGCCGCTATGCATTGATAGGTCGAGTGATGAAAGGCGATACAGCTGACCAGCAACCACTAGATATTAGTGCTGCGGTAGCCGCTCGTATCGAGTCCGAAGCGCCACCCACTCAAGTGGTTCAAGGCCGATTTGGCAAACAACGCATTCAACGTTGGCTGCGCCCAGCAGGAAGTGTGGCGATTGCTGCCAGCGTAGCATTAATTGCGGTGGTATCGGTGCAGCAGAACACACCGGTAGTGCCAGAAGAAACCGTACAACCTGCGTTCGCAACGGCGCCACTTGGTGGACGTAATCCAGTAAGTTACAATACCGTACTGCAATCAAACGAACCGACGCAGGCAGAGCTTGCGCAACAAACCCGTTTGCTGCAGTCCTATATGTTGGATCACCAACAACAACTTCAGCTTTCATTGCAGGCCCAGCAACTAAATGAGAACCTTGAAACAACCTCTGAAACCGCTGCAGAATCGGATGGTAAACCTACCGAAAATGATTAATAACTGGTGCCGCAGTAGTCTAGTGGGACTGCTGCTGGCAAGCGTTACCGTTTCCACTGCCGCCCAAGAAAACGTAACAGATAACGCGTCGAACACCACACCATCACCAACCGCACAGAGTCCTGCTTCGTCCGCTGAATTTTGGTTTAACCAAATGTCGACGGCATTACGTGAGTTAAATTTTGAAGCAACCTTAGTCAAAAGTAGTGGTTCGCGACTCGAGCCTATGACCTGGCTGCATGGCGTTTATCAAGACGGCCTAGAGGTTGAACTCGTAGTGCGCCTTAATGGGGCAGATGTGCGTAGTGTGCGTATCGGTGACGATACCTCGTATTATTCCCAACCAAGCGATAGTTCCTATACCTTGCATAGCGATGTTACGTACGGTTTGTTGCCAGCTGCTTTTTATCAACCGTTTGAAGCCTTACAGCCGCATTATCAAGTGCGTGTCGATCGTGGCATGCGAGTGACCGGACGCGCGACCTATTTTATCCGTATTTTAAGTCGTAATAACGACCGCTACCATTATGGTCTTTGGATCGATCGTAGCAGCGGTATGTTGCTAAAAATGCAAATGACGACGCCCCAAGGTGAAGTGCTTGAACAAATTCAACTGACCACCTTTTCAGAACGTGAATCAATGCCGATCAGTCTCAGTGATTTGCGCGGTGTGCCACGACCTCCGCGGCTCCATGAAATTCGTAACTTAGAGGCACCGCAGTATGGCGTGCAAGCGCAATGGTTACCGGCGGGGTTTGAGTTGTTACGAGCCAGCCATCGGCGTATTGCAGGAACGCAACTCGCCACCGATCACTTTTTATACACGGATGGCTTAACTGAAGTTTCAATTTACGTTAGCAATCGTCAACAGCAGGCGCTTCCTGAGTTAGCGATCCAAGGCCCGGAGTCCTTATTTAACTTAAACCTTGGTGAGCACGCAATTACCGTGGTTGGTAAGCTTCCCGCAACAACCTTAGAACGTATTGCGCAAAGCGTACAGGCCGACAGCGAGTAAAAGGTCGTAATCAAGATGATTAGAGAACTAGCAACAGTCCAAGCGATTGAAGGCGATATCTTAAAGGTGACCACAGAGCTCAAGTCAGGTTGCTCGGGCTGTGAGCAGCAGTCGCATTGTGGGGCCGGAATTATTTCCAAGGCATTTTCTGATCGCCGTGCTGAATTTAGTGTGAATAAACCGCATGGCGTAGAAGTGGCGGTGGGCGAACAAATCGAATTGCTACTACCTGAACAAATGTTAACTCGGGCGTCGTTATTGATTTATGGACTACCTCTGTTTGCCTTGCTAGGCACAGCCATCATTGCTCAATTCATGTTTGGTGTGAGCGAAGGAATTGCGATTTTACTGTCGCTAGGTGGATTCGCTGCATCTTTTTGGGCTCTTAAACACTGGTTTCAAATGCGTGATTTAAAGGTGAGTAAGTTGCTACAGGTGCAACAAATGCATTGAAAAGCCCGAAAATCCTTTGTTCTGAGCCGTATTATCAGTATGATCGGCGGTTATTCACGTATTTCATTTTGTAGTTGCGGGGGCATGAATGCCAGAACGGGCGTTTAAGCAAGAAAACATTCGAAATTTTTCGATCATTGCACATATTGATCATGGTAAATCGACACTCTCAGATCGTCTTATCCAAGACTGCGGAGGCTTAACCGATCGCGAAATGGCCGCTCAGGTTCTCGATTCTATGGATCTTGAGCGTGAGCGTGGTATTACCATCAAAGCGCAAAGTGTCACCCTGCACTATACCGCAGAAGACGGTGAAACCTATCAGCTCAACTTCATCGATACACCGGGTCACGTTGACTTCTCGTACGAAGTTTCGCGTAGCTTGGCGGGTTGTGAAGGGGCACTACTGGTGGTCGATGCGGCACAAGGTGTGGAAGCTCAGACATTGGCGAATTGCTACACCGCCATCGAAATGGACCTCGAAGTTGTTCCAGTTCTGAATAAAATCGACTTGCCTCAGGCTGACCCGATGCGGGTTGCTGAAGAAATTGAAGACATTGTTGGCATCGAAGCGGTCGATGCGGTGCAGTGTTCGGCAAAAACAGGTGTTGGTATCACTGAAGTGTTGGAGCGAATTGTGCGCGATATCCCGCCGCCACAAGGGGACTCTGAGGCACCCGTGCAAGCTCTTATTATCGACTCTTGGTTCGATAATTACCAAGGCGTCGTGTCGTTAGTACGAGTGAAGAACGGTATTCTGCGTGCCGGCGATAAAATGAAAGTGATGTCGACCGGACAAGTACACCAAATTGATAAGGTGGGTTTCTTCTCACCGAAAGCGACGGAAACAGGCATTCTACGCTGTGGCGAAGTAGGTTTCGTGATTGCCGGTATTAAGGACATCTTAGGCGCGCCGGTTGGCGATACCTTAACGCTTGCTAAAACGCCTGCGGACAAACCCTTACCTGGTTTTCAGAAAGTGAAGCCACAGGTCTATGCCGGTATGTTCCCAATATCGTCAGACGACTATGAAAACTTTCGTGATGCGTTAGGAAAACTATCGCTAAACGATGCCTCCTTGTTTTACGAGCCAGAGAACTCCTCAGCCTTGGGTTTTGGTTTCCGCTGTGGTTTCCTCGGCATGCTGCACATGGAAATTATTCAAGAGCGCTTGGAACGTGAATATGATATCGACTTGATTACCACAGCCCCGACGGTAGTTTACAAAGTTGTCACCACGGACGGTACCGAAGTGAGTGTTGATAACCCGACCAACTTACCACCGGTAAACGATATTGAAACCATTTACGAACCTATTGTTGAAGCCAATATCTTGGTGCCACAGGAATACTTGGGCAACGTGATCACCTTGTGTGTCGATAAACGTGGCGTACAAACCAAAATGGCCTACCACGGCAACCAGGTTGCGGTCACCTATGAGTTGCCTATGGCCGAAGTAGTGATGGACTTTTTCGACCGTTTAAAATCAACCTCTCGTGGTTATGCATCACTCGATTATCAGTTTAAACGCTTTCAAGAAGCCGATATGGTGCGAGTAGATGTGCTGATCAACGGCGATCGGGTTGATGCATTGGCAATGATCACACACCGTGATCATTCTCAAGGGCGTGGCCGCGAGTTAGTAGATAAAATGCGCGAACTGATTCCGCGCCAGATGTTTGATATTGCTATTCAGGCGACCATAGGCACTCATGTTATTGCTCGCTCAACGGTGAAACAATTACGTAAGAACGTGACAGCGAAGTGTTACGGCGGTGATGTGAGCCGTAAGAAGAAGCTGCTGCAGAAGCAAAAAGAAGGTAAGAAGCGGATGAAGCAGTTAGGGAATGTTGAAGTACCGCAAGAGGCTTTTTTAGCGGTATTAAAAGTAGGGAAATAAACCACAAGGCTGAACATGGCAAATTTTTACTCGGTACTGTTAACCGTCGTGACCCTCTGTGCAGGGTTGATTTGGTTGTTTGATGCCTTGGTGTTAAAACCTAAGCGCCGGCAACGTATTAACGACGAAGAGCAACGCTTACAGCAAACATTAGACCAGGAAGCAAGAGAGCGTATTGCACCACAAGGCAACATTGCCGAATTCGCGCAATCGGTGTTTCCGATTCTTTTCGTTATTTTAATTTTACGCTCGTTTGTCTATGAACCATTTCGGATCCCTTCGGCCTCGATGATGCCAACGCTTAAAGAGGGTGACTTCATATTGGTTCAGAAATATGCGTTTAGCCTTCGTGATCCTATCTGGCGTCATGAACTCTTAGAAATTGACCGTCCTGAGCGGGGTGAAATTGCCGTCTTTAAATATCCACCGGAGCCACACTTAGACTTTATTAAGCGAGTTGTAGGTTTACCTGGCGATCGTATTATTTACCGTAACAAAACCCTTTATATTGAACCTGCCTGTGAACAGAATGCGAATGACTGTGCGCCACTAAAAGTTATCGAGCAGACGAATGCGGAATCAGATGCCTTCTACTTTAATGGGGCAACGCCGTTAAAAGCTTATAATGAAAATCTAGGTGCGACTGAGCATGCCATTTTGGTTGACCCAACTGTTGGTGGTCGTGAACGTTTTTACTTTCAGCAGCCTGGCACTGCGCGTGATGAATGGATTGTTCCTGAAGGTAGCTATTTTGTTATGGGCGACAACCGTGATAATTCCGAGGACAGCCGTTATTGGGGTTTTGTTCCAGAACAAAACCTGGTCGGCAGCGCTCAATTTATCTGGATGAGTTTTGAAATGGAGCGACCGGCTTCAAGCATACTGCCAAGCTGGGTTCCAAGTGGTATTCGTTGGGAACGCTTAGGCGGGGTGGAGTAACGTGAGCTTACCAAAGCCACCATTGAGTGAGTTAGAACAAGCCTTTGGTTATACCTTTAACAATCGCGAGCGCTTTCAACAAGCGCTGACGCATCGTAGCGCTAATGCCAAGCACAATGAACGGTTAGAGTTTTTAGGTGATTCGGTGCTCGGTATTGTGATTAGTGAAGCTTTATTTGAGCGCTTTCCAGCCATTGATGAAGGCGACTTGAGTCGTATGCGAGCGACGCTTGTTTGTGGTCGTTCATTAGCTAAGTTAGCGCAGAAGTTTCAGTTGGGTCGGCATTTATGGTTAGGCCCGGGTGAAATGAAAAGCGGCGGCCATCGGCGCGAGTCTATTTTGGCAGACGCAGTGGAAGCATTGCTAGGTGCTATGTACTTAGAAAGTGATCTGGCAAACTGTCGAACTGTGGTACTAAGCTGGTATGAAGAGCAGCTACGCCACATTAAGCCGGGGGCTGGGCATAAAGATCCAAAAACGCGGTTGCAGGAGTACTTGCAAGGGCGTCAATTGCCGTTGCCACTTTATGATGTGGTAACGATTCAAGGTCAGGCACATAATCAGCGCTTTACCGTGAGCTGCTCAACAGAGTTGTTGGACGAGCCGGTGCTAGGCAGCGGTACGAGCCGTCGTAAAGCCGAACAACAAGCAGCTGAACAAACTTTAGAACGACTGCAAACGCAGGAACAGGAAACGAAATGATGAATGATAACTCGGTGGCCGAATCAGCATTTGTTGCAATCGTCGGGCGTCCGAATGTCGGCAAGTCGACCCTAATGAACCGTATTTTGGGGCAGAAAATAAGTATTACTTCAAGTAAACCCCAAACAACTCGCCATCGCATTTTAGGTATTGAAACGGAAGGCGAGCGGCAGATCGTTTATGTCGATACTCCGGGTCTGCACAAAGACGAAAAAAAAGCGATTAATCGTATGATGAACCGCGCGGCGTCGAGCTCTATGAGTGGCGTCGAAGTAGTGCTGTTTGTGGTCGAGTCCGAGCGCTGGACGCAGGAAGACGAGCTGGTTTTAGCGAAGCTTGTGAAGAGTCGTCGGCCGGTTATTTTGGTCGTTAACAAAGTTGATGAGCTGAAAGACAAAGCTGCGCTATTACCGATTTTGCAAAAGCTTGCTGAACGCCATGCATTTGCTGAAATTATTCCGCTGTCAGCAAAAACAGGCGATCAGGTCGATGCGTTGCGCCAAGTCGTACAAAAGTATGCGAAACCGGGCGCCCATCATTATCCCGATGACTATGTGACCGACCGTTCCGTGCGCTTTATGACCGCCGAAATTATCCGTGAAAAGCTGATGCGCTTTACTGGTGATGAACTACCTTATAGCACTACGGTTGAAATCGAGCGGTTTCAAACTGCGCCGTCAGGGACAACTCACATCAATGCGTTGATTTTGGTGGAAAGAGATGGCCAGAAGCGTATGGTCATAGGTGCCGGCGGTAGTAAATTGAAAACCATAGGTAGCGAAGCGCGCCGAGACATCGAAAAGCTGATCGACGGCAAAGTGCATCTCGAACTATGGGTCAAAGTGAAGTCAGGATGGGCAGACGATGAACGTGCCTTGCGTAGCTTAGGTTACGGTGAGGACTAACGCGGGTGGAACCAGCTTTTGTTCTTCATCGCTGGCCATACCAAGACTCAAGCCTAATCGTTGAGCTATTGAGCCGCGAGCAAGGGCGCTTTCGGGTTGTAGCGAAAGGTGCTCGACGCCCCAAAAGTCAGTGGCGCGCCGTGCTGCAACCGTTTATACCTTTGTTGATTAGCTCGCGTGGGCGGCATGAATTACAAACCTTAACCCACGCCGAAGCCTCGCGCGATGCCTACCCCTTAAAAGGGCCTGCACTGTACAGCGGCTTCTATCTTAACGAGCTTATTCAGCGTTTAACCTCTCATTATCAGCCCGTTGACGGGCTTTTCAACGATTATGATAAAGCCCTCGAACAATTGGCATTGCTGCCTTCAATTGAGCCTACATTGCGCGAATTTGAGTGGCAACTACTGTGCCATTTAGGCCACGGTTTTGATTGGTTTCACGATGAACAGGGCGAGGAAATCATCGCTGAGCGCACTTATCATTTCGTTGCAGAGCAGGGGTTTTGTCGCAGTCAGGCAGACCAAAAACATGTTTTCTTAGGCGCTGATATCCAGCAGCTGTCAACATTTGAGCTGGTGGAGCCGCACCTGCTAAACTCAATGAAGTTAATTATGCGCCAAGCGCTCTTGCCGTATCTTGGTGAGCAACCTTTGAAGAGCCGGCAGTTGTTTGCGCAATTGTCGCAGCTTTCGCAACAGTCCAAACAAGAAGGAATCTAAGATGTATCTAGATGCTCCAGGAAATACTATTTTGCTAGGGGTGAATATCGATCATGTCGCCACGGTACGTAATGCGCGAGGAGTGAGTTATCCAGATCCAGTTACCGCCGCAGCGATTGCCGAACAGGCGGGAGCCGACGGTATTACGATACATTTGCGAGAAGATCGTCGCCATATAAAAGATCGTGACGTTGAGCTGTTAGCAGAAACACTACAAACGCGAATGAATTTGGAAATGGCGGTAACCGATGAAATGCTTGATATCGCTTGCCGCATTAAACCTACCTATTGTTGTTTAGTACCAGAGAAACGTGAAGAACTAACAACGGAGGGCGGTCTAGATGTCGCTAATCAGCAAGATAAAATTAAAGCAGCGGTCGAGCGTTTAGCAGAGCAAGGCATTGAAACCTCGTTGTTTATCGATGGCGACAAAAAGCAAATAGATGCCGCAAAAGCGACTGGCGCTAAGATTATCGAGTTACATACTGGACACTATGCCGAACAAACCGAATTTGCCCAGCAGCACCACAGCCTGGTACTGCTGCATGATGCCGCTAAGCATGCTCAGGCCGCGGGACTACAAGTCAACGCCGGCCATGGTTTGCATTATCACAATACGGCGTCAGTGGCGGCGTTGCCGGAATTAGTGGAACTTAATATCGGTCACGCGATTATTGCCCGCGCAGTGCTGGTAGGGCTCGATCAAGCAGTACGCGACATGAAGGCGCTCATGCTTAACGCGCGTTCACACGCCGCAACCCGCTAACATGGCGCAAATCTATCGCCCAGCGCCTCGTCGCAAAACCACCCAGCAGCAATGGCTACGTGATGCCAAGGTGGTAGGGTTGGACCACCAGGGGCGTGGTGTTATTCGCACCAGCAAAGGCGTGCGGTTTGTCGCCGGCGCCTTACCTGAGGAAGTGGTAGACGTTGTGCCTAAAGGTAAGTGGGACGCTGAACTCCGCACGTTAAAGACGACCTCTGAGCAACGTTGTCAGGCCGATTGTCGTTACTATGAACGCTGTGGCGGCTGCGACTTGCAGCACCTGCATTTGGCCGCACAGCGACAGCATAAGCAGCAAGTTGTGAGTGAGCTATTTGCTAAGTTCGCTGAACATGAAATAAGCACTTGGCTGCCGCCATTAACGGCGGCAGCTTGGCGTTATCGACGGCGCTTACGCCTAGCGTGTCATTGGGATGCAAAACGTAAAAAACTCAAGCTGGGCTTACGCCAAGCCAACAGCAAAACCATTGTTGAGATCAACGATTGCCTGGTTACCCAGACCTCACTGACGCAGCTTTTTGCCCCCTTGCGGGAGCTGTTACCGCAGTTAAATTTAGTAAACCAGCTGGGCCATGTGGAGCTGTTATCGAGTACAACAAATTGCGTGATTTTGCGTGTTAAAAGTTGGCCCAATAAAGACGACAGCCAGCAGCTCAAGGCGTTTGCAGATAGACACAACGTAGATGTCTGGTTGCATAGTGATGACGGGCCACCACGGCCATTAAATAAACAACAAGAACTACCCAAATATCGTAGTTGGCAAAGTGAACTAGCGTTCCAGCCCGGTGATTTTTTGCAGGCCCATGCCGAGCTAAGTGAAGCGATGGTCGCGCAGGCTGTGGCGTGGTTAGCCCCACAGCGCGACGAGAAGATACTCGAATTATATGCCGGCAGTGGCAACTTTAGCCTGCCTATAGCTTTACAGGGTGCCCAAGTGACCGCCATTGAAGGCGTCGCATCGATGGTTGATCGCTTACGTTATAACGCGCAGCAATATGCGCTAACTATAGATGCTCGACAAGCCGACTTAGAACAAAACTGGCAGGCTTACGAATGGGCGCAAACGCGCTATCAGAAAGTCTTTTTGGATCCGGCGCGGGCCGGTGCTGCAAATGCGATTAAAGAGGTCGCACAACGCCGCCCCCAGCGTATTGTTTATGTATCCTGTGCGCCCGATACACTGGCGCGTGATGCGAAACAGTTATTCAACGCGGGTTATCGGCTGGTACAAGCGCAAATCGTTGACATGTTCCCGCAAACCCATCACATTGAATGCCTTACATGGTTTGAACGGGAGGCATAGTTGTGGTCCATGTGCGCAGTATCCATGTTGATAAACCAAACCAGCACGGAGATTGGTTACAACACATAACGTCAAGCGAGACCAAAGACCAACTCGCACGTCATTACAAGATGCTGCAAGAGCATCTAAAAACTCAGCCGGAACTACTGTTAAAAGGGCAGGAAATGGTTGAGATTTTGGCTGCCTTGAACCTCGATCCCGACTCGTTACTGGCTGCACTCTATAGTCCCGCTTACCAAGCGCAGTGCGTGACAGCGAATACGATAGAAAAACAAACAGATCTTCATGACTTAGTACAACTCCTCGATGCGGTGCAGCAAATGCAAATGATCAGCGACTTGCAGCACTTTCAGCACGGTAAACCTAACGCCGAACAGATCGACAATGTACGACGCATGTTATTGTCGATGGTTGCTGACGTTCGAGCCGTATTAATCAAACTTGCCGAACGCATTTGTCGGTTACGTGAAGTAAAAAAAGACGACGAAGAAACCCGTGTATTGGTCGCCAAAGAATGCCAGGACATTTATGCGCCACTGGCTAACCGTTTGGGTATTGGTCAGCTCAAATGGGAACTCGAAGACCTCGCTTTTCGTTATTTGCATCCGCAAACCTATAAGTCTATTGCTAAACAGCTGCATGAACGGCGAATGGACCGTGAAAATTATATTGAACAATTCGTGGCGGACCTGAGTCACGGGTTACAGCAAGAAGGCGTACAAGCTGACGTTTACGGCCGGCCAAAACATATCTACTCCATTTGGCGAAAGATGCAGAAAAAGCACCTGAGCTTCGAGCAACTGTATGATATTCGCGCGGTGAGAGTGATAACGCAGTCGCTTAAAGATTGCTATGCCGCGCTAGGGGTTGTGCACAGCCAATGTCGGCATATTCAATCAGAATTTGATGACTATATTGCCACCCCGAAAGCAAATGGTTATCAGTCGATTCACACAGTGGTGATAGGGCCCGAGCAAAAGCATGTCGAAATTCAAATTCGTACTGCGGAAATGCACGATGATGCTGAGTTAGGGGTTGCGGCGCACTGGCTTTACAAAGAGGGTGCAGCGACCAAAACCAGTGGTTTCGAAGAGAAAATAGCTTGGCTGCGTAAACTTTTAGCTTGGCATGAAGACATGGCTGAGAACGATGAATTAGTGGCCGAGGTGCGTTCACAGGTTTTTGAAGATCGGGTTTACGTCTTCACCCCCAAGGGAGAGGTGATTGACCTTCCGCAAGGTGCAACGCCGCTCGATTTCGCCTATTACATACATTCGCAAGTGGGTCACCGCTGTGTTGGCGCGAAAGTAGATGGCCATATTGTGCCCTTTACCTACACCCTTAAAAATGGTCAACGCGTTGAAATTTTAACTCAAAAAGCGGTGAATCCGAGGCGTGACTGGCTGAACCCGACACTTGGGTATCTGCGTACGTCGCGCGCGCGAAGCAAAGTTATTACTTATTTTAAGAAACTCGATCGCGATAAAAATCTGAAAGCCGGTCGGGAAATGCTCGAAACTGAACTGGCTAAGTTTGATATTCCAGTGAATCGCGCAAGCTCAGTGCTAGAGCGCTTTAATTTTAATCAACTTGATGACTTGTTGGCGGCTATTGGTGCCGGTGATGTGCGCTTAAACCAAGTGGTAAATCAACTTAAACCTGCACCGGACACTACGCAGGATCGGCTTGAGCGCTTGCAACGCAAACCTCAGCGTACAGGTAACACCAAGCAAGGGGATGTAAGTGTACAGGGCATTGGTAATCTGATGGTGCAGTTTGCCAAGTGTTGCCAGCCATTACCTGGTGAACCGATCATGGGATTTGTGACTCAGGGACGTGGTGTTTCGGTGCATCATGATGATTGTGAGCAACTTAAACATCTGCTTCAAGAGCACCCAGAGCGAGGCATTCAGGTACATTGGAGCAATACCGATAAGGGCCGCTACCGTGCCGACCTGCAGATTGATGCGGATGATAGAAGTGGGTTATTGCATGACATTACCGCAATACTTGCGAACGAAAAAATTACTGTGGCGCAACTTGGCTCGCAAACCGATACCAGTACGCATCAGGCAAGTATATCGCTAGGTGTCTTTATTGAAAATCAAACAATCCTGCAACGGCTTGTCGCTCGACTGTTACAGGTTTCAGGAATTCATAAGGTAGAACGCAGTGGCAGTCACTAACTCCCTAACAAATAACAACTTTCCCGGTGTAGCAGCGTTACTCGAAGTGATGCGAAGGTTACGAGACCCCGAAACCGGATGCCCATGGGACTTAAAGCAAACGTTAACAAGTTTGATTCCCTATACTATTGAAGAAGCGTATGAAGTCGCAGCGGCGCTCACCGAGGGTAATACTGACGACATCAAAGATGAACTTGGCGATCTGTTATTCCAAGTCGTGTTCTACACTCAGCTAACTGGCGAACAAGGTTTATTCGACTTTGATCAAGTGGCACAACAAACCGCTGACAAACTTATCCGCAGGCATCCCCATGTGTTTGGCGATACTACGGCACAAACAGACGCTGAGATTAAGCAACAGTGGGAGCAAATTAAGCAACAGGAACGCGCCGATAAAGGAGCTGATGAATCAGTTTTTGCTGGTATACCGGCAAACCTACCGAGTATGCTACTCGCGCAAAAATTACAAAAACGTGCGGCGACGGTGGGGTTTGATTGGGAGCACTTAGCTCCGGTGTTGGCAAAAATTAAAGAAGAAATTGCTGAAGTGGAAGAGGAACTCGAGCGTACGAACCCCAGTCAAGACGCTATCGAAGATGAAATTGGTGATGTTTTGTTTGCGGTGGTCAACTTAGCTCGGCATGCTCAGGTGAATCCAGAGCACGCATTAAGGCGCACCAACCTCAAGTTTAAACAGCGTTTTCAAGCGATAGAGCGACGCCTGGCGAAGCAAAACCAGCGAGCTGAAGACCTAAATTTAGAGCAACTTGAGGCCGAGTGGCAGCGGGTAAAGCAACAAACGCAATCTGATTAATTTTTAAATTGTCGGAATTAAGTCGTTAAGGTATACTGTTTTCCCGTCTTGAAGCAATTCCCTTATTAACCTGACGACTTAGGTTTCGCATGACAACTAATTATATTTTCGTCACCGGCGGTGTAGTATCTTCGCTGGGCAAAGGTATTGCTGCAGCTTCATTGGCGGCAATTCTAGAAGCACGTGGCTTACAGGTCACGATCCTTAAACTTGATCCCTACATCAATGTGGACCCGGGCACGATGAGTCCGATCCAACATGGTGAGGTATTTGTCACCGAAGATGGTGCAGAAACCGACCTCGATCTTGGTCACTACGAGCGCTTTATACGCACTCGAATGAGCAAGAAGAATAACTTTACTGCTGGACGCGTCTACGAAGATATTATTCGTCGTGAGCGCCGCGGTGAGTTCCTCGGAGCGACCATTCAGGTTATCCCGCACATTACCAATGAAATTAAGCGCCGTATTATAGAAGGTGGTGCTGGTTATGATGTTGCCATTATCGAAATTGGTGGCACCGTGGGTGACATTGAATCGCAGCCTTTCCTTGAGGCTATTCGCCAGTTAGCGACAGAAGTGACGCGTGATCACACCTTGTTTATGCATCTAACTCTAGTGCCTTTCTTAGGTGCCGCAGGTGAAGTGAAAACCAAGCCAACGCAGCACTCGGTAAAAGAGTTGCGTTCTATTGGTATTCAACCTGATATTTTAGTTTGTCGCTCAGACCGCGCCTTGCCGGCCAATGAACGTGAAAAAATTGCACTTTTCACAAATGTCGAAGAACGTGCGGTGATCGGCCTAAAAGACGTCGATAGCATCTATAAGATTCCAGCTATTTTGAAATCTCAGGGGCTTGATGAATTAGTTGTTAATCGTTTCCGTTTAGACCGTCCTGAAGCTGATTTAGCTGAATGGGAGCAAGTACTTTATCAAGAGTCGAACCCAAGCGGTGAGGTCACCGTGGGTTTTGTAGGTAAGTATATTGAACTGCCTGACGCTTATAAGTCAGTGAATGAAGCGCTGGCGCATGCCGGTTTGCAAAATCGACTTACGGTGAACATTCGTTATATCGATGCCCAAGATATCGAGAGCAAAGGGGTTGCAAAACTTGCTGATGTCGATGCGATTATTGTGCCTGGTGGTTTCGGTGAACGTGGTATCCGCGGCAAAATCATGGCGGCACAGTATGCCCGTGAACATAAAATACCTTACCTCGGTATTTGTCTCGGAATGCAAATTGCGTTAATTGAATATGCCCGTAATGTTGCCGGCCTAAGCGGCGCCAACAGTACGGAATTTGATGAAAATTCTGAACATCCAGTGGTTGGCCTGATCACCGAATGGATGGACGATAAAGGCCAAAAAGAACTGCGTGATCAACACTCAGATCTTGGTGGCACCATGCGTTTAGGCGCACAGCCGTGCAACTTAGTTAAAGGTAGCCGTGCCCATGAACTCTATGGCGAAGAGGTTATCTCGGAACGTCATCGCCATCGTTACGAAGTGAATGGTACTTATATCGAGCGTTTAGAGGCGGCAGGATTAAAAATTTCCGGCTGGTCGCATGACAATCGTTTGGTTGAGATCGTCGAGCTACCAGATCATCCATGGTTTGTGGCGGCGCAATTCCATCCGGAGTTTAATTCTACCCCGCGTGATGGGCACCCATTGTTCCGAGGCTTTATTGAAGCCGCAGGTAGTTATCAAAAGCAACGACGTAGCTAAACGTCGTCTCAGACAGGAGTGTAGAGAGTTAGTATGGCAACAATTCAATCTATTGTAGCTCGTGAAATAATGGACTCACGAGGTAACCCAACTATCGAAGTTGATGTTCACTTAACCGACGGTCATTGGGGGCGGGCAGCTGCGCCTAGTGGCGCCTCGACAGGGTCACGCGAGGCGCTTGAGCTACGTGACGGAGATAAAGCTCGCTACTTGGGGAAAGGTGTGTTGCGTGCTGTGGCAAATGTTAACGAACACATTGCGCCCAAGCTGGTAGGTATTGATGCTACCAAGCAACAGCACGTTGATCAGCTGATGCTTGACCTTGATGGAACCGAAAACAAAGAAAACCTAGGTGCCAACGCAATTCTCGCCGTATCGCTAGCCACCGCGAAGGCTGCAGCCTCAAGTGTGGGGCTACCGCTCTATGCACATATTGCCAAGCTAAATGGCAGCGCCGGCCGCTACAGTATGCCGTTACCGATGATGAATATTTTGAATGGTGGCGAGCACGCTGACAATAACGTCGATATTCAAGAGTTTATGATCCAGCCAGTTGGAGCCGATAGCTTCAGTGAAGGCCTACGGGTCGGTGCGGAAATCTTCCATGCACTGAAAAAAGTTTTACAAGAGCGCGGCTTAAGCACAGCTGTTGGCGATGAAGGTGGCTTTGCCCCCAATTTAAGTTCCAACGAAGAAGCTCTAGCTGTCATTGTTGAAGCGGTAGAAAAAGCAGGCTACCGCATGGGCGATGATGTAACGCTAGCGCTTGATTGTGCCGCATCAGAATTTTACCGCGATGGTCTGTATCATTTGAGTGGCGAAGGTAAGTCATTTACCGCCGCTGAATTTGCAGAATACCTCGCTGGCTTGTGTGAGCGTTATCCTATTATCTCAATTGAAGATGGTTTAGATGAAAGTGATTGGGATGGCTGGAAAACGTTAACCGAACGGCTTGGCGACAAAGTTCAGTTGGTTGGTGATGATTTATTCGTTACCAACACTAAAATACTGCAACGTGGTATTGACCAGTCTATTGGTAATTCAATTTTGATTAAGTTCAACCAAATTGGTAGCTTAACTGAAACCTTAGCAGCCATCCGAATGGCGAACGATGCAGGTTTCACAGCAGTAATTTCGCATCGTTCAGGTGAGACGGAAGACGCAACCATTGCCGATTTAGCCGTGGGCACAGCTGCTGGCCAAATTAAAACAGGGTCGCTTTGCCGCTCAGATCGTGTCGCTAAGTACAATCAGTTATTGCGTATCGAGCAAGAGCTTGATGGGCAAGCTGCCTACAATGGTCGAGGGGAAGTTCGCGCAGCGAACTAATCTCAAGTGAGGTTACGGTGAGCGAACAGCGCGATATTTTCGAAGTTATTGAACGACAGCCGGGCTACGACCCGGCTGCTTTTCCTGAGCTTTGTACCGCGCTTTATGAACGTGAGTTAGCCGTTCTTGCCAACCTTAATGTGCAGTCGGCGGCTGGTTTACAGCGCCGTCTGAAAAGCCTTAGCTACTATATTCAAAAAGCAGCGCGAGCCATGATACTTAGTTCGTGCCCATGCGAACTAGACGTGCAAAATGCAAGTTGGCAAACACCGCAAAAGCGTCAGTTAAAAGCAGCTGCAAACCGTGCCACAAAAGTCGAAAAGTGGCTAACTTCAACTACGCCTCAACTTGGTACTACAGTACCGATTTTAAATCTCGCTCCGCGGCTACAGCAGGTTCGTTTAGACTCTATTGATAGTATCGATAAACAAAGTAAACGGGTTCACTGTAATGAATCAGGTTGGTTTACCTTTACCGGCGAAAGCAGTCTCGCAGAGGGTGATCACTTATACCTAGCAAAGCCTGAAACGGCATTGTTAAAAGCTGCCGTTAGCGGCCATCAATGGTCTCACAAAGGCCGTATTGACCCACGTACTTTATCTTTACGTGAGCTTCTACTGGCGACGGCAATCGACTGGTAAGTTTATTGTCACTGGCTAAAAAGTACCATTAGCCCTGCACCGATCACAATGCTTAAGGTAAGTTTGCGAAATACCTTTTCCGGTAACAAGTGACTGACACTGTGACCGGTAAAAGCCCCCGCTATTGCACCTATCAATAGGGCGACGAAAGTAGGTATGTTGGCGTACGAATAGCTGCCTTGCAGCGCAAATGAACTAACATTAGTCAGCCCCAAAACGAGAAAGAAGAGCGCTAAGGTGGCACGAAACTCACTTCGATTTAAACGACTAGCAGTTAAGAATAAAACGACGGGCGGGCCGCCGAGTGTTAGCGCACCGTTGGCAAAGCCCGATAGTAACCCCGTGGTGCTTTGTTGTAGGGGCGTTGCAGCAAGCCTAAACTGCAGGCCAAACCAAAAAATTAAACCGGCACTGATCACAAACAGTGCCATACCTTGTTGCAGTATTTGAATCGGTAAGTAGATAAGTGCAGTGTTGCCAATCAAACTACCAAGTATGCCGGTAATGAGCAGGCTGCGCCACTTGTACCACGTGAAGTGATGCCTTAGCAGCCAACATAAATATACCGCCATCGCTACGTTGATGACCGATAGTAGTGGCGTGAGTTGGGGCAGGGGTAATAACAAACTCAAAAAAGGTACGGCAACTAATCCGGAACCGAACCCAGTAATTCCTTGTAAAGAAGCTCCCGCAAACATGATCAATGCGATAAGGTAGTATTCCATGTTAGCCTTGAATAACTTGGTTCATAACAAAAGAAAGGTATACTTAGGACATCATACCATGCGAGTGAAACGATGCGCCTGCTAAAACTTTTCTTGTTCGTGCTATTGATGGCGCTGCAATACCGACTTTGGTTCGGCAAGAACAGCTTACCTGAATATTGGCATCTACAAGAGGATGTCGCGCGACAAGAACAAACAAACCAAAAGTTACGGCAACGTAATCAAGTGCTTATCGCAGATATTGAAGATCTGCGAGAGGGCGAGGTTGCGCTCGAAGAGCGCGCTCGAAATGAGCTTGGCTTGATTAAACAAGACGAAACTTTTTTCCGCCTTATTCCCGTGAAAACAAAAACTTATGACGACGATTAAACAGGTTGCCGCAGTTCTTCCTGCTGCCGGTGTCGGTCGGCGGATGCAGTCTGAAATACCTAAACAATATCTACAACTGGGTGATGCCACGGTTCTGCAATGGACCGTTCGCGCACTGAATCAAGACCCTAGAGTTACCAAAATATATATCGCCACGAGTGCTGCGGATCCCTATTTTAGTACGCTGCATTTCGATTCGCGGTGCACCATTCAGCGTGTCGATGGCGGGGCAACTAGAGCTGCTTCAGTCGCTGCTGGAGTACGCGCAGCTGCCACAGATGGTTTCCAATGGGTTGCGGTTCATGATGCCGCTAGACCCTGTTTAGGCGCTGCCGAACTCAGCTCCGTGCTAGATGCTGCACTCAGTGATAGTGTCGGCGCGTTACTCGCTTTACCCGTAGCTGATACACTCAAGCACGCCGATGGGCAGCAACGGTGTGACAAAAGCATCGCTCGAGAGTATTTGTGGCAAGCGCAAACGCCGCAAGTCTTTCGAACGGCTGAATTGCTTCGTGGTTGGCTGAAATTCGGCACTGAGCATCATGAATTTACCGACGAAGCCTCAGTGCTAGAGGCTTTGGGACAACGTCCAAAATTGGTTATAGGGCGCCGCAGCAATTTTAAAATAACGCAGCCGGGCGATGAGGAAATTGCTCGGTTATTGTTAGTAAACAAGGAGTAACTATGCGGATTGGCCACGGCTATGATGTGCATAAATTTGGTAGTGATAAGCCGCTACTTTTAGGTGGTATTGAGGTACCTTACGAGCAAGGTTTGATCGCGCACTCTGATGGCGATGTTGTATTGCACGCTATTACAGATGCCGTGCTAGGGGCTTTAGCCCTAGGCGATATTGGTCATCACTTCCCCGATACTGACGCGAACTATGCTGGCGCAAACAGTAGTGAGTTATTAGCGCACATAATTACGCTTGCGAAACAGCGCCAGTGGGTGTTGGGAAACCTTGATGTCACTATCGTAGCGCAAGCACCACGGTTGGCAGAGTCGATAAACGCGATGAAGCAACATATTGCGGATCTATTCAATAGTGTGCCAGACAATGTCAATGTGAAAGCCACAACCACTGAAAAACTTGGTTTTGTTGGTCGCAAAGAAGGCATTGCTTGCCACGCAGTTGTTTTACTAAAGGCGCACCAGTAATGACCACAGATGTTATAGCTAAACTTCACTATTGGCACGACACACCAACGGTGACCGGGCGTTTCCGACAGTGTCATGAAGATTTTAAAGTTACTGAACAGCTGGAAGTAGCAGCAGATGAACCGGGTGAGCATCAATGGTTATGGGTTTATAAAAAAGGTGCGAATACGACCTTTGTTGCCCGCCAACTTGCCGAGTTTGCCGGCGTTTCAGAACGCGAGGTCAGTTATGCCGGGCTCAAGGACAGACACGCGGAAACCTGGCAATGGTTCTCGGTGCAACTACCAGGACAAGATCTTCTCGATTGGAGCCAACTTGAACACCCTGAATTTCGCGTTGAGCGCGCGGTGAAGCAAGCTAAGAAATTGAAACTGGGTTACCATCAAGGTAACCACTTTGTCTTGCGTCTGCGTGATGTATCTAATGTGGATGAACTGAAAAAACGTTGGGACAAGGCCGTTGCAGAAGGCGTTCCCAATTATTTTGGCGAGCAACGCTTTGGCCACTTAGGACAAAATCTTACAAAAGCCAGAGCTTGGTTAACAGGTGAACTAAGTCGCAAGCAAACGCGCAAATGGAGCCGTCAGCAGTTTGGAATGTTGCTGTCAGCTGCGCGCAGTTACTTGTTCAATAAAGTCGTTAGTGCACGGTTAGAAGCTGGTAAAGTTACCCCCGAACAAGGCGACTTCATGATCCTTGATGGCAGCCGGTCATTTTTCCAAATTAAAGAGCTGGACGAAGAAATTTTGCGACGCTGGCAAGAGGGGGATATTCTGCTTTCAGCACCCATGGCAGGAAGCTGGCGTGGCGAGTGGCATGAACACTTAAGTGAGTTTGAGCATCAAGTTTTAGAGCCGGAAGCGGACCTAGTTGCCGGGCTCAAACAACAACGTGTCGATTTAGCAAGGCGAGCGCTATTGATTAAACCTACTGCAGCCGAGTTTAAACAACTTGATGAAAGCAGTGTAGAATTGCGATTTACGCTCGTTAAAGGCAGTTTTGCAACGAGTTTGTTGCGTGAGCTCATGGTTGCGATGGCCTCCGAACACTATAATTGAAAGGGTTTTCCGTTATGATGAAGTTATTAGTTAGCAATGATGACGGCGTTCATGCGCCAGGCATTGCAGCCTTACATAAAGCCTTAAACGAAATTGCGCAGGTTCGGGTGATTGCACCCGATCGTAATTGCAGTGGCGCAAGTAACTCGCTGACTCTCCATAATCCTTTAAGGGTACAAGAGCTGCCAAATGGATTTTTTTCGCTGAATGGAACACCGACGGATTGTGTGCACTTAGGCACGAACTCGCCTTTGGCTGACGATGTCGATCTTGTTGTTTCAGGGATTAACGATGGGCCAAATATGGGCGACGATGTGCTCTACTCTGGTACTGTTGCAGCTGCGATGGAGGGCCGTTATATGGGGCTGCCAGCCATCGCCGTTTCTATGGGGTCGCGTAGTGATGATTACTATGATGTTGCAGCGAGAGTCATCGCCGATGTGGTCAATAAAATGGCAGATAGCCCATTACGATTAGACACTATTCTCAATATCAATGTTCCTGCGCTACCGTACGAAGACTTGAAAGGTATTAAGGTGACACGGTTAGGCCGTCGCCACCGTGCTGAAACGATGGTTGAATCGGCCGATCCATTCGGTCGTAAAATTTATTGGTACGGCCCCATTGGAGGTCATCAAGATGACGGGGCAGACACAGACTTTACGGCGGTTCGTGAGGGGTATGTGTCGATTACGCCGATTAGTTTGGATATGACGGCAAGGCGTCATCAGGATACGCTAACGAATTGGTTAAACGAAAAATAAGAAAACAAAAACCATGATACAAAACTTTCAGGGAATGGCGAAACGCTTGGTCGCTCTTTTGCGCGACCAAGGCATTACTAATGAGGCCGTATTGTCGGTGATTGCGGCAACACCCAGACACCGTTTTATGCCGGAGTCTTTAGCGCATAAAGCCTATGAAAACACGGCTTTGCCTATTGGTAAGGGGCAAACTATTTCACAACCCCTGATGGTTGCCTCAATGACTCAATTGTTGATGCAGCATCAGTGCCACTCGGTGCTAGAAATAGGCACTGGAAGTGGATACCAAACAGCGATCTTAGCGCAACTGGTTGACCGAGTGCATTCCGTCGAACGTATTGCAGAATTGCAATACCAGGCGAAACGACGCCTAAAAAATTTAGACTTACACAATATCAGTATGCGTCACGGTGATGGCTGGCAAGGATGGCAATCGAAAGCACCGTTTGATGGTATTATCGTGACTGCCGCGGCAAGTGATATCCCACATGCGCTAATGCAGCAATTGGCAGACGGTGGTGTCATGATCATTCCCGTAGGTTCAGTAACGCAACGCTTAGTTGTGATACGTCGTTTTGGCGATGATTACGAGCATAAGCAACTTGGTGATGTGAAATTTGTTCCTTTGGTTCCGGGAAGCCTTGCATGAAAATTTTTAGTTCGTTATACGATCATGTTTTGCAGTGGTCACAGCATCGTAAAGCACCGTTTCTACTCGCAGTTGTGAGTTTCTTTGAATCCATTATTTTTCCGATACCAACCGATGTAATGCTGGCGCCTATGGCGATGACGCAACCTAAGCGTGCATGGACCTTTGCGCTGATCACTACCGTGGCTTCGGTACTAGGTGGAATAGCGGGTTATTGGCTAGGCTATTTCGCCTTTGAGCCTTTTGTGTTGCCGTTAATTGAATGGGCCGGTTACCAAGACAAGCTTGCAACGATAACCCAATGGTTTCAAGACTACGGCTTTTGGATCATCTTTCTTGCAGGCTTTTCGCCGTTACCGTATAAATTATTTACGGTAACCGGTGGAATGTTGCAAGTGATGTTCATTCCTTTTGTACTTGGTTCACTTATAAGTCGCGGTTTGCGTTACTTTTTAGTCGCATGGTTACTGCGCACGGGCGGCCCAACGATGGCTGTAAAACTTCGAACTTACGTCGACCGAATAGGTTGGACATTAGTTATCCTTGCGGTAATTGTCTATGTATGGACACGTTATTAGGATTATCTGGATAGGCCTATTGGCGGTCACTTTGGTTGCTTGCGCGCAGCGTGAAGTACCTGCCCCTGTAACTCGTGTTTATCAAGGCCCGAGTATTCATGACTTTGAGCCTAACTCATTAGCTGGTGACACCTATCAAGTAGCGCCAGGAGATACGCTCTACTCGATAGCGTTTCGTGCCAATGTAGATGTTCGTAACTTGGCTGCATACAACAACCTGAGCAAACCCTATACGATTTACCCCGGGCAAAAACTTCGATTAAACCGCGAATCAAAACCATCATCTTCGTCTGCTTCAGCACGAAACCCAACACAAGTCGTTGATTCCGGCGAAGAGACAGGGTATGTTGAGGTTAAAAGTAAAGAAAAGGTTACGAGCTCACAAAAGCCTGTAGAAAGTAAGCCAGCACCGATCGCGAGCTCACCAGTACGAATGCCACAAAAAGCAGAGCGATTTCCAGCGAGTAATGAATTGGAATGGCAATGGCCGGCGACAGGTGAAGTGATACGTAACTTTTCGACCGCAGCCTCGGGTAATAAAGGTCTCGACTTTGCCGGTTCGAAGGGAGCTCCAGTTTACGCTGCTGAAGCTGGTAAAGTGGTTTACGCCGGAGGCGCGTTAAAAGGCTATGGGAACTTAATTATTCTCAAGCACAACGATGATTATATAACTGCGTACGCTCACAATGATGAACTTTTAGTTAGTGAACAAGAGTGGGTCAGCGCAGGAGATAAAATTGCGGCAATGGGGAATTCAGACGCGGATCGGGTTAAGTTGCATTTTGAGATCCGATTTCGAGGTAAGTCTGTTAATCCGCGGCATTATTTACCACGGGGGTCACAATGAGTCAGCGTAACGACATCGACGAAGTTGATGAACAGGCGGTTGCTCCAGAAGCAGAAAAACCGGTCGCATCCGACACAAGTTCGGATGATTCAGACTTCGAAGAAAGTGTTTCCAACCGAGCGAACTACCAAAAGAAAATGGACGCCACTCAAATGTATTTGAGTGAAATTGGCTTTTCTCCTCTTTTAACTGCTGAGGAAGAAGTTTATTTTTCTCGAAAAGCTCTGAAAGGTGATCAAGCAGCTCGTGCGCGAATGATCGAGAGTAATTTGCGGCTAGTGGTGAAAATTGCGCGGCGCTATACCAACCGAGGGTTACCGTTACTGGACTTAGTCGAGGAGGGAAATTTAGGCCTGATTCGAGCAGTAGAGAAATTCGATCCGGAGCGAGGTTTTCGCTTTTCGACCTATGCGACCTGGTGGATTCGCCAAACCATTGAACGTGCAATAATGAATCAGACACGCACGATTCGGTTACCCATTCACGTAGTTAAAGAACTTAACAGCTATCTTCGAGCCTCTCGAGAGCTCGCTCATAAACTCGATCACGAGCCTACCGCTGAAGATATTGCCGCGCAGCTAGACGTGTCAGTCAGTGATGTTAGCCGCATGTTGCGACTTAATGAACGTATTGCCTCGGTAGATACCCCGCTAGGAGGCGATAACGATAAATCACTCGTTGATCTGCTTACGGATGAGTCTGATCATGGCCCAGAAGGCGAAATGCAAGATGACGACTTAAAAGAACATATTGTAGATTGGTTAGCGAGCTTGAATGCCAAGCAGCGTGAAGTATTAGCGCGGCGTTTTGGCTTGATGGGTTACGAACCAGCAACACTTGAAGACGTTGGTCGAGAGATTGGTTTAACACGTGAACGCGTTCGACAGATCCAAGTCGAAGCACTGCGTCGCTTGCGTGATATGTTACGCCAGCAAGGCTTGAGTTTGGACGCACTATTTCAAGCTGAATAATAGCGTCGGCGATTCAGTAGTGCCCCTATTTAACTATGAAGTGCTGTATGGTTGAACCTGTGACCTCTGCCTCCGGAGGGTAGTCACCGTTAATGTGGTAAATTGATAATGCCAGGCGTGGTAAGGGCTTAAACGGTGTTGCTGTTTTCGATTTCTAAAAATTATTCGCACTTTTGAGGCCATTTAACGACAAAATTGGTCACAGAACACTACTCCTAAAACCGACAATTTTTGACCTTTGCCTCAGAACAAAAAATCTCAATCATCGACCTAAAACCTGTGAGTTTTGAGGTGGAAAAAATTCTATGTTTATCCGTATGCACACTGACGTTTATGCCACACCGAGAATAATCGAATATCTAAATGTTGGGATGTTGTTTTAATCATGATGCAGTGGAGTTGCTTTATGTTAACTTACATGGACGTTGCCTAATGAAACTAGCGATTCGAAGCCTTATAGCCTTCAGTATTTTGGTCACTCCTTTCACATTACATGCGCAGGCTTCTCAGGAAATTTGTTGGACCACATATACAGAGGTATCGAGGCCGAACGGAACACTCCCAGATGGCACGCCAAGGTACGAAACTGTTCTTGTTGCAGGACAAGCATGTTATGACATGGCAAATCTTGATGGCGGATGGCCGGGTATAGGCGGCGACCAGGATTATCAGCTCGGTGGTGGTGGCGGTTCGGGGGCAGGTGCAGGTGATACGCCATCTTCAGAAAACCAAGATGAACGTGACGAACAATGTACGGCGGGAAATCCTATCGTAGTCGCGACGGGAGAGAAAACGCAGCATGAAGTTGACTTTGCAAATCCGGTGAATAGCTTGCTTTCAATCGAAAGAGGTTATCGTAGCTTCCGTGATGCCACATCTTTATTTGGAGCTGCATGGCGAAGTAACTTTGATTATGGTGTTACTGTGATTAATCACCCAGACTTCGATGAAATAGTCCTTCAGCGCGGTATCAATGGTTCACTCAGTTTGGTGCGCGCTACAACGGACGATGGCGATACCGTGTTCGTGAAAATGGGGACGCAACGAATCGAGCGATTGATTGAAAGCCCTGCAGGCTGGACCTATTTTGCGGCTAATGGACAAGTTGAGAACTACGACGCCAATGGATTAATTCTTTCGATCGACAATGTAACCACGAATGAGACGATCGTATTTGTCTATGAAACGATAGGTGGTGTGCAGCGTTTGACACGAGTGAATGGTAACAAAGGTGGTTCACTCAAGTTTCAATATGTGGGCGGTCGGATCAATTCCATCACTGACAACAATGGTGGCGTCTACTTCTACAGCTACAGTTATACCTATGATGGCTACGTGCTCAGCGGAGTTAATTTCCCGGGAAATGATAGCAAGACCTATCATTACGGCAGTGGACGTCTGCTTACGGGCATTTCCATGAACGGCACGCGCTTTGCGACGTGGGCCTATGATAGTCAGGGACGCGCGGTCTCAAGCTCACATGGCAATGGTGTTGATCAAGTTCTTTTGGATTACTCCAGCGTTGCGGCTGGATACGTAACTGAAACGAATCCCAAAGGTAAACAAACTAAGTTTTGGTTATCCAGCGATGACCCCACTAAAATTGGTGAAGTTGAAGGGCTTGCCTCATCGAACTGTATCGCCACAAGCAGTCTTTACACATTTGATGACAACGGGTATACCGCTTCCACAACCGATCCGGCTGGAAATACAACAACGTTTGAGCGGGATTTTGTTGGTAATATCCTTACCGAGGTGCGTGCGGCGGGGCAGGCGCAGGAGAAGACGATAACCACGCAGTGGCATGCATTTTACAATAAGCCAACGGTAATAACCGAAGAGACATTACGGCGTAATTTCTCCTACAATAATTCGGGTCAATTAGTGCAAGAGCAATGGGTAGATTTAGCGACCCAACAGACCCGCACGACAACTTATTCATATACCCGCAACAATGATGGACAATTAATTAAGATAAGCGTTAACGGGCCTCAGCCGGGCAGCGCGGATACTATTGACTATCACTATGATAATTTAGGTCGGTTATATCAGGTGAATAATGGGCTTTTCGTCATAGCACAATATTCTAACTTTGATGGAATGGGGCAACCCACCTTGATGGTAGACCCAAATGGTATTCAGATTTCGATGAGCTATGATGCCCGAGGTCGTTTGAGTCAGCTGACTAAGCATTATCCTTCAGGCGATGTCTCAACCTCGTACACTTATGCAGTTGATGGGCAACTCAAAGAAGTTTTCTCTCCCACAGGGTTGGCGTCCATTTTAACTTATGACGCTGCTCGGCGTCATGTGAGCACAACGTTGCAAAAAGGCTCGGGAATGCCTGTAAAGCAGCGCTTCAGTTATGACACTGCAAGTAACCTGACAGCGACGCGGTACAGCCATATTGAACGGAGGATCATCCAAAACAACAACTGCACTCCGAGTCCCTGTCGCATCGACGACACGGTGGGCGACACCCAGTATGAAGAAGTTGAAATCAATAACTTCATTCACACGCAACAGTACGATGAGTTGAACCGTCCCCTTTCAGCACAAACAGGCGCACTGCGGTTAAGCTTTGCATACGATGCGCGCGGTAATGTGATAGCGAAGACAGATGGACAGAACCAAACGACTTTGTATGAGTATGATGCGCACAACCGTCTCATCAAAGAAACGGCACCGGATGGCAGCACCGTAGAGTTTAGCTACAACGCAAATGGTCATTTGACCGAAGTGACCGATGCAAAAGGCAATATCACTAGCTACACCGTGAACGCCTTTGGTGATGTGCTTTCGCGTACAAGTCCCGACACCGGCACTACAACGTACGGCTATAATGCAGCGGGACAGTTAACACTAGTGAGCCGTGCGAACGGGACAAGTACCACACTCAGTTACGATGGTATCGGGCGTGTGACGCAACGCAGCTCTGGCGATGTCAACGAAACATTCAGCTACGATAATTGTAGCTATGGCGTGGGTAAGCTGTGTCATACCACCGACCGCGCGGGCTCAACAGATTATGACTATACCGCAGCAGGTCAACTGGCGAGCGTAACGCGAAGCATCTTGGGTGCGAGCTACACCACACAGTGGGTATACGATGAAGAAGGACGTGTGGTTGAAATCAGCTATCCATCGGGTATCTTGGTGGACTACGAATATGACGGTATGGTTGTGAAACAAGGGCGCCCGTCAGCGGTCTATGTGACGATAAACGGCGTCCGTGAGCCGGTCATGACGATGCTCAATCATGAAGCCTTTGGACCGTTGCGTTACGGCACCTATGGTAATGACCTGAGCGCGTTTCGGCAGTATACGAGCGGTTATGAGTTAAAATCCTCTTATGTGGGCGGTGGTTGGGCGCCATTGACCACTGAATATCAGAATTTTTACTTTCAAGCGCCGTACATCTCGCAAGCTAAGTTGGCGTATAACAGCGCTGGCAACATCGTCAGCATTGAAGATGTGTTAGGCTCAGAGCTCGATAGTTTTACCTACGATAATCGTTCGCGCTTGACGCAGCGTAAGCGTAATGGCAACTCGCTAGAAGTCTATAATTACGATGCAAATGGCAATCGCACACGATTTAACAATGAGTACTACAGAGTCGATGCCGACAGCAACCAATTGACGGGGCACCGTGTCGGTGCCAGTGGTAGCTTTGCATCGATATGGAGTTATGACAGTGCAGGTAATCAGCTGCAAAAAGAGACCCACACATGGACCTATGGCGGCGACAATCGTGTACGCCGGCTGACCCGCTCGTCAGGGTTTTACTACGAAAACTGGTATGACACTAACGGGCAACGGGTCGCCAAGAGCTCAACGACGACCGACTGGCACTTTTTGTATGGCCAAAGCGGCGAACTGCTGAGCGAAACCAAGAACGGGCCACATGTTAAAAGCTATATTTGGCTTGAAGGCGAGCTGGTTGCGCTTATTTATAATGATGAACTTTATTTTGTCCACAACGACCACTTAGGTCGCCCATACAAGGTAACCGATGATGCGAAAGCGGTGGTTTGGGAGGCCGATTTGCAAAGCTTTGACCGCAGTGTTGTGAGCTCTAGCATTGGTGCCTTGAATATCGGCTTCCCAGGTCAGTACTGGGACAGCGAGAGCGGCACTTGGCAGAACTGGCATCGTGATTACGACCCAAGCACGGGGCGCTATATTCAGTCGGATCCGATTGGGTTATATGGTGGCTTAAACACTTATGCCTACGTCGATAGCAATCCTTTGCTTTACAGCGACCCAGACGGTCTATCTCGTAAAAAAATGGTTGGCGTTGTCTGTTTGGGGATGTCAGTTGGAGCGTTTGCTTTTGATGCCGCAGGAGTGCGAACTGCTGCCATGAACGCTTATGAAAACAATCCTTATGCTCGTGGGGTTGCAATGTTGGGTCAAGCTGTTGACGAACTCGGTTCAGCAGCAAATAGCTGTAACAACCTCGAAAGAAAAGTGGAATTACAGTTAAAGCAGAGCGAAATGAGGGATTTGTATCAGAAGATGAGTGTCGCTCACGCTGATTGGGCGAAGGCTAATAATTTTGACGCTGCATCTGGCACTCTAGGAGTTATGCTGGTTGTTGCGGTCGGGACATGTGGAAGCTTGCTAAGATGAAAAATCCATTGTCGCTATTTGGTACGTTTGTCGTGAGTGTGACCTTTTTTCTCGTTGCTTCACACTTTCTTTTGAAATATGCGGATGGCGCGCGGTTTTGGCTGCAACAAGAAATGGCGCCGGTAACTGCAGAAAGCGATACAATTTTGCAGGAAATGCTTGGGACACACTACATAGTTACTTCGGCTTCTAAACTCCATTTTTCGTCCAGTCCATATTATTTCACACCGTTTGATGCAGTTTATACCTGGCGAATAATGACCGAAACTACGAGTTATCAAGCTTGCGCGCCGAGGTCGAGTTCATGTGTTCCCTTGGTGGTTTTTGATCCATTCACAAATGGTGCCGCAGGGTTTGAGTTTTCGGCTGAAATGATGAAACAAGGCTACCCGAATGGAAATGTGTACTATTGTATTGATGGTGAACTGGCGATTGGCGCTGAAGCTATAAAGAAAGTTGAATTTAGTAATCGGCAGGTAACGATGTTTACGTTCTTAACACCCCGTGGACACTATATGGTTCTCGGCTTGCCCGAAAAACAATTGGAAAAGTGGAGAGGACGCTGTTCATAGCACTTAAATACACAGGAACTAAGTTTTGCTCGAAGGCGAGTTGGTTACGCTTGTTTACGCAGGAGGTTTTCAGTGGTCATGGGTGTTATAAGTGCGGGAGCTGGTGGATTTCAATTGGGAGCGCTAGGTTACTGTAATGTAACCTGCGCAATGAAATAATGAGTTTAATCATACGTGTTCTTGGAATTGCTGTTGGTCTGGTTATGCTTCTGATGGGAGGCTGGCTTATTTATAAGCCAGTTTTCGGTAATATGCTTGAAAGCCTCAATGCAGTCGTTTTTATTTTACTGGGCTTTTTATTTATTACGGTATTACCGGAAGAGGTAATTTATTTCGAAAGTAATACGGGTAACTATAAACCGGTGGTAGTGGATGCTTAATTGCGACAGAGTTATCGATAATAAGCTGGGGGGCTAAGTATGAAAATCGCGATTGTTGCCATCCTAGTGGCTGTTGTATCCGTTATTGGGTTCCCATATATCTATCGATTACTTGACCTGTATACGGCAGATCACGAGAAGTTTCTGCCAATTGCTCAAGCCAACCTCACTGAAGATTTATATAAACTTGATTTTTCACCCCCGCGCTCGGGGTATTTCGAAGTCGGATTGCTATCCAATGATGGGGTTTCGGTCGAAAATTTGCAGGCGCTATCGATGACTGGTCATTTAAAAATAGAGCGTGGTCTAGATGTATTATGGGAGATGGATATAGATAAACCTCTTCATTTTCGGTCTCCTAATCATCCTGAAATAGTTAACAAGGCAATTCTATTTCAGTTTCCCGTTAACACGCTGATCAATAGTACACCGTTAAAGATAAGCTATCAGCCTGAAAGTGACGAACCTAACTCAAAGTTTCCTATAATTTATGTTTCGATTAGCGCAGCGTACTAAGACAAGAGGGTGCGCTACAGGCCAGTAAAAATGGCGCACCCGACAGGAGTCGAACCTGTGACCTCTGCCTCCGGAGGCTAGAGGTCTTTTATATTCTCCGTGCGGGGCTGCCAACGGGCTAACCATTGAAGCGCTTCGAGAGGTGTCATTGCCTCAATATTAAGCTTTTTCAAGGCATCGATAGCTGCTAATGATTCTGAGCAAAGAAATGGCTCGGTTGTCGGTGCGTTGAGCTCACTTTGCGGCTTGTTTATGGCTGGCTTGGTTGGTTGCTCAAGCTGTTCTAAAATCTGCTTGGCACGCATCAAGACAGGTTTTGGCAAACCTGCGAGTTGTGCAACTTGTACACCGAAACTGCGGTTTGCGGCACCCTCTGTGACGCGGTGCTCGAACACAATACGCTCTTCGTGCTCACTTGCCTCCACATGTAAGTTTACGCATCCACTTTGTTCACCGATACTCTCGGTTAACTCAAAATAGTGGGTCGCAAACAAGGTAAGCGCACGGTTATCAGAAAGAAGAGACTCAGCACAAGCCCAGGCTAAAGCTAGACCGTCATAGGTCGATGTTCCACGACCGATTTCATCCATTAATACTAGGCTACGATGCGTTGCGTTATGCAGTATAGCCGCTGCTTCTGTCATTTCTACCATAAAAGTAGAGCGGCCAGAGGCAAGATCGTCTGACGCACCAATCCGCGTAAAAATCCGATCAATCGGTCCGAATGTTGCTGCAGAAGCGGGAACAAAACTGCCACAGTGAGCCATGATGGTTAACAAAGCGGCTTGACGCATATAGGTCGACTTACCGCCCATGTTGGGGCCGGTAATAAGCAACATGCGCTCCGCCTCATTAATTACAAGATCATTAGCTATAAAAGGCGCATCTAGCTGCTGTTCAATGACAGGGTGACGCGCAGCTTTGAGTGACATTCCAATGCTTTGACTTAACTTGGGGCGACAGTAATTATGGGTGGCTGCTTGAGCGGCAAAGCCACGTAAAACATCGATTTCTGCTAGCGCTTGCGCAGTGCCTTGAAGCAGGGTAAGACTTTCAGCCACAACGTCTAACAAGGCTTCATAAAGCCATTTTTCCCTTACTAAAGCTCGAGACTGTGCCTGCAGTACTTTATCTTCGTAGGTTTTTAGCTCAGGGATTATATAACGTTCAGCATTCTTTAAGGTTTGACGCCGCTGATAATCGGCTGGAATGTGCGCCGAACTTGCCCGACTGGCTTCTAAGTAATAACCATGTACCTTGTTATAACCAATTTTTAAAGTCGAGATCCCTGTTCGTTGACGTTCGCGTGTTTCTATCTGCTGCAAAAAGTCTGTTGCTCCCGCTGCAAGCTGGCGTTGTTCATCAAGTTCCTCATCAAAGCCATCGGCAATGACGCCACCATCACGGATCAGCATTGGCGGTGCATCAACTAAAGCTTGTTCCAGTGTTTTCAACAGTTCAGGGAAGTCGTGCAAACTTTCAAGCCATGGTTGCAGCTGATCATAACCGGTCAGTGAGGTTCGCAACGTCGGTAAGCTTTGCAGTGCATGGCGTAGCCGCGTTAAATCTCGCGGTCGAGCGCTGCGCAGGCCAACACGAGAAAGTATACGTTCTAGGTCACCGATATTACGCAACGTTTTATGTAATTCGTCTAGGTCGACAGATTGCAGCACAGAAACAGCTTCATATCTCTCGTTGAGCGTGAAGTGATCTCGAATAGGGCGTTGAAGCCAACGGCGGAGTAACCGTCCTCCCATTGCCGTAGCAGTCACATTTAATGTGTCGAATAATGAGGTTGCTGCACCGCTTAACGAGCTGACGATTTCTAAATTACGTTGACTCGTAGCATCTAGTTGAATAGCTTCGTCACCTTGTTCCGCTCTAATACTTTGAATATGTGGCAGCGCTGCGCGTTGGGTTAGCTTTACATAGTTCAAAATAGCCCCAGCGGCACCGATAGCATGACGGTAGCGTGATATGCCAAAACCATCAAGATGCTGAACGTGAAGCTGCCGACAAAGTAATGCTTCGCCGCTATCACTTGCAAATTCCCAGTCTGGTCGAGGGCGAATAGAGCCGTTTTGGTACCACTGCGGCGACCAGCTCATCGTATCGGGATGGAGTAGTTCAGCCGGCTGTAGGCGTTGTAACTCTGCCTGAAGCTGCGTCTCATTCGTGCATTCAAGAACACTAAAGCGCCCACTGGCCAAATCTAAACACGCGATGCCGAATAATTTGTCGTAGGTGACCGCCACCAACAAGTTTTCTTTGGTTTCTGAAAGTAAGGCTTCATCAGTAACAGTACCCGGTGTGAGCACGCGCACAACTTGACGTTCAACCGGTCCTTTACTCGTTGCTGGATCGCCTACTTGTTCGCAAATCGCAACCGACTCACCCATTTGCAGTAAACGTGCAAGATAATTCTCGGCCGCATGGTACGGCACACCAGCCATTGGAATCGGCTTGCCGTTACTCGCTCCTCTTTGGGTCAGCGATATACCAAGTAATTCAGCTGCTTTACGGGCATCATCAAAGAAGAGCTCGTAAAAATCCCCCATGCGATAGAATAAAAGCGTATCGGAATGTTCCGCCTTTATGCGTAGATATTGCTGCATCATCGGTGTATGTGCGGAAAAGTCTGCGGTGGCTGTTGTCGCTTTCGGCATGCCTGTTATTATCCGTATAGAGTAAGTTTATCTGGGAGCCTTTAGTTAAAATGGTAACACAATCTCACATCGAACTGGCACAGAAATTCGGCGATTGGTTAAGCCAAAAAAATTGGCGAATTGCGACAGCAGAATCCTGCACGGCTGGAGGAATAGGCTATGCTCTAAGCTCAGTTGCGGGTAGCTCAAGATGGTTTGAGGGCGGTCTTATAACATACAGTAATGCGCTCAAACGTGACTTGTTAGGGGTTTCTGAGTCTGTGCTAGATCATTATGGTGCAGTTTCAGCCGAAACAGCTGAAGCCATGGCAACAGGTGCACAGCGAGCAACAGGTGCTGACTTAGCGATTGCGGTAACAGGTATTGCTGGGCCTGACGGTGGTAGTGTAGAAAAGCCTGTAGGACTCGTTTGGTTTGGCCTTGCTTGGCCTGATGGATGCCGGAGCTGGTCAAAGCAATTTGCAGGTGACAGAGCCGCAGTGCGCGATGCAACTATTACTGAGGCGCTGAGAAGTTTTCAAAATTTATCTTGATACTGTATAAAAATACAGTATACTCAAATTAACTTAGTTATTAATAGAACGGACATTATCATGACCAATGACAAACAAAAAGCACTCGACGCGGCGTTAGGCCAAATCGAACGTCAATTCGGTAAAGGCTCCATTATGCGTTTGGGGGATAACCAAGCGATGGACATCGAGTCGGTTTCAACGGGCTCGTTAAGTTTAGATATTGCCCTTGGTATTGGTGGCTTACCGTTCGGTCGTGTGGTCGAAATTTATGGACCAGAATCCAGTGGTAAAACGACACTTACTCTACAAGTCATTGCGGAAGCTCAAAAAGCAGGTAAAACCTGTGCCTTTGTCGATGCCGAGCATGCACTTGACCCAGTTTACGCCGAACGACTTGGCGTTAACGTCGATGAGCTGCTGGTTTCGCAGCCTGATACCGGTGAACAAGCACTGGAAATTTGTGACATGCTGGTACGTTCTGCAGCTGTCGATGTCGTTATTGTGGACTCTGTAGCGGCTCTGACACCTAAGGCTGAGATCGAAGGTGAAATGGGCGATAGCCACGTTGGCTTGCAAGCTCGTTTAATGTCTCAAGCGTTGCGTAAACTTACCGCAAATATTAAAAAGTCGAATAGCTTGTGTATCTTTATTAACCAAATCCGCATGAAGATTGGTGTGATGTTCGGTAATCCTGAGACCACCACAGGCGGTAATGCTCTTAAATTCTATTCCTCGGTGCGTTTAGATATTCGTCGTACTGGTGCGGTGAAAGAGGGTGATGAAGTTGTTGGTAACGAAACTCGTGTAAAAGTTGTAAAGAACAAAGTGGCTCCGCCGTTTAAACAAGCTGAATTCCAAATCATGTATGGTGCAGGTATCTCTAAGGAAGGCGAGTTAATTGACCTAGGCGTTAAACAGAAAATTGTGGACAAAGCTGGTGCATGGTACAGCTATAACGGTGATAAGATAGGCCAAGGTAAAGCAAATTCGATCAAGTTTCTGATCGAGAATCCAAAGATCGCAGCTGAAATTGAAAAGCGTATCCGTGAACAGTTATTGGCTAAACCTGTAAAAGCTGACAAGAAGGCTGCGGCGAAGCCTGAGACTGAAGCGGCGGATGATGATTTGATTTAATGTATAAGGATAACTAAGCGATGAGTTATGTGAAAGTTGCTCTCGCACTTGGCTCTGGTGCAGCTCGCGGTTGGTCTCACATTGGTGTTATTAAGGCACTCAATGAAATGGGTATCGAAGTGAATATGGTTGCAGGAACTTCAATCGGCTCCCTTGTGGGGGCCGGTTTTGCTTCTGGACGAATCGAAGAGCTGGAAGAGTGGGTTCGTGACATGGGGCGTTGGCAGGTATTTAACTTGCTTGATTTTGGCTTTAGTCACGGTGGAATTATTCAAGGTGAGAAAGTATTTAGTCACGCACGCGAACGATTCGGCGGTGTCGAAATTGAAGATCTTGATGTCACTTATGGTGCCGTCGCAACTGATTTGTACACTGGGCGCGAAGTTTGGTTACGTAAAGGTGATATTTACCATGCGGCGCGTGCATCTTGTGCCATGCCTGGACTATTAGCACCGGCCGCACACAATGGTCGTTGGCTGGTAGACGGGGGTTTGGTGAATCCTGTTCCTGTTTCATTGTGCCGAGCGTTAGGTGCCGACTTTGTCATTGCTGTACATCTTAATTCTCAGTTAAATAATGCAGCTGTTGAAGCGCGTGGTAAACATCGTCCACCGCACCCTGAACCACAAGCCGACCTTCACGAAATGCCAAAAACTCGTACGACAGCGGTGGATACGGGGGGAAAATACGAACCCTCTGATTTGACGCAGCAAAAGCCTGATGAAGACGAAGGTTTTTTCAAGAACTTCTTAACTACGAGTAGCCAGTACTGGGATAACGTGGTTGATAAGTTCAATGGGCCGTCACATAAGGCTCCAGGTATGTTTGGTGTGATGGCGGGAGCTATCGATATTATGCAAGAGAGGATTACTAAAGGGCGTATAGCCGGTGATCCACCCGACATTTTAGTGCAACCAAAGTTAGGCCATATTGGTTTACTTGAGTTTGAACGAGGCAATGAGGCGATAGACTTGGGCTATGAAACGACAATGAGAATGAAAGACTATATTCTCAGTGAGCTTGAGCTTTATGCCGAAAGGTCAGGCGCTATTTAATAAAAAACCGCAGCAAGAGCTGCGGTTTATTTTGGTCTTCAAGAAATGAAAACGATAGCTTAGTAGCTATTCATTTTGCGTTCCATTTCATCAAATGTTTCGCGAAGGTTTTCATCTGGCTTAGCCGTTGCGAGGCTAAAGACGATAATCGCGATAGTACATAAGATAAAGCCTGGAATAATTTCATAAACGAAACTACTCAAGGTTTGTCCGTCAATCACCGGTACGTAAATGCAGAAAAGTAAGGTTGCCGCACCTACTAACATACCCGCAAGAGCACCATGACGGTTCATGCGTTTCCAGAACAAGCTCAGAATGACCACAGGACCAAATGCAGCACCGAAACCTGCCCATGCGTTAGCAACGAGACTCAGAATCGTATTTTCTGGGTTCCATGCCAAAGCAATAGCCACCAAGGAAACGATAAGTACCGAAATTCGGCCGACCAGAACAAGTTCTTTTTGGCTTGCATCACGACGTAAAAATGCCTTGTAAAAATCTTCTGTCAATGAACTTGATGTCACTAGTAGTTGTGATGAGATGGTACTCATAATTGCAGCCAAAATTGCGGCTAACAAGAACCCTGCAATGAGAGGGTGGAACAAGAACTGCGAGAAGATAATAAAGATTGTCTCGGCATCGTTAAGTACCATTTTGGTTTCGGCAACGTATGCGATTCCAACAAAACCGGTGATCATGGCGCCAATAATTGAAACTGTCATCCAAACGATACCGATGCGACGTGCTTTGGGTACATCCTCAACTGAGCGAATGGCCATAAAGCGTACAATAATGTGAGGCTGACCAAAGTAACCCAAGCCCCAAGCTAACAGTGAAATGATGCCTAAGAACGAAAGTTGGTTAAGCATTGGATCAGCGATAGCACCATCGCGGAAGAAATCTAAGAAGTCTGGGTTAATCGTACGTACTTGGTCGGTTACTGAGTTGATACCGCCAAGGTCAAATATAGCGACGATAGGAACCAAGACCAAGGCGACGAACATAATACAGCCTTGCACAAAGTCGGTCATGCTGACCGCTAAAAAACCGCCAAATAGCGTGTAGGCACAAACCACACCAGCGGTCACCCAGAGCCCTAAGCTGTATTCAAGGCCAAAGGCTGAGCTGGCAAACAACTTACCGCCGGCAACTAAGCTTGCTGAGGTGTATAGGGTAAAGAAAATGATGATGACCAGAGATGAAAAAACGCGAAGTAGTCGCGCTTTATCGTTAAACCTGTTGGCAAAATAATCAGGTATGGTAATAGAGTCGTTGGCGACTTCTGTATACATACGTAGGCGTGGTGCAACAATAATGTAGTTAAGATAGGCACCGACCACGAGACCAACAGCGATCCATAACTGGGAAACACCTGAAACATAAATGGCGCCGGGAAGCCCCATGAGCATCCATCCGCTCATATCCGATGCACCTGCAGAAAGCGCAGTCACACCAGGACCTAAACCTCGTCCGCCAAGCATATAGCCTGATACGTCGTCTGTTGATTTTTTATAGGCGTAGAGTCCAATCCCCAGCATTGCTATGAAATAGAGCGCTAATGATAAAAGCGTACCTGTTTCCAAAGCTTTACTCCTTCGTTGTTGAGTGTAACGGCACTTTGTAATTATGATCTGAGTGCAACAAGCTCTTGGTGAGTTGTTCCTCAGGATGGTTTATCAGTGCCTGCGTTGTTCCAAACTCGATCATTTTACCACGATGCATTATCAAGATCTTGTCTGAAACATGTTTCACGATCTCCGCCGAATGTGAGACAAAAATAAAGGAAATTCCCATATCTTCTTGGAGATCGATAATAAGATTAATAATTTGAGCTCTAATCGATGGGTCAAGAGCAACGAAAGCTTCGTCGGCCACCACAATTTGCGGCTCAAGCACAATGGCGCGCGCAATACAGACCCGTTGCTGTTGTCCACTTGAAAGCATGTGTGGATAGAAACCGAAATGGTCTGGTAACAGACCAACTTTGCGTAAAGTATCGTACACATGTTGTTTTTGTTGTTGTGCCGGCCAATCAGTATTAAAGATAAGTGGCTCAGTCAGTTGCTGACCAACGGTGGTCTGCGGGTTAAGTGAGCGTAAGCTGTCTTGAAAGATCATTCGAATATAGCGACAGCGCTGTTGGTCTGTCATGGCCTTGAGAGACTGACCATTGAGAAACACTTCACCTGATGTTGGGCGTTCAGCCGCAGCGATAATTTTGGCAATGGTTGATTTACCTGAGCCTGTTTCTCCCATGATGGCAAGCGTTTCACCGCGTTCGAGGTCAAACGATAGAGGCTCTAAGGCGCAAACGCGTTTACTGGGCATCCAACCGTCTTTATGTACATAAGACTTACTAATGTTGCGTACCTCGAGTAGCTTACTCATGTTCACTGTCCTCGCGTAGCGGGTAGTGACAAGCAAACTGCTGGTGTTGCTGCTTTCTCAGCTCTGGCTGCTTAACACATGCACGGCGTGCATAAGGACAGCGTGGACCAAGGCGACAACCGATGGGCATGTGCTGCAAAGTCGGTATGGCACCGGAAAGAGTCGGAAGTCGTGTTTTTACCGGCGTATCTTGATTGAATAGGCTCATGCTGAGCATTGCATCCGTGTATGGATGCAGGGGAGCCTGCATAACATCGTCGGTGGGTCCGGTTTCCATCAATTGACCGCAGTATATCAAGCTAATACGCTGACTTTCGGGAACCACTGCCGTCAAGTCTTGGGTGATCATTAAAATTGACATACCTTGTCCAGCGCTTAGTTTCGCCAGTAAGCGATAGATCTGTGCACGCGTGCTGGGCTCCATGGCGGTCGTTGGCTCATCGGCTATCAACAGTTTTGGATTGTGGGCGATGGCCATCGCAATACTGACTTTCTGTGCGAGACCTTCAGAAAGTTCATGGGGGTAGCTTTCCATCACATCTTTGGTGTCTTTGATACCGACACGATGCAGTAACCGCTCAGCACGAGTTTGCCGGTCAGCGCGACGTTTGAGGTAAATCCCCGTGAGCTCGCCCGAGGGGATGGTTTCACAAAGCTGCGGGCCCACTTTATCGTTAGGATCAAGGTGACTGCTCGGATCTTGAAATATCATGGCCATATCGCGCCCAGTGACGAGCCGCCGCTGGGCGTTGTTCAGCGCTAACAAATCGTAGTCGCGCCACCAAAGCCGATCTGCAGTGATCTTCCAGCGTGGATTGATAAAGCCGAGAATCGCTTTAGCAAGTAAGCTTTTACCCGAGCCAGATTCACCCACAAGTGTATGTATTTCACCTTCGGCGAGTTGCAGATTGAAACGATCGAGTACACGTACCGGACCATTATCTGTCTCAAGTTCGATATTGAGGTTACGAATATCAAGGATGGTCATGAGTTTCTTACTCGCTCGGCGATCGCGGCACGAACACTGTCACCTAAAACGTTAATCGAGAGAATCGTCAAAAAGAGAGCGAGTCCCGGCAAAATCATCATCCATGGGGAAAGATAAACTTGATCAAGGCTGCGAGCTAACATAGTGCCCCATTCGGGTGCAGGCGCTTGTACGCCAAGACCAAGGAAGCCAAGTGCGGCGATATCAAGAATAGCTGTCGATAGGGCAAAGGTCGTTTGCATTACAAGAACACTGGTGATATTCGGAAAAATGACGCGGGTTAACATATACCAGCGGTTCACACCATTAAGCCGCGAGGCAGTGACATACTCTTTGTAACGCTCGTCATAAATCGCATTGTGTACCACATGAATAAACTGCGGAATCAACACTAAGGTTATCGCAAGCATCACGTTAATCAGCGATGGCCCGAGTATGGCAATGATCACCAGTGCTAACAGCAACGATGGAATCGACAAAATGACATCGAGCATGTGGTTTAGTGTCGATGATTGAACGCCGCGTGACATTCCCGCCCAAGCACCAATACTAACGCCAATCACCGCGGCAATGAAAACAGCAATGACTGGGTAGCCTAAGCTATAGACTGAACCAGCTATGATGCGCGATAAAATATCACGGCCAAGATCATCTGTGCCAAATAGAAAGCGAATTTCCCCGCTAACATCCCAACTAGGGGGTTGTAAAATGGCATCTGAGAACTGCGCATCAGGGTTAAAAGGGGTAATCAATGGCGATAACAGCATCATTAGCAACGACAGGCTAAGGATATAAAATGCCACCACCGCAAACGGATTGGCATTCATGTGCAGCCATATTTGCCGCAACGGCGAAGGCTCGCGTTGCTGGAAGTAAATATTAGTGTTCTGCATAGAGTTCCTTGCGTACCTGCGGGTAACGCCACGCGTGGAAGAGCTCCACTACTACGTTAACAAACAGTATCAGTGTCGCAAAAGCGAATAAACCGCCTTGAAGAACAGGGTAATCACGCTCGTAAATACTTTTGACCAGCCAACTGCCTAATCCTGGCCAGTTAAAAATGACCTCAGTGACGATGATATTACTCATCAAAATACTAAACATTAAACCTAATTGGCGAACCACGGGTTGCATCGCGTTAGGTAAAACATGGCGAAATAAAATTCGTAGTTCGCTAAGGCCACGCGCTCGTGCTGCCCGAATATAGTTCTGTTGTAACACTTCAAGCATACTGTTACGAGTAATCCGCATCAACATAGTACCGGGCATAATGGCCAGTACTATCACGGGAAGCCATAAATGGTTGATAGCATCAGCAAGTGCTGCTGATTTATAAGGGTTATCACTCGCTAAGATGTCTAAAATAATGGAACCCGTTTGCACATCGATATTGAAAAGTGGGTTCAACTGCCCTGAGATCGGAGTCCACCCAAGTTTTACCGCGAATAGCAAAATAAGTAGTTGAGCCAGCCAAAAGACGGGTACTGAATAGGCACTTAAACTGACCCCCATCACGACTCTGTCCATTGCGCCTCGTTGTTGTCGGGCTGCATAAAGGCCCAAGGGAGCACCGATCACCATGGCCAGCAGCATTGCTAAAACACTGAGTTCAAGGGTACCGCCCAATAACGGTAATAGTTGCTTAAAAACATCCCGCTGCGTGGTTAAAGACTGGCCCCAATCACCACTACTGAAGTGACCTAAAAAACGTAGGTATTGGGTAAAAATAGAACTGTCAAAGCCGCGTGCCTCAGCAGCTAACTGATAGCTCAAACTATCGCTGGCACGAATGCCGGTCATATTGGTTAATGTATCGCCCGGAAAAAAATAATTAAGACTAAACAGAAATACTGTTAGCAGCCACAGGGTCACAATCAGCAATGTTAATCGTCGAAGGGTATAACGGATCATCGCTTCGCCTCTGTGGTATCAGGTTCGGCATCGCGGTAGGCATGGCGAAAGCTTACGCCACCGTATGCTGGCACTTCGACGCCATGGATGTCACTGCGGTAAGCTTGGAAGCGCATGGAGTTGGCGATAGGTACCAATGGTGCTTCGCGATAAACATAGCTTTCGACCTCTTGATAGAGCTTGGTGCGTTGGTCGTTGTCTGCTTCAGCGATTGCTTGCATCAACAAATCGTCAAATTCAGGCTCACACCAGTTGGCGCGATTGGTGCCAACGTTTAAGGCGGAACAGCCTAATAGAGGGCGGAAAAAGTTGTCCGGGTCGGCATTATCGGCAATCCAGCCAATTAATACGCTATCGTGTTCATTGCGCACCAAACGTCGACGAAAAGCATTCCATTCGTAGGTAACAATATTGGCGCGTACGCCTATCTGGGCTAGATCTGCTTGAATAAGCTCTGCCATTTTTTGCGCGTTAGGGTTGTAGGCGCGCTGTACCGGCATCGCCCATATATCAAACTCGAAACCGTCGCCTAAGCCTGCTTGCTCTAGCAACGCTTTGGCGCGCTCTGGGTCGTAACCATAAGTCTGGTCGACCGGACTATACGCCCACGAAGTTTCGGGTAAAACACCCGTTGCTAATTTTGCATTATCATTGTAAATCGTTTGAATAATGGCGGAACGATTAATCGCACTGGCCAGTGCGCGCCGTACCAGTACATTGTCAAATGGTGGGTGTTCGGTATTAAAAGCCCAAAAAGCGATATTGGGGTTTACGGTACTGGCAATTTTTATATTATCGGCAGTGTCTAGCTTGGCTAGTTCATCGACCAACGGGTACGGGATCACGTCACACTCACCGGTTAATAGCTTAAGCATGCGCTTATTGGCGTTGGGCGTAATCGAGTACACTAACTGTTTCATTCGAGCCGGGGTGCGCCAGTAATCGGCGTGCCGTTGATAACGAATGATAAGGTCTTTACGAAAGTCTTTAAAGATAAACGGACCGGTGCCTATTGGGCGCTTATCAATCTGTTCTGGTTGCCCTTGCGCGAGAAGTTCAGCACCATACTCGGCAGACAATATGACCGCGAAATCTGTGGCAAGGTTGGCAAGAAACGAACTATCACTGCGGCGCAAATAAAAGTCAACGGTGGTGCCGTTCACAGCTTCGACTTTGCTTATTAATCGGTTCAGCCCGCTGGCTGTAAAAAAGGGGTAGTTACCACCATTTACTTCATGGTAAGGATGCTGTTTATTCAACCAGCGATTAAAGCTAAAGACGACATCGTCAGCATTCAGTGTCCGGCTGGGTGAAAACCAAGAGGTATCATGAAACTGTACTTTCGGCCGTAACATAAAGCGGTAGCGTTTACCGCCATCCAGGGCATGCCAAGACTCAGCCAAAGCGGGAACGAATGCTTGCTGTTCATCGTCGTAGTCGAGTAAGCGGTCATAGATCTGCGCAGAGGTCGCATCGATAGTGGTGCCAGAGGTGCCAAGTTGTGGGTTAAAACTCTCGGGATTGCCCTCGGAACAATAGACAAGACCCTCTTGTAACGGCGCGACCTCTTCGTCTGAAGGGGTACATGCCGCTAGTGTTACTATCGGGGCTAAAAGCCAGAACCGCCAAATATTCATTTAATTCGTTGATCCATCGAGTAATTGATACTTTTTCAAGTAGCCTCTTAATTGATGATAGGTGAGTCCGAGTAATTCTGCTGTTTTCTTTTGATTGAATTGTGCATGGCGCAACGCTTGTTGTAAAACTTCGGTCTCATAATTTGCGGTCACCTCTTTGAAATCGATGGCGCCACAATTAAAGTCAATGGCGGACACCGAAGCAATAACAGGTGTCGATGAAGTATCGTCCGCAGCCGCTTGATCGGTGTTTTCTATTTCAGAGCTAGTCACCGAAGCTTGCCTATGGGCCGCTGGTTTTGGTCGCCAAGGGCTGGCAAAGGGGTCAATAATAATTTCATCAAGCGGCACCGCACCGCTACCGAGACGATAAACCGAACGCTCTACCACGTTTTTCAATTCGCGAATATTGCCCGGCCAGGCATAATCAAGCAAGGTCTCTTTGGCGTGTTGGGTAAACCCACTAAACAGTTCATAGTCGAGTTCGCGAGCCATCTGTATGGCAAAGTGTTCGGCTAATATGAGAATATCTTCGCGCCGTTCACGCAAGGGGGGCAGGGTAATGACATCAAACGCGAGGCGATCTAACAAGTCTGCACGAAACTTCCCTTGCGCGGCCAGCTCCGGCAGATCTTCATTGGTTGCAGCTACCAGGCGAACATCCGTTGAGACGGTTTTACTGCCACCGACCCGTTCAAACTCACCATATTCGATGACGCGTAGAATCTTTTCTTGCACCAGCGGCGAAGTGTTGGCGAGTTCATCTAAAAAAAGCGTACCGTTATCGGCCCGTTCAAAGCGACCTTCATGGCGTTTCTGCGCACCGGTAAAAGCGCCCGACTCGTGGCCGAATAACTCACTTTCGAGTAAGCTTTCACTTAAGGCGGCACAATTAAGTTTTATATAATTTTGCTGCCATCGCTGAGAGAGAAAGTGTAGGCGCGCGGCAATCAATTCTTTACCGGTGCCACGCTCGCCAATGATCAACACTGGTTTTGCTAACGGGGCAATCTGTGAAACCTGCTCAAGTACAGCTAGAAAACTATTTGCTTCGCCAATCAGGTTATCTGCTTCGCGTGGGGGACTCATAGTAAGCCTCTTTATTATTGTTCTTTTCTTAGTTTACTGCTGGTGTGGTGAATTTGGCTAATAATTAGTGTATTTGATAACCGCACAGGGTCAATAAAAATATCATATATTGACCATAATTAACCAAAAATCAGCTGATTAGCCGCATTTATAAAAGTTGGCACAGTACCTGCATTGTTATTCGTGACCGTAAAGTAACAGTTTCGAATCAATTAATGAGGACACGAACATGGGTATCTTTTCACGATTTTCAGATATCGTAAATTCGAACATCAACGCATTACTGGATAAAGCAGAAGATCCAGAAAAAATGGTGCGTCTGATTATTCAAGAAATGGAAGACACACTGGTAGAAGTTCGCTCAACATCAGCTCGACTGATTGCTGAGAAGAAAGATACCGAGCGTCAAATGAGTCGTCATGAACAAGATGTGACCGATTGGGAGAAAAAAGCTGAACTCGCGTTAAGTAAAGATCGCGATGATCTTGCTCGCCTAGCGCTTGTTGAAAAGCGTAAGGCCGATGACGCAGTGGCAAGCTTAAATGTCGATATTGAGCGTATTAATGAGCATTTAAACCGTCTGAATGAAGAAGTAGGGCAGTTGCAAGAAAAGCTCGCAGACGCCAAAGCACGGCAAAAAACAATTATCATGCGCCAGCGTGCGGCAAGCAGCCGTTTAGAAGTTAAAAAGCGCATCGATAGTGGCAAAATTGACGATGCAATGCTCCGCTTTGAACGTTACGAGTCTAAAATTGATGATCTAGAGTCACAAGTTGACGCTTACGATATGGGCAAGAAGACCTTGCGCGATGAGTTTGCTGAACTTGAAGACGAAGACACTATCAATGACGAACTTGAAGCGTTAAAAGCACGCGTTAACAAAGACAAAAAAGCCGACTAAATTGACTCGAAACTTTGACGCCACCCGCGGCTGCGGGTGCTGTCAAATGTGACCACAGGGAACTTTCACAATGGCAGATATTCTTGTACCAATGATAGCTGTGCCACTGATCCTTTTTATGATCTTCGTGGCACCCATTTGGGTCATTATGCACTATCGTAGCAAACGTAAAATTAGCCAAGGGCTTTCGGAAACCGAGCTACAAGACCTGCAACAACTGACCCAACAAGCAGAAAGAATGCGTGAACGTATTAAGACATTGGAGTCCATTCTTGATGCAGATGCACCAACGTGGAGGCAGCGCAAATGAGCAATTTAGACGCTAATTCACCACGCAAGCAGCTCTTGCGTGATAAGAAAAACGGCAAAATTGCCGGGGTATGTGCCGGCATCGCGAACTATTTTAATATTGAAGCCTGGCTGGTGCGTATTATTGTGGTGACTGCAGTTTTCTTCGGCCACGGATTTGTCGTTATACTTTATATTGCCGCTTGGATGATTTTAGACGAAAAACCAGTCAGCCAAAACAATGGCGATCACCAGCCGGTAGGACTCAAGACCAGAGTTTACCAAGCAGGTGAACCGCCGCGTCGAGCGTATAAAGAAATTGACGAGGAATATCGTGAGCTAGAAGCTCGCTTACAAGAGATGGAACGCTATGTCACATCTAACGCCTACCAGGTCGATCGCGAACTAAAGAACCTGTAAAAGTGCGCTAGATCAAACTTAGGGTGGAAAATAAGCGTTACACCTCACCGGCAACTGTGTCGCCCAGACAAGTTGCGTTGCACCAGGGCAGCATGCACTCTTTGATGTCGACAACAGGAGGACATACTGCCAATGCGCACTAATAAAAAACACAAACCGCAATGGCAGCCAGCCACCATGACGATCCATGGCGGAAAACAGCCAGATCAACATGGTGCCTTGGTTGCACCTTTATACCAAACTTCGACCTTTGCGTTTAACTCGACGGCAGAGGGCTCGGCCCGTTTTGCTGGTGAACAGCCAGGCTACATCTATTCGCGCCTTGGCAACCCGACAACGAATGAGCTTGAGGCTCGTGTCGCTGAGCTCGAAGGGTTTCCGGCGGGCGCTGCCTGTGCCACCGGAATGGGTGCAGTGTCAGCTGCAATGCTGGCATTTTTAGAGCATGGCGACCACGTGGTTGTTGCCGACGCCATTTATGGCTGCAGCTTTGCGCTGTTCTCCCACCTGTTTAAAAAGTTCGGCATTGAGGTCGACTTTGTCGATATGACAGAGCCAGCTAATGTACGTTCGGCGATGCGCGCGTCAACGAAAATGGTTTTCATTGAAACACCTGCGAACCCCCATTTGAAAGTCATCGATATTGCCGCAGTTACATCGATTGCACATGAGTTCGATGCACGGGTGATTGTCGACAATACTTTTATGACACCGTTATTGCAGCAACCGCGTAAGCAGGGCGCCGATCTGGTGATTCACAGTGCCACCAAATTCTTAAATGGACATGGCGATGTCGTCGCAGGCCTGATTTGTGGTAGCGCGGACGACATCGAGCTTATTAAAGCCACCACCCTGAAAGATATGGGCGCAACAATGAGTCCCCATGATGCTTGGTTAATTTTGCGAGGGCTGAAAACGTTAGACGTGCGCATGGAGCGGCATTGCCAAAACGCAGCCAAAGTAGCGGACTACTTGGCTCGCCACGATGCTGTACGTGAGGTTTACTTCCCTGGCTTTGCTGATCACCCAGCACAAAGTTTAATGGGAACTCAAATGCATGGTACCGGTGCGGTCATTGCCTTTGAACTGCATGGCGATAGTGCGAAAGCACAACAAATGCTTGATAGCTTGCAACTTATTACCATTGCCGTGAGTTTAGGCGATGCAGAAACCCTTATCCAGCATCCGGCCTCGATGACGCACTCACCCTATACCCCTGAAGCAAGAGCAAAAGCGGGCATAAGCGAAACCTTGATAAGAATCGCCGTAGGGTTAGAGTCGGTAGACGATATTATTAATGACTTAGAACAATCACTCAGCAAAACTTTTGACACAACTAAAACAAAAACGTCAGAACAACAACGAGGGGAACCTTTGACTTATGGGTAAACAAAGCCAATACGTTTCAAGGCAGCCAGACGAAAATGGCATTATCGACTGGAGTGACGAAGACAACGCAGTATGGCGCGATTTGGTTGCTCGCCAGTTAAAATTAATTCCAGGCAAAGCCTGCGATGAATATATGCATGGGTTGGAACTTATCGACTTACCAAAAGATCGAGTGCCCCAGCTTCATGAAATAAATCAGGTGTTGGAAGCGACGACAGGATGGCAAGTGGCGCAAGTTCCGGCACTCATCCCATTTGATGAGTTTTTCCGGTTGTTAGCGAACAAGCAATTCCCCGTTGCCACCTTTATTCGGACGCGAGAGGAATTCGATTATTTACAGGAGCCAGATATCTTCCATGAGATTTTTGGCCACTGCCCGCTACTGACCAACCCAGCGTTTGCACACTTTACCCATCAATACGGTAAGTTAGGCTTGAATGCAACGCCCAAAGAACGGGTCTACTTAGCGAGACTGTATTGGTTTACGGTTGAATTTGGCTTACTGAGCACGCCTGACGGTATTCGTATTTATGGTGGCGGTATTTTGTCATCGCCCGGTGAAACCGAGTATGCAGTGAATAGCGATAAACCGGAGCGTAAACCGCTGAACCCAGTTGATGCCCTAAGAACGCCCTATCGCATCGACATTATGCAGCCAATTTACTACACCTTAGAAACCACTGAACAACTATTTGAAATTGCCGATCTGGATATCATGGCTTTGGTTCATGAAGCGATGGAACTGGGGCTTTTTGAGCCGAAGTTTCCACCTAAAGATGCGGCTTAACTCATTGAGGAGTAATTATGAGCGATTTAAAACAACAAAAGTGTGAAGCCTGTAATGCCGATGCACCGAAAGTAAGCGACGATGAGCTTGCAGAGCTAATGCGTGAAATTCCGGAGTGGGCGCCTGTTGCTCGCGACGGCGTTATGCAATTAGAGCGTGAGTTTAAATTTAAAAACTTCAAACAAGCGCTCGCTTTCACTAATAAAGTGGGTGATATTGCCGAAGCGGAATTTCATCATCCGACGCTCGTCACAGAGTGGGGGAAGGTCACCGTTACTTGGTGGACGCACGCAATCAATGGCTTGCACAAAAATGACTTCATTATGGCAGCACGCACAGATGCAGCACTAGCAGAAGACTAACGTTTAGCGTTGCGCTGTAGTGCACAAAGCTATCGATAAAAGGCCTTCGCCCTAGTTACGGGCGAGGGCTTTTTTATGTATACTATTGTTTACATACAAACCGACTTATAAGATGTGCTGATGCGTCTCGAAATTACTTGTGATGACCGCCTCGGTCTTTGCCAAGATGTGTTGCAAATTCTCCGTGATCGCGAAATTGATCTCCGTGGTATTGAAGTTGACCCCAAGGGTAAAATTTTCCTCAATTTTCCAGAATTAGAGTTTAAAGATTTTCAGCATTTAATGCCTGAAATTCGACGGATTCCAAACGTAAAAGACGTTAAAACCGTTGCTTTTATGCCATCGGAGCGTGAACACTTCGAATTTAGTATGTTGCTGAATAAGCTACCTGATCCGGTAATGTCTATCGATGCTAAAGGTTTTATTGATATCGCCAATGATGCGGCTGGACTTTTATTATCAGACACGCATGAACACTTGCCAGGTAGTGCCATTACGCAATGGCTGAGCGGTTTCAATTTATTGCGTTGGCTGGAACGACAACCAACCGAGCCGCAGTTAAGTCAGGTGACCATCAATGGCGCAAAATACTTTGCCGAAATGATGCCTATTTGGGTGAAAGACGAGCAAGATCAAACAAGTTTTGCGGGCGCAGTACTCACCTGTAAACCGCAGCCATTGAGCAGCCAGTGGCAGCGTACCGGCCAGCACGATGCATTTCACCAACTGTTAGGTGAGCATGCCAGTATGAAGCGTTTGCGCAAGGAAGCGCGCAGAATGGCTGAACTGAACGTGCCATTGTTAATACAAGGGGAAACCGGGGTTGGTAAAGAACTGCTGGCGCGCGCTTGTCACCAAACCAGCTCGCGGTCGGGCGAGGCTTTCTTAGCTGTGAATTGCGCCGCGTTACCTGACAACGTCGCTGAAAGTGAACTGTTTGGGCATGGTAAGGGCAGTTTAGGACCTCACACCGAAGCGAAGAAAGGTATTTTTGAGCAGGCCAACGGCGGCACCGTATTATTAGATGCGGTAGGAGAGATGTCGAACGGCCTACAAGCAAAGCTATTACGTTTTATTCAAGACGGTAAATTCCGGCGTATAGGTGAAGAACAAGAAGTAGCAGTGGACGTTCGTATTATCTGTTCAGCGCGTGATGATCTTTTAGATCAAGTCGAAGCTGGCACCTTTCGTGAAGATCTTTTCTATCGATTAAATGTGCTCACCTTACAATTACCGCCACTGCGCGAGCGCAAAACCGACATCACCTTGTTGGCCGAGCATTTCAGCCTACAAGCGTGCCAACGGCTTGGTCGAAGCTTAGTGTTATTGACACGCGAGTGCCGAGAAGTACTGCAACGGTACCAGTGGCCCGGGAATGTGCGGCAACTTGAAAACGTGCTGTTTCGTTCGATATCGATGCTTGAAGGTGACCGCCTAGAAGCGTCAGATTTACATCTTCCTGATGCCGCAGGTTTACATGAGAATGTTGCGGTAGACCTTGAAGAGGGAAGCCTTGATGAAGCGTTGAAAAAGTTTGAAAGTACTATTTTGAGGCGCCTCTACCCGAGCTATCCAAGTACCCGCCAACTCGCGAAAAAGTTAGGCTTGTCGCATACCGCTGTGGCGAATAAGCTACGCGAATATGGTATCGGCAAACAGCGTCGCAAAACCTCGCCAAAAGCATCAAAGTAAACCTATATTTACAATAAACACCGTCTGTGTATGGAAAAACGTACATAGGCGGTGCTTTTAGTAAGCTAAAATTGATCTGTATCAATAACTTTACAAAAGTAGCAGTTGGCAACAGCCGTACTGTTTAAGCTGTGCGGCTAGCAGTTCGTGACCAAGCGTAGTAGAACATGGGTCATCATAACTAAAGCCAAACAGCAGTGAGGACAACCGGATGACAGATATTAACTATAACCCATTACAAACCGACGGTTTTGAATTCGTCGAGTATGCAGCCCCTGACGCGAAAGGCATTGCTGCGTTGAAAGACCTTTTCGTAAAGCTTGGCTTCACCGAAGTGGCAAAACATAAAACCAAAGAAGTGTGGCTTTACAAGCAAAACGATATCAACTTTATTGTTAACGCGGAAACAGGCGGTCAGGCTGAAGCCTTTGCTAAAGACCATGGCCCGAGTGTTTGCGGTATGGCTTGGCGTGTCAAAGATGCGCAACACGCAGTTGCTCACGCTATTGAGAACGGTGCGAAGCCGTTTAAACGTTCGGTAGGACCAAACGAAGCCGATTTCCCAGCCGTTTACGGTATCGGTGAAAGCGTACTTTCGTTCATTGATAACTATGAAGGTAAGGGCGTCTACGAAGCCGATTTCGATTTTTATGACAACTGGGAAGCAAGCATGAAAGAACATGCTGCAGGCCTTTACGAAGTGGACCATCTTACGCATAACGTATTCCGCGGTAACATGGACACATGGGCAGGTTTTTACGAACGTATCGGTAACTTCCGTGAAATCCGCTACTTCGATATCGAAGGCAAACTCACCGGTTTGTTAAGCCGCGCAATGACCGCTCCGTGTGGAAAAATTCGGATTCCAATTAACGAATCCCACGACGATAAATCACAAATTGAAGAATACTTGCGGGAATACAAAGGCGAAGGTATTCAGCATATTGCGTTAACCTCGGACAACATCTATCAGACCGTTCGCGACTTGCGCAGTATCGGTATGAACTTCATGCCAACGCCAGACACATACTACGAGAAAGTAAATGAGCGGGTAGAAGGTCACGATGAGAATCTTGAAAATCTTCGCGATCTGCAAATTCTGATTGATGGTGCGCCAATGAAAGATGGCATTCTGTTGCAAATATTCACTCAGACCGTGATTGGCCCAGTCTTTTTCGAAATTATTCAGCGTAAAGGTAACGAAGGCTTCGGCGAAGGTAACTTTAAAGCGCTGTTTGAATCGATCGAAGAAGACCAAATTCGTCGAGGAGTGTTAGACGATGCGTAAATGGATCAGCTTTCCGAAACAAGTGGGTGTGAGCTCGAAACAAGCTCACGCTGACTTCCCGGAGCAGGCGATCTATGAACGTGAAGTTGGGCGTAGCGGTTTCTTTGGTCCGGCGACTCACTTTCATCACCGCCATGCGCCAACCGGTTGGAGCGAATGGGAAGGTGATTTGCGGCCACGTAATTTCGACTTTAACAAGCTCGATAATGTAGCCACGGCGTCGCCGTGGCAAGTGCCGCTACTACTGCACAATGCTCAGTGTAAATTTCGCATCTGGCATTGTAATGACCCTATGCCTTATTTGGTTCGCAATGCTGACGGGGACGAATTACTTTTTATTCACGAAGGGCGTGGCGAATTATTTTGCGACTATGGCCATATAACCTTAGAAAAGGGTGATTACTTCGTTATTCCGCGTTCAACAAACTGGCGTTTAGAACCATTAGAGCCGATGCAGATGGTGATGATTGAGGCGACAAATAGTGCCTATCAACTGCCCGAGAAAGGCTTAGTTGGCAACCATGCGATTTTTGATCCAGCGTGTTTAGATACGCCCGATATTGATAGTGACTTCAAAGCTCAATACAGTGAAGAGCAGTGGCATATTGAAGTAAAGCGCCACGATAAAATCTCTCGCATTACCTATCCTTATAATCCGCTTGATGCAGTGGGGTGGCATGGCGATTTAGCACCGGTGCGCGTCAACTGGCGCGATATTCGCCCGTTAATGAGTCACCGTTACCATTTACCACCGTCAGCCCATACTACGTTTGTGGCCGAGGGCTTTGTGGTGTGTACGTTCGTTCCACGGCCGATCGAGTCGGATCCGGGTGCGCTAAAAGTGCCGTTCTACCACAATAACGATGATTACGATGAAGTACTGTTCTACCACGAAGGTGACTTTTTCAGCCGTGATAATATCGATAAGGGTATGGTAACGTTTCACCCGGCAGGTTTTACCCATGGTCCGCATCCGAAAGCGTTCCAAGCCGGGCGTGAACATAAGAAAAAATTCACTGATGAAGTGGCGGTTATGCTAGATACGCGTAATGCGTTAGAAATGGGCGCTGCTTGTGAACAAGTTGAAAACCCAGACTATGTGTATAGCTGGCAAGACAAAGACCAAAAGGCTAAATAATATATGAAATTTGCAACCTATCGAAATGGTACACGCGACGGCCAACTTATGGTGGTGAGTCGTGATCTTACGAAAGCTGTTGCGGTTCCCGCTTTGGCTGTGACCTTACAAGAAGTTCTTGACGATTGGGAAGGTATAGCACCAGAGCTGCAAACGGTCTATACCGCATTGAATAATGGCGAGCTAGACGACGCAGTCGCATTTGACGAAAGTCTGTGTGAGTCGCCGTTGCCGCGTGCCTATCAATGGGCAGATGGTAGTGCATATGTTAACCATGTCGAATTGGTTCGACGTGCTCGAAATGCTGAAATGCCGCCAAGTTTCTGGACAGATCCGCTTATGTATCAAGGTGGATCAGACGACTTCTTGGGGCCGAAAGACACCATCGAAATGGGCGACACCTCGTGGGGAATCGATTTTGAGGGTGAAATTGCCATTATTACTGATGATGTGCCGATGGGTGTTGAGGCCGCGGATGCCGGTCAATACATTCGCTTACTGATGCTAGTAAATGACGTGTCTCTACGCGGTTTAATTCCAAATGAGCTGGGTAAAGGCTTTGGTTTCTTCCAATCAAAACCATCGTCATCGTTTTCACCGGTCGCTGTTACGCCTGATGAATTAGGCGATGCGTGGCGTGATAATAAGGTCCACTTACCGCTATTAAGTGAGTATAACGGTGAAGCATTTGGTAAGCCGAATGCTGGCGAAGACATGACCTTTGATTTTGCTCAGTTAGTTGCGCATGCAGCGAAAACACGGCACCTTAGTGCTGGCGCCATTATTGGTTCGGGGACTGTTTCTAATAAGCAAGGAACGGACCATGGTAGTGCTATTGCTGAAGGCGGGGTGGGGTACAGTTGTATCGCCGAAGTTCGTATGATTGAAACGATTCGCGATGGTAAGCCGACCACCGGTTTTATGCAGTTTGGTGACACTATCAAAATCGAAATGAAAGATAACGATGGTGCGAGTATCTTTGGCAGTATCGAGCAAAAGGTTCTACAGTATCAAGCAGACTAAACAGTTTTCTTAAAGGGGTCTGTCTATGGAACTCTACGGTTACTGGCGCTCGAGCGCCAGTTATCGGGCTCGAATAGCCCTAAATTTTAAAGAGCTGGACTACAACTATCTGCCGGTCCATTTACTGAAAGATGGTGGCCAGCAACACCAGCAAGCCTATCGGCAACTAAACCCAAATGGTTTGGTGCCGACACTGGTTGATGGTCAAGTTATTTTGCATCAATCGGTCGCGATTATTGAATATCTCGAAGACAAGTACCCGCAGCCAAGTTTATTGCCAGGCGATGCCAAGCAACGCGGCGCAATAAGGGCTCTTGCGCTTGATTTATCAAGCGAGCTGCAACCGCTCATAAATTTACGTGTGCAGCAGTACTTAAAGCAACAACTCGAGGTGACCGACGCGCAAAAGCAAGCTTGGTTAGACCATTGGTTCGCGGAGAGCTTTAAAGCGTTCGAGAAGAACCTCGAAGAGGTCGGCGGAACTTATTGCGTAGGCGATGAGTTTTCACTGGCGGATGTGTGCTTGGTGCCGCAAGTTGCAAGTGCGCAACGCTTTGGTATTGATTTGACACCTTATCCCGTGTTGATGGGCATTTATGAGCGCTTGGAAGATCTTCCATATGTCCGCGCCGCCCATCCAAGTAAGCAACCTGATGCGGAATCCTGATCGCAAGAAATTATAAGTTCATCGCAACGTTTAAATGCCCAGCTCGTAACTTGCTGGGCATTTTGCTTTAATGGCAGACACTTCAATGAAAGGGAAACATAAGAATGAAAACTAAATTTACTGTTTCGATACTTGCTGCATTAGTCGCTGCATCCTGTGCGGCAACCAATGTACCGAGTACCTCAACCGCTGCCACCACAGCGCCAGAAACCTTGAGTCTTGCTGAAACCAATACCAGCCCGATGGCTGAATCGGGTGAGCTGACGATCAAACAGATCATGGCTGACCAAGATTGGGTCGCAAGATCCCCAAGCCGCGCCTACTGGATGCTTGATGGCAGTGGTGTCATTTATCAGCAAAAGCGCGAAGCCAGTGTGGTCAGTGACTGGTTTCATTTGCCCTTAGATAAAGACGCAGCACATAAAATCCCTTTAGAACGTCTGCATCATTACGCGTATGGTAATGGTATTTTTAATGACGATCGCAGCATGGTTGCGTATACCTTTGAAGGTAATGTTTTTGTTCGTAACGTAGAAAGCGGTGATGTGCGACAGTTAACGCGAGATAAGGCACGTCAAAGCCAATTAAGCTTTCTTAACGACGGCCGCGTAAGCTACCGCCAAGGTAACGACTTTTATGCCGTTGACCCTGCCTCAGGAATGACTGAGCAAATGGTTGCATTAGCAACCCGAGATAAGCCTGAAGCCGTGGCTGAGCCCTCAGACTTCGTGGCTCGTGAGCAACTTGAATTAATCGAATTTGTACAAAAAGAGCGGCGTGATCGCCAAGCGCGAGCTGATCATCAACAGCAAATCACCCAGCAAAATAGCTCTGTGGGCCCGCAGCCTTTCTACCTTGGTGCCAACAAACAAATCGTAGCAGCCAGTTTGTCGCCGAACGGTGAGCAAATGATTGTCGCAATAACTGATCCGCAGAGTTGGCGCGATGACGGCGATATTATGCCTAATTATGTCGCCGAAGACGGTCGTGTGAAGGCTGAGTCGGTGCGTCGCCGAGTTGCCGATGCCAAGCCAGTTGAACACCAAGTGTTACTGCTCGATTTAGCTTCGGGTGAGCAGACACAGTTAACCTACAACACCTTACCAGGTTGGAATGAAGACGTACTTGCTGACGTGAAGGCGGAAAATCATGCTGCACAAGGCAAAGAGTACACTCCTGAGAAAGCACCTCGAGCGATAACCCTAATGCAAGACTGGGGCTGGCAGAATGGTGCAATTCGCTGGTCAGAAAATGGTTCGAACGCAGTAGTGATGTTAGAGGCGTGGGACAATAAAGACCGTTGGCTTGCCTCTATCGATTTTGCTGGCAAACAACTGGTTAACGAACACCGTTTACACGACGATGCCTGGATTAACTATACCCACAATGACTTTGGTTTCTTGCCGGCAACGGACGATAAAATTTGGTTCCAAAGCGAAGAAGATGGTTATGCCCATCTCTACACTAAAGTTTTGGGTGGCGACAAGCAGCAATTGACCTCTGGTGACTATGTTACTGAAAACCCGACTGTCGATGCGCAAACGGGAGCAATCTATTACACCGCCAACAGCTCGCACCCAGGAATTTATGAACTGTACCGCGTCGACACCGAAAGTGGTGAAACGGAACAGTTGACGGATCTTGACGGTATGGTCGAGTCGTTTGAACTCAGTCCAACAGGCGACAACGTCGTTTTTAATTACTCAAGCGCACTGCAACCGTCTGAACTCTATGTTAGCTCGCTAAACGAGCAGGGTAGCGCAGAACGGCTGACATCGACGGCAACTGAGCAGTTTAAAGCCTTTGATTGGAGTGTGCCGGAGATCGTTCCAGTTCCGTCAAGCCATGTTGATAAACCAATTTATACCCGTGTTTATTACCCGGAAAACTATGATCCAAACCGTGCCGAAAAATATCCGGCGGTGGTCTTTATTCACGGCGCAGGCTACTTGCAGAATGCTCATGCCGGTTGGTCGGGGTATCAGCGCGAGTTTATGTTCCATACCTTCCTAACGCGCCAAGGCTATGTTGTGCTAGACCTCGACTATCGTGGCTCGAAAGGGTATGGCCGTGATTGGCGTACTGCGATTTATCGCAATATGGGTTGGCCTGAAGTAGAAGATCTGGTTGACGTAGTTGATTGGGCCGGTGAAAACACCAATGTCGATACCGAACGAATGGGAACTTATGGCGGTTCTTACGGCGGTTTCCTGACTTTCATGGCGCTCTTTAATGAACCTGGTTTATTTAAAGCGGGTGCAGCCTTACGTCCTGTTTCTGATTGGGCGCATTACAATACGGGCTACACGTCGAACATCTTGAACTTGCCGGATGATGATCCTATTGCTTATCGTCGCAGCTCACCTATTTATTTCACTGAAGGGCTAGAAGATGCGCTATTGATAAATTCACCTATGGTGGATGACAATGTCTTCTTCCAAGACAGTGTGCGCTTGGTACAGCGGTTGATTGAGCATGAAAAAGAAGATTTCGAAACAGCGATCTTCCCAGTTGAACCGCATGGCTTCCGCCAACCGTCAAGCTGGCTTGATGAATACCGTCGTATCTTCGAGTTATTTGAAGAAAACCTTAAATAAAGATCTGTTTTCATCAAGTATTAAAAAAGGCCGAAATCATTGATTTCGGCCTTTTTAGTTGAGCTGTTAGAACCCGAATGTGGGGAACTTAGCTTTTATCGCTTTCGCATTTTGCCATTGTTGCAGACGATGTTGCGCGTGCTTGGCTGTAGCTAGCAACTGTTGCTGCTTTGCTGAATGCGAGACGTTCGCTCTCGGCTGCGACCTTTAAAGGTGCAAATTCACCGGTACGCGGTTGCGCTGATGCTTTAGCCATAGGAGCACTGACACGACGACCGACCACTTTCGCAGGCTTTTTCACCGGCGTAGGCTCTGGCTTAGCTTCAGGCTCTGGCTTGGCTTCAGGCTCTGGCTTGGCTTCAGGCTCTGGCTTAGCTTCAGGCTCTGCCGCTTCGGCCGCCTTCTTTTCAGCCGCAACGTCTTTTGCTGCTTGTGCCATGCGAGCCGAACGCTTCGGTGCCTTCGCTTCATCTGTCGATGCTGGCTCAGGCTGTGCAACGCTTGTAGAGTCAGCTTCCGTTGCAACAGTTTCCTGTTCGTTTGCTTCTGACTGCTGGCTTTCGGCCTTACGACGCTGGCCGGCGGCACGTTGATGACGCGGACTACGACGTGAACGATTACGACCTTCACGCTTTTCACCGTTGCTTTGCTCTGTGGCGTTGTTATCCGTTGCGTCGCTAGTTACCGTGTTGGTGCTTTCAACGCTTGGCTCAGAGCTCGCACTAGTTTCTTGTGGTGCCTCTGCCTGTGCAACATCGTTGGTAGTGGCTTGCTCGTCTTTACCCATACGAACCGACTTATCAAGCTTTCTACGTTGACGGCGAGGTTTAGGCTTGGCTTCAGCTGCAGGTTTTGCATCCTGCGATTGCTCTGTTGCGGCTTCTTTAGGTTTCTGCGATGCCTCACCTTGCTGGCGATTGCGGTTGCGTCCACCACGGCGCTGCTGACCACGGTCATTACGCTCGTTACCTTTATTACCTTTGTTTTCGTCTTTACTGGTATCGGTCGCTGCGGTGGAGTCTTTTTGCTGCTCGTCACGCGGGCGTTGACGCGAGGAATTATTACGTCGACGTTGGTTGTTACCTCGTTGATTACGGCCTTGACCACCACGACGGTTACCATTGCGTTGACGGTTGTTGTTGCGCTCGCTCTGTTGTTTCTGCTGCTCTTCGTCGTCGTTACTAAACAAGCCAGAGAACCACTTGGCGACACGTTGCAACAACGATGGCCCTGTGTCTTTAGTTGGTGCGGCTTGTTGCTGCGGCGAAGGTGCAGGTGCGGCAGGGGCTTGTAAGCCTTTCAGCGCTGGTTCTTCGAAACTTGGTTTGTCTTTATTCAAGACCACTTCAGTGCTGGTATCTTCAGGCTTTTCAATTAGCGTAAAGCTGTTGGCCTGATCCATTTCGTCGTTACGTAAACGTTTGACGTCAAAGTGCGGTGTTTCTAAGTGATTATTCGGAATCACTAGTACCGACACAGAATGACGTTTCTCAACTTCGGCAATGGCTTTACGTTTTTCATTCAGTAAGTAGGTTGCAACAGTTACTGGAACCTGCGCTTGTACCTGAATGGTGTTGTCTTTCAAAGCTTCTTCTTCAATTAGACGCAAGATTGAAAGCGCTAACGACTCAGCCGAGCGAATGGTACCGTGACCGTCACAGCGAGGGCAAACGTGGTTCGCTGACTCACCTAAGGATGGGCGTAAACGTTGACGCGACATTTCGAGTAGACCAAAGCGTGAAATACGTGTCACTTGAATACGCGCACGATCTTGTTTCAAACTATCACGCAAACGGTTTTCAACTTCACGTTGATGCTTCACTGGAGTCATGTCGATAAAATCAATCACCACCAGACCGCCAACGTCACGTAGACGCAGCTGACGGGCAATTTCTTCAGCAGCTTCTAAGTTGGTTTGGAATGCGGTTTCTTCGATATCGCCACCACGTGTCGCACGTGCTGAGTTGATATCAATCGAGGTTAATGCCTCGGTTGGGTCAATAACAATGGATCCACCAGACGGCAAACGAACCTGGCGTTGGAACGCTGATTCAATTTGGCTCTCAATCTGATAGTGGTTGAAGAGCGGAATATCGCCATCGTAGGTCTTTACGCGGTTAACGAAGTCTGGACGAATCAGTGCAACATGATCACGTATTTGTTCGAATACCTTGGTATTGTCGATTAAAACCTCACCAATATCACGACGTAAGTAGTCGCGAATGGCACGAAATACCACATTGCTTTCTTGATGAATCAAGAATGGAGAAGGGCGCTGTTCCGCGGCTTTCTCGATCGCTTGCCAATGATGAACCAGAACATTGAGGTCCCATTCCAGCTCTTCTGCTGATTTACCAACACCGGCGGTACGAACAATCAAACCCATGCCATCAGGCAAGGTCAAATTACGCATAGCTTCTTTCAGCTCGGTGCGTTCATCACCTTCGATGCGACGTGAGATCCCGCCGGCACGAGGGTTGTTTGGCATCAGCACTAAGTAACTACCCGCCAAAGAAATAAAGGTCGTTAGTGCGGCGCCTTTCTGGCCGCGCTCTTCTTTATCTATTTGTACAATAACTTCCTGACCTTCTTTGACCACATCTTTAATGTTAGGTCGGCCAGAAAAAGTGTAGCCCTTAGGGAAGTAGGTTTTGGCAATTTCTTTGAGTGGAAGGAAGCCGTGGCGTTCAGCGCCGTAATCGACGAAAGCAGCTTCAAGACTTGGTTCGATACGGGTAATTTTACCCTTATAGATGTTTGCTTTTTTTTGTTCGTGGCCAGGACTTTCGATATCAAGATCATATAATCGTTGTCCGTCCACCAAAGCAACACGCAATTCTTCTTGCTGCGTTGCATTGATCAACATTCTTTTCATGGTTGTGACTCTTTCTTTTGTGCCACAACACAGTACGAAGGCGCACCCGCCATCGCTATTTCGAGATTGAATTGTAGACTGCCATCGCGCTATCGCAGCGTATGATGACACCTCCCGTTGTGTTACTTCTCAACACCAACGTGAGGTACGCAATTGGTTACCAAGCCGAAATACGCTTGTTCGTACCGTGTTGTCGCAAATACTTTTGACAATTTAGTGACTAGGTCTTGTGCATGTTCCGTGCCGTCAGGATCTCAAATACGTTGTATGCGTTTTGTACCCTGAGGTGGAGGTCGTGTTGCAATCGTATTCGATGCGCCTAGACACCACTAATTTTATAGTTCATACCGCTCTCAAACTGCCCGGTGCGGTTTTCTCCGGACATTTATTATCCCATGAACAGGGTATTTAGCACAAGATAAAATAATGCAACAAAAATGCAGTCACAAAAATAGGAAAATGATAAACTAACGGCATGAGCGAAAATGAATCAATAAAAGTCCGTTGGGTCACTATCGACGCTGATTACAGTGGTCAGCGCATTGACAATTTCCTACTTGCGCAATTAAAAGGTGTGCCTAAGTCATTGGTGTATCGAATTGTGCGCAAGGGTGAAGTGCGTATCAATAAAAAGCGTTGTAAACCTGACTATAAATTACAGCCAGGCGATCTTGTACGTATTCCTCCAGTGCGAGTGGCCGAGGCGAATCCGTTACCATCAGCAAAATTAGATCAAGTACAGGCGTTGAATGATCAAGTGCTGTATGAAGATGATGTGTTGATGGTGTTGAACAAGCCTTCTGGGCTTGCTGTGCATGGTGGTTCTGGGTTGCAGTTTGGCCTTATTGAGAGCCTTCGGTCGTTGCGCCCAGACGCGAAACAACTGGAACTTGTACATCGCCTCGATCGTGAAACCAGTGGTTGTATATTAATATCAAAACGCCGCTCAGCCCTGCGGTCGCTACATCAACAATTGCGCGAAAAAACCATGAACAAGCAATACCTTGCGTTGGTTCGTGGCCATTGGCAGCCGCACGTGAAGTTTATTGCTGCTCCGTTACTAAAGAACACCTTGAAGTCAGGCGAGCGAGTGGTCCGAGTTGATGCTGCCGGCAAGCCGTCGGAAACCCGTTTTCGGGTTAAACAAGCGTTTTCCGACTGTACCCTAGTTGAAGCATCGCCAATAACCGGTCGAACCCATCAGATTCGCGTTCATGCGCTTCATGCTGGGCATCCCATTGCTTGCGACCCAAAGTATGGTGACCAAGTATTTGATAGCCAACTTCAGCAACAGGGCTTGAATCGACTCTTTTTGCATGCCCATCGACTTAGCTTCGAACATCCGCAAACTGGTAAAACGGTCACGGTTGAAGCGCCACTTGACGATCGACTCACCGCAACGCTCAAGAATTTATCAAAATGAACTACAAGCTACTGATTTTTGACTGGGACGGTACCTTGATGAACTCCATTGCGCGCATCGTGTCGTCGATGCAAGCGACTGCCGCGCATCTGTCATTGCCTGTTCCTAGCGCTGAAGCGGTGCGAGATATTATTGGTATTAGTTTAGAGCCTGCCATTGAAAGACTGTTCGGTACCTTAAACGAGCGCCAGCTGAAGCAGTTCCTAGCGCGCTACCGTGATCAATATGTCGAACTTGATACCACCCCGACACCTTTGTTTGATGGCGTACCAGAAATGTTGACCAGCCTGCGCGAGCGGGGCTACCAGTTGGCAGTGGCAACAGGCAAGGCGCGGCGCGGGCTTGATCGGGTTTGGCAAGAAACCAACACCCAGCGATTTTTTGATGCGTCACGTTGCGCCGACGAAACTCAGTCAAAACCTAGTCCTAAGATGCTATTTGAATTGCTTGACGAGGCGCAGTGCAGCGTTAATGAAGCGCTATTGATTGGCGACTCTGTTCACGACCTTGCGATGGCTAAAGCTGCTGGCATGGCCAGCGTCGGGGTTGACTTCGGCGTCCACTCTGCAGCTCAGCTCGCGGCCTATGAACCACTGACAGTGGTGTCTTCATGGTCGCAATTTGACGCCTTTCTTAAGCGAAAAATTAATTAAGGAGACTCCTTCGATGTCTGCAATTGTCTTAGCTTCGACGTCACCTTACCGTCGAATGCTGTTAGAAAAAGTTCTACCTGATTTTGTTTGTGCCGCACCGCAGGTCGATGAGTCGAGAGGCGCGGGAGAAACAGCTGAAGAATTAGTTGAACGGCTAGCCATTGCAAAAGCCAAAGCACTGGCAACTGCTTACCCTGCACATTTGCTGATTGGCTCTGATCAAGTGGCAGTTGTGGATGGTGACATCCTTGGTAAGCCAGGCAGTGACGAAAAGGCCATTGCGCAATTACAACAGGCGCGGGGCAAAACCGTGACGTTTTTTACGGGCTTAGCGGTATTCAATAGCGCAACAAATGAGCTGTTATCGTCGGTCGAACCTTTTACCGTGCACTTTCGGAATTTATCGGACGCGGAGATTGAAGGGTATGTGGCCCTGGAGCAACCGCTTAATTGCGCGGGAAGTTTTAAGAGCGAAGGTTTAGGTATAAGCCTTTTTGAGTCTCTTCAAGGTGATGACCCCAATACTCTCATCGGTTTACCGGTGATCCGCTTGCTCGAAATGTTGCGTCATTGGGGGATAAATCCGTTGCTGGTCGAGAAGCAGAGAAAAAGCTGAAAATCACTTGTTTTCAGTGGCTGAATCCTTTAATATTCGCGCCCTATGCAGAAGGTTCGTATACCCATTTCGGTCGATCCGGTAAAAAGTGCCGGTAAACAGTTAAGCTACTCAGGTCTTGTGCCGGGTACTTCGCTTAATCGTTTACAAGAGCTTTTGGTTGTCCCTTGTGCTGATGTTGATGTTGAACTCGAGTTTGGAGTCGACGCACAAAACATTAAGCACATGCGCGGACATGCTGAGGTCAAAGTCACAGTCGCTTGCGAGCGCTGTGGAGACCCCATGCCAGTAGAGTTGATAGCTGATTATGCTTATGCTCCGGTAACCAAACGTCAAACGGCCACCGATATGCCGAGTGAGTACGAAGCTATTGAAGTGGATGAGCTTGGCGAAATCCCCGTGCATCGAATTATCGAAGACGAACTGATATTGGCAATGCCTGTTGTGGTTAAACATGACGAGCGCGAATGTCGGATAGATAGTAAAGCAATGCAGTGGGGCAAAATTGATGATGCCTCGGGCGAAAAGGATAATCCTTTTGCTGTGCTGCAAGAATTAAAGCGTAAATAAACTTAGGAGATAGCGTAAATGGCTGTACAAAAGAATCGGAAAAGTCGTTCTAAGCGCGACATGCGTCGTTCGCACGACGCACTGAGCGGCCCTACACTGTCGGTTGACTCTACCTCTGGTGAAACGCATCGTCGTCACCACGTAACAGCTGACGGTTTTTATAAAGGCCGTAAAGTAATAAACAAGTAACCAAGAGCTGGAAGTGAGGCTATGGCCGCACTGACACTGGTACTTGATGCAATGGGGGGCGATAATGGCCCCTCTGTTGTAATTGACGCATTAGTCGATGCGTTATCCGCATTTCCCAATTATCACTTTATCGTTGTCGGCGATGAAGCTGAACTCGAACCTCTATTAGCTGCAAATAAACTTGCAGACCATCCAAGGGTTATCTTAAAACACGCTAGTCAAACGGTAGCGATGACAGATAAACCCGGCTACTCGCTACGCGCGAAGCCAGACTCGTCAATGCGCATTGCACTCGATCTCGTTGCTAACGGTGAGGCCGCTGCTTGTGTTAGCTCAGGCAACACTGGCGCACTCATGACCAAAGCCTATTTCGCGTTAAAAACCTTACCAGGTGTGTTGCGACCAGCCTTAATGTCAGCCATTCCACAAGCCTCAGGTGGCAGTGCCTTTTTACTTGATTTAGGCGCTAACCCGGTTTGTGACAGTGATACCTTGTTTCAATTTGGGGTTATGGGATCTGTCGCTGCTCGTGAAGTTTTGAACATCGATAAACCTCGCGTTGCGCTCTTAAACATGGGCGCCGAAGACATCAAAGGCAATGATGTTGTGAAAGCGACCGCACAATTGTTACAACAATCTAAATCGCTTAATTATATTGGTTTTATTGAGGGTGACGATCTGTTCGCCGACAAAGCCGATGTGATTGTTTGTGACGGCTTTGTGGGAAACATTGCGCTGAAGAGCTGTGAAGGTCTTGCCGAGCTGTTGCTGACAAATATACGTGCCAATATTCACGCCCACTGGCTCACGCGTTGGTTTGTTAAATTGTTCTACAGTCGTTTACAACGCTCATGGGATTGGTTGAAGCCCGACCACTACAATGGTGCAAGTTTGATAGGATTGCGTGGCGTCGTTATAAAAAGCCACGGTGATGCCAATGCAAAAGCCTTTTATAGTGCGATTGAGCAAGCTGTTTCTGAGACGCAACACGACCTACCTACACGCATTCGTGACCAGGTAGAAAACGTACTTCTAGAGCAAGAATAAGGTTCTTATGTTTGCAAGAATCGCAGGTACTGGGCATTATTTGCCATCCCAGTGCTTGACTAATGCCATGCTTGAACAGCGTGTTGATACAACGCACGATTGGATCGTTGAGCGTACGGGAATTCATCAACGCCATATTGCAGGGCAAGGCGAAAACGCGGTAACTATGGGCGCTGCAGCAGCTCGCCAAGCACTTTCCGCGGCAAATCTAGACACCTCTGATATCGACTTAATAGTTGTAGCAACCACCTCTGGAGAGCGTGCATTCCCGAGTGTCGCATGCGAAATACAGGCGTCCCTAACCGAACAAAATATACCTGCTTTCGATGTGGCTGCAGCCTGTTCCGGCTTTATTTTTGGCCTCAGTGTTGCCGACCAGTATATTCGAAGCGGCACCTACAAAAATGTGCTTGTGATTGGCACCGATGTGCTGTCGCGCCTTTGTCACCCTGAAGATCGTAACACCATTGTGTTATTCGGTGACGGCGCCGGCGCAATGGTTTTACAAGCCAGTGACACGCCAGGTGTTGAGTCTACCCATTTGCATAGTGCGGGTGAGTTTGCCGACCTATTAGGGGTCAACCATCTTCCACGTAACAGCCGCAGCCAAGCTGAAGAACTCAGTGAGGCCTGGATGTACATGAAGGGCAACGAAGTTTTTAAAGTGGCGGTAAGCAAGTTAAGTGAATTGGTGAATGAAACTTTAGTTGCCAACAACTTAACGCCTGATGCCCTCGATTGGTTGGTTCCGCATCAAGCGAATTTGCGTATAATTAAAGCGACAGCAAAAAAATTGAAAATGCCCATGTCGCAAGTGATCACGACACTTGCGGATACCGGCAATACTTCAGCGGCATCCGTGCCAATTGCGCTCGATGTAGCCATTCGAGATGGCCGTATTCAGCGCGGACAAAGGCTTTTATTAGAAGCCTTTGGGGGCGGGTTCGCATGGGGTTCAGCTTTAATAACTTATTAAACACAACGAAAAGGAAGAGACCATGCGAGCATATGTTTTTCCGGGACAAGGATCGCAATCGGTCGGTATGCTTGCCGACGTAGCGACCGACTACCCTGTGGTAGGCGAGACCTTCGCCGCTGCCAGTGAGGTACTCGGTTACGATTTGTGGCAGTTGGCGCAAGACGGGCCCGCCGAACAATTAAATGAAACGCAACGTACGCAGCCAGCCTTACTTACCGCAAGTGTTGCTCTGTATCGAGCATTGGAAAGTGCCGGTAGTGTGGCGCCACGTTGGCTTGCTGGGCATAGTTTAGGCGAATATTCTGCGCTGGTTTGTAGTGGTTGCCTTGATTTTCAAGATGCGGTGGCGTTAGTTGCCAAACGCGGTGAATTGATGCAAGAAGCGGTCCCAAGTGGTGTGGGCGCGATGGCAGCAATTATTGGCTTAGACGACGCACTGGTTGAAGAAGCCTGTGCCGCTGCCGCGGGTGATCAAATTGTCAGCGCAGTGAACTATAATTCACCGGGCCAGGTAGTGATTGCGGGTCATGCCGAAGCAGTTCAACGCGCCGGGGAAGCCTGTAAAGAGCGGGGCGCTAAACGCGCGTTACCTTTACCGGTAAGTGTTCCATCCCATTGTGCGCTCATGCAGCCTGCGGCGGAGCAGCTTGCCGTCGAATTAGGCAAATTAACCCTCAACACGCCTAATATTCCGGTGGTCAATAACGTCGATGTAAAAGACGAACGCGATGCAGATGCTATACGGGATGCACTTATACGCCAGCTTTACTCGCCAGTTCGTTGGACAGAGACCGTACGTTATTTAGTTCAGCAAGGCGTGACGGAAATTTATGAAATTGGTCCAGGAAAGGTATTGTCTGGACTTAACAAGCGCATCGATAAGTCGATACAAAGTGATGCGGTGAATAGTATCGATGCAATTAAAGCAAGGATTTAATTATGACAACAACAATGCAAGGGCAGGTTGCGCTCGTTACGGGTGCAAGCCGCGGAATTGGTAAAGCCATCGCTCAACAGCTCACTCAACAAGGTGTGAAAGTGATTGGCACGGCGACGAGCGACAGCGGCGCTGCGGCTATTTCTGACTACTTAGGCGACATGGGTGAAGGCCGTCAGTTGGACGTGACCGATGCCGAGAGCGTCGCCACGGTACTTAAAGCGATTGACGAGAGTTATGGGCAACTCGATATTTTGGTGAATAACGCTGGTATTACCAAAGATAACCTATTAATGCGCCTTAAAGATGACGACTGGGATGCCGTACTCGATACCAATCTGAAATCGGTGTATCGTCTTTGTAAAGCCGTTATGCGCGGGATGATGAAGCGTCGGCACGGTCGTATTATCAATATTTCTTCAGTGGTTGGCACAACGGGGAATCCTGGTCAAACCAACTACTGTGCAGCGAAAGCTGGCTTAGCCGGTTTCACCAAAGCATTGGCACAAGAGATCGCTGCGCGTGGAATTACCGTCAACTGTGTTGCGCCTGGTTTTATTGATACCGATATGACGAAATCGTTAACGGATGATCAAAAAGAAGCTATTTTTGCGAATATTCCAGCATCACGCTTAGGCCAGCCGGAAGAAGTCGCGGCCGCTGTAGTGTTTTTGGCATCGCCTGGGGCAGCCTATATCACTGGTGAAACCATTCATGTAAACGGTGGTCTAGCTATGGTGTAAGTCGTTCGGCGAGCAAGGGGTACGACCTCTCGGGAATTAGCGATTTTTTCCTTTATTAATGCCGCCGCTTTCACTACACTAAGCGCAATTTCGAACTCGATACCTAAATGAAGGGATATAGAAACAATGAGTACTATTGAAGAACGCGTAAAGAAAATCATCATCGAACAATTGGGTGTTAAAGAAGAAGAAGTTAAATCTGAAGCTTCTTTCGAAAACGATCTAGGTGCTGACTCACTAGATACCGTTGAGTTGGTGATGGCTCTCGAAGAAGAATTCGAAACTGAGATCCCAGACGAAGAAGCTGAGAAAATCAGAACTGTTCAAGCGGCTATCGATTACGTGACAAATCACGCAAACGACTAAGCTAAAGCTTGCTGAAGAAGGCGGAATGAAAATTCCGCCTTTTTTCTATGTGGCACAATAACCGCGAAATACCTAACCAAGCTATCGACCGCGGCCTGCAATTTGGCGACGGTCACTTCACTACGCTTACCATAGAGAATGGTGTACCACGCTGGTGGTCAGCGCACTGGCAACGTTTGCAAGAGGCCAGTCGGCGGCTCGCAATGCTATTACCCGAACAAGCTGAGCTTCTGGGCTGTATTAAGCGCCTTATTGAACAACATCCCCAACAAAACTTAGTGGTAAAAATTATTGTTACCCGAGGAGAAGGTTCTCGTGGTTATGGCGCTGAAGTGCAAAGCCAAGCCAATTGGTATCTAAAGGCGTCGCCACTCCCCACACGTACGACCGTCCCCCTCAATGTCGCTGTGGCCGCTATACCGCTTAGCCGTTCGCCGCTGCTAGCGGGGCTTAAAAGTTTAAATCGCTTAGAGCAAGTGATGCTGAGCCAAGAAAAGCAACAACGCCAATTAGATGAGCTTATCGTGCTAGACACGGCTGGGAATGTTATTGAAGCCATTTCTAGTAACCTATTGTGGCGTAAGGGCCGGCAGTGGTTTACGCCTAGCTTAGAATACGCGGGTATAGCGGGGGTGGTTCGTCGGCAGTTGCTTGAGCAGCAACCGGTCGATTTGCAGATTGTCGACGCGGTATCGGTGAATGAATTTTTGCAAGCTGAGCAGGTTGTACTGACAAATAGTGTTTTAGGCTTGCGCCCAGTTGCGCAAATAGGCGAACATAGGCTTTGTGATCCTCATTTACCAAAGGCGCTGAAATCCTGGTGGCACGAATCCGACGTTTCCTAATTATTGTAAGTTGCGTAACGCTACTGCTAGCAGCAGGGGCAGCTTATTGGAGTTTCCAACTGGTTCAGCAACCATTGCAACTGGATGCGGATACCCAACTTTTTGAGCTTAAGCGTGGTGCTCATGCCAAATCAATTTTAGCAACACTTAGCGACCGCGGGTGGTTACCGCAAGGCACCGCAACGACGAACTACTTGGCGAGTCGTTTATGGAGTGAACCTGCGGGGCTGCAAGCTGGAGTTTATCAACTGCAAAAGGGCCAAAGCCTGCAGCAGCTTTGGCAACAATTGCGCAGGGGCGAGCAGCACCAGTTTGCCGTCACCCTCATCGAGGGGCAGACGTTCGTGCAATGGCTTACAACCATCCGCCAACATGATTACATTGATTCGAGTCAACTGGTCAATGCAGAGGACTTGGTTAAAGCAGTGACAGGACAAACACAGCTGTCGTCTCTTGAGGGCTATTTAGCCCCCGATACCTATCACTTTTACGCTGGCACTAAGGCAATAGAGTTATTGCAGTTAGCCTATCGTTCGCAGCAGCAAAGGCTCGATGATGCCTGGTATGATAGAGCTTTAGATCTGCCCTATACAGAGCCTTATGAGTTACTTATCATGGCTTCCATTATTGAAAAAGAAACGGGCTTAGGTAGCGAACGTGATTTAGTGAGTTCGGTATTTGTGAATCGCTTGCGCAAAGGCATGCGTTTACAGTCGGACCCAACAACTATTTATGGCGTTGAAAACTTTGACGGTAACCTGACGCGTGCTCACTTACGTGAGAAAACCGCGTATAACACCTATCGTATTAATGGTTTACCGCCAACCCCTATAGCGATGCCAAGTCGAGCGAGTTTAACGGCTGCAGCGCAGCCAGCAACGTCGCCGTATTATTATTTTGTGGCTGATAACTTAGGTGGCCATATTTTTTCGGAAACGCTGAGCGAGCATAATCGTGCAGTCGATAAATACCAACGAGGAACGCAGTAAGATTATGCAGGGAAAATTTATCGTTGTAGAAGGTCTTGAAGGTGCAGGGAAAAGCTCAGCTATGGCGAGCTTGGTCAGCCATTTGCAAGCCAAAAGTATTGCCACGCTAACCGTACGCGAGCCCGGTGGTACGCCTTTGGCAGAAGCCCTACGCGATTTAGTTAAGCAGAACTGGGAAGAACAGCTAAGTGCTGAAACTGAACTGTTACTTATGTATGCCAGCCGGGTACAACTAGTAAAGAATGTGATTCAACCCGCTTTAGCTGAAGGTAAGTGGGTGATCGCCGATCGCCATGATTTATCTTCTCGTGCTTATCAAGGGGGCGGCCGTGAACTTGGTGATGCCAAACTACAATCGCTAAAGCAGTTAGTGTTAGGCGACTTTCAACCCGACCTTACGTTGTTACTTGATTTAGATCCTGAAGTAGGTCTGCAACGTGCTCGAGAGCGAGGTGAGTTAGACCGCATCGAGCAGGAAACCGTTGCGTTTTTCCAGCGCACTCGCGCCCGCTACCTTGAGATTGCCGAACAAGAACGTAGTATCCATGTGATTGACGCTGAACAGCCGATGGCCACTGTGCATCAGGCGCTGATTGGCGCCTTAGAGTTTGAACTCTTTGGTGAGAGAGGCTAACACGTGAGTTTACCCTGGTTACGCGAAAACTGGCGCCATTTAGTGAATGAGCATAGCAGTGGCAAACTTAGCCATGCCCATTGCATACCATGGTTTCCTGATCTTGGTGCCGAGACCTTTATTCGGGAGTGGTTAAAGTTGTTACTTTGTACCCAACCGAAACAAAGAGCCTGCGGTCGCTGTAAAAGCTGTTTATTGCAACTCGCAGGAAATCATCCCGATTACTATGAGGTGGCAAGCCATGATGGCAAGGGGATCGGTGTCGATCAAATTCGCGAGCTAACGGAAAAGTTACAACAAACACCGAATCAAGCAGGGGCGAAGGTGGTTTGGTTACGCGATGCCGAGCGCATGTCGGTAACAGCGGCAAATGCGTTATTGAAGACGTTAGAAGAGCCGACTCAGGCAACGTACTTCGTGGTAAGCCCAGAGCGTACGGAACGATTGTTACCAACACTACGGAGCCGCATGCAACTGCACCGGTTTCAGATACCAACGACTGACGCAGTCGAACAGTGGTTAGCTCAGCGCTTGAAACGCGTATTGACGGCAGAGGAACAACAGTTAACTCAGCGTTACCACCATCGGCCGTTAGCGTTACTGAGCTGGTTTGAAGCAGGGCAATTGCCTACCGATCATCTGCAGCAGCTGAGCGCGGTGATCCTCGGCCAACTAAGCTGGCCCAAGCTTGATAAAGGTAATTGGCAAGCATGGCTGTTGGCTACCGAGCAACTGTTAGGTGAGTTAATACGCCTGCAGCAAGGGCTCGGCCAAGAGCATTTGCAACTGGTTGATGACAGTCAGCCGTTGCGGCTTTGGTTAACCGAGAAAAATTTTAACGTGACAGAATTAAATCATTGGTTAAAATCATGTTATGGTGTGCGTAAAGCGAGCGCGGAACAAAGCGGTCTTAATGGCCCATTACTGCTTCAAGAACTCTGGATGAGGTTGCACTAATCATGGCTGCAAAGCGTGTACAATTAAAATCAGAAGAGCAATTACGTCGTCTCTTTATGCCGTTTATTAAAGGGGGAGCGCTATTTGTCGCGACCGATGACCCTTACAGTATCGGTGATGAAATTGCGCTGTTAGTGCAATTGCCTGGCGATAGTGACGAAACCTTAGTGAAAGGCAAAGTGGTTTGGCTGGCTCCGGCACGGCCAGGCCGAGCTGATCAAGGCGGAGTCGGGGTACAATTCCTCGAGGACAAATCACACCTTCGCAACCGTATTGAAACCTTGCTGGGCCACCTCGGTGAGTCTAACGCCCCCACCGCAACTATGTAACTAGCCCTCGTTTTAAAGTTCTATTTTTTGCCAACACAACGTTAAGGAGTCGCTGTGTATATCGATTCACATTGCCATTTAGATAAGCTCAAGTTGGACGAATTTAACGGTTCGTTAGATGAGGTTATGCGCCAAGCCAAACAAGCTGGGGTGCAGCAGATGCTGTGCATTGGTGTCACGCTTGATGATTTTCCGCAGATGCGGGAACTTGTGAAGGATTACCCTCAGGTTGCAATTAGTTGTGGTGTACACCCGCTGTATATTGCGAAACACCCACTTGAGCAGCAGCAGCTTCGTGAGTTTGCCAGTGCAGATGATGTGGTGGCGATCGGCGAAACTGGTTTAGACTACTTTTACGATAGCGAGAGTAAGCACGTCCAGCGAAACAGTTTTGCCTACCATATTGAATTGGCAAACGAGTTGCAGAAGCCGCTGATTATCCACACCCGAGATGCACGTGACGATACACTTAGTCTGTTGCGTGAAGGGCAAGCGCAAAATTGTGGCGGCGTTCTGCATTGTTTTACTGAGTCATATGAAATGGCGAAACAGGCTATCGATGATCTCGATTTCTTTATTTCAATTTCTGGTATCGCGAGCTTCCGCAACGCCAGTGAGTTACGAGATGTAGTGAAGAAATTACCGCTAGACAAACTTCTCATTGAAACCGATAGCCCATGGCTTGCCCCCGTACCTCATCGAGGCAAGCAAAATCAGCCGGCTTTTGTGGCAGACGTTGCCAAATGTGTCGCTGATATAAAAGGTATTACTGTTGCTGAAGTTGCAGAAACAACCAAGGCAAACTTTTTCCGCCTGTTTAACCGAGTTGAGCCGGTCAGTGCTTAAATTTTGGTAAAGAATTAAAAATTTATTTAGCAAAAACCTAAGACTTGGCTACACTAAATTTTACGGTACAAATTTATCGAGTTAGCGCACGGCTCAATCCCTTGAGCCATTCCCCTACGCTCGGGACTCATCTCCATTGGTCCCGAGCATTTTTTTATCTACCGCTCGTTAGTGAGGAGGTAAACCCATGGGATCTGCGAAGAGATCATCTTTGAATCGTTCTGATCGTCCAAATTATGACACTGAGCTTGAGGCGATTGCTGACTACGTGTTGGCGACCGAGATCGACAACGACCTAGCCTGGCAAACAGCGCGTCATTGCTTTATGGATACCATAGGCTGCGGCCTGTTGGCATTACGCTACCCTGAATGTTTGAAACACCTAGGGCCGCTCGTCGCAGGCACTCAAGTGCCACACGGAGCCAGAGTTCCAGGTACCGCGTTTCGGCTTGACCCGGTGAAAGCGGCATGGGATATCGGTTGTTGCGTGCGTTGGCTCGACTACAACGATACCTGGTTGGCGGCAGAGTGGGGGCATCCGTCTGATAATTTAGGCGCGATATTGGCTCTTTGCGACCACCTTTCACAACAACGAATGGCGACCGGGCAGCCGCCACTGACCTTAAAGCATGTGCTGGAAGGAATGATCAAGGCCCATGAAATTCAGGGGGTGTTGGCCCTAGAAAACAGTTTCAACCGGGTCGGTCTTGATCACGTTTTGTTAGTCAAAGTTGCATCAACAGCTGTAGCGACATGGCTCATGGGGGGCTCTCGTGAACAAGTACTCGCTGCGTTGTCGCATGCATGGGTTGATGGCCAGTCGCTGCGCACTTATCGCCATGCACCAAATGCTGGCTCGCGGAAGTCGTGGGCAGCAGGTGATGCAACCAGTCGCGCCGTGCGCTTGGCAGACATCGCCATGCGCGGCGAAATGGGGATCCCAAGTGCACTCACCGCGAGAGAATGGGGCTTCCATGATGTCAGTTTCAAGGGGAAGCCGCTGTCGCGACAACAAGAATACGCCAGCTATGTGATGGAGAATATTCTTTTTAAACTCTCGTTTCCGGCAGAGTTTCATGCTCAAACCGCCTGTGAAGCCGCGATTAAGTTGCATGACGCGGTGGTTGAGCGAGTCGATGAAATCGACAAGATTACGCTTACCACGCATGAGTCGGCGATACGCATCATTGCCAAAGAAGGAACCTTGGCAAACCCTGCTGATCGCGATCACTGTTTACAGTATATGGTTGCGGTGCCACTGTTATTCGGTGAGCTCACGGCTGATCATTATGAGGATGAGTTTCATCAAGCGCACCCACGAATTGATCAATTGCGTGAAAAAATGCAGGTGGTTGAAGATGAAAGCTACAGTCGTGATTACTTAGACCCAGACAAACGCTCGATCGCTAACGCGATTCAAGTATTTTTTAAAGATGGAACAAGTACCGAGCGTGTTGAAGTTCACTACCCGATCGGCCACCGTCACCGCCGCGACGAGGGTATCAAGGTACTTGAGCAGAAATTCGCGCGCAATTTGACAACGCGCTTACCACCGCAGAAAGTAGAGAAGATTCTCTCTGTTTGCAATGATCACCAGCGCTTTTTGCAAACGCCGGTGACCGATATGATGGCGTGGCTAACGTTTTAACCGCGCCAAATCACCAGTAAAATAAGAATCGGACAAACAAACTTGACGTACCATGGCCAGATTTTCCAAAACATTGATTTTTGGATTTCTGGCGAACCTTCTTGGAGTGCCTTTAACAGGTAGTTTTGCCGTAATACCCACGTCAATAAGACACCAAAAGTTAAGCCCAACAAGGGTTGCATGTAAACCGTGGTGATCGTGATAACCAGACCAAACAAGGCCTCGAAATTGTAGATGATAAGTGCCGAGGTAACGCCAATGGTACTACCTACAACCCATGCCATTTGCGAGCGTGGTTGACCGGTTTCTTCACGAAGGGCATTCACCGGCGCCTCTAGCATGGAAATGGAAGAGGTAATCGCGGCGATAACCATCAATGCGAAAAACGCGAAAGCGACCCATAGCCCCACGCTCCCCATGGAGTCGAACATGGCCGGTAGCACTGCAAATACCAGTGTGTCTGAGGAAAGTAACACGCCTGCATCATCGTAAATAACCACGCCTAGCTCTTGCGCGGCAAACATTGCCGGTAAAATAAGCAACCCCGCGAGAAAGGCCACGGAAGTATCAAGGCCGGCGACCCAACCCGCGGTTTTTGGCAAGTTTTCATCTTTTGAAAGGTAGGCGCCGTAGGTCATCATACAGGCCGCACCAATAGACAGAGAGAAAAAGGCTTGCCCCATTGCACGAATAATTAAATTCGGCTCAAGTACCTGACTAAAGTCTGGGGTTAGGTACATTTTAAGGCCTTCACCTGCACCAGGTAGGGTTAAAATGTAAATCACCATGGCGATAAGTAAAACAAATAACAATGGCATTAAACGCGTTGACCAACGTTCTATGCCATTGGTGACGCCCGAGCGGATCACATGGATGGTTAACAGTAGGAACACCACCATCATGCTTAAATTACGCTCGACGCTAAAGTCGGTTAACCATTGGGCTGCTGCGGTGAAGCCCATAAGCTCTGCTAAGGGTGCGAACATGAAGGCAAGTAACCAACCTGACACAATTGCGTAAAAGCTTAAGATTAACGACAGTATGACCAAACCAACAATACCGGTTAGCGCGCCAAAGCCGCGCCAAAAACGTTTCTCGCTTAAAGCCCGCAAGGCTTCGACCGGGTTGCGCTGACGCATACGGCCAATGGTGAGTTCCGCCACCAGCATAGGGTAGGCAAGGGCCAGTATCATAACCAGATAGACTAATAAAAATGCGCCGCCGCCATTACTCGCAGCTTGGGTAGGAAAACCCCAAATATTACCAACGCCAACGGCTGAGCCAGCGGCGGCAAGTATAAAGCCAATACGTGATGAAAATGCAGGTGAAGAAGCCATAGATCGATTCTTTTTTTAGTTATGAATAATTGAAGAGGTTACGGTGATAATTCGCCTCGAAGATCAGTTTGTAGATAACGTTCAATATCGGATTGCGACAAATCTTGCGAGAGTAAATAGTGTAGCTTGGTAAGCGCAGCTTCAATGGTCATATCGTAGCCACTGATAACGCCGATTTCCGCTAGGGCATTGCCGGTAGCGTAACCGCCCATATTTACTTTACCTTTAAAGCACTGCGTACAATTTAAAATGGTAACCCCAGAACGAACTCCGCGCGACAAGCTCTGCAGTAATTGCTCATTTTGCGGTGCATTGCCAACACCATAGCTTTGTATAATCAACGCGCGCATGGGCTGTTGTAATAAGTGATCAAAAAGCACCGGTGAAATACCCGGATACAGCGTTACTACGCCAATTGGTTGAGGCGTAACCTGTCGTACGTGTAATGGGGTTTGAACAATTTCTTTTACGGTACCAGATTTCACCGTGATCTGGATCCCAGCTTCCAGCAAGGGGCGAAAATTGGGTGAATCAAACGCATTAAAACCATTGGCATCTGCTTTGGTTGAGCGGTTGCCACGGTACAGTTGGTTGTTAAAGAATAAGCCGACTTCATGGATGGGGTAGTTGGCGGCAATATAGAGCGCATTCAATAAGTTGGTTTGCCCGTCTGAGCGCAGTGCTGCCAAAGGGATCTGCGAGCCGGTAACGATGACAGGCTTGCCGAGATTTTCGAACATAAACGACAGTGCAGAAGCGGTGTAAGCCATGGTATCGGTGCCGTGCAGTATCACGAAACCATCGTACTCGGCATAGTTGCGCTGAATGTCATCGGCGATGCGTTGCCAGTCTTGCGGTGACATATCCGATGAGTCCATCAATGGCGCGTATTCGTGGATATCAAACAGCGGCATCTCGGCGCGGAAAAACTCCGGCATTTTATTCACACATTCGGTTAAAAAACCAGGCGCAGGGACATAGCCCTGCGCCGATTTCTGCATACCAATGGTGCCGCCGGTATAAGCGACATAAATGCGTTTTCGTTCAATTGTCATTTGTGATTAAACCTTACCACCACTTAAAAAACTAAAGCGTTAGGGTAATGGGCAAAGTTCACATAGCAGATAGACACCCTTTGGATCATTAAACTTAGAGGTCAACTGCAGCTCGCGCCATACACCCATTAACTGCTGTTTCATCGGGTCGATGGTACGTGGAGTCTCGCTGACAGGCAAGAAAACTTGTGCTGTGCCGAAGACATCTCGCAAGAATCGTTCACGCGCATTAAGCTCTGGCGCAATCGTAGTCACTTCAAATTCAGTTAACCCAGCAAGCTCAGCGGCGGCCGAAATTGCATCATCGAGGTCACCTAAACGATCCACCAAGCCAAGTTCTTGTGCTTTGACGCCGGTCCAAACGCGTCCTTGTGCAACCTCATGAACTTGGTCGTAGGTCATGTCGCGGCCTTCCGCGACCATGCTTACGAAGTCATGGTAAAACTTGTTGATCGAGCTTTGAATGACTTCAGCACCGGCTTCAGGAAGAGGGCGAGTAATATCCATTACTGGCATCTCAGTGGTATGGTAACCATCACTGTAAACGCCAATATGAGCTAACGAGTCTTCAATCGTAAAGAACATACCAAAAACACCGATAGAGCCCGTAATGGTAGTAGGCGCTGCCCAAATTTGATCGGCACTAGCGGCGATCCAGTAGCCACCTGAGGCCGCAACTGACGACATCGATGCAATTACTGGAATACCGGCTTCTTGAAGCTCTAGTACTTCTTGACGAATCACTTCAGACGCAAAACCACTGCCACCTGGGCTGTCGATGCGAAGCACCACTGCTTTGGTGTTCTCGTCAAGACGCGCCTTACGCAATAACGCAGCGGTGCTGTCGCCACCAATAGAACCGGCTTTTTGATAGCCATCAACAATAACGCCACGGGCAACAACTAGCGCAATTTGGTCTTGTTCAACGTCGGCTGGCAGCGCCGGCTCTTGAGCTTCGAGATAGTTAGTATGACTAATTTTACGCCAGCTTTTTTCGTCTTTATCAAGGCCGGTTAGATTAATCATTTGGGTACGAAACTGTTCGCGCGTTAATAATTCATCGACGAGGCCTGCTTGCAGCGTCATTTTGGCCATGTCTTCGTCACTTTCAGCAAGAACTGCTTTAAAGCCGTCGATGGTGCCAGACAATAAACGCTCATCAATTTCGCGCAACTGCTGCAATGAGGATGTGTAATCAGCCCAAAGCGCATCATAAAGCTCGGCATTTGCTTCTTTTGCCTGTTCTGACATGTCGCTGCGAGTATAAGGTTCGACTGCAGATTTATAGGCACCTACTTTAAAAACATGGGTACTAACTTTTAATTTGCTTAGTAAGTCTTTGAAGTAGAGCCCGTAGCGACCCATGCCTTCAAACATCATGGCGCCAAGCGGGTTCAAGTAAACTTTATCGCCATGGGCGGCAATAAAGTATTGCGATTGCGAGTAAACATCGCCATAGCTGTACACTGGTTTACCTGATTCACGGAAGTTCAATAAAGCTTCGCCAACTTGCTTCATTTTATTCATTCCGCCGCCAGTAAAGCTCGACAGATCTAGGTAGAGACCGCTAATACGCTCATCTGTTTTCGCTTTTTCGATGCTTTCGAGCACATCTTTAAGTAGCGTCTCTGGGGGCGTGCCAGGACTACCAAAGGCTTCATTAAAAAATGAATCCATCGGGTCAACCCAGGTTGTTTCCTCAACTAAGCTACCGCTTAATTTGACGACCATTACGCCGTTATCGGGAACCAAAATCGGCTCATCGTCGGCCATCATGACAACAAAAACAACGGCCACAATTAGGAAAAAGATGATGTTCAATATAATTTTTCGGATCCCGTTGATAAGGCCGAACAATTTTTTGAATACGTTGGCAATTCCGCTCATTTATCTGCGTCCTTTATAGGTTACTTTACTCGCTCAGAATGCAGAATACTTAAGATCATTGTAATAAACCAGCGACACAATGTAACAGAGCGTGATCCTTTGATAAGCTAGTGCTATGAGAGTTTTCTAACTTAAGGATGAAACATGCAGGCGCTTGAATTACTTACCACACGCTCTTCAATGCCACGACTGATTGAACCTGCACCGAGTTCAGCACAGTTTGAACTCATGCAGCGTGCCGCTGGGCGTGCACCGGATCATATGGCGCTGATGCCGTATCGCTTTGTGGTATTTGAGAAAGATGCTCGGCATCGTTTAGGGGATATTTACCGTGCAGCGGCACAACAAAAGGGGTTATCCGATGACGCCTGCCTTAAAGCCAGTCAACTCCCGCTTAGAGCGCCGATGGTGATCGCTTGTTTACTTGACCATCAGGGCTTCGAAAAGGTGCCAAGAGACGAACAATTTGCCAGTGCTGCGTGTGCAACATTATTGATGCAGCAAGCGGCATTTGCACAGAATTTAGGCGCTATCTGGCGGACTGGGTGGTTCGCCGAAGACGAGTTGGTATTGCGCGAACTCGGTGGCAAAAGTGATGATGCGGTGGTTGGCTTTCTTTATGTGGGCACGCCCGCGGTGCCCACGCCGATTAAACCGGATAAAGCCATTACCGAAAAATTCAGTAATGGCTAACCTAACTTAAAATTCTAGCTTAAAATTCTAGGTTTTTCGGTGCCCGCGGGAATGGGATAACATCACGAATGTTTGTCATTCCCGTAACATAGGTCACTAAGCGTTCGAAACCTAAGCCAAAACCAGCGTGAGGAACGGTGCCGTAACGACGTAGGTCGCGGTACCAACTGTAATGCTCAATTGGCAGCCCCATTTCTTCCATACGCGTATCTAATCTATCGAGACGCTCTTCGCGTGCGCTCCCACCAATAATCTCACCGATACCAGGCGCTAAGATATCCATCGCAGCAACGGTTTTACCATCGTCATTCTGGCGCATATAGAACGCTTTGATGTCTTTCGGATAGTTTTTCAATACGATAGGCGCACCGACATGCTCTTCGGCAAGATAGCGCTCATGCTCAGACTGTAAATCGGTCCCCCATTCGACCGGGTATTCAAACTTTTTCCCGCAGTTTTCCAGAATTTCAACAGCTTCACTGTAGTCCATGTGCACGAATTTGTTGCTGACCAAGTGCTGCAGTCGATCAAGAACATTACTGTCGATGCGTTTTTGGAAGAACGCCAAGTCGTCGGCACGTTCTTCTAACACGGTGTTAATACAGTATTTAAGCATTGCTTCCGCAAGGTCTGCAATATCATTTAAATCGGCAAAGGCCAGCTCTGGCTCCACCATCCAAAATTCTGCTAAATGCCGGCTAGTGTTTGAGTTTTCGGCACGGAAGGTTGGTCCAAAGGTATAGACTTTTGACAAGGCACAGGCATAAGTTTCAGCATTCAGCTGACCTGATACCGTGAGGAATGACTCTTTGCCAAAGAAGTCTTTGCTGTAATCGACGGTACCTTGCTCGTTATGCGGCAAGTTCATCATGTCGAGGGTCGAGACCCGAAACATTTCGCCAGCACCTTCGGCATCTGAGGCAGTTAAAATCGGTGTTGCTACCCACATGTAGCCATGTTCGTGAAAGAAGCGATGGATTGCCTGCGCCAAGCTGTTACGCACTCGCATCACAGCACCGGTTACGTTAGTACGTGGGCGTAGGTGTGCATACTCACGTAAGTACTCCATAGAGTGAGCTTTCGGAGACATAGGGTAGGTGTCAGGGTCGTCCACTAGACCAAACACTTCGACCTTGGTTGCTTGTAATTCAAACGCTTGGCCTTTACCTGCAGACTCGGCCACGGTTCCCGTGATCGCCACGCTTGCACCGGTGGTTAACTTTAAGACTTCATTCGTATAATTATCGAGTTCGTTGGGTACCACGGCCTGAACCGGATCAAAACATGATCCATCGTGAATATTAATAAACGAGATACCGGCTTTTGAATCGCGGCGAGTTCGAACCCACCCGCGGACGGTAACTTGTTCACCAACGGCGACTTTACCCGCTAAAACATCGACAACTGTTGCGAAGGACATACGTCTTAAAACTCCGTGTACAAGGTGATAAAAATAAAATTCAAAAAAGAGCGCCTATGTTACCTTGCTTTGCTCAAGACTCAAGTGAAAATCACTGTCGCTGGGCGAGTTCGGTAATGGCTTGCGTCAGTTTTGTCAGTTGTTCTGGACGAATCACAAACGGTGGCATCAGGTAAACTAAGCGACCAAAGGGCCGGATCCACACCCCGGCATCAACGAAGGCTTGTTGTGCCGTTGCGACATCCACTGCTTGCTGCATTTCCACTACGCCAATCGCACCAAAGCAACGCACGTCAGCCACACTTGGCAAGTGTAGCAGTGGTGATAGCTCACGTTTTAACTGCGACTCAATTGCAGCAACTTGGGTCGGCCAATGCTCTTGCTCCAATAATTCTAAGCTGGCGTTCGCCACCGCACAGGCCAACGGATTGCCCATAAAGGTTGGGCCGTGCATAAAGGTGCCACCCGCTGGGCCAGCACTAATGGTGGTGGCAATATTGTCGCTGCAAAGAACTGCTGCCATTGTCATGTAACCACCGGTGAGCGCCTTGCCGACACACATAATGTCAGGGCTCACATCAGCATGTTCGCAGGCAAACCAACGTCCCGTTCGACCAAAGCCGGTGGCGATTTCATCAGCGATAAGCAAAATATTGTAGTGCCGACAAAGGCGAGCGGCCTCTGTTAAGTAGTTTGGGTGGTAGAAGCGCATCCCACCAGCGCCTTGTACTATAGGTTCGAGAATAAGTGCTGCCAATTCATGCTGATGCTCACTGAGCAGCCGCTCTAAGGGGGCAATCACGGTAGGATCCCATGGCTCATCCGGTGTCAGTTGTGGAATCGGCGCAAATAGCTGCTCGCGTAAACTACCGCGAAACAAGCTATGCATGCCATTCACCGGGTCACACACCGACATCGCCGCGAAGGTATCGCCATGATAACCACCGCGTAATGTGGCCAAGCGATTTTTTGCTGGTTGTTCTTGCGCAGCCCAATATTGCACGGCCATTTTAATTGCAACTTCAACAGAAACCGATCCGGAGTCGGCTAAAAACACGCGCTCGAGGCCGGCGGGTGAGTGCTTGACCAATCGTTTACAAAGTTCGACCGCGGGTTGATGAGTGATACCACCAAACATGACATGGCTTACTTGATCCAGCTGTGCTTTTGCCGCTGCGGTTAATGCCGGATGGTTATAGCCATGAATGGCGGCCCACCACGACGACATTCCATCTACCAGTCGACGGCCGTCAGTGAGTTCAATTTCACAGCCTTCGGCGCATTGAACCGGATAGACGGGGAGGGGATCTTGGAATGAGGTATAGGGATGCCAGATATGGTCACGATCAAATCTTAAATCACACTGATGCATAAATAATAACCAGTCGTTATCTTTTGTGGCTCTACAATGTTGACAGTGTACCGATAAAAGGTATCCTCTTCGAGCATAAATTAAAACAAATGCCTTTAACTACGGATACCACCCTATGACCGCCACTACTGTTCGCCATGACTGGCAGCGCGATGAAATTGAAGCGCTTTTCAATCAACCTTTTAACGATTTGCTGTTTCACGCGCAGCAGGTCCACCGCGCACATTTTGATGCCAATAAGGTACAGGTCAGCACCTTGCTATCGATTAAAACTGGGGCTTGTCCAGAGGACTGCAAATACTGCCCGCAAAGTGCTCACTACCGTACTGATGTTGATCGCGAAAGGTTAATGGCAGTAGAGAAAGTTCTCGCAGAAGCAGTCGCTGCAAAGCAGCAGGGGGCAAGTAGGTTTTGCATGGGGGCCGCTTGGCGTAACCCTAAAGATCGTGACATGCCTTATGTGATTGAGATGGTGAAAGGTGTGAAAGAGTTAGGCCTAGAAACCTGTATGACACTTGGCATGCTATCGGCTGAACAAGCGAAAGTATTACAACAAGCAGGGCTCGATTATTACAATCATAACTTAGATACCTCGCCGGAATTCTATGGCGAGATCATTAGTACGCGTACCTACCATGATCGTTTGCAAACCCTAAGCAATGTGCGAGACGCAGGAATGAAGGTATGTGCGGGTGGTATCGTTGGCATGGGTGAGAGTCGTTCTGACCGCGCTGGCTTGCTGCAGCAATTAGCAAACTTACCGAAACACCCTGAGAGTGTGCCGGTGAATATGTTAGTAAAAGTCAAAGGCACACCTTTTGAAAACCTTGATGATCTCGATCCTTTTGAATTTGTTCGCACCATTGCCATTGCACGCATTCTAATGCCGGCCTCGTTTGTCCGCTTGTCGGCAGGGCGTGAAGAAATGAGCGATGAGTTACAAGCGATGTGCTTTATGGCGGGTGCCAACTCGATCTTCTACGGTGAACAATTGTTGACGACCGCCAATCCAGAAGCAGATAAAGACCAGCAGTTATTTAGCAGGCTCGGCCTAGAGCCGTTGCAAATGGAAGGCTATAGCGACGATGTGCATGAAGCTGTGATTGCCGATGCGGTGGCAGAAGAGGAACATCCGCCGCTGTATTACCAAGCGAATTAGCGAGCCAAACCGCGTGCAAACGAGTATTCAGCAACAGTTAACGGAGGCCTTAAACCAGCGCCGTTCTGAGCAACGGCTACGCCAGTTAAACACTGTCAATGCGATAAGTGCCAGTGAGGTTGCGGGTACTTACGCCGGGCGTCGGCAAACCTGGATTAACTTCTCCAGTAACGATTACTTAGGTTTAAGCCATCACCCAGATGTAGTGGCAGCGATGGCCAGTGCGGGTCAAGCTGGCAGCAAGGCATCGCCCTTGGTCACCGGGTACAGCTCAATACATCATGATCTAGCACTGCAGCTTGCTGATTACTTACAACGTGACCGAGTGCTGCTTTTTAGCTCAGCATTTGCCGCTAATGCTGGCGCACTGACTACCCTCGGGCGTCATTACCAACACCTATGGTTAGATCGCCTGTCACATGCTTCCCTGTTGAACGGCGCACGCCACTGCGGAGCGCCATGGCGGCGCTTTGGCCACCAAGACTTCGACAGCCTGCAACAACGTCTTGGCTCCGGCAGCCAGCTGGTGATCGCAGAAAGTATCTACAGCATGGACGGCGACGAACTCGATCATTTTGGTTGGCGCCGGATCGTTGGAGCGGACCAGGTTGATGGCTACCTCGATGATGCCCATGGTTTTGGTGTACTTGGTGCTGAAGGCGCGGGCGCCTGTGAGCTTTATTCGCAACAGCAGTTAAGTTTCGTCAGCTTGGCCTTCGGTAAAGCAACTGGCGTAGCCGGTGGTGCGTTGGCAGTTCCTGAGTCAGTGGCCGATTATTTAATTAATTTTTGTCCAGAGTATATTTACTCGACGGCGATGCCGCTCGCTCAAGCCAGTGCAATTAAGGCTTCGGTCACATTGATGCAAAGCGCAGAAGGGCGTTTGCGCCGGGCACTATTGCGTGAACGAATTGAACAATTTAAAAGTGGCTGTCAGGCGTTAGGGCTGCCTATTACTGCATCCAACTCGGCCATTCAAGGTGTCATCGTTGGCGCTGATCGTAAGGCCTTAGAACTAAGTGAAGCATTACGAGCAGCTGGAATTTGGTGTTCAGCGATACGCCCGCCGACAGTACCTGAAGGCAGTGCGCGGTTGCGCATAACCTTAACGACTGCGCACAGTGAAAGCCAGGTGGCGCACCTGATTAACGCGCTAGACCAGGCGCGAGAAAAGCTATGACGAAAGCGCTTGTATGGGCAAAAGAGCTGGCCTACGAGGAAGCTGTCACGCGCTACGATAAAGCACGTGTGGCGCGGCAATTTTCCCGCGCTGCTGATTCGTATGTGAAGCATGACTACTTGCAACGCCGAGTGGCGGAAGTGTTAATTGAGCAACTTAAACCAAGCCCAGGCCCGCTGCTTGATCTTGGCTGCGGGCCTGCGCACCATGCGCCCAAATTAGCGCGCTGTGCCGAACAGTACGTCGGCGTAGATATCGCATCCGCTATGCTTACCAAAGCGCAACAGAATTATCCTGCTGGGGCTTGGTTGGGGGCCGACATGGAGCTGTTACCCTTTGCTAATGCAAGCTTCTCGACACTTTATTCAAATTTGGCTATGCAATGGGGGAATAACTTAAGTCAACTGCTGCGCGAATGGGTACGCGTACTTCGGCCAGGTGGACAATTACTGTGTTCGACGGTGTTAGCGGGCTCGATGTGGCCCTTGGGAGAATGCTTTGCGCAACTCGATGGCCAGCCTCACCATAACCGCTGGCATAGTGCCAATGGGATTCGGCACCAATTAGCCCAACTGCCGGGGAAATTTGAGGTGGCCGAACGGCACTTCTGTATCGACTACCAAACCCTACGAGACATGTTGGGTGACTTAAAAGGGATAGGTGCCAACTACACGGTACGAGATAGCCAAGCAGGGTTTAGTAAAACTCGGTTACAACGTCTGACAGCGACGATGGAAAACTATCGCACAGGCTCTGGGAAGCTTGAATTACATTGGAATATAGGCCTTATTACGGGGCGCAAAAGTTGAGTAAATGACAATATGACTTGCATTTTTGTGGCTGGCACCGATACCGATGTCGGAAAAACCTTGGTTAGTACTGCATTGCTTTATCGAGTGGCAGCGGCTGGTATTCAAAGCTTGGCTATGAAACCGGTTGCAGCTGGCGCCGAGATGACTACGGCTGGTTGGCGCAATGAGGACGCGCAACAGTTGCACGCTCATATAACCGTTAGCGATGTGGCTTATGAACAACTGAACCCAGTTTGCCTGGCACCGCCCGTTGCGCCTCACCTGGCGGCAGAGGAGGTTGGAGAAACTTTATCGGTGGCGCAGTTAACCGCGGCTTTTAACCAATTACGCGGTCATTACACGCATGATTTGATGATTGTTGAAGGTGCTGGTGGCTGGTTAGTTCCTTTAAATGATCACGAGACCCTTGCGGACTTTGCTTGTGCCATAAAACCTAAAGTGATTTTAGTGGTGGGATTAAAACTAGGCTGTTTGAATCATACCCTGCTGACGCTTGCGGATATGCAGCAACGTGGGATTGAGGTGGTGGGCTGGGTTGCCAATCAAGTGACAGCCGAGGGCATGTTATTACAAGCAGAGAACTTAGCTTGGTTAAAGCGGAGGCTAGCACCCCCGCTACTTGCAACTTTACCGTACTTGCCCGAGGCAAGCGCAGCAGCAGCTGCCGCTTATCTGCCCGCTAGCCACGAGCTGATGTCAGTGTTGCAGGGCAATTGAGCTTTACGCCCGTTTTGAAATACATAGCCGTCTTGGTTACCAGTGAGGGTCATTTGGTCATCGATGATTTCCAGTGCTGTGCCTTCGCGTAACGCTAGCACAGGCGTGTCACAGGCAATGGCCATGAACTCAGCTAAGCGTTGGTCACGGGTTTCACCGTGAAACCCAGGCGGCTGATAATCGCTGTAGTGTGGGTTTAGCTGAAACGGCACAAGCCCTAACGCCGAAAAGGATTCAGGCTCAACGATAGGCATATCATTGGTCGTACGGATTGAAATTCCAGCTATGTTAGAGCCGGCACTCCAGCCTATATAAGGCACACCGTCTCGCACCGCATCTTGTAGCGCGGTGACCAACTTGCGTTCTTGCAGTTGTGCGAGTAAGTGAAAAGTATTGCCGCCACCGACTAAAATCGCTTGTGCCTGTGCAATGGCCTTCTGTGGATCGGCGGCCGCTGCTAGAGAAGTGACGGAAAAGCCATGCGGCTGCAGTTTCTCTGCGACTCTAGCGGTATAGCTTTCATAGCTCATGCCGACACCGGCAAAGGGCACAAAGAGAACTTCGCAGCCCTTTTTGCAGTGTTCAAGCGTCTCGGCAAGGTGGTTTTTAAGTTGTGGCAAAACGGGGTCTAAATAATCACTGTCAGCTACTTTTGAGCTTGAACAGAGAAGGATTTTACGTTGATTCATGAGGTTTCCTGACACCGATTAAAACAATGGCTTATGGTAGCAAAAATTTGGCCACCCAGCGATGAAAATACGGTACTATCTACCAATTAGAGACCTTAAAATAGCGACCACGCAAGAAAGGATGATCATGACGAACTGGAGTGCGCGGAGTTGGCGCGAAAAGCCGATTCAACAACAGCCGAATTACACTGACCGAGAGCAACTTAGAACCGTTGAGCATCAGCTGAAAACCTATCCACCGTTGGTTTTTGCGGAAGAGATACGAGCCTTGCGTGCCCAGTTAGGCCAAGTAAGCCAAGGCCATGGTTTCTTGTTGCAGGGCGGCGATTGTGCTGAGTCATTTGCTGATTTTAGTGCACCGAAAATTCGTGACACCTTTAAAGTGATCTTACAAATGGCGGTTGTACTGACCTTCGCCGGCTCTTGCCCAGTGACCAAAGTTGCACGCATGGCAGGGCAGTATGCGAAGCCGCGTTCGGCCGACTCAGAAGTGATTGATGGTGTTGAACTGCCAAGTTACCGCGGTGATATTATTAATGGTTCAGAATTCACTTCGGCGGCACGTATTCCTGATCCACAGCGAATGGTGCAAGCCTATCATCACTCGGCAGCAACACTGAATTTACTCCGTGCATTTGCCCAAGGTGGTTTAGCCGATTTACATAAGGTTCATAAATGGAATATGAGCTTTGTCGCGGCCAACCCATTAAAAGATCAATACTTAAAGGTGGCCGAGCAAATTCAGTCAGCGTTGAAGTTTATGGAGGTTATGGGCATTACCGCGCAAAATAATGCAACCATACAGGAAACTCAGCTGTTCACCTCGCACGAGGCATTGTTGCTCCCTTACGAAGAAGCCTTAACGCGCACCGACACCTTAACGGGCTTGCCTTATGACTGTGCTGCGCACATGGTTTGGATAGGTGAGCGCACGCGGCAACTTGACCACGCACATGTAGAGTTCATGCGTGGCATTCATAACCCAATTGGTGTTAAAATAGGTCCGACCACCAAAGCCGATGACGTTATTCAGTTGCTGGATGCGTTAAACCCAGAAAATGAACCTGGACGGATGACACTTATCACCCGGATGGGGGCAGGGAAGCTGGGCGATGCGTTACCGGCGTTAGTTCGTCGTGTAAAAGCTGAAGGTCGGCACGTGGTGTGGTCAAGTGATCCGATGCATGGCAATACGGTAAAAGCTGAAAACGGCTTGAAAACACGTAACTTCGACGCCATACATCAGGAGTTACGCCAGTTCTTTGCGGTCCATCAGGCCGAAGGTACCTACCCAGGTGGTGTGCATTTAGAAATGACTGGCGAAGACGTAACTGAATGCACCGGTGGTGCCTATCAGATTAGTGAACAAGATTTGACGCAACGCTATCGCACCCAATGCGATCCGCGTTTGAATGCAGACCAAGTGCTGGAATTGGCATTCTTGGTTGCAGAATCTCTCCGTGAGGCACGTCAAGGCCGCGGTTAAACGACATTTTCGAGGTTTAAGTAGTATATGTCACAACAGGTTGAGCAGTTTTTCGAGAACCTATGGAACGATTACATCAAACTCACGCCATCAGCGGCGAAAGTGCATCAGGTACTAGGGCAGGGGCGTGACATTATTAATGACCACGTGGCGTTTCGTACCTTTAACAAAGCGCCAGTGCGGCTTGCTACGTTAGCTAAACACTTTGAAGCGATGGGCTATAAAGCTTGTGGTGATTACACTTTTGAAGCGAAACGACTCGTTGCCAAGCACTACGAACATGCAGACCCGCAATTGCCGAAAATTTTTATCAGTGAATTGTTGGTGGAAGAGTTTAGCCCTGAATTACAAGACATTGTGACCCAGCTCGTCGATCAAATTGATCCGAGTGCGGTCGAAAGCGCCGAGTTCTTGTATTCTGGCAAACACTGGCAAATTAGCAGCAACGACTATGAGCGTTTACTCGAAGAGAGTGAATATGCTGCGTGGATGGCCGCGTTTGGCTTCCGAGCGAACCATTTCACGGTAAACGTGAATGAACTGCCCGACTACGAGTCGTTAGAGCAGGTCAACCAAACCCTCAAAACGGCAGGTTTCCGTCTTAATAGTTCGGGTGGTGAAATCAAAGGGTCTCCTGATGTATTTCTTGAGCAATCATCGACCATGGCTGACTCCACACCGGTTCGCTTTAGCGACATGGAAAAAGTAATTCCAAGCTGTTTCTATGAGTTTGCTAAGCGCTATGAAATTGCGCCAGAAAAACTTTACACGGGTTTTGTTGCTGCATCTGCAGACAAAATCTTCGAAAGTACTGACGCAAAATCAGCGGCTGAATAATCGATTCAGCCTAATAATGATGCCGCTCAAGGTTCGTCTCAGCGAGAATCTTGGCGGCAATTTCTTCCACTGAAAAGCGCGTTGAATCTAAAAATGGAATCGCTTCTCGGCGATACATCTTTTCTACTTCCTGCAGTTCGAATCGACATTGTTGCATTGAGGCATAGCGCGAGCCGTCTCGGCGTTTACTGCGTATTTCATGTAACCGTTGTGCTTCTAAAGTTAAGCCAAATATTTTATGACGATGCAACTTCAATGGTTTAGGCAACTGTAAGTTTTCCATATCGTCATCTTCGGTCAACGGATAGTTGGCGGCTTTGATTCCGTAATGCAGAGCAAGATAAAGGCTGGTGGGCGTTTTTCCGGTACGAGATACGCCAAGTAAGATAATGTCCGCCTGATCATAGTCTGAAATATTGCTGCCATCATCGTTTGCTAACGAGTAGTTCACCGCTTCGATGCGACTATCATAGCTATCACGGACGCCATTTTCTTGAATACTATGGGTTCGATGAGTTATTGGCTTAGCTTCCATGTTGAGCTCAGCACTTAAGGGCTCAATGAAATAGTCAAGGAAGTCAAAGTCAGCGCCTTTGGTCGCAGTGATCACGTTTTTTAGGTCCTGACTGACAAAGGTGTGGAAAATCACCGGTCGCTCACCCGATTCTTCGTAGGCGGCGTTAATCTTTTTCGCGGCTTGCTCAGCTTTGGTAATCGAATCAATAAAAGCTAAGGTTTTATGCTCAACTTGCGATGGAAACATAGATAGCATTGCACGCCCGAACGCTTCCGCGGTCAATGCTGTGCCATCGGAAATATAGAAAATAGTGCGCATGAATGGTTTCTCTGGCTAGAAATTCTTGATCAATCTTAACCTTTTCGTCGCTAACGTGTAAAATGCTATGCCATCTCACGCCCAAAGGGCGAGGCTCTCCAATGACGAGGAATGACACGTGCAACAAAACGTAACCGACTACGTACTTTGGTATGATCAATTAGGGATGAATGATGTAGGACGCGTGGGAGGAAAAAATGCGTCTCTCGGTGAAATGATCAGCAATTTAGCTGGCGCAGGGGTCGTTGTCCCGAACGGCTTCGCCACCACCGCCGAGGCTTTTAATGAGTTTCTTGAGCAGTCAGGGGTGAACGATCGCATTTATGCGTTACTCGACGACCTTGATACCGACGACGTGAAAGCACTGGCGGAAGCTGGTCAACAAATACGTCAATGGATCATCGACACGCCGTTCCAGAAAGAACTCGATGCTGCCATTCGTGATGCGTATCAACAGCTTAGTGGTGATCATGCAGAGTTAAGCTTTGCGGTTCGCAGTTCTGCAACAGCGGAAGACATGCCTGACGCTTCGTTTGCCGGTCAGCAAGAAACGTTCTTAAATGTGCGCGGCATTGACCAGATTATGGAAGCCATTAAGCACGTGTTTGCATCGTTATTTAACGACCGTGCTATTTCATACCGTGTTCACCAGGGCTACGACCATCGCGGTGTCGCACTCTCCGCTGGCATCCAGCGCATGGTGCGCAGCGACACAGCCTCTTCTGGGGTGATGTTCAGTATTGATACTGAATCTGGTTTTGATGACGTGGTGTTTATTACCTCGTCGTTCGGACTCGGCGAAATGGTCGTACAGGGTGCCGTAAACCCAGATGAATTCTATGTTCACAAGCCAACTCTTAAAGCCGAGCGTCCAGCGGTACTGCGTCGCAATTTAGGTAGTAAGAAGATCCAGATGATCTACTCAGCGAGTGATGAGCATGGTAAACAAACGGAAATCGTTAACATTCCAGCCGAACAGTCGCTGACGTTCTCTGTTTCTGATGCCGACGTAGAAGACTTAGCGCGTCAGGCAGTGATTATTGAGCAGCACTATGGTCGCCCGATGGATATTGAATGGGCTAAAGATGGCACCGATGGCAAGCTTTACATTGTGCAAGCTCGCCCAGAAACCGTGCAGTCGAATAAAAACAGCCAAGCGGTAGAACGCTTTAGTCTGGCGCAAAAAAGCGACGTGATTGCGACGGGTCGAGCGATCGGTCAGCGTATTGGTAGTGGTGTTGCGCGGGTACTTGCCGATATTTCGGAAATGGACCAAGTACAACCCGGTGATGTCTTAGTTACGGACATGACCGACCCAGATTGGGAGCCGATCATGAAGCGGGCGGCGGCGATTGTGACAAACCGTGGCGGTCGCACCTGTCATGCGGCAATTATTGCTCGCGAATTAGGTATTCCAGCGGTGGTTGGTTGCGGCAATGCAACAGACCTGATTAAAGCTAACCAAGCCGTTACCGTGTCTTGTGCTGAAGGTGATACCGGCTTTATTTACGACGGCAAACTTGATTATGAAGTCAACCGTTCGGATATCGGCGATATGCCTGACTTGCCGTTGAAGGTAATGATGAACGTGGGTAATCCGGACCGGGCCTTTGATTTTGCCGGCTTGCCACATGCTGGGGTTGGTTTGGCGCGTTTGGAATTTATTATCAATCGAATGATTGGTGTGCACCCGAAAGCGTTACTTAACTTCGATCAGCAAGCACCAGAGCTGCAACAACAAATTAGCGAGTTTATGGCAGGTTATTCGTCACCACGCGAATACTATGTCGCCAAGCTGGTTGAGGGTATTGCAACCCTTGGTGCAGCGTTCTCACCCGAGCGTGTGATTGTGCGTATGTCGGACTTTAAGTCGAACGAATATGCAAACCTCATCGGTGGTCGTCAATACGAGCCTCATGAAGAAAATCCAATGTTAGGTTTCCGTGGTGCGTCGCGTTATATCTCAGAAGAGTTCCGTGATTGCTTTGCCATGGAATGTGAGGCCATCAAGCGTGTTCGTAACGACATGGGGCTGCGTAACGTTGAAATCATGATTCCATTTGTGCGTACCCTCGAAGAAGGTCGCAAGGTTATCGAGTTACTCGCTGAGGAAGGCTTAGTGCAAGGCGAGAATGGTTTACGCGTGATAATGATGTGTGAATTGCCCTCAAATGCGCTACTCGCAGACCAGTTCTTGGATATTTTTGACGGCTTCTCTATTGGCTCTAACGACCTAACGCAGCTTACTTTGGGGCTAGATCGTGACTCTGGAGTGATCGCTCATCTCTTTGATGAACGTAATGAGGCAGTGAAAGCAATGTTAGCGATGGCGATTCAAGCCGCTAAGAAGCGCGGCAAATACGTCGGTATTTGTGGGCAAGGCCCGTCAGACCATCCAGACTTTGCCCAGTGGCTCGTCGAGCAGGGCATCGATTCCGTTTCCCTCAATCCGGATACGGTGGTCGATACCTGGCTGTACTTAGCAAAACAAATGAAATAACCCTAATCGCTGCGGCGAAGGAGTCTTACTTGGCAACAACAGCAGTACAGGTGTTATCAGCAGTAGACCACTATGATGCACCTGAGCCAGCTTACCGGCGTTACCTGCACGACCTCGAGGTCACAGGCTTTGCCGGTGATATTGACGACAGTTATGGTGGCCGTTTAATCGCGGCCACCGATAACAGTGTTTATCAAAAGACTCCGCAAGCGGTGCTTTATCCGCGTACCACCAAAGACTTACAAACCGCCCTAACACTGGCGCAACAGCAAGCCTATTTGCAGTTGCAATTTAGTCCGCGTGGGGGAGGTACAGGAACCAATGGCCAAAGCCTTAGCCATGGTGTCATTATTGACCTGAGTCGTTACTTCACAGAGGTTCTGGAAACCGATCACGAACAAGGGTGGGTAAGGTGTCAGACTGGGGTCATTAAAGATCAGTTGAATGACGTCGTGCGCAGTGGCGGTTGGTTTTTCTCGCCAGACTTATCGACCAGCAACCGAGCCACTATTGGCGGTATGATTAACACCGATGCCTCAGGGCAAGGGTCCTTGGTCTATGGTAAAACCAGCGATCATATTCTGCGACTACAGGCCGTTCTCATCAATGGTGAAGTGATTGAAACGGGGCCGGTCTCACTCACGGAAGCCAAACAAAAAGCAACTGCCGAGAGCCTCGAAGGGTCACTGTATCGTCAAGCATTAGCAAGTTGTGTCGGTAAACGCGCACAAATTGAAGCTAAATTTCCGGCTTTGAACCGATTCCTTACGGGGTATGACCTCAAGCACTGTTACGATCCGGTTGGCGAAACCCTTGACCTGTCACGTTTGTTGGCCGGCTCAGAGGGCACATTGGCGTTTATTACCGAGGCAAAGCTAAACTTAACGCGAACGCCACAACACAAAGTCTTAGTGAATATTAGTTATCGTGACTTTGATGCGGCCTTGCGCCATGCCCCGGTATTGGTTCGTGCCCAAGCAACCTCAGTAGAAACCATTGATAATACCGTTTTAGACCTAGCGCGAAATGACATTATTTGGCATAGCGTGCAAGCGCACTTGTCTGAGGGTAAGGCCGACCAACCCATGGACGGTATCAATATGGTCGAATTTACCGCGGTCGATGAAGCTGAAATTGAGGCGAAGCTCAGCCAGCTCGTAAACACCTTAGACACCGAACTCGCCGGCGGTGACTATCAACATGGTGTGGTGGGTTACAAAGTTTGTCGCGATGCGCACAGCATCAGTATGATTTATGCCATGCGTAAGAAAGCTGTCGGTTTACTAGGTGCGGTGCAAGGCGAACGAAAGCCCATTGCCTTTGCCGAAGACACTGCGGTGCCGCCAGAATCGTTAGCCGACTTTATTACCGAATTCCGGCAGCTGCTGGATCAACACGATCTGCAGTACGGTATGTTTGGCCACGTTGATGCCGGTGTATTACACGTCCGCCCAGCGCTCGACATGAAACAACCCGACGATGAAAAGTTATTGCGTCAAGTGAGTGATGAAGTGGCGCAATTAACTGCGAAGTACGGCGGTTTAATGTGGGGCGAGCATGGCAAAGGCTACCGTTCGGAGTATGCACCGACCTTTTTTGGTCCAGAATTATATTCTGAGATTCAAAAAATTAAGGCAGCGTTTGATCCAGACAATCGGCTTAACCCAGGAAAACTCGCAACGCCATATGCTCATCCCACAGCTGAATTGGTTTCGGTGGATGACCGCAAACGCGGCTACTATGATCGCCAGATCTCCGCGTCGGTACGCAAGGGCTATGCGCCAGCGATGAACTGCAATGGCAATGGTTTATGCTTTAATTACGCCAAAGACTCGCCGATGTGCCCCTCGTACAAAGTAAGCGGTGATCGACGTCATTCGCCAAAAGGGCGTGCGACATTAATTCGAGAATGGCTGCGCTTAACCGGCGAGCAGGGGCTTGACGTGAGCCAGCCAGTGACTGCTAAATTTGCGTTGTTCAAAGAGCTTAAAGGGCGTCATAACGGCCGTGATTTTAATCACCAAGTTAAAGAATCGATGGATGCATGCCTTGCCTGCAAAGCTTGTGCGAGTCAATGCCCAGTGAAGGTTGATGTGCCTTCATTCCGTGCCAAATTCTTGCAAAGGTATTATCAACTTTATCGCCGACCGCTACGTGATCATTTGGTGGCTACAGTTGAAAAAACAGCGCCGCTGATGGCTAAAGCGCCGAGAACTAGTAATTTACTGACCCATAACGCTGTCAGTCAGTGGCTGTTTCAGCGCATTTTAGGTTATGTGGATACGCCTAAACTTTCGGTTCCAAGTTTGGCTAAAAGATGGCATAACCAAGGCTGGCAGAGCCAAAGTGTCACCGAGTTACTGACATCACCACCGAGCGAGATTGCGCGTAAGGTTGTGCTGGTACAAGACCCCTTCACGAGCTTTTATCAGGCCGAGACTGTCGAAGCAATGGGGAAAGTTATTCGTGGTTTGGGCTACGAGCCGATTTTGTTGGAGTTTATTGGTAACGGCAAAGGGCAGCACGTAAAAGGCTTCTTAAAGCAGTTCAGCGCAACGGCGACAACAGTGACGAAGCAGCTCAACAGGCTGGCCGATGCAGGCTACAAAATGTTGGGTATGGACGCCTCAACTGTACTCTGTATGCGCGATGAGTATCACCAGTACGCGAACGAGGCCGTTCGTTTTGAGGTTGAGCTACCACAGGAGTGGTTACAGGAACAGCAAGAACAACTGGCCAGGTTACCGGTATCTCCAACCAGCCCAGCCCTGACGACACAAGCACAGCTGTTCCTGCATTGTACCGAGCAAACCGCATTGCCTACTTCTGGGAAGCTATGGCAGCAAATTTTTGAACAAGTGTCATTGCCGGTTGCTGTTATCGCGACAGGCTGCTGTGGCATGGCAGGAACCTATGGCCATGAAAAAGAACAACAGCAAAACAGTGCCAAGTTGTTTGAAATGAGCTGGGCCGAACCCATTGCTGCTAGCGAACAAGCTCTTGTTAGTGGCTTCTCATGCCGTTGCCAGGTGCAACGTTTTGCCCAGCAACCGGCAACAAAAAAGCTGCAGCAGGTGAAGCACCCGGTGCAGCTTTTAGCAGAGCTGTTAGGCTAATTATTTTTGCTTCGCAGCTTTTGCTTTGGCAATCACTTCACGCGCGAGCTCATCAGCGATTTCGCCAGTAGGCCGTTTCTCAGCTGTTGAGCGAGCAAAAATTGTATCAAGGGTGTCATAGATACCGCGTACGCGCTTGTCTGTTTCTTCACGGCTCATGTTCGCAGCTTCGCTACAAACGTGAATCACACCGCCGCCGTTAATGACGTAATCAGGCGCGTAAAGAATGCCCATATCCATTACTTTCTTATCGTGTGCTGGCGTCGCTAACTGGTTGTTGGCGCTACCGGCGATGATTTTCGCTTTGATTTGGCCCAAGGTATCGTCGTTAATCGTTGCACCTAGAGCACATGGCGCATAGACATCGACGTCAAGACCATAAATATCGTCAAGACCAACCACGGTGGCGTTCAGTTCGTCAGCCGCACGCTGGCAAGCTTCTTCATTGATATCGGTGACATAGAGTTTTGCGCCTTCTTTGGCACAATAAGCAGCAAAGTCATAACCAACCGCGCCAAGCCCTTGAACAGCAATTGATACACCGTTCAGGTCATCAGCGCCAAACTTATGTTTTGCCGCGGCTTTAAGGCCTAAATAAGTACCTAACGCAGTGTGAGGTGAAGGGTCACCTGCTTTTTCCGCAGTACCGGCAACGAAGTCGGTTTCTTCAGCAACATGGGCGATATCGCTGGTGCGGATATTAACGTCTTCGGCAGTGATGTAGCGACCACCTAAGGTGTTAATGAAGCGACCATAGGCACGGAAAAGCTCCGCAGATTTGATTTTCTTGGCATCGCCGATGATAACCGCTTTACCGCCACCAAGTGGAAGACCGGCCAAGGCACTTTTGTAGGTCATACCACGTGAAAGGCGCAGTACATCTGTTAGTGCTTCAGCTGATGACGCGTAATCCCACAGGCGCGTACCGCCTAAAGAGGGACCTAAGGTCGTATCATGAACTGCAATAATGGCTTTAAGCCCGGTTTCTTTATCATGACAAAACACGACTTGTTCGTGTTGGTCGAACTCTTGATGCTCAAATAGCGACATGAGTGCTGTTTCCTCGTTCATCCCAAAAATTTCGCGCACATTAGCATTTTCACCTTGCCCGCGCTAGTGAATGATAAAAATAAAACGTTTACGTAAACGTAAAGCCTTGCAAGCTAAGTTTACACAATTTCGGACTTTGCCCAAAAGCCCTTTCACGGTAGTATGTAGGCAACAAAGTTATGCCTAGTATCAACCACTAAAATTCGATAGGAAGAGACTTATTATGGCCAAAGAACAGCCAGAACTTACCCAGGAGCAACTCTCGGCATGGGTACGCGAGCAATTTCAGGCAGCTAACAAATACTTGGCTGAGCAAGGTATTATCAGCGATCAAATATTAACCAAGGACTCACGCTATTTAGCGCCTTACGTCGCGGTTTGGAAATTTGTCACCCAAGACAAAAAAGAACTATGGTTGATCAACGGTGATGTGCCTACCGATGTGGCGGGAACCAAAGCCGCGAACAATGCGCGTGATGTGATGCGCTACTTTTCATTTCAGTGGCAAATGAAGGCGCAAGGTCTTTTAAGCGATCCTAAAGCAAGTGCTGATCCAGAGCAGCAACGCTATGCGCAGTATTTAGTGAATCGGGCTGAAGCCTTGTATGACTTGGTTGGTACCGAAGAGCTATGGCAAGCTCCGGAAGAGCAGGGCAACAGTTAGTCTGTTGCCTCAGCATTATCCTCGACTTCTTGCACCAAATGAAAAACGCCCAAGTTAAGTAGCTCATTGAGACACTGAAGCGCTTCACTGTCGTTAAACACCGCGGAGCATTGGGCCAACGGTGTCTCCTGCTCTAATTCGAGTAATTGTTTGAGCCCAGCAGAGAGCTGCTGCGGCTCGGCAATAACTTCTCCCGCCGCATAAAGTCTTTGGTCACTGCCTAAAAGTAACCGCGCACCAGGTGTACGACAGAGCAGCATTGATGTTGTTGCATAGCTGGCAAGCTCAGCAAGCGTTAATTCGCGCTCAGGCACCGGTAGTGGACGCTTTGACTGCGACATGACTTGTTGGAGTGCTTGGACTCCTGCGGGCGACGCTAATTGTTCTCGCAATAGCTGTTGAACTTGCTCAATTTGCGCGGAAGAAATCGCATAAGCTGTTGGCGGTGTCGTGAATTTCGGGTCTCGATAGCGCGCAAAGTCTTGCTCACTGGCGAGTAATTGATCAGCTAGTTGTGCTAACCATTCGGCACTGTTCGGAGCTCGAAATCCGATCGAATAATTCAAGCTTGGTTCAAGCGCAATGCCATGATGAGGACAACCGGCCGGAATATACAACACGTCGCCAGCCTGTAACACCGTATCAATACAGGCGTCGAAAGAGCTGTCTTTGAGCTGTTTTAAGTCGGCGTGAGGGCAGAACTCTTCAGCGTTACTGACACGTTCACCAACGCGCCAGTGGCGCTCGCCGGCACCTTGAATGATGAATACATCGTATTGATCTAAATGCGCACCGACACTGCCATTTTCCGTGGCGAAACTGACCATGACATCATCAACGCGCCAATCGGGTAAAAATCGAAATGGCTGAAGCAAACTTTGAACATCAGGAAACCATTCATTTACCGCTTGTACGAGAAGGGTCCAGTCAACTTCACCAAAGCGTTCATAATCTTCAAACGGGCCGTGCTCGACGTCCCAATTGCCTTGTTGTTGACGGATGACACGGGCATCAACCCCATCTTCCATGGCTAGGCCTGCCAATAACTCGGGCGCGATCGGGTCGGCAAACGGCGCCATACCACCACGAATCAGTAATGGCTGTTGTTGCCAATAGTCGCGTAAAAATTCTTCCCGATTAAGTTGCAACTGAAACGCCATTAGTTTAACTCGTCGACAAACTGAACGGCGCGGCCAATGTAAGATGCGGGGGTAAGCAACTTCAGTTCAGCCTTGACTGTTTCTGGTAATTCTAAGCTGTCGATGAAGTCTGCCATGGCCGCTTGATTGACGCGCTTACCGCGCGTTAGCTCCTTCAGTTTTTCATACGGTTTTTCGATGCCATAGCGACGCATCACGGTTTGAATTGGTTCGGCGAGCAGTTCCCAGTTCTGGTCGAGCTCACGCATTAAGTTATCGGCATTAACCTCGAGTTTACTTACACCTTTTAGGGTTGCTTGATACGCGACGAGCGCATAGGCAAAACCAACACCGAGATTACGTAATACGGTGGAATCGGTGAGATCGCGCTGCCAGCGACTAATAGGCAGTTTACTGGCTAAGTGCTGCATCATTGCATTTGCGATACCAAGGTTACCTTCAGAGTTCTCGAAATCGATTGGATTCACTTTGTGTGGCATGGTTGATGAACCTACCTCGCCAGCAATAGTGCGCTGTTTAAAGTGGTTCAGTGCAATGTAGCCCCAAATGTCACGGTTGAAGTCGATCACGATGGTATTAAAGCGAGCGACGGCGTCGAACAGCTCAGCAATGTAGTCATGCGGTTCAATTTGTGTGGTGTAGGCATTCCAAGTTAAGCCTAACCCAGTTACAAATTGTTCAGCAACATGGTGCCAATCGACGTTAGGATAAGCCACTTGATGAGCGTTATAGTTGCCCACCGCGCCATTAATTTTACCTAGCAAAGGAACGGCTTGAAGTTGCTCAAGTTGACGTTGCAGGCGCACATAGACATTTGCCATTTCTTTGCCCATGGTACTCGGCGTCGCCGGTTGGCCATGGGTACGCGCCATCATAGGTACTGCTTTGTGCTCTTGCGCGAGCTGTTTTATGGCATCGCTTAACTGCTGCATGGTTGGCAACATGACGTCGCTTAATGCTTGTTTTAGCATTAGTGCATGAGACAGGTTGTTGATGTCTTCCGAGGTACAGGCAAAATGGATAAACTCGGTGACAGCATTAAGCTCGTCTTGCTCAGCCACTTGTTCTTTCAAGAAGTATTCGACTGCCTTCACGTCATGATTGGTAGTGGCTTCAATTTGCTTCACTCGTTCAGCATCTGCTTCGCTAAAATTTTCAATCAGATTATCTAAAAAGGTGTTAGCCGCGTCGGAGAATGCAGGAACTTCACTGATTTCGGCTGTCGCAGCGAGTTGTTGTAACCAACGGATCTCGACGACCACCCGATTACGGATGAGACCGTATTCACTAAACATCGGTCGTAACGCTGCGGCTTTAGAGCCGTAACGGCCATCGACAGGAGAAAGAGCGGTTAAAGCGGATAAAGTGGTCATCTTAGGACTCCGATTGTGAGCTTAATTCACGTAAAAGTTGATTAGCAGTCGCGACCATGCGCGTCCGCGAAAAAATAAAGTGGCGACGTTTGCCGCCGACCTGACGCCAAAGGACAGCGCTTCGAATGGCGGCCAAGAGCAGGGCACGTATTTGGTTTTGTACCGGCTGTTGTTGCAAATAGTCAGGCTGGCCATGAATCTGTAACGGTCGACCTAAAGGCGAAATACAATCACTGTAGGTGCTCGCCATGCCTTGATAAACCGTTTCTGGTTCGAACTGAAATTGGCTCTGTTGGCGATGTAATTGATCAATACGTTGGCCAAGCTCAGCAAATGCTTTGGGTTGCTTTTGCACGCGCTGAGCCAATGCCAATACACCGACCATGTAGCGCGTGGTTTCAATGTCTTTCTGTTTGGTTGCGCCAAGCTGGGCCAGCAGTACGCGCAAGCCCACCCGTAACTTACTTACATCACCATAGATACTGGCAAAAGAGTCGGGGTTCTGGTTCAACACACTGTCGAGCAGTGCTTGGCGTTGAAAACTTTCGTCGAGTTTGCCTTGTCGCGCTAAACTCTTAACCGCAGCCGCCGCTTGGGCGATAGCGGCAAGGGCAATCACGCGCTGTTGCCACTGGGTCACAGCAATACCTCATGGTCCGCTAGGCGTTGCTCAATAATGCCGCCACCTAGGCATACGTCATCGACATAAAAAACTGCCGATTGGCCTGGGGTAACCGCCGCCACGGGCTCGTCGAATTCAACTTTGACAGCCCCATCAGCTGTGGGGCTGACCAAGCAAGGAATGTCTTGCTGCCGGTAGCGTGTTTTGACGACACAGCGCAGAGGCTCGGTTGGCCCCTGACGATCGACCCAATCAAGTTGCGCAGCGACAAGACCCTTAGAGAATAAGCGTGGATGATTTTTCCCTTGCGCCACGACTAAAACGTTACGTTCGACATCTTTGTCAACAACGTACCAAGGTTCATCACCAGCATCGGCAAGGCCGCCGATATGCAACCCCTTACGTTGGCCTAGGGTGTGATACATCAGCCCCTCATGCTCGCCTAAGGCGTTGCCGTCGACATCTTCAATAGTGCCGGGGCGTGCTGGTAAATAGGTCTGTAAAAAGTCTTTGAACTTACGCTCGCCAATAAAACAGATACCGGTGGAATCTTTTTTATCAGCGGTGACCAAATCTTGTTCCTCGGCAATACGACGCACTTCAGGCTTCTCTAATTCACCGACTGGGAACAAGGTTTGCGCTACATGTTCATGCGACAGAGTATAGAGGAAGTAGCTTTGGTCTTTGTTATCATCAAGCCCGCGCAGCAACTGATACTGGCCATTTTCTTTACGGCGACGCACGTAATGCCCGGTGGCAATATAATCAGCGTTGAGTGCCTGTGCAGCGAACTCTAAAAAGGCTTTAAATTTAATTTCTTTGTTGCACATAATATCGGGGTTTGGGGTGCGTCCGGCGCGATATTCCGCAAGGAAGTACTCAAAAACATTATCCCAATATTCCGCAGCAAAATTAACGGTATGTAGCTCGATACCAAGTTTCGCACACACCGCCTCAGCATCAGCAAGATCTGTTGCGGCAGCACAGTATTCATCAGTGTCATCTTCTTCCCAGTTCTTCATGAACAGGCCTTCAACCTGATACCCCTGCTGCAGTAACAGGTAAGCTGAAACGGACGAATCAACGCCGCCCGACATTCCGACAATAACTTTTTGATTTCTGTTTTCAGTGTTTGACATGACAACCTTCGTGATGACTGCTAAGCGCGCGAATTCTACCACACAGGAGGCACTTCACGCCACTCGCCAGGCTGCATTCCTGCAAGTCGCCATGGCCCGATAGCAGCGCGGATTAAACGTAAAGTGGGGTGACCTACAGCCGCTGTCATACGCCGAACTTGTCGGTTTTTACCTTCTTTGATGATTAAACAAATCCAACTGTCGGGAACAGATTTACGCTCTCGTACGGGGGGATTTCGGGGCCATAGTTGATCGGGTTCGGGCATTATAAAGGCTTCGGCGGGCAACGTTTTGCCGTCGTTCAACTCGACGCCTTCGCGTAGCTGTTGCAACACCGTTTCGTCGGGGCAGCCTTCAACTTGCACCCAGTAGGTTTTTGGTAACTTATGTTTTGGGTGGCTAATTTTATGCTGCAAGCTGCCGTCGTTGGTTAACAGCAGTAAACCTTCACTGTCTTTATCGAGGCGTCCCGCAGGGTAGACATCATTAAATGGCACGAACGGTTTTAGTGTTTGTTCGTCTGCCGTGCCGGAAAATTGCGTCAGCACACCAAAGGGCTTGTTAAATAAAACAAGTTTGGGATTAGCCGGCCGGGGCTGCGAGGTTCTGCGTTTCTGATAAGGGCGCTTCATAATGTTCTCCAACTTCTTTCGACGAGTACCGTCCAGTCAGCGATTAATGTTAGACTAGTGGGGTGCGTTATATGTCTGCCAAAACTAAAACAACATTATAAAGGAAAAGCGAACGATGCAGGACTCTAACCCTAAAAATACTAAACACCAAGCCACCGAGCAGGATAACTTTGCGGCGGCGTTACGTGGTGAAATACCGTTGAGTGTGGGCGACATACTTCAGCGCGGCTGGGATATCACGCTTCGATCATTGCCGATCATGCTACTTGGCTTGGTGGTTTTATTGCTGGCGAACTGGGTTATTTCCTTGGTGGTAGCGCAGATTTTTCCCGTCGATGAAAGCAATATCAATATGCTTCACTTGTCTGGGCAGTCCATCGCTAGCAGTCTGCTGATCGCGCCTTTTACTGCGATTTTGTACTTGATCGGGTTGCGTAACGCACGAGATATCAAGCCGAGCGTAAATCTCTTCGGTGAAGCACTAGCTCATGCGCCTAAAATGGTGGTCATTGCGGCAGTATTGATTGTGGCGATGGCGATTCCAACCGCACTGTTGTTTCTTATCTTTGATGCCTCAGGAACCTTTTTTGCGCTGTTCTTCTTAATTGCGATGTATTTGCAGATCAGTTTCACACTGGCGGTACCACTCGTACTGGAGCGTAATCTACCTGTAATGCGCGCGATTATGGCATCAGTGATTATCTTAAATAAAAAGATGTTACCGCTGCTTGGTCTCTATCTAATTATGACCATTATCATCTTTATCAGTGCCTTACCTCTATTACTTGGGCTGCTGTTCACCATGCCTATGTGGTTTAACGTGATTGGTGTCATCTATAATCGCCTCATTGGCGTACCTAGTGAAACGAATGAAAACTCAGTTACGACCGTAGAAGAGGAGAGTTAATGCTACGTTATCTCGTTATTATGCTTGGTTTAATTATGGCGGCTGCGGCCGCCATTGCGCCTAATGTGCTGCATTTGGCCAACCCGTATCGGCTGTACGATGGTGTCGTACCTGCCAAAAAAGTTGCGGTGGCGGCGCCGGTGGTTTCAGCGATGCCTGATTTTGCTAAATATCAGCAAACGGCCGCAAAGAAACAGGCATTTTTTGATTTTTTGGCACCTTTAGTGGCCGCCGAGAATGCCCTAATTGAAGAGCAGCGTAGTGGCTTAGACGCACTTTATACTAAGTGGCGGTTGAAACCAGATTCACTTTCACGTGAGCAAGTGAGCTGGCTCGAGTATCTAGCTAAGCGCTACCGGGTAGAGTTTAACTTTGCCTCGCCGCTTGAGGCCGAACAGGCTTTTGAACTGTTGCTGCGCCGCGTCGATAGCATTCCAGTAACCTTAGTTTTGGTGCAAGCAGCGAACGAATCTGCATGGGGAACGTCACGTTTTGCCAAGCAAGCGTTGAATCTGTTCGGTCAATGGTGCTTTACCAAAGGTTGTGGTTTAGTGCCCGGTGCGCGGGGCGAAGACGCCACCCATGAGGTTGAAAAGTTCAACTCGGTAAACGCCTCGGTGCGCAGTTATTTGCGTAATTTAAATACCCATCCGGCGTATTTTGAAATGCGCAAACTAAGAGCAGAGCGCAGAGCGCAAGAGGCACGTATACGTGCCGTTGACCTAACGCCAGGGCTACTTAGCTACTCAGAACGTGGTGAAGCATACGTGGAAGAGCTAAATGCGATGATTCGCGTGAACCGTCCGTTGATCATGGATGCGCTAGGAGCCGAAGGGCCCGTTGCCGAGCCAGGGTTTACCACTAACTCAAATTCCGCACCTGAATAACTGCTGAGTGACCGGCGCCTTGGGCGTCGGTTTCTTCATCGTCGTGCTCACGATAATTGATAAAGTCGGTAGGAACACTGTGATCAAATGCGGTGTCTCCTGCCTCATTATGCTGACCATCGGCAGCGATGGATTTGAAATCGAATAGTTCGTGATCAGCAAGGTGCGACGGCACAATGTTCTGCATTGCCGTAAACATACTTTCGATGCGTCCCGGGTGGTTTTTGTCCCAACCTCGCAGCATTTCCTTCACTGTTTGTCGTTGCAAGTTTTCCTGAGAACCACAAAGGTTACAGGGAATAATCGGAAAATCTGCATAAGCTGAGTAGCGTTCGATATCTTTTTCGCGGGCATAAGCGAGTGGGCGTATCACGACATGCTCACCATTGTCGCTGACGAGTTTTGGTGGCATTGACTTCATTTTGCCGCCAAAAAACATATTAAGCATCAATGTTTCCAGCATATCGTCTCGATGGTGTCCTAAGGCAATTTTTGTCGCGCCTAGCTCTTTCGCCACTCGGTACAGAATTCCGCGACGTAAACGCGAACAGAGTGAGCAGGTGGTTTTTCCTTCTGGGATCTTCTCTTTAACGATGCTGTAGGTATCTTCCTCAATAATGCGGAAATCGACACCTTCTTGGCGCAAGTAATCAGGTAGCACGTGTTCAGGAAAGCCCGGTTGCTTTTGATCAAGATTGACTGCGATCAGCTCAAACTTGATTGGTGCAATTTTTTGTAAAAAGCGAAGGATCGCCAATAGAGTGTAGCTATCTTTACCGCCTGAAAGACAAACCATCACCTTATCGCCGTTTTCAATCATGTTAAAGTCTTCGATGGCGCGACCTACATGGCGACGGAGTCGTTTCTCTAACTTATTGAAATCGTGCCGCTGTTGCTTTTCCTGGGCACTTGTTAGGTGAGTGTCTTTGGCGTTAAATGTTGTCACTAAACTCATTGAAATCACTTTATCAGGTTAAGGGGCTGAAAAAATCGTGCGGATTATACCTTAACTGGTGATTCAAATCCTGCTGGTTTTACCGCCAATAAGTCACAGTTAATTTGTTCGATAACATGCTCGGCGGTATTTCCTAATAATGCTGCACTAATACCTGTACGACCTATAGTGCCAAGCACCACAAGTTCGGCGTCGAGCTCGTTTGCAAGTTCTGGAATCACCTGTTCAGGTAGCCCTTCGCGAACATGTTGGCAGGCTTCGGTAATTCCAAAGTGTTGGGCATGTTCGGCCAGAGCTTGTTGATGATTTTCGGCGATAACTTCACGATAATTTCCAGTATCAAACTCCGGTATTTCGGCCGCAATGGTGACCGGCGCCCCGGGGTAGGCATTCACTAAATGAACACTACTGTGCAAACAGCCGGCAAACCGCTGTGCGGCCTCGGTAATCCGGTAATTTAAACTGTTATGGTGGTCTTTTTCGCCGGTGGTGTGAATCGCGGCAAGAATTTTGCCGTGTTCAGGCCACTCGTGTTCTTTCACCAGCAATACCGCACAAGGTGCTTTTCGCAGTAAGTGCCAATCGGTGGGCGTAAAAATAATACTAGCCAAGCCATCATGGCTATGTGTCGCTTTCACAATAACATCATGCTCACCAGTAATCGCCGTTTCAATGATGGCTTCGAAAGGGCGGTTATGCCAGAGCACTTTAATCGAGATATCTAGTTCACGCGTGTTGTAATCTTCCAATAGATCGTCAATCCAAACCTTTCGATCATTAATAAGACTGTCGCGCATGGTGTTACGCTCTTCGGCGGCGAGCATCGTCGTCATTTCGTAAGAAAAGTCGTAAATCGACAGCATTAAGGTAATCGAAGCTTTACTGATCCGAGCTAAGTGCAGGGCACGATTAAGCGCTTTTTGTTGTTGTTTATCAGGGTCTAAAACCACTAATATATTTTTCACGCAAGACATGGTCTACCTCATTGAATGTTCGAACTTATTAACTGAGTTTAGACGGAATTTCTAGGTGTGGCTAATTCTCACAGTGGCAACAGTTGACGCAGCGCAATAACAGCAACCCAAACTCCATAAAAGATCATAATCACGCCCATGGCTTGGCGGAAACCTTGCGCTTTCAGAATACTTTGTACAGCACCGCTAAACCAACCAAAAGCGAGCATGGCAGGTAGGGTTCCAAGCCCAAATGCCAACATATAAACAGCTCCCGACACAACCGAGGCACTGATCGCGGCCCAGCTAAGAGCGCTGTAAACTAAGCCACAGGGCAGCCAGCCCCAGAGCATTCCGGCGATGAACCGATCAAAGGTACTAGTGCGTTGACGCAAGCGCGCGGCATGGGGGGCAACTTTTTGCCATAGTGGCTTGCCAAGGCGCTCTAATTTATTAAGGCCTAGCCACCAGCCACCGAAATAGAAACCCAGAGCGATTAAGAAAAATGCGGCGATAAACCGTAAGGCGAGTAAAGCGGGTGCAAAGCTTGATACGAGCAACTGACTACTAAGACCTACGATCGCGCCAATGACAGCATAAGAGCTAATGCGGCCTAAGTTATAACTTATTAAATCAACGGGTTTTGGTTTAGGCCCCAGGGCACCGGCTAAGCCGCCACACATCATCAGGCAATGCCCAGCTCCAGCAAGCCCCATCAAAAACGCAGCGAAAATATCAAGATTCATCAGTGTCTTGCCGTGCGGATTGTTGTTCGTTGTTTTTTTTCGGATCATCGTCGTCGAGCAACACGTTCATTCCTTGGCGCTCAAGATCTTCAAACTGATCGCTACGTACGGCCCATAAAAAAACGGCAATCGCAATAATGACAAATAGAATCGCTATTGGAATTAGAATGTATAAGCTTTCCACACGTACCTCGCTTACTTAGTTGCTGGTGTGTCGGTGCCGGAACTGCCGCGATAAAGCCTTAATGAATTCGCTAAGACAAGTAGTGAACTTACCGACATTCCAATAGCGGCAATATAGGGTGTCACCAGCCCGATCACCGCAATGGGTATAATGCCAATATTGTAGACCAGCGCCCAAATAATATTTTGCTTCAAAATACGACGGCTTTTAGCGGTGCTGTCTAGCAGTCGGGTAAGCGCGGCAAAATCATTACGCATGGCGACAATATCGGCGGCTTGCCGGGCGAGGTCAGCAGCATGACCAAACGTCATCGATACATCCGCTTGTGCTAATACCGGGCCATCGTTAATGCCATCGCCAATCATCAAAACTGGCCCCTGGCGTTGCTGTTGCTTCACGAACGCCAATTTATCGGCTGGTAAGCACTCTGCTTGGACTTGCTGAATGTCCAACTGGTTCGCCACTCGCTGGGCATTTGCCTGGCTATCTCCGGTTAACATGATCACCTTGAACCCTTGCTGCCGCAGCTTGCTTAACGTGGCAGGCACATCGTCACGTAAGGTATCTGTTACCTGATAGCTTGCGAGCAGCTCGTCCGCGGTTGCGAGTAACACATTTGCGGGGCTATGGTTTAAGGCATCTGGGTGCCATTCAGCGATATAGCGGGGGCTGCCGATACGGACTTTACACTGGCTCTGACCATGATGCCATAAGGCCTCAATGCCATTGCCAAGCGCAACCTTGACGGCTTCGAGTGAAGCTGTTTCGCTGGTCAAATTTTTGAACGGTGTCGCTAGCGGATGTTCAGAGTGACGCTCCAAACTGCCGGCAAGTGTTGCAATCGCCTCAGCCGTGTAGTTCTGGCTAAGCTGGTGGGTCGTGGCAATCGAGAATTGACCACTGGTTAGCGTACCCGTTTTATCAACGATGAGCGTACGGCAATCACGTAATGCCTCGATTGCGTCTGTATTACGAAGTAACACGCCTTGCTTATTGAGTCGGTGCACGACACCGGTGACCGCGGTCGGCGCGGCTAATGCTAAGGCACACGGACAAGTGGCAACAAGCACTGCTAAAGTAACCCAAAAGGCTTCGGAAGGATCGATAAAGCTCCAAACGAAAAAGGTTAACGCAGCTAAAATCAGTAATTGTTTAACGAACTGATTCGCTAGTTTCTCAGCCCGTTCCGCCAGTCGCGGTTTGGTCGCCAAGGCTTGATCTTGCAAAGCCGCGATTTTCGCCATGACGGTACTTTGCTGGGTTGCCTCAACGCCGATACGAATGGGCTGCGATTGATTCAATGTACCCGCAAAAACAGTGTCGCCATACTGATGCTGCACGGGCACACTTTCCCCGGTAAGCATACTTTCATTCACCTCGGCTTGATCGGTCAGTAGCTTTCCATCAGCGGGTAATGTTTGGCCTGGTAGCACCTGTACCACGTCACCTTGCGTTAATTTATGTACGGCAACGGCTTCAAGCTTACCGCTGGCTGTTTCACGCTGCGCGGTCGCTGGCAGCAGCTTAATTAAATTGGCTGCGGTGGCAATGGCTTTTTGTTTTGCGAGTAGCTCAAGGTAACGACCCACTAGCAACAAAAAGGTAAACATACTTACCGACTCAAAATAGACCTCTCCTTGGTTGCTAAAGGTCGCGTAGACACTTGCCCCATAAGCACTTAGCAGTGCGAGCGTTACCGGTACGTCCATATTGAGTTGGCGCGCTTGAATACTGCGCAGCGCGGATAAATAAAACGGCTGTGCGCTGTAAAGTAATACTGGGGTGGCAAACAACAAACTGATCCACCAAAAGAATTGTCGCATGCTTTGGTCGAGTTCACTGACCACACCAAAATAGAGCGCGACAGCGATCATCATCACCTGCATAGTGGCGATTCCGGCAATGCCGATACGACGGACAAAATAACGTCGACGCCGCTTAAAATCTTGTTCTTGTGTTGCCGCTTGAAAGGGTAATGCGCGATAACCTAAGCCCGCGATTTGCTGCAAAATGGTACTTAGCTTCACCTTGTCTGGCTGCCATTGGATCGATACGCGCTCAGTCGTCGCATTTACTTGCGCGTTACTGACTCCAGCCAGCCCTTGCAATTGTTTTTCTATGAGCCACGCACAAGCTGCGCAGGTCATGCCGTCGACAGATAAACTGGTAGACTTCTCACCACTGTCTGAACGCTGGATAAACTGTTCTTGTAGCTCTTCTTGATCATAAGCTTCAAGTTGCTGCAACTCTTCAGGAAGGAGGGGGATTTGCAGCGGGTTACTGGTATCTCGAAACTGATAGAAGTGCAGCAGATTCTGCTCATCTATGGTTTGCGCCACCGCTTGGCAGCCATAACAGCATACTTGTCGCTCGCGATTGTCGACCCGAACTTTGATCTCGTCATGTGCCGGTAACGGCTGTAGACAGTGAAAGCAAAGACCCTCAGGAGGGTTTGGCAGCGTCGACGCCATCAGTTAAACGCCGTAAGTAAGTGGTTTTAGAGTAAGTTGACGATAGCTTGGCAAGTGGATCTGTTGGCTTAGCCGCCAACTGCCGTCAAACGGTGTGATGGTCAGTGTCCATTTGCCTTGCTCTTGTGCGACAGATTCGGGGAGTTGGCCTCTAAAATCGCCTTCCGCGTCTGCCGTTAAGGTTAAGCTGAAATCTTTGTCGGCGAGCGTTGTGTGGTAAAAATTAACCCGCAGTGCGGTCAGTTCATCAGGTTGACCGGATTTGTAACGTAAAATTAGGTCACGCCCTTGGTGTTCAAAAATAAAGGCGATGCCCCTTGCTTGGGCTTCCTGTACCTTCTCTACTTGGCTATTGATCGCTCGACCTTGTTTATAATAGTCATCCACAACCATGGGGTTGTCGCCATAGTTAGAGGCAACAGTAAGGGTGATCGCCATAGCGATGACCACTGAAAATGGAATCGACATTAACACCCAAGGCCACACTTGTTTGTACCAAGGTTTTACCATTACCCATAACCTCATTTATTCAGCATAAAGAAAAAACCCCGCGAGTGCGGGGTTTTCAGTTTAGTCGTTTGAAAGCCCGTACACGTACGCACTAATGACGTGGACTTTATCCTCACCGAGAATATCTTTCCATGCCGGCATAACACCGTTGCGGCCATTCATTAACGTTTCTTCAATCGCTGCTTGTGAGGCACCATACAACCAAACGTTATCAGTTAGGTTGGGTGCACCCAGTTGTTGGTTACCTTTGCCATCTTGTCCATGACAGGCAGAACACACGGCAAAATTAGCTTTGCCGGCAGCGGCGAGTTCAGGGTCAACTTTACGACCACTTAAGCTGAGAACGTAAGTTGCTAACTCAGTGATCTGTTGCTCGTCAAACTGTGCTTTGAATGATGGCATTTGACCTTGACGACCTTGCAGAAGGGTCGTTTTAATTGCGTCGGCCGAGCCACCGTAGAGCCAGTTATCGTCGGTTAAGTTCGGAAACCCTTTACCGCCCATAGCATTTGAACCATGACATTGGGCACAGTTTTGTAAGAACAAACGCTGGCCAATTTCGTTCGCTTCTGGGTCTTTTGCAAGCTCTTCAATAGGCTGTTGTGCGTAAGCTTCAAAGATGGGCCCAAAACGCTCATCTGCGGCATCCATCGCACGGTCGTACTCAACGATGAGGCCAGCCTCACGATGGGCTTCCGTCGCCGCTCGCGACTCTTCAATGGAACGAACATCTTGGTTAGAGCTACTCCAGCCAAGTAGACCTGCAAAGTTCCCCAAGCCTGGGTAAAGCGCCAAATAGGCAAAGCCCCAGACGATGGTGACCCAATACAGAATCATCCACCAGCGCGGTAGTGGGTTATTAATTTCAACGATACCGTCGAACTCATGATCCATGAGTTCGCCTTCCTTAATTCCGGTATAGTTGCTCATATTCCAGCGTAATACCCAGATAATTCCGACTAAAAACGCGAGGGTAAGGACAATAATCCATGCACTCCAGAAGCTACTCATTGTTCTTCGACTCCTGTTCAGTATTGTTTGACTTCGTTTTTTTCAACTCATCTTCTTCGAAGATTGAGTTTGCGGCTTCGTCAAAGCGCTTTTTACGCCCTTTGCTGTACGCCCAAAGCACGATGCCAATGAACAATACGAAAACTAAAACTGTATAAAAACTCCGCCAAGTAATGTAATCCATATCAATTGGCCTGTTGCTTCAAACCAGTACCTAGCGATTGAAGGTAAGCGATTAACGCTTCCATTTCAGTCTTACCAACTACGGCAGCCTTAGCACCGGCGATATCTTCGTCGGTATAAGGGACGCCGAAGCCACGGAAAACTTCCATTTTCTTGGCGGTTAACTCACCATCAAGTTTATTTTCCGCTAACCATGGAAAGCCTGGCATGTTTGACTCTGGAACCACATCACGAGGGTCCATTAAATGCACATAATGCCATTCATCACTATAGCGACCACCGACGCGGGCAAGGTCTGGACCGGTGCGTTTAGAACCCCATAGGAATGGATGCTCCCAAACATGTTCACCGGCCAGTGAGTAGTGCCCGTAACGCTCGGTTTCTGAGCGAAACGGACGAATCATCTGGCTATGACAGTTATTGCAGCCTTCACGGATATAAATATCCCGACCTTCAAGCTCTAACGCAGAGTACGGCTCTAGACCGACTACAGGTTCATTGGTCTGCTTTTGAAACATCAATGGCGTTATTTCGACGATACCGCCGATAGAGATTGCGATGGTGGCGAAGATCGCCAACCAACCGACGCGCTTTTCAACGAAATCATGCTTAATGTTTTTACTCATTTTTCGGACTCCTTAAGCTGACTGCGTTGTTGCTTCTCGCGGAGCAACATCAATTGTTTCGCGAGTTGGTTTGCCGGCCTTAATAGTACGATAGCTGTTCCATGCCATCAGCAGCATACCTGCAACGATGAACAAGCCACCGACAAAGCGGATAAACCAGAACGGATAAGAGGCTTCAACACTCTCAACAAAGCTATAGGTTAGCGTGCCGTCTTCAGCATTCACCGCACGCCACATCAGACCTTGCATAACGCCTGAGATCCAAAGCGCGACGATATAAAGCACTACGCCTATGGTATGTAACCAGAAGTGGGTGTTAATCCAGCGGATACTATGCATCTGTGTTTGCCCCCAAAGCCGTGGAATCAGGTAATACATTGAACCGATGGTGATCATTGCAACCCAGCCAAGTGCACCCGAGTGAACGTGACCTATGGTCCAGTCAGTGTAGTGCGAAAGGGCATTCACTGATTTAATTGCCATCATCGGACCTTCAAAGGTCGACATACCATAGAATGACAACGAGACAATTAGGAAGCGCAGAATAGGGTCTGTCTTAAGCTTATGCCAAGCACCAGATAGCGTCATGATACCGTTGATCATACCACCCCATGATGGCACAAACAGAATCACCGACATCACCATACCTAATGACTGTGTCCAGTCAGGCAGTGCGGTGTAGTGCAAGTGGTGAGGTCCGGCCCAAATATAAAGCGAGATCAAGCCCCAAAAATGCACCACTGATAAGCGGTACGAATACACTGGACGCTCAGCTTGCTTCGGAACAAAGTAATACATCATGCCCAAGAAACCAGCGGTTAGTAGAAAGCCTACCGCATTATGGCCGTACCACCATTGCACCATGGCATCCACAGCACCCGCGTACACGCTGTAAGACTTAGTGAATGACACTGGAACTACCATGCTATTCACGATATGCAGCACTGCTACGGTGATAATAAAGCCACCATAAAACCAGTTTGCAACATAGATATGCGAAGTTTTACGTTTCACCAAGGTGCCAAAGAATACAATAATGTAGGCAACCCAAGATAGCGCAATCAGAATATCAATCGGCCATTCAAGTTCAGCGTACTCTTTTGACGAATTCAGCCCTAACGGTAGGCTGATCACTGCAAGCACAATAACTGCTTGCCAAGACCAGAACACAAAGGACGCCAACTTGTCTGAGAACAAGTTAGTGCGACAGGTCTTCTGGACAATATAAAAGGAGGTCCCCATTAACGCCGACGTACCGAAGGCAAAAATAACCGCGTTCGTATGAAGAGGGCGAAGACGAGAGTAGGTAAGCCAAGGTGTATCGAAGTTGAGCTCTGGCCATATTAGCTGAGCTGCGATCCAAACACCGAGGGTCATACCGATTATGCCCCAAACGACCGTCATGACAGTAAACTGTCTGACGACTTTGAGGTTGTATTCGATTTGCTGAGGATTTGTTTGACTCATTTTTGCTTTCCGCGTTGATGCTCTGACTTAGAAAAGTTCATAGTATTCGTCGTAAGAGTAACGTGACAATGATGATGACTTGCTGAATACTTCCGCAAGCACAGCCATTTTAAGCTGTTTGCTTGCAAAAATACAGTCACAAACCGTTAAAAAATCAGGCGTGACGGCAACTTGGTGAAAAAGTAAGCAGTAATATTACGACCAAAGGGGACGTAAAATGTACCGATTATTTAACCTTAGTCTTGGTAAGGTCTTTAGTTTCGCGGGCTTGAGCTTATGCTTGGTTGCCTGCCAACCACCATCCCCTAAACAACTGCCGACCGCGAGCCATAGTTTTGCGGCACAGCAAATAAAACTCAAAATGCCCATTGAGCCCATACCGTTGGAACAGCGGGTAAAGCTTACTCTTGAGTTGCCAGACCGCGTGAAACCGGGCTTAGGCAACGTTGAGGGGGTGTCTATGTATATGGGCAGCATACCGTTACAGTGGAAACAAACCGATACAGGTAAATGGCAAGCGGATCTCTATTTAGGTTCTTGTACGGAACCGCGGATGACCTGGCGCTTAACGGTTCCCTTACAGTCGGAGTTCGATGACTTGCCGGCTCAAATTAGCCTGAACTTTGAGAGCGTAGCAAATTGATACAATTGACTTGGTCGGCCATTTGATTGGCCATGCTATAGTTAAGCTTTAGAGTCACTTACTCATCGAGGAAAGCTATGTCTATAGCATTACTTTGGATCATTATTGGCGTCGCATTAATTCTTTCCGAATTGCTGTTAACCAGCGTCATAGCCGTGTTTCTCGGCATTGGGGCGATTGTTACAGGGCTGCTTTTACACTGGGGCTTGATTGCGGAAACCGCAACTCAGTTTGCGGTTTTTGGTGTGGTGAGCTTGGCTCTTTTAATTGTTGCAAGAGGGCAATTTAAGCGTTGGTTTATGGGCTACAGCACCGACGAAGACGATGCCAAGCCGAATTTTCAACGCGATATTGGCGCTCGGGTCAAAGTGATTCGTGACTTCAACCACGGTGCCGGTCGTGTCGTACTTAACGGTGTACAGTGGGACGCTTTTTCAGAGGATGAGTTAAAAGCAGGTGAAACCGCTTGGGTGCAGGCGAATGAAGGAATTCAACTCACGGTAAGCCGTGATAAACCATAATAATAAAGTGAACTAAAGGACGTCATCATGGTGGAGTTAAATGTAGGTACCGTTCTCGCCGTCGGCTTTGCGATTGCGGTGATTATCGTTATTCTCAAAACCGCGCGGATCGTGCCGCAACGTACAAATTTCGTAATTGAGCGGCTAGGGCGCTATAACCGTACTTTAGAATCGGGTTTTCACTTGCTGATCCCGTTTGTTGAAAAAGTTGCTTACCAGCACATTCTAAAAGAAGAAGTGATTGATGTTGAGCGGCAAGCTTGTGTCACCCGCGACAATATCCAGGTAGGCATTAATGGCGTGCTTTACATTCAAGTGGTTGATGCTCACAAAGCGAGCTACGGTATCAACGACTACCGTTATGCGGCCTCTCAGTTGGCACAAACGACCATGCGCTCGGTGATTGGCCAAACGGATCTCGATAAGACCTTCGAAGAACGCGCCCGAATCAATGAAATTGTGGTGCAAGCACTAGATGAAGCAGCCGCACCGTGGGGTATTAAAGTACTGCGTTATGAAATCTCTGATATTGAACTGCCGATGAGTATCAAGGACGCACTTGAGCAACAAATGCGTGCTGAACGTGAGCGGCGTGCGGCCATTGCCAAGTCAGAGGGTGAGCGCCAAGCGATGATTAACGTTTCCGAAGGTCAAAAACAAGAAGTTATTAATTTGTCTGAGGCCGAAAAGTTAAAGCAAATTAACGAAGCTGAAGGTCGAGCGCGTGAAATCGAGCTTATTGCCGTAGCGACAGCAGAAGGTATTCGTAAAATCGCCAGCTCCATTCAAGAGCCTGGTGGTCAAGATGCGGTAAGTTTGCGGGTTGCTGAACAGTATGTGAAAGAATTCGGCAAGCTAGCACAGGAAACCAATACGTTAATATTGCCGGCACAATTGTCGGATATTGGCGGAGCCGTTGCTGGGCTGACTGAAATACTAAAAGCCAAGCCAACCCAGTAAAATTATTTAACTGGCGTGTCTAGCGGGCTGTTCATCGTAGATGGGCAGCCTTTTTTGATCGTATTTGGTCAAATGCGCATAAAGTAAAACTAACAATCGTATTTGCATACAAGGAATTTAGATGAAGTTGTCGACAGCTCTTACATTTTCGCTACTCACGCTGGCCGTTGTGTTGCCAAGTGTCACCTCAACCGTGACTGCACAGCAATGGCGTAATGCTGAAAAAGCCGCTTTAGTGGTGGCACAACCGTTAGGGTTTGAGCGTGAACAGGAACAAGTGGAAGCTGTTGCTTACGCTGAGGCTTTGCAGTCCGTTGACTTGTATCCAGCTGTCGGCGATGTGGTCACAGCGGTGAACTTCAAGCCTGGTGAGCGGGTTGAGAAAGGGCAAGTGTTAGTGCAATTAGACGATCGTCGTCAGCGAATCGCTCTGCAGCGCGCCAAGTTGCAACTGACGGACGCCGAGCGCACGCTCAAACGACTGCAAACAAGTCGTGAGCAAGGTGCTGTCTCGCAAAGCCAGTTGGATGAAGCGATGATCGCGCGCGACTTACTCGAAGTTGCGGTGGCAGAGGCCCAAACCAACCTTGATGATCGGCAAGTCATCGCGCCATTCTCTGGCGTTATTGGTATTACCGACATCGAAGTGGGCGATCGTATTACCACCCAGACCATGATTGCGTCGTTAGATAAACGCAACCAGCTTTACATCGATTTTCAGGCACCTGAATCAGCGGTGGCACTACTGGACCAAGGAGCACAACTTGAAGTGTATTCTTGGCAGCGTATGCAGGAGCCGCTAGCTGCCGAAGTAGCAGAGATAGGATCGCGCGTCGATAACCAGAATCGTACGGTACGGATCCGTGCGCTCATGACCAACACCGAAGATAAGTTTCGGCCGGGGATGAGCTTTCGAGTTGCGTTGACCCTTGCCGGCGATAGCTACCCAGTGATCCCTGAAGCAGGCTTGATGTGGGGCCCTGAGGGCGCCTACGTATGGATTATAAAAGATGAAAAGGCACAGCGGGTAGACGTTTCGATTAAACAACGTTTACCTGGCCGTGTGCTGGTTGATGGAAACTTACAACTGGGTGACCAATTGATTGTTGAGGGCGTGCAAACGCTGCGTCAGGGGCAGGCCGTAAGCGAACTTGATCTAGCGAACGGGGGAGTCAACGAATGAAGTGGACACCACAGTTAAACGATTTACCTTCGCTGTCGATTCGTCGACCTATACTTATAGTTGTTTTTAACTTACTGATTATTATTGCCGGCCTAGCAGCCATCAACGGTGTTGAAGTCCGCGAATTACCGGATGTCGATCGGCCGATTGTCTCGGTGACAGCTAGCTATCCGGGGGCAGCGCCAGAAACAGTAGATACCGAAGTGACCAGCCGCCTCGAAGGTGCCGTCGCACGAGTGAGTGGCGTTAAGTCCATTCGTGCATCGAGCGAAGAAGGCAGCTCACGAGTAGTCGTCGAGTTCAGACCTGGTGTTGATCTTGATAATGCCGCTAACGAAACGCGAGAATCTGTCAGCCGAGTACAGCGAGGGCTACCAGAAGAAGTTGAAAATGTGGCGATTATTAAGGCCGATAACGACGCTGAGTCAGTCGTTTCACTGTCGATTTCAAGTGAGACACTCGACCTTACCGCCTTAACCGAGCGCGTTGAAACGGACTTAGCTCCGAACTTCTTGAACATTCCAGGTGTTGCCGACGTGCGGCTAACGGGTGATCGCCGAAAAGTAATGCGCGTGGTGATTGAACCGTTGCGTTTAGCGAGTTATCAATTGACGGTTAGTGATGTGGCAGCGGTGCTTCGGCAAGCACCTTTTGACGTCCCCGCAGGAAGCCTCAAGTCGACGGATCAACAACTGATTGTTCGTGCCGATGCCAGTTCAGTAACCACCGAAGATGTTGAAAACATAGTTATCGCTGGTACCACTCGGGTTGGCGATGTGGCAACGGTTTATTTTGGTCCCGCTGATGCTGGCAGTATCACTCGACTTGATGGTAAGCAGGTACTTGGGCTCGGTATTATTCGTCAAGCGCGCTCGAACACCATTGAAATATCAAACGAGGTGCTCCGCTTAGTCGGTGATTTACAGAAACAGTATCCAGATCTCAACTTGCGAGTTACCAACGATGATGCTGAATTCATCCGCAGTTCCGTCGAAGAGGTAATCACTTCGTTAGGCCTCACTATTTTATTAGTTATCGCGACCTTGTGGTTATTTATCGGCTCTGGGCGGGCAACCATTATTCCTGCGGTGTCGATACCCGTCGCACTGGTTGGCTCGATAGCGGTGATTTGGTTGCTGGGCTTTTCCATCAATATACTTACCTTGCTTGCGTTAGTGCTAGCGACCGGATTGATTGTAGACGATGCCATTGTAGTGTCGGAAAACATACAACGCCGACGTAGTATGGGGATGGGCGCTCGCGCGTCTGCCGTTATCGGTACACGTGAGGTGTTTTTTGCCGTGGTTGCCACGACCGCCGTGTTGGTTGCGGTATTTGTCCCCATTGCATTCTTACCTTCAACAGCAGGGCGCTTGTTCCGAGAATTCGGCGGCGTACTTGCCGCTGCGGTGATCATTTCTTCATTCGTTGCTTTATCGTTGGTACCTGCCTTAACGGCTCGGTTGCCGTTAAAGAAACCTAAAGAAACGGTACTTACACGAGCCGGCTCTTCATTTAGAAATTACTATGTGAAAAGCCTGCACTGGGCTCTTGATCATGCAAAAATCGTATTTGCGGCCTGTGTATTGATTGCCGGTACCGCCGTTGGTTTCTACTTTAATATTGATAACGAACTGATGCCGACTGAAGATCGTGGCCAAATTCGAATCTTTGCCCGCGGCCCTGATGGGGTTGGGCTCAACTTTATGGACCGCCAAGCGCAGCAAATGGAAGAGATCCTTTTGCCGTATGTAAATGGCGGCGCTGTCTCGAGCATCAACACTCGCGTTGGCCAGTGGGATCCAAACCTCGTGTTCATTACCGTTCGCTTAACCGACTGGGAAGAGCGTGATCGCTCACAGCAGGAAATAATCGACGAAATTAGCGAACCCTTGAGCCGTATCCCTGGCGCTCCGGCGCGTGCCTTTGGTTCGAACAGCCTAAATTTGCGCGGGCAAGGAGGGGGCTTAGAGGTTGCCTTAACCGGAGATAATTACCGCGACATTTATAATGCAGCTTTGGCCTTTGGCAAGGCTGCTCAGGAAGCTATGCCCGAAATAGGTTTTCCGCGTATCGGCTATCAACCAACGCAACCACAATTGCGGGTCAATATTGATCGCCGTCGCGCTGCTGATTTAGGGGTTTCCTTAAGTGATGTTTCGGCAACCTTACGCGTTGCTATTAACGGTGATGACATTACCGATTTAAACATCGGCGATCAGGCTGTACCGATAATGTTGCAAGCTGAGCGGAGCCAAATCAAATCGCCAACGGACCTCTCTAATCTCTATGTGGGTACTAGTAATGGCGGTTTAGTGCCACTTTCGAGTGTGGCCACCATTAGCGAAGAGGGCATCGCCGCAGAACTTGAGCGTCGTGCCCAGCGACGTGCTATCGAAGTTGATATGCAAATGCCAACCAGCATCCCCATTGAAGAAGTGGTAGAACAGCTACGAACCGTAGCGGCAGAAACCCTACCTGATGGTGTTGGAATGGTGCTATTGGGCGAGGCCGAAGCTTATGAAGAAACCGAAAGTGAGGTCATGATGACCTATATTTTAGCTTTCGTTATTGTGCTTCTAGTGCTGGCCGCGCAATTTGAAAGCGTTAATAGTGCCGTGGTGGTAATGGCGACAGTGCCGTTTGGTATTGCCGCAGCCTTCTTTGCGCTGTACTTAACAGGCACGTCAATTAATGTGTTCTCACAGATTGGCTTAGTCATGCTCATAGGCCTAATAGCTAAAAACTCTATCTTACTCGTGGAGTTCGCCGATCAGCTGCGTGACAAAGGTCAGTCGGTACGTGAAGCCGTCGAAAATGCCGCTGATATCAGGTTGCGCCCAATTATGATGACCTTGGTGTCGACCTTACTTGGCGCATTACCACTTATTTTATCCGTCGGTGCAGGCGCCGAGGCACGTAACTCAATTGGTTGGGTAGTGTTCGGTGGCCTGGCGTTCGCAGTGATCTTTACGCTCTATCTAACGCCGGTCATTTATTTAGCCTTAGCACGTTTTACCAAACCGCGGGCCGACGAAACTCAGCGCCTGGAAAATGAAATGGAACGCGCTGAAGAAATCTAATCAAAAATATTCAGACCACTCAATGAGGGGTGGTCTAGCCATTGCAGCAACCTGAGTTGTCCTACCGTAAAGGTTGCTGCAATTATCTCTCGATTCTCGCCAGCCGTCCGGCAGCTATCCTACAAAGTTATCTCAAAAAAGTTATCTCAAAAAGTATTTCAAACTAGCTTAGCGTTGGTATTTACGATCGTGCGCTACGTGAAATCTGCGCCATTCGCAGGGTAGTTAGTGCCAATTATTTAACGTAGCGACGCCTAAATATGTGAATACACACTTAGTACATAGATACTTATCCATATACTATTTAACATAATATACATTATGCGCAATCATATAGTGGCCTTCAAACGGCCACAAAAAAGCCCCGCTGTTGCTGCAAACAACTCGGGGCTTTTAAACTTTCTTCAGGCACTTTAATTGTTTCATCGGCGCCTTCAGCTTAAACTGCTGTTAACAACCAACATTCAAAATAAAAATAAGGAATACGAGTTATGCTTAAGAAGGTTTCTTCATTACTTATCGCCGGTGCCTTAACGGCAACCAGTGCTCAGGCGTCATTGCTTTATAAGGTTTCTGGTAACGATATGGCTGAGCCGTCTTATCTGTTTGGTACCATTCATATGATTTGTGCGGATAACTTTAAGGTTCATGCTGACACTACAGATGCATTTAAGCAGTCTGAGCGGTTAATTATGGAACTCGATATGGCAGATCCTGCCGTCATGCAATCGATGCAAATGCAGCTTTTAGACCCGAAAGGTCGAAAGGTTTCTGACCATATTACAGAGTCACAATACACCCTGCTCGATAACTACCTGACCTCAGCAACGGGCAACGGCTTGGCAGTTTTTGATGGTATGCGCCCGTTTATCCTGAGCAGTATCGTAATGACGGCACAGATGGATTGTGCGCAGCAAATGTCGTACGAAGGCCATTTCACTCAACAAGCCATGATGCAAGACAAACCTGTTGATGGTCTTGAAACTGCCGAATTTCAATTTGGTGTCTTTGACCAAATTCCTTACGAAGAACAAGTTCAATGGCTAATGGATTCGATTGAAGATGAAACAAAGGCAAAAGCAGAATTGGCGAAAATGACCGAATTGTATTTGGCTGAAGACATGCAGGGTTTGTATCAAATGATCGCTGATACAGACGCCTATGCGCACTACACAGCGTTATTACTTGATAACCGCAACCGTAACTGGCAAACCCAGCTTGATAACGACCTACAAGCAGCTGGAAGTGAATTTATTGCTGTCGGTGCGGGTCATCTCGGTGGGAATGCTGGTATCATCAAGCTATTGCAAGAATTGGGCTATACGGTCGAAGCTGTTTCCACCGAAGCCAAGTAATAACTTACTGTTTAGAAAAGGAACCATTGATGCGCGTCGCCGCTGAACAACTGCAGCCAAAAGTTCATGAATGGGCGCAAAAGCGCCCTGTTTCCACCCAAGCGAATCCTCTTGTCGGTCAAGACAGAGCGCTTGCCGCAATTAAGCAAACCATGCGTATTGGCGGTCGCTATGCGCATGGCTATGTGGTTACAACGCCGGGTTTGCGTATTGTCGACGTGTTACAGGAACTTCAAGCGCGCCATCAATGGGTTCACTTTGAGCGCTTCGATTGGCTCTACTTGGCCAATCCAGACTCGGCCAATGAACCTCTATGTGTCAATGTTCCAGCCGGTTCGGCACGTACCGCGTTACAAGGTTTAATGGAGCTGTTTGAACTGCAGTTAAGCGAGCGTGAAACGAAACTTGAAGAGCTGCGCACGACCTATCCAAACGAGCGCTTTCTGACTTATATCGAGCGCATTAAAGATAAGTCTTTTGCCGACCTGCCTGGCAATGAGCTGGCGATGGTGATTGTTGAATCTGCAGCGCAACAGGACGATTTTGTGCTTTGCGATCGCGTTACTGAGACCAGCCTGTTTGGCAGTATCCGCTTACAATCGGTCGGTGGTACAATTTCTTCCGAGTTACACCTTATTCAGCCGGGTGCACTGCTAAAAGCCAATGGTGGCGTGCTAGCCATCGATGCGGAAGAATTACTGACACAACCAGGTTTGTGGCGAAAGTTAAAGTATGTGCTTCGCACCAGTCAATTCCACTGGCCACAACCAGGTGAAGCAAATATTGCGGCTTATTATCAACCTGAGCCCGTACCGATTCATCTGAAAGTGTTGTTATTAGGCGAGCGCTCAATTTATGCGCAACTGCGCGAGCTCGATAGCGATTTTGATAACTTGTTTCCCTATTTGGCCGACTTCTCCGCACACTACCCATTGAGCCAGTTTGCGATTGAACCCTATTTTAATTATTTAGCTTACGTTGAGCGTGAGGCAGCTACCCTACCCTTGGCGCCATCGGCAATTCCGTTAGTGTTGAAATATGCGTCGCGGTTAAGTGACTATCAAACCGAGTTATCGCTCGATACGATTGCGTTGATGCAACTCCTCCGTGAAGCGGCAGCGCTGGCCGAAGAACAACAGTTAGCGCAAATCGAACACGACACTATTTTAGCGGTGTTACAACAGCGGCTGCAGCGTGATGGCTATATTGCCGAACTTAGCCGCCGCCAGATCCTCGAAGGCCAGGTTTATATTGAAACGTCAGGAAGTGTGATTGGTCAGGTGAACGGCCTCACCGTAGTGACCATTGGTGGTACTGAGTTTGGTGAACCCGCACGTATCACCGCAACCGTTCATTACGGTGACGGCGACATTATCGATATCGATCGCAAATCCGAACTAAGCGGCAGTATTCATACCAAGGGTGTGATGATTTTGTCCGCCTATATTGCCAATGTCTTCGCTCGCAGTGAAGAAATGAGCTTATCGGCAACCATTGTGTTCGAGCAGTCTTACTACGAAGTAGATGGTGACAGTGCGTCACTCGCTGAGTTGTGCTGTTTACTGTCAGCTTTAGCTGAAGCTCCCATAGCCCAGGGCTTAGCCATTACAGGTGCTGTTGATCAATTTGGACGCGTGCAAGCCATAGGTGCGGTCAATGAAAAAATAGAAGGACACTTTGCACTCTGTAAGGAACGCGGTTTAAACGGTCAACAAGGCGTTATCATTCCAAGTGCCAACTTGAGCCAATTAAACCTCGAACCCGATGTGATTGCTGCGGTGGCTGAAGGAAATTATCATGTGTATGCCATCGATGATGTGGCCGAAGCGCTTGCCCTGCTCTCTGGTGATAACCAGGAACAGCTTTATGCACGCATCGAGAAACGTCTCGATCAGTTGCAACACTGTGAACCACAGCAACCATGGTATCGCCGCATTTGGTGATGGATGTCAACTTGTCGGACTTGTTTAGCGTACAAGTGTTCGCTAAGCTTAGCAGCAATTTTCATGCATAAGACAAGGTGTTTATGACTCAATCTAGTTTAACTCGCGACGACCTACTTGCCTGCGCTGACGGCAAAATGTTCGGGCCGGGTAACAGCCAACTACCAGCGCCCAACATGCTCATGATGGATCGCATCGTGACCATCAGCGATGAAGGCGGCGAATTTGGTAAAGGCTATATTCATGCGGAACTTGATATTTCGCCCGATCTTTGGTTTTTCGACTGCCACTTTAAAGGTGACCCAGTGATGCCCGGCTGTTTAGGGCTTGATGCGATGTGGCAGCTAACAGGGTTTTTCTTGGCTTGGAGCGGTGGTCCTGGACGCGGTCGAGCACTTGGCGTAGGTGAAGTTAAATTCACTGGCCAAATCCTGCCGACGGCGAAAAAAGTAAGCTACTTCATCGACATGAAACGCGTCATTAAACGTAAATTGTTTATGGGTGTTGCCGATGGACGGGTCGAAGTAGATGGTAAAACTATCTACACAGCAAAAGATTTAAAAGTAGGTTTGTTTACCGACACATCGAACTTCTAAAACTACTGAAGACTAAAAAGCCCGCATTGGCGGGCTTTGTTCATTTTGCGGAATAGCTATTCAGCTATCTTATTTTGGACAGATCAACGATACAATCCAACGCTTCGCGCCTCTTGCGCATCACGCCAACCGCCTAACCACTCGGAACGAATTTCATCTTGCGTTTGATAGGGACATAGTTCTTTTGAACGACCCGCTACACCAGCTTTAAAACCTTGTGCATGTGCCCGTTCTAGGCGATCGCGCTTCTGTCTTTTCATCATTCACATCCTCGTCCAGTTATTTTTATCATCGTACTTTTTGTACTTAGTAAGAACGAAATCGTCATCGCTCTTATAACTATAGATAGCAATTTGGCACGGGAGTTCAAGCACAAAAAAAAACGCTTTTTCAGGTGAGCTGCTAAGCTGCTGAAAAAGCGTTAGATCTATCGTTAAATAGTCTTAGATTAAGTTTATCAATTAAACCTTAAGCCAACGACGAACTGTAATAAGACCACCAATCAATAACATAGTTAGTAAGCCGCCAAAACCGGTGGCTGCGCCTTGGCGTTCAACACGGTCTTCAATGACCGAGCATTGATTTGCTTCGCCTGACGTGGGGTCCAAAATGACCGTTTTAGCGATTTGCTCTGTTTGCGTCTCGCCCTCACCGTCTACCAGCTCTTCTTCGTTGATCGTCGCGGCGGTAATCACGCCGTTGTTATTAATGCCATCGGCGGTTGCGATAAAGAGGTTCGCATCACAGTCCACTAAATCATTAAGGTTGGTGAAGCGTGCATTCTCAACGGCACTTTCAAAACTAAAGCCAACCCGGCGGCGCTGGGTTGAAAGGCTCGCTTCAATTTCGGCGGAGCCGACAATGACACCTGAATTGTTGATGGCCGTTGGATAGGTGCTTGAGCCATTGAAGAAGCCTTCAAGCTCCATAAAGGTATCGGTGTCGATATCATATTTAAAGCCGACGTAACGTTGCACCCCTTGAATGCTACGGATCAAGAAACCAACCACTTCGTTTTCATCGTTGATGTCCGTGGCCGAGCCCCATAGATAATCAGGGTCTTCGGTGATCGGTAGTGTTTGACCATCGTGAAAAATTGCTGGCATCTTGATGCGACGGTTCGGTTCGGCCGTACCTTCATAGTAGGTCCAGCTTTGCCCCACAGCGATACCATTATTATTGACCGCGTAGGCATAGCTCGATAGGTCGGCTTCGTCTTCTTCCCCGCGTTCCATAAGTGGCGGATAATAGGTTACGTCAATTACCTCACCACCTTGGTCAAGCTGCCATACGGCGGCTTGCATGTCATATATCGACTGGTTGGTCGCTATAGTGGTGCGGTCGTAGTAGCTCTGCAGATTAGTGGCTGTTGAGTTGCGTAAGGTAAACCAACGCTGCCACATGCAACCATACACAGAACGCACAGCGGTTTCTTCTTCAATGGCCGTTTCGCATTGTGCGGCTACTTCGACAGCACTTGGGCTAAGTGCTGTACTGGCAAAACCAACCGCAATGTTTTGATCATTAATATCCATCATCGCCGACTCACCGCCTAAATAGGCCTGCTCGGGAGCAGCATAGGTTTTGGTTTGACTGCCGTCGGACCAAATCGCTTGACGGGTAAAGTCACGCTCAGCGCCCTCATAGGTGATCGTTTCTGGATCATCGCCGCTGGTGGTATAACTAAATGACTCGTAACGATAAGGTGCGGTACCCCAACCTACCCGGGCATTGTTATTATTCAGGGCATAAAAGAAATGATCGGAGGTATTCTCAAGCTCCGGTGTTTCTGGGTCTGTGTCGTTAAAAAACTGGTTTAAGCTTGTTGTTTGCCCATCAAAGTAACCGGCGAAATAAAAGCTTACTCGGGGGTTACGCAATTGCGGACTAACGCCGTCGCGCAATATTTGCACCAGCGCATAATATTGGGCATAGCTTAACGAGTAATTTTCCAGGTCTTCTTCATCTGGGCTAATGCCAATGGATGCTAACGTGCTTGCTTGCAACCTAGTTAAATCGATGTCGAGGTCGTTCGGGATCTGGCCAATTACCGTAAGGTGACGGTTATCATTAATATCAGTAGGAAATAAATGACGAACCTGTTCAGGTGTTTCGAGTTTCTGAAAGGTAAATACGTCGGCCTGTGCTGTGCTTAAAAATGACGAAGCGACAGCCGCGCTAAGCATCCCTAAAGTAAGTTTTTTCATAAATGATTCAACTGCTCTCGTTTTGTAAATTTTCAAGTTCTTCCCAACGCTCAAGCGCAGTGAGGATCTCATCTTCTAGTTCGCTTAAACGTTCTAGAACCGGACCTGTAACTGCATGTGCCTGATTATAAAAGTCAGCGTCAGCGGCTTGAGTTTGTAATTCCTGTTGTTCGGCTTCTAATGACTCGATGTGTTTCGGTAGCATATCAAGTTCACGTTGCAGCTTATAGGATAACTTTTTCTTAGTTGGCTCTGAACCTTTGCGTGCAGGCTTTTCTGACTGCTGAACCGGCGATTTAGTTCCCGCAGACGTTTGATGGGCCAAATAGTGCTCAACATCGTTAAAATCGCCGACGATTTCCGTCACTTTACCGGCGCCCTCGAACAAACAAATGCTAGTCGCAGTATTGTTGACGAATTCGCGGTCGTGACTGACTAGAATCACCGTTCCTTGGTAGTCCGCAATAATTTGCTCAAGTAATTCAAGCGTGTCTATATCGAGATCGTTGGTTGGTTCATCAAGTACCAGCAAGTTACTCGGTTGCAAGAAAAGCTTGGCCAGTAACGCGCGGTTACGCTCGCCGCCCGATAACGCATGAACGGGCGTTCGTGCCTGTTGTGGCGCAAACAAAAAGTCTTGTAAGTAACTTAAAATATGACGCTCTTTACCATTAAAGGTAACGTCTTGCTTACCATCACCAACATTCTCGGCAACGGACTTCTGAGGGTCCAGTTTGGCGCGGTGCTGGTCAAAGTAAGCAACCTCAAGGTTGGTGCCTAACTTGAGCTTACCCGAGTCGATGTCTTGTTGACCTAAAATCACTCGAATAAGGGTACTTTTGCCGCAGCCATTTGGACCGACTAGAGCCAATTTATCGCCCCGTTGTAAGTTCAGGCTCAGGTCTTTAAAAATACACTGCTCGGCAAACCCTAAACTCATGCCCTCGCCTTCAAACACCAGCTTGCCTGAGCGTTGAGACTCTTGCACCGCAAGTTTCGCCGAACCTTGTTGTTCGCGACGCTGCTGACGTTCTTTGCGTAACTGTTGTAAGGCTCGAACCCGGCCTTCATTTCGCGTGCGACGGGCTTTTATACCTTGTCGTATCCAGGTTTCTTCTTGCGCTAACTTTTTGTCGAATTCAGCATTGTGCTTGGCTTCGACTTCAAGCAGTTCTTGCTTCGCCGTCAAGTAACTATCGTAATTGCCAGGGAATGAAGCCAATTGGCCCCGATCTAAGTCAATAATTCGCGTGGCGAGACGCCGAATAAACATCCGATCGTGGCTTATAAAGAGCACCGCACCTTGAAAGTCCAACAACACGCTCTCTAACCAGCGCACCATGTCGATATCAAGGTGGTTCGTGGGCTCATCAAGCAACAATAAATCAGGGTCAACTACCAGCGCTCGCGCCAATGCGACGCGGCGCAACCAGCCACCTGAAAGCGCCGCCATTGAAGCATTTTCGTCGAGCCCTAGGCGAGTTAAGGTTTGCTCAATGCGGGTCTGTAGCTGCCAACCGTTCGCTGCCTCAAGTTGCGTTTGTAAATGTGCTAATTTACCGAGTAATTGTTCGTTTTCAGGCTCTTGGGTAAGTTGCTGCGACGCTTCGTGATAGTTCTTTAAAATTTCCCCTACATCCGCAAGAGCTTCTGACACATAATCATAAACGCGCTGATCAGAGTTTGCTGGCGGGTCTTGTGGTAACCGAGCCACCACGGTATCCCCTACTTTTTGAATCATGCCATCATCAAGTTGTAGGTCGCCAGCAATGGCTTTCAGCAAGGTCGATTTACCAGCACCATTACGCCCTACTAAACACAAGCGCTCTCCGGCCTCAACGATCAGATCAACGTGATCTAAAATCGGCTCACGACCAAACGCAAGTTGCGCGTCTTGAACACGTAAAACGGTCATACTGTTACAAACTCCATTAATTGTTCACCAAAGGGCCAGCGTAACTCCGCATCATCTGCTTCACGTACTAACACGGGAACCAATAATGCATATTCATCAAGCAGCTCCGGCTGCTGGCTAATATCGACCCAGTGCAAGCGAATAGGTTCGTCAAGGTCCAACTGATGGAGTTGCACCAAAGCTTGATCACATAACGGACAGTTAGGTTTCGTTAGCAGATAAAACTCATTCGACACTTTGGGTCACCTTAAATAAGTGGTGAATTCCTTTATGTCGGGCGAAGTCTTGACTAATTGAACGCTGGGTCCAGTCTTCAGCCGTTAAAAATGCCGCTGCCAGCGCCTCTTTATCTAGTTTGAAGCGCCGTTTGTTGTTCGAAAAGATAATCACGCCGTCATCTTTAAGCAGCCGCGCGGCTAACTTCAGGAGTTGTACGTGGTCACGTTGAATATCAAGTACATCTTGCATGCGTTTAGAGTTCGAAAACGTCGGTGGATCTAGAAAGATCAGGTCAAACCGTTGCTGCGGCGGTTGCTTTTGTAACCACTGTACACAGTCGGCTTGCACAAAACTGTGTGGCTGCAATGGTAAGCCATTAAGCCGGAAGTTGTCTTCGCCCCAGGCTAAATAGGTTTTCGACAAATCAACCGAAGTGACAGCACGTGCGCCACCTAGGGCCGCATGCACCGATGCGCTACAGGTATATGCAAAGAGATTCAGCACCACTTTGCCCTCACTTAGCTCACCGATGGTTTTTCGTGCCCAGCGATGATCTAAGAACAAACCAGTGTCTAGGTAATCGCTTAGATTAATCTTAAAATCGGCACCATATTCGTGTACCACAGTGGTAATACCGCGCAAATGTTGTCGCTGATATTGTTGTTTCCCAGCTTGCTTTTGACGCACTTTTAAGTGCATGTTTGCCGCCGAAAAAGGCAAGGTCGAGGCCAATGTATCGAGTAAATACCACAACCGCTCCTTCGCCACAGCCGGTGGAATGTCTTTGGGCGCAGCATATTCCTGAATTACGAGATGTTCGTTGTAAACATCGACCGCAGCGTTATACTCTGGCAGATCAGCATCGTACAGGCGCCATGATGTAAGCCCTTCTTTTGCTGCCCATTTTTCAAGTTTTTGATAGTTCTTTTTAAATCGATTAGCAAGACCACTCGATTGCTCTTTGGTGAACTCAACTTGCTCTTCACTCAAGTCATAAAGTGCCAAAATAACGTCTAAAGCACCATTAAACAGCTTATATTTTTTATGGCTACGCAGTTTTAGACGTTTCAGCAAGGCTTCATCGCCCGCTAATAGTCCAATTTGCCAACCTTGAAACGCCTGACGCAATTGTTGGCCAAATCGACGATAGAGTAACAGTGTTTCGACCTCTTCACCTAAACGTTCACCGTAGGGAGGATTGCACAGTACTAACGATGAGTTTTCTGCTGAACCGAGTGCTGGTGCTGTTACTTTTGTTGCGTCTTGCGCCTGCCACTGGAAAAACTCTGCGAAACCAAGTCGCTGCGCATTTTGGTCCGCCACCGTTAAAATGCGTGGATCACTGTCTGAGCCATAAAAGCGTGGCTGAGTTGACGATTTCGCGTGTTCGTGACGATTTTCCGCCTCGTTCATCAAACCTTGCCAGAGGCTCGCATCATGCTGTAACCAACGACTAAAGCCCCAATGCTGACGGCGCAGCCCTGGTGCATGATCGAGCATAATCATCGCCGCTTCTATAAGCAGGGTTCCTGAGCCACAAAATGGATCAACAATGACTTCGGTATTTGGTGTCACGCCTGCACGAATCGCAATCGCTGCCGCTAGGGTCTCGCGCAGTGGTGCCAGCCCTTGTTCAAGTCGATAGCCACGGCGATGCAATGCTTCACCGCTTAAATCGATGTACCAAGTGAGTTGGTCGCGCTGTAGGTGAGCGTTAATACGAATATCCGGGTCAGCTTTGTCAACGTTCGGCCGCCCTAGCCCAGCGTGCCGAAAGTGGTCAACAATACCGTCTTTGACCACTTGAGCGCCAAACTGAGTATGACGTATATCATGATTTTGACCTGTAAAATCAACAATCAACGTATGCTCAGCGGTCATGTGTTGCTGCCAAGAGGTTTCAGCAATTGCAGCACTCACCGCCGCTAAATCATTGGTTACCGGGCATTGTCCTAATTGTAGTAGCACACGACTAGCAAGTCGGCTCCACAAACAGACCCGATATGCTCCCTCTAAATCGCTACTAAAACGACACCCAGCAAGGGTCTGTTGCACATCCTCGAGCCCAAGAGCCTTCAGTTCATCGAATAATAAGGGTTCTAAACCTTTGGCACAGGTGGCAAAGAGTTGCAGAGCTGACGTCATACTATTGGTTCATCCTTTTGCGTCATTGAATCAAGCTGATTATACGTGATGCAGCGCACCGTGTATTGTCGCAATTGTACTAAAAAGCAGCAGTCAGACCCAAATTGGTGGAATTATAGGCGTTCGTGACAAATAGCCATTGCGTTATCCTGAAAGCTTGGTAACATGCGCAGCATCGGACGCGGGGTGGAGCAGTCTGGTAGCTCGTCGGGCTCATAACCCGAAGGTCGTAGGTTCAAATCCTGCCCCCGCAACCAACAACATTTAAAAAAAGCCTGAACAGCAATGTTCAGGCTTTTTTGTTTGCCTCACACCCTACTAGTTGCCAGTGTCTATCTGTCTCTTCGACAAAATTCTGCTCTGGTAAACTATCAATGTACTTCAATAACACATCGCTGAGCATATCGGCGCCACGAACCACCGTTGTAGAGCCGTCGAGGTGAGGAAAATCACCACCACCATTGGCACGATAATTATTGGTAGCAACGTAGAACTCTTGCTCTGCCTGCAACGGTTTGCCATCGTAGCGGATCTCTGAGACTCGCTCACCGACGGCTTGTTGCGGGTCAATCTGGTAAGATAAACCCAAAATACTATCGAAATTGTAATGTGGAAACTCAGGGTTAATCAACGACCAGCAGCTAGGCCCACCCTCAGCAATCGCCGGTGCGGTGGCAGCATGTACCCCCTCCGCACTGCGTTCGAGCCAGGCATGAAGCTGTGCACCGTTAAGCTTAACGATGTCGAGCGTGTTCGGATAACGGTAAAGATCACCAATCGCTCCGCGCGTTAAAGGCCCAGCGGCAATCGTGGTAGCTTGATCAGCGTCGGTATAGGCGGCATCAAAGGGCGCCGCTGCACTCAGTATTGGTAATTCAGGTAGCTCGGTTGCACTTAATAGCTGTTGTGCCTGCCATACTTGCGCCCGTTGCACGAACTGCACCGCACTACTAGGTTGCCAGCGTGCCGTGCGATAACTCAACGTGCGTGACGTTGTGCCTATGGGCTGCTGCATGAAGGTCAACGTCGCTTGGTGCGCCTCGTTAACGAGTTCTTCAATGTGAGCGTTTGCTGGAATTGTTTTACTGACTGCGCGACTTTCACTTTGCGCGTCGATAACCTGCCATGACGCTTGGCTGTAGTTATAACTCAGGGTTAAATCGATAAGCCCCAAATGGCTACCATACAGCCCAGGCTGCACTGCCGGTGTGCCGCGAATAGTGCCTTTTGAGCTGTCGACGTCAGACAGCGCGTTATACACCTCGGTACCAGGGAATACCTCGTGTTGATGCCCGAGTAATAATGCATCCACACCGTCAATTCCCGCAAGTAACCAACCCGCTTGTTCATTATCATCGGGATCAGACGTCTGCTTCGGCATTCCTGTGTGGGCGGCTAGAATGACCACATCCGCGCCCTGCTCTCGTACCCTACGCACCGCGTGCTGAGCACTACTTAGCATGGGTAAAACTTCGACCTTATTGGCAAGATGATGTTGATCCCATTGCATAATTTGTGGTGGTAACACGCCAACAACTGCGACTTTTAAGGGCAGCTCGGTGCCTTGCGTATCTGTTACGGCTAGGTCGATCCATGCTTGCGATACCAGCCGTTGTTTTAACTTCTCTGGCGCTGCCTCGAGTAACTGCAAATTACTACTAATTACTGGAAACTGCGCATCACGGTAGGTATCGGCTAAAAACTCTAAGCCGAAATTAAATTCATGATTTCCAAGGTTTGCCACATCGTAATTTAAAGCGTTTAAAACTTTTAGAATAGGATGCGTTTGTTCGGCTACCGGATACTCAGCGACCGCCCAATCGGCCAGCGCCGACCCTTGAATAAGATCGCCATTCTCTATCAATAGATTGAGAGGTTGTTGTTGTCGGGCTTGCTCGATAGCGTTTGCGGTTGCTGCCAGGCCAAAACCAGCTTGAGATTGTTGCGAGAAATAGTCGAAGCTACGCACCTGGCCATGAACATCGCTGGTTTCCATAATTCGAAGGGTGGTACTAAAGTTTTTATTGGTGCTAGGCATGGTTTGCTCACAACTACTCGTACTGACCAAACAAAGGACAGCAAGCGAAAGGAATTTAAAACTTGGCAACACAGAGAACTCGCTTAAGCGTGGCGTAAATGGTCGTCGTCTAACTGCAACTGCAAATAATGGCTCGGTTGTAACCTATTACGAAGCACTTTAACCGAATCATATTGCTGCAGCGTTTTAACATCTGAAAGAGCCATTGAAGGCGACAGTAACATGCATTCGGCAAATTCGTCGTCGCCATTCATGATGGCAAAAATACCCTTTTCAGTTCCTGAATTCAGTTCGACCAACGCACCGGTGTCTAAACTGTAATTGGGAGGCACTTCACAACTTTGGAAATACCAACTTTGCGGCATTTGTGGGCGTCCGAAATGTTCAAGAATAGTACGGTTAATCGCTGCTTGCGTGAGCAGCATCGGATCCCAAAGTTCATAGGCTGACAAAATGTCATAGAATTCTTGAAAACAGCTGGCGTCATCGGTCGTAAAGGCGGCTTGCATTGGCTGCAAAGGAATGAGGCGTGACGCTTTGTAAGGACACTTATGCACCAGACCGTGGTCTAGTTCAACGATGAGCTGTTTTTGCTCGGAATCGTATAGCCAGCGCCAATGCTGAGATGCGTGCACGAAAGTACCTTTTTCGAGTGATTAACTGTTAGCTAACATAGCGAATGTCGCAGCCAATTACAAGCGATTCACAATATCCGGAATAAGTTTTGGTCCGTGATAAATAAACCCTGAATATAGCTGGACTAAGCTGGCTCCTGCTGCCATTTTGGCTTTCGCTGCACTATAAGAATCGACGCCGCCAACGGCGATAATCGGCATAGCGCCGTTGAGCAGCCCAGATAGCTTTCTGACGATGACCGTGCTGGCATCAAACAGTACCGCACCACTTAAACCACCCGCTTCATTCGCGTAAGGTAAACCTGCGACCGCTTCACGGCTTAAAGTGGTATTGGTTGCAATAACGGCGTCTAATTGATGCTTCATCAGTGCAGTTGCCATAGCTTGTAATTCGCGATCGGAGAGATCCGGGGCAATTTTCACGGCCAGCGGCACATAGCGTCCATGTTTAGTGGTCAGGGCTGCTTGCTCTTTTTTTAACGTACTTAACAGTTTATCTAGTGCTTCACCATGTTGAAACGAGCGCAAACCCGGCGTATTCGGCGATGAGATATTCACGGTAATGTAGCTGGCAAATGCATACACCTTACGCATACAGAAAACGTAATCGTCTACTGCTTGTTCTTCCGGTGTATCTTTATTTTTACCAATATTAATACCGAGAACACCGCTAAACTGAGCTTGTTTCACTTGCTCAACAAGGTAGTCCACACCTTGGTTGTTAAAGCCCATACGATTAATAATGGCGTGCTTTTCCGGCAACCGAAATAGTCGCGGTTTGGGGTTTCCATCTTGCGGCCGTGGCGTCACCGTGCCCACTTCAATAAAGCCAAAGCCCATCTGTGAAAAAGCATCGATGCACTCGGCATTTTTATCGAGCCCAGCAGCTAAGCCTACGGGGTTAGGAAACTCTATGCCCATAACTTTAGTGGGTTTGGCGGCAACCTTTTGCCGCCAAAACATGGCTAAAGGCGTGTGCGCATAACGCTTTAAAAGATTTAAAGTAATATCATGCGCTTGCTCTGCATCTTTGCGAAACAACCACGCCTTTGCCAGTCCGTACATACTAAGCCACCGTTACGCAGTTGTGGTTGAGTAACATCAGTTCGCGCAAAGCGACCGAGAACTTAGCAAATTCGTGGCTCTTGTTGGTACGGAAATCCGACAACATGTGCAACCAGCGGTCGACAAAGACTTGGTTTTCGTCCATCCATTGGTCGAGCACATCAAGGCCTTGCGCTTTAGCATCACCACTTTTGAGCATACTCATGGTCAGTGAACGTTGCTGCCAATCAAGCTCTTCCCGGAATGCAGCACGAGCCAACGCCTGCCAATGATTATCCACCGGTTGCGTATTAATTTGCTCAAGGAACCAGTGCAATGAGACACGCGCACCAAGATGGAAATAGGCTAATGCAACACTATTCACCTTGCGATTTGTTTCATGAACAATGTCGGCAATATCGAGCGCCGAGAATACCGTCGACAAGGTACCAATTTGCTGCGCCAGTTTCGCTGGGGCTCCCGCCTTGGTGAGTCGTTCGATTTCCTTTTCAATGCCTTCACGTTCTTCTGGAACCAAGTAATCCAACACGTTCTTACGTAAGTCATTGAATGAGCTTTGGTAAAAGTCGAGACGCTGCTGAATGGTCGCCAATTCTGGCTTCCGGTGGCGCAAGAACCAACGCGTTGCACGGCGCACAACACGGCGTAGTTGAAATAACATATGGTTCTGAATATCCGCCGGGATCTTATTATTGCCAGCTTCAATTTGCTCCATTAAGCCACGCAGGTTAAAGCACTCACGGGCGACAACATAGGCAGAAGCCACTTCTGCAGCGGTCGAGCCGGTTGCATCCATCTTACGGAAGACAAAGTTTGGCCCCATATCGTTGACGATGTTATTCGCTAGGCGTGTTGCAATAATTTGCCCGCGCAATGGGTGCGCATCTAAAGCGTCCGCATAGGGTTCATGTAACGGTTTTGGAAACGCGTTCGTCAACGAGCGTGCATGGAACGGGTCGGCCATAATGGCTTCGTCGAGTAAATCTTCTTTTAGCACCATTTTGCCGTAGGCGGTAATGACTGCCAGCTCCGGTCGCGTGAAGCCAACCCCATTGGCTTGGCGTTCTGCTAACTCATCGTCATCAGGTAGAAACTCCAGGCTACGGTTCAGCTGACCTTCGCGCTCAAGGTGGTGTATGAAGCGTTGTAGCTCTTTTACCTGGTCTGCCCCGCGCAGTGCAGTCACAGATACCGATTGAGACTGGCGGTGACAGTCTTTGAGTACGATTTGAGAAACCTCATCGGTCATATCGAACAATAATTTGTCACGCTGTTTGCGAGTTAATTCGCCGTCGGCCACCAATCCGTTCAAGAGGATTTTAATATTAACTTCGGTGTCAGAACAGTCGACGCCACCCACGTTATCCATCGCATCGGTGTTGATACGACCGCCAGTGCGAGCATATTCGATACGGCCTAATTGCGTGAAACCTAAGTTACCGCCCTCGCCCACAATTTTGGTTTGTAGCTCACCGCCATTCACGCGAACGCTATCGTTGGCGCGATCACCGACATCACTGTCGCTTTCTTTTTCCGACTTCACGTAGGTACCGATACCACCGTTCCAGAGGAGATCCACAGGTAGCGTTAATACGCACCGGATCATTTCGGTTGGTGTCATCGATTTCTTTTGGGTATTAAATAGCTTCTTCATCTCTGGGCTAAGCTCAATCGCTTTAGAGCTCCGAGAGAACACCCCACCACCTTTGGAGATCAGTGAGCTGTCGAAGTCTGACCAAGCCGAACGAGGTAGTTTAAATAACCGTTCGCGCTCAGCATAAGTTTTCTTCGCATCTGGCTCAGGGTCAATAAAGATATGCATATGGTTGAATGCGGCAACTAAGCGTGTGTGCTTCGATAACAACATACCGTTACCAAAAACGTCACCGGCCATATCACCGACACCCACAGCGGTAAAATCAGTGGACTGACAGTCGATACCTAGTTCACGGAAGTGGCGTTTAACAGATTCCCATGCGCCACGGGCGGTAATGCCCATTTTCTTGTGGTCATAACCTACCGAACCACCGGAGGCAAAGGCATCGCCGAGCCAGAAGTTATAATCCGCTGAAATGCCGTTGGCAATATCAGAGAAGGTTGCGGTGCCTTTATCTGCGGCAACCACTAGATAGGTATCGTCCTCGTCGTGACGCACTACATCTACTGGAGGCACTACTTCGCCACCGACAATGTTATCGGTGATATCTAACAGTGCACGGATAAAGGTTCGGTAGCAGGCCTTCCCTTCCTCGAAGAAAGCTTCGCGTTCGGTTGGCAGATCTTTACAGTAAAAGCCACCCTTCGCACCGACAGGAACAATCACGGTATTTTTAACTTGCTGGGCTTTCACCAGGCCTAATACTTCGGTACGGAAGTCTTCACGACGATCTGACCAACGTAGCCCACCGCGCGCAACTTTACCGCCACGCAAGTGAACACCTTCAACCCGCGGTGAATAAACGAAGATCTCATACTTGGGCAGCGGCAATGGCATCTCAGGTACGAATTCAGGCATGAACTTGACTGAAATATAAGGTTTTTCGTTACCTTGTTCGTCGTTTTGGAAGAAGTTTGTACGCTGCGCCGCAAGAATAAGCTCTACGTAGCGACGGAAAATGCGGTCGTCGTCTAAGTTTGCAACGTTATCGAGCTCACTGGTAATACGCGTTTCCAGCGCTTCGATTTTCTTCTCACGGCTCTTCGTGCCTGGCTCAAACTTACTGTAGAACAACTTAACAATTAAGGTCGCGATAACCGGATAGTTACTGAATGTTCCTTCGATGTAACTTTGGCTAAAGGTGGTACCGATTTGTCGCATGTATTTAGCAAACATGCGCAAAATAGTAACTTGGCGGCCAGTTAAGCCTGCGCTTAAAACTAAGCGGTTAAAACCATCATTCTCGTAATGACCTTTCCATGTATGGGCAAAGGCATCCTGAAAAACGTCGCGGCTGGCTTCAAGATCCAACTTCGTGTTGCTATGCAACATTTGGAAATCAAGCACCCAGTACACATCACCGTTGGTGGCTTTAATTTGATAAGGGCTTTCACCGATAATGCGCAGACCGAAGTTCTCTAACATCGGCAATACGTCCGAAAGGTGAATAGGCTCATCTTTGTGGAACAGCTTCAAGCGAATACGCTTGCTATGCTCATCTTCTTCGCGCGAGCGATAAAACAGCATGCCAAGCTTGTGATCTTTGTCTAAAGCTTCAAGCTGTTGAATATCGGCGATGGCAACAGACGGTAAAACTTCTTCTTTATAAGCGCGCGGGAAAGCATTCGCGTATTTTTTGTTTAACGCATTTGCTTTTGATTCACCAAAAGTACTACGCAGAATGCGCTCGAAGTTGTCTTCCCATGTCCGTGCGGCTTCAACTAGATCTTGTTCCAACTCTTTCACGTTAATATCCTGTGCCTGATCACCGACGCGCACGGTATAGTGCGTTCGCGCCAGAGATGATTCAGAAAAGTATGTGGTGAATTCCACATCGTATTTGCTCTGCAGTCTTGCTGCTAAAATCGCTTGCGTGCGCTGACGAAGTAAGGTGTTGTATCGCTCCTTCGGCACGTAAACCATGCAAGATGCAAATCGGCCGAAAATATCGCGGCGGACAAATAGTCGCGTCATGTCACGTTCTTGCATCTGTAGCACGCCTAAACCAACGTCTAACAGATCGTCTTCGCCGGCCTGTACCACTTCATCGCGAGGGTAGGTTTCCAAAATATTCAGCAGTGCCTTGGCAGCGTGCGAGTTCGGCGCAAAGCCGGAAGCGTCCATGACGCGCTTTACTTTTTCTCCCACTAACGGCACATCGCGCGCACTGTTGTTGTAAAAGCTGCTTGAATACAGCCCGATAAAGCGATCTTCGCCGATCACTTTGCCGTTCTTATCAAAGCGTTTAACACCAATATAGTCACAGTACGCAGGTCGGTGGACCCGTGATTTTGAGTTGGTTTTCGTTACCAGCAGCAAGGTGTTATCAAATGTCAGTTCGCGAGCCACCTCTGGCAATGATGACACCAAGCGCTCTTTATTGGTTGCTGACTTACGCATCAGGCCAAGACTCGAGTCGCTCTGCTGCCGAATAAGGTGATCGCCTTCAACAGCTTCGAGGTCGTAGCGTCGATAACCCATCAAGGTAAAGTTGTCTTGCGATAGCCACTGCAAGAAACGTTGCGCTTCTTTTAGTTCACACGCATCTCCAGGATAGTTAATATCTCCCAGTTCTTTGGCGATGGTTTCGAGCCGTTCACGCATCGGTTGCCAGTCAGAAACCGATGCTGTGACATCGTCCATCACCGATGCTAATTCGCGTTTCAGTTGGGCAATAGCGTCTTTGCTGGTCTGTCGGTCGATCTCAATCAGGAACACTGTATCTACTTCGTTATCGCCGCGCGTACCCGCTTTAAGGAGCTTGGTAATGCGATGCTCGTTATCGCGTTCGTGGCTGAGAGGAAGGTGTAATAACAAGTGAGAGTTAATACCTAAACGAGACAACGCCATACGAATCGAGTCGACCATAAAGGGCATGTCACTTTGAATGATCTCGATAATGGTGTGTGCCGATTCCCAGCCGTGGCGGGCCACTTCTGGGTTATAAACTTTGATTAGTGCTTTGTCACCAGATTCATATTCGTTGAAGCTGTGCCAGAGCCCCATAATTGCGCCGTAGAGGTCACTGTCGTTGCGTTGTGCGAGTTCGTCGGGGGCGACGTTGCGGAACATACGGAGGGCGAAGTCTTGAATGATATCAGCGCGGTCGGTCGCTCTTTGCTGAATGAGTCCGGCCACCTTCTGCAGTATAACGGGAGTCTGGCTGTCGCCAACGGAGTTCATACTAAGTATCCTTATAACTTTGTACGGTAGAACGCTGGTTAGTTTTTTTAGCAAAAACTGCGATAACCTCTATTGTCGGACATTTACCTAAGCTATTCAATGTTTATTAAGTGGAAAAAAGAGTGTTCAGACCACGGCTGACGCGGCCTGAACATGATTATGATGGGCGTATGCATGTTTATTGCAATTAGGTATCATCCGACGCCAGCGCACTGGCAATTTTTTCTTCAAGATCAGGGGCTAAGTTCTCAACCTGTTGTAGCTGTAACAGGCAGTCCTGCAACATTTCTTGGCGACTTGTATCGAACCGACGCCACTGCATAAATGGCGTGATCAAGCGAGATGCCACCTGCGGGTTTAAAGTGTTCAGTTGCTTAATTATGCCCAGCAACAATCGGTAACCAGCGCCATCGGCTTGATGGAATCGCAGGCTATTACGGCTAAAGCTGGCAAGTAAAGCGTACACTCGGTTCGGATTTCGCAAAGAAAACTTAGAGTGCTCGAGTAATTTCGCTACTTTGTCGACGGTGTCTGGATGACGCGCGTTTGCTTGCGCGGCAAACCATTTGTCCATGACCAAAGGCGTATCCTGCCATTGTGCTTCAAATTCAGCTAGCACACGTGCTTGGCATGGCAGTTGATGTTGCACGGCTATTTCCAATGCGCCCTGTTGCAATGTCATATTTCCCTGGATCAGCGCCTGCTGCTCAACAACTTCATTGAACTGATGTGGCTTGGCAAGTGCTAGGAAATAGAGACATTTTTGGCGCAGTGCACGATCGGCCATAGCCTTATTTGAGAGATCATCGGCGCGCGCCTCGAGTGCTTCAAAACAACGGTTGAATTCGCTCGCTAAGGCTTTCGCAACAGCTTGTGCGAGACTATCTACCGCCTGCTCGATAGCTGCAAGCGGCGCCTGTTGCGGATAATACTCGAGTAGCTCTTCGGCACTAGGTAGCGCAAAAATAAGTGCCTTAAGTCCGTTATCTAAAGGTGCTTCAAGAACCGCACGCAAGGCGTCTATTTGACTCGCCGACAGAACGGCAGGTTGTTGCTGTGCCACCGACTCTCGTAGGGCCGCGAGATAAATTTGCTGCGCTGCTTCCCAGCGAGTGACCTCTTGTTCAGCATGGCCTAACAGCAACTCAAGATCTTGTGTTGTCAGTTGTGTCTGCAGTTTCACTGGTGCGCTAAAGTTTTCTAACCAAGCGATCACGGGCTCTTGTTCGACATCGTTAAAGGTCAGCTGCAGTGTTTCGCTGTCTAGCACGACCAACTGGCTACCTGACTCATGCTGTTGTACCTGTGACGCACCCTTTAGTTGTACGCGCTCACCGGCTTGGTTATAAGCACTAAACAACAGCGGTACCACCACTGGCTGTTTCGTCGATTGTTCTGGCGTGGCTGGCGTCTGCTGGTGCAGTTTAATATGCAATTCACCGGTAGCGGCATCATAGCTTTGTGAAATGGCCACTTCTGGTGTACCTGCTTGGCTGTACCAACGACGGAACAGGCTTAGGTCAAACTGATTTGCATCTTCCATGGCCGCGATAAAGTCTTCGCAGGTGACCGCTTGGCCGTCATGGCGCTTACGATACAGTTGCATTCCCAGTTGAAACTTGTGCTCGCCTAACAGGGTATGCAACATACGAATGACTTCCGCACCCTTGTTATACACGGTAACCGTGTAAAAGTTATTCATCTCAATAACTTTATCAGGACGAATAGGATGCGCCATGGGGCCCGCATCTTCGTTAAACTGGAAGCTGCGCATGACACGAATGGCGTCGATGCGATGGACCGCACGAGAACCTAAGTCAGAGCTAAACTCCTGATCACGGAATACCGTAAGGCCTTCTTTTAAACTTAACTGAAACCAGTCACGACAGGTAATTCGGTTGCCCGTCCAATTGTGAAAGTACTCGTGCCCTATCACCGACTCGACATGGACATAATCCCAATCCGTCGCACTAGCTGGCTCGGCCAAAACATATTTCGAGTTGAAAATATTAAGCCCTTTGTTCTCCATCGCTCCCATATTGAAGAAGTCGACGGCTACGACCATGTAGCGATCTAGGTCGTAAGCAAGACCAAAGCGCTCCTCATCCCATTGCATGGCACGTTTCAAGGAGGCCATCGCGTAATGACCGCGTGCTAGGTTACCCTTATCAACGAACAGCTCGAGTCGCACATTGCGCCCTTCAGTTGTCACATAGTGATCTTCTAAACGATCGAAATCGCCTGCGACCAGCGCAAACAGGTACGCCGGTTTTGGATGAGGATCATGCCACGTCGCATAGTGCCGGCCCTGCTCTAGCTCACCTGTAGACTCAAGGTTGCCATTACTTAACAAGTACGGGAAGCGCTCACGTTCGGCGATAACAGTGGTGGTAAACACAGCCAACACATCGGGGCGATCAAGGTAATAGGTAATTCGCCGGAAACCTTCGGCTTCACACTGAGTGCAAAACGCGCCACCGGATTTATACAGGCCTTCAAGCGCGCTATTGGCGCTAGGATCAAGTTCCGTAACAATTTCTAACTCAAACTGATCTGGCACCTTGTCAATGGTCAAGCTTTTGTCGGTGACGGTATAAGCATCCGCATCGAGGGTTTCACCATTAAGTTGCACAGAGACCAATTTTAGCTGTTCACCATCTAAGGTAAGTGCCCCACTCGTACGACGTGAAAGTCGCATTTTTGAACGTACAAGGGTTGCCACATCATCAAGTTCGATGGTCAGGTTAACCCGTTCAATAGAAAAAGCCGGAGCGCGATAATCGCTCCGGTATTTAGCTGTTTTATTCGACATAACGACTCTTAACTACTCGCGTTTTCCGGTGAATGATTCGGGGTGTCACGGCGCAGGATGCGGATTCCTGTGTAACCGTAGAAGATCGCAATTAACGGTGTTAACCAGTTAAAGAATGCGAAAGGTGCGTATTCAAGTGGGCTAATAGCAAGGGTACCCATCATAAAGGCACCACAGGTGTTCCACGGTATTAGCGCGGATGTTAAGGTGCCGCTGTCTTCCAAGGTACGCGATAGCACACGCGCATCTAGGCCACGTTTTTCGTACTCTTCGCGGAACATCCGCCCTGGAATAACAATCGCCATGTATTGATCAGCGGTTAATACGTTTGCACCAAAACAGGTAAATAATGTCGCTGTGATCAAGTTACCGGTGGATTTTGCAAAACCCAGCACGCCAGAGATCAAGCGTTGTAATAAACCAATTTTTTCTACCACGGCACCAAAGGCCATCGCACTCAAAATCAACCAGACGGTATTGAGCATACTCGACATACCGCCGCCGCTAAGTAATGAATCTAATTGTTCGCTTCCTGTTTCAACGGTTACTCCGTCGGTGAGTGCCAGCCAAACAACTTTTAGGCTACCGACCGCAGAATCATCACCCGCCAGTTGCGTAATCAGCTCAGGTTGGAAGAGTACCGCCCATACACCACCTAATAGCGCGCCAAAAAACACCGTGGGTAGTGCCGGTTTGCGAGTGGCAGCTAAGTACAGCAGAACCGCAAGCGGAACCAGCATTTCCCAACCAATGTTATAGGCGTTGGTGAGTTCAAGTTGCATGGTTTCAAGCTGTAACGCGCTGGCAGTGGCCTCAACATTTAAGCCTAAGAAGAAAAAGATGATCAACGTAATTAAATAAGCTGGGCCTGCGGTGTAAGCCATGTAGCGAATATGGGCGAATAGCTCGGTACCTGCTACCGCCGGTGCTAAGTTAGTGGTATCAGATAAAGGTGACATTTTGTCACCGAAATAGGCACCAGAAACAACTGCACCTGCGGTAATCGCTGGCGACAGCCCCATACCAGCGGCCACGCCCATTAGTGCAACACCGATGGTCGCGGCAGTTGTCCACGAACTACCAATGGCTAACGCAATAATACCGCAGATAAGAGCACTTGCAGCGTAAAACCAGCCAGGATTTAGCAGTTCTAGACCATAGTAGATCATCGTCGGCACCGTTCCTGAAAGTAACCAGGTTCCGATCAATGACCCGACGGCTAGAATGATTAACAGTGCCCCAAGTGCGACTGAGATCCCTTCTTTGATGCCCTCTTCAATGTCTTCCCAACTGTAATTATTGATAAAGCCAATGATAATAGCGACGCCAGCTGCGCACCAAAGTGCGATCTGATTGGGACCATACGAAGAGTCTTCGCCAAATAAATACACCGAGCCCGCAAGTGCACAAATAAGCACCAGTAAGGGTAATGCTGCCTGCCACAAGGTTGGCTCTTTAAAAGCCGAAAGTGATTGATTTCGCATAGTTGTCTCTAATGTCTTTTAAATTATGTCAGCACTACGCTATTAACCTTTTTAAAAGTTAATAACGCCGATCAGCTGAAGGAAAATAATTGTAATGATCGCTGGTGCAACCCAACGTACCATCAGCAACCAGAACCGGAAAATCGCCGGACGCGTGTCGAGCTCGTCTTGGCTTGCTGAACGAGCCATAACCCAACCGCTAAACAATGCCAGCAACAAGCCACCTAACGGCAGCAGCACCGAGCCTGTGGCGTAATCGATGACATCAAACCAACTAGCCAACGACTTACCTGGCACTTGCACATCGATTTGTGTCCAAGGCGCACCCGCAAATGAGTAAATCGTCACTTGCCCCAATAACCACAACGCACCAACGGCAGTCAAAGTGGCCGGCCAGCGGCCCCAATCAAACTTCTCTTCGATAAATGCCACGGCTGACTCTATCATTGCAATAGCTGAAGTAAATGCAGCAATCACCAGCATCACAAAGAAACCAGTGCCAACGAGAACTCCTCCAGGCATACTGCTAAAAGCAATAGGTAGGGTTTTAAAGATGAGTCCCGGCCCTGCCTCTGGAACTAGGTTACTACCAAACACGATGGGGAATATGGCTAAACCAGCAAGGAGCGCCACTGCGGTATCTGCTAACGCCACCCATAATGTGGTTTGTACAATTGACGTTTCACGCGGCAAATAAGCACCGTACATGATGACCACACCCGAGGCTAAGCCTAGCGAGAAAAACGCATGCCCTAACGCAAGCAATACACCATTAATGGTAAGGTCACTAAAGTTTGGCGCAAACATAAACTCAATTGCACCACTAAAGTCACCTATTGATGCCGCATAAAGGGCAATGATAACCAACAAGGCGACCATGATCGGCAGCATCCAGCGCACCGTGCGTTCGAGACCATCTTTCAGACCTTTCCCGACCACCAACGCGACCAATGTGAGTACCACGGCGTGCCAAATAGACAGGCGCAGTGATGAGCTCACCAGGGTATCGAAAATGCCGCTGATTTGTGCCACCGACTTACCGGCAAAGGCCCCGGATGCAGCTTCATAAACATAAGCAGCGGCCCACCCCGCGATCACCGCATAAAAACTTAATACGAGAAAGCCGGTGGCCATGCCTAACCAGCCGGTGATTTGCCAAGCGCCACTACGGCACGACTCTTTGGCGACTTCTCTGGCAGCAATACCTGGGCTATGGCGACCGCGGCGACCAATAACGATCTCTGCGATCATCACCGGAATACCGATCACCGCAATGCACAGCAGATAGACCAAGACAAAGGCCCCACCACCATTTTCACCCGTGATATACGGAAATTTCCAGATATTGCCCAAGCCAACCGCAGCGGCCGTTGAAGCGAGAATAAACGCCATGCGGCTCGACCAGCGGCTGGCAATCAATTTAGGACGTGTCATAACCTTTTAATCCGTAATGTTATTATTGTTTTAATTTATCAGGTTTTGCTTAGTCTATAAAAAAGCCGCCTGGGGCGGCTTTTGGGGTGAGCAAGCCATACTTAATGCATGGCAAGTTTCATCGTATCAATGAGCTCAAAGCTTAATACCAAAGTTTCGTTCAAGTAAGGGTCAGGTAATTCAAACTCCTCTGGAACGTCGTCGAGACTATCGACCGCTTCAAAGCCGGCGCGAACAAGCCGCTCGTTGGTACGGGCCAAGGCTTTATCTTCGTTCGCCTGATCTTCAGCTTCACGCTCGGCTAGCACCAAGCTCACCCACGTTTTGTCTTTTTCTTGCTGGTATTTTTCAGCGTCTTCCAGAACATACTTGAACTCAGGGTTTTGCTTCACGTTTTTCGCTTTCAATGCGTTCAATTCTGCAAGTTTGTTAGCAGAAATGAACTCCAGATTACGATAGTCTGCGGTGTCAATTTTGTCCCATGGTAGCGCATTCTCTTGACTGCTTTCGCCAAAGGTCTCCGGGTCTGTCACGGTTGGAAACGCAACATCAGGGCGTACGCCTTTCATCTGTGTACTACCACCATTAATGCGGTAGAACTTAGCAATTGTGTACTGCACGCTACCAAGTGGTTCATCGAAAAAGTCAAAGCGGCGCTGCAAACCACGGTGTTGTTGCACGGTTCCTTTACCATAGGTATTTTCACCAACAATTAACGCACGTTCGTAATCCTGCAGTGCTGCTGCGAAAATTTCCGATGCCGACGCACTGTAACGGTCAACCATCACCACCAGCGGGCCGCCATAGAAGGTTTCACCATCACGGTCGCCATTCACTTCACGTCGACCACTGCCGTCGGTCACTTGCACCACTGGGCCTTCGTCAATAAACAGGCCGGTGAGTGCAATTGATTCCTGTAAAGAACCACCGCCGTTACCACGAAGATCAATAATCACGCCTTCAGCGTCGGCTTCAGTCACTTCTTGGATCAGTTTTTTTACGTCATCACTTAGCTTGTGATAAAAGCTCGGAATGGTAATGACCCCCATGCTTCGACCCGCGTAAGGGCCCTCTTCCATGGTCTTGATTTCAACCTTTGCGGCGCGATCTTCAAGCTTCACTTCGTCGCGAACAATAGAAATCTCTGACGGTTTCGCACCTGCAGCTTGATTCGCTTTCAGTACTTGTAATTGGACAGTTGTACCTTTAGGTCCCTTAATCAGTTCGACCACTTCATCAAGGCGCCAACCGACGATATCGACAAACTCGGCATCTTCGTCATCGCCCTGGGCAACAGCGACAATTTTATCTTCTGGGGCAACTGCGCCGGATTTATCTGCTGGACCGCCCGGCACTAAACTACGAATAACCGTGTAATCAAACTCTGATTGCAGCACCGCACCAATGCCCTCAAGCGATAAATTCATATTCTGCTCGAAGCGTTCTGCATTGGCTGGTGAAAGGTAACTTGTATGTGCTTCAACGCTACGCGCGAATGCGTTCATGACCGTTTGAAATACATCTTCACTGTTGGTTTGGGTCAATCGCTTAAGCGCATTGTTGTAGCGTTTTTCCAGTGTTTCGACAACGTCGGGCCATTCTTTCCCGGTCATTGTTAGGTTTAAGGCGTCGTACTTGACACGTTGACGCCATAATTCATCCAATTCTTCGGTTGTAGTTGCCCATTGGGCATCTTCGCGATCGTAATGGTAACGATCTGACTCAACCGTAAAATCAAAAGGTTGTTCTTTATCGAGTAGGCCTAACGCGTATTCATAACGCTGGTAGTTACGCTTAAGAGCTTGCTCAAACAACGAATAAGCGGGGCTTAATTTTCCCGAATGAATCATGTCGTCGAACAGGTGTTTGTATTCACTGGCTTGTTCAATGTCTGAACGCAGCAAAAACATTTTGTTGTAATCGAGCATCTCTAAGTAACGATCAAGAATTTGCTCTGAAAGCGCGTTGTCCAACTCCATATTTTTGAAATGGTAACGAGTGAAATAAGTGGTCACGCGCTGGCTTACCACACTGTGTTGTTCCTGTTGGCTTAACTTCGGTAAATCTTCCAGTTGGTGGGCCGGTGGTACGGCTACCGCCGCAGACACTACACCCAGTTGCAACGCAACAGCTAGCGCTAATTTCTTCATCGTTACCTTAGGCATCTATTTACTCCTGCTGTGCCAAAAATATAGCTTCTACTGCAACTTTGACCGTTAAGCCGTTATGAAGTTGCACCACTACATCGTTTCGGTCGATCTCAACGACTTCTCCGGCGACCGGCTGTTTTCCGGCTTTAACTTGTACTTTTTGTCCAGCTTGCAAACTGGCGCTATCAGCGGCCTGAAGTTTTGGCTGTGCAGGCTTCTTGGCGGGCTTTTTACGGGCCGGCTTGTGACTAGCTTTCGCGCCTTCGGCTTTGCCAGGCACTTTTGCGCGACGCGCGTTGGCGCGCGGAGCAGATGGTGCCGCTGCCTTTTTGCGTTCCGCCGCAGCCGCCTTCGATTGCGCTAATGCTTCCGCAGCGTGGGTTTGTTGCTCTTCATCCACGGTGCTCACGGCTTCGCCGTTTAAATCAACGCGCTCTGCGCCTTTTTTCATTGCGCGCAGGTAACGCCAGCTATTGGTATAGTGGCGCAACGCAGTACGCAGCCGAGTTTTGCTTAGCGCTTCGTCGTCTTCAAGCTGCTTCGCAAGATCTTCAAAGATACCAATTTTAAGGGGCTTGGCATCGCCTTCGAGTGAAAAACAGGCCGGAAACTTCTCCGCAAGATACCCAATAACCTCTTTATTATTACTCAATTTTTTTACTTCACTCATGTTCGTCAAATTCCTGCTGACGGGCGTCAGCTAGCTGTTCTAAAATATACGCCTGCATTTCATCACTTTCGAGGCCCAGCAAGTCAGGGTTTTCAATCCATTCAAAAAGTGTACGGCGAACGACTTCTTCCAATACGTCTAAGTTATCATCTTCTTCGCGATAGCTACCGATATAGTGTAATAGTTCATTCATCTGATCGACAGCAACTTCCGCATCGTCATCAAAAAAAACCATGTCTTGCACACTAACTAAGTAAGCATAGACATCAAATTCACTATACATTCTGCGATCCGTTTAGTTGGTTCCAGTTGAGCGTTTCGATGAATCTACCAAGTTTACTAAGGCCATCGGCATCGTGCTGTGTAAAACGACCAACCGTTGGACTATCAAGGTCAAACACACCAACCACACGCTGATGAACGGTCAAGGGCACCACAACTTCAGCATTCGACGCGCTATCACAGGCGATATGGCTTGGAAAGGCATGGACATCTTCCACCAACTGGGTTTCTAGACTACTTGCCGCAGCCCCGCAGACACCTTTGCCAAACGGAATACGTAAGCAAGCAACCTTACCCTGAAATGGGCCTAAAACCAACGTGTCTGGTTCGCGGGTTAGGTAAAATCCAACCCAATTGACATCATCAAGCTGATCAAATACTAAGGCTGACAGGTTGCTCAAGTTAGCGATGAGGTCGGGCTCGTCTGCAGTAATTGCTTGGGCTTGTGAAATTAATAAATCGTAATCCATCATTGTCATTTATTTTGACTCATCGGCGGTTAATGGAAAGGTGGCAATGCTCTGCTCTGAGCGCTGCAGTTGTTCACGCATTTTCCGTTTACTTTGAGTTACCAACAAGCCGTCGGCACCTACGCGAAAAGGCTCTTCTGATGGACAGTAATTTGCTTGGTAGGCCATTACCAATTGAATGGTATGTTCTTTCTGAGCCTCGGTAAGCGCTACACCATCAGGCCATCGGCCGGTTTCAACAGCTTGCACCAAGCGCTCATAGGTTTCTGGCGAGATACTTGCCAGTAAGTCTTCAAACTGCATTAACGACCTCGCTTCAAAAAGACGATACGCACACGGTTAATAACGAACCAAACTAAACCCACCACGATTAACCCGTAACTTACTTGGGCTTGCCAAGCATCAGGGTGCGGTTGTTCAAGAAAGGTATAAGCAAACGCCGCTATCGCAATGAGTAATGCCAACATTGACTGACTTAAGAGCTTGTCTTTGCGGCGTTGAACAGCACGCGCCTGCTCGCGCTGCAGGTCTTCACTAGAGCGGCCAGCGAGCACAAAATCACAATGAGAACAGGTCTTTGCCTTATCGGAAATTCGTTTATTACATGAGGGGCATTGAATGAGCGCCATGATGTCCTCTAATTACCTACTTCGAACTAAGCAATATAAGGGTTTCAGCGCTAATTTCAAGCGCCGAGGGGCGCTCAGGCAAAAAAGAACCCGCGACAAAGCGCGGGTTCTAGCAGTCGTAGATGAAAACAAAGAACTAGTTTTCGTCCTTACTCTTACTCTGCTCGGCATCAAAGTCCTGCCAATAGGCTTTTACCGTGTCTTTCATTTCACGCCGTAACAGCATGATGCCTAATAGGTTAGGCAGCGTCATTAAGACAATGGCGACATACGACAAGGTCCATACCAAGGTAGTATCGGCAAACGAAGCAATAAAGAACCCTGCTACATAGATGATGCGATACGGCATGACGCCTTTTTGCCCAAACAAATAAACCACTGCGCGGTCGCCGTAATAAGACCAAGCAATTGCCGTTGAGAAGGCAAACATTAGCAAGCTGATGGGGACAATGTACTCACCCCAATCACCGAGGAAACCATTACTAAAGGCAATTGAAGTTAGTGCTGCTGAGTGCACGAGGCTTTCCCCAACAATCACGATGTCTTCTTTCATTAAGCGACCATTGTCAATTCGCAACGAGCCGGTATAAGGGTCTTCTCCGGCCACAATGAAACGGACATCTTCAGCGACAGAGCGTGCATGCAACATGGTGTAACCATTGCTGACCGCAGCGCCGTCACGCACCGTAATAGTACCAGTAAACTTCTCGATGGTATTTTCGTTGGTGCTATTGAGGTAATGATAAAGCTTGGTTCTGTCGGCTTCGACCGCATCGTCGTAGTTGCCGGCAATGACCTCTAAGTCGGTGCGTGAGAAGGTATTCTCATGCTTCTCACTCCACACACCAGACGATAAAATAACAAGGCCAGTTAAGGTACAAACCACAATGGTGTCAATGAAAGGCTCAAGAATCGACACTAGCCCTTCAGAGACAGGCTCTTCAGCACGTGCTGAAGCGTGCGCAATAGGTGCTGAACCCTGCCCCGCCTCGTTCGAGAACAAGCCACGGTTAACACCGCGGTTAAAGGCATAAGCAAAGGTGGCACCTAAGAAGCCGCCTGTGGCCGCCGAACCTGAGAAGGCATCGGTAAAGATCGCTGCAAAGGAAGGACCGATCTGATCAAGGTTATAGAAAATAACGCTAAAGGCACCGATCACATAAAGCAGCCCCATAATAGGCACAATTTTCGATGTCACTGCCGCAATTCGCTTGATACCACCGATGATAACCATCGCCAGCAGAATCGCTAAGATACCGCCGGTAAGCATTGGATCAACGCCAAAGCTCATTTCCATACTTTGCGCGATGTTATTGATTTGCGGCATGTTGCCGGTACCAAATGAACTGATGATAGTGGCCACTGCGAAAATCACAGCTAACCATTTCATGTTCAAGCGACGGTCCATGTAATACATCGGTCCGCCGGCCATAGTGCCGTCTTCTGTTTGTACACGGTACTTGTGCGATAAGGTTACTTCGACAAATTTGGTTGTCATACCGAGGAATGCCGTTACCCACATCCAGAACAAGGCTGCGGGGCCACCAAGGAAGATAGCCAGTGCGACACCACCAATGTTACCTGTACCTACGGTACCGGATAACGCCGTGGAGAGCGCTTGGAAATGGCTGGTATCGCCCTTTGCACCTTTTTTGTCGAATTTCCCCGTAAGTACTTTCCAGGCATGACCGAAAAAACGAATTTGTGGAAAGCCTAAATAGAGTGTGAAAAAGATACCTACACCCAGCAGTATATATGGAAAGTATGCTGCTGAGCCCAGATAACCATCGAGCATTAAAAGAAAGTTGTTAATCGCTTCCAAGGTGTCCCCCTTGCGAATTTGTTATCGTTATTTATTGTCGTTATGTTTTAGTAAAGCTAACTTGCGCGACTTAATCGCGCAAGTTATTTGCAACAGCATAGACTGCGCTAAGCACATCTGCACCTAATTGTGCGCTGCGGTTTGCTGACCAACCAAAGTCTTCGTCTGGTAGGTTGGCATTATCTTTAAATGGCATTTCTAAAGTAAAGGCTAAACAGTTGAAGCGTTGCGCTACTGCGTTACTTGCAACCGTAAGGTTGGCTTCACCGGGTGCTTCGACATCATAACCATGCTCAACTTGGAATTCTGGCGTAATCGCTAACAAGGTTTGCTTAAATTGTTTCGCTAGGTTCTCGTGGCGTTCATCATAGCAAGGTACGCCTTCACAACCGGCGAGGAAGTTATACGGTAAGTCTTCGTCACCGTGAATATCAAGATAAAGGTCAACACCGGTCTCTTGCATCGCGTCGAGCACGTAGTAAACCTCAGGGCTTTTTTCTAACGAAGGCTCCGCCCACTCGCGGTTAAGATTGGTGCCAACTGCATTTGTGCGCAGGTGACCACGTACGCTGCCATCTGGGTTCATGTTAGGTACCACATAAAACACGTTTTCTTGCAAAAGCTTGCGTGCGGTACCGTCTTCATCATCTAGTAAGCGGCTTAACAAGCCTTCGATAAACCATTCAGCCATACTCTCGCCTGGATGTTGCCGTGCGGTCACCCAAATCTTGCGCTTTTGCTCTGCGGGCTCACCTACCACTAGCAGGTTCATGTCACGGCCATCAAGGGTTGAGCCTAACCATACATGCTCGACTAAGCTTGATTGCTGGGCTGAATGGATCAAATCTTGGTGACGCTCGTACGAATACGGCGTGAAATAAGCGAAATAAACACTTTCTTGTTCTAAGGTATGACGAATGGTCAGTTGCTTACCGTCGAATGAGGTCGGCACGCGGAACCACGTTTCACGGTCATAGGAAGCTACCGCTGAGTAGTCTTTCCAACCCGCTGGATACGCAGATTCACCGGCATTGCTGATGTTCATTACGTGTTCGGTACCAATTTCACCATAAAGTTTAAAGTGGAACCATTGGAAAAAGTCTGACTGGTGATCTTTGCGAATCTTTAATTCAATTGCATCTTCATTGCTGGCATCTACGACTTCAATATTACCGCTGTCGAATTGAGCTGTGATAAACATAGATTTTCCCTATTGTCTTGCTGTCATCAAAACAAAAGCGCCTATTGGCGCTTTTGAGAAAGAGTTTTTTATTATTTTGGCAGATTCATAAGCTGCTGACCTGCCATTTGCTCAGCAACACGAACCACTTGGCAACTATAGCCGAACTCGTTGTCGTACCAAACATAAAGTACGGCACGGTCATCTTCAACGATGGTTGCTTGTGAATCTACCACACCTGCATAGCGCGAACCTACCAAGTCACTAGAAACGATTTCTGTTGATGCTGTGAAATCGATTTGCGCTTGCAGATCTGAATGCAATGCTTGCTCACGTAAGAATGCATTGAGCTCGTCTTTGCTGGTTGTTTTGTCTAAATTCAAGTTCATAATCGCCATGGAAACATTTGGCGTTGGCACGCGAATTGCGTTCCCGGTAAGCTTACCGCTTAATTCTGGTAGCGCTTTCGCAACAGCTTTCGCAGCACCGGTTGACGTCAACACCATGTTCAACGGTGCTGAACGACCACGGCGCTCGGCTTTGTGGTAGTTATCAATCAGGTTTTGATCGTTGGTGTACGAGTGCACTGTTTCAACGTGACCATTGCGGATGCCATACTGATCATTGATCGCCTTCAGTACCGGGGTAATTGCGTTAGTGGTACAGCTTGCCGCACTGACAATCATGTCATCGGCTAAAATGTCTGTGTGATTCACACCGTAAACAACGTTTTTAATCGCGCCTTTTGAAGGTGCGGTTAACAAGACTTTCTTCACGCCTTTCGACTTCAAGTGCAAGCCAAGACCCGCTTCATCTTTCCAGATACCTGTGTTGTCGATAACAATAGCATCGTTGATACCGTATTGCGTGTAATCAACTTGGTCGGGGCCATCAGAGTAGATAACTTTAATGCTAGTACCATTGGCACGAATGGCGGAATTTTCATGGTCAACTGTAATTGAACCATTAAATGGGCCATGAATAGAGTCACGACGTAACAGGCTGGCACGTTTTTCAAGGTCACCCTCGCGACCACCACGCACCACAATTGCGCGTAAACGCATTTTGTTATTGCTACCGTTTCGCTCGATCATAAGCCGTGCAAGCAAACGACCAATGCGGCCAAACCCGTAAAGTACGACATCTTGCGCTGGAATTTCGTCAGCTTTATCAACGATATCTACCAATTCACGATGTAAGTAATCTGTGACAGAGGCTCCCTTTCCTGCGTCTTTATGCAAATAATTGAACGCTAATTTGCCTAAATCGACACGTGCTGGCGCAAGCTTCATTTTGCTTAGGGCCTCAATGAAAGGAAAGCTTTCACGTAAACGTAGTTTCACACCTTCATGACGACGGATAAGACGGTGGGCCTTGATGATGTTAATGGTGTCGACATTTAACAAAGAACGGCCATAGACCAAGATCTCAACACCGTAGTTACGATAAAGACGGCCAATTAATGGCTGCATTAACTCGGCGAACTCTTGGCGCTCTTGCCAGCTTTGAAGGGTCATATCCTGCTGCTGATCACTCATGCGATTACCTTTACGTTGCAATGAAAAAGAAGATAAACAAAAAGTGCGCGCTATTGTACTGAAAACCCCGCTTAAGTGCCAGAAACTCTGTAACCAAAGTCGGATCGTGGTATCATTTGCCCCCTAAAAAATGGTTTGCGCTGCGAGGAGTTCAACATGTTACGTCGTACTAAAATTGTTACCACTTTAGGTCCTGCTACGGACGATCTAGAAGTCTTAGAAGCGCTGATAAAAGCCGGCGCTAACGTTGTTCGGCTTAACTTTTCGCATGGCAAACCTGAAGATCATGAACAACGAGCCAGTATGGTTCGTGACATCTGTCAGCGCTTAGGAACGCACGTCGCAATTCTTGGCGACCTGCAAGGCCCCAAAATTCGTATTGCCAAGTTTGCCAATGGCCCTATCACCCTCGAACAAGGTGATAACTTTGTTCTTGATGCAGCGCTCGATGCAACTGCTGGTGACCAAAAAAGTGTCGGAATTGACTATAAACAGCTACCACAGGATGTCAGTGCCGGAGATATCTTACTGTTAGATGACGGTCGCGTGCGTCTTCAGGTACAAGAAGTTAAAGACAGCAAGGTTTATACCTTTGTGACCATCGGTGGCACTTTATCGAACAATAAAGGTATTAACCGTCTCGGTGGCGGCCTATCAGCTGGCGCACTCACCGACAAAGACCACGAAGACATCAAGCTCGCAGCTAAGCTTGGCGTTGATTACCTTGCCGTATCGTTTCCCCGTTGTGCCGAAGATATGCATGAAGCACGCCGTTTACTACGAGCCGCAAATGGCAGTGGTATGTTGTGCGCCAAAATTGAACGGGCAGAAGCTGTGGCATCCGACCAAGCCTTGGACGAAATTATTCGTGCCTCTGAAGCTGTGATGGTTGCGCGCGGTGACCTTGGAGTTGAAATCGGCGATGCCCAGTTAGTCGGTAAACAGAAAAAAATTATTTCCCGCGCTCGCCAGCTTAACAAGGTTGTGATCACTGCCACCCAAATGATGGAGTCGATGATCGAAAACCCGATGCCAACGCGCGCAGAAGTGATGGACGTAGCGAACGCCGTCATTGATGGCACCGATGCGGTCATGTTGTCGGCCGAAACAGCTGCAGGTAATTTCCCGGTGGCGACCGTACAGGCCATGGCGGAAATCTGCCTCGGTGCAGAGACGCATCCGGCAGCACGACTCGACAACAGTGAACTGGAAGAAACCTTCACCAATATCCAAGAGGCAACGGCCATCACCTCGATGTACGCTGCAACCCACTTAGATGGCGTGAAAGCTATCATTGCCTTAACCGAGTCGGGCTCGACCGCCAAGCTGATGTCGCGTATTCACACTATTTTGCCGATATTCTCCCTATCGCGTCACCAAGATACCCGTAACCGTTGTGCGCTTTATCGTGGCGTCTATCCGGTCGACTTTGATTCCACCCAAAGTCGCACCGATGAACTTGGTCACAATGCTATCGCAGTGATTAAAGCTCAGGGGCATATTCACGCCGGTGATCTGGTGGTAATGACCTACGGTGATGTCATGGAAACAGTGGGCTCGACCAATACTTGTAAAATTATTGAGGTGAAGTAGCAAAGTTCTCTATGAGGCTATCGAGAGTCTTTCGATAGCCCTCGAGCTTATTGCGTAAGTGCTGCTTTTGTCCGTTGGTAAGCGTTGAATAGATATCAACACTTAATTGTTGGGTTAACAGGGTATTTGCCGCCACCATTCGATTTAGTTCATCGCTACGCAGCTGCTCTGGCTGTGTGATTAGCAGACTCATTTGCTCAGCATAGTCGGCGGCTTCGGGGTTATTCAGTGTTGCCGCGAACAACTCTAACCAACGTTGTTGATACGCCAGCCACTGTTCACGTGAACTCCCTCGCTGCTCTAACCAACGGCGCAATAAAGTTCTCTGCTCTTTCTGTAACGGCCCCAACCACTCTTTCGCGCGGTCAAATAACTTATCTAAACGCTCTTTTTTGGCATCTTCAGGGTCACGTTCTTGATAGTCCTCGCGCTCTTCTTGCAAACGTTCGCGTAAGTTTTCGAGCAACTGCTGACGTTGTTCTGGGGTAAGTTGCGGTAGATAGGTTAACGCGTAAGGTTCGAGCTGATTTCGAATGGTCGTCCAAAACCCATAGGCCTGTTCAGATAAACCGACCACTTGCTTGACCGTCAAGGTATCGGTGTCGATACCTTCGATTAGCTCTACCAGTAAATCGCGATAACGTGGTAACTGAGTTTGCGCATGCCACTGATGAAGTTCGTCAATACTTCTATCAACGTTATCTTCGAGCGAGCCCGACAGATCGACATATTTTGCCAATTGCCATTCGACATAGGTATCAGCAAAACGATAACCAAACTGTGCGGAACATCCACCTAAAACAATCACCAACAGAAGTAAGCAAACTCGTCGTACTAATTGCGTCAGCATTGTTAGTTCGCTCCTCGGGCTTAGTGGTGTTTTAAAGCGTTTTAGGTCGTTAATATCAACCGTTTGATACGTTCTTTGTAGCTACGACTTACTTTCAGTTCTTTGCCGTTTTTCAAAATAATGTGATATTCGCCATTTTGACGACTGCAAAGCTTCTCAATTTGTTCAAGGTTAACAATGGCTGAACGGTGGATTCGTTGAAACCTATTCGGATTCAACTCGTCTTCAAGTTCTTTCATGGTGCGGCGCAGAATATGTGTTTCATTGTTAGCGTGAATACACATGTAATCGCCTGCGGCATCCACCCACTCGATGGCATTAATTGCGACGCGCGTTATTTCACCGCTTTCTTTAATGGCAATGTGTTCGGGATAGCGCGCGGTACCCATATCTTGATTTTCCGCAAGCTTACGCAAAATAGCTTCGCAATCTTCACCCGTTGCATCGGCTAATAAATTAAGCATACGTTGCTGTTGCTGTTCGCGTTCACGTTCAGCAAGATTTTTTTCAACCCGAGTGAGCGTTTGCTGTAATCGATCATGATCTACTGGCTTCAATAAGTAGTCGATGGCGCGCACTTCGAAGGCTTTAATTGCGTATTGGTCATAAGCGGTGACAAATACCACGACCGGTAATTCCAAGCCTCTCGCTTTCACTTCTCTGAGTAATTCAAAGCCATTCATACCTGGCATTTGAATATCAAGAAACACCAGGTCAGGTTTAAGCTCAACCATTTTGTCTAATGCCTGGCGGGCATTTTGACATTCGTCAAGTAGCTCAACCTGTGGGAACTCTTGCAATCGCACAGTTAGCCCGCGTCGCGCAAGGGACTCGTCATCAACGATAAGGGTACGAATTTTGCTAGTCATTAAGCATCAACCTGTTCGAAGGGGATGCGGATCTCTACACGCATACCACTGGGTTCATTAGCTGTTAATGTAAATGAGTAACGCTTACCATACAAGGCCTGCAAGCGATCACGTGTATTTGCGAGGCCAACACCACCTTTGTTGACTAGATCTGCCGGTGGCTGTTTGGTGCCTGGCCCATTGTCCGCGATGATCACCACTAACTCTTCGTGCTCACGCTTGGCTTGTACATTAATTTCACCGCCCTCTTCCATTTTCGCGATGGCATACTTGATGGAATTTTCAATTAACGGTTGTAAAAACAAACTTGGAACCAGCGCATGCTCAGCATCGTCATCGAGCTCGATAGTCACCTTTAACCGCTCATCGAAGCGCACCTTTTCAATATCTAAGTACAACATCAAGGCTTCAACTTCACGTGCTAGCGGGATCTTTTTAATTGGCTCGTTATCAAGTGAGAAACGTAAAAATGAACTAAGTTTCGTCATCATCCGATTCGCCAGTTCATTCTCTTTAATAAGAATAAGCGTTGATATCGCATTTAGCGTGTTAAACAAAAAGTGCGGATTCAACTGGTAACGCAACATCTTTAACTGGGCTTGGTGCGCCATCGAGGTCGCCATTAGGGCTTTTTGCTTCTCGTCTTGAAGCATCTGATAGTACTTTATACCGAAATACAAACCACTCCAGCTCAACATAATGTAGAACTTGGCGGTGGTGTTTTTGAAGTAAAACCAGTTGCTCTCTGGGCGGAAACCAAATTTATAGATTTCCCAGTAGGTGGTGTTATCAATCACAGCCCAAATGCTTGCGCTCACATAAGCCGCAGCCAACGCAATTAGCACCAGCAACCATGGCTTACTATCCCAAATACGGCGATACAGATAGCGTAACGGCACCGTCAAAAGAAAGCCGGCATAGGCCCCTAGTACGATAATTAACACATAAATATCGCGCATTTCGTGCATCAGCGAGCCGATGTAACTCACTAAGGCATAACCGAACCACCCGGCGGCCTGTAGCACCCAGAAGAAACGGTTCCGATCGTCTAATAATGCTTTCCAGCGTCCTAACATAAAACTCATCATCGTTAATTTGTCTACCAACTTACGATTATACCTAGAGTTTCAGCAACTGTCGGTTCATTTGTCGCAACCAACCCACTGTATAGCGTGTCTCCTGCGTGTTACTATTTTCGATTATTAGAGCTAAAACCTGCGAGGTAACTGTGCTGCACTACGAAATTAGCCCGTTAGACCCAAACGGCCATCAATTTTCCGTAACTCTCAAGATACCCGCACAAGAGCGGCAACAGGTTGAACTCAAGCTGCCAGCATGGATTCCAGGTAGCTATATGATCCGCGATTTTGCCCGCAATATTCTGGATTTGCGCGCGCAAGCTAATGGCCAGTCTCTTAATGTGACCGCCACCGATAAGCAAACCTGGCAGGTTGAGGCCACGGACCATGCCATCGAAGTTTACTACCAAGTGTACGCGTTTGACCTTTCGGTACGTAGTGCCTACCTCGATCAATTCTTCGGCTTTTTCAATAACAGTAGTTTGTGTCTAGCGGTAAGCGGCTACACTGAACAACCTCACAGATTGACGCTCGCGCTACCAGTTGAACTGCAGCACTGGCATGTTGCTACGGGCATGCCTCGACAAAGTGGAGAGGCCTTTGCCGCGGGGCAATTTGAAGCGCCTAACTACGAGGCCCTGATCGACTATCCATTGCTACTGGGCGAGCTCGATATTCATGAGTTTATTGCTGGCGGAATCAAGCACTCTTTTGTTACCGCGGGCCGTAATTTTGCCGATGCGCAGCGAATTTGTGGCGACCTAGCTCGTATTTGTGAGCATCAAATCAATCTCTTTGATAAACAGGTGCCCTTCGACAACTACTTATTTTTGACCATTGTTGTTGGTAGCGGTTTTGGTGGGCTTGAGCATCGTAACTCAACGGCGCTAGTGTGCAGTCGTAAGGATCTGGTAAGCCCGAATAGCCCTGCGGCAATTGATGCGAACTATCGCACTTTTCTTAGCCTTTGCAGCCATGAATACTTTCATAGTTGGAACATCAAAACCCTCAAACCACGAGAGTTTCTTCCCTATCAACTGGACAGTGAGAACTACACACGTCAGCTTTGGTTCTACGAAGGTATTACCTCCTATTTTGATGACTACATTGTGCATCAAGCTGGCCTGATTGATGCAAAAACCTATTTAGAATTGCTCGGTATGACCTTAGCTCGGGTTTATCGTGGTAGTGGTGTCGATCGTCAAACCGTCGGTGACTCGAGCCTGCAAGCCTGGAACCGCTTCTATAAGCAAGACGAAAATGCCCCTAATGCCATTGTGAGCTATTACGCAAAAGGCGCGCTGATCGCGCTGTGTCTCGACCTAATGATCCGGCAAGAAACGCGTAACGAGTTATCGTTAGCACAGGTGATGGCGAAGTATTGGGCAGCGTTTGGGCGCGATCTTCGCGGCACTTCTGAAACCAGCTTTAGCGAATTTCTTGCCGAGCACTATCAGCTTCACGTAGGTGCTTTTATCGACCGTGCGGTCAACACGACAGAAGACCTTCCCGTTGAGTCATTGTTGCAGCATGTGGGTATTACCATAGAACGCTCAGCACCACAGGACGATAGTTCTATTGCCGGCAAGGTAGCTAGCGAGCCACTGCCCGTAGCGCTTGGAGCGAAGTTAAAGGCATCCAGTGCTGGGCTAGAGGTACAAGTAGTGTATGCTGATGAAGCTGCTCATGAAGCGGGGCTAAGTGCGCAAGACCGCATCATTGCTATCGATAACTTACAAGCGACCGATAGCTCAATGCGTGAAATCTTTAGTCGTTATCAACCTGGCGATCGGGTGACGGTTCATGCCTTTAGACGCGACCAACTGTTAGCTCTAGAGTTGCGCTGGCAAGCGCCTAAGCAAACCAATTTTGTGCTGACAGTGGCTGAACCGCAACGCGCACAAAATTGGCTTAAGCTTTAATTTAGAAGTGCTCTAACACCAATGCTGGGTCAAGTCTTAGGTTACGCCAGTTGACGCGCCAATCAAGATGCGGCCCCGTTGCCCTTCCCGTTGCACCAATGGCACCGATCACATCACCCTGTGCGAGCTGCTCGCCTGGCGTTACATCGACCCGACTTAGGTGAATATAAGTCGTAGTAATACCGTGGCCATGTTCAACAATTATGGTACCACCGGAATAGAACAGGTCGTCGTCGGCAAATACCACGCGGCCTGGCCACACCACTTTCACTGGGGTTCCAGTTGGGGCTGCAACATCTAGACCAAAATGTGGATTCCGTGGCTCGCCATTGAAGATCCGCTGACTACCGTAAACCCCGCTAATGCGGCCTTGCGCCGGTTCAATAACAGGCGTCATAAAGTCATGACGTTGGCTAAAGGTCTGGCGCGCCTGCCAAACAGCAGCCGCTTCTTTTCGCGCACGTGCAACTTGCTTAGGATCTGGGGTCACGGTGCGCTGTGGCACACCTTCCACCCGATCGATTTGATACTGGCGCGGTTCTAATTCAATGGTTTCGGTGACCACCTCACCGTTGGCTTGCGTGATCGTCAGTTGTTGTGTGCCGCGACTATCGCGGTCAAAGCCGAACACCACAATGCCTTGCTCGGAAACGACCAAGTTCTCGCCATTCAGCGCCACTTGATTCTCCGGTGATGTTTTACCCATCATTAGTGCGCCAGAGGTTCTCGCCCCTGTAAGTTCAATAACCGAGGCCTCAGCCTTTGTGTCAGTTGGTAGCGCCAAAGCCTTTGGCGCTGCTACTAAGGCAAGCCAGCACACTAGCGCGCCAAGTAATGCCAATTGTGTCGTGACTTTTTTAAGCATAACCAATCGCTCCCTTCCCCACACCTTCATAAGCACGCACTGTTACTTTTTGGTCGTTTGAGGTTTCATTAGCGATGGCATGTGCAAGGTAATCAGCAATACACTCGACCGTTGAGTCGGTTGCAATAACGTAATTTTCAGCACGCGGAACCATCAACTCAAAACGACCTTGATCGGCATCGTAACCGTAACCGATGTGAGTTGTGGCAGTGCATTTCTGAGCAGCTTCCGAGCGTTGTAAATCGCTAAGCTCTAGAACATCTTCTGCTGAGCCTAAATAAATATCGCGCCAACGTTCAGCCCATAACTGCTCTAGCTGCTCGGAACGCGAATTATCTAAGGCAATTTGAATACGTGAACGATGCCCATGGGCAATACGCTGGCAGTTACCGTCGTGTTTTTTCAGCCCATGAGTGTAGTGGTAAAACGCACCATCAATGACTTCTTCACGCAGTTCAACCGTAAGCCCGGCAACATTCACTGGTAGCTCGCGTTTTATCACCGCTCGTAAGTAGCCCATCACCGATGCCATGGTAACCCGCTCTGCATCAATAAAAGCAAAGGCATCTGACGGACAGAAGAGATGAATCGAAGCATTTTCCGGGCGCATGAAATCGACCCAATAGCTGCTATCGCTTTCGTCATGTGTAACCACGGTGTAGCTGTGATTGGCAGGTACCGCTAGCTTGTGGTCGACCGCATCATCGATAATGCGCTTGATTTGCTTTTTCACTAGACCAAAGTCGAGCACCATTGATTGCTCATTTAAACTACCATCGAGTACGATATCCACGATCCAACTCTCCCCAACGATTCCTCGTTCAGGGCACAAATAAGAAAAATCAATAACGGTCAGATCGTTTACAAATAACTGCATAAAAATCTCTATCGGAAGCTAACTATAACGCGGGCAATGATAGCATCATCAGCCGTTTAGAAGAACTTGAATTACCGCAAACCAATCAATTATTAGTTTGCCACATAACACGATTAAAAAGACGCCCATAACCCGATCCAGCCAGTGACCATAAGCCCAAATGCGTTGGTAAAACGCCGGAATCGTTAATAAGGTGGCCAACAGGACAAACCAAAGACCCGTCGCCACTGCAAGGTAAAAACCATAACCCACTTTAATCAACGTAGGCGTTGCTGGGTTAATGACAGCGGTAAATAGGGCCATGAAAAACAGTGTGGCTTTAACATTTAGGCCATTGGTAATAAAGCCGATCCGGAACCCTTTAAGCCGTGATAATTCGCCCGCGGCAGCTGCAGCATTCGGTTGCTCTGCGCGCGGCCGAGCCCGAATAGCTTGGCTGCCTATCCAGCCTAAATATAAGGCGCCTAACAACAATAGTGTGGCATACACCCACTGATAGCGGTGAATAATCAAGGTGACACCTAACAGTGAATAAGCGACATGAACCAAGATACCCGTACCAATGCCTACCGCCACCCAACGGCCAATACGCCGACCATAGGCGAGGCTATAGCGTGCGGTGACCGCAAAGTCGGGCCCGGGCGAGGCGACCGCCAAAAAATGCAAAATGGCGATTTCGATAAATTCGCGTAAATACATTGCTTAGGAACTCTTTTATGTTTAAATTTATGCAATACAGATTTACTTATTAGCAAACCAGAAACGACCTAAAGGTGACAGTTTTGAGCTTAAAAAATTACTCGCTGAATGCCCTGCGTGTGTTTGCCGTTGCCGCTAATGCACCCTCGTTTAAGCATGCTGCGCAGCAGCTGGAGCTGTCACAATCGGCTATCACAAGGCATATTCAAACCTTAGAGCAACAACTCGGCACCCCGCTCTTTCATCGCGACAACCGCGTTCATGCGTTAACGCCCGCTGGAGAACTGCTGGCCCCCACTTTACTAAATCTCTTTCGACAGCTCGAGCAAAGCGTGGAACAAGCTCGCAGCTGTGGCGATGAAGAGCTTACCACATTGCGGGTTCTGGTCCCCGATACCTTTTTGCGTTGGTGGTTGGCATCACGGCTGGCCGACTTCTCGGCGATCTATCCACACATTCGCGTGCAATTAGATACCTATCCAGAAGATGAGCAAGACTTACAAGCTGCAGAGCTTACCCAGCGTTTACAGCATGGGCAAATTGATATTGCGTTAGTGGCAGGTAAATTGAAAGATCGCAGTTTACAGCAAGAACTTTTATACCAACCGCATTACTGCCCCATTAGCTCGCCGTCGATGACCACCTCGGCAGCTGCCCCCGCCATACCGGGGCACTGGTATGCCAACCCAGCCAGCTCAGTGTGGCAAACCTTTGTAAAACAACAGCAAAAACTCAGTCAGGCGTATCCGTTGTTAAGTGTGCCCAAAGCCAGTATCGGGCTCGATTTGCTGAATAGTTTTCCAGGTTTAAGCTTGATCAATACCCTCTATGCCCAGCACCCACAATTTGCACAGTGGACACTGCATGCAAAAAGCAGTGTAAAGAGCAAGTCAGCCGTTTATTACTGCTTAAAAGCCCGTGAGCGTCATCCAGTTGCTGTCGTTGCCTTTAGCAAGTGGCTGAGTAATCGTATCCAACAAAGCCTAACGGCCACTACTTAGGAAGACGACGCGCATTGAGCCAAGCCGCAACGAGTATAAGGCAAAACACCAAAAGAATCGCCGAGGCCGACCAGCCACTATCAATCAGCATGCCCATAATGAAAGGTGCCAAGGCTGTCGAAAAAACCATCATTGCGTGCACTAGGGCGCGAACTGTTGCCAGGTACTTAGTTCCGTAAAGTTCCGCCCATAAGGTTCCAGATAACGCCGAGTTAATGCCTGCACTTACGCCGGCTAAGCCAAGGAACAGCCACCAAGCCCAAACGCCAAAGTCTCCGGCTAAAATAAGCGTCCCCAAACTTACTGGGACAATATTCAACCCAATAAACTGACGTGACCCCAGGCGATCAATCCAATCGCCGGCAAACACCGAAACGGTCACCCGACTCAATGAAAAAATCATAATTGCGCTGGCGGTGGCGGCCACAGACCAAGCATGTTGCTCTGCCAGCCACATTTGATTCAACAATAGCGCCGTGACCACAAATGGAAGCCCTAGCAAAGCTGGTAAAACCGTCCAGAACTTAGCCTGTCGCAGTAGATCGCGTTGTCGCACCACAACCTCTAACGCCGACGTTTCAGACGCCGAGGCAGGCTCCTCGTCTAGCTCGGGTTTCGCTAGTTGCAGCCATAGCATCAAGGGCAACGCCATGACTAAGAACAGCGCGAACAGCCACCATGTGTGCTGCCAATTAAAACTTGCAACAAGCGCCACTGACACCACCGGTAACAGCAATTCGCCAAGGGGGAAGCCCATACCGGCAAAGGCCACCGCTTTACCTCTTTGGTTGGTAAAGTAACGCCCCATACTGGTCATCGCGATGTGGCCCATAAAGCCTTGCCCAAACAACCTTAGCCCAGCCAACCCCAGCACCAGAGCCGCCAAATGCGCTGACCAAGTGATCAATAATGCCGAAAGCGCGATACCGCAAAAAGTGAAACTGGTAAACTTGGCCAAGCTAACTTTATCCAGTTGCTTGCCTACGCGCATCAGCAGCAATCCACCTACAAAGGTCGCTGCCGCATAAACCGCGCCATACTCGCCATGGGTTAATGAATGCGCAGAGCGAAATGCATCGGTAAACAAACCTAATAAAAAGGTTTGCCCGAAGCTGGAAAAGAAGGTCGCTAGAAAACCAAACGCCAAAAACCTTGGATGCCGGCACAGCAACCGAAAATACTGCTTAAACATGGCGTGAGCTTGTTACCTGGGCGCTTGTGGCGGATAGCGTTCAGCCAGACTGACACTCTCACCCGTTGCTTGAATAATACGTGCATGACGCCGGTTGAGTTGTCGTGGATCCGACACTCCGCACGAGTGGGCGATAATATTCACGCCGTACTCAAGATATTTATGATAGTTTGCCACCCGCTCACATTTATCTTTCGGGTTCAGGCCTTTTTGTAATTTCTTATCATGGGTTGTGACACCTGTAGGACAGGTATTTTTATTGCATTGCATCGCTTGAATACAGCCAATCGAAAACATAAAGCCACGCGCTGAAACAATAAAATCGGCGCCCATGGCTATTGCCCAAGCTACATCTGAAGGCGATATCATTTTTCCCGACGCGATAATTCGAATCCGGTCTTTAAGCCCTGCAGCCCTTAACTTATCAATCAAAATAGGTAGGCTCTCAGTGAGCTTTAAGCCGACATAGTCCATCAGTGGCTGCGGTGCTGAGCCGGTACCGCCATCAGCGCTGTCGAGCGTAATAAAATCAGGTGCATACTCTTCACCGCGCTTCTTAATACAATCGATCAGCTCATCTATCCAGTCAGGATCGCCCATCACAAACTTAATGCCTGTGGGTTTTCCAGTAATGCTACGAATTTTTTCAATCATATCGAGCAGATCGTCATCGCATTTAATTTCTGGATGACGATTCGGGCTAATGGAGTCTTCTCCTTCTGGAATCCCCCGGATTTCCGCAATTTCTTTATTCACTTTCAGGCCTGGCAAAATGCCACCTTTACCAGGCTTAGCACCCTGGCTTAGCTTAAGCTCAAACATTTTTATTAGTTTGTTTTCGCCCAACTCCTGCAGGCGCATTTCGTTTAAACCGCCGTCTTTGGTACGTACACCATATTTCGCGGTACCAATTTGAAAAACAATGTCAGCGCCACCTTCAAGATGATACGGACTAAGCCCGCCCTCACCCGTATTCATCCAGCAACCGGCAATTTTTGCGCCTCGTGATAAGGCCTGTACAGCCACGGGAGACAACGCACCATAGCTCATCCCTGAAATATGAAAATACGACACAGGGGCATAGGGTTGCTTGCAATAAGGACCGATCTCGACCGGTTCCGGCTGGGTTTTTTCTTCGGTTAGGCGTGGGTACGGCGCATTGGCGAAAATAATGGTCCCGGTTTTAGTAAGATCGCGGGTTGAGCCAAATGCCAAGTTTCGATCGGCATTTTTAGCCGCTCGGTACACCCAGCTACGTTGCGCACGATTAAATGGCATTTCTTCTCGATCCATGGCGAAGAAGTACTGCCGAAAAAATTCACCTAAACTCTCGAATAGATAACGGAAACGCCCCATCACCGGAAAGTTGCGGCGAATCGTATGTTTGGTTTGCGTTCGATCGATGATGTACATCACCACCACCGAGATGATCCCGCCGATTAGAAGTAATACAAACAAGCCCAGCAGCCACTGCGCAACAATAAGCAAGGTTCCACTATTCATCCATGGATTTTCAGTCATATCACTACCTCAGGATCAGTTTAGCTTTACCTAATGTACAGGGCTGTGGGCGTTGCAACAAGACTAACCGTCACTTATCTCGGGATGTTTCAACGCATTGAATACATCGGCAAAACTGGTGGCTTTCGGATACAAACGAACCGATTCCCCGGTTCGCTCTAATATTTTCAACGACGCAATACAGCCCATCACGGTGTCGTTTTCGGTGACCATTACAAAATCACGTCCCGCGGTTTGCATGGTCGCGCAAATATCGCCAATGCGAGCATGGTCCAATTGGTTACGTGTCAACATAGGCATCCGGTTCAGTGGTTGCATCAGAAACCGTGCCTCTATTTGGCTCCAAGGTAACTGTAACAAACTACATAACGAGCCACTGTGGCGACTATGCAGGTCACGCGCCATAAGCACGCCGGTAACGGTTGCTGACTCATCCACTACACACGCATAGCGTGCAGCAGAGCGGTCAAAACACTGCTCGACATCGGGTAAACGCCCAGAGCCTTTAATCACTAACGGTGGGTTACGAGTAAAGTCTTCCACCACTTCAAGCGCGGGCGCGTGCCAATCAAGTTGCGCTGTGGTAAGTGATGGCGCCGTTGGTAAGCGTACTGAGTGAGCGGCGTTTTTCCACGCCAAACTATGAAATTCGGACATAATAAGCCCCTTAATATCGTTAATTGAAAACTAAATGAAGAACGAAAATTAAGTGAGGCTGGGGGGTGCTCGAGCATCCGCTGTGCGTATGAGCGAGGCTCGCGGAGCTGTTAAAACTAACGAATGGAACACAGCGACTGCAGGCTGGCTTGTCGCAGGTGACGTTGTTAAACAGGCATTATCATCGCTGTCATGTTCATCGTTGGCGACATAAAGTGCCGCTTGGTTCACATTTTCCAGTGTCTGGCAGTCATTCTCAGCAACAGGTTCGTGCGCTACAGCCGAAGATGTACCGACACTAAAAACTGTGATCAATAACAGCAGACGAATAAACACTGTGAACCTAATTTTGACCTAAACTAATACAAGTATGGTGGCACTGCATGACGGTTTCAAGTCGCCATTACCAGCAACATGTACCGGACCAGTGCCACCCCACGACAACGATTTGCTTAACGGATAGCTGACTCGAGGTCGAAATAGTTTTCGTTTTTATAACACTCGACAATCGCAAACAACGACGTTGTATCGGTATCCGACTTCAATAAATACTTCAATATCGCGCTCAAGTTAATCAGTACATCTTTACATGCTTTGTTTGACTCTGACTGCTTTCGCGAAGCCTCGAAGAAAACTTGAGCATAAATATTTTCTTTGTTTTCAAGCAACTTTGAAATTAAGAATGCGCAAGACTGAATAAATATCGATCGATTTTCTTCATCCATTTCGCGCAATGAAGAGGTGCTTCTAACAGCGTGTTCAAAACCGCTTTCTTTGCCATCAGACACAAAGGTCTTCGTCCAGTAAAGGTAGTCGTCATCATAAAAAACACGACTCGCCTTCTCCATCAGCGTGTCGAAGACACCCTCTTCCTGGGTTCTTTTATGGAAGTCTTCGAAAGTGTCACAATTAAGCTCGTTATTCATCGCCTTAATGTCTGCGGCTAACTGTCTTAGCTCATGCAGCAACGCGCGTGTCGAGTTATTTTGATTATTAAAAGCTTCACTGATCTTTGATAACTGAACATTAAATTGCTCAACCAACTCGGAATTGTCTTCAATCGAGTCAATCACCGGAATAATGTTGTATTTTTCCTTGTGCAACTCTTCATAGAACTTACCAATTGCATCATTGGCACTTTCTAGACGCTCGATACTTAACTCCGTCTGCCCTTCCATTTGGAGCCGTCTTGTCTCACGTTCTAAGTCGCTCTGCGACGACAAACCAAACGCCCGCTTGAAACTCTCTGAAGACTCGATCACTGAGCCAATAAATAAGTCGCTGAGTTTACCCAAAGATACGCGGAGCTGATCAGCGGCAACCGCTCTTACTTGCTTATCGAAGCGCTGAATTCGCTCCTCTTTGGCCTTGCGCCGCATCGAGAACACAAAGTAACTTAGTGAACCAATAATCGTTAATGATGTGGCAATATCAAACCCTAATTGAATAGGTTGCGAAAAAACATAACCAAAAAAATCCACACTAGATCCTTAATATAGGAATTATTAATAGGAAGTCGTTAAAGCAAATCGTTGTTGCTTGCCTCAACCCTGTTGTTGTTTTTCTAGCTGACACTGACTTGCACTTGTCGTTATTGACCTCCTTGTTAGATTTTCTACTTATGGGTCCCATGGTACCGCCACGAGGCGACCGATCGCCCGGAAGAATAGCTGGATTAACAAGGTTTTGGAATAACTGATTGGGGGAGAGGTAGACGAAAATAGCCGAAGTGCTCGAACATTGCGTTGGCCGGCTTAAGTAGCTTAGATTTATTTTGGGATTAACGAATGAACGTGAAAAATTTACAAATGATATTAAGGAAGTGGTGCCCGGGGCCGGACTTGAACCGGCACGCTGTTACCAGCGAGGGATTTTAAATCCCTTGTGTCTACCAATTTCACCACCCGGGCACATCTATTACCTGAGGTATTCGATTCGATGGAGGCGGGACCCGGAGTCGAACCGAGATCCACGGATTTGCAATCCGCTGCATAGCCATTCTGCCATCCCGCCATCGAATTTGGAGCGGGAAACGAGATTCGAACTCGCGACCCCAACCTTGGCAAGGTTGTGCTCTACCAGCTGAGCTATTCCCGCATCCAGTGCCGACGCATTCTACTGCCTATTTCGGCAAGGTCAACGATTTTTTGCCATTAACCTGTTCGTTTGCTCATTTTTAATCCACTTGGCTTAAATCTGACCAAGCGGCGCGCAAATATTCCCACATCGACCACAACGTTAAAACAAAAGCCACGTATAACAGAATGGTTGCAGTCACCACCACAAAGGTATTGGCTTCCCATATCAAGCCGCCAATCGCCACCATTTGCGCTGTGGTTTTGATTTTACCGAGGTTCGAAACTTTAACATGTTCTTGGCGACCGATTTGCGCCATCCACTCCCGCAGCGCCGATACCACCAGCTCGCGGCTGATAATCGCTAAGGCAGGAATACTGATCCACCACACGGCATAAGTCTGCACGACGACCACTAACGAGGCTGCAACCATCACTTTATCGGCCACTGGGTCGAGAAATGCGCCGAACTTGGTAAATTGATTAAGTTTACGTGCGACATAACCATCAAGGGCGTCGGTAATTGCGGCTAGTGCGAAGACAAATGCCGCCCAGAAATGTGCATCGCTACCTGGTAAATAATAAATACCAAGGAATACCGGTATTAAAAGTATTCTAAAACTGGTGAGCAGGTTGGGAAGATTCCACATGCGAGCTGTTGTTCCTCTATTCGTCACGAAATGCGTGGTAAATGGTTTCGGCCAGATCTCGGCTAACACCAGGTACTGCTGCGAGTTGGTCAATACTAGCCTGTTTTACCTGTTGTAATCCACCTAGATTTTGTAGCAAACGTTGTCTGCGCTTTGCGCCAACGCCTGGAATATCTTCTAGCCGAGAGGTACGTCGTACCTTTGCGCGGCGCTGCCGGTGACCGGTAATGGCGAATCGATGAGATTCATCGCGGATATGTTGTACTAAGTGCAGCGCCGGTGCATCCGCCGCTAGCGGAATAGTGGCGTGGCTGCCGGCCAGAATCAAGGTCTCAAGACCGGGCTTGCGCGACTCTCCTTTGGCCACCCCAATTAGCAATGGCGCCGCTTTGTCGGCGTTACTCGCCCAATCAGCGAAGTAGTCTTCTGCTTGGCTTAGCTGGCCTTTACCACCGTCAATAAACAGAATATCTGGCATCGGTGCGGCATCAACTTTAGCATTTTTTACTGGGTCAAATCGTCGCTTGAGTGCTTGGGCCATGGCCGCATAATCGTCACCGGGGGTAATTCCCTTAATATTGTAACGCCGGTAGTCACTCTTTTTGGGCCCTTGTTGATCAAACACCACACAGGATGCGACGGTCTCTTGCCCCATGGTATGACTAATATCGAAACATTCCATGCGGGTTATCGGGCGACCAAAGTCCAGCACTTGCTCTAAAGCTTGCGTGCGCATCATCATGGTACTGGCTTGATGTGACTTGCTCTCTAGCGCATTGAGCGCATTCTTTTGCGCCAATACTTGGTATTGTTTACGCTCACCACGCACATTATGGGTCATACGTAACTGTTGCGCTAAGGCTTGCTCTAATGTCGCAAGTTCTTGCTCAGGATCTAACACCGTGGCGTCATTTTGCTCGGGCAAAATAATCTCTTTAGGTAACCGCCGTTCCACTTGATCGTTTAGGTAAAATTGCAATAAAAACGCCAGTAGTACTTCACTGTCTTCGGTGCGCGCCGGCACCTTTGGAAAATAGCTACGACTGCCCTGCACTGCGCCATCGCGAATAAACAGTAAATGCACCGCGGCGATACCACCTTGACGCGCATAACCGATAACATCCAGCTCTTGCTGATTACCGGTGACTGCGTTGCGCTCTTGAATTTGCCGCAAGGCGCCAATTTGATCACGGTAGCCCGCAGCGCGTTCAAATTCGAGGTCGCCACTGGCGACTTCCATTTTGTTCACCAAGCGATCAATCACTTCTTGGTTTTTGCCTTGTAAGAACGAGGTTGCCAGTTCTACTTGTTCGTTATATTCCTCGTCGCTGCAATAGCCTTTCACACAAGGTGCCAGACAACGCTTTAACTGATATTGCAGACACGGCCGGCTACGTGCACGGTAATAGGAATCGTCACATTGCCGCACGGGGAATAATTTTTGTAGCAAGCGCAAGCTATTACGCACCGCCACGCCATTCGGAAATGGACCAAAATAGCGGCCCTTCTCGCGCCTTGTGCCGCGATGAAACGCCAAGCGTGGGTGTTGATGATCACTGACCAAGATATAGGGATACGATTTATCGTCGCGCAATAGGACGTTGTAGCGCGGCCGATATTTTTTTATAAAATTATTTTCTAAGATCAGTGCTTCAGCTTCGGTATTGGTAACCGTGACCTCGATATTGGCAATTTGCTTAACCAGCGTTTGCGTTTTAGGGCTATCTACTTGAGCACGAAAGTAGCTGCTCACACGCTTGCGTAGGTCTTTCGCCTTGCCAACATAAATAATATCGCCCGACTCATCATACATGCGGTATACGCCTGGCTGATGAGTCAGACTTCGCAAAAACTCTTTTGCGTCAAATAACTCCTGCGACTTCTTCATCTAAAACAATAGGCACCTTTGGTTCAATTTCGACGAGCCCCATTTGTATGGTCAAATGAGTTAAGGCAACGTCACCGGATAACTGCAGTTTATCAAAGATCCGGTAACGAAAGGTATTTACTGTTTTACTACTGATGTTAAGTAAGCGAGAAATCTCTGCAACCCGCTTGCCCTGCCCGATCATCTGCGCCACTTGAACCTCTCGTTTACTCAAGCAGCTTAATAGCTCGGTTTGTTTTTGTCGTGCTGGGTTTTTCGCTAAATACTCTGCCACACTTGCTGCGACATACATGCGACCGCGGCTTAACGAAATACAAGCTTGCTGGAATTCCGCTAAGGTCGCTGAGGCAAGAAGAAAGCCATCAACTCGCTCGACATTGCACTGGAAATCTAACACATCTTGGAAGCGTGTGGCCCACAAGAGTAGCTGGATATCACAGTAGCGCCGCTGTAAACGACGCCAGATTTCGATGGTACCGTCACCACATAGGCTAGTGCCTAGAATAACGGTTGCATAAGGTGAAGCTTGAATCGCCTCACGCAGTTGCTGATGATTGAACACAATCGCGACAACATTAAACTGCGATTCCATAGACGCCAGGACGTTGGTCATACCCTGGCTAATAAGCTCCGAAGGGACTGCCACAATGAACTGTGTCATGTGAGTTTCCTTATCCCATAGTTCCGAAAAAGTTCGGACCCCGCACTAAACCAATTTTAGTGCAAAGAAAGGTATGCCCCGACCTAAGCTATTGCGCAATATGAAATTGAAGAAATTTGTTAATTTACTTAGCTGCTTACAAAAAAGGGGTCAATTGACCCCTGCAATAGGTTCAGCCAAAAACCGTGACAGTCTGGCGACTAATAGCGACTAATTCGCCGCTTTCATCCCAAATATGGGCATGGGTATGACCATAACCGTCGGCGGCATAATCAATGGTGGCAACGTAATGCCACCAATCATGCGAAGAACGCTGAGGTAATGTCGTTGGAAACTCAATGGTCCAGGTTAACGAGCTCGCAGGTGTTAGCTCGGTTAAATGCGTCAGCAAGGCAGGTGGCCAAGCATCGACCAGTCCTAGCAAAAGGCCGGCGGTGATCGGGGCATCGAGCTCTCGGAAGCGCATATAGCCACCGAACTCGCGACTCTTGCTGCCGCAAAAGGGTAAGCCGCCAATCGTTACACGGTAATCGAACGCCCGGGTAAACTCGGGTACTAACGGGCCCTCAGGAAAGCGTTGGCCCTGAGCTAATGACTTTTCATCGGGATTTGGCGTATCGGTTACTTGTATGGCAGACGGTCGAGCGCGACCGTAGCTCAGTAACGCCGACAACACCACTGCTTCCTGTTGTACGATATCGACAGCCACCTGAGTCACGTTTTTACCTCGGCGTAAAATGCGTCGCTTCAGTTGGGCTGAGCCTGCCAGTACGGGTGCCACAAAAGACACCGTCATCGAGCGTAGCTGCTGATCAGAAGCTGCGCCTGCTGCGGCATGTTGCCAGGCGATGGCGGCGGTAATACCACCAAATAGCGCTCTCCCCTGGCCCCAGCCTTCCGGCAGGTCCAGGCTTTGTTCTGCCTCTGGGGTAATTTGTTGAAGAATAGCGTCAAAACTTTGCATAGGGATCTCTGCAGATGAATTTGAGCTTAGTATAAACAGGTAAGACCAGATCGGGAAGGGGGCAACAAAAAAGCCCGCTAACACGTTAGCGGGCTTTCGATAATTTGGCGGAGAGAGAGGGATTCGAACCCCCGGTGGGTATGAACCCACGCCTGATTTCAAGTCAGGTGCATTCAACCGAACTCTGCCATCTCTCCGGTGTCGAAAGGCTGTGTGCCTCAAGACGAAGCGAATGATAAAGAGCCCTAGCTCGCTTGTAAAGTAAAAATTTTAATCTTCTGGTTCGTTTGCTGTCATTTTATACAATTAGCAACAAAATTCACTTGAAAGCATTGCGACTCACCCCCACTTTTGAGATACACTGAGCACAGTTATTTATTTATCGGAGAAGAAAATGAACAACCAAGTTCACGCGTCAACCACACAACGTGGCGAATCGGTATTACAGACCAACAAAGTTCTACGTAACACCTATATGTTACTAGGCTTAACACTTGCTTTCAGTGCCTTCACTGCATTTTTGTCAGCAAGTATGGGCTTACCACGTCCAGGCTTGATTATTACGCTGGTAGGTTTTTATGGCTTATTGTTTTTAGTTCATAAAACTGCAAACAGCAGCATGGGCTTATTATCGGTATTCGCATTGACCGGTTTCATGGGCTACACCTTAGGCCCTATCTTAGGCATGATCAGTGCCATCGGTCCGCAAGGCGTTGAAATTATTATGACCGCACTTGGCGGCACAGCATTAATTTTCTTTGCATTGTCGGCCTATGTACTTACCACCAAGAAAGACATGTCCTTTTTAGGTGGCATGATGGTTGCAGGCTTCTTCGTGTTAATTGCGTTATTTGTCGCCAACCTATTCTTAAACATGCCGATGCTAGGCTTAGCGCTTTCAGGCTTGTTTATCTTGTTCTCAGCAGGCGCCATCTTGATGCAAACCAGTGCCATTATTCATGGCGGTGAGCGCAACTACGTGTTAGCAACTGTGACGCTGTATGTTTCTATCTACAACATCTTCGTCAGCTTGCTGAACATTCTAATGGCCTTTAGCGGCGACGATTAATTTGCCGTGACTGATTTAGTTATTGCGGTGCATGCCGCACCCTCAAACGAGCCCAAAAGCTCAACTCGCAGCCTGTTAGCGTTTCGATACGCGCAGGCTGCGCTTGCGTTAGGCCACCAATTGCAGCAAGTCTTTTTCTACCAAGCAGGCGTACTCCACGCGCGTGTTGATAGTCAGCAACAGTTATCGCCCATTGCCGCCGAGTGGGCTCAATTAAGTCGTGAGCATGGCTTCGATTTAGTCGTGTGTAGCACCGTGGTGGAAAGTGATTATCAGCTGCAAGCTGAACAGCTCGATGCGGCCTTTAAGCTTGGTGGACTTACTGAGTTTAGTGCCGCCGTAGCCAAGGCCGAACGGCTGGTGCAATTTTAATAGGGGCAGTAATGATAACTTTTATCATGCAAACTCAAGCACCAAGCGCAACAGCCACCTGGCACGGGCAAGATATGCTGTTAGCACTGGCAAGCTTAGAACTAAACCCGCAATTGGTCTTACTGGGTGACGCCCTTGCGCAACTGCAACGCGGCAAAGACGTAACCCGCGAGCAGCGCTCGCTACAAAAGCGCTATGGCTTATTAGGGTTATACGATTGCCCAGCACCTTTGGTGATTGAGGAAGATCTGCTTGAGCACGGCTTGAGTAGCGATGATTTTGTTAGCGACGTCCGTATTATCAGTCGCGCAGAACTACTCGCCTCACTTAGCCAAAGCACTAAAGTGATGAGGTTTTAAACAATGCTTGATGCTGACACCCCCGTGACTGAGCAGACGGTGTTTTATGTTCGTCAATGGCCCTTAGCGGCTCATGACAAAGCCTTGCTGCAACAAGCAACGCAGACCTCGCAAGTAATACTTTTATTAACTGAGGCGGCGTTACAGAAGCTCTGGCTAGAGCTCGACGCGCTGCTTGAGTTTCCGTACACCTGCTATGCGCTGCAATCTGAGATTGAGCACTTACGCGAGCACCTCGACAGCTATACCGATGCGCCCTTTCCTGCCTTTGTGATGCAGCTGAATGACGCCAGTTGGGTAGAGCTTACCCTGCAATCACAATTAGTGACCCACTTCGCTTAACGCTAGGATAAAAATCACCAATGTTTGACTTCAACGGCCGCCAGTACGCAACTGACAAGCATGAATACTTGGCCAATTTTGACGAATGGAGCCCGGAACTAGCAGTGTACATTGCGCAGCTTGAAGGTATTGAACTGAGCGATGCGCATTGGGAAGTGGTGCACTTTGTGCGTGACTTTTATCAAGAATTTGACACCAGTCCGGCGATGCGAGTCTTAGTCAAAGCTATCGGACAACGCTTAGGCGCGGACAAAGCAAAAAGTATCTATTTGTATCGTCTGTTTCCAAAAGGCCCGGCAAAGCAGGCAACCCGTATTGCCGGGCTGCCTAAACCAGCCAAGTGCATCTAGACCTTTAATTCAGTTTTGCCGCCCATGTACGGCTGTAGCACCTTTGGAATAGTCACCGAGCCATCGGCTTGTTGATAGTTTTCTAATACCGCCACTAATGCTCGACCTACGGCCAAACCTGAGCCATTTAACGTGTGCATGAGTTCAGGTTTTTTAGCACCTTTACGACGGAACCGCGCTTGCATACGGCGTGCCTGGAAGTCACCCATGTTCGAGCACGAGCTAATTTCCCGGTAGGTATTTTGCGTCGGTAACCACACTTCTAAATCATAGGTTTTACAGGCGCCAAAGCCCATGTCGCCGGTACACAGCAGTACCTTACGATAAGGTAGCTCAAGTAATTGCAGCACCCGCTCAGCATTTTCGGTAAGGGTTTCAAGGGTGTCCATTGAATGTTCTGGCTTGACCAGCCACACCAGCTCAACCTTGTCGAACTGATGCTGACGAATAAGGCCTCGGGTATCACGTCCATGAGAGCCGGCCTCGCTTCGAAAGCACGGCGTATGCGCTGCATACTGCAATGGTAATTGCTCTTCATCGGCAATCTCGTCACGCCATAAGTTCGTTAACGGTACTTCCGCCGTTGGAATTAGCGATAACGGCACTTGTTGCTCCGTTGCACCCTGCACATGGAATAAGTCTTCACCAAACTTGGGTAATTGGCCGGTGCCGTAGAGCGTGTCATGATTCACTAAGTAAGGCACATAAGCCTCAGTGTAGCCATGCTCGTTGACATGTAGGTTCAACATAAACTGCGCCAACGCACGGTGTAGCTGCGCTATGCCACCCTGCAGTACCACAAAACGAGCTCCTGCAAGTTTAGCACCGCGTTCAAAGTCCATACCTTTGGCGAGCTTCTCGCCTACATCAACATGGTCTAACGGTTCGAAATCGAATTCCTTGGGCTCACCCCAACGGCTAATTTCTTGATTTTCGTCTTCGTCTTTACCTAAAGGTACGGCACTATCTGGCAGGTTCGGAACACCTGAAATAATAGTGTGCAGTTGATTTTGAACATCACTTAAATCGGCTTTTGCTTGATCTAATTGCTGTCCAAGATCATCGACCGCAGCAAGCAATGGCTTAATATCTTCGCCTTGGGCTTTCGCTTTGCCAATGGCCTTAGAACGGGAGTTACGCTCGGCCTGCAAAGTTTCAGTGCGTACTTGCAGGTCTTTACGTTGCTGTTCAAGTTGTTCTAATTTTGCAACGTCTAGCTGAAAATTACGGGTCACGGCAAGGCGTTCTGCGGTTTCGGCGAGTTCACTACGAAATAACTTGGCGTCTAACATGCTAATTCCAAATCGATAAAAAATAAGTTTTAAGCCCCAGTACAATGGCGACTGCGGCGATACAACAGACAAAATTTAAACAGGCATAGGCTAGTGCCTTAAGCGTTTCTCCCGCTTGTAGTAACAACACTACATCAAGGGAAAAAGCTGAAAACGTGGTGAATGCTCCAAGCACTCCTACTCCGACCAACAACCATGTTTGTGCAGTGACTACACCTTGTTGATGTCCGAGGAATAAAATAGCCAATAAAAAAGAGCCTACTATGTTAACGATAAGTGTGCCGAAAGGGAATGATCTACCGAAAATAGCTAGGCTTGCTAAGGTAACTCCGTAGCGTGCGAGTGCGCCAAGCGCGCCTCCTAACGCAATATAAAAGCCATTAACTAACATCGTCATCTCGCTGCCAGGGGCTTTGTTTATCATTGTCGCGCAACCAATCAAGTTTGGCCTTCAACTGTCTCTCGAGACCTCGTTCACTTGGTTGATACAGGTCAGGGTGCCCCAAGCGCGTCGGCAAGTAACGTTCACCAGGCACAATCGCTTGCGGGAAATCGTGGGCATACCGGTAGTCAGCGCCAAACCCTTCTTGTTTATGTACTTTGGTGGGCGCATTGCGTAAATGATTCGGAACCGGCGCATCGGGGTCTTCTGCAGCCAGTTTTTTTGCCGCATTAAAGGCTTGGTACAGGGCATTGCTTTTGGGCGCTAACGCACAATAGACCAGCGCTTGTGCAATCGCGCGCTCGCCCTCAGCAGGGCCTACTCGGTGAAATGTGTCCCAGGCGTTGATGGCATATTGCAATGCGCGTGGATCCGCCGTACCTATGTCTTCCGACGCTAAGGCTAGCAACCGTCGCGCGGCGATAAGAGGATCACCACCGCCTTGCAAAATGCGCGCGTACCAATACAACGCGCCGTCGGCTGATGAACCACGTACCGATTTGTGTAACGCCGATAGCAAGTCGTAATAGATGTCGCCCTGCTTATCGAAGCCAGCTTGACGCCCACCAATCGCTTCAATCACCAACGGTCGGTCGATAGTTGCGCCGTCATTCACCGTATCAGCACAGATCTCGATCGAGTTGAGTAAACGGCGGGCATCGCCACCGGCAATATCGAGTAAATAATCTTTTGCTTCGTTGGTGACTTGTAACTGGCGCTTGCCTAAGCCCAATTCATGGTCGCTAAAGGCTTTCTCAAGCAACCCCTTGAGGTCGTCCGCCGCTAATGACTTGAGCCGATAGACGCGGGCACGCGACAACAGTGCGCCATTTAATTCAAAGGCAGGATTTTCGGTGGTTGCGCCGACAAAGATGATGGTGCCATCTTCAATATGCGGCAGAAAGGCGTCTTGTTGGCTTTTATTAAAGCGGTGCACTTCATCGACAAACAACAGTGTGCGTTGGCCCTGTTGCTGGTTGTTTTTCGCTTTGGCAATGGCCTCACGAATGTCTTTAACCCCCGAGGTAACCGCGCTGATGCGTTCCAATGCTGCGGTGCCCGTACGCGCGATAATTTCAGCTAAGGTGGTTTTTCCGGTGCCTGGCGGGCCCCACAAGATCATCGAGTGGAGTTGCCCTTGCAAAATAGCCTCACGCAACGGCTTACCCTGCCCCAATAAATGACTCTGCCCTGCATAGTCATCTAAAGTTAGCGGACGCATGCGCGCTGCTAAGGGTCGAAAGTCGGGGGCAAAATCAAAACTCTGGTTGCTCAAAGCTAGCTCTACTCCACTGCACCACGTTGGTCATCAACCGCACTCCCCGCAGGCACCTCAAATTTGAAGGTACTGGCAGGTAAGGCCGTATTGATCACAACATTAGATAACTCAATACGGGTTAATTGGCCCTGGCCATCATCAAGCACAAGCGCGTTTAACTGATCATCGGCAAAACTGATCTGTAGCCGTTGTTGGCTCGCTGCTCCAGCCACAGGGCTTAATTGATAACTGTTTGCTTCAGCCGATACTTGGTAATCAGCCCATGCATTTGCTTCACCATCAAGCAATAACAAAAATGGACTTTGCGCGCTCGATGCCTGTTGGTCATTAATCGTGACCTGCTCCACGAACGGGTCGTAATAGTAAAGGCTGGTTCCGTCGGCAATCAATACCAGCTCATCGGGAGCATCGCTCTGCCAGAAGAATTTATTTGGCCGCGCTAACGCTAATTCACCTTGCAGTTCTTGTACCAGTTCACCTTGCGGGTCAATCACCTGTTGTACGAAGTCTGCTTGTAAGGTGCTTATTGGCGCCAAGCGGTCTTGCAGGTCTTGTTTCGCGTCAGCCCATGCCACTGGCATAAACACTAAGCTCGCAGCACTGGCAAGGCTCGCCGCCTGTAACATCGTTTTCAATGCGTTCATTTTGCTAATCCTTAGTCACGTGGTGGGCGTGGTGCAAGCACCTCGCGCTGGCCGTTGCCAGACGCACTACTAACGACACCACTGAGCTCCATTTGTTCAACAATACGCGCGGCTCTATTGTAACCAATTCTGAATTTGCGCTGTACACTCGACACCGAAACCCGTTGCGTTTCGGTAATAAATGCCACAGCCTCATCATACAGGGGGTCACTCTCGGCATCGTCATCGCCCATACTTTCGCCTGGTAGCAATGCTTCCTCACTTTGATCACCGCTGAGGATTTCCTCTAGGTAGTTAGGCTTGCCGCGGCGCTTCCAATCAGCAACCACCGCATGTACTTCATGGTCATCAACAAAGGCACCGTGCACACGAGTCGGCACTCCGCTGCCAGGCGGTAGGTAAAGCATATCACCTTGGCCTAACAACTGATCAGCACCAGGTTGATCAAGAATCGTTCTGGAGTCGATTTTTGATTGCACCTGAAATGCAATACGGGTCGGAATGTTGGCTTTAATTAAGCCAGTGATAACATCAACTGACGGGCGCTGGGTTGCTAGAATCAAATGGATACCTGCCGCCCGAGCTTTTTGCGCGATGCGTGCAATCAGTTCTTCCACCTTTTTGCCGACAATCATCATCATATCGGCAAACTCATCAATCACCACCACGATACTTGGCACGGTTTCCAGTAACGGTGGCATTTCATCCATCGAATCGCCCGGCTTCCATAACGGATCACGCAGCGGCTCGCCCGCGGCTTGGGCTTCTTCAACCTTCGCGTTATAACCTTTTAAGTTACGTACTCCCAAGGCCGACATTAATTTATAGCGACGCTCCATTTCACCCACACACCAACGCAGAGCATTGGCGGCGTCCTTCATGTCGGTGACCACCTCTGTCAGCAGGTGTGGAATACCTTCATAGACGGATAATTCGAGCATTTTCGGGTCAATCATAATTAACCGCACTTGCTCAGGCGTGCTCTTATAAAGCAGGCTCAAAATCATCACGTTCACACCGACCGACTTACCAGAACCGGTCGTACCGGCCACTAGCAAGTGAGGCATTTTTGCCAGGTCAACAATCACCGGCTGACCTGAAATGCCCTTACCAAGCACCATCGTCAACGGCGACGCGGTCTGTTGGAACGCATCACAACTAATCACATCACTGAAGAATACTGTTTCACGGCTTTTGTTAGGCAATTCAAGGCCGACATACGATTTGCCAGGAATGACTTCAACCACTCGCACCGAGATGGCAGACAATGAACGCGCAATATCTTTATCGAGGTTAGAGATCTTAGAAACTTTTACACCGGGCGCGAGGTCCAGCTCGAATCTTGTAATAACTGGCCCGGGTTGCACATTAGCGACTTTTACTTCGACGCCAAAGTCTTGCAGCACCGCTTCTACGGTTTGGCTGATTTGCTCTAACTCGGCGGGTGTCAGTGGGTCGCCAGTTTTTGCCGGTTTATCTAACAGCGCAATCGACGGTAAAGGATCGAGCGGCACCGCTTTGGCCTCGCTATCGTCTGCACCTGATGCAGCATCACCGCCCTCAGCCACAGAGTCTGACACTTCCGGCTCGGGCGCGTCGGGCTCTGAAGTTTCGTTGCGGGCTATTTTCATTGATTTCTTTTCCGCTGCACCAAATAGGCCTAGATCAGGTTCAGCCTCGGCATCGTCGGTGGTGAGGGTAATATCTAGGTCCAGTTCGGGTTCTTGGCGTTCAAACAGTGCCTCAACACTTTCATCATCACTCGTTGGTTGCGGTTTGCTTTTAACTCTGCGACGTTTCTTTTTATCTTTGCGTGGTTGCTCGGCCTTTTCTTGGCTTTTGCTGCGCAGGGTTGCTAGCAGATGTTTGCTTTGCTGAACGAGCCACTGGGTGCCACGAATGGTCCATTCGCCAAGTTGATCGGCAAGCCACACCCATGACACCCCGGTCACCAAGGTTAGCCCCGTACACAGAAAGGTTAATAGCAGTAAGGTGGTGCCAATTAAATTGAAATAGGGCAACAACGAGCTACTAATGACGTCACCTACGACCCCACCCGCTGAAAATGAGTACAACTCAGAAAAATTTAACGACGCTAAAGCTGAGGCTCCCACTAACGTCAAAATCAAGCCAATCAGGCGCAAGCCCAACGCTAAGTAATCGAGCTCAATCAAGCGGTGTGGCTGACGGAACATCACATAGCCCAACCCCGCTAAGCCAAAGGGGATCACATAGGCAACAAAACCGAACGAGAATAACAATGCATCAGCAAACCACGCCCCTATCGCACCGGCGGCGTTTTCGATGGCGCCTTGATAACCGGTTTGCGACCAACTTGGATCCGCTGGGTTAAAACTGACCAATGCCAGAAACAGAAAAATAGCGAAAGCCCCACATAAAATGAGCCCCACTTCGAGTACGCGTTGTGCACCGCTCATGACGTTACCTGCGGTTGTTGTGCCACCACTGCCATGTCTCTCATTGTTGTTCCCTGTTAGCGTTTATTCTTATTTGTTCTGCTAGTGTAGCTTGTCAGCGCAATAGATTCAGCTGTTTTACCGTGTCTTTGCTAACCTTTTATCAGAACTTTGTTGTCGTCTTTAATTTCTTCCATTACCACGTAGGTACGCGATTCATTGACCCCTGGCATCATCAACAAGGTTTCACCTAATAGTTTCCGATACGAAGGCATGTCAGGTACCCGCGCCTTAATCAGGAAATCAAAGTCACCCGCGACTAAATGGCACTCTAAGATCTCTGGCGTTTTGCGCACCGCCTCACTAAACTCAGCAAAAGCGTCAGATGACGTACGAGTAAGGGTGATTTCGACGAAAACCATGAGGCTTGCACCTAATTTAGCCGCATTAATACGCGCATGGTAGCCCTCGATAACACCCTCTTTTTCTAACTTGCGCACGCGCTCACTGCAAGCCGTCGCGCTAAGCCCCACCCGACGGGCCATAGCAACGTTGCTCAAGCGCCCTTCATGCTGCAACAAGCGCAATATTTTCCTATCGATTCTGTCAATAGTGATTCCAACGGGTTCTTCGGCTGTAAACATTGTTTTTCACTATAATTGCTTTAATTGGCTTCATTATAGACGGAAAAACCATTAAAAAAAAGTACGAAACCAACCCCCTAGTTAGCCTATAATTGCCGCCGTAAATTGATATGTTTAACCGACAACTTAGATGGGAAGCAGTCCATGTTAATTGGTGTACCTAAAGAAATTAAAAACCATGAATACCGTATTGGTCTTACGCCTGCTGCAGTGCGTGAGTATGTTGCCAATGGCCACGATGTAATGGTGGAAAATAACGGTGGTGCGGCAATCGGTTTTACCAACGAAGATTATGAGCTCGCAGGAGCTACCATCGTTGCGGACCCAGCCGAGATTTTCGCCAAAGCCGATATGATTGTGAAGGTAAAAGAACCGCAGCCAAACGAATGTATGCAGTTACGTGAAGGCCAGATCTTGTACACCTACTTGCACTTGGCGCCCGATCCTACGCAAACTGAGTTGTTGGCGAAAGCAGGCGTGAGCGCTATCGCTTATGAAACCGTAACTGATGCAGCGGGCGGCTTGCCATTATTAGCACCTATGAGCGAAGTTGCCGGGCGTATGTCGGTACAAGCCGGTGCGCACAACCTTGAAAAAGTAAATGGCGGTAGCGGCGTTCTTTTAGGCGGCGTTCCTGGCGTTGAACCTGGAAAGGTATTGGTTATCGGTGGCGGCGTTGTTGGCACGCAAGCAGCAAAAATGGCCGTTGGCCTGGGCGCAGAAGTCACCATTCTTGACCGTTCATTACCACGCCTACGCCAGTTGGACGACCTTTTCCAAGGCCGCGTTAAAACCATTTACTCGACAGTCGATGCCATTGACAAATTCTCTCGCGAAGCTGACTTAGTCATCGGTGCCGTGTTAATTCCAGGTGCCGCAGCACCTAAACTGATCACCCGTAAGCACTTGGCCAACATGAAGCCTGGTAGCGTTGTGGTTGACGTTGCAATCGACCAAGGTGGTTGTTTCGAAACCTCTAAAGCGACCACACACCAAGAACCAACTTACGTCGTTGATGATGTTGTGCACTATTGTGTTGCCAACATGCCAGGTGGCGTAGCTCGCACTTCAACCATTGCCCTAAACAACGCGACACTGCCTTTTGGTATTGCCCTTGCGAATCACGGTTTAGCGGCCATGGAAAACAATGAACACTTACGCCGTGGCCTGAATATGCACAAAGGTAAAATCACCTATAAAGCTGTGCATGACGACCTAGGCGAGAAGTTAGGCCTCGATTATCAAGACCCTGCCGAAGCAATTCGCAGCTAATATCACCTCTTCGAGCCTTTGAGACCCGCACTTTGTTTGCGGGTCTCTTGTTTGTGCCCGTTGTAATTCATACAATCGCCCCTATGTATGAACAAATGACAAAAACTAAATTAAAGACAAACGGAGTACATTGATTATGGCAGACGCCAAACATTGCCGCCTTCTCATTCTTGGTTCAGGCCCCGCTGGTTATACCGCAGCAGTCTATGCCGCTCGAGCCAACCTCGACCCTGTGATGGTCACCGGAATGCAGCAAGGGGGTCAGTTGACCACCACGACCGACGTTGAAAACTGGCCGGGCGACGCCGAAGGTTTAACCGGGCCTGATTTAATGGTCCGCATGCAGCAACATGCTGAAAAATTTAATACGGAAATCGTTTTTGACCATATCAATAAGGTCGACTTCTCAACCAAGCCATTCCGGTTATTTGGCGATAGCCACGAATACACCGCCGATTCTGTTGTTATCTCAACGGGCGCATCGGCGAAATATTTAGGCTTAGACTCTGAAGAAGCCTTCATGGGTAAAGGTGTTTCTGCGTGTGCAACCTGCGATGGCTTTTTCTATCGTAACCAAAAAGTCTGCGTGGTCGGTGGCGGTAATACGGCCGTTGAAGAAGCGCTCTACTTGGCGAATATCGCCAGTGAAGTACACGTGATTCATCGCCGCGAAGAATTCCGAGCAGAGAAAATCCTGGTCGACCGGTTAATGGATAAAGCAGCCAATGGCAACGTCACTTTACATCTAAACAAAACCCTCGATGAAGTGTTAGGCGATGACGCTGGCGTTAACGGCGTACGCATTAAAGATACGCAAAACGGTAGTTTTTCTGAGCTTGAGGTTATGGGCTGCTTTATTGCCATCGGCCATCAGCCAAACACCGGTATTTTTGCCGACCAGTTAGAAATGCAAGACGGCTATATCGTGGTTCAGTCTGGGCTCAACGGTAATGCCACGGCAACCAGTGTGCCTGGCGTATTTGCCGCGGGCGACGTAATGGACCATGTTTACCGTCAAGCGATAACGTCAGCGGGCACCGGCTGCATGGCCGCTCTCGATGCCGAGCGTTACCTTGACGCTTTAACCAAAGCCTAAGCGACAGCATTTAGGTGTTTCGCTTAACCGCGAACGACCATAGCTTTCCGCGACCAGAGTTGGCGTTGCGTGATCCTAATGGTTTACTGGCGATCGGTGGTGACCTACATCCCGATCGCCTTATTAACGCCTACCGTAATGGCATTTTCCCTTGGTTTTCCGACGATACACCGCCGTTATGGTGGAGCCCCGATCCGCGCGCCGTATTCACCCCTGAAAGTATGCATGAAAGCCGCTCAATGAAGCGATTTCGGCAACGCACCGAACTACAAGTGACACTCAATAGCGACTTTTCGCAGGTTATCGCAGCTTGCGCAGACATTCATGAGCAAGGCGCGGAAGGCACGTGGATCACCCCTGAGCTTGAGGCTGCATTTAATCGCCTACACCAACTCGGACACGCTCACTCGGTGGAAGTTTGGCAAGATAAAACCTTGGTCGGCGGTATGTACGGTGTTGCTATTGGCACGGTTTTTTGTGGCGAAAGCATGTTTCATCGTCAAACCAATGCATCGAAACTCGCACTCTTTGTGTTTGCGCAGCATTTTTTCGGTGCTGGAGGCGAAATGCTTGATGCTCAGGTTGCTAATCCGCATCTAAGTCGGCTCGGCATGCATGAAATACCGCGCCAACAGTTCCTGCATTTATTGCGCACTACGCAGCAAGACAAAGCCGTTTTACCCGGTAATTTTTGGCAGTCGCGGCAGCTGTCGCACAAATCAAGTGGCAATTGTCGCTGAAAACAGCTAAAATTCTGACCACTTTTTCTAGAGCATACCTTTTTAACTGAAGAATCGAGGATTTGAATGGCAAAAGAAGACAGTATTGAAATGCAAGGCACGGTTCTGGATACCCTGCCGAACACCATGTTCCGCGTTGAATTAGAGAACGGTCACGTGGTGACGGCACATATTTCCGGTAAAATGCGTAAGCACTACATCCGTATCCTTACGGGTGATACAGTCACTGTGCAATTGACGCCTTACGACCTAACCAAAGGTCGCATTGTCTTCCGCGCGCGCTAAACGCAGCCGCCCGTTAGCCCGTGGTTGAACTGCGGGCTTCACGTTCCTCTACTTTTAGCTTCAAGGCATCTTTGGCGACCGACACTCGGACATCGCCGCCGTTGGTGAGCTTACCAAACAAGATCTCATTGGCTAATGGCTTTTTCAGGTGCTCCTGAATCACTCGAGCCATAGGTCGTGCCCCCATCGCTTTATCGTAGCCTTTTTCAGCGAGCCATAGATACGCTGCTTCATCAAGCTCTAAGCTTACCTGTTTGCGATCAAGCTGTGCCTGCAGCTCGGTAACGAACTTATCAACGACCTGCGCTATCACCTCAGGGCTTAGGTGATTAAACCACACCAGACCGTCTAAGCGGTTACGAAACTCCGGGCTAAAGGTACGGTTGATCTCGACCATCGCGTCCGGTGCATGATCTTGTTGTTTAAAGCCAATCGACTGCCGCACCGTTTCTTGCACCCCTGCGTTTGTGGTCATGACTAAAATCACGTTCCGAAAATCGGCTTTGCGGCCGTTATTGTCGGTGAGCGTGCCGTGGTCCATCACTTGCAGCAGAATATTGTAGATATCACTGTGCGCTTTCTCAATTTCATCAAGCAACACCACCGAGTGTGGATGTTTGATCACAGCCTCGGTTAGCAAGCCACCTTGCTCATAGCCGACGTATCCTGGCGGTGCACCAATCAGACGACTGACGGCATGGCGTTCCATGTACTCGGACATGTCGAAACGCTGGAACTCAATCCCTAAGGCCTTCGCTAATTGCTGCGTCACTTCGGTTTTACCGACCCCCGTTGGTCCGGCAAACAAGAACGAGCCAATTGGTTTGTGTTCATCATTTAAGCCTGAGCGCGACAACCGAATGGCGGCTGTCAACTGGTCAATGGCTTGGTCTTGCCCAAACACTACCAATTTGAGGTTGCGGTCCATCTGTTTAAGGATCTGTTGATCAGAGCGAGACACGCTCTGTTCAGGGATGCGCGCAATTTTCGAAATGATCTGTTCGATGTCGCCAACGCCCACGGTCTTTTTCCGGCGCGATGGCGCTAATAAACGCTGCCCAGCACCCGCTTCATCAATCACATCGATCGCTTTGTCTGGCAAGTGCCGCTCGTTAATGTAACGCGCTGACAGCTCGGCCGCGGCACGAATGGCATTCTGGGTATAACGAATACCATGATGCTCTTCATAGCGTTCTTTTAACCCCATTAAGATCTTAGTGGTGTCATCCACAGTGGGCTCGTTAATATCAATTTTCTGAAAACGTCGCACCAAGGCCCGGTCTTTTTCAAAAATGTTCTTAAACTCACTGTAGGTGGTTGAGCCGATACACTTGAGCTCACCACTACTTAGCAATGGCTTAAGTAAGTTCGAAGCGTCTAACACCCCACCACTGGCTGCACCCGCGCCGACAATGGTATGAATTTCATCAATAAACAAAATTGCGTTGTCGTGAGCTTGTACTTCTTTCAATAATTGTTTGAAGCGTTTTTCGAAATCACCGCGGTATTTGGTACCCGCAAGTAGACTCCCCATATCGAGGGAAAATAAGGTCGCTTCTTTCATCACATCAGGCACATCATCATGCACAATGCGATAGGCTAGGCCCTCAGCAATTGCGGTTTTGCCGACCCCAGCTTCACCAACCAGTAACGGGTTATTCTTGCGGCGCCGACACAGTACTTGAATGGCTCGCTCAAGTTCAGCATCTCGGCCAATGAGCGGATCAATTAAGCCAAGCCGAGCGCGTGCGTTAAGGTTGGTACAAAAACGCTTTAAGTAACTCTGCTGTTCCTCACTGCTACTATCGTGTGCATCACTCTCATCGCCCTCGGGGCGTATCACAGGTTCATCAACTTTCGACAACCCGTGAGAAAGGAAATGCACAAGATCAAGGCGCGTCACATCATGTTTGTTAAGTAAAAATACGGCATGAGATTCTTGCTCACTGAAGATAGCCACCAGCACGTTGGCGCCGGTCACTTCGCTATTTCCCGACGACTGCACATGAAACACCGCGCGTTGTAAAACACGCTGAAAACCTAAGGTCGGCTGGGTATCACTTTCAGAGGTTTCGGTATCAAAGGTTGGCGTACTTCGGTCAATATACGCCAACAGCTCTTGTTTAAGCTTGGTAAACTCCAACCCGCAAGCACGCAGTGCTTCGGCGGCTTCAGGGTTATCAAGTAGCGCCAACAACAAATGTTCCACCGTCATCAGCTCATGACGCCGATCCCGGGCGATGCGAAACGCATCGTTTAAGGTAATTTCTAACGCTTTATTTAGCATGTAAGCACTCCTCGACTACGCCAGACAACTACGCATCAACTTGATTAAGCTTTTTCCATGGTACACAGCAACGGATGCTCGTGTTCACGTGCGTACTGGTTAACTTGCACTACTTTGGTCTCCGCTACTTCCGCAGAATAGACCCCACACACTGCTTGGCCCTTATAATGAATCGTAAGCATCGTATCTGTCGCTCGCTCTTGATCCATTCTAAAAAATTTAATCAGCACCTCAATCACGAAGTCCATTGGGGTGTAGTCGTCATTATTGACGACGACCTTATACATGGGCGGTGGCTGCAGCTTTTGCTTCTCGCGTTCGCGATCGTGCACTGCGCCCTGCTGATGTTGGTCCATACTACTCATAACGTCTCATTACCTATATATAGCCACAAATCTAGGATTTCGCTCACCCTAATTTAAATAATGGGTTCGATTGCCTATTAAATAATCAAATTTCGACTTGACTCTGTACAGAACTCACCTAGAGTAAAACATGGCGTTAACAATCGGCTTTTTCAATGGCTCTGTTGCTAGCGTCATTCTAACAATAACTAAATAGTAAATGCAGAATAAAGGAAGTAGAAGTATGGCAACCGGTAAAGTGAAATGGTTCAATAACTCCAAAGGTTTTGGTTTTATTGAAGCAGAGGATCGTGAAGGTGATATCTTCGCGCATTACTCAACGATTGAAATGGAAGGCTATCGCACCTTAAAAGCAGGACAAGACGTTGAGTTTCAACTCGAGGAAGGTCCTAAAGGTTTGCACGCAACGAATATAACACCTGTGCAAGGCTAAGCGTCTGCCTAAGGTGACTAAAACGCCAGCAACTGCTGGCGTTTTTTATGTCTTCTACTTACGCTAAAACCACATTAACTATCAATACCGAAATAACGGCGCAGTTGATCTCGTAAGTTAGGAGGCGTGCCGTGAATCGTTAACTTATCGCTATGCGGATCATACTCGACGCGCTCACTCAATAAATCTTGATCGAACGCGACACTCAAACCACCGCCTTGACCCTGAAACTTCACTAGTTTGCGTAACGTCGTTCGATCAGTTGGGAACTCATCAACTAACGCGCGCTCTTCTTGGCTTTGATTGAAGTCAGCGAAGCTCCGTTCGCGCGGCATGCTATCGTGCAATTGTTCAGACAAGTCTTTGACACGCACGGGCTCGCCTTGTTGCCATTGGTTGTCACAGATCTCGTACACAGACTTGCGAAGTTGGCGCGCTTCATCCGCTTCTAATTGCTCTTCCTGAGCATAGCGCGACACACTTTCAATCAACTGCTGCGACTGTTTCTTCGGGTTTAAGCCTTCGGCACACCCAAGAAAATCGAGGAAAAAGTCAGAAACTTTACGCCCTGCTCGCCCTTTAATGAATGAGATAAAGGTGGTTGAGTCAGGCTCTTCATGCCATTCGGTTAAATTAATGGATGCTGCGAGCTGTACCTTGGAGATCGCTAACTGAGATGAGCGGTCTACGCTTAAGTCGGCAGCAATAGTGACACCGTCTTGGCTTGGCAAAAACGCCACAACTAAAAAGTCTTGGCCGCGTTCACTGTAAGCTGCAATGAGCAAAAACCCAGGCTCAAGAATGCCATAGTGCTGCAACTGCTGATGTAGCAATTTGGCCGCTTGTTGCGAGAAGTCGACAAACTCAACGCGCTGTTGCCGCCACCCTTCGAGTAGTTCGGGGAAATCACTCTTGAGGGTTGCTTCTTGCTCGTCGTCAGCGGTTAAAAAGCGGGCGTAACCTTTACTTGGCTTCGCTTGATACACGTCGGTTAACTCTTCAAGTAACAATCCCACTTCGTCGTTAATTGCCAGAGTACTTGGCGCCACTCTTAAGCCAATTTGCCCATCATTGGTGTAAAACTGGTGAATAATGCTGTGCTGAACGTCTGCTTGCATGGTGCTATTACTGTCCTTCTGCAATCCCTGTGGTAAGATTGCGCTCATTCTAACATGAGAGGAAAAATTTCGATGCCAATCGTTTCAAAATATGCCGTCGAACAACAAGAGAAGCTACTTAATGACGTTCTTGAAACGCTGCAAAGTGAAGAAACCCCGGTTGATTTAGCACTGATGACCTTAGGCAACGCCGTCACGCACATCATCGCCGAGCATTACTCACCTGAACAAGCGCATCAAGTTGCTGAACAATTTGGTAAAGTACTGCTACAATCGTTAGGAAAGTCGGCATAAATAAGTGCCTAACAACCAAGTAAGGTCACTATGAAACAACGGAGACAGCGTCGCGATAAAATAGCTCGACTGATCAGTTGGGGGCACTGGTTTACCTTTTTCAATATTCTCATTGCCCTAGCTGTCGGTACGCTTTACATCGAGGCTGCAAAGACACCAGACACCTTCTTCGGTGGCATCTACATGATGCTGAGTTGGCTCGGACACTTTGCATTTTTACCCTTTATTGTTTTTATCATTCTGATATTTCCATTTTGCCTTATTATTCCCTACTCGCGCTTCCTGCGCGGTATCGCGACCTTAGTGGCCTCGTTTGGGCTTATCGCATTAGTGGCCGACGCTTTGTTCTTTCGCCAGTATGGCTATCACCTCAATAGTTACTCCTTGTCGCAACTCGCACTCGATGCCGAATCGACCTTTGCCGGTGCTAGCTTTGTACTGTTATTAAGTATGTTGCTGATCTTTGTGATCTTGCTGGTGTTCGAACTGGCGGTCGCGAACTTATGCTGGAAACGTCTCGACCGCTTACGCGCGCATCACTGGGGTGCGTCTTTTAGCGCAGTGTTCGTATTTTGCTTTTTCACCAGTCACAGTATTCATATCTGGGCCGATGCGGTGTTTTACACGCCCATAACCCAGCAAGACGACCTGTTTCCAGTGTCGTACCCAACCACCGCCCGTACCTTAATGAGCAAACAAGGCTGGCTGACCGAAGAACGCTTGCAAGCCACCGATCGTCTACTTCGTGAAACCTCAAGTATCGAACTGAACTATCCGGCCCGTGCGTTGATGTGTTCACGCCAAGCTCAGCAAGACAATACTCTGGTTGTGGTGTTTAATCATCTTACTGAGGCACAACAGCAGTTGCTCGAGCAACAGTTACCACAACTTCAGCGTTATGCTCACCCTGTGCTCGGCCAAACCAGTACTCAAGCCGGCTGGTTCGAAGTTCTTTATGGGCTCGCCGACATCTATGCGCCACCTATCTTTGCGGCTGAGCAAGCGCCAGCCTATTGGCAACAGTTAAGCGACTACCAAGTGCGTTTCAACGTACAAGGTGATGCCGCTGCATTTGGGCTACCCGACTTTCTACAGGCACCTACAGCACAAAGCTATCGTAATACTATCGAGGTGGTACTGAGCACCCACACCGATGCCGAATTACTGGCCCGTATCGAGCAAGCTTTAGCGGCTGACACGCAAGTGCTCATCACCGCCATCACCCCTAATGCAGAGCTCGATCACGACGCTGAAAACTATGCGATTGACCGTTTACAGGTACCGCTTTATTACTCTCAATCGATGCAATTAGCAGCTCAGGATGTGGTGCTGCTCACGGACTTAATGCCAACAGTCGTCACTAATTACATGCATTGCTCTGATGGCGTCCGTGCTTATGCGACCGGTAAAAACATTGCCAACGAAGGCGAGCGTCGCTTCCCTGTTCTAACAAGCTTTGGCCGCGATATTGTGGTGTACGATCGCAACGTCACGTCGATCATAGATGCCGATGGCAGCATGCGTTCATTTGATAACACCAGCTATGAAGCGCGGCCTAATGTGTCACCGGCGACCCCAGTTTTGGTGGATGGCTTGAAGCACCTGCAACGCTTTAGCGGTGCATCTGACGAATAAATCAGCAATCGCACGTATTGCAAGCTCGCAGTACTTGAGTAATTGCTAAAAACCAGTAATATAACGCCCTCGGTCGGCGTGTGGCGCAGCTTGGTAGCGCACTGTCATGGGGTGTCAGGGGTCGGAGGTTCAAATCCTCTCACGCCGACCAATAAAACAAGAAAAAGCGGCTTACGGTAATTTCTACCGCAGCCGCTTTTTTTATTCCTTACGCCCAAAACCTGCCTAGCGCACTAAAGTTCCTGAATGTACGCCGCTAGTTCTTTGGTAATCACGGCTTTATTTGTATCGGGCTGGTCCTCTAAGATTGGCGTCAAAAGCTTGGCGATGGGGCGAAATTGTTCGCGTGACAAGCGGTGCTCTTTTGCAACGGTGACCGCATCGGTTGCGGCATGGCCACGGTGGCTCAGCTGCTCGAGCAAATACAATTGTCGTCCGGCCAGCGTTGCTAACGTACTTTGGTCAACACCGAGCTGCCGATGACCTTGCCAACGTTGTTTTAGTTTATCGCCAAAATGGCGCCAGCTTTGATAAAGTCCTCCAGCCGCCGCTCCAACTGCAGTGCCCAAACCTAAGCTCATACCGCCAACTAAAAGATCAACCCCAGCGCCTGCAGCGGCCCCGGCGCCAAGCCCAAAGCCAGTGTCTTTGCTCCAGACTTTTAAGGTGTCACTGGCAAATAAGTCATCGTGCCACTGACCTGATGTCATATCCATCAGCTCAAATACGGCGTCGTCTGGTAAAAAGGCAAACCGCGTGAGTAGGTCTTGTACAGCCCTATGCTCACGCTGGCGGACCTGGTCACGCAGGCTATCCAACTCATTGGCAAGCTCTTGCTCTGATAACTCGACCGGAACTCGCCGACGCAAATTGGCGATATCCGTAAGCATCTCGGCAATGATGAACACCGCCTGCTGTCGACGTTTTTCTCGTTGCTGCTGATGCTCTTGAATCAACTGTTCAAGCGTGTCCTTTGCACTTGGCAGAACCACCGCCAAACTTTGTAGCAGCTGTCGCTCGCCGCCTTCGGGAGGGCTCACGGTATCGAACGCTACCACAGCATGAAGGTTTAATTTGGCCAGTGCGGCTTGCCATTCACTTTCACGGTTATTGGCTGCTTGGGTAAAATTAAGTACGGGCAATAAAGGCTTACCGCAGCGTGCCAGCACGTGAAGTTCATCTTGATATTTTGGTAACACTGGGTCGCGACAATCAATCACATAAAATGCCGCGTCTGAATGCAGTAGCTGGCGCAGTACTTTCGCTTCTTGTGCCAAGGTTGTTTGAGCTTGCGAACTTTGCAAAAAAGCGTCGATTTGCGCCGGGCCATCATGCCTGAAGTTTGGTTCGAGTACCTCTATCTCGGCATAAAGGTCTGAGCCAGATTCTAATCCTGGCGTGTCAAAGAATTTCATGACTGGTGTCGAGTTAAGCCACACGCCCTGTTCCAATACATCACGTGTGGTACTGGGGCGCTGATCAACATCACCAAAGTCACGGCTTTGTAGCAGCGTTCGGAGCAACGATGTCTTGCCTGCATTGGTATGCCCGACCACAGCAATAGCTAACATGGCATTAGAGAGTGACATGAGGTACTCCATGGGAATCAAGTAAACGTTGCCACTGCTGCAAATAGGTTGAACCATCGCTGCAAACAAGTTGCACAGAAAGCTCTACCGTGCCCTGAGCAATGGCGGCTAACAAGGCCATACTTGCGCGATCTGGAGTTAGGTTTGCAGCGACGCGTACGTCAACGTGCTGTCGTGGGTTGGCTTTCAGTTCGGCAACAAACTCTTGCTTACGCGCACGACTATCGAGTACCCCAACATAATCATGGGGTGGTTCGGCCTGCCACTTATCATTGGCTTCGTAGTCGAGACTTGCACTGCGAGTGCCTTTGCCTTGAGCAGCATAGCTAAAGCTCAATTGCTCGCTGGTATTGCCTTGATCAGCATCGACTACCTTGGGTTGTTGATGCTGTTTTTGTAGCAGCTGTAAAATCGCAAAGTGTCCTGCTTTACTGGTATCAAGTTGCATTTGCCGACGTCGCAGCTCTAGCCATAGCCAGCTAAAAATCATAAGTAGCGCGCGTGGCAGTACTGCATAGATCAATACACAGGTCGCCAACCAGCGACCAGCGAGGTTGGCAAAGCTAGCGTCGGTGAGGGTTTCGTTGGGCAAAGGTACTTGCGAATTCAGGAACAGGCTTGGCAAACTATTCAGTTGCTCGGCAATCGTCACTAATTGGGGTGCGCTCAAGATGGTCGTCGCCCAATGAAACTGGTAGTCGTTAAAACTCAAGTAAAATAGCAAGGTTAACCAGCTACTAAGGCTTATCAAAAACCAGAAACCGTGTGAGGTAAGCGCAATGAATGGCTTCAGCAAGCCGTGGTCATACACATTCTGTAACCAAGCCTGACGGAGGCCTTCCGCGCGTTCATCAGAGCTGAACTTACGACGAAACCAGCCCGACACACTGAAACCCAGCGCCGCAATACCACGAGGCTTACTGGCTTTAAAGTGCGTGACTAACCACACCAGTAACATCACGGCATTAGGTAACAATAATAGAATAAGGGCAAACAACAGAGACAAGGGTTGAGGTTGCGACAATACAGCTTGGCTTGCCAAACTACCGAGCACTAGCGCCACCAGAACGAAGCACAAGGTTATTAGGCGCAAGTGTTGGCGCCATGCGGCAAGGCTAGCAGCCACACCGCTATGCTTGGCGATAGTCGTTGCGCGAGTTAACAGCTGTTGGCTTGGGCTTTGTTGTGGATCAAGTTGGCGCAGGTCAAACGCTTGTACTTGCTTTGGCAAGTCGGTTTGATCCTGTTGTCGCTGATATTCAGCTAACCAGAATTGTTCAAATCGAGAAAAAACCAAGGAACCCTTCCCTGCCCGGTAATGGAAGGTTAAAGATACTGGAGCGACGTGACCAGGTAAAGGGGCTTTTACCTTCAGTTACAAGCGGGTGCGCTCTTGGCAGTTGGCCGTCTGTAGTTTTGAATCAACCGCAACATAGTGTCCTTGAGGGCATTCGAGGCTTAACTTACTAGGGTCTCGTTCACTTGCTCTGCGTTTAAGTTCACCGGCAAACTTACCTAAATCCATCTCTGGCAGCATGTGCGCGCCGAACCCACCATAGTAATACTGGTAAAATGCAGCAGCAAATATTGTTAAAATCAATAGTTTGCGCATTTTCTGTAGGCTCCACTCAAAAACTAAGGTATGCGCATTGTTGCCGCATACCTCTTTACTCTACTGGCTGCACCATAAAAAAACATTATTTTATCGGTAAATTTTTGGTAAAGATCAATCTCTACCCATCGTCGGCAACTTTAACAGCCGTACCATAAACCAACAGCTCGGCCGCCCCTTGAGCCAACATCGACGTCGAAAATCGAGTTGCCACGATAGCATCGGCGCCTAAGGCCCTTGCTTCGTCAACCATGCGGTCGAGTACCTGCTCCCGACTTTCGGCCATTAGCTTAGTGTAATCATTAATTTCCCCACCAATAATATTTCGTAGACCCGCCAAAAAATCTCGGCCAATATGCCGCGCACGAATGGTATTTCCACGCACTAGGCCGCAGGTTTCGGTGATCGTTTTACCCGGTAAGGTTTCGGTGGTCACAATTGGAATATGTTTCATAGCTGTACCTTCTTATAGTTATCTGTTTTTGCGGCGATAAAGCGTTGTCGTGCAACATAAATAAAGAGTATGAGTAACCCCATACCAATACTCCCTATTGATAGCTTAACCCAGCTTGGCAACTGCTCATCCGCTAAGATTTGATAGCTTACATACCCTACCAGTGGCAACACACCCAGCAGCATAAGAAGCCAGCCGATAACGTGCCACATTCCCTCTTTCGTCGACTCAGCCGCACTTGGTGGCATCGTGGACGCTGGGCGCCCTTGTCGCAGTTGCTTCTGCATCTGCTCAAGTTCTTGATACGTCTTTTTGCATCGGTCACAGCTTTTTAGATGATGTTGTAAATGTTGGCTTTGTTGCTGAGTCAGCTCATCATCTAGCGCGCCACTAATAAGTGGTTGCAAACGTTTGCAGTCTGTTTCATTTTGGCTCATTAGATTTCTCCTGCTGCCAACGATTAAACGCATTCCTAAGTGCCACTCGGGCTTTATGTAGACGAGACATCACTGTTCCTTCAGGGATCTCAACAATAGCCGCAATTTCTTTATAACTGCACTCATTGAGCTCTCGCAAAATAATTAAGTCACGCAATTCGAAAGGTAGCGCAGCTAAAGCGCTATATGCGCCGCTAACGGTTTGCGCAGAGACTGTCGTCGGCGTTTCAGCCCCAGCTAAACTCTCAAGTGCTTGTGCATCAATAAACTTGCGCTGACTTCGGAGTTGATCGATGCAACGGTTACGTACAACTTTGAGGTACCATGTTCGTACTCGTTCAGGCGCCGGGAAGTCGCTAACCTTTAGAGCTTTTTCAGTGGCGTCTTGTACAACATCCGCGGCATTCTGTGGGCACATCAAAAGCTGTTGAGCAAGCATCAGTGCACTTGCGTAATGCGCATTAATTAAGCCCATTCGGCTGGTAACAACCGCGTCTGCGTGCATCTATCTCTCTCCCCTGCTAAACGCCTCTACTTATATAAGACGAACCATGTCGGCCTTCTATTCTGTTTTTTTACACAATGCTTTTCTGGTTTGACTCGCGAGCTACTTATTCAGCTATAAAACCGCCTGATTGTCGTGCCCACAAACTAGCGTAAAGACCTTTATTTTTTAGCAATTCTTCATGAGTTCCTTGTTCGACAATGCGACCTTTATCCATCACCACCAGTCGATCCATTGCGGCAATGGTCGACAGACGATGTGCAATCGCGATAACGGTTTTGCCTTGCATGAGTCGGTAAAGGTTATCTTGAATTGCTGCCTCAACTTCCGAGTCAAGCGCCGAGGTTGCCTCATCAAGAATCAACAACGGCGCGTCTTTGAGCATTACCCGTGCAATAGCAATGCGCTGCCGCTGGCCGCCTGAGAGCTTCACGCCGCGTTCGCCAACGTGGGCATCATAGCCGGTCCGACCGGCTGCGTCCTCGAGATCGGCAATAAATTCTGTTGCCGAAGCCTGTGCCGCTGCTTGTTCAATCATGGCATCACTTGCATCCGGCCGACCATAGGAAATATTCCCACGCACCGAGCGATGCAACAACGAAGTGTCTTGGGTCACCATGGCGATTTGTGCGCGTAAGCTATCTTGCGTTACCTGCTTAATGTCTTGCCCATCAATTTTGATACAACCGGAATTAAGCTCATAGAAGCGCAGTAACAAGTTAACTAAGGTTGATTTACCCGCCCCTGAACGCCCAACTAAACCGATTTTTTCGCCGGCTTTGATGGTTAAATTAAAATCAGTCAATACTGGCTTATCATCTGAGTAGTGGAAGTTCGCATGGTCAAATTCTACGCTGCCTTCGTTCACCGCTAACGGCCTGGCGTGCACTGCATCCTGAATGACTTGCGGAACCGAGATGGTCTTAATACCATCTTTCACCGTGCCAATGTTCTCAAACAGTGCCGACACCTCCCACATGATCCACTGACTCATTCCCCAAAGGCGCAATACTAGACTTAAAGCCACGGCAATGGCGCCGACGCTGATCAATGTCCCAAGCCATAACCAAATCGCAATGGCGGCAACGCTAAACAGTAGCAATGAATTCAGCAAATAAAGACAGGTATAGAGCTTGGTTACTAAGCGCATTTGCTGGTGAACAGCGTCAAGAAAGGTCGTCATACCCTCTTTGGCAAACGCACTTTCACGTTGTGAATGTGAAAACAACTTCACTGTTTGAATATTCGTGTAGCTATCAACGATACGGCCGGTCATCACCGAGCGAGCATCCGCTTGGCGGGTGGCGACCTTACCTAGCTTGGGCACAAAGTATCGTAGTAGCAAAATGTAGCAGCCTAACCAAGCTAATAACGGCAAAGCTAAGCGCCAATCAGCACTAGCAACAATAACCAGAGTACCAATAAAATAAATACCTACGTAGTTCAGTACATCAAAAAGTTTGATCACTGCTTCACGCACGGCAAGGGCTGTCTGCATCACCTTAGTCGCAATACGTCCGGCAAACTCGTCTTGATAGAACACCATCGACTGCTGCAACAAATAGTTATGTACCAGCCAACGTATGCGCATCGGATAGTTACCTAATAACGACTGAAAGGTAACCAACGAATGAACCACCACCAAAGCTGGAAGTAGTATCAGCACCACTGCGGCCATCCCAATGAGGTAACCAAGCTGATCATCGAGCAAGGTTTCACGGTTTTGTTCGCTAAGCCAATCAACGATGTTGCCGATAAAACTAAACAACCATACTTCGGTGATCGCAATAGCCATCATTAATAGGCCGGCCATAAAAATATAGCCCCACGCGCCTTGACTGTAGTGGCGACAGAAGGCAATTAAGCCGGTCGGCGGTTGCTTATCGCTCGGCGGCGGGAATGGATGGAGTCGACGTTCAAACCAACGAAACATAAAGGTTCCTGATAACTAGAGAGAAATAATCACAAGGTAGATCGCAATGCCCGCAATAAGAACGCCCCAACCGAGGCTTTTCGAATGTTGCTGCCACCAGTTTAGAACACGTTCACCTAACCAGTACACCAAAAGTGCAAGACCATAATAACGCAGCCCTCGCGCAAGTAATGACGCCAGTAGAAATAGTACGTAAGGATAGCCGGTACTGCCGGCGGTAAGCATGCCTACTTGAAACGGAATAGGCGTAATACCAACCAGCATTAAGGTGGCAAATGCTTGTTCATTGAAGGTTTCTTGAAAACTGGCAAACTCGGCGCTAAAACCTGTCCATTGTAATAGCCATTGGCCTGCGGTTTCAAAAAAGTAGACGCCAACAAAGTAGCCCAGCGTTGCCCCTACTAGGCAGCCGGCGAGTGTTGCCGTCGCGATCGCAAACCAACGTTCACGTCTATGTAATAGAAGTGGAATGAGTACAAGCTCAAGGGGCACAGGTAGCAGAATGGATTCTAAAAAGGACAGTACAAACACCATCCAAAGTAGCGATTTCGAGTCGAGAAGACGTGCCAACCAGCGGTCGGCACGTGAATCTTTAGGCATTAAGCTTACTCACCGAAAGCGCCTGCGGGCCCTGGAAATACCACCGGGCTCTCAAAGCCATCTTTACTTACCGCGGCGACCCCAAAAAAGTAATTATCGATGACAATATTCTCCAAAGTGTACTCATCGACCAAACCGACATCGCGATTAAATTGCCAGTTCGGTGCATCGGTATGCCGCCAGTACACACGATAGCCTGCAATATGCTCGGCTTCATTCTCTGCGGCCGGCTGCCACGCTAACGTAGTGCTTGGGCTTACCGCACCAGAAATACTAACGTTCGCTGGTGGGCTCGGTGCCCACGCCATACCCGCGAGAGATACAGCGTTTAACGCAGTGAGCTTGGCCGCATAATCAAAATCGACACCCTCAAGCGTATCGCCATAGGTGATGCCGTCTTCGACTCTAAGGTCCTGATGCTGTCGGTTATAGTTCTCATTGGTTTCCATGATTCGTACGCCCGGATACCCAAGGTCGTTAAACGGTCGATGGTGGCCACCACGGCCGAAGCGATCTAAACGATAGATAACCCGCGTGTTTAAGTTATCAATATACCGGTCTGCCATCCAGTCGATATAGCGGGCTAAATTACGACTTGGCGAATCAACCTCACCACCAGTGAAACGCCGGCGGCGCGCCTCACTCTCCGTTTCGTCCATGCGAGTGCCTTCGGCAAATATCCGCGCCGTCGAATTATTGATAACGCCGTTAACGCCTTCGATATTGCCGATCATGTCGTTATTAAGTACTGCTTTGATACGCCAGCCATCTTTCTGCGCTTGCTCGGCCATGATCTTGCCGCCGAAAAGGCCTTGCTCTTCACCCGCCAGCGCCGCATAAACAATGGTGCCGGCAAATTCATATTGGCTCAACACTCGCGCAGCTTCCAGCGTTCCAGCAACACCCGAGGCATTATCATTGGCACCTGGCGCGTCTGAAGTAGCATCCATAACGTCGGACACGCGTGAGTCAATATCGCCTGACATGATCACGTAACGATCCGGATCAACGCTGCCACGTTGCACGGCTATAACACTCACTACCTCTGTAGCTTCGGGAATTCGCGATTCACCGCTAATCACCTGCGATTGAAAGTAAACTTCTAAACAGCCCCCACAGGCGGCTGATATGTCTTCAAACTCGGCTTTGATCCAGCGCCGTGCAGCGCCGATACCACGTGTATCTGACTCGGTTTCCGACAGAGTATGACGTGTACCAAAACCTACTAATGCGGTAATGTCATGTTCGATGCGCTCAGCCGAAACAGCTGCTGCAATCGCATGGAGCTTGTCTTGATCTTTATAGGTAATGGTGTCTGCTTGCGCGGCGCCCGATAGTGCGAGCCCAAACAGTGTTGAAGCAACAACAGCTTTCATAACGTACCCTCTTATTCACAGTCTTCTGGAGTAAAGCGTAACCTGAACAAACTTAATTCGTTTTGATCAAGGTAGCGAAATTCAACGAAATCAGCTTCATTTCGATAATAGGACAAGGCTTCACCCTGACAGTATTCACGCAACATCGACGGCCTAACTTGGCGCTCGATATCAGCTTCGTCATGAACAAAGCGGTCAATACGAATCAAGGTGTAGTAGAAACGCATACCATAGTCCGCGACTTCAGCGCGATCAAAACGCGTTTGTTCATCGAGTAGACGCGGTAAGTCGCGATTGAGCTTGCCCGACAGCTCAAGAAGTTCTTGGTACAAGGCATTTCGCTGCCGCGAACTATCGCCTTGTGTATTGCTATGCCAAAGCCAGCTAGCAAGGCTTCCAATCACCAATACCGTGAGCGCGGCAACCAGACTTTTCTTAAACGCTGGCGTCATAAACTATAATCCTTCTTTAAGCGTAGAGAGAGTAGTGAATTTACGATTTACACTTACAAACATTCATGTATGTATGTATAATTGCGAGCATCTATACAAGTTCATCAAATTTTACGCAATCGAATAAAAAACGAGGTAGTCAATACATGCGTCAACGTACCCTATCACCATTAGCTATCGCCGTCCTTAGCAGCGCGATGCTAATTGCAGGCTGTAGTGATGCGGAGCAATCTGCGCCAGCCCAACAAGCACAGCAGCAACAACAAACTGTCGGGGTGGTGACACTTAACACCCAGTCGCTTGAGTTAAGCACGACTTTACCCGGCCGCGCAACGGCTTATCGCAGTGCCGAAGTACGGCCACAGGTTGGCGGCATTCTCTTGGAGCAACTGTTTGTTGAAGGTAGTGATGTGGAAGCCGGTCAGTCGCTGTACCGTATCGATCCTGCCATTTATAAAGCGGAACTTGCCTCAGCAAACGCCGCGGTAGCACAAGCTAAGGCCTCGTTAAGCGCTACCAAAGCGCGTTTCCAACGGATCGGTGATTTGTTACGTGATAAGTCAGCTAGCCAGCAAGAATTTGATGAAGCTGAAGCCGCATTTTTACAGGCGCAAGCACAATTAAAAGTCGCCGAAGCTCAACAACAACGCGCCTCATTGAACGTTAACTACACCAATGTAGAAGCCCCCATCAGTGGTCGCATTGGTCGATCATTGTTAACTGAAGGTGCGTTAGTAAGTGTGGGTCAGACTCAGGCATTAACGACGATTCATCAACTCGACCCTATCTATGTCGATATCCAACAAAGCAGTGAAGCCTATCAACAGCTTCAACAAGCCATTCGCAACGGCCAAGTAAATGTCGATCAAAACAATCAAGCCAAGGTCAAAGTCTACGCCAATGGCGGTAAACAGGTCTTAGCTGAAGGTAAGTTGTTGTTTAATGAAGTTACCGTCGACCCAAGCACCAGTTCAATCACTTTACGTGCGAAATTCGCGAACCCCGAGCGTACGCTGTTGCCCGGTATGTTTGTAACTGCGGAAGTTTCGACAGGTACCCTACAGAACGCTCTTTTAGCACCGCAAGCGGGAATTTCACGCGATCCTCGGGGCCGCGCCATCGCTTTGGTGGTAAATACTGAAGGTAAAGTCGAGCAACGCTATGTTGAGGTAACCGAAACCTCAGGCAGCGACTGGGTCGTACGCTCGGGCCTATCCGCCGGCGAGCAAATCATCGTTGAAGGTTTACAGAAAGTTCAACCCGGTGCGTCAGTACAAACGGAAGAAGTGAAGTAAAACATGGCAAAATTTTTCATCGATCGTCCGATTTTCGCATGGGTTATTGCGATCATCATTATGTTGGCAGGTGGCCTAGCCATCACCCAGCTCCCCGTTGAGCAATACCCAGAAATTGCACCGCCGTCGGTACAAATTAACGCAACGTACCCAGGCGCTACCGCCGACACACTCGAAGAAAGTGTCACTCAGGTTATCGAGCAGAACCTTAACGGTATTGATAACCTTAAATACTTCTCATCGACCAGTGATTCAGCCGGTAACGCCAGTCTGACACTGACATTTGCGGCTGGTACTGACCCTGACATCGCACAGGTGCAAGTTCAGAATAAGCTGCAGTTAGTGGTGCCCTTATTGCCGCAAGCCGTGCAAGACCAAGGGCTCGTGGTGGCAAAGTCAAACAGCTCATTTCTAATGGTATTGGCACTGGTTTCTGATAATCCTAAGGTCAATCAAGTTGACCTTGGTGACTACATCGCCAGCAACCTCAAAGACCCAATAGCACGTACTCCAGGTGTTGGTAACGTGCAATTGTTTGGCTCACCCTATGCCATGCGCATTTGGCTTGATCCACAGAAATTAACGCGTTTTAACCTCACCACCGAAGACGTGGTGTTGGCATTGCGTGAACAGAACAACCAGGTTGCCGCAGGTCGCTTAGGTGGTACCCCCGCTGTTGAAGGCCAACGCTTAACCGCATCGATTATTGCCCAGACGCGATTAGAGAGCGTTGAACAGTTCCAACAGATCTTGTTGAAGGTTAACAGTGACGGTTCAACTGTCACTGTTGGTGACGTCGCTAAAGTTGAGTTAGGTGGTCAAAACTACAGCACTATTGCGCGCTACAACCGTCAAGCGGCAACAGGTTTGGCGATTAACTTGGCCACCGGTGCCAATGCGTTAGACACAGCAGCCGCAGTTAAAGAAACCGTGGCCGAACTGGAGCAATTCTTTCCGCCTGGGGTAAAGCTTGTTATTCCTTACGATACAACGCCGTTCGTTGAAATATCGATAACGGAAGTGGTGAAGATCCTGTTTGAAGCCGTGGTTCTGGTGTTCTTACTGATGTTCTTATTCCTGCAAAACTTCCGGGCGACGCTAATTCCTGCGCTTGCCATACCGGTCGTTCTGTTAGGAACCTTCGGTATTATGTCGGCCTTTGGCTTCAGTATTAATACCCTTACCATGTTCGGTATCGTGCTCGCCATCGGTCTCTTGGTGGACGATGCCATTGTCGTGGTTGAAAACGTGGAACGCTTAATGAGTGAGGAAAAACTCTCACCGCGCAAAGCCACGATAAAGTCGATGCAGCAAATCACTGGCGCACTGATAGCCATTGGCTTGGTGATGGCGGCGGTATTCATTCCGATGGCCTTCTTTGGGGGCTCAACGGGCGCAGTTTACCGGCAGTTCTCGATCACTATTATCTCTGCCATGGCACTGTCCGTGATGGTGGCGATTATCTTTAGCCCGGCCTTGTGTGCCACCCTGCTTAAGCCGGTGAATCACGACAAAGCCAGTAAAGGTATTTTAGGCGGGTTTAACCGTGGCTTGAACCGCTTAACGGATCGCTACACCAACTCGGTGCAAGGGATCCTTAAACGTAGTGTTCGCTTTATCTTTATTTATCTGGGTTTGGTTGTGGTGCTAGGCTTCTTATTTACGCGCATGCCGAGCTCCTTTATACCGAACGAAGACCGTGGCGTGTTTCTAACCCAAATGCAATTGCCAGCCGGGGCGACACAAGAGCAATCCCTTGAAACCATGAAAAAGATTGAAGACTATTACCTTGACCAAGCACAAGGTATTCGTTCGATCTTCTCGGTCGTCGGCTTTAGCTTTAGTGGCCAAGGTCAAAACTCAGGCTTGGCTTTCGTACGCATGACCGACTGGTCAGAACGTACCTCGCCGGAATTACAAATTGAGGCGATTATCGGCAGTGCCATGGGTCACTTGAGTCAGATCCGTGAAGCCATGATCTTTGCCTTTAACCTGCCGTCAATTCCAGCGCTGGGCAATGCCAGTGGTTTTAACCTTTACCTGCAAGACCGTGGTGGTTTAGGTCACGAAGCGCTGCTGCAAGCAAGGAATCAACTGCTAGGTATGGCCGCACAGAACGAAGCGCTCGTCGGCGTTCGTCCGAATGGCTTGGAAGATACTTCGCAGTTCCGCATTGATGTCGACTTTCAAAAAGCCAAAGCCTTGGGCTTGTCCATCACGTCTATCAACTCAACTCTAAGTTCAGCTTTTGGCTCGACTTATGTGAATGACTTTATTGACCGTGGGCGTGTGAAACAGGTTTATGTGCAAGGTACCGCCGAAAGTCGGATGGACCCTGAAGATCTCAACCAATGGTATGTGCGCAACGATCAAGGGGAAATGGTGCCCTTCTCGGCATTTGCCACCTCAAGTTGGACCTTCGGCCCCCAACGCCTCGAGCGTTACAACGGTGTACCGGCCATGAATATTCAAGGTGAAGCGGCGCCAGGCTATGCCTCGGGTGATGCAATGCTTGCCATGGAACAGCTGATTAGCCAGCTACCCGATGGTATTGGTTATGAATGGACCGGTATTTCCCTTGAGGAAAAAGCCGCGGGGGCGCAAGCTCCAATGCTTTACGCACTCTCACTGCTGATTGTATTCCTGTGTTTGTCGGCACTTTACGAGAGCTGGTCGATTCCATTCTCGGTCATGCTGGTGGTGCCACTTGGTATACTCGGTGCAGTAATTGCTGCAACCATGCGTGGCCTAGAAAACGACGTCTACTTCCAAGTGGGCTTGTTAACCACCGTGGGGGTTTCGGCACGGAACGCGATTCTTATTGTTGAGTTTGCGAAAGACTTACAAGCTCAGGGCAAGGAGCTATTCGCCGCGACGCTCGAAGCCGTTCGCCTGCGTCTACGGCCGATCCTAATGACCTCGTTAGCCTTTACCTTCGGGGTACTGCCACTAGCGCTATCGACCGGCGCTGGCGCAGTCAGCCGTCAAGCCATCGGTACCGGCGTTATTGGTGGAATGTTAGGTGGCACCATTTTGGCGATATTCTTCGTACCCATGTTGTTCTATGTGGTACGCCGTACCTTCCCGCCAAAAGAACGCGAACAAGACTAGTCGCCTAGCTCTACCTCATGCTATGGTTACTTCACACCGTTGGAGTAACCATAGTCTATGATTTATCGATACTTCATTCTTTGCCTTGCCGCAGCTGCTTTGTTGCTAGGTATTCAGGCACCCAATTTACTCGCTCAGTACCAGCAACGCTTGGCTGCTCAATACGCTGAAGCGATGGTTTATTATCGTCAATATCAAGACATCGCCGAGACTCATTACGACGGCTCTATTGAAGCATTAATTACCGCCCACCAACAAAGTGACCAGCCGGCCTTCCGCGAAGAAGCAGACATCATTCGAAACTTACAAGTGCGTGTTAAGAGCTTTGAACAGCAACAAAAGTTATTGCAACAACCCTACCCGGCGCAACTTTGGTCACTCACCCTCTACCATGAGCCTGAGCTTATGAACGGAACCCTTGAGCACTATAGCTTTAACGTACCGTTGAACCAGAAGGCCATTGCGACGGGCGCACTGATTGCGCTGGTGTTGGTGGTTTTGTTTGACTTACTGGGGGCGCTGATGAAGATGGCTGTGAAAGGGCTATGGCGCCGACGGCGCCAACGTTCGCTTAATCGTCATCCTTAACCGAATATTCACCGTCAATGACCGAGCTATCATTTCTGTTTTCGGTATACTGGCGTTGTTTATCTTGGCGTTGTCGTGCATCTCGTTGCGCTTGCTCTGCAGCCTTCTTAAATTGCCACATTTGCTTAATTTGACGGCGTTTACGCCACAGCATCGGCAACAATAAGATCCAACCAACCAATAAAAAAATCAGCCCTAAACCAAGAGCGACAACAAGCATGATGCCAAGCAATAACCAGCTAAGTACGACCATTAAAGGGTTCGCACCGGGCTGCGGCTTCATTTTTTGCTGCCATTGACGGAGATATATCATCATAATTAAATAGTTACCCAGGGTTTCTTTGTTACTCTACTAACTATTGAGGTGCGCAAGGCAAATTACAAGGTTTGCGCGCGTTTATCCTGTAACAATTTAAGAATAATACTGCTCAAGTTAACGATGTTGAACACCGTTCCCGAAATACTGCCAACGATAATGGCATACACCAAGCCTAAGAACTCAGCCAGTAAAAACCAACGGCGTATACGATCAGGATCGTTAAGCTTAATGGCGCCAACGGTGAAAATAAGTGAAGACGCATAAGCTATCCAAATCGACCAATGGCTTGGCTGGTCCGAAAACGTAATACCAAAGCCGCTCAATGAGAACTGAATCGACTGGATCGGAAACAGCCATTCAATCATCAGTAACGCAATATTTAACGCTACAAATCCCCATAGTACCCACGGCCCTTGCCAACGCAACGCGATAAAGTTTCGTAGTACGGCGAGTCCCGTTACAAAACCACCCGCGATGGCGTCAAGCATGAAGAAATGCACCGACAGCGAGCCTAAAGCCACCGCTGACACAATGCGATAGCGATTCGCAGTGGGTTGACGATAGGCAATAAAATTGGTGACTAAGGCAATCACGCCAAAAATTTCAGCAACGGAAATAAAATCCACTTAAACGTCCTTTTAACGCAAAAACGGCGACCACTTGTCGCAGTAGCCGCCGTTCAAATTTAACTACAACTAAGCTCTATTGACGTTCATCCGCTGACGCATCACGCGTTGCACGGAATTCGTTACCTGCATACCAATTAGGCCAGCTATCAGAGTTGGCCAGTTCGTTGCCAATCCAATAGTACAGCCATAAGTCTTGTTGCACACCGCGTAGGTCCCACTCGGGATCATATTCATCGGCCGGCTTATGGTAAGCTACCTGAACGTATTCAGCTCGTTTTTCCTTACCATACTCAACACCGTAGTCGACGTGATCGTTGCCACCTTTTGCGTACAACATGGGTACCCCACGCTTGGCTAGGTTAAAGTGATCTGAGCGATAGAACGAACCGGCTTCTGGTGTCGGTTCAGGTGCGATATAGCGCCCTTCTTGTTGCGCTACATACTTCGCTAAGTAGTCTTCTAACTCAGAATTACCATGACCTACCACGACCATATCTTGCATTGGTCCATACACGTTCAGTACGTCCATGTTAATACCGGCAACCGCTTGGCTTAGCGGTAACATTGGATTGTTCGCGTACCAGTTGGAACCAAGCAGACCACGTTCTTCAGCCGTAACCAGCACGAATACAACCGAGCGCTCAGGTTGCGGTTGGCTGGCATAAAACTCGGCTAACGCCAGCACGCCTGCAGTACCGCTGGCATTATCTTGTGCACCATTATAGATTTGATCGTCGCTGGCAATAGGGTTCATTCCTAGATGATCCCAATGCGCCATATAGATCACGTGCTCTTCCGGCGCTTTACTGCCTTCGATATAACCAATAAGGTTCGGTGAATCTAAGTACTCGAAGTCCGATTGTACGGTTAAGGACAGCGCAGTATTCAGTGGCACCGGCTCAAAGTCTGGTTGCTGAGCTTGTTGACGCATATCTGTATACGACGAGCCAACGCGAGCAAATAGTTTGTCGGCGGCTTCTTGGGTGATCCAACCTTCAACTTCAGTGCGGTCCATATTTTTGTTATCACGAGCGAGATCAAAGCGTACTGGTGAGCCACCAGCAATAACGCCCCAACCGTACCCGGCTGGCCCCGTTTCATGAATCACAATAATACCGGCAGCACCTTGGCGTGAGGCTTCTTCGAACTTATACGTCCATCGCCCATAATAGGTCATTGCTTTGCCGTTGAAGACTTCAGGATCAGCTGAATCGTAACCTGGGTCATTGACCAGTACCACGACGGTTTTACCCTCGACATCAAGCCCTTCGTAGTCGTTCCAACCAAACTCAGGCGCTACAATACCGTAGCCGGCAAACACCATCTCACTGTTTGCGAGGCTTACTTCTTCTTGCACCCGCGGTGACCATGCCATCATGTCTTGCTTGTACGCGAAGTCGTCCAAGTCGTTATTGCTAAAACTCATGTCAGAGACGCTATAAGGCGTCATTTTGACCAGTGGAACTTCCTGACGATAACTATCTGCTTCGCTGTTATAAGGCTTAAGCCCCCAATTACGAAATTTCTCAGTCACAAAATCAACCGTAAGTTGCTCACCTTTGCTGGCTGGAGCCCGCCCTTCAAACTTATCTGAACTTATGGTCGCCAGGTAATCACGATAATTTTCGTTGAAGCTATAAGGGTCCACTTCTACATGTGGTGCTGCAGAGGTTTCGGGTTCACTCGCTGGTGAGCAAGCTACAATAAGTAGACTTGCCGCGAGTACCGAGTATTTTTTCATCGGTTGTTCTCCTGTGTTTTGCATTGTTGTAATTGGGAGCCCTGCTGAATGCCGTGACGCTCGAAGTAACCAGCAGGCATTTCAAGTGCCCCCCAGTACGTTTCCCCTGGTCGATACGCTGGGCAATTACGTGGGTTCACACTGGTACAGGGGCGCATGGTAAAAACTTTAACCACTGTCATTGACTGGTCAAGGTAGGCAATATCGAGCGGTAACTTGGTGTTAAACATCCAAAAACCAGCATAACTGGGGCGCTCGCTCTGATAAACAAACCACATTCCATGGTGGTCCGCTAAGCTTTCGCGGAACATTAAGCCACGCTCACGCTTTGCCGGGGTATCAGCGATTTCAACTTGCATCGGCGGTTGCCCTGGCGCGGCACAAAGCTGTGCGGTTTCGTAGTGGCAAACGGCGTCGGCATCGGCCGAGCACGGCTCCGATGAAGCCAATGTTGTTGTTGAGCCGCCTTGCAGCCCTATCAATAGCATAAACGCAGCAGATGTCAGCATCACGGTTGGTAACCTTTAAAAGTTAAGTCGATGCCAAGTATGGCGTGATTTGAAGGGAAAAAAAAGCCAAAAAAGCCCCTTTCGGGGCTTTAAATTGGAGAACAAAGTGATAAACATGCACTAACGTAAATTCGTCAGTGAGTTTATCCGGAGATATCCACAGTCGTCACTGCTTCATCTCCATTGACCGAAACGTTTACGGTTCCGTGAAACGTTAGGTCATCGTCTGTCTCAGGATCGTCATCCGTCTGACAGCTCCACGCAGCAGTGTAATCACCCACTGCAACGTATCCGACAGAAAAAGGATAAGCTGAAACACCATCAAATTTCACCGCTGCAACGGCGTAAGGCTGACTTGTTTCTGCTCCCCCAATATCTGCCAGGGTGGTCATTTCTAAATCAGCTCCCTGATAAAAATAAACCACAGCTACTGGTTCTGACGTATCGCTTGGTGCGACCGTACAAGAATTTTCAATCAATAGGGCCTCGGCTAACGTGCCTTCAATGTGGCCAACTTCTATATTGTTTACTAAACGCACGCCACGCGGTTTCAGAAAGTACCCCGTTTGCCCGACCGGGTTCACCAATGCCTGGCGCAAATCAAACTCGACGGTATACGCGGCATTCCCGCCGGCATCCAAAGTTACGCCATCAAGTTTTAATTCATCTGATGGCACACTCAATGGAATCTGTTCTTCGCCCACTTGCACGTAAGAACCTGCGGCCATCTGTAAACGTAACTGCCCGTATGTACCTGCAGGGACTTCACTACCGGTTATCAGTGCGGCGGACTCCGACCCAGTAAAGCTCAATAGGTCAATACCATGGGTATTCGCGATAGTGTCACCATTGGCATCTTTACAGACATCATTCGCGGCAACAGTATTGCTAGACTCACCGACGTTAAACGCGATAGGTTCACCACCGTTCCCGACAAGCTCTATCGCACTAAAACAGGCGACAACAGCATCAGCACCATCAACGGGCGCATCGCTTACAGCTAGTGAAAAATTCGCCATCTCTTCGTCATTACTAGAACTGCCACCACAGGCAGTCAAAAGCATGACAGATGATGCAACAAATAAATTACGAATACAATGTTTGTGTAACATAGAGTTATTCCTCATGTTATATAGTAAGTGTTATACAGAAGTATGCTTATGTTTGCAATAATTGCGACCCCCTTTACTGCGCTTTAACAGTTTAATTTGAACTACTTGGTCAAGTTTTAAGCGATAATAACGGCGTCATTCGCTGTTCTAATAATTGATCAATCGCCAGTGACCGAATAAAGTAGCAATACGCCTACAGGCACTTCATTTAATAAGGTAGTAAAAGATATGACGAATCCAGATGTTCGCGGCGTTCAACCAGCAGCGCAAGAGCCGGTGAATGCATTACGCCGCGTAACAGCCATCGGCGGTGGTCATGGTTTAGGTAGAGTGCTGGCAAGCCTTCAATTTTTACAATGTCGGCTAGTGGGGATTGTTGCAACCACCGACAATGGCGGCGCCAGTGGCTTATTGCGCCAGTCGCATCAAACCATCGCTTGGGGCGATATTCGTAACTGCCTTTCACAGCTGGTGGAACAACCCTTAGCTGCGGATGTACTTAATTATCGTTTTACCGATGACCCAAACCTTGCTGGGCATAACTTCGGCAACTTACTGCTGCATACGCTCAACCAACTCAGTGCGCGCCCGTTAGATGGTATTCAACTACTTAGTCGCCTGTTAAACGTAACCACCCGTCTGCTGCCCATGTCGGAACACCCCGTCGATTTAGTCGCCGACACCCATGAAGGGTTGGAATGTTTCGGCGAGCTGCTCGTCGATCAATTGAATGAAATGCCAGAAGCCTTACGCTTATCGAGTGAGGTTACCGCGACACCCGAAGCGCTTAAACATCTTAAACGCAGCGATCTCATTATTTTAGGTCCTGGCAGTTTTTTGACGTCGATCATGCCGCCGTTGTTGGTAGACAAAATTGTGGAGACTATCGTATCTAGCAATGCACCCGTCATCTTTATTGATAATCTGCTACCTGAGCATAGTCCAGCAGGCGAGCTACCCGTCAGTGAGCGTATCAACTGGCTGCACAGCAGTGTTGGACACCAGCTTATTGATATGGTGATCACCAACCATCATGATCGTCACTTAACGGTGCCTTATATCAATAGCATCAAAGCCGCTGCCGCCGCACCGCAGCGGCATGATAAAGAAAGTTTACGCCGCACCCTGAATCTAGCACTACATGAACTTAGTGCGGCAGCAACCGCAAACAAAGGGAAATAAGAATGAAAAAGACCTTGTTAGCCGCCCTATTCGCAATTGCCGGACTCGGCGTTGCCCAGGCAGAAAGCGATAGCTTAGGACTCGATACCGACTATCGAGCCACAACTCCAAGCCTTGAGAGTGTGGTGGGTTACCCTATCGGCTCACGTATCTCCAGCCCGGCCGCCATGTATGACTACTTTCAGGCCCTACAACAAGCGCACCCAGAGCAAGTGAAGCTGTTCAACTACGGTAGCACTTGGGAAGGTCGACCGCTCTACTACGTGGCTATCTCTAGCCGCGATAATATTGCAGGTATCAACGACTTCCGCTCAGGTATGCAAGCTTTGGCGAATCCGCAAAACACCAGCGACCGTGAAGCAAAACGTTTAATTGAAGAGCTTCCAGCAAGCATTTGGTTATCGTATGGCGTTCACGGTAATGAAATTTCATCACCTGAAGCTGCGATGTTGACGGCATGGCATTTGCTCGCCGCAACCGACCAAGCAACGCAGACGATGCTTGATAACACAGTGGTCTTCATCGATCCGATCCAGAACCCCGATGGCCGTAGCCGCTTCGTCAGTCGCTATTATATGAATAGTGGCTTGGAGCATAGTGCTGATCGTATCTCAGTAGAGCACAACGAGCCTTGGCCAAACGGTCGTAGCAATCACTACTTATTTGACTTGAACCGCGACTGGATCGCGCTCACGCAACCGGAAGTTGCCGGTCAAGTCGATGCATTACTCGACACCTACCCGCTGATTTTTGTTGATTTGCATGAGATGGGGGGCGATCAAACTTATTACTTCACCCCCGAAGCACGCCCTTACAACCCGCTTATAGCAAAGAGTCAGCGTGAAGCTTTATGGACTATTGGCGAAAACAATGGTCGTTGGTTTGACGAACATGGCTTTGACTACTTCACCCGTGAGATTTTTGATGCCTTTTACCCAGGCTATGGCGCCAGCTGGCCGCTGTATCACGGTACGTTGGCGATGACCTATGAAATGGCATCGGCTCGAGGCCATAAATTTCGCACCAAAGACGGTGAGATCTTAACCTACGGAGATGGTGTTCAACGCCATTTTGTGGCGTCACTTTCAACCATCGAAACCGCCAGTAATGAACGTCAACGACTCCTACAAGATTTCTGGAACTACCGTAACCAAGGTATTAAAGACGGCAAGGAAAGCGACCAACGTTATGTCTTTATTGACCGAGCCCAAGATGCCGCAGGTAGTCAGCGCCTCGCTGGGCTGTTAACGCGACACGGTGTTCAAGTGCAACAAAGTGCCGAAAGCTTTAAAGCTTGCGGTCGTGATTTCAGCGCCGGCAGTTATGTCATTGATACCGCACAACCTGCACATTATATGGTCAAAACCCTACTCGATGAGCAAGTCGATATGGCGGCAGACTTCCTTGAAGAACAAGAGCGGTTGCGTAGCAATAACTTACCAGACCAGATCTATGATGTGACCGCATGGTCGCTACCACTGATGTTCAATTTAGAACAACAACGTTGTTCTCGTGCACCGCGCACTGAACTAGCCGAGGTATCTAAAGCTCTCATTGCCCCAGGAAGCTTAACCAACCCAGACGCCAAAGTGGCTTTTGTCGCAGCTTGGGGTGATATGAACACCGGTCGCTTGCTAACCGCCGCTTTACGCGAGGGGTTAACCGTCAAACAAAACGACTTGGCGTTTACCTTTAAAGATGGCACCGAATACCCAGCCGGTTCCTTAATATTTACTCGCGCTGATAATCCTGACGACCTAAGCGCCACACTTGCAAAACTTGCACTCACCTCTGGTGCACATATACACGGTGTCGACTCGAGTTGGATTGTCGATGGCCCGAACTTCGGCTCTAATAATGTGCAACGGGTACATGCACCGCGCATCGCGCTTGCTTGGGACGAGCCTTTTAGCAGTTTAAACGCTGGCCATACCCGTTACATTATTGAGCGGCAGTTTGGTTACCCGGTCACGGCGATTCGCGCCGACCAATTAAGCCGCGCCGATTTGAGTCGCTATCAAGTGCTGATCCTACCCACCAGCTATGGTTCCCTAAGCGCGACCTTTGGTGAACAGGGACAGAACAATCTTACCCAATGGGTTGAACGTGGCGGGGTTTTGATCACCTTTGCCAATGCAACGCGCTGGGCCGTTGAAGCAGATCTGCTCGCCAGTGCTTTGGAAAAAGAAGCCAAATCAAAAGAGGTTGAAGTACACAGCGAGAAACGTGTTGATGGCCTGTTGCTGAACAGCCCTGAACATCTTCACAGTTATGTGAACGGCGCAGAAACGGACCCCTACTGGACCTCTGGTGTATTGACGAAACTCAATGTAGACCAAGAGCATTGGTTAACCGCTGGCGTGCCGGCAACCGTTAATAGCCTCACCGTAGGCAACCAAATCTATCGTCCGTTAACCATTAATAATGGCCGCAACTTAATGACCTACGCGGCAGCCGATGAAGTCGCCATCAGTGGTTACTTATGGGCTGAAAACAAGCAACAATTGGCGCATAAGCCGTACTTGATGTGGCAGCCTCAGGGCCGTGGGATGGTGATTAGTTTCACTCAAGAGCCCACCTACCGTGCCTACATGGATGGTCTCAATGTAACCTTGATGAATGCTATCTTTGGCGGTGCATCACATGCTCGCCCGCTGCGTTAAAAGCGCTTAAGGAGAACGTAAAAGGCCCGCTCATGCGGGCCTTTTTTGTTGTTCTATTTAGTGTTCGACTCAACCACGTTTTGCTTAATCGTTGTCGTTGGTATCCGCGCTTATTCTTGACGCCACTGCGCCGCGTTGATCTTTATACTTAGCATCTTTTCTTGCACTGTAGGGGCGGCCACAAGGCTGATCGAGCTTCTCGAAGCTTAATGCCCCTATTTTCATGTGTGGACGCAGGGCAAGCGGCAACTTGCCACTATTGAAAAATTCAAGCACCACCTGACCCGACCAGCCCGGATCAATACGATGCGCCGTCACATGAACCATCAGCCCTAGTCGCGCAAGAGACGAACGCCCGTCAAGCCAGCCGACCATGTCCGCCGGTAAAGTGACACTTTCATGGGTTACCGCTAAGGCAAATTCCCCTGGGTGAATAAAAAAAGCTTGTTCTGGCTTTAAAATAATAGCGTCACTCATCACCTGTGCGATCGCACGTTCAATATCTTCACGCGGGCCACTAATATCAATAAAAGGTGCCGCATGGTCTTGTAGCACGCGAAACTCGTTACCGAGATGAATATCAACCGTCACTCCGGTAATATCTGCGCTAACGGGCCGCGGCTCAATACCAATGATGCCTTCACTTAGGTGTTGCTCTATCTGTTCATCAGTTAACCGCATAACTATCTCCGTAATCGCTTATGCTTAGCACTTTACTCATTTTTTTGCTTGTTGGTAAAGTTGCGCTGCGACAGCCGTTGCCATCGCTCGTATACCGGTATTTAAAGGATTGCTCGGGTCTTTCACCAACAACGGTGTGCCCTCGTCTAGCGCTTGCCGAAACTCGCGCGCCAAAGGTATTTGGGCGAGCAGTGGCACATCATAATCAGAGGCAATATCAACCCCCCCTTGATTACCGAACAGTGCTTCCTCATGGCCACAGGATGGACAGTGATAATGACTCATGTTTTCGACCAAGCCAGTGATGGAAATGCCGACTTTTCGAAACATCGCAATACCTTTTTCAGCGTCGGCTAAAGCCACGGTTTGCGGTGTCGTCACAACAACAGCACCGGTGACCGGTAGTTTTTGTGCAATGGTTAATTGTATATCGCCAGTACCAGGTGGTAAATCAATCACCAAATAGTCGAGCCGCGGCCATTCGGTATCTCGAAACAGCTGCTGTAGTGCCGCACTTGCCATTGGCCCCCGCCAAATTGCTGCATCTTTGCTATCGGCTAAATAACCAAGTGAGCTAACGTGCACACCATGGCGTACATGTGGCTGCATTTTATTGCTGTCACTAATCACCTGTTTTTCTTCTGCGCCACCAAGCATCGTCGGTAGTGAGGGGCCGTAAATATCTGCATCCAGAAGGCCCACCTCAGCCCCGGTTTCCGCCAACGCGACCGCTAACTGTGCTGCCACCGACGACTTGCCTACACCGCCCTTGCCTGACGACACGGCAATGACATTGCCATACACCAATGGTAACTCGGGCTGAGAGTTTGCAAGCTTTTCTACGTTTAGCTTTAGTTGCCAGTCGTATTGAGGTAGCCCATTCGCCTCACGCAATGGCGCTAAAACCGCATCGGTCGCGGCAAAAGGTAACTGCAAGAAGGCCTGCTGGCCACTTTTATGAAACCATGAGCTCGGTAGAGGCCCTTTATAGCCTGGTATACGCAATGACTCCAGTTGCTCACGTTCTTTGTTTGAGAATGTGTCAGTGTCTGCAGCTGTCTTTTTTTTACCTAGCCATTTTCCAATCACGGGAACCTCCAACTAAAGCCTCTAACGCCGCATGATACGGTGAGTCTAGGTGGATTGCTAGTGCTCTTTAAGGTACACTTCGACCTTTCTAAAACTTGTAGGTTACTGGACAAAATAGATGACAACAGCAACGCGTAAAATTCTGGTTACCAATGCTCTACCCTACGCCAATGGGCCAATCCATATCGGTCACATGTTGGGCTACATTCAGGCTGATATTTGGGTGCGTTTCCAAAAAATGCGCGGCCACGAATGCCATTATATGTGTGCCGATGATGCACACGGCACGCCAATCATGCTTAAGGCACAGCAACTCGGCATTGAACCAGAACAAATGATCAACGACATGAATCAGGCTCATCAAGCTGACTTTGCTGATTTTCATGTTAATTTTGACCATTATTACTCGACTCATAGTCCAGAAAATAAAGAGCTTGCCGAGTTAATTTACAAACGCTTACGCGCTGCAGGCCATATTAAAACCAAAACGATTTCGCAGCTGTTTGACCCGCAAAAAGAAATGTTTCTGCCGGATCGTTTTGTGAAAGGCGATTGTCCGAAGTGCGGTGCCACAGAGCAATATGGCGACAACTGTGATGTGTGTGGCGCGACCTATGCGCCCACCGACCTAAAGAACCCTGTCTCTGCGGTGTCTGGGGCAACCCCCGAACTGCGTGACTCTGAGCATTACTTCTTCGACTTGCCAGCCTTTGAGAAAATGCTCAAAGCTTGGACTCGTTCAGGCTCGTTGCAAGAAGAAATGGCCAACAAACTTAATGAGTGGTTCGAATCCGGTCTACAACGTTGGGATATCAGCCGTGATGCGCCCTACTTCGGATTTGAAATACCCGATGCGCCCGGCAAATATTTCTACGTTTGGCTAGATGCCCCTATTGGTTACATGAGTAGCTTTAAGCACTACTGTGAAACCACCGGCAATGCAGACTTTGATAGTTACTGGCAAAAAGACACAGACACCGAGCTTTACCATTTTATTGGTAAAGATATTATCTATTTTCACAGTCTGTTCTGGCCCGCCATGTTGAGTGGCGCCGAATTCCGTCAACCAACCAACGTTTGGGCACATGGTTTTATCACCGTTAACGGTACCAAGATGTCAAAATCTAAAGGTACCTTTATTATGGCGCGTACCTATTTGGAGCACCTGGACCCTGATTACCTGCGTTACTATTTTGCTGCCAAACTGACCAGTCGTATCGACGATCTCGATTTAAACCTGACCGACTTCGCGCAACGTGTAAACAGTGACTTGGTAGGCAAAGTGGTGAATATTGCAAGCCGCTGCGCTGGTTTCATTCAGAAAAAATTTGATGGCAAATTAGCCACCGAACTCAACGAAACGGAACTGCTCACTGAGTTTCAGAATGCAGCTTCAAGTATTGCTCAAGCCTATGAAAATAGAGAGTTTTCACGGGCGATGCGCGAAATCATGGGATTGGCAGATAAAGCTAACTTCTACATTGCTGAACAAGAGCCATGGCAGCTAATCAAAGATCCAGCGAACGCCTCGCGGGTGCATGAGATCTGCTCTATCGGTATTAATCTGTTCCGCTTATTAATGATTTACCTGACACCTGTGGTGCCTGAACTTGCCCAACGTGTGCAAGCGTTTTTAAAAGAACAATTCACCTGGCAAAGCCATGAACACATTCTTACCGGTCATGAGATCGAACCCTTTAAAGCGCTGTTGCAGCGAATTGATATGAAACAGGTAGAACAAATGATTGATGCATCTAAAGAAGCCAATGCGGCGGCCCAAGCGCCGGCAGCAGCAGCCACTGAGAACGACGAATTACAGAATGACCCGATTGCCGAGGAAATCAACTTTGATGAATTCGCTAAAGTTGATTTACGTGTCGCCTTGATTGCCAATGCAGAACACGTTGAAGGTGCTGATAAACTGTTGAAGTTAACTCTAGATTTAGGCGGAGAAACAAGGCAGGTTTTTGCCGGCATCAAATCTGCCTATGACCCAGCAACGCTTATCGGTCAGCACACTGTCATGGTCGCCAACTTAGCGCCGCGCAAAATGCGTTTTGGGCTTTCCGAGGGCATGGTTTTGGCGGCTGGGCCAGGCGGTGAAGACCTTTATATTATGAATCCACACGAGGGCGCGAAGCCTGGCATGCGAGTCAAATAAACGATGCCCGCCACTGTTCATCTAAAACCGCAAAAATGTAAGTCATTGCGCCGTTTGCACCCCTGGGTGTTCAGCGGTGCCATCGCCAAAGTTAAAGGCAACCCGCAACTCGGTGACACGGTTAGTGTTCACAGTGCCGAAGGCGACTGGTTGGGCGCTGGCGCTTGGTCGCCCCAGTCCCAAATACGGGTTCGAATTTGGACCTTTCAGCCGAGCCAAACGATCGACGAACACTTTTTCGCTGAGCGTATTGGCGCGGCTAAACAGTTGCGCGAAGGTTTGGCCGTTAATAGCAATGCCTGGCGGGTGGTCGCTGCCGAAGCCGATGAACTGCCTGGTATTACTATCGATAAGTACGATAACTGGTTAGTTTGCCAATTATTAAGTGCTGGCGCTGAACATTGGCGAGCGGCGATTGTGGCAGCCTTGCGGCAGCATTTCCCCGATTGCGGCATCTATGAACGTTCAGACGTTGATGTACGCAAAAAAGAAGGTTTACCTCCGGTCGAACAGTTACTTTACAGCCCAGACGGCGAACCTCCTGCAGGTACCGTTTGGATCCGTGAAAACGGGCTTGAACTGGGGGTAGATCTTAAGCAAGGGCATAAAACCGGCTACTACTTAGACCAACGCGATAGCCGCTATGCTTTGACGCGTTATGCCAAAGGCAAGCGGGTGTTAAACGCGTTTAGTTACACCGGCGGTTTCGGTTTGTTTGCCGCCCAAGCCGGTGCCAGCGAAGTGGTCAACCTGGACGTTTCAGCGCCAGCGTTAGCTCAAGCAAGTGTGAATCATGAACGTAATGGCTTTGACGCTAAGTTACTCAAGAACCAACAGCAGGACGTATTTGAGGCGTTACGTGAGTTTCATCACCAAGGTGAGCGCTTTGACGTTATCGTGCTCGACCCACCAAAGTTTGTCGACAGTAAAGCCAACTTAATTTCAGCCTGCCGTGGCTATAAAGACATTAACCGCCTAGCCTGTAAAATTTTGAATCCAGGTGGCACGCTGTTTACGTTTTCATGCTCTGGCCTACTCAGTAGTGAGCTATTTCAAAAGGTTGTCGCCGACGCGGCACTCGATGCCAAACGGCCTTTACACATTATCGAACGTCTGTATCAAGGCGCTGATCATCCGGTTCGTACAAACTTTCCCGAATCGCTTTACCTGAAAGGGCTGGTACTACGCGGTTGAGTTGTCTAGTATTAGACTAAGTTATTGAGAAAAAGAGGTATTCCTATGACAAGCACAACGATTTTCGACCAAATTATTCGTCGAGAAATCCCCGCAGAAATTGTCTATGAAGATGATCTCAGCCTCGCCTTTAAAGACATCAACCCAGCGGCACCTGTGCATTTGCTGATCATTCCCAAGCAGCCGATTGCCACGGTCAATGACATAGAGGAAGACCAACGCGAATTGGTCGGTCATCTATTTGTGGTGGCGCGTAAAATTGCCGCTCAGCATGGTTTTGCCAACGACGGTTACCGCCTCGTGATGAACTGTAATGAAGATGGCGGGCAATCGGTTTACCACATTCACTTGCACTTACTTGCCGGGAAAACCTTAGGCTGGCCTCCCTACGCGAACGATAAGCCAAAGCAAGGTTAATACCGATGACAGCAGAGGTATGGTGGCGGCTCGGTTGTTTTATTGGCGTGCTTGTCATCATGCTGGTGTGGGAGCGCCTTGCCCCTAAGCGCCAGGCGAAGCTCGCTAACCGTCGGCGTTGGCCTGCCAACCTCGGTATTGTGGTGATTAACTCGATTGTTTTACGCTTACTGATCCCCGCCGGTGCTATCGGTGCTGCGCTTTGGGCCCAAGAGCAACAATTTGGTTTACTGCAGCAACTTGGTTGGCCAATGCCGCTAACCTTGCTGCTGGGCTTTTTAGTTCTCGATTGCGCCATTTATTGGCAACACCGACTCTTTCATCGCGTTCCGCTGCTGTGGCGTATTCATCGCATGCACCATGCTGACACCGATTTTGATACCACCACAGGTTTGCGCTTTCACCCACTTGAAATTGTGCTGAGCATGCTCATCAAAATCGCGGTGGTGATGTTATTTGGCATACCCGCACTGGCAGTATTGGTGTTTGAGATTGTATTGAACGCAACCTCACTCTTTAATCACGGCAACGTTGCCTTACCAGCGAAAGTTGAGTGGCCACTGCGACGACTCTTGGTTACCCAAGAAATGCATCGTATTCACCATAGTCAAATCGCCAAAGAAACCAATAGTAATTACAGTTTTAATTTATCAATCTGGGATCGCCTGTTTGGCTCCTATACCGCGAATTCTCAGGCGGGTTCTGATGGTATTGCGATTGGCTTAAAAGAGTACCCAGCAAACGCCCAATGCACCCGCCTCAGCTTTTTGCTTCAGGTGCCGTTTCGGCAGCCTCCGGTAACTGACGAAGGGTCTGAAAACCGAGATAAAGACGCGTCGCAACCGTAATTAAACACAACGCAGCAAATACCTTACCGGTAACCACGAAAGCCGAAGGCCATAAGCAAAACACCACAAAAGCAACGATGGTTTCAAAACCTTCAGTGATTCCTCCCATATAATGCAATGACTTATTCGGATAGCGTGGGTTTTCAATACCATGCTTGCCGGCTAACACTGCAAAAGCCAGAAACGTGGCGGCCGTGCCCATAAAGCTAAACATTAAGAGTCCCGCGGTAACACCGTTGACACTCGGGTTGGCAAGCAGGAAGCCAAACGGCACTGCGCTGTAAAAAATAAAATCAAAGACACTATCAAGATAACCGCCCGCTTCCGTGCGCTCGGTAAGGCGCGCAATCGCACCATCGAGTCCATCGCTTAGGCGATTGAGTAAAATACACAGTAGTGCCACCTCGTAGTGTTGCCAATAAAGGGCGGGGAGCACGCCTAAACCAATAATGAATCCAAGCGTAGTGACGCTATTCGCGCCAACACCTAATCGCACCAACGGTTTAGCACAGGTTTCAAGTAACGGTTGTAAGCCTTTATAAAGTATCGCATCAATCATGTTTAGTTCTCATTTTGTTCGAGCCTCGCATGGCTGCTCAACTGCGATGTCTGGCCAGTACAGTTGCTGATCCACAAGGCTTAGATCGTCCGCTTGGTGGCTAACGATGATCGCTGCGATGCCGCGCTCGCGTAAAAAGTTGAAGGTCCAATCACGCACCTGCTGACGACGCTCAGCATCGAGTGCATTAAAGGGCTCATCTAGCAGCACCAACGCGGGCTCTGCCAACACCGTTCGCAACAAGCCAATGCGCGCTTGCTGACCACCACTGAGCTGCCCAGGTAGCCGCTCTGCCATGTCAGCCAAACCGAGTTCAGCTAGTTGTGTCTCGATCACTTGTTTTTGCGCCGCTTTGGTAAGCCCTTGACGCTGCAGTGCAAAGGCTAAATTCTTAGCAACACTATAGTGCGGAAACAAAGGGTTATCCTGCATCAAGATCCCAATCCCACGTTGTTCGATGGGCAACCTACTGACATCCTTACCAGCAATAGCAATACGCCCGCTAAACTGCACGTAAGAAAGCGTTTCGCCCAGTAAACAACGCAACCAACTCGATTTACCACAACCACTTGGCCCCATTACGCCAAGGCTAGCGCCATCGGTTAAATTCATATCTGGCAATGATTGCGTTCTGCCGTCCTGTCGCCACGTTAAACATTGATCACTTAAGGCGATTTGTGTTGCTTGAGATATCATAATTCCGGCTCTTTACTGATAATTTGGGTGAGCACTAATGACACTAACGCAAGTAGCCAAAGTGCCGTCGCGAACATAGCTGGAAGTTGCCACTCGCCGCCACTGCTGAGTGCCACTAACTCTGTCGTTAAGGTTGGCGTTCGCCCTGCCCCCAACAGCAGCGTTGGCACATATTGCGCCACACTCACCAGCAATGTCACTAGTAAACAATGAGCGAGTGCGCCCGTTAATAAAGGACGTTTAAACCACCACCAGCTGCGCCAGTAACCAAAGCCTAAACTTCGCCCTAAGGTAAGGTGCGTTTGTGGTACTGCGCGCTCTGCCGGTGCATAGATCAAGTAGCCATAAGCAAATGAAAACCAAAAATGGGCCATCACGACACTTGCGGTATCATTACTAAACCACTGACTCCAGTCGCTGTGAAGCCACGCCACAACGAGACTCAACTGCGGCACAAATAAGGCAGCTAACAACCAAGCATCGTTTATTTCATAGCGATGATGGCGCTGCCACTCGCGTAGTGCAGTAATAGCCATAGTTGCAAGCACCGCTACCACCAAGCCTATGCTTAGGGTCGTGCCTAACCGTTGCAGTAGTAGGTCGTTATGTGCTGACCATGACGCAATGGACCATTCCAGCGGCAAAACCGACGGGTAAAACCACCCTCGCGCAAAAGTCAACGCAATTAGCGCGATGCACGCCGCGGTACTTACGCCGAGTAACGCTATCAGCGAAGCGCGTCTAATGATGCTGGTCGCAAGGGCCACGGCTGCCTCATAGGACTGCGCGACAACACGCCCCACACGGGCGCTCATTAAACACCGCAGCACTAGCTCTTGTGCAATAACCCATAGTGCCATCATTCCAGCTAGTCCCATCAACAACCACGTGCCCTGCTCGGCAAGCTGCTGACTTAACGGATCAAACTGTAATTGCCAGTTGACCACCAGTGGTGCGAGCAACGGCGGGTTCAAAGGACCTGTTACTTGCGCTACATCGACCACACTGACGGTATAGATTGCCACGGCGATAAGCACGAGCCGCATCGCTTTCAGCCACGCGGGAAACACAATCAGCCACCAACTGCGCTGCGCTGAAGTGCCCACGGAACGCCCCTGCAGAATCCACTGGCGATACGGCAATTGCGCCAATTGTTGGCGACCTAAAACCACCAAAAAGGGTGTTTCTTTAAAAACCAAAATCGTAATTAGGGTTACCAGCGATTGCTGTTCAAACCAAGGCAGTGCGAAAGGCAGTACCCTATCAAACCAACCAAAAGGGGTGAATAGCCAAAGAAATGCAATGGCAAAAGCAAGGTGTGGCGCCGCAAAGGTGAGCCCCACATCATTTGTTTTAGGCTTGCCATGGGTTGCGTCGCGACCAATAATGATACTTGCGATAAACAACGAGATACAGCTCGCCACCAACCCTACTACTAAGCTATCACGTAACGCAGAAGCAATACCGGGATAGTGCCATAATTGCGCCGTGGGCGTTGGCAAGTTAAACGGCAGCCCTTGCAGCACAAACACCCAAGGTAAGCCAAGGCTTATCATCAGTGCACCAACAAGTGTGCCCCAGCCGATACGTTTAATCATTGCTGATACCTTTGCAACCATTGCTGTTCGAGCACCGTTGTCCAGTCGCCATGAGGTTCTTCATGACTTGGGAATAAAGTGCCATTGTCGGTTTTCGCAGCACCTTGAGGCGCGTTAATCACCATCGGATCACCCCAGCCATCGAGCGCAGATTTACGCAGTTGAGCAGGTTCACTGAGTAAAAAGTTGAGCACTTTTAGCGCTGCTTGTTGCTGGCCACTGGAGCGTGGAATGGCCAAGTAATGAAAGTTTGTTAAGGCCCTTGAGCCGAGGCTCGCGGCCCTAGCTGCCGGGGTCATCCGTAGTTGTTGTTGTAAGGCCGGAACCTCATTGGGATTAAAGGTAACGGCATTATCCAAAGTTCCATGATTAAACCACTGGCGCTGCTGTGCAGCCGAGCCTGGAAACTCTTTACCGGACCGCCATAAATAGGGATGCAGTTGATCGAGGTAATGCCAAAGCGGCTGTAATACCTGTTCACTGTTGGCTAAGCCAGGTGGTTTTTGCAGTTCACGGGGTTCCCTAACCAGCTCATAAGCGAGCGCCTTTAACCAACTAGTGCCATGAAAAGCCGGTGGTTTAGGGTACGAAAATCGACCGGGGTAACGCATCGCTAGTTGCAGTAATTCGCTCGGCTCAAGCGCCACCGGAGGCGCTTTTTGGGCCAGCACATGCGCTCGAAACACCAGTTGAAACTGCGCAATTCCCCAAGGCAGTTCTTGCCCGTCCACCGCTTCCCCGAAATCATCACGCCAATTAAGATCATTCCGCAATAACCGGCTATTAGCGACTTTCTCAGGCAACCCGCTAAGTAATTTCTCCGCCGCTTTTAATGCTTTAAAATTTTCACCGTTAATCCACAGTAAGTCGATTTTACTGTCGCTCTCGTTGTTTTCACTCAACAACAAAGTGACAGCTTCTGAAATATCAGCCACCTTTACATGCTGTAGCTGTATACCATAACGTTCTGCAACTTCTTCCGAGACCCAGTTTAGATAGCTATTCACAGATTCCGAGCCGCCCCACGCATAAAAGTATACGGTGGGTGCACTGTCAGATTTAGTTGCAGTTGCAACCGCTGGAGCGGCCGTAATTGAAGTTAAAGCAAGCAGCACAATAAATTTTAAATAGCGTACCAGCACGTTGACAGCCTATGGGTAATGAAGCAACAGGGGTTATCCCTTTGAATAATGGTGATCTAGAGTATAGTGAAGAGCGTATCAAATCTATAAATTACAACGGAGTTTGTCATGTCTAAGAAAATTGGCTCAGCTTTAATTCTACTCGGCTTTTTAGCCGCTTTTCTACTGTTAATTGCAGGACCGCTTTATCGTTGGCAACTACTAGAACTAGGTGTTGCTTTCACCTTGTTACGTTGGGCGGCGTATGTCGGTGTTGCAGCTGTGGTCTTTATTATTGTGTATTTGATCTGGAAACGCCCGCGTGGCGCGCGTTTAGCAATGTTAACGCTAGCTGCCGTGGCGGCCTTTGTGAGCTTCTACTTGCCTTATCAACAGCTACAAACTGCACGCAGCGTTCCGCCGATTCATGACATTAGCACCGATTTAGAGCAGCCACCTAAATTTGATGCGATCGCGCCGTTGCGTGCTGATGCACCCAACCCAGTTGCTTATCCTGGGGAAGAAACCGCCAAGCAGCAGCGCGAAGCCTATCCAGATCTAGCACCGATGTATGTTCAACAGAACCAAGCGCAGGTATTCGACGCTGCCATGACGGTCGTTAAATCAATGGGGTGGCAACTTGTTGCCAGTGATCGTGAAGCCGGCCGCATCGAAGCAACCGCCTCAACGTTTTGGTTTGGTTTTAAAGACGACGTGGTTATTCGACTGCGCACTGAGAACGCTCAAACACGCGTGGACATTCGAAGTAAATCACGCGTGGGCCGTAGCGATGTCGGCAAAAATGCTGCTCGTATCGAGCGCTTTCAACAACAGTTACAAGGTCAACTATGATTAAAACCCTAGCATCTTTTATCTTAGCTCTGGTCGTTTTCGCAAGCCCTGCTGGGGCGGCGGAAACCACCGAACAAGAACACATCGCTACCTTTGCCGGTGGCTGCTTTTGGTGCGTCGAAAAAGCATTCGAAGATGTACCAGGTGTGCGCGCTGCTATTTCCGGTTACGCTGGTGGTAGCGAAGTAGCACCAAGCTATGAAGAAGTTGCTAGGGGGTTAACGGGTCACACCGAGGCTGTGCAAGTGTATTATGACCCAACAGTGGTTAGCTATACTGGGCTATTACAAGCGTTTTGGCGAATGATGGACCCCACAGATGTTGAGGGGCAGTTTGTTGATCGTGGCAAACAATATCGTCCAACGATTTTCTATCACAATGAACAGCAACGCTCGTTAGCTGAACGTGAGCGTGACAAGTTGCAAGCTTCAGGTCGTTATCAAGAGCCTGTGGTGGTACCAATAGAGCCTTTTACGAGCTTTTACAAAGCTGAGGATTACCATCAAGATTATTATTTGAAAAGCTCAGTTCGGTATTGGATCTATACTAGAAACTCGGGTCGCTTCCAATTTACCGAGGAGATTTGGGGCGACGACTATGATGTTGATTATCGGAAATTTAAGGATCAGCCTGTGACGAACCAAACACCCTCTGCAAAAACACGGTTAGATTTTAACGATTACCAAAATCCAGCAGACAGCGAGTTGCGTGAAAAGCTTACACCAATGCAATATGCAGTGTCGCAGAAAGGTAAAACCGAGCGCGCCTTTAATAACGAATACTGGGATGAGGAACGTGCTGGTATTTATGTCGACATTGTGAGCGGTGAACCTTTGTTTTCTTCCGCGGACAAGTTTGAGTCGGGTACCGGATGGCCAAGTTTTACCAAGCCTATCGATGACAAGTTCGTAGTTACCAAAACCGATCGGTCTTGGTTTATGACTCGCACCGAGGTTAAAAGCAAACACGCCAGTTCACACTTAGGTCATGTCTTTGAAGATGGCCCTGAACCGACCGGTTTACGTTATTGCATGAATTCCGCCGCCATGCGTTTTATCCCGTTAGAGAACATGGAAGCGGAAGGTTATGGCGACTATATACAACAGGTTCAACAGTGAGCCCTGCGGCTCACTCTTCAACTTCGCCTAAGGCGATACCTTCACGGCGTGGATCTGCACCGCCAAGCAACTGACCATTTGGCAATAAACTAATGCCATGTAGACCGCTGTTGAGTCCGGTAACCCGTACCGTATGCCCCATTTTACGTAACGCTTCAGCCAGCTCTGCCATCTCAGTGCCCTCTTCTAAGGCCGTGTAATTATTCAAGTTGGTGACATGGGCTTGATCGATCGCTTGTTGCATGTTCATGTCCCAATCCAGCACGCCTAGCACCGTTTGTGCAACGTAGTTAATAATACGAGCGCCGCCAGGTGAGCCGATAACATGCAGCAAGTCGTCACCTTCACGATCAAACACCATGGTTGGCGCCATTGAACTTCGTGGCCGCTTGCCACCTTGTACCCGATTCGCAATCAGCTCGCCATCAACCTCTGGACGCAAGGAGAAGTCGGTCAATTGATTGTTAAGTAAAAAACCACTTGCCATAACGGACGAACCAAAACCCATTTCAATACTGGTCGTCATCGACACTGCATTTCCTTCGGCATCAACAATCGAAATATGGCTCGTATTCGGAAACTCCGGTGATTGGTCATCCGCAAATACATAGTTAGTAAACACCCCTGGCTCGGCATGAGTTAGGTCTCGATTGCCAATTTGACGCGCCCGCGAAGCGAGGTAGGTCTTTTTCAGCATAGCGGTGGCTGGCACCTCAACAAAATCACTGTCCGCAATGTAGCGATTACGATCGGCAAAGGCTAAGCGCGACGCCTGCGTGAAGTGGTGTGCCGCTTGCTTACTATCGGGTTGCCATTGAGCTACCGGAAAGTTCTCCAGAATGCCCAAGATCTGCAGCACTGTTAAGCCCCCTGAACTCGGTGGACCCATGCCACAAACCGTATAGGTTCGATAACCATTACACACAGGATCCCGCACAACTGCGGTGTAGTTTGCTAGGTCCTCTAGCGTCAGTAGGCCAGGCGCAAGCGCACTATTTTGTACTGCGTTAACGACTTTCTCACCGATAGGTCCACGATAGAATGCATCGGTGCCCTGCTCAGCAATCAGCTTCAATGCCCACGCAAGCTCGGGGTTCTTTTTCAGTGTTCCAGCCTGTAACGCTTCACCATTAGGGTAAAAGTACTCTTTGGCTGGACTCAATTTACGTAAGCCAGGATTCAAGTCCATTTCGAGCAACATTTGTAGCCGCTCAGATACCGTGAAGCCTTGTTCGGCCGCCACAATACTTTCGCTAAAGAGCATTGACCATGGCTTGTTTCCCCACCGTTGATGAGCTAACTCTAAACCTTTCAACACCCCCGGAGCGCCAACAGAGCGTCCGCCCACGACGGCATCCCAAAAGTTTTCAGGGGCTTTGCCATTAGCGTCTAAAAATAGATTCCCACGGGCTGAGGCCGGTGCTTTTTCTCGCGCATCCACGGTATACAGATGTTTCTCTGCAGCATCCCAGTACAAAATAAAAGCACCACCACCGATACCCGATGACTGCGGCTCGGTAAGTGTCAGCATCGCTTGTACTGCTACTGCCGCATCGATGGCTGAGCCACCTTCGGCTAAAATCGCCCGCCCAGCCGCTGCGGCCCTCGGTGTTGCGGCAGCTACCATGTAATCACTGGCAAGCACTGCCTGTTTTTCGATAACGCCTGTGGCTGCTTCAGGTTCACGCTTATCGCGCTTTTCGCTGTCAGTGCTTGGTGGTGAACAGGCAGTAATAGAGAGGCTCGTTAGCAGTGCAACTGCTAAGAAATGATATTTCATGCGGCTATCCTTTAGACTACTAGGTATTTAGACATACGGCGATCCATTCTATTTACAGGACGTCGACTCCTGCCTATCATAAAGCCCTCAACCCGTTATCACAATGCAGCTAGTGAAATCTCAATTTATGTCGAATAAAGTGCAAGTTATTGTCTGTGGTTTTTTGCTTGGTCTGATTAGTGTCTGGGCCTACTACTTCCAGTTTGAAGCAGCCCACTTCATGGCTGACTATGACTATGAGGCTAGTCTTATTTGGCAACAGCCATGGCGTTTAGTGACAGCACATTTTCTGCACTTAACGACCCTACATTGGCTTGGGAATGTTTTGGCACTGGTTGGCTTAACGTTAGTTTTTGCACGGCACTTTAGCGTACGAACCTTCTTGAATGCCCTACTTATTCTTACGGTCGGTACCTCAGTGATACTTTGGCTAAGCGGCTTCGATGACCGCTTTGTAGGACTTTCAGCTGTAAATCACGGTTTGTTAGCGATGGGTATTTTACTTGAATACAAAGACGCAACCAGCCCTTCGCAACAACGCTTGATGTTGGTCGCCGGTACAATTTTGCTTCTCAAACTTGCCGCGGAATGGATCGGTTTGTGGCATAGCCCTATCGCTGCAGCTGGGCAAGTGCATGACTTATGGCAACTCCATGGCGCAGGTATTATAAGTGGTATCCTTGCCTGGTGGCTTCACAATCGCCATCTCGCCAGACTTGCCCAGCTCGATACAGATTAAATGCTTTATTTGAGCTCAACGCGCTAGAGTTCAAGGCGCTCTTTGTTGAGCTCTAGCAGCCGAGGCCCAATCCCCTTAATTTGCATCAGTTGATTAATATCGCTGAAGCTACCTAATTGCTCTCGTAGTGCAACAATGGCTTCGGCACGTTTTTGACCGACCCCTGTTAATGCCATGCTTAGCTCAGCCGCCGATGCGGTATTTAAATTAACTTTCATCACACTCGGTTGAGCGCTGCTTTGCTGAGTCGGTTGCGTGGTTGGCAGCGCGTGAGCTAGGGGAAGTAAAGCTGCACCCATCAACACCGCCGTTACTAATGTCTTCCGTAACATAATAAGCTCCTAGTTAAATACTGCACATGCAGTACTAGGAGCTTAAATGGACTCAGGCCGATTGGCGACTAAATAGAACGGATTAGCTTGTAAGTGATGCCTGTATAGCAGCGAGAGCGGCAGCTGGGTCAGCAGCCTGCGTAATGGGTCGGCCTATGACCAATACCTGAATACCTTGTTGCGCCGCGGCAGCAGGCGTCATTACACGGCGTTGGTCGCCTTGCGCAGCACCTTCAGGACGGATACCAGGGGTGACTAAGACAAACTCTTTACCGCATTGTTGCTGTATCACGGCTGCTTCTTGTGCAGAGCACACGACGCCATCTAACCCAGCTTGTTGGGTCAATGCAGCTAAATGCATTACTTGTTCTGCTGGCGTGCGTTGAATGCCAATGTCGGTTAAATCGTCAGCTTCCATACTGGTTAACACAGTAACCGCAATCAATAACGGGGGCTGCGGGTAATCTGCAAGTGCTTGTTTTGCCGCTTCAAGCATGCGCCGGCCGCCACTTGCATGCACATTGACCATCCAGACCCCAAGCTCCGCTGCGGCATGCACTGCTTTCGCCACAGTGTTGGGGATATCGTGAAATTTTAGGTCCAAAAACACCTTAAAGTCTTTCGCCACTAACTGGCGCACAAAGTCTGGCCCGGCTGCCGTAAAAAGCTCCTTACCGACCTTAAGACCACATTGTTTTGGATCCAACTGATTCACTAGCGGCCAAGCTTGCTCTGCACTGCTATAGTCCAGTGCCACAAACACAGTAGATTTCACTGTCATCTAATCCCCATCTAACCCTGTTATTGGTTTAATTTCACCCCAGACACGGCACGAAGGACAATGCCAGTACAAGGTGCTACCTGAAAACCCGCAATGACGACACCGGTACTTTGGCCGCTGTTGCATTTGTTGCTGAACCAGCTTTTGTAACATTCTTAAACTGTCGCGTGCTTTGCCAACGTCGGCCGCGCGAATATGAAAGTCCATTAGCTGGTGAAAACCTTTCATCGTTGGGTTACGCATCAGCGCAGACTGCATAAACTGTTCAGCCTCTTCCATGGTGCCAGCCTCGGCGATAGCTTCAGAGAGCATAATCGCAGCAGCCGTCGAATTGGCATCACTCACGCACCTGTGTAGGAACTGTACAAACCCAGCTTCATCATCTTGGCTCTCGTAACACGCCTTTACGATCGGCAAGGCCTCCGAAATAAAGGCAGGATCAGCATCAGGTATCGTTAACAACATGCGTTGCGCTTTGCTAACTTCACCCTGCTCAAACCACATGCGCCCTAACGAAAGAGCTGCCCGAACATTATCAGGGTCATGCTTACGCGCTCGTAAATAGTATTTTTCCGTGGTTGCAGGATTATCTTGCAAGCCCGCGAGCTCACAATATAACTGTGCCACTAGGGACTCTGCACTGGCATCGTTACGAGCAAGCTTAAGTGCAACTTTAATTGCTTTATCCCACTCGTGGGTGGCCTCGTACAGCTCAAGTAAGTGTCGCTGGCAAGGCTCAGAAAATTCTTTATTGGTTTGCAGCGCGAGGAGCATTTCTTCGGCGCGGTCAAAGATACCCGCAGCTAAATAATCAAGGCCAAGCTCAAACATCGCATGGCGGCGCTGTTGTTCTGTAATGGCTGGACGTGACGTTAAGTTTTGATGAATTTTAATGGCTCGCTCAACCTCGCCTCGGCGACGAAATAGCTTACCTAAGGTCCAGTGTGTTTCGAGGGTATCAGAGTCAACATCGAGCAGTTGAATAAATAAGTCGACCGCCTTATCGGGCTGGTCGGAAAGTAGCAGGTTTAACCCTGTAACATATTGTTTTGAAAACTCTTCCTGAGCACGGCGATCTTCATTGCGAACGCTATTGCGCCCCATAAACCAGCCATACGCTGCGGCAACCGGCAACAGCAGGAACAGCAACTCAAGCATCGGCGGATTCTCTACTTACGATCTGCTTTCGTAACTTGCGGTTTTCGCTTTTAAGCGCAACTTGCCGCGCCAACATACTGGCTAGGCCGAGCAAAAACCCGAGTAAGATAAACATGCCAGTGAGCACCGATACCGGCAAGGTGATCTGGCCTAGTAAAAAATCAAATGGAATAGGTTGCTTATTCAGCGCCCCAAATGCCACTGCCAATAAAAACAAAAGCAGCAACGGTAGACCAATAAATATAAATCGCAGCATTGCGGTTTCCTAGCAGTCATAAAAAAACGGCATGCTTTACTATAGCATGCCGTTTTGCTGAACTCGACGCGAAAATAACGCTCCGTTAACTGATATTGTCTACGCGTTCGCGTAATTCCTTACCAGGTTTGAAATGGGGGACATATTTGCCCTCCAGCTCAACCTTTTCACCAGTTTTCGGGTTACGCCCGACGCGCGGTGCTCGATAATGCAGTGAAAAACTACCAAACCCACGAATCTCGATTCGCTCGCCACCAGCAAGTTGCTGGGCCATTTGTTCGATAAGTTCTTTCACCGCATCTTCTACCTGACGCGGAGAAAGCTCGGGATACAAGGTTGCTAACTGTTGAATTAGCTCCGATTTTGTCATCTTAAGCTCCTCTAAATTGCGTCGCTACCGAGCACACTTTAAGTCTTAGTCGTCGTTCTTAGCCGCTTTGAAGGCTTCAGCCATTGCATTAGTGAAGTCAGCGTCGTCTTGCTTGCTGTTGTTGTTCACTGTATCAAGAGCTTCTTTCTCTTCAGCTTCGTCTTTCGCACGAATCGACAGGCTTAGCGTACGGTTTTTACGATCAACGCCCATAAAGCGCGCTTCAACGTCATCACCAGCTTTCAACTCAGTAGTTGCATCTTCGATGCGGTCACGTGAGATATCAGCTACACGGATGTAACCTTCTACGCTATCAGCCAATTCAACTTTAGCACCCTTGGCATCAACTTCGATGATCTTACCAGTAACGATAGCACCTTTTTTGTTCGCCGCCAGATAATTGTTGAACGGGTCTTCTTCTAGTTGCTTGATACCTAGAGAGATACGCTCACGCTCAGCGTCGACTTGTAAGACCACGGCAGTAACTTCTTCGCCTTTCTTGAATTCACGAACGGCTTCTTCACCTGGAGCATTCCAGCTGATGTCAGACAAGTGAACCAAGCCATCAATGCCGCCGTCAAGGCCGATAAAGATACCAAAGTCAGTGATTGACTTGATCTTACCGCTAACTTTCTCGCCTTTGTTGAAGTTCTTCGCGAACTCTTCCCAAGGGTTAGGCTTACATTGTTTAAGGCCAAGTGAGATGCGGCGACGTTCTTCGTCAATTTCAAGTACCACAACTTCAACCACGTCATCCAAGTTAACAACTTTAGATGGGTGAACGTTTTTGTTGGTCCAATCCATTTCAGAAACGTGTACCAAACCTTCAACGCCTTCTTCGATTTCAACGAAGCAACCGTAATCAGTAAGGTTGGTCACACGGCCTTCAAGGCGATGCCCTTCAGGGTAACGTGCTGCGATATCTGACCATGGATCTTCGCCAAGCTGTTTCAGGCCAAGCGATACGCGAGTGCGTTCACGGTCAAACTTCAATACTTTAACGGTGATTTCGTCACCAACGTTCACAACTTCGCTTGGGTGCTTAACGCGCTTCCAAGCCATGTCTGTGATGTGCAATAGACCATCTACGCCGCCCAAATCAACGAACGCGCCGTAATCTGTAAGGTTCTTAACGATACCTTGTACTTCTTGGCCTTCTTGCAAGTTCTCAAGTAATGCATCGCGCTCTGCACTGTTTTCAGTTTCGATAACAGCACGGCGTGAAACCACAACGTTGTTACGTTTTTGGTCAAGCTTGATAACTTTGAACTCAAGATCTTTATTTTCTAGGTGTGCAGTTTCGCGAACTGGACGAACGTCAACCAAAGAACCTGGTAAGAACGCACGTACGCCACCAAGGTCTACTGTGAAACCGCCTTTAACTTTACCGCTAATGATACCGGTAACAGTTTCTTGGTCTTCATAGGCTTTTTCCAGCTGTAACCAAGCTTCATGACGCTTAGCTTTTTCGCGCGACAAGATCGTCTCGCCGAAGCCATCTTCCACTGCGTCAAGGGCTACATCAACTTGATCGCCGATGTTAATTTCAACTTCGCCTTCAGCGTTGCGGAATTGATCGACTGGAATAGCACTTTCAGATTTCAGGCCTGCGTCAACTAAGACAACGTCGCGGTTAATAGCTACAACGGTACCTTTAACGATAGAACCTGGGCGAGTTTCGACCTCTTTTAGGCTTTCTTCAAACAGCTGTGCAAAATTTTCTGACATATGAGTTAACTTACTTCAGTTAAGTACATCCACCAAACTATCCCGTGAGATGGGGTTGTTAGAATCAATCTGCTGGTATCCTTACTGCAGACCCCTAAGTTGGCAACGTTTACGAGGTTGCCTTCTCAGTATTTGTGAGCTTGCCATGGGCAAACATCAAGATTTGATCCACGACTTCGTCAATGCTCAAATCTGTTGAATCTATATATAAAGAACCCTCAGCAGCCTTCAATGGGGCAACCGAGCGATTCATATCGCGTTCGTCCCGTTCTTGGATCTCGGCGATTAATTGGTCAATTTTAGCAGTAAAACCTTTCTCTAGCAATTGTTTGTAGCGGCGTTCAGCGCGTTCTTCGGCGCTCGCTGTTAAAAACACTTTCGCTGCAGCACTAGGAAAAACCACAGTCCCCATATCACGGCCATCGGCAATTAAACCGGGCAGCTCCCGAAACGCCCGCTGGCGTCGTAACAAGGCCTCGCGAACCCGTGGCAAAGCCGCTATTTTTGAGGCCATATTCCCCACGGCTTCCGTGCGAATCGACATAGTGACGTCTTCGCCCTCTAAAATGATATGAGTCAATTCTTTTTGATTTTCCACCTCGAACTTCACGTCGAGGTTGCTGGCTAAGGCCACTAGACTTTCTTCGTCTTCAGGCGCAAAGTCATGATGTAATGCCGCTAATGCCAAAACCCGATAAATTGCGCCGCTATCGAGCAGGTGCCAGCCCAGTTGATCCGCGAGAATACGGCTAACTGTTCCTTTACCAGCCCCACCGGGACCATCTATGGTTATCACTGGAATCAAATCGGTCATAACATCCCCTACCAACTAAAAGCGCCGCAATTATACGGATCTGGCAGAAAATTGCACGTTTATTAGGTAAGCCGTTGTAATTCACTGAAGTAATTTGGGTAGGTTTTCGCACAACAATCCGGGTCTTCAATCGTCACGCCCACATCTGAAAAGCCCAGTAAAGAAAAACACATGGCCATGCGATGGTCGTCATAAGTGGCTATTTGCGCCGCTTTAAGCTGCTCTGGTGGGTCAATGATCAGGTAATCTTCACCCTCTTCGACCACCGCGCCAGATTTTCGCAGTTCTGTCGCCATGGCGTGTAATCGATCGGTTTCTTTAATGCGCCAATTGGCAACGTTACGAATCGCCGTTCGGCCTTTCGCAAATAATGCCAAGGTTGCAAATGTCATAGCTGCGTCGGGAATGGCATTGAAATCGGCGTCTATACCATGCAACTGTCCACCCTGCACGTCAATATACTCGTCATGCACTGTTACCTTACCGCCCATTTGCTGTAAATAAGCAATAAAGCCGATATCGCCTTGAATACTCTTACCGCCAACGCCTTCAATACGCAGCGGGCCACCGCCTAACACACCCGCAGCGAGCCAATAGCTGGCGGCACTTGCATCACCCTCAACCCAGTACTCACCAGGCGACTGATACTGTTGCTGGCCTTCGATATGAAATTCTTGCTGACTTACCTGGATAATTTTAATACCGAAATCACGCAACATGGTGAGCGTCAGTTCGATATAGGGCCAAGACACCACGTCGCCCGTGAGCACTAAACGGCTTGCTTGGGGTGCCAAGGGCAGCGCCATCAACAACGCCGATATGTACTGGCTTGACGCACTCCCACTGACATGAATTGTGCCGCCTTGCAGGCGCTGTGAAATTAATAAAGGCGGGTAGCCAAGAGCATTTTGATAGGAAATGTCAGCCCCGCCTTCGTCGAGGGCGTCCACCAAGTCAGCGATCGGCCGCTCTTGCATGCGCGCGTCACCGGTTAGCAGTACAGGGGCAGCAAGGGTCGCCGCCAATACCGCTGTTAATGGACGCATGGCGGTACCTGCATTGCCAAGGTAGAGTGAGGCCGGCTGCAACGGCCATTGCCCGCCACAACCTACCACAGTAACCTGTGTGGTTGTCGACTCACAGACCTTAACCCCCAACGCTGCCAATGCTTCCAACATTCGTTCGGTATCGTCACTACGCAGCAGATGCTTAATCTCAGTGGGTTCATGAGCGAGTGCCGCCATCAGTAGCGCCCGATTGGCAATGCTCTTCGAACCAGGTAAATCAACCGAGCCGCGGCAACGCTGCAAGCCTTTTAAGGTTAAGGTTTTCACTGTCAGCTTACGCGCCCAGTAGCTTCTTCATCGCTTGGATAAAGGCTGCATTTTCTTCTGGCAGGCCAATGCTCACCCGCAGGTGATGCGGTAGCTCATAGCCGGCAACGGGCCGAACAATAACACCCTCGTGCAATAACTGTTGATACAACTGACCAGCATTTTCACCCACTTCAATAGTGAGAAAGTTACCGTGAGATGGGATATAAGCAAGCCGAGCTTCATCGCAAAATGCAATCAACTGCTCCATGCCCGCAGCATTTACGGCGACTGACTGCTGTAAATAGTCATCGTCATCCAACGCAACTTCGGCCGCGCGAAGGCTTAAACTATTCATATTGAACGGCTGCCGCGCACGGTTCATTAAATCGGCTATTTCCGGTTGCGATACCGCATAGCCAGCTCGTAACCCAGCTAGGCCATAAGCCTTCGAGAAGGTACGTGTGACAATCAAATTTGGATAGCTAGCCACCCACTCGAACGATGGTGCCCGTTCGTTTTCCGCGACGTATTCAGAGTAGGCCTCATCGAGCACCACCAACACATGCTCAGGTACCTGTTCAATAAACCGCTGTAACTGCTCAGTCGTTAAAAAGGTTCCCGTCGGGTTATTTGGGTTGGCGATAAAGATCATTCGCGTGTTCGCGGTAATCGCTGCCAACATAGCCGTTAAGTCATGCCCATACTCGTGCGCAGGTACCGCAACCCCTTTTGCACCAATCGCTTGCGTTACCAATGGGTAAACAACAAAGGCGTGCTGCGAGAATATGACTTCATGCTCGGCACTAACAAAAGTACGCGCCAGTAATTCCAACACGTCGTTAGAACCATTGCCGAGTGTAATTTGATCGGCTTTCAAGGCGAATTTTTTCGCTAGCTTTGATTTTAAATAAAAGCCGTTTGCGTCGGGGTAGCGTGATAAGCCACTTAACGTTTCTTGCAATGCAGTACGCACCTCAGAGCTTAACCCCAGCGGGTTTTCATTCGAGGCAAGCTTCACGATACCAGTGATACCGAGCTCGCGTTCAAGCTCTTCAATCGGTTTTCCTGCTTGGTACGGCTGCAGATTACGTACGCCTTCATTGGCTAATAGTTTTGCATCAAACATAATTTAGATTCTTTTTTAGGTGTGTTTTTGCTCAAATTCACGCATGAAGTCCACCAGCGCAACAACACCTTCAAGTGGCATTGCGTTGTAGATACTTGCGCGCATTCCGCCGACAAATCGATGGCCTTTCAAACCTAACAAGCCTTGTTGTTCAGCTGCCGCGAGGAAGGCATCATCGCGGGTTGCATCGGCGAGTAAAAAGGGTACGTTCATTTTTGAGCGATAGTCAGGGTGAACTGGGTTTCGATAGTAGTCTGAACTGTCAATATAGTTATACAGCAAGTCTGCCTTGCGCTGATTTTTTTGTCCCATCGCGGCAACACCGCCTTGTTCTTGTAACCATTCAAACACTAGGCCGGAAAGGTACCAAGCCCAAGTATTGGGTGTATTATACATCGACCTTTCTTTAGCTTGGACGGTGTAATCCATAATCGTTGAAGTGTTCGCTTGCGCGCGACCAAGCAAGTCGTCTCTTACAATCGCGATAGCAAAACCCGAAGGCCCGATATTCTTTTGAGCACCCGCATACAAAACACCGAATTTTTCAACCGCCAAGGGTTCAGACAAAATCGATGATGACATGTCGGCGACCAAAGGTGCACTTGGGTGCTGAGGGATCTGATGGAGCGCGACACCGTCAACTGTTTCATTTGGGCAGTAATGGAAATAAGCGGCATTGGGGCTTAAAGCCCAGGTTTCGGTCGGTGCAATTGCGCGGCCTTTGGCGGTATCAATAGCGCCGCCCACTACATTTACCTTCGCAACGAACTTGCCGGCCTCACGAATCGCAAACTCAGACCACACCCCAGTATCAAGGTAATCTACGGTGTCATTTGCGGCAGCAATATTCTGCGGTACCGCAGTAAATTGGCCGCGACCACCGCCATGCATAAACAGAACTTGATAGTTCTCGGGGATTGCCATGAGTGCCCGCAGGTCCTGTTCGGCTTTTTGCGCCATTTGTACAAAGGCTGGATCTCGGTGACTGATTTCCATCACCGAGATGCCACTGCCCCGCCAACTTCTTAACTCTTCTTGTGCGCGTTCTAACACCGCACGCGGCAACATCGCTGGACCAGCAGAAAAATTATACGGGGCTGTCATTGTACTTAATTACTCCTCGTTACTGTCATCCACTGCATTATCTGTGGCATCACTATCTACGTCAGTGTTCTCAGTTGAATCCAGTGCTTCACCTTCGAGCTCTTCGTCTTCATCAAGCTCATCGATGCGCTGCATTCCTACAACTTTTTCATCGTCACCGGTACGTATCAAGCGAACGCCCTGAGTATTACGACCGACAATCGACACTTCGCTAACACGGGTACGAACCAAGGTACCCTTGTTGCTAATAAGCATGATTTGGTTGGTATCGACCACTTCCATGGCACCGACGACAGTACCGTTTCGCTCGCTCACTTTAATCGAGACCACACCTTTAGTAGCACGACTTTTCGCTGGGTAATCCGTAATCGGTGTACGTTTACCAAAGCCATTCTCGGTCACGGTCAGAATCGTCGGTACTTCCTCTTCAATCGTACGTGGCACAATTAATGACACGACACGTTGTTCAGGCTCCAAACGAATACCGCGTACCCCAGTGGCCGTACGACCCATGGAGCGTACTTGGTCTTCACTGAAGCGCACGACTTTACCGGCGTCTGAGAACAACATCACTTCATCACCCGCCGAGGTCATATCAACACCAATCAGTTCATCACCTTCGACCAGATTCAGTGCAATAATGCCGCCGTTACGTGGACGTGAGTAATCAACCATAGGCGTTTTCTTAACGGTACCTTTCTTCGTGGCCATCAAGATAAACTTATCGTCTGGGTAGTCACGCGTCGGTAGAATCGCAGTAATACGCTCATCAGCTTCGAGCGGTAATAAATTCACAATAGGTCGACCACGTGAAGCTCGGCTTGCCAATGGCAACTGATACACTTTCATCCAGTAAATACGGCCACGCGTTGAGAAGCACAGAATCGTGTCATGAGTGTTGGCCACCCAAAGTCGCTCGATAAAGTCTTCATCTTTCATTTTCGTTGCTGCTTTACCCTTACCACCGCGTCGCTGAGCTTCGTACTCGGTTAACGGTTGATACTTCACATAGCCATGATGTGACAAGGTAACGACAACATCTTCCTCGTTAATCAAGTCTTCCATGGAGATATCATGGGCAGCAGCAGTAATTTCAGTGCGACGTACATCGCCGTAATCTGCTTTTATCTTCTCTAATTCTTCACGAATCACTTCCATGAGTCGTTCTGAGCTATTCAGAATGAACAGTAATTCTTCAATTTGGCTCAGCAAGTTTTTGTATTCTTCGAGAATTTTCTCGTGCTCAAGACCGGTTAACTTATGTAACCGCAGGTCGAGAATTGCTTGCGCTTGCTCTTCCGTAAGATGGTATTGATCATCACGGATACCATACTCGGGCGCTAAGTGATCCGGGCGTGCAGCATCAACACCGGCGCGTTCCAGCATGTGTGCGACATCACCTAACACCCACGAACGACCGACTAAGCCAGCTTTAGCTTCAGCAGCTGTCTGCGAGCGACGGATCAGCTCGATAACATCGTCAATGTTGGCAAGTGCAATCGCCAAACCTTCTAAGATGTGAGCCCGCTCGCGTGCTTTGCGTAGCTCATAAACAGAGCGACGGGTCACCACCTCACGGCGGTGCAAGATAAAGCAATCAAGCATGTCGCGAAGGTTAAATAAACGCGGCTGGTTCTTATCAAGGGCAACCATATTAATACCGAACACCACTTGCATTTGGGTGTTGGCATATAAATGGTTAAGCACAACTTCGCCGACTTCTCCACGCTTCAGTTCAATCACAATACGCATGCCGTCTTTATCAGACTCATCACGTAGACCACTGATACCCTCTAGGCGTTTTTCTTTAACTAGCTCAGCGATTTTCTCAATCAGCTTAGCTTTATTCACCTGGTATGGAATTTCGGTCACGATAATGGCTTCACGGCCATTTGCGCTGGTTTCGATTTCTGCTGTGGCACGCAAGTGAATGCGGCCACGCCCCGTGCGGTAGGCTTCGACAATACCGGCGCGGCCGGAAATAGAGGCTGCAGTTGGGAAGTCAGGCCCCGGGATATATTCCATCAGTTCGTCGGTGGTAATGTCTGGCTGGTCGATCATTGCCAAACACCCATCGATAACTTCGCTGAGGTTGTGCGGAGGAATGTTGGTTGCCATACCTACTGCGATACCTGAGGAGCCATTAACCAAAAGGTTCGGCACCCGCGTGGGTAACACGTCAGGAATATGCTCCGTACCATCGTAGTTCGGTACGAAGTCCACGGTTTCTTTATCTAAGTCAGACAGCAATTCGCTAGCAATTTTTGCCATCCGAATTTCGGTATAACGCATGGCTGCCGCCGAATCACCATCGACGGAACCGAAGTTACCCTGACCATCTACCAACATGTAGCGCAATGAAAACGGTTGCGCCATACGTACTATCGTATCGTACACCGCACTGTCACCATGGGGGTGATACTTACCGATCACGTCACCGACGATACGGGCAGATTTTTTATAAGGCTTGTTGAAATCATTGCGCAGTTCGTTCATCGCAAACAACACGCGGCGGTGAACTGGCTTTAAGCCATCGCGCACATCTGGTAGCGCGCGGCCAACAATGACGCTCATTGCATAATCGAGGTAGGAACTTTTTAGTTCGTCTTCGATATTGACCGGAACGACTTCTCTGGCGAGATCACTCATAGTTATATCCCTAAATGCTCAATCTTTCTTATAATTGTCTTAGTAGCAGCATTGTACCCTTAGCGCTGCACTCTCGCATCCTTTTTCCGACGCTTTTTCTGCGCCCTATACTATACCCCGACTTTTTTTAATTCGAGAGCTCCAGTACACTGTACCGAGTTTTTCAACGAAGCAGAAGTACTATGCAACAAACTACAAATGTTGATCCGAAAGAAATTGAAAAATTTGCGGCGTTAGCCTCTCGTTGGTGGGATCCTGAAGGTGAATTTAAACCGTTACACCAAATAAACCCGCTGCGCGTCGATTTTATTCAACGGCAATGCGACGGTGTATTCGGTAAAAAGGTGTTAGACATTGGTTGTGGTGGCGGCCTTGTCACTGAGGCCTTGGCTCGCGATGGGGCTAATGTCACCGGCATAGACCTTGCTGAACAATCCTTGCAAGTGGCCAAGCTCCACGCCTTGGAAAGTAAGTTAACCATCGATTATCAATGCGTTGCTGCCGAAGACTTCGCGGAGCAACACGCCGCTAGCTTTGATGTGGTGACCTGCCTAGAAATGCTCGAACATGTTCCCGACCCTGCGAGTATCATCCGAGCCGCATGCCAACTTGTGAAACCAGGCGGTACCTTGGTCGTTTCAACGTTGAACCGCAATCTGAAGTCATGGTTGTTAGGCATTGTTGCGGCTGAATATATTTTACGTTGGGTGCCTAAGGGAACCCATGAACACGGTAAGTTCATCCAGCCAGCGGAATTATTAAAGGTTACAGATGAAATGGGTGTGCATGCGAAGGCCATGACCGGTATTCACTACTTACCTTGGAAAGGCTTTTACCTTGATGCCACTAATGTCGACGTGAATTACATCGTCGCTCTGAACAAACAAGGTTCGCAATAGATGACAACCGCATTAGAAGCCATTCTTTTTGATCTCGACGGTACGCTGCTCGACACGGCTGCAGACATGGGCTCGGCGTTAAATCGCGTACTTGCTGACGAAGGGCGGGCGCCATTGGGCCGCGAAGTTGCCGAGGCTCTTGCGTCTCATGGCTCGCGAGGTTTACTCGAGCATGCCTACGGTGCTGAGTTTCACGATCGAAAGGCGGAGTTGCGAGCTGCTTTTCTGCGTCATTACGCCGACGCGATTGCTGTTGAAACAAAACTTTACCCGGGCGTTGCCGAGCTGCTTCAAGCCCTAAAAAGCGCCGGACTTGCAGTTGCTATTGTCACCAATAAGCCGCACGCCCTCACCGAACAACTTATTCCCTACTATCCTGAGCTTGCGGCGATTGATATCCGCGTCAGCGGCGACACCCTCGCCGTCGCCAAACCTCACCCTGAGCCAATATTGCACGCAGCGAAAGCACTAGGTGTTGCGGCCGACGCTTGTTGGTACGTTGGTGATGCTGAACGCGATATCATGGCTGGCCGCGCCGCGGGCATGCGAACCATACTTGCGCGTTACGGTTACATTGGCCCAAGTGAGACCCCCGAAAGCTGGCAAGCAAACCACCATATCGATCAACCATTAGACCTTCTAAAATTAGTGCAAAACACAACATTTAGTTAGATTCTAAAAAGATCGCCCTAGATATTGTGGAGCCTTTGTAAATCAAGGCTTAGATTTTTGCTCTATTATGCAACGGATTTAAAGACCAAAATGTTATTTAGAATAATCATTTTTTTGCTTGCTTTTCCTAAACCGCTAGAACGACAAGAGTTTTAGCTGAACACCGATAAATCTAGTCAAAAACTCCTCGGTGTTTTAACAAAATCGCGCTTGATCCCGTAGCAATAACTGCTAGCATACCTTAAATCATTCCAACCCAAGATATTGTGTGAATTTCGCACAGAATGCCTGTTCGATGTCCATATCTTGTGGTTTACAATTAAAAACATAACGACAAAATTGGTGGGTGCGCCGCATGAATCAAAAGCTTTTTGTTACCAAGCGTAGTGGTGAACGGGAACCGTTGGATCTAGACAAGATTCACCGCGTTATCAGTTGGGCCGCAGAAGGGCTAAATAATGTCTCGGTCTCAGAAGTTGAAATCAAGTCTCGAATTCAATTCTATGACGGTATTAAAACTGAAGATATCCATGAGACCATTATCAAAGCAGCGGCCGATCTCATCTCTGAAGACGCGCCAGACTATCAATACCTTGCTGCCCGCCTGGCCATTTTTCACCTACGCAAGTTAGCCTATGGGCAATTTGAGCCGCCCCATTTATACGACCAAGTCTCGATGATGGTGGAAACGGGTCGTTACGATAAACACCTACTCTCTGATTACAGTAAAGAAGAGTTTGAGCAAATGAATGACTTTATTGATCATTCTCGCGATCTCAACTTCTCTTACGCGGCCGTTAAGCAGCTCGAAGGTAAGTACTTGGTACAAAACCGAGTCACCGGTGACATCTACGAAAGCGCACAGTTTCTTTACTTACTCGTTGCGGCATGCTTGTTTGCGAACTACCCAAAAGACACTCGCTTAAGCTATGTGAAGCGTTTTTATGATGCGACGTCGTTATTCAAAGTATCGTTGCCAACGCCAATTATGTCGGGCGTACGTACGCCGACGCGCCAGTTCAGCTCGTGTGTATTAATTGAAGCCGGCGACAGCCTTGATTCTATTAACGCGACCGCCAGTGCGATCGTTAAATATGTATCGCAGCGTGCGGGTATCGGTATTAACGCTGGGCGAATTCGTGCCTTGGGTAGTCCGATTCGCGGCGGTGAAGCTTTCCACACAGGCTGTATTCCGTTCTACAAATATTTCCAAACAGCAGTAAAAAGCTGTTCTCAAGGCGGTGTTCGTGGTGGTGCAGCCACCCTCTTCTATCCATTATGGCATTTAGAAGTCGAGAGCCTGTTGGTGTTGAAGAACAACCGCGGCGTGGAAGAAAACCGCGTGCGGCATCTAGATTACGGTGTGCAATTCAACCGCTTAATGTATCAACGCCTCGTCAAAGACGATTACATCACCTTGTTCAGCCCCTCAGATACCCCTGGGCTTTACGATGCGTTCTTTGCCGATCAAGCTGAATTCGAGCGTCTCTACGTGCAGTACGAGAATGACGACTCGATTCGTAAAAAGCGGATTAAAGCACTTGAGCTCTTTGGTTTGTTTATGCAGGAACGCGCCAGTACTGGTCGTATTTATCTGCAAAACGTTGACCATTGCAATACCCACAGCCCATTTAACCCTGAGTTTGCCCCGATCCGTCAGAGCAACCTGTGCTTGGAAATTGCCCTACCTACCAAGCCCTTGGCTCATGTGAACGACGAGGAAGGTGAAATCGCACTCTGTACCCTATCGGCGTTCAACTTAGGGGCCATTAAATCGTTGGACGAGCTTGAAGAGATGTCTGATCTTGCAGTACGTGCACTCGACAGCTTGCTAGATTACCAAGAATACCCAGTGCCAGCAGCACACAACGCAACCATGGGTCGCCGTACCTTAGGTATCGGTGTGATCAACTTGGCCTACTACCTGGCGAAGAACGGCGTGCGTTATTCTGATGGTTCAGCAAACGGTTTAGTCCACCGGACCTTTGAAGCAATTCAATACTATTTGATGAAAGCTTCAGTGAACCTTGCCAAAGAAATGGGTGCGTGTCCGAAGTTTAACGAGACCACCTATTCACAAGGTATTATGCCGATCGATACCTACAAAAAAGACTTAGATGCGGTGTGTACCGAGCAGTTGCAACTTGATTGGGACCAATTGCGCGAAGACGTTAAAAAGTACGGTATGCGTAACTCTACGCTGTCGGCCCTAATGCCTTCAGAAACATCTTCGCAGATCTCCAATGCCACCAATGGTATTGAACCACCGCGCGGCCATATCAGTATTAAAGCGTCAAAAGATGGTGTGACCAAGCAGGTCGTTCCAGACTATGAAAACTTAAAAGACGCCTATGAGTTGTTATGGACGATTCCAAATAACAAAGGCTATCTCGAACTGGTCGGTATCATGCAAAAGTTCGTTGACCAAACGATATCTGCGAATACCAACTACGACCCAAGTAAGTTCGAAGGCGGCAAGGTTTCAATGAAGCAGTTGCTACAAGACCTACTCTATGCGTACAAACTCGGAGTTAAAACCTTGTACTACCACAACACTCGTGACGGAGCCTCAGATAACCAGGTTAACCTGCGCGACAAAGTGGATGCCAAGCAACGTGAACAAGAAAATCAGCAAGCGACAGTCGACGTCACTGAAGAAGATGACGATTGTGCCGGCGGTGCATGTAAAATTTAATAATAAGGCGCTAACTTAATGAGTTATTCAACGTTTAATCAGAACCAAATTAACCCGTTACAAGAGCCGATGTTCTTTGGCAACTCGGTTAACGTGGCGCGTTATGATCAGCAAAAACATAATGTTTTTGAAAAGCTTATCGAAAAACAAATCAGCTTCTTTTGGCGTCCAGAAGAAGTTGATGTGAGCCGCGATCGAGTTGACTTTCAGAACCTCACCGATAGCGAAAAGCACATCTTTATTTCGAACTTGAAATATCAAACATTGCTTGATTCGGTGCAGGGTCGTAGCCCTAATATCGCGTTATTGCCGATCGTTTCTATTCCTGAGCTGGAAACATGGATTGAAACATGGTCATTCTTTGAAACCATTCATTCGCGCTCATACACGCACATTTTGCGTAACCTTTTTACCGATCCAAGCCAAGTATTCGAAGATATCGTCATCAACAAAGAAATCAAAAAGCGCGCCGTTGATATTTCTAAATACTACGATGACCTAATTTTCTATACCCAACTGTGGCAAACCCACGGTGAAGGCGATATCGAAGTTGACGGCGAAGTTCACCACGTAACCATGCGTGAACTAAAGAAAAAATTGTTCTTGTGCATTAACTCGGTCAACGCACTTGAAGCAATACGTTTTTATGTCAGCTTTGCCTGCACCTTTGCCTTTGCCGAACGCGACCTGATGGAAGGTAACTCGAAAATCATACGCCTGATTGCGCGTGACGAAAACTTACACTTGGTGTCGACACAGAATATTCTTAATCTTTGGCAATACGGTCAAGACGACCCGGAAATGAAAGAAATTGCTGAAGAGTTACGTGATGAAGCCTTAGCAATTTTCATGAAAGCTGTTGAGCAGGAAAAAGAATGGGCACATTACCTATTCCGCCACGGTTCAATGATTGGCCTGAACGAAGAGATCTTGTGTCAGTATGTGGAATACATCGCGAATATGCGGATGGAAGCCATCGGCTTCGATGCACCGTTTAAACAGCGTAACAACCCACTCCCTTGGATGAACAAATACTTAGTTTCAGACAACGTTCAAGTGGCACCGCAAGAAGCTGAAATTACGTCTTATCTCGTTGGCCAAATTGATAGCTCGGTAAGCGCCTCCGATTTAGGGGACTTTGAGCTGTAATCACCATGAGCGATTGCTTTAAAGTTTGTGTAAACGGTCAGCATGAGCTGACCGTTGATCCTTCCGAAGGGAGCTCACTCCTAGAAGCCATGGAGCAAGCTGGTATTGAAACTCGGTATCATTGCCGTGATGGCTTTTGCGGAGCATGCCGTACGCAGATCAAAAGTGGCACCGTTGACTATATTAATGAACCGTTAGCGATCGTTCGTCCGGGTGATTGCCTTGCGTGCTGTTGCGTGCCCTCCTCCGATTTAGAAATTGATCACTAATCGATTAAGCCGATAGCCACAATTGATCAAGATCATTGGCCTTCAATGCTCAAATCAGGCAGACTATACGCAATTAATACGCACCAAATATGTGGGAGAAACTATGTTTACCGTAATTTTTGGACGCCCTGGCTGTCCTTTTTGTGTTCGCGCCAAACAAATCGCTGAGAAACTTACCGAAGATCGTGACGATTTCGAATTTCGTTATATCGACATGCACGAAGAAGGTATCAGTAAGGCCGATTTAGAAAAGACTGTCGGCGCTCCAGTGCAAACAGTTCCGCAGATCTTTATCGATGAAAAGCACATCGGCGGCTGCACCGAATTTGAAGCTTACGCCCGCGAAAACCTAGATCTGTACGCGGCCTAAGCTGTGACATTTGCTAGCGCTTGCTGAACCCGCTTTTCCGAAATTGGATAGCGGGTTCCTAGTTGCTGAGCGAAGAAACTTACCCTTAACTCTTCCAACATCCAGCGAATTTCAACCACCTCAGCTGGCAGCGCCTGCCCTTTCGGCCATTTCATTTTCAGCTCTGCATACTTGCTGGCAAGTTTTTGCAAAACTAAAAGATGTAATCGATCACGATTAGGATCAACCGGAAGTTTTTCCATGCGGCGCTGAATCGCCTTTAGATAACGCTCGATATCAGCGAGTCGATCAGCCCCCGCAGCACTGACAAAGCCTGGGTGCACCAGCTCATCAAGTTGCTGTTTGATATCTGCATGAGCTTGTATTTGATCTAAAGCAACGGACCCCTTCAACTGCTTACGAATTTTTTGACTAGCCATCAAGCAAGGCTCTACCTGACGTGCAATCTCGGTCACACGTTGGTTCAGCTCGCCCCTTGCCCGCTCGACGACCGCACGAAAAGTTTGCTCATCGCGGATCGGCTGCGCTGCGACAAACTCATCGATCGCAGCCACAATACAATCGTTGATCAGCGCATCAACCTTACCCCAAGGGTTATAGTACATTGCCAGCTTTGCCTTATTTGACAAACTTTGCTGTAAATAACGCACCGGCGACGGTAACTGTAATTGCAATAATTTTCGTAAGCCAAGTCGATGGGCATAAGCCGCTTGTTCCGGCTTATCAAATAAAGTCTCTCGCACGCCTTCTGCAGTCACTTCAAGGGCTGGATAGGCTTTCACTGCATAGCCACGCTGTTGGCGTTCTTTAAGTTCCGGCATCTGGCCAAACTGCCAATCAGTCACTGAGGTATTCACTGGCTCTTCCGCGACCGCTTCGCGTAAAGCATGCTGAACTTTACCTTGTAACTGCTGCTGCAGTTCGGTTAAGTCGCGACCGTCAGCGATACATTGGCCTTTATCACCTTCTACTACGAAACGCATCCGCAGATGACGCGGCAACTGCTCACTGTCCCATGCATCAGGCGGAATAGTGACCCCTGACATGCGCTTCAACTTCGCACTCAGCACCTCTAATAACGGCTGTTGTTGCAGCGCCGCAGGATCTTTGTCCTCGGCACACGCCTGCATAAATGCTTGAGCGTAATTGGGCGCAGGTACAAAATGACGACGATAGCTTTTAGGTAGTGATTTTATCCAATGGATAACGAGTTGTTCCCGTAACGCAGGAATTTGCCAATCGAAGCCATCCGGCGTTAATTGATTCACCAAGGTAATCGGAATATGTACAGCAACACCATCGCTGGCATCGTTAGGCTCAAAGTGATAACTCAGAGGTAAGCTCAAATCGCCTTGCTGCCACTGATCTGGGTAATCGAGCTCAGTGACATGGTTGGCATCCTGCGCCATCAAGTCGGCACGTTCAAAATGTAATAGTCGCGGTTGTTGCTGCGCTGATTTATGCCACCAACCCGCGAGCAATTGCTCGTTATAAATAGCTGCCGGTATTTGTGCGTCATAAGCACTAAACAGCGCTTCATCATCGACCAAAATATCACGCCGGCGCGACTTGTCCTCTAGCTCTCGAATAGATTCAATTAGGTCTCGGTTATGACGAATAAACGGCAACTGGCGCTTTAGTTGTCCGCCGACGAGTCCTTCTCGAATAAAAATCTCTCTGGCCGCGCTTGGGTCGACCGGACCATATTGTACCCGCCGCCGCGGAACAATAATCAAGCCATAGAGCGTCACTTGCTCATCGGCGACCACAGACCCGGACTTTTTACTGAAGTGCGGCTCGAAATAATTACGCTTCACCAAATGCTCAGCTGCGGGTTCAATCCATTCAGGCTCAATACGCGCATTCACTCGTGCGAAAAGTCGGCTAGTTTCTACCAACTCGGCGGCCATGAGCCACTTTGGCGGCTTTTTGAATAGCCCCGAGCCTGGAAATACAAAGAACTTACGATTACGTGCACCTAGAAACTCATGCCCTTCTTGTTTATTGCCAAGCTGTGATAAAAGCCCGGTAAGCAACGCGCGATGAACGGCTTCGAAACTGGCCTGTTCCTGATTTATTTTATACCCTTGCCCGCGAACTGTTTGCCTAATTTGGCTGTAGACATCTTGCCATTCACGCACTCTTAAAAAGTGAATAAACTCTTTTTTCAGTTGCTTCCTAAATTGATTTTTGGATAACTCTGATTGTTGCTGCTGCAAATAATTCCACAGGTTAAGGTAGCCATTAAAATCGGAGTCTTTATCATGAAAGCGCTGATGTAATTCGTCTGCTTTTTGCCGCGCTTCCTGTGGTCTTTCGCGTGGGTCTTGAATGCTTAAAGCAGCGGTGATAACCATCACCTCTTGCATGCATCCAAACTGATTTGCAGCTAAAACCATACGGCCCAAGCGCGGATCGATAGGTAATTGCGCCAGCTGCCGACCAAGAGCAGTTAATTGAGGCCCTTGCGCTTGGCCACGCCGCCGTTTACCACGACCAAGCTTAAGCGCGTGCAACTCTTGCAACAGGTTCATGCCGTCTTTTATGAAGCGTTCATCAGGCCGATCAATGAAAGGGAATTTCCTGATATCACCGAGTTTTGCTGCTGTCATCTGCAAAATAACGGCAGCGAGATTAGTTCGCAGAATTTCCGGCTCGGTGTACTCTGGACGCTGGGCAAAATCTTCTTCGCTGTAGAGTCGAATACAAATTCCCGGTGCCACACGGCCACAACGACCTTGCCGTTGATTGGCGCTGGCCTGGGAGATTTTTTCAATCGGTAAACGTTGAACCTTAGTGCGGTAGCTGTAGCGACTTATGCGGGCAGTACCTGGATCAATTACATAGCGAATGCCTGGCACGGTTAATGAGGTTTCTGCCACGTTAGTGGCGATCACGATGCGCCGTTGCTGATGCGATTGAAACACGCGGTTCTGTTCACTTGCCGAAAGGCGTGCGAATAAGGGTAGAATTTCAGTATCAGGTAAGTCTAATTCAGCGATGGCCTCAGCGAAATCTCTGATCTCGCGCTCGCCCGAACCGAAAATCAAAATATCGCCACTGGCTTCACGATACAGCTCGGTAACCGCGTCACACACACCTTGTACAACATCACCGCTGTCGTCGTCGCCTTCTAAGGGGCGATAGCGGGTCTCGACCGGATAGGTACGGCCGCTCACGGAAATCACCGGTGCGTTATCAAAGTGATTGGCAAAGCGTTCGGTTTCAATAGTGGCAGAGGTGATCACCAGTTTTAAATCAGGTCGCTTTGGCAATAGCTTGGCCAGCACACCAAGAATGAAATCAATATTCAAGCTACGCTCATGCGCTTCGTCAATAATGAGCGCATCGTACTGACGTAGCATGCGATCATTTTGCAGCTCGGCCAGTAGCATACCGTCGGTCACTAATTTCACGGCGGTGCCGGGCGCGGTTTGATCCTGAAAGCGCACTTTAAAGCCCACAGTGGTGCCAAGTGGCGTTTTCAGCTCATCGGCAATGCGTTGAGCAACACTCCGTGCAGCAAGGCGGCGTGGTTGTGTATGACCAATCAGCGTGCCCTTTTCAGCACGGCCATAGCCCATTTCTAGCAACATTTTGGGCAATTGGGTGGTTTTTCCCGAGCCAGTTTCGCCCGCCACGATCACCACTTGATGATCCTGTATGGCCTGTTGAATTTCAGTTTTGGCTTGTACGACCGGTAGGTCGCCGGGAAAATGAATGGGTGTCTGCACTACCTAACCTGCTTTTACTTCAGCGGAAAGGCTTGAGTTTATCAGTGTCACGCCAGCTTGTTAACGCTGGCGATAAGAATCTTTGAAATAGCTATCAATGGCAGCAAGAACATCGGTACGTGTGATGACACCTACCAACTGGCGGTTATCATCATCAAGTACTGGGTAAACTTTGGGTTTCTTGGCATCCATACGTTGTGCCACATCAGTGATTGTTTCATTGGCAAACACACTTAATACCTCACCTTGATACATACAATCACCGACATTGGCACTCAACTCTTTGTGATAGGTGTCGCGTAACATCGCCGCCAAGCAGTCTTGCTCTGAAATGAAGCCAATCACACGTCGTTTTTCATCCACCACCGGGCCACCGCGCTGACGGCTCTGAACTAAACGCTCCACCGCTACTTCAATCGGCAAGTCGGCGGTAAATACGGCTGGGTGACGATTCATAAAATCAACGACTTTCATTGACTGCATAACTACCTCACTTTACGACGAAAACGAACCCTAACTTCATTATAGTCAATCTTTGTAAATCGCAACTTCAGTGTCACCATACCCGACTCGGCTGGCACGATACATTCCTTCAGTATTAAACGGCATATGCACATTACCGGCGCCGTCAACAATAATCACACCGCCGGTGCCACCAGCGGGTAGTAGTACGTCATGAATCACTGTATCACCGGCTTTTTCGATGGACTGATCAAGGTACTTCACGCGGCTACAGATATCTGCGGCAACATGAAAACGTATAAAGTACTCACCATGCCCGGTTGCTGATACGGCACAGCTTTCGTTATCGGCCCAGGTGCCCGCACCAATCACTGGAGAGTCACCAATGCGGCCGTAGCGTTTGGCGGTCATACCACCGGTTGAAGTGGCGGCACTTAAATTACCATTTTTATCAACTGCCACGGCACCGACCGTGCCGTACTTAAATTTGTCATCTAGGTCTAAGTAGGCTTGTTTATCTGCTATACCTAAGCGTTCGCGCGCTTGCTCGAGTTGTTGATAACGATGCTCCGTATCAAAGTAGTCATTGTCAACTTGCTCTAGGCCTTGCTCTTGCGCGAATTGCTCCGCGCCTTCGCCACTCAACATGACATGAACCGAGTTCTCCATCACACTCCGAGCTAAGGCAATAGGGCTTTTAATTGTTTTCACGCCAGCAACGGCACCGGCCTCTAAATTTGAACCATCCATAATCGATGCATCAAGTTCATGTTCACCATCAAAGGTATACACTGCACCGCGGCCCGAGTTGAATAAGGGGGAAGCTTCCATGATCTGAACCGCTGCGATCACTGCATCCATGCTACTTCCACCATCAGCCAATATCGCATGGCCAGCATCAAGAGCTTCGGTGAGCTTTGCCTTGTATGCAGCTTCTTGTTCAGCGTTCAGATTCGCGCGGGTAATCGTTCCGGCACCACCGTGAATAGCTATTGCAAACTGATTTTGCTCACTTTTTTCAAGTGCTTGTGCCGGTTGAAGAGTGGCTAAACTGGTGCTAGCAGCAAGAACTACCGCAGCAAGTTTGAATACGTTCGTCATAGCGATACCTTTATGGTTGATATGGGTGATTGATGTTCGACAGAAAAGTTGCTGATTTATTATCCTGCCATGAGCTGCAACCAACTACTAGCCAAAAATCTGTGGTCGGGCTCAGCAATTGCGACAACTACCGCAATCAGGTAGTCTGAACATCAGTTTTCCTACAACACATTACACTACATGAGCGAAGCAAGCTTTTACTGGCACGACTACGAAACTTGGGGCGCACAACCACAGGTCGATCGCCCCGCGCAATTTGCTGGATTACGCACCAGCTTAGAGTTTGAGGCGAGTGATCGACCGCTAACCATTTACAGTCAACCCACGCCTGATTTTCTGCCCCACCCACAAGCGGTATTGATCACCGGTATCACCCCGCAACACGCACTGGCACAGGGCATGAATGAAGCCTCATTTGCGGCTAAAATCGAGCAACAAATGAGCCAGCCAAACACCACTATTGTTGGCTATAACTCTGTGGCTTTCGATGACGAGGTAACCCGTCATTTGTTCTACCGGAATTTTATTGATCCCTATGCACACACTTGGCAGAACAATAACTCACGCTGGGACTTAATCGACGTGGTGCGTGCCTGCTATGCCTTACGCCCCCAAGGTATCGAGTGGCCCGAAAATGACCAAGGTTTTGCCAGCATGCGACTTGAGCATCTAACTGCAGCCAATGGCATTGAACATGGTCAAGCTCATGATGCAATGGCGGATGTCTATGCCACCATAGCCATCGCCAAACTATTGAAAAGTGCACAACCAAAACTCTTCGATTACGCCTATTCAATTCGTCGTAAGCAGGCTTTGAAGCCTCTCATTGATCTCGTGAACTTCAAGCCTATTGTGCATATTGCTGGATTTTACGGGGCCGACAACGGATTTCTCTCACTGATCATGCCGTTGGGCTACAAAGACGACAATCCGAATGCCGTGGTGTATTGGAATTTACGTCAAGACCCGCGTCAGTTACTCGAGCTTAGCGATGAACAACTCCAAGAGCGCCGTTTTGCCAACCGAGAGCAGCGCGACAGTCAAGGCTGGGGCGTTTATGGCGGGCAACAACTACAACTTAACCGGTGTCCGTTTCTAGCGCCGCTTAATGTGCTTAGCGAGCAAGTGCAACAACGTTGGCAATTACCTTTGGAAGAAATGCTAGAGCGCGCACAGTGGTTACAACAACAACCTGAGTTACGAGAACGTATCGTGCGCAGCACCGAATTTAGCGGACCCGACGAGCTTCCAGCAGATCCAGAGTTGCAGTTATACCGTGGCGCCTTCTTTAGCGAACAAGATCGCTCAACCATGGCCATTATTCGTGCAACAGCCCCCGAACAACTTGCCGCACTTGACCTTAACTTTAGTGACCCAAGACTGCCAGAAATGTTGTTTCGATACCGAGCGCGCAACTATCCCGCGACGTTAACCGATAGCGAGTTACAACGCTGGCGTCAGTTCTGCCAACAACGTTTACTCGAGCCCTTGCCTAAAGCGCTTTCGGCAGAGCAATTCATGCTTGAACTCGAACAAGCAGCGAGTCGTTGTGCCGAACACGCAGGTAAACAGCGACTACTCAAAGACCTTTTCAATTATGCACAAAGCCTCTAAATCTGCAGATCACTTTGATTTTATTATCGTCGGCGGTGGCTCTGCAGGTTGTGTATTGGCCGAAAAGTTGTCACGTTGTGGTCGTTTTGAGGTCGCCCTCATCGAAGCCGGAGGTAGCGGTAAGTCACCACTGGTAACCATGCCGGGCGGCGTCGCAGCATTACTCCAACACCCACGACTGAATTGGCAGTTACGCAGCGATGATCAATTGCCACGTCAGTCTCGTGGGCATTTTACGCCCCGAGGCAAAGGGCTTGGCGGTAGTAGTGCTATCAACGCCATGATTTATACCCGCGGTGCCCAAAGTGATTACGATGGCTGGGCGCAGCAAACCAGTGAGCATTGGTCCTGGCAGCAACTCCTTCCGCGCTTTCGTAGATTAGAGAACAACCAGCGCGGCGCCGATCAGTACCATGGTGACCAAGGCCCTTTGCACGTTAGCGATGTAGAACCCTATTATGAAGTTTCCAAACGCTTCATAGCCGCCGGTGTGGAAGCTGGTATCCCGCATAATAACGACTTTAATGGCGGCGACCTCTATGGTGTTGGAGCCTTTCAATTCACCATGCACAATGGCGAACGCTTTGGCACCCGGCGGGCTTTTTTGGAGCCTGCCTTAACGCGTAAAAATTTAACGGTTATCACCAATGCCCAAGTGGAGCAGGTGGTTATAAAGCAACAGCAGGCGACGGGTGTACTTATCCGCCGTGGTCGCCACGCAAGTCAGTTTATTGCGGCACGCCGCGAAGTGATCCTAAGTGCCGGCGCATTTCACTCGCCGCAGTTATTGATGCTTTCGGGAATTGGACCTGCCGAAGAGCTGCGTCGTCACGGCATCATCACTGTGGTGGACAGCTCTGACGTCGGTGCAAACTTGCAAGAGCACGTCGATAGCTTAGTTCATTACCGCAATCAGCAACGTGATAGCCTTTGTTTAAGGCCGCTTGGACTAGGTAAGTTGGCACTCGAGACACTTTCATATTGGCGCAACAGGTCTGGCGCAATGGCCCACCCGCCCTCCGAAGTGGGAGGCTTTTTGCGCAGTTCGCCCACCGTAGAGACGCCTGATATTCAGCTCCACCTAGTCCCTACTCGCTTCGCCGATAATGGCTATGACTTGCGACCTGCGTTTAGCCATGGTTTTGCCTGTCATGCTTGCGTTCTGCGCCCGCGTACGCGTGGACGCTTATACCTTCATAGTGCAGAAGTTAAGCAAGCCCCCGGCTTTACCTATGACTTTCTGAGCGAGCACGAAGATCAAGAGGTACTGCTGTCGGCCATTAAGCAAGTACGCGACATTATGGCACAGCCAGCGATGGCAGAGCATAACGGTGGTGAACTGATCCCTGGAGCAAGCAACAGCGATGATGAGCTTTTAGCGTCTCTCAAATTTCATGCGGGTTTAATTTATCACCCAACCAGTACCTGTCGTATGGGTAACGACGCTAACGCCGTGGTAGATGCGCAGTTGCGCGTAAATGGGGTTGCGGGACTTAGAGTGGTAGATGCGTCGATTATGCCTACAGTAATCAGCGGGAATACCAACGCACCAACAATGGTTATCGCCGATGTCGGTGCCGACTTTATTCTAGCCGACACCGCATCGAACACACCCTAACGGTGCTTTTATTTTTTGCCGAAGCTCGCGAACAAGCGTGCCAAGGCAGGTATCAAGATTAATGCGCCAAGCATATTCCAAAGGAACATAAAGGTTAGCAAAATACCCATATCGGCTTGGAACTTAATTGGCGAGAAGATCCAGGTTGCAACGCCGATAGCTAAGGTTAAGCCGGTGAAACCAACGGCTTTACCCGTATTGTCCAGCGCGTACTTGTAGCACTCGTCTAAGTGCATACCTTGTTCAAGACCTTCCTTAATTTTGGCATAAATATAGATACCATAATCGACACCAATACCCACACCTAACGCTATCACCGGCAACGTAGCGACCTTAACACCAATGCCTAGCGTCGCCATCAGGCCTTGACTCATGATGGTGGTCAGCGCCAACGGTAAAACAATACAAGCAACGGTTCGTAGGCTTCTGAACGTGATAAACACTAACACGATGACCACGCCATAGACCCACAGCAACATTTTATATTGCGCGGCTTCGATCACTGAGTTGGTGGCCGCCTCAATACCAGAGTTACCCGCTGCCATCAGTAGCTCAAGGCCCTCTTGTTGATAGCGAGCGTTGAAGTCATCAACGGCACTAACCACGGTTTTCAAGGTTTCGGCTTTATGGTCATTAAGATAGATAATGATCGGTGCCATCGAACAGTCGGGGTTAATAAGACCCGGTGGTGTGCGTCCGGTATTGGCATTCAGCACATACTGGTTACGGTTTAAGCTAAACCATTTAAGGTTACCTTCGTTTAACCCAAAACCGCCCATTTTGGCCACATAGACCACTGACTTAACGTCTTGCACACCCGGCGTATTCTCCATGTGCCAGCTAAACCGGTCCATCACTTCAAGGTTATCGTAAGCAATACATTGTGACGGTGCGGTCTTTGCCATTACGACGAAGATATCCGTACTTGAACTGTAGTTATCAACGATAAACTTGTTATCTAAGTTGTAACGACTATCTGGACGTAATTCGGGTGCCCCCGCATCCAAGTCACCGATTTTTAGTTGTTGCCCTTGCACCAAGCCCCAGGTTAAGCCAACTAACGCAACGAGCAGCGCACTGTAAGCCCATTTCGGCTGTGAAAAGCGTTCAAAGAGGGTCAGCACTGGGTGTGACTCATTGCGCACACGTTCGCTGTACTTGCGCCCACCTTCTGAAATGCCGGTATACGACATAATGATAGGCAACAGACCCAAGTTGGTCAGTACCACCACCGCCACACCAATACTGGCAGCAATTGCGAGTTCTTGGATGACTTCGATGTCGATGACCATTAGGGTGGTAAAGCCAATGGCGTCGGAAACTAACGCCGTAAGACCCGCAATGTACAATGCGCGGAAGGCAAGTCGCGACGACATCACTCGGTCGTGCCCATCCACACGGTTACCACTCATCGCATTAATAATTTGCACACCATGGCTAACGCCGATGGCAAACACTAAAAATGGTACCAGCATCGAGTACGGGTTAATGCCGCTGCCAATGAGCTTAATAATACCTAACTGCCAGATCACCGCGATAATCGAACAACTGAGTACAGCAAACGAGCTGCGCCAGCAGCGGCTGTAGGCAAACAGCATCACTAGGGTAATAATGATCGCAAGTAGAAAGAACAGACCAACCTGCATCGCCCCTTCGATTAAATCACCGATGATTTTCGCAAATCCGGTGATGTGAATTTTTACATTATCCGATTGATACTTGTCACGAATACGTTCTTCAAGTTGTTCTGAAAACGCTTGATAGTCGAGCGGCTCACCGGTATCTGGATTCACCTCATTCAATGGCACGTAGATCAATGCCGACTGAAAGTTATTCGCGACTAAATTGCCAACTTCACCCGAACGTAAAACGTTGGTACGTAACTGTTCAAGTGATTGCTGCGACGCATCCCAATTATCAGGAATCACCGGTCCGCCGACAAAGCCCTCTTCGGTTACTTCGCTCCAGCGAACATTAGGTGTCCATATACTCTTTAAACCAGCACGATCGACGCCCGGAATAAAAAACACTTCGTCGGTGATTTCCTGCAAGGTTTTTTGGAACTCGGCAGTAAAAATGGTTTCGTCAGTGGTTTCCACCGCGATACGCACCACATTACCTAGGCTTGCTAAATCATCTCGGTGCTCAAAGTAATTTTGGATAAAGGGATGATTGGTTGGAATCATTTTGGTCAAGCTGGCCTCAGGCCTAACCTGGCTCGCATGCCAGCCCAAAAATACCGTTAGTAAGGCGAATAAAACCACCCAGAACGGGCGGAAATTAAAAATTAAGCGCTCGAGAAAAACGCTTTTATCTGTTGCTGTTGCTACCTGCTGTTCAGACATCGCGGATCTATTCCTTCTCGGTTAGCGCAAAACTTGGCATCGATAAAACACCTCGTTGACCCACAAGGGTCAATTGACCATCGGCATTGATTACCATGTCGGTCAGTGCTGCGCCGCTTTGATGAGTTCGTTCTTGTAGTTCACCTGTGGCTGACAAATAGGCCACCACGCCAGCGTTGCCGACAAAATAGAGACCGTTATCAGGGGCATCGATCGCGGTATTAATATTAACAGGATCATCAAGCTTCAATTGCGTAAAAGAAAGACCTTGATCGTCGCTGACGAAGATATTACCACGCAAACCATAAATCCATAGACGCTTTTGCTGGTCTACATGCATACCGAAAAATGAACCATAGTACGGCGAGTCTAAAACGTCCCAGCTGGCCCCTGCGTCATCACTACGGAAAAGTTGCCCCGCTTCGCCGGCTAAATACAACATTTCGCCATCAGATTGCAGCGCATTCAAATGGAAGCCGTCGGGGTTTTCCACTCGCGTATCATGAATTTGCCAACTCTCGCCGCCATCATTGCTGTACAACAATGCGCCATAGGCCCCACTCACATAAAGCTCGTCTTTCGATAAAGCTAACACGTCAAGAAATGGCTTGGTGGGGCCCTCTTCTTGTGCGAAAACGGCGTTATCAAGCTGAAACAGTGCTTCATCTAACATGAACTCAAGATCAGCTTCTTGTTCCGCGTCCAAATTGTCATTGGCTAAACGACTTTCCAGTTCATTTACGTAGGTTTCGAAAAAGGAAATTTGTAACTCAATGTAAGCAAAACCATCAAGTTGACGTTGCCAAGTAAGGCCACCGTCTGTGGTCTTCAATATGACGCCATGATGCCCGACAGCCCAACCTATATCTTGGTTCGCAAAATCGACACTGGTCAGGAAGACACTTGTTGGTACCTCCGCCTGTTGCCATTCGCTGCTGTTCTTGTCGCGGGTTACGATAACGCCGTAATCACCTACCGCAACAGCGCGCTCGGTGGTCGCGTCTATTTCTGTCAGAACCGCGGTGGTTGCTTCAGGTGCAACCATTGCGGGCGCATAGATAACGTCGTAGTCGTCGACCACCGGTGTTTGTTGCGCGGAAGCCGCACAGCTGAACACCAGAGCTACTGCGCTTGCACAGACCCTCGTTCTTCTCATGGAACCCTCTTGCATTTTCTCTGTCTTAGAATTGTTATGTTTACTGTTGCAAATTTTTCGTAAGCCGTACATGCTATGAATAAATTCGTACAGGTCAAACCAGCTGCTACCTTACCGTGAGATGCGGTTAAACGCTAGTACCGGCTGGGCAATTAATTTAGACTCTTGTTACTATAGCTTTAAGTAAGTACCTTAAGTAAAAGTACATAGAACAAACAAGGAAAAGCAACCATGAATAAAATGATGCTGAAGGCCGGGGTTTTTGCGCTATCTGTTATCTCAGTTAGCGTTATGGCGAAAGTCACTCCGGATGAAGCCGCGCGCTTAGGTCAAGACTTAACCCCTGTTGGAGCTGAAAAAGCAGCGAACGCTGATGGCTCAATTCCAGCATGGGACGGTGGCTATAGTGTCACCGCTGACGGTGACATTCCATCGCGTCCAGCGGACCCATTTGCCGATGATGAGATTTTACTGACCATTACCCAGGCAAACCTCGATGAACACAAAGACATGCTTTCAGCAGGTCAAGTTGCGATGTTCGAGAAGTACCCAGACTACAAAATGAACATCTATCCGAGCCATCGTACAGCGGCCTACCCACAAGAGGTCTACGATGTTATCAAGCATAACGCCGAAAACACTGAAATGGTGGCCGGTGGTAACGGTCTTGAAAACTTCAAGATGCACATACCTTTTCCAATTCCTGCCAACGGCTTGGAAGTGATCTGGAACCATATTACACGCTATCGCGGTGGTGCGGTGCAGCGACTGGTTAATCAGTTCCCGGTATTAGAAGATGGTAACTTCGTACCTGTGCTATTGCGTGAATCTTTGGTGTTTCCTGAATACATGGAAAGCGGACGTGAAAGTGCTGACGACAACATTCTGTTCTATTTCTTGCAGGAAGTTTTAGCCCCAGCACGTCAAACAGGAACCGTTTTGTTGGTTCATGAAACCATCAACCAAGTAAAAGAAGGCCGCCGTGCATGGTTATATAATGCCGGCCAACGTCGTGTGCGTCGTGCACCAAACGTCTCTTATGACGGTCCAGGTACAGCTTCTGACGGTTTACGTACCTCAGATGGCCTAGACATGTTCAACGGTGCTCCGAACAAGTACAACTGGGAACTCGTTGGGAAACGCGAGATGTATATCCCGTACAACAACTACAAGCTTATGGACACTGAGCTGAGTTATGACGACATCATTAACCCAGGCCACATGGACCAAGACCTAGTTCGCTACGAGAAGCACCGTGTGTGGGAAGTTAAAGCGACCTTGAAAGACGGTGAGCGTCATATTTATCAAACGCGCCACATGTACTTTGATGAAGATACGTGGACCGCAAGTGTCATCGATCATTACGACAACCGTGGTGAATTATGGCGTGTCGGTGAAGCCTATAACACTCAGTTCTACTATCACGATACTCCGTGGATGGCCGCTGAAGCGTTATATGACCTAAACTCAGGCCGCTTTGTTGTGCTAGGTTTAGCAAACGAAGAGTCATCTTATATGGACTTCGAAATTGAGCCAGAGCGCAGCGATTTCAGTACCTCAGCGCTACGTCGCAAGGGTATTCGTTAAGCGTCACTGTGATAAGTTGAAACTTAAAAGCCCCGCACTCTTACGGGGCTTTTTTTATGCTTCATTGCTTAGTATTTTTCTAGTCGGGCTAACAAGCTTGAGGTGTCCCAGCGGTGACCACCCATCTGTTGCACTTCACCATAAAACTGATCAACTAACGCTGTCAGCGGCATGCTCAAGCCGTTACGATCAGCTTCCTGTAAGGCTATTTTTAGGTCTTTACGCATCCAGTCGACAGCAAAACCGTGTTCATAGTGCCCTTGCCACATGGTTTGGTAACGATTCTCCATTTGCCATGAGCCTGCAGCACCCTGACTAATCGCCCGAATCAAGGTATCTGGATCTAGGCCTACCTTGCGCGCGAGTTGCAGCCCTTCGGCAAGCCCTTGCACCACCCCAGCGATACAGATTTGATTGACCATTTTGGCCAACTGACCATGGCCTGCCGGCCCCATATATTCACGTGTTTTACAATAGCTTTCGAGCACCGGCTGGGCTTTCTCAAAGGCTTCCTTATCACCGCCAACCATGGCTGTGAGGACGCCGTTAATTGCCCCCTGCTCGCCACCAGAAACCGGCGCATCTAAAAATAACCCGACCCGATGATGTACCTCAGTATTAAGTTCGCGCGCCAATTCCGCCGAAGCTGTCGTATGGTCGATCACAATGGTATTTTCACTGATACTCGCCAGCAATCCGTCGTCGCCATAAAATACACTACGTACGTCATCATCATTTCCCACACATACAAGCACAACGTCGGCATCAAGCACCGCTTCACGCGGTGTGGTCGCATAGTTTCCGTCAAACTCTGCAACCCATTGCTCAGCCTTGCTGCGAGTTCGGTTGTAGACCGTGGTCGCAAAACCTTTGCTTTGCAAGTGTCCCGCCATGGGATAGCCCATGACGCCTAATCCAATGAATGCACATTTCATAATAGTTGCCCTTATGTCGGTAGAAATGATTAAGTAAGCGTCGGTCGTCGCACCCGCAGTCCAGCACGAATGACTTCTATCGTTACCGGTCCGCAGAGTTCAAAGCGGTCGCCATCAAACTCAATAATATTGTCGGCATCGCCCAGTTGCACCTGGCGAACTTCAGCGAATGTTATCATCGAGCTACGTTTAGGTTGCCCACGCAATAGCCAGTAAAGCGCACTCATTTGACGCCACCGCGCGCATTTCGGCACCGTTAAAACCGCCAACGTATCGCTGGCAATTGCTGCTTGTGGGTAAACCACAATGCCACCACCGATGGTGCGATTTAACGCTACAATTTGTAGTTCGTCGTAGCCATAGCTTGAACTTGCGCTCAGTGGCTGCAACTTACAACGCCTGCTCGGTGGCAGCAGCAGATAACGTAATAGCGCTGAAATATAGCTGTAACGCCCTAACCAGCGTCTACTAAACGAGCCCTGATAAGATTGCATCGCAACAGTTAAACCGGCACCCGCATGGTTAATAAAATAATAGTCGCCAGCTTTGCCGATGGTGCGTTCTAGCACCTCACCTTGGTCTTCAAGTCGCCAACGCCAGTCGCGGATCTCTAATGCGCTCGCAAAATCATTGCCAGTACCACAAGGGATCACCGTTACTGCCACGGTGCTTTGCGCAGCCATCTGCGCAACAATATTAAGACTACCGTCGCCGCCAATTACAACACATTCGCGGGCCCTTGTTGCACTCTGTGCATCACGCCAATTGATAAGTCGCTTTACATCGTCGCCGCGATGCCCAGAGCTTGCAATAAGCGTGACATTAGTAACACCGTAGTCTTGATGAAATTGCTGTTGGTAGGTTTCGGCGTAGCCGCGCGCTCGCGCACAGTTCGATTTATAGTAAATCGCGATGGCGCTATTTTGCATGGCGGATCTGCCAATGCTGGTAACGCCCTAAACTTGCGAAAGGTTCGGTCTGGTTGTAGCGCAGCTCAAGTTGTAACAATTGCTCAAATCGCTGCTCTTCACAGGGCTCTCGAAGGTAGTCATGGAAACAGCGCACGCCAGTTTTCTGCATTACCTGAAGATCGCACTGCGATAACCAGAGACTCATATCGGCCAAGCTGATGGGCTGCTGAGGACTCATTCGAACCCGTTTCTTGACCTTAAGGTCAGCCTCAACATAGTCGAAGTTGCCGTAGACCATATTAGCCATAATTTTTGCGTCACGATTATAAAACATCAGTGACAGATGCCCCTGTGCCGCCATAAACTGCTTTAGTATCGGCAGCGCCTGTTGTGGCTCTGCTAACCACTCAAGCACCGCATGACACAGCACCACGTCGAAGGTTTCTTCAGCAAGTAGATGGGGCAGCTCTTGTAGTGGCGCACATAGATAACGATAGTGTTCAGCCAACCCCAGCGCCTGGTGCTGCTGCCGCGCATCAGCCACCATGGGTGCGGCAATATCCGTATGCAACACTTGATGGCCTTGTGCCGCAAACTTTTGCGATAGCTGACCGGTGCCACCACCGACGTCCAGTATTCGTAGGGGCTTTTCTGTATGGATAAGAGCCGCTAAATCACGCTCAAGTACGGCAAGTCTGAGCTTGCCCTTGCCGGTCGCATAAATATTTTTGGCGAACTTTGTGGTTAGCCCGTCAAAGCTCTGATCGGTTTTCTTGTTCATAGTCGGCTCATGCGGGGCTATCGATATCGATAAACTGATGCTCTAAGCCAAACTCTTCTGCTAAATACTCACCTAGTGCCTGAATTCCGTAACGCTCGGTTGCATGATGCCCGGCAGCAAAAAAGGCGATATCTTGCTCACGTGCACTATGAACCGTTGGCTCTGACACTTCACCGGTAATAAACAGATCACATCCCGCAGCTGCAGCAGCATCGATAAACCCTTGACCTCCCCCAGTACACCAGGCGATTCGACGTATCGCTTTTTGTGGTGTGTGAACAGCGCAAACCAGTGACCGTTGCAATTGCATCTCGAGTTGCTGTTTTAGTTGTTCGGCGCTTTGCTCTACTGGTAACTCAGTCATCATGACCACGCCTTCAGGCTCCACCTGCTCTAGTGCCACGGGTTCCGGCCACGCCATAAGTCGTGCTAATTGCGCGTTATTGCCTAGTTTCGGGTGAATATCAAGTGGTAGATGATAGGCAAACATATTAAGATCGTGCGCTAACAATGTCTGCAAGCGCCGCTTTTTCATTCCGGTGATTGCTGACGGTTCGCCTTTCCAAAAATAGCCGTGATGGACTAACAGTGCGTCCGCCTCTAACTCAACGGCTTTATCGACTAATTGCTGACATGCGGTCACCCCCGTAATAATCTTTTCAATGTGTTGACGACCTTCAACTTGTAGTCCATTCGGGCAGTAATCCTTGATGCGATCAATCGCTAAAAGTTGCCGTAGATGAGCGTCTAATTGGCTACGTTGCACGGGTTTCACCTCTTGTTTTAACATTTTGCGCTGAATAATAGACATAGTGCGCAAAAAACGGTATAAAAATGGAGAACTTTTACTCAATATGCAAAGGGTTTATCCATGAGCAAACTTGATAAAGACCAAGTCATCGCTGATTTTACCGCAGCTTACGAAAAGGCTCACGGTAAAAAGCCAACTATCGAAGCAAAAAGCGGTTGGTATAGCGTTGATGGTGGCAAAAATATGCGTTTAGCACAACTGGCCGAGGAAGCTGACGCCTTAGGTGGAAGTAGTAAGCCAGCTGCGAAAGCAGAAACGAAGAAACCGGCAGCGAAAAAGCCTGCGGCGAAGAAAACTGCAACCAAGAAATCAACAGCAAAGAAATCAGCTGGGGGTGGCTTAACAGCACGTGAACTTTGGCGCAAAAAACTTGAGGAAAGTGGTTCTAAATCACGTTTGCCTCGGGGCTACTAAAACTCAGTTCAATAAATGCAAAAAAGCAGCTCCTTGGAGCTGCTTTTTTAGTTAATTTACTGCTTACCAATATAAAGCGTAATTTCACCTACATTGAGACCGTATTTATACATCTGTGTACGGTTAATCATATTATTCTCGTCAACCAGATAAAGCCAGTCATCAAGCTTCACGGAAAACGGCTCACCGTCTAACTCAATGGTTAAAGTATAAGCCCAGTTGAGTACATTCCCTGCAACCTTACCGTACGCAACGCCTTCGACGTCACTGGCTCGACCTTCATACTGATCTGGTGCAGTTTTCGTTAGATACCAAATGCGTTTCTGTTCACTGCCGTCGGCGTAGTAGAAGGTCTCGTCAAGCACTCCTTCGTTGCCCTCCCAGCTACCTTCCAATTGCACCCGGAAGCGTTGAATAACCTCGCCGCTGTAGTCCTGAACCATGCCATACGCGACTAAGTCACCGTCAAAAAATTCTTCGAGTTTTAAATGGGGTTGTTCATCGCTATAGGTTTCCAATGAGGTCGAACACCCTTGCAGAATAATAACTGTTAACGCAATAATAACTAGCATGTGCTTTTTCATTTGTTCGCTCCAATTAACGCATTGCGCTCACTTTTAAAACGCGACTCGGGACTTAGCCAAATCGCTAAAAAATCATCTGTAAATTGCGGCGATTCAATCGCTCCCAGTTGACCTTGCGCATTGTAAAATTCACTAAAACCTTGTTCAGTCTCGACCAATATCAAGCAATCACCCTTGCCAACATCTGGCCACATGCGTTGCATTGACGCCAGCCACTGCTGATGTTGCGCGCTGACCGAGATGCCCAACCGACGCCACTCTTCTTCCGTGGTCTCGACCAAGTCTTTTGCTTTAATGTCGCGTAAATAACTTAACCGCAAGGCACGCCGATGGTAGTCGTCATAGACTCCCGTATCGGTGAGTAACTCGGCGTCATACACGTCCCAAAACCAGACACTCAATCGGGTCTGGCCAACGCGTTCAAGGGATTGGGCGGCAGCTGGCTGGCAGTTCGCTAGGGCACTTGTCGCTTGTAGCCCAAGCGCCAACACCACACCGTTTAAAATGAGCTTACCAAACATAGATTACTCCTCGCTTGGTCTCTTATTACGCTTCATTAGGTAAGCAAAAATCACCATATAAAGCCCCCATAACAGACCATAAATGAGCCACATTACATATTCGTCAACCTGCAACTCTGCCGCGCCGAGCCGACTGCCGATAGCATAGGTCATCGGGCCGGAGCCGATACCTATCAGGGCCGCAAGCAAATAACGCCCCGCCAACCAGTCGAGTGTGGTTGTCACCATCGCCGCAAAGCCGAGCCACAGGGCGACCAGCCAAAGTGGCAAAAAGCCCCCCGTGAAATCCAGAATACCGCTTACCACAACCACCGTCTCAAACAGCAAGCCGAGCACTAACAATTGCAGGTAGAGCCACCAATTGAACCCAACGCGAGTACTACTAAGATAGATCTGCACTGCAACTACCGGTAGCGCAACGAGCAACCAATCGTTGCGCCCCGCTACCGTACAAAACCATACCAAATCAAACCACAATAGGCCTGCGACTCTGCGCAGGCTATCCTTGGAAAGCAGCGAGCCGAGCATTAACGACATGCCGGTTTCGTGGCAACCAATTGCATTGCTGAAACACTGCGTTCGAGAAAGCCACCTTCACAATAACAAAGGTAAAAATTCCACAGCCGCCAAAACTTATCATCGTACGACGCTTGATCAAGATTCGGATAGGCTTGGTTAAAAGCTAGGCGCCAATCGCGCAGAGTCTTTGCGTAATCGAAGCCAATATCTTGTACGTGACGAACGACCATGTCGGTGTGTTTGGTGAACATTTCCGCGACCAGCGTTAGCGACGGCAAAAAGCCACCAGGGAACACATGCTGTTGAATGAAATCGACCGAGTTGGCATAACTTGGCATCCGTTGGTCAGCTATCGTAATCGCCTGCAAAGCCATTTTGCCATGAGGTTTCAGCAAACGGCTGCAGGTTTCAAAATAGGTTGCCATGTACTGTCGGCCAACGGCTTCGATCATTTCAACGGAAATCAACTTATCGTATTGCCCTTGCAGATCCCGGTAATCTTCTTTGAGCAGCGTGATACGCTGGCTGAGACCAGCGGCTTCTACTCGTTGTTGCGCATAGTCAAATTGTTCAGCGGAGATAGTGGTGGTAGTTACCTTGCAGCCGTAATGCTGTGCCGCATAAATGGCTAAGCCACCCCAGCCGGTACCAATTTCCAGCAGATGATCGTCTGGTTGTAAGTCTAAGCTATCGCACAAGCGCTTAAGTTTGTATTGCTGCGCCTCCGACAACGATGCTTCGGGCGTTTGATAAACCGCGCTCGAATACTGCATTGCCGGGTCAAGAAAGTTTTGATAAAGCTCATTGCCCAGATCATAATGCGCGGAAATATTTTCTTTCGCCTGCTGTTTATGGTTGCGGCGACGCCAATGTTGAAATTTTTGCCAAGGCATGACTAACCATCGGAACTTTGCTTCAAATGCATCTAGTGCGGGCAAGTTTCGGGCGAATAATTGAATTACTTTGGTTAAGTCGGGTGTTTCCCAAGCTTGATCGATAAAGGTCTCGCCAGAGGCGATGCTACCGCCAAGTAATAACTTACGATAGAACTCTGGCTTTAAAACATTAATTTCGGCTTTTAAGTCACTTTTCTCGCTACCGAAATGGCCGATTACTTGTCCTTGCTCGGACAAGGTGACATACCCTTGCTCTAAGCCATTGAGCAACCGAACTACGGCACGACGGGCCCATTTATCGGTGGTGCTACCTTGCTTGTCTATCAGTAGCGCTGTGTCTGTACTCATCGGATCGCTAACCCCTTTCTAAGTGTTTTTTATGGGTGATCATAGATAGGTGTTCGCTTGAACCAAAGCCGCAACGCTTGCCAATAAATAGCGCTTACGGTGGTCAAGGTATTCACCGGATATCTATAGAGTACGTGCCGAATGGATTTTGGGTTCAATTCGTGACGATGTAACTTTAACGTCGCAGTAAAATGGCGCGCTCCCTTGCGAGCCGCTAAGTGAATTAAGCTCTGATGGTTCGCCTGCATGCGTGGCGGTTTAATTTGCCATTCGTAGCGCATATCAATGGGGTTAAATGGCGAAACGTGAAACGCCTTGTCGTGGCTAAGCTCCTTCGTTAGATCGAGCAAATAGTAGTGACGCTCATTCCAAGGCGTATTGCTAACTTCCGCCAGCATATAACGAAAATCTCGTTCGTTCGGGCATTGCAAGAAATAGCAGTTAATCGGACTAAAATAGAGCCCAAATGTACGCAGATTACCAAGAAAAAACACACGACCTTTAAGCTTTTCGCCAGCGATTTCGGACATTTTGGCGCGTACCGCTGTGCTTAAATCGCTCCGCACACTCGTCTTCGTGTCAGCAAGGTAGTCTTGACGGCGAAACCATAAGGGGGCAAATCCACGGGTGGAGAACAACCGACTTTGGCTATGCAGTTGTTCAAGTTCATCGAGGGCCAGCCACCACTGAGCAATAGGGTAATCAAACTTATGCTGGGTTGGCTTAAGTCGATGGTGATACACACGGCCACGTAAAATCGCACTATTGAGCATGCCATTCCACTCCAAGCCGACGCACAACATCGAGTGCACTGCGAACGCCGTCTTCATGAAAGCCGTTGTACCAGTAGGCACCACAAAAGTGGGTATGCTGTTGGCCACAAATAGCGCTACGTTGTGAGCGTGCCTGCATCGATTGCAAACTATAAACCGGATGGTCATAGGTAAAACGCCGTAAAATTTTATCCGGCTGAATTGCATCGGTATTATTCAATGTCACACAAAAGGTTTCTGGTGCTTCAATACCTTGCAGTATATTCATGTTGTAGGTAACGGAGCTTGGCCGTTGACGAGCATCGTCTGTACCGTGCAGCAAGTAGTTCCAACTTGCCCACGCACGAGGTTCACGGGGCAATAACCGAATGTCTGTATGTAACACTACATCGTTACTTTGATAGGGTATCGCTGCTAAAACCTCGGTTTCCTGCGCCGTAGGTTGCGCCAATAATTCCAGCGCTTGGTCACTGTGTGTGGCAAAAATGACCTCATCAAAATCAATCCATTCACCCGAAGCAAATTCTAGGCTAACCGCATGCTGACGTCCTTCCACATGCCGATGAACAGCCACGATAGCGGCATTGGTGTGGACTCTTCCAGCCTCTATTAGTGAACCAATCAGCGGCTCGATATAAGCCGATGAACCGCCATTAATGGTTGCCCACTGAGGTCGATCCGCGACATTAAGCAGCCCATGGTTCTCGAAAAAACGTAAGAAGAAATCTAACGGGAAATCAGCCGCATCATCAATACTTGCTGACCAAATCGCTGCCACCATCGGCAGTAAATAGTAATCAGCAACAGGTTGTGGCAGTTGCTGTTGCTGCAGGAACTCGCCAAGGGTTTGCTCAACTTCACTATCAAGTTGCTGGTGCGCCCTTTTGGCTTGCTTATTAAACGCCAAAATCCCCTTAACCAGACGATAGAACGATGGGCTGAATAGATTTTTTCGTTGTGCAAACAGCGTATTTAGCGAGTGACCATTGTACTCAAGCCCCGAGACTGGGTCACGAACACTAAAACTCATTTCAGTGTCACGCCAGTCGACGCCTATCTTGCGCATCAAAGCACGGAAATTCGGGTAGGTACGATCGTTAAAGACAATAAACCCGGTATCTACCGCATAGGATTTGCCTTGCACCTCAACATCGACGGTATGGGTATGGCCGCCAATGTAGTCATTCTTCTCATACAGTTGTACATCATGCGCCTCACTTAAAAAGTGTGCACAGGTCATCCCTGCAATGCCACTACCTATAACTGCAATCTTCATCCATTATTCCAAATTAAAGTGTTAAGACGCCTGCTTAAAGCGTCGAGACAGGGCTAGTTGCCAGCTCTGTGGCAAGCGCGAAGCAAATTTAAGAAACCAACCGAAGGTACGGGGGAAGGTAATATCAACCTTGTTTTTGGCGATCCCTCGGCGAATTGAGTTAGAGGCAAACTCAACGCTCACTTGCATTGGCATTTCAAAGTCGTTCTGTTGGGTCATGGGAGTTTCGACAAAACCGGGCGATACACTTAAAACTTTAATGCCGCGCTCTGCGAGGTCAACCTGCAAGCTTTGCGTAATGTAGTGTAGCGCGGCTTTTGAGCCGCCGTAAGCTTGCGCCTTGGTGAAAGGCAGGAGTCGCGCGGTACTGCCGACAATCACTAACTTGGAGCCAGCACGCAGGTTCGGTAATAAGCCCTCGACGCAGCGCATGGTGCCAACCACATTGACATCGAACACCCGAGCAAATAAGTCGGCGCTAAAATTATCAACATCAAGATACTCACACAAACCAGCCACAAGGATAACCACATCAACATTGCTATAGGCGCGCAACGCCTGCACTGTCTCTTGTGCATTCGTCATATCTAGCACTTGGCCGGCGATATGTTCTGGATACCGCTGTTCGAGCTCGCTCAACGCCTGTTGATTGCGCCCACAAGCCACCACATGGTGGCCTTCGGCGGCGTAATCGAGTGCTAATTGTTTACCTATTCCGGACGTCGCACCGGTAATTAGAACCTGCATTGGATCACTCATTAAGGCACCATCCGCGCTTTGATTTTATTTATGACATAGCCGAGCAAAGTGACATGTTCGTAGATCATCGCACCGAGATCGTAATAATCGCGTTGATGAATAATCTTGTCGTCTTCGAACTCTAAGTGGCTCACGCCAGGCACCACAATTTCTTGGCCATCGGCAAGCTTCGGGTGCTGCAGGCGCATCTGCCAATTAACAAAAAACTGCTGTTCATTTTGTGCCCACTCGGTAAACGCGAAATGGCATTGCTTCACACCATCCATCGTGCCCTTGAAGTAACTTTTAAGATCATCGAGCCCTTGCACATGATGAATCGGATCAATAAAGGTCACATCATCATGATAAAGCTCACTGAGCTCATCAATACTCACCTCACTGAACTCGTCGTAATACTTCCGTAAGCGTTGAATGACTTCTGGATAGTCTTCCTGCTCGGCAAGTTCTTGCGCTTTGTTATCAGCCATCCTAATGCCTCCTTTAGCTCACTAATGTTGTCAAAATTTAGCTCACCCATAAGTGTAGCTGGTTTTCTACAATGCTTTGAACTTACGCAGAAATTCTTCTCTCGCCTGCTTGTGATTCACAATGGGTTCGGGATAATCCACCGAATTTTGTTTGAGCCATGCTTGGGGCTCATGAATCGCACTCGTTGGACAGTCTGCTAACTCTTTGACATAAGAACGAATATAAGTGCCATCTGGATCAACTTTTTTGCTCTGTGAAGTGGGATTAAACACACGAAAATAAGGCACGGCATCGGTACCGGTTGACGCGCTCCATTGCCAGCCACCGTTATTAGCGGGAAAGCTGCCATCAATCAGGTGCTCCATGAAATAGCGCTCGCCTTTGCGCCAATCGATATGTAGGTCTTTTACTAAAAAATTCGCGACAATCATGCGCACTCGGTTATGCATCCAACCTTCGTTTTTGAGTTGACGCATCCCCGCATCCACTATCGGAAACCCAGTGCGCCCTTCACACCAAGCTTTGAAATCATTTTCGCTTGAGCGCCACGGAAAAGCTTCGGTATGTTGCTGAAAAGCTTTGCCGTAACTTAACCGCGGCACGGCATCCATCAAGTGTTGATAAAATTCCCGCCAAGCAAGTTCGCTAAGCCAGGTTTTCGCGCCCTCGTTAAGACCGTCGGGAAACTCGGGAACCCCACGCTGAAGTCGTCTCGCCGCTGCCTGCGGAGCCAAGATGCCTAGTTCCCAGTACGGCGAAAGTTTAGAGGTGCCAGCAATCGCCGGTCTATCGCGGTCACTATTGTAATCAGCTACCGTGGCGTCGATAAATTGATCCAACTGCTGATAACATGCTTCTTCCCCAACCTTCCAGGCACTGCTATCACTACGCTCATATGCTATCGACGCTGGCAGCTCAGGCGGAGTCACCGGCTGCCGCTCGGGCTTACCATAAGGTGCCGGAACCCCACTTACTCGAAGGTGTTCAAGCCAAGAACGAAAGTAAGGCGTAAATTTCTTGTAGTAGTCACCAGCCTGAGTTCGTAGTACCGGTGGCACCAACACTAAGCCATGAAAATCTTGTACGCCGATGCCCTGTTCCGCCAACCAACTCCGCGTCGCTCGATCGCGACGTTGTTCATCAAGCGGATACTCACAGTTAAACATGACTTCAGAAATATTGAATTCACCACAAAAATCACGCACAACGCGCGGCACGGTTTGCCAATTTTGAACCCGCTTTACGTGTAACTGAATGCCCCACTCGGCAGCTTCTTGTTGAAGCTGCTCTAAATGGCGCCATAGTAGGTCCACTTTAATCGGCGCCCAGTGATGTCGACGCCATTGCTCCTCACTATAAAGATACAAAGCATAGATCGGTTCATCATTAGCGGTGGCTGACAATGCAGCTGCCACCGCCGGGTTATCTCGTAAGCGCAGGTCATTGCGAAACCAAATTAATGAAGCCATTAAAGTGCATACCTCAATTTCAAGTCTTTTGGATAAGGGTTCAAGTAGGTTTGGCCCGACAGGTAGGCATTAGGGTATTCGCGCAAGTAGTGCCGCAGGAGAGTTAATGGCACCAACAACGGCTCAACACCTTCGCGGTACGCTAAAATCGTCTCGGTAAGCTCTTCGCGCTGCGCTTCGTTGAGATGGCTTTTAAAGTAGCCTTGAATATGCTGTAAAACATTCGTGTGGTTGGCCCGTGTTGCAGGGGCTGATAACGCCGTCATGACACTTTCGATATAGCTCTTTGCGGTAGCGTTGTCCACTTCCGAAATTTTCGCAACCCGGCGACCTAACTCGCGATAAACTTGCTGATTATGGGCTAAGAGCAGCAACTTCAAGCTGGTATGAAAGTTCAGCAAATCGGCTTTTGACATAGGGCTCGGCAGGCTTTTCCAGCTAGCGTAAACGAACACCCGCATCACAAAGTTTTCCCGTAACTGCGGATCATTAAGGCGACCATCTTCCTCTAGTGGTAACGCCGGATAACGCTGCTGTAATTGCGCGGCGAAGATGCCTTGTGCTTCTTTTCGCGCGTGCCCATTTTCTGGGTTGTAAAGCTTCACGCGTTCCATACCGCAACTCGGTGACTTCGCACAAAGTACGTAACCGCTGATCTGTTCAATATGAGGCTGAGAGCGATCGGCGAAAGCAATCAACCGCTCGGTAACATCTTCCCCTGTTTTAGGAACAATGGCGCGGGGGCCATCTGGGCTTTGTTCTAAGCGTATGGTGGGGCGAGGCACCGGCATACCTATGCCTACCTCTGGACAAAGTTTGACAAACTGCACATGTCGTCCAAGCTCGTCGGTGCAAAACGCAGAGCGCTTGTGACCACCGTCAAAGCGCACCTCATCGCCTAACAGGCAAGCACTGATCCCTACTTTGATTTGCTGCATACATCCCTCTATTTATTGAACTGCAATTTAAGGTACGCCGACCGCGTAAAAAGGTTCATCGCCATCGATCTAAAAGTTAACCTTTGGCGTAACTAAGCTAATTGAATTTAAACGCTATCAGCTAAAAGAGACGTTTTATATGACTCCTACACTTACCAACATACCATTGTTTCCGTTATCTGGGCATGTTTTGCCCGGCGGAATCATGCAGTTGAAAATATTCGAACCGCGCTATTTGCGTATGATTCGCGAGGTGTGTAGCAAAGGAGAACAGGGCTTAATAGGTATGTGTATGTTTAACGAGCAGGGATCCATTGAACACAACACACATATTCACGCCCTAGCAACGTTAGCGAAAGTGATCGACTTTGAGCATCGCGATGATGGCTTACTAGGGATCACGGTTGAAGGTGTAGAAATAGGTGAAATTACTTCGATAGACGTAGCGAACGATGGCCTCAGAAGCGGCACTATCGAACGTCATAACAACTGGCCTCAACACTCGCTAGATGACGACTATCAACACCTGGCGACACGGCTATGTGAGGTTTACAAGGAATACCCCGAACTCGGTTCTTGCCCGTCTGGCGAGTGCCTCAGCCATGCTGACTGGGTGTGTCAACGATGGCTCGAACTGTTACCCATTAGCGCCCAGGTTAAACAGGAGCTGTTGCGTGAGCAATCGTGCCTGCCGGCATTGGAATACCTAAAAAGTTTAATTCGCGAAAGTGAAACTATAAGTGATCCGGAATAAAGTTGGCGGCGTAAGCTTAAGTAACTTGAGTAAACGCCCTATAGGGAATACTATGCAGACAGCGACTGAAACCAATATAAGATCTAAATCTATGTCCTCTGCGCAGCCTGATAATCCAGACCATGCTGCGGCTTTGCTATCTCTCGTTGCGAACGAACAATCTCGTAGAGCTTTTAGTGAGTTGTTTGCTTATTTCGCGCCACGCTTGAAAGCTTATGCCACACGCCAGTTTGGGAATGAACAAACCGCCATGGATTTGGTGCAAGAAACCATGACCAATGTCTGGAAGAAGGCGCACTTGTTTAAACCTGATCGCGGTTCAGCTTCCACTTGGATTTTTACCATAGCACGTAATATTCGTTTTGATATCCTTCGCAAAAATAAGCATCGCCAATATGACTTGAGTGCTGATGAATTATGGCCTGTGCTTGCTGAGCAAAACGAAAGTTTTAACGATGATTACGGCCTCGACGATGAATTGCTGATGCAGCAACTTGCCAACTATTGTGAGGAACTACCCAAAGCACAACGTACGGTCATTGAAATGATCTATGTAGTGGGTAAATCTCAACAAGAGGTGGCTGATGCGCTAGGCATACCGCTTGGCACAGTAAAGTCTCGTACTCGCTTAGCCTTACAGAAATTGAAAGAATTGGTGCAACGCAATGATTAAGTTTCATCCCAGTGAAGAGTATTTATTTAATTATGTGACCGGAGAACTGTCTCCTGCCATGTTAATGATGGTCGGTACGCATGTCGATATGTGCCCTCAGTGTGCAAATACAGCACAAGAGATGGAAACGGCGTTAGCAAACAAGTTATTCGGTCAAGCACAACTCCCTGAGGAGTTTGAAGCTGGTAACGAAGGCTTCGACGGTGCTGCTATGCTTGCCGAAATTATGGCTCAAACGCCGCAGCAGCATGATGATAAAGTAGTGAAGCTTTCCAACGAATTAATTTTGGAAGGTAAACGCTTTGAGTTACCGGCTACCTTAGCCCGCAACCATCACCGTATTGGTCAGTGGCAGAAGCTGATTGGCAAAATGTGGCGCGCCCCTGTGCAAGTAGGCGGTCAGGATGTTTTAACCATGATTTATATGGCTGAGAACACTCGTGTGGCTGAGCATACTCACAAAGGTAATGAAGCGACATTAGTGGTGAATGGCGTCTTTAATGACGAGACCTCTGAATACCGTGATGGCGATATCATGTTTTTAGATGGTAAGGTCAAACACACACCAGAAACGCGCCAAGAAGACTGCCTAACATTGGCAGCATTAGATGCACCGATGCATTTCACTTCGGGTGTTAGCCGCTTATTGAATCCTTTTAGTAGCTTATTCTTTAAATAGAATCGCCCCGCTACAACATATAAAAAGCCGCTCTTACGGTTGCGTAATGAGCGGCTTTTTTAGTTTCTAGCTCTTGGGTTTTGCAGTGCTTACCCGTTGCTTGAGTTTTTGTCCTGGGCGGAAGGTAACCACCCGTCGGGCGGAAATAGGAATATCTTCACCGGTTTTTGGGTTTCGACCAGGACGTTCATTCTTAGTCCTTAACTCGAAGTTTCCGAAACCAGAAAGTTTAACTTCCTCGCCTTGCTCAAGAGTACGACGGATCTCTTCAAAGAAATTTTCGACCAAATCTTTCGCATCGCTTTTGTTGATGCCAAATTTTTCAAATAGATGCTCGGCCATTTCGGCCTTGGTCAGCGCCATAGCTTACTCCCTCAGGGTTGCCCCAAATTCGTTTGTCAGCATTTCAACCACAGCTTTAACAGCTGTATTGATTTCTTGATCTTCAAGAGTGCGATCATCGTGTTGTAAGGTTAACGACAAGGCTAAACTGCGATAACCATCAGCAACTCCTGTCCCTTCATAAACGTCAAATAAGTTTAGGTCAACTAAATGATTTACGCCAACCTTTTCAATAGCCTTGATAATTTCACCAACCGCTAGCTGAGTTGGTACAACAATCGCAAGGTCGCGACGAATCGATGGGAAGCGAGAAATAGGTTTGGCAGCTGGTAAACGGCGCTGTGCTATCGCATCTAACTCAAGTTCAAACACGAACGTACGACCGTTTAGGCCCAGTTTTTTCTCAAATTGCGGGTGAATAGCGCCGGCATAACCAACACACTTGCCATTTTTAAAGATGGCAGCAGATTGCCCTGGATGAAGCGCTGGATGCGCTTCAGCAACGAAGGTGTATAATTCCGCTTCACCCGTTGTTGCTAATACGGCTTCTACGTCACCTTTGATATCAAAAAAGTCGACGGCGCGCTCGGTTTCATCCCAGTGTTCTAACTGCACTTTACCGGCGCGGATACCGGCCAGCATCGCTTGTTGTTGAACACCATTTTCGGCATCTCGCTCTGGCACAAAACGTAAACCGGTTTCGCAGAAGGCTAAGCTCTGCTGCTGGCGTTTTTGGTTATGCGCCACGGCACCGATAAGGCCAGGCCACAAGCTCACCCTCATGGATGACATATCAACGCTAATCGGGTGTGGCAAGTTTAACGTCGGCGATTCGGCAAATAACAATGCCTGATGCTTAGGATCGACAAAACTGTAGGTAATCGCTTCTTGGTAACCGCGGTCAACCAAAAGATTCTTAAAGCTGCTGCCACTCAAGTGGGCTTCTTTGCGGCTTACCATGCGTAATTGTGCTGCCGGGGCAGCTGCTTCGATACGATGATAGCCGTATATGCGTGCCACCTCTTCAATCAAGTCTTCCTCGATGGCAATATCAAACCTGAAGGTTGGCACGGACACCTGCCATTGGTCTGCGTCGGACACAACATCAAAGCCTAAGCGTTCAAGTATTTCAGTTACCTGCGCGTCATCAATGCGAATACCAAGTACTCGGGCTAAGCGCTCTTTACGCAGGGTTACCTGTTGCGGTTGCGGTAAATAACGATCAGCTTTCGCTTCAATCACCGGCCCCGCTTCACCACCGCAGATATCAATTATCAATTGGCTCGCGCGTTCCATAGCTTGGCGTTGTAATTCGGGATCAACCCCCCGCTCGTAGCGATGTGAGGCATCGGTATGTAAACCAAAGCGTCGCGCACGGCCAGCAATGGCCGCAGGTGCGAAAAAGGCACTTTCGAGGAAGATGTTTTGGCTTTCCGTGGTAACACCACTACTTTCACCGCCAAACACACCCGCCATAGCCAACGCTTGCTCGCTATCGGCAATCACCAGTACATCATCTTGCAATGTCACTTCATTGCCATCTAATAAGGTAAGCTTTTCTTCGGCTTTCGCCATGCGCACTTGCACGGCACCACTGAGTTTGTCGTTATCAAACGCATGCATCGGGTGACCCAACTCCAGTAACACGTAGTTGGTAATATCAACCACTGGATCGATACTGCGTATGCCACTGCGGCGTAACCGCTCAGACAGCCATAATGGCGTCTCCGCCTTCACATTAACGTTCGTCAACACGCGCCCTAAATAGCGCGGGCAGGCCTCTTCAGCAATTAACTCAATGTCACGATGCTGTTGATGAGCTACCGTGACTGCCGGAACCTCTGGCGCATTCACAGCCATACGGTTCAATACGCCAACTTCGCGTGCAATGCCTCGCAGGCCCAGACAGTCGGCCCGGTTTGGTGTTAGATCAACATCGAAGGTGACATCATTTAACTCAAGGTAATCGCGGTAATCCATGCCCACAGGAGCATCACTTGGTAGCTCAACAATACCATCGTGATCGTCCGTTAGACCCAGCTCTGAATTTGAGCAAAGCATGCCGTGAGAGGGTTGCCCACGTAGTTTGGCTTTTTTGATTTTGAAATCGCCAGGCAATACAGCGCCAACGGTTGCGACCGCAACTTTCAAACCTTGTCGGCAATTCGGCGCACCACAAACGATGGTGGTCGGCTCGTCAGCGCCAACATCAACTTCGGTTACTTGTAATTTATCGGCGTCGGGATGTTGCCAACATTTGGTCACTTCACCAACCACAACTGAGCTAAATGCTTCTGCAACTGGCGTAACATCGTCAACTTCCAGCCCAGCCATGCTCAACTGTTCTGCTAATTCAACTTGGTCAAGCGCAGGATTTACCCAACTGCGTAGCCATTTTTCACTAAATTTCATCTCTGCACCCGAACTTAATTAAACTGTTTCAAGAAGCGCACGTCGTTTTCAAAAAACGCACGTAGGTCATTCACGCCATAGCGCAACATCGTCAGGCGCTCAACGCCCATACCAAACGCGAAGCCAGTGTACTTTTCGCTATCGATACCCACCGACTGCAACACTTTTGGGTGCACCATTCCGCAACCCAGAACCTCTAGCCATTGGCCATCTTTACGGCGCACATCGACTTCGGCAGAAGGCTCGGTGAACGGAAAATACGAGGGGCGAAAACGCACTTCTAAAGACTCTTCGAAGAAGTTCACTAGAAAGTCTTCCAAAATGCCTTTCAACTGCGTAAAGCTAACGTCGGTGTCGACCATTAAACCTTCAACCTGATGAAACATTGGTGTGTGTGTTTGGTCGTAATCATTCCGATAAACTCGGCCCGGAGAGATGATCCGTAACGGCGGCTGCTCATGCTCCATGGTACGGATCTGAACGCCCGAGGTTTGCGTTCGCAACATCGTCTTTGGCGTAAAGTAGAAGGTATCGTGATCGGCCCGCGCCGGATGATTCGCAGGAATGTTCAAAGCATCAAAGTTATGGAAGTCGTCTTCCACTTCTGGGCCTTCCACCACGCGAAAGCCTAAGTCGCCAAAAAATTGTTCAATACGTTGAATGGTCTGGGTTACCGGATGCAAGCCCCCGACTGCGGCACGACGGCCTGGCATGGTGACATCGATACGCTCAGCCGCCAATTTTTCGGCCAATTGCGCTTGCTTAAGCGCCTCATTGCGTGCATTAATGGCCTGCTGCACTTGCTGCTTGGCTTGATTGATCGCTTGCCCCGCGGCGGGACGCTCTTCGGCAGATAGCTTACCTAAGCTTTTTAGTTGCTCAGTCAATAAGCCTTTCTTACCCATATATTCGACCCGCACGCTGTCTAATTCTTGTGGTGTCGTTGCCTCTGCGACGGCTGCTTCAGCCTTCGCTACAATGTCATTTAACTCCATGACCTTCCTCGATGATGCGTGAATGCCGACCAGCGGCATAATTGAAACCCAGTATATGCGTCTATCATAGCGAAAAAGCATAAAAAAAGGGAGCAATCATGCTCCCTTTTTCAACTTTCTTCATGGCTTACAGAGAGCTTTTAGCTTTCTCTACCAATGCAGCAAAACCTTTTTGGTCGTGTACTGCAATGTCAGCCAAGATTTTACGATCGATTTCTACCGATGCTTTTTTCAAGCCGTTAATAAAGCGGCTGTATGACAAACCACTTTGACGGGCCGCAGCATTGATACGCACAATCCATAATTGACGGAATTGACGTTTCTTTGCACGGCGGTCACGATAAGCATATTGACCTGCTTTGATAACCGCTTGCTTCGCTACGCGATAAACACGTGAACGAGCACCATAATAACCTTTCGCCTGCTTCAGGACTTTCTTGTGACGCGCACGCGCGATCACACCACGTTTAACTCGTGCCATTTGCTGTCTCCTTCCTTATGCGTACGGTAACATACGTGCGACTAATTGAACGTCGGCTTCGTGCACCATGCTTTTCGCACGTAGGTGACGCTTCCGCTTTGAGCTCTTCTTAGTCAGGATGTGACGCAAGTGTGATTGCTTGCACTTGAAACCGCCTGAAGCGGTTTTTTTAAAGCGCTTTGACGCGCCTTTATTGGATTTCATTTTCGGCATGAAAATAACTCCGCATTGTTAACATAAAAGTGTAACAGGGTGAGCTCGGTCGAAACCTTACTACTTGTAAACCACAGTTACTTCTTGGCAGGGGCCAGAACCATAATCATCTGGCGACCCTCAGCCCGTCTTGGGAACGACTCAAGAGTTGATATCTCTTGTAAATCGTCTTTAATACGATTTAACAATTCAATACCAATTTCTTGGTGCGCCATTTCACGGCCACGGAAACGGATAGTGACTTTAGTTTTGTCACCTCCCTCTAAAAAGCGAGTCAGGTTGCGCAGTTTTACCTGATAATCGCCTTCATCAGTACCAGGACGGAACTTAACTTCCTTCACCTGAATTTGTTTCTGATTTTTCTTTTGCTCTTTTGCGTTCTTAGCTTTTTCGTAGAGGAACTTGCCATAATCCATCAGACGACACACTGGTGGCTCCGCATTCGGGCTAATTTCCACCAGATCAACACCAGCCTCTTGGGCCTTCTCAAGAGCTTCTTGAATACTTACGACACCAATCTGTTCACTGTCAACTCCGATTAAACGTACTTCATTGACGCGAATATCTTCGTTGATACGATTTTTGTCAGCAGGTTTCTGAGTTCTTTTTCCGCCTTTAATGGGTCATTCCTCCAATCAATTAACTAATTTTGCGACTACGTACTGCATCGGTAAGCTCTGCAATAAATTGCTCCAGGCCTTTTACGCCTTGGTCTTCACCGCGACGCGTACGTACCGCAACCGCTTGGTTTTCGATCTCTTTATCACCGACAACCAACATATAAGGAACACGTTTTAATGTGTGTTCACGAATTTTAAAGCCTATTTTCTCATTTCTCAAGTCGGCTGTCGCCCTAAATCCGAGTTTATTCAACTCTTTTACCGTATTTTTTACGTAATCGGCCTGATTATCGGTAATATTCATCACCACAACTTGAGTTGGCGCCAGCCAAACCGGGAAATAACCCGCGTATTCTTCAATAAGAATACCCATGAAGCGCTCAAGTGAGCCAAGAATCGCTCGGTGGATCATCACTGGCGTATGACGCTCGTTGTCTTCACCCACGTAGGTGGCACCTAAGCGACCCGGCAAGGCAAAATCGAGCTGGACCGTACCGCACTGCCATGCACGACCGAGACAATCATGTAAGGTGAATTCAATTTTGGGTCCGTAGAACGCCCCTTCACCAGGCAGGTATTCAAATTCGATACCGTTATTCTTTAATGCTTCAGCGAGCGCTTGTTCAGCATGGTCCCAGGTTGCATCATCGCCTAACCGCTTTTCTGGACGCGTTGACAGCTTCACAACAATCTCTTCGAAGCCAAATGTCTTGTAGGTTTCATAAACCATTTGAATACAAGCACTGACTTCACTTTGTACTTGCTCAGGCGTACAGAAAACGTGCGCATCGTCTTGCGTAAAGCCTCGCACACGCATTAAACCGTGTAGTGCACCTGATGGCTCATTACGATGGCAACAGCCAAACTCAGCCATACGTAACGGTAGGTCACGATAGGACTTCAAGCCTTGGTTGAATATCTGTACATGGCCAGGGCAGTTCATCGGCTTGATTGCGTATTCGCGATTTTCCGAGGCGGTGGTGAACATCAACTCTGAGAATTTTTCCCAGTGACCTGACTTTTCCCACAGCACACGGTCCATCATCAATGGACCTTTCACTTCCTGGTAGTCATATTCACGCAGTTTTTCGCGCACATAATTTTCCAGTTCCTGAAAAATAGTCCAACCGTTGTGATGCCAAAACACCATGCCTGGCGCTTCTTCTTGCCAATGGAATAAGTCTTGCGACTTACCGATTTTACGATGGTCGCGCTTTTCAGCTTCTTCCAACCGCTGTAGGTAGGCCTTTAATTGTTTCTTGTCTGCCCACGCGGTGCCGTAGATCCGTTGCAGCATTTTATTGTCTGAACTACCACGCCAATAGGCACCCGCCACTTTCATCACTTTAAAGTGTTGGCAGAATTTCATCGTTGGTACGTGCGGGCCACGACACATGTCGACATATTCTTCATGATGATAAAGGCCTGGCGAGTCGTCTTGACTAATATCGTCATCAAGAATCTCGACTTTATAAGGCTCATGCCGCGCCACAAAGGTTTCCCGCGCCTGTTGCCAACTGACTTTTTTCTTTACAACTTGATATTCAGTTTTGGCTAACTCTTTCATACGCTTTTCAAGCGCATCTAAGTCGTCTTGGGTAAGGGCTTTATCGATATCAACATCGTAATAAAAACCGTTATCGATCACCGGCCCAATGGCCATTTTAGCCTCGGGGAATAACTGTTTTAACGCATGACCCAGTAGGTGCGCGCACGAGTGGCGAATAATATGCACGCCATCTTCGTCTTTCGGGGTGATAATATGGACCGCAGCGTCATCAGTAATCAGCTCACAAGCGTCCACTAACTCGCCGTTGATTTTGCCAGCGACTGTGGCTTTGGCAAGACCAGGACCGATATCTTGAGCTACTTCGAGAATTGAGACAGGTTTATCGAAAGCGCGTTGACTTCCATCAGGCAGCGTTACTACAGGCATTCTTGAGTTCCTTTAACAGTGGTGACACCTACCATGTGCCACTTGTGATTCAACGAAACGTGAACTATACCGCACCGTGCCTATTGGCGCAACGCAGCTATTGGCGTGAGTTTCAACTAAGGTTATCATCCGCAGTTATGGAATGGATTATCGGCCCTTTAGCCGCTCTCTTCGCCGCCTTGTTTTGGGCCTTAGCCACCCTGCTCTACAGTCAGGCAGGGAGCTATTTGTCCGCCAGCCAGCTCAATTTAGTCAAAGGATTTGTTGCAGTTCCCCTACTCTTTATCGTCGGCCTGTTAAGTGGGCAACTGGTAACGTTTGACGGCAGTACTGCCGCTTGGCTGTTACTTGCCAGTGGTGTCATCGGCATCACCCTTGGCGATACGCTTTATTTCACCGCTTTACGCCGAATCGGCCCTTGGCACACCATGCTTTTCGAATACTTGGCACCACCGTTTGCCGCCGCTATCGCTTGGCTGGGGCTGCGCGAAGCAATGAGCTGGAGCGAAGTAGGCGCAGCATTAGTCGTGTTAGTAGGCATACTTATTATTGTCACAGACCGCGGTGGAGCCAGCGTACGACAGCCATTAACAAAGGCAGGAATGGCCGCTGCAACGGGCGCAGCGTTTTGTCAGGCCTTGGGTTTAGTTATGGCCTTCGAAGCCTTAGCAAGCTTTTCAATTAACCCCTTGCAAGCGGCCTTTGTCCGGCTCGCAGCGGGTACTTTTGCACTCACCATTGCCCTGTTGCTTCTTAAACCCACGATGATCATACAGACACGCGCCGCCTTGCGGCATACGTCCTTACCGTGGCTTCTCATTGCCATCGTTATGGGCACGTTTTTGGCGATCTGGTTACAACAAACGGCGATTGCTTATTTGCACCCAGGCTTAGCCCAAACGCTGTTAGCAACAGCCCCGCTGTGGTTAATTCCTATTCAGTGGTGGCGAGGCGAACCACCTACAGGTCGCAGTATTAGCGGTGCGCTGATTGCGGTTATCGGCATCGCTTTGCTATTTTCCCGTTAAAGTTGGCGTTCCCCAGCATTCATGTTCCATACTCTAAGCATGACAAGCAACGAATGAGGTGCTCTCATGAATGCAGACAAGCTTCACGATGCAGCGGTGTTATGCCCACACTGTGGTCACCACATCCATCTCAGCATCGATGCCTCGCAAGGCGCACAGGACTACCAAGATGAATGCCCTGCCTGCGGCAGTGATATCCATTTAGAGATGTCGATTGATGATGTGCGCGATAAGATTGTCGTAAAAATCCGCAGCGACGACGAGAATTACTACTGACTGCGCGTTGTTCGTACGCTGCGCTGTTCGTATGTTTGTTCTTTTCACAAGCAGCGAAGCGTACGAATAACGAGTAACGAGTAACGAGTAACGCTTTTATTTTTTTAGGCTTTGCCTTCTTGCAGCACTCGCTGCACCGTTTCCACAATAGTGATCGTCTGCTGATCAAATTCAAGATTCACTCGTTGGCCCGGTTTTGCCTCCGCTAGATTGGTTAGGCGCAGAGTTTCGGGGATCAGGTGTAATGAAAAACGTTGATCAGTCACTTGACCGATGGTCAGGCTTGCGCCATTGACGCCAATAAACCCTTTACCGAACACGTAAGGCTTAAACTGAGCTGGGAACTCAATCCACATAGCAACATTGTTGTCACTTGCGGTAATGGTATCAATAGTACCGGTTGTATGAATATGACCTGAAACATGATGCCCACCAATTTCATCACCAACTTTCAATGAACGCTCGAGGTTCACCTCTGAGCCAACCTCGAGTTCACCAAGGTTGGTCAAACGTAGGGTTTCGTCAATGACATCAAAGCTAACGGTATTTGTGCTAAATTGAACCACCGTAAGGCAGCAACCGTTAATAGCAATACTGGCACCGATCTCCAGTTGCGTCAGAAACTCAGGCGCAACTTGAAGTCGAATTTGACGAAATTGGTCACGCTGCTCAATGGCGATGACTTCAGCTTGGGTTTGAACAATACCGGTAAACATAATGATGCGAGATCCTCATCAAAATCAGAATGGCGTTATTGTACGGTTTTACCGACGCCTTTGCTATGTGCTTTGTGGGTTGATTAGCTGGAGTATTTTGAGTGCTTGCAGCCCGGCCCCTGAAGGTCTGGCCCACCTCATTGACTATCAAAGCCGAGTTGCCTCGACGCTCAACCGCAAGCCGGTTGAGTACCAACCTAGTGCGGTGTCTCAACTGCCTGACATTAGAGAGTTGCGCACTGACTACCAGCGCGTCAGTATTTCCCTACTCGATTCTTGGCGTATCAACGAATGTGCGGCTGGTCATCTCATCGCCGAACGTAATAGCGCCCTTGGAAAACTCGAACAAGGTCTCAGCCGCTACCATACCGACCTACGTTTAGTTGTGGCACTGCAACAATGTATCACTTTGTTAAGTGACGACGACCCGGCGCTAGCTCAACGCCTGAGCACTGCGCTCAAACAAAAACGGGCCAACCTAGCAGCGTTAAAACAACAAGCCATTGCCACCGATCCTGCATTACGCCATGGTCTGAGAATAGGCGCGGCGCCGCTCAGAGAATTAAATGCGCAGTCGCTTGCGCAAAGTCTGAGTGCGCTTGCAACTATCGTGCAGTTAGTCGAAAGCCCAACTGATACGTCGCTGTCAACGTCCCAGCTTCCATCCACTGCAGCTGTCGAACAGGCCCTGCAAACATTGCACCAAAGCGATTACCTACCCCAGCTATGGCGCACCTTGCACACCCAGCAACACTACCTAGAGCAACTCGCACCGCTGCTTGTTGATTTAGCTACTGCTGCAGGCTGCGATTCACCGGGAACGCCCGAGCGGGCGACTATTTTACATCGGGTGTTTTTGAAATTTTTCATTGGCCAAGTTCAGCCCCAACTCGCCGCCACTGCTGCTCAAGGTGCTGCCGCGAATCAATTATTACAGCAGTTGAATACCGCAATAAGTAACCCTAAACTCGAGCGCTATATAACACAGCTTCAGGGCTTGTCGCCAAAGTTAACCCACACCACCAAAGCTCATGTGAAACCCTGGCAAGATTTCTTTTCACAATGTGGTTTTGAGCCCGGTGCACAATGAAAAACCTCTGAGGTACCCCTCTTGGTGTATCGACAGGCTTCAGGTATTATTGATAATTATTCGCATTAACCAAGTCGTTTTACTCGAACCTAAGGATACTGTTATGAAACTTCATTTACTTGCTGCATCAGTGCTTGGCTTTGCACTCACTGCCACTTCACCAGCGCTCGCTGACGACGATGACCGTTACCAACACTTTAAAGGACAACCGGCAAAGACGCTTGATCAAGCGCTATTCAATTTAGCCAATTTCAACGCTAAACTTGCCGAGCTGATGGAAGACGGTGAGTTGACACCTGAAGACATGGCCACCGTGCACCAGCTCAGCTACACCCTTGAAAACGCATTGCAGAAGCTCGACGAAGAAGTAGATACCTTGCAAGACGTACTTGAAGAAGTTCACCTTGCCTCAGAGAGCATGGATTATGATACCGTGAAGGAACAAGCTAAGGTTTATCTCGAAACTTCGGCGAAAATCGTCAAAAAATAAGGATCTTTCATGCAGTTTAGTAGTACCTCAAACTATATCGTTGCTGACGAATTAGCCCTAGCGGTGCAAGCCGCAGTCACGCTCGAGAAGCCATTGTTGCTTAAAGGTGAACCCGGCACCGGGAAAACTAAATTGGCCGAAGAGCTAGCGGCCAGCCTTGAGGTACCGCTGCTGCGTTGGCAAATCAAGTCGACCTCGAAAGCGCAGCAAGGGCTTTATGAGTACGATGCGGTGTCACGCTTGCGCGATAGCCAGTTAGGCAGCGATAAAGTTCATGATATCGCCAACTACATCAAGCCAGGAAAGCTCTGGCAGGCGTTTACCGCCAGTGAACGGCCGGTGTTGTTGATTGATGAAATCGATAAAGCTGACATTGAATTTCCCAATGACTTGTTACACGAGCTCGACCAAATGGCGTTTCATGTCTACGAAACGGGTGAACAAATTAGTGCCAAGCACCGGCCTATTGTGGTGATCACGTCCAATAATGAAAAAGAATTACCCGATGCTTTTTTGCGTCGTTGTTTCTTTCATTACATTAACTTTCCAGACGCTGAAACCTTGGCGAAAATTGTCGATGTGCATCATCCAACCATTCAGCGCGACCTACTAGAAACTGCGTTGGAAGTGTTTTTTGATGTGCGTAAACTGCCCAACATTAAGAAAAAGCCTTCTACGTCTGAGCTTATTGACTGGCTGAAGTTGCTTCTGGTAGAAGATATCGGCGTTAAAGATCTCAAAGAAAGTAACGGCCTAATGCCCATGTTCGGCGCCCTATTGAAAAATGAACAAGACGTACAGTTGGTTGAAAAACTTGCCTTTATGTCTCGTCGCCGAGAACGCTAATGCTCATCGAGTTTTTCTTTTGCTTACGTAAACATGGGCTAAAAACAAGCATCACCGAGCTACTCGATCTGCTCAATGCACTCGAGCAACAGGTGGTGTTTGCAGATATTGAAGCTTTTTACTATTTGGCGCGACTTACCCTCGTCAAAGACGAAAGTCAGTTTGATCGCTTCGACCGTGCCTTCGCTGACTATTTTGAAGGTGTTGAACAGGTTGACTTGGCCGAGGCCATTCCAGAAGATTGGCTACGGCGTTCAATGCAGCGACAGCTAACCGAGGAAGACAAAGCAAAGCTACAGGCGCTAGGCGGCCTTGATGAGCTACTTAAAACCTTTCAAGAACGCATGAAAGAACAACAAGAGCGCCATCAGGGTGGTAATAAGTGGATTGGTACCGGTGGCACCTCACCGTTTGGCGCCTATGGCTATAACCCAGAAGGCATCCGTATTGGTCAAGATGGTTCAAATGCGCGGCGAGCAGTTAAAGTTTGGGACAAGCGCGAGTTTCGCGACCTGGATACTGACGGCGAGTTGAACAACCGCACCATGCAACTGGCTTTACGTAAGCTGCGCAAGTTTGCGCGTAGCGGTAGTGCTGACGAACTGGATCTGGATGAAACCATTCGCGCGACCTCTAAAAAAGCTGGGCTGCTCGATCTAAAATGGCGGCCCGAGCGGCACAATGCCGTCAAAGTACTCCTGCTTTTTGACGTGGGAGGCTCAATGGATGACTTTATTTACGAATGCCAACAACTGTTTGCCGCCGCGCGAAGTGAATTTAAACACCTAGAGTTTTTCTACTTCCATAACTGTGTTTACGAGGAAGTTTGGCAGTCAAATGAGCGGCGCTTTAGTGAAAAGACACCGACGCGGGAATTAATCAATCGCTACGGTCGCGACTACAAGCTTATTTTTGTCGGCGACGCGACCATGGGGCCTTACGAAATAGCTTATCCGGGCGGCAGTGTTGAGCATTGGAATGAAGAGCCCGGAGCGGTGTGGATGCGGCGTTTACTTAACCATTTCGACAGCGCCGTCTGGTTAAACCCACAACCTCGAGAACATTGGCGCTGGCACCATTCAATCGACATGATGCATGAGCTGATGAGCGCGCGTATGTATCCAATGTCGTTAGACGGAATTAGTGATGCAATTACGACGCTGTTGAGAAAATCTGCAACAACTGCCCCTGTTTCTTAAGTAAATCATTCAGGGTAAATTGTGCTAAATAGTCGTAAAACAGCTCTTTACCACGCGCCACAATACCGTTGAGCTCACACGCGGGCAATGCCACACAGTACGGGTTGTGGCATTCGATCCAGGGCTCATCCCCCTCTAATTGCCGAATTACGAAATCTAGGCGTATTTCGCCCGGAGCCTTGGCCAGCAAAAAGCCACCGTTTTTGCCGCGCCGTGTTTCAATTAAGTTTAAGCGACCAAGATGATGAACCACTTTGTTGACATGATTCACAGATAAATCAAAGGTGTCGCAAATATCACGAATCCGCGTCAGTTGACCTTGCTCTTTGTCGGTCGTCTGAGCGCCCTCTTTCGCCCCAAGGTACATTAGGATACGTAACCCATAATCCGTGTATTTTTTTAACTGCATCGAACCTGCCTGCTATTTCGCTTTTACGACTTTTTAAGGAAGAAACTTGACCTGAATCAAAGATACATGAATAATGCACTTTATTAAAGATGCATTATGGATGTAGGTTATGACAGCAAAGACATTATTACGCAGTGCCAATACCGCAATGGTCGTTTTTCTTAGTCTATTTCTTATTGTCGCTTATCTCGCGTGGGGTATGGAAGCACAGTTTCCACTTATGTTGATCGCGGTCTTACATTTTTTGCAGATTCTGCTTGCTGGACTCTTCAAAGTTTCTTACGTTGTGCGCTTAATCGCCCAAAACCAACTAGGCCAGCCGCTACACTAAACCTCGCAACTTAGGTGAACTGTTGAATTGTTAAACAAACAGTTCACCTGCGACGCTTTTTTCGCAAAAATGCCTTGCGTCGCTCAGCCAGAATGACTACTATAGCGGCCGTTCACGCAAGGTGAACAGACTCCCCAAGTGTACGACCGTAGCTCAGTTGGTTAGAGCGCTACCTTGACATGGTAGAGGTCGGTGGTTCGAATCCACTCGGTCGTACCAATTCTTTAGATATTGCCAGCCCTTTATTTATAAAGCCTTCAGCCCGATCACGTATTCAAGCACTCAATAAATTTAGCGTTAAGAATTTCGTATGTGACCAAACTGTGACCATATCGTGACCATCATGTCTGTTACTCCGCTGTTTGCTCGCCTCAACGTTTCGCTAAAATAGTATTGAGCTGTCTCTCCATTTTTGAATAGTTATTCAGTACGCACTAGTCCATTATGGTAGCGGCAACAAGGACATCGGCGTCTGCTTCATGCCAGGAGCGGACGTTAACGCTCGCATTTGCGGCTGGCTTGGAGCGCAGCGTAAAGCCAGTCCGACAACATGCGTTTGTTATATGATGCCTTGACCAACATGCCCATCTACCGTTTCCAAGACTGTAGTATTTTTTATCTAACCTAAAGACCGCAAAACTCTAAAGCGAATATATCTTCTGCCGCTGTAAAAATGCTCTCTCCCCTCCTTCCAAGATTGAACAGCAATCTTTCTGAATGGACTCCCGGTCGATGGACCCTCGATTTATAATCGATGTTTTATCACTTGTGCTTCGAAGCGGGACAATCAATTCTGCATCGCCCAAAACTGCAATGTTTGCGTTATGCGTAACAATAATAACCTGTCGTGTTTCTTTGATTTTTTTTAGATTAGCGACAATTGTCTTATATACAAATTCACTATCTAGGTGATCTTCTGGCTGATCTATGAGAAGCGGGATGTTATTTTTAGATTGAATAAGAATTGCCAGAAGAATTGATTGTTGTTGGCCTAGTGATAGTTTTGATATCGACTTAGATATGTTTGTTTTCTGCCCGTTAACCACTACCAATTTAGTTACCAGAATGTGCGGTCGATCTTCATAGGTAAGAGCTTGAAAATCCTCATATGAATTATTCTCTCCAACCTGATCAAAAATGCGCTCTATCTCTTCGTCAGAGAAGACACGCCGACCATCCTCATCCAAAATGTTCTCAAAGTTCGTTTTTCGTCGGCGCCTGACGTCCGAAGCAAAAGCTATAGGTGACATTGTGGATGCTATAATCTCTGATCTTTTAACCTGGGATGTCCTCCATCCCATCGTTTGTTTTAGAAGCTCCTCGAACATGGGAGAGTAGTTTCCCTCGGAAAATGTTGCCGAAACATAAAGCCCATCAACTGAGTTTTTTAAATTATTATTCACTTGGAGGCAAAAAGCATACCGTTCTTTATAAATATCTTTCTTAAGCTCGATCCGTTGCTTCAGGAGCTCTGTTCTTTCTCGCTCCGCCTCTTTCAACTTAACCTGATCTGCCTGAAGCTTTCTAAGACGTTTATCATAATACTCTAAATCTTTGGCAATCTGATTAATCTTCCCAATATCGAATGGTATACCAGCTTTTTCTAGCTCAGCCTTTTTATCATCAATTTCTTTTTGAATTTTAGACTCTTTAGACTTCCATGACTCAAGCTGGCTTTTTAAGAGGGTTATTTTTTCTTTTAAGGCCTCATTTAGCTCATCAGACTTACCTGAAACAATTTCTGAAAACTCATTGATTAGCTTCTTCACCTCAGCAATCTGGTCTTTTCCTACGATGATTTCATCATCAGAAAATTCGTTAAAGTAATCGAATAGTGTCGTATCTTTAAGAACTTCTCGATAGGTCTTGACTAGATTATTAAGTTGTTCTGCAAGATCTTTCCTTAGGCCCTTCTCTTTAACCAACGCGACTTGGTGCTTAACAAGATCGCCGACTTTATCTTGCTCTAACCTTAATTTTTTCTCTTTTAGAGACCGAAGCTGTCTCTCGGTATCTTTTATTGCTGCGACTTCGTTTCGTAGCTTTCCTAACTCACTCTGATTGTCGAGCAGAAGTTGGCGTACATTATCGTCTTCCTTTCTTAGGTGCTCTATCTCCAGAAAACCGTCTAAAAAATTCAGTAAATTGTGCGGATCATTATCACTATTCTTTATGGTATCAGCTGTTTCGCTTTGCCCATAACATTCTACAGGAACTCTTTGGAGCCCATCATCTCCGTCGGTATTGTTGAATGCATCGTCATTCTTAGATCGGCGGAATTCTACAGCCTTTCCTGTTTCATCTTCGTAAATCAAACTAATATCATCAGGCCAAACATCACTATCGATAACTTCGTTTGACGATTCATTTCCTGAGGCTGCCCGTATAATCTCCATTAATGTTGACTTGCCAGTGCCCCTTCCACCTATTATACAGCTTAGATTATCACTGAAATCGACGACTTGACCGTCTAGGAGACCTCCACTTATCTGTACTTTAATAAATTTTGCAACTTTCTCAGGGATTACGTCTTCAATTCGAACACGTGATTCATAGGACATCAAGGCAATACGAAGAGCGTGAAAACTCAGCTCATCAACTTTGAAGCGTGTCAGCTTCCTATTGCCTTCCGCATTTGTTCCAAGCTTATTTATTGAGTGCGCATCTGAGGACATTACTTTAGGTAGTATCACGTCATCATGAAGCTCAAGACGTTTTCTCCGTTCTTTCACCAGAGCTAAACGGTTGCCATCAGAATCGTTATCCGTATATAGGTCATAACTATCCTTTTTGCTTATCTCTAGAGCAAGCAAAGAGGGATGACAAAATATATCATCCATTTGAGCATTAAATCTTACTACCGTCTTTTCAAAACCAGAATCCAGTTCTATATGAGCAAGTATTCCAAACCCATTGAACTGCGACGCCAAATTCAAACACTCGACTATCCCTTGAGAGCAGCGCTGTTTATCATCAGAAATAGTAAGCTTCCCGTGAAATAACCTTAACTCTTGAAAGCTCCTAAAATATACTAGAAGATGCCCTTGCGTCGTGCTGACTTCAATTCCGGGTACTACGAATATATCCTTCCCTTCGGCGTAATCAATTGCAGTTTTGCTGTTTAGAATCTCGTTGTGATCAGTAATGCTAATTATTTTTAGATTGGAGGCTATTGCAGTATCTACAATGTTTTGTGGTGTCATTTTATCGTCATTAACATCAAACGACCCGGTGTCTGAGCTGTATGAGTGTATGTGAAGATCAGCTCGAACAAACTTTGCACCATTATTACAATTGTTATCCACAATTAGCTCCGAAGTAAATGGCAAAAACGATGCTGCCAGCATTGTTCTTGACCGTTGTAGTATTTAAATAAAACTTGCAAGCCAGCCCGTTGGTGGCATATAACGCCGCATTCAGCGGCTTGTCCGCTGCAATGCTTTGTTAGGCGAACGAAAATAGGATCGATTGCCTAGAAGCCATTTTGAATCTACTACTCGGCCAACGAGATCTTCAATAAAACCAGATTCAGCGCTTGCATTCGAAAGAGATACGCCGCGTTTGATTTCAGCGCCATCGATATAGATATACATATCTTCATAAAGATAGTCACATCCCATCACACACACAGGCATGACAATATATGGGTCCAAACGTTCTGCGTCATTACAGTCGGCTCTTGGTTTTTTGTGTGCAGTGACTAAAGTTTTTATACTGAACTCTTTCCCGCAAATAGCGCAATCTTCATGCGTTTTATCTTTGAATAGCCATTCTTGTAATATGTGCTGTTCTTTTCTTGCTATTTTCTCTCTTGTTTCATCAGTCCCGACATCAAGCAATGCTCGCAATCTGCGAAGATAAAATTCATAGGTATCTATACCTGAACTATCATCCCGTTCTGAAACAGGATGACCAAGAAGGCTGTATAAATAATGCTTTCGACCTTTAGTCTTATCAACGTATACCAATGGTGAAAAATTCGTAGTTTTTAATATATGTGGATTTCCATATCCTTTTTGAGATAAGAATGCTCGAAGCTCAGGAAATGATGCACTTCTACGAGAATCAAAGAAAGATATTAGATCCGCTTCAATTTCATTGAGACTTGTGGTTTCACCAATAAATTTTAATCTAGAATCAGTGTTAACTAGGTAGACTGAACTTCTTAAGTATTCCTCAATAATTTCTGAAGGTGGATACGGATATTTATAGGTTCTCCCATCCAAAGCATTTCTAAATGTAACTGCCAGCCTTGCAGGGTCGCAGTGCTCAATAACACTAAAAACCTTTTCGCAGTAGTTGATAACGGTATTATCTCTATTCTCAAAAATATACCAGAAGTCATCGCCAATCACTCTAACCCAAGACATAGGAGAGCTTTCAATTAGCAATGAAACGAGTGAATAGTATTCGCCTAACTCTTCTTCCAGATAATTTAATTTCGCAATACCACAACGCCCAGGTAGGCCTTGCGCTTTTTTAAATAATTTTTCTATAACCTTAACACGAGACTCTCTGATCAAGAATATATTCTTGCTCGTCGCTAATGTGCTCCTTGATGCTAGTTTTAAATCTGGAGTAAAAATATCGAATCCACAATCAAGATTTACATCATTAATTAGATTTAATATTCCCTTTAGGTGGCTTTCCCTATCTATTAGCTCAGCATTACAAATTTCTTCTTCAAATTCCGAGGCCACCCAATAATCTCTGGACTGTAGAACATCAACTACATTTTTTAAAGACGGTATAGAACGCTTGCTGACATTATCTCTGAACTTGGAATTTATTAACTGCCTTATCCTCTCTCTAGTACCGACACCAAACCTGCTTGCAGTTTCCTCTAATGTAGGCCAAGGCGATTCATTCAGGCCGTAGTAGAATTTTACAATTTCCATATCCCTAGCCTTATTCGCCCCATCCTTAACAGTGCTTTCTAGGAAATCTACCAATTCAGTTTCAATGCCCATCTATACCCCTTGATTGAGAAATCGCCTAACATTTTTATATTGTGCGTGCGCATTTAGCAACTCGTCCATTTGACGGTTTTCGGCTCTTGACTTACTGAGCAAGCAGGCATTCCTAACTTGAAAGGTTTCGAGTTAGCAAAGGCAATTTGAGCATGCTCAGTTACACTCTATCGAGCGCAAAATATCCAACCTTTATTTTTTTGTTATGTCATTGACAGTAAACGACTAAAATAAACAACACAACAACAAAACGCACAATATTGCCGACGTGAATGTGCCGTGCTCCGCTAGCGACACCCACACTTACGATTAACAGGAAGGCTAGTCACTAGTTGAAGTCGAACGAAAGTCAGAAGGTCCGCTCCTCGCTCAAAGCAGACGCTAACGCCTTGCCTGCCGCGACTCGATCTCAACAACTTTATTGCCTGAAAAGAGCACCGTTAAATAAAATTTGCCGCCAATATCGCCACGCACGGCATAGGACCACGCTTCAGTTGAACGGCCACCACGGCCATCGGAGGCATTCCGCCCAAACAATTAACGCAAGCGGTTCACTAATTCTACGAATAACTGCTGCTTAAAATGGGGGGATTACATTTACATGGAAAGGGATTTAACTAACGTACATTTATGTCTAAGCAAGGAAACTCCCCTAAAACACCTTGACATGGCAGAGGTCGGTGGTTCGAATCCACTCGGTCGTACCAATTCTTTACTCGGTGTTTTAGCTGAGGCCCCCAGAAAACATCAAGCATTCGCGTCCCGAATCGCTTTAACAAGCTCGTCTTTAGTCATGTTGCTGCGCTGGTCGATATCAAGCTCTTGAGCACGGTTGTAAAGCTCTTGGAAGGTTCGCTCTTCAAGTAAGGTGTTTGGATTGCCTGTGCCTTGAGTGGTTTGATTTTCCGTTTGCCCCTCTTCTCGGCGTTGTTTATTGACTGTGCGCGCGGCAATCTCCTCTGCCTCTGACGCGGTTTTCCCCTCATTCACAAGATTCTTTTTGATATGTTGGTACTGACGTTCAGCTTTATCACTCCACGCATCTGGCATTGATGGGTCCTCCATTGAGTTCTATGAAAACGCCCCAAGTTTAGTAGAGAGAATCGTTTTTTTCATATCAAACCCAAGGTAAATCATGACAACTTATAAAGCGATAAACCTAGTTAAACGACCAGAACCAGGCCCAGTTTCGAAGGATATTTTCGAGGTTGTAGAAAAACAGCTACCTCAAGTAAACGACGGCCAAATGCTCATTAAACAAAGCCAGATGTCCCTTGACCCTGCGATGTTTGGCTGGATGAGCCCAGACACCGAGAGTTACATTCCACCAGTTGAATTAGGCACGGTAATGCGTAGCTCTGGGGTTGGCGAAGTTATCGAAAGCAAGCACCCAGACTTTCAAGCCGGCGACCGAGTAATGGGCATGATGGGCTGGCAGGAGTACGCCCTGAGCGATGGTCAGGGTATGAATAAGGTGGAAGCTCAAGTGCCTGACGAAATGGTATTGTCGGTATTTGCGCTACCGGGCCTAACCGCCACCCAAGGGCTGTTTAATGTCGGCAAGCCACAACAAGGTGAAACTCTTGTCGTAACAGGGGCAGCCGGCTCGGTCGGCTCCATCGTCGGCCAGCTTGCTAAAGCTGAAGGCTTAACAGTGATTGGAGTGGTCGGCAGCGACGAGAAAGCCGATTGGATCGTCAACGAGCTTGGCTTCGACGGTGCAGTGAATTACAAGTCAGATGACTTAGCAAAGCAACTCGCAAAGCACACTCCTGACGGCATTGATCTGTACTTTGAAAATACCGGTGGCCCCATTCAACAGCTGGTTTTTGAGCGCATGAATGCCCATGGCCGTGTGGTGGTGTGTGGCATGATTGCCGACTACGATAAAGCGGTGCCAAATCCGGGCCCAAGTTGGATCCCTATCATCAAGAAGCGATTGAGCATTCAAGGCTTTACGATGCCAGATCACTTTGATCAAGTGCCTAGCTTGTTGGCCAAACTTACCCCCTACGTAATGTCAGGAAAAGTAAAATATCGGGCCCATGTAATTGAGGGTTTAGAGTCCGCCATTGAGGGGCTTAACATGTTCTTCACCGGCGACAACCAAGGCAAGCTTATCGTTAAGCTTTAACGCCAACCAATAAAAAAGGGCTCGTTTAGTTACGAGCCCTTTTTTTCATCTTCGTCGCCCCATTTAATTAGGGGTCTTGTTGCCCTTCAATCGTTGCACCAGATAGAACAACGCTGGCAGCACCACTAAGGTGAGCAAGGTTGACGACACAATACCGCCGATGACGACCGTCGCTAATGGTCGTTGTACTTCTGCCCCCGTTCCCGTATTAAACGCCATAGGCACAAAACCAAGACTCGCAACCAGTGCCGTCATTAAGACCGGTCGCAAACGCTGCTGGGCACCGTCGAAAACGGCATCCCTAAGTGGGCGTCCGTGCTCGATTAACTGTCGTATAAACGTCAGCATGACCACGCCATTTAACACTGCAACCCCTGATAAGGCGATGAAGCCAACGGCCGCCGAAATAGACAGCGGCATGCCCCTTAGAGCCAGTGCAAAAATACCACCGGTAAGGGCCAGAGGCACGCCGGTAAAGATCACTAAAGCACTGCTGAAGGAATTAAAGGCGCTGTAAAGCAAGCCCAGAATTAATATCAGAGCTAAGGGTACCACTAGACCAAGACGTTGCGATGCTGATTCAAGCTGCTCAAAGGTACCACCGTAATCAATCCAATAGCCGGCGGGTACCGACAGTTCATCATTCAACGCCGTTTGCACATCGCTCACAAACGAGCCCAGGTCGCGCGCTTCAACGTTGGCGCTCACAATAACGTTACGCTTGCTGCTTTCGCGATTGACCTGATTCGGCCCATTTGCCAAGCTCAAATCGGCCACCTCACCTAACGGCACATAGCTTAGCTCTGGATTGGCGCGAGACACATCAATAGGTAAGGCTGCAAGTTGCGCGATGTTTTCACGCCATGCCTCGTCGAGCCGCACCATGAGCTTGAAACGCTTATCACCTTCGTAAATGATGCCAGACTGAACACCACCTATCGCTGTTTGCACTGCTCGTTGTACATCATTCACAGTTAAGCCAAGCAAAGCTAAGTGATCTCGTTTTGGTTCTATGGAAAGTGTGGGTAAGCCAGTCATCTCTTCTACCCGCACATCGGCAGCTCCGGACACCATGCGAATGATCGATGCAGCACGGTCACCAAGGCGTTTTAAGGTGTCTAAATTATCACCATAAATGCGTACACCTAGATCAGCCCGCACACCAGCAATCAACTCATTGAAACGCATCTCGATAGGCTGCGTGAACTCATACTTATTACCAGGCAGATCATTTACTGCGGCTCGTAACTCATCAATCAATTGATCTTTAGTTTTACTTGGATCTGGCCAATCGCTGCGCTGCTTCAACATAATAATCGTATCGGCAACACTCGGCGGCATTGGGTCTGTTGCCACATCGGGAGTACCAATCTTCGAGAACACCCGTTCAACTTCAGCAAACTGAGTAACCACCGCTTCGACATCTTTTTGCATCGATACCGACTGCTGCAACCCCGTTCCGGGGATCCGCAATGCGTGCATGGCAATGTCACCCTCGTCAAGCTGTGGTAGAAACTCTGTGCCCATGCGATTGGCCTGAAATAGCGAGGCACTAAATAGCCCGAACGCAATTAAAATGACCAACACTGGTAGCTTTAAAGAAAGTTTCAATAGCGGTTGGTACAGCTTACGCGCACCTCGCATCAGACGATTTTCACCGTGCTTGATAGAGCCACGTACAAAGATCGCCACCGCCGCAGGAACAAAGGTAACCGAGAAAATTAATGCACCTAAAAGTGCCGCCACGACGGTGAATGCCATCGGATGGAACATTTTCCCTTCGACGCCGCTGAGTGCAAAAATAGGCAAGTACACCAGCATAATAATCAGCACACCAAATACCGCTGGGTTAAAAACCTCGCGCGTACTTTGAGTGACCTCGATTAAACGCTCTTTGGTGGTCAACACACGACCTAAGCGCTGCTGTGCATTACCTAATCGTCGGAGTGCGTTTTCAACGACGATAACGGCACCGTCAACAATAATCCCAAAGTCGATGGCACCAAGGCTCATCAGGTTACCGGAAACCTTATTGGCCACCATACCGCTAATCGCAAATAACATGCTTAGCGGTATTACACAGGCGGTAATCAAGGCTGCGCGGATATTACCTAACAAGATCAGCAACACGACAATCACCAGCACAGCGCCCTCAAAGAGGTTTTTCTCGACGGTGGCGATGGTCTTGTCGACCAGTGTAGTACGGTTATAAACCACTTCTATAACCACGCCATCAGGCAAGCTACGCTGCACTTGGGCTATTTTATCGGAAACATTCTGCGCCACCACGCGACTGTTTTCACCGATAAGCATCATGGCGGTACCCAGTACCACTTCACTGTTGTTGGAGGTAGCTGCGCCTGTGCGCAGTTGCTCCCCTAATTGAACGGTGGCGATGTCTCCCACCCGCACTGGGGCATCATCACGTTTCGTAACCACCACATTACGGATCTCTTCAAGGTTTTTTAGTTGCCCTGGCGAGCGCACTAACCACTGTTCACCATTGCGTTCAATGTAGCCGGCGCCAGCATTACGGTTATTTAAATCAAGCGCTTGTAATAATTGCTCCATGGTCACTTTATAAGCCAGCATACGGCCTGGCTCAGGTGCCACTTGATATTGTTTTTCGTAGCCGCCGAGACTGTTAATTTCTGTCACACCAGGTACTTTCACCAACTGCGGCTTAATGATCCAGTCTTGAATGGTACGCAGCTGCTCGGGGGTGTAAGGCTGGCCGTTCGCATCAGTGGCACCTTCTTCGGCCCGCACCACGTAGTTAACGATTTCCCCTAATCCCGAAGCGATTGGCCCCATGGTTGGATCGATCCCCAGTGGCAACTCACTACGCACCTGCTGTAGGCGCTCGCTGATTTGCTGACGGGCCCAGTAAATATCCGTTCCTTCTTCGAACACCACCGTTACTTGCGACAGTCCGTAACGGGATATTGAGCGGGTATAATCAAGCTTAGGCAGCCCCGCCATTGCTGTTTCGACCGGAAAAGAAATACGCTGCTCGGTCTCGAGCGGCGAGTAACCTGTGGCCTTGGTATTTATTTGCACCTGAATATTAGTAATATCCGGTACCGCATCTATGGGTAACTTAAAGGTGCTATACACCCCTGCCGCTGCAACTAACAAGGTCGCTGCTAGAACTAACCACCGACGCTCAACCGCAAAACGAATGAGTGCATCTATCATCACGACTCTCCTTAGTGGCTGTGCCCGGCACCTTGTTTAAGAATGTCGGCTTTAATCAAATAGCTATTTTCGACCACATAACTTTCGCCGCCTTTGAGTCCATCAAGTACTTCCACGTAACGACCGTCGGTACGACCTAACTTAATCACTCGGGCCTCAAACCGATTGCCATCACGTAAAAACACCACGGGTTGTTCCTCTAGGCGCTGAATGGCATCGCTATGCACGGCAACATTCGCTGCAAAGCTGTCAGTGATAACATCTGCTTTTACATGCATGCCAGGTCGCCAATGGCCGGCGCTATTCGCTATTTCGATGCGTGCCCGCGCGATGTGGCCACCCGTCATTTGGGGGGCAATATAAGCCACTTTTCCTGTGACCCTTTGATGATGGTGTAAATCATAAACGTAGGCGGTCTGTTGTTCTTTCATCACTTCAATATTTTCTGGAAAAGCCGATAGCTCTACCCACACCGACGAGACGTCTAAGATTTCAAAAAACGGCTGTTGCGCCACTACTTCACCGCGATTAGTGCTGCGCGCTGTTACTTCACCGTTCAATGGACTGGTAACATTAAAGCTCGCACCCGTGCTGATATTCTCAATCACAGCAAGTGTTTGCCCTTGTTTTACGGTATCGCCTACGTTTGCCAGCAACTGGGTTACGACGCCTTGGTACTTCGCCCCTACGTGAACAATATTGTCGTTATTCGCAGCAATCACACCAAACAATGTATGCTTAACATCAATAGAGCGCTTTCCGACGGTGTCTAGGGTGAGATTGGCATTTGCTATCGCGGCATCCGTCAGCCTGGTATGGGGAATTTCTTCATTATCGTGATGGTCGTCTTCAGACGCCCCTGCAGGTATTAACGTCATTGCTGCGCACAAAATCGCAATCATTAATGCATTAAAATTCATGGTTGTACTCCTAAGAACGACTGCCCTGTCATCCGTTCAATTTTGATCATGTCGCGAACCAAGGCATGCTGGCGCGACAATTGCTGATATTCAGTTTTAGCCAACTCGGTTTGTGCATCGAGCACCTGTAACAACGAATGCGTACCGCGGGCGTAGCCTTGCTGGTTTTCATCCAACAATTGTTGTGCCAATGGCAGTAACCGCTCGGTCACTGATGTTAAATAAGCTTTATGGGTTTGCAGGCCACTGAGTAATGCCAGCACCTGTGAGCGCAGTTGTTGGCGCACTAACTGCTGCTGTTGTAGATTCGACTGCTGCAAAATGCGTTGTTGCTTTAATCGACCAAGGTTTGGATCGGATAACTGAAATGGCATACCAACCGAAACTACGAACCCTGTGTCGTCAAACTGATTGTTGTAACGAATACCGGCTTGCACTTTAAGGTCTGCAGACGAGTCTGCTTGTAAGGCGTTAACTTGGGCTTGCAGAAGCTGTTCCGAGTCAAGCAAACGCAGGTACTCGGGCGCTCGATTGACTGCCTGCAACACATCAGCTTGAGTTGGTAAGGCAAGTGGTACGGTAAACTCACCGGCAACCCGCTCGAAGGTTGGCTGCGCGGCCCACATTGCCGCAAGCTCGGCCTTTAACCGTTGTCGTTCGCCATCGAATTGCACTTGTTGCGCTTGTTGCCGTTCGTGCTGCAAGGCTATCCGGGTGACCTCTGACGGTGGTACCGCCCCTGCAGCTACGCGCTCTTTTGCCAGTGCCAGTAACGATTCGGTGCGCTTAATATGGCGCGCTTGAAGCTGCGATAACCGCTGAACTTTTACCAGATCGTAAAACCTTTGGGTTGCCTCGGCGAGCACTTCAATACGGCGATAGTGGTATTCAGCGAGTTGCGCTTGTTCTTCTGCAGTGGCTGCTTTTAACCGGTATTGCCGCTTATTTCCCATTTCGATCAACTGCGCAAACGACACAGTCATTTGCGCGTTGCTCAAGCCCGATTGGCGACCAGAGCCGGCGAAATTCTCAAGCTCGACCGTCCAATTTGGATTAGGTGATAGATCAGCTTGCAGCTTTAGCGCTGCAGCCGCTTTAACGCGATAGTCATAACTTTGTAGTTCGGGGTGACTTGCCAGCGTACGCTGTAGCACTTGCTCTAAAGTCACTTCTGCTGCCGTAACTAGCGAAGTTGGCATAAACACAGCCAAACTCAGCAGTACGACAAAGCTTAAACGCTTCATCTGATTGCTCCAATGTTTGAATAATTAACGAACTATTAAACAGCAAATCAAGCGTTTGGAGGGGGGAGCGGTGGTTGATGGGTTATGCTTTGACCAAAGACGAAAGCAGTTGGCTGCGAAGCAAGGCTAATAGGTTGCGCCGCAAACAGATTTGCCTTACCGGCAATACAGCTACTGTGTGCATGAACGTCATGCTCGCGATCTGCGTCGGCACACAAACCGCTTTCCACACAGTCTTCTGTTGGGCTCTGGCATTCAGCGCCTACTTCAGTCACTTGTTGTACACCGTCACTAAGATGCCCAGCAGCAACTGCACAGGTAAAAAAACTGTGGATAAGGGCAACAACGATGAACAACCATGCGAGTTTCATGGCGGCAATATAGCAATATTCAGCCGCAACTGCTAGCGAAGCTGATGACTATCGCGAGCAGCTACGCCCGCTCTCCAACAAAGCTGAAGAGCAGTGCGTAACTTTGCTTTATGCATCGACCGACACTGAGCATAATAATGCCGTAGTGCTAAAGGAATATTTAGGTCGCCTTGGCTCATAACTCGACAGCGAGAACCTCAACCGTTTGCACGCCACGGTTCGTTTGCCAATCGATAATCTGACCTACTTTTAGGCCAATAAGCGCAGCACCTAAAGGTGCAAATACCGACAAACTATCGACATAAGTGTTGCTGTGCTCTGGCACTGTCAGTGTTCGGGTATACACCTTATTGGTATCACGTACACGGAACGTTACCTGCCGGTTAAGACACACCACATCGTTAGGCAGGTCGCCGGTTTTAACCACTTTAGCTCGACCTAACTCGCTTTCTAGATCAACCACAAAGTCTGGCGTCAATTCGACACTTGATAGACCTTTTTCGATGGCATCTAAATCCACATTAGAAATAATGATTTCTGGTTTATTCATGGTTCGATTCTCCCTAATAAAAAGGGCTCCGAAGAGCCCTAATTAACGTCTCTTAAAGTTTTCAGTTTCGGTTCACTGCGAGCACTTCCCATTTACTTTTTTGCCCATTCCAGTTCAGCTCAATTACTGAACCTCGGCGCTTACCAATCACGGCGCTACCAATAGGTGAGAGTAATGAGACACAGAGTTCGCTTGGTTTTGCCTCTTCTGGTGTCACTAAACGAAAGGTGATTTGCTCTTTCGTTTTGCGGTGGCGCAATGTGACTTGCGAACCAACCGCGACTCTTGCATCTATTCGCGAACGCGACTTCTCGCTACGCTCGATGTTGCTTAACAATAATTGCAGCTTGAAAGGCTGCATTAAAATTCTCTGGCTGGCATCTTGAAAAATTGACTGCCTCGTACACACAGACGTTGAACACGTCTTTAACATGCGCAAAAGCACGGCTTTATCTCCAAATCAACAGGGGTGGTTAACGTTCTTATTATTTTTGTATTGACTGCTTGGTCACGCGGAAACGCCGGACACAGCGGCTGCGTCCGGCTTAAATTGGAAAGGTGAGATCGGTACTCTGTAATGCAAAGTTTGACTTAAACATTGGGGTCCTCATCTACAATGAGCCCTATCATAGCCCAATGGGTATTATAAGCAAGCAATCGACACAACTTACCGACTTTAAAGGAGTTTTATGCTAAGGACGGTGCTTCACAAGAAAAATAACTGAAATAAACTTTGACATGTCTGAGAATCAGCGTATGGTGAGCGGCGTTGGATAAGAATTTGAAAGTTAAACCTCTCTACGTCGCATTATTAGCAGTATATCTTCGTCCTGTAGTTTTAAATCTCCCGTTTTTACCCGCATGACCCCGTTCAAGGCACAAGCTTTGGCGGAAACTTTTTAAAATTTTTCAGGATTAATATTATGTCTAATACAGTAACTGGCGTTGTAAAGTGGTTTAACGAAGCAAAAGGTTTTGGTTTTATCGAGCAGCAAGGTGGCGCAGACGTGTTTGCTCACTTTAGCGCAATCGCTAGCACCGGTTTCAAAACCTTAGCCGAAGGCCAAAACGTATCGTTCACGATTACGCAAGGTCCTAAAGGCCCACAAGCAGAAAACATCGTCGCGCTTTAATTAGCCCGAACGACCAAAAAGGGACCTATCAGGTCCCTTTTTTTGTGGCTGTAGGTAAATCTTCTGGCGATGGCACCAGCCAAGAACCACCGACACATGCCACATTGGCGAGCGCTAGGTAGTCTTGATAATTCGCCGCATGAATGCCACCTGTAGGACAGAATTGCACTGCCGGAAACGGCCCTGCTATGGCTTTCAACATAGCTACGCCACCGGCTGCTTCTGCTGGGAAGAACTTAAGGTAGCGATAGCCTAACGCATAAGCCTGCATCAGTTCCGAAACCGTTGCCACACCTGGAATCAAGGGAATTTGACTGGTGCGCCCGGCTTGCAGTAAATCGTCAGTAATGCCTGGGCTAATAGCGAATTGTGCTCCCGCCGCAGTCACCTGCGCCAACTGTTCAGGCGTGGTCACGGTGCCAGCACCAACACACGCATGGGGAAACCGTTCTCGAAGTAACTGAATAGCTTCAAGGGCTACCTTGGTGCGCAACGTCACTTCAAATACGTTCACCTGTTTGGCTAGCAAGGCCTGGGCCAGCGGAATTGCGTCGTCGATGTCGTTAATGACCATCACCGGCATCACCTCAGACATGGCAAACAGCTGCTTAGGTTTTAACGTCCAGTTTTCAAAACTCATTCGTTCCCCGTCATTTTATTCGCTAATTATGTATCGCTAAAAAGGGTGCACGCGCCCTGCTCGGCACCACTAAACTGTGCTCTAAAATTACCGAACAACTCGCGCCCCATACCTTGATGGCTGTCACTTAGATTCAGTGTTGCTTGTGGGCGTTGCTCGAGCTGCTCTGCTTCCACTAAGAGCTCAACGGTGCCACTTTCAGCATCCACTCGAACCAGATCACCATCTTGGATTTTACCAATTAAGCCGCCATCCACCGCTTCAGGAGTCAAGTGAATCGCCGCTGGAACCTTGCCAGAGGCACCCGACATACGGCCATCTGTTACTAAGGCGACACGATAACCGCGATGCTGTAACACACCTAATGGCGGTGTTAGCTTATGTAGCTCTGGCATACCAATAGCTTTAGGGCCTTGGAAACGGACCACCACGACACAGTCTCGATCTAGGTCGCCCGCTTTAAATGCCGCATCCAATTCATGCTGGCTCGACATAACAACTGCCGGCGCAGTGACACTTGTATTTTCAGCTGGCAGCGCCGACGTTTTCATCACTGCGCGGCCTAAATTGCCCTGTAGAAGAGCTAAGCCGCCATGTGAACTAAACGGCGCAGAACTACTTCGCAATACCTCAGGGTCAAGCGACTCTGTCGGCCCATCGCGCCAGGTCAGCTGGCCATCGAGCAACTCTGGTCGTTGGGTGTAGCGTGTTAAGCCTCGCCCCGCAACCGTTTCAACGTCTTCATGCAACAATCCTGCCGCAAGCAATGTACGGATAAAATACGCCATACCACCGGCACGCTGAAAGTGGTTAATGTCCGCCTCGCCGTTGGGATAGATACGTGTGATTAATGGCGTTACCGCAGAGAGCTCGGCAAAATCATCCCAATCGATGATATAGCCGGCAGCACGCGCAATCGCGACAAGGTGCATGGTGTGGTTCGTTGACCCGCCAGAAGCTAACAATCCGACAATACCATTCACCAGACTTTTAGCGGTCACAATAGAACTGATTGGGGTGTAATCGGTACCTAAATCGGTGATCCGAGTCACTTGCTGGGCAGCGACACGCGTTAATTCATCACGTAGGGGCGATGTAGGGTTAACGAATGAAGCACCAGGTAACTGCAAGCCCATCAGCTCAATCACCAGTTGATTGGAGTTTGCCGTACCATAAAAGGTACAGGTGCCAGGGCTATGATAAGATGCAGCTTCCGCCTCAAGTAACTCATCTTTCGTCACTTTACCTTCAGCAAATAGCTCGCGCACTCGGGCCTTTTCTTTGTTGGTGATGCCCGACGGCATCGGCCCGGCCGGCACAAAAACAAAAGGTAGATGGCCAAAGCTGAGTGCTGCCATTAGTAGCCCAGGCACTATTTTATCGCAAATACCAAGCATCAAGCCGCCATCAAACATATTATGCGACAGACTTACCGCACTCGACATTGCAATCACATCACGGCTAATTAGACTCAGTTCCATACCTGGCTGCCCTTGCGTGACGCCATCACACATCGCCGGCACACCACCGGCCACCTGAGCCACGCTGCCAACGTCCCGAATCGCCTGTTTTAGCTTTTGCGGATAGTCGTGATACGGCTGATGCGCAGAAAGCATATCGTTATAGGCCGTGACAATCGCAATATTTGCTTTTGTAAGACTCCGGAGACCGCCTTTATCGTCTGCCCCACACGCCGCGAAACCGTGCGCAAGATTCCCACACGAAAGAGCTCCTCGATGAGGCCCCTGTTGGCGGGCATGCGCCACTTTATCAAGATAATGTTGGCGTGACTTCGCACTACGTGACTCAATTCGTTGGGTCACGGCTTCGATAACTTTATGCATGACACACTCCTCGTCTGATTACGGTGCTGCTAACAGTACCTCAATAGGTACCTGCTGCTGGTGCAGAAAGGCTCTGACCGGCATCGCGGTAGGGTCGTTAGCCGCCAGTGCTTGTTGTAATACCTTGGCCTTTGCAGCGCCACTCAAATGAAAATAGATTTGTCGACTATCAAGTAAACGCGCCTTGCTCATCGACATGCGCTGACGCGGTTCCGTGGTTGCCGTCACTGCCACCGCTGCTTGCTGCGTTGTTAGCCCCTTCTGTAGTTCGACAGAACCTGGAAATAATGACGCTGTATGGCCATCTTCACCCATCCCTAAAATTACCGCATCAAAAGTGGGTAGTTCTGCCAAGCGCCGACTCACCAGCTGCTCCGCTTGATAGACGTCGGCATCTGCAGTCAGTAAACTGACAAACGTTGCCGCTGCGGCTTGATCTTGCAACAGATAATCGCGCACCAACTTTTCATTACTTGTTGCTTCACTGGGCGTCACCCAGCGTTCGTCGGCGAGCACCACCGTTACCTGTGGCCAAGCAAGTTGTTGTTTGGCGAGTCGTTTAAATAGCGCTATTGGCGTGCGCCCTCCCGAAACCACTAAGTACGCACGCCCACGTTGAGCAATAGCAGCTTCTAGCTGCAATCGTAACTTGCGATCAAAATAGTCGAGCAAGTCACCGTCAGAGGTGAAATTTTGCGTTGTCAGCGTCATGATTCATCGTCCCATTCGCGTCCGTCTTGCGCCATCAAGGTCACCGAAGCAACTGGGCCCCAGGTTCCTGCAGCGTAAGATTTCGGTGGCTCCGCGAGTTCCTCCCATGCCGCACGAATACCATCGATCCAGCGCCAAGCATGTTCTACTTCATCGCGGTGCACAAACAAGTACTGATTCCCCTCGATGGCCTCTAATAACAATCGTTCATAAGCATCAGCGATACGCTTATTTTCGAAGGTCTCATAAAAGCTTAAATCCAGTGTGGTTGGTTTTAATTGCATTCGTTTTCCCAACCCCGGGATCTTATTCATCATTTGTATTTCGACCCCTTCATCCGGTTGCAAACGAATAATTAAACGATTCGGTGGCAGTTGCGCTAAGGTCTCGTGGAAAATATTGTGCGGTTGCGACTTGAAGGTGATCACAACTTCCGTACGCTTTTGCGGCATACGTTTGCCAGTTCGCAAGTAAAATGGCACCCCAGACCAACGCCAATTATCGATATGCACTTTTAAGCCAACAAATGTTTCCGTGGTACTGTTGGCATGGGCACCGTCTTCTTGTAAGTAGCCAGGTACTCTGTTGTCACCGACAAAGCCTGCAGTGTACTGCCCTCGTACCGTATCTTCGCGCACATTTCTTTGGCTGATAGGACGCAACGACTTCAAGACCTTAAGTTTTTCATCACGAATGCTATCAGCATCAAGACGCGTAGGTGGCTCCATCGCAATCAACGACAACACTTGCAACAAATGGTTTTGTACCATATCGCGCAATTGCCCAGCTTGGTCATAGTAGCCCCAACGACCTTCAACACCGACTTGCTCCGCCGCAGTAATTTGAATGTGATCAATGGTGTTATGGCTCCAATGATCAGAAAAGATAGAGTTCGCAAAGCGCAGCGCTAGAAGGTTTAAAACCGTTTCTTTACCTAAGTAATGGTCAATACGGTAAACCTGGGACTCGTTAAAGTAACGCGCGACATGTTGATTAATGTGGCAGGATGACGCGAGGTCTTCACCTAAAGGCTTTTCTAGAACCACCCGTGTCGGCTCTTTATTCAAGCCAACCCGTGCTAAACCATCACAAATAACAGGGAACAACGTGGGGGGCGTGGCGAAATAACATATCGGTGGACGCGTGCCGGCATCGAGCAATTGCGCTAAGCCGTCATAGGCATCTTCATCAGTTAAGTCTAGTGCGCAGTACTGAAGTTTAGCGCTAAATCGTTGCCAGACCTGCTCATCAAGTGCTTCTTTCGTTACGAAGGTGTTTAAGCTTTGCTCTACTTGCTGACAAAATTCAGTGGACGAGAGGCTTTGACGAGCGACACCAATAATACGCGTGTTTTCATCTAAGAGATTCGATTTCTCGAGTTGATAGAGAGCGGGAAGAAGTTTTCGTCGGGCTAAGTCTCCCAGCGAACCAAACAGAATCAAATCACAACATGCTGCAGGAGTGGTCATTATTCGCCTCTTGATTATGTAATTTTACAACAAATCAGCTAAGATGCTAACAACGAAAGTCTAATAAATCCAATTAATGTAATTAAATTACGAAAGCAACTGGAATGCCGACCATGAATTTAATTGAAAAATTACAAAACAAAATGGCTTCACTGAGTAAATCCGAGCGTAAGGTCGCACAGGTGGTGCTTGCCGACCCGCAAGCAGTGATTCATAAAAGTATTGCGCGGCTGGCCGCGCTCGCCGAGGTAAGTGAGCCTACCGTTAACCGTTTTTGTCGTACTCTTGGCGCCAAGGGTTACCCCGACTTTAAATTACAGCTTGCCCAAAGTTTAGTTGAAGGAACGCCTTTTGTGAGTCGTCATGTTGAAGAAGGTGATACGACGCTCGCTTTAAGCCACAAAATTTTTGAATCGTCGATGGCAGCCCTCAATACAGCACAGAAGCATCTTGATTTAGCCGCGCTGGAATCAGTGATCGATGCCGTTGGTAGCGCAACAAAGATCTCTTTTTTTGGACTCGGTGCCTCAGCGTCCGTCGCACACGATGCACAAAATAAATTTTTGCGTTTTGATACCCCGGTGATGTTCTCCGATGACATTTTAATGCAGCGCATGGCAGCGATTAATGCTGGTGCTGGCGACGTTATTATATTTATCAGTCATACTGGCCGCACTAAGGCGTTATGTGAAATCGCCACGATTGCTCGCAAAACCCAAGCCACCGTCATTGGTATTACGGCATCACCTAGCCCCTTAGCTGACATTTGTACCCTCGTTCTATCAACTCAGGTACCCGAAAACACCGATATTTACATGCCCATGGCATCGCGCCTTGCGCAACTGGTACTCATTGACATTCTTATCACTGGTTACACCTTACAACGCGGCCCCGACTTTCAGCATAAGCTGCGGCTGATTAAAGATAGCTTGCGTGACTCTAGATTTAAAAAGACCTAAGACTCTTGACGCCCGTGGTTAGATCGCAATAATAACCGTCTTAAAACATTTATTTACAAGGAATTTAACGGTGACAAAAGCCGCAACCGACGGAACAGGCAACGAGCTCAAAGGAATAGCTGGCTGGCTTTACTTAGTCGCACTCGGCGTAGTCGTAAGCCCAATACGAGTGTTTATCGATTATTACCCGATGTTAAATGACTATTTTTCTGGAGCCTATGACAGCCTCACAACGAACCCTAACGCAAAGTCTTATATTCCACATTTCGAAACCCTTATAAAGGCTGAATTGATAGGAAATGCTTTGATTCTCATACTGGCTGTTGGGCTCGCCGTATTATTTTTCAGTAAACACCGGTGGTTTCCACGAACCTATATTTTTTTAGCCGCTTTTACACCCATTTTTTTAGTTACCGATTTATGGATGGCTGCGACCTTGATTCCAGGCGCCGAGGTTTTGAATAGCGATATGGTTGGTGAAATCGTTCGCTCGCTGTTAGCGGCCTGTATTTGGATTCCCTATATGTTAGTTTCCAAACGCGTCAACAATACTTTTAGAAGGCAAAACAAATGAAACTAACCGTAGACATCAGTAAATATCCTCTTGCCGATAACTACATAGAGCCGATTAAAGGCTTTATCGAGCAGTTAAACCAGTACCAAGAGCTACACGTCATCACCAACACTTTAAGTACGCAGGTATTTGGTGATTACGAGCAGGTAATGGCGGCAGTACAAGACTGTATCAAATGGTCGTTTGAGCGTTACGGTAAAGTGGTTTTTGTTTGTAAGTTTCTACATGGTGATTTGCGGCCCGAGCAGTAACAGATACTGTGCGAATTTTAACGATTCTGGTATACTCTTGGTTCAAACTTACCCCACTCGTGAACTCTATTTATGCCAGAATCAACTCCCTCGTCAGACAACGAATCCTTTTTGCAACTCGAGCTTAGTGATGCACTTCTACAAAGCGTGAAAGAAGCTGGTTTCGAACAAATGACGCAGGTGCAAGCGCGCAGTCTACCGACACTACTTAAAGGTGAAGACACAGTCGTTCAGGCGGCGACGGGTTCCGGTAAAACCGCAGCCTTTGCACTCGCACTACTGGCTAAACTTGATGTTACCCATTTCTCGCCGCAAGCGCTTGTGCTATGCCCAACACGGGAACTTGCTGAGCAAGTCGCTGAGGCGATTCGAGCCTTAGCTAAAGCGATGGCTAATCTGAAAGTATTGACACTTTGCGGTGGTGTTCCCGCTCGTGCGCAAATCGCCTCTCTTGAGCATGGTGCACACGTGTTAGTCGGCACGCCGGGCCGGGTTCTTGATCATCTAAACCATAAAAGAATTGAGTTTTCTCAATTACAGACATTAGTTTTAGATGAAGCGGATCGAATGCTAGACATGGGCTTTCAGGATGAGCTTAACGCCATTGTCGAACAGACGCCTAAATCACGCCAAAGTTTATTATTTAGTGCGACCTTCCCTAAAAGTATTGCTGAACTATCACAACGCGTGAGTAAAAATGCCACCTCAATTAAAGTTGCAGCGGTGCAGCAAGCCAACACAATAAAGCAGGTGTTTTATCAATTTAGCGACACCAGCGACGCCGCTGCGGTCGCTTTAGTACTGTTAACCTATCAGCCCAGCAATGCCATCGTGTTCTGTAATACCAAAGTCGCATGTCAAGCCATTGCCGATCGCCTACTGAGCAGCGGTCATAGTGCGTTGGCGCTTCACGGTGACTTGGAACAAAAAGATCGTGACCAAGCCATGGTGCAATTTGCCAATGGCAGCGCGCGTGTTTTAGTGGCAACCGATGTTGCCGCACGAGGTTTAGACATTGCCGAACTTGATTTAGTGATCAGCGTTCACATGGCACATGACCTAGATACTCATACGCATCGTATTGGCCGCACCGGTCGCGCCGGCGCAGAAGGCTTAGCTGTGACCTTGGCCGGGCCACAAGACGACTATAAAATGCGCCTACTAGAAGATACCTTAGACGCTCCGATTCAACTACAAGAGCTGCCGGCAGCCACTACCAACGCCAAACCACTAGTGGCCGACTTTGTGACCTTGCAACTGAATGGCGGCAAGAAAAATAAGTTACGCCCCGGCGACATTGTTGGCGCACTTACCCGTGACGGCAAACTTACCATGGCAGATATCGGTAAAATAAAGGTACAAAACAACTTCGCTTTCGTCGCTGTGCAGCGGAATGCTGTGCGCCATGCGCTAACGCTTATCAGTAACGACAAAATTAAAGGTAAACGCTTTCGAGCGCACAAGCTTTCATAATGTATCGCGGGTAGCTGGTACTGCCGCCTGTTGACTGCGGTAGTCCCAGAAGCCCATGCCGGTCCAACGTTTAAATGCCTTGGCGAAAGCCTGTTCATCGCTATAGCCAAGGTACTCGGCCAGTTGCGCTTGGGTTATCTCTAATTGCTGAATTTTCTCGAGCGCATGCTGCCGTTTCACTGCTTGGGACAGGTCATTAAAGCTCGTACCATGCGCCTTAAGGTGACGGGCTAATGTACGCTCACTCACCGCTAAGTTCGCAGCCACATCTACTCGTGACAGCCATGGCTGTTGTAGTAATATGCCTTGTGCTCGCTCATAGAGCGAACGATGCTGAAGTTGGTTGAGCTGCTGCTGCGCAAGTTCAAGCATTTGTGTTTGCACAGCTGGGTTCACTTCTCGTTGCCGAAAGTGCCACTCAGACGTAGCGTAGACAATAGCGTTTTCGTTCTGATTAAACTCAAGCGCTGCGCCCTTAAACGCCTGTTTATAAAGCTCGTCCGTCGCTGATTTTGCATGTTTGAATTTAACCAACAACGGGGCGATCGGTTTACCAGCGACCCATTGTGCACCGTTGGCGATGCTGGCAAAAATAGCTTCAATGCGAAGCGCAACCGCCACCGAAAATAGATCTGTATAGGTAATCTTCCAACCTAAAGCAGTGTGAGATTTTTGAAAGCTACCGCCCTCTCCTATCAGCGACGAATAATTCACTAAACTTTCTACCGCCACACTCAAAGAAGGGCTGCTCAGCAATAAAAACCCCGTGGTATCAAAATGCTGCGGTAACATCCCCAGACCTATTTTCAATCCCAAACTGTGATCGCCATGACGCTCTAGCTGCTGCCATAGCGCATCTTGCTGCGCTAGAGGCAGCCGCTGGCCGGGCTCATGCAAGCTCAGTTGTAATTGCAATTGCGGATCAAGCTCAACGCCGAGTGCCGGCAGTTGATCAACGATTGCACGAGTAAAGCTTCGCGTAACACTTGCTTGCATAGGTTTAGAAAGTACCTGTCCTAAATTAACCAGTTAATTGTCCTACTATAGCCATAGATTGATTCAGATCAATTGTTATTATTCATTTATGAGCCGTCGTGAGAGTTTGGAAATGAATCCAAGTGTTGTCATTGGTGCCGGTCCGATGGGATTGTGTACCGTTCGTAGATTGCTAGAACAAAATATTGATGTCATTGGCCTTGAAGCTCACAGCGATGTCGGTGGGCTATGGGATATCAATAGTGCAACGAGCACTATGTACGACTCCGCACATCTTATTTCTTCGAAGCGCATGACCGAATTTAGCGATTTCCCGATGGACGATAGCGTGGCAACCTATCCACGTCATGACGAGCTAAAAAAATATTTCACCGCTTACGCTAGACATTTTAATTTGCTTCAACATTACCGCTTTAATTCTTGGGTTGAGCGAGTAGAGCCGGTATCAGACGAACGAGAGGATACCACGCCAGCTTGGCGCGTTATCTATCGTGATGCGAATCAGCAACAACATGAAATTATTGCTGCGAACGTACTGCTCGCCAATGGTACGTTACACCACCCCAATAAAATCAGCCTCAGCGGGCAGTTCGATGGCAAAATGATGCACAGCTGTGACTATCGCAGCGCCGATATTTTTGCCGATAAGCGGGTGTTGATCGTCGGCTGTGGTAATAGTGGCTGTGATATTGCAGTGGATGCGGTGCACCGAGCAAAAAGTGTCGATATGGCAGTACGCAGAGGCTATTACTTTTTACCTAAGTTCGTTGCTGGACGCCCAACCGATACCCTCGGCGGCAAGGTGAAACTACCTAGGCGCCTCAAACAATGGCTTGACGGCTTGCTGGTAAAAATAATTTCAGGAAAACCGAGTCAGTATGGACTCCCTGATCCCGATTATCGAATGTATGAGTCTCATCCGGTGATTAACTCTCTTTTTCTGCATCATATAGGTCATGGTGATATAACCGTTCGGCCCAACATTGCGAAACTCACCTCCAGTGGCGCGGCGTTTGTCGATGGTCAACAGGCAGACTACGACCTTATTCTGCAGGCTACGGGTTATAAGCTGCACTACCCGTTCATTGATGATCAACACCTGAACTGGGACGGCCATGCACCGCAGCTGTATTTAAATATCTTTACCCCCAAACATACTAATTTATTTGTCATGGGTATGGTTGAAGCAGCCGGTCTAGGTTGGCAAGGTCGCGACCAACAAGCGCAATTAGTCGCGCAAGTGATTCGTCAGCAACAACAGGACCCAGCTCAAGCTTCGGCATTTTTTGCTAAAGTGAAGCAACATACACAACAACGGGTTGATGGCGGTATGAACTATCTACAGCTCGAACGTATGGCCTACTATGTGCATAAAGATAGTTATCTGAAGGCCATAGCCAAAGAACTTAAACACTTAACACGGCTAGCTTAAATGGCTTCGACCACACTTTTTGCGCTCAATGGCGTGTTGGCAATGATGATGTTCGGTATTGCGTTAAGCCTAAAAGCAGCCGACTTTAAGCGTGTGATCCAACAGCCTAAAGGTCCGCTTATTGGCCTAGCCGCTCAGTTCTTAGTGTTGCCCTTTGGCACCTTTATGGCGATATCAGTGATCCCCATGCCGGCCGAAATTGCCTTAGGCCTACTGTTAGTCAGCTGCTGTCCGGGTGGCAGTTTCTCAAATATTATGACCTTTCTTGCCAACGGCAACACGGCGATGTCCGTTAGTATGACCGGCATCGCTAGCCTATTGGCATCGCTGCTCACGCCGCTCAATTTTATGTTTTATGCCAGCTTAAACAGCCATACCGATGCGCTGTTACAAGAGATCGCAGTATCAACCTGGGATATGTTAACCATCGTCTTCTTGGTGCTCGCTATTCCGTTAGCCTTAGGTCTCGTGACCGCACACAAATTGCCTAACTTTGCGCGTCGTAGCGAGGGGTTCTTTCGTATCGTTTCACTAGCAGCGCTGTTTGCTTTTGTGGCCATCGCTCTGGTTATAAACTGGGCCCAATTTATTGCCGGTGCCAGTCTGTTTGTGCTGGCGGTTGTCGCTCATAATGCCATCGCCTTAGCGATAGGCTGGTCGGCAGCGAGAGCGGTCGGCATGGCTGCGGCGGAGAGGCGAGCAATCAGTTTGGAGGTTGGTTTACAAAACTCTGGCTTGGGGTTAGGTATTATTTTTACTTATTTTGCGGACTTAAGTGGCATGGCAATTATAGCTGCCGCCTGGGGTATTTGGCATTTAGTCTCCGGCCTTGGGCTCACGCTATTTTGGCACTACTGGGACCGCAATCACGGTGTTGGTCAAACCCAAGGAGCAAAGTCATGAGAGTGCTAATTACTGGCAGTGAAGGCTATCTTGGTCAAGCTCTTATTCGCAAACTCGCCACCGACGCTGAGGTGTTCGGCATTGATCTACGCTCAGCAGCCAACCCTACTGCCAGCTATCATTATCAGGCCATGGACATTCGCGACGCCAAGCTCAATGATTATATGCAGCAACACGGCATTACGCATGTTGTGCACCTTGCGAGCGTGTTACAAGCAAGTAACGATCGACAACGCGACTATGACATCGATGTCAACGGCACTAAAAATGTTCTTCGTGCTTGCCTTCACGCCGGGGTAAAACACCTTACCGTAACGAGCAGCGGCGCTGCCTACGGCTACCACGCAGATAACCCTGAATGGCTGACCGAAACGGACCCTCTGCGCGGTAATGAAAGCTTTGCCTATAGCTGTCATAAACGGCTCGTCGAAGAGCTGTTAGCAGAGTATCGGCAACATTCGCCGCAGCTTAAACAACTTATTTTGCGCCCTGGCACGATTTTGGGCGCCACCACTCGCAATCAAATCACTCAGTTGTTTCAGCAAAAGCGTTTGCTCGCGATAAAAGGCTCAGCATCACCCTTTGTTTTTATTTGGGATCAAGATGTCATCGAAATCATTCGCCGCGGGGTAAGCGACAGTAAAACAGGTATTTTTAACCTTGCTGGCGATGGCGCAATGCCAATGGCCGAAATTGCCGACGAGCTCAATAAGCCGCTGTTGCAGCTACCCGCTTGGCTCTTAAAACTGCTACTCACGATGGGGCACAAGCTCCACTTAACCAATTACAGTGCCGAACAGCTTGATTTTTTACGCTACCGCCCGGTACTTGATAACAGGCAATTGAAACAGGATTTTGGTTACACGCCGCAACTTACCACCCGTGAAGTTTTCGCCTATTATTGCGAGCGCAACCACTAATGCGTGCGCCGCCCATTGCACTCATCACCGGCGCGGCTTCAGGCCTTGGCCTGGAGCTTGCAAAGGCGCTTCAATGCAGTCATCAATTGGTCTTAGTTGATGTCAACGAACAGGGCTTAGCAGCTTGTAGAGAGCGGTTCCCCAACGCCTATTGCGAGCATGTCGACCTTGCCGATAGTCATGCTATAGAACAGCTTTTAGATAAGTTACTCACGCAACTTCCACGACTTGACCTGCTGATCAATAACGCCGGCATTACCCACCGCTCGCCCGCAGCGAGCACCTCGATTCAGGTCATGGAAAAGGTGATGGCCGTAGACTACTTTGCGGCAGTGCAGTTAAGCCAAGGGTTACTGCCTCTGCTAACCGCTTCAGCGGGAAAAATTGTCAATATTGGCTCGATGGCCGGCTGGATGCCTGTTATCGAGCGAGCTGGCTACTGTGCAGCTAAGTCGGCACTACATCAGTATTTTGAAACCCTGCGCGCCGAGCTAAACCGCCCGGGCGCTGTGCTAATGGTTTACCCCAGCTTTCTTGATACGCCTATTGAGCACCACGCATTAGACAGTCAAGGTGCCATTGCCTCGCACCCACGCACCACGGCGGGAGCTATGCGTAGTAGCGATTGGATGGCCAAGCGCATCGTCAAGGCAATGAACGGTCATCAAGAGCGCCTATTCCCTGATCGCCTGACCTATTTTGCGAGCGTGTTGTATCGCCTAGCACCACGACTCTACCTACGCCTGATGCGTCGTAAACTGGGTGGCCAGCGGGGTTAACACGACGGCGTAGTGCTGGTCGACGCTGTGGTTGCAGCCATAATGGCCGGCATAATTGCTGTCATCATTACCGCCACTTCAATAGCGGCAATAACATCCTTGGTCGACTGCCCCAAGAGCTCACCGTTAATAACCTGTTGCACACGTTCTTTGTTGGCTTTTAATTCATCTTTACTGAACACTTGGTTCAATAGGCGTGCGCCTTTGGCTAGGGAAATCATCACCGCAATGCGTGGGTCAATTTCCAGCGGCCGATCTAAAATAAGTCGTCGCATTTCAGTACGTAAATAACTTTCAGGCTCTGGGTTTACCTCGGGATACACTTTTTGCGTGAACAGCCAAAGCACCTTCTTTTCTTCCAACTTGACGATACCGCTGGCAACCAACGCCTGTGCGACCTTTTCTTTCAACTTACTAATCGAACCTAAGCGCATCACCCAATCATCAAGTTTACGAGGTTTCTTGGCGTCTTGGAGCTTGGCTAATGCTTCATCAAATAGCGGGTCTTCGGTGGGTGATGCATCAATAACTATGACTTTATTCTTATTTTCAGCATCAATTTCGATACGTTTCAGAAGTAATAGATCGGCCAGCATCGCAGCCGCCACGCCATAATTAATGTAGGCTGCACTCATGGTGCCTTTTTCTTCGCATAGCGCCAACAACATCAAGCCTTCATAGAGCTTCAACGGTTGACGTTGTGGTGGTTGAACTGTGGCCATGTCGTGATTCCTGTGGTGAGCTTAAAATCTTAGAAGCTCCAGCATACGACAATTAACCCCTAAAATAAAAAAGCCCCATGCAGGTTAACCTGCATGGGGCCATAGCTCAGACGAAAACTGGGGATTATTCGCCTTTCACTGCAAGCTCGTTGCGAACACTTTTAACGCCTTCGACATCGCGAGCTGCTCGTTCAAGAGCAATCACATCATCTTGGGTCTCAACTTGACCGCTAAGTGTTACCGCGCCATTGGTCACTTCGACGTTGATTTGCATACCACGAGCCTTCGCCATTAGCGCGCTTTTAACATTGGCTTTAATAGCTGAATCGCTAACATGATCGCCGGCTTGCTCTGCTGCTTGTTCAAGCCCTTGGCTTTGCGGGTCTTGCAAAGTCGTTGCCATTGCAACCGTGCCAAAAGTTAAGGCCAATACTGAAGCTGTTGAAGTAATTACGTTGCTAAGTTTCATAGGTATTTCTCCTCGTTATTGAATAGCATAATTGCTTGGTTCAACTTCACTATAGTCATTCTATGCGACAGTAAAAGCCGCTTTGCAGAGCTTTTGCTTTATAAAGATTAGGTTAATAAATAGACAGCATTGAGAGCCATGGGGTTACTCCCACCATGGCTCACTCACATACTCTTGTGGCGGGTAAGGTGGTCGGTTTGGTGAGCGACGCTGGCCAGCAAAATCGTAACGTAAGTACAATGAGAAGTGATTAGGATCATAAAATTCAGAACGCTGAATGTTGGTGCTACCGCCAATATACCAATGATTACTCAACCTATATTCCAGCGTGGCACGAAGGCTGGTACCAAAGCCTCCACCTGTGCCGCCTGCAAAAACTGGATTAATGCCTGTTTCACCACTCAGCGCAAGCGCTTGTTGCTGTAGCTCAGGATGCGCTGGGAAAAACTCACTTGCGCTCAGCTTTGTTGTCGATTGACCTAATGACGCGCGCACAAGGTATGACAACCGACCGACGCGGCCGTAGACACTCAGCGGAATACTTAACGAGGCATAACTTTTCGGGCTGTAATAGCCGCCTTGGCCAAAGGTTGTTTGACTTTGATCGTTTGCATAGCCCCATGTAAGTGCAGTTAAACCACTATCAAAAGCAAAGGCTTCGGTGTCATAAAAAGTTTTATACACACCGGTATAAGCATACCAACGACGATTCGACTTGAGTTCCTTGCCGCCATAGTGGCTAACGCCAAAGTTAGACCACCAACCCCAGCCGGTGCCTTGATCCCAATTAAAGCTACCACCTAAAGTGGACTCCATAACCGGCCCCCACTCTCGGCCTGAGTAAGGATCTTCCGCCCCGGCAAAATTAACCAGTGCCGATGTGAGTACACGCCGTTCCGCTTCGATACCCCAGCCAAACTCGCCAAGATCGCCATCATAACCAACTGAGCCGACCCACTCACTTTGTCGAAAACCAATGGGGCTGCGACCTATATCAGCGTGCCAGTTCTGCCATTCAACGCCAAAGCCAATAGCAATGCCCTGATCTTCAGCTTCAGGCCAGATCCCCGTAGGGCAGCTGTCATCGCACAGTAATCCCGTACCAAAACGCGGACGCCAGTAGCTATCATCAAGATCTGCAGCGCCGGCGCTCACGGTGGTTGGATCTAGTTGTAAAAACCATCGATTCTGCTGCTCATCGCCAAACGTTGAACTTAACCTCAACATAAGCGTGTTGCTATCGAGAGAGCTAATACCTGGCGTACTCTCACGCTCAGACAAAGTATAACCAAGCCACAAAAAGGTCTCTTGGCTTTCGTCACGGTCACTAGTCCCCACCGCAACAGTTGAGGTGTCCGATGCTGATGCATCAGTTGCTACCTGGTTTGCCTCGTCAGCAGCTTGTTGCGCGGCAATTTCAGCGGCTCTTTGACGTGCAACTAAGCGCTCAAATAGAGCGGTCACGCCCTCGCCTTTGTCTGTTGCTAAAACCTCTCTCGCAAGCGCGAGTGCCTCGTCATCACGATCAATTTTTTCCAACAATAAGGCCTTTGCAAAACGTGCGTCTGAGCTTTGATTCTGCATCAGTAATTGCTGCATGATTCGTTCTGCCGCGGTGGCATTATTTTGTTCTAGCGCGGCCACGGCTCGGTCATACGCCGCCCAAGGATCAGGTAAAGGAGCAGCCTCAGGCGCTTGAGAAGTTGTTTCAGTTTGCGCCGTTTGGCTCGAATTTGAGCGAGCGTTTGCATCACGCTGGGCATATAAGATTTTACGATAGCGAGCAATGTCACTATGGCGCGGGAAGTAGCCAGCTAAGGTATTAACTTGACGAATGAAGTCTGGCGTTGCTGGTAGTTCAGACAGAGCGCGTAGCCAAATCCCCAAAGCCTGTTCGCCAAACACCGGATTCAAACTCAACTGCGTTAACTGTGCAAGGTCTGACGGTTTAAGCGCATCGATAGCCAATTTGTGGCTGGCAATACTCAACGTTAATTCTGGCGCATCAGGGTACAACCTCTGTAGCTGTTGCAAACCACCAATAGCACGTTCACGACTCTCCACGCGACCTATAACGTCCCAATACAAGATTGCAGTGGTCAAGGTCAAAGGCGGCTCATCATAAAGCGTGCGAAGTATGCTTGCCGCTTCTTCATAGCGCCCCGCAAAAAGATAAAGCTCGACTTGCGACAGTGATTGTTGCTGTTCATTACTTAAGGTCATACGCTCGGCAACCCGTCGGGTAGCCAAGTGCTGTGGTGCACGTTCTCGCAATAACTGCCAAAGTCGTTCGGCATCGTCGCGCCGCCCTTCGGCCAGCGCGGCATAGATCGCAATTTCAACTAACCGCGGATGCTCCGGTGCAACACGCATCATCTGCGCGATAACTTCGGTTAGTTGTGAGTCTTGTTGGCGGTGACTCCAGAGTTTTAAACGCTGCTCTACTAATTGTTTTGAATGCTCATAAAGTTTGCTGTCAACTTGCTCTAGTTGACTACTTTGTAACAACATTAGGGATAATGTGAGTGTTTTAATCACCAACATAGACACATTCCTCACGTTCCCATTGCGGTTTTAAAGCACCATCGGCGGCAAACACTAAACAGCCTTGGTCACTCCCCACACCATAGAGTAACAACATGGTGTCGTAATAGTTTTGACGGTACTTTGACGGATCTGTTGCAACGATTCGCTGGCGTTCTAACTCTGCTAATTGGGGCGCAATCTGTTCTAACATCGGCAGTACCGCTGAGGAAAAACCAATAGGGCCGACACCGGCGTAGCTGCCATCGCGCCAGTTGGTGCTTTTCGGCATACTTCCCAATTCATTTATCGACGTTACTACACCACTAAAAGTTTCTAGCTGACGTTCCACCAACGGGTCATGCTTCGCTGCGATAGCCCACCACAAATAGACGCGTATGGCATCGTAGTCGGCTTCTGCTTGCTGGTTTTCGGCCAGTTCTCCAGTTTCTTTAAGAATCGCCCAGTCACTGGCAAAGCCTGCTTCATGCAAGCTTGCTAAATAGAGTCCACTGTCATAAACCTGCTGCCAGAGTTCGTCGCCCGTTCGATTGGCAAAATAATCTAACATTGGCAGTGCATAGTAGCTTAAATTAAGTTTAATGCTGGCCTCTTCATCGGCATTCGTTAGCGGTTCAATAAAGCCAAAATAGCCAGGCAGTAAATAGTGTCTGTGCTGCCACTTGGCAATTTCGTAACGTGCTATTTGCCACAACATGCGCTCACCTAAAGCAAGATAACGGGGTTCATGCCATAGCTCCCCCGCCTGCAGCAAGGCGTAAGCCATCACAATGTCGGCATCACTTGCTGAGTTAGTATCGATGACGCCCCAATCGCCACTTTCTTGCTTGCCCCACAGCCATGCCGGAAGTTGTTGGGTTAAATCACCAGCGGCAAGGTTGTTTTCGGTCCATTGCAGGAGCTGTCGAAAGGTCGCGGGGTCATTTGCAAGCAAAGCAAACAACATTGCATAACTTTGCCCCTCCGACGTTGTAATAAGTCGTGCATCGGCACCATCGATCACGCGACCTTGGCCATCGATGAAGTCGTCCACTAAACGCTGATAGTGGTACTGAAACTGCAGTGCTTGTGGTTTAGCAGGCGGCTCATCAAGCACAGGTTCAGGGCTGCAGCCGGGTGCTAGCACCAAAACCACAGCCACTTTAAGTAACCTTTGCAGACCCTGTGTTAGCTTCAAGCTCGCTCCCTACTGTCGCTTGCTCACCGCAGCGGAAAACAGCCGATACAAGGCAATCACAAGCACCAACAATGCCAGCAACGCTAGTACCGTTACCAATATTGGGTATTTTGCCAAGTGGTACATCATGCGATTAGACCAGCTTAAGTTGCCCACATAGTACTTGTGTTCCGCTTCATAAGAAGTGACACGTGCGGGTGTCAGCACCGCCAAGAAACCTATCATATCGTTAGACAACGCATCACTTGTCAAGGCCTCACGGAAGCGCGTCAAGTAACTATCACTTGTTGCCGTAATCGCGACCACCGAACGCTCATTCGAAAATGGCGATTGAAAACCCACCACGGCTGCGCTCGGGCCACTGTTACGTAGCGCTAGATCAGGACTGTAAAGTAACTGTTCGCGCCCCGCTAACGTTTTACGATTGACTTGCTGCTGTAATTGTTCGTCACCAAAACGTTGCAGCCAAGCCTCAAGTGGTCGAGCGCCAAAAATCAGCACATCTTTATCGGTCGTTTCGGGCAGCGCGCCAACCGACGTAAGCGTTAACTGAGTGGCTGGGTAACCCGTCGCACCACCTAGCTTTGCCAGAGTCATAAGCAAAGTGGTGTACAATTCACTATTTAGCTGTTCCGGAACTACGACCAGCGTTTGCGATAAATCATCCCAGCGGGTAAACGGATAGCCCGTTTTCATAAACAGCTGAACATCAGGCAGCGCAACGTAATTATCGTAACCGCGCAAATCGATTGTTGAATTGCCATCGATCACACCCTGCGCATTGAGTAGCGGCGGCGTACTACATTGATCACTTACCGTACCCATATCAAAGTGGAATTGCATACGGTTGACCGCACCAAGACGAAATGACGGCAAGGTTACGTTGTCAGCCTCTTGCCCTAAGGCGCCCGATAAAATCGGAATCCGCAGCCGCTCTTCAGTGTTTTCACTACCGCTCTCACCTAAATCGAATGCCTTCACAAATTCATCATTGATGCTTACTAGCATGCGACTTTCATCTTCAGTCAGCGGCGGTGTATAGCGGAATCTCAAATCCAGTGGAATACCATGGCGCTGCCAAATAAATAAATCAGGTGGCAGTCGCAACTCAATATTCACCGGCGCTGTATTGCGGGCAGAACGCTGCAGTTCGCTTGGGTGATCAACTAATTCTTGTAGCATGACTGGGCGCTCGGTACTAACCCAACGAGGCGCTGCATAAGCGTCGCGGGGGTCGAGTTCTTGCGGACGCACCGTAACATGTTCACCACTCATACTCTCACTACTCAACACAAAAGTGGCCGTGGCCGCCCGCAACTGAGTGTCGTTGGGCGCAGCTATAACCAATAGCTTATAGGCTGGGTAGGCCGGATTCGCCAGCATCATTACAGTCGGCTCAGCAACCTCTGGAAGATCATCAAATGGCCGTGGCCGCTGGTCATTAGTAAGCGTGATAATGGCATGATCACGGGGCCATTCCTGGCGCCATTCTGAGTCTTGCAACAAGCGCCCTGGCGCTGGCTCAACATCGTGGTGTACAACCTCTACCGAGCGCCAATCGGCCATTTTACCAAAGTAGCTAGCTAAAACCCCGTGGGCCTCGGTTGCAGCCATTGAAGGCATACCGAAACTGACGAAATTGAGTTTTAGTTCACTAAAGTCATTGGCATCGAACCACGGCTCCGGGAAATAAGATAGTTCGTTGGCCACGCGCAATTGACGATAGCTTAATTCAAGTTCACTGGTATCTAGAAACTCGGCCCAAGCAGCTGGTGAAGCTAGGGTACATTGCCCATTAAACACTTCGCTCACTAACTCAATACGGAGCTGGTTATAACTACTAAATAAGCGTGGGTTAATATTAAAACTGCGCTTTTGAACGGTATTTGCCATGCCTTTTTGTAAGGCGATCACGCCAAATACTTCTTGATTCATACTCACGCGGATCTGGCTCACAGTATCGACCATCGCTGGCGAAATCATAAAGTCCAAATTAAGCTGGGCCGCCTCAACAACGCGATCGTAACGCCCACCGAAACCTATAGTCATTTCCGGCCGCAACCCATGAATCCGAAGCTCTTGCGAGTTTGCTGCAGCATTTAGGCTATAGCTCTCTTGCCAGCTAGGAAGCTTTTGCCACTCAGGTAACGTTTCAGAGTCGACCTGCGCAGCTACAGTTTGCGTGCTTGCAACTAGCACCATGATTAAAACAGTCAAAACCCAGCGGAACTTCATCCTTCACTCCTTGTTACTGGTGAGCGCGGTAAAAGACTTGAAACGACTCGCCATCCTTTCGCCAACAACCTTGTGATGGGTCGCACTTGCGGCGCTAAATGGAAAAATAATCGTTGATAGCCTTTAAAACCTATACCTACAACTTCTCTTAAACTAGTGATTGGTTTGTCTACCGAATCATCAGGCATCCAACCGACCCACGCATCAGCTCGCGCAAAAGTTGAGCGTAAAAACGCTCGCTCTTGTGCGTAATTTTCAAATAAAATACGAGTACCCAGGTGTTGGCCACGCTTGAGCATCACTTTGATGTCAAGCGCATGATACTGATCGCCATCAGCGAGAATCAGCGTCAAGGTGTCACCCTCGCGTACTTCCATCCCCTGCACTATTTTAATACCTGCACCTTCATGGGAATAATCAGTCATAGTCGCTTGATACATACGCTCATTTTGATCGTACAGAGTTACTTTACGATCAACGGCAACGCGGTGCGCTGTTCTGACTTGCTTCGCCTCTTCGGCCACCGCAACAGCTCCCCCAAGCAAAATCAAATTATAGATAACCCAAAATAAATTGAGTATAACCGTCAAATATTCATTATCTGGGCCAGTAAAGAGCCGCCAAATACCAAAACCTAGCCCCGTTAAGCTTAACCCCATTAACGTAAGATAAGGCCATGAGATACGCCAATCGAAAAACGAGTACTCTGTTTTGCCACCTTTTTGCGTAACATTAAATTCACCATGCTGTGGTGACAGCAATGCCACTGTTGTCGGCCGCAAGATGTACCACGCTAGCACAGTTTCATACATTTCAGCCCAGAAGGAATGACGAAATTTGCCTTGTGAGCGAGAGTTTGCCAGGTTCGCATGTACTAAATGCGGAATCGCGTAAATGGCAATCATAATCGCCGGCGCGAAAACCACGTAACTATGCAAGAGCAGGAATGCCAGTGGCGCCAGCAAAAAAATGACGCGCGGAATACCGTTTAAAAAATACAGCATGGCGTTGGCGTAGCAAAGTCGTTGCCCCCAATTCAGCCCTTTACCTAATAACGGATTATCAATTCGAAAAATTTGAGCCATCCCACGCGCCCACCGAATGCGCTGGCCAATATGAGCCGACAAACTTTCAGTCGCTAACCCAGCCGCTAAAGGCACATTCAAATACGCGGTGTTGTAGCCTAGGCGGTGCATTTTCAATGCGGTATGAGCATCCTCGGTGACGGTTTCAACAGCGATACCACCGACTTCTTCCAACGGCCCACGCTTGAGCACAGCACAAGAGCCACAGAAGAATGAGGCATTCCACATATCATTCCCATCTTGGATTAAACCATAAAACAACTCACCCTCGTTTGGGTTCTTACGAAACACTCCGAGGTTTTTTTCAAATGGGTCCGCCGAGAAAAAATGATGCGGTGTCTGTACTAACGCAAGCTTTTCATCACGCAGAAACCACCCCATCGTTAACTGTAAGAATCCACGAGTAGGAATATGGTCACAGTCAAAAATTGCGACATAATCACCGGACGATAAACCAAGCGCATGGTTTAGATTACCAGCTTTCGCATGTTTGTTATCTGGCCGTATAAAATAGTGCACGCCAATTTCCGTGCAGAAGTCTCTAACGCTGTCTCTTTTACCATCATCAAGCACGTATATTCGAATCTTGTCTTGCGGCCAATCTATGACTTGCGCAGCCAGTATCGTGTGCCGTATTACACTTAACGGTTCATTATAGGTTGGAATGAAGATATCGACCGTAGGCCAACTTGCAATACTCTTAGGCAGCGCAGCTATTTTCCTCTGCAGCGGCCAAGCTGATTGAATATAGCCAAGAATTAATATGGTCCAAGCATAAAATTCCGCACTAAGAAGCAATAACCCAAACACCATGTCAATCGGCACATCCCAATTCACTGTTTGGGTGACACGCCAGAATAAATAACGTGTACTGACCACCAGCGACAAGGTGATCATCAATAACATAGGAATACGGCCCTGAATATTTCTTACCCAAAGAGCTACGGCCCAGAATGCCAACAGTAAGACAGCCTGCGACCCTGCCTCCATCGGCAGCCCAATAATAAGCAAGGCAGTAAGGCTTGAAAGAATGGTTAAAATAATACGAAAAGGTAAATTCCACCGGGTCGCTTTTTTTTGCGTTTGCCGATGAAACACGTACTCAAACCATCGCGTTGCCCACCGCAATGGATGTCGCAAAGCGGCCGCGACACCTCGGCGACTTAGTTCAATAGGCGTACCAATTGAAGCTTTGAGCTGCTGGGCTTGGCGACGCTCTTGTTTGGTTTTGAAAAAAATTAAATAGAAGAACTGTAAAATAATCCGTAGCGGATCGAGTAGCGAGTGTTTATCCCAATCAACTTGCGGAACCCAGTAGCGAAGCCCTCGCTGGCCACTGTTCGAGCTATCTGCTTGCGTGGACGCACTCACTCGGAAAAAAACAGCCTCCGCATAAAGTGCAATAAAGCTTAAAAGCGCACTAAAAAGAGAATCTCTCCGTCGTAGTTCGCGCCAGTGTTTTTGCATGATACTCATGCCAACTGCTCCGACTCGGTAGTCAGCCAAAAAGCAACTTCTTGTATATCGGCATTGGCTTGCGCACCAAGCGTGTATTCGTAAATCAGTTGCTGGGTCGCCAGCGCTTCAGGAACATGCTGATCACGATTAATAGAGTAAGGCAGCAGCCAGCCATCACTCAATTCAGCCCGCATTAAATCGTAACTATCGCGCTGCAACTCCATATGCGGGGCGACTTTATTAATGAGCCCTCGATAACGCATTGTTGGGCTGGCTTTGTGCGCATAATGCCACCGTTGTAGAGCTATATAGCTTCGCGGCTCGGGTTCAAACACCAGCATACAAGGTGTATCTTTGGGTAAGTAACAGGAGTCTTGAAAACTGTGCCCGGTTGGCAAGTTAACCAATAAGTACGTCACCGAAACTGATTGCAGGGTCGTCAATGCGGTTAATGTTTTATCGAACGCTTCTACACATTGGCTTGCGGTTGGCTGTCGTTTAGGGGCGCCAAAGGGCACCACGATCACCTCAGAAGCAGCTCTGAATGAATTATCTAAGACACTCGCAACAAGGCCTTGATCATCAAAGAGGCCACGCGGCTCAGCTAGTTGCTGCGCAAAATGCGCTGCTAAATTATTTTGTGCACACAGATCGAGTACAGCCACCTGCTCGCCATGGCGTTGGAGCGCTGCCGCAAGGTTTGCTGTTAACGTCGTCGCCCCCGCACCACCGACGAGACTTTCAAAGGCAAGTAGTTTCATCAGTCACCACCGTTAACACTATCGATTCTTGAGCTTGGCTTGCCGTCAGAGTTAATTCCGGGGGTATTGAAAATACGCCATTTCTGGCGCACAGCTTTTATTCGCTCCGAAGCAATAATTTCTTTAAAAGCGGGTTCATAAGCTGCTACAAATGAACGTAGTCGAGCAATGTCTGGCGCCTCATTTTCTGCTGTAACGGACTTTTGCAGAGTTTTATTTGGTGTAGTTGAGGACATACAAGGCTCTCAATTCACATACGTCGACAAAAGGTCATAGTAAGCACCTTAAATCGTGTGCATTTTTTGGTTTATTTGTTACTATCTTATACATTATCTGCGCTGGATCCACAACAAATATGATAAAGCAAGAACACCTGATCAAGGATCTTGAGGCCCCTCTTCCGCCGCTTTTGAGTGGGCATATCTACACGTTCTATTCGGGGCATACCAGATTACTCAAGGAACTCATTGCGCACTATTCAGCGCAAACAACGAGCTGTTACCTTTGCGATAGTTCGGTTCCGGTAGATGAACGCCTACTGTCATCGACTACCTGTGCCAACGCGATGGAAGTCAAACAAAGACATCGCTATCACGGCAGTCAATTCCTAGCGGCCTTGAGTAGTCTCAGCCAACGCACTAACTTTATTGTGATTCACCTAACTGCTGAGCAAACTGCTTTTCACCAATTTCTCTTGTATGACCCTCAACTCATTGCACTTGAGAACTGGGCAGCAGAGCACGGTAAGGTTATCTGCCTAGCAGTTTCAGGGATCGATACCACGAAGGACACACAAGAGTGGATCACCACTAACGAGAATCACTTTCAAAGCTTAACCCGTCTCGATAAAACTCCAAGCGGGCTAATGCTAACGGTGCACTACTGGTTTTATCGCGGTAAGGTCATTAACCGCTCGCTCCCCCTCGAGATAGGTGCTGACGGTGCTTGGGCACTCGATAAAAACAAACAAGTTGATAGTAGCACTACCGAATTGAAACATGAAAATGCGCCCGTTTACTTTATTAGTTCAGCGGTCACTGGGCGCGAGATTACGCCCGCTGGGTGGCGTTCGCTAAGTCATGAGAGTGAAGCTCATACCTTGGTTGATCCAAATAGTGACGATATTATTTTGCTAGCTTTCTATCGTGGCCAAGATGTCTCCGCATTGATGCGAACAGTCTTCGAATTACGCCAGCATTTTGGCAACTATATTCGAATTTTCATACGCGAATTAGACCAATCAGTGAGGCACACAGATGAACAATTGCTGTTACAGTCGGGTGCAACCCTAATACTGCCACTCAACCTGCGGTTTAGCCAAGTCATCTCATTAATTCGAAGTTCAAGTGGTTGGCGTTTTCCCCATAAACTGGCAGCCGACTTTGCACAAATCGAACAGCGCTATATCCCCAGTGACCTTGAAGGCTATCGCACCTGCGAAGACTTCATTCGGGACGCCTATAAACTGGTAGAGCTTACTCAGAAGAAGCAAGTTGAATTCAGTTATACCATTGCAAAGCCTGCTCCTGGACTTAAGTTGGTAGATATCTTGATGCGCTTTAAACACCGCCGTGAGGGGGACTTGATTACTAACTGTGGTGACGAAATACATATTTTCTTGTTTGGCTGCCGCGAGCAAGATGTTCAACCAACGTTAGAATATCTCTTCGGTGCACCTGTCGCCAACTTGTTCGACAGTGACGTTCATGTTAACACCGCGAAATTAGCGCTTCGTAAGTTAGAAAATCTTGCCGAACAGCCACCGTCGAGGGACTACAGTGTGGAGCTAGAGCTCGCTAAGCAAACACTCAGTACCGACGAAAAAGAGCAATACCGGCGCATGTTCCCCACTGATTTCGCACCGTTGAGTTCGATCGATAGTAAGCAGGAGCCTTAACATGGCAGAATCTCAATTGATCCAGATCGTCCTTTTCACCTTTGCATTAGGATTTATTGCCGGTTTGATAAGCCTTAAACTGCTTTCACGCCTTTGGCAACTTTTGCGGCAGCGGACTGCCCACTTTCGTTATTTTCGAACATTAAAGTAGGAAGCAGGTATCGACATGGAAGAGCGCAGTTTGTACTGGCGACAAAAGAAAGAGTTACTGAATAGGCCAATGTTCATTTGGCCCGGGCTCAGTGCATGGGCGTTTTACTTTATCGCCAAGTCGTTATTAGCTTTAAATGGCGATTTAAGCTTAGCGCTATGGCTTAATTTAGCTATGATCTCGTTGCTGGTTATTCCAGTAAGGCCCAAGGCGCTCAAGGTGCTTCGTCAATGTATCGCTGTGCCTTGTGCCCTCAGCTTGCTCTATTACGAGAGCCATTTACCGCCGTTTAGTTCAATCGTTGATCAATGGTCCGCGATTAGCGGTTTTAGTTTCGCCTACTTAACCGAGCTGTTTGCGCGTACGGTAGAACTTCAGTGGTTACTTGTTTTACTCGTTGCTTGGATCGCATACGCCTACATACAACAAGTATTGCGTATGACAGTCGTGGCCATTGTTATGGTCGTCATCGCCAGTACCGTCTCGATGCAACAAAGCACGCTGCCTCCGATAGCACCGCAGAGCATTGTAGATTTGAATAGCACCGAACAGCGTACGGACAGTGTCTACGAGTCTCCTGACGCCAAGCTTGCGGCTTTCTATCAAGAGCAAAAGAGTCTAGTTGTTCAGCCTTTGCTAGACACCCCTGCGGGGTTTGATGTACTTATTGTGAATATTTGCTCATTATCATGGGATGACATCGCACAAAGTGGGTTACAGCAACACCCACTGCTCACCAGCAGCCAGTTAGTGCTTAAAAACTACAATAGTGCAAGCTCCTACTCGGGCCCGTCTGCTTTACGTTTACTCCGTGCAAGTTGCGGCCACTCTAAACATGAAGAACTCTATACCCAAGCGCCACAATGTCTGGTTAGCCGACAACTGGCCGAGCTCGGCTTTAGTTCGGAATTACTACTTAACCATACCGGCGAATACGATAACTTCTCGGGGCTATTGCAACAATATGGAGGCTTGCCACAAAGTAACTATGATGTGTCGGCACCGGTGGCAATGACAGGCTTCGATAACAGCTTGATTCGTTCCGACCAAGCGGTACTTGATAACTGGTTAGCCGATACCGCTGGAGACTCAGCGCGCTTTACCTTTTACAACACGTTGTCGTTGCATGACGGTAATCGAGTGCCCAACTTTTCTGGAAATAGTCTTGAAAGTTACGAGTTTCGTGCCGCTAAACTAATGGATGAGCTATACCAATTACAACAGAAGATTGAAGCCTCAGGGCGCCGCGTGTTAATGGCTATTGTCCCTGAGCATGGCGCAAATTTGGCCGGAGATAATTTACAGCTACCCGGGTTACGTGAAGTTCCCACACCGCCAGTGACCCACGTTCCAGTGCTTATCTCGCTGTTTGGTGAAGGGCTAGAACCACCTACTGAACAAATCGCTGTTGAACGTACAACCGGTCCAACAGCTATCACCAGTGCAATCTTTAATATTCATGCGCAGCAGCCGTTTGCCAACAGTGACTTTTCGCTGAGTTCAGTCGCAGAGCAATTGCCCGCAACTGACTGGGTGGCCGAAAACAAAGATGTCAAAGTTATGGAGTTTCAGCAGAACTTCGTACTCAAAATCAAAGAGCGTGACTGGCTACCCTATCGTCAGTAACCAGCCAAAGTGATGCCCAAAATCAGTTGAAGTGAATGACCACCCCCGCCAACACGGCAATTGCGACCTTGCCTTGCTGTTGCAGCAAGAAGGTTGCACTTTGTCGTTGTTGGGGGCGTGATCCAGGGACCGTGACTGGATTAACTACAACCGGCAGATGCGACGTGACATTTAGCTGGTCAGCATCACCGGTAAAATGAGTGAAGCCACCTTTGATTAATTTCAGATACTCATGGTGCGACAGCTCAAGTCCCGTTTCAGGAATGCGATACGCAGCGCCTGCTTGATACGTCAAAGCACCAGCATCGTAACGTTCAAACGCAGGGAATACGGACAAATCACCGACTTCGCGAATGGTTCCGCTTTGCCGCGCATCGGTACTGCGGTTAATACCAATATCAAGCTGATACTGATGCGCGCCATCGACGATGGTCACCGCATCGAAAATAACGTCTTTGAAACTATTTGAGTTGTTCATCGGAATCGCATGGTAAGGCTCTAATGTAACGTCTTGATAGTCCTGCTTCGCAATGCTATCGATGCCCGCCACTAGCATGGCGCCGTTCACCGCGCGGGCTTTTTGGCGATTTGGATCGTTTGCATAGGCACCTGACTCTATTAATATCGTGCTAATACCCATGGCCGAGAAGTTGTCGCCAAATGCACGTGGGGCGAAGGTATCATTGTAGCGACCCACATGCCCTGGTATTAGCGCATCAGTGACCTCGCTTAACTTACCAATGAGCTTCATCGCCCGGGCTCGGCTTGGGTTGATGTCTTTGGCATGATTAAAAGCCGGCGCCAAAACCGAAATAGTCGCTGCTTTGCCAGTGTTACCTACTTCGTAATAGCGGCTTTGATCGTGCAAATTGAAGCCAAAATCCGGCTCCAGCTGTTGCCCTTGAGCCATTAACGTTTGCCCTTCAGGCGTTTGTAATGCTTGGGCATCGCGATTCACATCAATACCCTGCACGTTGTAGCGTTGCGCTAACTCAGCACCATCTGGGTTAAGCATAGGGATCATATGAATCGTTAACTTATCACTCCAGCTGTTACGCCAATCCGTATCACTCGCAATTTTATGCATCAGATCGAACAACGCCGGTGTCGCCGTAGATTCATCACCGTGCATTTGCGACCACATCAGGACAACCGTCTCGCCGTTGCCAACGCTAAACCGATAAATCGGTCGCCCCTGATAAGACTGGCCAACTTGTGCAACTTGAAATACGTTGCTTTGCTGAAACTGCTCTATGAACGGTTCGATGTCTGCAAAGCGTACCTGTTGTTTTGCTAAACCGGGCAGCATATCAAGCTCATGCCCATGATGGTGATGATGTTCACTTTCACTGTTTGGGTCATGTGCAAAGGCTGGCTGAGTAGCGAGAGAACTATAGCTTAATGTCGCTAAAACAAAGGGTAGCAGAAGTTTTTTCATTTTTTATTGCATCTCAGGGTTCAATTACTAATAAATTATTACTAGGATTGAGGTTAGCGGTTGGCCAGAGGTAAGGTCAACCTTCGTACGTTCAACAGGCACAAATCTAAGACTAATAAAAGGTACCTTTATCATGGATCGCAGATCTTTCATGAAAACCCTCGCTGCTGGGGCCGTCGCTACCCAATTTATGTCACCTTCCCAACTTGCCGCATCGCCGTTTGCAGGTGGAAGCTCAGCACTTGGCGCTGGACGTTTACCTAAACGTCTTAAGACCGGCGATACCGTTCGTATGGTTGCCCCAGCCAGTGCCGTGCAAGACCGCCACCATGTGATGATTGCCAAAGAAACTTTTGAACAGCTCGGTTTCAAAGTGCAGCTCGGTAATTATGTTTTTGGTCGCCACGGTTACTTGTCGGGAACGGACGAAGAACGTGCCGAGGATGTCAACGCCGCCTTCGCCGACGACGCAGTCGATGCAGTAATTGCGGTACGTGGCGGCTGGGGTTGTAACCGCATATTGCCATTGCTTGATTACCCAATGATTAAACAAAACAACAAAGTGCTACTTGGCTACAGTGATATCACTTCATTGATGAATGCGCTTTATGTGAAAACAGGTATGGCATCGTTTCACGGCCCTAATGGCTTCTCTTATTGGGCTGATTTTCAGGCACAGCAATTCAAAGATGTCATCATGGCCGGTAAAGCCACCACGATGCGCAACTATAAAGAAAAAGAAGAAACGCTAACAATGATGACCAACCGCACTACCACAGTCACCGGTGGTAAAGCACAGGGCGTACTGGTTGGGGGAAACTTAACCGTTCTAACCAGCTTATGCGGTACCGAGTACTTCCCTGACCTCAAAGGCAAGATCTTAATGCTCGAAGATGTCGGAGAGTCCATTTATCGTATCGATCGCTTTTTATCACAGCTGCAACTCGCAGGACATCTAGAGGGTGTCGCCGGAATTGTCTTCGGTCACTGTACTGAATGCGACCCGGGCGGCGGCTTTGGCAGCTTTACCTTGCACGAAATTTTCGAGCACTATTTCAAACCTTTAGGCGTACCTACTTATACGGGTGCCCAATTTGGGCATATCCGCGATAATCACATCCTGCCCGTAGGACATGTGGTTGAGCTGGATGCTGACGCTGCAACATTAAGTTTGATAGGTGCTGCGGTCACCTGACGCGGCTCATTCATGCTTCGACATGCTGTGTTACACTGCCGAAATCAAACGCAGTAAGAGGTTATAATGAATGCCTTTCCAGCCTGAAAACAGCTATGCCGAACTTGACGCGCGATTGAGTTCATCATGTTCACCGACCAAGGTTCTGAATCCACAATGGATCGCCTTTAATGAACCCTTGGCCAAACAGTTGCAGCTGCCTCAAAGTGCTCTCTCTGGGGCAGCTGGCTTAGCGACCTTTTCTGGCACCGCCGTTCCTGATTGGGCGCAGCCCACTGCCTTGGCTTATGCAGGGCACCAATTTGGTAACTTTGTTCCGCAACTAGGGGATGGTAGAGCTGTCTTACTAAGCGAGGTTTTGGACCATCAAGGGTCGCGTTTTGACATTCAACTTAAAGGTTCAGGCCGCACCCCCTACTCGCGAGGTGGTGATGGTCGCTCACCGCTGGGGCCAGTGCTCCGTGAATACTTGGTAAGTGAGGCCATGCACCGACTCGAGGTTCCCACAACCCGTGCTCTTGCCGCGATTGCTACGGGTGAGATGGTGCAACGTGAACATGCGCAGCCGGGCGCCATTTTAACCCGTGTCGCCAGCAGTCATTTGCGGGTAGGCACCGCGCAGTTTGTTGCAGCACATAAAGACCGCGAGCTACTTCAGCGCTTTGCCGATTACGTTATTGAGCGTCATTACCCGCACTGTGCTGCGGAAAATTCTCCCTATTTAGCCTTACTAACCGCCGTTATCGATCGCCAAGCCTCGTTAATCGCAAAATGGATGAGCCTGGGTTTTATTCATGGGGTGATGAACACTGACAACATGACCTTATCTGGCGAAACCATTGACTATGGTCCCTGTGCATTTATGGAGGCCTATGACCCAGCGCAGGTGTTTAGCTCAATCGACCGACGTGGTCGTTACAGTTATCAAAACCAGCCTGCGATTGCGATGTGGAACCTGGCTCGCTTTGCTGAAACTCTGCTGCCGCTCATTGACCAAGACCCCGATACAGCAATTGCTCGAGCGACTGCTGCCGTTGAGAATTTTGATGCCGTTTACCAGCGTTACTACAGCAAACAGATGTCCGCCAAACTGGGACTTAGCGCCAGCGACGCGGCAACACAGCAACTGCTCGAAGACTACCTTGACCTTATGCAACAACAGCAAGTTGATTTCACCCTCGCCTTTCGTTTTTTAGGCGATGCAGACAACATTCGTAGTGCAGAGCTTTTTCAGCAGCATCAAGACTGGCAAGATTGGTATCAGCGGTGGCGCCAGGCCCTCGCTCAGCAACACCCCACAGCGGCGGATGCATCAGTTGCTTTAAATAGCGTCAATCCGGCCTATATCCCTCGTAATCACTTAATTGAAGCGGCCATAAGTGAGGCAACAAACGATGGTTCTCTCGAGCTATTTAATCGCTTGCAACACCTGTGGCAGAGCCCGTTCGTTGAACAGCCCGAGGCCAGCGAATTTATGCGTCCGGCAAACCAAGAGCAGCAAGTTAAACGGACTTTTTGTGGCACTTAAAACGAAAAACCCCGCACAAATTTTGTGCGGGGACGTCTTCGCGGGAGAGACCTCGTTGAGGTCAGGCTTAGACTAAGAAGCGTCGGACTTTACCTTGATGTCATTTTTGACATCTTTTACTCCTTCGACACTAAGCGCAACACGCGCTGCGGTATCGATATCTTCTTCTTGGGCAACAAAACCACTCAGTTGCACTACGCCGTTGCTAGTTTCGACGTTGATTTCAAGCACGTTAAGGGCATCGCTCGCCAAAATCGTAGACTTCACTTTAGTGGTAATCGCAGCATCACTCATGTAGCCTTCGGCAGATTCAACCGTGCTTTCATTGCTTGTTGCTTGCGGTTCAAAATTTGCCGCAACCACAGCTGGTCCAAAAGTAACTGCAGCCATACCGGCAATTAAGCTTACTAAACGTAGGTTAATCATATGCACCTCCTGTTTCGATTCACCTTCACTATAGCGAAGACAAATCTACGTAAAAGGTGCTTTACGCTACTTTTGCAGTGCTTATAAAACGTAAGGATTTAACTGCCAAATACTGTAATTCAAGGCCATGGCAAAACTAACCCACGCTAAATACGGCAATAATAGAATGGCCGCAGCTCTATTTAATCGCCAATAGAGCACTATGGTGGTGACGATCGCGAACCACAGAACGATAATTTCGACAAAGCTAACGGCGCCTAAATACCAAGCAAAGAACAGCCAGCTCCAAAGCATATTAAGTGCGAGTTGCACAAGGTTTACTTGTAACGCCCGTTTCGCTGCTCCAGTGAAGCCAAACTCACGCCATACCAGCCAGGCAGCGACGCCCATCATCGTATAAAGAGCTGTCCAAACCGGCCCAAACAACCATGCCGGTGGCGCCCACTCTGGTAACATCAGTTCACGATAGAATACCGGTGCATTTGCTGAGCCCCAACCACCAATTCCAGCAACAATGAAGGATAAAGCTAACCACCCAAGCAGTCCGCCAACTTGTTTCATTAACGACATTATATGGCCTCTATTTTTGTTTGTATTGAGTTGGGCAAAAGCCTCTGTTTATATCTGGGTGACGAAGTTTTTGGTGCTTCGTTACACGTCCATTCACTCGCTTTCGCCACAGCCTATAAGAGCTTGGCTTGAGCTCGCGGCGCATCAGAGTTACCACCGCAGACTCGTTTAGCCCGTAGAGCTGTTCAATTGCCTCAAATGGCGTGCGATCTTCCCACGCCATTTCAATAATACGAGATACATCACTTTCTAACCGACTATTTTCTGACATCGCATTTCTATCTTAGTGAATTTGGTACAGAATACGAATTAACCGATCATTTGGATGGCCTAAAACCCAAAATAAAAATGGTACAACAAAAACAACAAACCACTTTTTCTTGGTTAGATATCATCATAGCTCTGCTGCGCTTTACTCCGCGCTTGCCGCGTTTCGTGCTTACCCTTGCGCAGATTGCTCGCGCTAAAAAACATCAACGAGGTTCAACCGGATACTTTTTACAATGCGCTGCGGAGCGGCACCCCACGCGTACATTTTTAAAGTATATCTCGCCCGGCACTAACGGCGCATTGATGCATTTGAGTTATGGTGATTTCAATCAATGGGTCAATCAACGAGCCCACGCATTGCACGCTTACGGTATTACTCAAGGTGACTGTGTCGGTCTACTTTTTAAAAATTCAGCAGAGCAGTTAGCCTGGGCCTTTGCCCTCAATAAGCTGGGGGCCGTTGCCGCGATGCTGAACCCTCAGCAACAGGCGCAGCAACTGATTCATAGCATTAACGTGGTGCAACCTAAACTGGTCATCGCCAGCTCAGAATTTGCAGCGCAAGTTAATCAAGTAGCACACAGTTTGCCTGCTGCTATACAGCTGAGCTTCATTCGCTTTAATGCAAAAGCTTTGCCAGAAAGCCCAGTTGAGGGTGATTCCACGCGCTACGTTGATATCTGCTCTTATATCAAACCTGAACGTTGCGAGAACCCCAAGTTAACCGCCTCGTTGACCCTCGGCCAGAACTGTTTCTATGTTCTAACATCAGGAACCACTGGCTTACCTAAAGCCGCCGCGATGACGCATTTACGATGGTACAAGGCAGGCATCGGTTTTGGCCGAATGTCTATTGGCTTAAAAGCCAATGATACCCTCTATAACTGCCTGCCACTGCATCACAATACCGCACTGTCGATTGCTCTAAGTTCAGTAATTATGACTGGCAGTAGCTTAGCCTTAGTGGAAAAGTTTAGTGCCAGTAACTTTTGGAACGATATCAAACGGTTCCATGCCACCTGCTTTGTTTATGTTGGTGAGCTCTGTCGTTACTTGCTGCAACAGCCTGCTAAGCAGGCAGATGCGGACAGTCCAGTACGCTCAGTGCTCGGCAATGGTTTACGTCCCGAGCTCTGGGACCAATTTCAACAACGTTTTGCCATTCCGCGCGTTTGCGAATTGTATGGTGCAAGTGAAGGTAACGTTGGCTTTGTAAATGCCTTCAATCTAAAGCGTACGGTTGGTTTCTCGCCAATGACTTACGCCATCGTAAAATTTGATTTTGACCATGAAACGCCTCGACGAGATAGCCATGGCCGTTTGCAAAAAGTAGCGAAAGGCGACATTGGACTACTACTTACGCAAGTTTCCGCGAAAGCACCATTTGATGGCTATACCCATGATGAAAACGCCAACAGAGGCAAACTGTTTCATGATGTCTTCAAGCGCGGCGATTGCTGGTTTAACACCGGTGATCTGGTTCGCCGACAAGGTTATCGCCACATTTCGTTCGTTGATCGCGTGGGCGATACGTTTCGTTGGAAATCTGAAAACGTCGCGACCACAGAAGTTGAAGCTCAGGTCGTTACCTTTAAAGACGTGCTTGAAGCCGTTGTCTATGGTGTCAAGGTGCCGCACACTGAAGGGCGTGCCGGCATGGTGTCTTTAATTCTTCAACAAGGCCGAGATTTTAAGCCGCAAGCTTTTTATCAACACCTTAAAGCACAACTCCCCGATTATGCCTTGCCCTTGTTCGTGCGACTGCGTGAAAATCATGATCTTACGAGCACTTTCAAGGTTCGAAAGGGCCAGCTTAAGCGCGAAAGCTTTTCAATGAGCGACGTTGATGATCCTGTGTATGTTTTGGTTGACCCGCAACAAGGCTACCAACGGTTAAACGCAGAGCTCTATGCTGCCATTCATGACGGCAAGCTACGCTGGTAAAACAAACATATTAAATTTGTAATTTGCCACATTAGAACTACGATTAAACCGCAAAAAATAAAAACTATAAAAGAGAACCTTCATGACTCATATGACCCAACCTATCAGCTCTAACGAGCGTATATATATGCTCGATGTTATCCGTGGTTTTGCTTTGCTTGGCATACTCTTGATGAACATTGAATATTTCCAACGTCCATTAACGGCAATGATGTTCGGCTTCGATAGTAGCCTTCAAGGTCTTGACCATAGTGTTGCCTGGACGGTTTTTACTTTTGTTCAAGGCAAGTTCTACACCATGTTTTCGTTACTTTTCGGTATCGGCTTTGTGATTTTTTACGACCGCGCAAAGCAAAACCATAAGCACCCTCGCTGGTTGTTCTTCCGTCGCTTGTGCGTGCTTGCGCTGTTTGGGCTTGGTCATATCCTATTTATCTGGGGCGGTGATATTCTACTCACGTATGCCATCGCCGGGCTCTTTCTATTACTCTTTATCAACAGCAGTGCCGCACGCCTTTGGAAATGGGGCTTAGCACTGTTTCTACTACCGCTGCTAATGTTTTGGTTAGGCGCCGTCGGTTTGCATTTCGCAATGCAATCACCTGATATGGCGCAACAACTGGTTGCCGACCAACAGCAAACAACAGACCTTCTTCACGGTTTAATCGCAAGCTCAGAACAAGCTTACGCGAGTGGTAGCTATGGGGACGTTTTCCATGCTCGGTTGGCGGAGCTTGCCATGCTCTACGGTGGTGGCGGCTTTTTCTTTTTGCCAACAATCTTGGGTATTTTCTTAATCGGTGCCGCCTTTGCTCGTAGCGGTGTGTTTACCAGTTTTGATCGGCGCCCCATGGCCTATAAAAACCTTCTGCGTTGGGGGCTTATTTTTGGCTTACCCTCAGCCCTGTATGTCGGTTTCTACGGTACCAATATTGAAATGATGACACCGTCAATCGATTCGGCCATAGGCTTTACCCTCACTCAAGTTGCTAACTTCGGACTTTGCTTTGCGTACATGTCGATCATCGCTTTAGCGCTGCGGGCAGCCCACCGCGCAAAACGCCAACATTGGTTACAACATTTGGCACCTGCGGGGCGTATGGCACTGACGAACTACCTGCTACATTCGATTATTTTCACGACCTTATTCTATGGCTATGCCATAGGTTTTTACGGTGAATATGGACGCGCGCTCACGACTCTTGCAGCAGTGGTCCTTTGGTTAGTTCAAATTCCATTCAGCAAGTGGTGGCTTGATCGTTACAACTACGGCCCCTGTGAATGGCTGTGGCGTTGTGCCACTTATGGTAAGTTTTTTGCCCTTAAGTAGAACCAGCGGCCCTGCTCTGCACGAAACTCTGAGTGTTCGTCGTGCACTAAAATGTCGTGGTCAACTTGGAAAAACGCACGGAAGTGAACGGTGCCTTGGTTTCCATGTTGGCCACTGGAAATAATTTGCAGTTGCACCCATTGAGGGTTATCTGAAAAGTCGAGCTGTTGCGGTCGTGTTGAGGCATGCCAGGTCGCAAGTAAGTAATCTCGAAGCTCCAGCACAAAGGCCGAATACCTCGAGCGCATTAACAGTTCAGGCGAACTCGGTAGCATCGGCTCACCCGCACTTTGCGGGTGAAACCGACCACAGCACTTGCGATATAAACCACCACCACAAGGGCACTTCTTTGGCGCTTTTATTGGCATTTAAAAACAGTCGCCTGGAACACGAACATTGCCTTCCATTAACACCCGCGCACTACGGCTCATAATCGCCTTAGTTACCGTCCATTCAGTGCCCTCTTGCTTGGCTTCTGCACCCACTTGTAAGGTACCCGACGGATGGCCAAAACGAATCGAGTTGCGCTCACCACCACCGGCAGCTAAGTTCACTAACGTACCTGGTACAGCAGCGGCAGCGGCAATAGCAACCGCAGCGGTTCCCATCATTGCATGATGTAGCTTACCCATCGACATGGCGCGCACGAGCACATCAACGTCAGTCGCATGGATCTGCTTACCACTTGAAGCTAAATAGTCTTGTGGTGGTGCCACAAACGCGATTTTTGGCGTATGTTGGCGATGAACAGCGTCGGCCACATCGTCAATCAACCCCATTTTCATGGCACCGTGGGCACGAAGACTTTCAAACATCTGCAGTGCCTGCGGGCTTTCGTTAATCGCACCTTGTAGTTCAGTGCCGTGATAACCAATGGCCTCAGCGTTCACAAATATCGTTGGAATACCGGCATTGATGAAGGTCGCCTCAATTTGCCCAAGCCCTGGCACGTCAAAACTATCAACCACATTGCCAGTTGGGAACATCGCACCAGCACCAGCAGCCGGCTCCATGAACTCAACCTGTACCTCGGCGGCAGGAAAGGTCACACCGTCTAACTCGAAGTCACCGGTTTCTTGTACCTCACCATTGCGCATCGGTACTTTCGCAACGATCGTCTTTTCGATATTGGCTTGCCAGATTCGTACAGTGCAAATACCGTCTTTGGGTAACCGTTTGGCATCGACCAGTCCGTTGCTAATTGCGAACGAACCTACCGCGGCGGTTAAGTTGCCGCAGTTACCACTCCAATCAATAAACGGCTTATCAATCGCTACTTGACCAAAAAGGTAATCAACATCGTGATCAGCTTTGTCACTGGCCGATAGAATGACTGTCTTACTCGTACTTGAGGTTGCTCCCCCCATACCGTCCGTATGCTTCGCATAAGGGTCTGGGCTACCAATCACACGCAATAACAGTTGGTCGCGCGCTGGCCCCGGTTGCTGAGCAGCTGCAGGAAGATCATCGAGACGAAAGAAGACGCCTTTCGAGGTCCCGCCACGCATATAGGTGGCGGGTATTTTGATTTGCGGAACAAAGTTATCAGTGCTCATTACTTAGCTTGCCTCAGCTTCTAGAAAGTCTTGGGCAAAGCGTTGTAGCACACCACCAGCTTCGTAAATCGATTGTTCTTCTGCAGTATCTAGACGACATTTCACGGCGACTTCAAACACTTCATCACCACGATGAATCAGCAACGTCATCATCGCACCTGGCGCTATCGCTCCTTTGACGTCGAACGTTTCGGTACCATCAATACCTAAGGTCTCGCGTGTCGTACCTGCTTCAAACTCCAGCGGTAATACCCCCATACCAATTAAGTTGGTACGGTGAATACGTTCAAAGCCTTCTGCTACGATACACTCGACGCCCGCTAAACGGACCCCTTTCGCAGCCCAGTCTCGTGAAGAGCCTTGACCGTAGTCTGCGCCCGCAATAATGATTAACGGTTGCTTGCGTTCCATGTAGGTTTCAATCGCTTCCCACATACGCATTACTTCACCTTCAGGCTCAACACGAGCATACGAGCCCTGTACCACGTCACCTTTTTCATCACGAACCATTTCGTTAAACAGTTTCGGATTCGCAAACGTCGCTCGCTGTGCGGTCAAGTGATCACCGCGATGGGTTGCGTAAGAGTTAAAGTCTTCCTCGGGCACACCCATTTTTGCTAAGTACTCACCGGCAGCGCTTGAAGCCATAATGGCGTTCGAAGGTGACAGGTGATCGGTGGTGATGTTATCGCCTAACACTGCCAGTGCACGCATGCCTTTGAGTTGGTTCTCAGAGGCAAATGATCCTTCCCAATACGGCGGACGACGAATGTAGGTACTCATCTCACGCCAATCGTAGAGTGGATCTGTTTTGTCGCCGTAGTCCACGGATAAACTAAACATCGGATCATAGACGGTGCGGAATTGTTCTGGCTTCACAGAGCTTTTAACGATCGCATCGATTTCTTCATCACTTGGCCAAATGTCTTTCAGAGTAACGGCGTTGCCCTGCTCGTCATAACCAAGAGCATCTTTTTCGATGTCAAAACGCATGGTTCCAGCAATTGCATAGGCCACCACCAACGGCGGTGAGGCAAGGAAGGCTTGCTTGGCGTACGGATGAATGCGGCCGTCAAAATTTCGGTTGCCTGACAATACAGCGGTTGAATAAAGATCGCGGTCAATAATTTCCTGCTGGATTTTCGGGTCCAAGGCGCCGCTCATACCGTTACAGGTTGTACATGCAAAGGCCACCACACCAAAACCAAGTTGTTCTAATTCCGGTAATAGCTCGGCTTCTTCGAGATACATTTTAACGGTCTTCGAGCCCGGTGCCAGTGATGATTTCACCCAGGGTTTACGAGTTAAACCAAGCTTATTGGCGTTGCGTGCGATCAAACCTGCGGCAATCATATTGCGTGGGTTGCTGGTATTCGTACAACTGGTAATTGCGGCAATAATACACGCCCCATCAGGCATCAAACCTTCTTCATTTTCTACTTTGCCTGAAATACCACGTTGCGCCAGTTCCGACGAGGGTAAGAGTGCATGCGGGTTCGAAGGTCCAGCCAAGTTACGTTGAACTTTACTAAGGTCAAACGTCAAAATTCGGCCATACTCAGCAGTCTTAAGGCTATCGGCCCATAAGCCCGTTTCTTTGGCAAATTGCTCAACCAATTGTACTTGCTCGTCTTCACGGCCAGTAATCTTCAAATAGTCGATGGTTTGTTCATCAATGTAGAACATGGCTGCGGTGGCGCCATACTCTGGCGTCATATTTGAAATCGTTGCACGGTCACCGACCGTTAGAGCATCCGCTCCCTCACCATAGAACTCCAAGTAAGCACCGACCACGCGTTCTTTACGTAAGAACTCAGTCAATGCCAGTACCATATCTGTGCTGGTAATGCCTGGCTGTAATTTCCCGCGCAGCTCAACCCCAACGATATCCGGTAAGCGCATGTAGGACGCGCGGCCCAGCATGACACTCTCAGCCTCTAAGCCACCAACACCGACCGAGATCACGCCCAACGCATCAACCATTGGTGTATGGCTATCGGTACCTACGCAGGTATCTGGAAATGCCACACCATCGCGTACTTGCACAACCGGCGACATCTTCTCTAAGTTAATTTGATGCATGATGCCATTACCTGGCGGAATTACATCAACGTTCTTAAAAGCGGTCTTGGTCCAGTTAATAAAGTGAAAGCGGTCATCGTTGCGACGGTCTTCAATTTGGCGGTTCTTCTCGAACGCATCTTTCTCAAAACCAGCGTGCTCGACGGCCAACGAGTGATCGACGATCAACTGCGTTGGTACCACAGGGTTAACCTTTGCCGGATCGCCGCCCTTGGCGGCAATGGCGTCACGTAGCCCAGCCAAGTCGACCAACGCCGTTTGACCTAGAATGTCATGGCACACAACGCGTGCTGGATACCACGGGAAATCAAGGTCTTTCTTACGATAGATCAATTGGCTTAAGGCATCTGTTAGTTGCGCCGGCTCACACCGACGCACTAAGTTTTCGGCCAAAATCCGTGAGGTATACGGCAGCTTGGCATAGGCACCGGGCTCAATGTCCTCGACCGCTTTACGCGTGTCATAGTACATCAAAGAGGTACCCGCTAACTGCGTACGATACGCTTCGTTATACATCAACAAACTCCTATTCGATTGGCCTTTAGCGTTCGTCAATTGCAGGTACTGGACGCGGTTCTGGTCCAATATAGTCAGCACTTGGACGAATAATACGGTTATTTTCCCGTTGCTCTTTCACGTGCGCGGTCCAACCGGTGACACGCGACATCACGAAGATCGGCGTAAATAGCTTGGTTGGAATGCCCATGAAGTGATAGGCAGAAGCATGGAAAAAGTCAGCATTTGGGAACAATTTCTTTTCACGCCACATGACTTCTTCACAACGCACCGATACATCGTATAAACGGCTGTCGCCATTTTCTTCAGCGAGCTTCTCTGACCATGCTTTGATGATATCGTTACGCGGATCAAACTCACGATAAACCGCATGCCCAAAGCCCATAATTTTTTCTTTACGTTCAAGCATACCCATCAGCGTTTGCTCAGCGTCATCGGCATCTTTCATGTCTTCGATGAGCTCCATCGCAGCTTCGTTGGCACCGCCATGTAATGGCCCACGTAATGAACCTATAGCGCCCGTCACACAAGAGAAAATATCAGACAAGGTTGACGCACAAACACGTGCGGTAAAAGTCGACGCATTGAATTCATGCTCGGCATACAAAATTAGCGAGGTATTCATCACATCAGCATGCAACTGAGATGGCTTTTTACCATGCAACAGCTCGAGAAAGTGCGCACCAATCGAGTCTGCGTCTGTGACTGTTTCAATACGCTTATTGTTGTGACTGAAGTGGTACCAATACAACAGCATGCTTGGGAATGCTGCTAACAGGCGTTCAATTTTGTCGTCGGCGTGGCTGAAGTCTGCCTCTGGCTCAATGTTACCCAAAAATGAACAACCGGTACGCATGACATCCATCGGATGCGCATCAGCAGGAATACGCTCGAGTACGTCTTTTAATTCTTGTGGCAGGCCGCGTAATTTTGCTAAACGCCCCTTGTAAGCAGCTAAAGCATCTGCTTTTGGCAACTCACCGTGCGCCAAAAGGTATGCAACTTCTTCAAAGCTCACTTTCTCAGCCAGTTCTTTTATGTCATAGCCAGAGTAAGTTAAGCCAGAACCACTTTTACCAACGGTGCATAATTTTGTTTCACCGGCGACTTGTCCGCGCAATCCTGCGCCACCTAATTTCTTATCTACCATCTTTAACTCCTTAGATTAAATCGAAATGCGTTCTTCGTACGCTTCGCTGTTCGTCACTCGTCCGCTGCGCTGCTCGTTAACCCCGAATCGCGAATGATATGAGCGTACGAACAGAGAGGCAAAGCCGACCGTACGAATAACGGAAAACGCTTTTTTTTACTTGTTAAACAATGCGTCGAGTTTTTGTTCGAACGCGTGATAATTCAAAAAGTCATATAACTCCGCACGCGTTTGCATCGTGTCGACCACTTCTTTTTGATCGCCATTGGCTAAAATATTTTGGTAAACATTTAATGCAGCTTTGTTCATCGCGCGGAACGCACTTAGCGGGTAAAGCACCATCTCTACCCCAACATCACCCAGCTCTTGTTTATTAAATAGTGGCGTTGCACCAAACTCGGTAATGTTAGCAAGAACCGGTACATTTAGCGCTTTCGTGAAGGCGTCATATTGCTCAAGGGTATGCACCGCTTCGGCAAAAATAGCGTCAGCGCCTGCATCAGCGCACGCTTGTGCACGTTCAATTGCGGCCTCAAGACCTTCTTGTTGCAGTGCATCGGTACGCGCCATAATTAAAAACTGATCGTCAGTGCGCGCATCTACCGCGGCTTTCACACGGTCAACCATTTCACCTTGGGTGACGATTTCTTTGTTCGGTCGATGGCCACAACGTTTTTGCGCTACCTGGTCTTCAATATGGAAACCCGCTGCACCGGCTCGCGTCATTTCTTTTACGGTGCGCGAAATATTAAATGCCCCACCCCAGCCAGTATCGGCATCGACCAACAAAGGTAGGTCGGTGGCACCAGTGATCCGACGAATGTCTTCACACACATCGTTTAACGAGGTCATACCAAGATCTGGCAGACCAAAAGAGGCATTGGCCACACCGGCACCAGATAAATACAAAGCTTTATGGCCTACTTTTTCCGCCATCATCGCCGTGTACGCATTAATTGTGCCGACGATTTGCAATGGGCTTTCAGTTTGAATCGCTTGGCGCAATTTAGCGCCAGCGCTGCTTACGTGTGTCATGCTTGGTCCTTTTCGCTTGCAAGTTGTTGTTCAATATTGCGGCGTGATGCACTTATATGGCGACGCATCAGCAAATCCGCAAGTTCCCCATCACGATTCGCAATGGCATTAAGAATAGCTTTGTGCTCATCGAAGGCACGCGACACCCGCGGTCCATTCATTCCCATTTGAACTCGGTACATGCGCACCAAATAGTAGAGTTCGTCACAAAGCATGTTAATAAGGTAAGAATTTTTACTACCGAGGATCACTCGGTAATGGAAGTCGAGATCACCCGCTTCTTGATAATAGCTTTCTCCTTCACGCACCCGTTGACTGGAAAGGTGCTGATCGAGAAGGGCTGCCAACTCATTAATTTCTTCAATAGGCATCTGTTCGGCGGCAAGCCGACAAGCTAAACCTTCGAGTTCTTCGCGAATTTGGTATAAAGAGATGAGTCCTGCGGGCGTTAACGTCACCACTCGCGCTCCGGCATTCGGCGTACGCTCAATTAAATGGCACCGTTCAAGCCGCGCTAACGCCTCACGCAGCGGCGCTCGGCTTACATCAAAGCGTTTGGCCAATTCGGGTTCGCTTATTTTACTACCAGCCGCAATATCACCCTCAACGATGGCCCGCTGTATTTCATAAAGAACGCGGTCAGAAGCGGTAATAGCTTGACGCATGATGCTCGGATGCTTGGTCACAGACTTAACCTTCGGTTACATCGACGACTGTCGACAGTCATGAAGAATTGCAACTGATTTTACAAGCTAAGAAGGGTTATTTCAATGTGGTATAACGAATATTGTCGACAAAAATGGCACCCTCCGTCGAAACAGGCGGTGCCATTTGAACTAAAACTTGACTCTTAACGCATTGATGGAGGTAAAATTACCGCGTCGATAACGTGAATGACACCATTGGACGCCTTAATATCCGCGGCAACCACGTTCGCACCAGCAACATTCACACCATTGGTTGCGTCGATGGCTACTTCCTCGCCTTGCACTGTTGCTGTCGACAATTCCTTTCCAGCGATATCACCACTCATGACTTTTGCTCCCAGTACATGATAGGTCAACACGGCCTGCAACTGACCTTTGTTTTCTGGTTTGAGTAACATCTCAAGCGTACCTTCAGGTAACGCGGCAAAAGCATCGTTGGTAGGTGCAAAAACCGTAAACGGCCCCTCTCCTTTCAACGTTTCTACTAAGTCAGCAGCTTTCACTGCCGCAACTAAAGTCGAAAATTGCCCATCTGCGGCAGCGATAGCGACAATGTCCTTTTTCATACCGTGATTGTGTGCGGCCGCTGACATCGACATAGCGGCAACCAACAAAGCACTTGCTAACCATTTACCCATTGAAACGATATTTAACATGACAAACTCCTCAGTAATTTAAATTAGTAGACTGACTTTTAGTTGTTCGATGTGTTTTACGTTTAACTGTACAAAAAAGGTTCACTTTGACCGTGCATCTTAATGACACTCATTATTATCGGGGCAATTATGGTATGCTGTGGCTAACTAATTAATCACTGAATGCGAGGTCTATTTATGTTGAAGACGCTGTTTTGTACGTCATTGGTCGCTTTGCTTCTTACCTTTGGTAGCCTGTCACCGGTGCGAGCTGACACTTGGCAGCTCGACCCGGAGCAATCGAACCTAAACTTCGTATCCGTTAAAAATGATTTTACCGCGGAAACACATACCTTTAATCAACTCAACGGTGAATTAAAGGGCGAGAAACTGCGGATTTCAATTCCGGTAGCAAGTTTAGACACGTCCATTGCTATCCGTAATGAACGCATGCTGGAACATCTATTTTCGGCTAATGAGTTTGCAACGGTGAGTGCCACCGCGGACGTACCGGCGACAATTTACAGAGCCGCCAGCGCGACAGTTTCGGTGCCAGCAGTGATTCCATTAACCGTTACTATTGCCGGCCAAACCGCGCAGTTAGATGCTAACGTGCAGATCACGCGACTAAGCACGGACCGTTTGCGAGCAACCACAACACAACCACTACTGATCAACAGTCGTCAGTTCCAACTCGCTGAAGGTATTAACAAACTACGTGAAATTGCGGGTCTTGAGCGAATTGATTACGTAATACCTGTCACCTTTAGCGTGCAGTTTGACCGTGTCCATTAATTCGTCGAAGTGGTCGTTCGGTGCTGCCAAAGCTGAGCATTTAGCAGCACTCACTACTATCGAAACTGAGCACTACGCTAGTGAAGGGTATCCCGAGCCGCTGTTTTATCAAGCACTGCACCAATGGCCCGAGTTGCTGCAGGTTGCCTACTGTAACGATCAGCCTGCTGCTTACATCATGGGCGCACCCGCAACTGAGCATGACACTGTTTGGTTGATGTCGGTGTTAGTCAGCAACGACTACCGAGGGCAAGGTGTTGGTAAAAAGTTGATGAAACACTGGCTCGGCTGTGTCGAGAAGCTCACTTTTAGCACCATTAAGTTGACCGTAGACCCGACGAACACGCAAGCGATTCAACTCTATCAAGCGCTTGACTTTGTTGAGTTAGATTTACAAAAAGACTACTTAGGGCCGGGGCAACATCGCTTGCTAATGCAACGCCAAGCATTGACCTAGGCAGTCGTTTCCCACATAGTGGGCGGGTGGCTTAAAAAATAACAATAAAACCTATGATTCATCGTCGTAGCTTCGCGCTGTCTTTGGTTAACGTAACGCTTTATGTAACCATTAGCGCGACCTTCTTATTCGGCTTACTCGGGCTGGCATATAATATTTATGCGCAGCCTGAAAGTGCGTTCGAAAGAGTGATCTCAACCACCTCGGCGTTGGTCGCCATCGCTACGGCGTTAGCGCTGATGGGGCTCTCTGCGAAGCGGCGAGTGCTACAAGTTAGCTTCGCATTCGTGGTTTTTCTTGCGGCCTTACACAGCCTTATTGTCAATTTATCGCTCGCGCCGCTGCTTTACTTAGACTTCCTCAAGGCGATTGACGCTTACTTCTATCCGCCTGTTGCTTTAACCTTTTTGCTTTTAGGCATCACCTTAATGCTGAACCCGCGCGAGTCGCTACAACGCCGCTGGATGCGTTCGTTTGCTCTATTCCTGGTGATATTAGCGTTGGGTGCGATGGGGTTGCACTTCGTCGATAACGGTTTTGCTTATCTTGGCCCGCATCCGCCAGTAACGACACTGGCTGCAATTTGTGTGCTGCTCATAGGTATTTCACTCTTTCTTAGTAGTTCAAGTCGCATACTGTTATTCCCGCTTAATAAAAACTCAGCCGCTTGGATAACACTCTGCTTCGTTGCCATTATTTGTACGTCATGGTTTAGCTTGAGCTTAAATCAAATCAAAACCATACGTGCTGATGCTATCAGCACTATTGAAAAGGTAGCCACCGCGCGCCAGCAAACCATTCAGGTAAATATTCAAATTCTCAATCGCTTGCGTGAACGCTGGGATTATCTCGACGTTTCGCCAACCTCAGAGTTTGCAAAGTTTGACGTGGAAACCTACTTGCGTGACATACCTCACTACCTTGGTATTCAACTGGTCGATAGCCAAGGTCGACCGCAGTGGCAATTGCAAAGCGAGCGTGATGCTAATTATCTGAGCCACCTGAATCATACCGAAGTGCAACACTGGCTGACATCAACACCGACTGATATTTCCATGTTGTTACCCAAAGCAGAGTTTCTTCAACAAGGCCGGCCCGTTGGCCTGATGCTGATGCCGGTAGGTTACGAGGCTGACCGTGGCTTTTATCTATTAGTTGCCTTCGATTTAAAGCGCTTGATTAGTCCTGAAACAAGGTTACTACCCGACTATTTGAAAGTTTATGTAGCGCTCGATGACACCCATGTCATTAGCTTTGATCAAAGCAAGCCCAGCTCATCACGCGAATTGCAGATAGCTCATCAACAACTTGATATTCCCTATGGTGAACCACTAGAGCTATCGATTAGCCTTTATAGCTTTTCAGAGCTCGCTAATGCTTCAAATTTACGCATGGTAACGGCCACTATAGGTTTTCTATTTTGCATCGCGTTTTTAGCCTCAGCACAGCAAAATGCCATGTTACGCAAGCATGCACGACGCCTCAACCGAGTGCGTTCACAGTTGCAAAGTCAACAAAAGCAGCTAAAACTGAATGAACAACAATACCGCTCGCTTTTTACCTATCACCCCGATGCCGTCTTTTCCTTGGACCGCGACGGTCTTCTCACCAGTGCCAACGAAGCCGTTTTAAATATTTTAGAGATCGATATCGAGCAAACTCTAGGAGCGCACTTCAGCGCATTTATTTATCCTGCGGACCGAGTACGGGCTCAACAGTATATGGATATCGCCTTAAACGGTGAATCAGCACGTTACGACTTAAGAGTCTTTGGTCGTGACGGCGAGCTTTTACACATTGATATTACGAATTTGCCGATCAAAATAGATAACCAAGTGACCGGTGTATTTGGTATTGCCAAAGACATTACTGCGCAAAAACAACAAGATGAACAACTAAATGTCCTCAAGCGCAGTATTAATGTAAGCACCAATGGCATTATTATTTCCGATGCCACGGACCCAACAAGCCCAGTCATCTACAGTAACGAAGCCTTCTGCCAGATGACTGGCTACCAAACGGACGATATTATCGGTAAGTCTTGCGACTTTTTAATTGGCGCAGAGACTGCGCCCGAAACCGTTGAAAAGGTTCGTACTGCGTTAGCTGAACGTACCGAGTGTAAAGTTGATGTACTTCATTACCGCCGTGACGGTAGCAGTTTTTGGGATGCTTTACAGTTGACTCCCGTCGCCGATAGTGCCGGAGTGATTAGCCACTTTATCGGCGTCCATCAAGATGTCTCAGAGCACATCAAAAGCCAGCAACTACTTGCAACTCAGGCTGAGCATGATGCCCTAACAAACATTCTTAATCGTCACGCTTTTGAACACCGACTTAGTGCAGAGCTTGAACAAAGCGAAACCGCAGAACAAACCTCTCAACCGTGGGCCGTATTATTTATTGACCTTGATGGGTTTAAGCCGATCAATGAAGCCATGGGGCTAGAAGCCGGCGACGACATATTGCAACAGGTTGCACGACGTTTAGGTGATTTTGCCAATGACAGCTCCATTATCGCTCGCTTTGGTGGTGATGAGTTTGTGTTTGCCAGCCGTTATACCCATCGTTCAGAGCTTGAAGCCTTTGGCCAACGGCTGCTCGAAACATTAGCAGAACCCTATCCTGTCGCGCAGCAAAAGGTTTATTTAACGGCGAGTATCGGAATATCTTGCTTCTGCCGAGCCCAAACTCAAGCGACAGACCTCATCCAACAGGCCGATATGGCTATGTCGATGGCGAAACGTCAGGGCCGTAACCACATCTTTTTCTATCAAACAGAAACGGCCCATCAACAGCGTTTAGATGTCAATTTAAGAAATCAGTTTCAGCAGGCTATCGAACAGCAATCTCTGCAGCTGTTTTATCAGCCTATTGTTGAATTACAGAGCGGCCAAGTAGTCGCTGTTGAAGCCCTTATGCGTTGGCAACTAGCTGACGGTAGCTTTGTTTCGCCCGCACGTTTTATTCCTATGGCGGAGACCACCGGACAGATTATCCCGGCGAGTCAATGGGCCTTTAAGCAGGCCTGTAAGGACTTGCGTATATTGCAGCAACACCAGAGTAACTTGCGGATGTCGGTGAACCTGTCGGTGCTGCAGTTCGGTCGTGCGAATTTCTTCGAGCAAATCACCTCGACCATCGAAGCCTACGAGCTTGCCAATAGCGATATAGAACTGGAGCTAACCGAGAGCATCTTAATGGACGATAGCAGCCATGCTATTGCTTTAATCCAGCGTTTTCGTGAAGCTGGTTTATCCGTTTCAATTGATGACTTTGGCACCGGCTTTTCTAGTTTGAGTTATTTAAATAAACTGCCAGTCAACAAGCTTAAAATTGATCGGGCCTTCATTTCTGAAATTATCACTAAACAAAGTGATGAAGCCATTGTGCGCGGCGTTCTGGCAATGGCCAAACGTCTGAATATGACTGTCGTTGCGGAAGGTATTGAGCACTCGGAACAAGCGGTTCATTTGGCGGGAATGGATTGCGACTATGGGCAAGGCTACTACTTCGCCAAGCCCATGTCGCTTGCAGAAATGATTAAGTTTCTGACTTAAGGTCCTCATCATGTTGTTGCAAGTCCCACGGCAAGCTGCCTGGTGAAATATGCATAAACTGCAGATAGTTTTCAAACTGGTTGATAATATCGTTGATGATATCTCCAGGCTCATAACCGTATAGGTCGTAGGCCTGTCCGCCTTGACGTAAGAAAACCTCAGCGCGGTAGTATTGTTTATCACCACTGTTACCGACTAGGGCGAAGCCAGGGCGTTGATACGACCGCATCCGCACTTCGTAGTTAAACTCCATTTCACCTTCTGTATGCACGGTTAAGATCGAGCGTATATTTTCTGCATCAAATTCCGTATGCGTGTCCCACCCGTGTTCCTTGAGTTCCTTGCCAACATCTTGCAGGCATTCTACGACAGTATGCTCGATAAATTCTCGCACCTGCTGTTGGGCTGGGTAATCAACGACACCGGCAAGGCGTTTTTTCCAGTAGCTAGGGCCCGCGTGGACACCTCTGCGATGGGTTCGCATGGCACTTTTCAAACTGGCGTACTGATGCCCCTCTATCACTAATGCTCGCCACATACCAAAGGCTGCGAGTAACAAAATGAAAGCAAAGGGCAAGGCACTTGCTATCGAAGCTGTTTGCAGAGCACTTAAGCCACCGGCAATCAACAGAACTCCTGCAACGACACCTTCTGAACTCGCCCAAAAAATACGCTGCCAGACCGGGGTGTCGGTATGTCCGCCCGAGGCTAACGAGTCAATCACCAAGGAACCGGAGTCTGACGAGGTAACAAAGAAAGTCACAATCAGTAGCACCGTGACAAAAGACAATATACTGGTGAGTGGTAAGTTCTCGTAGAGCTTAAACAATGCAATGGCTTCGTTCTCTTGCACCTGCCCTATTAAGGTGGTGTAGCCTTCATTCATGATCATATTCAAGGCCGTATCACCAAACACACTAAACCAGAAGAAAGTGAACATGGTCGGCACAAACATTACCCCAAAGACAAACTGGCGGATAGTGCGACCACGGCTGATTTTAGCAATGAAGAGACCGACAAAGGGCGCCCATGCGATCGTCCAGCCGAAGATAAAGAGTGTCCAGTTCCCGATCCAGTCACTACGGGTGTAGGCTTGCAAATTGAACGTCCGTTCAACAATGTTATTTAAATAAGCACCCGTGTTTTGTAGATAGGTTTCAAGAATATGAACCGTTGGCCCAGCAAAGAATACAAACAGTAAGATAAACATCACAAGAGCCATGTTTAGGTAGGATAAACGTTTGATTCCTTTATCGAGCCCAGCTACCACCGACATAATGGCGAATAGCGTTATTACCGCGATTGCAATAACCTGCACCATGGTTCCTACGGGAATATCTGGCCATAAATAATTTAGCCCTGTATTAATTTGTATCACCGATAGCCCCAAAGTGGTGGCGATACCAAACATGGTTCCTAAAATCGCAAAGGTATCGACCACATGCCCTGCCACTCCATGTATTTTCTCACCAATAATGGGGTACAAGGTCGAACGCATTGATAGCGGTAAACCATGTCGAAAAGAAAAATAGGCTAGAACCAAACCAACCAAGCCGTAGATGGCCCAGATATGGAAGCCCCAGTGGAAATAAGCAATTTGCATTGCCTGTTTTGCCGACCCCACCGTTTCTGCGGCTCCCGCGGGAGGACTTGAATAGTGCAATACCGGCTCAGCAACACCAAAGAACAACAGCGCGATGCCGTAGCCTGCGGAAAACAACATAGCGAACCACGCTAGAAAGCTATATTCCGGTTCAGCATGATCGGGGCCCAATTTGATGCGTCCCCACTTGGATATCGCAACACTGACAATAAACACCAGGAAAATTGCGACTGCCAGCATATAAAACCAGCCGAAGTCGGCTGTGATCCACGCCAAAACATCACTAAATACTTCCCCCGCAAGCTCCGGATTACTTAAGGTTCCGATCACCAATAAGGCAATCACAGCTACTGCCGGAAAGAACACCGGTGCGAGAATAGCTGAATTCCATTTTTTCTTTTTGGCTTCTGACATCAGCGACTCCTTTTTTAAATAGACCCGTTAACCCTATGCGCTTGCGCTTAAAATTTCAAATAAGACAATTATTTGCTAGTCTAAATTCAACTCCCCTGACCGGATAACTTTAAAAGATACCTCCGATGCAAAAATGGCATTTAGCGTTAGCGCCACTAGCGGCTTTAACCGTTTATTTATTGGCTCAGTCCATCGCCGGATTTTCTCATGCGCCAGCATGGACTCTCGCAACCACCGTTTGGGTGGCTTGGTGGTGGATCACTGAAGCGCTTCCTTTACCCGCTTCATCGCTCTTGCCCTTTGTATTGCTGCCATTAGGTGCCGTTACCCCACTCAACGAGGTCTCAAGCGCTTTAGGCAACCCAATTATTTGGCTGTTTATGGCAGCTTTTATGTTGGCTAAGGCGGTGGAGCTAAGCGGCGTTCATCGACGACTTGCGTTAACTTTAGTGCACTCGATTGGCAATGGTCATGGCAAACGTATGTTATTTGCCTTTATGCTTGCCACCGCTTTGTTATCTATGTGGATTTCAAATACCGCAGCAGTACTTGCACTATTGCCCGTTGCCTTAGCTTTGGCTGACGCCTGTGATGATGCTCACTTTCAGCGTGCCTTGCTGCTCGGACTTGCCTACTCTGCATCAATCGGCGGCGTCGCGACGTTAGTAGGAACACCCCCTAACTTGATCTTTGCATCGGTCTACGAAGCAAGTATAGGCAGCCCCTTCGGGTTTACAGAATGGTTTGCCATTGGGCTTCCGTTAGTGGTGGTAAGCCTGCCCATAATGGCCTGGTGGTTAGCACGTAAGGTTTCAACTAACATCGAACTACATATTGACACGCCCGGACCTATGCAGAGCGCCGAAAAACGTGTACTGCTGGTTTTTGGCATAGTGGTGGCTCTGTGGATCACCCGTACCACACCTTTCGGTGGTTGGGCGGCATGGACCGGCTTCACCTACCTTGGTGACGCAAGTATCGCAATTGCCGGAGTTATTGCGATGTTCATTATTAGAGATAATCGCGGCAAGCAATTACTCACCTGGACTCAAGCAAGTCAAATACCCTGGGGTATATTACTCCTCTTCGCCGGCGGTATTGCCTTGGCCCAAGGGTTTATTAGTAGTGGTTTAAGCGTGTTGATTGGCGACGCTCTCAGCGGACTACGAGGGCTTCCCATTTGGCTTCTGGTCTTTTGTTTAACCATCAGTGTGTCGTTTCTCACCGAAGTCACTTCAAACACCGCTACGGCGACGCTACTGATGCCGATTATGGCCGCTGCAGCGGTTGCACTCGAAGTGCCCCCAGCCCTACTGATGATACCGGCAACCATCGCCTGTAGCTCGGCATTTTGTATGCCTGTCGCCACCCCACCCAATTCGATTGTGTTTTCTTCAGAACGCATTACCGTTAAAGAGATGGCACGGGAAGGATTGGTACTTAATGTTTTATTGGCTGTTATTACCACGGCTGTCGTCATGCTGCTAGTTGCCTAATGCCTAAACCGGAAGTAGCCAACCCTAACCACTAAAAGTGTAAAACCTGCCGGTAACCCGCAATATGTACCTCGTAACGGGTCTTCTGTTTGAGATAATCCGACATTGCTTCTAATGCATCGGGTTCACCGTGAACCAGATAGATTTTAGTCTTGTCGGTTAATGCCGAGTCTCGTAACCATTGTTCCAGTTCGCAATAATCCGCGTGTCCGGATAACCCATCGAGCTGGCGAACTTTGGCTTTTACTGGCAGCCACCGCCCATGAACTTTGATCCGTTCAACCCCCTGCACCATTTTAGCACCTCGGGTTCCCCCGGCCTGGTGCCCACTAAATAAAACGGTACTCCGATAATCACCGAGCCAGTGTTTAAAGTGATGCAGTATTCTTCCGCCTGTTGCCATGCCACTGCCAGCAATAATGATATGGGGCGCCCGTTGGGAAGCGATCTGCTTAGATGCCTCGACACCCTGGGTATAGATAATAGTTTGTTCAAATTCACTGCACTGGGCATTGGTTAAGCGATGGTACGCATGCTGCTGGTGATAAACATCAGACACACGGATAGCCATCGGGCTATCTAAGAAAATCGGTAGCCGCGGTATTCTGCCTTCATTCATCATCGAAACAAGCATATGCTGCAGAAGCTGCGCGCGCCCTACAGCAAAACTAGGGATCATCAGCACCCCGCCTGCGGCCGCTGTTTCGTTCACTACATCTGCGAGCTGCTGCCACGGGTCTTCATCATCATGGCGACGGTCGCCATAGGTCGACTCTAACAGCAAGTAATCGACCTCTGGAAGTGGCTTTGGCGGACGCATAAGAATATCGTTAGGACGCCCCACATCACCACTAAAACCAATGCGCACGCCGTTGTGTTCGGCAATTATCGAGGCCGCCCCGACGATATGTCCAACCGGTTGCAAGCGCAACTCGATATCCCCGACCCGAAATACTTGCTCGAACTCAACCCCCTGCATAAGACGCAATGCTTCTTCGGCTGTTGCTTCATCGTAGAGTGGTTGCGGATCGGTATGGCGACTTAAGCCGTGCTTCTTATAAAACTTTGCGTCTTCTTCTTGAATACGGCCACTGTCGGGCCATAAAATTTGGCATAAGCCAAGGGTGCCATAATGCGTATAAACTGGGCCCCGAAAGCCATGTTTATAAAGTACTGGGGTGAAGCCAGAATGATCAAGATGGGCATGGGTCAGAACAATCGCATCGACATTCTCAATGGCCAGCGGCAAAGGTTGGCGGTTACGTTTACGCAACCACTTGTAGCCCTGAAAGAGCCCGCAGTCGATCAATACTCTGGTAGTGTCGGTCTCTAACAGGTATTTGGAGCCTGTGACGGTTTCACTTCCGCCTAAAAACGTTAAGCGCATGGGCCCTCCCCCTGCTGTGGATCCGTAGCTACAATAGTCGCTCGATGGGTAAACGTTCAAGAATCCGCACTGCTAAACGCCGCCAAATGGAAGCTCCAGGCTCTGAGCGGTAATAGGTCCGCTGCTTTCCTAAACGTTCTACCCAAACCACCTTATTCTTTATTAGACGTAATTGATAGGCATAATGGGGCAATGTTTGTACAATGGCCTGTTCAATTTTCAGCGCCAGATCTCGACTATGCATGACAAAACCTAACTCCGTATTAATTGCCGCCGAACGTGGATCAAAGTTCAATGAGCCGACAAAAACGCGGGTTAAGTCCACCATAAATGTCTTTGCATGTAAGCTCGACGCCGAGCTACCAAACCGCTCTTTACCTTTCAATCGTTGACGTCGTTCCTTTCGCTGTTGCCGCCGCGCCAAAGGTGATAATTTTTGCAGCTCAAAAAGTTGAATGCCATGGCGTAGCAACTTGCGGCGCCACTTTGCATAGCCGGCATGAACGACCGCAACATCGGTTGCGGCTAACGAGTTGGTGAGAATGATGATCTGAACCCCCCGTTTCGCCATGGCGATAAGCTCTTTCACCCCGTTTTTGGTCGGCACAAAATAAGGCGACACCAAGGTGACATGTGATTGTGGCGTTCCTATCGCCTGCTGCAGTTGGTGTGGAATCATTTGTTGCGGTCTGGCGCGGCCCAGTGCTTTGGCCGGTGAGTCACTCACTAACTGAGTTTCCGACCAATAGACTTTTATCTCCTGGCGTTGTAGTTGCTGCACAAAGGGCAGCTCATCGATAGCCTTAACATAGGCCTGCGCCTTGGGATTCTGTTTATACCGCGCGGCAACTTGCTTGAGTGCAGATAATTCTTGCGGCTTTGTTAGGGTAAAAAGCTTATCCAGCGGTACTGCCGAGGTTGACGTCCAGTAGCGTTCAAAGTCATTCTGCACTGCCTCAACCACGGGGCCGATTAATAAAGCATCAAGGTCGGCAAAGAGAATATCGCTGGTGGCACCAAAATATTCATCACCGATATTGCGGCCCCCGCTAATAACCACGCTACCATCGGCAATGAAGCATTTATTGTGCATCCGGCGATTCACACGTCGGAAGTCAAACAGATAATTTAGAAACCGCGGCCGTCTTAATTTCAACGGATTAAATAAACGAACTTCGATATTCGGATGTTGCTGAAGCCCAATCAGCAAGGCATCTAACCCCGCAGTATTATGGTCATCAAGCAACAGGCGCACCTTAACGCCGCGGTCTGCCGCTTCATGCAACTCTTCAAACAACAAGGTACCGGTGATGTCTTTGCGCCAAATATAATATTGTAGGTCGAGTTGATATTCCGCTTGCCGTGCAAGCGTCACTCGAGCCGCAAATGCTTCGCGCGCATCAACCAGAGGGACTGTTCCGCTATGGCCTTGATGCTCAGCTTGCAAAGGCGCGACTGCTTGCGCTAACCGTCCTTGTGCCTTTCCATCTTTCACCGCCTTCGCAGCTCCTCTGTAACCGATGAACCCTATCTCAGTTCGTCAATTTGCCATAGTTCTGTTCTCGGGCCGTTGCTTGTTGCTGCCGTTCCGCTTCGTGATGCGACAACTGCCAGCCGTGCAGCTCGCGTTTAACCAAGGCAGCGAGCGCTTCAATATGCGCAGGCGTGGCATTTAGCGCGGGAATATAGGCATATTTCTTCCCACCGGCTTCGATAAAGTACTCGCGATTTTCTTCACCGATTTCTTCAATCGTTTCTAGGCAATCGGCGCTAAACCCGGGACAGAATACCTGAATATTAGTCACGCCCAAGCTTGGTAATTCTTGTAACGTTTTATCCGTATACGGCTTTAACCACTCTTCACGGCCAAACCGCGATTGAAATGTGGTTAAGTAATCATCCTTACCTAACCCTAGCTTTTCGGCAATTAAACGCGAACTTTTATGACACTGACAATGATAGGGGTCGCCCTGCGTCAGATACTTTTTCGGCACACCATGATAGGAAAAAATCAGCTTTTCTGGTTTTCCATGTTGCTGCCAAAATGCTTCGATTTGCGCGGCACATGCGTCGATGTAACCACTATCGTCGGCATAATGACTGATAAATCTTAAATCTGGTAGCCAGCGACGCTTTAAAAAGTCCTGCGCGAGAGCATCGAAGGTCGACCCTGAAGTTGCCCCAGAATATTGTGGATAAAGGGGAAGCAGCACCAATTTGCGAACGCCCGAGCTTAGCATCTCATCTAGCACGTCGGCCATCGCTGGCGAGCCGTAACGCATTGCGAAGCGCACAACTACATCGTCGCCATAGTCTTGCGCTAATGCCTGTTGCAGCTTGTCCGCTTGATCTTTTGTATGAAACAAAAGTGGCGAACCGCGCTCGGTCCATACAGTTTTATACGCTGCCGCAGATCGTCTCGGCCGAATACGCAAAATAACGCCATTTAGAATCAGCCACCATAGCAAACGCGGAACCTCAACCACTCTAGGGTCCGATAGAAACTCTTTTAAATAACGTCGTAACGAAGGGGTATCCGGTGCGTCTGGAGTACCTAAGTTTGTAATTAGCACGCCAACTTTGTCTTTTTGAGCGTGGGAGAATCCAGCATAACCACGATAGTCCATTCTTTACCTCATTCAAGTTATGTCCAAAGTTCTACTTTGTCGCGAATTTTATCCGTGGCAATCCACTCATGCAGTTGATCTGCCATCCACTTCCCTTGCTCGATCGCTTGCTGCCAGTATTTTAAGCGTTGCTCGGCATCAAGTTTAGCAAAGTCAGTGCGGTCAGGGATTTTGCCAAATGGTAATGCATCAATAAATTCTTGCGTTGGGGTTAAAAGGATCACATTTGGCCACTGACGCCCGGTTGTTCGGCGCTTTTTGTTGCGTTTGTCAAACCAGCCCGGGATCACTTCATGATGGAAATGTGGATAAAGCACCAACCCATCAACGTGGCTTAAATCAAGGTCAAAATGATAATCAGTGACGCCACCATCACGGTAGATGCCAGGTGGCGCGCCAGGAATGTCACGCACTCCTTCGAGCACCAGAGGAATCGAGCCTGTCGCTAACAATGCTTTTTTAAAGTTATCCGACGATAGAGTTGCATACAAAGTTGGTAAGTCGTTCCAGTGCTCGGTAAAGCTGGCAGAGGACGCTGGATGATGAAATATCACTCGCTCGTAAAACTTTCCAAGCCAACTGCGCTTAACTGAGTTTGCCGCCGCCGACGTAAGTAACCCGAACAACTGGCGTTTGCCCTCGGAGCTTGTTAGGCCACGACAGCGAGCGACGATCCAGTGGTGCCGAAAGCGCTCTTGGCGCAAAATATCGTGTACCGCATCATCAGGAATATACTCGTTTAAAAGCTTCCTAGCTTCGTTGGTGATTTCATTTACATCAGGCTTGGCACTGTAGGTTTGTGTGCTATACAAACGACTAAAGAGTTCACTAGCTGCAACCGGGTCTTGTTGCCCCAACGCAGCAAAGCGCCACGCTCCCGCGGAGGTACCTAATAGGTCAAGAGGCGTTTGTCGCTGGGCAAAGAACTCGCCAAATAGGTAGCGATCTAAACCTTGCAGAATAAACCATTTTGGTCCTCCTGATGCGCCCATTAGCAACTTCACTGCGTTTTCATTTAACCCTTGTTCTTTTATCTGCAACCACGCACGCTCTCCGGCGCGTAACTGCAACCAATCGGTTGCCATCAGCGTTGTGTCCTGTCATTGATACTTTTCAATTAATAACTGCCAGTATACCCAAAACATCGCGCCACGACACCCTCGACACTGGCTCACTATCGCACCTATTTAAGGGTTCTGGTATGCTTGGCAATGATTCTTGATTTGTCACTTCAATGCTAATTCAATGCTATGGGAAATAAGCTGTTATGAAACTCATTTCGTTTAACATCAATGGAATTCGAGCTCGACTTCACCAACTACAAGCACTCATCGAAAAGCACCAACCCGACGTGATCGGTCTGCAGGAAACGAAAGTGCACGACGACCAATTTCCTCTCGCTGATGTTGAAGCACTTGGGTATCACGTTATTTTCCACGGGCAAAAAGGCCATTACGGCGTTGCTATGTTGAGTAAAAAGCCGTTAGAAAATCCGCAGTTCGGTTTTCCAGGCGATGAAGAAGACGCACAGCGGCGAATGATTATGGGCGATCTTTGCTTAGATGATGGCACCCGCGTACGCATCTTAAATGGCTACTTTCCACAGGGTGAAAGTCGCGACCACCCGCTGAAGTTCCCGGCAAAAGAAAAGTTTTATGCCGACTTAATGAGTTATCTCAATCAGGACCTCGACCCCAGCCAACCGGTTGTGGTGATGGGTGATGTGAATATATCTCATCAAGACTGCGATATTGGAATTGGGCCGGATAACGCGAAACGCTGGCTGAGAACAGGCAAGTGTAGCTTCCTTCCTGAAGAACGCGAGTGGCTTAATACCCTTATGAACTGGGGGCTAGTTGATACGTATCGGTTGCAACACCCAGACGTCATCGACCAATTCAGCTGGTTTGATTATCGGTCGAAAGGCTTTAACGATAATCGTGGACTGCGCATCGACCTCATTTTAGCCACTGAAAAGCTGGCGGCAAAGCTTGTCGACTCGGGTATCGACTACCAGTTGCGCGGCATTGAAAAGCCTTCAGATCACGCGCCTATATGGAGTGAATTCAAACTTTAATGTTGATCGGGCGGTAGTTCGGCTAGAGCTCGGCGGATCAGTTTTGCCAAGTCCATTCGTGTGGGCTTGTTGCGAGGTTGCACGCCGAGTTTTTGCGCTAACTCCAAATACCATTGATGCAAGCTAGGTTCGAGTTCACTTAAGGCTCTGCGGCCAAGCCAAACCCACCCCTGAATCGGCAGAGATAGCATGAAAAGCGAGCTCACAACAGCCTGAGCTAACATCGCACTGCCTAACCATTGCCACTGTACTAAGAAGTTCACCACGGCCACAGCCGGCATCCACTGTGCCGCAAACTTTACTGCCGGCACGACCCGCGTTTCTGTCATCGCAGCAACAACCGCATGATGCGGCCAAATCGCCGCATACTTTTGACCACTTTGTAAAACATGCCATAGCGAATGTGCCATTAAATTTCCTTTAATAATGCTTGACAGATCAGCTTTCGATCAACCTGGTTAACTTTCAACCAAAGGTATTTTCCCTTAATTTTCAGCTTCTTATATACTTCACAGCAGCTAACCCACAGAGTTATCCACACAAACTGTGGAGAATCCACAGCGCTTTTGTCACAATGCAACGGCAGTTCGACTCATCCGTTAAATTTTACAGAGACTATTATGACCATTACTGTTTTTGGTATCCCAAATTGCGATACCGTTCGTAAAGCTCGTCGCTTTCTTGATGACCATGCGGTTGATTATGACTTCCACGATGTCCGTGAGCAACCATTACCACTTGAGACGTTGCAGGATTGGGTTACACAAGTGGGGCGTGACAAGTTAATCAATAAACGCAGCACTAGTTGGCGCGAGCTGTCTGATGAAGAAAAACAGTTACTCGACGATACCATTGCGGTGCAATTACTCCAACGCTTTCCAACCTTAATGAAGCGCCCAGTGTTAACCCGCGAACAACTAACTTTAGTTGGTTTTAAATCAGCAGACTGGCAACGAGCGCTGGAACTATGAGTCTATCGGCAGCGGCTGAAACCGTAGTCCAGCTCGCCGAACAACTCATCGCGCGAGCGTCGGTTACACCCAACGACGCTGGTTGCCAAGAGATTATCGGTCAACGTCTGCAGGCCCTAGGCTTCGAGCTAGAAACGATGGTGTTCGTCGATACCACCAACCTATGGGCACGCAAAGGCAATTCAGGCCCGGTATTTTGTTTCGCTGGGCATACTGATGTTGTTCCTGCTGGCCCTGAGCAGGCATGGCGGTTTCCCCCCTTCACTCCCACCCGCAGTGAGGGATATTTATTCGGCCGCGGCGCGGCGGATATGAAAGGTAGCATCGCGGCGATGGTGGTCGCAGTGGAACGCTTTACCCAGCGATTTCCCAACCACAAAGGTAGTATTGCCTTTCTGATCACCAGCGATGAAGAGGGCCCCTTCATTAATGGCACGCCAAAAGTTGTAGAGACCCTAGAAGCACGTAATGAAAAGATAGACTGGTGCTTGGTGGGCGAGCCTTCGAGCACTGAGTACCTAGGCGATGTTGTTAAAAACGGGCGCCGTGGTTCACTGTCCGGTGAGCTGACATTGTTTGGTGTTCAAGGCCACGTAGCCTACCCTCATTTAGCAGATAACCCGGTGCACCGAGCGGCTCCCGCGCTGGCTGTTTTGACCGCCACAGAATGGGACCAGGGTAACGCCGCATTTCCGGCAACGAGTTTTCAGATCTCAACAATCCAGGCCGGTACCGGTGCAGGCAACGTTATTCCCGGTGAGTTAAACATCAGCTTTAATTTCCGCTTCAGCACCGAGTCCACCGCGCAACAATTAAAAGCTCGCGTTACCGCAATACTAGACGCACACCAGCTCGATTATGCGCTAGACTGGAAATTAAATGGCAACCCGTTTTTAACCGCCGAGGGCGAGCTAATTCGAGCGACGACCCAGGCAATTCATCAAGTAACGGGCCGCTGGACCGAACTTTCAACGGCAGGTGGCACCTCCGATGGTCGTTTTATTGCGCCTACGGGCGCGCAAGTGATCGAACTGGGCCCAGTCAACGCCACTATCCACAAAATAGATGAACGCGTTGCTATCGACGATTTAGCCGAACTTAGTGCCATCTACGAAGCTGTATTGGAGCAATTACTATGTTAACGACAGATGAGCTCACCGGCCGGGCATCGAGTCATGTGGTAAGCCACCCACTCTGCCGCTCTAGCGTTAAACTACAAAGCCAAGCGTTCGCTGCCTATGAGGCTATGCATGCGGCCGCAACAGCAGCAGGCTTGGGCCTTGATATTGCTTCAGGCTTTCGTGATTTTGAGCGCCAACGGGTTATATGGAATCGTAAGTTTTCAGGGAACGCACCACTTTATACCAGTGCTGGAGCGCAACTCGACTTTGCCAGTTTAGCAACCGGTGAAATCGTCGAAGCTATCATGACCTGGTCGGCGCTTCCAGGCGCCAGCCGACACCACTGGGGGACTGATCTTGATGTCTATGACCCGCGTCCGTTTAGCTCTGGCCAGCGTAAGTTGGAACTGGTGCCAGAGGAATACTCGGAAGGTGGCCCATGCCATGAATTAGCGCTTTGGTTACAACGTCATGCCGGCGACTTTGGTTTTTTCTTCCCCTACCGTCGCTATCGTGGTGGCATTGCCGCTGAACCTTGGCATCTAAGCTATCGCGCGGCAGCGCATCAGGCCCACCAACAACTCACCTTAGATGTATTACAGCACGTTATCAGCAACGCTGACATCACCGGTAAAGACTATGTTCTCGATTGCTTAGCTAGCTTAAAAGAGCGTTACATAGATACTATTTGCAGCGCAACTGAAGAGCAGGAGGATAGTGAATGGCTTTTTGGCTAATTTTATTGATCGTTTTCGGTGTGGTCATTGGCAATTTGATGTTGTTAAAACACACCGCAAAAATGAAAATGCCGTCGCTAAAGCAACGGCATTCTGAGCATGACGACGATTCGTCAAAGAAGCACGACTAGAGGCTGACACCAAGTCGTTGAGCAACTTCTTCATACGCCTCAACAACACCGCCAAGCCCCTGACGAAAACGATCTTTATCAAGCTTTTTACGGGTTTCTTTATCCCATAAGCGGCAGCCGTCGGGGCTGAACTCATCACCGAGTACAATGGTTCCGTTGGCATCGACACCAAACTCCAGTTTGAAGTCGACTAACAGCATACCAGCGTCATCAAAAAGTTGTTTCAACACCTCATTGACGCGACCGGTTAAGGTCTTCATTTGTGCCAGCTGTTCAGCAGTAGCCCAACCAAAAACAACCGCATGAGATTCGTTGATCATTGGATCATGCAACGCATCATCTTTTAAAAACAACTCAAAGGTCGCGGGTGTTAACTCCTGTCCCTCGGTAACACCTAAACGACGCACCAAACTACCAGCGGCATAGTTTCGCACCACACACTCAACGGGGATCATGTCTAGACGCTTCACCAAGGTTTCAGTTTCACTGAGTACTTTGTCCGTTTGGGTGGCGATACCAGCGGCTTCTAGCTTGGCCATAATAAAGTTATTAAACTTATTATTGATCATTCCCTTACGCTCAAGCTGCTCGACCTTTTCGCCGTCAAACGCTGAGGTGTCATTACGAAAATGCAGAATCAAACGTTCCGGGTCATCTGTTGTATAAACAGTTTTGGCCTTACCTCGATACAATTCAGTACGTTTTTCCATGAGCAGCAGGATCTCCAGCTAATTCAACAATTACAGCGCGCTACGCCGACGAATTTCAGCCGCAATCGGACCATATAAACGATCAATATCCGCTGCGGTTAGAGGTTGGTCACCACTAAAGATGGTAATGGTCGATTCGTCATCATCACCTTTAATATTGATTTGGTAATCACCATCTGGCAAATCGAGTTTGCCCTCACTGCGTGAGTTCCAGAACGCTAAACTAAAGCCGGTGTCGTTCAGGTAGTTGGTGTAATACATGCCTTTGCTTTGATTTAAGTCTTCAATTTCAAAGCCAAGATTTTCAATCACATCTGCCATTAATGGCCACGCAGTATCAAAGCCAATATCAACCTTGTAGGCTGGAAAGCCATCATCGTTAAAGCTCGGCTCGACATTAACCACTGCAGCCTCTTCAGCCGCTTTGAAAATACCTTGTTGGCGAATGGCTATTTCGTTGATCATATTATTGAGTAACGCCGCTTCAGCGTTGTTATCAGCCACGCCGGCAGGGAGCACTCCGCGACCAGGACCAGACTCTCGTTTATCAATTAAATCAACCTGCAAGGTAACTAAACGGCGGTGGTTAGGCACGTCCATTTTGACTTCATAGCGCCGTTCAATAACCACTTCTTTTTCGTCTTCACCGACTTCTAACCGCTGGCTATGCCAGCCCGTTACTAATCGTTGCTCGGCGACTTCTTCAGTAATACTAATGCCCTTGCGGCTCAGAGTTTCCTTCACCTCTTGCCAAGTAAAACTAGGCAAGTCATCCATGCCTTCTAACTCAGAGAAGTCGACTGCGGTCATACCAATAGTTTGGTTGGGACGGCTACCCGCAGCGGTTGCTCTTACTAGAACGGGGGCAATAATATTTATATTCTTACCGATGGCACCGTCTGTTTTGGTCTCGGGTACTGCAAACCGGTTCGTTGGCGTAGGTAATTGCTTGCCTGGTGCTGGCTTAACCGGCTCTGAAAGCTCAGCTTTGGTGTAGTCAAAACCTCCTTCAGCCTGCTCACGAGGGGTAAAGCTACAGGCCGATAGGGCCAGTGAGGTAATGCAAAAAATTCCAATTTGAGAAAATTTCATTCGTGCTCCGCGCTTATTAATCCAGCTTGTTTTAATGTTTGTTCGATATGTTGTTGTTGCGGAAGTTCCGGAGCCGTCATTGGCAACCGGTAATTCGGTTCAAGTTTGCCCATGCATCCTAACGCCCACTTAACTGGAATAGGGTTAGCTTGCGCGAACATAGCGGTATGTACCGCTTGCATTTCGGCGTCGAGCTGTTTCGCTCGTTGGTGATGAGCGGTGCAAGCTGCCGTCACCATTTCTTTCATTTGCGCCGGCATTAAATTTGCCGTCACACTGATCACACCGTTGCCACCTTCTAATAGAAAATCACAACTCGAGCTATCGTCACCACTGAGTAAAATAAAGTTACTGCCACAAAGTTTGCGCAATTCAGCGACTCGGCTAACATCTCCCGAAGCTTCTTTGATACCGACAATGGTTTGAATTTCGGCAAGCTCGGCGACCAGATCAGGGGTCATGTCCGCGCCCGTTCGACTTGGCACATTATACAATAACTGTGGCAAGTCACTGGCACTACAGCAGGCTCGATAGTGCTCCATGAGACCGCGTCTTGAGGGGTTATTATAGTAAGGGTTAACGTTGAGGAAGCCAGCGAGTGGTAAGTGTGCCATACGCTCGGTGAGATGCACCGCTTCTGACGTCGCATTCGAGCCATTACCGGCGATGACATGAAGGCGCCCATCGGCCAACTCACATATCGCACTGACGACCATAATATGCTCATCATGACTCATGGTTGCTGATTCGCCTGTGGTTCCCATCGCAACAATTGCGTCGGTCCCCTGCTCTACATGCCAATTGACAAGGCTTGCCAGAGCGCTGTAATCAACGTTGCCCTGCTCAGTAAAAGGCGTAACTAATGCGACGATACTACCTGTTAACATTACTGCTCCTGATCCTTTTTAAGGCGACAATGGTACTTTTGTACGGTTATAAAGACAAGGGCTGACGCCTTTGCGTTCCCTAATTTGTTTGCTTAAGATAGGCAACGCAACGAGCTTTTTCACCTGCAACTCACTAAGGACACTTATGAACACATTAAAAGCTGGCGATAAAGCGCCACAGTTTACGTTAAATGATGCCAACGAACAGCAGGTCGCACTGTCAGAACTATTAAAACAAGGCAAAGTTTTGGTTTACTTTTACCCCAAGGCGATGACCCCCGGGTGCACAGTGCAAGCCCAGCAACTGCGTGACCATCAGCAAGAACTGGAAAAACATAATGTTGTTACCGTCGGCATTAGTCCTGATGCCCCCAAGCGTTTAGCTAAATTTACCGAACGGGATGAGCTCAACTTTACACTGTTAAGCGATGAAGACCATGCCGTTGCCGAAGGCTTTGGCGTCTGGGGACTGAAAAAGTTCATGGGCCGCGAGTACGATGGCATTCACAGAATGAGTTTTCTCATCAATCAAGACGGCACCATCGCCAAAGTGTTCGACAAGTTTAAAACAAAAGATCACCATCAAGTAGTGCTCGACGAACTTGCCTCAGCTCAATAGATGCTAGCCGCCGATTTCTTCTAAGAAGTAGGAGGAATCGGCTCACTGGCAGAAAGTGCTGTAATGATCGCTTTGACCAAACTCGCCAACGGGATGGCGAAAAACACGCCCCAAAAGCCCCAGAGCCCGCCAAACACAAGCACAGCGGCAATAATATAAACCGGATTCAAGCTGACCGCCTCTGAAAACAACAACGGCACCAATAGATTTCCGTCCAGCGCTTGAATAATCAAGTAAGTGATCATCACATACGCAAACATCGCGCTCCAACCAAACTGGAACAATGCCACCAATGCCACAGGCAAGGTCACCACGGCCGCACCGATGTAGGGGATCAGCACTGATAAACCGACTAATACCGCTAGCAATGCTGCGTACTGCAAACCAAATAAGGCAAAGCCGATATAGGTAAAGCCACCAACAATGACCACCTCGAGCGCTTTGCCGCGAATGTAATTCATTATTTGTAAATTCATTTCGTCGCTCACCTGAGAAATCAAGCGACGATTCGCCGGCAATGACCGGCTTAGATGGTCGACTAACTGACGTTTGTCTTTCAGCATGAAAAACACCAGCAGCGGCACCACAATCAAGTAAATCAGTAGCGCCATAATACCCACCAGTCGACTCAACGACTGACTAATGAGACTCTCACCGAACACCACCAAACGTTGATTGAGGTTGTCGACGATATGGTGAATATTGGTTTCGCTAATGTAGCCCGGAAACATTTCCGGCAAGCGGTTTAACAGCACCCGTAGTTGGCTGATCATCTGCGGTAGCTCACCAATAAGGGTCACGCTCTGCTGCCAAATCACCGGCACAAAAAAGAAGATAAGTAACACATTGAAGGCAATGAACAGCGTGAAAACGCAAAACACTGACACCAGATGAGTGACGCCCAAACGTTGTAACCGTTGCACCGGCCAATCCAACAAGTACGCTAACACCACCGCAACCAAAATCGGCGCTAAAATGGCGCCAAAAAAAACGATGATGAGAAACAACGCTAAAATCAGTAGGAACAGTGTAATTGCGTCTGGGTCAGAAAACTTTCGTTGGTACCAGGCTTTAAGATAGTCCCACATTGCGCTGACATCTCCGTGCTAAAGGTGTATGAGCATCATGATAGCTGTGTTCCACCAGATTATACAATTTAAACTATTCAAATGTGGGAACCTTTTACCTATAGTGAACTCTATCAAGATGCCGTAGCTGTTAGGTAACTATATGTTGTACTCGTTGTTGTCGCGTTTAGCGACCCTTGCCATCGCTTTATTGTTTGCCCTTTCAGCGGCTAGCGCCGCTGCGCAACAAACACGTTTACCGGATATTGGTACCGCCGGTGGTGGCATTATGTCGATCGAGCGCGAGTTAGCGGTCGGCGAAATGTACATGCGCCAAATTCGTGCGTCTGCGCCAGTGTTGGGTGATCCGGTTTTAAATGCCTACCTGCACGATGTGGGAACACGCTTAGTTCGTAACGCAAACGACGTAAACTTTCCGTTTAAATTTTTCTGGGTGAATCAAAACCAGATTAATGCGTTTGCTTTCTTTGGCGGCCATATCGGTGTCAACACTGGTTTAATTGCTGAAACTCGTAACGAGTCTGAACTTGCATCGGTGCTCGCGCACGAAATTGCACACGTGTCGCAGCGCCACATTGTACGTAATATGGACGCAATGCAGCGCAGTGGCCCTACAGCCTTGGCCACCATGCTAGGCTCGATCTTATTGGGCATCGTCAACCCAGAACTCGGTATGGCAGCTATTTCTGCCAGTATGGCAGGCATGCAACAGCGCAGTATTAATTACACACGACTGTTCGAGCAAGAGGCTGACCGGATTGGTATTACCATTCTGGCGGAAACCGGCTTTGACCCAATGGGGGCACCGGACTTTTTTGGTCGACTCGCGGAAAAATACCGCTACGCCAGTAAACCTCCAGAAATGCTGCTAACTCACCCATTAAGCGAGTCACGCATTGCCGATACACGTCTTCGCGCTGAACGTATGCGCCGTCCAAATCAAGGTCAACGCGACGAGCTTGCATTTTGGCTCGCCAAATATCGGGTCATGGTGCGACACACCAAAACTTATAATGCCACCGCCGCTCGCAACGACATGACCGACACCAATCAGACGATCGCCACCGCTGCGCAATATGGGCTAGCGATTGCCCTACTCGACTCAGAGCAACCACAAGCGGCCGCTGAGACACTCGCGCCACTGCTAGAAAAAGATCCCTACAATACTTTTTATTTAGATGTACAGACCGATATCTTCTTGGCCTTGCAAGATTATGACTCCGCACTGTCGATGCTTGAGCAGGCCTATCAACGGATGCCAAACGAACAAACGGTCACCCTGAACTTTGCTAATGCAGCGATGCAAGCGGGTCAACTCGACCTTACGGTACAGCTGTTACGTGACTATTTAGTGCGAGAGCCTAAAAGCGTCACCGCGATGTCACTATTGGTCGATGCTTACCAAAAGCGCGGCGACACCAGCGGTATGCACGAAACCCGTGCCGAATTACTTGCATTGTATGGTCAGTTTGATCAGGCGATTAATAGCCTCCACAATGCCCATCGACAGAGTTCGAGTACCCTTGAACAGCGCCGATTACAAGCCCGCATCGAGCAGCTTATGGCGCTCAAACGACAGCTGGAAAAACTTAGCTAATTTAGTGCACGCCAATGGCTTTGAGTAAACTCTGCTCGGTTTGCTCACCAAGCAAGGGGCCTTTCACCTCGCCCGCAGGAGTTACCACATAAGTTGCGGGTAACATGGTCGGCGAAGCAAACGGCAATTGTGCCGGGGGCTGGTTTAAGATCAACGGAAACTCGATTCCGTGGTCGTCACGTAGTTGGGCCAGTTGCTCGTTGCTCAAACCATCAAAGCTTACGCCAAAAAGTTTAGCCCGATGGCCGTGCTGTTGATAAAAATGATTCAATTCTGGAAGCTCTCGCAGGCAAGGTGCGCACCATTCGGCAAAATAATTGACGATCACATAGTCACCCTCTAAGTCTTGCCAATGATATTGCTCACCTTGGTTGGTATGAAAGTCCGCACTTGGTGAACATGCTGTTAACAGCCCGGCAACAAGCACTGCGCCAGCGACTGACAAAAATCGACAATACATACTGATTCCCTTATGCTATCTCACAATCGAGTATCTCAAAGGAAGCTAGCATGTCTGAAGTTACTATTTTTCACAACCCTCGCTGTTCAAAAAGCCGCCAAACCCTTGCTCTGCTAGAAGCTAAAGGGATTCAACCGCAGATCTTTGAGTACCTGAAAGAAGCCCTTTCAGCGGACGATATCAAAGACCTTTTGCGCAAGCTTGGGTTCGTGTCAGCACGCGAGTTGATGCGCTCTAAAGAAGACGCCTACAAAGAGTTACAACTTAAAGATGAGAATGACGAAGACAAGCTCATTGCGGCTATGGTGGAGCATCCTAAACTGATTGAGCGTCCCGTTGTTATTAAGGGTGAGCACGCTCGGTTAGGGCGTCCACCGGAAGCCGTTGAGGAGATCCTCTAAGTGGCGACTCCGGCAACGATTGTCATTCTCTATTATAGCCGCAGCGGCAGCACACAGCAGTTGGCCGACGCCATCGCAAACGGCGTCCGAAAAACAGGTGCAGAGCCGCTACTGCGCACCATCGACAGCGACGATGACGCGGCCAGCTCGCGCGATCTAGTTATTGCGAATACCGACTTAGCCGACTGTGATGGCCTTATCATGGGCAGCCCCACGCGGTTTGGCCACATGGCCAGTGGCTTACAAAAGTTTTGGGAGCAAACGTCGCGAGAATGGTTGCGCGGTGTGCTGGTCGATAAACCAGCAGCAGCTTTCACCTCGAGTAGCTCAATGCACGGTGGTCAAGAAAGCACACTGCTTTCGATGTTAGTGCCGCTGTTGCACCATGGCATGTTAGTACTCGGAATTCCCTACACTGAGCCCGAATTACAACAAACAACCGCCGGTGGCACCCCTTATGGCGCGTCTCATGTTGAACATGCGGCAGGTTCACGGCTCAGCAAACATGAGCTTAGTTTGGCGGAAGAGCTTGGCAGTCGCGTGGCGCGAACAGCGCTGCGGTTAGCAGCCCAGAAGGAAACAAAATCGTTATGAGCACCGCAATTCAACGCTACCGCTGGCTTGCACTGGTCAGTTATTTTGCCCTTTTTATCTGTGTGGTTGTTTGGCAGTTCGCTACGGCGCACAGTGAGCAGTCGCTGCTGTTTCGTGGTTTATTCTGGGTGTTGCCTTTACTGTTTCCGATGTACGGCATCGTTAAGGGTAAGCCTTACACTCATGCATGGGCAAATTTTGTGCTGATGTGGTATTTCCTACACAGCCTGACCATGCTCTATATTGCACCGGAACAACGCTACTGGGCGGCTGCCGAATTACTCTTTGCGACCTTAGCTTTCGCCGGCTGCACGCTGTATGCACGCCATCAAGGGCGCGCTTTAGGGCTTGGTTTGAAGAAGTTAAAAGATGAAAAGACTAGATAGCTAAAACGGCTTTAATAAAAGGCTTGGTGAGTTTTCGTTGAGCTGCGATTGAAGCTTTATCTAAGCGCTCTAAGCACTGAATTAAGCTCACCAAGTCGCGCCCTAGCCGTTGTACCATAAATTGTGCGGTGTCATCGCGCAATTCAAGCCCCATCGCCTGTGCGCGTACCTGCAACGCCTTCACTTTATCCTGGTCTTCTAGGGTATGTAGCTGTACCACAACACCCCAGCTTAAGCGCGATTGTACATCAGGATACGCTGCGGTTAAGTGTGCGGGCGAGCTATTCGCCGTAATAAGGACTCGACTTTGACGGGCATCTCGAATGCGATTCAACAGCGCAAAGAGTTCATAGCACCATGTTTCGTCGTCAATCACCGCATCTATATCATCTAGGCACAACCAAGGGTACACATCTAAGCCCCGTAAAACTTGCGCCGCGACCGTATCGCGCAGCTCTGCTAAGGGCAAATACATGACCTGTTCTTGGGCGGCTGCACAGGTGGCATGTAACAAATGACTTTTACCAACGCCAGCGCGCCCCCATAAATAGAGTAACGAGGGCTCGCCAAATTCATCACCTCGGGCCAACCGAATGGCTTCATCATTAGGTCCGGATATCAGGGTAGCAAAGGTTTCGTTTGCCGGTAACTGCACATTAAGTGGTAACTGCTGCAACGTCATTGCGGGTCGACCCACCTATAGTCTGCACTTAAGTTAGCTGATTCTTCATCGGTCGATGTGGTCGCAATGGGGCGCAACTGCTTACTCAGATCAATGGCTTGCCGGATGCGTGCGATGTCTGCTTGCATTGTTAATTCGTACCGCGCAGCGTGATTACCGTAACCGAGTAATTGGACGTCGATAATCGCCGGGATACTTGCTAAAACCTTTTCTGCCGCAATTGTCGCTTCCAGGGTTTTAAGGTCATGAATGGTCAGTTGCCAACGATTCAAAACATCTGACTGACTACCGATGCGATAACGCTCGGCGAGATCAGCAGTCAGCGCGCTAATCGCTTTAGCACCTAGCTCACTTTTATCCATGCCAGTAACCTGACCTTGCCAGCGCAATTGACCAAGATTGAGGGTCCAGTCAGCCATCCATTTATCCGTTTGTTCTGCACTAGGTTCGGTTTGATAAACGCGTATCACCACAACGCCATCAGGGCTGTAGCGACTACTGGCAAAATTGATGGTATCCATAAAGCGTGCCCATGCATCAAGCACCGACACCGTCATGGTGTCGTTTAAATCGAGCAATGGAAATTGTACGGGTACACCACGTCGACGCGCTGCATTCCTTAGTTGCTGTACGATAATGGCTTCACTGTCTGCTGCCATGAGTTGGCGCGAAAGGTCTTCTTCTTCAACGACCATCCAAACCAGTAACCGCGGGCGCACATTACTCCAGATACCAGAGCCAGCTTGCTGAATCAGACGATCGACTTGCGGTTGATCAAATTGTGCCCACAGCCATAATTGTTCTTCTTGCTGGTAACCGTACTGCACCAACAGCCCGCGTACATCGGCAAGGGCCGACTGCACCGCTGGGTGCTCCATCACCGTATCGTCGCCCGTCAGTTTAAGCAGCGTGGCTTGCAACGCATCTCGCAAAGCGGACGCTCGCTCGCTCGCAGCTTGGCTATTCACCTGTACTCGATGCTGATAGAGTTCGGTCGTTTCGTCCGCCGCCTGGACCGGCAGAAAACTTGCTATTAAAACCAAACCTACGATGATCATCAGTCGCTGCATAACTGCCTCATTTTCTCTCTATTTGTACATCATAAACAGGCCGCGTAGTGCGAGCAAGTAACAAGCTGTGGATAACCTCTTAGCGTTTCGCTAATTTTGCATCCGTGCTACACTTCTTCCACTTTTTAGTGCTTCCAATATAGCCTCTGCCAGCAAGGATTAAGCTTATGCTAAAGCAACAGCTACGCGCGATCAGCTCTCTACTTTCTAGCATTACCCTGATTGGCATCTGCGTCGGCATGACCAGTACTCTGCTAAGTTTACGCGCCACGATCGAAAACTTTGGTACCCTAACCACGGGTATCATTATGTCGGCTTATTTCATCGGCTTCTTGTTCGGTGCAACACGCGCTCCCAAAGATATTCGTCGGGTTGGCTATATTCGAGCTTTTGGCGGCCTCGCCGCACTAGCCGCCGCATCCATATTGATTCAGGCAATTTGGGTTGAGCCAACGGTGTGGTTCATTATGCGTTTTATCACCGGCTTTGCCATATCTGCGATTTTCGTGATTGTGGAAAGTTGGTTAAATACCATGGCGGACAACAAAAACCGAGGTACTTTACTCTCTATTTACCTGGTGCTGATTTATGCGGGGCTGATCGCTGGCCAATTACTACTTGGGGTTGCCGACCCGTCAGGGTTTATGGCGTTCGCACTCGTAGCATTGCTAATTAACTTAGCACTAATCCCGATACTTATTAGCGTTACCGTTGAGCCAACAACCCATGAAGCGAAAAAAGTTCCTATTCGGAGTTTGCTCAAATTGGTGCCGCTTGGCATCGTCAATGCCTTTATCATGCAGGCGTGCTACTCGATGTTTTATGGTATTGGCCCCATGTACGCCATCTATATTGGTCTGAGTATTACCCAAGTATCGTTATTTATGGCGTCGTTCATTTTTGGCGGCATGGTTGCACAAGCACCGATTGGGCTGCTTTCCGATCGCTTTGATCGACGAGTGATTATGTCGGTCTGTGCCGGCCTAGGCTCGGTGATGGCACTCATTCTGGCTCAGCTGGACGCGTCGATTATCTGGCTTATTTATCTCTGCGTCGCATTATTTGGCGCCTGTGTCATGCCACTTTACTCTTTGGGAATGGCGCATACCAACGACTACCTTGAGAAAGATCAGATGATAGGTGCGACCGGCGCAATTATCAAAGTAGGTGGTATTGGTTCGATTATTGGTGCACCCGCTGTTGCGGCTTTAATGCAATTTGGCGCTGTGGATTACTTTTTCTTATTAATTATGAGCCTCACCCTTACGGTGTGTCTCTACTCGCTGTATCGTGTCACGCGTCGCGCTCGTGCCGAGGACCAAATTGGCAGCAGTTATGCCATGCTTGGTCCAGCACAAACCTCGGACGAACTGCTTACCAGCTTGGTCGATGAATACGAATACCAAGTCGAGCAATACACTGAAGAGCAAGAAGCCGCCGAAAACAACTCAGATGACACACCAAAGTCTGGCTCGCCGTCTTAGGCGAGCCATTGCTTAACAAGGGCTTGAGCTTCTTCTGCCAACTGGGTTAAATGCGCTTCACTCACAAAGCTTTCACAGTAAATTTTATAAATCGGCTCGGTGCCCGAGGGGCGTGCCGCAAACCAACCGTTTTCAGTGGTTACTTTGACCCCACCGATCAAAGCATCATTGCCCGGAGCTTTGGTCATGATTTCAACAACCGCATCGCCTGCAAGTTCGGTGAGCTTAAGTTTATAGCCTCGAATACCCGCAAAGGCTTGGTTCATTTCAACGGTTGAGGCGGCATCAACACGACGATAATAGCTGGTGCCATGGTCGCGACAAAGCTGCTGGTAATAATCGGCTAAATCTTGGCCTGTCACCGCGACAATTTCCGCGGCTAACAAGGCTAGAATAATACCGTCTTTGTCGGTACTCCATGGCTGACCTTGGCGGTCCACAAAGGACGCACCGGCGCTCTCTTCTCCGGCAAACGCCAGACTACCGTTGGCAAGGCCAGGTGCAAACCACTTAAAACCTACCGGCATTTCTAACAGCTTGCGTTGATGCTTGTTGGCAACGCGATCGATTAAGGCACTCGATACCAGGGTTTTCCCTAAGGCTAATTCGGGCTGCCAATCACGGTGCTGACATAAGTAATCAATGGCAATAGCAAGGTAATGATTAGGGTTCAATAGCCCTTGTTTGGGGCTGACAATACCGTGTCGATCGTAATCAGGGTCATTACCAAGACCAATGTCGTAGTTATCTTTTAATTTTAATAACGAGGCCATCGCATAAGGCGACGAACAGTCCATACGGATCTTGCCATCTTTATCGAGGCTCATAAATCTAAAGCTGGCATCTGCCTCGGCATTGAATACTTCAATATCAAGTTGGTAGTGCTCGGCGATACCTTGCCAATAACTTGCGCCGGCGCCTCCCATAGCATCCACACCGATGCGTAGCTTTGCCTTGCGAATTGCCTGCATATCAATCACTTGATCAAGTGCCTCGATATAGTCTTTTCGCCAATCTACCTGGTGCAATAACTGGCTCGAGCGCGCCTCGGCATAACTGACGGCATTCACCCCCATGAGCTCTGACGACAAGAGCGCATTGGCGTACTTTTCAATGACTTTGGTTGCGTCGCTGCCTGCTGGGCCACCGTGGGGTGGATTGTATTTAAAACCACCGTCACTCGGCGGGTTATGTGATGGCGTGATAACCACGCCATCCGCTAAACCGCTGGTGCGGCCTTGGTTATAGCGCAAAATAGCATTACTGATCACAGGTGTTGGCGTGTAGCCATCGGCACTTTGCACATGAACCTCGATGCCGTTACCGATGAAAACTTCAAGAGCTGTCATATAGGCAGCTTCTGATAACGCATGAGTGTCGCGACCTAACAATAGTGGCCCGGTAATCCCCTGCTCTTCTCGGTAAGCAACCAACGCTTGGCTAATAGCGAGAATATGTGCTTCATTGAAGGAATGTTGTAACGAACAGCCACGGTGCCCCGAAGTGCCGAACTGCACCTGCTGTGCACGCTGGCGTGGGTCTACTTCATTGACAAAATAAGCGCTCACTAGTTGCGCAATGTTGGTCAAGTCTTCTGCTTGAGCCGGCTCACCGGCGCGAGGGTGCAGTGCCATTATAAGAAATCCCTTATTTTTTCCGCTTCACTTTGATCATACCCCAACTCTAACGCGACCTGATTTAACATCGACTTCTTGCGCGTCGTATTATTATTGGTGACCACATAAAATTCAGAATTTGGAATCTGTTTCGGGTTGGTACTGGTGCCGCTGGCTTCTAACTCAGCCGCACTGCGCGAAAAGTATTGGCGATCACGGCCGCTGATCTGCAATACCTTAGGAAACATTTCAGGATGGCATTTATGCAGCATTTCGAGAATATATAAGAACCGCGCCACCACACTCCGTTGTCCAGCGAGATCTGCACTGGTCATACTGTCAAAAATAGTTCGACCGTGCGCCTTCTCTGCAACTTTAGGTTCAACTGCGGCCGTACTTTGCGGCTGGTCCTGCTGCTGATCCAGACCTAGTAAGCGACGTAAAATAGCAGAGGCACTCTCACCGATATGCTGGGTATGGCTGGCGATATGGCGATAGATATCGTCGTCAATTTCAATCCGTTTAGACATGCGCTGTTCACTTTTTTTAGGTTTATAGCTGACGTTATGCAGGCTATTATACCCAACGGACCACAAGGGTACAGGAGTTCGATATGTCAGATCCGCAACAAAGTATCGTAAATCACGAAATTATGGGCTCCAAAGGCCCTACAGTACTGCTTATTCATGGATTATTCGGCGACTTAGATAATTTAAAACGCCTCGGCCGTGACCTGGCTGACGACCACCGGGTCGTCGTCATGGACTGCCGCAATCATGGTGATTCATTTCATAGTGACAGTATGAATTATGCTGCGATGGCCGAAGATGTAAAACACTTACTCGATCATCTCGAGATTGATCAAGCTAGTCTTGTTGGGCACTCCATGGGTGGCAAACTGGCAATGGAGTTCGCCTTAACTTACCCTGACCGAGTGAAGAAACTGATTGTGGCCGATGTCGCTCCCGTTGCTTACGATGCTCGGCATCGTCATATCTTGGACGCTTTAGAAGCTATGGACATGACGACCATTCAATCGCGTAGCGACGCCGATAAGGCGCTCGCCGCGGCCATTGACGAGCGAGGCGTACGACAGTTTCTGTTGAAAAACCTTAAACGCGACAATGACCACTATCAATGGCGCTTAAATTTAGCCGTCATCGACCAGTGCTACGAAGAGATTTCCGGAGGTGTTCGCGAAGGAACATTCTCAGGCCCGGTGCTTTTTATTAAAGGCGGCAACTCAAACTACCTTACTGAAGCACACCGCGACGCAGTTAACGCACGCTTTGAAAATGTCGACATTAAAATAATCGAAGGTACGGGCCATTGGTTACACGCCGAAAAGCCCCGTGTATTTAACCGGCTAGCGCGCGGATTTTTAGAGTAACCACCTCGCACGTGCGGCCTGCGCATGTTATAATCGGCCTTTGTATTTAACTGAATGAGTGTTGCTGTCATGCTGTCACAACATTACGAAACCATCGAGATTCTTGGCACCAATATCGCTATTGGAATTCTGTTTCTCCTTATTGGTCTCGCCATTCAAGACGTGCTCACGAAGAGCAACGTACCAAAATTTGGCCGTTGGTTTGTTTGGCTGGTGCTGTTTCTTGGCTGTGCCGGTTTTATCGCTAAAGGTATTATTCAAGTAATTTGGGAAGCTGGAATTTAACCGGCACTCCGTTCATTTCAATAAAGGTAGTAGTACATCTATGGCTAGTGTTGGAATTTTCTTCGGTAGCGATACAGGTAACACCGAAGCTATCGCACAAATGATTCAAAAAGACTTAGGCAAAAACCTAATTGATGTGTTTGATATTGCCAAGTCGAGCAAAGAAGATATCGCCAGTTATGACCTGCTGATGTTGGGTATTCCAACATGGTACTACGGCGAAGCTCAATGTGATTGGGACGACTTTTTTCCTGAGCTTGAAGAAATTGACTTCAATAATAAGTTGATTGCGATCTTTGGCTGTGGCGATCAAGAAGACTATGCTGAATACTTTCTTGATGCTATGGGAACAGTTCGCGATATCGTTGAAGCGCGTGGTGGTATCATTATTGGTCATTGGCCAACCGCAGGGTACGATTTTGAAGCCTCTAGAGCGTTAGTCGACGACGACCACTTTATCGGCCTTGGCATAGACGAAGATCGCCAACCCGAACTCACTAAAGAGCGAGTCAAGCAATGGTGCGCTCAACTTCGAGACGAAATGGCCCTCGACCAATTAGCTTAATTGGTCGTTCCCTTTCCCGCTGAACTTTGCCTATAATGGCTTCAAGCTTAATTAACGAGAAAGTGAATTCTAATGAGCAGCAATGGTGAAGAACAACTAAAGAAAGCAGGACTAAAAGTTACCTCTCCACGAGTCAAAATCCTTGGAATCCTGAAAAGCCCAGACAATCAGCATATTAGTGCTGAAGATGTCTATAAGATTCTGTTAGAGATGAATGAAGAAATTGGTTTAGCCACCGTCTATCGCGTGCTAAATCAATTTGAAGACGCTGGTATTGTGACCCGCCATCACTTTGAAGGTGGCCGTTCGGTATTCGAGCTTAGTGCTAAAGATCATCACGATCATCTCGTTTGTTTGACCTGTGGTCATGTCTACGAATTCGAAGATGAGATCATTGAAGAGCGCCAGCTTAAAGTCGCCAAAGAACATAATATCGAGCTGACCAATCACAGCCTTTATCTCTACGGTGAATGCAAAACGCCCGAAAGTTGCGTGAATAATATCTCAGACGCTGATTAATCAGCGTCTGTTATCGCAAACTCGCCGTTCTCATAACCTTTAATAAGCTGCGTTGCCGAGTCAATGTCTTCATCGGCTACCCATAGCTTAGCAAAGCCGGTTGCGGCCAAGTCACCGACCGCGCCTTGCAAATAAAAGCCGCCACTATGACAAGCGATACCGTTCGATTCGAGTAAGCCTTTCACTAATTCCGCTTCAACCACGTTGTCCGCTTGAAATACACACTGCATAAATCACTCCGTTCAGAATTAGCGCTTGGCCCAGCGACGTAACAAGTTATTGTAGGTTTTACTAAGTTGGTCAAACTGGCTTGTTTTGCCATGGGCGTTAAATTCATACTGCAGACTCTGGAACAGATCAAAACAGATCTCGCGTTGCTGAGGCTCTCTTAACAAACTTTCAATCCATCCCACCATAGCTGTACGTGTTCCCGCTGAAACTGGATTCACTCGGTGCAGAAAGCTACTGGGATAAAGCAATAAATCGCCGGCGTCTATACGCCAAGAACGCTCACCTGAGCTATCCTCAATCACCAGTTCACCGCCCTCATAATCTGCTAACGGTGTTAAACCTAAGGTAAACGAGAGATCCGTGCGAGTGCTTATGGCCACACCACTGTCGCGTGCAAACATTAGCGCGTCGTCCATGTGCGTGCCGTAACTTTGCCCAGGCTGATAGCGGTTAATCATGGTGTTAACAAACTGCAGTGGACGCGCAGCCTGTTGCACCATTTCATGTTGCTGCAGCCGCTTCAGTAGTAATTCGATTAACGGATGCGGCGCCCGCAACTGCTCATTGTCTTTCACACCTTGCGCCGCCCAGCCGGCACTTTCCCGACCGTTCGCAAAGCTTGCGCTGCCTAATTTGTCCTGAATAACCGACAAGGTACCGGTATCAATAACCTGTTTAATATGTAGGATCATCTTCGCCGCTATTGAGAATGACTCTCATTTGTGAAATTATAGGAAGTATAACTAATCTATTGCTGATAACGCAATGTAGAAGGTCATTACCATGAAAGAGAAACGTAAAGTTTGGCTCGCAGTTAGCGCAGCTGTTTTAGGTTCATCAGTTGTTCACGCTGATGGTATCGATACGAATGCCCCCCACCCGCACACCATGAGCGTTGTTGCCCCCTTTGAAGGTGGCGGCGGTGAAGGCGAAGGCGAAGGTTCTGGGAGCGTTGACTTACGCACCAATGACAGCGCCTACTTAGCGCACTTAGGGCTTATTCGTGGCCACTTGTATGTTGGCAAGAAGCTCTATGATGAAGGTCATTTAACAATGGCAAAAACCCATATGAAGCATCCTGAGGATGAGCTTTATGCGGCGCTCATTCCAGCCTTTACTGCGCGGCAAGTGCCGGGCTTTGGCGCTAAACTGAGTAATCTAGCCGACGCGGTGAACGGTGAGCTTGGCGAAGCAGCGGTGAATGCTGCCTATAAAGATTTAATGACGGCAATTACCACTGCTGAAGCCGTCACTGAGAAATCTGTCAAAGCAGTTTTGATGAGTTTAAGTACCATGTTACTGACCGCTGCCGAAGAATATGACTTAGGTGTAGAACAAGGCACTGTGGTAAACGTACATGAATTTCAAGATGCCTATGGCTTCACGCAAATCGCCCATGCTCGCATCAATGAGTTGTCTGCAGCGCAACGTGAACAAAACAGTGACGCCATTGCCGAGGTTGAAGCCCTGCTTAAAGACTTACCTAACCTGTGGCCAACAATTACTCCAGAGGGTGTCGTAGAGGGGGACTCTAGTACCTTATACGCAACCGCAGCACGCATTGAGCTGGCAACCTTAAATTAACCGATCGCCAGCCTCAATAGTGTCGACGAAGCCTGATCAGGCTTCGTCGTTCCAGGTGTCTCTTAAGCCCACGGTTTGGTTAAACACGAGATGCTCAGCTGAACTGTCTTTGTTATCGGCACAGAAGTAACCAATACGCTCGAACTGAAATGACTTTTCAGCTTCCGCATTTACCATTCCAGGTTCAACAAAGCCTTGCTTCACCACCAGGCTGTCTGGGTTTAACGTACTAAAGAAGTCTTCTTCGGCCGCTGGGTTAGGCACTTGGAACAGTCGGTCATATAAGCGAAACTCTGCTGGCTTAGCGTGCTCAGCGGCAACCCAATGAATGACCCCCTTCACTTTACGACCGTCTGCTGGAGCTTGACCTAGAGTCTCTGGGTCATAGCTACAGTAAATAGTGGTGATAGTACCCTCACTATCTTTCTCAACCCGCTCTGCTTTAATCACGTAGGCGTTGCGTAACCGAACTTCTTTGTCTAACACTAAACGCTTATATTTTTTGTTGGCAGACTCACGGAAATCTTCTCGCTCGATATAGATTTCGCGCGCAAACGGAACTTCGCGAGTACCCATTGTTTCATCATTCGGATGATTCGGTGCTTGTAGTTGTTCAACTTGCCCTTCTGGATAATTCTCGATCACGAGCCGGATCGGGTCAATGACCGCCATGGCACGTGGTGCGCCATGATTAAGCTCATCACGGATACAGGCTTCAAGCATGCTCATTTCGACTTGATTATCCATTTTTGTCACGCCGATACGGTGACAGAATTCACGCACCGAATGTGGCGTGTAGCCGCGCCGACGCATGCCGGCGATCGTTGGCATACGCGGATCATCCCAACCACTTACTTTGCCGTCTTCAACCAACAAATGTAACTTACGCTTGCTCATCACCGTGTACTGTAAATTGAGGCGCGAGAATTCAATTTGCTGCGGATGACAATCAATACTGATGTTTTCCAGCACCCAGTCATACAACCGGCGGTTGTCCTGAAACTCAAGGGTACACAACGAGTGCGTAATCCCTTCTAAAGCATCCGAGATACAGTGGGTGAAGTCATACATTGGATAAACACACCACTTGTCACCAGTTTGGTGATGATGTGCAAAACGAACGCGATAGATCACCGGGTCGCGCAGAACCATGAACGGCGAACTCATGTCGATTTTAGCGCGTAGTGCTGCCTTACCTTCTTCGTATTTTCCGGCGGTCATATCGGCGAAATGCTTTAAGTTTTCCTCGACCGAGGTTGCGCGATAAGAGCTGTTAACACCAGGCTCTTTCAAGGTACCACGCATTTCTCGCATTTCTTCTTGGCTGGAAAAATCAACATAAGCCAAGCCTTTCTCAATCAATTCCACCGCAAAACCATGCAACTGATCAAAATAGTTTGAAGAATAGCGCGGCTGGCCTTGCCACTCATAACCTAACCAACGCACATCGGCTTCGATTGACTTCACAAAATCAACGTTTTCTTTCAGTGGGTTAGTGTCGTCAAAGCGTAAGTTACAGGTTCCCTGATAGTCTTCGGCGATACCAAAGTTAAGCACGATCGACTTAGCGTGACCAATGTGCAAAAAGCCATTAGGTTCAGGCGGAAAACGAGTATGAACCTGGCTATGTTTACCACTGGCCAGATCCTTGTCGATGATATGACGAATAAAGTTACTGCGAGGCGCGTCGGCTGCCATGGAATTTACGTCTCCAAACATCAAAAAATGAGCGTTATGATCGCAGTTTATGAAGCGGCTGGCAAGGCTTGAAGGCTTACCCCCACGCCCTTTTACCGCAGGATATTAAAAAACCTACGAACTTGGCGTAACTCGCGCTGTGCTTCATCAAGTGGCAACCAACGGAACTGAAACTTACGCCCTGCTGGTAGTTGCGCTAACAGGCTACGTGCGGTCCAACTCAACACACCTATTTTGGGATAACCACCAAGGGTTTGATGGTCATTCATCATCACAATAGGCTGACCATCTGGCGGCACTTGCACACTTCCTATCGGCAGCGGTTCAGAAATCATATTACCCGGAACCTCAGTCAGTGGCTGTGGCCCCTGTAAGCGAATGCCCATACGATCTTGCTTGGCGGTGACTTGGTACGTTTGTTGCACCAACAGGTCACGTGCCGCGGCGTTAAATTGCTGGAATTGTGCTGCAGGTATTAATGATAACGTCGGTCGACTTGGTACTGCGGTCATTACCCGGCTACTTGGTCGTCGACTCTCAAGAGTCTGTTCAGGGCTTGGCAGTGTTGCTATCACATCACCTGCTGCTAACGGTGTGCCTTGTTGTGAAAGGCCGCCGAGCCGATCTCGTACCACGGTGGCGACACTACCGAGCACCGGCTCCGCACTAAAACCTCCGGCCACCGCCACATAGCAACGTAAGCCAGAGTCATTGGTGCCTATCGTTAAGGTATCGCCGGCTTGGGCTTGGTTCACGCGCCACGTTTTCATGGGGCGTTTATTGAGCGTTAGCGGATAGTCGGCACCGGTTACGACAAATAACGTCTTGCGCAGGAAGGTGAGACTAAATTGCCCGAGGGTTACTTCAATTTGTGCTGCATCAAAGGCGTTACCAAGTAAGCGGTTTGCCCACAAGAACGCGCGTTCGTCCATCGGCCCACCTTCAGTCACCCCTTGCGCTTGTTGACCAAAGCGTCCGAGGTCTTGCAATGTCGCCAATAGTCCCGGCTGTTCTATCCGCACCCCGTCAGTCATGGTTGACTCCATGGGCTTTACATTGCTCGGCAAACTCCGCGCGACTTATGGCATTAAATTGTACTTTATCGCCGGGGGTTAGACGCGGCCACGTAACAGCGCGACCAATCACTTGCCACCCTCCTGGTGATGTTTGTGGGTAAAGTGCCGTTTGTTGGCCTGCAATCGCGACGCTGCCCTGCACCACTTTTTGTCGTGGCGTATCATGCCGGGCGACTCTAAGTTTTTCATCGACATCGCCCATATAGGCAAAGCCCGGAGCAAAACCTAAAGTGTAGACATGATAAAGTCGATCCGTATGTAAGCGCACGACCTCATCGGTTGACATCCCTAAGGTCGCTGCAACAGTTTCGAGATCGATGCCAAGCTCGGCATCATAACAAACATCGATCTGATGCTGACACACGTCTGACTGGGTTTTATCTTCAGCGGCGAGGACTTCCTCGACAAGTGGTCTAAGGGCCTGCTTGACTTGCGCTTCATTGCATTCGAGCACGTCGTAGTACAGCAGCAAACTACGATAACTGGTAACCACTTCAACCACCCAATCGTAGTCGTTGTGGTTAAGTAGGTAAGCCAAACGATGAACTTTGGCGTTGATCTCAAGGTCAATTTCTTCTTCAAATTGCACCATCAGTGCATCAGCCGCAGCTGTTAAGAAGTCCCAACGCATCATTATAACCTTTCACGAATGGCTTTTATCGCTGCCACCGCCTGCGGATTGTCACCATGCACACACAAGGTGTCAGCAGACAGCCGTAATTCGGCACCATCATGGGCTTGAATCACGTCACCACGGGCAAACGCTACGGCTTGTTCGACAATCGCTGCTTGCTGCTGCAATACTGCGCCTTCAAACTGCCGCGCCCGGAGTTCGCCGTTAGCTTCATAGCGGCGATCAGCAAAGGCTTCAAACAACAATGGAACATCATACCTAGCAGCTATATTTGCTTCTGTATCAGATTTTAATTTGGCCAGCGTCATCAAAGCCAACGGCTTAGCCCGACCGCGATTCATGGCATGCAGTGTTCGTACAACCACCGCAAATAGTTTACTGTCCGTTTGCATGGCGTTGTACAGAGCACCGTGAGGCTTCACGTAGCTCAGGCTTACTTGCTCAGCATGGCAAATAGCTTCTAAGGCACCAATTTGGTGTAGCAACATTGCCCGCAGTTCATCTTCACTAAACTGCATTGCCCGACGACCAAAGCCATGCCTATCGGGGTAACTCGGATGGGCACCTATCAGTACATTATGTTGTTTTGCCAAGCGTACCGTGGCTTGCATAATATTGTAGTCACCGGCGTGAAAACCACAGGCGATATTAGCGCGGTCGATAAATGGCATCACTGCAGCATCATCACCCATCTGCCAAACGCCATAGCCTTCACCTAAGTCACAGTTGAGATCCATGGGCATGTTTCGCTACGTGTTAAAGGGCCAAAGAGATAACTGCGAGCACGGCAGCAATCACCGGAACCCAAAGAATGGGCGATTGATACCAGCGCAGCGGTGGTGTTTCTGAGCGTTGTTGGGCAGCTACGGTGCGTTGTTCCGCAGTGCTACGTTGCCCAAGTAGAAAGTAGACACCGAGCAAAATCAAAAACAAACCGAACCAGCGCCAACTTGCAGTGTTGCCTCCCGCGGGCGCCAAAACAGCCGCTAACAAACCAGCGACAATAACCGCAAGCGAACTAATACGTTTTATAATACTACTGTTCATTGTTAATTATTTTCCCTTGTTTTTGGCGGCTCGCCACGCAATATAGAATCCTAACCAACCACCGCCTTCCAGCAGCGCACCTAGGATTATCGTGCTTAAATTTTGTTCCCAGATACCGCTAAAGAACACTGCAACGCCAATTACTATGACAATAATTGCATAAATCATAAAGGCTCCTTATTGGTGTTGTCACCATAACTAATCTTAGCCTAATAAGGAAGTATCCGTACTCGCGGTGATTGTTATTCGTAAAAGGTATCCGCTACACTGACCAACAACAGTTACCTCGCATCGACAACACCAAAGGAACCGTAAAAGTCATGGGATTTTTTCGCAGCATAAGTAACTTTACCAAACGTCTGGGCCTCTGGTTTATTGCCGCAGGCGTAACACTGACTGTGGTTTTTGTCGGGGTCTTCATTTACCAATGGTCGACCTACCAACCGGAACAACCACAGGCTAGTAACTGCCAAAAAATACAGGGGCTGAGTACCGCCGACAATGAGGCACAGCTTGGCCTCTATCGTTGCCAACGAGGCAACGATCTAAGCTGGGAAGGCCACGAGGTATGGGTTTATAAAGCCTATGATGACGAGTGGCAACGCTTAGCTACGTCGCCACTGAACAAGGGCTGTTTGCAACTTGTCTTGGATGAACGGCAACTTACCATTCAGCATAGCAGTTCACGTGGCGAGTTAAGCATTGCCATCACATCGTTTGTTTACCCGCACGCCGCAGGGGGCGCCAGCACGCTAAGTATTGCGACCCAGCGTGTCAATCAATGCCGGCCGTTAGAAGCAACAACAAAGGTGATGAATTAACCGAGCTTCATCACCCACTTTAGCGGTAACCGCTTCATTAAAAAGCCGATCACGGCCCATGGCCAGCTTGGTACATACGATTGTACAGGCTCTTTGTCGATCGCTTTCACTAACAAACGACAACCGGTTTCGTTATCAATCATAAAGGGGGTGTTTTTGACCTTTTCATTGATTTCCGAGCGGATATAACCGGGCAGAATACAGCTCACCTTAATCGGTGAATTCGACTTTATCAGATCGGCTCGGATGCCTTCGGTCAGTGATAGCAAACCTGCTTTTGTTGCCGCATAGACAGTCATTGCCCTAGGCATGCCACGCAGTGCGCTGATCGAGCTCACGGTAACTAGATGCCCACTATTTTGCTCACGGAAAATCTCTAGCGCAGCTTCGCACTGAGCCAAAGCTGCAACAAAATTGGTTTGTGCGGTTTGCACATTGGCATAGAAGTACCCCGTGCCCAACGACGCTCCCTTGCCCATACCGGCATTCACGATCACCCGGTCAAGGCTGCCAAATTCCTGCTTAAACTCTTTAAACACTCTAAACACCGCATCATGATCATTCACATCAAGTGCTTTAATGCTGACACGCGTCGTCGGATACGCTTGCTCGAGTTCTACCTTTAATTGCTCAAGCCGGTCGGTACGCCGCGCACACAAGGCAAGATCGCGCCCTTGCTTGGCAAACTCACGTGCCATTCCCTCGCCCAAACCTGAGCTTGCGCCGGTAATAAGTATTGTTTTACGCACTGCTTGGGTCATACTTTCCCCTGCTGTTTAATAAGTCGGCGACAACGCCAATGTAAATAATGCACCAAAAACCAAAAGTTTTTAAAGGCTGGATTCCGAGTTTGTTTATGATGATAACGGTAATAGATTTGCTGCGCGATCACGCTAAGTCGAAACAGCCCAAATACTTCGTAAAAGGTAAAGTCAGCAACATCAACATCCATACGCTGGCAATAGTATCGAATTACCTCGTCGCGACTTAACATGCCCTGTAAATGGGTAGGTTGCCTGCGCGTTGAACGAGCGATCGCATCATCGTCCGCTTGGATCCAGTAGGCAAGGCTGTTACCAAGATCCATTAATGGATTACCCAAAGTAGCGAGTTCCCAGTCCAACACACCAATAATTTTAGTCGGGTCTTGCGTATCTAACACTAAATTGTCGAAGCGAAAATCATTGTGGGTCATGCACAAGCGTTCATTTTGTGGCTTATTTTGTTCGAGCCACGTCATGATGCGTTCGCTTTTCGGAACATTCCAAGTTTTGGCTTGCCGATAACGCTTATTCCAACCCAGTACTTGTCGTTCCGTGTAGCCTTGCCCTTTGGCTAAATGATCAAGCCCGTGCGCATGAATATCGATTTGGTGTAACTCGATTAAACAATCGAGTGCGTTTTCACAGAGCTTACGTGTTTGTGGCTCACTTAAAGATAAATCGCGGGGCATATTCTTGCGCGGTATAATACCGGCCACCCGCTCCATAATATAAAACTCGGCACCAATCACCGTCTCGTCATCGGTATAGTGCAACATTTTAGGCACATAGGGGTAGACGTCTTGCAGTGCTTTTTGCAGGCGGTATTCACGGCCCATATCATGCGCCGAAGCGGCCTTAGTTCCTGCGGGCGGTCGCCGCAAAATCCAATCGGCATTGGCAAACTGCAAACGATAGGTCCAATTCGAGGCACCTCCGGCAAACTGTGTGACCTCGAGTTCGCCTTGCAAGTGCGGAAAGTGGTGAGTTAAATAGCTCGCAAGCTGCTGTATTGGCAGCTCTTCACCTTCGCGCACTGTTCCTGCTTTATCTTCTAAGCCCGACTGAGCCATACTAGCGCTCCCGATACTTGTTGAGCTCAACTTTGGCAATGGTTGCCCGGTGTACAGCATCTGGACCATCGGCGATACGCAGCGCACGCGCAACAGCAAAGAGCTGAGTCAGCGGTGTGTCATGACTCATACCCGCACCACCGTATAGCTGAATGGTTTCATCAACCACTTGTTGCAATACATTTGGCGCGGCTACTTTAATTGCAGAGATCTCGGCTAAGGCCTTCATAGCGCCTACCTGGTCGATCTTCCATGCTGCGAAAAAGGTTAACAAACGTGCTTGGTCAATACCTATGCGCATATCGGCCACACGTTCCATATTTCCACCTAACTGAAGTAACGGTCGGCCAAACGCAATGCGTTCTTGGCCACGTTGCATATACAGTTGCAAAGCTTTTTCAGCGGCACCTAAAGCCCGCATGCAGTGGTGAATACGACCTGGTCCTAAGCGCCCTTGAGCAATTTTGAAGCCGTCGCCAAGCCCTGCGATTAGGTTCTCTTTCGGTACCCGCACGTTATCGAACCTTACTTCACCATGGCCGTAAGGTGCATCATACTCGCCGAACGCAGGCAGCATGCGCTCAACACTAACGCCCGCGGTTTCAAGGGGAACAATGACCATCGAGTGGCGCTGATGTTTAGCTGCTTCAACGTCAGTAAGCCCCATAACTATGGCGAACTTAGCATCTGGATGCCCTAATCCGGTTGACCACCACTTGCGCCCGTTGATCACCACATCATCGCCATCAGCAACAATCGAGGTTTGCATATTGGTCGCATCTGACGAAGCAACATCAGGTTCGGTCATACAGAACACCGAACGTATGTCTCCCGCCAACAAAGGTGTAAGCCATTGCTGCTTTTGCTCAGCACTACCGAAATGATAGAGCACTTCCATATTACCGGTGTCAGGCGCATTGCAATTGAAAATTTCAGGCGCTAGCAGACTGTGCCCCATCACTTCGGCTAAGGGTGCGTATTCCAGCGTAGACAAACCGGCGCCCAGTTCAGCGTCGGGTAAGAATAGGTTCCATAACCCCTGTTCACGGGCTTTTTGCTTTAGTTCAGCAACCGCCGGCGGTACCTGCCAATGACGCCAATCACCATCTGGATTAATGCGCCGTATGTCTTTGTGATAATCCGCCTCGATCGGCTCTATATTCTCTTTTATAAATTCTATCAGACGTTTACGGTACTCAAGCGTCTTCTCAGTAGGACTAAAATCCATGGTTTTTCGCGCCTTTTTCAAACAATCGTTTAAATGATTGTAGAGAGCATTGGTCATCCGATCAATAACGAACGTTGCGCTAACGCAGGAATATGTTCCACCATGAAGTCAATAAAGACTCTGACCGCGGGCAACAAGCCTCGTCGATGCGGATAAACGAGGTGCATAATACCTACCGGTAACTGCCAATCCGGCAGTACCTGTTGCAGTTGTCCGGCAGCCACAGCCTCAGCACACAGGTAATTGGGCAAGGCGACTAAGCCTTGCCCCTGCACTGCGGCCTGTCGAAGTACCAACATATCGTCGGTCACTAGACGCGGTTGAAAACTTACCGTTAATTGCTCTCCGTCGCTGGCCAAAAGTTGATAGCCATAGCGCCCACTGGTGTAATGCAACGACAGGTGAGGAAACTGTAACAGGTCAAGAGGATGCTTCGGAATTCCATAGCGAGCAATAAGCTCTGGTGCACCATATAAAGTGCTGGGTGAGTCAGACAATGGCCGTGCAATCAAACTGGAGTCTTCAATACTCGAACGAACCCGTAGTGCAACATCAACGCCTTCATCGACAAGGCTTACCGGTCGATTGGTTGCAAATAGCTGCACGTCAACTTCGGGGTAGCGCTGCATAAATACGGGTAGTAATTCTGTTAACAAGCTTTGGCTCAAAGCGTAAGGCGAGCTCACTTTGACTCGGCCTCGCGGAATATCGCGTACTTGCTGAGTAACTTGCTGCGCGGCCTCAGTCGCACTTTCTACCGCCTCACAATGAATCAAAAATGCTTGGCCAATGTCTGTCAGTTTTAGGCCGCTGCGCGTGCGGTGGACAAGGCGTACCCCCTGCTCCTCTTCAAGCTCAGTCAATCGCCGGCTCACCGTCGACTTGGGCATTTCTAATGCGCGCGCACCAGCACTGATACTACCAGCGCGAACCACGCGGGCAAAAATAAGGTAATTCGTGAGATCTGGTAATGACATAACACACCCCGCAGCGATAGCACCCATGCTATCGTTCCATTTATGGAACATAAAATTCCATTATAGACATCTACCACCAATTTTGGAACTTGTTAAACTGTCGGCATCGTTAAGTCATACGCACAACTATTGGAGTTCATTATGAATTTACTACATTTAGACTCAGGCATTTTTCTTGAACAATCCGTAAGCCGCAAACTAAGCCAGCAAATTGTCGATCGTATTTCGAGCGACGCCGATACTATCGTTTATCGCGACCTGGTGACGGCCCCCATCCCGCACTTAGATGCAGAGTCACTGCTCGCCAACAACGAACCGCTAACAATGCAGCTATTAGATGAGTTAAAAGCTGCCGATACCATCGTTATTGGCACCCCAATGTACAACTTTACGATTCCTACCCAATTAAAAGCTTGGCTCGATCGGGTACTCAAAGCGGGAGTTACCTTCAACTACACTGAGCAAGGACCAAAAGGTCTCCTCGAAGGAAAGAAAGTTTATATCGCTTCGGGCCGCGGCGGAATTTACAGTGAAGGGGAAGCAGCGGCGATGGACCATCAAGAAAGCTACCTGCGTCAGGCGCTTGGCTTCATAGGTATTACCGACGTGCAGGTAATTCGAGCTGAAGGTGTAAACTTAGGCGACGAACCTCGCCAGCAAGCTCTCGCAGCTGCTGACGAGGTCATTGCAGAACTGATTTAAGGTTTTGCCAGCACCTATTGAATATCAGTCGTGTAGTTGGCGGGTATCCAGCGGTACCCGTCATTAACCTGCTTGAGACGACCAATCCCTGGAAAAGAAATATGCGCACCACCGACCCAATAGCCATTTTCAGCGATGGTTTTAAACAGTTGCAAACGCTGCGCACGAGCCTGCTCGGGATTACTATCGTAGGCGATCGTCACCTGCGGATACGGAAACTGCACCGCTGCGACATGCAAGGTATCGCCCCACAGAACCATGGTCTCTCCTTGGCTTTGTAGATGATAAACGCTGTGCCCCGGCGTATGCCCAGGCGTAGGGTTGACCACGATACCCTCGTGTAATTGCTCACCGTCGCTAAAGGTTACCAACGCATTCGCCTGTTGGTAGGGGCCGAACACCCGCATAGCATTTTTAAACCCACCTCGACGCTCCTCGGCAACCTGCTGCATTTGCTCTTGATTTAGCCAGTAACCGGCTTCATCTTCATGTACGTAAACGGTGGCGTTTGGAAAAGCACGCTGCTCGCCATCCACCAGACCGCCAATATGATCGCCATGCATATGAGTAATGTAGATCGCATCAATGTCAGCCGCTTGATAACCGGCCGCATTTAAGTGCGACTGTAATTTACCTAAACTTTCGCGAACACCACTGCCCATCCCCGTGTCAATGAGTACTTGCTGTTCACCCGTATCAACTAAGAAGCTATTAATCGACCCTTCAACGGGCGACGTTAAGTACTCGGCTGCCAACGCCGCCTTAATTTTGTCTTCGTCCCAGTGCAACAGCCGATGTGCCGGCATCGCGCCAGTGCCGTCGTTAAGCGCTGTGATACGAAGTTCACCCACATTCATGTGATAGTAACCTGGTGCCTGTTGCACCTTAGCGTCATCGGCCCACGCGAGGCCACCGGCTAAGGTACTTAGTAACGCGGCACTATAGAGTGCCAAGCCTTGGGTAAAATTGGAATTTGCCATTTTAACTGTTCCTCTCGTTTCGCTAGAGCGTCGGTAGTCGCTGATAGCGTGTTTGAATACGCTCTCGAAGTTGCGCCGCAAAGGCGTCATCGGTCAATTCGCTAAGTAACTCAAAATACAATGGGGTCGCATTGGTTCGCGGCGCGTCGGTTAGCTGTTCTACGTACATAAACCATAAAAAGAACAAACCGTGGGGGTAGGTCTTCTTTATGTATTGATCGATCTCGGCGGCCCAAAGTAAGCCACAGGCGTAGTGCACTTGATAACGCTGCTCAGTGCTAACGCAGGTTTCACGCGCTGTTGCCACACGTCGATCAAGATAAACACCGTTCGTACGGATAGAGCGCAAGTAACTGAGCGCCATAAATTCGGCCGCCCCCTCGTGCAGCCACGCATCCTCATTGCTGAATTGGCTGGCTTGATAAAGGTGGGCAAACTCATGGGCCACAAACCACAGAGTGTCCTCGACAAAGTATGGTGCATTCGCACGTTCCGCTAAACTGTGCCCATACCAGTGCAGCACCATTTGGTTGGCAACAACGCCTCCTTGATAGCCAAATTGACCATTACGAGTAGCACTAAATGAGGCCAATAACATCGGTCGTTCAGTTAGGTGCGGCATACGTTGGTTGAAGTAATTTGTTAGCGGCGGCACGTCACGAGTTAAGCTGCGCTTCAATGAATCAGGTAGAATTGGATCGATGATCGTTTCAAACTTGGTGTCGCTTGCCGCCATCAGCTGTTGCGGGCCCACATAAACCATTTGTCCGTCGCTTGCCGACTCTTGCCAAGTAAGTTGCCCTCGTTGTGACTGCTCTGGTAAACGAATAAAATCGGCTAAGGGGGCCTGCATCGTGAACTGGTAGGAAAACTTTAAAGCGCTCGCACAATGCTCGGGGCATACCTTGAAACGTCCGGTAAACCAAGCGGTACCGCCATCGGAAAACGGTGTAAAGGGGGCATAGTCTTTGCGCAGTGCCACATAACTAGCATCAAGTTTAAACGCCACCGTGGTAAATGTTTGTCCGTCGACGCGGGCTATATACTCGTGACCTGTTTCACTATCTATCGCTAAGTAGAACTCTGACTCTACTGGTTGCCAACGCTGTAGGCGTGTGTGGTCGGGATTGCGAACAAAGGTAACGCGGGCCACTTGTTCATCAAATTGATAAACCACAAACCATTCTTTTTCTGCGCTTTTGGTGACGTTCACCTGTATCCTGGCATGTGAGTTTGCGTCTAGCCACGCTGCCGCAAGCCAGATAACAATGGCACAAACCAAGAGTGTACCCAGTACAAGCTTTTTATGCATTTGCCGAGCCTAAGTCGTGTGTTCAATCTCAAGGGTAGCTTAAAACGGGAGGTTACTCGATGGGAAAGTCTTCTTCGCAAGGAATACCGTTATCATTGTCGTCGAGTTGCGTCTCCGGACAGTTGGTTAAAAAGAACAAGGCTTCATCTTGAGACCTCATTTGCGCACAGTATTTTCGGCCATCGCAGCGATATTGCGGGTCACGCTTAAACACTGCCCCCTGCACCCCCTGCACGATCTCTTTGACTAAACCGCGTTCTTCACCCTTTTGTGCTGCTTGTTGATTAAGATGATAATTCCACGCCGCCAAAGCTAGAATCGCTAACAAAATCCACTTTTTCATTTGCTGTCTCCGCAGTACGGCCCAAGGGTGTGATTCTTTTCTAATTTTTAGCCTAGCGTATTATCAAAAATAGTAAACCTATAAATAAAGCTGGGTCATTTTGTTGGTGTTATGTTACCACGGTTTTTGATAACAACGAATATACTGATTAAAATGATGCCACTGGCAATGGTAAATCGCTGGCTAATTGCTTCCCCGACAAACAGGTTACCGCCTAACGCCGCAATAATTGGGACACTCAATTGTGCGACAGCAGCGGTGGTAACACGCAACTGTGGTAGCACCTTGAACCAAATGGCATAACCCACAGCGGAGGTTATCGCGCCAGAGCTTAGCGCTAGCACCGTAGCGGCTACCGACCACTGCTGCCAGCTATCAATCAAAAACACCAACGGTAAGCCTAAAATGAGTGCTCGCCCAAAATGTACTTTGGTATCTTTTAACGGCGTCAACGCCCCGCGACCTAAGGTGCTGTAGGCGCCCCACGCAATGCCGGCACTAATCATGAGTACACTCGATGCCAGTGACAGCGGCTGTGAAAACTGCGGAAGAACGAGGTAGCCAAAGCCGCCCAGCGCACAGCAGATACCAACGATCTGGGTGAGGTTATGACGCTCTCCACGTAACGCTGACAAACCTAGCATCGTGAATTGTACCGCGGTGAATAAAATAAGGGCGCCAATGCCTGTCGCGAGCCCCACATAGGCATAACCGAAACCTGCCGCATAGACCAGTAACCATAGCGCGCCCCACCATGAGGTGGGCTGCGAGCGTGGTGGCTCAGCCCGACCTCGCCCTGCTAGCACTATGAGTACTGCTGCCCCGCTGGCGAGCCGAAGCAAGGTAAAGCTGGCAGGATCCATTTGATACTCGACCAGTGCCCAGCGGCAAAGCACCGAATTGCCCGCAAACGCCAGCAAAGCGAGGAATGTTAAAGTAAGCTTTTGTGGAATTTGCACGGGCTTCGCGTCACCTCACCAACAAAAAAGGCATTGTCGCTACCGACAATGCCTTTTGATTCACTATGCACAGTCTTTTTAACTACGCACTTACCAACCGGTTTTCTCACGTAAAGCTTTACCGATGTCGGCTAAGCTACGAACCGTTTTAACACCTGCAGCTTCAAGGGCAGCAAACTTCTCGTCTGCAGTACCTTTACCACCAGAGATGATGGCGCCGGCGTGGCCCATACGCTTACCTGGAGGCGCTGTAACACCAGCAATGTAAGATACCACTGGCTTGGTCACGTGGTCTTTGATGTACTCTGCTGCTTCTTCTTCAGCCGTACCACCAATCTCACCGATCATGACAATAGCTTCAGTTTCTGGATCTTTCTCGAACAACTCAAGAATGTCGATGAAGTTAGAACCTGGGATAGGGTCGCCACCGATGCCCACACAGCTAGACTGGCCGAAGCCTTCGTCAGTGGTTTGCTTAACAGCTTCATAGGTTAAGGTACCTGAGCGTGAAACGATACCCACTTTACCCTTCTGATGAATATGACCAGGCATGATACCGATCTTACACTCGTCTGGCGTAATTACTCCTGGGCAGTTTGGACCCACCATACGTACGCCTTTATGCGTTAAGTATTCCTTAACGTAAAGCATATCGATGGTTGGGATACCTTCGGTGATACATACGATCAATTCGATGCCCGCATCCGCCGCTTCAACGATAGAGTCTTTACAGAAAGGTGCAGGTACATAGATAACAGATGCCGTTGCACCGGTTTCTTCTACAGCTTCACGAACAGTGTTGAACACAGGTAAACCTAAATGCGTTTGACCGCCTTTACCTGGAGTGACACCACCGACCATTTGCGTGCCGTAGTCGATTGCTTGCTCAGAGTGAAAAGTACCCTGACCGCCAGTAAAACCCTGACAAATAACTTTGGTGTTTTTATCGATCAAGATAGACATTATTGACCTCCTGCCGCAGCAACCACTTTATCAGCAGCGTCAGACAAGCTTTCTGCTGCGATGATGTTAAGGCCACTTTCTGCTAATTTCTGACGTCCCAATTCTGCGTTGTTACCTTCAAGGCGTACAACAACTGGAACTTTCACGCCAACTTCTTCTACTGCGCCCATGATGCCTTCAGCGATCATGTCACAACGAACGATACCACCGAAGATATTGACCAATACTGCTTGCACAGCACTGTCAGACAGGATGATCTTGAATGCTTCAGTGACGCGTTCTTTGGTTGCGCCGCCACCAACGTCCAAGAAGTTAGCCGGCTCGCCACCCGCTAACTTAACGATGTCCATAGTACCCATCGCCAAGCCTGCACCATTCACCATACAGCCAATGTTGCCATCAAGAGCTACATAGTTAAGCTCCCAGTTTGCCGCTTGCGCTTCACGCTCGTCTTCTTGCGAAGGATCGTGCATTTCTTTGATTTTCGGCTGGCGATACAACGCGTTGCTATCGATGTTGATTTTACCATCCAAGCAATGCAAGTTGCCTTGCTCGGTGATCACCAACGGGTTGATTTCAAGCAGTGCGAAATCGTACTGTTCGAACATCTTCGCCAAACCTAAGAAAATAGAGGTGAACTGCTTAACTTGCGTCGGGTTAAGACCCAGTTTGAAGCCAAGTTCACGACCTTGGAACGGCTGTGCACCCACGGTTGGGTCGATCACAGCTTTCAAGATTTTTTCAGGTGTCTCTTCAGCGACTTTTTCGATCTCAACACCGCCTTCAGTTGACGCCATGAACACAATTTTACGTGTTGCACGGTCAACGACAGCGCCTAGATAGAGTTCAGAACCGATATCGGTCAGACTTTCAACCAAGATTTTCGCTACTGGCTGACCGTTAGCGTCTGTTTGATAAGTCACTAAGTTTTTACCTAGCCAATCGCTCGCAAATGCGTGCACATCGTCAAGGCTAGAAACAAGTTTTACACCGCCCGCTTTACCGCGGCCGCCGGCGTGGACTTGGGTTTTAACAACCCAACGATCACCGCCAATTTTTTTGGCAGCTTCAACGGCTTCATCCGCAGTATCAACTGCGTGGCCTTCAGATACTGGCAAACCGAACTCTTTAAAGAGTTGTTTAGCCTGATACTCATGCAAATTCATGATGATCTTCCGATTCGTTTGAACAACAAAAGCAGCGTCGTGCTGCTTACCCGAAAATTCGCGCGTATTTTACAGTTATGCGCGCAAAAAAGACAGCCGCAAGCGTAAATGTAACAAGATTACAACGCTGCGGCCGTGATTAATGTTAAATGTCCAACAATAAACGCTGTGGATCTTCTAACAATTCTTTAATTGTAACTAAGAAACCAACGGACTCTTTACCATCGATGATCCGGTGATCATACGACAACGCTAGGTACATCATTGGTAAAATTTCTACCTTACCGTCGACCGCCATAGGTCGGTCTTGGATTTTATGCATACCTAGAATCGCACTCTGAGGTGGATTCAGAATCGGGGTTGATAACAAGGAACCGAACACCCCACCATTGGTAATGGTGAAGTTACCGCCCTTCATATCGTCCATGGTTAATTTGCCGTCGCGACCTTTAATCGCCAAATCGCGAATGCCATTTTCAATTTCAGCAATGCTCATTTTGTCGGTGTCACGTAACACTGGCGTTACCAAGCCACGCGGCGTCGACACAGCAATGCTGATATCAAAGTAGTTGTGATAAACAATATCATCACCGTCTAACGAAGCGTTGACTTCTGGGAAGCGTTTCAGAGCTTCAGTAACCGCTTTCACATAGAAGCCCATAAAGCCTAGACGCGTGTCATGACGTTTTTCAAACTCGTCTTTGTATTTCTTACGCAAGTCCATAATCGGCTTCATATTGACTTCATTGAAGGTCGTCAACATTGCCGTGGCGTTTTTCGCTTCTAGCAAGCGTTTCGCGATGGTCTTGCGTAGACGCGTCATAGGCACACGTTTTTCTTCACGATCTCCGCTGGCTGCAGCTGCGGCTGGCTCCGATTTTGCAGGTGTCGATGAGGCTTTCTTGCCGCCTTCTTTGACATGTTTTTCAACGTCTTCTTTGGTTACGCGACCACCTTTGCCGGTGCCTTTAACGTCGGAAACTTTAAGGCTGTTCTCAGCCAGTAATCGACGTACAGCTGGGCCTGCCACTTCGCTATCAGAAGCTTCTGACTCCGCAGTATCGCCATTGTCAGAGCTAGCGCTGCTGGTTGAGTCGTCTTTGGCTGCGGCTTCGCCGCCAGCTTCAACAACGCCAATCACATCATCCGCACCTACGGTAGCGCCTTCGTCTTGCTTAATTTCTGCCAACACACCATCAGCTGGAGCAACGACTTCGAGCACCACCTTGTCCGTTTCAATATCGACAAGATTTTGGTCACGTGTCACTTTTTCACCGGCTTTCACATGCCAAGTCGCGATCGTCGCATCAGACACGGATTCAGGTAGCTGTGGTACTTTAACTTCTAGCTTTTCGCCTGAGCCACTAGCGCTCTCTTTCTTTTCAGCTTTTTGTTCAGACTTTTGCTCAGACTTGTCATCTGCTTTTTTGTCAGACTTGTCATCTGCTTTTTTGTCAGACTTGTCATCTGATTTTTCGTCAGTTGAACCGCCACCGTTACCTTTATCTAGCTTACCGATCACTTCATCAGCACCCACAGTGGCGCCTTCTTCAGCAATGATTTCGCCAATCACACCGTCTTCCGGCGCCACGACTTCCAACACCACTTTATCGGTTTCAATATCGACCAGATTTTGATCGCGCGAGACTTTGTCACCTGGCTTCACATGCCAAGTAGCTACTGTTGCATCAGCAACAGATTCAGGTAGTTGTGGAACTTTAATATCTATAGCCATGGTCAATTATCACCTATTTAATGGTTAGCGCGTCATCGACTAATTTCTGTTGTTGTTTATTGTGCTCGGAGAGGTAACCTACTGCTGGTGCAGCCGATGCCTCACGGCCAGCGTAAGTTAGGTCAGCCCCTTTCGGAATCGCCGCTCTGAAATGATGTTGGCTACTGTACCAAGCACCTTGGTTCTGCGGTTCTTCCTGACACCAAACAAAGTCTTTTACGTGTTTGTATGCTTTCAAGATGTCACTGACTTCGTCCGCTGGGAACGGGTACAACTGTTCGATTCGAACAATCGCTACATCTTTACTTTCCCGCTCACGTCGTTCTTTCAGCAAATCGTAGTAAACCTTACCTGAACAGAATACCACTCGTTTCACTTTCTTAGCGTCCAAAGAATCGATTTCATCAATCGCGTTTTGGAATACACCGGTACTCATGTCTTCTAACTCTGAAACGGCCAACGGATGGCGCAACAGCGACTTCGGTGTCATTACAATCAGTGGTCGACGCACTGGACGTAAATGCTGGCGACGTAACATATGGAATACCTGCGCCGGCGTGGTCGGTATACAGACTGACCAGTTATGGTCGGCTGAGAGTTGCAAGAAACGCTCGAGTCGAGCTGAACTATGCTCAGGCCCTTGCCCTTCGTAACCATGGGGCAGTAACAATGTTAAGCCGCATAGGCGCCCCCATTTTTGTTCACCAGAGCTCAGGAATTGGTCAATGACCACCTGGGCTCCGTTCACAAAGTCACCAAACTGTGCTTCCCACATTACCAACGCTTCTGGCTCTGCGGTTGCATAGCCGTATTCAAACGCGACGACTGCAGCTTCTGACAGTACCGAGTCATAAAGTTCGATCTGGCCTTGGCCTTCACGAATGTTATTCAACGGCATATAAGTCGACGCGTCATTCTGATTGTGCAACACCGCATGGCGATGGAAGAAGGTTCCGCGACCACTATCTTGACCGGTCAAACGAATATGCACACCTTGATCAACCAAACTTGCATAGGCAAGCGTCTCAGCGAAGCCCCAATCGGCTTTCTTTTCGCCTTTCGCCATTTTCATACGTTCGTCGTAAACTTTTTTCACGCGCGAGTGCAGTTTATGGTCTTCAGGATAACTGCTCATTTCAGTACCAAGCTGCTCTAGCTGGGTGGTACTAATTTTTGCATCGTAATCGACATCCCACTCGTTACCAATATAATCAGACCAATCGCTCGAGTGTGCTTTCATTTCGCGGAACTCATCGACGACGATCTCGCCTTTATCCAACAAGTCACGATAGTTACTAACCAGCGATTCTTCTGTGTCTTCACTCACCAGCCCTGCGTCTTGCAGAACTTTTGCGTAACGCTTACGCGCCACTGGGTGTTTTTTAACTTTGGCGTACATCACCGGCTGGGTTGCACTCGGTTCGTCCGCTTCGTTATGGCCATGACGGCGATAACAGACCAGGTCGATCATCACGTCACGCTTGAAGGTGTTGCGATAATCAATGGCTAATTGCGTAACGAAGACCACCGCTTCTGGGTCATCTGCGTTGACATGGAAAATCGGCGCTTGGACCATCTTCGCGATGTCAGTACAGTATTGTGTGGAGCGGGTGTCTTCACGTTTCGAGGTCGTGAAGCCAACTTGGTTGTTAATGACGATGCGAATCGAACCGCCAACTTGGAATGCGCGTGTTTGAGACATATTAAAAGTCTCTTGCACAATGCCTTGACCAGCAATTGCTGAGTCACCATGAATCGTGATAGGCAGTACTTTAGCGCCTTCTTTGTCACCCAAGCGGTCCATCCGCGCACGCACTGAGCCCATGACGACCGGGTTCACAATTTCTAAGTGCGATGGGTTAAAGGCAAGGGCCAAGTGAACATCGCCACCTGGCGTTGCAAAGTCAGAAGAGAAACCCATGTGGTACTTAACGTCACCAGAACCTTTATTGGTACTGTGTTTACCGGCAAATTCGTCAAACAGGTCTTGCGGCTTTTTACCAAGAACGTTTACCAGTACATTCAAACGACCACGGTGCGCCATTCCGATGACAGCTTCCTTCGTGCCCTGTTCGCCAGCGCGACGAATCAACGCTTTGAGCATCGGCACTAAACTGTCACCACCTTCTAGCGAGAACCGTTTGGCACCTGGGAATTTAGAGCCCAAGTACTTCTCTAAACCGTCTGCGGCAACCAGTTCTTTTAAGATGTTCTTCTGTTCGTCGGTGTTAAATTCCGGCCGGCCACGAACGCCTTCTAAACGTTGTTGAATCCAACGTTTTTCTTCCGTCGAGACGATGTGCATGTACTCAGCACCAATCGACCCACAGTAAATTTGTTCTAGCAGCTGGTGAATCTCACCGAGCTTCATGGTCTCTTGACCCACTGCAAGTGATCCAACATTGAATTCTTGCTCGTAGTCGTCTTTAGACAAATCGTGATGCTCGAGCGAGAGGTCAGGAACAGTTTCCTGTTTCCATAGATCAAGGGGGTCAAGATTCGCGTGTTGATGACCACGGAATCGATAGGCGTTGATAAGCTGTAACACCTTCACTTGTTTTAAGTCAGGTGCCCCTGCAACGACCGTACCTGCTTGCTTCAGCTTATTCTTCGCCAGCGCTCTAAATTGCTCACGAATTTCACTGTGTTTGGTGTCATGGCCGCTACCTTCACGCGGTAACTGGTCGAAAAACGTTCGCCATTCATCACCAACAGCTGTCGGGTCGTCAAGGTAAACTTCGAAGAGTTCCTCAACATAAGCCATGTTACCACCAGCTAGGTGGGAGGATTCTAGCCAGGCTTGCATTACACCATCTTGCATCGCTGTTCCTTCACACTCACATTTTATAAAAAAATAGCCACCCAAGCTGGATGGCTATTTCGATACAGCTCGGCCATTACTATAGCAAAATCAGCGCGATTACACTAAACCGCGCGACTCAATAGCATGGATTTGATGTGTCCAATAGCCTTTGTCGGGTTAAGACCTTTCGGGCAAACGTTGACACAGTTCATGATTCCGTGGCAACGGAAGACACTGAATGCGTCATCTAACTCATCAAGACGTTGCTCTGTTGCAGTGTCTCGGCTATCGATTAAGAATCGATACGCATGGAGTAAGCCAGCGGGTCCGACAAATTTATCTGGATTCCACCAGAACGACGGGCATGAGGTTGAACAGCATGCACAGAGAATACACTCGTACAAGCCATCCAGTTTTGCGCGTTCTTCTGGCGACTGGAGACGCTCGCGCGCCGGAGGCGTTTTGTCATCGTTAATCAGATACGGTTTGATTTTTTCGTATTGTTTATAGAACTGCGTCATATCAACAATCAAATCACGAATAACCGGTAACCCAGGCAATGGACGAATTACAACTTTGTTGCCCTTAAGAGCTGACATTGGAGTAATACAGGCCAAGCCATTTTTACCATTCATGTTCAAACCGTCTGAACCACAAACACCTTCACGGCATGAGCGGCGAAATGCTAACGTTGGATCTTGCTCTTTAAGCTTTAACAGCAGATCCAGCACCATCATGTCTTGCCCTTCATCAATTTCAAGGGCGTAGTCTTTCATATAAGGTGCGTTATCAACATCCGGGTTGTAACGATAAACTGAAATACTCAACTTCTTCATCGTTGTCACCTAACCTTAGTAAGTCCGCGCTTTCGGCGGGAATGCTTCACGCAGCGTAGGCTGCATATTCACTTCTCGTTTAATCATGTCTTCTGTCTCTGGACGATACACCGAGTGTGCCAGCCAGTTTTCATCATCACGATCAGGGTAGTCTGCACGGCTATGCGCACCACGACTTTCAGTACGGAAGTTTGCAGCTACCGCTGTTGAATACGCAGTTTCCATTAGGTTATCGAGCTCAAAGCACTCGATACGCTGCGTATTAAACTCTTTACTGGTATCGTCAAGACGAGCATTTTTCAGACGTTCACGGATCTCTTTCAATTCCGCCAAACCTTCTTTCATTGCTTCACCTTCACGGAATACCGAGAAGTTCAACTGCATGCAGTTTTGCAAATCTTTCTTAATTTGTACTGGGTCTTCGCCTTGTTGAGTATTTTCCCAACGCTGCGTGCGCGCCAGCGCTGCATCGACATCGTCGCTACTAGCTTCGCGTGCTTCGCTATTAGCTGCCAGTGATTCACCAAGGTGTAAGCCAGTTGCGCGACCAAACACGACAAGGTCAAGCAGTGAGTTACCACCTAGGCGGTTTGCACCATGCACTGATACGCAGGCAATTTCGCCACAGGCAAACAAACCTTGAACTGGTTTCGTTTTACCATTTTCGTCAATCTGTAAGGCTTGACCGTTTACGTCCGTTGGAATACCACCCATCATGTAGTGACAGGTTGGAATTACTGGAATTGGCTCTTCCGCTGGGTCAACGTGACCGAAGGTCTTCGCCAGATCACATACGCCAGGCAAACGACTTTCCAGGACATCGCGACCAAGATGGTCAAGTTTCAATTTCAAGTGCGTACCCAGTGGCCCTTCACAGCCACGACCTTCACGGATCTCAGTCATCATCGACCGCGCTACAACATCACGCGATGCAAGGTCTTTGGCATTTGGTGCGTAACGCTCCATGAAGCGCTCACCATCTTTATTCAACAGGTAACCACCTTCACCACGACACCCTTCAGTAACCAGGGTTCCCGCGCCGGCAATACCGGTTGGGTGGAACTGCCACATTTCCATATCTTGAACTTGCACACCGGCACGCAGTGCCATACCGATACCGTCACCAGTATTGATGTGGGCATTGGTAGTTGACGCGTAAATACGTCCAGCACCGCCGGTTGCCAAAATAACTGCTTTCGCTTTAACGAAGAATACTTCACCAGTTTCGATGTTCATGGTGGTTACACCTACCACAGCACCGTCTTGGTTTTTCACTAAGTCTAACGTGTACCACTCAGAAAATACGGTGGTCTTATTCTTTACGTTTTGCTGATAAAGCAAATGCAACAATGCGTGGCCGGTACGGTCAGCGGCTGCCGCTGTACGCGCTGCCTGCTCACCACCAAAGGCTTTAGACTGACCACCAAATGGGCGCTGATACACTTTACCGTTTTCAAAACGTGAGAACGGTAAGCCCATGTTTTCCAGCTCTAGAATTGCTTCTGGGCCGGTTTTACACATGTATTCAATGGCGTCTTGGTCACCGATATAGTCCGAACCTTTAACGGTATCGAACATGTGCCATTCCCAGTTGTCTTCGTGCGCATTACCCAGCGCCACGGTGATACCACCTTGCGCTGAAACAGTGTGCGAACGAGTTGGGAAAACTTTGGACATCAGCGCACAGCTCATGCCTGATTCAGAAATTTGCAAGGCCGCACGCATTCCCGCGCCACCTGCACCAATAACTACAGCATCAAATTCTAGAGTTTGTACGCTCACTTACACACCCTCCACAGGCCACACTACGAGTAAACCGGCGAGCCAGTACACGATGAGCGCGACGCTTACTACGAATTGAATGAAAGCTCGTAAGCCAGAATTTTTGACATAGTCAGTGATCACCTGCCAGATACCAATCCAGCCGTGAATTAACACTGAGGTCAATGCCAACATGGTGAAAATCTTCATACCTAAATGACCAAAAAGATTGGTCCATACGGCATAGTTCAGCGTGTCAGCTGAAACTAAAAAGCTCACCATGAAAATGGTATATAACGCCATAACGATGGCTGATGCGCGTAGCAAAACGAAATCATGTGTGCCGCTACGGCCAAATGTTGAAGCTACCTTTACCATAACCACACTCCTGCTAACACGGATAGTACGACAGCAAGTACAAACACAATTTTCGCACTTACACGGCCAGAATCGAGTTCTTCAAAATAACCCATATCCATGCACATGTGACGCACGCCAGCTAACAGATGATAACTAAGTGCAGTAAGGATGCCCCAGGCGATAAACTTAGCAATGAAGCCGGTGAATAATTCATGCACCATTGCAAAGCCTTCGGCTGATTGCAGAGAAGTAGCTAACGCCCAGACTAACAAACCTACAGAAACCAACATGATAACGCCGGAGATACGGTGTAAAATCGAGCTGATTGCTGCCGCTGGGAAGCTAATAGTTGTAAGTTCTAAATTTACAGGTCTTTGTTTTTTCACGATTGTTGTGCCTTTCAGAAAAGCATTGTTAACATGCTCGGAACTTCAAACATCCTCATCCTTGATGACCCAGTGCCAAAAAGGAAAGAGAACCCTGTGAGATCGCCGCCAAAGTATATAAGCCACAGCCTCGAATTACAATTCTCTAGCGCCGACTTTCCAAGAAAAACGGTAATTTTTTCGGTTTAGATCAATCGACTGTAAACTTGCTCTTGATACAATCCTACCTTAGTCGTATACACACAACTGTTCGAAGCACGTATAAAGTTCACCAGAGAAAAGGTAGACTAGCGGTTTGAGTCATCCAAATCACAGACAACTGCGTAGTCATGGCAGTTTTATTTGACGTAGCTCATGCTTTTTCGCCGCAATTAAACAGCTGTTTGAATTGACATGAGCGGTAAAGATCAAGTAAATTCTATCGCCCTTTTTAGTGATGAAGCAGACTTAAACAAGGAGATTTCCTTATGGCTGATCGTAAAGCCACACTGCAGATTGACGGCCAATCCATTGAATTGCCAGTATTATCTGGTACAGCCGGCTATGATGTTATTGACGTGCGTACCTTAGGTAAGCATGGCCACTTCACGTTTGACCCAGGCTTCCTTGCCACGGGCTCATGCGAATCAAAGATCACCTATATCGATGGTGAAAACGGCATCCTTCTGCACCGCGGATACCCGATTGATCAGCTAGCGACGCAAGCGGATTACCTAGAAGTCTGCTATATGCTGTTGCACGGTGAAGCGCCAACGGCCGACGAATACGCCGATTTCCAGCACACCATTACGCAACACACAATGGTTCATCAAGGCCTGCATAATTTCTTTAACGGCTTCCGCCGCGACGCGCATCCAATGGCGATGCTTTGCGCAGTAACCGGCGCCCTGTCATCGTTCTATCATGATGACCTTGATATTCACGATGAGAAGCAACGTCTTCGCAGTGCCTATCGTTTGATCGCAAAAATGCCGACCATTGCAGCGATGGCTTACAAATTCAGTATTGGTCAGCCTTTTGTATACCCACAGAACGACCTGTCCTATTCTGAGAACTTTTTAAATATGATGTTCTCGGTGCCGGCTGAAGACTATAAAGTTAATCCAATTATTGCCAAGGCAATGGACCGCATCTTCACCTTGCACGCTGATCACGAGCAGAACGCATCTACCTCGACCGTCCGCTTAGCGGGTTCGTCAGGTGCCAACCCTTACGCTTGTATCGCCGCGGGTGTAGCATCCTTGTGGGGGCCTGCCCACGGTGGTGCCAACGAAGCTTGCTTACGTATGTTGAAAGAAATTGGTAGCGTCGACAATATTCCAGAATATATCGACCGCGCCAAAGACAAAAATGACCCGTTCCGTCTAATGGGCTTTGGTCACCGTGTCTATAAGAACTTCGACCCACGCGCAACAGTCATGCGTGAAAGTGCGCACGAAGTTTTGCAAGAACTCAACATCGATGATCCTTTACTCGACGTGGCAATGGAACTCGAACGCATTGCGCTTGAAGACCCCTACTTCGTTGAGAAGAAGCTTTACCCGAACGTCGATTTCTACTCGGGCATTATTTTAAAAGCTATCGGTATTCCAACCAATATGTTCACCGTAATCTTTGCGCTATCGCGTACGGTCGGGTGGATTTCACATTGGCATGAAATGATGGGCGAAGAGAACCAGAAGATTGGTCGTCCACGTCAATTGTATACCGGTGAAGCGAAACGTGATTTTACGCCGATTAAGCGTTAATTGAACGTTTTCACCAATTATTAGTAAAAAAGCACGCTCCGGCGTGCTTTTTTTATGGTCTCTGGCGCCTCTTCTTTTATTGTTGGTTCTAAAGCGTTTCTCTCCATCGCTCACTAATGGTTATAACTTATTGGTTTAAAAGGATATAACACCTTTCACCTCGGTTAAAAGTTACACTTGGCACGTTCCCTGCATAAACTTAATCATCTTCGCTAACGTCTTAACTCTTTGAACACAGCTACGTTTCGCGATTAATGAATAACAAAGTTCACGGGGACACTAACAATGAATACCAAACCGATTCTTAATCATCTTAGTTTTGTCGGCTTGACTGCTTTAATTCTGACTTCAAGTCTGTTGCTAAACGGTTGTGGTCAGGCCGACGCTTCTAATCAATCAGCCCAGCAAGAAGAACAGCTGGTGCGTATCCCCGTCGCCACTGAAGAAGTTCGTCGGGGCACCATTACCTCGAGTTTTAAAACCACAGCAACCTTGGAAGCTCGCGATGAAACAGACGTGATCAGCAAGGCTAACGGCATTGTTGAAGAAATTTATGTAGAAGAAGGTCAATATGTAGAGCAAGGCGAACTACTAGCCAAGCTACGGGATGATGAGTACCGCATTCAACTCGCGCAGGCCCAAGCTGAGCTAAACAGTATTCAACAAGAGCTACGTCGTGTTAAAGATATGGCTGACCGCGATATGATTAGTGCTGACGCCTATGACAAACTGCGCTATCAAGCGGATTTGCAGCAAGCACGTTTCGACATGGCCAAGCTAAACCTTACCGAGACACAAATACGCGCGCCAATTGCCGGTGTTATCGCTGCACGTTACGCCAAATCCGGCAATATGATTAGCCAATACCAAGCGCAGAAACTATTCCATATTATTGCGCTGGACCAGCTAGAAGGTAATGTTTACCTGCCTGAACGTGAACTACCCTACGTTGCTGTTGGCCAAGCTGCACAGCTACGCCTAAGTGCCTTTCCTGAGCAACCTATTACCGCGACTGTCGTTCGGATAAGCCCCATGATCGATACACAATCGGGAACCTTTAAAGTAGTACTGAGCGTGGCAAACCCTGAACGAAAACTAAAATCCGGGATGTTCGCACAGGTTAATTTAGATTATGCCACCCATGACAACGCCATTACGGTACCGCGCTACGCAGTGCAGAGCCTCGACGGCCAACATTCAGTATTTACCGTTGATGCCGAAGGTGTGGCCCATAAAGTCGACGTAACACTCGGCTTTGAAGACGAAACCCACGTTGAAATAGTAAGTGGTATCAATGCCGGTGAACAACTAGTGGTTAGCGGCCAAGCCAACTTAAAAGATGCGGCATTGGTGCAGGTTATCAAGAGTGAGCAACAATCATGAGTCTGGCCCGTTTAGCTGTGCGCCGACCGGTAACTGTCGCGATGTTTACCCTCGCAGTTTTGTTATTCGGTATGGTTTCCCTAGGCCGCATTCCGGTCACCTTATTACCTGATCTTGCGTATCCTACGTTAACGGTTCGTACCGACTACCCCGGAGGTGCTCCGGGAGAGGTCGAGCAACTCGTTAGTAAACCCGTTGAAGAAGCACTTGGAACAGTAAAAGGAGTGCGACGAATTGAGTCGATATCACGTGCGGGGCAAAGTGATGTGCTGATCGAATTTGCCTGGGGCACCAACATGGATATGGCCAGCCTCGATGTACGTGAGAAAATGGACCTGGTTAACCTGCCCTTAGATATTGAAAAGCCAACCTTATTGAGGTTTAACCCAGCAGAAGAGCCGATCGTCCGCTTAACTCTCGGTTTTGAAGCTATTTCCGAACCCAATATTAGCGAGCTAAAACGATTAAGAACCTTTGCCGAAGAAGAGTTAAAACGTCATCTCGAAAGTATAGAAGGTGTGGCCTCAGTGCGGCTTGGGGGTGGCTTAGAAGACCAAATTCAAGTTTTAGTCAACGAGCAGCAAGCCACTCAGTTGGGCATTCCCATGAGTTTGATCATGCAACGCTTGCGCGACGAAAATATTAACCTTTCAGGTGGTCGCCTTGAGGCGCAGCGCGCTGAATACTTGGTACGAACGTTAAATCAATTCCAAGATCTTGACGACATAGGTGAAATTTATATCGCAACTCGAAGCGAACGGCCTATTTTGCTGCGCGATATTGCCACCATCGAAAATAGCTTTAAAGAACGTGACTCTATCAGTCGTATCGGAGGTAAAGAGGCAGTAGAAGTATCACTATACAAAGAAGGTGATGCCAACACCGTACAAGTGTCTAAAGCGATACAGTCGCACCTCGCACAATTGCAAAGCAACCAACTTATTCCAAACAGCTATCGTGTCAGTCCGATTGCCGATCAAGCGGTGTTTATCCAAGCTGCGATCGCTGAAGTTCGCAATGCGGCGGTACTCGGTGGTCTACTCGCCATGGTGGTTATCTATCTATTTCTACAACGGCTGTGGCCCACCGTAATTATCTCTCTCGCGATTCCAGTGTCGATCATTGCCACCTTTAATTTAATGCACGGCTATCACATTTCATTAAACATGATGTCACTAGGCGGTATCGCCTTAGCTGTTGGTATGCTGGTAGACAATGCGATTGTGGTGTTGGAGAACATTGCCCGGCACCGGGAAGACAAAGGCGCCGACGATGCAGAAGCAGCAGAACAAGGTACCAGTGAAGTCACGGGCGCCATTATCGCCTCAACACTCACCACTATGGCGGTGTTTTTCCCGCTGGTTTTTGTCGAAGGTTTAGCAGGTCAGTTGTTTGCTGATCAAGCTTTGACGGTCACATTTTCATTGCTGGCGTCATTATTTGTCGCCCTGACCCTCATTCCAATGCTTTCTGCTAAGCAGCGCAGTGCCGATGCCCCAATCACAGACCGTCAGCACTTCCCCGCGGCCGACCGTCGCAGTGGCTGGAAGTTTTGGCTAATGTCGCCGGTTTTGTTGGTGTTTCGCTGGCTCCCCCTTGCCTTGGTGAGCGTTACGCTTTTACTTTGGCGCAGCATCGCCAAACTACTCGGTTGGCTTACGACGCCCTTGCTTCGTGGGTTCGATTGGGTCTACCAAAGATTAACCCTAAGTTATCAAAAGCTACTGCGAGCGGCGCTCGCACACGCAAAAACAACCTTGGCCATTATTGTGGTGTGTGCTGCAGCTTGTTATGCCTTGATCCCGTTGTTGCCGGTCAGCCTGCTACCGAGTATGGCCCAAGGCGAGTTCTACCTAGAGGTTGAGCTGCAGCCAGGTGCCACTATCGACGATACCGATGCGGTATTACAGGGTTTGGCCAATCATTTAGCCGAACAACCTGAGCTCAACGCTACGGTCGCACGTTCCTACAGCATTGCCGGAACCGGCAGCCTGCTAAATGCAGCGCCAGGTCAAAACGGCAACCAATGGGGACGCTTCAACGTTGTCATGCAACCGGGCAGCGCTCCGCTAGCGGAGAGCCGCGTTCAGAATGCATTACGCCGCTATGCCGAGCAATTGCCTGGTGTACAAACAAAATTGGGCCGGCCGGAGCTATTTAGTTTTAGCAGCCCTATTGCGATTGAGGTGACCGGCTACGATATCGACTTGTTACAACAAGCGGGCCAGCGCATCGCACAAGGTTTAGCCCAGCATGAGGTCTTCACTGACATACGGGTCAACATGAGTGATGGCCAACCAGAAATCGCCATTTATTTTAATCACTCGAAATTGGCTCAATATGGTTTAACCAGCGCGTCCGTATCTGAACTATTAGCAACCAAAATTGGCGGCCGCGTAGCCACACAATTTAGTCTTGATGACCGTAAAATTGACATCTTGGTTCGCAGCCAGGCCAGCGACCGTGATTCTGTACGTGATCTCGAGCAACTTGTGATTAACCCTGGTGCGTCACGCGAGATACCGCTGCAAGCTGTGGCTGATATTAAGCAAATTATGGGGCCGAGTGAAATTAACCGGATCGACCAGCAACGTACTGCTGTGGTGCAGGCTAACTTGGCTTCGGGGGATCTCGGTAGTGCGGTTGCAGTGGCGCAAGAAATTGTCGCAAACACCCAACTACCACTTAGTATTCAAGCCAATGTTGCCGGCCAAAGCGAAGAAATGCAGCGCTCATTTTTATCTCTGCAATTTGCCCTGTTACTGGCTATTTTCTTAGTCTATTTGATCATGGCATCACAGTTTGAGTCATTATTGCACCCGCTACTCATTTTATTCAGCGTGCCTCTGGCCGGTGCAGGTTCGGTTTTAGGGTTGTATTTAGTGGGTACCGAGCTGAGCGTTATCGTGTTTATTGGGTTAATTATGTTGGCGGGCATCGTGGTCAACAATGCCATTGTTCTCGTCGACCGAATTAACCAATTACGCCAACATGGCGCGAGTCGTTACGATGCAGTGTATCAAGCCGCCCAACAGCGCTTACGACCTATTCTAATGACCATGTTCACCACCGTTCTCGGCTTGCTCCCGTTAGCCATTGGTATTGGCGAGGGCGCGGAAATTCGAGCGCCTATGGCGATAAGTGTGATCGCAGGACTACTGTTCTCTACGTTACTAACACTGGTCTTTATCCCGTCACTGTACTTGTTAGTTGATCGCAAAGAAATGCGGTCGGCCGGCACGGAGGGCGTGTAATGACTGCTGCCAAGTTAGGCGCAAGTTTGGCCCAGTGGGCTCTTCGCCGCCCAGTAACAACCTGTATGGTGTTCTTATCCATGCTCCTGTTAGGAGCCATTAGCTCTCGTTTATTGCCACTCGAGAAGTTTCCCGGGATCGAGATCCCCGAAATTATGGTTTCGGTGCCCTACCCTAACTCGACCCCACAAGAAGTCGAACGATTGATAACGCGTCCGTTAGAGGAAGCTTTAGCCACGCTAAGTAACGTTGAGCGGATGCGATCTTGGTCAAGCAGCGATAATGCCCAAGTTTCTTTGCAGTTTCAGTGGGGAGAGGACATCAATGCTAAGGGAATTGAAGCTCGGGAGAAGGTCGATGGAATGTTGCACCTATTACCCGACGATATTGAACGGGTTCAAGTGCTACAGTTCAACACCGAGGACATGCCCGTATTTCAACTGCGGATCTCCAGCCAACGTGATTTAAGCAACGCCTATGACTTGCTTGATCGCAGCTTACGACGCCCTATTGAACGTGTTGCGGGAGTTTCGCAAGTCACCCTATACGGGGTCGACAAGCAAAACATCGTGATCCGCCTAGAGCAGCAAAAGCTGATTCAGCATAACCTTTCTGCCGCGCAAGTAACCGCACGACTACAGCAAGCCAATTTTGCTTTAACTGCAGGCTATATCGAAAATCCAAACGAACGTATTCTGGTGAACCCCAAAGGTGAGTTTCAGTCGGAATATGAGATCAGAAACCTGCCCATTACCGCCCGTTTAAAGTTAGGAGATATTGCCTCTGTCAGCCGTGAAATGCCGCGCCGCAACGACGGCCGTCATCTGGATCAAACCTATGCCATTGGTATGGATATCTTCAAAGAGTCGAGTGCGAATCTGGTTGATGTATCACAACGGGTGATGAGCGTGGTCGAAGAAATAAGAGATGATCCGCAGTTCAATGGTATTAATCTGTTTGTCATGAACGACACCGCCGATGGCGTCACCACGTCACTGAATGACCTGCTCATGGCAGGTTTATTGGGGGCGCTGCTGTCGTTTATCGTGCTCTATCTGTTCTTGCGTAACATTGTGATCACTCTTGTTGTGGTTTTATCCGTGCCCATCGCTATCTGTATTGCCTTAGGCGGCATGTACTTTTTAGGCTACTCACTGAATGTACTCTCACTTATGGGACTGATGTTAGCCGTAGGCATGCTCGTTGATAACGCCGTCGTTATTACTGAAAGTATTCAGTTTGAGCGCGAAGCAGGCCATGATGCCGAACAAGCGACGTTACTGGGCGTGGGCAATGTTTCAATGGCGGTCATTGCCGGCACCTTAACCACGGCTATCGTATTCTTACCCAATATTTTTGGTAAGAAAATTGACCTTACCATCTTCCTTGAACATACCGCGGTGGCCATTTGTTTATCGCTTTTAGCCTCGCTGCTAGTTGCCCAAACGTTGATTCCATTACTTGCAAGTAAGCTCCATCGAGCCATGCAACCGCGAGTAAAGAAGGCCGTAGCGAAACCCTCCCGCTATCGTCGCTTACTTGAGTGGAGTTGGCATCATCCGCGCTGGACCGGGCTGTTTGCAGTGCTCGTGCTGGCCAGTATTGTCATTCCGTTTGCCGGGGTTAGTGGCGACCAAGAGCCACAAGGGTTCAACGACCGTTTATTCATTAACTATAACCTGCACCAGCAATACAACCTTACTGAGGTAGAAGACGAAGTCGCACGTTTCGAAGATTTTCTTTACCAGCATCAAGAAGCCTTCTATATAGACGCTGTTTACAGTTATTACACCTCTTCAGAGGCGATGTCGACCTTACTACTTAAGCCCGATCGCCCAATAAAACTTAGCGCGCTGATGGACCAAATGCGCGAAGAGTTTCCCAAAATGCTTCGTAGCGAACCGCAATTTGGCTTTGGCGGCAATGGCGAAGGCGTTCGCGTTACCCTAACCGGTCAATCAACCGACGTTTTACAGCAGCTATCTGAACGCTTGGTGCCTATTATTGCCGCCATCGATGGTTTAGATGATGTTCGGGGTGAAACCGAAGCCGGACAGTTCGACTACCTTGTGCATATCGACCGCGAGCGTGTGCATCGGCTCGGCCTCAGTAGTGCCGACGTTGCACGCCAAGTGGCAACTGCTCTTCGAGGGCAACGGTTACGCTCGTTTCGCGGTGACCCAAATGGCGAAATTCCCATGCGCGTAGCTTTCGACAAAGATCTTGAGCTGTCTCTCGAGGCACTTCAAAACCTACCGGTAATGCAGCATGAAGGTCGCGTTATCCCCTTGCATGCCGTCGCCAGCTTCGAGGTGCAATCACGATTTGGTACTATTCGTCGGCTTGACCGGCGTACGTCGCTTGCCATTCAAGCCAATCTAAGTGACGAGCTACCACTTAATGAGGCGCGGGCACAATTAACCGCGGCTTTGAGTCAGCTAAGCTTACCCGACGGTTACGCCTGGAGCCTTGACGGGAGCTTCCAACGCCAACAAGAAGCCGAAAACGTTATGCTGGTGAACACTCTGCTCGCCGTCGCGCTGATCTATATTGTCATGGCAGCACTGTTTGAATCGGTGTTGTTACCCACTGCGGTTATCAGTTCATTGCTCTTTTCCATTGTCGGGGTATTCTGGGCGCTGTTTTTAACTGGCCAGTCGATTACCGTCATGGCAATGATAGGCATTCTAATTCTGATGGGGATTGTCGTGAATAACGGTATTGTTCTTGTCGATCGCATCAATCAATTACTCGGCGAAGGCTATCCGCTGAAAGACGCTGTGATTGAGGGGAGTGTGAGTCGGCTACGACCGATTTTAATGACCGTTGCGACCACCGTACTCGGGTTAGTACCTTTGGCGTTTGGTACCACGCAAATTGGCGGTGACGGACCACCGTATGCGCCCATGGCTATAGCCATTATTGGCGGTTTGGTAGTATCGACCTTAACCAGTTTGCTGTTGGTGCCCTACGTGTACACTCGTTTACTATGGTGGCGCGAACGCTGGCACGCATTGAAGTTACGTGCCAGCGCTATGGTTAGTCAGTTGATTGCTCGTTAGCCCGTGCTAAGTCGGCTGGCGTGTCAATGCCAGCCGGCGGGTTGACGATAGCCTCAGCGACATGAATACGTTCACCGTACCAAAGTACCCGTAACTGCTCGAGCGACTCAATCGCTTCTAACGGACTAGGTTGCCACTCGACATAACGCCAAACAAAGCCCGCACGATAGGCGTAGATACCAATGTGGCGCTTATAACATGCCTGCTCACCCATACGGTTGTCGGTCAAGGCATCACGTTCATAAGGAATCGGTGCACGTGAGAAATAAAGTGCATAACCGTTTGCATCGGTCACCACTTTAACCGCATTCGGGTTCTTTACTTCCTCAATACTAGTGATAGGCACCGCCAGCGTTGCCATTTGAGCGGCGCGTTGGTTCATCAAGTTATCAGCCACTTGGCGAATAATTTCCGGTGGAATAAAAGGTTCGTCACCTTGTACGTTGACCACCACATGATCATCGGCAATCGCAAGGTAATTAATCACCTCGGCAATACGCTCAGTACCCGATTGATGCTCTGCGGCCGTAAGCATTGCTCGCCCGCCAAAGGCTTCAACTGCATCAACAATGCGTTGATCGTCGGTCGCAACAATCACTTCGGCGGCGCCGGCAGCGGCAGCTCGTTCATAGACACGCTGAATCATTGATTTTGAACCAATCATCGCCAGTGGTTTACCTGGTAAACGTGTCGAGGCGTAACGCGCTGGAATAATCACGGTAAAACTCATTTCGGCATTTGCTCCAAATCCTGCGGGCTCAGTGTACGCGCCGCACTTAATAACAACATAGGAATTTCATTTTGCACCGGAAAGGCAAGTCGATCACCGCGACAGACTAACTCTTGGCTGGTCGCTAGCCATACCAAACGCCCTTTGCATAACGGGCATGCGAGCAAGGCTAGTGTACGTTCATCGAGGCTCATGTTGATAACTCGCTAATTTGCTAGACAACTGCTGCCAAAAGGCTTCTGGCAAGCTTGCGGTAACCGGTAAATAATAGCAGTGTTGGTGCGCAATGCTACGCCATTTAGTCGCATCTTTTTCGGTCATCAGTAACACCTCATACGCTTTGAGCTGTTCGCGGTCTGCCCCACTGTACTGTTGATGATCTAGGTAGGCGCGCGTCGCAAATGAGCGCGCTTCAATGCTGCGCACCGTTGCAAAAAATCGTTCTGGATTGCCGATACCGGCTAAGGCCAACGTGCGCCCCTTCGGTAACTCATCGACCACTTTATTATCGGTGACGCGGCGCCAGGCTTGTGGCACTAAACGCATCACATAATTTTCATGGCTTAGTTTGGGGCTGGTAACGGACGTTTCCAGTTTACCGTTCACAATAACCGCATCGACCTGCTGTAAGCGTTTAAGTGGCTCGCGTAGTGGCCCTATTGGTAAACGCCAGCCATTGCCTACACCACGGCTACCATCGATAACGGCAATCTCAAACTGACGTGCAAGACGGTAATGCTGCAACCCATCGTCACTGATAATAACGGTGGTATCAGGAAAGTCTGCCAGTACCTGCTGCGCTGCAGCAACTCTATTCGGTGCAACCACCACCGGTACGCCGCTACGTTCGGCAAGCAGGCGCGGCTCGTCGCCGCAACTTTGGGGAGCAGTGTTACCATCAACGGACAATGGAAACGGCCCCTTGCCGCCATACCCGCGCGACACGATTGCTGGCCGCTGACCTTGGGCTCGTAAGTAGTCGACAATAGCTAAAGTAACCGGGGTTTTGCCGGTACCACCAACACTAATATTACCCACCACCACCACTGGCACCTGAAGCTTTTGCGGTGGCCACCAGCGATAGCGTTGGCGACGAATAAAACTGCTGACCACAAACAACGCATGCAAAGGTAAAAGCAACCACAATATGGGCGCCACAGTGATTTGATACCAAGCGCGTTGCAGCTTCATTAACTTAATTCACCACTGAATTGCAGGCTATAGAGCTGATAATAAGCGCCTTCTTGTTCGAGCAATTGCTGGTGGTTACCACGCTCAATAACAGCGCCATCTTCTAACACTAGAATCTCATCTGCGTTTTCGATGGTCGACAGGCGATGGGCGATCACAATCGAAGTACGATCTTGCTGCAGCGCTTGCAAGGCACTTTGGATATGACGCTCCGACTCACTATCTAACGCCGATGTCGCTTCGTCGAGTATAAGAATGGGGGCGTCACGCAGTAAAGCGCGAGCAATGGCAATACGTTGACGTTGACCACCGGACAACATCACACCGTTCTCACCCACCGTGGTATCGAGACCATTAGGCAGGTTATCGGTAAACTCGGTCACATAGGCTTGTTCAGCGACGCGACGAATATCATCTAGCGTTACGTCACCATGGGCACCGTAGGCGATGTTATTGGCAATACTGTCGTTGAACAAAGTGACATGCTGCGAGACCAACGCAAACTGGCGGCGCAGCGCTTTCAAACGGTAGTCATAAATATCACCGTCATCGAGCTTGATCACTCCCCCTTGCGGGGTATAAAAACGCGTCAGTAGGTTTGAAATCGTCGACTTACCGCTACCAGAGCGGCCAACCAGCGCCAGCGTTTTGCCCGGCTTAACGTGAAAGCTAACATCGGCTAATGCAGGGCTTTCAGTTTCATTGTAAGCAAAATTCACATGTTCGAACTTGATATCTCCGCGCGCGCGGTCGAGGTTTTGTTTACCGCTATCTACTTCGGCATCCTCATCAAGCACGCTAAAAATACTTTGCGCTGCTGCAATACCACGCTGAAAATCACTATTGACCGTGGTCAACTGTTTTAGCGGGCGTAGTAGCATAATCATTGCCGTTAACAGCGTGGTAAAGGCACCCGCTGATAATTGTGCCAGCATATCCGGGAAGCTCGCCAGTACCAAAACCATGGATAAGCTAAAAGAAGCAATCAACTGAATCAACGAGGTACTGAGACTCTGCGCATTAATCAGCTTCATATTCTGGTTACGAGTAATGTTATTAATGGTAGAAAAGCGTTTAGATTCACGCTTTTGACCTTCATACATCACCACCACTTTGTGACCATTTATCATTTGTTCAGCGGTGGTCGTTACATCACCCATGGCGGTTTGAATACGGCCTGACACTTTGCGGAAACGCTTCGATACCACAGCGACAATTTTGGCAATTAGCGGGCCAACCACCAAGAACACCAGTGATAGCTGCCAACTGTGATAAAACATAAGGCTTAACAAGCCAATGACAAATGCGCCCTCACGAATCAAAATCAGTACCGCGCGGCTACTCGCTTCTGCCACCTGCTGGGTGGTATAGGTGATTTTTGAAATCAAGTCACCGGTTGAATGACGATCGTGGAACGACACCGGCAATTTCATCATATGATCAAACAGCTGCTGCCGCAGTGTGGTCACCACACGGAAGCCAACCCAGTTCAAAAAGTACGTCGAAATGAAATTAAATAAGCCCCGCAGAATAAATACAACCGGCACAAAAATAGCCCCATAAAGCAATATTTTGGGGTTACTGCTGGTTAGGCCATCATCGATTAGGGTCTCAATTTGCGAAAAGAAAAAGGTATCGACGCCCGCATACCCGAGCATTCCAATAATCGAAAAGAAAAAGGCCGCACGGTAGGGTTTGATATACCCCATTAAACGTCGAAATGTTTTTTGTTTTACAGTTTCTGCACTCATGCATCAGAATCTACAAGTAGGTCATAACTGCATTCTAACCGTTTTCACCGGCCACTGGCTAGTTTCTGCCTACGGATGTGGCTGAATTGCGTAAGGATCAGCATCGAACCAGGCACCATGATGTGCTGCTAGCGGCTGCCATACCCGCCAATAACGACCATCTGACCAAACTTTGATTTGTCCGCCACGGGCTGTATCGAGCAGCGGAATCCGGTGCTGCTGGTAACGTTCAACAACGGCCGGGTGAACCTGTCCATAGGGATTATTACGGCCACGGCTAACAAGCGCGAGCGACGGCTTTACATGACGAATAAAGTAGTGCTCTGAAGAACTGTTACTGCCATGGTGTGGCACAATAAGTATGTCTGCTTCTATGGGAGCAACGCGCGCCAACAAGGCACGTTCCGCAGAGGTTTCTATATCGCCAGTGACCAAAATTTTCAGTGCGTCAAATTGCAACATCAGCACACATGATTGATTGTTATGTTGATTACCAATGCCACCTGCATCATACGGGTGCAATACGTGCCACTTCACGCCGCGCCAATCTCCCTCTTGCCCTGCTATGCAAGGTAACGGGCTACGCCCACCAAACCAACGCACCATGGGATAACGTTTGGCCAAGAACGGCTGCCCACCCTGATGATCACTATCGGTATGGGTTATAAATCCGAGCTCAGGTTGTAGTCTTTGCTGCTCAAGAAACGGCGTAACGATTCGCTCTGCCATCGATACCGAGCCCTCCCAGCTTGCTCCAGTATCGATCAGCAACGCGTGCCCTTGCCGTTCAAGAACCAGTGCCGAACCTTGTTCGACATCTAGCATATTAATCACCAGTTCATGCCGCTTGGGCAGCGCATTAACGACCATATAGCTAAAGCCCAGCGTGCAAAACATGATCCATCGATAACGCCAACCTAGGGGCAGTAACAGCATCACCACTGCACCGAATAGCCACGGCCACAACGGTAAAAGTGCCGCTTGAAGCCACTGCCACGGCTGTTCCGCGAGCCACATCAAGCCGGGCCACAATTTAACTAACGGCCATTCGGCAAGCATAAAGATACGCTCAGCAACGGCGAGCTCACCGCCTAACACTGCAACCACGGCTAATAAGCCCAGCGGTAAAATCCATAGGCTCACAACAGGAACCACAACCAAATTAATCAATGCCGCGGCAAGGGAAATGCCACCAAACCATAAACTCATCAATGGCCAAAATAAGAGCGTGATTAACCACTCGAAGCGCCACCACTCACGTAGCTTGGCCCAACGTCCGCGGTAACGCGGCCAACGCCAACTCATCAGCAAAATTGCCGCAACGGCACCAACGGAAAGCCAAAAACTAGTGGTTAGCGGTGCCGTCGGCTCAATCAAGATCACAACAGTAACCGCGCGCAAAAACAAACGCGGGGGTGTTACGTGCCAAGCAAGGTGTTTATGAAGAACAACCACAGTTAACATTAGAACAGCGCGAAGCGTTGCAATAGCAAAGCCGGCAAGCCACGCATAAACGAATGCCATACCTAGAGCCAACCAAGGGACATAACGCCATAAACAGCTAGTTTCCCGAGCCTTGCGCGTACGTACCAAGGGCGCGCTAAGCCGCCACAGCAGTAACAATGAAAAACCAGCAACCAGCGATAAATGTAGCCCGGAAATGGCAATTAGATGTGCTAAACCAGTTCGTTGTACAACGGTCCAGGTTTCCGCACTCATTAGAAACCGTTCACCTACCACCAACGCCATTAAAGGGCCGGCCTGTTGTCGACCATTGAGAGCTGCATAGACACCGGTCACAATACGCTGGCGCCAGCCGACCTGACCTGACAAATAATGACCGCTACGGATGGAACCCAAGGCGTCATAGCTCTGTCCAACTAAATAGCGATGATAAAGCATACTCCCTTCATTACGGGTTCCCTGCGGGTGTCGCAACCGCAACTTAAAGCGCCAGGTTTCACCTTGTCTGGGGATCCGTTGAGGGCCGTTAGCATGGGGCTGGTACCACTGTAATCGTGCTTTCAGTTGGCGTTTTAATGATTCATCGTTAATAGTGGACAGCGTACCGGTAATGCGCCATACCCCAGGTTGATGATGGCTGACTTGAGTAATATGCATCACTGCCAATAGGTTGGTTTTGGTCCACTGGGCGTCAAGCGCGGTCTGTTGCGTAAAATAGGCGTTGCCAGTACCCCATAAAATGCCGCACAATAGCCACCCTAAGAAAAAGGTTGGCAACTGATAGCGAACAGACAGTAAAAAGCTCAACGCCGCCAAACCAGCAAATAACAAACATTGCCAGATATCGGTGCTTGTCGAGCCTAAAAAGCTCACGGCAAAGCCTAAAAGAAATACGCACAACCACCGATCCATGGATGTTGTACCTGTTAGTTACAGTAACGAGTTGTAAGCATGCCGAGAAAGTTTTTTCAGCGCATCATGCCTAATCATGATGTGATTAAAAACAGCCGCAGCCTAAAAGTATTCGGTAAGTTGCTGCACGATGCGAACCTCTGGCACCTGAACCGCCGCTCGGCTTCAGGCGCGTTCGCTATTGGCTTATTTTGTGCGTTTATTCCAGTCCCGTTTCAGATGGTACTGGCAGCAGCAGCGGCCATTCCGTTCCGCGTCAACCTGCCATTGTCTATCGCTCTGGTATGGGTTTCGAACCCCATCACCATGCCGCCCATGTTTTACTTCTGCTACGTCGTCGGCACCTGGGTTATCGGCGCCCCTTCACAGCCTTTTCACTTTGAACTTTCTTGGCAGTGGTTAGGCGAAAGCATCACCACCATAGGCCCAGCATTTCTGCTTGGCTGTCTTATTCTAGGCACACTCTCCAGTGTCATTGGCTACTTTGTTATCCGTTTACTCTGGCGCCAGTCGGTGGTCAGTGCTTGGCGCGCTCGCTCACTTCGTATCAAGCGCTAATAGCTTTCACTACTTCCACTCGCGTCGCCTGCCATGCGGGATAGAGCGTTGCAATAAGGCTGAGAATAAAGGCCACAGCAGCCACGGCGAAAATATCCGTGCTTTGGAGTTGTACCGGAATACTATCGATAAAATAGACATCGCTGGCGAGTAACGTTGTCCCTGTATACAGCTCCACTAAGTTGAGCAAGCTCGGAAGGTTCCAACTGAGCACAATGCCGGCAAAAGTTCCAAGGGTGATACCCAAAACGCCATTTTGTAGTCCCTGCAACACAAAAACTTTTACCAAACCTGAAGCCCGCAAGCCCATCGTGCGCAGAATACCAATATGTCGCTGCTTCTCTTGCACGGTCATAATCAACGTCGAAACAATATTAAAGCAGGCCACCGCCAGCACCAGCACCAGCACTAAATACATGACCATACGCACCATTTGAATATCACGGTAAAGATGGCCCTGGGCACGCATCCAATGGTCTAGGTAAACATAATCACGCAACTGATAGCCGATTTCATTGGCGATTTGTTCGGCAGCAAATAGCAAATTCACTTCAAGCTCAATGGTCGAAACCCCTTGCTCGATGCCGGTCAGCTGACGGGCAGTAGCTAAGCTGACATAGCCTCGTTGATGGTCTACCTGGCCGCCGAATTTAAAGGTACCGGTAAGGGTTAAGGTTTGTCGCTGCGGAGCTTTGAAGCCGCGTTCAGAAGCGACCACCAGGGTAAGTTTATCGCCACGAGATAACGCTAACTTTTGCGCTAAGTCTGCACCTAAGACTATCGAATTCGGCTGCGCGAGTGACTGCCAGCTCTCAGTGCTCATGTAATCTGCGATGGCATGAGTGCCGTCAGGGGCAATACCGTTAACTTGTACCCCCACAAACTCGCGGCCCTTTTGCACTAACCCCTGGGTGCGAATAACTGAACGAGCAGCAACAACATTTGGGTGCTGTTCGGCCAGTTTTAGCAGTTCCTCTGGGTACTGCAAACGCCCTTCTACAGCCGTAAATTCAATATGGGGAACCAGCTTCAAAAAACGTTCCTCGAGGACTTTTTCAAAACCATTCATCACGCTCAAGCCGGTGATAAAAACCATACAACCAAGCGCAATACCTAAGGTCGACGAGGCAGAAATAAATGACAAAAAGCCACTGCGCTCACGCCCTTTGCGAAACCTACGAGCTAACTGCCATGCCAACCGCCAAGACATCAACATGACTCAGGCTCGATTGCCGGTGCAGTTATTTTACCTTGGTTAAGGTGAACTTGGCTGGGCAGGCTTTGTGCCAGCTTGAGGTCGTGGGTCACGATGACAAACGCCGTGCCTAATTCACGATTCAGCTCTAACATGAGTGCCATCACCTGTTGTGCCGTTTCCGTATCTAAATTGCCGGTAGGTTCATCAGCTAAAACCACAGCTGGGTCGTTCGCCAGTGCACGGGCGATGGCAACACGTTGGCGCTCGCCACCAGAAAGCTCTGCGGGACGATGCTTGCCTCGTTCAGCAAGCCCCACGCGCTCGAGCAAGTGTTGGGCGACCGAGCGCGCCTGCTTGGCGGTTTTACCACTAATCAATAATGGCATTGCGACATTTTCTAGCGCCGTGAATTCTGGCAACAAGTGATGAAATTGATAGATAAAACCAAGTTCTTGATTACGCCAATCAGCGAGTGCCCTTGGCGACCAACGAGCGATATTAGTACCGCGAAAGTTAACTTCACCTTTGGTAGGTGAGTCTAAGCCGCCTAAACAGTGCAATAAGGTACTTTTACCTGAGCCAGAGCTGCCAACAATCGCCAACAGATCTCCCTCGTTTAGAGTGAGATCGACGCCCTGTAACACTTCAAGATCGTGGTTACCGTCCCAGTAGCTTTTGCCCACCTGCGTACAGCTCAATAATTGCGTTGTCATAAGTCCTTACTCATATCTAAGTGCATGGGCTGGCAATACACGACTAGCGCGCCAGGCAGGAAATAATGTCGCCAAAAACGTCAGTAATAGCGCAGCGATTACAGTCGCCGAAACTTGCCCGTAATCAATCACAACCGGCAAACCTTGCGGCCCAGCAAAGCTCAAATCTACTCCTAACGCACTGATAAAAGGATTAATATAGCTACTACCGAGTATCCCTAACAGCAGCCCCATCGAACAGCCAATAACGCCCGTTGTCATGCCCTGCATGACAATCATCCGCCGCACTTTATGGGGAGCTAAGCCCATGGTCGTTAAAATTGCGATATCACTACGCTTGTCTTGTACCACCATCATCAGCGACGACACTATATTGAACGCCGCAACCGCAATAATTAAACCAAGTAACAAGTTAATCATGCGTTTTTCCATACTCACCGCATCGAACAAGTGCCCATAGCTTTCACGCCAACTTTGCACCCTAAAGCGATCATCAAGCTCAGCCGCCAGTTGTTCGGCTGCAGGTAGCGCCTGAAACGGATCATTAAAGTAGTAGCGTACCCCAGTTACTTGGTCTTGCGCTAGCCGCAATAGACGTGCGAGATCGGCTCCATGCATGATCACTAAATGCTGATCCGCCTCTGATTGCATGCGCACCACTCCAGCGACGGTGACTAATCGCTGCGCCGGCACTAAGCCAAGCGGGGTGTAAATGCCGCCACCCGCGGCAATTAAGCGCACTTTGGCGCCTGGCCATACGCCTAGCTGCTGCGCTAGGGCGTAACCGAGCACCACATGATAACTTCCGGCGGTTAAGTCGATAGCACCGGCACTAAGGTGTTGCTGCAATGGTTGCAGCTGTATCGCGCTGTCTTGTGCTGCAGGGAAAACACCTTGTACGCTCACGGCTTGCAGTTGTTGGTCGCCTTGCAGTAATCCGGCACTGCTGACTTCCGGCACCACAGCGCGCTGCCCCACTGTCGATGGCAATGCGCTGATCAGCTCTTGCCAATCGGCAAAGCCTCTTTGTTGACGACTTTGCTCGGTGATCTTGAGCTGCGGCACCACTTGCAGAATTCTATTTTTCAGTTCAGCTTCAAAACCATTCATCACCGAACCGACAATAATCAGCGCCGCCACACCCAGCACTAAGCCCACCAAAGAAACTCGCTGAATAAAGCGGGTAAATCGTTGGCCGTGTCGGGCACGGGTATACCGCAGTCCGAGGAAAAGGGATAATGGTTGAAACATAATGGTTTGCCGAGCGTCTCTGCTGTTTGTCGCCCCGCACCAATACAGGGTCGCGTTGCAAGCATAATGAAATCTGCGCACTGATCCAAGTGAGAGTTTCAGGTATACTTTCAGCTATCGAGAAGTTAACTAAGCAGGACCTATGAGTAAGGCATCGATCCTAACCCCACCACGACCCTCTTCTGCACGTACTGATATCACCTGGCAAGGGCTTGCTGGTAGCAGTATTGCCTACGCACTCGCACGGCTGATAGACCAACATGATCGCCCGCTGCTGATTGTCACGCCAGATGCGCCGCAAGCGCACAGGTTAGAGCATGAAATCAGTTACCTAAGTGCTAAAGGTAGCCAAGTGTTGGTGTTTCCCGATTGGGAAACCTTGCCCTACGATAGTTTTTCGCCTCATCAGGACATTCTATCCGAGCGGTTGAGTGTGCTGGCGCAACTACCGAGCATGCAAGATGGCGCGCTGATCGTTTCGCTAAATACTTTGTTGCACCGTATTGCTCCCACGGACTATGTAAGCGGGCAAGCCTTGCAAGTGCAAAAGGGGCAACAACTCGACGGCCATCGTCTTCGGCAGCGACTCGAGCGAGCCGGCTATCGCCATGTGAATCAAGTGATGGAACATGGTGAGTTTTGTGCCCGCGGCTCATTACTTGACCTCTTCCCGATGGGCAGTGCCATTCCGTATCGCATTGACTTTTTTGACGACGAAGTCGACTCCATCCGCACCTTCGATCCGGATTCGCAACTGTCTGCGGCAGAAGTGGATGCTATCGATTTATTGCCCGCGCATGAGTTCCCCACGACACCTACGGCAATAGAAGGCTTTCGCCAACGCTATCGTGACTTGTTCGACGCCTCTAATGAACGTGATTCGGTGTACTACCAGGTATCGCAGGGGCAACTTCCAGGCGGCGTGGAATACTATTTACCGCTATTTTTTGAGACTACCGCGACCCTATTTGATTACTTGCCCGAAGATACCCTTTTGGTGACCTTTGGTGATCTACAAGGTAGCCTCGATCAGTTATGGCACGATATTAATCAACGCTATGATCAGCGTCGCTACGACCGTTTGCGCCCGTTGCTACCACCGCAGCAGTTATTCATGCCGGTCGACCAGGTTCATCAGCGCTTCAAACAATTGCCTCGCATACGAGCTTTTGTGCCCGAAGACAAGCCACAACCGGGCCGCAAAGACTTTGCCACCACCGGTATTGGTGAAATAGCCTTAAACCATCAGTTAAAAGATCCCTTGCAGGCACTTAGCAGCAAGTTAAAAGAGTTCTTTAACAACAATTATAAAGTCGTATTTGCCTGTGAAACAGCAGGTCGTCGCGAATCACTGCGCGAGCTGTTGGCGCCGCTCAAGCTTGACTTACAAGAGCTGGAACACCTTACCGATATTCACCAGCACGCTGCGACCAGCGCCATTACCGTAGCACCTATTGTCAATTCATTCGTACTCGATGACGCCAAGTTAGCGGTTATTACTGAGACCGAATTATTAGGCAACCGCATTGCTCAACGACGCCGTCGCGATCAGAAAGCTACGGTTTCCAGCGATCAAATGGTACGCAACCTTGCGGAGCTAAAAATAGGTCAACCTTTGGTGCACATTGATCACGGCGTAGGCCGCTATCAAGGCTTACAAACCATAGAAACCGGTGGCATGACCACTGAGTTTGTCACCATCGAGTACGCCAGTAACAGTAAACTCTTCGTTCCCGTTGCCTCGCTACATGTATTGTCACGATACAGTGGCGGTGAAGAAGCCAGTGCACCCTTGCATAAATTAGGCAGTGATACCTGGGAACGCGCGAAACGTAAAGCTGCCGAAAAGGTACGCGACGTAGCCGCCGAATTACTTGATGTCTACGCCCGCCGTGAGGCGAAGCCCGGGTACCAATACCAGCTAGACAATGACGAATACCAACGGTTCGCCAACAGCTTCCCGTTTGAGGAAACCGACGACCAACGCAACGCTATTCAGGCGGTGTTAGACGACATGCAATCAGAGCGTGCCATGGATCGCTTGGTGTGCGGTGATGTCGGCTTTGGTAAAACCGAAGTAGCCATGCGCGCGGCGTTCGTCTCGGTGAACGACGGTAAGCAGGTTGCGGTGTTAGTACCAACCACACTGCTGGCCCAACAACACTTTGAGAACTTTAAAGACCGCTTTGCCGACTGGCCCATGCGTATCGAAGTATTATCACGCTTCAAAACAGCCAAGCAAACCCAACAAATTCTGACAGACGTTGAGGCCGGTAAGGTCGACATCGTGATAGGCACGCACAAGCTACTGCAAGGCACAATAAAGTTCCAAGACCTGGGTTTACTTATCGTTGATGAAGAACACCGCTTTGGCGTGCGACAGAAAGAGTCTATCAAGCGCTTAAGAGCCGACGTTGATATTCTTACACTCACCGCTACGCCTATTCCGCGAACCTTAAACATGGCAATGAATGGGGTCCGTGATCTTTCAATTATCGCCACCCCTCCGGCGAAGCGCTTAGCGGTGAAAACCTTTGTTCGTGAGTACGACGCGCCAACGATTCGTGAAGCCGTACTGCGAGAAATACTCCGCGGTGGGCAAGTTTACTTTCTGCACAATAATGTTGAAACCATCAATAAAACCGCCCGTGAAATTGAAGAGTTAGTGCCTGAGGCACGCGTTACTATCGCCCACGGCCAAATGCGTGAGCGCGAGCTGGAACGCATTATGTCTGATTTCTATCACCAGCGTTATAATGTATTGGTGTGTACCACCATTATCGAAACCGGAATTGATGTACCAACCGCCAATACCATTATCATGGACCGTGCTGATCACTTAGGTCTTGCGCAAATGCATCAGTTGCGCGGTCGCGTAGGACGTTCGCACCATCAAGCCTACGCCTATTTGTTGACACCACACCCAAAACGAATGACCAAAGACGCACTCAAGCGACTTGAGGCCATTGCGCAGCTCGAAGACTTGGGCGCTGGCTTTATGTTAGCAACCCATGACTTGGAGATCCGTGGTGCCGGCGAACTTCTTGGCGACGACCAAAGCGGTCAAATCGAAACTATTGGTTTTACCCTGTATATGGACATGCTCGAACAAGCGGTGACAGCACTGCGTGAAGGTAAAGAGCCGGCTCTAGACACCCTGTTGCAAGCACAAAGTGAAGTGGACCTGCGCGTTCCGGCGCTGCTACCCGAGCACTATATTGCCGATGTTACGCTACGACTAAGTATGTATAAACGCATCGCCAGTGCAGAGTCAGCCGATGATTTACGCGCACTGCAAGTAGAAATGATCGACCGTTTTGGTTTGTTGCCCGATGCAGCTAAGAACCTTATTCGCATCACTCAATTGCGTAACCATGCGGGCCGTCTTGGCATTCAGAAAATAGACGGCGGTCCGCAAGGCATTAGTCTGGAATTTGCCGCTGACACTAAAGTGAGCGCTGATTATCTAATTGAGTTGATTCAAACTGCACCGCAAGACTACAAGCTGGAAGGGCCTGCACGTTTACGTATTCTTGGTAAAATTGAAGATACTCAAGCACGACTGAAACTGGTAGAGTCGCTACTAGATGATTTTGCAGAACACCTGCAACGCTAAGGATATGGATATGGCCCGAGACTCACTTTGGCAACACATCACTAAAGTTAGTAAAAGTGCATTGGTGATCGCCGCTTTAGTTAGCGGTCCCGGTGCACTGGCACAAGACGATTACGATACCTGGCGATGGTTCGAAATTGAAGTATTAGTGTTCAAGCACACCTCGAATCAAGCTGAAGTTGAAAGTTTCAATTCGCAGGGCCCGTCGGCACCGAGCACCGTTAGTTACGACCCGCTTCCCAGCTACTATGTGCCAGATAGCCGTGCCGCCGTGCGAGATCTGCCTGAATGTGACGTGCCGACGGTTATACCAACGTTCAGCCGTGATTCACTTTGGTGCGTTCGACCATGGGAGCTCAGTGACTGGTTGCCCATGAACTGGCATCAACCAGCGCAGGCATTAGCACAACTCGAGGTTGCTCCAGCGACAGTGATCAGCGGCCCGGGTGGGCCGGTGCAAGAAGCTTTTGGGCCTTACTTAGCACCTGCGGAGCAACATGAACTTAGCGAAATGCGTGAACAAATCGTGCGCCGAGGTGTTGGCGAACCGCTATTGCACATGAGTTGGTACCAACCTGTTTTTGAAAAAGGACAGAATCGTCACGTTCGCTTATTTGGTGGTCGTAATTTTGGTAAAGACTACGCACCAAGCGGCTACCCTTATGCCGCAGAAACCTCGGAATTTGAAAGCTTACAAGACAACGGCACCAAGCCAGCTCCAGACGTGAGTATCAAAGAACGACTAACACAGCTGATTGAACTTCAACAACAAGGTGAGCTTCAATTCACCGCCCGTACTGAAGACCAGCCCCTAGCCCCACCGCTGAAAATTGAACAGCCACCACAGCCCGAGCCGGTTTGGGAGCTTGACGGTAGCCTTCACGTTTACTTAGTCGGCAATTACTTGCATATCGCCAGTGATCTTGAGTTACGTCAGCCGCAGATGACCATGTGGCAACCCGCAGAGCTCACAGCACAAGCCGACCAGGCATTGCAAGGCGTTACCAGCGGCAGCTTTTTACGTAGTTTTAAGTTACAGCAGCTGCGACGAGTGATTAGCCATGAAACGCATTACTTTGATCATCCGAAACTCGGTTTTGCGATACAAATACGCCGCACACCGCTTTCCGCTCGACGTTACTAGCGAGTGATTGAAGGGAATCTGCTATGGAAAAGTATGAAGAATTACTATTGGCTCTGCGCAAAGTCATCCGCGCGACGGATCTGCACTCGAAGCAACTCCATAAACTGACGGGTCTTACGGCGCCCCAGTTACTTATTTTACGCGAAGTTGCTGCTGCCCCAACGGGCATTACGGCCAGTGCAGTCGCACAAAACATAACGCTTAGCCCGGCCACTGTGAGCAACGTTATTGATCGGCTCGAACAGCGCGAGCTACTGCACCGTGAACGCAGCACGCAAGACCGCAGACGTGTGGTACTGTCGCTCACCGCCCGAGGCGTCGAGCGGATGAAGGCCGCACCGCGGCCACTACAAGATAATTTTATTAACAAGTTTCAAGCCTTAGCCGATTGGGAACAATCACAACTGTTGTCCTCAATGCAACGCATCGCAGCCATGATGGATGCCGAACGCCTTGACGCGGCGGAAGTACTCGAAGTAGGAACCTATGAACAACAACAATTCAGCCAAAATGATTAACGGATATCGTTTACTACTCGCCGCTGCTGCGGTCATCAGTTTAACGGCATGCTCGTCGTCAACAAACGAAGCCAATACAGCGCTTGCACAGTGCGAAACTCAGCTCAGTTTGCCCGCCATTCAAGGTTCGACTGCACAGTCACCTTATCTGGACCAACACGTGACTGTTAGCGGTATCGTTACCGCTAGTTGGCAACAAAGCCAGGAGCTTGGTGGTTTTTTCATGCAACAAACGACTGCCGAGCAAACCGCCGGAATTTTCGTACGCACCAGTGAGCGCGAGGTGAAAGCAGGCGATCTAATTAAGGTCAGCGGTGTGGTGCGTGAACATCAACAACTGACTCAACTAGATACCGTTGAGCAGGTGCTCATTTGTGGCCATACCGAGCTACCAAAGCCGAAAGAACTGCGATTGCCGGTAGCAACGCAAGCCGTGTTGGAGCAACTGGAAGGCCAGTACGTCAATTTGCCACAACAGTTAGTCGTGAACGGCACCTACTTACTTGGACGTCACGGCAGCTTCGATGTCGCCAGCGAACGCCTGTACACGCCAACTCAAGTCGCCGCTCCAGGTGCTGCCGCCCGCGCCCATGCCAAGAATAATGCGCTTAAACGCCTGGTTATCGATGACAATCAAGCACCTTCACCCGCGGTTGTCCCCTACCCGTCACCGGAACTAACTGCCGCAACGCCTTTACGCAGTGGCGACCACGTAACAAACGTCAGCGGTATTTTAAGCGAATATAATGGAAGTTATCGTATTCAGCCTACCTCAGAGTTGGTGTTTCACGCTCGTCATCCGCGTCCAAAACCACCAGCTAAATCCGATGACCCGAGGGTGCTGCGGGTTGCAACTTTTAACGTGCTGAATTATTTCAATGGTGAGGGAGCAACTCATCAATTTCCAACCGACCGAGGGGCCGAAACTGCAGCGGACTTTGCCCGTCAAGAGGCTAAAATTATTGCGGCGCTGGCTGCTTTAGATGCCGACGTGGTTGGCCTTATGGAACTTGAAAACGACGGCTACAACGAGCATAGCGCCATTGTTCGGCTGACCGAACAGCTCGCCCAAGCAACCAATCAGCCATGGCAGTTTGTGCGTGCAGCAGAAAACCAGTTTGGCGATGCGTCGATTACCAATGGTTTGATTTATCGCGCCGACCGAGTAACCACCATTGGTCAACCATTAACGATTACCACCGGTCCCTTTAGCAATCGTAGCCGTTACCCGCTGATCCAACGTCTGCGGCCACAAGGCTCGCAAGAAGCCTTTGTGATTGCAATTAATCACTTTAAATCAAAAGGCTCTTGCCCGCGCGATGCTAACGACCCCAATGCCAATCAAAATGATGGCCAAGGCTGCTGGAACCAAGTTCGCAGCGAGTCGGCGCAGTTACTTGTAGATATCATGCAAGACCAGCCCGTGTTAGCGCAAACGCCAGCCCAGATAGTATTAGGCGATTTTAATGCGTACGCACAAGAAGACCCAATTAAGGTAATGACTGACGCTGGTTTTCATAACCGCAGTCAGCATTTCGAGCCCAACGGCTATTCCTATGTGTACGACGCCCAGGCGGGTAGCCTAGACCACGTGCTGGTGTCAGCCGCATTGCACGGACGGGTACTGAACCAGCAACATTGGTACATTAACGCCGACGAGCCACCTGCATTAAGTTATGAGGGCTATCAAGACAACCCTAAATGGTATGCCCCGACACCTTATCGTTCATCGGATCACGACCCAATCATTACCGATATACAATTTTAGTCGTGTACTTGTCACAGCCTGCGCTCCTGTTGCATCTTATACTCTAGAAACATTGCAACAGGATGCGCATGGCTACGACCGGATTTGCTCAATCTATCTCTGCGGGAACAATCAAAGGTGCACAACGTGGCCGCCAGGATTGCCAGCGGGTGCTATTTGAGACCTTTCAGCCAAGTGTTCAACGCCTACTCACCGGCATCTGTCGCGACTCAGAGTTAGCCCGTGATCTAACCCAAGATGTCTTTATTCAGGCATTTAATAAACTCGCCCAACTGCGCGATGTCAATGCGTTCGGTGGCTGGCTCAAACAGCTAAGTATCAATACAGCCCTGTCACATTTTCGACGGCCGCAGCATCTTTCCGTAGCAGAGCACGACGAAAATCAACTCGACGCCAGCGACTGGTTAAGCCAAACCGATTGGTTACAGCAACTTGATAACATTGAGCAGTTGCTAGCAACGCTTGATGATCACGAGTACCAATTAATATGGTTATACCTCGTTGAAGGCTACAGCCATGACGAGTTAGCTGCGCTTTTTGAAGTGAATGCAGCAACCGTACGCCAACGTTATCATCGCGCACTCAAGAAATTACGTCAGAGGACTCAACCATGACCACAACCAAGCAGCGCCCCGAACTTTCCGCCGCCGAACGTGTGCTGCAAGCACAGTTAGAGCGTTGTGCCGAACCATCAGCGCCGGTCACTTGGCAGGAGCTGCAAGCAAAACGTCAAAGTACTACTATCGCCAAACGCAAGATTTGGCCACTTTGGCTCACGCCATTTGCCGTTGCTGCAGCTGTTGCCTGGTTGTGGGTATTGCAACCGCAGCAGATGTTGACGCCAGTAACGAATCCTACGCCCATGCTGTTGGCCAGTAACTACAGCCTGGACGCCCTCGATAGGCAAATTCAACAAGCTTATCTACAAGGGGCAGATGAAAAGCGCATTCAACAACTTTGGCAACAACGCGAACGTATCACCGGACAGGAGACTCACTAATGATAAAGCTTCAGTTGCTCAAGCTTAGCGCCTTGCTGGTACTTGCCTTGGCAATCGTACCGACGACTCAGGCTCAAGAACAACAAGCTCGAGAGCACGCTCGCGCCGCTGCTGTTGCGGCTGCAAAAGCCGACGGCAAAGCAGAATCAGTGACCCTTGAGGAACCTACCCGTAGCTACTTTGATTGGGGTGCGATTTTAAACCCAAGCGGTAAAGTGATGTCGGTTCGTAACGACTCGGTTGCCGCAAAAATGGGGCTGATGGTCAACGACCGCGTGCTAAAAATCGATCAGTTAGAGGTTGATAACCGCTCGCTAGAAGAAGCTATTAGCTATTTAGAAGGCTTAGAGCATGGACGGACCTTTATCACAATGGTCCGCCGTAAAGGTGAAACTCAACGGCTTTCAGGGCAAGTACGAGCAACGGTTATCCCTGGCTGGCGGCTAGAAGTCGACGTTGCCCAAGCGATCGTCGATAAAGCGGCGCCAGGCAGCTGTGGCCGCGTAAGTGTCTTCGTAACACCGCCTCAAACCCGCGACTTATACCCTGCTTACTTCGTTCGAATTGATGAAGATAACGTGCTCACGCGGCGTCCGATCGTTAAATTATCACCGGGCAAACATACCATCGAAGTGCACGAACTCATAGATGACCCGTGGGTACGTCGTTCACGTAGTGTGAATCACCCAAAAACCGTCGAAGTTGATGTCGTTGCCAATACCACCTATTACATTGCTGCCCGTTTTATTCGTGACAAACGACTTAGTACCGTTCGCGAAGAATATTGGGAGCCCGTAGTGTGGCGTGAAACCGAGCAAGAGTGTGACGCCAACTAATCAGCCAGATACAAAAAAGGGCAGTCACCTGCCCTTTTGACCTTTCGAACTACACCTTACTTTCCATTTTCTTCAAGTAGGTTTAGTGAAGTGCCGATTTCAATTTTCCGCGGCTTCATAGCTTCAGGGATAATTTTCTCTAGCCCAACGGTTAACAGACCGTTTTCCATTTTGGCACCTTTCACCTCAACATGGTCCGCCAAATTGAACTTGCGTTCAAAACTGCGGAAGCCAATGCCTTTGTGCAGGTACTGACGCTCTTCGCTATCTTCCTGTTTCCGGCCTTGGATTTTCAAGATCCCGTTTTCAATTTCGAGGCTGAGCTCGTCTTCAGCGAAGCCTGCGACCGCAAGGGTAATCGCGTAACGGTTCTCGCCAATAACTTCAATATTATATGGCGGGTAACCTCCCGCAGCGTTACTGTCGGCGCGCATTGCCGAGTCTAACAAGCGAGCCATGCGATCAAACCCGATACTACTACGGTAAAGTGGTGACAAATCAATTGTTGCCATAATCATTCTCCTTTGGAAGCAATGTTAAATTTCATCGGGACTCTCTCTGAGACGTCACCGATACCTTATAAATGGGAGCTACTTTTCGAATTTCAAGAGTTCGTCGCAAAACGTTTTATGTCTATCTCGTGGCGTACGATTGTCGGCAGAGCTGTGGTATCCTGCTGCCCAATACCTACTGCTAGATGAACCGTTTTTATTAGGAGTTCCACCGTGTTACGACGTACCTTTCTTGTGGCCAGTTTAGGACTGGTTTTAAGTGCTTGCGCGCAAACCTCAACGCCAGTTGCAGCAACACAAGCGAACAACGAAACGCCACCTAATATCATTTTCCTGATCGGTGATGGGATGGGCTTTGAATATATCTCTGCCTATCGTTACGCCATAAGTGAGCGCGGCCAAGCGCTTACCCCGACCCCCTTTGACGAGATGCTGGTGGGTGCTGCAACGACTTACCCCGATGACGATACTTGGGTCACCGATTCGGCTGCTGGTGCGACGGCTCTGGCGACGGGGGTAAAAAGCTACAACGGTGCGATCGGTGTCGATGCCGACGAACACCCACAACAAACTGTCATGGAAAAAGCACGTGAGATGGGCTGGCATACGGGTGCGGTATCAACCTCACAAGTGACCCATGCGACCCCTGCATCATTTTTCACCCATCATCCGTCACGGAGTATGTATAACGCCATTGCCGACTCATTCGCCACCACTAAGTATGGCGACAAATGGAGCTTTGATGTATTGCTAGGCGGTGGCATGAGCTACTTTGACCGTGCAGATAAAAACTGGTTACCGGAGCTTGAACAACAAGGGATGCACGTTGTCGATAGCTATCAAGCGCTTGAAGACAGCATGCAACTACCCGTATTAGGACTTTTTGCCCCTGTAGCTCTGCCCTATTCGATTGATGATCAGCCACGACTCGCACAGCTTACGCGCAACGCTTTAAGATTACTAAGTAATGCGCAAGCAGAAACTGGAAAGCCTTTTGCACTGATGGTTGAAGGAAGCAAAATTGACTGGTGTGGACACGCCAATGACATTGCTTGCTTAGTTGGCGAAATGCAAGATTTCGCACAAGCATTAACTGTCGCAAGAGCCTTCCAAAGCCGTCACCCAAATACGCTTATCGTGGTAACAGCCGACCATTCAACGGGCGGGCTTACCCTCGGCCAAGGCGGTGTTTATGAATGGCATGCAGAACGTGTCATGGCTATCAATAACTCATTGGAAGTACTGGTACCAGGGCTTCTTGAGCGCCCGCGAGACGAATGGCAAAGTTATTTAACGCCACGCTTAAATCTCACGTTAAGTGAGGCCCAATGGCAGCGCTTATTGACCGTTGAGCTGCGCGCAAGCTGGGAGCTGAATCAACAACAGCGCGCACTGCGTAAAACCTTAGCGAGTATTATTAGTGAAGTGACGCGCACGGGTTGGACAACCACGGGGCACACCGCAGTCGATGTTCCTATCATGGCGTCCGGTCCACAGGCAGAACAGCTTCGTGGCTACAAGAATAATACCGATATTGGTCAACTATTACTGCAAATCGTGCGCTAACACGATTTGCAGTAGCTGGTGCTAGGCGTGCCAACCTAGTTCATGGGCACGCTGGGCTGCCAATACAGGTACGTCAGTTTTAACGAAGTGGTGATGCATAATTTGCACTCCTAGCATATGGTTAATCACCGCATCGAGCTGCACTTTTTCATCAATGCTCACCTCATCAGACTCATGCTTGGCAAAGGTCAGCTGCACTTCGTCAAAATCTAAAAGTCCCGCTTCTTCCACCGCATCTTTGGATAAATACTGATCGGCAAGCTTTTCGACCGCTTGCCACTTCTTCGGATCCGTATGCGCCGGCGGTGCCATAAAGGCGAACTTTTCACGCTTATAAAGCGTTTCAGGCAGCAAGCCCTTCATCGCTTCACGCAACACGTACTTTTCTTTGTTACCTTTAATTCTTAAATGCGGTGGCACCGTAAAGGCATATTCTGCCAAATGATGGTCGAGAAAAGCAGGTCGTGCCTCCATCGAGTTGGCCATATCAACCCGATCACCGCCCCAGGTTAATATTTGCCCTTCAAGCATCGTTTTAATCCATACATACTGCGCGCGGTCTAACGGGTGCCGCCCTTTTAGCATGGTTTCATCTAAGGTGTCAGCGATAGCCTTACCGGGGTCATAATTTTCAACCTCATGGCGACGGTGTGGGGCAATCAGCGGCAAAGCAACGCTTGAAACCGACAACCAAGGTTGCACACAACTCGGCGTAAAGCCCATTTTTGTATTAAATGCAGGGCTTACGTAGTCTTCGCGCGCCAGCATCGCTCCTTTAAAGAGTTTGTTGTTTTTTTCAAGCAGCTCTTGCCAGGCTTTGCGCTCACTATCAGGTAAATGATCAAGGCCGTGCAAGAACATGTCTTTACGGAAGGCTGGATAACCGGCAAATAGTTCGTCAGAGCCCTCACCCGTCAATACGACTTTGTAGCCTACTTGATTTACTTGCTGGCTCATCAAGTATTTAGCCACCCCAAGGGTGTTATAAATGGTGCGTTCGGTATGCCAAATGGTTTTCACAAAATGGTCATAAAGGTCATCCGCATTGAGCCTCATAATATGATGATCAGCGCCAGTTGCTTCGGCCATTTCTTGGGCTATCGGGGTTTCATCATACTCGTCTGAGTCAAAACCAATGGTAAATGCCTTCACTGAGGTTTGTGTCGAAGCCGCCGACAACCCCAAAATAGCACAGGAGTCGATACCTCCCGATAAATAGCATCCCACAGGCACATCTGCCGTTAAGCGGTGCTGAACCGCTTCCAGCAAATGTTTGCGAACACCGTCGATATAGGTTTGTTCATCAACGTCATCGCCGGGGTACTCGCTTTCTTGAGGAAAATCGACATCCCAATATTTATGATCGGTTAATTCGAGCTGCCCGTTTTTACGCTGAATTTTAATAACGTGACCAGGTGCCACTTGACGCACCCCTTCAAACGCAGTCGAGCCAGGCACCATCACCTGAATCAACTGATGATACAGCCCTTCGCTAGAAAACTTACGCTCTACCGACGGGTGCGCAAATAGCACTTTTAGTTCAGAGCCAAACACCACGCCGTCGTCGGTTTGGGTATAATACAAAGGTTTAATACCAAAGCGATCGCGCACCAGGTAAAGGCTATCTTCATTCTGATCGTATAACGAAAAAGCGAACTCACCGCGCAAATGTTTTAGAGTTTCCTCTAGCCCTTCTCGTTGATACAAATGCATCACGATTTCGGAGTCACTTTTAGTTCTAAAACGGGCGCCTTGGGCGGTTAAATCGGCGCGGATTCGTTTAAAGTCATAAAACTCACCGTTATGCGCAAGCAACAGGTTTCCATCAGCTGAAAGAAAGGGTTGCCGGGCGCGCTCTTCATTCAAGTCGATGATCGATAAGCGGGCATGGCTAAATCCGATACCGGTGTTATCTAAAGTTTCATAGCCAAAGCCATCCGGACCACGATGGTGCATGATGGCGGCCATATTAACGAGCGTTTGCGCGTCGGGCGTTTGCTCCGCACGCTGATTAAAAATTCCTGCAATACCACACATTTTGCTTAATCCTCGTAACTGTTAAACCACATCCATCACGCGTTCTGCGCGTTCGACCATACAAGTAAGTAGTGCCATGCGCAGGAACACTGCACCACGCGCTTGGCTGAAGTACCAATTGTGCGTTGTGTGATCGAGTTCTTGCGCTAATTCATCGCCGCGAGCTAACGGATGCAGAATAATCGCATCCTCTTTCAAGGGAGAATCGGCGGTTAAATGGAATGCACTCCCATAGGTATTAAAGGTATCGCCTTCCCAGGAAATAGCGTTGATATAAACCACATCAAGCTCGGGCAATACCTCGTTTAGTTCTGTCACTGTGCGAATACGAATACCGCGCGCTTCAAGCTCCTCGCGTTGCCCTTTGCCAAACAGTTCACTCGTGCTTTTTTCATCGTGAATAATAACTAACTCATCCACCGCTTCGGGAAATACCGACAAACACTTGAGAAAACTACGCACGGTGCGCATTTTATTTGGCACACCAATCACGCCAATTTTAATTTTGTCGTTACACTCATTTTCGAGCAGTGTCGGTCGCCATTTAAAAATCGCATACATGTCGGCAAGTGCTTGGGTTGGGTGTTCATCTACCCCGTTACCAGCGTTGATGATCGGAATTCTCAGTGCATCCATCATTTCAAACAACGAACTCTCATTGTTATCGCGCAGCACCACACAATCGCCATAGTTATTGAACATCTCAGCGACATCGGCAAGGCACTCACCTTTTGCAATTCCAGTCGTTGAGCGGTCGGTGATCGACATAATATCGCCACCTAACCGATGCCATGCACTCTCGAACGAGAGCCGAGTACGCGTGCTGGGCTCGTAGAAAGCACTAATTAAGATTTTATTCTGCAGCGGCGAGCTAAATCGCTTGGGATTACTTTCAATTTTGGCCGCTAGGCGAAAAAGTTGCTTCATCGTGTCTTGATCAAATTGATCCCCAGACACAATATGCTGATTCGCCAGCTTTACTAAGAAGTCGCCGTCTTCCTGAATGGTCCTAAGCAATGCTTTCGGATGCGCATCGCCATAGACATCAGGACGTTTACGCTCAAACGAAACGTCATTTACGTTCATAATGATTTACCATAATTGTTTTGAAAGGAAATCCTTTAGCCATAGTCCAATAAGGATCACTGGAGCGCAAGCAGTTAATAATAGACAGATAATGACCAATGCACTGAATGCCGTTAAACCCATCATCATAACGAGCTCTCCTCTTGTTCATCCAGTTGTTGCCAATCAAACTGCTGCTTGCTGAGCAATAAACCTAGACCACAAATAGCTGCGGACACACTGCAAGACACCAGCGCTGCAACATAAAAGCCAATGACAAAATAGCCAACCAGACCACAAAGGGTACCAAGCGTCATCGCTAGCGCGGCGTAACCACCGCTAAGGCGTCGTTGGTAGAGGCCAAGCACTACTGGGAAAATCGTACTTGCGACAAAGGCTCCGGCAAAATTAAGTAGGGCGCCAAGCGTGGCTATTTGTGGCAAACAAAATAACCAAGTAAGCACACCTAAACCAAGGATGCTATAGCGGTTAAAGCGCAACAAATGCTTATCCGTGGCTTGGGGTTTCAATTTTTTATGGTAAATATCTCGAGTGACTAAATCTGATGTGGCGGCAAGCAACGAGTCTAAGCTTGATGCCAGTGCGGAGAATACGACAATAAACACCACCACCGCGCCTACTTTGCCGAGTACCTCGGCCGCCACCATCGGACCCACCATATCCGCACTTGGTGGGAAAATACCGAGCTGAGGTGCGGCGAGTGCAATAAACCCGGTAACAATTGGGATGGGCAACCATAAAATGCCGCCGAGTAAATAGGCTTTGAAGGCAACATTGCCCTTGAATGCCAGCGCCCGCGACCACCAAACATTAGAGTGAAATATTTCGCCAAGACCGAAAAAGATATTGTTAAATAGGAACATAATTGCGGCTGGAAACAACAAATCAAGTAACTGTGGATGGTTAGTTTGCACTTCACTATGAATGCTCTCAAGGCTCACTGTATCGATCAAAAACCACGCAATTAGTACCACGCCAACAATAATAATTAATGCTTGGATGAAGTCGGTCGCAATCACCGCACGTAAACCGCCAAAGAGCGTATAGCCGACACAGATAATCAAAATTGCGGTCATGCCAATGTGATAATCAAGACCACTTAGCGCTTCTAGCAAAATTCCGCCCGCCATGCCCAAACTGACTAACCAGCCAAAGGCATAGACCACGGAAATAACGATAAATGCCCACCAAGCAGCTTGCCCATACCGCAATCGAATAAAATCACCTGAGGTATAGCCATTTGGCATCAGCCGTTTAATTCGCGCAGCTAGCGGCGCAAAAAGAATTAGCCCTAGGGCGGCAAAGGAATAGCCAACCATACCCCAAATACCGAATTGATAGGTAAGCTGTGGCGCCACCAGCGTCGTATTACTGGTTACCCAAGTCGCCATGGCAGTGGCAGAGGCCAGCGCAAAGCCAACATTACGCCCGGCGAGCGCAAAATCTTCATGGGTTTTATTGGCTCGCCCGAGATACCAGCCGAACAAAATCCATGCCAGACCGAAAATCACAACTAAGGTAAGGCCTAAGCTACTTGAAAGAGCAAAGCCACTCGCTTCAGTCATCAGGCCCCCTATTTGATTCTCTACTGCGCGTTCGGTGCAGCACAATAATCGTCACCACCAGCAGACTAAACAGCGCTAAGCCGATGAAGAACAATGTGTAGGCTTGCCAAGCTGGATAATGGCGAACCTTTACTGCAACGCTATTGCTAGCCACTTCTGCACTCGGCGCGATTCGAAAATAGTAATCTCCGTTACTGAAGCCAGTCAGAGTCATTTTTTCAAAGTCACCGAACCAAACGAACTCAGCGGTAATCACCGAAAAATTTGGATTCGAGCTTTGCTGTAGCACCATCCCAGGCTGTGGAGCTTGGTCGAGTGAGACCACGAAGTAGCCTTCACGGGATGATTCAGGGGCGGTAAGAGTAAAATGGGTGGTTGTGTCTTGCGCACTAACAGGTCGCGCCAACAGCGTGATGAGGAACAACAGAGCAATGTGAGTAATAAAGCCGTAACGGTTCGGCACGATTCCTTCCTGTAGCTCTTTGTTGCTAGGCTAGCAAGCGATTAAAATCATTGCAACTTAAGGGATCTGTCTTTCGAGTTCCGTCGTATCAGGGTATGCTTATATCAGTCAACGAAAGGTCGTCCGTCATGGTTTATGTCTATCTATGCAGTATGGGTGCAAACATTGCACCTGAAAAAAATTTCGCACGGGCCAAACTCCTGCTCTCTGATCTTGGTCAGGTGAACTACTCTCCTGCAGAGTACACCCGCCCCGTTGCCATCAACACTGAGCATGACTTTCTCAATGCCCTATTCCTAATACAAACAGAGCTTAGCCAGCAACAGCTTAAACAACACTTTAATGCCATTGAAGAGACTTTAGGGCGCGATCGCTCCGACCCTCTATGTAGTGAAAAAGACCGCCCGATGGACATCGATATTCTTGGCACCTTAAGCAATGACGAAGCGCAAGCAGTATGGCTTGAGGTTCCCGACTACCTACAAAAAATGAGCACAAGCCTGAAGCCAATCGCTAATCAACTGGAGCTCACCCCATGACTGATTCTGTAAAGCCTGTTGCTCTTATAACCGGGGCCGGCCGACGCTTTGGCTTTGAGTTAGCGAAAGCGTTACTGGAAGAAGGCTATCGCATTTTTGCCCATTACAATACCTCGCGTGATGGTATCGATGAATTAGAGTCGCGAGGTGCCATTGGGGTACAAGCCGACCTTACAAATCATCAAGCCGTTTTAGCACTGATTGCGACCGTTAAAGAGCAAACAAATCGCTTAGACCTGATGGTCAACAATGCTTCGGTTTTCGTTCAAAACCCCGCTGTTGACGACGACCCAAAATTATTAGCAGCGATGTTCGAAGTTCACGTGCAGGCGCCCTACTTGCTTATCACACAGCTGCGTGAGCAACTGGAAACTAGCGATAATGCCTTAGTCGTCAATATTACCGACATTTATACTGACAGCCCCTCCACGGATTACATTGCTTATTGCGCTGCCAAAGCTGGCTTAGCTAACCTGACGTTGAGCTTTGCTAAACAACTGGCGCCAAAAGTTCGCGTTAACGGAATTCAACCGGGACCTATTTTATTTCTTCCTGAGCATGATAATGAGCACAAAAACAGCGTGCTTGCACAAACGCCTCTTAAGGTCGAAGGCGGCTTACAGCCGATGATTCAAACCGTACGGTTTTTACGTGATAACCCGTTTATTACCGGCGAATTCATCAAGGTTGATGGCGGTCGAGCATTAAACCTATAAAAAAAAGCCAGGCTCTGAAGCCTGGCTTTTAGCGTCGAGTGGAACGCTCGTTTAGTCCAACATCTGGCGCAGTACATAGTGGAGGATGCCACCATTTTTGTAGTACTGCAGCTCGTTATTGGTATCGATACGACATTTCACTTCAAAGGTAACCTCTGAACCATCATCTTTCTTCGCTGTAACTTTCAGCATCTGACCTGGTTTAAGGCTTTCATTAATACCCTCGATAGAAATTTGCTCATTACCGTTGAGACCATGAGCTTGCACGCCTTTGTCATCTTCAAACTGCAGCGGCAATACGCCCATTCCAACTAGGTTAGAACGGTGAATACGCTCAAAACTTTCCGCAATAACAGCTTTCACACCTAGCAAAGTCGTACCTTTTGCTGCCCAGTCACGGCTAGAGCCAGTACCGTATTCTTTACCGGCGAGTACCACTAAAGGCGTGTTGTCTTTTTGATACTTCATTGCTGCATCATAAATCGACATCTGTTCGCCTGACGGAACATGAACTGTGTAGCCACCTTCCACATTATCTAGCATTTGGTTCTTGATACGGATATTTGCGAAGGTACCGCGCATCATTACTTCATGGTTACCACGGCGCGAACCATAGGAGTTAAAGTCCTTGATTGCGACACCATTTTCTTGCAAGTATTCACCAGCCGGCGCATCAGGTTTAATCGAGCCTGCGGGTGAGATGTGGTCGGTTGTGATGGAGTCGGCAAATACCGCTAATACCCGCGCATCTTCGATATCACTCATGACGGTTAACGGTTGATCGATTTCCGTGAAGTACGGCGGATTTTTAACATAGGTTGAGTCATCACTCCAACTGTAGGTTTTACCCTCACCTACCGGAATGTCTCGCCACTCGTCATCACCTTTGAATACTTCACCATATTCACGACGGAACATTTCACCATCGACAAAACTGACCGCATCCGCGATCTCTTTGCTGCTTGGCCAAATATCCTTCAAGTAAACAGGGTTGCCGTCTTGATCGTTTCCTAGCGGCTCTTTGCTTAAGTCAGTCCGTGTCGTACCGGCAAGAGCGTAGGCAACCACTAAGGGTGGCGACGCCAGCCAGTTGGCTTGTACTTCAGAGTGCACGCGGCCTTCAAAGTTGCGGTTACCAGAGAGCACCGACGATACCGTCAAATCACCCTCTTTAATTGCCGCGCTAATTTCCTCGGGCAGCGGGCCCGAGTTACCGATACAGGTGGTACAGCCATAACCAACAAGGTTAAAACCTAATTTATCGAGGTAAGGCGTGAACCCAGCTTTGGCTAAGTAATCGGTCACAACTTTTGAACCTGGCGCCAGTGATGACTTCACCCAAGGTTTACGCATTAGGCCTTTTTCTACGGCCTTCTTCGCCACTAAACCTGCTGCCATCAGTACACTCGGGTTCGAGGTGTTGGTACACGACGTAATCGCCGCAATCACCACATCGCCATGCGATAAATTGTAATCGGTGCCAGGTACCGGAACTTTTTTGTCTTTTTCACTCGCTTGCCCTGACTGCTCAAGAATCAAGTCAAAGTTCGCACCTAACTGTGGCATTGCAACACGGTCTTGAGGACGCTTAGGTCCCGCAAGAGAAGCCTCAACCGAGCCCAAGTCAAGCTCCATAGAGTCGGTAAACTCTGGTTCTTTACCAGTTTCTCGCCACATGCCTTGTGCTTTGCTGTAGGCCTCGACTAAATCAATGGTTTCTTGTTCACGTCCTGACAGCTCAAGATAACGCAAGGTTTCTTGGTCAACTGGGAAGAAACCACAGGTTGCACCATACTCTGGCGCCATATTAGCAATGGTCGCACGGTCGGCCAATGGCAGATTATCAAGGCCAGGACCATAAAATTCGACAAATTTTCCGACCACGCCATGTTTACGCAGCATTTGGGTTACGGTTAACACCAAGTCTGTCGCTGTCACGCCCTCAGGCAGCTTCCCGGTAAGGCGGAAACCGACAACTTCAGGAATGAGCATCGAAATCGGCTGACCAAGCATAGCCGCTTCGGCTTCAATGCCACCCACACCCCAGCCCAAAACACCAAGGCCATTGATCATTGTGGTGTGCGAATCGGTGCCGACGAGCGTGTCTGGCATCACATAGGTTTTACCGTCTTGTTCTTTGGTCCAAGCGACTTTGGCTAAATATTCCAAATTAACCTGGTGGCAGATACCTGTGCCTGGCGGTACTACGCGGAAGTTTTCAAAGGCACTTTGGCCCCAGCGCAGAAACTGGTAGCGCTCGAAGTTACGCTCCATTTCAATTCTAACGTTTTCTTTAAACGCTTCTGGAGAGGCAAACTTGTCGACCATTACCGAGTGGTCGATGACCAAATCGACGGCCGATAGTGGATTAATTTGTTCAGGATCTTGCCCTGCTTTGGCCACCGCATCGCGCATTGCCGCTAAGTCGACAATTGCCGGTACGCCAGTAAAGTCTTGCATTAAGACGCGCGCTGGACGGTATTGTATCTCTCGATCTGACTTTCGTTCAGCTAACCAGTGTGCAATCGCCTCGATATCGTCGGGCACCACGGTGTCGCCATCTTCGTTGCGCAGTAAATTTTCTAGCAACACTTTCATCGACGTCGGTAATTTATCGACATCGCCAATATCTTTAAGCTGTTCAGCAGCTTTCGGTAAGCTGTGATAATGATAGGTTTTACCGTTTACTTCTAACGTACTTAACGTTTTCAAGCTGTCGTTACTCGACATGGCTTACTCCTTTATCCAACGATACATCCCCTAAGCTTAGCCGCAAAAGTGCGGTTCAGCCATAGCGCGTAGTTATATTCACTATGGGATCTTAGACCACAAAGATCAACTGATAACGCCCTGTTACAGCACTCAATTGCCATGCTTTCGCTTTTGGTCAAGATGATGTTATAAAGTGACTTAACAATTTAGCCAACATTAAGCTAACTATGCCGCATATAAACCTGCAGAAAATAGCCGCATTGGGCCAATATATGGATCTTCTCTTGGACGCAATATGTGTGGTCGATGAGCAAGGTCGCTTTGTCTATATCAGTGCTGGCGGTGAGCGTGTGTTTGGCTATCCGCCGGAAGAAATGATTGGTAAGTCAATGTTTGAGTTTATTCACCCAGAAGACCATGAAGCCACGCGGGCTGTTGCTGCAGAAATCATGGCTGGAGAGCACAAAGTTGACTTTAAAAACCGCTATATTCGTAAAAACGGTGAGGTTGCCTATCTCTTGTGGTCGGCACGTTATTCTGCGGCCGATCAAAGTCGTATAGCGGTTGCGCGGGATATCACGCAACAGCATCATGCTGCCCAAGAACGGGAACAACTGCTGCTGCGTCTTGAGCAGCTTGCCCACTTTGATCCGCTTACTGGCTTACCGAATCGCAGTTTTTTTTATTCTCGCGCCGAACAAGCACTTGCGCATTCCGAGAACATCGCTGTCGCATACATTGACTTAGATCGCTTCAAAGAAATTAATGACCAGCACGGTCACGCCGTTGGTGATCAGGTATTAAGCGCTGCCGCCCAGCGCCTGCGCGACAATATACGTAGCCACGACACTCTGGCACGCCTTGGCGGTGATGAGTTTGTGGTTCTTTTCGAACGCATACAAAACCCAGAGGATGCTGTGCTTATCGCCAATAAACTCAATGAGTCGCTGGCTGAAACGATCCACGTCGCTGACGGCGAGTTTCAAATCGATGCCAGCGTTGGTATCGCTTTCGCCGGCCTCCACGGTAAAGATTTAGAGGTGCTGTTGCAGTTGGCTGACCAAGCAATGTACCAAGCCAAACGGCTCGGTAGTCATTGCGCGATGCTCGCAGCGTGTTAACTCTCATCTCTGAAACTTGGTAATTTCTCTTAATCGTCTATTGTCGAGTGGGTCTAGCACCTTATAATAGCCCAATAGATCCCGAGCTAAGGAACACTCATGAGCCAAGTTTTAGACGATTTGCTAGATTTACTGCGCTTAGAAACAATTGAAAACGGAATTTACCGTGGCCAAAGTCAAGATTTAGGATTTGGAGCGGTGTTCGGCGGACAAGTGATCGGTCAAGCTCTATCGGCAGCAAAAGAAAGCTTACCTGAAGATCGAAAGGTTCACTCTCTTCATTCGTATTTTTTACGCCCTGGTGATGCGCAAAAGCCGATCATTTATGATGTTGAGAATGTCCGTGATGGTAAGAGTTTTTCGACCCGTCGAGTGAAAGCCGTGCAATACGGCAAGCCGATTTTTTACATGACCGCATCGTTTCAAATCGATGAACCTGGATTCGAACATCAAGATACCATGCCGAGTGTTCCAGGCCCTGAAGGACTAGTGTCCGACATCGATATTTATCGTGAACATGCCGACTTAATTCCGGCAAAGATTCGTAATAAATTCATTTCTGAAAAACCGATAGAAATGCGCTTTGTTACCGCTAACAATCCGTTTAAACCTAAAGTAGATGAGCCGAAACGCTATGTTTGGATCAAAGCCAATGGCGAAATGCCAAACGACCCACGCATTCATAAATACTTATTAGCTTACGCCTCTGACTTTAACTTCTTACCGACCGCACTGCAGCCTCACGGCGCAAGTTTCGCCCAACCCGACATGCAAATGGCGACCATCGATCATTCCATGTGGTTCCACAAAGACTTTCGCCTAGATGATTGGATTTTATACGCCATTGATAGTCCGGTTGCCTGTGGTGCCCGCGGCTTGGTACGCGGTCAGTTCTTCACGCGCGACGGCGTACTGGTGGCCTCCACCGCCCAAGAGGGCGTTATGCGCAAACATGTCAAGAAGTAAGCGTTCATACAAAAAAGCCCGCAATCGCGGGCTTCGTGGACTTATTGTAATACCTAGGAAATACTGAAGAAGAAGCCTGCGATAGCAGCGCTCATCATATTGGCGAGCGTTGCTGCGAGCAGAGCGCGCAAGCCAAGACGGGCGATGTCGTGGCGGCGACTTGGGGCCATGCCGCCTAGTCCGCCGAGTAAAATGGCAATGGACGAGAAGTTAGCAAAACCACAAAGCACGAAGGTAATAATAACCTGGCTATGGGCACTGAGCTGATCTCGATAATTGACAAAATCGAGGTAGGCAACGAATTCATTAATGACCAATTTCTGCCCGATAAAGCTTCCTGCTAGTTGCGCTTCGTCCCAACTTACGCCTAGCACATAAGCAATCGGCTGAAACACATAACCGAACACTTCCTGCAGCGATAAACTTGGATAACCGAACCAGCCGCCAACCCAGCCAAACAAGCCGTTAATCAAGGCTATCAATGCCACGAATGCAATCAACATTGCACCTACATTAATGGCCAGTTGAACACCACTCGAAGCACCAGCGGCTGCCGCATCAATAACGTTAACAGAGCGATCTTCAACCTCGATATCGCCGGCCTTTTGCGCATCGCTACCTTCGATAATACTTTCGATATCTTCGCGCGGTTTATCCAGCTCAGGAATGATGATCTTCGCCATCATTAAGCCTGCCGGAGCCGCCATGAAACTAGCAGCAATTAAATATTTAAGTTCAACGCCAACACCAGCATAGCCAGCTAACACTGAGCCTGAAACCGAACACATGCCACCAACCATTACCGCGAATAGCTCTGAACGGGTCATGCTACGTATAAAAGGCCGCACCATCATTGGTGCTTCGGTTTGACCGACAAATATGTTGGCTGCCGCCGACATCGACTCAGGGCGGCTACTACCAATTACTTTTTGCAGAGAACCACCGAGAATTTTGATGATCCACTTCATAATGCCTAAGTAATATAAGACAGAGATTAACGACGAGAAGAAAACAATGACACTTAACACACGGATCGCAAAAACAAAGCCAAAGTCATCGGATGCGAGCCCACCAAACATAAAGTCGATACCGGCATCGGTAAAGGAGATGATATTTGCTACCCCTGACGCCACTGCGTAAAGCACTTCTTGACCAAAAGGAACATATAAAACAAAGGCACCCAGCGCCAGTTGAATGGCGAAAGCTCCACCGACGGTGCGCCAGCGGATGCTTTTACGACTCGTTGAGAAAGCAATGGCGATAAGAAACAGAATGGCGATGCCAAAAAAACTATTCATAAGTTTGACCGTGTTTGTTGTTAGCTCTTACTCCGCCAGTAACTGACGGATTTTCGATTTTATTAGGTCGATAGCGATCTCATTTTGACCGCCGCGAGTGACTACCAAGTCGGCAAACTGCTTCGACGGTAGAATAAACTCAAAGAATGCTGGACGCACCGTTTCTTCATACTGCTCGGCAACGGACTGAATGGTTCTGCCCCGCTCTTCTACATCTCGAGTCACTCGGCGTAATAGGCATACATCAAGTGGTGTATCCATAAACACCGAGATATCAAATAACTTACGCAAATGTGGATCGTGGAGCAACAATATCCCTTCCACCATGATGACCCGACCGGTTTGAACTTTTATTGTTTCATCTGTGCGCGTATGCGTTTTATAGCTGTATTGCGGCATCTCCACCGCCTGTCCAGCACGCAACTGCTCTAGATGCTTGACTAACAGTTCGTGTTCAAAGGCTGACGGATGGTCGTAGTTGGTAAGCTGTCGTTGTTCAAAGGTTAAGTGGCTTTGATCTCGATAGTAAGCATCCTCTGCCAAGATGGCGATGCCGTTACCGCCAACCTCCGCGACCAGCTCTTGGTAAACTGTTGACGCAAATAAGCTTTTACCCGACGCTGAGGCACCAGCGATGGCTATAATGGTCGTTTTTCCCACACTCAAATTCTTCATTTGCCTAATAACAGCGTGCAATTATCCTTGATTCGTCCACTAATTGGAAGCGTTGTAACAGATTGACCACGCTTGTTACATTTTCTTACCTTACACAAGATTACAACACTAACGCACTGCTCTATCATCATTGGGTTAAAACACTAAATGGAAGAGAGCTATGCGATTATCCAAAACTTTAACGGCAATGGCCGTTGCTACAGTATTACTTGGCGGCTGCCAAGCAACAGCACAACAATCACAAGCAAACAATGCTGCTGTGGTGCAACAACAAAATCTACCTGACGTCGACATTAGCTATGAAAGCTTCACCCTCGATAACGGTTTACGGGTTGTGGTCCATGAAGACCGCAAAGCCCCCATCGTCGCCGTTAACGTTTGGTATGGCGTGGGTTCAAAAGATGAAAGCCAAGGCCAGACAGGCTTTGCGCACTTGTTTGAACACTTAATGTTTAACGGTACTGAAAACTACGATGATGAATATTTCGGCCCGTTTGAACGTGCCGGTGCTACCGACATGAACGGCACCACCAATAACGACCGCACCAACTATTTCCAAAACGTGCCAACCCCAGCATTAGATATGGCCTTGTGGATGGAATCAGACCGTATGGGTCACCTACTTGGCGCCGTCACACAAGCGAAGCTCGATGAGCAACGCGGGGTAGTACAAAACGAAAAACGCCAAGGTGAAGCACAGCCTTACGGCCGCGTATTTGGTTTCTTGGCTGAGCAAACCTTCCCTGAAGGTCACCCATACTCGTGGTCGGTGATTGGTTCAATGGAAGACTTGAACGCAGCTTCACTTGATGACGTGCATCAATGGTTTAACGATTATTACGGCGCTGCCAATGCGGTCGTCGTGTTAGCTGGTGACATTGATGTTGAAACAGCTAAAGCCAAAATGAACAAATACTTTGGCGACATCGATGCCGGTAAACCACTGAAAAAAATTGAAAGTTGGGTTGCTAAGCGCGAAGGCACGAAGCGCGCAACGATGGAAGACAATGTTCCTGCACCGCGTCTTTATAAGTTGTGGAACACAGCAGAAATGGGCACAGCTGATTCTGACTACTTAGGTCTGTTGGTTGATATTCTTGCCAGTGGCAAAAACTCTCGTCTTTACCAACGCTTGGTTTACGATGAGCAAATTGCCAGCATGGTTTCAGGCTTCAATTATGAGCGCGTTTTAGCCGGTCAATTTTTTATCATTGCCGATGCCAAACCAGGCGTTGATATGGACCGCATCGAAGCAATCATTGATGAAGAAGTTGCTAAGATAATTGCTGAAGGCCCAACCGCTGAAGAACTAGCTCGTACCAAATTCAGTACGGTTGCCGGCTTTGTTCGCGGCGCTGAACGTATCGGTGGCTTCGGTGGTAAGTCAGATATCTTGGCTGCGGGCGAAGTCTATCACGGTGACCCAGGTTTCTATGAGCAATCAATGGAGCACCTTAAAACAGCAACTCCTGCGAAAGTTCAAGCAGCAGCTGAACGTTGGTTAAGCGATGGCGCATTCGTGTTGAACGTAGTTCCACAACCGAACTACACCACTATTGAAGGCCAAGCAGATCGCTCTGAGCTACCAGAAGTTGGCGAACTGCCACAACTTGACTTGCCTGAACTGACTACCTTTACCCTATCGAATGGTTTAGAAGTCGCTTTAGCTGAACGCCACGATGTGCCAACGGTTCAAATGCGCTTAGTTATCGACAGCGGTTATGCATCTGACTTCGGTGGTAAAGTAGGAACGGCAAGCTACACCATGAGTATGCTGCGCGAAGGTACAGCCACACGCGATAGTTTAGAATTAAGCAAAGAACTAGAGTCGCTGGGCACCAACTTGTACGCAAGTGCGAGCCTTGATAATTCAACGGTCAGCATGGATGCATTAGTTACCAACCTCGAACCAAGCCTTGACATTATGGCTGATATTTTGATGAACCCGGCGTTCTCAGAGGAAGAAATCGAGCGTAAGCGCGGGCTCTGGATTGAAAACATCAAGAAAGAGAAAGCCCAACCAACAGCACAAGCATTCCGCGTGCTGCCACAGCTAATCTTCGGCGATAACCATGCCTACAGTGTTCCGTTCACTGGTTCAGGTACTGAAGCCTCGATTAACTCGCTAACCCGTGAAGATCTCGTTGATCATGCCAACACTTGGTTACGTCCTGACATGTCTCGTTTAGTCATTGTCGGTGCTACTACTGAAGCGGAAATCAAACCGCTGCTTGAAGCGTACCTCGGCGACTGGGAAAACCCTGCCGCAGCGGCGCCCGAAAAGCAGTTCACTGCAGTAGCACCTCAACAGGAAGCACGAGTGTACTTGATCGATCAGCCAGGCACTCCGCAGTCAACCATTATTGCTGGCCATTTAGCGCCATCAAGCAACGTTGATAATGCTGAAGCCATTGACGTGATGAACACCATTTTAGGCGGTAGTTTCACCAGCCGCTTGAACATGAACTTACGTGAAGACAAAGGCTGGTCATACGGTGCTCGCTCGAGCTGGTATTCGGCAGAAGAAGCCGGCATGATGCTAGCTACAGCGCCGGTACAAACCGACAAAACCAAAGAGTCAATTCAGGAAATTCTGAAAGAGTTAAACGGCTACTTAGGTGATAACCCAGCTTCTGATGACGAACTTGCTAAAGTTGTTGCGAATAAAACCGCCAAGCTACCTGGTGCCTATGAAACCAAGTCAGCTTTACTTGGCTCGATTGTCAGCACGTTAGAAAAAGGCAAAGACATGACTTGGTTAGAGTCTTATGGCCAGCGTGTTCGTGCGCTTGAAGTAGACACTATCCGCGATACCGCTGATGATGTACTTCGCCCTAACGCCTTAACTTGGGTGATTATCGGTGACTTAAGCCTTATCGAAGATGATGTTCGTTCATTAAACCTTGGTACAGTTACCAAGTTGGACAGCAACGGTAACCCGCTTTAAATAAAGCCTGATTACCTGCACCAAAAGCCGCTCATCGAGCGGCTTTTTTTTTGCCTTTTGGCCTATTGCAAAACAAAGGTGTACTATGGCGCTTTTACCGGTTGGCCGGCCCAACTTAGCGCAACTATATGATGGAGCTGAACATGTCGCAGAGTCACTTGAAATTAGTTAGTCGTGTTCGTTGCTTTGATGGCGAGCAACGTCGTTATGAGCATCTTTCTGAAGCTTTGAATTGCACTATGCAGTTTAGTGTATTTCTACCAGCGCAGGCCTTACGAGATGAACCCGTTGCCTCAGTTTTGTGGCTTTCTGGCCTGACATGTACCGATGAAAACTTTAGTAGTAAGTCTGGCGCTCAACGCACCGCAGCTCAGTTAGGGCTTGCTTTAATTATTCCTGATACCAGCCCGCGTGGTGACGATGTCGCTGATGACGATGCTTACGACTTTGGTAAGGGTGCAGGGTTTTATGTCAACGCAACTCAACAACCTTGGGCTAAGCATTACCAAATGTATGATTACATTTGCAAAGAACTGATCGACCTCGTCTGTCGCAGCTTACCACTCAATGGCCAAATGAGTATCAGTGGCCATTCTATGGGCGGACATGGCGCACTTGTTATGGCATTGCGTGAGACCGACCGGTTTGCGAGTGTGTCGGCGTTTGCACCAATCGCACACCCAAGCGAATGTCCTTGGGGGAACAAAGCTTTCACTGGCTATCTTGGTGATAATCGCGAGCATTGGCACGCGTATGACGCGGTAGAGTTAATCCGAAGCGGCCAAAACTGTCCGCCACTTTTGGTTGATCAAGGCAGTGACGATAACTTCCTTGCCGAACAGCTCAACTTTTCAACTCTGCGTGAGGTCGCCGATGAATTTAAGCTGGTCGCTGAGCTACGCATGCAACAAGGCTATGATCACAGCTATTATTTTATCGCTAGCTTTATCGAAGACCATCTAAAGTTTCATAAATCGTATTTAAAAGGTTAATTTATTGGTATTTTCTGTACTCCTTGCTATCTTTTAATCTGTAGCAATTAATAGTTACGCTGCCCAAATAGCAAAGGAGTACAGACGACTATGTCACCGCGCCGTGCCGCAGCGTTCATCGCCATTCTCTATGTCGTCGCAGGAGTGGTATGGATACGCTTTTCTGACCAATTTTTACTCTCGGTTATTCCAGATCCTAACTTGTTAACAGAGTACCAATCCTTCAAAGGTTGGGCGTATGTTTTTACCACTGGGGTGGTGCTGTACTTGTTGGCAAAAATGGCACTTGATCGCGAGCGTCGTCTTTCACAGCGTGATGGCCTAACCAAACTACTCAATCGCCATATGTTTGGTCAGGAACTTGCATCTGAACTCGAGTTTTGCGCCGAAAGCCAACAACCCATGATTGTCGTGGTGCTGAACATTGATGGCTTTAAGCAACTAAATCGTAATGCTGGCAGCGAGGCAGGTGACAGCTATTTGCAAAACATTGCAGCACTGCTTCGTGAGCATTTCCAACAACGCATTATTTTAGGGCGTTTCGGTGGCGATGAGTTTGCGATTGCCATTCCTGCAAGCTCATGGCCAGGACAAGTTTTAGCGCAACTGCAACACCTGCAACAACGTATACAAACGCAAACCATTTCAGAGTTGCCTGACACCTCACTTACCGCTTGCTTTGGCATCGCTTGCTACCCTACCGATGCACCAAATACCGAATTGCTTGTCAAAGCCGCTCTCACTGCCCTCGATGAAGCGAAGTCAATGGGCACCAATAGGTTGCGGGTCTACAAAAGCGAGTATGGTGAACATGCATCGCGGCGTACCAAGTTACTGTTTGACTTAAAAGCTGCAATTGCCAATCGACGGCTAAGTGTTGCTTATCAACCACAGTTTAAACTCGATGAAAGCGGCATCAGTGGCGTTGAAGTTTTAGCTCGCTGGGACCACCCTGAAGAAGGCGTCATTGCACCAGATGTCTTCATACCACTTGCAGAACAGCATGGGCTTATATGCGATATTACTGACTTTATTATGCAAACTGCCATTCAAGAATTGACCAATGCTGATCTGCTCTATCGGCAGGTTCCTCGTCTTTCTTTTAATGTATCAGCCGCAGACTTCAACAATAGCCACGGTACTGAGCGCTTTTTGCATAATTTAGCTGAACTCACCGGTGACTGGTCGGTTATTGAACTTGAGCTCACGGAAACCTCAGCTCTACTCAACCTTGCTGGCGTTAAAGGTGTACTGAATGTGTTGCGAGAGCGAGGTGTTCAGGTGTCCCTAGACGATTTTGGCACCGGTTACTCATCGTTGAGTACACTGCGTTTATTACCTATTCAGGAAGTAAAAATAGACCAAAGCTTCGTCCGCGATTTGGCAACGAATGCCAACGATGCGCGCTTAGTTAAAACAATTATTGCCATGGCGAATGCACTTAATTTACGGGTGATTGCCGAGGGCGTCGAAAGCCAACAACAGGCACATTATTTAAAACAGGCAGGCTGCGATGAAGTTCAAGGCTATTTATATGCCAAGCCTATGAACCTAAAAGCGCTTCAATCGTTTATTAAGAATCTATCGAGCTAAACTCTATGGTTGTGATTTGGTTTTTACCGGCTCGCTTGCCTTTATACATTGCCGCATCAGCAAGCCGCAGAATTGTCTCAACCCTGTAATCTTCATGATCAATCGGGGTGTCCGAAGCACAATAACAAATGCCCACCGAAATACTTATATTCCAATTATTTTCTGCACTCACCTTTAACACTTGTGCGCGCGCCCGCTCAAGAATCGTCATGCCCTCGTCGAGAGTTGAGCCTGGATGGATCGTTGCAAATTCATCTCCACCTATACGCGCAACAAAATCACTGCCTCGAACCGCTGAACAAACCGCATTGGCGATCGCTTGCAGTGCACGATCCCCTTCTTCGTGGCCTAAACTATCATTTAAGCCTTTAAAATTATCTAAATCGATCAGGGCGACATTAAATTTGTGGGGCCGCAACCGAGCCTCAGTAATCTCCTGTGCCAACTCTTGATGAAAAGCACGGCGGTTCGCTACCCCTGTTAAAAAATCAGTGGCAGCCTGTTTCCTTTCATGCTCGAGTTGCCGTCTAATTTTTTCTTCCGTTTCACGTGCTTGGGTGGCGTCACGAATAAAAGCAATCGCATAGGAATTCTGCTTTACTTCAACATGGCTAAGCATGATGTCGACATTAAAGGTACTCTGGTCTTTACGCTGCCCCAGAAAACGAAAGCCTCGCCCCATTGGACGGCTTTGTTGGGTATTAAAAAAACTTGCGACATGGAATTTATGTTGCGAACGCATGCTTTCAGGGAGTAAGTTATCAAGCGGTGCTTTTAATAACTCATCGTGGCGGTAACCAAATAGTTCAGCAGCGAGCTGATTAACAAGCACAATCATTCCGTCTTGATTGACAACTATGGCTGCGTCAGGAATGATTTCAATAAGTTCACTTAGATCGCGTTCGTCTTTCATCGATAATTGGCACTAATTTTTAACCTTATATTCATAGCTTAACGGAACTAACCTCAAATGCCCATAGCGCATCTAAAACTTATAATTACAGCTTTGGCAGTTATCATATTCAACACTACATTTGCTGCCGAGCCAAAAGCGCCCCCCCTTAGTGAACGCGCGATGCGAGTCTGGACCACTAACGATGGCTTAGCGCACAATTCGGTTAACCATATTATGCAGGACAGCAATGGTTATTTGTGGATAGCGACCTGGCAAGGTCCGACTCGTTTTAACGGGCGCAGCTTTGAGCTTTTTTCCGAAGCGACCGGGGTACCCGACCCTGGCTCACTTTTTGTTGGAGAAAACCCTTACACCCAAGCAATCATCTCTACTGGACCGCGGGGTGGCGTGACCCATTTCCGTGACTCCGAGACAGGTGGCCACTGGCAACCACAGCCTCGCGTATACGACCGAGTTGATTACGCCCTATTTCAGTCATCACAATGTACTTGGTATGCAACCGTCAATACCGGAGTTGTTCGTGAGTGTGATGGGCAACGCGAAACCTATACCGAAACTGACGGCTTACCGAGCGCAGAAACCTTTCATATCGCAACCGACCAGCAAAGCCGGATTTGGGTGGGAACGGATCAGGGTGCCGCCTACTTTGATCCTGACTTGAATACGTTTAAAACCTTACCCGAACTCCCAAGGGGCGCCAGCTTTGGTATTGTGGCGGCGGCTCGCGATACGATCTATATCTCCATCGATCGAAGTATTTTTGTGGTGAATGGCGAAACCCTAGAAGTGAAACAGTGGCCAATAACTTACCCGAGTACGGTGACAGAGCTCTACCAAGCACCCGATAAAACTGTTTGGGTTGGTACTCATGAACATGGGCTGACCAAACTATCGACCGATGCGCTGCAAATGGTTTCCGTCGAAAACGGCTTACCGAACAACCATATCTTAAGTATCTTTGTTGATCGTGAAGAAACGCTATGGGTTGGAACCCACCGTGGCTTAGTACAGTTTCGAAAAGCTCAGTTTCACAGCCATCGTGCTGAGGATGGATTAGGCTTTGATTATATTCGTGCACTCGCAGAGACCGCTGATGGAAGTATCCTCATCGGTGGTCTAGGTGGTGTTAAACAACTGAAAGACGAACAGGTTTTGCCTTTGAACACCGACAGCAAGGTGGTCAACGAAAGTATTCTAAGTTTCGCTCTAGACTCTGATCAACGCTTATATATCGGCACCTTTACCAACGGTCTTTATGTTTTAGAACGCGGTAAACAAATTGCTCACTATCAGGAACTAAATGGATTTCCAGGCGACAATATTCGCGACCTTTTAATTACCCGTGAGGGTTTTCTTTATGCCGCGACCTCTCTTGGTGTTTTACAAAGTAAAATTAATCACGACGGTACTTTAGAGTCTCCTCGCTACTTCGGAACCAAAGACGGTCTGCCCGACGAAATCATATACAGCATTCATCAAACCCGTGAGGGCGATATTCTGATTGGCAGTATGCGTGGCCTTTCGCGACTCAAAGATAACAACATCACACAAATTGATGTGTCATCCGTCAGCAATGCTGAATTTGTGTTCGGGCTACACGAAGACACTTCCCATATTTATGCGGCAACCGACCGTGGACTTCTCGTGTTCACTAAAAAGACTAACTCATGGCAGGTATTTGACGCTGACAATGGCTTTCCAACAATTAAGTTTTTTGATGTGGTTCGCGACCATGAAGCTAACCTTTGGTTAGGTTCAGGGCGAGGGTTGCTGTTCGTTGAAGCTGAAAACTTTGAGCGCGCACTGCACGATGATGACCCGACCACTCACATACCGAACACCTTTTACCAAAGCCACCATGGGCTCGCTAGTGCCCAAATTAACACGGGTGGTCCAGCGATGTTGGTCGCAAAAAACGGTGAGCTATGGGTCGCAACCTCACGCGGCGCTGGCCATTACATTCCAAGTCAAAGTAAAACTATTTTGCAGTCGCCACCCAGCCCTGTCATCGAGCGCGTTAAAGTTGATGGCAAAGCCATCTTTCAAGATAGTTACCTAGCTGCAGACAGCAGCCGTGTTGAGTTCCAGTTTGCCGGACTAGGCTTCCAGTATCCCGAGAGTATTCAGTATCGTCTACAACTAGCTGGGTACGACAACGATTGGGTTTACCCAAGCAATTCTCAACTAACTGTCTCTTATACGGAGCTACCACCTGGGGCATTTATTTTCCAAGTTCAAGCAGCATACCCAAACGGTCAATGGAGTGATGCCGCAACCTTTACCTTGCACAAGCTACCGACCCTTTGGCAACGGCCCCTCGTATGGCTAGCCCTTATTCTTGGAGGACTACTACTTGTCGGCGTCGGCTTGCGCCTTCGAGTCTACACCATCACACGCAGCAAAGAACGGTTGCAACAGTTGGTTAGAGAGCAAACGAAATCATTAGAACAGCTTGCGAATCAAGATAGCTTGACCAAGCTGGCAAACCGTCGCGCCTTTGACGAGCTGCTGTCGCAGAAAGTTTTGCAATACGGAAGCCAACAGCCTTTAGCCCTTATCTTGATGGATCTTGACCATTTCAAAGAGGTCAATGACCGCTACCTCCATACCACCGGCGATAAAGTTCTACAGCGCGTTGCACTATTACTCAAAGACTCCGCCCGCGGCAGCGATATGATTGCTCGGTGGGGCGGTGAAGAGTTTGCAATTCTCGTCACCGGCGCCGATGCTGCAAACGTCGAAACTATCTGTGAGCGCATTCGCACGACGATTATGCACGCCAACTTACAAGACCTCGCTCGAAACCTCAGCGTAACAGGTAGTTTTGGTGCCGCCATTTGTGTTCCTGGCGAATCAGCTGCAAACCTTATTCGCCGGGCCGATAAAGCGATGTACCGTGCGAAGCATGGAGGTCGCAACCGCGTAGAGGTCGCGGCCGGTGACGAGTAACAAAACGCTTGTTGATACTATTTATGGCATTGGGATCATCAGCCTAATAAGCTGTGCTTGGCCATTGTGAAACTGAACAATAAACAGGTCGCCATAGTCTTTCTCGGTGAGGTTTTCGACCTCCATGCCAAGTGCTCTAACAATCGCCGGAACCGTATTGCTATGGCCTACCACTAATGCTGATTGCCCAGCCTGTTTTAGTTGCTCGGCCAAAGCTTCACCACCACCAGCGGGATAGTTTTGTACGCTTAAGTTAAGCGCTGATGCGAGCGGTGCGACGGTTTGCTCGGTCCGCTTAAATGGTGTGCTATACACCGCTTCCAAGTTGCTTTTGCTTAGCATCTCGGCAAGTACTTTAGCGCGAATGACCCCTTTCTCGCTCAGGCTTGGATTACTGGTCTCTACTGTTTTTTCTGCATGCCTTACCACAAAAACTGAAAAATCCTGTGCCATTACAACCTGACTCCCGATGATCTCAATACACATAAGTATGACTAAAACTAAGGACGGTTTCATTATTGCTTACTCTCTTTTTCTGATTGACAGCCATTCGAGGTACACATAAAGTCATAATGCTGTGCTAATTTATTAACAATAACAAGGATAATAATTATGGATAACCAAGGCTTTGATAATTCGAGCACTGTTAGTGTTGGCGAGTGGATGTTAACAATCTTTTTAACCTTCATTCCGTTGGTAAACCTAATCGCACTAATTATTTGGGCGTTTTCAAGCGGTACTAAGCCATCAAAGGCTAACTGGGCTAAAGCCTCTTTACTCTGGATGGTGATTGCGATCGCCCTTGGTATTCTTATGGCCATTATGGGCGTAGGTATTGGCATGATGGGGATGAATAACTACTCCTAACCACTTGTGGGGCCTGAACTTATTTCATGGCCCCTGTTTTCGAGTCATCACCTCGCTGCCCTCCCCTAAACGAAGGAAAACTAAAATGCTAAAAGAACTTAAATGGGGTGTACTCTTTGCCGGTGCTATATTGCTGTGGCTAATTATTGAGCGTGTCGCTGGTCTGCACGGTGAGCGTATTGAATACCATGTGTACTTCACCAACCTTTTTGCCGTTATCGCTATCGTGATTTATGTTTTAGCGCTTCGCGATAAGCGCTCTTCGCTTCCCAACCAGCAAATGCGGTGGTCGCAAGGCTTTATAAGTGGTCTGCTCATTGCAGTTGTTGTCGCGATATTATCGCCATTGTTGCAAATCATCGCTCACTACGTTATTTCCCCGGACTTTTTTGCCAATATGCAGGCATATGCTATCCGCGAAGGAATGATGGAACCGGCAGCCGCACGAGACTATTTCTCGCTCGAATCGTACATGCTGCAGTCAGCCATTGGTGCGTTGATCATGGGTGCTATCACCAGTGCTATTGTCGCCTTCTTTCTGCGAACCAAAGCCATCGACCGAGACCGCTCCTCAACCTAATAACTGAGACCAAGTTAATCACTGTGTTGTAACCTTTGCACCAAGCGCAATTCCATACGGCGAATTTCTTTGGCCGTATGATTGCGCCCGGTTTCTAAGAATATCCATGACTTCACCGCAACTTGCGCGTTAAATACCAAAATTAACAGTACGCCCCAAAACAGTTGTTGCTCAGCACCAACCGTGAAAAATTTATAACCTGCACCGAAAATAGCAAGCGTTAGAACAATAGCTAAAACATAAGCAAACGTCATGACCCAGCCGAGCTTCGAGGAAAGCCCTTGTTTTAGATAGCCGCTGAGACCAGTGTCATCCGCCATTAATTTATTAAGTTCATCAGCTTGAGCTTTAAGTTGTTGTTCAAACTCATCTTGATTGTTCATGGTTCTTTGCTCCTAATAGGTTACGAAATATCAGCTAAGTAAAGCTGTTTAAATTGTTCCCGTGCTCGATACAGCCGCGACTTTACAGTTCCTGTGGGCACACCAACGATTAAAGCAATGGACGTCAGCTCCAATTCATACAAATAGTGAAGTTCTATCACTTCACGCTCTTTCGCAGGCAGCTTGGCACTTAAAGCCCAAATACCTACCTGCAAGCTTTGCTCGCCATTTACTGTTTGAAAGCCCATCGACTGCTCATCGAATTCAAGCGTCCGTTGTAGATGCTTCGATTTTGTTTGGTCCATAAGTTGCCATCGCAATAATTGATACAGCCAACTCTCAAACACCTGAACATCGTCTAATTTGTGTATGTTTTTAGCTAACCTCTCCCAAACATTCTGTACCACATCATCGGCCTGCGACGCGTCGCTTAAACGTGCCTTGGCGTAATGAGCTAAGCGGGGAGTAAAATGTCGATAGAGCTTGTCAAACGCTTGTTTATTGCGCTCTTGAAAAGCCAACACCCAAAATTCAATTTCGGCTTTGTTCATGCATCCTCCGCGTAACACCCTCATCAAGACGATGCCTCACCGCCCAAGGTTCATTTAATTAACTAGAAAACCCATTGGTAATTCGCTACTCTTTGTAAAACAAAATAATTAAATATAACTAAAGAATACTTTATGTTTAGATTCGCCAGTAGCTGTGCACCCTACTTTTTTGGCATTTGCCTCCTGTTATCTTTCACTTCAGCCAGTGCTCAAACCGATACCTCCGCACACAACCTTTATGAATTTAACCATGTCGATCAGCCTATCGCTGCCCGCCAAAGCTCAATTTACCATGTGCTCGCCGATAACCGAGGGTTAATCTGGTTAGCTTCTGACACTGATGGCCTGTTGCGTTTTGATGGTTATGACTACCAGCCATGGACAGATGTGCTACTAAGTTCACCTGAACATGCTGGCTTCTCTAAGCTGCTGATCAATAATGATGCTATTTGGGGCGCTACTTGGGGCCAAGGTCTTATTCGGTGGGACTCTTCTGAGCAAAGCGAGATTGTTTATAAAGCATCGCCAGCACCGTCAACTATTAACAGCGATCGCGTACAAACGCTCTACAAAGACAGTCAAAATAGACTGTGGATTGGTACACTTAAAGGATTAAGCTACATTAACCTAGATGATCCAACGAAGGTTTATAACCTAGCCGATGACAACCCGCTTAGCTCATTGCGAATTTGGTGGTTACAAGAACGTGAGGATGCAATTTGGGTAGCTACCGCACGCGGTGTGTTTAGACTCAGCAAAGATCTTTCGTTATGGCAAGAGTATTTAGTTGCGTACAACGATTCTGACCAAAATCGTTCCAATGAAATCCGCACACTCGAAATCATTGATGGCGCTATTTGGATAGGCACCGACGAAGGCCTGTTTCGGCTCAACGAAGACACCAATCAATTTGAAGGGATTAATTTAGAAAGTGATTCTGAGTTTGCCTCGAATATGCGCGTAAACGATATTCTTTTTGATGACTCAAGTGGCCAAGCAAACACCATATGGATAGGTACGAACAAAGGTCTTTACCCGCTCGACTCGCGGTCTTTGTCGCTGCTTGACGGCCCTCAACAGACTCCAACACTCCGCGGTATCGATATCAGAAGTCTGTATCAAGATGATACTGGCATTATTTGGGTGGGCACCCGTGGTCAGGGCTTATTTAAGGGTGTTCAAACCAAAACTAAGTTTGTCGATTTGTTGCAATCCCCGGCACAGTCACTGTCAGATAGTGATTCTACTTTAGTCGAAGCCGTTCACTATGATCCGTTCGGCAACCTCTGGCTAGCCACCACCCAGGGGGTCTTTAAACGCACGACGGTGAATGACCAGTCCAAGTGGTCCTATGTCGCCTTTCCCAAGTACCATAACGTTCACACGGTTCGCGTTCTACACGTCGATCAAAACGGTCGGCTATGGGTCGGCACCAACCAACGGGTTTTTCGCGCCGAAGCCGACACTTTCACTGAGCTCACGGAGTTTTTTGGCTTTCAAAAGATAGGTCTTGAAGACCTTAGCCTAACCGCTGTTTATGAGAACCAAAGCCGATTACTGTTCGGTATCTGGGGGCTTGGCATTGCCGAAGTTGCGCTTGATACCGGTGACATAAAATGGGTTGATCAGAAAATAGCTGGGCTGCGCGGCAATATTGCCTATGACATTTTAAACATTGAAGATTTAGGCCTTTATGCTGCAACCCGTTATTCGGGACTGATCCCCCTCGAGCAGAGCCCTAACCTTGAAGGTATTTCTAATAATACAGTACTCTTTTGTGCGCATAGCTTTCCGCAAAACATTGTCTGGTTGTGTTCAGATAAAGGGTTACTCAAATATGATATAAATTCAGGTGACCTTGAACAGTTTGGTGAACAGCACGGGTTTCCGTCAACTAAAGTGCTTGGGCTCACGCACGACAGTAATGGCATTTTGTGGGTGATGACCCATCAAGGCTTAGTGCGCTTCGCCCCAACCACGCAGACAGTACGCTTGATCGGCCTAAATGAAGGCCTACCTTTGGAGTTATTTACTGAAGGTGGTATGGCCCAAGCGAAAACCGGTCATATCGCGCTAGCTAGCCCTAATGGTGCCTTCGAATTTGCCCCAGAAGCCATTCAAGTCAAAGAACAGCGGTCAAGTGTTCACCTTACCAACCTGGTTCTTGGACAGGAAGATATAACCCATCAAACGGCTTTTTCAAAAACAACCTTCAACCTTCCATACGACTATGGCAGTTTACGTTTCTACTTTAGCGTCACCGATTTTCGGGCCCCGACGAAAAATATGTACCGGCACCGCATCGTCGATGGGCAACAAGGCTGGAGTTCTTGGTCGCGCGAGCCTGAAGTGCTAGTTGCCAACCTTCCTGCGGGAAACCATGTTATCGAGGTCGAAGGTAAAAATAGTCAAGGGATCACCACTCCGTCGCCATTGCAGCTTGAAGTCGTTATCAAGACGCCTTGGTGGAAAAGTGTATGGTTTATTGCACTGGTCATCGTCGGTGTCTGTCTCATTATTTACCTTGGTATTCGACTTAGAACTCAGCGCTTAGCACGACTCACCATAGCCCTCGAGTCAGAAGTTGCACAGCGCACTCAAGAACTTAAAGAAGCCAATTCAGCATTGCGACTGCTTTCGGAGACCGATTATTTAACCGGTTTGGTGAATCGCCGTGGCTTTGAAAAAGCATTTGGTCTGACCCAAAAACAACATCGCCGCGCCAAGCAAGAGTTTTCTCTGCTGCTGATTGATGTTGACCATTTCAAAAAATTTAATGACCAATATGGGCACCAAGAAGGTGACGCCTGTTTAGAGTTAATTGCTAAGTGTTTAACAGATAATTTGCGTGAACAAGATATTATTTGCCGCTGGGGTGGCGAAGAGTTTGTTGTTTTACTGCCGAACACGGGTTCTGCTGATATCATCGAATTAGCTAAAAAATTAAACACCAAAGCGAAACAGGCCGTGCACCAACAGTTCGGTTCCAGCGAACTTGCAACCCTAACCATCGGTGTTGTCGTCTGTGCAGACCCAACACAGCCCCTTGAATATTGGTTGCATTTAGCTGACGAGGCGCTTTACCGTGGTAAAGCTGGTGGACGTAATCAAGTTGTTTTAGCTGAATCGCCACCGAACTAACCGACGAAGTTACGAGGAGAGATAATGCGTGGTTTCTTAGCAGTATTGCTACTTCTTAGCTCGAATGCTTTTGCAGCGAACTTTGATCATGCTCATCAGGCGCTGGACAAGCTCCTTAAGCAATATGTAGTGGTATACGATAACGGACTAAAGTCTGCCGTAAATTATACCGAGCTAGCCCGTGAACCACACCAGCTTACTGACTATCTAGCAACCCTCTCTTCCGTTTCGCTTAGCAGCTATCAGCAATGGAACGCGAATCAACAGTTGGCATTTTTAATTAATGCCTATAACGCTTTTACATTGCAGCTTATTATCGAAAACAACGCTGCTTTCACCTCAGGCGATGCGACTTCGATACGCGATCTTGGTGGTTTTTTTAGTACTCCTTGGCAACAGACGTTTTTCGTTTTGCTCGAACAAGAACGCACCCTTGATTGGATCGAGCACGAAAAGATTCGTATCGACTTTGCTGAACCGCGCATTCATGCTGCGCTTGTTTGTGCAGCCATCAGCTGCCCTAAACTTCGTGCTGAAGCCTTCACCGCAGCCAAGCTAGATGCTCAACTTGAAGACCAAATGGTGACGTTCTTAAGTGATACCGATAAAAATGGTCTCGACCAACAGGGCCTTTATTTATCGAAAATATTCGACTGGTACCGGCAAGACTTTGGCGACCTCAAACGCTATATGCAAAGCTACAGTCAGGCTTTCGGGAATAAAGCTGGCAATAAGCAAGATCTTAATGCCGAAACACCTATCCGCTTCACCGACTACAATTGGCAGCTCAATAGCGTAGAAAATCTTTGAGCCTCCTACTTTTTACATCAATCCGCACTTGTTCTTTTTAATAGAATGATTTGCGCGAAATAAAGAAATTTCATTCTCCTTAATCCTGACCAATAATATCGCCCGCAGGTTAGCACTGTTGAAAGCCCTATCGCAGCTGACAAAACTTAATTTATTCAATAACCGAAACTTTTAGGAGTTCGTAATGAAGTCTGTTGTCTCATTCATCACTCTGGCAATTATTTCGGGACTGCTGGTGTACCCTGCACCAGGAGCTACCAACGAAATTCACATTGGTGGAATTTACTCTGCCGACCAATTACGCGGAGCACGCCTTGGTTATCGTACCTCAGCGCTGCAGCCATCTTGGCTTGACTGGGCCGGCGCACCGTCTCTCGCCTTTGAAAGCGCCGTCAACTTTTGGCAAAACAGCAACAATAGCAGTGATTCGATCACAGCGTTCAGCATTTCGCCCGTGCTAAGTTGGCAGTTAAACCAGTCTGCGCGACCGCTGTTTTTAGAAGCCGGTATCGGCGGCAGCTACATCGACCAAACACAAATTGGTAACCGTAAGTTGTCGACCCGTTTTCAGTTTGAAGATCGTGTCGGACTTGCTTGGCAGTACAGTTCAGATTCAGACGCCCGTATCTCATTGCAATACACGCATTATTCCAATGCAGATATCGAACAGCCAAACGATGGCCTCGACTTTTTCTCAGTGTATTGGGTCATTCCCCTTTAGTGAACTTGGGTGTGCGTAGTGTTTATCAATCATCGATAGAGCATTGCGCACAGCGCTCTTTTCCCGTTAATAGCTTTGAAATAAGGTTACGATGGCGGGCAAAAAATAAGTATGCTTGGTCGGCAAACCAACGCAAAATAGGCCAGCGTAAGGGCGCTATCATCCAGCCTCGGCCCACCAGCGACCAAGCACGATAGGTTACATCAAGGCCATAGAGCATTTCGCCAGATGCAACTTGACCATGCAGATACTGATTCGCTTTGCCGACGTTTACCTGCGGATAACGCTGCTCGAAGTCCACTGCGTTGATGTTCTCGAAACGAATTTGTCCCTTGCGATCCTGTCGATGTAGCTGCCGCATTTCTTTTACACATAACGGACACCCACCATCATACAAAACCGTCAGCCTTGTATCTAAACTCGACATATACACCTCTTTCACTGGGGTTATAGCCATTATACGCAGGTTCTCTAAGTTTCGATTCCCGCCATAGCAGCTATCAATAAGATTATACTTTTCCTTACGGTTATTGATACAGGTCTAAGTTCAAGGTGAGTTCCGCACGCTATATTGATTAGAACCACCTGAGTAAGGGGATTCTCAATGAGCGACACAACGAAACCTTGGTTTACGCGCTTAGCTCAGCTCACATTAGCGGCTGCCGCGAACCTTTTCCCAGGTTACTTTGCGGTTGTCATGGCCACTGGGGCCACCTCTATTGCGTTGAATTTATTAGATTACCGTGTTTTGGCTTTGTTCCTACTACTGGCTAACTGTCTTGCTTATGGTTTTCTTTGGTTTCTGACTGTGATCAGAGTGCTGTGGTATCCGAAGTCACTTGTCGAAGACATGGTCAGCCATGCCCGCGGACCAGGATTCTTTACGTTGATTGCCGGTACCTGCATCCTTGGCTCTCAGTTCCAGCTACTGTTTGGCTGGAACCAAATCGCAGCTGCTTTTTGGTGGGTTGGCGTTATTCTTTGGGCAGTCATCATGTATCTATTCTTCATCGCGGTGACCACGCGCAAGAAGAAACCTGCTCTAGATTCCGGTATCAATGGCGCTTGGCTACTGGCCGCAGTTAGCACCCAATCGGTGTCGATACTGACGGCTCTTGTGCCTTGGAGTGGCCCCGAAGATTTACGTCTTTTCTTCGCCCTTTGTATGTTCATGATTGGCTGCATGCTCTATTTAGCCATTATCACCATGATCTTCTATCGACTGACTTTTCTGAAGCTCAACCCCGAGACCTTGAGCCCACCCTACTGGATTAATATGGGCGCTGTCGCAATTACAACGCTGGCCGGCTCCACCTTGATTTTACGCGGGCAAGAAGGCAGCCTTTTGGTCGATTTTTTGCCATTTATGCGAGGCTTTACGCTGTTTTTCTGGTCGATTGCCAGTTGGTGGATTCCATTACTTATCGGTTTGAGTTTTTGGCGCCACTTTATTCAACGACATAAACTAAAATATGAGCCACAGCTTTGGAGCTTAGTATTCCCACTGGCCATGTATACCACTGGCACCATTCGCTTAGCGGACGCCCTTAATACACCGTTTTTAATGACAATACCGGTATTTACTGTCTGGCTCGCGCTGGCAGCTTGGGTTATGACCAGCTTCGGTATGTGGCGACATCTTGCTAGGCTTGCGAAAGCAACTAGGAATACATAAGGTTTTGCTTAACAGTCTATCGGGTATTACAGTCAGCCGCTTCAGCGGTCATACACTATTCTTCTTGATTGTTTAATCCGGTTTATGTTCAAGCGACTGCCGGGCCTCAGCTATTACGGTTTTGGTTTTCATCTGCAGTGGGCGGTGTCGATTTACACACAGATATAGTGTTTCGCTGACCGAGTACTCGAGCCTATGAACGTTGATGTGATCAGGCTTCGCAAAAGCCGCAACAGCATGTGCAGGTAATACGGTAAAACCTAATCCCATACTGACCGGTTCTAGAATCAAACTGATCTGGTTTGAGAACCCTTTTTTGGGAAACATATTACTGTGATGGAACTCAGGGTAATTAGCGCTAAGCAACAAGCTTGCATGATGTTCTCCATCGGGATGATTAATAAACCCGAGGGTCATCAGAGTGTCCCAATCTGGCTCTTTGATAGTGGCGGGTGTTACGAGCAATAAAGGCTCTTGAGCAAGGGGTGTGCAACTGACATCGGCCAAGTTAGGTTTAGACGTCATTAATCCGATGTCGACCTTAGAGTCGACTATCGCGCGCTCCACATCCTGATTCGGCCCAAATCGGTAATCAATAATGAGCTTTGGATGTTCGCATTGTAAGGCCAACAAATGCGGATAGAGTTTTAGCCCGACACTGCCGGGAGACATAACACTGACATCGCCTTCAAAGGGCGGATCTTCCCCAACTTTAGATTCAAGGTTTGATAACGCTAAAAGGAGGCCCTGAGCTTCATCGTATAGCTTTACCCCGGCGCCTGAAAGCGAGAATTGTTTTCCGTGCCGCACCAGCAGCTCGGTTCCAAGTTGTTCTTCAAGCTTTCGTATATGCTGACTAACGCCCGACTGTGTTATGTGCAGTCGTTCGGCTGTTCGAGTGAAATGACCCACGTCAACTAGTGTACAAAAAGTGCGTAACCAAAGCGTATTAATCATAATATTTCGTAATCATATCAATTCAAAATCATAATTTTACATTATTTATTCAGCTAAGTAACCTGTTCTCAGTTTCATTAAAGAGGAAAGGTTATGAACAATGTATACCCAAGGAATTTTTCGCACATCGGCATCTCTGTCACCGATCTTGAGCAGGCGGTTAAGTTTTACACCGACGTGATGGGTTGGTATTTGATTATGGAACCCACCGAGATTCAGGAGGATGATAGCGCCATCGGAACAATGTGCAGCGATGTATTTGGTGCTGGCTGGGAAAGCTTTCGCATAGCACACTTATCAACGGGAGACCGAATTGGTGTCGAGTTGTTTCAGTTTAAAAACCAGACCAACCCAGAAGATAACTTTGAGTATTGGAAAACAGGTATATTTCACTTCTGTGTACAAGACCCGAACGTTGAGGAGCTTGCAGAACGGATTGTGGAAGCCGGTGGTAAACGGCGCATGGAAAAGCCTCGCTACTATTATCCGGGAGAGAAGCCTTACCGCATGATTTATATGGAAGACCCTTTTGGCAACATTGTAGAAATTTATAGCCATAGCTACGAATTAATCTACAGCGAAGGCGCCTACCAATAGTTAACAAGATAATTCAGGGGGTACTCTGCTTAGGCCCCCTGAATTTAGATTATTTATTGAGTGCTATTTTCTCTGAATTCATTAGATGCTCGAATGGCTGGGGCTTGTGCAAAAGAATGCCTGTAAGCCTTGTTCCTGCTGGTATAGAAAGAAAAAAGGGGATGTCGTGAGACATCCCCTTTTTAGGTATTGGTGGAGCTGGCGGGAGTTGAACCCGCGTCCGTAATACCTACATCCTCGGTCCTACATGCTTAGTCTATCTTTTAATTAATCACCAAGTCGCCGACAGACAGGCTACTTAAGGTGACGATCCCGATTGGTTTTAACGCTTTGGCTACGGGCGAAGCCTCCACGCGAGTCTGCTTTGGGGTGAACCGAGTGATCCTAGTCTCACAGACAAAGCGCTAGGGCTCGGGCGTAGCGGGTTATTAAGCCGCTAGTGCGTAGTTGTCGTCGTTTGCAACTATTAGTTTGAGGCTTTTTACGAGGCCAGCCTCACCTCGGCATGCACCTTGGGTTTCGTGTATCCCGTCGAATCCAAATCAGCCCCAGGTTTTCTTTCAAAAGCGTCCCTACTATACACTAGACACCAGTAAGACGCCATAAGTTCCTGCGCTAACTGGCGATTCATTGTGCCATCAAGCACTCATGTCTAGAACTTTCTCAACCAGTTTGCGAATGCCTTGTTCGGCATCGACCAGGTTCTCTGCGAGCATATACGCTGGCGTCGTCACCAAGCGATTGCTTTCGTCAACCACAATGTCTTGAACCGAGCATTCAACGTGCGTGCCACCCATCTGTTCAATGGCTGATGCCACATCTTTATCATTTCCAACGGTCACGCGCACGCCTTTGTCATACACATGCGGTAAGAGCACCGGTGCGATGCACATGTAGCCAGCCGGCTTACCTGCGGCAACAAATGCTTTGCCGACCGCCAAAACTTGTTCGTTTACGGTCATATCGGCGCCATTGACGGCAAAGTCACAAAGGTTCTTCGCCACGCCAAAACCACCTGGAAGAATCAACGCGTCGAACTCAGCTGCGTCGAGCTCACTCAATGGCTTCACCTCGCCTCGCGCAATCCGAGCCGACTCGGCCAGAACATTACGAGATTCACTCGCTGCCTCACCGGTTAAATGGTTCACCACGTGCATTTGTTTGATATCGGGAGCGAAGCATTGGTAGCTCGCTCCTTGCTTGTTGATGTGCAAAAGCGTGAGTACCGCTTCATTGACTTCAGCGCCATCAAAAACACCTGAACCTGAGAGTACTACTGCGACTTTTTTCATGCTGAATTTTTCCTTTTCTTGCTCGCTTGTCCTTTAATCTATGGGCGGCTGGCAAGGGTTTCAACCGGCGTGTTTCGGATTAAAAACAACTTCCCATAAGTGACCGTCGGGGTCCTTAAAGACGCCGCCATAACCACCCCAGAACAAGTCGCGAGCAGGTTTTACCACTGCTTCTTGCGGCAGTGAAAGCATAATTGCATCCACCTCATCGCGCCGTTCAACATTATGCGCTAGCATCAGCGCCGTCGGATCAGGTGTACCTTTAACCACATCACAGTCAGCGGCTATGCTAGTGCGTGGCCATAAGGCAAAGGTTAGGCCGCCCGCCATTTTAAAGAAAGCCACCGCGCCGTGCTCAAATTCCTTACCGATAATGCCCTCTGTGGTTAAGCCCAATACATCACGATAAAACGCAACGGAGCGCTCTAAATCATCAACGCCAAGGGTAATATAACTAATCCGCGGTTGCATGCGATTGCTCCTTTTGCGGTGCGCGCTCTCGCACCTTAATGTCTTTAATCAATGTCACGAGAACAAAACTCAACAGCATCAATAAGAACCATGAACTTAACTTCGCTAGAGGCACCATTTCCCAGCCGTCGCGTTGATTCGGATAGATCCAAATATTTGCAAAGGTGGCAATGTTTTCGGCAAACCAAATAAACATAGCAACAAGAAACCAACCAAGCAGCAAAGGCATGCTGCGGTGTTTCGAGATCACTCTAAAATAAATGGTCGTGCGATAGAACATGAGCAACGTCACAGCCAACAAAATCCAGCGAATGTCCCACGTAAAATGATGACTGAAAAAGTTAATGTACACCATTGTTACGAGCACCACCGAGGCCCACTTCGGCGGGTAATAGCGGTACTGAAAGTCAAAGAGTCGCCATACCCGGGCTAAATAGCTGCCAACCGCACTGTACATGAAGCCGGTAAACAAAGGCACATTGCCGATGCCGAATAAGTAAGCTTCGGGATAGACCCACGCGCCAATCGCATCAGAGGTCTTAAACAGCTCCATCACTGTTGCCACCACGTGAAAGATGATAATCACCAAAGCTTCACGCAGGGTTTCGAGCCTAAAACCAAGAAGAAAGAGTTGGAATGCGATCGCCGCTAAAAAAATAAAGTCGTAGCGATGGAGGCCTTCAATAGGATACCAGTAACGAGTAATGAGCATGACGGCGAGTAGGAACCCGCCGAACATGCATGCGTTGGCTTGTTTTAAGCCGAAACGCCAAAATTCAATAACAAAGGTTTTCACATGTCAGTCTTTATTTTCGGCGCGCCAGCGCATTTCGTTCTCAATATTGGCAATAGGTTGCAGCATAGCGAAATCTAATGCGTCTGGCTTATCGCCCTCTTTCACTTTATTAACAAATTGAGGGTCGGCTAAGGCCGCCTTGCCCAGTGCCAAAAGTGACTCTGGATAGTGCGCAGCGACTTTGGCGTAATTGGTGTCATCAATGCCGCCATTCACAATCAACGGAATACCCGCGTCTCTTACCACTTCTGCCAGTGAACGTACACCGCCTTTCAAGGCGGGGGTGTTGACCTCGGTATCAGTGGTATGAATATAGTCGATACCGGCATCGGCCAGCGCTTGTACCAACCAATTAAAGCTTTCTTCACCTTCCGGCCATTGATAGTCTTGATCGGTAATTGTAATTTGTGACAGCCGCATACCTAGTACGAACCCGTTGGGTACCATTTCGCGAGCCGCTTTCACTATCTCAAGCACAAACTGTGCGCGGCGCTGCATATCGCCGCCCCACTTGTCTTCACGGGTGTTAAAGTGTGTGCTCAGAATTTCGTTGAGCAAATAGCCATTCGCGCCATGTAACTCCACGCCATCAAACCCGGCTTCGACCGCACCGCGAATACCATGTAAAAAGCCATTGAGCACTCGTTCGAAATCGCTTTCGTCCATCGCTTTCACGTCGTGCCAAGATTCCTGCGTACCATAGAGACCAAGCGGCGCACCTTTCGGTTGCTGCTCAGTAACACCCAAGGGTTGCTGGTCAAAACTGTTGTATTGCACTTGCGCACCTGCGTGCATTAACTGCGCGATAATTTTAGCGCCGCTGTCGTGCACTGCACGAATAATCGGCAACCATGACTCGACCTGCAGGGCATCGGCGAGGCCTGGCTGATTTTCATAGCCTTGACTGGCAGCTTGATCGGGGTAAATACCCTCGGTAATCAGCAATGCAAACCCACCTTCAGCATAACGTTTGTAATGTTCAACCATTCGTGCGTTGGCACGTCCATTTGCTTCAGCGCTGACACGTGTCATTGGCGCTAGGGCGAAGCGATTGTGTAATTTCATGCCGGCAAATTCAGTACTAGAAAACTCTGAATTAAACATAGATTCCCCAAATTGTGAGAAGTGTCTCAGCTTTACGACGCTCTGTGAATGAAAGATCGTTTTGCTCCAGTTCAGCTTAAGGACTTACAGCTTTTGTTCAAGTCAAACGTGATAACACCAAAACTGCCTTCTGTTTGCGACGACCAAAACCAAATGCGCGACGAAAGGTTGCTAATGGGATAGGCAGATACTGTCTGCCCGCAGCTGATTGCCAGGGCAATGCGTCTTGATCAGGGTCGTTAATGTAGACATAGTTTTCGTCCACCGCGCAAATCACCACCCAATGTGGCGCTTTACTCGCATCAAATACGTAAGTGCTGATCAGTGCCACCACAATCTGCTCTGCCGCTAAGTCTGCGCGCAGTTGAGTCAAGCTATAATCGCCGACATAAGTCGTGACATCAGCTGCTTGCAATGCGGCAATATCGGCTTCTTGAATACGCGCCATTATTTGTTTTTTGTCATCACTGCGCACAGAGTCCATGAACAACGGCCCGTCGTGACTGACATGTAATACCACTTGTAGGCCCCGACGTAGTGCTGCTCGAGCAAGTCCATGAGGGCCACAACCGCCATGGCCCGAGGTCATAAAGATAGTTGTCGCCTCGCGCCAAATTTCTAACTCTTCATGCTCCGGATCGCTCGATGGGCATTCGAAATAGGCCATGGCCATCAGTAAGCTTGCCGGGCCACAGGTGAACTCCGTGGTTTGTGTGCGGTAAGGCACTAAGCGTTGCCCTTTTGCCGCCACTTCGTCAGCATCGAAACGTGGTAACAGTTTCTGCAGCACCACCGCATCACTGGCGTCCTCATAGTATTCAGGGCGAATTTCCATATCGTGGTAATTCGCACCGTGATACATGGCTAACGCCGCGTGATTGTCGGTTTTTACCTCTAAGCGCAAGAACAGGCAATGCTGCTCATCAGCCGCGTTTTCTGCGGCACGTAGCAGTTGGGTGCCCACCCCGCGTTGACGAAATTCCGGTAGCACTGCTAACGAATAGAGTCGCGCCAGCTGGGTCGCTTGACGATAAAGAACGATGCAGTAGCCAAGCACCTGTGCACCATGTAGCGCGACATAAAAGTCGCCTATACTCTGGTCAATGAAGCGTTTGAAGCTACGATGGCTGATACGATCGGTCGCGAAGCTTGTAAGTTCTATGAGATCGAGTTGGGCGAGATGTTCTCGTTTAGCGCGAACCAAGTCTAACGGCATCACCATGGTAGTAGCGTCCTAGCGCTGATGTGGGCAAAATCCATACGTATTATATCGCAGTATGTCGATGAAAGTGGTAAACTGTCGCGCAAATTTTTAGTACCAGCTGAGGACCCCTCTCGTGAGCGATCAAAAACCTTCTTTGAGTTACAAAGACGCCGGCGTTGATATTGATGCAGGCAATGCCCTAGTTGACCGTATTAAAGGTGTCACCAAACGTACGAAGCGGCCAGAAGTGATGGGCTCGATAGGTGGTTTTGGCGCTTTGTGTGAGCTTCCGAGCAACTATAAACAGCCGGTATTGGTCTCAGGTACCGATGGTGTCGGTACTAAGTTACGTTTAGCCATTGATCTTGGCAAGCACGATACTGTCGGTATTGATTTGGTCGCCATGTGTGTCAACGACCTGATTGTGCAAGGTGCCGAGCCGCTGTTCTTCCTCGATTACTATGCCACCGGCAAGCTCGACGTTGACGTTGCTGCGGATGTGGTCACCGGTATCGGTGAAGGCTGTGTGTTAGCAGGCTGCGCGTTAACCGGCGGCGAAACCGCGGAAATGCCGGGCATGTATCAGCAAGGTGATTACGATATTGCTGGCTTCTGTGTCGGTGTCGTCGAGAAAGCCAATATCATCGACGGTAGCAAAGTCGCACCGGGCGATGCATTGGTAGCGCTTGCGTCCAGCGGCCCTCACTCAAACGGTTATTCATTGATTCGGAAGATCATCGAAGTAAGTGGTGCCGACGTGGCAACAGAAGAGCTTGACGGTAAGCTACTGGCAGACCATTTACTCGCACCGACAACAATTTATGTGAAGCCGGTGCTTAAAGTACTTGAAAACTATAGTGTTCACGCAATTTCACACATCACAGGCGGTGGTTTCTGGGAAAATATTCCGCGCGTACTGCCTGCTGATGCCAAAGCGGTAATCGATGACAGTAGTTGGGAGTGGCCAGCTATCTTCAATTGGTTGCAACACCAAGGGAATGTCACAACTAAAGAAATGTATCGCACCTTTAACTGTGGCGTTGGCTTAATTTTGGCCTTGCCAAATTCTCAAGCAGAAGCCGTGGTCGAGTTACTTCGCGAACAAGGTGAAGACGCTTGGGTCATAGGTAAAGTGGCTGCCCGTGAAGCGCAAGAAGCACAGGTTGAAATCGTCTAATGAAGCGAATTGTAGTCCTTATCAGTGGTTCAGGAACCAACATGCAAGCCATCGTGGAGGCATGTCAGGCTGAACGTATCAATGGTGAAGTGGTTGCGGTAATAAGCAACAAAGCTGACGTTGGTGGCTTAGACAAAGCAGCACAGGCCGATATACCAACAGCCGTGCTGTCACACCGCGACTTCGACAGCCGTGAAGACTACGATGCCGAACTGCGCAAGCTTATCGATAGCTTTGCGCCCGATATTGTCTTACTCGCTGGCTTTATGCGTATTTTGACCGGTGACTTTACGCAGCATTACGAAGGCAGAATGCTCAACATTCACCCTTCTTTATTGCCGAAATATCGCGGTGTTAACACGCATCAACGTGCGTTAGATAACGGTGATACCGAGCATGGTGTGTCGGTTCATTTTGTCACCGAAGAGCTCGATGGTGGGCCGGTGGTGCTGCAAGCAGTCGTACCTGTATTTCCTGAAGACAGCGCGAGTGATCTGCAGCAGCGTGTGCACAGCCAGGAACACCGCATCTATCCTTTAGTCGTGCAGTGGCTTTGTACCGAGCGGCTGAAACTTACAGCCAAAGGTGCCGTATTAGACGGTAGTCTACTTGGGCCGCAAGGATACGCCACCGACTAATCGAGGGTTTCTAGCAATAACGTGGCAACCTCATCACCCTCTTTACGTTGCTGCATTTTTACCAGCACATAATCAAGCTCTGGTGCAAACCAATAGTCCGTTTCGCGAGAGCTTGATTTACGTACCCGCTCTACCTTCAGTGCGGTAATGTCACCATAGGGCAAGTTAAGTACTTCCGCCTCGCCACGACGAAATGTTTGCTGATCATTCTCGCCCTTATCGTCAACGATTTGATAACTAAACTCTTGTGCATCGCTGTGTTGTAAATCAAACCGCAGCTGTTCAAGCATACTGGCTTCGTCCATCATTGCCTCGTGCCAAGTAATGGGTAACGGCGTGCCTGAGTCGCGTTCAACAACCTGCTTCTGCTGATAGTCAAAGCTGACCGAGATCCCCTTGTTTCGCCCCGTTCCACTGCGCTTGAAGCGAAACTGCTGGGGCGTCACTTGTTCATCCACGAAACGAAAACTTGAATCGTAGCGGCGTACATCTGAGAGGAACAGAAAAGAAATCTCTGTTTCATTTTCCAACACGTAACTTCCGTCGTCTTGCTGACGTAGCTTGCGAAAGGCTTCGCCGTAGTTCGAACCACCTCGTTCAACTTCATAGCGGGCATCGTAAGTAGTTAATTTATTTGCTAACACCGGCGAACTAGTCGCTACTATTAGAGTGGCTGCTAGGCAATGAAATACTGCTTTCATTACGGCTCCTATGGTTCTTTATTTGTTTCTAAATCGGACAAAAAAATGATCGCTTCCGGTACTCTGACCTTATACCACTTAAAAAGTGCAATTACGCTTGAAAGTCACGGCTAAATTGTCTACTCTCAAGGGATAACTTTACTGGTCAGACCTCTAACCACAACGACGGAGTATCATTATGAGTGTCGCCTTATGGATCATTGCTACCTTACTCGTACTAGGTGGCCTATTGTATTACCGTACATCGCTGCTAGTTACCAGCCTTGGTTTAGTTGCCATGTTTGCCATCGGTAGTCTTGTCGACGTTGTTGGCCCTGTGCTTTGGGTGCTTCTAGCGCTTGTTCTCTTGCCGTTGAATATCACAGCATTTCGACGTGGCGTGTTGAGTAAGTCGTTACTCAACATGTACCGCAACGTGATGCCTGAAATTTCTGAAACTGAGAAAGATGCGATCGACGCGGGTACCACATGGTGGGAAGGCGAACTGTTTCGCGGCGCTCCAAATTGGGAAAACCTGCATAGCATTCAAAAAGCTGAGTTAAGCGCTGAAGAGCAAGCTTTCCTTGACGGCCCATGCGAAGAAGTTTGCAAAATGCTTGACGATTGGGAAGCTTCTCACGGGCTTGCCGATATGCCAGAAAACGTTTGGCAGTTCCTGAAGGATAATAAGTTCTTCGCCATGATCATCAAAAAGAAATATGGCGGTCTTGAATTCTCAGCCTATGCGCAATCTCGCGTGCTGCAGAAATTATCAGGGGTCAGCACCATTTTGGCCAGCACCGTCGGTGTTCCTAACTCGTTAGGTCCAGGCGAATTGCTGCAGCACTATGGTACTGAAGAACAAAAAGACTATTACTTACCACGTTTGGCGACCGGTGAAGAAGTGCCATGTTTTGCCCTAACCAGTCCAGAGGCAGGCTCAGATGCGGGCTCCATCCCTGATACTGGTGTGGTTTGCAAAGGTGAGTGGGAAGGCAAAGAAGTAGTCGGTATTCGACTTAACTTCAATAAGCGCTACATTACGTTAGCGCCTATCGCAACCGTACTTGGCTTAGCCTTTAAGATGTACGATCCCGATCACTTGTTGGGCGATAAAGAATCTCTAGGTATTACCGCAGCACTGATCCCACGCGACACTAAAGGTGTTGAAATTGGCCGTCGTCACTTCCCGTTAAACGTGCCGTTCCAAAACGGTCCGATTCGTGGTGAAGACGTATTTGTGCCGCTCGATTTCATTATTGGCGGTGCCGAAATGGCCGGTAAAGGCTGGCGTATGCTGGTCGAGTGCTTGTCTGTAGGCCGTGCGATTACGCTACCTTCAAACAGTGCCGGTGGCGTTAAGTCCATCGCATTGGCCACGGGTGCCTACGCTTACATTCGTCGCCAGTTCAAGTTACCTGTCGGCAAGATGGAAGGCGTGCAAGAAGCCATGGCGCGTATCGGCGGTAATGCTTACCTAATGGACGCAGTCACCACCCTATCGACCAAGGGTATCGATCTTGGCGAAAAGCCGTCGGTGATTTCAGCCATTTCAAAATACCACATGACCGAGAAGCTTCGTGCCTGCATGGACGACGCCATGGACATCCACGGTGGTAAAGGCATCTGTTTGGGGCCAAACAACTATTTAGGTCGCGGTTACCAAGGCGTTCCCGTTGCTATTACCGTTGAAGGTGCAAACATTCTAACGCGTAGCTTGATGATATACGGTCAAGGTGCGATCCGCTGCCATCCGTTTGTATTGGAAGAAATGTTAGCGTCAGCTGAACATAACGCTGAAGGCCTGAAGCGCTTCGATAAAGCTATTTTTGGGCACATCGGTTTTGCCATGAGCAATGCGGTACGTTCAATTGCCTTAGGCTTCGGCGGACACCACTTTAGTAGTGCACCGTTTAAAGACAGTACCAAGCAATACTACAAGCAGATGAACCGCTTCAGCGCTAACTTAGCTTTGTTATCAGACGTAGCCATGGGCGTGTTGGGTGGCTCATTGAAGCGTAAGCAGCGTATCTCGGCACGTTTAGGTGACATGCTTAGCTATTTGTATATCGGCTCTGCTACTCTGAAGCGCTTTGCTGACGAAGGCCGCCAGCATGACGATCTACCGTTGTTGCATTGGGCAATGCAAGATACCTTGTACAAGCTGCAAGAAGCGCAACTTGAGTTATTAGATAACTTTGGCTTTGTCGGTAAAACCATGCGCGTGATGATGTATCCGTTTGGTCGCTTTGTGAAGCGTCCTTCAGACCGTCTCGATAGCAAGGTTGCAAAAATCTTACTGAAACCAAACGCCAGTCGCGAACGTTTAGGCCGTGGCCAGTTCTTAGCTGTTGAAGGTCAGTATGGTTACCTTGAGCAGGCGCTCCGTGACATCATCGAAGCCGAGCCACTGCACGACCGCGTTCAACGCGCTGCAAACGAGCGTATGGCTTTTGTATTCCTTGATAAAGTTGCCGCAAAAGGCAAAGAGATGGGAGTGCTAAGTGATGAAGAGGTTGCTTTACTAGAACGAGCCGAAGAAGGTCGTCTACGCGTTATCAACGTTGACGATTTTGAGCACGAAGAGCTCATGGCCGGTAAAGCGGCGCATAACTGGGCGTTAGAAAACCTCGGTAAAAAATCAAGTGCTGCATAGCAGTGCTACATAGTAGTGCTACATAGTAGTGCAATGAACTACTTTTCATAAAAAACGGCGCCATTTGGCGCCGTTTTAGTTTAACCTATTTCCCTACTTGTCGTTCACACTGGTAAAGCGTAAGTAAGGCTTCACCGTTTTAAACCCTTGTGGGAATTTCTTCTCGGCCTCTTCCATTGAAACAGTTGGCGGTATAATCACATCCCCTCCTAACTCCCAGTCGGCCGGGCAGGCAACGCCATGTTTATCTGTGGTTTGCAAGGCATCAATGACCCGCAGAATTTCGGCAAAATTACGTCCGACGCTCATTGGATAAGTCATGGTTAAGCGAATTTTTTGGTTCGGATCGATAATAAAAACCGATCGCACTGCCGCTGTTTCACTTTCACCTGGATGAATCATTTCATAAAGCTCAGCCACTTTAGTGTCTTTATCAGCAACGATTGGGAAACCAACCTTGGTGTTTTGCGTTTCGTTAATATCGTTAATCCAGCCATTGTGCTCTTCGACACTATCGGTCGATAGCCCAAGAGGCTTCACGTTTCGTGCAGCGAACTGCTCCGCAAGCTGCGCTGTACGCCCCATTTCGGTGGTACATACCGGCGTATAGTCCGCTGGGTGGCTAAAAAAGAAAACCCAAGACCCTTGCGCCCAATCATGAAAGTTTATATTGCCGCTAGTGGTTTCAATCTCAAAGTTTGGTGCGGTATCACCTATACGTAGTCCCATTTTATTACCCCTTCTAGGTTCATTCATTCAAATCTGTTCGCTGGAATCTTAAAGTAACGATGTCCATCGGCTTCTGGTTCAGGCAACTTTCCAGCTCGCAAGTTCACTTGCAACGCATGCAACATGCGATCGGGTAACGACAATGTTTCATCTCGTTCTTGCCGTAATTTCCGATATTCGGCCTCACTTACATCACCAGCTAAGTGAATGTTGTTTTGCTTATGTTCGGCAACGGTTGCTTCCCACTGCGGTTCGCGACCGTCTTTGCCATAGTCGTGACCAATAAACAGACGCGTGGCGTCAGGTAAACTCAAAATACGTTGTAACGTGTTCCATAGATCTATGCTTGAACCGCCAGGAAAGTCAGCACGAGAAGTGCCACTGTCTGGATACATCAACGTATCATGTACAAATGCCGCATCACCAACAAGGTAAGTAATAGAGCCAAGGGTGTGGCCTGGCGATAACCATACATCGACCTGTAACTCGCCGATAGTAAACTGGTCGCCCTCTTCAAAAAGATAGTCGAAATCTGCGGTTGGCTTGAACGTATTTGGCAAGTGATAGTAATCACTCCATAACTCGGCAATTTCGTTCACCTTTGCACCAATCGCATTTGGGGCATTGGTTTGCTCTTTCAAATACCAGGATGCCATCAAATGATCAGCATGAGGATGCGTATCAAGCACCCAAGTGATGCGTAGGTCATGCTCTTTTGCTAATGCTAATAGTTGATCAGCACTGCCAAAGTGGGTCGACGCTGAGCGTGGATCAAAGTTCTGAACCCCGTCGATAATTGCAGCTTCACGGGTTTTGGGGTCCGCAACAAGGTATTGTACTGAGCCGGTATCGGCTTCGTAAACACCCCACACATCGGGGGACCCTGCTCCGTTCGAGGGGCTATGACGAATACAATTTTTCATACAACCTCCTTATTTCGCGCTTAGCTAAAATAACGAATTCACTGGTAACGATCAAGTCAGTTGCGCGGACTCATGAGCCTACGTTTATTTTCATGTACAATCACCGCATTCCAAATTAAAGCTATGAAACCAGGAGCAGCATGGCATGACTCAGGCCAATTCTTCGCCGCAAAAGCGTGGCGCCTTTACTCGATTTCTCGACACTGTCGAATGGTTAGGTAATTTACTCCCTCATCCGATTACATTGTTTGCCTTATTTGCACTTGCCGTGGTCATTGCCAGTGGTATCGCGAGCTATTTTGGGGTTAGTGCGCAGGACCCGCGTCCAGGCGGTGGTGTCATCGAGGTGGTAAGCTTACTCAACGCTGAAGGCTTACAACGTATTGTTACCGGCCTGGTTACGAATTTTACCGGCTTTACCCCACTCGGTACGGTGTTGGTAGCTTTGCTAGGGGTTGGCATTGCTGAGCGTTCAGGCTTGCTTTCTGCGGCCATGCGCGGCCTAGTTATGAATGCTCACCCTCGAGTGGTGACACTTGCTGTGGTACTTGCCGGCGTCATTTCCAACACTGCATCAGAGCTTGGCTATGTGGTATTAGTACCGCTGTCGGCAATGATATTTCACTCTCTGGGTCGTCATCCGTTAGCCGGGCTCGCGGCAGCTTTTTCTGGGGTTTCTGCTGGTTACAGCGCCAATCTATTGATTGGTACCGTTGATCCGCTTTTAGCTGGTATCACCACCAAAGCGGCCAACCTCATTGATCCCAATTACTACGTTGGCCCCGAAGCCAACTGGTACTTCATGATGATCTCAACCTTTCTGATCGCCGCCATGGGTACTTTTGTGACCGAAAAAATCGTTGAGCCCAAGCTTGGGAAATACGATACCAATGAAGCGAGCATTGACCTCAGTGAGCAGAAAATTGAGGCACTAAGTCCCATTGAAAAGCGTGGCTTAAAAGGTGCTGGCCTCAGCTTTTTGCTACTCGGCGCCATTCTTGCAATCACCATTGTGCCGGAATGGGGTATTCTTCGGCATCCAGAAACTGGAGCAGTTGCTGGCTCTCCTTTCTTACGCGGTATTGTTGCCTTTATTTTTATTACTTTCGCCATACCCGGGTACGTGTACGGCCGTATCACCAACGTCATGCGCAGCGACCGCGATGTCATTGATGCAATGTCTGAATCGATGAGCACACTCGGTATGTATATTGTTTTGGTCTTTTTTGCTGCTCAGTTCGTGGCGTTTTTCGGCTGGACAAACTTCGGTAGTATCTTTGCCATCAAGGGCGCGCAATTTTTACAGGAAGTCGGCTTAACCGGACCTTCAGTATTTATTTTGTTTATTCTAATGTGTGCGTTTGTCAACTTGATGCTGGGTTCAGCGTCCGCCCAATGGGCAATCACAGCACCTATTTTCGTACCTATGTTGATGCTCATTGGCTATGCACCGGAAGTCATTCAGGCGGCCTATCGCATTGGCGATTCGGTCACCAATATCATTACGCCGATGATGAGTTACTTTGGTTTAATTCTTGCGGTTGCCGCACGTTACAAGAAGGACATTGGTATTGGTACGCTCGTGGCCACCATGCTGCCATATAGCATCATGTTCTTACTAGGCTGGAGCATCCTCTTCTTTGTTTGGGTTTTCGCCTTAGGCATGCCAGTGGGTGTCGAAGCACCCACCTATTACACCCCTTAGGCTTCAGTTACTGATTCCGCGGTACGAAGTAATTTGTAGAGGAGCGTTGCGGTGAGTCCGCACGCTCCAATCACAAAGAGCATGCCTAGTGGATGACTATGACCCACAATATTTACCAACGCTGAAACAATCCCAGCAATCAAAAACTGCAAGCTACCAGTAACCGCCGAAGCAGAGCCCGCACGCTGTTGCTGTTCAGCTAATGCGCCCGCCATGGCGTTGGGGAAAACCATGCCTAAGGTACTCACATAAGCAAACACAATCGCCAGCACCATCCAAAAGTTGGCATTTATCGCGGCAAAAACAACCGTTGTTAAAGAAATAAGTGCGAGCACCGGCAGTGACTTGTTAAGAATTTTGCGCGCGTCGCGGCGTCGCAACAGCCACGCGTTCAACTGCGCCATACCAATAATGCCCACAGCATTCATGCCAAACAACCAGCTATAATGCGTTGGATCGAGACCAAAATGCTCGATAAAAACTAACGGTGAACCGGTAATATAAGCAAACATACCTGATTGAGCGATGCCCCCCGCTAATGAGTAACGCAGGAAGCCTCGATCTTTCAACACGTCCCAATAAATTGGCAAACTACGGCGCATACGCACCGCATTATCAAAGCCTCGTGTCTCTGGCAGACGCACGTGCACAATCGCCATACATGCGGCCGCTAGTGCAGCTACAATTATAAATATTGCTTGCCAACCGAACGCCTGCGTTACGTATGCACCCGCCAGTGGCGCCAAAATAGGTGCGATACCCATGATCAAGATTAGAAACGAAAAAACTTGAGCTGATGCCTGCGGGCTATAGAGATCGCGAACCATTGCTCGTGCAATCACTAAACCAGCACAAGAGCCCACGGCTTGAAAAAAACGTAATACAATTAGGCTTTCAAGATTGGGTGCATAGGCACAGGCAATCGAGGTTACGATATAAATAACCAAACCAAAGTACAGTGGCGGCTTGCGGCCCCACTTATCTGACGCTGTGCCATAGAGCAGTTGGCCAATAAAAAGCCCGAGGAAAAACGAGGTCAGCGATAACTCGACACGATTAGATACCGTACTATAAGTCTCGGCAATATCGCCAAACGCTGGCAAGTACATATCGATGGATAAAGGCCCAAACATGGTCAAAAGGGCCAGCACCACGACTGTTAAATCAAACCTAGCTTTATCTGAGACAGGTAGTTGGGTCATTCGTCGACTGCTTGATAGCTTTGCGTGCTATGTTCTGTTGGCCGTTGAATATGTTTTACTTTGCGAGCCCAATCAACGAACGATTGTGCATAGTTGACATAGGTATCATTCACTCGCCCATCGGCTTTAAGATCCGCTAATAAGCGCCAGCCATCTGAGCCATTAGCCAAGAAGCTATTCGTGATCATCGTATAGCGCTGATCGGCCATTAAGGCTTGCCAGCCATTTTCAGTATACACCTGCAAGTCACTGACCCGCATGCCGTCAGGCTGGCTCAAGTCGATATCAAATCGAATGCCTGCACCGTGCGGATAAGCGCCATCAGAGCCTGAATCGGAAAGTGCATAAGTAAGCGCCTGTTCAAGCATACGCTTCACCTCAGCACCGCTAATTTCGACTTCCACTAAGGTATTCGCAAAGGGTAGTAACCGGTACGCGTCGGCGACCGTCAATGGCCCGGCGTTGAGCTCGGTGCGAACCCCACCACCATTTTGTAAGGCAAAATCGGCCTGTGGCGCACTCGCTAGAAATGCCTGAGCCACCACTGCGTGGGCGTCAGACTGTCGACCTAGACCACACGACTGAATCGTTGTTGGCCCCATTCGTTTCATGCAAAGTCGCTGCTCAACAGTGGCAATTCTAGCTTTGGTCAAATCATCGAGGCTGGCTTCGAAGCTTTTCAGCAACTGTTGCGCCTGAGTATTCTCTGCGGTTGCACTAAACTGTGTTAAAGCGGTGACGTCTGATGATGTGTCGTCAGCCACTAACAGGTGGGGCTGCCCGCCACAGTTGGCCACTTCGTCGCCATCAAAACGAACTTTTAGCTCACCCACCACTTGGCTGTATTGCCACGCATGAGCCACACACACAGGCTTGCCATCTAAGTTTGTAACTTGGGTTGGATAGGGGCCATCAGAAGCTAAGCCGTAGTCATCAAAATCACCGAGCAAGGTGTGAGAATCACCGCCAATGATAAAGTCGATACTTGGCAACTGGCTCGCAATGCGCAAGTCATTTTTATATTGGATATGCGTCAACAGCCCAATTTTTTCAATACCTTGGCGTTGCAGTTCCGCAATATAAATTTTCGCAGTTTCGAGCTCGTCGGCAAACTCAGTGGTCGCATCAGGCTGCGACGAATTCTTTGTTTTTACTGCAATATCTAGACCAATAACACCCACTTTATGGCCATTTAACTGGAACACAGCGTAAGGCTTAAAGCTGTCCCATCGTGTTTTGGCTGTTAGCGGTGAAACGCCTACCTCAGGCTGAACATTCGCCGCTAAAACTTCCGTACGACAGTCAGGGGTTAAGGCCAATGCATCAAGAAAGTATTTAAGCCCTTCGTCGCCATTATCAAACTCATGATTTCCTAGGGCAAACGCATCAAAACAAACTTCGTTCATCAATGCGGCATCCGCTTCACCGTTAAACAAGGTATAAAACAGTGTTCCAGTAATTGCGTCTCCTGCATGCAGCGCTAGGACATTCTCGTTTGATTGACGAATCGACTGAATACGGCTGACTACCCGAGCGAACCCACCGGTTTCAATTTCGTAGGTATGGCCGTTCACTTGCACGCGGGTTTGCGGGTGAGCCAATAGGTTCGAATGATGGTCATTAATATGAGCAACGGTGAGCTCAAACTCTGCTGCCGGCTCTGGTGACTGAGTACAACCGAAGAGCGTTAGCAAACTTGCTAACGCGCCGGCACCTAAAAAGCTCCGTTGCCAATGCTTCATTTATTTCACCAATCCTATTTCGCGTAGGCGTTCCATCAGGTAATCGTCAGACGAGATGGCGTCCCAACGTTTTGGGTTTTGGTCACTGATACAGCTAGCCAATGGATCGATCACTACATCTGGGTTGAAGTGAAGGAAAAATGGAATCGAATAGCGCGACTTATGGCTATAGGGTGCTGGCGGGTTGACCACCCTATGCGTGGTGGACGGCAACACACCGTTGGTCATGCGTTGCAACATGTCTCCGACATTACAAATAATTGCACCTTCAATGATGCTCACTGGAATCCAGCTGCCATCTTTCGCTAACACTTCTAGGCCTGGCTCGCGTGAGCCAACAAGTAGCGTAAGCACATTAATATCTTCATGTGCACCGGCCCGCACTGATGGCGTTCCTTCATCGATAATGGGCGGGTAGTGTAATGGCCGTAGAATGGAGTTGCCTAAATTCACTTTATCGTTAAAGAAGTCTCGTGGCTGCTTCAGGTACACCGCCAGCGCTTCCAGAACTTGTAAACCGAGAGCATCTAACGCACGATACAAAGTGAGCAGTTTATCTTTAAATTCTGGCAATTCAGCGGGCCAAATATTAGGCGTCAACTGCGCAAATGGAGGCTCACCTTCGACCTCACGACCAACATGCCAGAACTCTTTTAAATCAACGTGTTTTGCATCCTTTGCGATTTCAGTGCCAAAGGGCGTATAGCCACGCGCTCCCCCACCGCCAGGTATATGGTATTGCTTTTTCACCTCTTCAGGGAGGGCAAACAAGTCTCGACAGGAATCAAGTGCCTCTTCGATAAGCTGCTGATCAACACCATGCTTGGTTAACGCCACAAAGCCATTGGCTTCATAACCTTCACCTACGTGCTGTGCAAATGCCTGAAAGTCTTGGTTATACAGGCTCATATCAATATGTGGAATGGATTTCATCGGTGCCCTTTAAAAACGGTGGAGAACAGCTGTTCATTTTAGTTTTTTTAACGCTTAAAAACAACGTAAAGCCGCTCAAGCACCAAGGTAAATCTTCCGTAAACTAGCTTTTAAAGCGAGTCATTAACTCTCAAACTAACCGTCACATTGTAATTAAACGAGGTGATTGACTATGAAAACCTTAAGCAAAGTAATGTCTCTTAGTTTGGTTCTGACCGGTATGATCGCGGTCACGCCAGCTATCGCCCAATCACAAGACAACACCCCATTTGAAGCACCGAAAACGCGACCAGCGTTTAACTTCCTTAGCGTCGGTGTCGCCGACCATGATGACAGTGGCGACAGCTTAGTGGTTGAAGGTAGCTATGAATTCAACTCGCCTTGGTTTATCAGTGGCTATTTGCGCGATGGCGACGACGGTCCGTTTGGCAATGGCCGCGATGCACAAGGTCTGAAGTTTGGCCGCTATGTTTGGCTTAATCACAATTTAGTCGCCGATTTCTCAGGGCGCTTCGGCCATGTTGACTTTGGTCAAGCGGATAGCGCTTATTGGGGAGTTGAGGGTAACCTTCGTACCCGTATCGACCGCTTTGAACTCTATGCTGGATTAGGCTGGGTCGATTACACTGATGCCGGTAGTGACAACCAATACCAACTCGGCGGGCGGTTTTATATCACCCCTGAATTCGCCGTTGGTGCACGCTATCAAGATAGTGAATTTGGTGACGGACTTCGACTCGAAGCTAGTTATCACTTCTAAGAAATTACGGTATGCTGTGACATAGACGACCAACTTGGAGTTTTTATGTCACAGCTACCGGCCTTCCTTACCCTTTATCGCGAACTTATCGCCATCCCTAGCGTGTCATGCCTTGACTCACATTGGGATACCAGCAATAAGCCCGTTATCGATAAATTAGCTGGATGGCTTACCACCCTTGGCTTCTCCGTCACCATCAACGAATTAACTCGACAGCAAGGTAAGTACAACTTGCTGGCAAAGTTTGTGCCACCAACCAGCGACGGCAATGGTGGTTTGCTGCTGGCAGGACACACCGATACGGTGCCCTGGGATGAAGGTCGCTGGACTCGCGACCCTTTCCAGCTGACCGAGGCCGACGGCAAACTATACGGGCTTGGTAGTGCCGACATGAAAGGTTTTTTCGCCTTCGTATTAGAAGCCCTACGCGGGCTTGACCTCAATAGCTTTAACAAACCACTTTATATTCTCGCAACCGCCGACGAAGAAACAACCATGGCAGGCGCACGTGAGCTGTCGGCGTTTGAAGGCCTGAGTCCAGACTTTGCGATTATCGGTGAACCAACGTCCATGACCCCGGTAACCATGCACAAAGGTCATTTAACTGAAGGTATTCGGGTAACAGGCAAGAGTGGCCATAGCTCGAATCCGACCGGTGGTTTAAACGCCATCGAAGTGATGCACGATGTGATCACCGGTTTACGCGAGCTACAAGGTGAGTTCCAACAAAAATTCCACGATGCTAATTTCGCGGTTCCCTACCCGACACTTAACTTCGGTAATATACACGGCGGCGACGCCGCGAATCGAATCTGTGCCTGTTGCGAGATGCATATTGATCTACGACCACTGCCAGGCATGTCGATGGATGAACTTTATGGGCTTATCGATAGCAAACTTCAGCCGCTGCAACAGCAATTCCCTGGAGCGGTGTGTTTAGAACACCTTCATGAAGCAATTCCCGGCTATCGCTGTGCGCCTGATGCGGCTATTGTTCAATTGGTGCAACAGGTTACCGGGAATCACGCTCAGCCAGCAAATTACTGTACCGAGGCTCCCTTCGTGCAAGACCTCGGCTGCCAAACTATCGTTATGGGTCCTGGCTCTATTGCCCAAGCACATCAACCTGATGAGTTTATCCGAATCGATGAGATTACACCCGCACAGCAACAGTTACGAACTATCGTCACACAAGTGTGCCAAGCAAATAACTAGTCGACTAAGCCCAGTACGCGTGCCACCGGCTTAAAGCTCCGTCGGTGGATCGGGCATATGCCGTGCTGCTGTATCGCTGCTAGGTGAGCCGGCGTCGGATATGCTTTATGTTTGGCAAAGTCGTACTGGGGATAATGCTCATGCCACGCTAGCATTTGTCGGTCGCGCTCTACCTTCGCCAAAATCGACGCGGCACTGATACATGGATGTATTGCATCGCCACCCACCACGGCTTCAGCCGGGACCTTAAGCTCTGGCAGCTTATTACCATCAACAAGTACTTTTTCCAACGCTACAGGCAACGCTTCAATGGCTCGTTTCATAGCTAAAAGTGATGCTTGCAAGATATTAATTGCATCAATTTCGTCTGCATCGCATTGTGCAATAGACCAGTACAGTGCCTTTTCTTTGATTTCCTGACTCAACGCCGCACGTTTTTTTTCAGATAATTTTTTCGAGTCATTCAACCCCGCAATGGGCTGGTTCGGATCTAGAACGACGGCCGCCGCAACCACTGGGCCCGCGATAGGACCGCGCCCTGCTTCATCTGTTCCACAAATCATAGTGTCTCTTGTGCTTCTACGTTGATGGGGTATGATACTTTTGTCTGACAAATAATAACAATAGTTCAAGAGGCTTCCCATGTCTGAATCATCCTCGTTACTCAACCGTATGCTCGACAAAGTCGAAAAAGTGGGTAACAAACTTCCTGATCCTGCGGTCATGTTTTTCGGTTTATTAGTCATCGTATGGGTCTTCAGTTTTCTACTCTCAGGTGTGCAATTTGACGCTGTTCATCCCCTTACAGGTGAAGATGTTGAAGTAAACAACCTGCTGAGTGGCGCTGCCATGGCCGACTTCTTGGCCAATATGGTCAATACCTTCATGAGTTTTGCACCACTAGGGGTAGTACTCGTGGCCATGTTGGGGGTCGGCGTGGCAGAGCGTAGCGGCTTTATCAACGTTGCTATCAAGTTAATGCTCAACGTAACGCCGAAGCTAATGCTAACCCCAGTACTTATTCTGATTGCGATTGTCAGCCATACGGCGGTCGATGCTGGCTATGTATTGGTGATTCCATTAGGCGGGGTCATTTTCTACGCGGCCGGACGCCATCCGTTGGCCGGTATTGCCGCGGCCTTTGCTGGTGTCTCAGGTGGCTTTAGCGCAAACTTTGTGCCTTCGGCAATCGACCCATTGATTCAAGGATTTACCGAATCATCGGCGCAAATTCTGGACCCTTCAATTCAGTTAAACCCGCTCAATAACTACTACTTCACGGCGATGTCGTCAGTGATTGTCGTCTTGGTTGGCTGGTATTTAACCGACCGCGTCATTGAGCCTCGCCTTAGCAACACCCCTATCGACGGCGATCAAGAAGACATGCCCGCCTTAGATGATGTGACACCTCGTGATCGCAAAGCCTTTTATTTAGGCGTGTTAACTATGGTTTTAGGGCTGGTTGCCTTGTTTTTTGCCGCAAATGCGGAAAACACTCCGCTGGCAGACTCAACCGGTGAGTTAGCCTCGTTTAGTGCGCCACTGATGCAAATGATTGTGCCTCTCATATTCTTGCTATTTATTTTGCCCGGCATCGTACATGGTTATGTTTCTGGTAATTTTGCTAGCTCACAAGATGTCATTGGTGCCATGACTAAATCCATGGAAGACATGGCTTACTATATGGTCATGGCATTTTTCTGCGCCTTATTTATCAAAGCCTTCGGCGACTCCAATTTAGGTATCCTATTGTCAGTTAAAGGCGCGACTTTCCTAAGTTCATTGCAGCTCTCCGGTGGCGTCACTATGGTAGGTATTATTCTACTCGTGGCATTTATAAACCTTTTTGTCGGCTCTGCCTCGGCAAAGTGGGCTCTTATCTCACCTATCTTTGTGCCGATGCTGATGCAACTAGGCTACTCGCCCGACTTAACCCAAGCAGCTTACCGAGTCGGTGACTCAACCAGTAATATTATTACGCCATTACTACCCTACTTCCCACTTGTTGTGCTGTATTGCCAACGCTATGTGAAAGGCACGGGTATCGGCTCACTCGTTGCCTTAATGCTGCCATTTACCGTGAGTCTTCTGGTGTTATGGTCAGCGTTCCTAGTGATCTACTGGATGCTTGGTATCCCACTAGGTATTCAAGCCAACTATATGTACCCAGCAGGTTAAACTGATGAATTATTTCCAAGGTAAATCCGTATGGCTTACCGGTGCTTCTTCAGGCATCGGTCTGGCCATGGCGCAACAACTCGCGGAAGCGGGTGCCCATCTCATTTTAACCTCACGCCGTGCGGATACATTGGAGCAGGTAAGGCTTTCCTTGCAGCATCCGGAGCGCCATCAAGTACTAGCGTTAGACTTAAGCCAACCGGAAACGGCTGTCACGCATGCGCAGAGCGAGTTAGGTGACCAAGTTATCGATCTCTTAATAAACAATGCCGGTGTTTCGCAACGGTCGCGTATCCTTGATACCGATTTAAGCGTGTACCGCCAGCTTATGGAAATTGACTACTTCGGGGTCGTGGCACTCACCAAGTTCGTTCTACCGCGCATGATTGAGCGCCATAACGGGCACATCGTAACCGTTTCGTCAGTTGCTGGTAAGGTTGGTACTAAGCTTCGCAGCGGTTACAACGGTGCGAAATTCGGTGTTATTGGTTTTATGGACTCATTACGTGCTGAAACAGCTGAGCATGGCATCGCTGTGACCTCGATCTTACCTGGTTTTATCAACACTCAAGTCGCTCACAATTCACTCACTGGAGACGGTTCTGCGCTTGGCAAGCCTGATCCCGATAACGCTGGTGGAATTAGTGCGGAAGAATGTGCACGGCTCTCACTGAAGGCAATCGCCGCGCAAAAAGCAGAGGTTGTGGTGGGCTCTGGCGTGTCGAAACTAGCACCGTTCCTGCAACGCTTTGCCCCTGGTATAGTGCGACGTATGGTCGCCAAGCGCTAATTTCCTTGAAGGTTGAAGTCCAACTGGACTTCAACATTTTTCCGCTCGGTTACTTCGCCATTGTCATCATAAGCGGGCACGTAAAGCCACGCTGATACAGATTCACGAGCCGCTGCAGCGAAGGCGTCATTGGTCGCTGAATCCACTCGAATATTTTTGGTGCGACCGTCCGTACCAATATCATAAATCAACTGAACCGTACCACTGCGACCGGCTGTTGCCTCTTCGGCAGGAAACTCTGGCGAGACTCGGTACAAGGCTTCCTCCACCATCTGCCCGCTTAATTGATGATTCATTTCACCCACGCGCCGTAACGCCACATCAACCTTTGCGGTTTGGTTGAGACGCTGGTAAAAGTTGATTAATCGATAATATGCAGCCAATTGCAGCTGTAAGGTCGCGGCATTATCACGTGCATCAACCGCGACAACATATTCAAGCTTGTTGACTGCTGCAGCGAAATCCTCCGCGCCGGCATTTTCCATTGCTGCGTAAAACGCGGTTTTGACCGTCGTGGCGTGGTCTGCTCCGTAGAGCTCTTCACTCTCGTTATAAAGCGAGGTCCATAGTTCAGGACGACGTTGATTAAGCCGCATCAACTGTTCCGCCATAGCTATTTTGATTGCCACAACAAATTGCGGATTCTTCGTACGATGGGCGCTAAACACTTGTGCAAACTGCATTTCATAATTCGAAATCTGTTTCTCATTAGGCGCCGGCATGGTTTCTAGGGCTAACAGTAACGGATCTAACAGCTCGATCGCTTGTGGCCCATATTCACCCTGATAAACACGCACCACTAGTGCCGCTAAAGCATGAGATTGTTGACTGATACGTTGCTTAGGTTCTAACAAAAACAAATGATTAAGGGCTAAGTTTGCGGTATTAATATGCTCGGCACCGAAATGGTCTCGACCACTCATATAGGCGGTAAATGCCAACTGTTGTAATCTTAGCTTCGGGGTACTTTCATCGGCCTTTGCTTGTTGGAAGGCTTGATAAGCCTGCTCGAACTGCTGTTGTTCACTGGCTTGTATCAGCAAAGGGGTCGCATTTACCGACCCACTTAATCCGGTTAGGCCAAAGAGCGAACCTATAACCAATGGGCATAGACGGCGACGAAAACTCAAAGCGCTAAAGCAGTTAGGCATTATTATTAATCCATTAAATTTGTCGTTATAGTGCCTTCGATACTACCTCAAAGGGCTCTTTATAAGCAAAAAAACCCGCCAAAACGGCGGGCTTTAATCTTGCCAAGGGCATCGCTTCAAGCTAAACCATGTGCACCAGCATTGACGTAGGATCTTCTAAGAATTCCTGCCAACGTTTATTGAAACGCGCAATGGTGCCACCATCAATGATTCGATGATCGCCAGACCAACTTACGGTCATCATTTTGCGTGCCACTACATTGCCGTCGGCATCGAAGCGCGGCAATTCTTGCACCTTACCAAGCGCGACAATTGCTGCTTCTGGCTTATTAATAATTGGCGTGGCTACCGTACCGCCAATGACCCCAATATTCGAGATGGAAATAGTTCCACCTTTCATATCCTCTTGGGCCACGCGACCTTCTCGAGCAGACTGAGTAAGGCGGGTTACTTCGTTGGCAACATCAATCAGGCTCTTATTTTGTACCTGTTTAACATTAGGCACTAACAGACCGATCTTAGTATCTACTGCCATACCAATATTATGGTCGTCAAAATAAGTGATCTCTGTGCAATCGTCGTTCACTTGCGCATTCATCACCGGGAACTCTTTCAAGGCTAACGACAGCGCCTTGATAAAGAATGGCATCATGGTAATGCGCACACCTTCGTCTTTGTAACGCTCTTTTAGCTGCTTCTGTAAGGCCATCACTGCGGTCAAATCAAACTCATCGGCGTACGTGAAATGCGGAATTGTTTGTACCGAGTTGGTCATTGCCTTAGCCATCGCGGCTTTCACACCACGAATCGCTTCAGTGCGCTTACCGCCACTGCTGACGGTTGGCTGACTGGACGCCGAAGCGCTTGGCGCGGCAGATTGTGCCTCAGCTTTGCTCGACGTTCCCGCAATAAATTGCTCAATATCTTCCTTCATGACGCGGCCTTTCGCGCCAGAGCCAGTCACTTGGCTAATATCGACGTCTAACTCACGGGCACGACGGCGTACGGCTGGACTAGCAATCGCCTTACCTTGACGTGCAGCTTTTGGCGCCGCAGCCGAGCCTGGCTGCGCAGCGCTATTGGCACTAGTTTCATCCGCCGCTGCCGGTTGTGCCGCGCTGGTTGCTGATGACGTTTGCGGCGCATTATCGGTCGCATTGTCAGTAGCGCTACGCACCGCGAACAAAGGCTCGTGAACTTGCGCGATATCACCCTGCTTATAATAAAGTTTTTCCACAACACCATGATCTTTCGCCGGAATTTGTACCAGCGCTTTGTCAGTCATTACGTCAACAACTGGCTGATCTTCTTCAATGGTGTCGCCTTCTTGAACTTGCCATTCAACAATTTCACATTCAACGATGCCTTCGCCAATATCAGGCAAGATAAAATCAGTGACTGAGGTGTCTCCAGTCGCTGGCTTACTGTCGCTCACCGTTGCCGGCTCTGCCGCAGGTTCCGCTGCAGGCTCGCTGGCGGCATTGGTGTCCGCTTCATCATCGTTGCCTTGAATAGCAAACAAAGGTTCATGAACTTTGGCAATATCGCCTTGTTGATAATAAAGCTTCGCCACCACGCCATCGTCTTTCGCCGGAATTTGTACCAAGGCTTTGTCGGTCATTACATCAACCACGGGCTGATCTTCTTTGATGCTATCGCCTTCTTGGACCAACCATTCGACGATTTCACACTCAACGATACCCTCGCCGATATCCGGTAAGATAAAATCTTTACTCATAGGTCTCGGCCCTCTTAATAGGTCATCGAAGCTTTAATTGCTTCGTACACTTTCAGGTGGTCAACAAAATATTCTTTTTCATGACACAGTGGGTAAGGTGTATCCAAACCACAAACCCGTGCAATCGGCGACTCAAGATACAAGAAACATTTATCTTGAATGGTTGCCGCTACTTCACTGGCGAAGCCGCTCGTCAATGGTGCTTCTTGAGTTACCACCATACGACCGGTTTTCATCACCGACTCAGCCACAGTTTCAGCGTCCCACGGTAACAGGCTAACAAGGTCAATAACTTCACAGTCAATGCCCTCTTCTGCGGCCTTATCGGCAGCTTTCTCAGCCATTTCAACTTGTGCACCCCAAGCAACGATGGTGACATCTTTACCTTCGCGCACAACATCAGCCTTACCAAGCTCTAGGGTGTACTCTTCTTCAGGCACTTCACCGGTAGAGGCACGATACAAACGCTTAGGTTCCATAAACAGAACTGGGTTTGGATCAAAGATTGCGCTCAGTAATAAACCTTTCGCCATATAAGGGTTACGTGGCATCACAATTTTTAAGCCAGGCGTATGAGCGAAGTAAGCTTCTGGAGACTGCGAATGGTAATGCCCACCTGCAATACCGCCACCATAAGGTGTACGAATCGTTAAGCCACCAACATCAAACTCGTTCCCTGAGCGATACCGGAATTTAGCCGACTCGTTAACGATTTGGTCAAATGCTGGAAAGATATAATCACCGAACTGGATCTCAGCAATCGCATAACTGCCTTGCGATGCTAAACCATTGGCAAAACCTAATATTCCCTGCTCAACCAGTGGTGTATTAAAGTTACGGTGACGACCGTATTTTTCAGTTAAGCCTGACGTGGCACGAAATACGCCACCAAACGAGCCGGTGTCTTCACCAAAGCTATAAACTTTTTGGCTCTTCGCCATCGCGATATCAAGCGCATTATTGATGGCTTGTAGTAAATTCATCTTCGCCATTACTTTTCTCCCCCATCAATACGTGACGCTGTTTTCGGGTACGCTTCTGGGTACTTACGAATATGCGCTTTTAGTTCTTCAAGCTGCTCTTTAAGCTGCTGCGGAGGAGTGTCATAAACATCATTGATCAATTCATCAATATGCGGTGCTGGTACTTTCTCGGCTTTCTTCAATGCCGCAAGTACCGCCGCTTTTTTCTCTGCGAAGATCTCGTCTGCATCGGCTTCTGTTAACCATTTCTTGTTGATCAAGTAGGTTTGGAAGCGTGCTAACGGATCTTTCGCGCGCCAAGCATCTTCTTCTTCGCGGGTACGGTAACCCGTCGGGTCGTCAGAAGTTGAATGCCCCGCCATGCGATAAGACATGCCTTCAATCAACACTGGCTCATTTTCTTCAACGGCCAGTTTTCGTGCTAATTGGGTCGCTTGATAAACCGCTAAAATGTCATTCCCGTCGACGCGAATGGTTTTCATGCCATAGGCTACCCCGCGCGGCGCGATGCCGTCGCCGGCGTACTGTTCGCCTTGTGATGGTGTCGAAATCGCATAGCCGTTGTTACGGCAGAAGAATATCGCTGGAACTTTATAGACCGCAGCCATATTCAATGCGGCATGAAAGTCGCCTTCTGAAGCGGCACCTTCACCAAAATAGCAAATGGTACACTTCCCATTGCCATCCATTTTCTGACCATAGGCATAACCTGACGCTTGCGGAATTTGCGTCGCAAGAGGTGACGCAATAGTCATAAAGTTCAAGTCGGCAGAGCCATAGTGAACCGGCATCTGACGGCCTTTGCCAAGATCGCGCTCGTTCGAGAACAGCTGATCCATAAACTGTTCAACAGTAAAGCCGCGATAAGCCAAAGCGCCCTGTTCACGGTATTGCCCCATGATCATATCGCCACTATCGAGTGCCGCGGCCGAGCCAATGCTTGCCGCCTCTTCACCTAACGATGAAAGATAGAAGCTGATTCGACCTTGGCGCTGTGCAGCGATCATGCGCTCATCCAAAATACGGATAAATTGCATGGTATCGAACATCTTTAATGCTAATTCTTGGTCAAGTTCAGGAGCCGTTGCATTTTTTTGCAAGGTACCGTCTTCTTTGAGGATCTGAAGCATTGGAATCGTTAACGCAGAACCGTCTAAAAAGTTCGGTTCGGTCACGATTTCAAGCTGGTGTTGTTTATCCTTTGCCATAACTTTCTCGTTCTCGGAAAAATTGCGCTCACTTTACCTTTACGTCAACTGACATGCAAATGAGCAAGGTTACTAATAATTAAAAATCAGACCAGTTGCAGGCCTGTGATAGGTACATCAATCACCGTCAATAATGCCCGTTGGTCCAAGGCAACTTTTGCGTTTGGAAAAATGATGCGCTCGCCGGCCTGCTCTACTCGGTACTCTGTGTCGCCATCGGTTGCAAGCAAGTCGCCTTCTGCAAACGCGGTAAAGTTGGCGACATCGTCAGGAAAGTGTAAAACGAATTTTTCGTTTGTACGGTTTATTGTACGGCAGACATCGAAGATTTTTGTTCGATCCGGATCAAAGTTCGGTAGTGCTAGATCATGTTCGCAAATAAGTCGCGTAAACATGGTCTCTGCCGCAGCGAAATCGTGTCGATTGTTTTCCCCAAACGGGCGTACCTTGCCAAGCTCAACCGTAAAAGCATCGGCCTGATGAGTACGTACGCTGTAATAGCTAAAGGTGGTCGTAGGTGCTTGATTCAACAAAATTGTGGTGACACCACATTCAGCCAAGAAAGTAAGTTGTTCTTTCTTATACGGACCGCCATGGGTGAAAGGGTACACGGCGAACTTCTCATACTTAGAGTCGCGAATGGCGGTGTGAAGGTCGTAATGCAAGCGACGCCGCTCGCCATTTGGCGCACTATTGAAGAATTCCGTTACATAGCCTTCAATGGCTGCCGCACGATGATGCTCAGGGCTGTCACCTTGACGATGCGCACCACTAAACAGACGGTTCATGTTCATTTCAACAAAGCGTTTGTTTATTGCAATGGCTGCTGGGTTGGCGATTAAAAATAACGTCCGCTGAACCGGTTTGATTTGTCCTTGCATGATGCCATGAATCATATCCCGAACAATTTCGATAGGAGCTGTTTCATCGCCATGCACCGCACAAGAATACACGACGTCTTTATCGCCGGGGCTCGTTGGCTCAACGGTGACCACGCCATAGTCATTAAAAATGATCTGCCCGCCCGCATAATCGAGACGCTTATTGAGCAACTGCTGGTCAGCTGACAGCTGCTGTCCGGTCGCTCCGGCGAGGGTCCATTGCAACACATCTACTTCATTCAGTTTCACTTTTCGACTCCTGTTGTTTAATACGCCCTGGCTCTAAACCTTTGGTTGCCAGTAACGCCCGCAACACCCGCGAGCGGTATTCACGACGATACAGTACCGACACCACTACTAAGGTTGAAATGACAAATAGCAGCGGATGCAGAAACCAGCAAAGATAGGCAAGAGCGAAATAATAGGCGCGTAAACCGTTATTATACTCATGGCCGGCTTGGTCAAAAACCTTAGCGGCTTGATGTGCAAAAATCTCGCGTTGCTCGTCCGTAAAGTCAGTACTACGGTACTGAGGTGCAGCACCTAACAACACCGAAACAAAACCAAATTGCCGTATCGCCCAGGTGAACTTAAAGAAGGCAAAAACGAAGATAAGCGACAACCCGGCCAGCTTAAACTGCACCTTATCCGGCGCGGTATTCGCAGTAAACGGCAATGACTCGAGTACGCTAACAACTTGCTCTGCAGAGGCTAATAATGTGAGCACACCCGCCAGCACCAACACCGTGGATGAGGCAAAGAAGGTCACCACCCGCTCGACATTACCTAACAGCGCCGCATCGGCAATCTGATGTTCCTTGCGGGTTAATGTGGTCATCCAGTCGATGCGTAGTTGACGCAAAATATAGGAAAGACTGTAGGACGTACGTGCACGAATTCGGGCAAACTGGATGTAAGACATCCAAACCGAAACGAAAAATGCCAGAGTAACAATATCGAGTGTGGTTAAACTCATTCAATTGACCTTGCGCTGACAGAATAGAGCGAAGTCGCATGATGCTTCACGCTTCATGCGACTTCGTTAATCGTAGTTAGGCTGTTAGTTTACCACTAGTTAAAAGATTTGTCCGACTCGGTTTTAGGTGCCGGCGGCTCTGTTAGCCCATACCAAGACAACATGGTTTTCATGCCCCGTTTGGTATCTTCTAAAATCAGGTACAAACAAGGAATCAGCAACAATGTAATCACGGTCGCAAACAAGATACCGAAGGCCAAGGAAATCGCCATCGGGATAACCATTTTTGCTTGTAAGCTTTTTTCCAGCACAATCGGTAGCAAACCAAAGAAGGTGGTTAAACTCGTTAAAATAATCGCACGAAAACGAGCCGAACCAGCATCTTGTACCGCGGTACGAAGCTTCACTCCACTCTTGCGAGCTTGGTTTACATAGTCAACCATCACCAAGGAGTCGTTCACGACCACCCCAGCCAGTGCGATAATACCAAACAAACTAAGGATGGAAATCGGCATGCCGATCATCCAGTGGCCTATCACCGCGCCAATCATACCAAATGGAATAACCGACATAATGATTAACGGCTGGCTGTACGACTTCAGCGGTATTGCCATAAGCGCGTAAATAGCGAACAGCGCCAATACAAAACCAATGGCTAATGAACTTGTCGCTTCGGCTTCGTCCTGTGAAGCTCCTTCGAGCTTAAAGCTCACCGATGGATACTTGTCCAAAATAGCTTGAATGTGATCTTGGCGAACTTGCCGCACCACTTCGAACGGTTCGACGCGATCTTTATCGACTCGCGCGCGCACGTTAACACTACGTTCACGGTTGATACGACGGATGGTGTTGTAGCCCTCGGCAAAGCGGATCTCAGCCAGTTCCGTAAATGGAATTAAGTCGCCGTTGGCAGTTCGTAGCTTCATGTCTTCTAAGTTACCAACCGATTGCCGCTCTTCAAGCGGATAACGCACCATCACCCGTACTTCTTCGTCACCACGCTGAATCCGTTGCGCCTCTGCACCATAAAACGCATAACGCACTTGGTTCGCAAGCTCACTTAAAGTGATTCCCATAGCTGTAGCGAGCGGTTTTAACTCCAATATAATTTCTTCGTTACCATCGCCGAAGGTGTCTTCGATATCAAACACACCGTCAAACTCACCCAGTACTTCTTTGATTTCTTTCGCCGCAGCGGCCAGTTGATCCAGGTCGTCACCAGCTAACTGGAACTCAACGTCCGATCCACCACCACCGCCAATACTACCTTGGAAGTTAATTGACTTAACACCGGCGATTTCCGGGGTTGCCTCACGCCAACGATTGATAATTGCGAAACCGTCAATGTTACGATCTTCGCCTTTTGCCAGCTCACTCATGACCATGCCGTTGGTGGTGCCATTTAACCAAGTGTTGGTATGCCGAACGACGCCCTCGCCCTGCTCTTGTTTCACTTCTTCATCCACTTGCATCAGCGATGCAGTTAACTCCTCAAGAGCTCGAATGGTCGCCTCTTCTGACGAACCAGGCTGCATTTCGAGACTAGTTTGAATAAAGTCGCTCGGAATATTCGGGAAAAATACCCAACGCACAACCCCGCCACTAATTAAACCTATCATCACAATGAACATCGCGATAAAGGTTGCGAATGTGGTGTACCGATAATGTAAGCATTTTTTCAAAAATGGACGGTAATAACGCGTTACAAACACCTGCAAACTTGAGGAAATTTTATTACGTGTTCGCTGGAAAGCGTTTTGCTTAGTGGTATTCGACTTACTGAATTTCATCGCCGCAATGTGCGCTGGCAAAATGAGTTTTGACTCAACCAGCGAGAAGGCTAAACAAAGTATGACGACCCAAGCGATCGACTCCCAGATAGCTCCCATTCCGCCATCAACCATCAGCATCGGGATAAATGCCACCATGGTCGTCAATACGCCAAAGGTGGCCGGTATGGCTACTTTTTTCGCACCGCGAACCACGTTATCAGTGCTTTTTCCATGTTTCTCAATTTCGGAATAGGCACTTTCGCCGATCACTATGGCATCGTCCACCACTATCCCTAGTACCAATATGAAGCCGAACAGGCTAATCATATTGATCGAGATGTCGAACATAGGTAGCGGCATTAACGCAATGGTACCAAGGAAGCAGATAGGAATTCCCATCATGACCCAAAACGCTAGACGCAGTTGTAAAAACAGCGATAGCATGAGGAACACCAGCAGACCACCAGTGACCATATTGTCGGTCATCAGATCAAGTCGGCCCTGCAAGTAATACGATGAATCCCCCCAGTAGGCTACTTTCACTTCCGGCGGTAACTCTTTGGACCGTCGATCGATGTAATTTTTCACCACTTCAGCAACCGCGAGATCGTTTTGGTCACCTACCGAGTCGACGCGCACAAAAGTTGCTGGCTTGTCGTCAAAGCGTGTAAAGCGTCGACGTTCAATAAACTCATCTTTAACGGTCGCAATATCACCTAAGGTTAAGCGGGTACCGTCAGGCCGATTAATCAGCACAATGCGTTCGTATTCATCACCGAAATAAGCCTGGTTATTTGCCCGTAACAAAATATCGCCGTTCGGTGTGCGAATAGAGCCACCCGCAACATCAATCGAGGTTCCGCGCACGGCATTCACAACTTGCTGGAAAGTGAGGTTATAGCGCTGAAGGTCTTGCTCTGAAATTTCTACTGAAATTTCATAATCGCGCGCACCAACCACTTCCACTTTGGTCACCCCACCGATCGACTTCAAATCGTCGCGGATCGACTTTGCGAGTTCCTTTTGGTTACGTTCCGTCATATCACCGTAGACGCTTACCCAAAGCACTTGTCGTTGTGGTCGGATTCGGTAGATATTCGGACTTTCAATTTGCTGCGGGAAGTTAGGGATGGCATCGATAAGCATTTTCACTTCATCCATGACCACCTGTGTGTCGTAGCCACTCTCAACTTCCACTGAGACCGAACCACCTCCTTCACTTGCGGTTGAAACGATGCGTTCGACACCGTTTACATCTTCCAGAGCATCTTCAATGAGAATCAATACGCCCTGCTCTACTTCTTGCGGGGCGGCACCAGGAAATGGCACCTGAATGCTAATGTTGTTGAGCTCAATTTCAGGAAACATCTGCTTGCGTACTTGGAACACCATAAAGATACCGGTGATAATAATCAGCAGCATCAGTAAGTTTGCAGCAACAGTATTATTTGCCCACCAGGCAATGAGGCCACGTTCTTGATTCGAGTTTGGATCTTGATTTGGCGTTTGCATTGTCAGGTTCCCTTACTCGTCAGCTGAATTATCGGCAGACTGACTGCCAACATTTGTTGCATCATCCGTGCTTTCAGGACCTTCCATTTGCTGCGGTAAAGGGTCGCCTGGTAAACGTACTTTCATACTAGGTAAAGCATTGGCTAACTGCGTTAACACCACCTTATCGCCAGCTTCAAGTCCGCCATCGATAATGACATGATTTTCTTCGGTGCGAAGCACTTCAACATGACGACGTTGCAGTCGACGTTCATCGTCAACCAACCAAAGGTTACCATCTGTGGTAAGCGCGTAACGTGGCATACGGAAGACGTTGTCGACAAAGATCCCTTCAATTTCTAACGCAACAAAGCGTCCGAATCGCAGCACCTTTTCATGTTGCTTGGCAGCTCTGTTATACGGGTCTTGAACCTCAACCACACCATAGATAACTCGGCTGTCGGTGTTCAAAACACCTTCGCTACGAACTAAGCGGCCCTGCCATTCATAGGTTTGCCCAGCTACTTGCGAAGTAAGTCGAACTTGGGGAAAGTCTGATTTCTGCTCAGCTTCAGGAAGGTTAAGATACGCAAGGTCGCGGTCGCTCAACGGTACTCGTATTTCAGCCGTCTTGGTTCCCATGATCTCAGCGATTTGACTCGCGCTATTAATATATTGGCCTAAATCAACATTCTTGTTTTGTAACACGCCAGCAAAAGGCGCTCGCACGGTGGTACGGTCGAGATCGCGCTCGGCTTTCGCTACCGCGGCTTGAGCCGACTGCATCGCTGCTACAGCACTAGCCACTTGGGGCTTGCGTAAACCTAGCTCTGGAATTTCACCTAGTTGTAATGATTCCCACTCTTCGCGCGCAACTTCAGCGCGAGCACTTTCTTCCGCTAGCGCAGCCTTTGCCTGAGCAAGATTCGCTTTCGCGCTTTGCAATGCAACTTCATAGTCGCGACTATCGATTTTGAGAACCATATCACCCTCTTCAAAAAAGCCGCCGTTTTGGAAGTTCGGCGCGATTTCGGTGATTTGGCCACTAACTTGAGCAATAAGAAAGGTCGTATGTTTAGGCATTACATTGCCTTGCCCGCTAACCACGAGGTTTAGATTTTCAGGCATCGCCTCTTGCACTTCAACTAACACCGCGGGACGCTCATTTGAGCGCATCGGTAATTGAGGTCGCATCATTCCCAAACCGATAACGATGACAATTGCGAAAATAATAATAAGAGGAGGTAGCAGCGCACGCTTTTTAAATGCCATGTAGATAGTTCCAGTTAAACATGAAGACGGCTATAGTATGCGCTATGTTTTGATTATATTTAAGCCAGATTATGTTGCGAGTTGTAACAACAGAAACATTAGCCATTCAATAAGAAGCTTTCACCTGCCTCAACAGCCCTGGGGCCTCCCGCAATAAGCAGTACATCGCCCTGTTGTAACTTAAAATCACCCGCAACTTCACTATGTTCCTGACCGTCGCGGCGCACCGATTTCACCTGTAAGCCGAGGTCATCCAAACCCAGTTGTGCTAACTCTTTACCACACGCATAGGCGTTGTCGGTCAGCTGTACAGCATGCAGAAATTGTAAGCGATCAATTTTTTCGGGATCCATGTCCGTGGTTTCACCGGGATAAAAGCCATGCATGTCGCCGTAATGAGAACGCCGCGCTTGGTCTAAGCGTGCGAGTATTTTTCGAATCGGCACGCCGGTTCGGCTCAATATCTGCGATACCAGCATCAAACTTGCCTCTAAAGTATCCGGCACCACTTGGGTAGCTCCGGCTTGCATCATTGCTTCGAGCCTTAAATCATCGCGCGAACGCACAATCACTTCGGCGTGGTCGTTCATTTCACGCACCGACTTGAGTACTTCAAGTGCTTTCAGGTCATCGGCAAAAGTGATGATAATGAGTTCGACTTGGTCCGCATGAACGGTCTTGAGGATATCGCGGCGAGCACCGTCGCCGAAGAAAACGTTGGCGCCACCCGCGGTCGCTTCTTGCACGCGCTTGCTGTCATGGTCAATCGCCAGGTGCTCAATGTTTTCATTGGTTAAAAACCGGCTGACAGTTTGCCCAACTCGGCCAAACCCTAGCACCAGCACACGTTTTGGTTTAGAGGTGTCCGGTTGCACAATTTCGGTTTTCAGCTCTAGGGTATTCGCTCTTAATAATGGTTTTACAAGCTGGTGGCTACGTTGAATAACAACTGGCGTCACCGCCATTCCCAGCACACCGACACCGACTAATAACGAGGCAATATCTGTTGGCAATAATGCATAGGAAAACGCGAGTGAGACCAGTACAAAACCAAACTCTCCCATTTGAAACAACATCAAGCCTGCGCTCCAAGCATCTTCTTCACGCTCTTTCATTAACCCTGCGACTAACCGCACAACCAGCATTTTTAATAAGCCAATAACGAGCACGGCGAGGATAATCCAGTGCAAGTGCCGCAAAAATATCGACAAATCTAGCTGCATACCAACGGTAATGAAAAAGAGGCCCATTAGAATATCGCGAAACGGCCGTATATCCGCTTCGAGTTGATGCTTGTACTTGCTTTCGCCGAGCATCATGCCGGCTAAGAAGGCTCCTAGGGCCATCGAAAGGCCAAACAAATGGGTAAGACCGCCTGCCACTAGAGCGACGAGAAGCGTAGCCAGAACAAAAAGCTCATCGGTTCTTAAGCGCGCGATTTCACGAAACACATGGGGCAGAACCCATTTACCGATGGTCATCAGCAATATGACGACGCCCGCTCCTTTCACCAGTGCAATACCTAAACTTTCCCAGATACTGGTGTCGGCTGAGGCACTCGCTAGTAACGGAATAACGATCAACATCGGCACTACGGCAATGTCTTGGAACAGTAACACCGCAACCGTTGCTTGGCCTTTACGAGTGGTTAATTGTGATGACTCACCTAATTGCTTGATCACTACCGCGGTCGAGCTTAACGCGAGGGTACCACCGATGACCATGGCCGCATTCCAATCACCGAGCCAAAGGTAGGCTAGCCCGGCAAAAAGCACCGAACAAATCACCACTTGCCCGGCACCAAGCCCAAACACTAAGCGCCGCATGGCAATCATTTTAGGAAGAGAGAACTCGAGCCCAAGGGAAAAAAGTAACAGAACCACACCAAGTTCAGCGATAAAATGATATTCATCAGGGTCTTCGACCCACGCAGCGACATCCGGACCGGCAATAAGTCCAGTCACTAGGTAAGCTAAAATGGCCGGCAGCTTAACTCGTCGAAAGCTCCAAACGAGACCAACCGCTATCGCTAAAAGTGCAAGTACATCAAGAAACGTTCCATTCACTTGGATTTCCTTTGCAGGTATAGACCAAAACAAATTAAGCTTAAGCCTATAAGGGTCGTCACTTCAATCACTTCTCCAAGAAGAAAGTAAATTAATACCAAACTTACGAACGGACTCAAGAAAATAAGCATCGATAGTTGCGATGTTTTCTCTGCAGTGCGCATCGCCGTTAACCACAGTAGGAAGGTGACTCCCATTTCAAACATTCCGACATAGGCTGCGGCAGCCCAGGCGCGCCATTCGAACCAAGGCACCGGAGTCGGGTCGAGTCCCACAGCGACCGCCAGGAAAGCGGTACCGAATGCAAAACACCAAAACATCGCTGGAATTGGCGCATCTCTATTTCTCGTATTAATTAACCAATACCCGGCCCACAACACTGTACTTAACAACGCCAAACCAATACCAACCCAGTTCGTCTGTTGGAAGTCCCACTGTCCGCCGGTGGCAATGAAAACGACGCCGCCATAAGCAATTAACATGGCACAAAGCTCACGTAGCGTTAAGCGTTGCTTTAAGATCGGCACCGCCAATAGCGCCATAGTGATGGCCCATGTGTAGTTAATCGCTTGTGCCTGTTGCGCCGGCAATTGATCGTAGGCGGCAAATAATACCCAGTAATAGGTGAATGGATTAATTGCGCCTTGAATACTGTAAAACAGCCAACGCTTGCGTCCCAGCTTCAAGGTTTCTAACAAGCGACCTTGCCATGTCAGTAAGCCAAGGAAAACGAGCATGCTAGTGAGCGTCGCAAATAACAGTAGATGCAATGGCGACAAGTATTCCAAGGCGATTTTAAAGGCGGTGGCAACCGTTGACCAAAGCCCAACAGCGGCAATGCCAAAAACCAACGCGCGGCGTTGATTTTTCTCAACCGGAGGTACAGCTACGGACATTTTTTAACTCCAAGAGAACGACTTAATCGGCGTTTCGTGAACCCAAAATAAGGTGGCGTGAAGATGTTCGCTTCACGGTATGGCGACCCCAGGATACTTCTGGTTGTCGGTCATTTTTGGTATGAATCATTTGCCTTCGAATTTGTTCTAATTGCGCATAGGAAGGCATGCTTGCGTTTTGTTGCTGCAACCAAGTACGCAGCAGTGCTCGCTGACTGGCCGGCGAGTGGCTTGCCAACGGCTCAACCTTAAGTTCACCCGCGGCGTTTTGATACGTCATGAGTTGCTCGCTGAGCAGTTCTTCAAGCACCTGTTGTTGCTCTGCGCACAATTGTGCACTTCGCAATACCGCGTCACCAAAATGTGGCCAGCGCTGCTCTAACTCAGGTACTATTTTATGCCGTAAAAAATTACGCTCAATGCGAGTGTCATAGTTGGTATCGTCTTCAATCCAGAACAGCTGGTGCTGCTTGGCATAAGCATAAATTTCTGCTTTGCTAACCCCTAACAAGGGCCGCACGATGGTTTGCCGAGGTTGCAGTTGGCGTTGACTTTCGCTTTGCTGCGCCATTGCCGCCAAGCCCTTCGGCCCCGCACCGCGTTTCAACTGCAATAAAAAGGTCTCAATTTGATCGTTACGATGCTGACCAACGAGTAGTATTGCGTTGTCCGTTGCGATTTCGCCAAGCCGTTGATAACGCGCCTCTCTACCCGCGGCCTCCTTGCTTGTTCGACGCCCCTGTGGCACCGCTAATACCTCACAGTACATTGGAAATTGTCGCTGCTGACAGTCGTCGACTAAGCCTTCCGCCCAATGTCCCGAGTCGGGGTGAAACTGGTGATCTAGATGAATCGCAAGGTAGTTAAACTGCGGATGGTCTTGGCGCCAACGGTCAAGCAGATCGAGCACGGTTTGAGAATCAGCGCCGCCGCCTAAGCAAGCAACAAGCTGTTGCTCAGGCCGCAGCTCAACATTTTCTAGGGCCGTGCAAAAGTCTGGGTAGAGGTCGCGATAACTAACGTCCACGTTGATCTAGCAATAACCGAATGACATCAATTTTTGATAACGTTGCTCGAGTAACGCAGTACGATCAAGGTCTTTCAAACTATTAAGATCGTCCAGTAAACGTTGCTTGAGTCGCTGTGCCATCACTTCAACATCGCGATGCGCACCACCTAGCGGCTCTTCGACGATGGCATCAATCAAACCTAATTCAAGACTACGTTGGGCAGTCACGCCCATAGCTTCGGCGGCAGTGGATGCTTTGTCAGCACTTTTCCAAAGAATCGACGCACAACCCTCAGGCGAAATCACCGAGTAGGTCGAGTACTGCAACATGTTGACCCGATCGCCCACACCAATAGCCAAGGCACCACCAGAGCCACCTTCACCAATAACTGTACAAACAATAGGAACATTTAAACGCGCCATAACCTTAAGGTTGCGGGCGATGGCTTCGGACTGTCCACGTTCTTCGGCACCAATGCCCGGATAAGCGCCGGGCGTATCAATAAAGGTGATAATGGGCATCTTGAACCGTTCGGCCATTTCCATCAAACGCATCGCTTTACGATACCCTTCAGGTTTTGGCATACCAAAGTTACGACGAATCTTTTCTTTGGTTTCACGACCTTTCTGATGACCAATTATGACCACTGGCTGACCGTCTAAACGTGCAGTACCACCGACGATCGCACGGTCATCGGCAAACGCACGATCGCCGGCAAGTTCGTCGAAATCAGTGAAAATAGCTGAGATGTAGTCAAGAGTGTAAGGGCGCATCGGATGGCGCGCCATCTGCGCAACTTGCCAAGCACCAAGATCACCAAAGATTTTCTCGATCAGTTGCTCACGCTTTTCTTGTAACTTAGCAATCTCTTCTTCAATCGAAATATCAAAATCACCCTTGGCACCAACGGCTTTCAGCTCGTCGATTTGTGCTTGCAGCTCTGCAATGGGTTTTTCGAGCTCTAAAAATTGCAAATTCATTTGGACTCCCTTAGACAACATCGCCTTAGTACGTGTTGCAAATCAAAATTCTAGCGCGAGATGTTGGGCACCGATTTGTTGCTCTAGCTCATAAAGCAGATCATCTTCAGGCGTTACATACCAGTCTGTCGCCGCCTGGTAGCTGGCACTCACATCAGGGCGTTGATAATCAAATAGTAGTGGACATGTGCCACCACGATACGCTTCTAAGGTCTTTACTAGACGCTTGAAGCCGGCACCCTCGAGGTGCTCTGGACGCAGTCGCAGCCGCAACCCTTTCGCATACTGCTCACGCATACCGGTAATTGTCATCACTTCTCGAGCGGTCATTGTATTGCCCCCCGAGTAATCATCAAAGCTGACCTCTCCTTTTATGACCAAAATTCTGTCTTTGGCTAAAAGTTCTTCATATCTTTCGTAATCTTGGGCGAAAAAGCGTACATCAAAACGGGCTGATTTGTCATCCATGGTGACGATGGCCCATCGAGCCCCCTTTTTGTTCACCATAACGCGCATATCAATCACCAAACCGGCAATCGTGGTCATCTGATCTCGACCCGTTGGCCGCACGTCAGCTAAATTACATGGCACATAGTTACGCAGCTCTTTACGATAACGGTTGATAGGGTGACCTGTTAAGTATAGTCCAAGGGTTTCCCGTTCGCCGTCAAGCCAAATAGCCTCAGGCCACTCAGCCACTTGCTCGAACTCGTGCTCAATGGTATCCGTGTCGGCGGCGGTTGTTAACACACCGAATAAGTCAGACTGACCAATGGCTTCAGCACGTGCGTGCTGCTCGGCTTGGCGCATGGCTTTTTGTAAGGTTGCCATCAACGACGCACGGTGCGGACCAAGCGAATCCATGGCGCCAGCACGAATGAGCTTTTCAATAACCCGTCGATTTAATCGCTTTAGATCGACACGACAGCAAAAATCAAATAGATCAGTAAATGCCCCACCTTCACTACGAGCACTTAGAATTGCCTCAATAGGCGCCTCGCCGACCCCTTTGATCGCACCGATACCATAGACGACATCGCCTTGCCCATCGACGGTGAATTTATACTGACCGACGTTGACGTCTGGCGGGAGTAGTTTCAAACCTAACTGGTCGCACTCATCAACAAGGGTGACAATTTTATCGGTATTGTCCATATCAGCCGACATAACCGCCGCCATAAACTCTGCGGGGTAGTGGGTTTTCATCCACAATGTTTGGTACGACACCAGTGCATAGGCCGCCGAGTGTGATTTGTTGAACCCATAACCGGCAAACTTCTCTACCAAGTCGAAGATTTTCATGGCTAAGTCTGGGTCGATACCCGTTTGCTTTGCACCATCAGCGAAAACCGCCCGCTGCTTGGCCATTTCTTCTGGTTTTTTCTTACCCATTGCACGGCGCAACAAGTCAGCGCCGCCCAGTGAATAGCCTGCCAATACCTGAGCAATTTGCATCACCTGCTCTTGGTAGAGAATAACGCCATAGGTGGGCTCAAGAATGGGTTTCAACCATTCGTGTTGGTAGCTCTTATCAGGGTAGGAGATCGGCTCACGCCCATGCTTTCGATCAATAAAGTTATCGACCATCCCCGATTGCAGAGGGCCTGGCCGGAACAATGCAACCAAGGCAATAATATCTTCGAAGCTGTCTGGTAAAAGCTTTTTAATTAGCTGCTTCATGCCACTCGATTCAAGCTGGAACACCGCGGTGGTCTGCGCTTTTTTCAGCAACTTAAAGCAGGCTGGATCCGCAAGTGGAATCTTTTCGATATTGATCGCCGATTCGCCGCGTGTCTCGCGCTTAGCATTCACCATGTCGAGCGCCCACTGAATAATAGTGAGCGTGCGTAAACCCAAGAAATCGAACTTAACGAGACCCGCAGCTTCGACATCATTTTTATCAAACTGCGTGACCGGCTGCTTACCTTCTTCATCACAATAAAGCGGCGAAAAGTCAGTGATTTTCTCGGGCGCAATGACCACCCCGCCCGCATGCTTACCGGCATTACGGGTAACGCCTTCTAATATACGTGCCATGTCAATAAGGTCACGTACGTCTTCGTCTTGCTCGTAAACCTCAACCAGTCTCGGTTCAACCTCAAACGCTTTGGCCAAGGTCATACCTGGATCACCTGGAACTAACTTAGTGATTTTATCGACAAAGCCGTAAGGGTGACCTAACACGCGACCCACATCTCGTATCGACGCTTTTGCAGCCATGGTGCCAAAAGTAATGATTTGCGATACCGCTTCACGACCATAAAGCTCGGCCACGTGATCAATAACTTCATCACGGCGATCCATACAGAAGTCGATGTCAAAGTCGGGCATCGACACCCGCTCGGGGTTAAGAAATCGTTCGAAAAGTAAATCTAACTCGAGCGGGTCTAGATCAGTGATTTTTAATGCGTAGGCAACTAAAGAGCCCGCACCAGAACCTCGCCCCGGCCCCACCGGAATACCGTTATCCTTCGACCATTGAATAAATTCCATAACGATCAAGAAGTAACCTGGGAAGCCCATTTGGTTAATCACTTGAAGTTCAATGGCAAGGCGTTCGTCATACTCCTTGCGCTTTTCAGCACGCTCTTGGGGATCCGCAAATAACTGCGCTAACCGCTCTTCCAGACCCTCTTCAGATTTTTTCACCAAGAAATCGCCGGGTGTCATGCCTCCGGTCGGAAACTCTGGCAATACATATTCATCAAGGGTTATTGTGACATTGCAACGCTTGGCAATTTCAACCGTATTGGCCAAAGCCTCGGGGATATCGGCAAACAACTCAGCCATTTCTTCTGGGCTTTTTAAATATTGCTCTGCACTGTACTTTTTCGGCCGACGTTTATCGTCAAGCGTGTAACTATCGGCGACCGCGACGCGCACTTCATGCGCGTGAAAGTTCTCTTGCTTTAGGAACACGACTTCGTTGGTAGCGACCACCGGCACATTTTCTGCCGCAGCTAAGGCCACCGCGGCATGAAGATAATCGTCTTCTTGCGGCCGCCCGGTACGAAGTAATTCTAGATAAAAACGATCAGGAAAATGCTGCTGATAAAACGCCAGCAATTGCCGCGCTTCTGCCTCACGGTTTTGCAGTAACTTTCGCCCGACATCACCTTCACGGCCACCACTCAACAATAATAAACCTTCCGCATGCTCTGCTAACCATTCTTTATTCACACAAGGCCGGCCTGCGCGATGTCCCGCTAAATAACCTCGGCTGATGAGTTGCGTGAGTTGCTGGTAGCCATCATTTGTCATGGCTAACGCAGTCAAACGAAACGGCATTTCTTGGCTATCGCTTGCCCAGCCTTCAGGAAGCACCCACAGGTCACAGCCAACAATCGGCTTCAAGCCTTTTGCATGAGTGGTGCGATAAAACCTTACTAACCCACACATATTCATTTGATCGGTGACCGCAATGGCGGGCATGCCTTTAGCAGCGGTGGTTTCACAAATCGGACCCACTTTCGCCAAGCCATCGATCATGGAGAAATCGCTATGAACACGTAAGTGAATAAACTGTGGTGCTGAATTCTGGACTGATTCTGTCATGCGTCTGCTGTCATTATCCCATGGTATTCCAATCAGCATCTATTGTGCCGTAAGCGTGGCGTTATGTCATGCCTGATTGTGGGCGAGCATAAAATACTGCCCGTGTATTCAAGCGCTCGTTTTTACGTCGAACGCAAGCTTAGTTGAGACCGACGCAGTGGTTCTTTACGTGACCCATTTAAGTTAGTGTGCTTAAAATAAAACTAACAACTAACCATTGATTGGAGTTTTGTATGCTTAAGTCAGCGTGTTTCTACCCACTTGCCGCGCTACCATTGCTCATGGCAAGCAACCTAAGCCTTGCCGCTGAGGAAACTGATACCACGCTAGCAGCCTATGCCGCTGGCTACGTCGCTGGCTTTACCTGCAGTGCGACATTTAATGGTAACAAAGATGCAGCAGCGATACGCGAGTATGAATTAGGTGGCATCTATCCACTCATTGCCGAACGTGTCGCACAACTTGAAGCTGAGGTGAATTCTGAACAACGATGGGTACGGGTGAACTACGATAACGGTAAGCGTTCACGCTATTCGGTTTGGCGACCAAAGCTCGGCTGCGTCGACTTACCCGTCGGTGCCTCGCTTGATAACTTTCCCCACGTGGCCAACCCTTTTGCTGGAGACAAGGCCGCGCAGCAAGACCATGGTGGACCTTGGCAGGAGCAGCCAACGCCACTCAAACCAAGTCAGCAAAGCGCTCTCGCTAACGTTGTCGATCGCGCTTTTAGTAAACATTATGGTCGTGGTGCTCGTACCTCAGCAGTACTCATTGCAACCCCTGAACACCTACTAGCCGAACGTTACTTAGAAGGCATGACGCCCGCAACAGCACAACGCACTTGGTCTGTTGCCAAAAGTATTGGGGCAAGTGTGATCGGTGCTGCTGTACAACAGTTGCTGATTGAAGTCGACGAACCGGCAGCATTAGAGAACTGGTCTCACCCTGCTGACCCACGTGCTGCCATAAGCCTCGAAAATCTGTTACATATGGCGTCAGGCCTCGACAGCAACGCTGCGGGAAATCGTACCGACCGAGTCTATATGGGCGGCGGTTTGGTCAGTGACACAGCAACCGAAAGCGCACTTGAAGTGGCGCCAGGAACCCGCTGGAAGTATGCCAATAACGATACTTTACTAGCGCTACGTACATTGCGGGAACGCTTTGCAACACTTGATGCGTACTTGCGCTTTCCCTTTGAGTCCCTACTCGACAAGCTTGGAATGCAGCACACCTATTTGGAAACCGATTGGCAAGGCGACTTTATTCTATCGTCACAGGTATGGACTACCGCACGTGATTTGGCTCGGCTCGGCGTACTGCACCTGAATAATGGTCGTTGGCAGGGCGAGCAACTCTTACCAACCAATTGGCTCAACTACATTAGCACACCAGCAGCAGCCCAACCGCCAGAGGGCGCTCCTGGCTACGGTGCCCAATGGTGGCTTTACAATGAACGTTTTCCTGAGCTGCCCAATGACACCATCGCTGCTCGCGGCAACCGTGGTCAATTTTTAGTTATTATCCCTAGCCGTAACTTAGTTATCGTTCGTCGCGGCTATGATCTAGCGGGTGAGCCCGGTTTTAATGAGCATGACTTCACGCGCGATATACTCAAAGCGCTCGACAGTGCTTCTCAACTTTAATCACAAGGACGTCAAAATGACACAAGACTCAGCTTTAAAGGAACTTAAACATGACATGCTTAAATCCTTCCAACGCAAGCAGCGCGATACTTGGTCGACCGGTTTGTCTCTACGTGTACACCGTGCGTTAAGCTGGCTCTATAGAGCCGAACAAGAGCGTGACCAAGATGATCTCGATGCCGAGTTTCTGTTTCTCTGGATTGGCTTCAACGCAGCTTATGCAAGTGAATACACCCATGAGTCTCGAGTCTCGCAACGTGACGCTTACGCCGCTTTTTTCGAGCGCATCGTTGACTACGACGAACACCAGCACTTGTACAATCTGATCTGGCAGCACTATCCTAATAAAATTCGTACCCTAATGAATAATCCATACGTCTACCAACCATTTTGGGACAGTGCCTCTGGCCGAATTGAAGCCGATGCTTGGAAAGAGTCATTCGAATCCGCCAAGCGAGCAGCTCATCGTGCGTTGGCCGAGCGAGATGTGGTCACGAGTTTAAGTATCATCATGGATCGTCTTTACACATTGCGAAACCAACTCGTGCATGGCGGTGCCACCTGGAATGGTCAACTCAACCGTGAACAACTACGTGATGCCACTGGTCTTCTTGGTCACTTACTGCCGTTAATTATTCAACTGATGATGTTCCATGGCAGTGAGCATTGGGGGGATGCCGCTTATTTCACCGAGGAACAACGATGAGAAAACCACTCGTTATTTTTATTCATGGCTTTGGCTCAAATGGCTTTGGTAGTAAAGCTCAAGCGACGCGAGACTACTGCCACGCCCATGATATCCGCTTTATCGCACCCTCATTGTCACACATACCGGCGCTTGCGCTGCAGACTTTAGAGGAATTGATCGAGCAACTACAACTCGCTGCCAATAGTTACCAAGTGTGCCTAATGGGGTCGTCACTAGGTGGCTTTTATGCACAAACGATGGCCCTCAAGTACCGGTTGCCGCTGGTGTTAATCAATCCGTCGATGCATGCGGGAGCGTCGCTAAAACGTGCCCTTGGAACCGCTATTAACTATTTCGACGAGAGCCCTTACGAGTGGCGCGAAAGTTATGTTGCAACACTCCAGGCGATCGAGCCTAGCTACCCATTAGACCTTGATAACAGTCGATGCTGGTTAATGGTACAAACCGGCGATGAGTTACTCGACTATAGGGAAGCCGTTGCTGCCCTGCCGAACGCCAAACACACTATCGAGCAGGGTGGCGACCATGGCTTTCAAGGCTTTGGCAATCATCTCAGCGCTATTATGGCGTTCTTTCAGGCAGCCACGAATAGATAATCGCCCATAAAAAAACCGCGAGCTGTTCACTCGCGGTTTTTGTCTTTCCTGCGTTTAACCTCATTGATTATAGGTTTTGCAACGCTTCATTCAATGTCGCTGACGGACGCATCGCGTTTGAAACTAACTCGCCATTTGGCTGATAGTAACCACCGATTTCGACGCTATTACCTTGCACGCCATTCAATTCATCGACAATCTTGGCTTCATTTTCGCTCATGAAGCTCGCCAATTTCGTCATCCGTGCCGCCAAGTCGGTATCGTCAGTTTGCGCTGCGAGCGCTTCAGCCCAATAGAAACCAAGGTAGAAATGACTTCCTCGGTTATCAATCTGTCCTAGCTTACGGGCTGGTGACTTGTCATTTTCCAAGAACTTAGCTGTCGCTTTATCAAGCGCGTCAGCCAGAATCTGTGCACGCTGATTATCCGTGCGCTGTGACAAGTGCTCCAACGACGCTGCTAAGGCAAGGAATTCACCAAGTGAGTCCCAGCGCAGATAGTTTTCCGCTACGAACTGTTGCACATGTTTCGGTGCTGAGCCGCCAGCGCCCGTTTCGAATAAACCACCACCGTTCATCAATGGCACAATTGAGAGCATTTTTGCTGACGTGCCAAGCTCAAGAATCGGGAACAAGTCGGTTAGGTAGTCACGTAATACGTTACCGGTTACCGAGATAGTATCTTGGCCCGCTTTCATACGTTGCAAGGTATGACGCGTTGCTTCCACTGGTGCCATGATTTGAATATCGAGACCATCAGTGTCGTGGTCTTCAAGGTAGCTGGTCACTTTCTTGATCAGTTCGGCATCATGCGCACGATTCGCGTCCAACCAGAACACCGCAGGCATGCCACTTAAACGTGAACGGTTTACAGCAAGCTTCACCCAATCGCGAATAGGCGCGTCTTTAACTTGGCACATACGCCAAATGTCACCTTTTGCTACGTCGTGTGAGAACACTTCTTCGCCTGCTTGGTTTAACACTTTGATGGTTCCGTCAGCTGGAGCTTCAAAGGTTTTATCATGCGAACCGTATTCTTCCGCTTTTTGCGCCATTAAACCAACGTTCGGGCATGTACCCATGGTTGCTGGGTCAAACGCACCATTTTCACGGCAGAAAGTAATTGTTTCTTCGTAAACACCTGCATAGCAGCGATCTGGAATCATCGCGCGGGTATCTTGACGCTCATCATTCAGATTCCACATTTTTCCTGAATCACGAATCATCGCTGGCATCGAGGCATCGATAATAACGTCGCTCGGTACATGCAGGTTGGTAATACCTTTGTGTGAGTTGACCATCGCTAAGTCAGGTTGCTCGTCGTAAACAGCCTGGATATCTGCTTCAACCGCAGCTCGTTGGTCGGCAGGTAGTTCAGCAATTTTAGCTAGCACATCGCCAAAGCCATTGGTCGCGTCAACACCTAACTGGTTGAACAGGTCAGCATGCTTATCAAAGACAGACTTAAAGAAGACTCTTACCGCGTGACCGAACATAATAGGGTCAGAAACCTTCATCATGGTCGCTTTTAGGTGTAGCGACAGTAATACGCCCTCTTCCTTCGCTTTGGCTGTTTCGCGCGCGAAGAACGCTTGCAGCTTCGCCACATCCATGCGTGCAGCATCGACGACTTCGCCCGCTAACACTTTAACTGATTCTTTTAATACGGTTTGACCCGCTGGCGTGTTCAATACAATCTTTAGATCATCTGCATTCGCGAAGGTCGTTGATTGTTCGCTTCCATAGAAGTCACCTTCGTCCATATGGGCTACACGGGTCTTTGAGTCTTTGCTCCAAGCACCCATGCGATGTGGGTGTTTTTTCGCATAGTTCTTAACGGAGGCTGGTGCACGGCGGTCCGAGTTACCTTCGCGCAGTACAGGGTTTACCGCAGAACCTTTCACCTTGTCATAGCGCGATTTGATGTCACGCTCTTCATCGGTTGCTGGGTCAAACGGGTAATCTGGTAATTTGTAACCTTGCTCTTGCAACTCTTTGATGCAAGCAATCAACTGCGGGATTGAGGCACTAATATTTGGCAACTTGATGATATTTGCTTCTGGCGTTTTAGCCAACTCACCAAGCTCTGCAAGTGCATCATTGATACGCTGCTCTTCTGTCAAATACTCCGGGAACAGTGCAATAACACGACCAGCCAAAGAAATGTCACGCGTTTCCACCGACACTCCTGCAGCTTCTGTGAATGCACGAATAATCGGTAACAATGAATAGGTTGCCAAGCGCGGCGCTTCATCCGTTTCGGTATAAATAATCTTTGAGCTATCAATCGCCATAGTCGTTCCTTACTAGGTTCTGAAAGGATTGTAAAAGTGGCGCGAAGTATAGCAAGTATGGGCAATATAGACCAGTAAGCGAAACTTAAATTTGATTATTCACAATGTTTATTATGGCTACCTAAATTGACATCAAGCCTGCGACTATCTATTAGTTATACCGGTCAAAAAAACAACAACAAGGAAACTATCATGCTCTTACGTTGGTTAAAAATACTCTTAGTTTTTAGCATGGGGTTGATGTGCCTTTTCTATGCGCTACAAAATTTGGTCAACCTCGATTCCGCTTACGCAGTTGTAAGCACGGTCACCAGAATGGAAAATCATTCCTATTATCCATCAACCTTTGGCTTTGCACTGACTAGCGAACCTCTTATTTGGTTGGCCACGGCATTCATCGTTTGTTTCGAGCTGCTCGCCGGAATAGTCTTTGTATTTGCCGCATGGCATTTACTAAAAAAGCGAAAAGCGCCACAGAAAGAGTTTCAAAGTGCCAAATACCTTACACATGTAGGTACAGCGATCGCTTTATTAATTTGGTTTGGTTTATTTCAAACACTTGGTGGTGCATTTTTTCAAATGTGGCAAACCGAGCTAGGCGATGCATCTTTCGATGGCTCCTTTGCCTATTTAGCCTCGATTGCACTGGTAACCTTGTTCGTAAACCTTGTCGAGCCGACTAACTAGAACGCTGCAGCAGCTATTAAAAAACCCGCTATGGCAACTAAACCATAGCGGGTTTTCTCATGGTCTATCAAACTTAGTCGATAGTCGGTGCAGTTAAACCACGACGTTCTAGTAGTGCTTCAACGGTCGGTTTTTGACCACGGAAGTCGATGTACTGTTGCATCGGATCTTTACTGTTACCTTTTGACAAAATTGCATCACGGAACGCTTGACCGTTTTCGAGCGTCAAACCGCCATTTTGCTGTACGTATTTAAAGGCGTCAGCAGCCAGAACTTCAGACCACATGTAGGCGTAATAACCTGCAGAATAACCACCGGCAAACACGTGTGCGAAGAACGTCGAACGGTAACGAGGTGGAACCGCTTCAACGTCGACGCCATTGCGTACCAGCGCAGCTTGTTCGAATTGCGAAACATCTTCGATATTAGCTGCTGCTTCAGGGGTCAGGGTATGGTACTCAAGATCAAGTAATGCTGCCGCAATGTACTCAAGTGTGTCATAGCCCATGTTGAAGTTTTTAGCGGCCATCACTTTATCGAGTAGCTGTTGTGGAATCTGTTCACCGGTTTCGTGATGTTTAGCCATGTTGGCGATCACTTTCGGGTTTAGCGTCCAGTCTTCTTGGAACGTTGAAGGGAACTCAACATAGTCACGTGAAACTGAAGTACCAGCCAGTGACGGGTACATTACGTCTGAAAACATACCGTGTAGCGCATGGCCCATTTCATGGAACATTGTGCTTACTTCGTCGAAGCTTAGCAGTGTTGGTTCGCCGTCAGCAGCTTTGCTGATGTTCATGTTATTCAGAATAACTGGCTTTTTGTCCATCAGGTGCGACTGAGAAACAAACGAGCTCATCCAAGCCCCTCCGCGCTTACCGTCACGCGTAAACCAGTCACCGTAGAACAAGCCAAGGCTTTCGCCATCAACATCTTTCACTTCGTAGACATTGATATCATCAGCGTACGTTGGAATATCGTCACGCTTCTCAAAAGTAATACCGAACAATTGATTCATTGCGAAGAACACACCGTCTTCAACAACGCGGTTGAATTCGAAGTATTGCTTTACTTCGTTTGAATCGAGGGCATACTTCTCGGCGCGTACTTTTTCTGCATAAAACGCCCAATCCCATGGCTTAACTTCGAAGTCACCGCCTTCAGCATCAATAACTTTTTGAATTTCAGCCATTTCACCTTCAACGTTACTGACTACTGCCGGAACAAGATCTCGTAACATTTGCTGAGCAGCATCAGGCGCTGATGCCATGCTTTGCTCGAGTACATAAGCACCCCAGCTTTCATAACCTAATAACTGTGCTTTTTCGGCACGTAATTCGGTTAGCTTTTGTACGAGTGGGCGGTTATCAGTTGCTGTATTGCCAGTTCCACGAAGTGCTGATGCCTTCCAAACTTGCTCACGTAGCTCACGATTTTCAAGTGATGATAAAATTGGCTGACGGGTGGTGTTCGTTACCGTAATAACATATTTTCCAGCCATATCTTTCGCTTCAGCAGTTTGTGCTAAGCGGGCAATTTGCGACTCACTTAATCCAGCGAGCTCTGCTTTATCGTCGACAACGACCATATTTTCATCAACGAGTGCCATCAGGTTGTTACGAAATTCAGTCGTAACAGAAGACATTTCTGAGTTGATTTCACGGATCCGTGACTTTTCGTCTTCGGTGAGTTCAGCACCAGCGCGAACGAATCCTTTATAGGTGTCTTCAACTAAACGCAATGCTTCGCCTTCAAGCTGATCACGGCTATCGTAGACCGCTTTAACGCGTGCAAATAAGTCCGCATTTAGGTTGATGTTGTCGCTGTGTGCGGCAAACTTAGGTGCCATTTTCACTTGTAAAGCGCGGAAATCGTCGTTACCAGCAGAACCGGCGACATTACCAAATACCGAGCCAACACGGCTCAATAGTTGACCCGATTTTTCCATCGCCACGATGGTATTTTCAAATGTCGCAGGCTCTGGGTTCGTCGCAATTTCTTTAATCTCTTTAGCATGGGCTTCCATACCAGCAAGCAACGCCGGCTCGTAATGAGCGAACTCTATCTTCGTAAAGTCTGGCGCGAAGTAAGGCAAGGTGCTAGCGGCATAAAATGGGTTACTTTGATTAAACTCATTGGCAGTCGCTTTTTCTGTTGTGCTCTGTTGCGTCTGTTCTGCCGCTTGTTCTGTCGTTTGTTGTGCTGCTTCTTTATCCGCACACCCGGCAACAGCTAATGTTGCACCGATAGCTACGGCGATGATGCTTTTACGCATTGAAAGTTCTCCCTGGTGATTCGTCGAACTGCTACCTTAGCAGAACGAGCTTATAATGAACGCTCATTAATGTACCGCTTGGGAACACAGCACTCAAGAGCTTTTCATAGCGGGAAATAGACAACTCAGCGGATTCAGGCAGATTCAGACAAGGGCAAGCAGAAATTTAGTCAAACGAATGCACACAACGGCGCTAGGGCGTACCATTACGTTAGGGCTTATACCAAGGGATAACTTCAACGGAAACTACTGGGGAGTAGCAATGAAATGGCGGAGCGGACGGGACTCGAACCCGCGACCTCCGGCGTGACAGGCCGGCATTCTAACCAACTGAACTACCGCTCCGCAGCGGTTTCAAAACTAAGGGAAGTGGCGGAGCGGACGGGACTCGAACCCGCGACCTCCGGCGTGACAGGCCGGCATTCTAACCAACTGAACTACCGCTCCAACTTCCTGCTTCAGGCTTTCCCGATTGGGTCCCCCTGAATGCGGAGCGAATATTACGAGGGCGGTCGTCAGTCGTCAACCTTTTTTTTGAAGTTTTGTCTCGTTTGCCTGAAAAACAATCAAATCCACCTATTTAGGCATATTTAGCTGTTCACCTGAGGATCGCAATTGCACTCAACTTCAGGTAATCTTCTGGCAGCATATGTTCATCAACAAAGGTAAGACTGCGCCATGCGCCAAATCGTATTAGATACTGAAACCACAGGTCTAGACCCCGCCCGCGGACACCGAATTATTGAAATTGGTGCGGTCGAGCTCATTGGCCGCAAGCTAACCGGCAATACCTTTCATGTTTACATTAATCCGCAGCGCGTGGTCGAGCAAGAAGCCATTGAAGTACACGGAATTACCAATGAGTTTTTACAAGACAAACCGGTATTTGCGCAAATTGCGGATGAGTTCTTAGACTTCATTAAAGGCGGTGAATTAGTGATTCATAACGCCCCCTTTGATGTTGGCTTTATGGATCATGAGTTTTCCCTGCTACGCGGTAACTTTGGCCGTACTCGCGACTACTGTAGCGTGCTTGATACGCTATTGCTGGCCCGAGAAATGCGCCCTGGACAAAAAAATAACCTTGATGCCTTATGTCGAGCCTTTGGCATCGATAACTCCAACCGAACCTTTCACGGCGCATTGTTAGATGCTGAACTTTTGGCTGACGTTTACCTAGGCATGACAGGTGGGCAAACCAAGCTTGAATTAGCGAGCCAAAAACAAAGCAACCAACACAATGGCCAACGGGTCGACTGGAATCGAGTGGAAAACAAGCCACAATTGAAGATTATTCGTGCCTCGGCCGATGAAGAAGCAGCCCACCAACAGCGCCTCGAAATGATTGAGGCTCCACTTTGGCAGCAATCATGAAACATGTTCATATTTATACCGATGGCTCGTGTTTAGGCAACCCCGGTCCTGGGGGCTACGGAGCCGTTATTGAATACGGCGAGCACCACAAAGAAATGGCGGCGGGATACCAGCTCACCACCAACAATAGAATGGAAATGCTTGCTGCAATTAAAGCGCTAGAGGCTTTAAAACAGCCCTGCAAAGTGACGCTCACTTCCGATAGCCAATACCTAAAACAAGGCATCCAAAGCTGGATTCATAACTGGAAACGCAATGGTTGGCGTACGTCAAATCGCAAGCAAGTTAAAAACGCAGACTTATGGCAGGCGCTCGATAGTGTTGCGCAGCGCCATGAGATTCAATGGGAATGGGTGAAAGGCCATGCTGGACACCCTCAAAACGAACGCTGTGACGAATTAGCTCGGCAAGCAGCCAGTGGCTCGAAGTTGCATCAAGACACCGGCTACCAAGCAGACTAGCAGTTACTCTCCCGTAACCTGCGGGTATTTACGCTCTTCCCATGCTTGCATACCGCCATCAACTGAGACAACCTTGTTGAAGCCCATGCGTTGTAGCGACTCAGCAGACAACGCTGAGCGGCCGCCAGTACGGCAAATTAAGTACAGCGGCTGTTCCGCGATGCGTTCAAGCGCATCGTCGTAGCCAGCAACATCAGGATGTTGATTAAGTTGCATTTCTAACACACCCCGCGGCATGTTCACTGCTTGACGAATGTGACCGGCAGCATATTCACCAGGTTCCCGGACATCGATCACCCGAGCTCCCTCTGCAACCTTTTGATGTAGCGTATCAATATCGATTTCTTCAACGTTTGCTTTTGCTTTCGCACATAATTGTTGTGGTGTTAACATTAGTACTCCTTTGTTCGCGTTTGGTTCGCCAAGGGGGCCGCTTGCAAATTTGGCCGTAATTGACGCTGCTTTTGGCGTCCAGTTACTAACGTTAACGGAAACTCCCGCTTTTTAGCAACTACTAAATAAAGTGAACCACATTGCGGAACACGTTTATAAACCGACTCTATCCCTTTTTGCAAAAGCCCCCACTTGCGCGTCAGTAAAGTCGGCGCAAAGTACTCTTCAACCGTAATTTCGAAATTCAACAATGTTAGCCAGTCGAGTACCCTCGCCTTACTAAAATAACGGCCTGACCATGGATAACAGTTGAGGTTTGCGGGCCAGGCTCCAGTAAGAATACTCGGGCTATACGGGTTAAAGCCTACATAAATAAGTTTGCCGTCGGCAATTAAGCTATGACTCAACTCTCGTAATACTTGGTGGGGATCTTGCTCAAATTCAAGTTGTCCGGCCATTAAAATGGCGTCTAAACTTGCCTCGGCAAATGGCCACTGAGTGCTTAATGCATGTACTTGGACCTGTGCATGGTGATGCTCGGCAACTGCGAATTGATGGGAAATCGCAAAGTTTGGCAAATTAAGTTCAGCCGAAAGTGCGCCCACCCGAGCAAAATGATAGCCATAGAGCCGCTCGCAATAACCTTCAATACGAGTCTCGACTTGGTGTTTTAACCACTCGCCACAAGCAATTTGATGCCAATGCTTAGGAGCTTTTACTTGTTTTTCACGAAATGCAGGTTTTAACATGAGCGCTGCTCACCTGTATACTGTTCGCATAGCAATGCAAAATGAATAGGTCAATGATGCTTATAACTCCGATCAGTGCTTTTGATGATAACTATATTTGGGCCATACAGCCAGTCGCTGGTGCACCAGCGGTTATCGTTGATCCCGGCGATCACCGGCCGGTGCTTGCGTGGCTTGAGCAACAGGACATCGAATTAGCAAGCATTTTAATTACCCACCACCACTGGGACCACACCGATGGGGTTTTACCATTACTCGAACACTTTAAGGTTCCTGTTTATGGCCCTCGTAACCCCGTCATTAAGGGGCTATCGACACAACTGGCCGATGGCGATAGCTTTATTCCAGAAGGGCTTGAACAAAGGTTTACAGTGATTGAAACTCCCGGCCACACACTCGATCATATTAGCTTTTACACACCTGGCTTGTTATTTTGTGGCGATACGTTGTTTAGTGCAGGCTGTGGGCGCATGTTTGAAGGTACGGCACCACAATTTTTGGCTTCTTTACGTAAGCTAGCCGAACTTCCAGCGTCAACCGCCGTCTACTGTACTCATGAATATACCGCCGCTAACTTGCGTTTTGCGGCTGCCGCTGAACCTGATAACCCGTCGATTCAAAAGGCTCAGCAGGAAGTTTCGAATTGGCGACGGGACCATAAACCCTCACTTCCATCAAGCATTGCACGTGAGTTGAGCATTAATCCATTTTTACATGCCCGCAATGCAGAAGAATTTGCCCAATTAAGGCAGTGGAAAGATAAATTTTAAACTCGTACACTGCTTTCTCTAAGAAGTATTGGTGACGAAAGAAAAGGAAAAAGGCTTAATGAAACATTGGCTAGTGCTGACTATCGGCGCTGTCGTTTTAACTGGGTGTCAATCAACCCCGACAGAGCGTCAGACAACAAAAACAATAACTCAGCAACCAGAACCAGCTAAAAGCACCAAAGAAGACACGACCAGCACCTCACCGGAGCTTATCGAAACGCCGGTTTTGCTTGCCAAGGAAACTGCAGTAGAGCAGCTACCGCCGCAGCAAGAAACCGACCTTTGGCAACGTGTCCGTCGTCAGCTTCAGTTTGAGATTCCTGATAATCCGCGACTGATTGCACAACGTAATTATTACTTGAAGCACCCGGCTTATATGGATCGCGTGGCAAAACGCGCTGCGCCTTTTATGCATTTGATTGTTGATGAAATCGAACGCCGTGGGCTGCCACTAGAGCTTGCGTTGCTGCCGATCGTCGAAAGTGCCTTTGACCCCTTTGCCTATTCCCACGGCCAAGCTGCTGGCGTCTGGCAGTTTATTCCAGGTACGGCACGACAATACGGGCTTGACATTAACTGGTGGTACGACGGTCGAAGAGATGTTTATGCTGCAACCCACGCGGCCCTTGATTACCTTACTGATCTCAATAGCCGTTTTGACAACTGGCTGCATGCATTGGCGGCATATAATTCAGGCGGTGGCCGAGTTTCATCTGCTATTCGAAAGAATAAGCGGGCCGGAAAACCAACTGATTTTTGGTCCCTCGACTTGCCACGAGAAACACGCGCTTATGTGCCAAAACTATTGGCCCTCGCTGATATTTTGAAACAACAAGACCACTATCAAGTCAGCTGGTTGCCGATAGCAAATGAATCCTACTTGGAAATGGTGGAAACTGACTCACAAATTGATCTCGCCCTTGCAGCTGAGAAGTCCGGACTCGAGCTTGATCAGTTACACCACTACAACTCTGGTTATAATCGTTGGGCGACGGATCCTGAGGGGCCTCACCGCCTATGGCTACCCGTTGAGCATGCCCAGCAATTAAAGCAATGGCTTAGCGCAGCACAGAGCGACGACTTGGTACGCTGGACACGACATCAAGTAAAGTCAGGAGAAAGCTTGAGCGTGATCGCTAAAAACTATCACACCTCAACTCAGGCGATCCAACAAGCAAACTCGCTTCGTGGCCACCTAATTCGTGCGGGCGACTATCTGTTGATCCCCACAGCTTCACAGGCGTTGGATGATTATAATTTATCAGCAGGTCAACGCTTGACGACAACTCAATCGCAACAACGTGGAACTTATAAAATTAGTCATGAAATTGTGCGTGGCGATACATTTTGGGACTTAAGCCGTAAGTACAATGTGAATTTACGTCAATTAGCAAAATGGAATGGTATGGCACCAACCGACCCGTTACGGCCTGGCAAAGAGTTAGTGGTGTGGTTAAAGGACGATGCACAGGCAGCCCGAGGTATCACTCGCAGTATTCACTATCGTGTGCGCAGCGGCGATTCTCTGGCACGTATTTCGCAAAAGTTTAATGTCTCAATTCAGGACATCGAGAAGTGGAACCAGATCCGCCGTAGTTCTTATCTGCAACCTGGTCAACGCCTAAAATTGCTCGTCGACGTGACCAGATTGGGATCTGAATCTTAAGCTTCAATCAGCTGTAAAAGCTCATCTTCGCTGAGCACTGTGACCCCCAGTTGCTCAGCTTTAGTGAGTTTTGAGCCGGCATTATCGCCGGCAATTACCGCAGTTGTCTTCTTCGAAACACTGCCACTGACTTTAGCACCTCGTGCTTGCAACGCTTGTTTCGCTTCATCGCGCGTCATTTTTGTGAGGGTTCCCGTCAGCACATAGGTATGTCCATCTAAGGTCGCTTCGCTGACACTCAACGCTTCTACATCAGGCCAGTTCACGCCGAGCTCAAGCAGTTGCTCAACCACCTCTTGGTTATGTTGCTCACGGAAAAACTGGTAAATGTGACTTGCAACCACCGTGCCAACATCGTTGACTTGCTCAAGAGCCTCTTTACTTGCATTTTGAATAGCCGTTAGCGAAGTAAAATGATTGGCAAGGTTGGCCGCCGTTGCCTCACCGACCTCACGAATACCCAACGCATAAAGAAAACGCGCTAAGGTTGTCTGACGACTGGCAGCAATGGCCGCAACAATATTCTCCGCTGACTTTTCACCCATGCGCGGTAACATAGCAAGCTCTCGTGCCTGCAATCGATAAAGGTCAGCGGGCGACTTAAGCCACTCGCGTTCCACCAATAGTTCCACCAACTTATCGCCCAGCCCGTCGATGTCCATCGCTTTTCGTGACGCGAAGTGCTTTAACGCTTCTTTGCGCTGAGCGGCGCAGATAAGGCCCCCCGTACAGCGCGCAACAGCTTCATCTTCCACCCGTTCGACATGTGAGCCACAAATCGGACAACTCGCTGGGAAAGTGATATTAACGGCCTCCGCGGGCCGTCTGTCTGTTACGACACTGACCACTTGGGGAATCACGTCACCCGCACGACGAATGACCACGGTATCGCCGATTTTTATATCCAAGCGCGCAATTTCATCGGCGTTGTGTAAGGTCGCATTGGAAACTGTAACGCCGGCAACTGCCACTGGCTCAAGTCGTGCAACCGGGGTAATCGCACCTGTTCTTCCCACTTGAAAATCAACGCCATTGATCACCGTCATTTCTTCTTGTGCTGGAAACTTCCAAGCAATAGCCCAACGCGGTGCCCGCGACACAAACCCGAGATCTTGCTGTTGCTTGATTGCATCAACTTTCAGCACAATACCATCAATTTCGTAGCGTAATTCAGCACGCCTTTGCATAATGTCCTGGTAGTAATCGACACAACCTTGTGCGTCATTTACCAGTTTTACTTCGGCGCTAATCGGCAGGCCCCATTGTTGTAGTTGGTGCAAGCGTTGATAATGAGAATTTGCCAGTTCAACATCATCGCTCACCACGCCCATGCTGTAGGCATAAAAATGTAAGGGCCGTTGGGCGGTCACTCGAGAGTCTAACTGACGCAGGCTTCCTGCCGCAGCATTGCGCGGGTTGGCAAACGTTTTTTCACCTCGCGCCAGCGCTTTCGCATTGTAATCATCAAATGCCTGCACCGGCATAAATACTTCACCACGAACTTCCACCCGCTGCGGGTAATCGCCTTGTAATTGCAGCGGTACATTACGAATGGTACGGGCGTTTGCGGTAATTCCCTCGCCGGTCTGGCCATCGCCTCGAGTTGCCGCTTGCACCAGTTGGCCGTTCTCATAAAGTAAACTTACCGCCGCACCGTCAAGCTTTGGCTCACAGCAAAACGCCACCGCGGATGCCGTATCTAAGCGCTCACGAAGTCGCGTAGCAAAAGCTTCAAACTCGCTCTGTTCAAAGGCGTTGTCGAGCGACAACATAGGCATTTCATGAGCCACAGGTTGAAACGCCGATACCGGCCGGCTGCCAACTTTTTGCGTTGGTGAATACGGCGATTGAAGTTCAGGGTTGTCGTTTTCAAGCTGCTGTAACTGCCGAAACAAGCGGTCATATTCCGCATCTGGAACCGATGGTTCATCTAATTCGTAATATTCTTGGTTATAACGAGTGATAAGCGCGCGTAGCTGTTCTACGCGCTGTTGAGGATCTGTTTTGGACATAGCGTTTATTACTGCCGAATGAGTCGTTTACGTTCGTATTCGCGAATACTTTGATGAATATGCTGCACCGCTTGACGCGTAAGTGGGTTACGATTTTCATCAAGTACTTGCCCACCATCGACCGCTGCAGCCAGCTTCTCAGCTGCATTATGCATCATGGTAAAGGCTTGAGTTGAATTACTTTTTATTGGTAATGCGAGGAACAATGCCACGCCTTTTGATTCAAATTGATCCATTTCTTCAATCGCGAAAGTTCCCGGGTTAAACATATTCGCTAAACTAAAGAGTACTGGCCCTTGTCCGGCTGTATCTACATGCCGATGAAAAATATCAAACTCGCCATATTTAAAGCCTAGTTCTGTCATTTGTTGCAGCAACACTGGCCCGGTGATCGTTCCCATCACATGTAACGCAATAACGAGATCAGGAGCTTGGCTTAAGACCGGCTCTTCATCCTCGTCTAATGGCAAATCCATGCTTTGCTGCGCCGGCTCAGTCTGTGTCTCTTTGCCTTGAGGCTTGCTACGCGGCTGTGGCTTGGCTTTTACTTTTGCTTTCACTTCTTCTTGCTGTGCTTGTTTTAGCTCATCAGGTTCTGCGGCAACCGACGGTAAATCAAGCTCTTCCTCGTCAATAGATGCTCTTATTGGGCGCGATGTCTCAGGCTCGGCTACGCCATTACCGTCATCAGCCTTGGCTGACGCTTGTTTCGATGCGGATTCAACAGCCGCTGAAGGTTTTTGGTAGCTCTCAGAAGCAGGTTTGTCGACACGTTGAGAAGCGCGTTGAATCACTCGAACTTCACCAATACCGTCATCATCAAAGCCTGCACTTGGCTGCGCTTGTTCGCGTTTGCGATCAAGCTCTTCCTGTTGCAATCGCGCGCGCCGTTCACTACGACGAATATTCCACATGCCGTGACCAATGATGAGGCCAATAAGCAGTAGCCCAATAACACTAAAAACAATTTGCATGGTACTCATAGCAGGCTTTCCATGATCTGTTTTGACCCTATAGTTCTTGTTTTTAAGAGGCTTCGGTGAGTGCAACGGCCTCGTCAACATCCACCGCGACTAAGCGTGAAACACCCGGTTCTTGCATTGTCACACCCGCTAGGTGTGAGGCCATTTCCATCGCCACTTTATTATGACTGATGTAAATGAACTGTACTGTCTGTGACATTTCTTCGACTAAACGACAAAAACGCCCAACGTTTGCATCGTCTAAGGGCGCATCCACCTCGTCCAACAAACAAAACGGTGCTGGATTAAGTCTGAATATAGCGAACACCAATGATAAAGCCGTCAGGGCTTTTTCACCACCCGATAACAGGTGAATTGTACTATTTTTCTTGCCCGGTGGCCGCGCCATGATCGCCACACCTGTTTCGAGTAGATCATCTTCGGTAAGTTCCAAGTAAGCACTACCGCCACCAAAAACTTTGGGAAACAGTTCTTGAAGCCCGGTATTGACAGCGTCAAAGGTACTTTTGAAACGCTGTCGAGTCTCCCGTTCAATCTTACGAATAGCATTATCAAGCGTCTCTAAACTTGAGCTTAAATCATCATGTTGCTGATCTAAATAGGCTTTACGTTCTGCTAAAGTTTCCGCCTCTTCGATCGCCGCGAGGTTAATGGCGCCCAGTCGCCCAATCGCACTTTGTAGACGATCAACTTCGGCCTGCCACTTTGCTTCATCGGCTTGCTCGGGCAATTGCTCTAATACTGGCTTCAACGGCTGTTGCATCTCTTCCAGCACCGCTAACACATTACGGCTTCGCTCTTGAAGCGCAGCGAGCTCCATTTGGCTACTTTGCAATTGCTGGCGAGCTTTCTCAATTTGTGTCTCTACGCCTTTCGCACCGCTACTAACCTCATTAAGCTGTTGCTCAATATCTGCCAGCTGATTACTCCACGCACGACGTGCTTCATCAACATCTTCACGCTGTGCTAACAGTTCTTCTAATTGTAATGCTTGAACTTCCAATTGCTGTTGCTGATCGAGATCAGGATCGGTAAGTAAGTTCAGTTGTTCCTGTGCTTGGCTCTGCTGCAACTGCGAGCGCTGCAACAAGGTTTGTAGGTGATGTAATTCACTCTTTATTTGTTCAAGCTGTAACTTCTTGTCTTGTTGTTCTTGTTGTCGCTGCTGCTGCATCGCGCGTAGCTGGCTGCGCTGATGCTGCAGCTGTTCACGTTTCTCTTGCCACTTTTCATCGCTGTCAGATGGTTGCTCTTGCTGCTCAAATTGATGCATCTGTGAAGCAAGTTCTTGCTCTTGCAGCTTTAACATTTCAGCCTGCTCGGTCAACTCCAAGCGGCGCTCGTCGACAGTACTGAGCTTAGTTTCCAACACTTGCTGTTGTTGCGTCTGCCATTGGCTTTTCTCACGCCAAGTGGCTACTTCAGCCTGATATTGGCTATGCAATTCACGCTGCTGCTGAAGGTCTAGTTCATGCTGGCGTCGCTGCTCTTGAAGTTGCTTTAATGATTGCTCAAGCTCAACACTTTGGTGTGCTACGTCTTCTAGTTCAGTTTTTAACGCAACTAACTCTTGCTGCTGCAACAGCTGGCTATCTTCCAGCGCAACCTGTGCCGCTTGATATCCTGCGGCTGACCAGATCTCACCTTGTTGGTTAACGGCATAATGCCACTGCTGTGTTTGCAGTTTCTGCTGAGCTTCATTGGCATCGGCAACTAAGGCGACCTGCTGCGCCCACTGCCAGTTTTTTAATGGCGCTGAAAGCTCAGCTGCTAAACTCCCGGTTTTCGGCTGTTCGGCGTCACTGCCAATAGTCACCAGCCGCATACCAAGTTGTTGCGGCCAGCTAGCTAACACGTCATTCACTACGTAGGCATCGAGCCAAGGCTCTAACAACTGCTCAACCGCAAACTGCCACTGTTCACTCACCTCTACTGCATCGCGCAGCTGACCTTGGTGTTGAATACCCTGTTCATTCAACCACTCGCAAAGTTGTTGCGGCCAAGAGCTCGCCTGCGAGGCTTCGAGTAATGTTTCTAATGAGCTTTGCCGACCTAGCAACTGTTGTTCACGTTGACGTGACTGACCTAATTGCTGTTCACAGTGTTCACGTTGTTCACGCAATTGCTGCTGTTTAAGTTGCGACTTTTGCAGTTCCTCGTCACTGTTCGAAAGCTGTTGCTCAGCCTGCGTTAGCTTGGTGTTCGCCTGCTCTTGCTGCACCACTGCAAGATCACTTTGTAATTGCTGCTGTTGCTGGTCAAGTTCCTGTAACTGTTGGACGATACGTTGCAGTTGATCTTGATTACGCTCCTGTTGCAACTTCAACGTCTGCGCTCGCTCGCGTTGCGCTTGTTGCGCGTCTAAATGCGCCTGATAGTCGTTTTGTAGCTGTAACCATTGTTCTTCGTGCGCATGAAAGGCTTGCTCGGCCTCTTGGGTTCGCAGCTCAGCCTCTTCAACTTCAGGGGTTAACTGCTCGAGCTGTAACTGCAACTCCTGCTGTTGCTCAAAATCGCGGGCATAAGTGTCATTCAGCTGCGCCAGCTCGGCACTTAACTGTTGCTGTCGCTGCTCACGTTGTTGCAATTGCTGTCGCGCACTCTGCAATTGCTGCTCGATGCGGGTTATTTCATTACCAAGCTGATAAAACTGTTGCTGAACTTCATCTAATTTTAGCTTTGTTTCTGAAGCTTGTTCGCGCAACTCGATGGTACCGCGCTCGCTCCCCCTTTGCTCAGCCACCCAGCGTTCAAGTTCAGCTTCATGTTCACGAATGGTTTGCCTAATGCGTTCCGCCTGTTGCTCTTGCGTGAGCCATTTCAACGCCTGCAGTTCAGCCTTAAACTTACGCTCTTGTTGCTTTAAGTCTTTGTAGCGCCGAGCTGCTGCTGCTTGGCGCTGAAGTTTATCTAGTTGGCTTCCTAGTTCATCACGAACGTCACTTAACCGCTCAAGATTATCCCGCGTATGCTGCATGCGGTTTTCTGTTTCTCGGCGCCGCTCTTTATACTTTGAAATACCCGCGGCCTCTTCGATAAATACCCGAAGCTCTTGTGGCTTCGACTCTATTAGCCGAGAAATCATGCCTTGTTCAATGATCGCGTAACTGCGTGGCCCAAGGCCGGTTCCCAAAAATAGATCGGTAATATCGCGACGCCGACACTTGCTCGAATTTAGAAAATAGTCTGAGCGCCCTTCTCGGGTCACTAAGCGTTTGACCGATATTTCTGCGTAATTTGCATACTCGCCTTGAATTCGTCCATCGGAATTATCAAATACTAACTCGACACTGGCTTGCGAAACGGGCTTACGTGCGCCGGAACCATTGAAAATAACATCGGTCATAGCATCGCCGCGCAGGTTTTTAGCTGAGCTTTCGCCCAGCACCCAGCGTACCGCATCGATGACGTTCGACTTGCCACAGCCATTCGGCCCAACGACGCAAGTCATTTGGTGCGGAAAAGGTACTTTGGTCGCATCGACAAAGGATTTAAAACCAACCAGTTTGATGTGTTTTAGACGCATTCAATTTGCAGCTGCATAATTATTGTTGTCCGTTCATAATGCTAGATTTTGTAACATTTTCAAGGGTAGGTTACCGAGTAAAAGTTCGTATACTGGGTAAAATTTTCACGACTATCAGTTTAGTTAGCTTTTTAAGGAGTAATGAATGCCCCAAGCCGCTTCCAGTGATTTTGGCGCAAGCTACGTTGCCCGTGGCTTTGAGCTCGCTTTCCAAAAAGGCGTGCGGCGCTACGCATTAATTCCCTTAAGCATCAATATTGTGCTGTTTAGCATTGCTATTTATTTTACCTTTCATTACACCACATTATGGGTGGCTGATCTTATTGCTTGGTTACCGTCATGGTTACAGTGGCTTGAGCTCGTGCTTTGGCCACTTATCATTATCGGTGTTCTCTTACTTTTTGCGTTAACTTTCACCAGCGTTGCGAACATTATTGCTTCGCCTTTTAATAGCTTATTGGCTGAAAAAGTTGAAGAACGCCTGACCGGTGTGCCCGCTCCCAACGGCGGCGTGGCTGGAATGTTAAAGGATATACCACGAACCTTAGGCCGCGAGCTACAAAAGCTTGTCTACTTTGTTCCTCGCACGCTGGGCTTTTTGCTGCTACTGCTATTTATTCCCGTGATAGGACAACTTTTATGGTTGCTGTGGGGCGGCTGGATGATGACGATTCAATATGCCGATTATGCATTTGATAACCATAAAGTACCCTTTCGCAATATGCGTCGCAGTTTACATCAGCATCAGGGTAAAAGTTTAACCTTTGGGGTGGTGGTGGCGTTTCTCGCCTCTATTCCGCTGGTGAATTTGATCATGATCCCAATTGCAGTCTGTGGCTCAACCGCGATGTGGGTCGATCATATGCGTGCTCAAAATTTACCCTAGCAGAACATCGTTGCAATGGTTATGATAGTTAAATAACTGTTAGCTATCAGGAAGCAAATCGTGCACTTGGTACGTCATCTTACATTAAGCTTATTGCTGTTCGTTGGACTACTGCCAAACCTGCAGGCCAACGAGGATGAGATTGTTTGGGGCGTTAACCATGCCCCTCCGTTCCATATTGCAGACGGATACCTCGCTGATCAGGGTGTCTGTGACCTTATGATTGATGCGTTTGCTCGAGCCCTTCCAGAAACCAGCCAAAGTGTTCTACGCTATCCGCAAAGTCGCATCGCAGCCCTTATTCGGCAGGGTAAAAACTTGTGCTTCCCCTGCTTAATAAAGCGCGCGCAAGACACCGACTTTGTCTATTTCTCTAACGCAACTCTTGAATATCCGGCGCACGGCATCATTACCCGTCCGGAGCTCGCAAAAGAGTTCGAACGGCGGTTTGGTAATCCGGTTGATCTTGTTGAGTTATTAAAAACTGGTGATTATCGATTTGGCCAGCCGTTGGGGCGCGCCTATGGCAGCTTGCAACCCTACATTGATAGGTTTCTGCACAACACCTCACGTTTTAGCGAAATATCAGGCCGTAATGCGAACGCCAATATGCTTGCGATGGTGAATGCCGAACGCCTTGATTTTGCGATCGATTACCCAATTTTGTTGAACTACCACAACGATATCTTGCCGATCGACTTGGTTTTTATGCCTATCAAACAAAACTATGAACAGCCAGTAGAGGGGGCTGTCGGCTGTGCGGCGACACCGTGGGGAAGAAAGGCTATTGATAAAATTAATAGTGCGATTCCGCAAGTCATTGAAGACCTCAAGTTCCGTACCGCAAAAGATCGTTGGCTTATGCCACGGAACCCGTAAAATAGCCCCTACAAATCTTCTATCACTTTGTTCATCAACCATGGCTTTTTTACTATGAAAGTTTCTTCTTTGTCATTAGCAACCTCTGTCGCTATCGTATTGGCCTGCTCTAGCACTTTCTACTCTACCGATGCACAAGCATGGGGAAAAACCGGACATCGTATCACTGGTAAAATTGCCAGTGCTTACCTTAGTGATGCTGCACGTGCCGCTATTCGTGACCTGCTTGGGCCCGAATCATTGGCGGAAGCATCAACTTACGCAGATGAAATGCGCTCAAACCCAAGTGATTTTTGGCAGCAAACGGCTGGGCCATTTCACTACGTAACGCTCAATCAACCGCATACCTATGATGCCGAAGATTGCCCGCCACAAGGTGATGCCATGAGCGCATTGAAAGATTTTACGGCCACCTTAAAAGATACGTCTGCTCGTCACGAAGACAAGCAACTTGCGCTACGCTTTATCGTGCATATTATTGGTGACTTACATCAACCCTTGCATGTAGGTTCTGCCGCGTTAAACGATCGTGGTGGAAATGACGTCAAAGTGACCTTTTTCGGTGAGCAGAGCAACTTACACCGGGTCTGGGATTCAGGTTTAGTCGAGCACCAGAAGCTTTCTTACTCCGAGTTTTCGCATTGGCTGCAGCGCAAAATAACGCCGCAGCAAGCACAACAGTGGGCCACTCCTGATCCTTATCAGTGGATTAATGAAAGTTCAAAGCTGCGCGATGAGATCTATCCGCAAACAGATGAGCCTTACTTAGCTTGGGATTATGTTTACAGCTACACACCGACGATGAAACAACGTTTGCAACAGGGCGGAGTTCGTATTGCGGCGTATTTAAATCAAGTATTTGCTGAGTCGCAAAGTTAAGTTGGCGAGGCGAAACGATAGCGAGTTAAGCCTCGCTATCGTCATCCAATAATTTAGTATCCAACTTCTTCGAAGTCTGTACTCCCATCTCCTTAAACTTCTCAACGCGCCCGACCAAGTTGCCGCGACCACTTGAGAGTTTATTCATTGCACCATCGTAGTTCTTACGCGCTGCATCTAGGCTGTTACCGATTTTTTGCATGTCTTCAGTAAAGCCGACAAACTTGTCGTAAAGCTTACCCGCATCGGTCGCAATTTGCTGCGCATTACGGTTCTGATATTCATACTGCCAAATATTATTCACAGTTCTTAGCGCAACCAACAAGTTGGTCGGGCTTACCAGCATAATATTATTATCTAGCGCCAGACGAATGAGCTCTGGATCACGATCAACAGCAAGCAAAAACGCCGGCTCAATTGGAATAAACATCAACACGTAATCAAGTGTTCGAACACCTTCAAGCTGCTGATAATTCTTCTTTCCGAGGCCTTTGATGTGCGCACGTAATGAATTCACATGCTCGGTTAAAGCCGCTTCACGTAATTGCTCATCGTCGCTATTAAAGTAGCGCTCATAGGCAACCAAAGAGACTTTAGAGTCGATGACGACGTCTTTGTCGTTCGGCAAATGCACCACAACATCGGGCTTAAACGATTTGCCATCTTCATCACGATGATGACTTTGCGTTTCGTATTCATTACCTTCACGTAACCCCGATTGATTAAGGATACGCTCGAGTACGACCTCACCCCAATTCCCTTGAGCTTTGGTATCACCTTTCAATGCTTTGGTTAACGCTTCGGCTTCCGATGCCATTTGTTTGTTTAGATCCTGCAATGAAGTGATTTGCTGAGTTAACGAAGCCCGTTGTTTTAGCTCTTCCGTATACTGTGATTCCACTTGTTTCTTGAACGCATCAAGTTGTTGCTTAAAAGGGGCTAAAGTGGTTTCAAGTGTGGTTTTACTATGTTGCTGCAAGCGCTCAGACTTTTGCTCGAAAATCTGTTGAGCCAAGCGCTCGAACTCTTTTTTCATACGTTCTTCGCTGGCTTCTAACAGTTTTTGCTTTTCTTCTGCATGCTTGAGCGTACTTTCCAATTTACTTTGCGATGCAGCAAGGTCCGCCTGCAACTGGCTGCGTTGCTGTTGCACCTGCACCAGCTGTTGCTCGGTCTGTTGCAAGCGCTGCTCAGAGCGTTCGAGCTCTTGCTCTAATTGCTGCTCGCGTTGCCCGGCCACCGTTTGTTGGTGGCCCATCTGTTGCTGTAGCTGGGCAAGCTTAGGACGTTGCAACGCCCAGCCAATCAACAGCCCCAGAATGCACGCGCCAGCCCCGGCCACCAGCCATTGCCAAATTAGCAGATTAAGCATCGGTAGCTTCCAGCTTCACACGCCAAATCGCAGGGCCGGTTTCATGAGCATTCTCGCCGCTACTGTCCACCGCTACTGTCACGGGCATGTCTTCAACATCGAATTCGTAAATAGCTTCCATGCCTAAGTCTTCAAAGGCAACCACCTTGGCCTGTTTAATGGCTTTCGCAACTAAATAAGCCGCACCTCCTACCGCCATCAAATAGACTGCTTTATGTTGTTTGATACTTTCGACCGTTGCAGGCCCGCGCTCGGCTTTGCCTATCATGCCTAAAATACCGGTTTTATCGAGCATCAAATCAGTAAATTTATCCATCCGTGTAGCTGTAGTTGGCCCGGCAGGCCCAACCACTTCGTCGCCAACAGGATCAACCGGTCCGACGTAATAAATGAATTTATTTTTAAAGTCGACTGGTAAGGTCTCGCCTTTATCTAGCATATCTTTAATACGCTTATGAGCGGCATCACGACCGGTAAGCATCTTGCCTGACAACAATACGGTTTCACCGGTTTTCCAGGTTTCAATATCGGCTTGTGTAATTTCATCGAGGTTAACGCGACGCGCATCATCGCCCAGCTCAAAGGTAATATCAGGCCAGTCTTCTACTTTCGGCGGTTGCAGATCCGCGGCTCCTGAGCCGTCTAAAGTAAAGTGTGCATGCCGGGTCGCCGCACAGTTGGGAATTAAGGTAACAGGCTTTGAGGCCGCATGGGTTGCCGCTGTTTTGATCTTCACATCCATGACGGTAGTGACACCGCCAAGCCCCTGTGCGCCAATGCCTAATTTATTGACGCGATGATAAATCTCTAGACGCAGCTCTTCTTCGGCATTTTGTGGCCCACGATCAAGCAACTCTTGAATGTCTACCGGGTCCATCAACGCTTCTTTTGCCAGCACCGCAGATTTTTCTGCCGTACCACCGATACCGAGACCAATCATACCCGGTGGACACCAACCGGCACCGAGTTTTGGCATGGTTTCCACCACCCAGTCGGCAATCGAATCACTTGGGTTCAGCATCACCATCTTCGATTTATTTTCCGAGCCTCCGCCCTTGGCTGCGATCATCACTTCGATTTTATCGCCTGGTACCATATCGATATGAACCACCGCAGGGGTGTTATCTCCGGTGTTTGTCCGTTTCCCAGCGGGATCGGCAACAATAGAGGCGCGTAGCGGATTTTCTGGGTTCGTATATGCTTGACGCGTGCCTTCATCGACCATCTGTTGCACCGTCATATCGGTTTTGTCCCATTGCACTGCCATACCTACTTTAACGAAGCAGGTGACAATACCGGTGTCTTGGCAAATCGGTCGATGTCCTTGGGCCGCCATACGTGAGTTCGTCAACACCTGCGCAATTGCGTTTTTCGCCGCGTCACTTTGCTCTTTGTGATACGCCTTTTCCAATGCTTGAACAAAATCTAAGGGGTGATAATAGGAAATATATTGCAATGCATCTGCGATGCTTTCGATGAAATCCGCTTGCCGAATGATGGCCATGACTACCTCTATGTCCTCGGGTTACAATTGCCGGTTATGATAGCGTTTTCATCGCACGCTGACCAGTTTTCAGATGGCTTATGTTAAGCTAACGGAAAACTAGTTTGGAGTTATCTAGCCGTGTCGATTACCGCCGTCGTTGTTGATTTAAAATCTGATTTTAATACGCTGTTTTCAGCGGTTGCCGACGAGCCTTGGGCGTTATTCCTCGATAGCTGTGATCACCCTAACAGTCGTTATGACTTTATCTTCCGCCAGCCGGAACAGGTGCTCACGGACATCACCGATTGGCCACAAGCTTTACAGTCGTTGCTGGCACAATTGCCCGATTACCAAGGCCCCAGCAAGGTGCCCTTTCAAGGAGGCCTGGCAGGGGCTTTTAGCTATGACGCTGGGCGCGCCCTCGAACAACTACCCAACCATGCCGATAGCGATATAGCGCTACCGGATATCGCAATAGGTTTATACTCACAAGCTTTAGTCCGCTGTCGGCAAACCCATACCACCTGGTTAGTCGCGCCCGCGCAGCAACTGGCAGAGTTAGAACAATTCTGGCACGCACAGCAGCAAAACGACGCCGCAACTTATAACTTTCAACTGACGTCAGCATGGCAAAGTAATATGACCGCCGCTGACTACCAAGCAAAATTTAACCAAGTTCAGGACTATCTACACAGCGGCGATTGCTATCAAATTAACCTCGCACAGCGTTTTAAAGCGTCGTTTAATGGCGATGCTTGGGCTGCCTATCAGTACCTAAGAGAAGCCAATAAAGCACCTTTTTCGGCGTTTATGCGACTACCGCAAGGCGCATTGTTAAGCCATTCTCCAGAGCGTTTTTTGCACGTCAGCCCGGCGGGGAGTGTGCAAACTAAGCCTATTAAAGGTACTCGACCACGTGGCGATAGCGAAGCGAGTGACCAAGCACTCGCTGATGAGTTACGTTCGGCAACAAAAGATCGTGCAGAAAATGTCATGATTGTAGACTTATTACGTAACGACCTCAGTAAAGTGTGCTTGCCTAGCAGCGTCAACGTGCCGAAATTGTTTGCCATTGAAAGCTATCCGGCAGTTCACCATTTGGTCAGCACGGTCGAAGGCCAGTTGCAGGCAAACGCTACTGCGCTTGACCTTATCGCTGCTTGCTTTCCCGGCGGATCGATAACCGGAGCGCCAAAAATTCGGGCGATGGAAATCATTGATGAGCTTGAGCCGCAACGGCGCAGCTTTTATTGCGGTAGCTTCGGCTACATATCGCAACATGGCGAAAGCGATACCAATATCGCCATTCGTACTTTGGTGGCCAGCTCCGAGCACATCTACTGCTGGGCTGGCGGTGGTTTAGTCGTTGATTCCAACGGTGAAGAAGAATACCAAGAAACCTTAGATAAGGTAGCCAAAATTGTACCGGTGCTGGCCGCCACACAAGAGTCCAGCGAATCATGACCCGCGATGAGTTCCTCCACCGTTTTCAGCTACATGCGCCGCGCCAACAGCCTCGTGTGACGCAAAAACGGTTGCGCCCCGCAGCGGTGCTCATCGGTTTATGGCAACGCGATGACGAGCTCCACGTGGTGCTTACCCAGCGAGCTGCTAACTTACGGCATCATGCCGGACAAATTAGCTTCCCAGGGGGACGTCAGGAACATAGTGATCGCTCACTCTATGAAACCGCATTGCGAGAAGCCCACGAAGAAATAGACCTAGACCCAAGTGCCGTAACATTGGTTGGGCAACTGCAAGACTACCCGGTGATTAGTAATTTCCTGATACGCCCCTATGTTGCATTCATTGAGCCGCAACAACCTTTTCGTGCCGATCCACATGAAGTCGCCGAGATTTTCACCGTCCCGCTGCAACACGTTTTACATCAACGTGAGCACTTTGCTTACCGTTTGCAGCGTTTTTTGTACGATCAGATATACTTTATTCCATATCAGCATAGAAATATCTGGGGTGCTACGGCTGGAATTTTGCGTGAACTGGCCGATCACGTGTATCCTGAGCGACATTCGCTTTTTCGTTCTCTCAACTAATAGGTTAACGATACGACTTATGATCAGTGTTTTTGATATCTACAAAGTGGGCATTGGCCCATCAAGTTCGCATACCGTAGGTCCAATGCGTGCAGCGCTAGAGTTTTTGAAAGCAGCAGACCAAGCCGGACACCTTAAGCAAGCCACCACAGTGCAAGTGGAACTATTTGGCTCGTTAGGTCAAACCGGTAAGGGGCACGGTACCGGTAAAGCAGTTATTTTAGGTCTTGCCGGCGAAGATCCTGAAACCGTGGATACCACCACTGTCGATGACTTTCTTGCCAACACCGAACAAACCCAAAAGCTTAAATTACTCGGTGAACACGAAGTCGACTTTCCAAAGTCCGGAGCCATTACTTTCCACCGCCGTAAAACCATGCCGCGTCACGCCAATGCGATGGAGCTGCGTCTTCTGGCAGGCGATGAAGTCATCTACAAAGACCTGTATTACTCGATCGGCGGTGGCTTTATTGTGCGTGATGCCGATTTTGATGAAACCTTAGAAGAAGCTATTGAACAATCAAGTAAGCCAATTCCCTATCCTTTCGATTCTGCCGCTGAGTTGCTAAGCCAGTGTAGTGAAAATGGGTTACGGATTAGCTCACTGATGCTCGCCAATGAAAAAGTTTTCCGAAGTGAGGCTGAGATCCGTAAAGGATTAATGCATATCTGGAATACGATGGATGACTGCATCGACCGCGGCACCAAAACCGAAGGTATTTTACCCGGCGGACTCAAGGTTCGTCGTCGCGCACCAGATCTTTATCAGCGGCTACGCAACGAAAAGTCCACAGACCCTATGTTAACGATGGACTGGGTCGATTTGTTCGCCTTAGCAGTGAATGAGGAAAACGCAGCCGGGGGCCGCGTAGTTACTGCGCCAACCAATGGTGCTGCGGGAATTATTCCAGCGGTTATGAAGTACGCGGATCGATTCATCGCCCCGCTCGATGAAGAGACGGTAGTTAGGTTCCTTCTCACCTCGGCTGCGATCGGTATTCTTTACAAGAAAAACGCCTCAATCTCAGGTGCCGAAGTAGGCTGTCAAGGTGAAGTTGGCGTCGCCTGCTCAATGGCAGCCGGAGCGCTCGCCGAGCTTATGGGCGGTAGTGTCAGCAATGTCGAAAACGCTGCCGAGATAGGTATGGAGCATAACTTAGGCTTAACTTGTGATCCTGTGGGTGGACTCGTACAGGTGCCGTGCATTGAACGTAATGCGATGGGCTCCGTTAAAGCCATTAATGCGGCACGCTTAGCCCTTCGCGGCAGCGGTGATCATAAGGTTTCACTGGATAAAGTAATCAAAACCATGTGGGACACCGGTAATGATATGAAAACCAAGTATAAAGAAACCGCCCGCGGTGGCTTGGCAGTAAACATTATCGAATGTTAATCAACTCATAAAGTTGGTAGTTTAATATCAGCAAATAGGCGATCAACAGCTTCTTGAGTGCGCTGTTGCATCGCCTCTTCTACCACCGTCTTACTTAAATGTGGCGCAAAGGTTTCAATAAACTCAAACATGTAACTTCGTAAAAAAGTGCCCTTGCGAAAACCAATTTTCGTGGTGCTTGGCGCAAACAAATGAGCCGCTGGTATAGCAACTAACCCTTTGTCCGCTTCTGCATCAAACGCCATAGAAGCAACCACGCCAACCCCTAAGCCAGACCGAACATAGGTTTTGATAACGTCAGAATCGGTGGCTGTAAATACCACATTCGCCTCTAGGCCGCTTTCCTTGAAGGCACGGTCAAGCTCTGAACGACCCGTGAAGCCATGTACATAGGTGACAATCGGCTGAGCGCTCAACTGTTCGATGCTTACCTTTCCGACCTTAGTCAGTGGATGCCCTTGTGGGACAATTATCGAGCGGTTCCAGTGGTAGCAAGGTAGCATTACCAACTCTTGATACAGATGCATGGCCTCAGTGGCAATGGCAAAGTCAGCTTTACCCTTTGCCGCAGCCGTACTTATCTGCTCAGGCGAACCCTGGTGCATGTGCAATGAAACTTTTGGGTAACGCTCCATGAACTGCTTAATTTTTTTCGGTAGCGCGTAACGTGCTTGGGTATGTGTGGTAGCGATGCTTAGCCGCCCCTGATCTGGCATGGTATGCTCGCTGGCAACGGCCTTAATATTATCGACTTGATCAAGTATTGAGCGCGCTATCGTAATCACCTGCTCGCCGGCAGTGGTGACATGCGTCAGGTGTTTGCCACTGCGCTCAAATATTTGTATCCCTAGTTCGTCTTCAAGCATCCTTACTTGCTTACTAATACCGGGTTGTGAAGTAAATAGACTTTCAGCGGTCGCTGAAACATTCAGGTTATGATTTAATACTTCAACAATATAACGCAGCTGCTGCAATTTCATGGCGGTTTCCGAATAAGTTACTTATTCGAAAAATATATAACAATATCGCTATTTATTCCAATATCAAAACAAGAGGTTTTTGTGTCGAGCTTATCTGATCAACTAAAAAACTTAGGTTTCGAGGCTTCTGAACAGGCACCAGAAGACGCCTCAGTCGCCGACACAGCTATCGATAAGAGCACGGCCGTTCGTATTCAGCGTCAGACCAAAGGGCGAAAAGGCAAAGGTGTCACCGTGATTTTTGATCTACCCACTGAAGCTGAGCTACTCGCTGACTACGCGAAACAACTGCGAAAACAATGTGGCGTCGGTGGCAGTGTTAAAAATAACACGATTGAACTACAAGGCGACCAACGCGAAGCGAGTAAAGCATTTCTCGAGCAGCAGGGCTTTAAAGTGAAATTAGCCGGCGGTTAACTGATAACCAAAAGAAACTTCACGCCCTTGGTTTTGCCAGCGTAAGTCGTGCGCAAGTTTTTGTAATAAATCGAGTCCACGTCCGTAGGGCTTATGCGTCGTATCTATTGCTGGCAATGCCGGAGCCTCCCATTTACGCCCTGAATTTCGTACGGTGAAATGCAGGTAGTTTTGCGCGTGATCATAACGTACTGCAATACTAATCGAACCCGATTCCAGCTCTTGCAAACGCTCAATGCGTAGTTGGTAGTAATACGCAAAGCCCTCGGGATCGTTTTTCATGCGTGAGTCTAACCCCAGTAACCCGTGTTCTAAGGCATTGTTAAAAACTTCAGCAAGCAGCAAGTAGATAGTTGTACGGTGGCCATGTAACGTTGGTAGTCGCCCGATAATGCCAAGTACCGCGGTAATTACATCGATACGCTTGAGTTCATCCGCCTGCAGCTCGGTAGTGAAAGTGAAAGGTAAGGCCTCCACTTCACCGTCATGCTGTTGGCGCACCAGCCCGGTCGGACGGCACTCTAAAATAGCCAAAGAAAGATCGTCGTGCAGCGGCTGATTTCCGCGAAAGTTTTCGAGCTCTGATATTAGAGTGTTAAAGTCGTCGCGCTTTGGGTAAGTCTGAATTAAATCTTCCAAAGCGTCCATCCCCAGAAACTCGCGCTTCTGGCTTAACATTTCAATGACTCCATCGGTAAACAATGCAATAGCGTCATCTTTGGTGGTTCTTATCGTCGCGACCTGACTATCAAACTCTTCCACCGTAAGCACGCCCAGCGCCATATGTTGCGCAGTTAAGCGGTGTTTCACAATACCATCAGAACCGAATACTAAAGCCGGCGGCATACCACCATTCCAGTACGTTAACCATTCACCATTGGCGGACAGCTCAAGCAAGAAGCAGGCACAAAACATATCGCTAGGCAGCAGGCGATTTAACCGATAGTTGAACTCAATCACCATTTCAGCAACGGATACGCTGCGGTCTGCCATGGCGAAAAATGCTTGCGAAAGCGGCAAAGCACCCGTCGCAGGAGCCAAGCCATGCCCCGTAAAGTCAGCCATTAGTACGTACAGATTTCCGAGGTGCCCTGGCGCGATCAAACATAAGTCACCATTGAACTTTGAGGCGGGCGTTAGCAGTGTGCGGATATGCTTATAATGGGTGAAGTTTCGGCTCAGCGCATTGCGAAAGATATGCTCAACCAATTCATGTTCACGCTCGACTCTTTGGGTATGCCAAATGAGACTATCGCGAACTGCGTTTAACTGCCGAGCCGTATTAAAACCATGTGCCATAAGCTGCAGACGTTTGAACAAAACCTCAACGGATTCAGGCCAAGCAATGGTATCCCCCTGCCAGCGCTGCCAGATACCATTGGCAAGCGCCTTTGGAACAATCAGTAACTGTTGCGGGAAACGTAACGACTTGTGCAGCTCTGCCACGTCTGTAGCAGAAATAACGATGGTTGGATGAACCAGCGCTTTATTCGCTCGCCATGCTGTAAAAGGTTTGACCTTAATTCGTCGGGCAATTTCCAGACGCTTAAGTTCAGCGAGCACCGTGCGGGAAAATTCCGATTCGTCCGCATAAATGTCGACTACAATTTGCTGGGCTGGCTGCAGCATGGCTTTGCCTCTGCGAGGTGAGCGCTATTCGATGGTAAATAACTTGTCGAAGCGGGAAATATCGAGAATGTTTTTAACTTCAGGCCGACTATTTATAATATGAATGCCCTTTACATTGTCACATACGGCTTTGCGCATGTTTAATAGCATCCCCAATGCTGAGCTGTCCAAATATTCCGTCTCGCGCAAATCAATATAGATTGTCGGCTTTTCATCACCAATAGAACTGTATGCGCGTCGAAATTCGTGAACTAGTCCGAAGTCAAACTTTCCATGTACGGCTATGATTAGTTCTTTACCATCGCTTGAAACATGACGAGTAATCGACATTGTTCACCTACTTGCTTGTTATTATTTGATTAGACAGTTGTAAATAGTGCCAACTGACGCCTGTAAACACAAGCACTGAAACAAAAAATATAAAGACACAGACAAAAAAGCCGGTCAATTATTGACCGGCTTTTAATGTCTCAAAATTTAAACCTGAAACCAGAAAATTAAGGTTTCTGCTGATATTTATTGTAAAGCTGCAGGTGACGGTTATTCAGATCAACCATGCGTCCTTCAATAAACAGCATTTCGACGTTCTGTCCTATTGGGTCCAATAAGTCGCCGGCGGAGATAACCACCGTCGCCTGTTTGCCCACTTCTAGCGAGCCAACACGATCAGCCACGCCCATAAACTCTGCTGGGGTTAGTGTAATCGCACGCAAAGCAGCGTCTTTATCTAACCCATACGCAACAGCGTTGCCCGCGGCAAATGGCAAGTTACGGACATCCCAATAACCAGGGTAACTAATCGCGAAGTCGACACCTGCGTCGGCAAGCGCCGCTGGCGTTGAGAATGCCTGATCAAAGGCTTCATCATGGCGTGATGGCAAACCAAAGGGAGCGCCATAGACCACTCGCACATCGGCCTCGGCAAGGGTATCAGCCATGCGCCAAGCGTCACGCGCACCCATTAACACCCAGTCGAAACCGAACTCTTTGGTTAACGTCATCGCTTCTTGGATTTGGCGTTGATCATTGGCATGAACATAAAGTGTGCCGCTGCCATCAAACAGACCCAGCATGGCTTCCCAACGTAAATCGGTGCCATTTAACTCACCGGCTTGTTTTGCATCGTAATAGGCTTTTGCTTCAATGAAAGCACGCTTTAAATTCTTACGAGCTTCCGCGTTGGCTTTACGTTGTTCTGCAGGTGAACGTGTCTCCCACCATGAACTACTTACACCAACCCGCGGCCAGTTTACGTGAACCCCGACATTGAGGCGCTCACCGGCGTCTTCGTAGGTCCAGCCGTCTAACTGCAACAGGCTCGAACGACCCGCTATAAGGTCGCCTTGTGGCACTACTTGTGCGTGAGAAATACCATTATACCGAATCGTCGGAATGACTTCTGAGTCAGGGTTATAGGCAACATGACCACTCACTTCCGGAGTAATCGCGCCTGTTTCCTCTGAGTCTTCCGTCGCTCGCACGGCTTCGATTTCCTTCAAACCCAAGGTGGTATCCATCGCAATGACACCTGGATACAAATGCTTACCCGATACATCAACAACTTGAGCGCCTTCTGGGGTTGCTAAGTCTTTACCAATGGCACTAATTTTGCCATCCACCAAAAGTAAGTCGGTATCTTCCTTAACGCCATTTACAACGGTGTAAACCGTACCACCTTGTAGCAGGATAGGCTGTTGTTGTGGCTCACCCGGAACAATGTCATGCGCTGCAGCACTTAGGGTAAGGCTTGCAGCAGCAACTGCTGTCATTAATTTTTTCATTATTAGTGTCCTCCGTGGCTATGCGCAGTAAAGGTTTGTAACCATGTGTCATGCTCAGTATCGCAATGCCAGCTTGGTTGTTCACGCTTGTAGCCATTTTCTGCACCTTTGCTAGCCGACGGGTCAGCCAGAACTTGTTGCATTAACGCTTGCTTCTCTTCTTGCAACGCGACACGTAACTCTTGATCACGCTCACGATTGAAATAATTGCGCGCATTAATCCAAGTTTGTTCTACACGTGCATAGGAACTTAGTGGATGGTTATTCCAAATCACGAAGTCAGCATGCTTACCTTCGGTAATACTACCGACATACTGGTCAACTTTTAGCTGCTTCGCTGGATTCAACGTGACCATTTTCAGTGCTTCATGCTCAGACATGCCACAATAAGTGACTGACTTCGCAGCTTCTGTATTCAGGCGACGCTGTAAATCGTTACTATCCGAGTTAATACTGGTCAGAACGCCTTTTTCAGACATCAAGCAAGCATTTTGCGGAATCGCATCATAAACCTCGAACTTGTAGGCCCACCAGTCTGCGAACGACGAGCCACCCGCACCATGTTTGGCCATCTCTGAAGCCACTTTGTAGCCTTCTAAGATGTGCGTGAACGTGGTCAAAGTGAAGTTAAAGTCTTCGGCTAACCGTAACAACATCAAAATTTCTGACTGTACATAGCTGTGCGCATGAACGAAGCGCTCACGCTCCAAAATTTCGAGTAACGTTTGTAACCGGTAGTCAGGACGCGGCGCCGCTGTCTTAGCGCGCTCACTGCGACTCAGTTTCTCGTACGCCTGCATGCGCTCACGGTATTCAAGGGCTGCGGTGAACCCGTCACGCATCAGTGTTTCAACACCCATCCGTGTTTGCGGATAGCGAGTGCTCAACCAAGAAGGGTAACGGCTCTGTTTAACGTTTTCACCTAAGGCAAACTTGATCGACGGCGGCGCTGCATCAAACTTCATTTGATCTGCAGTTGCACCCCAACGCAATTTAATCACCTGCGCTTGCCCACCAATCGGGTTTGCTGAGCCGTGCAACAACTGCGCCATGGTCGTGCCGCCCGCGAGCGAGCGATAGATATGAATATCATCGGGATTAACCACATCGCCAATGCGAACTTCGGCGGTAATAGCTTCTGATGATTCGTTGACGCCACGGTCGATAGCAATATGTGAGTGCTCATCGATGATTCCTGGCGTCACATGCATACCTGTGGCATCGATGACGGTATAGCCAGAAGGTGTACGTAAGTCTTGCCCGACGCGGTAAAATTTACCGTCACGAACTAATACGTCGGCATCTTCAAGAATACCTTGCTCGTCGGCGGTCCAAACGGTGGCATTTTTAATGTGCAGGTTTTGACGCTCAGGAAGGCCATCAAGACCATAAGCGACATTTGGATAGGTTAAACGACTGACATAATCAGTGGCGGCAACATTTGCACCTTCACCGTTATTAGTCTGCTCAGCAGCCGCCTCTCGACGTCCTTCAAAGCTCAATTCTCGTCCGTCAGGGCCAATCGCAACACCGGCATAGGTACGCTCGGCGGTTTGCTCTAACTCGACGCGCCACGCCCCCTCAACACCGGCAAAGTCGGAGTCGACCACAAACGATAGGCTGCTTTCATCACGACGACTTGCACGTAACTTCGAGCGCGCGTCGCCAATCACCAACGCACCACCTACTTTATCGTCGCCTTGCAACTCAAACACTACCTCTTGGTTAGCGATGGTAGCATTGATTGAGCCGTTAAAATCGGCTTTGCGTAGCGGAGCGAGTTCTTTTTCAGTGCCCTGTAGCCAAACTGATTTAATACTACCGTCAGTAAACAAGTCACCTTCAGCAACTACTAAGTCAGCCATATAACCAGGCGCAATTTTACCTGCTTTATCGGCAACCCCAGCGATACGAGCTGGAACTGTGGTAAGCGCTGCTAAAGCTCGCTCTTTACTTAAGCCGTGCTGTACAGCTTTACGTAAGTTGGGCCAAAAGTCGCTGGCGCTTTTCAATTGATGCAAGGTAAATGAAAAGTCGATGTTAGCAGCCGATAGTGCCGCCGCATTACCCGGCGCACGCTCCCAGTGGCGTAAATCAGCAAGCTCTACATCTAGATGGTCATTAACGCCTGACACTTCTGGTGCCGCGGGAAAGTTCAGAGGCAGAATCAGTGTTGAGTTCGTCTCTTTAATCGCATCAAGGCGCGCATATTCGTAGTTTGAACCAACAAAGGTTACCGGCACATCAAACTCACTAAATACACTGTGTGCGCGCAGCAATGACTTGTCATCAGAAACAGTGAAAACCATACCCTCTTGCTCAATCGGGCCTAGCTCTGCCAATGCGGCGTTGTACTCTACGGGACCGTTGTAGGCATTTTTCCCTTGCGCTTCTTCGTACCAATTGGCATCAGACAAAGTCTGGCGAATCAGTGCGATTGAGCCCATTAATGAACTCGGATATTGCTGTTGCGACGAACCTTTATCAAACGAGCCAAAGTGACGGCCTTGGGCAAGGTAAACCACATTGTTGGCAATCTTGTCGGCGAGCGACAGCGTCACCGCCTGTCCTTGGAAAATACCGTCTAGGCGAGCACTTTGCACTGCGGTAAAGCCTTGCTCAATGTAGTCATTGGCAGCCTTGGCATCACTCGCCGCTTCGTTCACCCATTCTAACTGTGAGTGAATAGCGTCGTTTGCCGCGTTCCCACCTTCGCGCTTGTTACTATATTCAGGGCGAGTTGAGAACCATGGCCCACGCTGCTCTTTTTTCGGCTCAGGTACACCATAATTACTGTAAGCATCGATAAAGCCTGGGTACACCGTATGGCCTGATAAGTCGATGACACGAGCCCCTTCGGGTGCGCGGTTGTTTTGGTTAATGCGCTCAATTTTACCGTTACGGATCACCAGCGTAGCATTCTCGATGGTTTTTCCGGGCTCGGTGATAATCGTGGCATTTTGCAATGCAACGTAGCTTGACGAGTTGTCGTGCAACCCTTGCACAGTGGTGGTTTGCGATGCTGAAACTAGCGCTGGTAGCGCTGCACACATCGCAACCGCCAGCTTGCTGAGGCGGTTACTGCTAATCATCGGCGTCCCCTTAATAAGGTTGGTCTGTTGTGAAATTCTGGTTTTATACTTTTGTCGTTAGCTTACATTAACGGCTGCGATGAGTTGAATGCAATCCAATAAGGGATAAACAGCTTAGATATGTCGGTAAAGCGTTGTAGTATTTAAATAGACGTCAATTCAATCACTCACAAAGAAGGTAAAGCGCTTATGTTTTCGAAAGCCTTACGCACATCTTTAATTCTTGCCGCAACCGTAGCCAGCGCAACCGTTGTTGCCCAGCACGCTTTTAATGACGCTGACAAAGCCGTTGAGTATCGCCAAAAAGCGTTATCTGTAATGCAAAATAATTTCGCCTACATGGGCGATATGATTAAAGGCGATATGCCTTTTGACCTCGCTATTTTTACTGAGCGTGCAGAGAACTTCAGCAAATTAGCTTCCGTTCCTTGGGTTGGTTTTGCTCAAGAAGGGGCCATGCCGGGTAACAATACCGATGCCCTGCCGGCTATTTGGGACAATTGGGACGACTTCCAAGAGCGCGCGGCGCAATTGCAAACTGATGCTGATACCTTGATGGCAGCGGCCCAGTCAGGTGATCAAGGGCAGATACGCCAAGCTTTTATGGCCGCGGCTAAAAACTGTAAAGGCTGTCACGACCAGTACAAAGATTAAACTAACCCCAAAAGTACCATGCGCTGGCAGCAATCACCGCTGCCAGTAGCCATGCCCACCAGGCCGCTGAGACATTTGGCTGATGCTGCACGTTACGCTTACCATGAATCATTGCTTTAACTAAATTCACTCCACGTAACTGATACACCAGAATCGCCAGGATATGCACCGCAATAAGCGCTAACAGAACATTAAAATTGATTTCATGAACATCTGTTATCAGGCCTTGAAGATCACTATCGATCAAGCTCGCCAGAGGTCCAGAGTAGAAAATATCATCGGTGGCAAACAGCCCAGTACTAAGCTGTATGGCCAACACCAACCAGAGCGCGAGTACCGCCCAACCGCCTGCTGCATTATGGGTCGCGCCGGGTTGATACGAGCGAGAACGAAGTTCTTGTACATGTCGCACGACCGCCTTTGGGCTTTTTACAAAAGCACTAAAACGAGCGTTAGAGCTCCCAAACACTGCCCATACGAGCCGACTTATCAGTAGCGCCCCCACCACAAAAGCCGTGCGAAAGTGCCATTCCATGAAACCATATTCAGCCGTCCACCATAAGGAAACCACACCGATGACCAACAGCCAATGATAGCCTCGCACGAAACTGTCCCAAACTTTAACCATGATAAACTCCACCCATGCATACTCTTTCAAGCGATACTTTGTTAATGTTAAGTGACGCATCAAAAAGGAGGCCTACATGACAACTGAATCCGTAAATGTAGTGATCGTCGATGACGATGTTATTTCACTCGAAGTCATGAAAGCAATGCTCGCGCACTTTCCCGAAGCAAAGATTCATACTGCTCTGACCGGGCAGGAAGCTTTTGATTTAATTGTGGCGCAGCAACCCGATCTCGTGCTACTTGACCATCAGCTCCCCGATTTTAACGGTGTCGAACTGTACTGTAAGGTTCGTGATAAACTTGGCGCGGCAACACCCACCACTGCAATGATTTCCGGCAATAAGCCGGAAAGTTTTGCCACTGAGTGTGACGCGGTCGGTATCAACACCTTACTGCAAAAACCACTAGCTCCCAGTGACTTGACTGAGCTGATGCGCATCGCCGGCGCTAGCAAGTAAGCGCTGGCTATCTTCGAGAAATTTCTGGGAAAATTCGCCAAAGTAGTCACTTACTTCCCTGAACTTACTCACAAACTTTGTTTTATCACCGGCTTCAATTGCCGTTAGCACTTCGTCAAACGTTGCGAGGTAACGTCGCAACATGGCGAAGTTTTCGGGGTGAGCCAAAATAATGTCTGCGTACAAGTCAGGGTCTTGGGCAAACAACCTGCCCACCATCATCAACTCGAGACGATAGATCGGCGAACTTAAATCGAGTAGTTGCTGCAGATCCGCTTGTTCCTCGGCTAAATGTGTACCATAAACAAAGGTCGATAAATGCCGCATCACTTGGATAAAGCCCATTGCTTCGTCATGCTGCGATGCAGTCGTATGATAAAGCTGTGTGCCCCAACGGGCCAACGTTTCCAGCAACCATTGGTACGCCTCGGAGTGACGCCCTTCAGTTACCACGATCAGCTGTTTGGCGAGGGTCGCTAACTGGGGGCCAAACATCGGGTGTAACCCTACCACGGGGCCGCGATGTTGTTGCAACATAGCCGCCACCGGTTGCTGTTTAACACTGGTGACATCCGCGAGGATGCAATGCTCAGGTAATCGCGGAAGTTTCGCGATAACGGCCTCAGTCGCAGCTATCGGTACACTAATTAGAACTAAATCAGCTTCATTACAGTAATCCTCGGCCAATGCCCAATCGTCTTTATCTAAACTATGAACCGCCGCGCCCGCCTCGCGGAAGCGCTCAACAAATAGCCCACCGAGCGCACCTTCCCCCCCGACAACCACGATTTTTTTATGCTCTAGGTGAACATCGGCAGCTTGTTGTTGCTGGTAAGACTCGCGGATGATACGGCGTAAAACATCTTCTATGAGATCTGGTGAAAGTCCTTTGGCTTGTGCATCTTCTCGCCTTGCACTGAGCAATTTGGCTTCACGTTCAGGCACATACAAAGGCTGCCCCAGCGAGCGTTTAACAACGCCCACCTCGGCGGCAAGTTGTTTGCGCTGATGTAGCAGATTCAGCAAAGCACTATCCGTTTCGTCAATGGCGTTACGAAGCTGCTGTAGCCTCTCCTCTGGAGATGGAACGGACGATTCAGACATGAAGACTCCTAAATTAAGCGGCTTGGTTTCATTGTGCCTTATTTTGGCCATAAAAAAACCCGCCATTGGCGGGTTTTTCGATGCTTTCTTTGAGCTTACGCTTATTACAGCTTTTCGCGGATACGTGCAGATTTACCTGAACGCTCACGTAGGTAGTAAAGCTTAGCACGACGAACCGCACCTTTACGCTTCACAACAATGCTGTCGATGATTGGGCTGTGCGCTTGGAATGTACGCTCAACACCTTCACCATTTGACACTTTGCGAACTGTGAATGCAGAGTGCAATCCACGGTTACGCTTGGCGATAACCACGCCTTCAAATGCCTGAACACGTTCACGGTTACCTTCAACAACCTTAACATTAACGACCACTGTATCACCCGGAGCATAGTCCGGAAGGTCTTTTTTCATTTGCTCGTCTTCGATCGCTTTGATCAAATTCTGACTTACTTTTGCCATGTTAGCCTCACTTGCCTAGATTAACTACCCGAGTCAGTTTTCGCACCATGATGAACAATAAAGTCATCTAATAACGTCTGCTGCTCGTCAGTCAGAGCTAGATTATTTAACAGTTCTGGCCGCCGCAACCAAGTTCTACCAAGAGCTTGCTGCATGCGCCAGCGTCTAATTTTTTCGTGGTTACCACTCAATAGTATCGGTGGTACCGCCTCACCATCTAAAACTTCTGGTCGTGTGTAATGCGGACAGTCGAGTAACCCAGCTGCAAAAGAATCTTCTGTTGCTGAATCTTGATGCCCCAAGACCCCGGGAATCAAGCGCGCCACACTGTCAATTAAGACCATTGCGGGCAACTCACCACCGCTTAACACGTAATCGCCTATCGACCATTCTTCATCCACATGTCGCGCTATTACACGCTCGTCGATGCCTTCATAACGACCGGCGATTAGGATCAACTTGTCATTTGCAGCGAGCTCTCGCACACCTTCATGATCAAGCTTGCGACCCTGAGGTGACAAATAAATCACCTTAGTACTGGCACCTAGTTGTTGCTTGACCTCGGCAATCGCATCTGTGAGCGGTTGCACCATCATCAACATTCCTGGACCACCGCCATAAGGTCGGTCGTCTACGGTACGGTGTTTGTCTTGGGTAAAATCTCGTGGGTTGGTCAACGTGATGTTGAGTACCCCATCGCGAACTGCTCTACCCGTTACACCGTTGTCAGAAATTGCCTGAAACATTTCAGGAAAGAGCGTAATAACGCCTACCTGTAATTTCGCAGCCATTAAAAGTCCGACGGCCAGTCCACAATGATACGCTTGTTTTGAGTATCGACCTGCTGCACATATTGACTCTGAATAAACGGAATCAAGCGCTCAGACCGACCAAATGCATCATTGCTATTCGCTTTCACCACCATTACATCATTCGATGCTGTGGCCATTAACTGGTCAACGATTCCCATGTTATAGCCGTCGGTATTAACGACAGTCATACCAATCAAATCGCGCCAGTAAAACTCATCTTCTGGCAATTCAGGTAATTGCTCAGCGCTGATCACAATATCGGCACCTGTTAACAAGTGCGCGGCATCACGATCTTCTACGCCAGCTAATTTTGCAATCAGTCCTTTATTATGTCGACGCCATTCATCGACTGTAACGTCCTGCAACTTACCCTGTTGACGAATTTGCCAAGAGTGATAATTAAATATGGCAGCAACGTCATCCGTGTAACTTTGAACTTTAATCCAACCTTTAACGCCGTACACCGCGCCTAATTGGCCAACGACAACGTGTTCAGTAGGCGTAGTCATAGTTACCCTTCAAATCGTTACTTAAGCTGCGCTACGCGCATCTTTTAAAAGCTTAGCTACGCGCTCAGATACAGTCGCGCCGTGACCAACCCAGTGGTCAACACGCTCTAAATCAACACGTAATTTTTCTTCTTGACCACGCGCTAGCGGGTTAAAGAAGCCTAGATTTTCAATGAAACGACCGTCGCGGGCATTGCGACTGTCGGTTACTACCATCTGGTAGAATGGGCGCTTTTTGGCGCCGCCGCGTTGTAAACGAATGGTTACCATTACGTTCCTCGATACAGTTTTATAATGTTAAGTAAATAGAAAAATCTCCGACCTGGGTCGAAGAGCCCGGCAATTCTACCGATTTTTCTGTCGAATGCAAGTATTCTCTAGCGTTTAGGGAACATGCCTGGAGGCATTTTACCACCCATTCCGCCCATACTGCGCATCATTTTTGCCATGCCGCCGCCTTTCATTTTCTTCATCATTTTTTGCATCTGCATAAACTGTTTAAGAAGTTTATTCACATCCTGCACTTGAGTTCCCGAGCCGGCGGCAATACGGCGCTTACGGGAACCCTTGATCAAGTCTGGAAATTGTCGTTCTTTGGGTGTCATAGAGCTAATAATCGCTTCCATTCGCACCGTCATCTTGTCATCGAGCTGACCTTTAACTTGGTCGCCCATTTTTCCCATACCAGGCATTTTATCGAGTAGCCCCATCATGCCGCCCATATCACGCATTTGCGCTAGCTGGTCGCGGAAGTCCTCAAGTGAGAACTTGCCTTCTTTCATGACTTTTTTAGCAACTTTCTCGGCTTTACTGCGATCGACTTTCTGCTCTAGCTCGTCGATCAATGAAAGCATGTCGCCCATGCCTAGTATGCGTGACGCAACACGCTCTGGGTGAAAAGGTTCTAGCGCGGTGTTCTTCTCACCAACCCCTAAGAACTTAATCGGTTTACCGGTAATATGGCGAATAGAAAGCGCTGCACCACCACGCGCATCACCGTCGGTTTTGGTCAATACAACACCGGTCAACGGTAAGGCTTCATTGAAGGCTTTAGCGGTATTCGCCGCATCTTGGCCGGTCATTGCATCTACGACAAACAAGGTTTCAATCGGCTTGATGGCTGCATGCAGCTGCTTAATTTCAGCCATCATTGCATCGTCGATCGCGGTTCGACCCGCGGTATCGACGAGTACCACATCAATAAACTTTTTCCGAGCATGCGCTATCGCAGCTTCGGCAATCGCCACCGGCTTTTGGTCCGTAGATGACGGGAAAAATTCGACGTCAACTTCAGCGGCTAGAGTTTCTAGCTGCTTGATGGCCGCGGGGCGATAAACGTCCGCAGAAACCACTAAAACTTTTTTCTTCTCGCGCTCGCGTAGGTAACGCCCAAGCTTACCCACACTGGTAGTTTTACCCGCACCTTGCAAACCGGCCATCAGGATCACAGCAGGCGGCTGCGTGGCTAAGTTCAGGGGAACATTGCCTTCACCCATAGCGTGTTCAAGTTCTTGTTGCACAATTTTCAAGAACACTTGGCCCGGCGTTAGGCTTTTATTGACTTCGGTACCTACCGCACGTTCTTTCACACGCTTTATAAACTCGCGCACCACCGGTAACGCAACATCAGCCTCAAGCAGTGCCATACGCACTTCTCGGAGGGTGTCTTTTATATTGTCATCGGTAAGTCGGCCACGGCCGGTGATATTTTTTAATGACTGCGACAAACGGTCGCTTAAATTCTCAAACATGGGATACTGTCCATCTACTGCTAGCTGACAATGATATTGCGTCAAGTATATCGTAAATCAAGGGAAGTTTCTCAACCCTATTGGGTTTCGCCGCAACAATGCATATACTTGAGCCTTAACGTCGAAAAGCTACACAACTTAATCTGTGGGAACCAACATGCTGAGCCTTCTTGTCCTGACTCTGCTTCTTTACCTCGCCAGCGCCGGTGCCATGTGGCGTCAACTTGCTACTGAAGGAAGCTCGAATCGATTAAGTTGGGGACTTACCTTAGCGGCAGTCGTCAGCCACGGCGTATTGCTTTGGAATTATTTAGCGCGCGATCACTTTGATCATTTGAATGTCGCCAGCAGTTTGAATGTTGTCGCCTTTTTACTGGCGCTGTTTTCGCTGATTCGTGTGCAACGCAATAGCGGCTTAATTTTACGCCCTGTTATTTATTTATTTGCCGCTATTAGCTGCCTTATTCTATGGTTTAGCCCCGCCGACTGGGGGGCTAGCATCGCCGATACCCACGGCTTGGCCATTCATATCGTTTTGAGCTTACTGGCATACGCCATTTTAATGTTAGCAACGCTTTACGCGATACAATTATTGTACCTCACCTACGTGTTAAAGAATCACCGTAAGAACGCACTGTCCGGTTACTTACCGCCATTAATGGTTGTCGAACGTTACTTTTTCCGCTTATTAAGCTCGGGCACACTGCTACTATTTATTGCCATTGCCAGTGGTTTTGTCTTCCTCAATGACATGTTTGCGCAGAACCAAGCCCATAAAACTATTTTGAGCTTGATGGCACTCGTCATTTACCTAGCCGTAGTGTTATTGCATCGACTACGTCAACTGCGCGGCAGAAGCCTAGTGCTTACCAGTGTTATTGCCAGTGTTTTACTTAGTCTCGGGTACTTTGGTAGCCGTTTCGTTCGTGATGTTTTATTGAGCTAGTCGCAGCTAACCTGCGAAAACTAAGGCGCCGAACTTGACTTGTCGGGCCAGCTCATTAAATTAGGCACTCACGCATTAATTAAAGGTAACTTTTTTGGACGAAATAGCCACGTCGACCCTGCTCATCATTCTGGGTCTCTTACTGTTTCTTTCGGCGTACTTTTCTGGCTCGGAAACCGGCATGATGTCGGTCAACCGTTACCGTTTACGCCACCTTTCGCAACAAGATCATGCCGGAGCGAAACGCGTCCAATACCTTTTGGATCGCCCAGATCGGCTCATTGGCTTGATTCTCATCGGCAATAACTTGGTGAATATTGCTGCCTCGGCCATCGCCACGGTTATTTGTATCCGTTGGTTTGGCGACGCAGGTATCGTCGTTGCGACCTTTGGGTTAACAATGTTGGTACTGATATTTGCCGAAGTGACACCGAAGACCATTGCCGCACTGCATCCGGAGCGCGTGGCCTTTCCTAGTTCAGTCATTCTTAAGCCGCTATTAACCTTAATGTACCCTTTCGTTGCCGTGGTGAATTTTATTACCAATGGCTTTATGCGCTTACTCGGGGTCAATCCTAATACGACATTAGGGCAAGACGCCTTAAGTTCGGAAGAGTTACGAACAGTCGTAAACGAAGCTCAGTCAATGATTCCGAGTAGTCACCAAGATATGCTCATCAGTATTCTCGACCTTGAGAAGGTCACGGTCGAAGACGTTATGATTCCGCGTTCTGATATCAGCGGTATTGACGTGCAAGACGATATTAAGGTGATTATTAAACAGTTATCACAAGCACAATACACCCGTTTACTGCTCTATCGGGGCGAAATCGACGACGCTATCGGTTTTCTGCACGCACGCGACATTATGCAAATTGTCACCAAGTCGAACAACGATACCGACAAAGCAGAGTTAGTGCGTAGCGCCCGTGAAATCTACTACATTCCCGAAGGTACGACGCTGAATGTGCAATTGCTTAAGTTCCAACACAACAAAGAGCGCATTGGCTTGGTGGTCGACGAATATGGCGATATTCAAGGGTTGGTAACACTCGAAGATATTCTCGAAGAGATCGTCGGTGACTTCACTACAAATATCACGCCAACACCTAGCGAGTCAGTGACGCCGCAAGAAGATGGCTCCATTGTTGTTGAAGGAACCGCAAACATTCGTGATCTCAACAAAGAATTGAACTGGGAGCTACCGACTGACGGCCCAAAAACCGTCAGTGGCTTAATCGTTGAGTTACTAGGCGATATTCCACAAAACCCGCTATGCATGCGGATTGATGGTTATGCGTTGGAAATTTTAGAGTGCAGTGAAAGCATGGTAAAACAAATCCGCTTTATGCCCCTTGAGTCTCGGCATTTAGAGCAGCAGAACCTTTTTAACTAGCGCGCGATGGCTCATTTAGGCGGGAACTCAGCCAAACAACCAACGTGACAACCAGCCGCGTTTCAGATCATCTTCACAGCGCCGCAGCTGCGCACCATAGGTGCCCGCCCGTTGCTTTACCCGCTCAGCCGTACGCATCAACCAGGCTTTTGAACGATAGGTCTGACGTTTGTAACCGCCCCACCCCTCGTGATAGTTAAGGTATTGCCCGTAAGCATCCCATTTCGACACACCATTCACCCGGTGGCTTTTGTCAATAAACCAACCCATGAAATCAATGGCATCTTCAAATGAGTCGCGCGAGGCCCAGCCATTTCCGGTTTCTCGTTCGTAGTCATCCCAAGTTGGTGTTTTCGCTTGCGAGTACCCATAAGCACTGCTCACTCGGCCCCATGGAATAATCCATAACAAGTAGTCGCGAGGTGGCACTGCATCGTGCTTGAATGAACTCTCTTGGTACATGATCGCCATCGGGATTTGAATCGGTACACCCCATCGATCACGCATATCCGCGGCAGCGTCGTACCAGTCACGTTTCTCATAGAAGATTTCACATAAGTCTTCCGGCTGCTTAGGTGGTGCCGACGCACAGCCGACCACAGACGCCACCAAACAGCCGGTAATCAAAGCCTTCAGCTTGAACGTCATGACTGGCCGCATTCCTCTGCCGTTAGCGCTGCTTTGGCAAAGTAATCACTCAGAAATTCATCAAATGATGTGTTTGCATCCATTGTTTCGCGAGACTTTTGTTCAGCCAATGAGGCATCGCGCCAGTCGCTGAAATCAGCTTCGGAAAAATAACTCAAGGGCTGAGTCAGCTCAGCTTTATACTGCTCGGCTAACCGTAAGCCTAAACAACCATTCTCAATGGTTTCGTCTCGCATAATAGCGAGCATTTGCCCCGATAGCGTGAGCTCCGGATTTAACACCATCTGATAATGCTCCGCTAGTGTGTCTTGGTAGCTGGTATCATCGTCTGTATCCAAAAACTTGGCGACACTTTGCAAGTCAGCAAAAAGTTCTTCTAGCCAGTCTGAAATTGGTCGGTCATAGCCATTATCGTTAAGGGTTAAACGAGGGTTTCGACCATCGAGTACCACTTTGGTAAAATTTTGCTCCGTGACTTGCTGTTCGTCCCAGTTTAGTTCGGGGCTATCGCTCAACAAGCATTGCAATAACAGCAAATCTAACATGCGAATTTGTGCTTCGGTAATGCCTATCGGGCTAAAGGGATTAACGTCGAGTGCGCGCACTTCAATATACTCGACACCGGCTCGTTCGAGCGCTTGAGTTGGTGTTTCACCACCTTCGGTAACACGCTTAGGTCGAATCGGTGAGTAAAACTCGTTCTCGATCTGTAAAATATTGGCATTCAGTTGACGGTAATCAGCTTCACCGTTTGCTGTCGTTTCTTTAACGCCAATTTTAGCGAACTTTTGTGATGGCGTCGTAATAGCCCGGCGCAGGCGCGTTACGTAGTCCGATAACGAGTTATAGGTGATCTGTAAATCAGCCTGCTCTTTATTGGTGTAGCCTAAGTCGCTCATCCGCAACGAGGTTCCATATTCGCGATACACGGTACCCTTACCTAGCTTTTTAAGCTCCATCGCGCCATCGGTATGGTCTAAAAAAGACTCGCAAATAGCCGGTGAAGCACCAAACAAATAAGGGATCACCCAACACAGTCGCTTATAGTTGCGAATTAAGCCAAAATAGCGGGCCGATATGTAGGTCGCGTCCAAACGTTTACTTTCTTGCTCTGCCAGCGCTTGCCACATCGCCTGTGGTATCGAAAAGTTAAAATGCACCCCAGAGATAATCTGCATGCCGCCGCCATACCTATAGGTTAAGCCTTGGCGATAAAGATTTTTCATGCGGCCACTATGTGAGTCACCATAACGTGCAATATGGATATCTTCAGCTTTGCCAACGAAGCATGGCATGCTTAGCGGCCACATCAACTCATCGCCCATGTAGCGATAGGTATAGCTATGTATGTCGGTCAACTGAGCAAGGGTCACTTGAATATCACTTGCCACCGGCGTGATGAACTCCAGTAGCATTTCAGCATAATCTGTCGTGATATGCGGATGGGTGAGCGTTTTACCTAAAGCAATTGGATGCGTGGTCGACGCAAGTTTTGCGTCCTCCGTAATGCGCAAACATTCGCGCTCAATACCGCGCTGAATACGGCGCATCTCTGCTTTGTTAGAAAGCGAACTCAAGTGGTTCAGGGTGTCTAATAACGTTGTCTGCAAACTCGTTCCTGCCTATCGCTAGGTTCTGTCTCGAATGAGGTAAAGCTTACTGTTTCTCGGGCGCTACGTCCATGATCTCTGTCGCATTTGGGACAGTTTGATTACTTGGCGAATGATCCATTGCATGGCATCATGCAGCTTATCTCTATTTGGTATCCGGTGTGACAACATTATGGCGGCAGACGATATGGCGACCGATAACAATAAGCCAGACGAACAACAGCTGCGTACACTTGCAGACATGCAGGAAGCGATCGCTGCAGCGAAAGCCGCTAATCAGGCCAAGAGCGAGTTCTTGGCCAACATGAGCCACGAAATTCGTACACCGATCAACGCCATCTTAGGAATGACACAGTTATGCCTAAAAACCGAACTTAGCGATAAACAGCATGGGTACCTGACCTCGATTGAAAGCTCATCGAAGATCCTGCTTGGAATTATCAATGACCTACTCGACTTCTCAAAACTGGAAGCCGACAAATTAACAATTGAAAAAATTCCGTTTGATTTAGAAGAAGTACTCAGCAATTTGGCGGATTTATTTGCCTATCGTGCGCATGACAAAAACCTCGAATTTATCATTCAACTACCGGCAAACTTGCCGACGCGACTGATCGGTGACCCGTTACGTTTGAATCAAGTTCTCGTGAACCTTGTCAGTAATGCCATTAAGTTCACCGAGCAAGGTGAAGTGGTCGTTGCGGTGACGAAACTAGAGCAAACATCCAGCCAGTTGTACCTTAGATTATCGGTGACCGATACCGGTATCGGAATGGATGAAGAGCAACGACATCGCTTGTTTCACGCATTTACGCAGGCCGACACCTCAACCACACGAAAATATGGCGGTACCGGGCTTGGTTTGGCGATTAGTCAGCGCATCGTAAAACTCATGAACGAACATGGGATCGGTGTAACCAGCAGTAAAGGCCAAGGCACAACGTTTTTTATCGAACTCAAGTTGCCATTGCAACAGCCTCAACAGCCCCGTATTTCACCCGAGGTACTTGCTGGTTTAGCAGGTAAACATGTATTGATTGTAGAAGATAATTTAACCACCCGAGAAATGCTTAGCGATATGCTTCGCAGTATCCAAATGCGGGTTAGCAGCTTTCGTACTGCAGAGGACGCGCAGCAGGCTCTTGAGCAAGAGTCTTTTGCGGCCTGTATCATTGATTGGCAACTGCCAGGCATTTCAGGGGTTGAGTTCTGTGCCACACTACTACAACAACATGAGCCGCCGGCATGCATTCTTGCAACCAGTTACCATGCCACAGAGCTAATTGAGTACGCGCGAGGCTTAGGGGTCAAAGAGCACTTACTGAAGCCTTATACCAGCCATTCGGTGATTCGTGCTTTAGCATCGGTACTTAACTTGCAACCGCCTGAACCAACGCGTGAATCAGCCCCACACTTAGCTGGCCTAGCTGGTACTCGGGTACTGCTAGTCGAAGACAACGATATCAATCTACGTATCGCCAAAGAAATGCTCGAACACCTTGGCCTTGTTGTGGATATCGCTACCCACGGTAAAGAAGCGGTGGAGGCGGTGCAAGAGCATGACTACGGCCTAGTATTAATGGATATTCAGATGCCTGTTATGGATGGTTATAGCGCCACACGCGCTATTCGTCATCAGTTTTCTTATGAACGATTACCCGTTATCGCCATGACAGCAAACAATGCCGTAGAAGACGTGGAGCAATCGCTTGCAGCTGGTATGCAAGATCATTTAGACAAACCCATTGATGAAAAGAAACTGCGCAAAGCAATTGAGAAATGGTGTCGCAAAGACTGTGCAAAAAGCGCTGTCACATCGCAAGTAGACCAAACAAACGCCGAGCGCCGCTATCCCAACCATCATGATATTGATTTTCAAGGGGCAATGGAGCGGCTCAATCATAACTTAGAGCTCTATTCGGATCTGATTAACCATTTGCAACAAAGCTATCAAGAAGCCCCTCTAAAAGTGGTAGACTTCATTACCAAAGGACAACATCAAGACGCTCAGCGTTACTTTCATACACTGAAGGGGTCTGCTGCTAATTTAGGTTTATTAGGTATTGAGCGTCTTGCGAGTCAGCTTGAGCAAGCCATGAAAAACGCCGAGTTTGACCAGGTTGCCGACTATATTACACGGCTCTCGCCATTACTTGAGCAAGCATCTCTGGCGGCATCCGATTTAAAATTATGGGTTGAACGACAAAATCAAGGCAAATAGGTGACCACAATGATCCGCTTCTTATTCCTAATTCCGCTCGTTTTATGTCTGCTTTGGTGGGTGTATCTGAATGTCAACGGCTACACTTTTAAACAGGGCCGTAAAGGCTATGTCACCATTTTAATCGTGAGCGCCTTTATTGCCATTGTCTACAGCCTACTGCTGTGGTTAACCGGGCGACAGTTTTAAAGCTATCGCCCGCCAAACACTTAACCCACCAAGGCTAACAAGATACCTGCGGCCACCGCCGAGCCTAGAACACCGGCAACGTTAGGGCCCATTGCATGCATCAGTAAGAAGTTGCTCTGGTTCGCTTCTAACCCAACTTTATTAACCACCCTAGCGGCCATCGGTACCGCCGACACACCGGCTGCACCAATCAGAGGGTTGATAGGCGTCTTACTAAACTTCGCCATTAGTTTGGCCATCAATACGCCAGACGCCGTACCGATACTGAACGCCACCGCGCCGAGTGCTAAAATACCTAAGGTTTGCAAACTCAAAAACTCTCCCGCTGAGAGCTTTGAGCCGACGGCGAGCCCTAAGAAAATCGTGACAATATTAATTAGCTCGTTTTGCGCTGTCTTACTCAAGCGTTCAACAACCCCAGCTTCACGCATAAGGTTACCGAGGCAAAACATTCCTACCAACGGCGTTGCGGCGGGAAGGAACAGCAGCGTCAAAAACAACACCGCTAACGGAAACAGTATTTTTTCACGTCGTCCAACTTGACGCAGCTGCTCCATTTTTATCGAACGCTCTGCTTTACTCGTTAACAAGCGCATAATAGGAGGCTGGATAATAGGTACCAATGCCATATAAGAATAGGCGGCGACAGCAATTGCACCGAGTAAATCGGGGCTTAGCTTAGATGCCAAGAAAATTGCCGTTGGCCCGTCTGCACCACCAATAATGGCGATGGCTCCCGCGTCTTGCATAGAAAAGTTAAAACCGGGAAGGCCATTGAGTGCTATCGCACCAAATAAGGTTGCGAATATACCAAACTGGGCCGCCGCTCCGAGCAATAGTGTTCGCGGATTTGCCAACAGCGGACCAAAATCTGTCATAGCACCTACGCCCATAAAGATAATGAGCGGAAATACCCCAGTATCGATGCCGACCGCATAAATGTAGTACAACAAACCACCGGGTTCGGTAAAACCTGCCATCGGTATATTGGCCAAAATAGCACCAAAGCCGATCGGCAACAGCAATAAAGGTTCAAATTTTTTCTTGATCGCTAGATAGAGTAGCAAGGCACCCACCAGCATCATGGTTGCCTCGCCCCAAGTGAACGCGGACAGCGCGGTACTGTTCCATAAAGTTATTAAACGGTCCATTGCGCAATTACTCCAAGCTTAACAGCGTATCACCAACGGCAACACTATCGCCTTCACGCGCATGCACTTCAGCTACTTTACCGCCACGATCAGCCTTAATGTCGGTTTCCATTTTCATCGCTTCAAGCACAATTAAAACGTCACCTTCAGCGACCTCTTGCCCAGGGCTTACTTGAACTTTGAAAACATTGCCGGCCAGCGGCGCTGTAACTGACTCTTGGGCGCTTGACGTTGCCGTAGACTCAGTCGTTTCAGACGCTTCTTCTTCAACACTATCAACGGCACCACTTGGGCCCACTTCGACGGTATAGGTTTTACCATCAACTTTGACGTTATAACTCGCTTTACCGCCTTGCTTGGTTGTCGATGGTGCGGCCGAAGACTCGTTCGCCTTAGGTGTCGCTGTATCGGCTTCTGGCACCGGCTCAAACGCATCGGGATTGTCCCGATTGGCAAGAAACTTCAGGCCTATTTGTGGAAACAACGCATAGGTTAAAACATCATCGACTTCATTATCGGCAAGGCGCAGAGACTTTTCTTTAGCGTGCTGACGTAACTCACTGGTGAGCTTATCCATTTCATCGTCAATCATGTCTGCCGGGCGAACGGTTAGCGGTTCATCGCCTTCCAATACACGTTCTTGTAGCTCTTTGTTGACCGGAGCTGCTGTAGCGCCATACTCGCCGCGAAGCACCCCTTTGGTTTCTTTCGAAATAGACTTATAACGCTCGCCAGTCAACACATTCAACACGGCTTGAGTACCGACAATTTGTGAGGTCGGCGTCACCAATGGAATAAAGCCTAAGTCTTCGCGCACTCGTGGGATTTCCGCCAAAACTTCCTCAAACTTATCTGCTGCTCCCTGCTCTCGCAGCTGATTTTCCATGTTGGTCAACATGCCACCAGGAACCTGCGCCAGCAAAATACGTGCATCAACGCCTTTTAATGAGCCTTCAAACTGTGCATATTTTTTGCGTACTTCGCGGAAGTAGCTGGCGATATCCTCTAACTGAGCCAGATCTAAACCGGTATCGCGTTCCGTGTTTTCGGTCATCGCCACTATAGTTTCAGTGGCCGAGTGACCATAGGTCATGCTCATGGATGAAATCGCCGTATCGAGCATATCAATACCGGCATCAATCGCCTTCTGATAGGTCGCTGTACTTAGCCCTGTGGTCGCATGGCATTGCATGGCAATCGGTAACCCAGTGGCTTCCTTAAGCGCGGTAATGAGGTCGTAAGCGGCTTGAGGGCGAAGTAACCCAGCCATATCTTTAATACAAAGTGAGTCACACCCAAGGTCGGCCAGCTCACTGCCCATCGCCACCCACTTATCAAGGGTATGCACTTCACTTACGGTATAGGCCATGGTGCCTTGCGCGTGCCCTTCAACTTCCTTAGCTGCTTTGATCGCGGTTTCAAGGTTACGTACATCATTCATTGCGTCAAAGATACGAAATACATCGACGCCATTTTCTTTCGCCCGCTCAACAAAGCGACGTACAACATCATCTGCATAATGGCGATAGCCAAGAAGATTCTGACCACGTAAAAGCATTTGCTGTGGCGTTTTCGGCATGACCTTCTTTAATTCTCGAATGCGCTCCCAGGGATCTTCACCAAGGTAACGAATACAGGAATCGAACGTTGCCCCACCCCAAGACTCCATCGACCAATAGCCGACGTTATCGAGCTGTTCTGCAATCGGTAACATATCGTCCAATCGCATGCGCGTCGCTAACAGCGATTGATGTGCATCGCGCAAGACTAATTCTGTTAACTTCAGTGGTTTTGTCATCCTTGGGCTCCTTTTAAAAGCGTTTTACTCGTGCTCACGCCGATAGGTGTGCACAGCTGCTGTGATAGCTGCGACCCGTTGCGCATTTTGTTGTTGGTTTTGGGCACGAGAGACTGGCCGCGTTGATGGTTCAGGTTGACGGTCTTCGGTGCCAATAAAACGGCGTAAAAGCGCCATGGCAACCAGAAGAAGTATGAGGAATACGAACACAGTGATCATGCCCGTAAGCATTATCGTTAAAGCTTCTGAGAGTTGCTGCTGCATCGTCGTTAACCTGCCTTTTTAAGCTGTACAAATAAGCGTAACTTAAAAGCAGAATAACACAACTTTCTGATGCGTAAGTGTTAGTTGGGAATATAGGAGGTATAAATCTAGGAAATGGCGCGCTCGGGAGGACTCGAACCTCCAACCGCCTGGTTCGTAGCCAGGTACTCTATCCAGTTGAGCTACGAGCGCGTCGTATAGTCTTCGATTGTTTGCAAATGGCGCGCTCGGGAGGACTCGAACCTCCAACCGCCTGGTTCGTAGCCAGGTACTCTATCCAGTTGAGCTACGAGCGCGTTGCAAACAAATGGCGGTGAGGGAGGGATTCGAACCCTCGATAGGGCTACAAACCCTATACTCCCTTAGCAGGGGAGCGCCTTCAGCCTCTCGGCCACCTCACCGCTTACTTGTGGCGATGAATTCTAGCGACACTGAAAATAATGTCAAACGATTTTTTCCAATTAAGCGTTCGTTTGTGGGATTTTTAGACATCTCGCATAAAATTCCCACAGAACTCGTCATTTTGACAGCTTATAGATCAAAAAAGCTGATGACACCGCATCAGCTTTTTGTCGCAATTTAGTCGTCAGACGACTCAGGTTTGTCTTCATTCTCCGCCTGAATTCGCATATAAATTTCTTCGCGGTGTACTGAGACATCTTTGGGCGCATTAACACCTATGCGCACTTGATTCCCTTTGACACCCAATACCGTGACCGTGACCTCATCTCCAATCATTAAGGTCTCACCCACGCGACGGGTTAAGATCAACATTATACCTGCTCCTTCCCTACTATTTGTTTGTGCGGGCATCCATGAGAAAACACCACACGACCAGCCTGAATTATTCTCATCAGATTGCACGAATCCTCACCGGATGTCATGCAACTTTCATTCTAGCAAGGAATTTAGAACCATGACAGTTTGATTCATTAAACCGACGTCATCTAATCAACAACTTATCGCAATAATTCCTCAATGCGCTGCTGCGCAGCCGTCAAAGCTTGGCTCATTTTACTGCTATCCGAGCCACCCGCTTGCGCCATGTCGGGACGACCACCGCCCTTACCGCCAACTTCAACGGCTGCAACATTGACCACATCACCGGCCTTTACCTTGCTGGTTAAATCTTTGGTTACGCCAACAATCAGACTTACCTTGCTATCACTCGCAACCGCTAGCACCACGATACCACTGCCTAGTTGATTCTTAAGGTCGTCAACCATGCCTCGCAATGCTTTACTTTCTACGTTATCGAGCTGCGCCAAGATCACTTTATGTCCGGCAATATCGACCGCTTGTTCGATCAAACTGCCGCCTGCTTGCGCCGCCAGTTGCTGCTGCAAGTCATTGATAGTCCGTTCCATGCCTTTGCTTTTCTCTAAGAACTGCTGCAAACGCTGTGGTAATTGGCTTACCTCGGACTTCAACAGCCCTGCAGCGTCGCGCAGCAGTTGTTGCTGTTGTTGGGTATAGCTTACCGCCGCAGCGCCGCTCACGGCTTCGATACGGCGAACGCCTGAGGCAATACCGGCTTCACTCACTAGACGAAACGAGCCGATATCTCCGGTACGTTGCACATGGGTACCACCGCACAATTCCATCGAGTAGTCGCCCATACGCACCACCCGCACATCATCATCATACTTTTCACCAAACAGAGCCATAGCGCCAGCTTTCTTTGCTTCGTCTATGGGCATAACGCCGGTGGTAAGTTCGTGGTTCGCAGCAATCTGTTGATTGACTTCACGTTCTATCGCATCCATTTCAGCTGCGCTTACTGCAGCGAAGTGCGAGAAATCAAAACGTAGTCGCTCAGCGGTCACCAAGCTTCCCTTTTGCGTTACATGCTCGCCCAAAACATTACGCAAGGCGGCATGTAAAAGGTGGGTCGAAGAGTGATTACGCTTTATCTCTGCGCGGCGCTGATCATCGATTTCGACCTTCACTTCATCGCCGACCGAAAGTTGGCCTTCAGTGCGGCCATGATGGGCAATCGCTTTACCTATATATTGCGTATCTTCAACCGCAAACAGCGAAGCGCCGTCGGCAGTCACAAACCTGCCACTATCCCCTATTTGACCACCGCTTTCGGCATAAAAAGGTGTGTGGGAAAGTACCACGACGCCGTGCTGCCCTGCCGCCAGTTGGGTTACTTGCTCACCGTTACTGAATAGCTCGACCACCTTGCTGGTACCTGACACATCGGTATAGCCGGTGAACTCACTTTGCTGGGCTGATTTCAAACCCTGGTTATAGTCGACACCAAACTGCGACGCCTGCTGAGCACGTTTACGCTGAGCTTCCATCGCCTGTTCGAAGCCTTCTGCATCAACAGTTAAAGCTTTTTCACGAGCAATATCTGCGGTTAGGTCTAATGGGAAACCGTAGGTGTCATACAGCTTAAACACCACTTCGCCTGGAATCACGTCACCTTTAAGCTCGTCTAGCGCGTCGTTCAGAATCGCTAAGCCCCGCTCGAGTGTCTTGCCAAACTGTTCTTCTTCACGCAACAGTGCATCGCTAATAACTTTTTCTTTTGCTTTAAGCTCGGGGTAGGCTGTTCCCATTTGACGAATCAGCTCCGCCACTAGTTTATGGAAAAACGGCCCTTTCGCACCAAGCATATTGCCGTGTCTCACCGCGCGGCGAATGATTCGACGCAACACATAACCACGCCCCTCGTTCGACGGTTGAACACCGTCGACCACCAAAAAGCTACACGAGCGAATATGATCAGCAATGACGCGTAGCGACTTGCTTTCTAAGTCGTCGGTTTGGACCAGCTCCGCTGCTGCTTTGATCAACGCTTGGAATAGGTCAATGTCATAGTTGCTATGTACGTTTTGCAAAATGGCCGCAATACGCTCTAAGCCCATACCGGTATCTACCGATGGTTTAGGCAACGGCTCTAATGTTCCATCGGCTTGGCGGTTGTATTGCATGAAGACCAAATTCCAGATCTCAATGTAACGATCGCCGTCTTCTTCTGGGGTTCCCGGTGGGCCGCCCCACACATCAGCGCCATGGTCGTAGAACACTTCAGAACATGGACCACAAGGACCGGTGTCGCCCATCGCCCAGAAATTATCTTTTTCGCCGATACGCGAAATGCGGTCTTCCGGCACGCCTATTTCATTTGCCCAAATCGCGTAGGCTTCATCATCCTCGGTGAACACTGTCACCCAAAGCTTTTCTTTAGGTAGCTTCAGCTCTTCTGTAAGAAAGTTCCAAGCGTACTGAATCGCCTCGCGCTTAAAGTAATCGCCAAAACTAAAATTGCCCAGCATTTCAAAAAAAGTATGGTGGCGAGCGGTGTAGCCGACGTTTTCCAAGTCGTTATGTTTACCACCGGCTCGTAAGCAGCGCTGCGCCGACGTCGCGCGTTGATAACCGCGCTGCTCGTCGCCAAGAAAAACGTCCTTGAACGGCACCATTCCCGCATTGGTAAATAACAAGGTAGGGTCGTTACCGGGAATCAATGATGCCGACGCCACACGTTGGTGGCCACGGTCGGCAAAATAAGACAAAAACGCTTCACGGATTTCCGCGCTGGTCATACTCATGAACACTTTCCTACTGCTGCTTATTCGGATGAAATTAAATGCTTATTTAGCGCGAAAGACTACCATGAATGCAGCCCCTCGACTAGTCTGCATGATGGAAGCCACGACTTTGTTTCCATTGTTGACAAATCTTTAAAACAAGGTAGTTTTGCCAACTCTGCTGGAACTTTTATCTATCTAAAAAAGGACTTTCCTGTGCGCTCAGTACTTTATTTTATTTTAATTCTCATGTCTTTCACCGCTACCGCCGGTGTTTCCGATTGGATTCCCTTCGAACATCGTAACGGGCAAGTTCTCGTCGAAGTAAAGGTCAATGGCATCGATAGTTACGCCATTATGGACTCAGGCGCCTCGGTTAACCTTATTAACCAAAACTTCATTGATCATCATCAGCTCAACTTAGAAAAGCTCCGTGGCACCATTTTAGTCCAAGGTGTCCATGAAAAGAGTGAGCGCGATATGTTCCGTGATGTGCCGACCGAAATGTTTGGTCAGAACCTAGAATTGGACTACGTTGCCGGTGATTTCGCCGAGCACCAAATTGCGCTTATTATTGGCGCGCCAGTGCTAGATAAGTTTGTATTCCAGTTTGATTATCCGAATAGCCAGTTACGGCTGATCGATCATGACTCTATCGATTTGTTGGAAGTTAAAAACATTCCCATGCGTTCGCGTCGCGATTACGGCCAACCTATTGTCAATGTGAACCTGAACGATGAAGTTGAAGCTTGGATGATTCTTGATACTGGCGCCTCAACTGGGCTTTACTTGCAACGTGAAATTGCGGAAGAGCATGGCTGGCTGGAGAGCTTTACAACAGAAAAGGGGCGCTCACGCGGCGTCAATACTATCGCAGAAGTTGAATCTTTTATCTTGCCGTTATTTGAGTTTGGCCCCTACTTGTTGGAAGACATACGCGTTACGGTACCCAAAGCTGGCGTACGCGCTGACTTTGGCAAAAACCGCTCGCAACTTAACTCACGTGTCCGTGGCGTTAAAGTCGACGGCCTCATTGGCTACGACGTGCTTAAGCACTTCATCCTCACCATTGACTATAAAAATGGCCGCGGTCACATCCACGCGCCATAATCTAAATCGACTCGTCAGGCTGCTGTTGGCGATCCAACGCAGCCTTGATTTCACCGAATCGAAAACCACGGTTTTGTAAGTGGCGCATTATTTTATCGCGTTCTTGACGCGTCGCCGGTGGCTGCTGACCAAATTTACGTTGTAGCTTGTCGTAACAAAGCTCAACCCAATCGGGGTCAGCACGCTCTACCAATTCAATTAACAGCTCGGCATTAATACCTTTAACCCCGGCAGCCGCTTTTATTTTCATCCAACCGTTACCACTAGCAAGTTGTTGCCGCAACCAGATCTCGGCAAAACGTTCATCTGACTGCCAGCCATGCTCTTGAGCCGTAGCTAACGCTTGCTTGATGACTGCGTCGCTAAACCCTCGTTGACACAACTTTTGCTTCAGTTCATGGGCACTATGCTCACGGCGCCCTAACAGACGAACACAGACTTCGTCAGCTTGTTGTTGATCATCCTCACTCATAAACTACTCCAGCAATGGAATTTTTTCGCCAGTTTACACTCTCAGCTTGTATCTGTTGAGAAAAAAGGACTTAATTATGCGACGTCTAATCCCTGTAATTGTTGTACTTAGTACACTAACGCTAGTTGGTTGTCAGCGCTCGGCTGGGCCTCCAACATCTACCCAGCAGCCAGCTACAATAGCGGTCAGCGGCAGTGCTTCGGTCACCGCAGTACCCGACCGCCTGCAACTTAGCTTGACCGTAGAGCGAATGGGAATGGACATTCCTTCGTTGAAAACCAAAGTTGATTCGATTACCACGAAACTTATCGACTACCTACGCAAACAAGGCGTCGACGATAGCAAAATTCAATCTTATGCGTTACGCGTGTACCCGCAAAATCGCTATGACAACGGTGAGCAAAAGCTCATAGGTTATCAAGTATCACGCCGATTGATCATCGACTTTGTCGATCCAGAGCAACATAGTCCGTTTATACAGTTTGCCCTAGCTAATGGTGTACAGCGCGTGGACCCACCGCAACTAAGCCTCAGTAACGCCAAACAACTTTATCAGCAGGCCCTACAAAAAGCGCTGACCGTGGCGCGCTCAAAGGCCGAGCAAATGGCCGCCACCGCAGCAACGGAGATTATCGCAGTGCAATCGATCCATGAGGGCTCAAATCAAGCTCCTACCGTACGCTACCGTGTGCCACAAGCAGCGATGGACAGTGGTGCCGAGAGTTTACCTGGTGAGCAAGCGGTTGAGGCTCACGTTAACGTGGTATATCAATTAAAACCGTCAAATTAAGGCTAGTCTTCGGTCAATGATTTCGGTGGTGAGGCAGTGAGGCCCGCCACCTCCGCGTACAAACTCCCGACCGTCGACAGGTACCACCGTGCGCGTTGGTACACCTTGCTGTAACACCCTTAATGCATCTAAATCACTGGCTTGGGAGAATTGCGGTAACACCAGCACATTGGGCAAAGAGATCAGATTCACGTAGCTACGCAGCACGGGACGCTGCCCTCGCGTTAAAGCGCCAGCATGTTGACGGATATCGTGATAAAGCGCGGGGTCTTCTTTGTAGGTCGTGGTTGGCGGTAACATAAGCCAGCGATACTCTGCTGCCCACGGTTGCTGCTGTAAGGCTTCGAGCTCTTGGTTCCAAGCGTTATCGTGCACACTCGCGGCGGCAACAATAGTGTCTTGACCAATAAATTGAATTTGGTTATCAACATGGCCGCCAGTTTCATCTGCGGCTAACGGTGAGTGGATCCAGATAATTCGTTGCAGTTGCAACCGCTCTTGCAAGAGTCGCTGCAGTTGCATCAGCCTCATCGTTGGATTACGTTTTTTTAAGCTGTGGGCATGCACCAAGGCCGTTCCATTGCCATCATGACTCAGCATTCCGCCCTCAAACACCACCGGTAAGGCACTAAACGGACTATTCATTCGCGCTGCCAACGACGCCGCGAAGCGCTGATCTCGTGCGTAGCTTTGGTGTACCCCCTGCCAGCCATCAAACCTTGCACCAACCGCTGAATAAGCTTTGCTGTCGTGCACTATTAAGGGCGCGATATCTCGTGCCCATGCATCATCATAGGCGATTGGAAACCATTCCAAGGCCTTAGGAATCATGCGCAGAGCCGTATTAATCTGTGGTGGGTGAATACCTAGCTTAACGGGGTGAAAAGGGGTGATTGCGGCCAACATTTGTAGCAAACGTTGCTGAACAAAAAACGCATTTGCGCGCCATACATCGTTACGATAGGGCCACAACGCAAGTAGTGGCCCCTGATGTTGCCAACCGGCAAGAAGTTTCATTTTCGCGTACGTTGTTTCGCTTCTTGTAGACGTTTTGCCTGGCTCCGACGCGCCCGCGCGTAGCGTTTCTGCCGTGTTTCCTTCCGTCGAGGATCAATAAAGCTACGATCTTCGGGGGTTAGGCCTACCAATTCGCGCAAATAATTGATTTGCTCAAGTGGTAATTCGCCCCAACCGCTTTGGGGTAAACCTTGTTCAAGCTTAATGTTGCCATAACGCACGCGCATTAAACGACTTACAGTAACACCTTGCGACTCCCACAAACGGCGCACTTCGCGATTACGGCCCTCGGTAAGCACGACGCGATACCATTGATTCATGCCTTCGCCACCACCACGCTTAATCTCTTTAAAAGATGCTGGACCGTCTTCCAACTGCACACCCTTTTTCAATTTTCGTAGCATCGCATCATCGACTTCGCCAAACACACGCACCGCATACTCACGCTCAATTTGATGCCCGGGGTGCATTAGCCGATTGGCTAACTCGCCATCGGTAGTGAATAGCAATAAGCCCGAGGTGTTCACGTCGAGACGACCTACCGCGACCCAACGCGAGCCCTGTACCCGTGGTAAACGATCATAAACCGTGGGCCGACCTTCTGGATCTTTGCGCGTACACATTTCGCCTTCGGGCTTGTGGTACATCAGCACTCGGCAAACAACATCTTCTGGGGGCTTAATTAATACTTCATGGCCGTCTATTCGAACTTTTACATCGGCATCAATACGTTCGCCTAAGGTGGCGATTTTACCATTGATACTGACTCGCCCGGCGGCAATTTTGGCTTCTAACTCACGGCGTGAACCGTGTCCAGAACGGGCTAATACTTTTTGTAACTTTTCACTCATGGGGCGCTTTCACTCTCATCGGTCGCTGTCTCAGCGTTCTGTTCTTGAGTAACCGGCCCTGTATTCGATGCCTTTGGCGGTGGCTCTGGAATAGCAGGTAACTCAGCTAGGTCTTTCAGGTTAAAATAATCTAAGAACTCGTTTGTGGTGGCATACAATTGTGGACGCCCAGGAACTTCTCTATGCCCAACAACTTTTACCCAACCGCGCTCTTGTAAGTTCTTCATAATTTGCGAGCTAACACTGACCCCGCGGATCTCTTCGATATCACCACGGGTAATCGGTTGCCGATACGCAATCAAGGCAAGGGTTTCCAGCAATGCCTGGGAATATCGCGGTGGCTTCTCTTGCCATAAGTTGGCGATTATACCACCTAATTCAGCTCGCGTCTGAAATCTGTAGCCCGATGCAACCTGCTGTAATTGCACACCACGCTCTTGATAATCCTGTGCAAGTTCATCAACGACTTCACGCACGGTTTTTCGGGTTGCGTCGATACCATGCTCCAATAAGTAGTCCGTTAGTTGAGCCACCGACAACGGCGTCTCAGCGACGAAGAGTAAGGCTTCAATAAGCTGCTTAATCTGTTGATTCTGCATAAACCTGTTCACGATTAGTTATATGTATTTCGGAAAACGCATCAACCTGAACCACATCGACCAATGCTTCTTTCACCAGCTCTAAAATTGCCAAGAAACTAACGACCACACCCTGCTTGCCTTCTGCTGGCTCAAACAACTCGGCGAATCGCAGTCGCTGAGTTGTTTGCAGTAAGTCTAGAATACGACTCATGCGTTCACGCGTCGACAAACGTTCACGTTGTACTTGGTGGTGATGCTGTAATTCAGCTTGCGCCATTGCTTGGCTGAACGCCACCGCCAGCTCAGCCAAGGCAATTTCCGGCAGCTGATGTTGCACCAAACTTTTGGCGTCGGTATCAGCGTGCACCACCACTAAGTCTCGCTCAGCTTGAGGCATTTCATCAAGGTGGCTTGCGCCGGCCCTAATCGCCTCATACTCTTGTAGCCGCCGCACTAATTCGGCACGAGGGTCTACTTCATCGTCGTCTTCTTGGGGGGGCTTGGGTAATAACATACGACTCTTTATTTCAGCCAACATCGCCGCCATTACTAAGTAATCAGCGGCCAGCTCGAGCTTCATTTCTTTCATCATTTCGACGTACTCCATATACTGTTTGGTGATCGGCAATATGGGTAAATCGACAATGTCGAGCTTTTGCCGGCGGATCAGGTAAAGCAGCAGATCCATTGGCCCGGAAAAGCTTTCTAAAATAAGCTCCAGTGCATCAGGTGGAATATAAAGGTCTTCCGGCTTATCGATAACTGGCTCGCCACGCACAAAGCCCAAAGGTAGTGACTGTTGCTCAGGTGGTGAACTGGAAGTTGCCATCGTTAGCCAAGTTGCTCAAAAGGTGTGGGGTCCCCTGCTCCGACCCGCATAAGTTTCACTACGTCGTCGGCTAAATCAACGATAGTTGTCGGTGCTTCGCCACGATGTTCGCCATCAATAATCACATCGACTTGACGCTCTAACTGCTCACGCACTTCATAGGGATCAGACTCCGCAAACTCGTTATCGCCAAGAATTAAACTGGTCGACATGAGTGGCTCACCTAAAACTTCGAGTAACGCCATCGTTATTGGATCGTCAGAAACCCGTATGCCGATTGTTTTGCGCTTAGGGTTTAGCAGGCGTTTAGGAACTTCTTTCGTCGCCTTCAAAATAAAGGTGTACTGGCCTGGGGTATTATTTTTTAACAAGCGAAACGCGGTATTATCGACTCGCGCATAAACTGAAAGCTCCGATAAATCGCGACACATAAGCGTAAAGTGATGATCTTTATCGATTTCTCTGATACGACAAATACGCTCCATCGCATTTTTATCACCTATGCGACAGCCAATGGCATACCCTGAGTCCGTTGGATAAACCAGCACTCCACCTTGCATAACATGCTGCACCGCTTGCTGAATAAGCCGTGGCTGCGGATTCTCTGGATGGATCGTGAAATACTGACTCATAGTTACTCGACTACCTTAATTAGTTATGTTGCTTGCCAATTTTGCCATATTGGCACAGTGTCGGGAGGTAAACAAAGATTTTTGCCCAGTTCACGCCACGGTCGCGGACCATGAAAATCCGACCCTACCGAGGCGGCCAAACCTAGCTCTTTAGCCATCGTAGCTAACGCCAAACGTTGTCCGGGGCTCTGCTGACTAATGGCGACTTCAACACCGTCAAGGCCGTCACTTTTGGCTTCTCGAAGTAATTTCCGCAACCACTTATTACTCAATTGGTAGGCATGTGGATGGGCCAATACAGCAGAGCCTCCCGCGGCGTGAACGGCATCAATCGCCTGTGCAAAATCACACCATTCGGTCGCACAGTATGCCTGTTGTCCCTTGCCTAGATAACGCTTGAAAGCACTATCAAAGTCTTTCACCCACCCTTGTTCAACAAGCGCTTCTGCTAGATGTTTCCGGGTTGGCATGGTGAGATCTGCCGATAGCGGCGGTGTTACTTCAATACCCGCCTTGTGTAACTTACTTAACATATACTGGTAACGCTCATGACGAAGTTGCTGTTGGCTCGCTAGTAACTCCAGCAAAGCTGGATGATGTGGATCGACGTTTAAGCCGACCAAGTGAATTTCGAAATTCTGCCAGCTACAGGTGATTTCTACGCCATTAATCAGCTCAATATCAAGTTCATGGGTAGTGATCGCAGCTTCCGCATCAGCCAACCCGGCAACGGTATCATGGTCGGTCAACGCTAAGTGAGTCACGCCATGCGCAGCGGCGCGTTGTACCAGTTCCTCGGGCGCCAGCTCGCCATCGGAAAAGTGGCTATGGCAATGCAAATCGTAAAGTGTGCTCATAGTTCTGCCGCCAGTTCAGCGCCTTGCCGAATCGCGCGCTTGGCATCTAACTCTGCGGCGACATCAGCACCACCGATTAAGTGCACCGACTGGCCGGCAGATTCTAGTTCATCGTGCAACTCGCGCAACGGCAATTGCCCTGCACAGGTCACAATGGTGTCGACTTCGAGTAACTTCTGTTCACCATCGACCTCGATCCATAAGCCCTCATCGGTAATACGCTGATAGGTGACGCCGGCAACCATATGCACACCTTTCTTCTTCAACGTCGCGCGGTGAACCCAGCCCGACGTCTTACCTAAACCTTTCCCCACTTTGCTGGTTTTACGTTGCAATAACCACACCTCGCGTGACGTCGTTTCGGGCTTACCCTGCATCAAACCACCGCGCTCATGATAGTCTTTATCAACTCCCCAAATCTCCGCCCACTCATCGGCATTAAGGGTCGGTGATGCTTCAGTCGTAAGGTATTCTGCGACGTCGAAACCGATACCTCCTGCACCAATCAGCGCAACCTTATTGCCCACGGCTTTATGGTCTCGCAATACATCGATATAGCCCATCACTTTAGGGTGATCAATGCCCTCAATATCAACTTTGCGCGGTACCACGCCGGTCGCCAAAACCACTTCGTCAAACTGCTCAGCTAACAAGCTGGCGGCCGTTTGCTGTTGCCCTAGGTGTAAGGTCACACCGGTAGCCTTGAGTTGGTTGTTAAAATAGCGCAGGGTTTCATAAAACTCTTCTTTGCCTGGTATTTGCTTCGCATAGTTGAATTGCCCGCCTATTTCGTTTTTGGCATCAAATAAATGTACTTCATGTCCGCGCTCTGCCGCATAGCTACTAAAAGCTAAGCCAGCAGGGCCGGCACCCACCACCGCGATGCGTTTTTTCTGGCGGGTCGGCTGCATTACAAGCTCGGTTTCATAGCACGCTTGCGGGTTCACCAAACAACTGGCGCGTTTGTTCTCAAATACGTGATCAAGACAGGCTTGGTTACAAGCGATACAGGTATTAATTCGATCGGCTTGTTGCGCTTCGGCTTTCACTACAAAGTTTGCATCAGCAAGTAAAGGGCGTGCCATGGAAACCATATCAGCTTCGTCTTTGGCAAGTATTTGCTCAGCAATTTCCGGGGTGTTTATGCGATTCACCGCGACAATCGGTATCGATAGTTCTTGTTTCACTCGTGCAGTGATCCAGCTAAACGCCCCACGCGGAACTGAGGTAACAATGGTTGGTACGCGTGCCTCGTGCCAGCCAATACCGCTATTAATTAAGGTTGCCCCCGCTTGTTCGATGCCCTTGGCCAACTCGATGACTTCATCGTACTCATGTCCCTCAGGTACAAGGTCCAGCATTGATAGGCGGTAAATAATAATAAAGTCAGGGCCAACGGCCTCGCGAACGGCCCGCATAATGGCAAGAGCAAAGCGCGAACGGTTTTCGAACGAACCGCCCCAGCGGTCGGTGCGCTTGTTTGTTCTCGGGCATAAAAACTGGTTGATTAAATAGCCTTCTGAGCCCATCACCTCAACGCCATCGTAGCCTGCTTTTTGCGCTAACGTTGCACACCGGGCAAAGTGCTTGATGGTGGTGAGAATTTGTCGTTCAGACATAGCTTTCGGCGTAAAAGGAGAAATAGGCGCTTTGAGTTTACTCGGCGCCACCGAAAAGGGGTGATAGGCATAACGACCGGTATGCAAAATCTGCAAACAAATCTTGGTATCATGGCGATGCACCGCCGAGGTGATTTTTTTATGCTTGGCGACATGCCATGGGCGGCTTAATTCAGAACCGAATGGCTGTACGCGACCTCGAAAGTTAGGGCTAATACCACCCGTAACAATCAGTCCAACCCCACCTTTTGCGCGGGCTTCATAGAATGCAGCTAGTTTTTCGAAGCCCTGCTTCTCTTCTTCTAAGCCAGTGTGCATAGAGCCCATGAGGACTCGGTTTTTAAGCTTGGTAAAACCTAAATCTAAAGGTTCTAAAAGATACGGGTAGGAATGTGCCACAGTGACCTCAACTTAAACGGTTGTTTGAATTATATCACTGTACTTATTTCACCGCTTGGCGGCAAGTACCAAGGTCGCCAAGCGGTGAATTCTTTAAGCGCGTATCTCGTCGACTATTAGCTAGAAGTAATAGCCAATATTAATGTTGAAACGCGTATTATAGTCCGTTGCATTACCTGCCATCGTACCGCCAATGAAAGGTTGGTTTTTCGCCGTAACCAAATCAAAGTAGGTATAGAGTCCGCCGGCAGAGACAGCAACACCAAGTACGTTCATCACCGTATCTTCTCCGCCGCCACGCTTATCAGTCATTAAACTGTAATCGTTGTAGAACGTAAGATTAGATACCGGCCCAAATTGTACTGGCATACTATAAGCAATGTTTGCCGTATACAGCGTCGCTTTGCTAGGAATCGTGTCATAAAAGGCATAGGCCCCCACCACGATACCGTTGTTCGCCATATCCATGTCATAGTCGTATTGACTAACTTGTCCCATAAAGGTCCAGCGATCGACTGAATAGACACCATGCACCGCAACCGCGCTGCGATCGCCAACATCATCGGTGCCGTCATTCATTTTGCCGAACTGACCCGACAAGCCCCACTCAAAGCTTTGTCCGTCGTCCAACGCATATTTGCGTGCGACACGCGCGGCAAAACTATTTGACTCACCTACTGCTACGTTAGGTGTATCGTAAATGCCTTCACCAGCTAACCTAACTCCCAACGGGTCATAGGCATAGCGGTCTTCGCGATTACTGACAAAACCATCAACACCACCTTGCTCATCATTTTTGAAGAAGGCGATATCAAAGTCCCACTCGGGATCACGATAACGAAGCTTAACTCCGGCATCATGGTCGTCTTCTAAGCCAACATAGAAGTTCGAGCTAAAGAAGTAGCTGTTGGAATTGTAGGGCGTTATACCAAAGGGGACTTTAGTAATCCCCACTTGGCCCTGCCAGTTTTCATTAAAGTTATAACCGACCCACGCATGCTGAACCGACTCCATGTATTGGAACCAACGATACTGCGCCGACAAAATAACATCGCCGATTGAACCGCTGTAGTCTAACCGAAGCAGGTCGAAATCAAAGTCGCCAACACGGTCTTTGTTACCGTCGTTGTAGTCTTCCCATACATATTGAGCTCGCACCGCACCACCGATTGAAATCGGCGCATTTTCGGCGCTCTCAACATCCTCTTCTAAGCGCTCGACGCGTGCCGCTAACGCAGTATTGCTGTTGATTCTTTTCCGCGGTGCAACCGCTTCAGCACGAGGGCCATCACTTTGCTCTTGCTGCTCAGCGTTCGCCACAACTTCGACTTCTTCTTCAACTTCTTTCTCAACTTGCTGTTGGCCCGCAAGCCGGGCTTCTAACTCTTCCACACGGTCTTGCAGTCGTTGCATTTGTTGCAACACTTCTTGCATTTGCGCCGCGGATACTTCGCCCCCTTGCTGCACCTGCGCTAAGGCAGGTGCAGCTAAGACAGCGCTTACACACATAGCTACTATCTGTTTTTTCATTAGAGTTCTCCTTACCGTAAAACATGCAAGAAATGCATGTGCTTATGGTAATGGTCAATGACATCACCGATCACTGCATCACGCGACCACCCAAGAATGTCGTAATCTTGGCCGCCTTCACGTAGGTGCACCTCGGCGCGATAGTATTTCTGTTCTTCAGCGACACTGCTTGGATCCGCATCAGCGTGGATAAACGCCGGTTGAATATGGCTGACCAAGTTAACTTGGTAGACAAAGTCTATCTCGTCACCATGCACCACTCTAAACACCGCTTGTTCGCCATGGTCAGTGTCGATTTTCACCGTTAAACCGCTTTCGCCCATTTCTTTCGAAACCTCGTCGAACGCGGGCTGCACAACCTGTTGTAAGAATCGTTGACCCACTTGCTTACTTGGGAAATCGATAATGTTGTGCAAGCGTTCACGCCAGCTCTTATTACTCATCGCGGTATTGGTCAAGTAATTATTCTGTAACGCTTCGCGCTTATGAATATCAACCCTGAGCGCCTTAATCAGCCCGTAGGTTGCTATCATCAGAATAATGGTAAACGGCAAGGCACTAGCGATTGTCATGGTTTGCAGTGCACCTAAACCACCCGCTAACAGCAATACGATTGCCACTGCGCCTTCACCGCTGGCCCAGAAAATTCTCTGCCATACCGGTGTATCATCACGACCGTTTGAACACAGCATATCAACGACCATGGAACCGGAGTCGGACGAGGTAACGAAGAATACGATCACCATAACCGTAGCTAAGCCAGACAAAAATGAACTGAAGGGGAATTGTTCTAAGAAGGCAAACAGTGCCACCGAAACGTCCTCTTGTACGATTTCGGCTAACTCTGTGGCTCCTTCGTTCAGAATCATATCAATGGCTGAGTTACCAAAGAACGTCATCCACATGAGGGTGAAACCTGCGGGTACTAATAGCACACCGGCAACAAACTCACGGATGGTACGACCACGCGAAACACGTGCGATGAAAAGGCCAACAAAAGGTGCCCAACTTAACCACCAGCCCCAATAGAAAACTGTCCAACCACCAATCCAGTCGGTCTTCTCGTAGGCAAATAAGTTAAAGGTATTGCTGACTAACTCCGAAACGTAAGAGCCGGTATTTTGTACAAACGCTTGTAACAAGAACACCGTCGGCCCAGCCAATAACACAAACAACAATAACAGTACGGCCAGCCCCATATTTAATTCTGATAAGCGGCGGATGCCTTTATCCAAGCCGGTAGTCACCGATATAATTGCCAGCAAGGTTACACCCACGATAAGCATAACTTGCACTAAGTTACTTACCGGAATATCGAACAAATAGCCAAGCCCGGAGTTAATTTGTGCTACCCCGTAACCTAGCGAAGTTGCCACACCGAACACGGTACCAATGACCGCAAACACGTCTACCACATGCCCTATCGGCCCATAAATACGGTCACCGATCATCGGGTAAAGCGCAGAACGCAGCGTCAGTGGTAGCCCATGTCGATAGGCAAAGAAAGCTAAAATCAGTGCAACGATGGCGTAAATAGCCCAAGCATGAAGGCCCCAATGGAAGAAGGTAATCTTCATCGCCTCTCGTGCGGCTTCGGTAGTGCCCGACTCAATCACCGGTGGTGCCATGAAGTGCATCACGGGTTCTGCAACACCGAAGAACATCAAGCCGATGCCCATACCGGCAGAGAACAACATTGAAAACCAGGTGAGCTTGGAATAGTCCGGCGACGCATGGTCGGGACCTAACTTTATGGTGCCAAACTGCGAGAATCCAAGATAAACAACGGACAGCAGGATGATGGCGACGGCCATCACATAGAACCAACTTAGGTTGGTGAGAATTGACGATTGAACAGATTGAAAAAGACTGTTGGCTCCCTCGGGAAATATCGCCGTGAAAAGAAGAATGATAAAGATCAACCCAGCTGCACTATAAAACACAGGCGGATTGAGACGCGCTTTATCGGAAGATGCCATACGTCTTACTCCTTTTGGTTTTTTTATTTCCATTAATTATAGAGAGTTATGCGCAAGATGCGAATTTGGATCAAAAAAAAGGCTTCCTAAGTGGAAGCCTTTTATAATCACATCAATTATCTAACGATTAGATAACTTCTGCACGCTCTACAATTTCAACAAGTGCCCAAGACTTAGTCTTAGATACTGGACGAGTTTCGCGAATAATCACGGTATCGCCAGTTTTGCACGAGTTGTCTTCGTCGTGTGCATGTAATTTAGTAGTACGAGAAATGTACTTACCGTATACAGGGTGTTTAACCCGACGCTCAATAGCAACAGTGATAGACTTGTCCATCTTATCGCTAATTACACGACCCTGCAGAGTACGAACACGTTTTTCTTCAGCCATTACGCACCTGCCTTCTGATTCAGAATAGTCTTCACACGTGCGATATCACGACGCACTTGCTTCAACATGTGAGTTTGATTCAGCTGACCAGTCGCTGATTGCATACGCAGATTAAACTGCTCGCGACGCAAACCCAGCAATTCTTCTTGCAGCTGCTCAACGGTTTTATCATTAAGTTCGTTAGCTTTCATCACATCACCGTCCGAGATACAAAGATGGTTTTGAATGGCAGCTTACGTGCCGCAAGAGTGAACGCTTCACGCGCCAGCTCTTCCGAAACACCGTCGATTTCATACAGGACACGTCCTGGCTGAATTTGAGCTACCCAGTATTCCACGTTACCTTTACCTTTACCCATCCGCACTTCAAGAGGTTTCTGAGTAATTGGCTTATCAGGGAATACGCGAATCCAAATTTTACCCTGACGTTTAACGTGGCGTGTCATGGCACGACGAGCCGCTTCGATTTGACGCGCAGTCATACGACCACGGTCAACAGCTTTCAAACCGAAAGTACCGAAGCTAACTTTGTTACCTGCTTGCGCCATACCACGGTTGCGGCCCTTGTGGACCTTACGGAATTTAGTACGCTTTGGTTGTAACATTTAGTATCTCCTTACTTACGGCCTTTAGGGCGCTTGGTTGGAGCTTGTGGCTTCTCTTCGACTGGCATACCGCCCAGTACTTCACCACGGAAAACCCAAACTTTCACACCGATGATGCCGTAAGTGGTATTTGCTTCAGCAGTTGCGTAATCGATATCTGCACGCAGTGTGTGCAACGGTACGCGACCTTCACGGTACCATTCAGTACGGGCAATTTCTGCACCGCCTAAACGACCGCTTACTTCCACTTTGATACCCTTGGCGCCAAGACGCATTGCGTTTTGTACCGCACGCTTCATAGCGCGACGGAACATTACACGACGTTCTAGCTGACCAGTAATGTTTTCAGCAACCAGTTGTGCGTCCAATTCAGGCTTGCGCACTTCTGAGATGTTGATTTGAGCTGGCACGCCAGTCAATTTTGAAACTGCTTGACGCAGCTTCTCAACATCTTCACCTTTCTTACCGATGACCACGCCTGGGCGTGCAGTATGAATGGTGACACGGATGCTTTTCGCAGGACGCTCGATTACGATGCGTGAAACTGAAGCGTTGCTCAGTTTGTTACGCAGTAATTCGCGAACCTGGTGATCACTGTGCAGGTTATCGGCAAAATCTTTTGTATTCGCGAACCAGGTTGCATTCCATGGTTTGGTGATACCTAGGCGAATACCATTAGGATGTACTTTCTGACCCATAATTTATCTCCTAGCTATCTGATACAACCACAGTAATGTGGCTGGTACGCTTAAAGATACGATCAGCACGACCTTTCGCACGAGGCTTGATGCGTTTCATGGTTGGACCTTCGTCTACCATTACTTTTGCAACTTTAAGCTCGTCGATGTCGGCTCCTTCGTTGTGTTCAGCATTCGCGATAGCTGACTCCAACACCTTTTTCAGCAGACCAGCTGCGTCTTTAGGGCTGTAGTTCAAAACATCCAGTGCTTTCGCAACTGGCAAACCGCGAATTTGGTCAGCAACCAACCGGCCTTTCTGCGCAGATAGGCGGGCGAACTTGTGAATAGCAATAGCTTCCATCTTGTGTCTCCCTTACCGTTTCTTCGCTTTCTTATCAGCAGCGTGGCCGCGATAAGTACGGGTTGGTGCAAATTCACCTAGCTTGTGACCAACCATTTCGTCAGAGACGAAGACTGGTACGTGCTGGCGACCGTTATGAACAGCAATTGTTAGGCCGATCATATCAGGGATAATCATTGAACGACGGGACCAAGTTTTAATTGGCTTTTTGTCCCCGGCTTCCAACGCTTTCTCCACCTTATTTAGCAGGTGAAGGTCAATAAATGGACCTTTTTTAAGAGAACGTGGCATGTTTAATCCTCAACTCTTATTTGTTGCGACGACGTACGATGAATTTATCAGTACGCTTGTTCTTACGGGTCTTATAACCCTTAGTCGGTGTACCCCAAGGAGTAACCGGATGACGACCACCTGAAGTACGACCTTCACCACCACCGTGTGGGTGATCAACTGGGTTCATCGCCACACCGCGAACGGTTGGACGAACACCACGCCAGCGCGTTGCACCAGCTTTACCCAATTGACGCAGCATGTGTTCTGCGTTGCCGACTTCACCGATGGTTGCACGACATTCCGACTGAATCCGGCGAACTTCGCCAGAACGCAGACGTAAAGATACGTAACCGCCATCGCGAGCCAAAACCTGTACGTATGCGCCAGCTGAACGAGCCATCTGAGCGCCTTTACCAGGCTTCATTTCGATTGCGTGTACTACAGAACCTACTGGAATGTTACGCAGTGGTAATGTATTACCCGGCTTGATCGGTGCGTCTGAACCAGACTGAACTTTATCACCAGCTTTCATGCCTTTTGGAGCAAGAATGTAGCGACGTTCACCGTCTGCATACAGAACCAATGCGATGTTTGCTGAACGGTTTGGATCATATTCCAAACGCTCAATTTTCGCAGGGATACCGTCTTTGTCGCGTTTAAAGTCGACCATACGGTAGTGATGCTTGTGACCACCGCCGATGTGACGAACTGTAATACGACCATTGTTGTTACGACCACCGTGTTTGCTGTTTTTGTCCAGCAACGGCGCGTAAGGTTTACCTTTGTACAGGTCTTCGTTAACCACTTTAACAACGTGGCGACGACCCGGAGACGTAGGCTTACACTTAACTAATGCCATGTGAATTCCTCCTATTACTCAGCGCCGCCGACAAAATCGATGTCAGCACCTTCTTTAAGGGTGACATACGCTTTTTTCCAGTCACTACGCTTACCAAAGCGCATACCAGAACGTTTGGTTTTGCCTTTCACGTTGACTGTACGAACGCGTTCAACTTCAACCTCGAACAGTTTTTCAACTGCTGCTTTGATTTCAGACTTGTTTGCATCGGTTGCAACTTTGAAAACAACGGTATTTGCAGACTCAGCCGCAACTGTTGATTTCTCAGAAACATGAGGGGCGATAATCACTGTAAGTAAACGTTCTTCACGCATCATGATAATACCTCCTCAAGTTGCTTCACTGCGTCCGCAGTCATAAGAACTTTTTCGAAAGCAATCAAGCTAACTGGGTCAACGCCTTGAACGTCGCGTGCATCAACCTTATGCAGGTTGCGTGATGCTAAGAACAAGTTTTCATCAAGTTCTTTGGTCACGATAAGCACGTCGGTCAAATCCATTTCTTTCAGTTTGGCTGACAATTGCTTAGTCTTTGGTGCTTCAACACCAAAGCTCTCTACCACGACTAAACGGTCCTGACGAACCAGTTCAGACAAGATGCTTTTCATTGCACCGCGGTACATCTTTTTATTTACTTTCTGAGCGTGGTTTTGTGGTTTAGCTGCGAAAGTCGCACCACCACTACGCCAGATTGGGCTGCTAGCTGTACCCGCACGAGCACGGCCAGTTCCCTTTTGGCGCCACGGCTTTTTGCCGCCGCCAGAAACTTCAGAACGCGTCTTTTGCGCTTTAGAGCCCTGACGAGCACCAGCAGCATAAGCGACGACAACCTGATGAATCAAAGCTTCGTTGAACTCACGTCCAAAAGTAGCTTCGGAAACCTCAAGAGCGCCTTTTGCGTCTTTAAATGTTAATTCCATCACCATTCTCCTCGGACGTTACGCCTTAGCCTTGACTGCTGGCTTGATGACAACATCACCGCCAGTAGCACCAGGGACAGCGCCGCGAATAAGCAACAAACCACGCTCAGCGTCTACGCGTACAACTTCAAGAGTCTGTACGGTAATTTGTTTGTTACCCATCTGACCTGCCATTTTCTTACCTTTGAATACCTTACCAGGAGACTGGTTTTGACCGATAGAACCCGGAGCACGGTGTGCTAACGAGTTACCATGGGTAGCGTCCTGAGTACGGAAATTCCAGCGCTTAACAGCACCTTGGAAACCTTTACCTTTAGAGATACCGGTAACGTCTACTTTTTTGGTGTCCGCAAAAATATCTACGGTGATTTCAGAACCTACTGCGAAATCTTCACCTTCGTTGTCTTCTAGGCGAAATTCCCAGAGACCACGACCTGCTTCTACACCCGCTTTCGCGAAGTGGCCAGCAGCTGGTTTGTTTACGCGGTTCGCTTTTTTGTCACCTGTTGTAACTTGAAGCGCACGATAGCCGTCCGTTTCCTCAGTTTTAACCTGAGTCACACGGTTTGCAGTCACTTCAATCACAGTAACAGGTACAGAAGCGCCGTCTTCTTGGAAGACACGTGTCATTCCGACTTTACGACCGACTAGACCAATAGCCATTGTTAAAACCTCTCGTGTGTAATCCTATTACTGCCCGATTAACCCAAGCTAATCTGAACATCAACGCCAGCTGCAAGATCAAGACGCATAAGCGCATCTACAGTCTTATCAGTTGGGTCCATGATGTCGATCAAACGTTTGTGGGTACGGATCTCGTACTGGTCACGCGCATCTTTGTTCACGTGTGGTGAAGTCAACACGGTGAAACGTTCTTTGCGCGTAGGCAGAGGGATTGGACCACGTACCTGAGCACCAGTGCGTTTTGCAGTTTCGACAATCTCTGCAGTCGACTGGTCTATCAGACGGTGATCGAACGCTTTCAGTCGAATCCGAATTCTTTGATTAGCCATAAAAAATCAAAGCCTCAAATAATAAAGAGCATTTAAAAAAGAGCACAGAAAAAAACCTACACCCTGGCAGCATACCGGGCGAGGTATTTTCAACGAAAATTCCATTCAATCCCCTATCGGGATTGCTGTGGCAACCAACTACCGATTGTTTACTTACCTAAAAAGCCCCGAAGGGATTAACAACCGTGGCGGCGAATTATACAGAGAAGTGAGGCAAAAGCAAGGGCGATGTTCGATGTTCGATGTTCGATGTTCGATGTTCGATGTTCGATGTTCGATGTTCGATGTTCGATGTTCGATGTTCGATGTTCGATGTTCGATGTTCG
>NZ_CADCXY010000002.1 GCF_902806985.1 Pseudidiomarina piscicola
GATGTTCGATGTTCGATGTTCGATGTTCGATGTTCGATGTTCGATGTTCGATGTTCGATGTTCGATGTTCGATGTTCGATGTTCGATGTTCGATGTTCGGCAAGTATTATTGTTTTTCAAACATCTAACATCAAATAGCAAACATCGCTTTTTTTCAAACATCGAACATCAAATAGCAAACATCGCTTTAAGGTTTTTAGGCCCTATGCCCTTGCGCTAGATATTCTTTACTCTGCATCTCTTGTAGCCGCGATATGCACCGCCGATATTCAAACTCCAGCTTGCCGCCGGCGTAGATATTTTCCAGCTCTACAGCGGCCGATAGAATTAACTTCACTCGGCGCTCGTAAAATTCGTCGACTAAGGCAAGAAAACGCCGTGCGGCGTCGTCTTTATTGGCACCCAATTGGGGCACGTTGCTAATTAGCACCGCCGTGTAGATTTGTGCCAGTTCAATATAGTCGTTTTGTGAACGTGGACCGCCACAAATGGCTTCGAAGTCGAACAGCACGACGTCGTCGCATTCTCGCCGTACAGCAATATCTCGCCCGTTAATGCGGATTGCGCCGTCGGTGTTGCGGCTACAATGGTCCGGCGCTAGTTCGGTGAAGTATCTCTGTAAGTTTTCGTCGGCGGCGGCATCTAATGGCGCGTGATAGATTTCTGCCTTGGTTAAGGTTCGTAGCCGATAATCGATGCCACTGTCGACGTTGATCACCTCGCAGTTTTGTTTGATAAGGGCTATTGCTGGCAAGAAACGTTGGCGTTGTAGCCCATTACGGTATAACTCATCCGGGACGATATTGGAGGTTGCGACTAATACCACGCCACGTTGAAACAGTTCTTGCATTAAGGTGCCGAGAATCATAGCGTCTGTGATGTCTTGCACGAAAAACTCGTCGAAACAAATCACCCGCGCTTCAGCGGCCAGTTTATCGGCAATAATAGGCAAAGGATCGCTCTGCCCTTTCAATTGCTTCAGTTCTTTATGTATACGGTGCATAAAACGGTGAAAATGCACGCGTAGTTTTTCGTCAAAGGGTAAGGTATCGAAAAAGGTATCTACCAAATAGGTTTTACCGCGGCCTACCCCACCCCAAAAATAGAGGCCTTGCGGTACTGATGGTGAAGCACCAAAGAGGCTTTTCAACTTTGACAGCCAACCATCGCCTTGGCTTTGATGATAACAGATAAGATCATCGTACAGGCGCTGCAGCGCTTCAACCGCTCGCTTTTGTGCGGCATCAGGGCTGAATCCGCCGCTGGCTAAATCTTGCTCGTATTTCATTAATGGGGTGATGTTTTGTTTTGTCACTACCACTTCGACCCTGTTCTGCATTATGCTATGGGGTGTAGTTTATCATGTGAATCGTGTTTTTAAGGAGTTTTTATGGATGCAATCATTGGCATTCTGTTGGTGCTAGCAGGAGCTGTATTCGGATTTTTTGTGGCTCGTTATTGGCTGAAAGAGCATTCAGACGAAGCACGATTAAACGAGGAAGTGAAACAAAGTCGGGAACAGTTAGCTGCTTATCAGCAAGAAGTAGGTGAGCACTTCTCTACGGCCAGTGCCCTGGTGGAGCAACTGGAAGAAACCCAAGAGAAGTTAAAGGCGTATTTACAGCACAGTTCAGAACTTCTACAGCAAGAGCAAACGCAACCGAGCCTGCCCTTCTTTGCCGAAGACACCATGCGTCAGTTGCGGATGGCCAGCCAACTGCAAAAAGATAGTAAACAGTCACAAAAAGAATCGGCCGAGCAACCGCCGCGTGACTACTCTGATAAGCAAAGCGGACTTTTTTCGTCCTCTGAAGAAAAAACATCTTGAAACATCTATAGGGTGAACTTATTTCCATAGGGTCGGTCTTTAATTGCACGCAAAGTCGTGTTGTTTAATGGAGTCTGTACCCTATGAGAATTAAACTTTTTTCTGTCATTGCTCTAACCAGCCTGTTGGCCTTTAGCCCCGCTCAGGCCAACATTCCGTTTTTCAGCGATAAAGACGAAACGCCAACCCTGGCGCCGATGCTGGAAGAAGTTACTCCTGCGGTTGTCAATATCTCGGTCAAAGGTAGCCGTGAAGTAAGGCAGCGTGTGCCTGACATGTTCCGTTTCTTCTTTGGCCCTAATAGTCCACGCGAGCAAGTTCAAGAACGCCCATTTCGCGGCCTCGGCTCCGGGGTGATTATTGATGCGGATAAAGGCTATGTCGTTACCAATAACCACGTGATTGATGGCGCCTCTGAAATTTTAGTAACCCTGAAAGATGGCACTCAGTTCGACGCTGAAGTCATTGGTACAGACGCCAACTCTGACATTGCCCTGTTGAAGATTAAAGACGGCGAAAATCTTACTGAAATAGAGATTGGTAAGTCGTCTGATCTGCGCGTAGGTGATTTCGTGGTAGCTATCGGCAACCCTTTTGGTCTAGGCCAAACTGTCACCTCGGGTATTGTTAGCGCACTTGGTCGCAGCGGGCTTGGTATTGAGGAAATTGAAAACTTTATTCAAACCGATGCCGCCATCAATAGTGGTAACTCAGGCGGTGCCTTGGTTACTTTGAAAGGTAAGTTAATCGGTATTAACACGGCGATTCTAGGGCCAAATGGCGGCAATATCGGCATTGGCTTCGCGATTCCTTCCGATATGATGCAAGCGCTCGTGCAGCAGCTTATTGAATTCGGTGAAGTACGACGTGGGGTGCTTGGTGTGCGCGGCAATGACTTAACCGCTGATATTGCCGAAGCGCTCAACTTGGACGCTAAACAAGGTGCCTTTATTGCTGAAGTTCTGCCCGACAGCGCCGCTGCCGAAGCAGGTTTGCAGTCAGGCGATGTAATTATTGCCGTCAACGGTGAGAAAGTACGTAGCTTTGCCGACCTCAGCGCCCGCGTGAAGACCATGGGCGTCGGTAAACCGGTTCGCCTAACCGTCCTTCGCGATGGCGATAAAACAGACTTCGAAGTCACCTTGAGTGCCGAAGAAGCGGCCGTTGAAGCTGCCACCTTACATCCGGCCCTTGAGGGTGCAACCCTTGCCGCAAATGAGGACGGCGGTGTGCTTATCACTGAACTGTTAGAGGGCTCTATGGCTGCGCGCTACGGCCTACGTGAAGACGATATTATTATGGCCGTGAATCGCCAAGCAGTGAACTCTGTCAGTGAGCTAAGGAATGTCCTAGACAGTGCTCGGGGTGTCGTGGCCTTGAATATTCGTCGCGGCGACTCATCTTTGTACCTCGTACTTAGAGGCGGCTAAGCCACCTCGTGGTCCACACAGCGCACTTAGATAGGCAGCTTAACAAAGCTGCCTTCTTTTTTTCAGAAGTGGTATGCTTATTTCATACATCTGATTAGCTTCAACTGGTCAATGCCGCTCACAAGGTTAATGGAAAACAAATGACGCGATCGACACCGCCCAAAAATTGGTTCAGTTACATTGTACGTTCTGTTGTCTTAGGTCTAGTGGTCGCCGCCTTGGTCATTTGGTTACAGCCACTGCTGGAACGTTGGCAGCTTGAACGGCAACAGGCTTCGCAGCCCATCAGCTATGCCAAAGCCGTTAATAGAGCAGCCCCGGCGGTAGTGAACATTTATAGTCTTAGTGAAGTGCGTGGCTCTTATTACAGTCGTCGCCCTAGCACTGTGTTGCGCTTAGGGTCAGGCGTGATCATGGATAACGTCGGCCATATTCTTACCGCCGCCCATGTGGTCGCCGATGTCAGTTCAATTGAAATTGCCTTGCAGGATGGCCGCCGCACCAGTGCACAAGTCATTGGCGTCGATGCCATTACCGACCTCGCGGTGTTGCGAATCGAGCTTGATAACCTGCCCGTTATTCCACAAGACCATCAACTACGCTCCAGTGTCGGTGATGTTGTATTGGCTATCGGTAACCCGCTTAATCTAGGTCAAACCATCACCCAGGGTATTGTCAGTGCGACCGGTGGCCGTATGGGGGTTATTAACTCCCATGCCGACCTGATGCAAATGGATGCGGTTATTAATGAAGGCGCTTCTGGTGGCGCGCTGGTTAACAGCGAAGGGTATTTAGTGGGTATAAACAACGCACAGTTCCGTGGTCCTGCGGGTCAAAGCGTCGAGGGTATCTACTTTGCTGTACCCTACAGTCTAGCCCGCAGCATTATGCGTACATTGATCGAGGAAGGTGAAGTGGTACGCGGCTATTTGGGTATCAATTCCAGCGATAACCCAGCCGCGCAAACATACCAGCAACCAGGTATTTTCGTGACGGCGGTTGATCCTAACAGCCCTGCTGCTCAGGCAGGCTTACGCCCTGAAGATTATATTGTTGAAATTGCTGGGCAACAAATTTCCTCAGCGCCGGAAGGCTTAGCTTTGATTTCGACCACGCGCCCGGGCACTGAGTTAGAGATCCGCTACTTCCGTGGTAATGAGCAGTTCACTACCACGGTCACCATTACCAAGTTAGCAAATTAATCGTGGCGCTCGATCTGGGCGCCCAACGCTGTCAGCTTCTGCTCTATGGCCTCGTAGCCACGATCGATATGGTAGATACGTTGTACGGTGGTTTCACCCTCAGCAACCAAACCAGCAATCACTAATGACGCGGAAGCTCGTAGGTCGGTGCACATTACTTGCGCGCCTGCTAAACGCTCCACACCAGTACAAATAGCGGTATTCCCTTCCAGCTCAATTTGCGCGCCCATGCGTTGCAATTCAGGCACGTGCATGAAGCGGTTTTCAAAGATGGTTTCGCGAACCCAACCGGTACCCTCAGCGATCGCATTTAGGGTACAGAACTGCGCTTGCATGTCGGTCGGAAAAGCTGGGTGCGGCGCAGTAATAACATTCACTGGGCGCGGTCGCTTAGGTGCCTGTAAACGAATCCAGTCGTCACCCTTGGTAATTTCCGCGCCAGCTTCACCAAGCTTGTTAAGTACTGCATCAAGCATACTAGGGTCGGTATTACGACAGGTCACATCCCCACCTGTCACTAAGGCTGCGACCAAGAAGGTACCTGTTTCGATGCGGTCTGGCTGAACGGCGTACTGGCCACCATGTAGCTTCTCGACACCATGAATTTCAATCGTATCGCTACCGGCGCCACGCACATCAGCACCTAAGGTGTTCAAAAAGTTCGCCAAGTCGATTACTTCCGGCTCGCGCGCAGCGTTTTCGATGGTAGTCACGCCCTCAGCCAGCGTTGCTGCCATCATCAGGTTCTCGGTGCCTGTTACGCTCACGGTGTCGAGGAAGATAGTAGCGCCTGTTAAACGACCATCCACTTCAGCATTGATGTAACCGTTCTCAACCGTGATGTCTGCACCCATTTGGCGCAAACCTTCAATATGTAAATTCACCGGCCGCGCACCGATGGCACAGCCGCCAGGCAATGACACTTGCGCTTTACCTTGACGCGCCAGCAATGGACCAAGCACTAAAATAGACGCGCGCATGGTTTTTACCAACTCATAGCTGGCAATGTGATGATTGATGGTTTGCGGATGAATGCGGTAGCTATTGGCATCAACGGTATCGCTGGTGACACCCAAGTCGGCTAACAGTTTCAGTGTTGTCCGTACATCTTGCAGTGCCGGCACGTTTTGTAATTCAACGTCGTCACTGGCAAGCAGGCTTGCCATCAAGATTGGCAAAGCGGCATTTTTCGCGCCAGATATCCGCACTTCACCATGCAGCGCTGGGCCGCCTTTAATTACAAATTTTTGCATCGCTCGCGACTCGCTTTAGCTTAACATTGCGAGTTTTTTCTCGCGCTGCCATTCGGTTGGGGTATAGGCTTTGATCGAAACGGCATGAAGCTCGCCACTAGCGATAAGCTCTTTCAGCGGCGCATACACGAGCTGTTGTTTCTTCACCCGGCTTAAACCGTCGAACTGCTCGCTGGCGACCGTAATTGACGCTTGGCTGCCATCTACTTTAACCAGAACCTCATCAACGTCGAGTGCTGCTTCTATTAATTCTTTAATTGTATCAATTGTCATCTGACTCAATTCTTATTGGTTTAATTACTAATTTAGTTCGCATTTAAACATGCTTGAGTAACGAAGTGCCACCGCCAACTGCGACAATGGCATCAAACTGCTCGCTCGCGTGGTGGATGACAAGATCGCTCTGCTGCTGCAACAAATGTTTTTTCAACTGCAACAGCATGGCCACGCCCGCCGAGTCAACATGTTCAACGGCGGCAAGGTCAACATTCAGTCGTTCTTGCGCTTGTGCTAACCATTGCTGCCGTTGCTGCCATACTTGGGCAACAGTTGCTCGGGTAAGTTCACCATTAAAGGTCAATTGGTCGCCTTCAAGCTGCCAGTTAATAGTCGCTGCCATGGTCTTAGCTTTTATCATCATCGTAAGGCTGAATCGGCTGTTGGCCTTTTTCACGCAGCAGTTCGATGGTGCCGTCGATACCACGATCGCGGATCACCGATGAAATTTCCGCAGCTTTACTATTTAACAAGCTTACGCCCTCAACCACCAAATCATAAGCTTTCCACAGCCGTTCATCGCTGTCATAACGCAATTTGAAGTCCATCCGCACGGGAGGGCGACCTTGGCCCTCTTCAATCAAGCGGGTGTTGACTTCGACCATACGATCATCGGGGCTCAGCTCACGCGCGCGCTCGAACTTGAAGGTATGCTTAGTTTCGTCATATTGGGTGAACGCACGACCATAGGTGGCGATCAAATATTCACGAAACACTGCGTAAAATTCTTGGCGTTGCTCAGCGGTCGTTTCTTTTAGGTTGCGCCCTAAAACACGCTTGGCTGCATACGTAGAGTCGATATAAGGCATTAGTTCTTCGCGAATAATTACCCGTAAATAATCGAGATCTTGATCGATTTTCGCGCGGTCGTCAGCGATGCGACTCGCAGTTTTATTGGCGACTCGCTCGAGCAAGCTATACGGATTTTCATCACGAATAACCTCAGCGCTCGCGGTACCGACGACCGTCAGCATTGCGGCAACTAACAGTGCATACAACGTTTTCATTCTCACTCCTTAATCATTGCCTTGGCTGAACAGGAACTGCCCAATCAAGTCTTCTAGTACCAATGCCGACTTCGTATCGTGGATATAGTCACCGTCGTCAAGCATTTCAACGGTGTCATCGATAAAGCCTGGACTTAAGCCGATGTATTGCTCACCTAACAAGCCCGACGTTAATATTGAGACCGACGATGAGTTAGAAAATTCATCGTAGTCTTTGCTAATCGTCATTTCGACTAATGGCTCGTAGTAGTCGCCGTCTAAGGTAATTCGGGTTACTCGGCCGACAACAACGCCGCCAACTTTTACTGGTGAACGTTCTTTGAGCCCACCGATGTTGTCGAACTTGGCATACAGTTGATAGGTTTGGCCGTTACTCGCAACGTTGGTATTGGCCGCTCGCAGCCCCAAAAACAACAACGCCAGCACGCCAATAATGACAAAAAAACCAACTGCTAACTGTGTATTTCTTGATTCCATAATCTGTTACCCAAACATCAGTGCGGTGAGAACAAAATCTAACCCCAATACAGCCAACGATGCTGTCACTACGGTCGACGTCGTAGCCCGACTAATACCGACCGAAGTTGGAGTACAATGAAAGCCTTTATGCAGTGCTATCCAAGTCACTGTGAAGGCAAAAACCAAACTCTTAATAATACCATTGAGGATGTCTTGTCCCCACTCAACGTTCGATTGCATGACCGACCAAAACGCGCCTTCATCGACTCCGAGCCAGCGCACGCCGACCAAATAGCCACCGTAAATACCCACGGCTGAGAAAATGATCGCCAGTAACGGCATGCTATAGAAGCCAGCCCAAAAGCGTGGCGAGATCACCCGACGTAAGGGGTCAACAGCCATCATCTCAAGGCTGGACAGCTGTTCGGTGGCTTTCATCAGACCAATTTCGGCGGTCAACGCCGAGCCGGCTCGACCGGCAAAAAGCAGCGCCGTAACAACCGGCCCTAACTCACGCAATAACGACAGTGCCACCATTGGCCCCAAGCTTTGCTCGGCACCAAAGTCGACCAATATAGTGTAACCTTGTAAGCCCAGCACCATGCCAATAAACAGTCCGCTAACGATAATAATCACCAGCGATAAGACGCCGACAGAGTACATCTGTTGCATCAGCAAGGGCCATGATTTACGCAGTTGCGGCTTGCCTATTAATGCCCGCAACAGCATCACCATTGCCTGCCCAGCCCCAGCAATACTATCTAAAATAGTTTTCCCTAAGCTTGCAACCCTATCCAGCATTGCCTGTCCCCTTTTGCTCGGCGGCACTTCCTAGAATATCGTCCGCAAAACTTGCCGCGCGATAATGAAACGGCACTGGCCCATCGGCTGCACCTGATAAGAACTGTTGCACCAATTCATCGTCGGAGGCCTGTAATTCCGCCGGGGTGCCCTGTGCAACCACTTTCTTATCGGCAATAATCACAACGTTGTCGGCAATCGTCAGTACTTCGGCGATGTCGTGGGTGACCACAATGCTGGTCAGGTCTAAAGAGTTATTCAACGACTTAATCAACTTGACAATCACCCCCATGGAAATCGGGTCTTGCCCCGCAAACGGCTCGTCATACATGATTAATTCTGGGTCCAAGGCGATGGCCCGTGCTAACGCAGCACGTCGTGCCATACCGCCCGACAGCTCTGCCGGCATTAGGTCGCGTGCGCCACGCAGCCCAACCGCTTCAAGCTTCATCAACACGATGGTACGAATAATTTCTTCGGGTAAGTCACTGTGTTCGCGAATCGGAAAGGCAATATTTTCGTACACCGACATGTCGGTAAACAGCGCACCACTTTGAAACAGCATGCTCATACGTTTACGTTGTTCGTACAAAGCGCTCCGCGAAAGCTTGGGGATATCATGCCCCGCAAACTTGATGGAGCCACTTTGCGGACGCAACTGGCCGCCGATAAGCCTTAATAACGTGGTTTTGCCTATACCACTGGGGCCCATGACCGCGGTGATTTTACCGCGTGGGATGCGCATTTGCAGTCCTTGGTAAACTGGATGAGCACCATAAGCATGGGCAAAATCAAGATTTTCAATAACGACAAGATCGTCGGAGTTAACGCTACTCATGTGACTGACTCTTCCCTTTCATCAAGACCGCTTAGTTTACCTGAAATTAGGGCTTTACCCTAGCTTGGGCCGGTAAATTTTATGATAAATCGTTTGCCATGGCGCTTTTTACGTCTGCATTTCGATAATCGATCGGTTATGATTAGCCTAATTCGTTTTTTATTCGGCAACGAAAGGTTTGCTATGACTGCTGCCAAAACCGACTCCTTTATTTCTTTAGCCGCAAGCGTGTTAGATATCGAAGCGCAATCGGTCAGTGACTTAAAACGTTTTTTAGACGCCAATTTTAACCAGGCATGTGAGTACTTACTTGGCTGTAAAGGCCGAGTAATAGTGATTGGTATGGGAAAATCGGGGCACATTGGTGGAAAAATCGCGGCCACTTTTGCCTCGACCGGTACGCCTGCTTTTTTCGTACACCCAGGTGAAGCCAGTCACGGTGACTTAGGCATGATTACCGCTGCTGACGTGGTGCTTGCGCTATCGAATTCGGGCGAAACGGGCGAAGTACTCAGTATTGCGCCACTGATCAAACGCCGTGGCGCGCATCTCATAAGCATGACCGGAAACCCGCAGTCGACCTTGGCGGAGCTCGCTGATGTGCATGTTTGTATTGCCGTTGAGCAAGAAGCCTGTCCACTTGGTTTAGCACCGACCTCATCCACCACCGCGACGCTCGCGATGGGTGATGCACTGGCGGTAGCGCTACTGCACGCGCGTGGTTTTACCGCCGATGACTTCGCAATGTCGCACCCGGGTGGCAGCCTCGGCCGCCGCTTGCTGTTACATATTCATGATGTGATGCACAGCGACGAGCGTATGCCATTGGTCGCTGAAGAGGCCAGCTTGAGTGAGGCGCTCTTAGAAATGTCGCGCAAAGGGCTCGGCATGACCGGCGTGACCAACGCTGATGGCAACTTAGTCGGTGTGTTTACCGACGGTGATTTACGCCGGGTACTGGACCAGCGACTCGATGTACACCAAGCACGGATCACCCAAGTAATGACCGCGAACCCGATTACCATTTCGGCCGACGTACTCGCGGCCGAAGGTCTTAAACTTATGGAAGATCGCAAAATTAATGGCTTGTTTGCTCTCAACAAAGACAATCAACCCGTGGGTGCGCTGAACATGCACGACTTATTAAAAGCGGGGGTTATGTAATGTCCACAGCCACCACAAGCACATGGTACGGTGAGGTCAGCACGTCGCTGCTGACCCGTATGAAGTCTATTAAGCTACTTATTTGTGACGTCGACGGAGTGTTTTCAGACGGCCGTATTTATTTAGGTAACCACGGTGAAGAACTGAAAGCGTTTAATACCCGCGATGGGTTTGGCGTCAAAGCGCTTTTGAACAACGGCATTCAGGTGGCCGTGATCACTGGCCGCACCTCGCATATTGTTGAACAGCGCATGCAGGCATTAGGCGTGCAAGACATACATCAAGGCACGCTCGAGAAGGGTGCGGTGTATCAGCAACTGGCGGCAAAATACCAACTCAACGACGCACAAATCGCCAGTATTGGCGATGACGTGCCCGACGTGGCCTTACTCAACCAGGCTAGTGTTGGCGTCGCCCCACATGATGCACACCCATGGGTACAACAACAAGCCGATTATGTCACCAGCCTTGGTGGCGGTTGCGGTGCGGTGCGAGAGTTAAGTGATTTGATTTTGCTCAGCCAAGGCAAGTTGCAGTTGCAAGGTGGTGTTAGCCTATGAACCGGCAACTCAGTTGGATTCTAGCGACACTGTTCATTTTGGGCGCCCTGCTGATTTGGCGACCTTTCTCTGATGATGAAATAGTGGCGACGGATCCGCAGTTTCGTGAAATTCCGCCCGACTTTATTGCTGAAGGCTTAGCCACTCGTGTGTACAATAGTGACGGACAACTAGAGCATCGGATCAATGCAACCAAAATGACCCACTACAGTCCAATTGGATTAACCGAACTCGATCGACCGGTTTATCAAGTTCGCCCCGATGGCAAACAGGAAACGTGGCAGGTCATTGCTGAGCAAGGTTCGTTTTATGACGATAAAACCTTAGTGTTGGAACGCAACATTGTGGTCACCCACCTTGCTGCGGACGACTTCTTAGAGCGCGTCGAAACCAGCTACTTGACCATAGATACCTTAGCGGAAACGATGATTACCGATCAGCCCGTGGCGATCTTTGGAAAAAACTTTTTAGTGCGCGGTAATGGCATGATTGCCGACCTCCGCGCCGAAACATTGGAATTGAATGAGCATGTGCAAACGACCTACAGCCGCCATCGTTAAACATTTTTTTGCTCTGCTAGTGTTCACGACCACAGTTTTGTGGAGTCCGTTAACAGCTGCGCAAGGCAAAGCCGACTTTAGCCAAGACATTCAAGTCGACTCGGAACGTGAGTGGTTTGATATTCAAAATAAGATTGCCGTGTTCGAAGACAACGCAGTGATCACCCAGGGCACCTTAAAAATCACCGCTGATCACTTAGAAGTCGCACAGCAAGAAGACAGCGATGTGCGTACGTTTGCCGCCGAAGGAAGCCCTGCCACCTATCAGCAACAGTTGGAAGATGGTAACTGGATTAAGGCCGAAGCACTGCTTATTCGTTACGACGAAAATGCCCAAACACTAACCCTGGTTGGTGAGGTTAAAGTCACTCAAGACAGCAGTGAAATTCAAGGCAATGAAATTGTCTATGACTTTGCCAACCAACAGTTGCGCGCACGTAGAGGCGACGACGAAAGTGATCGTGTCACTACCATTTTCAAGCCCAAAAATAAGAACGATAATGAGCCAATTAACCGTTGAACACCTGGCTAAAGCCTATAAAAAACGCCAAGTTGTAAAGGACGTAAGCCTTAAGGTTGCGTCCGGTAAAGTCATTGGTTTGCTAGGCCCGAATGGCGCGGGTAAAACCACCACGTTTTATATGATTGTCGGCCTTGTCGGGCACGACAAAGGGCGCATCATGTTAGATGACGAGGACATCTCGTTGTTACCCATGCACGAGCGTGCGCGCAAGGGTATTGGCTATTTACCGCAAGAATCGTCGATTTTCCGCAAACTAACCGTGCGCGATAATATTTTGGCGATATTAGAAACGCGCAAAGAGCTCGACGCCAACGCTCGTGAAGAAAAGCTAGATAGCCTACTCGAAGAGTTTCATATCGGTCACATTGCTCATAGCTTAGGCATGAGTTTGTCGGGCGGTGAACGACGTCGCGTAGAAATAGCGCGAGCGTTAGCCGCAGAACCAGCGTTTATTTTACTCGATGAACCCTTTGCTGGTGTTGACCCAATCTCCGTGATCGATATTAAGAAAATTATTGAGCATCTACGTAATCGTGGCATAGGTGTGCTTATTACTGATCACAATGTCCGTGAAACCCTCTCAGTGTGTGAGCATGCGTATATTGTTAGCCATGGGGAGTTGATTGCTGAAGGTGACGCCCATACTATTTTAAGTAATCAGCAGGTGAAAGACGTTTACCTCGGTGAACAATTCTCACTGTAAGCATCCGGCCGCAACGTTTGGTGGTTCGCTATGAAGCAAGGCTTACAACTTAAATTTAGCCAGCAACTGTCGATGACACCACAGTTGCAACAGGCTATCCGCTTGCTTCAGTTATCGAGTTTCGAGCTGCAACAAGAAATACAGCAGGCGCTGGAAGAAAATCCCCTGCTTGAGCAAGAAGAAGTAGAGAACCCGTTACAGGACGACCCGTCGGCACCCACCACCGATGACACCGAAGAGTGGGACCAAAACTACACCGCGGAACTCATGGGTAGCGTAGGCCAAAATGATGCCGACTACGATGCCATGACGTTTGGCTGTGCCGATGAAACCTTACACGACCACCTGCGTTGGCAGTTAGAACTGTCCCACTTCTCGCCCACCGATCAGCAAATCGGTCTAAGCATTATCGACTCTATAACGCCCGCAGGCTATTTGAGTACGAGCCTGAGCGAACTCACCGAGAGCCTAAGCCGGCAACTGGACGAGCCTATCGGCGAAGACGAAGTGGCGGTGGTGTTGAAACGTATTCAACACTTTGACCCGGTCGGTGTTGGCGCTCGCGATGTCAGTGAATGCTTGCGGTTACAACTGCAACAACTCCCCGAAGACACACCTTTTTTAGCGCAGGCGCAGCACGCCGTTAGCGAATACGTCGAGTTGCTTGGTCAGCGCGACTACCGGTCACTTGCAAGGCTATTAAAACTGAACGAAACACAGTTAACTAAGGTCTTAACTATTATCCAGCAGTTACAACCACATCCTGGAGAAAGGTTTTCGAATAGTGACGATGCCTATGTAATTCCGGATGTTTTGGTACGCAACAAAAATAGTCGTTGGATAGTAGAGCTAAATCCACAAAGTTTGCCTAAACTAAAAGTAAACAGTAGTTACGCAGCACTGATAAAGGATGCCAAGCAAAGCGACGATATGAGCTATATTCGCCATCATGTACAGGAAGCCAAGTGGTTCATTCGCAGCATCGAAAGCCGCAATGAAACTCTGCTTAAAGTCGCAACCTCCATCGTTCAACGGCAACAAGGCTTCTTTGAACTAGGTGAAGAGGCCATGAAGCCGATGGTGCTTGCCGATATCGCTGACGCTATTGAAATGCACGAATCGACTGTCTCTCGCGTTACCTCCCAAAAATACATGCACACGCCCCGTGGCGTATTTGAGTTGAAATACTTCTTTTCCAGTCAACTCAGTACCCACCGTGGTGAAGACTGCTCGTCAACCGCGATTAGGGCGTTGCTTAAAAAGCTAGTTGCCGCCGAGAACCCGAAAAAGCCGCTTAGTGACAGTAAACTCACTGCACTGATGTCGGAACAAGGGATTCAGGTTGCTAGACGGACGATTGCGAAGTATCGAGAAGCGCTACAGATACCGCCCTCGAGTCAACGCAAACGTCTTATTTGATACTTGGACAATAGAAGGAAGATGCTATGCAAATTAACCTGACTGGTCATCATACTGAAATTACTGACGCACTACGTGAATATGTCGACACCAAGTTCGCCAAACTGGAGCGTCATTTTGACCACATAAATAATGTCCATGTCATTTTAAATGTTGAAAAGCTCACGCAAAAAGCGGAAGCTACCCTGCATGTCAACGGTGGCGAAATTTTTGCCAATTCTGAACATGAAGACATGTACGCGGCGATCGATGGTTTAATCGATAAACTCGACCGTCAAGTGATTAAACACAAAGAAAAGATGAAACGTCACTAAATCATGGATTTATCCACAATGTTAAGCCCAGACTGCACGCGCAGTGCAGTCTCGGGCTCAAGTAAAAAGAAAGTTCTTGAACTCATTGGTCAGCTCGCTGCTCCGCGCCTTTCAGGAACCACGAGTTTCGATGTGTTTGAAAGCTTACTCAACCGCGAACGCCTTGGCAGTACCGGTATTGGTCTTGGGGTGGCGATTCCTCATGGTCGACTAAGCACTGCCAATAAACCTGTTGCTGTGCTACTGACCTTGGATGAGCCCATCGACTTCGATGCCATTGACAATCAAGCTGTTGATATCGTCTTCGCATTATTGGTTCCCGAAGACGAACATGAGCAACACTTGCAAACTTTGGCAAGCGTGGCCCAACGACTGAACGATAAAAGCTGCACACGGGCATTACGCGAGGCGAAAAGCGATCAAGAACTCTTCGACCTATTCAACAGCCAAGAGTCTAGTTAAGCGATGCAATTAATTATTGTCAGTGGCCGCTCAGGGTCCGGTAAAACCATTGCCCTAAGGGTGCTTGAAGACCTTGGCTATTATTGTGTCGATAACCTGCCGATCATGCTGTTACCAACCTTGGTTCATGCCATTCAAGATCAGTATGCCAACGTTGCAGTAAGTGTTGATGTTCGCAACTTACCCGCGAACCACGATGACTTAGCTGACGCCCTTGATTTTCTGCCTGATAAAATTAAACCGCAGATTCTTTTTCTTGATTCAAACGACCAAATATTGCTGCAGCGTTTTGGCGAGACACGCAGAATGCATCCGCTGTCACGACAAGAAATGCCCCTAAGTGAAGCCTTGCAGTTGGAATCAAAATTGCTTGAGCCGCTGGCAGAACGGGCGACTTGGCGTATTGAAAGTAGCGAACTGAGCGTTCATCAACTTAGCGAACAAGTTAGTGAGCGCGCGTTAGGGCAAGCGGCTTCACGGTTAATTGTGGTGTTTCAGTCGTTTGGTTTTAAGTATGGGCTACCGCCCGATCTCGACTATGCCTTTGATGCCCGCATTTTACCGAACCCCCATTGGGAACCTCATCTCAAGGCTTTAACGGGGAGCGACAGCGAAGTTCAACACTTCTTTGCGCAGCAGCCCTTGGTCACCAAGTTTATCCATCAGTTAGAAACCTTTTTGGCGACCTGGCTACCGCACTTTCAACGCAGCAACCGTAGTTATTTAACCATTGGCATTGGCTGTACCGGAGGCCAACACCGCTCGGTTTACATCGCCGAACAATTAGCCGAGCGCTTTGCTGATCATGACTTTAAAGTACAAATTCGCCATCGCGAGAGTGAGCGTCGCAAATGAGTAGCGAAGCCCGTAAAACGGTCATCATTGTTAATAAACTAGGCTTGCATGCGCGGGCCGCGACGAAACTTGCAAAACTCACCCAACAGTTCGACGCCAACGTGGCCATCGCCCAAGGCGGCAAAGAAGTCGATGCGTCAAGTGTTATGTGTCTATTGCTACTCGCCAGCGGCCAAGGTAAAGAAGTTGAAGTGATTGCCCGCGGCAAGCAAGCACAAGCGGCGGTTGATGCGGTCGCGGCTCTTATCGAAGCACGATTCGACGAAGAAGCTTAACGAAGACGCATGACGAAAACCCATTAATGCGATAAACTCCTCATATCCAAAGGAGTTTTCACTATGCTTCCAGAAGTCGCCGAAAAAGAATTCGCCGAAAAACGGCTACAAGACGTGACCGAAGCTCTTGCGCGTGGCATGTACGTGCAAGCACGCCGGCAGTTGCATAACTTGCCTGCGTGGGATGTTGCCCTACTCCTTGAATCTTCCCCACCCAAAGCTCGTGCCATTATCTGGCAGCTCGTTGATGCCGACGAGCATGGCGATATTCTTGAAGAGCTTAACGAAGAAGTTCAGAAATCTGTTATTCGCCAAATGGCGCCGGAGAAACTTGCCGCTGCCACCGAAGGCATGGACACGGATGACTTGGCCTACGTTCTGCGTGGCCTACCGGAGCAGGTTTATCAAGAAGTCCTGAAGTCGATGGACGAGCAAGATCGACACCGTGCCGAAAAGGCTTTGTCCTACGAGGACGAGACCGCCGGTTCGATCATGAACACCGATGCCATTACCTTGCGCCCTGATGTCACTATTGATGTGGTATTACGCTACCTGCGGCTACGCGGCGAACTGCCAGAGGCGACGGATAAGCTCTATGTGGTAAGTGGCGACGACCAGTTTATTGGCGAGATCTCCATTTCGCAGTTGGTGACCGTTGACCCCGCGCGCTTGGTGAGCGATGTGATGGAGTCGGAGGTGCAGGGTATCCCCGTTGATATGGAAGAAACCGAAGTGGCGAAGCTGTTCGAACGCCAAGACTGGATCTCAGCACCGGTGGTGGACAGTGAAAACCACCTGCTCGGTCGTATCACCATCGATGACGTGGTCGACATTATTCGCGAAGAAGCACAGCACTCGATGTTGAGCATGGCCGGTCTTGACGACGATGAAGATACCTTCGCACCGGTATTAAAAAGTACCCGTCGGCGCTCGGTGTGGCTGGCAGTTAATCTAGTTACGGCGCTACTCGCTGCCGCGGTTAGCTCGATGTTCGAAGACATCTTAGCGCAAATGGCCATTTTGGCGATCTTAAATACCATCGTGCCAAGCATGGGCGGCATCGCTGGCTCGCAAACCTTGACCTTGGTGATACGCGGCATGGCACTTGGCCATATTGGGCCCAGTAACCAACGCTGGCTAATAGGTAAGGAACTCGCCATTGGTGCGCTTAATGGGGTTATCTGGGCATTCCTGATTGCCGCCGTGGTGGCGCTGTGGAAACAAGACTTTATGATAGGCGCTATTATCGCCTTTGCGATGATGGCGAACCTGCTCGCGGCCGGCTTAGCGGGGGTCACCGTGCCGCTGATATTGAAGAAGTTTGATATTGACCCAGCGTTAGCCGGTGGCGTTATTCTAACTACGGTCACCGATGTGGTCGGTATTTTTGCCTTCCTTGGCACTGCGACGTTAATGCTAGGCTAACCACCACTAACGCTTAGTTACCGGCCACTCGCATGCTTTCTAATAGTACCGAACCGGTGCGCACACCGTGGCGCATATCGGTGTCGTTGCCAATGGCAACAATATTGGCCAACATATCACGCAAATTACCTGCGATCGTTATCTCTTCGACGGGGTACTGGATTTCGCCAGCTTCCACCCAGAAACCTGCGGCGCCACGAGAATAATCGCCATTGACCAGGTTCACTCCTTGCCCCATCAATTCCGTCACCAATAACCCCGTGCCCATGGTGCGACACAACTCCTGCAAACTTTGCTGTTGCTGGGTAACCTGCCAGGTATGAATGCCACCGGCATGGCCGGTCGGCTTCATGTGCATTTTACGCGCCGCATAACTGGTCAGCAGGTAGCTTTGTAGCTCGCCGTTCTCGACAATGGTACGGTTTTCGGTGGCCACCCCTTCATGGTCAAAGGGCGAGCTCGCCAATGCGCCTTTTAAATGCGGTGTTTCTTTGATGCTCAGCCACTCGGGTAACACTGCTTTACCTAGGTGATCAAGTAAGAAGCTCGACTTGCGGTAAAGATTGCCACCGCTAATTGCGCCGACAAAGTGACCGAACAAACTGTTTGCGACATCTGCGCGGAAAATCACAGGTACCTTGGCGGTATCAATTTTTCGTGCTTCTAAGCGCGAAACCGTTTCATGCACAGCTTCCTCTGCGACGGCTTCTGGCGAGTTTAAGTCGCCGGTAGCGCGCGCGACGGTGTAAGCATAATCGCGTTGCATTGCGTCGCCATGCTTAGCGATCAATGAACAGCTCATGGCATGACGCGACTGCAAATAGCCGTCCAGAAAACCATGGCTGTTACCATATACGCGGTAGCCTACATGACTGCTATAGCTGGCTCCATCGGAATTGACAATGCGTTGATCTAAGCCGAGGGCATGGCGTTCGCACTGTAACGCTTGAGCCAGTGCATAGTCGGCTGATTGATCGCCGGGCTGACATAAATCGAGATCGGGACGTTGGTATGCCATCAGCTCAGCAGGCGCTAGGCCCGCATCGGGATCAGGTGACGTGAAGCGAGCGATGTCAAAGGCCTTTTCAACACTTGCGCGTATCGCTTGTGGCGATAAGTCGGTGGTCGACGCTGAGCCTTTTTGTTGACCTTGATACAAAGTGATACCCAGGGCTCCGTCTTGATTGAACTCGACGGTTTCCACTTCCCCTAAACGCGTTTCAACGCTAATACCACGGCTGCGTGTCAGCGCACATTCCATCGCCGTTGAACCCAATGACTTACCGTAGTCTAACGCTTCGGCGACCGCTTGTTTGACATCAACGAGCTCGGTCTGTAATTCATTTAGATCTGGTTTCAAAGTAAACTCCATTGGTTGCTTGCTCATTAGCCTGTTAAAATGCCGCTATTGCACAGAGGAAACACCATGCACCACAGCAAAGACCATGACCAAGACGACGAGAATCTCGTCAGTAAATCACAACTCAAACGTGAAGCAGAAGCGCAGCAAGAGCTGGGCCGTACGCTTGTCGACCTTTCGGTCGGTAAGCTCGAGAAAATGCCCATCGATGATGAACTTCTCGATGCAATTCAGTTGGCACAGCGTATTCGCAATAAACGCGAAGGCTTTCGTCGACAACTGCAACACATTGGTAAAATGATGCGCCACCGCGATACTGCGCCTATTGCGCAAGCGCTGAGCGAACTTGAAAACACCCACGACGAGCAAAATGCTTTATTCCATCAGCTCGAAAAGTATCGCGATACGATACTGGCTGAGGGCGACGGTGCGATTCAAGAGTTTTTGCACGACTACCCGCAGGCCGATCGGCAAAAACTACGTCAGTTGTATCGTCAGGCGCAAAAACAACAACAGCAAGGCAAGCCGCCTGCAGCGGCGCGCGAACTGTTCAAATATTTACGCGAGGTGGCCACGGTCTAAGCCGTACCACCCACTGTTAGGGCATCCAATTTCAAGGTTGGTTGCCCTACCCCTACAGGCACACTCTGGCCATCTTTTCCGCAAACACCTACACCGCTATCAAGTGACAGGTCATTACCGACCATCGACACTTGTCGCATCGCTTCAGGGCCATTGCCAATCAAGGTTGCGCCTTTCAACGGAGCGGTAATTTTGCCATCTTCGATCAGGTAAGCTTCAGAGGCCGAAAACACAAACTTGCCCGAGGTAATATCAACCTGGCCGCCGGCAAATTGTGGTGCGTAGATACCTTGTTTGACGCTGCTAATAATATCTTCTGGGGCCGATTCCCCGCCTAACATATAGGTGTTGGTCATACGTGGCATCGGTAAGTGTGCATACGACTCACGACGACCATTCCCAGTAGGTGCAACGCCCATTAGGCGGGCATTCATTTTGTCTTGCATATAGCCAACTAAGCGGCCTTTTTCAATAAGCACGTTATAACCTGCGGGGGTGCCTTCGTCGTCGACGCTAAGTGAACCGCGACGATCGTCCAAGGTGCCATCATCGACAATAGTGCACAGCTCGGACGCGACCTGCTCACCCATTTTCCCAGAGTAAGCCGAGGCGCCTTTGCGGTTGAAGTCACCTTCTAAACCATGGCCAACGGCTTCGTGCAGCAGTACTCCGGGCCAGCCAGAGCCAAGTACCACTGGCATAGTTCCAGCCGGCGCTGAACGCGCCTCCAGGTTGACTAATGCTTGCCGCACCGCTTCTTTCGCGTAGCTCTGCCAACGTGGCACGTCAGCTTGCGCGTCGTTGGCTAAGAAATATTGGTAGTCGATACGCGCACCGCCACCTGCACTGCCGCGCTCACGACGGCCATTTTCTTCTGCTAACACGGTGCAGTTAACGCGTACCAAAGGTCGCACGTCGGTGGCCAAGGTGCCATCGGTGGCCATCACCAACACTTCATCATAGCTACCGCTAACGCTTGCAATAACTTCAACGATGCGGCTGTCGAGCGACCTGGCATAGGCGTCCATTTCGCGCAGCAAGTCAATTTTGGCGGCTTCATTTAAGCTTGATAACGGGTTCAGCGCTTGATAACGCGAGGTCGCCGACACTTGAGTCGGCACTTGAATGCGTTTTGCAGCACCAGCTTCGGCAATGCCACGCGCCGCGCCAGAGGCTTGGCTTAAGGCCGAAGCAGTAATTTCGTCGGCGTAAGCAAAGCCGGTTTTCTCTTGGTGCAACGCGCGCACCCCAAGGCCGCTCTCAATATGAAAGCTGCCCGACTTCACGATGCCGTCTTCCAACACCCAAGACTCGTTGGTACTGTGCTGTAAATAAATATCGGCGTAATCGATAGCACCGGTATACAACGTTGATAAACGCTGCTGCAATGCATCGATGTCGAGATCGTTGGCGGTCAAAAGATGTTCAATGACCTGATTATGATGACTCATGTATAACCTTCTTACTACTGGCAAAATGTTTTGCCACAGGAATATTTTTTCGAATAGTGTCGAGCTTACTTAGGTCCACACTGGCGGTGCTTAAACATGGGCTTTGCTCGCCGTCACAAGTGCTCAGCAGCTTGCCCCAAGCATCAATCACCACTGCATGGCCGTATGTTTCACGGCCGTTGGCATGCACCCCAACTTGCGCACCAGCGACCAGCGCACACTGTTGCTCGATAGCCCGCGCGCGCGTCAGAACATGCCAGTGCGCGGCGCCTGTCACCTTGGTAAAGGCCGATGGTAAGGCAATCACGTCAGCGCCAGCATCACGCAAGGCACGGAATAGCTCGGCAAAGCGCACATCATAACATACCGCCAAACCGAGCACGCCAAATTCCGTGTTCACAGTGACCACTTCTTGACCGGCTTCGGTCCAGCTTGATTCGCGGTAAGTCTTAGTCGAATCGGCTACATCCACATCGAATAGGTGAATCTTGTTGTAGCGTGCCAGACACTGACCGTCGGGCCCGTAGAGTAGTGACGCGGCAGAGAACTTTTGCTGATTGGCTTGATCGATAATGGGTACAGTACCCGCCAGCAAATAGATATTGTGCTGGGCCGCCAGTTCCGACAACCGCTGCTGCATGCTGCCTTGCTGAAATAGCTCGGCTAGCTCGCGCTGACGCTTATCACCAGCGCCGAAACATAAGCACGCCTCGGGCAACACCACCAGTTGGGGCCGCGCCGCCGGTAGCTGTTCGAGTAAGGCTTCAATGACTTGAAGATTGTCCTTTGGGTCCGGTTGGCTGGTCATTTGTACCGCTGTCAGTTGCACTGTCTGGGTTGTTGTCATTGCCTTCCTCCTGCGGTAGTTGGTCTACGGGAATGGTTACTTCACGACTGTCGCGAGAAACCTCTTCAACGACTGGCGCATCAATGGTGCCAGAAATTTTGTACTCAAGGCGACTGATCACTTGGGCATCTTGCAGCATCCGATCAATCAGCAGTGCCGCCAACCCCGACGGTGGATTCACCATCCATGCCAATATCACTGGCAAGCTGGAGGTCACTTTAGGTACGTAAAATAACTGATAGTCGATCGCGTCGGTGACAAGGTTGCTGGTACCGCTAATTTCCATGTCGCCCGCCGAGCCATCCATCGTTGCTCGCTCGGTCGTCACAACGCCATTGTCGATAGCGAACGTGCCGTCAAATTCTGTGAAGAACAGGCCATTGGCAAAAATATCACGAAAATCGAACCGTAACTTGCGTAGAATTCCTTCAAGGCTTAATAGCGAGAACAACCGAGCACCACCATCGCTGACATCATTTAAGTAGCCTTGCCCCAGTTGCCAGTCCATTGCACCATTTAGGCTGGCGACATTGAAGGCCTCGGGGCTGCCCTGCCAGCCCAGTTCAAAGTCAAAATTGGCTGGACTGTCTTGAATAATCGAGGTGATACCGTAGTCATTCAAAAACGCACCTAAATCGTCGCTCGCGAAGTTACCCGCCACCTTGGTTTGGGCTTGTTCGGTGGCCGTGGCAAGCTGCCAATCAAGACTTGCATCAAGTTGATGCTGGCCTTGTTTAACGCTAATTTTATTAAACACCAAACGCTCAGCTTGAGGCTGTAGTTCAAGTTCCACTTCACCCAAGGGGTAACTTCCGTACTGGCACCGTTTACAACTGAAGGCAATGGTTGGCCATGCGCCATAGTCGCGGCCCTGCTGTACTTCTTGCACCACACTTTCATCTGGCGTCGGGGGTATTGCGAGCTCTAGGTAGTCCGCGGTAATTTCCAGTCGTGCGGGCTTTTCTGCAGCCATCGCGGGCCAATAGACACCGGCAACGGCGGCTTGTTCGGCCCGCCAACGATAGCGCCAAGTATTCACTACGTTGGTATCTTGGGGTTCCTGCTGGGGCCAAATCACAATGGCATTGTCGGTGAGTAGATGGTCGGCAAGGCTTAAACGCTGTGCTCTTATCTCAATCAGATCGGGCACTGGTGCCACAATGGTGGCATCGCCTTGTTGTGGGCCAAACGCTGCGGTGAGCCACTGTGCCGTATTGCCTAATTGCCGCATCCATTCGCCCGCATCCATCGCACTAAGCCCAACTTCTATGGGAAAGCGGGGATTCAAGCCGAGCAGATCAGGGTTCGGCGCTTCGCTGACTCGATCACCGATGCGGGCATAGCCTTGCAGAAGCTCGCTACCGTCACCGTTGTACTGTAATTCAATCAACCCCTGTTCGCCCAAACTACTGTTGAATAAAAGGCTTTCAGGCCCACCTGACACTTGGAGTTGCCAGGGTAGTTCAGTGCCTTGCTGAGTACTCAGCGGCGCTGGCAAATGCAACGCCAAGGCGGCTAAATCCGATTGTTGCTGCCAATGAAATGAATAGCCGCCACTCGTTGGTAACGACAGCGCCAGCTCTCCTTGCCAGTTAAAGTTGCCCGCGGCCAATTCCGCCGTTTGTGGCAATCGCTCAGCGAGCTTCGCCATCGACCAATCGGCCTCGGCCTGCACAGCCACATGATAGTCGTCGTCGCGCGACTTACCATCGAACGTCACCTGTAATGGTAACTGCTGCCATGCTAAATCAATAGCATCGCTGCGAATCACATCATTACGGTAATGAACATCGCCACGCAGGTTGGTAAATTGCTGTTGCAAGCTTGCGACAAAGAGGTCGTTTCCGGCAAGCTTAGCAGTACCTTCAGCGACCACCTGCCCGCTTCCACCTAATGGAATGGTGAGTTCTAGACCTCCGCTAATGGGGCCTTGTAATTGCAGTTCACTGAAGGTTTCGCCAAGGCTTGAGGCCATTGGGCTGGCAGCAAATACCGGCTGCAGGGCCTGGCCATCACCGCGAATTGCGCCGCTAATACGCAGCGTCTTAGGCGTTGCTAGAATAGAGTCCATACGGGTATCGACCCGCGCTAATGTCATGTCACCAAGCTTGCCGTTGGTGGTCAGAATATGCATCCGCGTATTGCGAAAATTGACATGTGTGGTGGCATCGGTCACCGCTGGCCAGTTTGGTTGAAAACGGTACACGAGTTCGCGCAAGTTAACCTGGGCTTGAAAGCTACCAGTTGCTTCGGCGTACGGGAACTTGTCCAATGGGCCTCGCCACACCATGGCAACATCATCCGCTACGCCGTCAAGCAATGAGGTTTGCAAATAATCATGCAGATTGGCACCCATGACATTTGGTAAGTAACGCCGCAACACCGCCGCAGGAATTGGCTCGGCACTAGCATCGACCAACCGTAGTGCCAGCTCCAGTTGTTCGCGTTGTTGTAGCGTTGCCCGCACGGCTAACGGCAGGCCCTGTAAATCAACCCGACTGCCTTCATCCACACGCAACTGCCATTGCCCCTGCAGCCAGCTAAAGCTGCCATCTAAGGCTAAGCGGTCAAGTGGCCAAGGGTCGGTATCATTCAGCAGTTCACTGCGCAAGGCAAGGTCGCCCCCTGCCAGTGACCAACGCGCTTGTGCTCCGTTACCAATGGCAGCCACGGAGACTTGGGAAACACCGGGCAACCCGTTGACGGACTGCCAACCTATGTCGCCGGCCTGAAGCTGCCACTGAAGCGGTTGTTGTAACCTGTGTTGGAGGCGTAGATCGACGTTACCGCTGACTTCAGCCTGCCGCACCGTATCAGCAAATGCTTGGCCTTGACTCCCCACCAAACTCGACAACTGCAATAAAGGTGCGAAAGGTACGTCTTCAGCGCTTAATGCGACCAATTCAGGCGTCTGTAACCAACTGACCGTCGGCAAGGTCCAAGTGGTGCTGTCTTGCACAAAGGTGATGGGATTATTATTCACCAGCCAACCGTTTTCATGGGGCCTGAGTCGCAGTAAGCCTTTTGGGATCACCAGTTGATGTTTACGCGTGCCCACCTGCCAGTGCAGTTCATTGCGAGCTAGTTGTAAGGTACCGTTACTAAAGTCACTGGCGTTAAAGTTAAGCCACATCGTAAAGTTAAATTCGGCTTGCAGAACCTGAGAATCAACTACTTTTTGTTGCAACCATGCGGCAATATCTAGGTTTGAGGCTTGCACATAAATTTGGCCGTCGAGGTTGGCTGGATCATTACCTTCCACTTCGATCATCACATCTAAGGCGTTTTGCGCTAACTCGGCGATGCGGAAACTACCAATGCCTTGGTGCGAGCGGCCTTGGTTCGCCCAACTGAGGCGGTCAATAACGATAGCGCGCCTTACCCCAACAAGATTGATCAGTTCGAGGGTACTATTTTCGATGGTCACATGGTCGAGTTGGTTGAGGAAGAAACGCGGTAGTTGGTCACCTAACCCGGTATTGCTGCGCAACGACGAGTTACGTAAGTCGTACGTCACGTGTAGATCAGACAAGGCCACGGTTTCGAACTGCACCGACCACGACCGCAGGCTGCGCCAAAAGTTAAATATCACCCGCGCTTCGTTAAGCTGTAATTGTGTGGCTTCACCACCGATTTGGCTGACATCGATGTCGCGTAAAATCAGTTGCGGGCCCGCGGCATTCCAATCAGCGCCTAGCTCATCGATGCTGACTTCCACGGCATAGTTGGTACTGAGAAATTCTTCCACATTGGTGGTGACGTCAGGTAACTGAGGCAGCAAATAGCGCAGCATACTCAACAGCACCGCGAACAGCACTAGCGCCGTTGCTGCGGTGTAGAGAATCGTGCGATAAGCTACTTTAACTGACATCCGCCACATAGTGATTACATCATTACGACGTCAAACTGCTCTTGGTGATAGAGCGGTTCAACCATAACTTTAACCTGCTTGCCAATAAACACCTCAAGTTCGGCAAGCGCATGCGACTCTTCATTCATCAGTGCTTCAGTGACGGCCGCCGAGGCGTATATGACGAAGTGGTCTGCAGCGTAAGCGCGATTGACGCGCACAATTTCTCGCATCACTTCGTAGCACACGGTTTCGACGGTCTTCATACTGCCGCGACCGCTACAAACCGGACACTCTGAGCAGAGCACATGCTCGAGGCTTTCACGCGTACGTTTGCGGGTCATTTCTACTAAACCCAAAGAGGTAAAACCATTGATTGAGGTTTTAGCACGGTCTTTGGCCAGCGCTTGTTCCAAGCTATGCAACACCCGGCGCTTGTGATCAGCGTTTTGCATGTCGATAAAGTCAATAATAATAATGCCGCCAAGATTACGCAGGCGCAGCTGTCGCGCAATCGCTTGGGTTGCTTCGGTATTAGTATTGAAGATGGTTTCTTCGAGGTTACGATGACCGACAAAACCACCGGTATTAATGTCGATGGTGGTCATGGCTTCGGTTTGGTCAATAATAATGGACCCACCTGATTTAAGTTCGACTTTACGATCGAGCGCCCGTTGCACTTCATTTTCAACGTCGAACATATCAAAAATAGGTCGCTCACCCGCGTAGTACTCAAGTGCTTCTGTGAGTTCTGGAATGAACTGAGTGACAAACTCATGAAGCAGCTCATAGGTTACTTTTGAATCGACACGTATACGCTCAATTTCATCGCCAACGAAGTCTCTTAGAATGCGACTTGAGAGGTTTAGGTCTTCGTACACCAAGCCAATTTTACGCATTTGTTTACGGCGTTTTTGCAGGGTGTCCCACAGCCGACGCAGAAACGCCGCGTCGCGCTTGAGTTCATCATCGCTTGCGCCTTCTGCCGCAGTACGAACAATAAAGCCGGACGACTCATCAACGTAGGGTTGTGCCGCTTTTTTTAGCCGCTCACGCTCTTTGTCGTCTTCAATTCGTTGAGATATACCGACATGGGGCGACTGTGGCATTAACACCATGTAGCGCGACGGAATGGTAATGTCGGTGGTGAGTCGGGCACCTTTAGTACCTAACGGGTCTTTCACCACTTGCACTAAAATATGCTGGCCGGGACGAACCAAAGTGGCAATGTCTGGCGCGAGTTCCGGGCGTGGCGTTACGCCTTCCGCCGCCGATAAGGGTGAGACAATGTCCGACGCATGTAAAAAAGCGGCTTTGTCTAAACCAATATCGACAAAGGCAGCCTGCATTCCAGGCAACACGCGTGCCACCTTGCCAACGTAGATATTCCCCACTAGGCCACGTTTGGCCTGTCGTTCAATGTGGATCTCTTGCAAGATACCGTTTTCAATCAACGCTATGCGAGTTTCTGTAGGGGTCACATTCATGAGGACTTCAGCACTCATTTTGACTTTGCTCCGCTGCTTGAATTAGTTGCTCGGTTTCGTACAAGGGCAGCCCGACGACGGCCAGGTAACTGCCTTCGATATGACGCACAAACTTCGCTGCCCGCCCTTGTATGCCATAACCGCCGGCTTTGTCTTTGGGTTCACCCGTTTGCCAGTAAGCGTCGATTTCTGCCGCGCTTAGCTCCTTAAAATGCACCATTGTGGACACTAACGCCACATTTGTTGCACCGTTATAGTGCAAAGCAACGGCCGTCAATGCGTGGTGGCTGCGCCCCGACAGTTTGTGCATCATCGAAGTATAGTCGGCCTGATTGACCGGCTTCTCAAGCACTTGTTGCTCGCAAACCACGACGGTGTCTGAACCAATGACCGCAGCTTCCACTGAGCTCAACTTGGCCCCAGCCTGTGCTTTTTCCACCGCAAGTCGCGAAACATAAGCTTCAGCAGTTTCCCCGGCCTGTTGTTGCTCTTCGATGTTAGGTTTGACCACACTGAAGGGCCGATCTAACAGTTGGAGCAGTTCGAACCGCCGTGGCGAACCTGAAGCGAGAACCAGTTGCATAGCTACGTTAACCTTGTCGATAAAAGCAATTGCTTAACGGATTAAATGGCGACGCCGATACCTGCGTAGAATCAGAAACACCCATGGCCAAATGACCGCTGAAGACAGTACCGGATACAAGTAAGGCCAATTAAATACGGCATCGTTCAATAGATGTTCCAGTTGGTAGACCAACACCCGTTTAATTAAGATGAGTACACCCACCACCAGCAACTGCTGTGTGAGCGAGTAGTTGCGTATACGCTGAAAGTGGCGAATCGCCGGGTAAGCCATCACCACCAGAGCGGTGGCATAAATACCAAAAGTGGTGCCCATCAAAATATCGGTCAATAGGCCAATAATAAGTACCGTACCAAAACCGACCCGATGGGGAATCGCAATCAGCCAGTAAAGCACCACCAAGGCCACCCAGTCGGGGCGCCAAGGCTCAAACAGCGCTGGAATCGGCATCACCATCAGTACTAAAGCAATGACATAGCTGACGAGCAAAGGCACGAGCCCTGATTTAATCCACATCACTCACCTCGTCATCGAAAACTGGTGTCTCTGTTGCATCCGCCGGCCACAGCAGCAACAAGGTACGTATGCGATCAAGTTGAGCGAAAGGAACAGCAACAACGCGCGCATATTGCAGGCGCTCGTCACGATCAATAGACGCAATTTGTGCCACTGGGTAGCCTTCTGGGAACACTTCGCCGAGCCCAGAGGAGACTAAAACGTCGCCCTCTTGCAACTTAGTACTGTGCGGAATAAAACTCAGCTCTAGGCGGTTCAAATCACCCACGCCCTGGGCAATCACTCGAATATCGTTACGCTCTGCCCGCAGCGAAATACCATGGCTTTGATCAGAAATGAGCAGCACCCGTGCGGTGGAGCGCCCGACACTCATGATTTGCCCAACAATACCGCGGTTATCAAGTACCGGCTGGCCCTCATAAACACCGTTGGCATAGCCTTTATTGATCACGACTTGATGGGAAAACGGATCGGTTGCCACGGCAACCACTTCGGCGACCATACGGCGGCTGGCGGCGCGTACTTCGGAATCTAAAAGTTGCCGCAAACGAGCATTTTCGTTTTCAAGGAAGTTCAGGCGTTGCACCGCCATTTGCAGTTCCAACAACTCGTCACGCAGTTGCTGATTGTCTTCCCGTAGCGCAGAGCGTGTGGTAGCCAAATAGACTAGACGGTCCATCACTTCTTCCGGCAACACTGCTAAGTACTGCACTGGCGCAATCGCAGTACTTAAAAACGAACGCACCGGCTGCATGGTCTGTAGCCGGTGGTCAAGGAACATTAGGCTGCCAGCAACAGTAAGGGCTAGCAGCAACCGTGTTCGTAATGAAGGGCCGTGTTCGAACAGCGACTTCATGTGGCGTTACTCATAACTAAACAGATCACCACCATGTACGTCGATCATTTCAAGCGCTTTACCGCCCCCACGCGCCACGCACGTTAGGGGATCATCAGCGATGATCACTGGAATACCTGTTTCTTCGGTCAATAGGCGGTCGATATCGCGTAACAGCGCACCACCACCGGTCAGCACCATACCACGTTCGGAAATGTCTGATGCTAGCTCTGGTGGCGACTGCTCAAGGGCCACCATTACGGCACTGACGATACCCATCAGAGGCTCTTGCAAGGCTTCAAGAATTTCATTGCTATTGAGCGTGAATGAGCGCGGCACACCTTCGGCAAGGTTGCGCCCACGCACTTCTATTTCAAGTACTTCGTCACCTGGGAAGGCCGAGCCAATTTCATGCTTAATGCGCTCCGCTGTCGCTTCACCAATCAATGAACCGAAGTTGCGACGAATATAGTTGACGATTGCTTCATCAAATTTATCGCCACCAATGCGCACCGACGACGAGTACACCACACCGTTTAGTGAAATAATGGCGACTTCGGTGGTACCACCACCAATATCAACCACCATTGAACCTGTTGCTTCGGAAACCGGTAACCCAGCACCGATAGCAGCGGCCATAGGCTCGTCGATCAAATACACTTCACGAGCACCGGCACCTAATGCTGATTCGCGGATCGCGCGGCGTTCGACTTGGGTTGAGCCACAGGGCACACACACTAAAACGCGTGGGCTCGGACGGAAGTAATGGCTGTCGTGCACTTTCTTAATAAAGTGCTGAAGCATTTTCTCGGTCACGTAGAAATCGGCAATAACGCCGTCTTTCATTGGCCGAATGGCTTTAATATTGCCCGGCGTACGGCCTAACATTTGTTTGGCTGCTTGCCCTACCGCGGCAACACCTTTCGGACCGCCTGAGCGTTCTTGACGAATCGCGACAACGGAAGGCTCATCGAGGACAATACCCTCATCTTTAACATAAATCAGTGTGTTCGCTGTTCCCAAATCGATAGATAAATCGTTGGAAAATATTCCGCGCAATTTCTTAAACATCAGGGGTATTCCCTTTACTAGTCTTTAAGTTTGTCAGATTGGTGGGGAGTTGCGCTAACTTTAGCAACTGCAGATCTCTCGAGCAAGCCTGCTCCCGTTTGTATGTCAGTATTATTGCATATTTTTTGCCTGCTTTTACTACAGATTCTTTGGCTTTTTTCAGGCCGCTTTATTAGCTGCAACTGCCCGAGCGAATATAACCTTGGCTTTGCACACACAAATAACGCGTATCGGCTCCGGCAATGACAAATTCGACGCTACTTTGCCCGCAAGGTTCCGCTGTTGAGCTATGTTGCTGCGAAACGGGGCAGCCCCAGCTATTAAACAACACCCCTGACGAGGCATTTGCAAGCGCCGAATTGACGCTCAACGTAACCCCGGCGGGTATCGTAATGATTCGCGTCGCCTTGACTGTCGCGCCACACTCTTGCGGTGCTATTTCAGTACTGCTCAAACTGACGCCATAACAACGGCGGTTGACGTCTTGCATCGCTCGCTCTTGACTCAGTCGCAGTAGGCTTAACAACTCAGCTTCAATCAGCGGTTCGTCGACGCCGTCGCTGTCGATAAAAGCCGGTGCAGCGGTCACTGCTAGAATACCAATAATGATAATAACGACGATAAGCTCAATTACCGAGAACCCTTGCCATTTCTTTACACTTACAGATTTGTTCATGACCATGCCCAGGTTGCGATGCACAATGTAGAAAAAGAGTATAGTATTGACTTAACAAGTTAAAGATTGTTGCTAGACTGACGATTCATTCATCGCAGCGCAACCACTACCGGATCAACTTATGCACCAACCAAGCCTTTGTAAAATCGGTCGAAAGCCCAAGCTTACGACAGGATTTACGCTGATCGAACTGATCATTGGCGTGGTGGTTCTAGCATTTGCGTTTTCGCTGATTGCCACCCTCATTTACCCCCAGGCCATTCGCAGCGCTGAACCGGTTTTGCAGATCCGAGCTTCTAACTTAGCACAGGCCTTCATTGCAGAGATACAAAGCAAAGCATTTGATGAAAATAGCTCTCAAAGTGGTGGTAGCCAACGCTGCGGTGAGTCCGGCGCTCCGCCTTGCAGCACCAGCTTCGGCCCGGAAGGTGAAACACGTGATCAGTTCGACGATGTGGATGACTTTCACCAGCTTGAAGTTAGCCAGCCCAATCTTGCCGATGTACTGGGGGCTAATTTAGCAGACGACTACCGCGGTTTCGAATACGCCATCGATGTCTGTTACAGCGATCTTCAAGGTACTTGCGATGCGGCAGTGACGCCGTTTAAGCGCGTGCAAGTTAGAATTGCAACGTCGCAATCCCAAGACTTCGTGTTTTCGATAGTGAAGGGGAATTACTGATGCGCCAGTTGGGCTTCACCTTAGTTGAAATAATCGTCGTTATTTTACTACTGGCCACCTTAGCTATCTACTCCTTTGGTTTTCTCGGCCTCGGCAGTGACATGATCACACAGGTTAATGCGCGCAATAAATTGGTTGCCGAGCAGCGCTTTGCCATCGAGCGCTTGACTCGAGAGATTCGCTCTTCTGTACCGCGCAGTACCAGAACAAATAATGCTTGTCTTGAACTAATGCCCCTTCAGGGGACGAACCTCTACCTATCGCTACCTCGCCCAGGCCCTGGCGGCAATAAGCCGATGGTCGTCGTTACTCCCTACATGCCGACGGCGAACTTGGTCAACAATTACGTATTGGTGTATGCCACCAATGCCAATTACATTTACGGAAATAATGAGCAACGACGCAAAGTAATTAGCGCGGTTAGCCTCGATGACCCACAAACAGGATTAAGCACCTTAACATTGTCGGCGAGTCCACCTAAATTCTTTACCGATAGCCCATCGCGTTCATTCTTTGTGGGCAGCCAACCGGTGAGCTGGTGCATCGATACCACGAATCAAACACTGATGCGGTTTGCCAACTACGGACTATTGAAAAACCAACCCGACTTTTCAACCTTAACCAGCAATGCGACGAGTCAGCAGGTGATGGCGGTTGATGTGGTCAATGACCTGAGTCTCGGTCAACAACCTTTTCGGGTGCAAGAGCCAGGCCTGCAGCGCAGTAATTTAGTGCGCATGTTGCTTGTCTTCGCATCCTCCGAAAAGGCCGGTTCAGCACTTGAAATAACGCACGAGGTGGCTATTCCAAATGTACCTTAATTCGAACCTATTGAGTGCCACTCAAGCTGCTCGGCGACAACGTGGAGCAGCGCTTGCCATTGCCTTGTTTGTGTTGTTGGTAATGAGCTTAGTTGGGCTGACCTTAGTGCGCTCTTTGAACGATACCGCCAATGCAGTGGCAAGTGATGTGCTTGGTGCGCGCGCGCAATTCGCGGCCCAAAGTGGAATCGATGCGGTGATGGTAGAACTCTACCCACTGAACGGCACTTTTGATAGCTCGGTGTGCCCGGCCCGTAACACTATCGAACCACCAGTGGTACGCAGTTACAGCTATACTGCACTAGGCTTAACTCAGTGCACAACCGACATCCGCTGTAACCAGCTTCAGTTAAACAGCCCATACAGTGGCACTCACGTGCGACTGATTGCGGAAGGTAGTTGTCAAGGCGGTGAAATGGTGTATTCCAAACGAATTTTAGTTGAGGTTGCTGATGCAATTAAGTAAATCCATAGGTTTTTTCAGTACCACCTTGCTAAGTGTTGCCCTAGGGGTAGCACTAACCACTCTACCAACGCCGGTGTATGCACAGAGTACGCCCAGTGCGTCTGAGTGCGCGCAGTACAGCGACTTGCTCGATTACGGCATTATCGGCGAAAGTGGCTTTAACTATGGCAATAACTCCGAAATTAATGGCAACGATATCGATGGCAACGGCAATACGCCGACGCCTGACGGCCAGGTTGACACTGTAGATCTCGACTTTCCTGCACTGAGCCCGGCAACTTTTCCCTTTAGTCAAACCGGTGGGCCTGATCTTACCAATGCTACCGACATTCAACCGGGTAGTTACGGCACCATTACTGCCGATAAAAAAGCTAAGAAGGGCCAACGTAAGTCGTTTGTTTCATTTGCCGGCGGCGGTACCTATTACATTGAGGAGCTGATTTTTGATGGCAAAGACTCGATTGCCGAGCTTGGCCCCGGCGACTATTTTATTGAACGACTAAACCTCGATAACAAGTCCTATATTGATCTCGTGCCACAAGATCAAGTTCGTCTGTATGTGGGCGAATACTTGATTGGCGATAATAATATTTTCGTAAATAGTGGCGGCCCGGCGAGTGATATGTTGGTTTACCTTTACGACAATGCCTACATTAATTTAGGTAATTTCAATGAGGGTGGTTCGAGCAATACGGTTATTAACTTCAATGGTTTAATCTATAGCCCTTACCCTTCGACGTCGGTCACACTCGGTAACAACAATAATTATCAGGGGGCCATACTGACGCCTGGTGAAGTGAATGTGGGTAATAACACCACCTTTAACTACAGCCCCGAATTACAGGATGAGCTCGCTAGCGCTGTTGGCTGTGAACCCAGCAGCGGTGGCATTCACCATTTACGGATCCGCCACCCGCAGTCGATCGTCAGTTGCTATAGCGCCGTGGTTGAAGTTTTAGCCTGTGCTGATGCCAACTGCTCACAGCTCTACCCCGATGCTGTGTCCGTTGACTTAAGTGCCGGCGCCACTGGCCCCACGTGGCAAGGCGGTGATGTGGCCAGCAGCAATGGCCCAAATGCCACCCTTAGTTTTACCAGTGGTAGTGGCGTTGCGGGGCTCCAATGGGTCGACGGTGGCACTGCCACCCTTGCGGCGAACGCTAGCTCGCCAACACCCTCGGCAGCAACCCAGTGTTTCACCAGCAGTGGTAGCCAAGCAACCAACTGCGAGCTCGATTTTAACACCGCCGGGCTGGTGGTTACCGCTGCAGACGGACAAAGTATCATTGCCGCGCAACACGCCGGCCTTGACTTCACTACCACCCTTCGGGCGATACAAACCAATACCACGACGGGCGCCTGCGAAGCGCGTGTCAGTGGCAACCAAAACGTTGAGTTTGCTATTGAGTGCGCCAATCCTCAAAACTGTCAAGCCGGCCAAACTTATACCGTAAACGGTACCAACGTGAATTTGAATAACAGCGGTAGCGCACTTGCCTACAGTTCGGTGGCCGTTAACTTCGACAGTAACGGTAACGCAGTACTAAACAATAATTACAGTGACGTAGGCCTACTGCAGATGCATGCGCGTTTAAACCTCGCCCCTTCATCGGCTTCTGGCAGCATCAACGACCCGGCTACCAACCTGCAAGGGACCAGTTTGAACGACTATGTAGTTAAGCCGCACACCCTCTCGGTCGTCGCACTTGATGACAACGATCAATTGTGGAGCGCAACCGGCGCAACAGGTCCAGGCTATGTCGCCGCTGGAGAAGATTTTAGCATGGTGATTCAAAGTCGAAACGCGGCCGGTAACCCCACCCCTAATTTCGGTCGCGAAATTAGCCCAGTGACCGTGACCGCAGACTTTGCATCTATGGCGTATCCGAGCCCGGCAGACGCCGGCTCAAACGCCAGTAAATTAACCCTCAGCCAAGCCTTTGTGCCGAGCTCAACCATTACCGGTGCGTATCAAACCGATGGTGCTCGCTGGTTCGAAGCTGGTACTGTGAATTTACGCGCAGCTCTCAATAACAACGACTACTTAGGTGGTGGCGACGCCTTGCAACGGCCAGAAAGTGCTATAGGACGGTTTTATCCTGACCATTTTGCGCTGGTCACCAGCTCGGTCACCAATAGCGACGGCAGCTTTTCGTACATGGATCATGCCGGCATTGGCATTGATGCCATCGTCGAAGCGCGCGCAGTCAATGGCCAACGCTTACGCAATTACGGCAGTAACTACGCCAGTACCGCAGTACTACAGTCGGTGATCCGCAATACCCCCGCAGATCAAGCCAGTGATGACTTCTCGAGCCGCTGGCAGGCTTCTTTACCTAGCTTATGGGACACTGGCCAATTAGTTATCTCACTAAGCGATGCGAGCCTCTTAAAACGCAGCGACGAAGCCCCAGATGGGCCATTTGACGACATTGAGGTGGGTCTTCAGGTACTTAGCGAACTCGACAATCGCGATTTTAAAAGCAGCGCGAAAACGCTCAGCACACTGGCCGGTGATGGGGTACCTCTGGATGGCTCATTGCAGCTGCGTTATGGTCGCTTAACTTTAGATAATAGTTACGGCCCGGAAACAGAAACGTTGCCCGTCGCTTTGCGTGCCGAATACTGGAATGGCGAGCTGTTCACTACCCATGGTCTTGATAGCTCGACACCATATGCGCCGGGCGCTCTTTCGGTGGTCGATTACCTCGACCCTATCACCACTTCTGCCGGTGGTAGCAGCGGTACACTGGTCGACGGCAATATCGGCACTAGCCCACTCTATTGGACGGCGCCAACAGGCAGCCCGAGCCGCGGTGAATTCATTTTCGAGTTCGATGCACCAAGTTACCTTGAGTATCCATGGCAAGACGCCGATGGCAACACTTACACCAACCCGCGCGCTTATGGCGGCTTTGGTTTATACCGAGGCAACGCTCGGAAAACTACTGAAAAAGATTTAACCCAATAAAAAAGCGCTCCGAAGAGCGCCTTTTTGGTTTGTACCTGTTAATCACACTATTAACAGTTATCTTCTAAGTTTGGAGCCACGCTTACTTTAGCCGGCGTTATTGTTGATGAGCCACTTGATGTGACTTCTTCTGCTTGTGTATAGGTAACAGAGCAGCCTGTCGCTGCGCCCTTTGGTGAAAAGGTAATCTCGCCTGACGTGGTATCATCGATATCCCACTCGCTACCTGAGATGCCTGCAGCGAGTTGAATACCACCCGCTGGGTCTACACCTTTAGCTGCAGGATACCCATAAACGGTAGACACATCGCCGCCTTCTGTGGTTACAGTTCCCGTAGGTTCACCATCGTCACCGTCGATCAACGATTTTGCGTAAACCAGTTGCATCGCACCTTGGATAGATGCTTGAGCACCTTTTACCGTAGACTCACGGGCATCTGATGAAAAGTTAATAAACTGCGGTGCTGCGGTGACAGCTAAGATACCTAGCACCACGATCACGATGATTAACTCGATTAATGTAAAACCTTTTTGTTTCATATGTACTTCTCCTTTATTTTCAAAAATTAACAACCTGAAATCGTTGCAGCTGGACTGGGCTTACCTAAGTCATCTGCGTTGTCGGTATAGGTGATAAAGCAATTTGTCGCTTCAATCTCGGTAGATGTAGGGCTTGCGTCGGTCAAACTAGACAAAGTCCCAACGTATACACCGTTGGCCTCCGAGCCAGAGGTATAAACCCCTGTGGTCTTTTCCTCAAAAGTCCAGTCACCGCCGGCACCTGCTGCAGCGGCAATAGCGGCAGCCTTTGGATAACCATTCATCAATGCAACGGTACTACCGTCGGCAGTGGTGATGCTCGCTTCGCCAGAAAGCTTGTTTTCTACTGCTGCTTTTGCGTAGCTAAGCTCGACGGCGGACTTCATACTTGCTTCAAGACCTTTGATGGTGCTTTCACGCGCATCGCTTGAGAAATTAATAAATTGTGGCGCCGCAGTTACCGCTAAAATACCTAGCACTACGATCACAATAATGAGTTCGATCAGTGTAAAACCTTTTTGATGACGCATGTAATGCCCCTTAAATGTGTAGTTGCGTGTTAGTTGTTACTAAAAATACTCACGCCACCAGTGCGCGGGTTATAAACAAAAGCGTTGCCAACACTTAAGTAATCGTTGCCAGCGGGTGCTGAGCTCAAGTTTTTAATGGTGTTGGCCAGATAATAAACACAGATGTCATTGGTACCATTGTTTTCACGATTCACATAATAACGATTTTCGCCTAACAAGCCAAAATTTGCGGTGGCTGTGGGGGCGCCCTGCAAAATCGCTTGCATGATGGTACGGCAGTCTTCGCTACTCATGTTTTGGTCATGTGCTTCGGTGTTGGTGTCACCGCTAACGGGGTAGCCGGTGCTACCGTCCACGTTCACCGGAACACCGTCCATCACCACTACGGCGCCAGCCCCAAGGGCGTTCCCTTTAGGTCGGCCACGCAGCTCCCACTCGGCGCGTACCAGACTCACAGCACTGGCAAAGCCGCCCGCCACACCTTCGACTGCGGCGTCTTCAGCGTCAGCACTTACACTGGTAAACCTCGGTAAGGCAGAGGCTGCTAACAAGCCAAGAATGACAATAACAATTATTAGCTCGATCAAAGTAAAGCCGTGCTGTTGGTTGTGTTGCTCGGCGTTCATAGTGACATCCTCTTTAACATTTTATTGATCATCGTCAGTTTTTATCGCCCTTTGTAGGCGTCCATCATGTCCCACATTGGGGTAAAGATACCCAGTGCCATTACCGCAACCATAATTGCCACTAGCACCAATAAAATGGGCTCAATACGCGCGGTTAGGTTTTTTAAATCATAATCGACTTCACGTTCATAGTAGTCGGCCACTTCGTTAAGTAATTCGTCGACGCGCCCAGTTTCTTCACCGACGCTGATCATTTGCATCACCAACGGTGTGAATAAATGAGTACTTTGCGCCGCTCGGGAGAGGCCTTCACCTTTCTCAATGGTACGTCGCATCTCTTCAATACGATCGTGCATCCAGTAGTTGTCCACGGCATCGGCGACCAAGTGTAACGACTGCGTTAAGGGTACACCCGCACGCAACATCACCGCAAAGCTACGAGAAAAGCGCGACAATAGGCTGCGAAATACAATATCGCCAAAAATCGGTAAGCGCGTTTTCCAACGATCCCAGTGTAACCTACCTTGCTCACTGGTACGAAAGCGATTAACGCCGAAAATAAGCGCAGCGATCGCCACTAGCATTAGCGGCCACCAGCTGACAAAAAAGTCCGAAACACCCAATAAAATCCGCGTTGGTAACGGTAGTTCGGCATTAAATTGTTCAAACATTCGCGCAAACGTCGGTATCACCCAGATATTTAGAATAAACATCGCCACCACTAGGGCGGTCACAATAAACATGGGATAGCGCAGCGCAGCTTTCACTTGTTTGCGCGTTTCTTCTTCTTTACTTAGGTAGTCAGACAGTTGCTCGAAGGCTTCTTCTAATTGTCCGGTGTTTTCACCCACATGGACGATCGCAACCAGCAAACGCGGGAAGACCTTCGGGTGCGCACCCATGGCCACCGATAGCTCACGGCCACGTTCGAGTTGTTCAACCACATCACTTAGCACTGACCGCATACGTTTCTTCGGGCTATTTTCTGCCAACCCTTGAATCGCACGCAGCAAAGGTATTCCAGCTTTTGTCAGTGAGTACATTTGGCGCGTAAACACGATCAAATCATCACGGTTTACCTTTTCGGCGAATAAGTTAAAGTTCGATTCGCTCTTCGCTTCTGCCTGACGTTGTTGAATCGTCAACGGCGTAACACCGCGGCGAATTAAGGTGTCGGCAGCGGCACGTTCAGAGTTTGCCTCTAAGGCCCCGGTGACCAGCTCACCAGCGGCGTCGCGCCCGCGATAGCTAAACTCAGCCATGGCTCGAGTCCTCTGACTCACCTTCAATCAAGGTCGTGCGAATTTCTTCTTCTTCGACGGTTTCGGCTAGGAACAACACCTCGTCAACGCTGGTTACACCTTGTCGCGCATAATCTAACGCGGCCAAGGCTAATGGCCGAAAGCTCTCTGACGCACGAGCGGTGCTGGCGAATTCGCGCATGTTGCCGTCACGCAAAGCGTTGATCATCCCTTCATTGAATTCTAATAATTCAAATACCCCGATACGGCCCTTATAGCCGGTGTTATTACAATTTCGGCAGCCTTTGCCTTGATAAAAGCCTGAGCCGTCGGCCGGGATTTCCGGTGCCATACGCCGAATCAGCGTTAAATCGGCCGGCTCTGGGGTGACTTCCGTTTTACAGCTCTCACAGACTTTACGAATCAGCCGCTGTGCCAGCACACCGCGTACCGCAGCACCAACTAAGTAAGGCGCGGCGCCCATATCAATAAGCCGCAAGGCACTGGTAATGGAATCATTGGTGTGCAGGGTCGTTAATACCATGTGGCCGGTAATAGAGCCGCGCAAACCTATCTCTACGGTCTCGCTATCTCGCATTTCGCCGACCATAATAATGTCGGGGTCTTGGCGCAAGGTTGTACGCAGCACACGTGAGAAATTTAAGCCGATTTTGGCGTTTACCTGAACTTGAGAAATACGCGGTAGCCGATACTCAACCGGGTCCTCCACGGTAATAATTTTCTTCTCGGCTTTATTCAGCTCGTTCAATGCGCCATAAAGTGTCGTCGTTTTACCTGAGCCCGTTGGCCCGGTGACTATTAACATGCCATAGGGCTTGTGAATCAGGGTGCGCACGCGCTCTAACAAATGCGCCGGTAAACCGGTCTGCTCTAGCCGCAATAACCCAGCGGACTGGTCTAGTAGACGGAGAACACAGGATTCACCATATTGCACCGGCATGGTCGACATACGAACGTCGATGGAATGGTCTCGAACTTTTACCTGAAAGCGGCCGTCTTGGGGCATGCGTTTCTCAGAGATATCCAGGCCTGCCATCAATTTCAAACGTAACACAAGGGCGTTGGCAATGGTGGTCTCGTTCAGCACGTTTTCTTGCAACATGCCATCGACCCGCATGCGAATGCGCAATGCTCGATCATCAGGCTCAATGTGAATATCCGACGCCCGCACTTGCACCGCGTCAGCAAAAATCGACTGTAGCAACTTGGCGACGGTGGCGTCGTCGCCTTCATCTTCCAATGTGAGGGCCGCTAAATCGAGGGTTTCATCTTGTTCATACTCCGTTTGCAACTGACTGGCAAACTGGGCGATATCTTTGGTGCGCCGGTAAAGATTATCAAAAGCCTCAAGCAATTCGTGGTCAGGTGCAACGGCAAGCTTGATGGTGCGTGGTTGTAGGTATTGGCTAATGGCGTCCACGGCACTCAGATCAGCGGGGTCGCTCATGGCCACCAGCGCTTCGTTGTCGTCGGCCTCAACCACCAGCGCGCGATGACGGCGCGCTTGAATCTCGGGCAGTAAGTTAACCACATCAGCGGCAATCTTACGGTCACCTAATTCAACGAACGGGATATTTAATTGGCGTGCTAAAAACTCGAGTAGTTCTTGTTCTTCAATGAAGCCCAAATCAACCAAGGTGACACCTAGCTTACGGCCATTCGTACGCTGGTCTTCAAGAGCCTGCATTAACTGCGACTCGGAGATAATCTTTTCTTGCACCAACAGGTCACCGAGGCGCATTTTCAAACGCGGTCGCATACTTATTGGCCTCCTAAAGCATCGTGCCGTTGGGTCGCGTAATTTCTCGCTTCTGCGGATAAATTTGGGTCTTGTAACGCGCGCTGATAACTCATACGCGCTGCGTCAGGTTGTTGTGCATCTTCGTAGGCAACCGCGGCGGCTAACCACCAACGCCCTTGTTGCGTGAGCTTGGCAAGTTGCTGATAGTCTGCGCCCGCTTGCGCATAGCGTCCAAGTTCATTTGCTGCGGTGGCACGCACTTGCAGCAAGTCAACTGTTTCTGGCGTTTGCACAGGTATCGTTGCCAATGCCGTTAGTATTTCGGTGTAGGCCGCGTTTTCCAGCAAAATGCGACTATAAAGCGCCAACCAACGCGGTTGCTGAGGTATCTGCTGTAGGCCTTCTTGCAACACCGCAACAGCCGCATTGACGCGACCACGGCCATACCAATAGGCGGCGAGTTCACTGCGCGCATCAATATGTTTTGGAGCCAGTGCAATGACCTGCTCGAATAGGCTTCCGGCTCGCTCACGTTCGCCTTTTTGCATGGCCTCGCGGGCCTGTTTGAGTTTCACTTCGGCTAACTCTTCGGCGCTTAGCTGCACCGCGGTGACTTCCATCGAGCCAGAGTTGTTTGCGGGCTCAGTTGACCCAGCCGCAGGTGTTGCTTCTGGCGTTGGTTCTGGCTTTGGCTCTGGCGTTGGCTCTGGCTTTGGTTTTGGCTCTGTCGACGGGGCGACGGGTTGTGGCGCGAGCTTTTGCTGAGGCTGAACCGCGACGGGGCTTGGCACTTGTTCAGTCGCTACTTGCGTTGCTGGGGCTGCTGTAGGTTGCGGCAATGGCTCGCTCACCTTAACAGTTTGCTGGCTTGTCACTGCTTCTTGGTCCGGCGCAGCCATAAAGTCGCTTTGATACACCAACACAATGGCAATCACCACCAGTGCACTGACACCTACGCCACCAAGTATGCGTCCCCAAGGGAATCCTGAAGGACTCGCTGCGGCTGGGGCAGCGCCTTGCTTGCGCGGTTGCTGTTGGCGTTGGTCAAGGTCTTTAAGCATACGATTAATGACACTCATAGCAGGTACTCCGCGAGCCAGCCTTGCTGCCAAGTCCACACTCCTAACGCCGCCAAACTCACCGCGCCAGCTAGCCCCCACCAGAGCCCTGTTCTACGTGGCAAAGTCACATCTTCAGTGTCCGCAACCGCAAAACGTACATGTCGCGGCTTAATTTCGTAGCAGCCTTCGCCGTAACACAGCATCAATAACTTATGACACAACACATTGACTAGTCGCGGTACGCCGCGGCTGGCTTGATGAATCATTTTAACCACTCGACTCGAAAACATTGGCGCGCCGTGGTAACCGGCGATATACAGGCGGTGAGACACGTAGCGAGCAACCTCTGCAACGGTCATGGTTTGCAAGTTATAGCTGAAGGTAATGCGTTGCCGTAGTTGCCGGTGCTCTCGCGTCGCCAAGCGTTCGTCTAACTCTGGCTGACCAAACAAGACAATATGCAAGAGCTTGCGCGTTTCAGTTTCCAAATTAGAAATTAAACGCAGCGCTTCAAGGCTTTCGGCCGGCAGCGCTTGGGCTTCATCCACCACTATCACCGCCATTTGATTGGCCCGACTGATGGCCACGAGGCGTTCTTGAATGGCTTGCGTAAGTAACTGCTCACTTTGCTCTTCCGGAGCTTCAACTTGAAGCTCACGAGCAATATGCGCCCGCATTTCGCTGGGCGTCAGATAAGGGTTGGGGATATAAGCAGTAACGTACTGCTCGGGCAGTTCGTTCAACAATTTGCGGCATAGCAAGGTTTTGCCAGTGCCAACCTCACCCACCACTTTGATAAAGCCTTCGCCAGCTTCTAGCGCAGTCACTAACACCTCAAATGCCGAACGATGGCCCTCGAGTTCACAGTAAAAACTGGTATTCGGGGTCAAAGTAAAAGGCAGTTCTGTTAGTCCGTAATGCGCTTGATACATAATGATGTTACTACTCGCAGTTGCTTAATCGTTATACCAGCGTTTCAACAGGTCGCTCGAGCGCTCGAGCTCTTGCTGCCAAGTGTCCACACCGACCACGACAGGGCGAATTAAAATCACCAGTTCTTTCTTTTGTTCCGAACGACGGGTGTTTTTGAACAAATTACCGAGTAGCGGAATATCGCCAAGTAGCGGAGCTTTTGATTCTTGATCGGTATAACTTGTTTGCATTAAGCCACCGAGTACCACTATTTCACCATTACGCGCTCGTACGATGGTGTCGCTTTCACGAATGTTGCTTTGCGCCAGCGGTAGCACAAAAGACTCTTCGTTTAAGGTAACGGTTTTATTTTGTTCTGTGGTTTCAACAACGGAAGGATGGACATGCAAAATGACTTCGCCGTTGTCGCTAATTTGCGGTGTTATATCGAGTGAAATACCTGAAAAGAATGGCGTTAACTCAATATTAGGTGTCGATGTGGTTGCCGTGCCAGTCACGGTGGTGGTGGATACATCGGTGACGAAGTATTCGTCTTCGCCAATTTTAATCACTGCTTTTTGATTATTACTGGCACTGACACGTGGGTTCGATAGAACTTGCACGTTGCCCTGGTCTTGCAATAAGTTCAGTACGCCAGAGAAATCGCCGACATCTAACGACATACCAAACACGCCATTACTGCCGCTTACACTGCCACCTGAGAAGCCGATACTGCCATTAGCATTGCCTAGGCTAAAGAGATCGCTCCAGTTAATGCCTTGCTGATAGTTATCGTTTAATGCGACCTCGACAATTCGTGCTTCAAGGATCACCTGGCGCTGCAAGCGCTGTTGTGCCGACGCCAAAAATTCTCGCGCAGCGCGCAGTTCACTAGGGAATGCGGTAACCGTGATCAAACCGGCTTGCGGTGATACCACGACCCTTCGCCCCTCGCCTTCACCTACCACGCCCTGCACTATTTCTTTAAGATCGCCCCATAAATCGGTTTCCGATTGCGTGGAAATCGAAGAACCGTTGGTTTGCATGCCGCTATTAAGCCCGCTTGCACCACGATTCGATTGGTTCCCCTGGCCACCTAAGCCACCTTGATTGCCAAGCCCTGCATTATTTAGGTTACCCGCTCCACCGTACATACCATTTTGCTGGTCGTTGTCTTTGACACCGCCGGAGCTGACACTGGTTTGCGACAAGCCCATGCGTTGTAGCGCTAGGTAATCGAGGGCAATGGTTTCCGTACGAAGTCCGGCAGGGAAAACTCGGATCATGCGGTTTTGGCGTTTAATGTCATAACCGTAGATATCGCTAATCACTTCGAGTGTTTCGCTTAACGTCACTTCTTTTAGACTGAGGGTAATAGTGCCACTCACCTGCGGGTGAACAACGATGTTATAGGGTGAATCTGCCGCCAAGCCAGCAAAAAAATCGGCGGCGTCAATACCATTGGCATTTACTGAGAAGCGCGGCTCGCTAAGTAATTGTTCGCTCGCTTGGTTCGCTTCCATTGCCGAAGGGCGCAAGTTTGCGCGCACCGAGTCTGGTAGCGGTGGTCGCTTTGAGTCTTGAGTCGTCGCACCTTGCTTTAACGCTTGGTGCGCCTCTACTGGTTTACGCTCGGGTTGATGCGCACACGCAGTGACGAGTAATGTCGCTGCAATTAGAATGGCTGTCCTCATTCGTTCTGTCCCCCTGCACCCGCCGTAGAATCGCTTAAAAAAGAACTCTGCGTATAAAGTGATAATTTAAATTCGTTGCCGGTATTTGCATGACGAACCACGACATGGTCCATCTTAATGGTCGTTATGGTGTAAGGCGGAAGCCGTTCGCCTTCTATAACACGCTTACCGTTAATGTAAGCAACCATTGTTGACGCCTGTTGCTGTATGGCGGTTAGCTTTAAGTCTGTACGCTGCACTTGGATGGATGATGGCTGCTGGCTTTGTGGCGGCGCCGTCGGGTCGTTAAGCTGCTGCGCCGACGCGGTGCCTACGGCCATACCAACTATGAGCAGCCAAATGTTAACTTGCCACATAATCACGCTCCAGGCTCAGTGTATAAATCTCCAACAGCACCTCGGCTTCTGGGTGAGCACTCACTTCATAGTCCATCCGCTGCCAATAAAACGACCAAGGCAAATGTTCTAAGCGTTCAAAATAATTATGTATCTCGTTATAACTACCACGAACGACTAACTGCAGGCGATGCTTATAAATCGCTCCTGCGGTGGCCTCACCGTCGCCGTACACGCGCTCGGCGGGTAAGGCTTGTGCCGACTGCACCTCGAGCGCACTGGCATGACCAAGGAGTGCTTTTAGTAATTCGCGGTTATCTGCTGCGCTGACATAGTTGGTTTCAGACTGTAACCGTTGATTTAGCTCACCTAAGCGCTCGCGCAAGTCAGCCAACTTATTGCGCAGCGGCGCTTTAGGATCACCAGCTAGTCGTAAGTCTACGGCTTCAATTTGTTGCTGCAAAAGCGCCACGCGCGACTGCTGTTGAGTGAGTTGTGTTTGTTCTGTTTTATACGTCTGCCAACTCGGTAGCAACACGACCCACACGCCGAGGTAAAGTATAAATATTAAGGTTAAGACCACCCAAAATTTACGCCGACCCATAGGCATTTCGTTGAAGCGAAGTTGTAGTTGCTGCCACTGTTTCATTGGTACCCGCCCCCAGCACTTACGTTCGAGGTGCTGCTGTGGTGTAGATGGCCAACCGTAAAGTACAGCCCTCGTGCGCCTTCATCACGCAACTCGAAAACCCCAAAGGGTCTATCTTTGAGTGTTTGATAACGGCTGAAGTCGGCTAGCCATGCAGGCAGCAACTGTGGCTTTAAGGTTTGCCCTTTTAGGGTAAGGGCATCATTTTCAATAACTATACGGTGTAACCAAATGTCCGCCTTGTCGGCCGCGGAAAGATCAACCAACAACTGAGAAAAGTCCACGCTATTGCGCCCAGTTAAGGTTTTCATTTGTCCCCATAAGCGTTGGCGTAGCATAAGTTGCTGCTGTAAGGTGTCGAGCTCTTCGTTGAGCGTGCTATCGTTTAAAGCTTGCTGCAAGAGCGTTTGTCGTTGGCGTAATTGATTTTCTAATTGATTCGCCTGTTCAACGCTCGCGACAAAATCATCTTTTTGCTGCCCGGAAATCAGTGTCAAAGCCAAGGATGCAAGCAGCACGATCAGTAATAGTGAGCCGGCAATACTGGCAAAAAATCTTAAGGTAAGTTTGTCGGTACTTGGCTTTAGCTCGTCGAGATAGAGGTTGGCAAATTTTTTCATTCACTGTCCTCCGTAACTTTGAGCGTTAGTAAGGCACCGCCTAAGGCGGCGAAGTCGCTGTAATCGCCCGCGCCAAGCTCTTGTGCCCACGCCGGATAGGTTGCCCAGGAGGCATCAAGGCCTAAATCTTCATGCAGCTTTGCCAACACGTCATCATGTTTAACCAACGCCATTGCCAACACCACACCGGTCACGGGGCGCTGCCGTAGTTGCCGCTCGAAGTAGTCCGCTGAGCGTTGTATTTCAACACTCAAAGGCTGAAGCCCACCCATGCGCACCTCTTCTAGACTAAGTTCACTCATTTTTTCGAGGGAGCGCACCGAACGGTTTACCTGCAGACTTCCTTCGCGGTAGACCTGCAACATGGCAGCCTGAAGCTGTTGCTGATACACCACCACGGTTGGGTCTGGCAGCTCTTTAAACATTTCGGCAATGGCTTGTTCCTCAGCGAAAACTGCGCTGACGGTATCAGAAATATCGTGGATGGCTTTTAGTGTCTGCTCGAGAAAGCTTTTACGGGCGGCGATGGCCGTTATTTTATCTTGCCCTGGCAATTGCACCGGGGGTTCGTAGTAATCGGCAATACAATCTTCAGGCTCATACTCAATTAAATCACGAAGGTTGTAGCGCAGGCTTGAGCCGATTTCTTCCTCAGGAAGGTTTGGCCGGTCAAGGGCGACACTTTGATAAAGGCCTTCGCCTAGCACTAAGGCGACCCTTGGGTGATTTCGACAATAGCGTGAATACTGTTGTGCCAACTGCAAAATGGCTGCAGCAAAATCATTGTTTTCAACGGCGCACTCGTCAGAGATAACGAGACTCGGTTCGGCGTCATCATGAGGCTCAACCACAACCAAGTGCACCGCACTTTTGCGTAATGCAAAAGTCACGAGAAACGGGTTTGATTTGCGCGCACGTAAAAATTTAAGCAATTCTCTGTCCCTGATTATTTTATAATTTTTATTAAAGTCTAAGGGCATTTAGTTAACGTAAGTTTGACACTTTTACGCTGAAAAACAAGCACTGCTATATGTAGTGTTGTAATGTTTTATTTTTGTATTAGTCGACAATTTGCCATTTCAGCTTTTCATTTGCCCAATACGGCACCATTGGCCCCACGGCCGTTTCAACGGTACTGGGTACCTGCCACTCAGTCGCTTTTAGGGTTACTCGTTCTTGCGCCCGTGGATACCCGTAAAAATCCGCACCAAAGTGACTCGCGAAATCCGTTAGTTTATCTAAGGCTTGCATGCGATCGAAAAACTCGGCGTACAACGGCAATGCCGCGGGGGCAGAATAACAACCCGCACAGCCGCAAGCTGCTTCTTTCTTCGATTGCGCGTGGGGCGCAGAGTCGGTTCCTAAGAAGAACTTTGGGCTGCCTGATACGGCTGCTTGTTGCAAGCGCAACTGGTGCTCGCGACGCTTTAAAATCGGTAAACAGTAATTGTGCGGTCGTACGCCGCCCACCAAAAGGTCGTTACGGTTCATCAACAAATGCTGCGGCGTAATAGTGGCTGCCACGCTAGGCCCCATACTCTCGACAAAGTCGACGGCATCACCGGTGGTAATATGCTCAAGAACTAATTTTAGTTTGGGGTGACGCGCCAGCAACGGACGTAACTTGGTGTCAATAAACACCTTTTCACGATCAAAAATGTCAATATCTGCAGCCGTTACTTCGCCGTGAACGAGCAGCGGAACTTGATGCTTCGCCATCGCTGCGAATACGTCATCCAGTGCTTCAATGTCGGTCACCCCTGCATCTGAGTTCGTCGTTGCCCCCGATGGATACAGTTTAAACCCAATAATGGTATCGTCCGCCGCCGCTTGCTCAATCATCTCTACAGTGGTTTGTTGAGTCAGATAGAGTGCCATCAACGGTTCGAACTCAGTGTTTTTAGGAATCTCGGCTAAAATACGTTGGCGATAGTCGTGCGCTTGCGCAGTTGTGGTTACCGGCGGTACCAAATTCGGCATAATCACAGCGCGACCAAATACTTTTGCGGTGGCCGGAACGGTGGTGGCCAGAAGCTCACCATCTCGAAGGTGTAAGTGCCAATCGTCTGGGCGCGGAAGAGAAAACTGCTGCATGACTACCTCTTATTCAACATTCATGTTAGTTCAACTTAGTATAACCGCTCTCGTTTTCAGATACAGCTACACATTGGTTACGCCCTTGCTCTTTGGCTTGATAAAGCGCTTCGTCGGCTCGAGCCATCCACTGATCCAGTTTATTATCCGATTGCCGTAACTGTGCCATACCGGCACTTATGGTCACAGCTATCTCTTCACCCTCGACACTCACCGGTTCTGCCGCGATAGCCTTACGCACCCGCTCTAACGCTTGGATCGCATCGTCCACCGCGGTGTGGGCAAATAATATGGCAAACTCCTCACCACCTAAGCGGCCAAATAAGTCCATGTCACGTAACTGAGCTTGGGTGCGTCGACAAAACTCTCGCAAAACATCGTCGCCTGCGCCATGACCAAAAGTGTCATTCACCTGTTTGAAGTGATCAAGATCAATAATTGCGATGGTCATCGGTACTTGGTACCGCATAAATTCATCGAAACGTTGCTGGGCGGCCTCCCAGAACACTCGGCGGTTGGCCAACCCAGTCAGTTCGTCGGTGGTTGCGAGTTTGCGCAGTGTTTCAACGGCTTGTTGGCGCTCTTCGTCCATGCGACGCATATGCATAAGCGTACCAAACGTATCTAACATAGGCCGAAGCAACCCCAAGTAGCGCTGACTGAAGCCGCCATCGGCATTCGCTAAAATCATTAACCCAACCACCTCGCGGCGAAAGTAAAGGGGCATAATTAACGCGTTATTCAGCGGTGGCAGCGTAAGCGGAGCCAGCGATAAGTCCTCTGGCTTTAGGCGCTGGTGATGAAACTTTGGCTCTCCGGCGGTCAACACCGATTGCAAAAGCTGGCCTTTGGCTTCAACTTCCAGCCGCTGTTGACCAAGGCGTTTGACCGATTCACTTTCGTGTTGTGCGGTACCTAAGCGAATGCCATGCACCCGCAATAGATTACGGTGCTGCGATTGAGCAGGAAGTTCGCCCACGAAGCCGACATGGCTCGCGGTCATCGCCATGAGCTTCGGCAAGGCATGGTCGCACACCTCAGTGAAGCTCTTACTCAACATGAAACTGTGTTGCACATGAGACACTAATTCAAGCAGCTCGGTTTGCTGCGCCAATAGTTTTTCATCGGCCACTTGCCGTGAAATATCATGGTGCACACCTGCTATTTTGGTGGCCTGACCCATTTCATCGCGCGCGATGATACGGCCAACACTGTGCAACCATACGTAATGTCCGTGTTTGTGCTTCACCCGAAAGCGCACATCAAAGCGCTTGGTATGCCCTGTGGCGTGCTCTCGCATACGCTGCTGCACGTAGGAAAGGTCTTCGGCAGGTATCACTTCACGCCAGTTTAACTGCTGCTCTTCATCGGCACTGTAACCTGCGATTAACGACCATGGATGGCTTACGTGCAACTCATCAGCAAGCATGTCCCACGACCATGTGAAGAACTCTCCAGCCGCGAGCGCTAACTCAAAATTTTGATTAGCTTCGCGTAGCGCCATCTCCATGCGCTTGCCTTTACTGTCATTTAATAAATAACCACGTACTCGGACTATGTTTCCTGCGCTGTCGCGATCAGCGCGAGCGTAGTGCTGAATCCACTGCGCATCTGCATCACTTTGCCCTGGCTGGATGACGCGATAGTCCATCTCTAACACCTCTTGCTTACCGTCCAATACGTTTTGCATGCGCTGCAACAACTCATCACGCTCTTCGGGATGCACAATTGACTCGAAGTGGGTGTCTTCACGCAATAAGTAATCGCTTGAATAACCTAGCACCCGTGCGGCATTTTCCGCCACATAACTCAGGTGCACATGAGGTTCAACACGCCAAACCACGGCGCAAACAGGGCCATGGGCTAAGACGTCCCGCTCGGCTTGATAGTTGTCGATAGCATAACGGTCGGCAATAGTTTCCGATAACCAGTGGGCAAGGGTTTCAAGATAACGTAGTTGGGTATTAGAGAATTTGTTCGGGTGCTGAGAGATCACACACAGCGTTCCTAGGTGGTGATCGTCAAATAACGTAATCGGCGCGCCTGCATAAGAGCGAATACCACCTTCGGATACAACATGGGGGTTGCTAGAGAATCGCACATCTTCGAGCGCATTATCGATATGCATGGTGTCGCCACTCGCCACAACATGCGTACAAAACGATTCTTCACGCGGCGTCTCTGCAACATCGAACCCGACTTTTGCCTTAAACCACTGACGTTCTTTATCAATCAGCGAGATCACGGCAACGTCTGCATCCAAAAGCTCTTTCACCAACCCGGTAATTCGATCAAACAATGGGTCAGCTTGAGTGTCTAGAAGGTCGAGTTCATACAAAAGTTGTAGGCGAGCGCTTTCATTTTCTGGCACTGGCACGGAACTCATAATACCTCCTGAGTTTGACTTACCTCTTAAGCATAGCAGACGACAGCACAAACAATTAATTTTGTACTTTTAACAGCCCTAGTTTTTCCTTCCAGTGTCTACGGCAGCATGAGATATAACGATCATTTCCACCTATGGCGATCTGCTCGCCGACTTTCACCGCATCACCTTTTTCATCAATACGTAGGTTCATGGTTGCTTTGCGGCCACAAAAACAAATGGTTTTCATTTCGTTGACTTTATCCGCCACCGCTAACAACACGGCACTGCCGGGAAACGCCTGACCAAAGGCATCGGTACGAATGCCGTAACACATCACCGGTATACCTACGCGGTCAACCACGTCGGTCAACTGCCACACTTGCGACTCGGTAAGAAACTGAGCTTCATCAATCAGCACGCAGTCAATTTGTTGTTGTGCATGACGGGCTTCAATTAACGCCGCAAGATCAGTGCTGCTGGTAAAAGCAAGGGCGCCACGGTCGATACCCAAACGCGATGCGATACGCCCCTTACCCGCGCGGTCGTCAATAGCTGGTGTCAACAATAGCACGCGCTGATCACGCTCTTCATAGTTATGCGCGACTTGCAGTAACGAGGTGCTTTTACCTGCATTCATTGCCGAATAGCTGTAATAAAGTGATGCCATAAATAAGTTTTCGCTCGGTCTATCTACATGCTTCCGATTTATACTGAGTTTAAGCGCTGAATGCAAAGCCGAAATTTGCTATTCTATGACAAATTAATAGGAGGAATTACGATGACCCAACGCTATAGCCATGAGTTTTTGAAAGCCATCCCAAAAGCTGATTTACATCTACATTTAGACGGCAGCCTGCGCCCAGATGGTTTAATTGAAATGGCAAAGCGTAGTGGTATCGAGCTTCCTTCTTATACGGTCGATGGTCTTTACGATCTGGTATTTAAAGAAAGTTACAATGACCTTGGCGAATACCTAAATGGCTTTCAGTATACCTGCGCGGTGCTGCGCGATATGGAAAACCTAGAGCAAGCAGCGTACGAGCTGGCAATGGATAACCTAGCTGAAGGGGTTATTTATATTGAGGTTCGCTTTGCCCCACAATTGATGATGGACCCGAGCCGTGGCATCGACTTTGACCGTGTCATGCACACCACCAATGCTGGCCTGCAACGCGCCAAAGCTGAATACAATAGCCAAGCAGACGTACAAAGCGGAGCTAAACCACCTTTTGATTACGGCATTATTAACTGCGCCATGCGGATGTTCGGCAATAAGGGCTTTTCGCCTTACTACACTCAGTTGTTCCAAACCTTGCGCGACCATAAGCCTAAACAGGTTATCAAAATTGCGGCAATGGAAATGATTCGAGCAAGTATCCGTTTACGTGACGAAGAAGGTTTGCCAATTGTTGGGCTCGATATCGCAGGTCAAGAGATGGGGTATCCAGCCCATGAGTTCAAAGAAGTTTATGAGTATGCCCACCAAAACTTCCTCTTAAAAACCGTTCATGCCGGTGAAGCCTATGGTGCTGAAAGTATTTTTGAAGCCTTGACCCAATGCTATGCCGACCGTTTAGGGCACGGCTACTCGCTGTTCTCACCTGAAATGATTCAAGACCCGAGTATCGAAAATAAACAAAGCTATGCCAGCCAACTGGCGTCGTTTATCGCCGACCGTCGCATCGCCGTTGAAGTCTGTATTACCAGTAACCTGCAGACAAACCCGACGATTGGTGATGTCAGCAACCATAACTTTAAGCACATGTTTGACCATCGCCTGGCCACCATCATTTGTACCGATAACCGACTGGTTTCCCGTACCACGGTGACACGCGAATACGAACTTGCACAACAAGTCGCCGATATACCGCTCAAACGCTTAAAAGATATGGTCGCTTACGGCTTCAAAAAGAACTTCTTCCCACAAGACTACTTAGCTAAACGCGCTTATGCGAAGCAGGCACTACAGTACTTCGACAAAGTGGCGGCAGAGCATAACGTTAGCTAATTCAAATTGTTCACGAAGCGTTGGTGGAACTCGGCTGTTGGCTGCGGCTTTGCAAATAAATAGCCTTGTAACACCATCGCTTTATCTTTGCCGGCTAGGTAATCGGCCTGGGCTTTGGTCTCGACGCCTTCGGCAACAGTTCTAAAACCTAAGTTCGTGGCGATCGCAATAATCGAATCAATAATTGCACGTTGGCTTGGGTCATCAATGCTTTGCACAAAAGCTTTGTCTATTTTTAGCTCTTGCAAAGGCAGTTTTCGTAAATAGGCCAACGACGAATAACCGGTACCGAAATCATCGATTGAAAATGCCACTCCGCGCTTTTGCAACGCTTGCATTTTGTCCTTGATGTCAGCGGTATTATCAACAAATAAGTTTTCGGTAACTTCAAGTATCAAGCGTGATGCATCCGCACCCGAGTGTGCTAAGTGACGCTCCACCTGTTCGACAAAACCATATTTTCGGAAATGCCGCGGGCTAATGTTAATAGCAAGGGTCAACGGTTCGGGTAGCTTGCTCAATTCAATCAACGCCTGGCTAATAACCCAGTCGCCAATATCGGCAATAAGGTCTGTCTGCTCTGCAATGCCAATAAACTCCGCCGGTGAAATAAGACCACGTTCCGGGTGTTGCCAACGAATTAAGGCTTCCGCGCCAAGCAAGCTACCAGTGGTCGACATTTGCGCTTGCAGGTAGAGCCTTAGGTCGCCACTATCGATAGCGGCGCGCAGTTCACGCTCTATTTCAAAGCGATGCTCAAGCTCTGTGCTGTAGCTGACGTCGTACACTGCAGTCTGGTTACCACCATTGGCTTTCGCCGTATGCACAGCTGTCTCTGCATGGCGAATAATAGTATCCGCTGACTCGGCCGATTCTGGGTAGACGATAATACCCGCACTGGCGGTAATCGATACCTTTTCACCCTGTATTAACATCGAGTCGTTAAGTATCGCTAAGGTTTCAGCGACCACCTGTTTTGCCTGTCGCAAAAGATCTTTCCGAGAACCTCTGCGCGGTGGTAAAACGAGCGCGAACTTATCGCTATCAAGGTTGGCAATATAGCTATTATTAATTTGCACGCCCTGGTGGCGTAGGCGGTCCGCCGTTTCCTTCAACACAAGATCACCAAAGGCAAAACCGCGAACATCATTTAACCGCTGCAAACCGTCAAGGTCAAACAGCGCAACGATACCAAACTGCTTGGCTTCGGCTTTTTCTAAAAGTCGTGCTAAGTGCTGGTTGCAACTCACTCGATTCGGTAACTCGGTAAGTGGATTGTAGTAGGCTAAGTATTCAAGCTTGGCCTCTGCCTCAACCCGTTGGGTGATATTGAGTTTACTTGCTAGATATTTTGTCACTCGGCCCTTTTGATCGCGCAGGGGAGAGATGGTTGCCCACTCACGGAACTCCTTGCCGTCTTTGGTACGATTATAAAGCTCGCCGCGCCAAGTTTTACCTTGTTGCAAGCACTGCCATAACTGTTGATAGTCTTTCGCTGGGGTTCGCCCAGACGCCAGTAGACGCGGGTTCTTGCCCTTCACTTCAGCACTGGAATAGCCGGTAACCTCAGTAAAGGCCGGGTTTACATAGGTTATGTTACCGGCCAAATCGGTCATCATAATGCTTTCACTGGCCTGCTCTACCGCGGCCGATAATTGCCGAAGCTTGTTCTCGCGTTGCTGCCGTTCTCGCACTGATAACCGCAGCTTATAACCTAGCATGGCAAACTCATTGGGCACTCTCATCGGTAGCTGTTTACTATCAACGACACCTGTGCGACCAAACTGATTCATTGCTGCCAGCAACTGTTTTGCCGGTATGACCGCCCAACGTTGAAGCCCAAACCAGAGCAGAATGCCAGCACCGACCACAGCCACGAACATAAACACTAACGGTAACCAAGGCACCGTATTCAATTGGTACCATGCCGGCGCGTGCAGATACTCGGCGATCAATAAATTCGGTGTTGGTTGCTGGGAAAAAGTGAATTGCTCAAGAATTGGCACAATAGCTACGAAGTGCTGATGTTGTGGATGGAACACAATCATCGAAGCCCCCGTTTCGGCGGCCTTTTGTAGTTGCCCGGGCTCTACTTCGTTAAGCAGTGTCGTCAATGTGCCCGCAAGAAGGTTCGGCTGATACACCGCAATCAATTCCTTACTGGGAGTGATAATTGCCGCGTTACTGATGCGTGGATGCACATGCAATTCACTTATTAACTCATCGATAGCGACCTGACGCTGGTAAAAGTACATACGATTAAACGAACCTTGCGCAACGGTCAGCCCACTACGCAATTCTATTTCAGCATTAACACGAGCTTCTTGCTGTTGCGCTTCAATTAGGAAATAAGCAAGCCCGGCGACCATCACCGTAAGGACACCGACGACTAATGCTGTTACCTGCACACTTAGGTGCTGCCACCAGGAGAGTGTTCTCATAATGCTTGTTCGACTATGTTTGGACAGGCGCCGAGCACCGCAGCTTGCTGAGCCGCACCGGTTGCTTCATAAGCGGCAATTGCCTTGGGCATGTCTTCCTGCAATAGCTGACGAAACGCTTGTTGCTGTTCAGCGGAGGTCACAAACTCGATAGTATCGAGAGCCTTCGCAAGTTGCTCTGAGTTATAATTGCTGAGCTTTTGAAGCCCTTGCATAAAGTCTGCATCGTCGCCGGCTAAACGCTTTAATGTTTGCGGCCACGTGCGCTCTCTGAAATCACTCACTAAAGGTTCAAAAAGCTGCCACCGTGTTCGGTCCACTAAGAGTACATTTGTGACATGCATGGTCGGATGGCTCGAGTCAAAAATGACCTTCGCGCCGCGATGTCGCAACGGTTCAATAAAAGGCTCATAGGTAACAATTAAATCAACCTTATGCCCTGTCCAAGCAGCTGCTTGTTGTTGCGGCTGAAGCGCCTGTATCTCGATGCGTTCTTGGCTCACGCCGTGATGCTGCAACCACTGATTTAAAACGTACCGAGCTAAGTGGCTATCTTCCATACCGACACGAATCGTGTCCTGTGAGTCCACCTGCCAATCGTGTCTCGCCAAAATTGCATCGGCCCCAATTGAGCGGGCGGTGATCATGGCAATGCAGTAGCTGTTTTCCGAAAGGGTGTTGAGGCTAAGCGCATTACTTAACGACAAAAACGCCCCTGCCGCCGCCTTGTTGCTAAGCATTCGCGATAAGCTTGAGTCCGACACTAAGCGTATGATTTTTAAGTTATCTGGCAGGCTTGCCGGTGCAACGACACTAGTGTTGATAATTGGCGCTGTACCCAGCCATGGATTACTAATTAAAACCATGGGTCGGGGAGCTGGATCGCAGCCAGCGAGGAGTATAGCTACGGCTGCAAGGAGGTACCGAACAAGCATTGAGTATCGCTCTTTGAATTAGAGGAGTTTATCTATGCTTTAGTTTAGCAGTTTTAAAGAGATACTAAAGAAAAACCCTATAAATTATAGGGTTTATTCTAAGACTAGTAACTTGTGTGACGCTTTTATCTTTGTATTCCTTAGAAAGGAATGTCGTCATCGAACTCTTGGTCTGGCGTAAAAGGTTGCGGCTCAGGCTGTTGCGCTGGTTGCTGACGTTGTTGCTGCTGGCCCGACTGTTGCATCGGCTGCTGGCCTTGTGGCTGGGCTTGTTGCGGCTGCGCCTGACGCTGCGGCTGTTGCTGTTGCCCACCCTGCTGGTATTGACCACCACCGTAGTTGCCTTGCCCGCTACCGGGACGACCGTCGAGCATTTGCATTTCGTTGATAACGATCTCAGTGGTGTAACGTTCAACACCATCCTGACCTTGCCACTTACGCGTCTGCAAGCGCCCTTCAACGTAAACTTTCGAACCCTTCTTAAGATACTCACCCGCAATTTCAGCTAAGCGACGGTAAGCCACACAACGGTGCCACTCGGTTTGCTCGCGCGGCTCGCCGGTTTGCTTGTCTTTCCACGTTTCACTGGTGGCAATCGACAGGTTAGCAATCGCGGTATTGTTTTGCGTATAACGAACTTCTGGATCGGCACCTAAGTTGCCGATAAGTATAACTTTATTAATGCCACGACTGGCCATGCCCTGCTCCTATCTTATCTATTGGTACGACGCTACCAGCGCCGTAATCACTTGTTCATTGTAATCGGTTTTGTGAACTTTTAAATAGGCAGTTTTCTCACTTCCTACAATTCGTACTTCTTCGACACCCTCAGCCGTTGCCAACGCATCTGCCAGCTGTTGCTGTTCTTCGGAATTTAGTTCGCGCAATTTAAAGCTAACATTTTGCCATTGAGGGGGTGGATTCATGCCAATACTTATCGCTAGCCAACAGACGAGCAGCACAACGCTAAACCAAACAACGCCGGCCAAACCAAAGGATTGCAGTAAACTACCGCCGGCGAGCCCGCCCACAAACGCCCCAGCAAATTGTGCTGTCGCATAGACGCCACTGGCACTGCCTTTGCGCCCAGCAGGCGCGAAGCGGGTTAAACTTGAAGGTAAGGTGGCTTCAAGAAAGTTAAATCCGGTAAAAAAGAGGATAATCGCCAAACTATAAATCAGCCAGCTACCTTGTGCCCATCCGATAATGCCTACGGCAACAATAATGCAGACAATTGCCACACGGAAAAATTGCGGTTGTTTTCGCTTTTTCTCGGCAACAATCAACATCGGAATCATAAATGCAAATGAAGCGATGAGTGTCGGTAGGTAAAGCCAAGCATGACTTTCACTGGCGAGACCGCCCTGCACTAACTGCGTCGGGACTACCACAAAGAAGGCAGTCAATAAGCAATGCAAGATAAACACGCCACCGTTGAGCCGTGCCAGTTGCGGGTGCTTAGCGATTTGCCCTAGCTCGGCCAAGTTCGGCAGTAAGTCACCACGCGCAGCCCGTACTTCAACTTTGGGAATTGCCAAAGCAAATACCAGTAGCCCAAATGCGGCACTTACCGCGGTAAAAATAAACAGCCCTGATAAACCTATATGTTGACCTAGCAAGGGACCCAGCACTAATGCTAAGGCAAACGATAGACCAATACACATACCGATCATGGCCATTACTTTTGGCCGCTGAGAGTCGCGCGTAATGTCTGCCGCAAGCGCTAGTATCGCTGCGGCGATGGCGCCCATACCTTGCAACGCACGGCCAATCACAACGCCGGTTAGACTGTCAGCATAAGCAGCGACTAAGCTACCGATAATAAACACCACTAGTCCGCCGATGATCACCGGCCGTCGGCCTATTTTGTCCGACAACATCCCCATCGGAATTTGCAGTAGCGCTTGCGTAAGGCCGTAGGCTCCTATCGCCAGCCCCACTAAAAGTGGCGTATAGTCAGGATAATTTTTTCCATAGATCGCCATCACCGGCATGATCAAAAACAGCCCTAGCATCCGTAAACCAAATACGGCAGCTAAAGCACCCGATGCACGGCGTTCTACGGTAGTAAGACGTTGATCGTTCGAAGACTTAGGCATCTATCTCTCAGCGTTGCTAGAAAAATTCGATGGTGATTGTACCAGAAGGTGGTCACTGTGCGATAATACTCGATTCATTTTCGCCAACGGAGTTACAGGTTACAACTATGGACTTTATTGAAGTACGCGGCGCTCGCACCCATAACTTAAAGAATCTGCAGCTGACAATGCCTCGCGATAAGCTCATCGTGATCACCGGCCTCTCAGGCTCGGGAAAATCGTCGTTGGCGTTTGATACGCTTTACGCTGAAGGCCAACGTCGGTATGTCGAATCGCTTTCGGCCTATGCTAGACAGTTTTTATCGTTAATGGAAAAACCCGACGTGGATAGCATCGAGGGCTTATCTCCAGCGATTTCGATTGAACAAAAATCGACCTCGCATAACCCGCGCTCAACCGTTGGTACCATTACCGAAATCTACGATTACCTGCGTTTAATGTTTGCCCGCGTGGGCGAACCACGCTGCCCAGTCCACCATGAACCACTGGCTGCACAAACTGTGTCACAGATGGTTGACCAAGTACTCGAGCTACCTGAGGGTGAAAAGCTGATGCTGTTGGCACCGATCATTCAAGATCGTAAAGGTGAGCATACAAAAGTACTTGATAACCTGGCGGCGCAGGGCTTTATTCGCGCACGCATTGACGGGGAGCTATGTGACTTAAGCGATCCACCCGCACTGGAGCTACAAAAAAAGCATACCATTGAGGTTGTGGTTGACCGTATTAAAGTACGTGAAGGCATCGAGTTGCGTTTAGCTGAGTCGTTTGAAACTGCTCTTGAGTTAAGCGGTGGCACTGCCATAGCTGCGCCCCTCGATGCAGACTCCACGCTCGAAGCCATGGTGTTCTCGGCCAACTTTGCATGCCCACAGTGTGGCTACAGCATGCAGGAACTTGAACCTCGGTTGTTCTCGTTTAACAACCCGGCCGGTGCCTGTAGTTCCTGTGACGGTTTAGGTATTGAACAGTTTTTTGACCCGCAACGCGTCATCAATAATGGTGAATTAAGTTTAACCGGTGGCGCCATTCGAGGCTGGGACAAACGTAACTTTTATTATTATCAGATGCTACAGTCGCTGGCGAAGCACTATGGTTTTGATCTTAACCAGCCCTTCAACGCCTTGAGTGAAGAGCACCGTAAATTCATTCTATACGGTAGTGGTCGTGAAGAAATCGAATTTAGCTATATGAACGATCGTGGTGATCGCGTAGTTCGTAAGCATACGTTCGAGGGCATCATTCCCAATATGCAACGTCGCTACCGGGAAACCGACTCGACCGCGGTTCGCGAAGAGCTTTCAAAATACCTCGCCGCGCAACCTTGTAAAAGCTGTGGCGGCGCACGGTTGCGCGAAGAAGCTCGTAACGTCTTCGTCAACAACACCACGCTGCCCGAAGTGGTCGAGCAGTCGATCGGTGCGGCACTTGAGTTTTTCGAAGGCTTGGAGCTCGATGGCCAACGTGCGCAAATCGCTGAAAAGATCCTGAAAGAAATTAACGACCGACTAGGTTTCTTGGTCAACGTAGGGCTTAATTATTTAAGCCTCTCGCGTAGTGCCGAAACCCTCTCTGGCGGCGAAGCCCAACGCATTCGTCTGGCGAGTCAAATTGGTGCCGGCTTAGTGGGTGTGATGTATGTGCTTGATGAACCCTCCATTGGTTTACATCAACGCGACAATGAGCGCTTATTGAATACACTGACGCGGCTGCGCGACCTTGGCAATACCGTGATTGTGGTCGAGCACGATGAAGACGCTATACGTGCAGCAGACCATGTGATTGATATCGGCCCTGGCGCGGGCGTGCATGGAGGTGAGATTGTCGCCCAAGGCAGCATCGACGATATCCTCGCAAGTGAGCGCTCGCTTACCGCGGACTACCTGTCGGGCCGTAAGGAAATTGCGATTCCCCAACAACGCCATCAAGCCACCGACAAATGGCTGACATTGAGTGGCGCCTCCGCGAATAACCTCAAAGACGTTACTTTGAAGCTACCTATCGGTTTGATGTCCTGTGTGACGGGTGTGTCGGGCTCAGGTAAGTCGACCCTCATTAACGACACGTTATTCCGGATCGCCCATCGTGACCTGAACAAAGCAACAGCGATCGAACCGGCGCCGTATAGCGACATTGATGGCATGCAGTACCTCGATAAAGTGGTGGATATTGATCAAAGCCCTATCGGCCGTACGCCGCGCTCGAACCCAGCCACTTACACCGGTATTTTCACGCCTATTCGCGAATTGTTTTCAGGTACGGAAGAAGCACGCTCGCGTGGTTACAAGCCGGGCCGCTTTAGTTTTAACGTGCGCGGTGGCCGCTGTGAAGCGTGCCAAGGCGATGGGATGATCAAGGTAGAAATGCACTTTTTACCCGATGTTTATGTGCCTTGTGATATTTGTAAAGGTAAGCGCTACAACCGCGAAACCTTGGAAATTAAATACAAAGGCAAAAGCATTCATGAAGTACTCGATATGACCATCGAAGATGCTCATGAATTCTTTGCCCCTGTGCCTGCAATTGCACGTAAATTACAAACCCTAATGGATGTTGGCCTCAGCTACGTGCGTTTAGGGCAGTCCGCAACCACCTTGTCGGGCGGTGAAGCCCAGCGGGTTAAGTTATCCCGTGAACTGTCAAAACGTGACACCGGTAAAACGCTCTATATTTTAGACGAGCCGACCACGGGTCTTCACTTTCATGATATTCAACAGTTGTTGGCGGTACTCCATCGCCTGCGTGACCATGGCAATACCGTGGTGATTATCGAACACAACCTCGATGTCATTAAAACCGCTGACTGGATTGTCGATTTAGGCCCTGAGGGTGGCGCCGGTGGCGGTGAAATTCTCACCGAAGGCACGCCAGAGACCATTGCAAAAAGCGATCGTTCACATACTGCAAGGTTCCTCGCGCCTATGCTAAAGTGAAGCTATGACACATGATGTGATTAGCGGTGGGCAGCCGATTCATGCCCCAGACAACCTTAAGCCCCTGTTGCAGGACATCCTGCAACAGGCGCAGTCTGTTCACGATGGTAAGGTGGCCGACTATATTCCGGCGCTTGCCCAAGTAAAACCAGATTATTGCGCCCTTACGGTCGCGACGTTAGATGGTCGCGTTACCTCAGTGGGTGATACCGATACCCCATTTTCAATTCAGTCCATTTCAAAAATATTTGGCTTAATGCTAGCGATGGAGCGCGTCGGTGAGTCTTTGTGGGAACGGGTGCAAATGGAGCCCTCGGGGCAGCCGTTTAACTCTATTGTTCAGCTTGAGTGGGAACGCGGAATACCACGGAACCCAATGATCAATGCCGGTGCTATTTTGGTGAGCGATGTCTTGGTTAGCCATTACTCGGCCAGTAAGTCGGCGGTTCTAAGCATGGTGCGTGGGCTCTGTAATAGCGGCAATGTATGCGTTGATAGCCAAGTACACGACTCCGAACGCGAACACGGTGCGCGCAATGCCGCCCTAGCCTATCTGATGAAAAGCTTTGGTAATATCGAAGCCGATGTGGAAGAAGTGTTAGACCACTACTTCTGGCAATGCGCCCTAACCATGACCACCGAAGAGCTTGCACGTAGCCTAGCTTTCCTTGCAAATCGGGGAAAATGCCCTCACAGCGGCCAGCAAATCACCTCTCATCGCGATGCCCAGCGCATCAATGCCTTGTTAAGTACCAGTGGCATGTACGACCAATCAGGGCAGTTTGCATTTACCGTAGGACTTCCTGCCAAAAGTGGCGTCGGCGGAGGTATTGTTGCCATCGTACCTGATTACGGTGTAATTGCGGCGTGGTCGCCACCGCTGAATAGCTTTGGGAACTCGGCGAAGGGAATGGCGATGATTCGTAACTTAGCAAATCAACTCGGCTTGAGTGTATATTAAGAGCAAGAGCGATGTTGGATGTTTGATGTTCGCTGTTTGTTGAAAGCTAAGAGCAAGAGCGATGTTGGATGTTTGATGTTCGCTGTTTGTTGAAAGCTAAGAGCAAAGGCGCTGTTGGTTTTTGATTTTTCAAACAGCGAACATCTAATAGCAAACATCGCTTTCGTTTTTGGTCTTTTCAAACAGCAAACATCGAACATCAAACATCGCTTTCGTTTTTGGTCTTTTCAAACAGCGAACATCTAATAGCAAACATCGCTTTCGGTTTTGGTCTTTTCAAACAGCGAACAGCGAATAGCAAACATCGCTTTCGGTTTTGGTCTTTTCAAACAGCGAACATCTAATAGCAAACATCGCTTTCATTTTTGGTCTTTTCAAACAGCGAACATCTAATAGCAAACATCGCTTTCGTTTTAGGATCAAAAAAGGGAGCCGAAGCTCCCTTTTTAAATAAACGCCAGCTAGATTAGTCAATAATCTTAGAAACTACGCCTGCGCCTACTGTACGGCCACCTTCACGGATTGCGAAGCGTAAACCTTCGTCCATCGCGATTGGGTGAATCAGTTCAACAACAAATTTCAAGTTGTCGCCTGGCATGACCATTTCTACGCCTTCTGGTAACTGTACTGCGCCAGTTACGTCAGTTGTACGGAAATAGAACTGTGGACGATAGCCTTTAAAGAATGGCGTGTGACGGCCACCTTCTTCTTTGTTCAATACATATACTTCCGCTTCGAATTTCGTGTGCGGAGTGATTGAACCTGGCTTCGCCAATACTTGGCCACGTTGGATCTCGTCACGCTTAGTACCACGCAACAACGCACCGATGTTCTCGCCTGCACGACCTTCGTCAAGCAATTTACGGAACATTTCAACACCAGTTACGATGGTCTTGGTGGTGTCTTTGATACCAACGATTTCTACTTCGTCACCTGTGCGAACGATACCACGCTCTACACGACCAGTTACAACGGTACCACGACCTGAGATCGAGAATACGTCTTCGATTGGCATGATGAACGGCTTATCGATATCACGCTCTGGCTCTGGAATGTAGCTATCTAAAGCTTCTGCCAGTTCGATGATTTTCGCTTCCCACTGCTCTTCGCCTTCCAACGCTTTCAACGCTGAACCTTGAACAACTGGTAAGTCGTCACCTGGGAAGTCGTATTCTGAAAGCAATTCACGTACTTCCATTTCTACCAATTCCAACAACTCTTCGTCGTCAACCATGTCACATTTGTTCATGAAGACAACGATGTACGGAACGCCTACCTGACGTGAAAGCAAGATGTGCTCACGCGTTTGTGGCATTGGGCCGTCAGTTGAAGCGACTACCAAAATCGCGCCGTCCATTTGCGCAGCACCGGTGATCATGTTTTTCACATAGTCAGCGTGTCCTGGGCAGTCAACGTGTGCGTAGTGACGCGTAGGAGTGTCATACTCTACGTGTGAAGTAGAGATGGTGATACCACGCGCTTTTTCTTCTGGAGCGTTATCGATTGCTGCGAAGTCTTTCGCTGCGCCACCATAGGTTTTAGCCAATACAGTGGTGATAGCTGCAGTCAGAGTAGTTTTACCGTGGTCAACGTGGCCGATAGTACCGACGTTCACATGCGGTTTCGAACGTTCAAATTTTTCTTTTGACATGACTTTTCCTTAACTTAAGTTAAAAGTCCGGTCCCATAGAGAACCGGACCAGACTCTACTTAATCTTTAGTTTGACGAGCAGCAATAACCTGCTCAGCAATGTTGTTTGGTGCTTCAGCGTACTTCAAGAATTCCATTGCATAAGATGCACGGCCCTGAGTCTGCGAACGCAGGTCAGTAGCGTAACCGAACATTTCTGATAATGGAACTTGCGCGCGAACTTCTTTCAAATCACCTGGAGCATCTTCCATGCCTTCGATGATACCGCGACGACGGTTCAAGTCACCAACTACGTCACCCATGAATTCTTCAGGGGTCACAACTTCAACTTTCATCATTGGCTCTAGAACTGCTGGGTTCGCTTGCAACGCGCCTTTTTTGAACGCCATGCTACCGGCAATTTTAAATGCCATTTCAGAAGAGTCAACATCGTGGTATGAACCATCATACAACGTTGCTTTAACGCCAAGTACTGGGTAGCCCGCAAGTACACCATTCTGCATTTGCTCTTGGATACCCTTATCAACCGCTGGAATGTATTCCTTCGGTACCACACCACCTACGATTTCGTTGACGAACTCGTAGTTTGGCGTTTCGTCGTCGGTAGGATCAAAGTCCATTGGCTCAAGTTTCAACCAAACGTGACCAAACTGACCACGACCACCTGATTGACGTACGAATTTACCTTCGATTTCCACCGCTTGGCGGATGCTTTCACGGTACGCAACCTGAGGCTTACCTACGTTACATTCTACGTTGAATTCACGCTTCATACGGTCAACGATGATATCAAGGTGAAGTTCACCCATACCAGAGATGATCGTTTGGCCTGATTCTTCGTCAGTTTTAACGCGGAAAGACGGATCTTCTGCAGCCAATTTACCCAAAGCAATACCCATTTTTTCTTGGTCTGCTTTAGTTTTTGGTTCTACAGCAACAGAGATTACCGGCTCAGGGAATTCCATCCGCTCGAGGGTAATGATGTTGTTCGGATCACATAAAGTATCACCGGTAGTTACGTCTTTCAGACCGATTGCAGCAGCGATGTCACCAGCCAAGATCTCTTTGATCTCTTGACGGTCGTTCGCGTGCATCTGAACCATACGGCCAATACGCTCACGCTTGCTCTTCACTGGGTTAAATACTGTATCACCTTGTGATACGACACCCGAGTAAACGCGCAAGAACGTCAAAGTACCAACAAACGGGTCCGTTGCGATTTTGAACGCCAACGCTGAGAAGGGTTCTTTATCGTCAGACTTACGCACGCCTTCAGACTCATCGTCCAAAATACCGCGAATTGCTTTTACTTCGGTTGGTGACGGCAAGTATTCGATGACAGCATCCAATACCGCTTGCACACCTTTGTTCTTAAATGCAGAGCCACACAAGGTAAGAACGATTTCGTTGTTCAACGTACGCTCACGTAAACCTTGTTTGATTTCAGCTTCTGACAACTCACCTTCTTCAAGGTATTTGTTCATCAGCTCTTCATTAGCTTCTGCAGCAGCTTCTACCAACTCGTTGTGAAGCTCTTCAGCTTCATCTTGAAGTTCCGCAGGAATGGCTTCATAAGTGAAGGTCATGCCTGAGTCTTCTTCGTTCCAGTTGATCGCTTTCATTTTGATAAGATCAACCACACCTTTGAAGTTGTCTTCTGCGCCGATATTCAAATGAATCGGAACTGCAGTCGCGTTCAAACGAGTTTTAAGCTGCTCAACGACACGCATGTAGTCGGCACCAGCACGGTCCATCTTATTGACGAACACCATACGTGGTACTTCATACTTGTTAGCCTGACGCCATACAGTTTCAGTTTGCGGCTGCACACCAGATGAACCACAAAGCACAACTACGGCACCATCAAGTACACGCAGTGAACGTTCTACTTCGATGGTGAAGTCAACGTGTCCTGGAGTATCGATGATATTTACGCGGTGCTCTGGGAACTGCTGGTCCATACCTTTCCAGAAACAGGTAACCGCAGCTGAGGTAATAGTAATACCACGCTCTTGTTCCTGTGCCATCCAGTCGGTAGTTGCTGCACCGTCATGTACCTCACCTAATTTGTGAGACAGACCAGTGTAAAACAACACACGCTCTGTGGTGGTTGTTTTACCTGCGTCTACGTGAGCACAGATACCGATATTACGGTAGCGCTCAATCGATGTTTTACGGGCCATAAATTCCTCTTTAGCTTTACTGTGTTTTTACCAGCGGTAATGAGCAAACGCTTTGTTTGCTTCGGCCATACGGTGGACGTCTTCACGCTTCTTCACAGCAGAGCCTTTGTTTTCAGATGCGTCTAGCATTTCACCAGCTAGGCGCTGAGCCATGGATTTTTCACCCCGAGTACGCGCGGCATCAACTAACCAACGCATAGCCAGTGCATTACGACGCACCGGACGAACTTCTACTGGTACTTGGTAAGTTGAACCACCAACGCGGCGCGACTTAACCTCTACCGTAGGACGAACGTTGTCCAATGCGGTTTCAAAAACTTCTAAGTGCTCTTTCTTTGTCTTTTCAGACATGATGTCTAAAGCACCGTAGATAATTTGTTCTGCGACAGATTTTTTGCCGTCAACCATGACGACATTGATAAATTTAGCCAACAACTCTGATCCGAACTTAGGGTCCGGAAGGATTTTACGTTGACCAATGACGCGTCTTCTAGGCATCTTAATATTCTCCGATTAATTCAGGGTATTACCCAAAACTTACAATTTACAGTGTTTGGCCTTACTAACGGAGAACCGTTAAGACTTCGGCCGCTTCGCGCCGTACTTCGAACGGCCTTGACGCCGATCGTTTACGCCAGCACAGTCAAGCGCACCGCGCACTGTGTGATAACGAACACCTGGCAAGTCTTTTACACGACCGCCGCGAATCAATACGACTGAGTGTTCTTGCAGGTTGTGACCTTCACCACCGATGTACGAAGAAACTTCGTAACCGTTCGTCAAACGCACACGGCATACTTTACGTAGCGCTGAGTTCGGCTTTTTCGGGGTGGTTGTGTAAACACGGGTACATACACCGCGTTTCTGTGGGCAAGACTCAAGTGCCGGAACGTTGCTCTTAACAACCGGCTTATGACGTCCTTTGCGCACCAGCTGATTAACTGTTGCCATTCATAACTCCTGGTTTTGTTGATGTCGCTCAACAGGGTGAAAATCCAAATTCCCCACAACAACGGGCTAAATGCCCTAAATATGGGGAGGCCGAATTTTAATGGTCAATAATTGGACTGTCAAGGAAAAGCGACGATTGACCTTGGGCCAACCGTACACTTTACTGTGGGATAAGCTAATTGTCAGGCTGGGTAAGCACGTTACGCGCTTCTTCATTAAAAGCGCTCGACTGATTATTTAGCATCACGACAGCACGCGAGCCATCGAGGTAAAAACCAACATAGCTGGCGAAACCGCCAGTTTGGCCATTATGCCATGCGTAAACTTTCCCCGCATCATCTGTCTGTAAAAACCACCCCAATGCTTGCTGGCAGCAAGAGCCAAACTCGGTGCGTGGGGTCAGCAGCAACTCGCGTAATTGCGGTTGCTGCTGCAAGCGTTGTTGTAGGCCTTCAACATAAGCGACCATATCAGGTAGCGTTGCGACGATGCCACCCGCCCCTGCAAGCGCCTTAAAACGCCATGGTGCAACTTGATTGCCCATTCCATCGTACGGTAAGGCTAGTTGCTTATCGACCGCTGAGCCGGCGATAGCAAGCTGCGCATCGGTCATGTTAAAAGGTTCGAAGACCCGCGCTTCGAGCAACTGTGCCAAGTCCGACTCGTTGACGATCGCAAGCGCCTCGGCTAATGTCCCTACGGCAAAATTCGAATAGAGATGTTGGTTCGCTTGCAACTCAAGCTTGCTTAGCGCATTGCGCAAGTGTTGCCGATCATAGTGTGCATAAGGGTCATGTTGCTTGGCAGCATCGAATAAATCACCAGGTAAGCGAGGGAAACCACTGGTGTGGGTTGCTAATTGCTCCAGGGTAACCTTAGTTGGGGCCTCAGGAATTAACGACTGCAACGGCGTGTTGAGCGCTACTTGCCCCCGCTCTACTGCATCGGCAAGTAAGTAGCTAATAAACGTTTTGGTCACAGAGCCAATTTCATAACGGGTCTGTGCATCGTGGTCACCAAAATAGCTCAACTCGTTGCCCGTTGGCGTGAGAACCGCAATCGCTCCGCCCTTTTCACCGAAGCCTGCAGCTTCAAATTCAGGCGCAGGGTGATCGTCACTCACTCGTCTTAACGTTAAGGGCATCGCCATACCTTGATGCCAGGCGCCTACGTAAGCTCCTTCGGCATCGGTCTCACCCTTGAATACCGCCTTTATCATTGGCGCAGTAAACTTCAGTTGGCTGTCATTGATCTGCACATCAGCCAAGGGAATACCGTATGTTTGTTGGGCTGGGCTATCAAGGGTCCCTAGATAATCACCTGCCACTACCGCAATGTTCAGCTGTAACGGCAGCTCGCTACCATTTACATCAAGGTTACCGGCGTATTGCGCCTCGTAGTCAAGACGCTGCAAGTCTTCGGTGGTTAACTTTTGTAGCTGCAGCGGAAACGTCTGGCCTTGGGTGAATGAACCTTCAATTCGATCGCCGCTAAGCTCACCCGAAAAGCTTACCTGCAAATCGTCGACAGTGAAGGTCAAATGGCTATCGGTAAGTTCATAGTCGCTTACCGGGTGCTCATAGAGCCCTTGATTTGGGCTTGCGAAAGTGGCCACACCATCAGCTAATTTAAACCCAATCACCAAGCTAAAATTTTCTTGAAATTCGAGCTCGCCACGCCAGGTGCCATCGTCGACACTAGCATAACTATTTGAAGCAAACGCCAATAGGGCGCAAAAAATCAGTTTCCGCACGGTAATGTCCTCAACCTAAGAGTAAAAGGTATTTCGCAGCCTTAAACGTAGCCCAATAAAAAAGGCCAGTCGACGAATCGACTGGCCTTTTATGTAACAAACTAAGACCGCTTATTCAGCGCTATCGCCTTGTTCATTTTGTTCGTCACCTTCGTTACCGAAGTTCAGCGCATCAGCAAGCTGCTGCTCTGCTTGTTCGGCGGTTAACTTAGGCGCTTCACCTTGTGCCAACGCTTCCATACGTTTGCGCGCGCGCTCGCGGTGATAAGCGAAACCGGTACCCGCTGGAATTAAGCGTCCAACGATAACGTTTTCTTTCAGACCACGTAGTGGGTCTTGCTTACCTTGCACCGCAGCTTCGGTCAACACGCGTGTCGTTTCTTGGAACGACGCGGCAGAGATGAACGACTCAGTCGACAATGACGCTTTGGTAATACCTAGCAATTGACGCTCGTAAGTTGCTGGAAGTTTGCCATTCGCTTCAGCGTCGGCATTGGCTGCCAGAACTTCAGAGAGCTCCATCATTTCGCCTTCAAGTAGCTCTGTCTCACCTGGGTTTAAGATAATCGCTTTACGCAACATCTGACGCACGATGGTCTCAATGTGCTTATCGTTAATCTTAACACCCTGTAGGCGGTAAACTTCTTGAACTTCGTTAACGATGTAGTTTGCTAATGCGCTAACACCACGCAGACGCAAAATATCGTGCGGTGCTTCTGGACCATCGGCAATAACTTCACCTTTGGTTACCGATTCACCTTCGAAGATATTCAGCTGACGATGCTTAGGAATCATCTCTTCGTACTGATCTCCGCCGTCAGGGCGTTGAATCAGTAAGCGACGCTTGCCTTTGGTCTCTTTACCAAAGCTCACAGTACCTGTGACTTCAGCCAAGATTGCAGGCTCTTTCGGACGACGTGCTTCGAACAAGTCGGCAACACGCGGTAGACCACCGGTGATGTCTCGAGTTTTCGAGCCTTCTTGCGGAATACGTGCAACCGTATCACCAACTTTCACCTCAGCGTTATCTTCGAGGTTGATGATCGCGTTACCTGGCAAGAAGTATTGCGCCGGCATATCGGTGTCAGCGATGTTTACATCATTACCTTTCGCATCGACCAATTTAACCATTGGACGCATGTCTTTACCGGCACTGGTACGTTGTCCTGTTTCCAATACAACAATACTTGATAGACCGGTCAGTTCGTCCGTTTGACGGGTCATAGTGACGCCATCAATCAAGTCAACAAACTTCAGACGACCGGCTACCTCGGTCACGATTGGGTGCGTATGCGGGTCCCAATTCGCGACGATTTCGCCAGCATCAACATTGTCGCCTTCGTCTTTCTTAAGCACTGCACCGTAAGGTACTTTATAACGCTCACGCTCGCGGCCAAACTCGTCGATCAACGTCAATTCTGTTGAACGTGAGGTGATCACAATGTTGTCATCACTATTGGTAACGAACTTAGCGTTATGCAGCTTCAAGCTACCCTTGTTTTTCACTTGGATATTGTTTGCTGCTGAGTCACGTGATGCTGCACCACCGATGTGGAAGGTACGCATTGTTAACTGTGTACCTGGTTCACCGATTGACTGTGCGGCAATAACGCCCACTGCTTCACCCTGGTTCACCAAGTGGCCACGGGCCAAGTCACGACCGTAACAGTTTGAGCAAACACCGAAGTCAGTATCACAGGTAATTACCGAGCGAACTTTCACTTCATCAATCGAGTTTTGCTCTAACACGTCACACATTTTCTCGTCGAGCAAAGTGTTACGCGAAATCAATACATCGTTGCTGCCTGGGGCCAAAACGTCGTCACAGACCACGCGACCCAATACGCGTTCGCGCAATGGCTCAACAATGTCGCCGCCTTCGATCAATGGTTTGATGAACAAGCCATCGTGGGTACCACAGTCTTCTTGCACGATAACTACGTCTTGCGCTACGTCAACCAAACGACGTGTCAGGTAACCTGAGTTAGCCGTTTTCAGTGCCGTATCGGCCAAACCTTTACGAGCACCGTGCGTTGAGATGAAGTACTGAAGTACGTTCAAACCTTCACGGAAGTTCGCCGTAATTGGGGTTTCGATGATGGAGCCGTCTGGCTTCGCCATCAGACCACGCATACCGGCCAACTGACGAATCTGTGCAGGGCTACCACGAGCGCCTGAGTCCGCCATCATATAAACCGAGTTGAACGAGTCTTGCTCTTCTTCTTTACCTTCGCGGTTGATCACGACTTCTTTCGAAAGGTTGTCCATCATTGCTTTGGATACTTTCTCGTTCGCGGTCGACCAAATATCGATGACTTTGTTGTACTTCTCACCGGCGGTAACTAAGCCTTGCTCAAACTGCTCTTGAATTTCAGCGACTTCTTCTTCTGCTGCGTCGATAATTTCTTTCTTCGCATCAGGAATAACCATGTCGTCGATACCAACAGATGCACCCGCTACCATTGCGTAATGGAAACCGGTATACATAATTTGGTCAGCAAAAATAACCGTCGGCTTCAAGCCGATGTCACGATACGAACGATTCAACAAGCGGCCGATTTGCTTTTTGCCCATCGACTGGTTGATCATTTCGAACGGCATGCCTTCTGGCAAGATCAACGACAAGATTGCACGACCAACCGTGGTGTCATAAATGGTCGTAGTGTCACTGCGATCGCCTTCTTCGCTGATCACAACTTCATCTAACCGTACTTTAACGCGTGCATGCAATTCAGCATTGCCCGAGCGATACGCTTTTTCGGCTTCCTTGGCATTCTTGAAAATCATGCCTTCGCCTTTGGCGTTAATCTTTTCGCGCGTCATGTAGTACAGACCCAAGACAACGTCCTGTGAAGGAACGATGATCGGGTCGCCACTCGCTGGTGACAAGATGTTGTTGGTAGACATCATCAGGGCACGGGCTTCGAGCTGCGCTTCAAGGGTCAATGGCAAGTGAACCGCCATTTGGTCACCATCAAAGTCGGCGTTGTAAGCCGCACACACCAGTGGGTGTAACTGAATCGCTTTACCTTCGATAAGCACAGGTTCAAAGGCTTGGATACCCAAACGGTGCAACGTTGGTGCACGGTTAAGCATCACTGGGTGCTCTTTGATTACCTCATCAAGCACGTCCCAAACTTCTGGGATCTCACGCTCGACCATCTTCTTCGCAGCCTTAATGGTCGTGGCTAAACCACGTCCTTCGAGCTTGCCGTAGATGAATGGCTTAAACAGTTCCAAGGCCATCTTTTTAGGTAAACCACACTGTTGCAAACGTAGCTTAGGTCCGACCGTGATAACGGAACGGCCTGAGTAGTCAACACGCTTACCAAGTAGGTTTTGACGGAAACGGCCTTGTTTACCTTTGATCATGTCAGCAAGCGACTTCAATGGACGCTTGTTGGTGCCAGTAATGGCACGACCGCGACGACCGTTATCAAGCAACGCATCGACTGCTTCTTGCAGCATACGCTTCTCGTTGCGCACAATAATGTCTGGCGCAGCAAGGTCTAACAAACGCTTCAAGCGGTTGTTACGGTTGATCACACGACGGTACAAGTCGTTCAAGTCTGAGGTTGCGAAACGGCCACCGTCAAGTGGTACCAATGGACGTAAATCCGGTGGTAACACAGGCAACACTTTCAAGATCATCCATTCAGGTTTGTTTCCTGACTGATGGAATGACTCAAGCAACTTCAAACGTTTGCTGATTTTCTTACGTTTGGTTTCTGAATTGGTTTCAGGTAACTCTTCACGCAAGGTTTTAATATCAGCTTCAATATCGATGTGCTTCAACAGGCTCAGAACAGCTTCTGCACCCATTTTAGCTTCGAATTCGTCGCCATTCTCTTCTAACGAATCAAGGTACTCGTCTTCAGTCAAAATTTGACCGCGTTCAAGTGTTGTCATACCACCTTCGGTAACGACATAAGATTCGAAATACAGAACCCGCTCGATATCACGTAAGGTCATATCAAGCATCAAACCGATACGGCTTGGCAATGATTTCAAGAACCAGATATGTGCAACTGGGCTAGCCAGTTCAATGTGACCCATGCGCTCACGACGGACCTTGGTCAGCGTGACTTCAACGCCACACTTCTCACAGATCACACCGCGGTGCTTCAAGCGCTTGTACTTACCGCACAAGCACTCGTAGTCTTTCACCGGGCCAAAAATACGTGCACAGAACAAGCCGTCACGTTCAGGTTTGAACGTACGGTAGTTGATCGTTTCTGGCTTTTTCACTTCACCGAAAGACCAGCTACGGATCATATCCGCAGAAGCAAGTCCGATGCGAATCGCATCGAACTCTTCAGTCTGGTTTAACGGTTTTAAAAACTTTAATAAGTCTTTCACGATTTATCTCCTGGCAATTAGCGTCCGGTGTGGTCTCAGTCTTGGTCCAACTCAATGTTGATACCGAGCGAGCGGATCTCTTTCAACAATACGTTGAATGATTCCGGCATACCTGCTTCCATCCGCAAGTCGTTGTCGACAATGTTTTTGTACATCTTCGTACGACCGTTTACGTCGTCCGACTTCACTGTCAACATTTCTTGCAGCGTATAAGCAGCACCGTATGCTTCCAATGCCCATACTTCCATCTCACCGAAGCGCTGGCCACCGAACTGCGCTTTACCACCCAGCGGCTGCTGAGTAACCAAGCTGTACGAACCAGTTGAACGGGCGTGCATCTTGTCATCAACCAAGTGGTTAAGTTTCAACATGTACATGTAACCAACAGTTACATCACGCTCAAAGCGCTCACCAGTACGTCCGTCATACAGAGTAATCTGGCCAGATTCTGGCAAGTCACCCAGTTTCAGGAGTTCTTTAATTTCGCTTTCTATCGCACCATCGAAAACTGGTGTAGCTGTTGGTAGACCTTTCTTCAAGTTCGTTGCGAGACGCATTACTTCGTCATCACTGAACTCTTTAATGTCTACTTCTTGACGCGTTGAACCTAGGTCGTAGACCTTTTGCAAGAATTCACGCATCTCAGCTACTTTCGCCTGCTGCTTCAGCATTTTTTCAATCTTAGTACCGATACCGCGTGCCGCGAAACCTAAGTGCGTTTCGAGGATCTGACCGATGTTCATACGCGAAGGTACGCCCAACGGGTTAAGCACGATATCGACTGGATTACCTTCAGCGTCATAAGGCATGTCTTCAACCGGCTGAATGGTTGAGATAACACCTTTGTTACCGTGACGACCGGCGAGCTTATCACCCGGTTGAATACGGCGACGAACGGCAAGGTAAACCTTAACGATTTTCAATACACCCGGCGCGAGATCATCACCTTGGGTGATCTTGCGACGTTTGTTTTCGAACTTGTTATCAAAGTCAGTGCGCAGTTCTTCATACTGCTCGGCGATTTGCTCAAGCTGCAACTGGGCATCTTCGTTCTTCAAGTTCTGCGTTAGCCATTTGGCATGCTCAAGGCTGGCAAGTTTTGACTCATCAAAGCCATTTGCTAGCAATAAGCTACGGGCACGTTCATAGATGCCACGCTCAAGGATCTTGAATTCGTCGGTTAAGTCTTTCTTGACCTGTTCCAACTGCATATTCTCGATATCTAAAGCACGCTTGTCTTTTTCGACGCCGTCGCGAGTAAACACCTGAACATCAATAACAGTACCGGTTACGCCGTTTGGTACGCGTAACGAGCTGTCTTTAACATCAGACGCTTTCTCACCAAAAATAGCTCGCAAGAGTTTCTCTTCTGGCGTGAGCTGGGTTTCACCCTTAGGTGTTACCTTACCAACCAAGATATCGCCACCGTTAACCTCAGCACCAACATAAACAACACCTGACTCGTCAAGTTTGTTCAGTGCTGATTCACCAACGTTTGGAATATCAGAAGAGATTTCTTCCGCACCAAGCTTGGTATCACGAGCTACACAGCTTAATTCTTGGATGTGGATGGTGGTTAAGCGGTCTTCTTGGACCACGCGCTCCGAGATCAAGATTGAATCCTCGAAGTTGTAACCGTTCCACGGCATGAATGCCACACGCAAGTTTTGACCTAGTGCTAAGTCACCCATATCCGTTGATGGACCATCGGCCAGCACATCACCTAGCATTACCGGCTCACCCACGTTGACCGTAGGGGTTTGGTTAATACAGGTGTTCTGGTTCGAACGGGTGTACTTCACTAAGTTATAGATATCGATACCGGCTTCGCCAGGTACCATCTCTTCTTCGTTTACTTTGACAACGATACGGCTAGCGTCAACTTTATCGACCACACCACCACGCTTAGCGACCACGGTTACACCCGAGTCGACTGCAACGGTGCGTTCAATACCGGTACCTACTAACGGCTTGTCGGCACGTAGTGTTGGTACGGCTTGACGCTGCATGTTCGAGCCCATCAAGGCACGGTTGGCATCATCGTGTTCAAGGAATGGAATCAAGCTTGCTGCGATCGAAACGATCTGCTGCGGAGCAACGTCCATGTATTGAACTTGTTCTTTCGACATCAAGGTGAATTCGTTTTTATGACGGCAAGGTACCAAGTCTTCGACCAGTTCACCTTTGTCATTTAACGCAACGTTCGCCTGGGCGATAACGTATTGACCTTCTTCGATAGCAGATAAGTAATCTACATCGTCGGTCACCACACCGTTGTGAATACGACGGTAAGGGGTTTCCAAGAAACCATACTCATTGGTGCGCGCAAAAGTCGACAACGAGTTAATCAAACCGATGTTCGGGCCTTCCGGCGTTTCGATCGGACATACGCGACCGTAGTGCGTTGGGTGTACGTCTCGAACTTCGAAGCCTGCGCGTTCACGTGTCAAACCACCCGGACCTAAGGCCGAGATGCGACGCTTGTGCGTGACTTCCGACAGCGGGTTGTTTTGGTCCATGAACTGTGACAATTGGCTTGAACCAAAGAACTCTTTTACCGCAGCACTGATTGGCTTAGCGTTAATCAAGTCTTGTGGCATCACGGCATCAAGGTCACCGAGACTCAAGCGCTCTTTAACTGCACGTTCTACGCGAACCAAACCAACACGGAATTGGTTCTCAGCCATTTCACCTACAGAACGGATACGACGGTTACCCAAGTGGTCGATATCGTCCACTTCATCAACACCGTTACGGATCTCGATCAGTTTACGCATCACCTGAACGATATCGTCGTTGGTCAACGTGCCTGAGCCTGTTAGGTCATCGCGACCTAAACGACGGTTGAACTTCATGCGACCTACCGCTGACAAGTCATAACGGTCATCACTAAAGAACAAATTATCGAATAAAGCTTCAGCAGCTTCTTTCGTAGGCGGCTCACCTGGGCGCATCATGCGATAGATTTCGACCAAAGCTTCCATACGGTTGTTGCTTGGGTCAATACGCAAGGTTTCGCTCATGTAAGGACCATGGTCAAGGTCGTTCACGAACAAGGTTTCAAATTTCTTGAAGCCTGCTTCACGCAATTCAGCTAATAACTCAAGAGTCAGTTCAGCGTTGGCTTCAGCCACCACTTCACCGGTCTTTTTATTGACGTATTCTTTGGCTAATACTTTACCCACTAAGTATTCTAGTGGCACTTCCATCTCTGGTTGGTTCAGCTCGCCAATTTGCTTGATATGACGCGCTGTAATACGACGTCCTTTTTCAACGATAACGTCATTATCGTCGTTTTTGATATCAAACTTCGCAGTTTCACCGCGCAAACGCTCCGGTACTAACTGCATAAATACTTTTTTGCCACGTAACTGGAAGTACGTGGTATCGAAGAACATCTCAAGGATTTCTTCGGTGGTGTACTCTAAGGCACGCAAAATAATCGACGCTGGAAGCTTCCGGCGACGGTCAATACGTACGAATACGTTGTCTTTCGGGTCGAACTCAAAATCCAACCACGAACCACGGTAAGGGATCACACGTGCGTTATACAGCACTTTGCCTGACGAATGGGTTTTACCCTTGTCATGGTCAAAGAACACGCCCGGCGAACGGTGCAACTGAGAAACGATAACGCGCTCGGTACCGTTGATAACAAAAGTACCATTCTCGGTCATGAGTGGTATTTCACCCATGTACACTTCTTGCTCGCGCATATCTTTTACGGTTCCTGCGGCGGCTTCTTTATCATAAAGAACCAAGCGCAGTTTAACTCGCAATGGAGCAGAATAGGTGATGCCACGGATTTGACATTCTTTCACGTCAAATACCGGCTCACCAAGACGGTAGCTCACATATTGCAGTTCCGAATTACCGGAATAAGCGGTAATTGGAAATACTGAACTAAAAGCTGCTTCCAGACCATTATTACCTTCTGGATCCAGCTCAATGAATTTTTTAAATGAATCTAATTGGATTGACAACAAGTAAGGTACTTCAAGTACATGAGGTCGCTTACCAAAATCCTTGCGAATACGTTTTTTCTCAGAGTAGGAGTACGCCATGGGGTTCCTCAGCTAGCTGATTGATGACCCTAACCACCGGGGAGTCGATGGTTAAAAACAAGCTTGTTACAGCTTGTCGTTCCCGTTTTTGTCACCGCGAGCATGCACCCCAATAACGGGCAAAAATGATACATGCTTAACAGCGCAAAAAGCCTGGTGACTCAAAAAGTCACCAGGCCCAGGCCTAAAAGGCCAAGTTTTTTGTATGCAGTTGCTTACTTAACTTCAACTTCTGCACCAGCTTCTTCAAGCTGCTTCTTCAGTTCTTCAGCTTCGTCTTTGCTAACGCCTTCTTTAACGGCGACAGGTGCAGACTCAACCATAGCTTTCGCTTCTTTCAGGCCAAGACCAGTTGCTGCGCGTACTGCTTTGATTGCGCCAACTTTGTTTGAGCCCGCTGCTTTCAACATTACGTCGAATTCAGTTTGTTCTTCTGCAGCTTCACCTGCGGCAGCTGGACCAGCAGCTACTGCAACAGCAGCAGATGCGTCAACGCCGAATTTTTCTTCTGCAGCTTCAATCAACTCTACCAGTTCCATTACTGGCATTTCAGCGATTGCATTCAAAATATCATCTTTAGTAAGAGCCATAACTCTAAACTCCTGGGTTATAAATTACAAAAAATTGGTTAATTAAACCGCTTCTATTTAGCGTCTTTAATTGCTGCCAACACACGCACAAACTTAGTAGGTACTTCGTTAACTGTACGAACGAACTTACTAACAGGTGCTTTGAAGGTGGCCAGCAATTTCGCCAATGCTTCGTCACGCGTCGGAAGTGATGCAACTGCATCTAGCTTGTCTGCAGCCATCACACCGTTACCGATGTGTAGTGCAGTCACTTTAAGGTGCTGGTTTTCTTTAGCAAAGTCTTTGAACAGACGCGCAGATGCGCCTGGAGCGTCCAAAGAGAAGCCGTAAACCAACGGGCCTTTAAGCGCTTCGTTCATGTCGTCAAACTGCGTACCTTCAAATGCACGTCGAGCTAGCGTATTCCGAATAACTTTCAGATATACACCTTGCTCACGCGCTTGACGGCGCAGCACGGTCATGTCAGAAACTTCCATACCGCGATACTCAGCAACTACGACGGATAGAGCGTTCGAAGCAACTTCGTTAACTTCTTTAACGATTGCTTTTTTTGCTGCTAAACCTAGTGCCACTAGTATCACCTCTTTTTTTAGACCTTCGGTTCGAAAACCTTGGATCTATCGTTACACATAGGTAGACCAAACGGCATCTACCACGTTGTCACGGTGAATCTCTTACCCAGAGAGTCTGAGCCGGATTACACCATCTGCGCAGGAAATTAAGTGTCGCTAATCATTTCTTCTCAGAAATCACCGCGAGACACCTGCGGTCTTGGACGGGAGCCACATTCACTAAGCTATTACACGAAGTGGCGACTCCAACCCACAAACCTTTACTTTTCTAGCGAACCTTGGTCGATAGCTACGCCACCGCCCATAGTCGTAGAAAGGCTAACTTTCTTAATGTACTGACCTTTTGCAGAAGAAGGCTTGGCTTTCTTCAAGGCACCTAGAAGTGCTTCCAGGTTTTCTTTCAATTTGTCGTTATCGAAATCAACTTTACCGATAGTCGCGTGGATGATACCCGCTTTATCGTTACGATAACGAATCTGGCCAGCTTTAGCGTTTTGTACAGCTGTTGCAACGTCAGGTGTTACCGTACCGGTTTTCGGGTTCGGCATTAGGCCACGTGGACCTAAGATTTGGCCTAATTGACCAACAACACGCATTGCATCAGGAGAAGCGACAACGACGTCAAAGTTCATTTCGCCTTTCTTCACTTGCTCAGCAAGATCTTCCATACCAACGATGTCGGCACCAGCTTCTTTAGCTTTCTCAACGTTTGCGCCACTCGTGAATACGGCTACGCGAACGTCACGACCTGTACCGTTTGGCAACACAGTTGCGCCACGAACGTTTTGGTCAGATTTACGAGCGTCGATACCCAAGTTTACTGAAACATCAACGCTTTCTTTAAATTTTGCTGTCGCTAATTCTTTCAACAAAGTGATTGCTTCGTTGACTTCGTAGTCACGAGCTTCAACTTTCTCAGCAATTAGGCGAGCGCGCTTGCTTAATTTAGCCATCTTACAGACCCTCCACATTCAGGCCCATCGCACGAGCAGAGCCGGCGATAGTACGTACTGCTGCATCAAGGTCAGCCGCTGTTAAGTCTGGCTCTTTAACCTTTGCAATCTCTTCTAACTGAGCACGGGTAACGGTACCCACTTTCTCGGTGTTAGGACGACCTGAACCACTTTTGATACCTGCCGCTTTGCGCAATAAGAACGCTGCTGGAGGAGTCTTAGTGATGAACGTGAAAGAACGGTCTTCGAATACTGTGATTTCAACTGGAACTGGCGCACCTTTTTCAAGCTGGTCAGTTGACGCGTTGAATGCTTTACAGAATTCCATGATGTTCACACCGTGTTGACCAAGTGCTGGACCAACAGGAGGTGACGGGTTTGCTGCACCAGCTGCAACTTGCAGCTTGATGAGGGCAGTTACTTTCTTAGCCATTTTCTATACCTCTTGGTTTGGGTCTAACGCCTTGTAAGTCTTCAATTTTCGCTATCAATGACTGATTTCGAAAACCAAGGGGTGACTTACTCAAACGGCTCCCCGACGGAAAAAAGGACGCGAAGTATAGCTGCATTCGCGGCCTAATGCAATACAAAAATTGTACAGCGCAGTATTGAAACTGCGCTGTTCGTTGGTCGTACGCTTCGCTGTTCGTTCTTCGTTGTTCGTTGTTCGATCGCTTCGCTCTTTAAACAACGAGCAGCGCGGCTGAGCCGAACGTACGACAGACGAGTAACGTTCTTTACGCTTTTTCCACTTGTGCGAACTCTAGCTCTACTGGCGTTGCTCGACCGAAAATCGAAACCGAGACCGTTAAACGGCTCTTTTCGTAATCGACACTTTCAACAGTGCCATTAAAGTCGGCAAACGGACCATCGTTGACGCGTACCACTTCACCTGGTTCAAACAAGGTTTTCGGACGTGGCTTATCAACAGACTCTTGTAAGCGGTTTAATATTGCATCAGCTTCGCGTTGAGTAATTGGCGTTGGGCGATCTTGCTTACCACCGATAAAGCCAAGTACACGCGGAATGCTTTTCACTAAGTGCCAGCTTTCTTCGTCCATGATCATCTCGACCAGAACATAGCCTGGGAAGAACTTACGCTCGCTCTTGCGGCGCTGACCAGCTTTCATCTCGACGACTTCTTCGGTTGGTACTAACACTTCACCGAACTTGTCTTCCATGCTGTGCATTTTAATGTATTCACGTAACGAGTTCGCTACGCGAGCTTCATAGCCCGAAAATGCTTGGACGACGTACCAGCGTTTCTTATCGCTCATTATTTAAAACTCCAGTCCGGTGAAAAAGCCTACGACACGCACTAGAATGGCATCCATACCCCAAAGGATCAATGACACAATCGCGGTGGCAATAACCACAATAATAGTGGTTTGAGTGGCTTCCTGACGGCTCGGCCATACGACGCGGCGTACTTCCGTGCGGCTTTCTTTTGCGAAACTACGAAAACGACGGCCTTTACCTGTCATTCCCGCAACGATACCCGCAACTGCAACCAACAGTACTACTGCGATTGCACGATACAGAATTGAAACCGTTTCGCCGTAGTAATAGTTACCTAATACAGCCGCAGCCAAAAGCGCGATAGCGACAAGCCATTTGATGCTATCGAAAGAACTGCTTTGCGTTTCGGAAGTTGCACTCATTATTCATTCCTGTATTTATAAAAACCGTTATTCGTTATTCGTAGCAACGAATAACGCCTTCGAATTTGTTGGCAGGGGTGGAGGGATTCGAACCCCCAACCGTCGGTTTTGGAGACCGCTGTTCTACCAATTGGAACTACACCCCTAAATTCACCGAAATATTCATCGGAAAATGGACGCTGTATTATACCGATCAAGGCGCTTAAAACAAGAGCGCTGTTGGATGTTTGATGTTCGCTGTTTGTTGAAAGCTAAGAGCAAGAGCGATGTTGGATGTTCGCTGTTCGCTGTTTGTTGAAGGACTAAGAGCAAGAGCGCTGTTGGATGTTCGATGTTCGCTGTTTGTTGAAAGCTAAGAGCAAAGGCGATGTTGGATGTTCGATGTTCGCTGTTTGTTGAAAGCTAAGAGCAAAGGCGATGTTGGATGTTCGATGTTCGCTGTTTGTTGAAAGCTAAGAGCAAGAGCGATGTTGGATGTTCGCTGTTCGATGTTTGTTGAAAGCTAAGAGCAAGAGCGCTGTTGTTTTTCGGTTTTTCAAACAGCGAACATCTAATAGCAAACATCGCTTTCGTTTTAGGATCAAAAAAGGGAGCCGAAGCTCCCTTTTTAAATAAACGCCAGCTAGATTAGTCAATAATCTTAGAAACTACGCCTGCGCCTACTGTACGGCCACCTTCACGGATTGCGAAGCGTAAACCTTCGTCCATCGCGATTGGGTGAATCAGTTCAACAACAAATTTCAAGTTGTCGCCTGGCATGACCATTTCTACGCCTTCTGGTAACTGTACTGCGCCAGTTACGTCAGTTGTACGGAAGTAGAACTGTGGACGATAGCCTTTAAAGAATGGCGTGTGACGGCCACCTTCTTCTTTGTTCAATACATATACTTCCGCTTCGAATTTCGTGTGCGGAGTGATTGAACCTGGCTTCGCCAATACTTGGCCACGTTGGATCTCGTCACGCTTAGTACCACGCAACAACGCACCGATGTTCTCGCCTGCACGACCTTCGTCAAGCAATTTACGGAACATTTCAACACCAGTTACGATGGTCTTGGTGGTGTCTTTGATACCAACGATTTCTACTTCGTCACCTGTGCGAACGATACCGCGCTCTACACGACCAGTTACAACGGTACCACGACCTGAGATCGAGAATACGTCTTCGATTGGCATGATGAACGGCTTATCGATATCACGCTCTGGCTCTGGAATGTAGCTATCTAAAGCTTCTGCCAGTTCGATGATTTTCGCTTCCCACTGCTCTTCGCCTTCCAACGCTTTCAACGCTGAACCTTGAACAACTGGTAAGTCGTCACCTGGGAAGTCGTATTCTGAAAGCAATTCACGTACTTCCATTTCTACCAATTCCAACAACTCTTCGTCGTCAACCATGTCACATTTGTTCATGAAGACAACGATGTACGGAACGCCTACCTGACGTGAAAGCAAGATGTGCTCACGCGTTTGTGGCATTGGGCCGTCAGTTGAAGCGACTACCAAGATCGCGCCGTCCATTTGCGCAGCACCGGTGATCATGTTTTTCACATAGTCAGCGTGTCCTGGGCAGTCAACGTGTGCGTAGTGACGCGTAGGAGTGTCATACTCTACGTGTGAAGTAGAGATGGTGATACCACGCGCTTTTTCTTCTGGAGCGTTATCGATGGCTGCAAAGTCTTTTGCCGCGCCACCGTAGGTCTTTGCCAATACTGTTGTAATGGCAGCAGTCAGAGTAGTTTTACCATGGTCAACGTGGCCGATAGTACCAACGTTCACATGCGGTTTCGAACGTTCAAATTTTTCTTTTGACATGACAGCCTCTCTTTGGACAACGTACGGTGGAAAGCCACCTAATATAGAATTAATTTACGTAACCGAGCGAATGGGAATTGGAACTGGTCCGAGGAAGTGGTGCTGATAGGCGGATTTGAACCGCCGACCTCACCCTTACCAAGGGTGCGCTCTACCAACTGAGCTATATCAGCACTACAGATTATTTGGAGCGGGTAGTGGGAATCGAACCCACATCATCAGCTTGGAAGGCTGAGGTAATAGCCATTATACGATACCCGCATGCCTAGATCGGGCCACCTCAAACCATTCTGAACTCAGCGCATTCGATTGCAATGCAAATTGGTGGAGGGGGCAGGATTCGAACCTGCGAAGGCTGAGCCGTCAGATTTACAGTCTGATCCCTTTGGCCACTCGGGAACCCCTCCGAACAAATTTTGAGTTGGTGCCGGCAGAGAGAGTCGAACTCCCGACCTACTGATTACAAGTCAGTTGCTCTACCAGCTGAGCTATGCCGGCACCCCGGTTAGGTGGAGCGCATTCTATTGTATCGATTTTGATGATGCAATAGTAAATGCTGATTTTTTTACGATTCCGCTACTGATTGGTTAATTTGCGAACGGATGACGCAAAATAATCGTTTCAGCGCGGTCTGGGCCTGTTGAAATAATGTCCACAGGAACGCCCGTTAGTGCTTCGATGCGCTTGATATAAGCAAGCGCTGCTGTTGGTAAATCTTTATGTTCAGTGATACCTACAGTACTTTCTTCCCAGCCCGGCATTGACTCGTACACAGGTTCTACGGTGTCGTAGTCTTCCGCTGCCATCGGCGGGTACTCGGTAATACTACCATCTGGGAGTTTATAACCAATACAAATTTTCAATTCTTTTAAACCGTCAAGCACATCAAGCTTGGTCAAGCAAAATCCGCTGACTGAGTTGAGCTGCACGGCACGACGCGCAGACACCGCATCAAACCAACCGGTACGACGTTTGCGTCCGGTGGTGGCGCCAAACTCGTGGCCTTTAACACCAAGGTGTTGCCCTACATCGCAATCAAGCTCGGTGGGGAATGGTCCACTACCAACACGGGTGGTGTAGGCTTTTACAATGCCTAACACGTAGTCGATGTAACGCGGGCCAAAGCCAGCACCGGTTGAAACGCCACCGGCAGTAGTATTTGATGAGGTTACATAGGGGTAAGTACCGTGGTCGATATCAAGCAACGTGCCCTGAGCACCTTCGAACATGATATTTTCGCCGGCTTTCCGTGCGTCGTCGAGTAAGGCTGGAATGTCGGCCACCATGCCTTTAAGTTCTTGCGCAATTGCTTTGCAGTACGCCAATACCTGCTCGACGTCTACGGCTTCAACTTTATAGTAATTGGTCAACGTGAAGTTATGGAACTCGACCACTTCGCGAAGCTTTTCTTCAAACAGTTCGAAGTTAAACAAGTCGCCCACACGCAAACCACGGCGTGCAACTTTGTCTTCGTAGGCAGGACCAATACCACGGCCAGTGGTACCAATAGCTTTTTCACCACGGGCTTTCTCGCGCGCTTGGTCAAGTGCAATATGGTAAGGCAGGATCAGTGGACAGGCTTCGCTAATAAGTAACCGTTCACGCACGGGTACGTTACGCTTTTCCAGCATCGCAATTTCTTCCATCAAGGCTTCAGGCGATAATACGACGCCATTACCAATCACGCACTTTACGTTGTCACGCAGCACAGCTGACGGAATTAAGTGTAGAACGGTTTTCTCGCCATCGATCACCAGGGTATGCCCAGCGTTGTGGCCACCTTGATAACGAACCGCGAGAGAGGCTTTATTGGTAAGTAAATCAACAATCTTACCTTTACCTTCGTCACCCCATTGAGTACCGAGAATTACGACGTTTTTACCCATGATACATGCCACCAGCTTTACTGTTGAAAAAACAGGCGGCGATTTTAACAGGAATTCGCAGCCTTCGGTAGCCCGATCACCTTTACTCGAAGGCTTTTTTCAGTTGTTGGTAGTCGACGGGATCATGGTACAAAGCAAAACCGAACCTTAGGCGACAGCCACGACTATCGGTTTCTACCCCCACTTCGCGAAGTAATCTCGAAAGCTCAAGCACTTGTGCTTCGTTGCATAAGGCAAAGGTTAAAAAGTGGCCGTGATTTGCCAAATCATGGTGCAGCAACGCAGAGCGATTAAGCAGCGGGTGATCAAGCTCATCAATTACTTTTAAGAATTCCTGTTGCAGGTTTTGCACATAACCATGAATGGCCTCGACAGTTAGTTGCTCTCGCTGCCACCAATCAAGTACGGCCTGCAACCGATATAAAGCTGTGAAGTCCATGGTTGCACCGGCAAAACGTAAGCCATCGGACGCATACCCTATTGTTGCTTGTTGTGGCTTTGCTAGATTTTCAAAATCCGCAAACCAACCGGTATACTCTGGCCGCAACTGGCAGTTGCGCGGTACGGTCATAAAGCAACAGCCCTCTCCTGCTTGTAAGTATTTATAACTACCAGCAAGGTAAAAGATCCGATCGGCAAACTCGCGTAAACGCGTAGGCAAAGCGCCGCACCCATGGTAGCCATCGACCATCACTAAGGTGTCATCCGCGACATTCGGTAACCAAGAGCTTAACGGTGGCGCCACCACTGCGGAGTTAAAGAATACTTGGCTAGTAAAAACCAAGTCAAAGTGTTGTGCGCTTAGCGCTGCTTGCCAACGCTCGCTGAAGCTATCGAATGGCTCACAGGCAACCCTCACCACTGTCACGTTACCGCGTTCTTCAAGGCGCTTCACTTGGCGCGAGAAGCTATGGAACTCGCCATCGGTGGTAAGAATGGTTAACGGCTTCGCTGGATCAAAGCAGCTTATCACTCGATATAGCAGCTCATGGGTATTTTGCGCAAAGACAAACTGCTCAGGCGCAGGGTGGTCAAGCAGTTCCGCAAGCTGTCGCTGCACTGCTGGAATGCGCTTGCCGAAAATGGTGTCCCACTTGTGATCAACTCCTTGCGCAGAGTCATCCCAGTAGTCTAGTTGCGCTTGCCGTGTCACGTCTGGCCAATAGTGATGGCTGTGCGGTGCGCAATGAAGTTTGCCTGGGTGCTGTTCTAGGAAGTAACGATAATGATGTTTGAAAGAGGTCATAACGGGGTATCTTCAGTGATAAAAAAGCCGGCGCTAAGGCCGGCTCTGAGATTAGCTACCTGACATGTTTTTCAGGTATTTAAAGAAATCGCTATTTGGCTCGAGCACGAGTACATCGTTGCCCCGTTCAAAGCTCTTTTCATAGGCTTGTAAGCTACGAATAAAAGCGAAGAACTCTGGGTCTTGCTGATAAGCCTCAGCATAGATGCCTGCGGCTTCCGCATCACCTTCACCACGTAGTGAACGTGATTCACGGGTTGCGTCGGCTAGCATGACGGTGATGCGAGCATCCACGTCGGCACGAATAAACTCAGCTTGCTCGCGACCTTCAGAACGGTGCTCCATGGCAACCGCTTGACGCTCAGCTCGCATACGCTGGAAGATAGATTGACTGACTTCTGTTGGTAGGTTGATTTGCATCACCCGTACATCAATCACTTCAATACCTAGTTCCTGCGCGCTATCGGCACCACGAATGAGGGCCTCTCGCATCAGGTTGTCGCGTTCACCCGAGACAATTTCCTTGATGGTTCGGCTACCAAACTCGGCACGTAAGCCACTGTTCACTCGACGCGTCAACAAAGCTTCTGCTTGTACTTGGTTACCACCATTGGTAGACAGGTAGTAAGAAGCAAAGTCAGAAATCCGCCACTTCACATAGGTATCAACGATAAGGTCTTTCTTTTCGCTGGTTACGAAGCGGTCTGGGTCGCCATCAAGTGTTTTAAAGCGAGCATCAAGACGCTTTACTTGCTCGATAAAGGGTAACTTGAAATGCAAGCCAGGTTCATACACCGTTGGCATGCCGGTATCAGCGTTACGCTGCACTTTACCAAACTGGATCACGATAGCTCGCTGCCCTTCATTCACTACGAACAGTGAAGAAAAACCAAGTAACGCGGCGATAATTACGAGTACTGCTATTAAATTTTTCATATTCTAGCCCCGACCTCCATTGTAACGGTCGCTGGTACGGCCGGTTGAGTTCGTTGTCGAGTTTTGGCCGCTATTTTGGCCACTCGTTGAGCTCGACGAGTTTGAACTTTGGCCTTGACCATTATTCATTTCGCTTGAGTCGATGGTACGACGCTGCTTTTCAAGAATTTTATCAAGCGGCAAGTACATCATGTTGTTGCCACCTTCGACATCAACCATCACTTTAGCGGTCTCAGAGTAAATCTTCTCTAGCGTTTCTAGGTACAACCGTTCACGCGTCACTTTAGGTGCCGCACGGTACTGTGGTAGCAGCTCGTTAAAGCGTGCGACTTCACCTTGTGCTTTTAAGATTTGCTCTTCGCGGTAGGCCTGCGCTTCTTGCAAGATACGACGCACTTGACCACGTGCTGTTGGCTCACGCTCACGCGCATAGGCTTCGGCTTCACGAATGAAGCGTTGTTCATCTTCTTGCGCTGCAATTGCGTCATCAAAAGCGTCTTTCACCGCTTCAGGTGGACGAGCTGGAAGCAAGTTGATATCGACAATTTGAATACCGAGCTGATAAGGCGCGGTAATATTCTCAAGTAACTCTAAGGTGTTCGCGCGCACATTTTCACGGCCAACCGTAAGCACTTCATCCATGGTGGTGTGACCCACGACATAGCGTAACGCGCTGTCTGTTGCTTGTGCCAAACTACGATCAGCGTTTTCGACCGCATACAGATAGTCACGCGGGTTAATGACACGATACTGTACGTCAAGCTCTACATGCACAACGTTTTCGTCTTGCGTCAGCATGAAGCCTTCCGATTGGAATTGGCGAACATTACTAACGTCTACGGTTTCAACGCTATCAATGAAGATTGGGCGCCAATGCAGACCTGATTCAACCAAGTTATGGAAGTTACCAAAGCGCAACACAACACCACGCTCGGCTTCTTTGACCGTATAAAAGCCAGCAATAAACCAAACGATAACTAAAAGCACAGCAATAATACCGAAGCCTTTGGTGGGGAACCCACCGCCACTCGACTTACCACCGCCCTTCTTACCCGAGCCACCAAGGCCGAGCTTTCCTAATAAATTTTTGACCGCTTCATCAAGGTCAGGAGGACCTTGGTCGCGACCACCTTGATTTTTCCATGGATCACGGTCGTTGTTATTACCGTTTCCCGGTTGATTCCAGGCCATTGACTACTCCAAATTTGGATCGAATTTAAGGTTATATAACGTACTAAGTGTTCTCTATTCTACAAAGCCTTGCAAACTATCGCCATACTCAACTTTAACTTGTTTACAAAGCCGCCGCCAATCAACGGCTGACATGCGTATCTTCAGTGCCAAAGCACCATCATCACAGGTTTCTTCGTCGGTGACACTGTTTAAAGCATACAATCGCCCGCGCAACTTACCCATCGACGGCGGAATACGCAAGGCAAGATTCACCATTTCTGGGCGCAAGCGCTGAACTAAAGCTTGATTCAGCAGCTCGATACCGGCACCGGATTGTGCTGAAAGCCAAACACGAATGGGACGCTGATTATCATCATAATCGATTCGCGCCTGACCATCATCCAATTGATCGATCTTGTTACAAATTAACAGTTGCGGCACTTCGTCCGCTTCAATCTCTTCAAGTACCTCGGTCACCTGTTCGATGTTTTCTTGCTGCCGCTCATCACTGACATCAATCACGTGAAGCAACAGGTCTGCGTCTTGAGTCTCTTGTAGCGTTGCTTTGAACGCTGCGACCAGCTCATGGGGTAAATGCCGAATAAACCCTACGGTATCCGCCAAAATGACCGCACCTACGTCTTCAAGCTCAAGCTTACGTAAGGTTGGATCAAGTGTGGCAAACAATTGATCGGCGGCATACACAGAGCTTGCTGTTAACCGATTAAAAAGTGTCGACTTCCCTGCGTTAGTATAGCCAACCAATGATACGGTGGGTATCTCTGCCCGCTGTCGAGCACGGCGGCCTTGCTCTCGCTGCTTCTGTACTTTTTGTAAGCGGCCGAGAATGTTTTTAATCCGGCCGCGAATTAACCTACGGTCGGTCTCCAACTGGGTTTCACCTGGCCCGCGTAAACCGATACCGCCCTTTTGCCGTTCCAAGTGAGTCCAACCACGAACCAAACGTGTTGAAATATGGCGAAGCTGTGCCAATTCAACCTGTAACTTACCTTCGTGGGTACGCGCTCGCTGTGCGAAGATATCGAGAATCAAGCCGGTTCTATCAAGCACGCGGCATTGACACAGCTTTTCAAGGTTACGCTCTTGGGTGGGGGATAAACTATGATTGAAAATAACGATGTTGGCGTTGTGTAGCTTAACGGCTTCGGCCACTTCTTCGGCTTTACCACTGCCAACAAAATAGCGCGAGCTTGGCGTCGATCGCGAGGCGGTCATGACGTCGAGGGTTTCAACGCCAGCCGAGGAAACTAAAAGTTTTAACTCTGAAAGATCTTCCCGATCGTTTTCAACCGGGAAGTCTACGTGCACCAGGATAGCCTGCTCACCACTTTCAAACCTATCAAACAAGCTACCACTGCTCCTTCAAGAATCTTTGATTAATCGACGGCCTCATCACTACCCGCTTCTTGTTGCGGAAGGTAGTTTTGTGGAATGCGAGCCGGAACAACAGTCGAAATGGCATGTTTGTACACCATTTGGCTCACGGTATTCTTCAACAGAATAACAAACTGATCGAATGACTCAATTTGGCCCTGCAATTTAATGCCATTTACCAAGTAAATCGAAACGGGAACGCGCTCACGACGCAAAGCGTTCAAAAACGGGTCTTGTAAAGTTTGCCCTTTAGCCATTTGATTGCATCCTTTTTCTTTTTATTGTTTTGAGTTGGCAGTTTGCGTGAGACCACAGATGCCAGTCCGCTCAACTATAGTCTAACATGCTGAAATAACCAGCATGTTAGGTGTGTTTTCTTTTGCTAAAACTCAGTAACAATTTAACTTGCTATGACCTTACTATAAGGGCAATTTGGCTTGTTTCAAGGTTTGAATTGCGTAAAGTTTTCCGGCGTCTGCTGACAATAAGCTGTGGCCTGCGCCGGCAAATCGTCTGCCAAACTGTCGAACCACTTCACACCTGGCCACTTGCGTAACCACGTAAGCTGTCGTTTCGCGAGCTGACGGGTGGCTGCAACCCCCTTGTCAATCATGGTTGCCTCATCAAAGTCACCATCCAAGAACTGCCAAACCTGCCGGTAACCTACACACCGTAACGCTGGTAAATCGAGGTGCAAATCAGCGCGCTGTCGCAGCTGTGCAACCTCATCGATGAACCCTTCTGCAAGCATTTGGTGAAATCTAGACTCAATACGCTGGTGCAATACATTTCGATCTTTAGGAGCCACCGCTAATTGCACGACAGGGTAAGGTAAAGCGCCTTGTCGAGCCTGGCTTAAGGCTGTCAAAGACTGGCCCGTTAACTGGTAAACTTCAAGCGCTCGAATCAGTCGTTGTGGATCATTCGGGTGAATACGCTGCGCGCTTACCGGATCAATCGCTCGCAACCGCTCATGCAAGGCTTGATTACCGTCACGTTCAAGCTCTGCAGTAAGCTTGTCGCGTAGTTCGAGGTTCGCTTCAGGCAACTGCGACATGCCTTCTAATAACGTTTTGAAATACATCATGGTACCGCCCACTAACAAGGGGGTACGCCCGGCCGCGAGAATGCTGTCAATTTCTGCACGCGCGTCTTCTGCAAACTGCGCAGCAGAATAGCGCTCACTTGGATCACAAATGTCAATTAAGCGATGTGGTGCGCGCGCCAGTTCAGCCGGTGTTGGCTTCGCGGTACCTATTGTCATGTCACGATAAATAAGTGCCGAGTCGACCGATACGATATCGGCATTCAATCGTTCGCTTAGTTCTATGGCTAACCCGGTTTTACCCGCGGCGGTCGGTCCATAAAGGCAAATTACATGGGCTTGGGTCATCGTATGCGCTCCGGCAGTTGCGGTAGCTCTATGGACAGGCAAAAGGTGCTATCCGCATCAAAATTTTGTTGCCAAACTGCACACCAGTGTTCAGCCTGAACCTTACTGTAGCTTAGGCTCACCTGTTGTTGAGCGAGCCATTGCCAGAAGCTATCGTCTAACTCCGTCGATGTTTTCAAAGCTTGGGTGACCTGCGCCAGGCTCTGATTGATATCGGTATTGCGCAAGGCACTTGGAACTTGCTTGACCACCACGTTACGGCGCTCCTGTTCAAGCAAGATACCCAACTGTGCCAAACGCTCGGGCGTAATGTGTTTTAGTCGTTCAAGACAATCGGTGTCCGTGAGCTTTACCGGAATTAAAAGCGGTTGACCTGCCAGCCCAGTTTGGTACTGGCGGCGCAGTTGCTCAGCTAAATAAGCTTGTTCTAATGCCTGTAGGTGCAATAGCGCCAGCCCTTTTTCACCACTGATTAATGCCATGCGCTGATCAATAACAGTAAGTGTCGCGGTCACCGTCGGCGCTAAATCAACCGACGGGTTTGCCACTGGCGGCATGGTCGGTGCTCGCGACGATGATGGTGGCGTTGGCACCCGCGAAGCGCCGGGCGACGCGCCTGACATTAGCCCCGGCAAGGGATGATGATGGCGCGGCTGCAGCTCTTCAATCTGCTGACTAAGACTGCCATCAGGCTGTTGATAATGATGACCGGTGTGCGTTTCATCACTTTCACTGGCACGGCTGCGCAGCGCCTGACGGGCACTTTGCAGCACAAAGTCGTGCACCTCTCTGGCGCGCTGAAAGCGTACTTCGTGTTTGGCTGGGTGCACATTTACATCGACATCCGTTGCAGCCAACTGCAAGTAAAGCACATAGGTAGGCACGCGATCATCGCCAAGGGTATCGCCATAAGCTTGACGAATTGCATGGTTTAACATGCGGTCGCGCATCATTCGCCCATTCACATAAAAGTATTGGCCGTCGGCCTGATGCCGACACGCATGCTGAGGCGCAATCCAGCCCCACAAGCGCAAGCCCATCTGTTCAACATCGAGAGCTACGGCATGATCGGTAAAGGCTGCACCCACCACTTTTGCCACCCGCTCAATGGCTTGGTCATCCGTTACGGCTGGATAATTACGTACATTTTTTTGATTATGATTTAAGCTTAATCGCACATCGAAACGACTTAAGGCAATGCGTTTGATGGTTTCATCAATATGATTAAATTCGGTTTTATCAGTACGCAAGAACTTACGTCGCGCAGGGGTATTAAAGAACAAGTCTTCAACATCAACGGTGGTGCCATCTGGGTGACTTGCCGGAGCTAACTCAGCTTGCATATCGCGGCCTTCTACCCAAGCACGCCAGGCCTGCTCCTGAGCTGCTGGTTTCGACGTCAAGGTGAGCCGTGAGACGGAACTGATACTCGCCAAGGCTTCGCCACGAAAACCTAAACTTTGTATTGCTTCTAAGTCGTCTAAGCAGGCAATTTTGCTGGTCGCATGGCGTGCCAACGCCAACGGCAGTTCCTCTTTGCTCACACCGGCACCGTTATCGCGAATACGAATACGACGGCGCCCACCCTTTTCAATATCGATGGTTAACTGTTGCGCCCCCGCATCAAGGCTATTCTCGACTAGTTCTTTGACCACCGAAGAGGGTCGCTCAATCACCTCGCCGGCGGCGATCTGGTTCGCCAAACTAATGGGTAATAAACAGATGGGCATGAGTGCGCCTATTCAGGAGTCGGTATTTCGAGAACTTGCCCGATGCGGATCACCGAACTGTCCAACTTGTTACGCGCTTTAATTGCCGAGACAGAGGTATTGTAACGGTTCGCGAGGATCGACAACGATTCGCCGGATTTGACCACATGCCGACTCGCGCGATTAGTTGCGAACAGTGTGCCATCAGGGGGCCGGCGCATAAAGTAACTACGTACGCCTTGATAAATCGCTCGGGCTAATTTTTGCTGGTGCTGATTACTCAGCAGTAACTGTTCTTCGGTTGGGTTTGAAATAAACCCAGTCTCAACCAACATTGATGGCATCGCAGTGGAAGTCAACACCGCTAGGCTGGCATGCTGCGGCTTGGTTTTATGCATTTTAGTGATGCGCTTTAGTTCAGACAAAACTTCCGTAGCAGCTTCATAACCACTCAACATGGCGTGGTCCATTTTCATCGATACCAAGGTTTGGTTAAGAAACGCTTTGTCATTTACAGCCGGCTCTACACCAGCAAGCACATCTGATAGTCGTTCTTTATTCTCTAATAGGCGACCCATTTCCGTACTGGCTCGACGGTTCGACAAAACCCATATAGATGCGCCACGAGGCTGTGGCGTCACAAACGCATCGGCATGAATCGATACAAATAAATCAGCATTAACACGTTCGGCTTTGCGTGGCCGTTCATTCAGGTCAACATAGTAATCGTCAGACCGAATCAGATAAGCCTGCATGGTTGGGTCTGCGTTGATCATATTTGCAAGCGCCCGCGCCACCCTGAGCACGACATCTTTCTCATAGGTGCCTCGAGGACCAACTGAGCCTGGATCTTCGCCACCGTGTCCAGCGTCAATGGCGACTGTAACTTTACGTTCTTGTAGATCATCTGCACTCAGTGCAGTGGCGTCACGCTTGACGGAGGTTCCAGGTAAATCAACTACCAAACGATGACCCCGATCACCGCTGGGGCCTACGACGTTAATCTTCGGTTCGACCACTTGATCAAGCTCCACCACTAAACGGGTGCTGCCCGAGGTTTTGGGAGTGCTGGTGCGAATTTTTTTAACCAATAACGAATTTGTCTCGAACCCTTCGAGGTTAAATGTTAATTCCGTTGCGGGTAGGTCAATCACTAAACGGAAGGGATGCGACTGGTTTAGCTGGAAATAACTGAAGTCTGGCTCCTGACTCATGTCAAAAACCACCCGTGTGCGGTCCGGCGACGGCCACATGCGAATGTTTTCAATGGTGTTTTTTGCCGCAGCAGGTACCGCAAAACACACTAAAGCAAGTGTAATAAGACCAGCTATCAAGCGTTGCATTAGAGCTTATCGAGGAGTTCCCGACCTCTTGTTGTTAGCGCACCAAGTACCAATTTACGCGCTGTTTCGGCGTAATCGATGCTAATTTCTATATCTGGCTCTGGTAACACCCCAGCTCCACGCTGCGGCCACTCCGCCAAAATTATTGTATTACTGTCAAGGTAATCACGAATGCCCATAAATTCAAGTTCTTCAGGGTCAGCAAGTCGATATAAATCGAAATGATGAACCTGCCAAGCATCTAGTTGATAGCTTTCAACCAGCGTATAAGTGGGGCTTTTCACCTTACCTTGATGTCCTAGGGCTTGAATAAAGCCGCGGCTAAAGGTGGTTTTTCCGGCCCCTAGCTCACCGATTAAATAAATCGTCAGCACCTGTTTGGCTTTACTTTGACCTGCTTTTACCACGTTCGCTAAGGTTTCCGCCAACGCCAACAACGCCGGCTCGTCAGCGAGAAAATAATCTTTTGTAGTCATGGATTCACTAATTTCCGTAACGGCTCCATTAAGTCGCTCGGTAGTGTACCACGTTCACCTGCGATTGCAGCGTGTTCACCGGCCACCGCATGTAACCATGCAGCGCAGGGCAACACCTCGTCGGCCACCACTCCTTGGGCCACTAAGCTGCCGGCAATGCCGCTCAAAACATCTCCGGCACCGCCCACTGCAAGTGCCGGCGTGCCTCGTGAACACACGCGTATAGAGCTAGCGGCTTTGTCTACACAAAGTGAACCAGCCCCCTTGAGTAAAATATAGGCTTGATAACGCGCTGCAATTTGCTGTACTGCCAGCCAACGATCTTGTTCTAACTGGTGCGTATCGGTTGCCAACAAGCGCGCCGCTTCGCCGGGATGGGGGGTTAACCATAACGGTGCTTGCCGCTGTGCCCACGACGGCTGCTGCGCCAACGCATTCAGCCCATCGGCATCGAGCACTACTGGCACGTCGGCAGCTAATACCCATTCAGATAATTTACGGCCCCAACTTTTTTGACCAAGCCCCGGGCCGAGCACAACAACCGAGGCGCGCGAAATAAATTCAGTAAGTTCCGCTTGTGATTCCGCTTTTGACGTCGATACCATGAGCTCTGGTTGTGCACTGGCAACAATGGCATGGCTATCGGGGTGGGTCAGTACGGAAACTTTGCCGGCCCCCGCCCGCAACGCAGCGCGCCCCGCTAGCACGACCGCACCCGACATGCCAGGTGCACCACCTATAATTACCACATGTCCATGGGACCCTTTATGGCTGCTACGACTACGCGGCGGTAAATGCCGCGCAACTTCATCACGTTCAATAATAGTGGCAAAGGGCTGCTCCAAATGTCTAAACGAGGCCGATATACCCAGCTCTGCTAATTCAAGGTGCCCCACATACCGTGCTGCTTCTGCTGTGAGCAAGCCAGGCTTCAGTGCGACCAAGGTGACTGTGTAATCGGCTTCCACAGCTACTGGTATCGCCACACCGCGATCACTTTGTAGCCCAGTTGGGCAATCAATACTTAACACCCACAGCTTATGATAGTGTTTTGCGTCATTCAGAATGTTAACCGCGCGGCAATACATCTCGTCTAGATCGCGGCTTAGGCCAGTTCCTAACATGGCATCGACGATAATGTCGTACTCGGCGACATGGGTTCGGTCGAGTTGCGCTAAAGGCTCTACGCTGCCTTGCTCAGCTTCCCATGCTAGCGCTGCCTGCTTCGCCAGTTCTGTTTTCGGCTCGGCAGCCACGACTTGCACTTGGTAACCATGTTCACGAGCTAAGCGCGCCAGCACCCAACCATCGCCACCGTTATTTCCCGGGCCGCACAAAATCATCACACGCCCAGGCGCCGGATGAACGCGCTCGAGTGCTGCTAAGCAACTTTGTGCGGCACGATGCATGAGCTGCGCAGCGGATACGCAAAGCGACTCTGCGGCTTCAAGCTCACGGTCACGGACCTGAGCAGTGAGGTATATTAACTGTTGCATACTGACTTGCATCGGTGCATCTCCCGGTGATTTTTGTTATTTTGTGCACTTACTCTTAGCATAAGACCATTTGTATGAATTTCCACCAACTAGCCGAAGATATTAAACGTTGGGGCCAAGAACTCGGTTTCCAGAAGGTCGGTATCACAGATCTCGATCTTAGTTCAGAACGCGAAGCCCTGCAGCGTTGGCTCGACGCTGGCATGCATGGTGAAATGGAATACATGCAGCGTCATGCGGAGCTTCGTACCCGCCCTGAGCAGTTACATGAAGGCAGTGTCCGAGCGATTTCGGTACGTATGAATTACTTACCTGCTGAAGCTGGTTTCGCCAAAACCTTAAAAAACTCGCGGCTTGGCTATATTAGCCGTTATGCCTTGGGTCGTGACTACCATAAGTTAATGCGCAAGCGCTTAAAGCAACTCGGTGAGAAAATTAAAGCCGCCTGTGATGACTTAGACTATCGACCTTTTGTTGACTCCGCGCCCATTTTAGAACGGCCGCTGGCAGTCAAAGCGGGCCTGGGTTGGACCGGTAAACATACACTGGTACTTGATGAACAGGGCGGCTCATGGTTTTTCCTTGGGGAACTACTGGTAAACCTGCCACTACCCACCGATAAACCAGTGGAAGAAAAATGTGGTAGTTGCAAAGCCTGTATTACCATTTGCCCGACGCAAGCCATCGTCGAGCCCTATAAACTTGATGCGCGGCGCTGTATTTCCTACCTCACCATTGAGCTTAAATCAGCCATACCTGAAGAACTTCGCCCCCTCATTGGCAACCGCATCTATGGCTGTGACGACTGTCAGCTGATTTGCCCTTGGAATCGCTATGCACAACTAACCGACGAAGACGATTTCGCACCACGGAAAGACCTTCATGCGCCAGAATTATTGACCTTGTGGAACTGGGACGAAGCAACCTTTTTAAAGACCACCGAAGGCTCGCCTATACGTCGAATCGGCTTTGCTTCGTGGCAGCGCAACTTAGCTGTGGCACTTGGCAATGCCGCTCATGACCCGGCCATTATTGAAGCGCTGCAAGCAAGGCGTGGGGCGGTCAATGAGATGGTTGATGAACATATTGACTGGGCACTCACGCGGCAACGTAATAAAAGTGCCACAACCACCAAGCAAGTACTGCGCCTGACACGTGCCGTTGAGAAAGGGTTACCTCGCGACGCTTAACGCTGCTTAGGTTCGCGGCAGGCTAGTAATATCGCTTCGAAATAGTCACGCCCCAGTAGCTCTGCCTGCTCACAATTGCGCTGCGGGATCAGCTCTGGGTTCGGGTAGCGCTTCAGCACTCGCTCTAAGCTGGCTTCACGCAGAATATGTAGCACTGGAAAAGGAGCTCGATTGGTGTAATTACTTGCCCCATCAGCAGTGCTGTCGGCAAACTGATAGTCGGGGTGGAAGCTGGCAATCTGCAACACGCCCTCGAGATCCTCTTGCTGCAAATAAAGCTGCGCATAGTCGAGCAATTCGAGGTAATCATCAAACTCCGTAAAGCCTTTGCTAAATACCAGTAAGGTCGTTTCTTTACTGGGCGTGTCGAGCAATTGCTGTACCGCATTGGCAAAGGCCTGCAGGCTCGTCTCTAAGGCCGTGGCGTGACACTCTTGGTAGACAATGGTGTCACGTTCAACTTCGCGATGGGCAAAGGGGCAGAAGTTCAAACCTATCACCACTTGCTCTACCCACTTTTGCACCGCTTCAGTTGCTGCTGACACCATCAACCTCAGCACTTATCCGCAGCGAATTCCAGCGCACCACGAACGGCAGCGACTTGCGCGTCGACACATTCAACGGGGTTGGTATTCGGACTATCCGGATACACTTCGGTGGTGGTTACGAATTTGGCGTCGGTCATTCCCATGCATAAACCTAATGGCTTGGCATCGTACTCAATCACCCCTTCTTGGATCATTGGCGCGCCGATAAGGCAGCCGTCTTCATCGGCTGGAGCAATATGCGTAACCGGCTTTACGGTTTCTATAATCGCCCGTTGAAACTCAGCTTGCTGACGCGAGCTGTCCGCAACTAAATAAAATCCATCTGGAATGTTCCAGTTATCATTTGTGGTACCTTCGCGCGCCGCTAATGCAGGCCGAAACTCGGAGTTGTCGGTATCGGTGGTTTCATGTAAGTCGACATGGACGCTTGGCGCTATCTTATGCTGCTTCAAGTACTTCATGATAAGCGCGGTTTCTTGCGCTGGGCTATTGCTAACAAAAGAACGGTTCGGATCAATGGCGTCGGGGTTCCAACGATTGATCGTTTCATAACCCCAGGGGCTCAGACATGGCGCGACGATAATGTTGAACCGCGCAAGATGATTGACCGCTTCAGTTTCAAGAAAGTACAATGCGCCATGGACACCACTGGTTTCATAGCCATGCACACCACCCGTTACTAATACCGTTGGCCGGTCGACGTGCCAATTACGACTACGCACCACAAACAGCGGAAAGCTACGCTCGTCATAGTTCAGCTCACCATAGGTTTCAACGTCGAATTGCTCTCGTAAATGATCGATGCGACGCACTACATCATCTACATAGTCTCGTTGTTTGCTTTGTTGCGCACGCCATTGCAGTTTCTCGGCGTCGCCCCATGGCTTGCCCGGCGTACCTATTGAATAGTGCTGTGTCATCGTCGACCACTCCTTCAGCATAAACTTAAAGTCAGTAACTTCGTACGTACACCTTACATTGCCGTAAGGTGCAACACACATTGAATCAGAATCGCAATATTAGCCACGGCTCCAATCGCAAAGAACCAGCTCCGCGGGCTCGGGTTCTTCTCGGTGGCGATGGCATAATAAAGTACCATATGTAGAATTCGTGCTACGGCAAAAATCATCACCCAATAGCCGAACCAATCGGAATTTAGACCCATGAACAACGCCACAAACACCGTTGCCAAAAACATTGGCACATTTTCTAAGGTATTCATAAAAGTTCGATGGGTGCGAAACACCAACGACTCGTGACTAATGTTCTCTGGAACTTTACCTGGCACCGCTTGCGGTTGTTTCGCCTTGACGCCAGCGGCGACCGCCCATTGTAAAATCCACGTGGCCAAAATAATCACAACACCAGTATAAACCAACATCTGTTCTTGCATGTGTTACCCCTTTTGCTGATTTCTTATTCGGGTTTAAAAATACCAATCACGTTGTCATCATGTACGGCTTTTGTCGCCGCTGATGTGGCAGCTTCAGCCTCTGACTGCTTATCTTTTTCGGTAAAGCTATGCTGGCACGCCACACACTGCACCTGTTCTTCGAGCTCACCGCTATCTTTCTCGGTCACCAGCAACATCAAGGTGTCGGTTGCCTGACAAGCCGGGCATTCTGCGCCAGCAATAAAACGTTTACGTGTTCGTGCCATATTCACCTCGTTTTGCTTCAGGTATAATTGTCGCAGATTCACTCACCAACACCAAGCACAAGGTTAGTCATGATATCAATCCGTGGCATGGCGCTCATGCGCGGCGGCAACGTCCTTCTCGAAAACACCGATTTAGCCATTTTCCCTGGCCATCACGTCGGTATCGTTGGCCGCAATGGCTCTGGTAAATCGTCGTTATTCGCATTACTGCGCGGTGAGCTCCAGGTTGAGCAAGGCGAGTGTGATGTTCCACCGCACTGGCGCATCGCCAGCGTTCGGCAAGAAACTCCCGCCCTTGACCGCTCGGCTATCGACTATGTGCTTGACGGAGATACGGAGCTACGCCAGCTTGAAGATCAATTGACCGGCGCCGAACAGGCCGATGATGGTCATGGGATCGGCCGCTTGCACGACCAGCTTGCCGCGATTGGCGCTTATGAAGCTCCGGCTCGCGCCGCTGCCTTACTTGCCGGCTTAGGTTTTGCCGCAAGCCAGTTCGAGCAGCCGGTAAAAGCCTTCTCAGGTGGTTGGCGAATGCGCTTGAACCTTGCCCAAGCACTTATTTCACGGGCCGACCTGCTATTACTCGACGAACCGACCAACCACCTTGATGTCGATGCTATTTTTTGGCTTGAAGACTGGTTGCAACGGTTTCCTGGCACCCTGTTACTGATTTCGCACGATCGCGACTTTATCGATGCCACTTGTCAGCAGATCATTCACATTGAGCAACAACAAGCGACCGCCTATACCGGTAATTATAGCAGTTTTGAGCGCCAGCAGGCGGAACAGATTGCGCAGCAACAGGCGCAATTCGAAAAAGAGCAGGCACAACGTAAGCACTTGCAAACCTATATCGACAGATTCCGCTACAAAGCCAGCAAAGCGAAACAGGCGCAAAGTCGTATCAAGGCGTTAGAGCGCTTGCAGGCCAGCGCACCTATAGTGGCCAACAGCCAGTTTCAGTTTCACTTTCGGGAGCCTGCGCAATTACCCAATCCGTTGTTAACACTAGAAAATGTTCAGGCAGGCTATGGCGACAAAGTTATTTTAAGTTCGATTAAATTTGACCTTGTACCAGGTAGTCGGATCGGGCTGCTCGGCCGCAACGGTGCTGGCAAGTCAACCTTAGTTAAATTACTGGCCGGCGAACTACCGCCCCAAAGTGGCACAATAGAACTCAACTCTGGTATCAAACTCGGCTACTTTGCCCAACATCAGCTCGAAACACTCGATTTAAAAGCCAGTGCCCTACAGCACATACAACGACTTGACCCGCATGCCAGTGAGCAACAGCTACGTGATTATTTAGGTGGCTTTGGCTTTAATGGTGATCAGGCCACACGGTTAGTCGCACCGATGTCGGGCGGCGAAAAGGCACGGCTGGTACTGGCCATTATTGTTTACCAAAAACCTAACCTGTTGTTACTCGATGAACCGACAAACCACCTCGACAGCGTGATGCGTGAGGCGCTGGTTTATGCCTTGCAAGACTTCAGCGGAGCCATGGTGATTGTTTCCCATGATAGACACTTACTTCGTACCACCGTCGACGACTTCTTCTTAGTGGCAGACGGCCAGGTACGTTTGTTTAATGACGATCTTGATGGTTATCATCGCTGGCTGCAGGAGCGTCAACAGCCAAATCAAGAGTCCCCTAGTCAATCGGGTAAAGCTGATCGCAAAGCCGAAAAGCGTGACGCCGCAGAACGCCGTAAACGTCTTAAACCTTTCAAAGACGCCGTGACCAAGTACGAACAAGAAGTGCAAAAGCACGAAGCCAAGCTCGCTGAGCTCAATCAGCTACTCGGCGACAGTGCTATTTACGATGAGGCAAACAAAGAGCGTCTGCAACAGCTTTTACAGCAGCAGGCGACCCATCAAAAAGCGCTGAATCAAGCTGAAGACGATTGGATGGCTGCTGAAGAAGCGCTGCAACAGGCGGAAGCCCAGGAGAGTTAAATTCAAATGGAAATTCCATGGCAACAACTCGACGCCGAACTACTTGATAGCATAATTGAGTCGTTTGTACTGCGCGAAGGTACAGACTACGGCACCGAAGAGAAATCACTGGCCGAGAAAGTCGACGACGTGCGCGCTCAAATTGAAAGTGGCGACGCCATTTTAGTTTGGTCAGAGCTGCACGAAACCGTCAATATTATGCCTCGGGGTGAGTTTGGTGACGAATGAATATCTCTTGCCACGGCACCGCACTATCGCCGAGGATAAGAAAGTTCGGGTTACCTAACTCATCTTCCTCGTTATAGGTGAGTGGCTTAAAGTGTTCGCTAACGATAGAACCTCCGGCCTCACCGACAATCACATCTGCCGCGGCAGTATCCCATTCACCGGTTGGCCCAACACGTAAAAAGCAATCGGCTTGGCCTTCGGCAATCAAACAGGCTTTCAATGAACAACTTCCAGCGGGCACGGTACTTAGCTGACGTTCAGGGCTCATGCGTTGCAGTACGCGTTCGCGGGGCTGGCGGCGGCTGATGGCTAAGGTCACAGGACCTGTTGTCGGCTGTTCGAGCTTGCGCACTGCTAATCGTTGTTCACCATTTATGTCGCGGCGATAAGCGCCTGCACCTCTTTGTGCGACATATAACTTATCGCCAGCTGGCCAGTAAATAACGCCTAGCGTTGGCTGATGCTGCTCGACTAAAGCAATCACCACGGTAAAGTCGCCGCTGCGGGCGACGAATTCTTGGGTGCCATCAATGGGGTCAATCAACCAGTAGCGGGGCCACTTTTGTCGTTCTTCTAAAGCTAAGTGTGCGCCTTCTTCCGACAGCACCGGTATGTCGGGTGTCAACTCTTCTAAGCGCTGCAGAATAAAGCGGTGGGCAGCCAGATCCGCACTAGTTACAGGCGACTGGTCGGCTTTTTCATAGGTTGCATAAGCTTGCTCTTCATACAATTCCATGATCAAATCGCCGGCTTGCTGGGCAATGCAAGCGGCGCCCTCAAGCCATTCATGCAGTTGCTTAGTTGGGGTCACGTTCAAGCTCTCTTAAGGTCATCAATAAAGCGGCAATACTACGCGCTTCAGTAAAATCTTCTTGTGCCAACAGGTTTTCAGCGTCGCTTAGTTGCCAGTGCACGGGTTCCAAAGGCTCTGGTTCATCGCCTTCAAGGTGCTCCTGGTAAAGGTTTCGTGCAATGAAAATGTGCATTGTCGCAGAGAAAAACTGTGGCGCCATGGTCAGGCTTTTTAACGGGATTAGCTGTTCAGCACCATAACCGATCTCTTCTTTGAGCTCGCGGTTGGCCGCTTGTTCGGGAGTTTCGCCTGGATCAATCAAGCCTTTTGGAAAGCCAAGTTGGTAATCATGCAAGCCCGCTGCATACTCGCGTACCAGCACCATGGTTGTCGCATCAACAAAAGGCACAACCATCACCGCCCCGCGACCACTACTTTGCATGCGCTCGAACTGGCGCTCTACGCCATTGCTAAAACGAAGATCAACAGCTTCAATGCGTAACAAGCGACTACGCGCTACAATTTTACGTTGAAGTATTTCAGGGATAGGTCGTTGCGCCATATGCTCGTCACCGCTTGGAATCTGTCAAACTGATATCCAGAATAAGCCTAGGTTACTGGCTTCCGAACTGCTGTTTCGGTTACTATAGCGACTTGTAACAAGCGGTACAACACAGAGGAGCTTTTCATGAGCGAAACCACAATGCAATTCGACGCAGTCGTCATTGGTAGCGGACCCGGCGGTGAAGGTGCCGCAATGCAACTGGTGAAAAACGGTCGCAAAGTTGCGTTAATTGAAAAGCATAAATCGATAGGCGGTGGCTGCACCCATTGGGGCACTATTCCGTCGAAGGCGCTTAGGCACTCCGTCAGCCGCTTGATTGAATTTAACAGTAACCCGTTATTTTCCGGTGAAAACATTCAACGAGGGCTGTCGTTTGCAGATATCTTGCGTCACGCTCAAGGCGTGATTCAACAACAAGTGCAAATGCGCAGCGGCTTTTATCAGCGTAACGATGTCACCGTATTGCATGGCACCGCAACCTTTGAAAACGCCACCACCATTAAGCTTACCCAGGCAGATGGTACCGTTGAGACAATTGCCACCAAGCAAGTTGTAGTGGCGACAGGCTCACGGCCCTATCATCCGCCAGACGTTGATTTCAATCACCAACGCATCTACGACTCAGACACCGTGTTATCACTGAATCACGAGCCGCGAAGCATTATTATTTACGGCGCCGGTGTGGTTGGTAGTGAATACGCCAGCATCTTTCGTGGCCTCGGGGTGAAAGTAGATTTAATCAATACCCGTGATCGTTTGCTCTCGTTCCTTGATGCGGAAATGTCCGATGCACTAAGTTACCACCTGCGCAATAACGGTGTCGTGATTCGACATAACGAAGAGTACGAACGCATTGAAGGCAATGACAATGGGGTCACGCTGTACACCAAGTCAGGCAAGCGCTTAGACGCCGATTGCTTACTGTACGCCAACGGTCGCTCCGGCAACATTGAAGACTTAAATGTGCAAGCACTTGGTTTAACACCGAACTCTCGTGGCCAACTTGAGGTTTCTAAGCAATATCAAACGTCGGTACCGAACATTTATGCCGTGGGTGACATCATTGGCTACCCATCGCTGGCCTCGGCCGCCTATGATCAGGGCCGTATTTGCGCAACCGCGATGCTGTTTGGTGACTGCGAGCAACGCTTGATCAGTGATATTCCAACGGGTATTTACACCATTCCAGAAATTAGCTCTGTTGGTAAAACCGAAGAAGAATTGACCCAGCAGAAAGTGCCCTATGAAGTTGGCCGTGCACAGTTTAAGCACCTTGCCCGGGCGCAGATTTCGAACATGGCGGTGGGCAGTCTGAAATTGCTCTTTCATCGCGAAACCAAAGAAGTGCTAGGCGTACACTGCTTTGGTGAACGTGCGGCAGAAATCATTCACATCGGCCAAGCCATTATGGAACAAAAGAACGGTGGCAATACCATCGAGTACTTTGTCAATACCACGTTCAACTACCCGACCATGGCTGAAGCTTATCGTGTGGCCGCCCTCAATGGGTTAAATAGAATTCGCAGTTAAACTAGTCACTGCTAACACTTGGCAGTTCAATGCGAACTGCCAAGCCGCCTAAGCGCTGACTACGCCCAAACGAAATACGCCCGCCATGGCGCTCAACAATACGTTTCACGATCGCTAAACCTAGCCCTGAGCCTTTTGACGCCCGTGCTTTATCGCCTTGAGTAAAGGGCTGTAGCACATGTTCAATTTGACTTGCTGGAATGCCCTCACCGTCATCGCAGATACTAATCCAAACCCGCTTGCGCGCGGCCGCATAGCCGGTTTCTACAAGAATGCGTTGGCCACCATAGCGTTCTGCGTTTTCTAGCAAGTTCAGCAGTACCCGCTTAATCGAAATGGCACGCACAGGAATACTTGGGATCTCGCCGTAATGCACCTCAATTTCACTGCTCCAAGTTTCGGGGACATGGCCAATCACATCTTCAACTAAATAGTTTAGGTTTTCACAGTCACTGTCGGCGGCGCTATCAACACGTACATAATCGATGAATTGGTCGATGATCGCGTTCATATCGTCAATATCACTGATAATGCCTTCGGCCAGATAATCTTCACTGGCGGGCATCATCTCGGTCGCTAAGCGAATGCGTGTTAGCGGCGTACGTAAGTCGTGCGAGACGCCCGCCATCAATAGTGCGCGATCTTGCTCAAGCTGTCGCACTCCTTCGGCCATTTGATTAAACGCCTTAGTTACTGCAATCACCTCGGTAGAGCCACGTTCGCGCAAGCGCTCAGGGTAGTCGCCGCGACCAACTTGAAGCGCGGCTGCTTGCAACGATTTCAGCGGTTTATTCTGCCAACTAGTAAACAGCATTCCACCTAAAACGCTTAGCCCACCGATGAGCAGAAGGTAAAAGAGTAAGGGTGAAAAACGTGCTTCATCGAAGTTATCAAGCTTGATCCGCATCCAATATCCGGCCAGCGACTCGGTACGGATCCAGACATAGTAATTGGCGTCTTGCGAGATACGCACTTCGGTCGTGGCTGCCAGTTGCTGGCTCATCTGTTCAGATAAAAAACTGTAGGTAGTTGCTTGCTCTAGACCGTTTTCAATGGCCTCGTCGGAGGTAAAGCCATCCATACCCACAGCCTGGGTATAGCGTTCTGCGAGTGCGCGCTTTTCCACGTTCGACATTTCATGACTGGCAAGCCATTGGTCTAAAACAATGACCCCCTGTACTTGTTTCGCCACCACAGAGCTAATTTGTTGCATGGTTGGCTTGACGACATAGAGGCCAACCATCACATAAGAGACAACTTGATTAATTAACAGTAGCAGCGCGATCAAAGCGACCGTACGCGCAAATGCGGAACGCGGAAGAATGCGCATCAGCTGCCTTTTTTACTACCATCCGGAACGAATACATAGCCCAAGCCCCAGACGGTTTGAATATAGCGCGGGTTCGCAGGGTCTTCTTCTAACATGCGCCGCAGGCGTGATACTTGCACATCGATACTGCGCTCTAACGCACTATAATCGCGACCACGGGCCTGGTTCATGAGCTTATCGCGCGACATTGGCTGGCGTGGATGAGTCACTAATGCTTTAAGTACCGCGAACTCACCGCTGGTTAGCGGCATAGGCTCGTCGCCGCGGAACATTTCTCGAGTGCCAAGATTAAGTTTAAATTCTCCGAAGTTGATCTCTTGATCATCGTCTGAGGGGGCTCCAGGAATCGACTTTCCACGGCGCCGCAACACTGCACGAATGCGCGCCAGCAACTCGCGTGGGTTAAAAGGTTTGGCAAGATAGTCATCCGCCCCAAGTTCGAGCCCAATGATGCGGTCAACCTCGTCGCCTTTGGCGGTTAGCATCACAATAGGGATATCGTTATTGCCCTGGCGCAAACGTTTGCAAATCGATAGGCCGTCTTCACCGGGTAGCATTAAATCAAGCACCATAAGGTGGAAGTTTTCGCGCTCAAGTAAACGGTCCATCTGTTCACCTTGCGCTGCTGAACGAATGTAAAACCCTTGCTCTGTCAAGTAACGTTCTAACAGACTCCGCAACCGTGCATCGTCATCTACGACTAATATTTTAAAGGTTTCCTGGCTCATACTTGAGCTGCTCCTAGGGTTATCTAATGGTTGCAACTATAAAAGAAGCCCAACACTTTGCCAATCTAGCAAGGCGAACATCGATGGGCTTTTTGTATCAGAATGTTGCCCGTTAAGTACTGTCGACAACCATCACCTCAGCTGGTGCTTAAGTACCTTGCCGTTGGCATTACGCGGGAGCTCATCGATCCACTGGTACAGTCGTGGTAGTTTGAAGTCGGCCAAACGCGCAGCTAAAAATTCTTTCAGCTGGGGTTCAAGAGTTTGCTGCGCTTCCTTAGCTACGATGACCGCCTTTACGGTTTCTCCCCATTCTGCATGCGGCACACCAATCACTGCAACTTCGACCACGGCCGGATGCGCCGACAAGGTGTCTTCGATTTCACGCGGGTAGATATTAACACCGCCGGCGATAATAATGTCTTTCTTGCGGTCCTTGATCCAATAAAAACCATCTTCGTCTTGGATTGCTACATCGCCGGTCTTTAACCATCCGTCGGCCGTCAATGTCGCTTGGGTTGCCGCGGGGTTATTCCAATAGCAGGCCATCATACCCTCGCCGAAGATTTCAACTTCGCCAGGCTCGCCTACTGCGGGCTGTCGCCCGTTATCTGTGCGTAAACGCACTTCTGTGTTAAATGCCGCGCGTTGACCGACCGAGCCAGCTTTTGTTGCATGCTCCGCGGGCAACAACAGAGTGCCCGACGGCCCTGCCTCGGTAAGACCATAGACACAATAGAACTGGTTTGAATTAAAGGCCTTTTGAACTTGTTGCGTTTGCCCCGTAGACATTGCTGCGCCACCGTAAACCCAATGCGTCACCGTGGAGAGGTCGGTGCTCTCGATGGCCGCATGTTGTGCGGTTAACAGGTACGCAACGGGCGCGCCAAAGAAATGTGTTACCTGATGCTTGGGCACGAGCGTTAACAGTAAGTCTGGGGTGAAAGTCGGCGCAACAACATGTGCAGCCCCAACCAGTAGCCCGGCGAATAAAAATAGGTTAAGCGGTGCGGAGTGGGTAAATGGCATTAAATGCAGCAGTTTACTTTGCGGCGACATCGACATTTCCAACGCCATCATCATTGCCACCGCATGTAGCGCCGACTGATTATACAAGACGCCTTTGGGTCGGCCTGTGGTGCCTGAGGTGTACAGCAAAATAGCTGGGCTCAGTCGGTCGGCAACCGGTGCTGGCGGCACCTCTGCGGCTTTTACCGTTGGCGGGTCAAGCCGGTCAAGCCACAGTCCTACAAGCCCCTGCGCAACAAGTGGTTCAATTGCTTTACTGGTGAGTGAACTGGTCAGCACCAACGTCGATTCCGAGTCGCCCAAAATAAACTTAAATTCGGGTGTGGTAAGCCGGACATTGATCGGTACCGCAATCGCATCTAAACGCTGTATTGCTAGCACGCCTACTACAAACTCAATGCTATTCGGTAGTACTAACGCCACCCGGTCGCCGTTGCGAACGTCATGTTCATGATAAAGCCAGGCGGCGAGCTGCTCTACCCGCTGGCCAAGTTGCTGCCACGAAAGCTGCTGTTGATCGTCGGTGAGTGCCAACTGCTGTGGGTATTTACGCCAATTGCGGGCGAGCATTTGATAGATAGTCATTCGTTTCTCCCTTTCACAGCAGCACTTAGGCTGGCCAGGCGCGGGTTAAAATATCCTTCGCCGCGCTTCGATCCGTTAATCGACCGTAGCCCATGTGAGAATTATTTCCAAGCCGTGACTGACAAAAGCTATCGGCGACACTGGAGGGCGCGTATTGCTGTAACAATGCGCCTTGCAAACCGCGCGCCATTAGCTCAACCACTTGTCGCGCGTAGAACGGTTCGCTTTGTGCCTGTTGCAACCGCTGTGGCAACGCTGCAATAACGGCATCAAGGTTTGCATGACAACCTTTGGCTCGGCGCAGCTCGGTAAGTAACGCTTCAAACGATTGTGGCTGTTTTTCAACAGCGCGCAGAACATCGAGACACTGTACATTGCCACTCCCCTCCCAGATCGCGTTAATCGGCGCCTCGCGATAGAGCCGCGGCATAATGCAATTTTCCATCACCCCGCTACCACCAATCACTTCCATCGCCTCGTAGGCATGCTCTGGCGTACGTTTACAGATCCAGTACTTGCCAATCGCCACGGCAATGCGTGCGAATGCGCGTTCATGTTCGTCTTGTTGTTGGTCCATCGCGCGTGCCATACGCATGGTTAGTGTCATGGCCGCTTCACTCTCAAGCGCCAGATCGGCCAGTACATTTTGCATCAAAGGCTGATCGATTAACTGCGCGCCGAAAGCGGCACGATGTTGGCTATGATGCAAGGCCTGCACCGTGGCTTGGCGCATCCCTGCCGACGAACCGATCATACAGTCGTAGCGAGTCATCGCCACCATCTCAATAATCGTGCGTACCCCGCGGCCCTCCTCTCCTACCATCCAGGCAAAGGCGCCGCGTAACTCCGCTTCGCTGGAGGCATTGGCCACGTTGCCCATTTTGTCTTTCAAACGCACCAGTTGTAGCGGGTTTTTACTACCATCCGGGCGCCAACGCGGGAGCAAAAAGCAACTTAGCCCTGCCGTGGTTTGCGCCAATACCAAAAAGGCATCGCACATCGGCGCTGACACAAACCACTTATGGCCGACCAATTGGTACGCCTGTCCGGGGCCTTCTTTACCCAGCGGATAAGCGCGAGTTGTATTGCTTCGAACATCGGAGCCGCCTTGTTTTTCAGTCATTGCCATACCGATGGTCACCGCCTGCTTTTCACCATCAGGCAAATTCCGTGGGTCATACCCATCGGTGAGAATTTTCGGCAACCAGACGCGAGCCAGATCAGGCTGATGCCTCAGTGCCGGCACTGCAGCGAAGGTCATGGTAATAGGACAGCCATGCGCCGCTTCAACTTGCGTATGGAGATAATACTTTGCCGCACGGGCCACGTGCGCTCCTGCCTTCGGCTCGCGCCACGGCGATGCGTGCAAGCCATGCTGTGTCGCAATGCCCATTAGCTGATGGTACGCATCATGGTACTCAACCCGATCGATACGATGACCAAAGCGGTCCTGAGGTTCAAACTGGGGCTTTATGGCATTGGCTAAAAAGCCCAAACGAATAGTTTCGGCTTTACCGGCTAGGGCACCCATGGCATGTACCTGGTCTATGGCCCAGCCGGCATGTTCACGAGTTAGGGCTTGTTGCAGGGCAAGATCATTGCTGAATAAATTGTAGTTCTCAAGCGCCGGAGGCTGATTCTGTACTTCGTGGGTGCTGGCCATGAAACGTGTGGCTTGTTGGCTGTCTGACATTTTAGTTCTCCGCTCAACAACTGGGCTAAACTACTAGAATACCCCCTTTCGAAGGTGATGCAACGGCGCCCTTAAAGCCACGCTCGTGGCGGCAGCTTGTTTCTGTCTAAAGCCAAGTGCTACCATCTTAGGTTCATTCACTTGATGCTTATCCCTATGGCCAAAACCAATCTAATCACCCGCCACGGTTACTTGAAACTGCAGGCTGAACTCGACCATTTATGGCGCGTCGAACGCCGCGAAACCACTGAAAAAGTGGCTTGGGCTGCAAGCCTAGGCGACCGCTCAGAGAATGCCGATTACAAATACAACAAACAAAAATTACGGCAAATTGATCGCCGCATTCGGTTTCTTCGCAAACGGCTCGAAACATTAAAAATCGTCGACTACGCCCCCTCACAAGAAGGCAAAGTTTTTTTCGGTGCGACCGTCACGGTAGAAAACGATGACGGCACTGAGAAGACGTTCAGCATTGTCGGCCCTGATGAGATTTACGACGATAAGTCCGTGATATCAATTGATGCGCCGATGGCGCGCGCGGCTTTAGGTAAACAACTTGATGACGAGGTGCGAGTCACTACCCCCTCCGGCGTTCACCATTGGTATATTACCGCAATACGCTACCAACGCACCAAACCGGATGAAGCTCCTAGCTGACAAAGCAAATCTAACGTGAAGGTCGCGCCCGCTAAGCAATGGCTGCTATACTGGCGCGCACATTTTATGAATCCAACAAAGCGAGAACGAATACATGGGCTCGATTTCCCAGCAACTTGCGAATGAGTTAGCCGTCAGTTCGCAACAAGTCCAAGCAGTGATCACGCTACTCGATGATGGCGCCACAGTTCCTTTTATCGCCCGCTATCGTAAAGAGGCCACCGGCGGGCTAGACGATACTCAACTGCGTAACCTCGCTCAACGGCTCACTTACTTGCGTGAGTTGAACGATCGTCGCGAGGTGACCTTGGCCAGTATTCGCGATCAAGACAAACTCACCCCGACACTTGAACAGCAAATTCGCGCGACACAATCGAAAACTGAGCTCGAAGATTTGTACCTGCCCTACAAGCCTAAGCGTCGTACAAAAGGTCAAATTGCCATCGAAGCCGGCCTTGAACCGTTGGCGAACACCTTACTCGACAATCAAGACCAAGAGCCAGAGCAGGTTGCCCAAGACTATCTCAATAGCGATGCCGGCTTCGCCGATACCAAAGCTGTTTTAGAGGGTGCCCGTTTTATCCTCATGGAACGCTTTGCCGAAGACGCTGCACTCCTCAAAAAAGTGCGTCATTATTTATGGAGTAACGCTGAAATTAAAAGTGTTGTAGCGCCGGATAAAGAGCAAGAAGGCAGTAAGTATCGTGATTACTTTGCCTTTAGTGAGGCACTGAAAAAAATTCCTTCGCACCGTGCGCTGGCTTTATTCCGTGGTCGCAATGAGGGAATTTTGCAACTCAAGTTAGATGCCGACCCACACCAAGAAGACCCCAAAGCCCGCAGTTACGGCGAACAATTGGTCGCTGAACATATTGCCTTTAGCCCCGCAGGCCGTGCAGCCGATGCCTGGTTGCAACAAACCGTGCAATGGACCTGGCGCGTTAAACTCTTACTGCATATGGAAACTGAACTATTCGGCAGTGTTCGTGAGCGCGCTGAAGCCGATGCCATTAAGATCTTTGCAAATAACCTCAAAGACCTGTTAATGGCTGCACCCGCAGGTGCCAAAACCACCATGGGCCTAGATCCAGGTGTGCGTACGGGCATTAAAGTCGCCGTCGTCGACAGCACCGGCAAGGTTTTGGGAACCAATACGGTGTTCCCATTCCAACCACAAAATCAAGTCGACAAAGCCATGCGCACCATCGCTGGCATGTGCAAACAGCATAAAGTTGAGCTCATCGCTATTGGCAACGGCACCCACTCACGAGAGACCGATAAACTGGTCGGGGATCTGCTTAAAGCGGACGCCGAACTTAAGGCCAGCAAGGTGATTGTCAACGAAGCTGGCGCATCGGTCTATTCTGCCTCGGAACTCGCAGCCCAAGAATTTCCTGATCTTGATGTTTCATTGCGTGGTGCGGTTTCTATTGCACGCCGTTTACAAGACCCTCTCGCCGAACTCGTTAAAATAGAACCCAAGTCGATCGGTGTCGGCCAGTATCAGCACGATGTGGGGCAAACTCAGTTAGCCCAAAGTCTTGACGCCGTGGTCGAGGATTGTGTTAACGCCGTAGGTGTTGACGCCAATACGGCATCTGTAGCACTCCTCGCTCGCGTTGCCGGCTTAAATAAAACATTGGCGCAAAATATCGTGGCGCACCGTGATAGTCATGGTCGGTTCACCAACCGCAAGGCACTGCTAGATGTTACCCGCATGGGGCCTAAGTCGTTTGAACAGGCGGCCGGCTTCATGCGCATTATGGATGGCGACCAGCCCCTTGACCGCTCGGCTGTCCACCCGGAAGCCTATCCACTCGTTGAGCGCATGGCGGCCGATCATAATAAAGCAGTTGCACAATTAATCGGCGATAGTAGCTTCCTCAAAACACTTGAGGCACAAAACTATACCGACGCTAAGTTCGGCTTGCCGACGGTACGTGACATCATACGTGAACTCGATAAACCGGGTCGCGACCCGCGCCCCGAGTTTAAAACCGCAAACTTTAAAGAAGGCGTCGACACCCTAAAAGACTTACGACCAGGTATGACCCTTGAAGGTGTGGTGTCAAATGTCGCAGCTTTTGGCGCTTTTATAGATATAGGCGTGCATCAAGACGGCCTCGTGCACGTCAGTGCGCTATCGAACAATTTCGTCAGTGACCCGCGTGAAGTGGTTAAGGCCGGCGATATCGTGAAGGTTAAGGTGATGGAGGTTGACGTTCAACGCAAGCGTATCAGTTTAACCATGAAGTTGAACGACGAAGCGCCTGCAGCGGCGGCAACACCGAACCAGAGCACGAAAGGTTCAGCTAAGCCAAACAAGGCCTCGGCGGGCGGTGGTAAACGCTCAACCAGCAAAGCACAACCGCCGCTAGGCAACTCAGCAATGGGCTCCGCTTTCGCCGATGCTTTTGCGAAAGCGAAGAAGTAACAGCTCTTTTAGTTAGCTAAAGAAATACCGATAACTAAGTAAAGCTGAACAAACGGTCCAAATCAGCATACTGAAAATTGGTAATGCAACCATCACCCGCACCGTCGCTGAACGTTTGCGGGTGGTGGTATCAAGAAAGCTCGGCAACGACGGTAATATAGCTGTTATACCCTCATCATAGCGCCGCAAGGTCTTCTTATGGTGCTCAAAAAACTTCAATCCAGACTTTAATTTAGTGTAGAAAATAAAGTTAATCACATAACCAAAGGTGATCAACATTACCGCTGTCCAGGTATTGGTTGGCGTTTGCGGTCGCTCCACTAAGAATGCAAACGCCGTCATAAACGCAGTCATGAAGGTCACCAGCATCCCCAGCTTGGTCCAGTTTAAGTTGTCTTCATGGGTGTAGAGTGCGGTAATACCATGTTGCTTTTCAATGAGCTGCTGCAATAAATCATTTTTATCGCATTGTGCCATGCGCGTTTGCGGTAGTTTTTTGCTCTTATTAACATACCAAATCGAGCGCGTACGAATTTCGCCATCGTAGTCTGCGGGCGGTTTGAGGTCCCAAAGAAAATGGAAACCTACTTTACGGTGAAACTCAATTGAGCGGGTATTTAACGGCTCATTGACAACGGCAGCGAGGGCGAGGTCGGTGCTCATTTCGGCAAAAAGTTTTTCGTAAAGTGCACGGGTAGCGCCCCGCACTTTGCCCGAGGCACAGATCTGTTTGATTAACGTAAACGGCTCGACGACCGAGTAGCGCAGACACGAATTAACGATTTCATCAGGCTGAATTGATTCACTATGGTAAGCAAGTAAAAACCCACCAAGTTGACCATCTTCCTCGGCCACCCAAAAATACTCGGCGCTATCTATGTAGGCGTGATATTTGTCTTGTGAGAAGTTAGAAATCAGGAAACCGGTGTCTTCCGGTGCTGGCAGGTTCTTTAGTAACCAGCTTTCTGCCAAGGCGTGAAGCGCAGGCACATCATCATGGGTTGCGGGGCGAATTGTAAGCATGCGGGCATCCATTTCAAAATATAAAAATTGATGCCCAGCATGATAACACGTTAATTTAGTTGTGGTTGTTGCAACAACAGTTTGAACTGGCGCTTGTGCTGCAAAAATGAACTACGCAGCTCAGCTACCTTGGCTTGCATTTCGTCCAAGGTCGGCATGTGCTCAGCGAGCGCCTTGGTTTTACTATCGAGCAGCTGTTTACGGGCCTGATAGTACTCTCGCAACCTGATCAGCAGCGCATCATATTCATCATGTAGCTTCTGCATGGTGGTTTCGCAACTAATCGGTGTGCTAGTGGTGACCGTTTTAAATTGCATTTCTAACTTAGCTTTTTCAATTTGATAGCCATGTGTACGCTTCAAGTTAGACGTCAACCCTAACCACGAGCAGCTACGAATCAACCATTTGGTTGGGTCAAACTGCCACCAGCGAATACCATTACGATAGTCTGCTGAAAAAATATGATGGTAGTTGTGATAGCCCTCGCCAAAGGTCAAAAAGGCTAACACACCGTTGTCACGCGCAGTGTTGCGATCGGTATAGGTTTGTTTGCCCCAAATGTGCGCCAGCGAGTTAATGAAAAACGTGGTGTGGTGGTTGATCACCAAGCGTGCAAAACCGACTAAGATCACCGCTCCCCAAACATCTCCAAGCATAAGCCCGAGTGCCACCGGCCAACCAATCGTGGTTAGCAAGGTCAAGGTAAGATAATTACGGTGTTGCCACATCACGATAGGATCGCTTTGCAGGTCTTTGACATTATTATAGTTACTATAACGTGATGCTTGATATTCACGCAGCATCCAGCCGATATGCGAATACCAGAAGCCACGCTTCGCGGAATACGGGTCTTTGTCGTTGTCATCAACATGTTTGTGATGCTCACGATGGTCTGAAGACCAATGCAAGGCGCTGTTTTGTACTGCTAACGCACCACCTAGAGCGAACAGTATACGCAGCGACCAATGCGCATCATAGGTGCGGTGAGACCATAAGCGATGGTAGCCAGCGGTGATAGAAATACCCGCAAAACCAATGGTTGCAATAAGTGCTAACCATAAACCAAAAGAAAATCCGTGCGTGAGGCCATACCAAGGCACGCCTATCGCGGCAACGGTAAAAGTGATCGCAAATACGAGGGTGTTCAGCCAAATGATTTTTGGCTTAGCAGTTTGAGACTTCGACATAAAATACCTACTTTAAAAAACCGGCATGTTGCGCGTTCGGAAAACTTAGCGAACATGTGTACGCTGAATTTACTGGTATTAGGCTTTCGGTGCAACCTTTATTTAAGAAAAAGCGATGAATTGCGTGAACACCCGTTCACTGACATAATCGCCACTATGACTCAGGTTTAGGCAACAAAACAACGAAGGAAGTTCCACTTATGGCTGGTGTACGCGCCGCTCAAAAAGAAAAGACGCGTCGTGCGTTGATACAAGCGGCAATGAATCAGCTAAGTGCTGAACATGGTTATGCATCTTTGAGCCTACGTGAAGTCACGCGGGAGGCAGGTATTGCACCCACGTCGTTTTATCGCCACTTTCAAAATATGGAAGAATTAGGCCTGACCTTGGTTGATGAAGGTGGTTTGGCCCTACGCCAGTTGTTGCGGCAGTCGCGTCAGCAAATTGATCAAGGGGGCTCGATTGTGCGCGCCTCGGTCACCACTTTCATGGAGTTCGTGGCCAGTAATACCGCTATTTTTAGGTTGTTACTGCAAGAAAAGTCGGGCAACTCACGTGAATTTCGACTTGCCGTACAACGCGAGGTTGAACATTTTACCGCGGAGTTAGTCGACTACTTAGTTACGGAGCAAGACTTCCCCCCAGGGCTGGCAGAATTACAAGCCGATGCCATCGTCCGCATTGTCTTTAGTGCGGGCGCCGATGCGCTTGACGCAACGACGACACAACGCCAACAGTTACTGGAAACAACCATCGCGCAAGTACGAATTGTTGCCCGCGGTGCAGAAGCTACGCGTACATCGGCCACTGCAACGAAATCATGATCAGCGCCACGACCACCATCACCAACGACAGCGGCAGCCCCAACCGCCAGTAATCTGCAAACTTATAGCCACCTGGGCCCATCACCAAAATATTCGATTGATGACCAATAGGCGTAAGAAAAGGTAAGGCAGCACCTAACGCGACGGCCATTAAAAACGGATCCTGAGAGGCTCCTAACGTACCCGCCAGACTGATGCCGATTGGCGCCATCAAGACCGCCGCTGCGGCATTGTTGACCACATTGGAAAGCAACATGGTTACCACCATCAGTAAGCCCAGCACCACCACACCGGGCGCCCCCTGACTGACCCACAGAGCTGCCTCTGCGATGGTGTCAGCAGCACCACTTTGCTCTAAGGCGCCGCCAAGTGGGATGGTCGCGGCCAACATCACAATAATTGGCCAATCAATGTGCTCGTACAGCTCACGGATCGGCAACACATTGGCGAGCACCATGACACCGGCAGCCATGGCAAAAGCCACTGGCACACTGACCAGCCCAGCCGCACTAACGCCGATGGCGGCAAAAAAGATACCCAACGGCAGCAGTAACTTGCGCTTACTACCTAAACGAATGTTGCGCTGCGCCAGTGGAAAACAGCCAAAGCGATTAAATACATCATTGAGTAATTCCGCATCGCCCTGCAAGAGTAATACATCACCGGGTTTGAAGCGCACATCTGACAAACTGGGCTTGAGCGGCTGGCCTTCGCGCGCGACCGCTAAAACATTCACGCCAAACCGATGGCGTAAGCGCAAATCTGCCGCCGAGCGGCCGATAAGTCGAGAGTCGTGTCCAACGATACCTTCAATGACCTTTATTTCATCGGACACTAAAAACCGTGTGCCTATTTCCTCTTCGGCATTGAGCTCAAACTTGGTGATATCTAATATTTTCTGCAGGGTTTCCGTATCGGCCTCGACGATCACCACATCTTCCGCTTTTAAACGTTGGTAGCGCGGCGGAGCCGTGATCATTTGCTTGCCTCGTTTGAGTGCCACTACGGCAAAGTTCTCTTTAATTTTGGACTCAAACTCGAATAAGGTGTGGCTAATTAGCCCCGCACCTTCGGGCACATAGAGCTCAGTTAAGTAAGCACTCACATCGTACGGTGAGCTTGATGTATCGCGGCTCTTACTGCGCGGCACTAGCCAATGTGCAGTCAGCCACATCAACAACAAACCTGCCACCGCCACACTTAACCCCACCGGCGTGAAATCAAAGATGCCAAAAGCCTCGCCACCATGTTTCGCCCGAATATCAGAGATAATAATATTCGGCGGGGTACCGATCATGGTAATGGTTCCGCCCAGTAACGAACCAAAGGCCATCGGCATCAACATCAACGAAGCATGTCCGGCACCGCTGCGCGACAATTGCAAGGCCACAGGGATCATAATCGCCATCGCCCCGGTATTGCTGATAAAAGCCGAGACAAAGGTGGTGAGTCCCGTCAATACAATCATTTGCAGCCAAACACGATCGCCAACACCTTTGACGCTGCTGGCCATGGTATCGACCACCCCCGAGCGCCATAGTGCGTGGCTTATGACCAGCACCGCTGCAACTGTTATCACCGCTGGGTTGCCAAACCCTGAGAACACTTCTTGTCGTGGCACCAAACCCGCTAAGTAGGCAGCAAACAACGCCGCCATCGCGACAAAGTCATAACGCCACTTGTCCACCACGAAAAGAATTAAAGCTGAGATTAGGATAATGCCGATCCAAACTTGATCTGCCATACTAATCTTCCTCATTATTTTGTATAAGATTTAGAGTGGCTTGATTTCGTGGGAAGTCAACTATTTTGCTGCTACTATAAGCAAAATTAAGCTTTAAAAATCATAGTTAGAGGAGAAAACCATGGTGCTACGAATAGGTCTCACTGCGCTATGTGCTGCACTGAGTTTAAGTGTCAGCGCGCGTGATATAACGCTTACTGAAACCGTGACAACAAAATCTATCAACAGTGTCGCCGTAAGCGACGATGGCCAAATAGCGGCCTTCACGAAAGTCATTCCACGTACCCCCTACGTTGACGATGATGGTGGCAGCCAAGTCGAGCTTTATGTGGTGCGCGGTGAAGACGAGCCAGTGCCTTTTATCACCGATAAGCAAGGTGTTGGCGACCTCAGCATTCATGGTGACTTCATTTACTTCACCAGTAAGCGTGATGACGATAAGCACACCAGCCTCTATAAAATTTCTCTCAATGGCGGTGAAGCGCAAAAAGTCTTCAGCCACGATAGTAGCATTTACAGCTATACCTTAAGCGCCGACGGCCGTTACTTAGCGTTCAGGGCTCGCTCAGAGCAAGACGAAAGCGAGAAGACTCTTGCCAAAAAAGGCTTCAAGGCGGAAGTCTATGAAGAAGAAAACGAATTTACCCATGCGTGGTTTGTTGACCTGAGCGGTGAAAGCCAAATTGCGGCGCAATTAACCGACGACCGCCAAGTTTTCTCTGTCGCTTTTCGTCCGGGCCATGAACAGCTATTGCTACGTACCGCCCCAACCGCGTTAGTCGATGACAATTACATGAGCAGCCAATATGAGCTGATTTCTTTTGCCGGCGTGCAAGAATCTAGCTTTGCCACAGTTGGTAAGCTCGGCAAAGCCGAGTTCTCGCCTGATGGCCGCTACCTCGCAGTGATTGCCGCTGCCGATTTCAATGACCCGGCGTCAGGTCGTTTGCTGGTATTTGATACGCAAAACGACAACACTGTACGTAATGTACTGCCAGACTATGCGGGCCATGTGCGCGACATCGATTGGCGCAACAATGACGAACTGATTTACCTTGGCCATGTGGGCACTGAGTCAGAAGTTCAGGCAATTACCATGCAGTGGCTAGAAACCCGCCCGTTACTTGAAGCGGGAGAAGCCATTGTGGTTGATATTGAAGCCGCTGTCGGGCAGTCAGGCATCTATGCCCGTGCGCATCGTGCAGCCCACCCAACCGAACTGTTCCGCGTGGAAATGCAACGCTTGATCCGTTTGACCGATTCCAACCCATGGCTTAGCGATATTACCATGCCGAAGCAGGAAACCGTTCGTTACGAAGCGCGCGACGGCCTAGAGCTTGAAGGGATTTTAGTCTACCCAACGGACTATCAGGAAGGCACTCAATACCCGCTAATTACAGTGGTACATGGTGGCCCTGAGTCGCACTACAGCAATGGCTGGCTCGACCGCTATTCAAGCCCAGTGAAACACGCAGCACAGCAAGGCTACGCGTTATTCTTCCCAAATTATCGCGGCAGCACCGGGCGTGGCGTCGAGTTTTCAAAACTGGGTCAAAATGACTATGCCGGAAAAGAGTTTGACGACATTGTTGACGGTAAAAACTACCTGGTCGAGCGTGGTGTCGTGGATACCGACCGTGCGGGTATCACTGGTGGCTCGTATGGCGGCTTTGCGTCCGCTTGGGGCGCTACCGCGCAGACAGAGCACTGGGCCTCTAGTGTGATGTTTGTTGGCATCAGCGATAACATTTCCAAATTCGGCACCACCGACATCGCCAAAGAGATGCACGCGGTACACGCGCGCAGCTACCCGTGGGAAAAATGGCAATGGTACTTAGAGCGCAGCCCTATTTATCATGCTGAAAAAGCGCGTACGCCCATTTTGATCATGCACGGCAAAGAAGATACCCGGGTGCACCCAAGTCAATCGATGGAATTATATCGCTACTTGAAAACCCATAATAATGTGCCCGTACGCCTCGTGCTTTATCCGGGTGAAGGTCATGGTAACCGCCGTGTCGCAGCGCAGTTAGACTACAGTATGCGCATGATGCGTTGGATGGATAGCTTCCTAAAAGAGGGCGCAACTGAAGCCCCGGCACACGAGCTGCCCCATGCTGAGCAAATCAACTAGCATTAACTCGCCATTGGACCCGCGCTATCGGCGGGTCCAATTTTTGAAGGCGCTACTGTGGATTATCATTGTAGTAGCGCCACTGCTTGCCGTTGTTAATTATATCCGCGAGCAGCATAGCTTGATGGTTGCGCTTGAGTTGGGCCTGCTGGCGATAGCTGCCGGGCTCTTTCTTTGGTTAGAAAAACAACCTAAAGCGGTTCTCGTCATTAGCTGGCTTGTGACATTACTGATCAGTTCGGTGGTGGCGGTCTATATTGTTGTTAGCCAAGGCCAGTCGTACTCACTTTATTGGCTCGCTGTGATTCCACCGGTTGCCTATGCACTACTAGGCGGGCGCTGGGGGTTACTGCTAAGTGCCGCATTTTTACTAGGCGTTTTCAGCTTCATTAGCGTAACCGAAGCGACATGGAGCGACGCCCCATTCACTATTGATTCGCTGTTAAACATCATCATTGCCACAACGGCACTGATTATTTTACTTAGGTACATAGAGCAAACGCGCTCTGATGCTTTTCACTTTTTGCATCAACACAGCGAACGGCTCAAGAGCATTGCCGTGACAGACCCTCTCACCGGGCTCTTTAATCGAGTACAGCTAGACCATGATCTGAACCACTCTTTAGTTAAAGCGCGGCAAAGCGACTCCGGTTTTAGCATTATGCTAATTGATATCGATCACTTTAAACGAGTTAACGACACCTATGGACACCAAGTAGGTGACATCGTGCTGGTTGAGCTGGCACAAATTCTAAGGACACGAATTCGTAGTACCGATGTTGCTGGTCGCTGGGGAGGCGAAGAATTCTTAGTGTTAGTGCCTAACAGTACCTCGCAACAATGCGTGAAACACGCGGAGATCATGCGCGAGGCGATTGCGCACTTTTCATTTCACGATGGCATACGTATTACCGCCAGCTTCGGTGTGGCGAGTTTCCGCAACGGCGACGATAGTGAGAGTTTGATTGCGAGGGTAGATAAGGCCCTCTACCAAGCAAAAGCAGAGGGCCGAAACCGGACAGTGAGCGCCTAACTAAAGCTGCGGGCCCGCAGCTACCAACGCCTTGCCTTCGTCATTATCGGTGAACTTCACGAAGTTCGCTACAAAACGGCGGGCTAAGTCTTGGGCTTTCACATCCCAATCGTTGGCATCTTCATAGGTTTGGCGCGGATCTAGAATAGACGCATCTTCAACGCCCGCTAGCGCTGTAGGCATCGCCAAATTAAAGTATGGCAGGTCGATAAATTCTGCATCTTCAATACTGCCATCGAGAATGGCATCGATAATGGCACGCGTGGCCTTAATCGAAATACGTTTACCTGAACCATTCCAACCGGTATTTACCAGATAAGCTTCAGCGCCAGCCGCTTCCATTCGCTTCACCAACACTTCAGCGTATTGGGTGGGGTGAAGACTTAAGAAAGCCGCACCAAAACAGCTAGAGAAGGTTGGGGTTGGCTCAGTAATACCACGTTCGGTGCCTGCCAACTTGGCGGTGAAGCCCGACAAGAAGTGGTATTTGGTTTGTGCTTTGGTCAATTTTGATACCGGTGGCAACACACCAAAGGCATCAGCCGTTAAAAAGATAACTTTTTTAGCATGACCGGCTTTCGATACTGGCTTAACGATATTTTCGATGTGATGAATAGGATAGGAAACCCGCGTGTTTTCCGTTTTTGAGCCGTCATCAAAATCAACGCTGCTATCGTCTAGTACAGTGACATTTTCGAGCAATGCATCGCGACGAATTGCGTTATAAATATCTGGTTCAGCTTCTTGCGAAAGGTTGATGGTTTTCGCATAACAGCCACCTTCGAAGTTAAACACGCCATCGTCGTCCCAACCATGCTCATCATCACCGATTAATGCGCGCTTCGGATCCGTCGATAAGGTCGTTTTACCGGTTCCCGATAGACCAAAGAAGATGGCGACGTCGCCATCTTTGCCGACGTTCGCCGAGCAGTGCATAGAAGCGATACCTTGCAGTGGTAAAAAGTAGTTCATCATTGAGAACATACCTTTTTTCATTTCACCGCCGTACCAAGTACCACCGATTAACTGAATACGTTCGGTCAGGTTAAAGGCAACGAAGTTTTCTGAGTTTAAGCCGTGCTCTTGCCACTTAGCATTGATGCACTTGGCACCATTCATCACGACAAAGTCAGGTGTGAAGGTTTCTAGCTCTTCCGCTGACGGGCGAATAAACATGTTTTTGACGAAGTGAGCCTGCCACGCAACTTCCGTGATAAAACGCACTGATAAACGGGTGTTTTCATTGGCACCGCAAAAAGTATCCACCACAAACAAACGCTTGCCTGAAAGCTGATCCGTTACGGTTGTTTTTAAATCTGCCCAGACGTCAGCTGAAATAGCTTTGTTGTCATTTTTGCCTTGATCTGCCCACCACAAGGTATCTTTGGTTGTTTCGTCACGAACAATGTATTTATCTTTCGGCGAGCGGCCTGTAAAAATACCCGTATCAACAGCAACTGCGCCTAAGTCGGTAACGACGCCTTTCTCGTAACCTTCAAGGTCACTGCGCGTTTCTTCGTTAAAGAGTTGTTCGTACGAAGGATTATGAATAATCTCATTGACGTCTGTAATGCCATAGCGGCTTAAATCCAGATCAGTCATGTGGCGGACTCCTGCGGGTCTAGTCTGAGCAAATAAGAATGAAACAAAAAAGAAACGAATTTTGGGGCGCGATTCTAACCCGAAAACGCCCAAAATGGTAGTCTAGCTGTGGCTTTAAGCGGCACTTTTAATCACCTTAACGTGATTTTATCTTTTCATTCAGTGCTTTTGCGACGCGAGCATCGGTAAATTGTCTAACATCACCATGGTGCAAGGCCACTTCTTTAACCAGTGTCGACGAAATAAAGGAATTTTCTTCAGAGGGAGTCAGAAAAACGCTTTCGAGACCAGGGTAAAGGCGTCGATTCATGTTGGCCATTTGAAATTCATATTCAAAGTCGGAAACCGCGCGTAATCCTCGAATAAGAACGGTTGCGCCATATTCTTTGGCGAAGTCGACCAGTAACCCACTAAAGCCAACCACACTCACGTTAGGCAGTTGATCGGTTACGTCGCGCACCAGCTCAACCCGCTCTTCGAGGCTAAACATAGGGTTTTTACTGGGGTTGTTGGCAATCCCAACCACCACTTCACTAAATAAGTTTGCCGCGCGTTCAATCAGGTCGGCGTGACCATTGGTAATAGGATCGAAAGTTCCTGGATAGATAGCACGCTTGTGCATGAATTTTCTCCGGCAACAGAAATGAGGATGCGTGATACCCTGCAGATCGGGTAAACTATAGGACAAATCCTTTGGATCGCATCCGCGTACGCTCTTAAAGCACGGAGAATTACATGAAGAACGAATTTTATCAACAGCTGGATAGCCAGCTTGAAGAACTCAAAGACGAAGGCTTATACAAGCAGGAACGTGTTATTACCAGCGAACAAGCCGCTGAAATACAGGTCGGTGAAGGCCAGTCAGTTCTTAATTTCTGCGCCAATAACTACCTCGGCTTAGCCAACCACCCAGAGCTTATCGGCGCTGCTAAAGAAGGCCTCGACGCGCATGGTTTCGGTACCGCATCGGTGCGATTCATTTGTGGTACGCAAGATATCCACAAAACCCTAGAAAGCAAATTGAGTGAGTTTTTAGGTACCGAAGAGACAATTCTCTATTCATCTTGCTTTGATGCGAACGGTGGCCTGTTTGAAACCTTAATGGGCCCAGAAGACGCCATTATTAGTGATGAGTTGAACCATGCCAGCATTATCGACGGTATCCGGTTGAGCAAATCGAAGCGCTACCGCTATAAAAATAACGATATGGCAGACCTCGAAGCGCAGTTAAAGCAGGCGAAAGCCGACGGCGCGCGCCATATTTTAATCGCCACCGATGGCGTATTCTCAATGGACGGCGTGATCGCCAACATGAAGGGTATTTGCGACCTTGCTGATCAATATGGCGCACTGACCATGATGGATGACTGTCACGCTACTGGCTTCCTTGGCGCCAAAGGCAAAGGTACCCATGAGTACTGCGACGTTATGGGCCGTGTTGATATCATCACCGGCACCCTTGGCAAGGCATTAGGTGGCGCATCAGGCGGCTACACCTCTGGTAAAAAACAAGTCATTGATTGGCTGCGCCAGCGTTCACGCCCTTACTTATTTTCAAACTCCGTCGCGCCAGCGATCGTTCAAGCTTCGATTCGCGTACTAGAAATGCTCGAAAATGGCGATGAGTTGCGCCAACGTTTGTGGGACAACGCCAATTATTTCCGCACTGAAATGGCCAACGCCGGCTTTACCATGAGTGGCGCCGATCACGCCATTATTCCGGTAATGATTGGCGATGCTAAGCTGGCGTCAGAAATGTCCGACCGTTTATTGGCGGAAGGCATTTATGTGGTCGGCTTTTCATTCCCAGTCGTGCCTCGTGGTAAAGCACGTATTCGTACGCAAATGTCTGCCGGTCACTCGCGCGAACAATTACAGCGCGCCATCGATGCATTTGTTCGCATTGGTAAAGATCTAGGCATTATTTAAACGCGGATAAACGCGGAGGAAGTTATGAAAGCGTTAGCAAAATTACATGCTGAACCAGGGATCTGGATGACCGATGTCGAGCAGCCCGACTACGGTCATAACGACCTGTTAATCAAGATCAAGAAAACCGCCATCTGCGGAACCGACGTGCACATTTATAAATGGGACGAGTGGTCACAGGCCACTATTCCAGTGCCTATGGTTGTTGGCCACGAGTATGTTGGCGAAGTAGCAGCCATGGGTGATGGTGTTCGCGGCTTTGCTAAAGGCGACCGTGTTTCCGGCGAAGGCCATATTACCTGCGGGCACTGCCGCAATTGTCGTGCCGGGCGTCGCCATTTATGTCGCAATACCGTTGGTGTCGGTGTCAATCGGCCCGGCGCCTTTGCCGAATACTTGGTGATCCCCGCCGACAATGCATTTAAGCTTCCGGACGATATCAGCGACGACTTAGCGGCAATTTTCGACCCCTTTGGGAACGCGGTGCATACCGCTTTGGCATTTGACTTAGTAGGTGAAGACGTACTCATCACTGGCGCGGGCCCTATCGGTATCATGGCCGCTGCGGTTGCCCGGCATGTAGGTGCACGGCACGTTGTCATTACCGATGTTAATACCTACCGTTTAGAACTTGCTCAGAAAATGGGCGCCACCCGTACCGTCGACGTAAGCAAAGAAAAACTATCCGACGTGATGAATGAACTGGGCATGAAAGAAGGCTTCGATGTAGGCCTAGAGATGTCCGGTGTGCCGTCAGCCTTTAGTCAAATGCTTGAAACCATGAATCATGGTGGCAAAATTGCCATGTTAGGGATTCCGCCGCAAAGTGTCGCGATTGACTGGAATCAAGTTATTTTCAAAGGGTTAGTGATCAAAGGCATTTACGGTCGAGAAATGTTCGAAACCTGGTATAAAATGGCAAGCCTGTTACAGTCTGGCCTAGATTTATCGCCGATTTTAACCCATTCATTACCCATTGATGAGTTTCAGCAGGGTTTTGATATCATGACCTCTGGCCAGTCTGGGAAAGTGATTCTCGACTGGGATGCTTAACCCGCTAGGCAAAAGGATTAGCAATGAGTGAATTTAGCCGTATTAACACTGCCACTGCCCACCAGCTATGGCAAAGTGGTGAAGCCGCATTTGCCGACATTCGCGACGAGCGTTCGTTTGCACTCGGGCATATTCCGGGCGCGGTTCATTTAACAGACGCTTCACTCATTGACTTCCTTGGGCAAATTGACGACGACCAGCCGGTCGTCGTGGTCTGTTACCACGGCAATAGCAGCCAAGGTGCAGCGCAATATTTGGCGCAACAAGGTGTCGAGCCCGTAAGTAGTCTCGATGGCGGTTTCACCGCTTGGGCGCAGCTGTTCCCTGATGCGGTGGAGCGCAACTAACATGCAAAAACTACTGACCACCCGTAATGCCGAGATGATGAAACGTCTACATAGTTTTCTCCGCGGCCGCGGGGTTCCCGTAACGGTCAGTGAGCATGGTAATCAACTAGAGCTTTGGCTAGTGCAATCGAGTTACAGCGCCCACGCGAAAGAGTTAATCAAACAATTCAAAGCTGATCCAGAAGCCGCCGAAGCCGATCTTGCGCAAGCAGCAAGCCAGGCACCGCAACCTGACAAAGCGCCGTCATTACTGCAGCAGTTGCTGCAACAGGCGGGGCTTGTCACTATCGTTTATGCAGTGTTAGTTACACTGGTGTTCGTGGCTCTTAACACGGCGCTTGCCATGCCACTTTTTGAAAATTTGCGCATTAGCGACACCTTCACTGATTTACCTTGGCAACAACCTTGGCGCTTCATTACCCCGACGTTGTTGCACTTCAGTATTTTACATTTCCTCTTCAATGTATTTTGGTGGTGGTATTTAGGCGGACGCTTTGAGCGTAGTTACGGCTCTGGTTATTTAGTGATCGCCTTAGTGGCCTGTGGGGTATTCTCAAACACCATGCAGTTTATGGTCGGTGGGCCCTACTTCGGTGGGCTTTCAGGCGTCGTTTATGGCCTTTTCGGCATCGCTGTCGTGGTTGCCTGGCAACGCCCGCGTCACCCGCTTTATCTGCCAATTGGCCTCATTGGCTTTATGCTAGTGTGGTTGTTGCTCGGCTATACCGAGTTACTATGGGTCAATGTTGCCAATACGGCGCATTCCGCCGGCCTTATCGCGGGACTAGTTCTAGGTTTAGCTATTCGTTTGATGGAACATTTAAATAGAACCAAAATCAGGTATGACTCATAACTTTCCCAAGGTAACCTTCCCGGTCATTGCGCAAGGTGGCGAAGCCCAATGGCACACCCCAACTGCGCTGGCAAACTGGTCGAACACTGCCCAGCATTGGTTGCTCGACCCAGCCTCGCTTACCGCCAAACTAAAAAGCTGTAGCAGCGAGTTTGCGGTACAGCTACTTGGCCAACGGGAAAGCTCGCTACTTGCCGATGAACAGCGCTGGCTTGGCCCGCAACAAAACTGCGTGGTGCGCGAAGTTATTCTATGGTGCGACCAGCAACCGTGGGTCTTTGCCCGTAGCGTATTCCCGTTGAAAGCCCTTGCCGAACAGCAGCTTCGACTCGACGAATTAGGCGATCGCCCGCTTGGCGAACATTTATTTAATCAGCCTGACTTGCGCCGCAGCGAAGTAGAGATTTCACGTTTTCAGGCTGACTCCAAAGTTGGGAACCTTCATCAACAGCTCGGGTTTAGCCCTAGCACCTTGTGGGGGCGGCGCAGTTGCTTTACCGCTGCACAACAAAATGTTTTAGTCGCCGAAGTGTTCATTGGCGCCTCACCTTTGGCTCAGGAGAATTTAGATGACTAACCCATACTGGCGCTTAATGCGCGCCGACCGGCCTATCGGCACGTTGCTGCTTGCTTGGCCCATGCTGGCGGCCTTGTTAATCGCCGGCGCGGGTAACCCTCCTGTTAAGGTGGTAGTGCTATTTCTGATCGGTGCCTTTGTCATGCGCTCAGCCGGCTGTGTGATCAATGATTACGCCGATCGCGACATCGATGGCCATGTGTCGCGCACACAGCAACGCCCTCTTGCTACAGGTGAAGTCAAAGCTTGGCAGGCATTGGTACTTTTTGCTGGGCTGCTCATTATCGCCCTGTTAATTGTGCTGCAATTCAATAAAGCAACCGTCCTCTTGAGCATTGCGGCCGCGGGCGTGGCGACGCTCTACCCGTTCTGTAAACGCTTTACTCAGCTACCCCAGGTGGTGTTAGGTATTGCCTTTAGTTTTGGTATTTTAATGCCCTTTACTGCCCTAGAGCAGGGGTTACCCTTGGTGGCATGGGTACTGTTTGCCGCAAACATTTGCTGGACCGTGGCCTACGATACGGAATACGCCATGGCCGATCGTGCCGATGATGTCAAAATTGGGGTGAAGTCGACCGCGATACTTTTCGGCGGTTTTGACAAGCTCGCTATCGCATTACTGCAACTCGCCACCTTGGGGCTTATGTTTTGGTTGGGTTGGTTACTAAACTTCGGCTGGCTTTATTGGCTCGGGCTAATCATCATAACGCTGTTGTTTGCTTGGCAGCAGGTAATGATTTTTTACCGCGAGCCGCAACGCTGTTTTCAAGCGTTTTTACACAATAACCATGTCGGCTGGGTGCTCGCAGCAGCCATTGCTGCGAGCTATTGGTACTAAGCCTGCAAGCGACGCTGCACTGCTTGGCGGATGGTTTGTACCACCGCCGGCTCCAGCAATCGGTCGATGGTATCGCTAAGCGCTCCCACATCTGCATGGGCGACGAAGTTGCCCTCTTGGTTCACTTCAATAAAGTCTTCACGCTTCAAGGTCGAAATAAGCGCGCTTAATAGCTTTTTGTCGAAGAACTCAGGCGCATTGACACCATGCATGGCACTTAATCGCTCAGCCAATTCAACGGCCGCGCGCTCAAGTTGTGCGCGACCCTGAGCGCCACCTTGCTGCAATAATTCAAATAAAATAGCATAGCGTTGCAAGGTTTCACTCGCGGCTCTCGCCAGCAGTTGCAAGCGGAAGTACGCCGAACTATCGCGGGCGACCGTTGCGTATTCATTATCACCGACGAGGTTAATCATGCCCTCGCTATGCAAGTGATCGAGTAACGCCTGTGACCACAGCGCCATGTCTTCACGCGCGTGACTGATAAACAGCTCTTCTTTTAACAGCGGCTGTACTTGCTCCAACAAATGCACCAGATCGGCTTGCTTAAAACGCGGGTGCGCACACGCATAGGCCGCAATAATCGCCGGTACAATCACCATATGCATGATGTTATTACGGTAATACGTCATGGCGATGGCCGAAGTGCCATCAAGTCGAATCATCTCACCCATCGAGTCGGATTCTACGGTGAATTTGTCTTGGCGTTGCGCCAGTTGCCACAGTTCTTTACCGGATTCTGAGGGCACATGCGCATTGCTGCTATAGGGTACGTCGCGCAGCAATTTGGTATAAACCTCGAGTTGCGCCTCTAGCTCTTCACGCGACAGGCTGTACTGCTCTGAACTAAGCAGTGCAAGGGCCGTTAAATTAACACTATTGAGGCCCGCCGCATCGTTAATGCGTTGCATAATTTGCTCAGCAAGCAAATTTACCGTCGGCGTTAACCATTTCGGTCGCGCCGGCTCTTCGGCACCATGTGTAATGGACTCTTGCCAATGAGGCGTCAGTTGATCGAGTGTTTGCCCAACGTTAATGGGTTCACCAAAAGTGACATAGCCTTGACCGAAATTACGCAGGTGGCGAATGCTAGAAAGCACCTGCCACAGCGATTCTTTCTCTTTCGACTTGCCTTTTAACTCTTTTAAATAGGTTCCAACTTCCATGACATGCTCATAGCCAAGGTACACCGGAACAATAGACATCGGCCGTTGTTGTCCGCGCAGCATGCCTTGCACGGTCATGGCGATCATGCCGGTTTTCGGCGTTAATAAACGACCCGTGCGGCTACGACCACCTTCTGGAAAATACTCAACCGGATAGCCTTTTTGGAATAGCCGGTTAAGGTATTCTCTAAATACCGCAGCATAAAGCTTATTGCCCTTGAAGCTGCGGCGAATGAAAAATGCGCCACCGCGGCGAAATAACGGACCGGCGGGGAAAAAGTCGAGGTTCACACCCGCCGCAATATGCGGTGGCACTAGGCCTTCTTTATAAATCACGTAACTGAGCAACAGGTAATCCATGTGGCTGCGATGGCACGGCACATAAACCACCTCGTGTCCGGCCTGAGCGAGACTGCGAATACGATCGCCCCCCTCTACATGCACGCCATTGTAAATACGACTCCACATCCAGCCCATAAAGCGATCGAGTATACGTACTAGAAAGTCGCTGTAATTGGCGGAGATTTCATCAAGGTAGCCGTAAGCGCGTTTATGCGCTTTTTCGAGGCTTATCTTTTTACTCTTCGCTTCGTCGGCGATGGCCTTCTTCAGTGCTGCAGTTTCCAACAGCTCAGCGATCACCCGCTGGCGCTCCGCCAGTTTTGGACCCGCTACGGCGTGCCGAACCCGCACAAAGTGGACGCGCGCAACGCGAGCCAACTTATGCGCGACACGACGGCTGGCGCCATGCTGGTCTGCCATATTACGTAAACTTACGGGTCGACTGCCACGAACCAGCACATGACGGCCAGAAAACAACACCAACCAAAATTTACGCCAACGCCCAGGGTTATCGAGATCGGCGACCATGGTGTTGCCTTCGCGCCGCTCTTGCCCCGCTTTACGGCCCCAGAACAGACCCAGTGGCATTAACTGTATATTAAGCTGCCGCTCTTTTTGGTGACTTTGCAGCAGGTCTAAAAATTCTTCGATGGCCACTTCATTGGTTTCCGCCTCTGCTTGTTCGAGGTACATCACTCGGGCGTGGCGGTGACCATTAATGATCAGGGGGTCGGTCAACGCAGGCAAGCCGGCTTTGCGCACGGCGCGTTGGGCCACCAAAAAATCGGTCACAGAGGTCGAGCGCATCACATACACCACATGTTGTGAGGTGCCGTCAGCAGTCTTATCTGCGTCAACCTCAGCATCAAAAATGGTTTCAAAGCGCGTTAGCCAACGTACTGGCCAATAAAGCAATTTGGCAACAAGGCCTCTCCAACTCATGAGTTCCCCTTACTCAATTCAACTCATTAAAGGATACCATTCTTTGTTTTTGTTTGCCGATAGAAAATTTTTTGTGCAAAAAAGTTGCGATCTTAAAACACCTGTATATACTCACAGTATCACTGTATGAATAAACAGGTATCAAGATGCGACCTTTAACGCCCCGACAACAAGAAATATTGGATCTGATCAAAGATACAATTGAAGCCACTGGTATGCCACCAACGCGCGCAGAAATCGCTGCCCGACTTGGCTTTCGCTCGGCAAACTCCGCAGAAGAACACCTTAAAGCATTAGCGAAAAAAGGTGTTATTGAAATGCTTCCGGGCATGTCGCGCGGTATTCGACTCATCGGCGCGAACGACGAGGACATTCCTGAGGGCTTGCCGCTGATTGGTCAGGTCGCTGCCGGCGAACCTATTTTAGCGCTAGAACATATTGAAAGCCATTACGCGGTCGACCAGAACTTATTCCGTCCCCATGCCGACTTTCTATTACGGGTCAATGGTATGAGTATGAAAGACATTGGCATTTTAGACGGTGATTTACTCGCGGTGCACAGCACTCATGAAGCACGCAACGGCCAAGTTGTGGTCGCCCGTGTTGAAGACGACGTGACTGTCAAACGCTTTGAACGAAAAGGAAATAAAGTACTACTGCATCCAGAAAATCAAGAGTTTTCCCCTATTCAGGTCGACCTAACACACCAGCACTTCACCATTGAAGGCTTAGCGGTCGGCGTGATTCGAAATGGAGCATGGTTATGAGATACAACTACCCACATGCAAGTCATGAACTTGCAGATAACACGCTGCCACATCACGATGACAGCAATCTTTCAAACGATGATTTTGCCAGTTTAATGCCGCGCATACAGTCGTTGGCCCTGCGAACCAAGCAGTGGGTGACAGTGATTGGCGGCAATCGCGATGCAATTCAGCAGTTGGTCAATGCCGGTGTTAGCCGTGCACGAATTCGCTGGGTAGCGGGCCGCGATGCAGACCAGCGCGAGTGGGCGACCGAACAAGCTTTGCTCGCTGCAACCAGTAGCGTTGTGCTGAGTTTCTTAGGCGACTTCTCGTCACCTCGTGTCGCACAGCGCTTAAAAATGGCCAGCAAAGTCAGCGCGACCCATAGCTTTATCTTCCACGAACAACCTTCTCAATCCCCACTCCACTAGTTGAGAAGGTTTCCCTGCAAGGCTGCTTCGGCAGCCTTTTTTTATTGAAAGTCGAAATATCTTAACTTTTGCGGTGGCTTTTTCAGCTACTCATGGTATTTTGATCGAGCAGCTTACTGCTAACACACTAAATAACAATAACTATTGATACAAAACAACAAAGGGTTAGTGGGGAAAGCGATTTTTCTTGTCAGAAATGCTGTTCCTTTTTCTGCTCACCTCTTTGTTCTTCAGGCTCGCACTTCGGTGTATTCGCGGCGAAGACCGCGTCGGAAGAATGAGAGGAGATGTCGCGTGAGTATTAGACTCATCACCGCGCTAGCAGCTATGACTCCCATAGCCGCACAAGCGCAATCGCAGTTGAACTTAACTCAGGGCGTTACTGAGATTAGCCAACGCGTCTACGATTTGCACATGACGATATTTTATATCTGTTGTGTCATTGGCGTGGTCGTGTTTGGTGCAATGTTCTGGTCCATGATTCGCCACCGCAAATCAAAGGGTCGGAAGCCTGCAACTTTCCACGAAAATATCAAGGTCGAAATTCTCTGGACCATTATTCCATTTTTGATTCTTATTGGTATGGCGATTCCCGCCACATCAACACTGATCGCCATGGAAGATACGTCTGAAGCCGACGTGACTGTCTTAGTGACAGGTTCACAGTGGAAATGGCACTACAAGTATTTTGACAGCGATGTTGAATACTTTAGTTTGCTGGCCACGCCACGTCAGCAAATCGAAAACAGACTTGAGAAAGGTGAAAACTACTTGCTTGAAGTCGATCGCCCTCTGGTGATTCCGACGGATCGCAAAGTACGGTTTTTGATCACCTCTGACGATGTTATCCACTCATGGTGGGTACCAGACTTCGCTGTCAAAAAAGATGCTAACCCAGGATTTATCAACGAAACGTGGACGCAAGTGGACGAACCGGGTATCTACCGTGGGCAATGTGCTGAACTTTGCGGCAAAGACCACGGCTTTATGCCTGTGGTGGTAATCGCTAAAACCCCCGCCGAATACGATGCTTGGCTAGCCGAGCAAGAAGAGATTCAGCGCAAGGCCAAAGAAGAAGAGCAGCGATTGCTGGCGATGTCGATGGACATGGACGAGCTGATGGACCTTGGTGAACAAGTCTATTTAGGCAGCTGTGCGGCATGCCATCAGGCAAGCGGCGAAGGTATTCCAGGCGTGTTTCCTGCTCTGAAAGGCTCACCTATGGCATTGAACGATATGAATGGACACATTGATATTGTCGTCAACGGTAAAACAGGAACATCGATGCAGGCCTTTGGCAACCAGCTAAGCCTGCGTGAACTTGCCGCCGTTATCACGTACGAGCGTAATGCGTGGGGTAATGACACGGGCGAAACCGTGCAAGCCTCAGACGTTAACGCTTTTATGAACGAATAAGGGAGACCTGACTATGAGCACAGTTGTTGGCGAGATGGATCAGCACGACGATCATCACCACCATGCGCCGTCGGGAATTACCCGCTGGCTATTTACCACGAACCATAAAGACATCGGTTCGATGTACCTTTGGTTCAGTTTTATTATGTTTTTGGTCGGTGGCTCAATGGCGATGGTGATCCGCGCCGAGCTATTCCAACCGGGGTTACAACTTGTCGACCCACACTTCTTTAACCAGATGACCACGGTGCACGGCCTGATCATGGTTTTCGGGGCGGTGATGCCAGCCTTCACGGGCTTGGCAAACTGGATGATTCCGATGATGATCGGCGCACCAGATATGGCATTACCACGGATGAATAACTGGAGCTTCTGGATACTTCCGTTTGCCTTCGCTATTTTGCTTGCCTCGCTGTTTATGGAAGGTGGTGGCCCAGCCTTTGGTTGGACTTTCTACGCACCACTGTCGACCACCTACAGTAGCGACTCTACAGCGTTGTTTGTGTTCTCGGTGCACATCATGGGTATTTCATCCATCATGGGGGCGATTAACGTTATCGTCACTATTATGAATATGCGCGCGCCGGGCATGTCTTATATGAAGATGCCGTTATTCGTTTGGACGTGGTTTATTACTGCCTTCCTGTTGATTGCCGTAATGCCGGTGCTTGCCGGTGCAGTGACCATGGTGCTCACGGATAAGTATTTTGGTACCAGCTTCTTTGATGCCGCCGGCGGTGGTGATCCGGTCATGTTCCAGCATATTTTCTGGTTCTTTGGGCATCCCGAAGTCTACATCATGATTTTGCCGTCGTTTGGTATCGTCTCAGCAATTATTCCAGCGTTTTCCCGCAAACGGCTATTTGGTTATTCGTCGATGGTATACGCCACCGCAGCAATTGCTGGATTGTCTTTCTTGGTCTGGGCACACCATATGTTCACCACGGGTATGCCGGTGTTTGCTGAGCTCTTCTTCATGTATTGCACCATGTTGATATCGGTGCCGACAGGGGTCAAAGTGTTTAACTGGGTCGCCACCATGTGGCGCGGCTCAATTAGCTTTGAAACGCCCATGTTATTCGCCTTAGCCTTTGTGATTTTGTTCACCATAGGTGGATTCTCCGGCCTCATGCTGGCGATTACCCCAGTGGACTTCCAGTATCATGATACTTACTTCGTGGTGGCGCACTTCCACTATGTATTGGTAAGTGGCGCAATCTTCTCCATTATGGCGGCAGCGTATTACTGGCTACCTAAGTGGACCGGCCATATGTACGATGAAGGTCTAGCGAAACTGCATTTTTGGGCGTCACTGATTTCCGTGAACGTACTGTTCTTCCCGATGCATTTTGCTGGCTTAGCCGGGATGCCAAGGCGCATTCCCGATTACTCGGTGCAGTTTGCCGATATTAACCAAATTGTCAGTATCGGTGGCTTTGCGTTTGGCCTATCGCAACTGATCTTCCTCTGGTTGGTAATCAAATGTGTTAAAGGTGGCAAGAAAGCTCCAGCCAAGCCTTGGGAAGGCGCGGAAGGTCTTGAGTGGACAGTGCCTTCACCGGCTCCGTACCACACCTTCGATACACCACCAGAGGTGAAGTAACATGGCAGAGCAACCAACAAAGCCGGACAATACACGCATCATTCGGCGACTGTTACTAACAGTCGTCGGCATGTTCGCGTTCGGTTTTGCCTTGGTGCCACTGTACAACGTGTTCTGTGACATTACCGGTTTTAACGGCCGCTTTACCGATGGGCAAGCGGCCGCAAACACGAGGTCGGTGGATACCAATCGAACCGTAAACGTACAATTTATTACGCGTGTGAATAAAGGAATGCCCTGGGGCTTCGAGCCGGAAGTCAGCTCGGTACGCATCCACCCGGGGGAAACCAAGGTTGTAAACTTCTTGGCAAATAACCCGACGGGGCAAAATATGATCGCCCAAGCGATTCCATCGGTTGCACCAGGGGAAGCATCGTTGTATTTAAACAAGGTTGAGTGTTTTTGCTTCAATCAGCAGCCACTTGCCGCCGAGTCGAAAACGGCGATGCCGATGCAATTCTATTTAGACCCTGATATTCCTGAACATATTCATACTGTTACGCTGTCGTATACGATGTATGACATGACAGAAAACGCTACACCTGATGCTCTGGCTGCGATCGCACAGCCAGTGAACTGAGGATTTTTGCAATGGCAGAACAAAAACATGAAAAATATTATGTGCCAGCATCAAGTCCATGGCCCATCGTGGGTGCCATTGGCTTAGGGCTGATTGCCTTTGGAGCTGGCCATACCGTCATTGATATGAAGAATGAAACCGAGGGCTGGGGCTCTAACGTGCTGCTCGGTGGTATCGCCGTTATTTTGATCATGCTGTTTGGTTGGTTTCGTGACCAAATTAACGAGTCGATGTCTGGGCTCTATAGCAAACAGTTAGGTCATTCTTACCGTCAAGGCATGGCATGGTTTATCTTCTCTGAGATTATGTTCTTTGCGGCGTTCTTTGGCGCGCTATTCTATGCACGCACCATCGCTGTTGAATGGCTCGGTGGCGCCGGCAATAACGCCATGACCAACGAAGTACTGTGGCCAGGCTTCGAAGCGATATGGCCGCTTACTGAGACCCCAGGCGGAACTGAATCAGGTGCAATGGGTTGGTTAGGGTTACCACTCTATAACACGTTGATCCTTATCGCCTCGTCATTTACCTGTCACTTTGCCCACGTTGGTTTAGAGAAAGGTAAACGCAAACAGCTTACCGTATGGCTAGGTGTGACCATAGTGCTTGGTTGTATCTTCTTATATATGCAGGGCGCGGAGTATGTCCATGCCTATGAAGAACTCGGTTTAACCTTGGATTCCGGCGTATATGGCAATACTTTCTATATGCTGACAGGCTTCCACGGAATGCACGTGACCTTGGGTACGATCATGCTTATTGTCATGTTCTTCCGGGTGTTAAAAGGCCACTTCACACCTGAAAGCCACTTTGCCTTTCAGGCGACAAGTTGGTACTGGCACTTTGTCGACGTGGTCTGGGTCTGCTTGTTCATTTTCGTTTATATTCTATAACGCTCGCCTAACGCGACCTGCTGAGTTTACCTCAGTAAGGTCGCGGATTAGGATCTAAAACGCCCGTTGCCATCAGCACTACGATAATCACAATAGCAAGTATCGATGCGCCAACACGGCGACCAAGGAAACGAGTCATGGATGGTTGGGTCGGATCATCCCGTAGCATTGCTAATAATGCGCGCATAAGGTTAAAGACCATAAATAACATGAGTAGTACCAAGATGACTTTTGCAGTAATAATCATTCTAAAATCCTGTTTTGGTATCGGCTGATGCGCGCAGGCACCACGTTCGCAACGCTTATCACTGTGCTGGCAATTGGCTTTCTGGTCAAGCTTGGATTTTGGCAGCTCGACCGCGCCGCTGAAAAACAGCAATTGTTTGACGATTTTGCCGCCGCACAGAGCGCTCTGAACCAAGCTCAGTTTCCCCCCTTACCCGACCAACCTAAGGCAAGTACACGTTATAGCCCTGTGCAACTGAGTGGCCGTTTTGCCGAAGACTACTTGCTACTGGATAATAAAATTTACCAAGGTAAAGTGGGGTATCAAGTGATCGGGCTGCTCACCAGCGAAGATCGTCAGCAGTTAATACCGGTAAACCTTGGTTGGGTTCCGCTGGGCGCTAGTCGTCAGCAATTACCCGAACTCGAACTACCTACTGGCACAGTGCAGGTCAGCGGCTGGCTTTATCATCCAGCTCAGGATGCCTTTACCTTGGCGGACCAAATTATTGAACCAGGGCCTTCGCCATGGCGGGTACAACAGCTCGATTTCAAGGCAATTGGCGATGCGCTAGAGCTTCCCATCGCTGACTATCTAGTGCTACTCTCAGAGGCAGAAGATTATGGCTGGCCGCGCCATTGGCAGCCGCAAGTGATGAAGCCAGAGAAGCACCAAGCTTACGCGTTACAGTGGTTCTCGCTAGCTATTGCCGCGTTCGTCATATTTATATTAGCTCGTCGTTCCATAACGAAAACAAAAAAGGAATGAGCATGACCTCAGTTAAGAAATCTCGCGCGACGCTCATCGGTGTCGTGTTAGCCTTCGCCCTACCAGTGATCGGGGCAAAATTTGTGCTTGACCAAAGCTGGTACCAAGGCGCTGCGACGAACAAAGGAACCATGTTGATGCCGCCTATCAAGCTCAACGAAGCCCTGCAGGCACAGCTGCCTGAAGGTTGGCGCGTTGCTTTGGTGGCCGATGAAGCGTGCGGCGCAAAATGCGAGCAAGGCCTCTATGCCATGAATCAATTAGACGTTGCCTTAGGGAAAGAAAGTGACCGTGTTAAGCCGCTGGTGTTCAGTCGCAACGAACTTTCATTTGACCTAAACCAAACCCCACTGGTGACATCGATCGTTAACCCCGCGTTCGCTGATGCGCTGAGTGACCTGCCCCCCTATCGACTGTTTATTATCGACCCCATGGGCAACGTAATGCTGCACTACGAAACCTTTGGCGATGAAGAAGCCATGCGTGCCGAGGCAAAAAATTTGCTCTCAGACCTGCGCACTTTGCTTAAACTTTCACGGATTGGGTGATCTATGCGTGCGCTGGTTAATTTTAGTATTGTTTTAGCGTTGGTGGTGATTGTTCTCGGTGCTTACACCAGGCTTACTGATGCAGGGCTTGGCTGCCCAGACTGGCCGGGCTGTTACGGCCACTTAAGCGTGCCCATGGATGCCGATAAAGCCGCCGCAGCACAGGCGCGTTTCCCCGACGCACCGCTTGAACACAACAAAGCATGGAACGAGATGGTGCACCGCTATGCGGCCGGCACCCTAGGGCTTTTTATTCTGTTTATTGCCATCAGCGCCATTGCGCGGGTACGTAAACATGCAGAAACACCAGTCAAACTGCCTTTATTATTGTTGGCACTGGTTATTTTCCAAGCCGCTTTGGGCATGTGGACCGTCACCTTGAACCTACAGCCACTCATTGTCATGGGCCACTTACTCGGCGGCTTTACGACATTATCACTACTGTACCTATTAAGGTTACGTCTAAAACGAATTCATTTGCCCATGGGCGATGCAAAAGTAAGACGACTATCAGGTTTTGCCATGTTTGCGTTATTGGTTGTGGTTGCGCAAATTGCTCTAGGTGGTTGGGTGGCGGCAAACTATGCCGCTATGGCCTGTACTGAGCTGCCCATTTGCGAAGCCGACTGGCAAAGCCAGCTCGATATTGCCGGAGCCTTCTCGGTTCCTGAAGCCGTGACCTACCAATATGGTGCGCATGACTACGCAGAACGCATGACCATGCACGTTGCGCACCGTATAGGCGCAGTCATTACGCTTATCGTGGTCGGGCTGTTGCTGATACGTGGCTACCGTTTAGCGCAATCATCGGTCATTCGTAGTAGCCTTGGCTGGGTGAGCTTAGCACTCGTTGTGCAATTGCTTTTAGGGCTTAGTAACGTAGTGCTGATGTTGCCATTAAGCGTTGCAGTGGCCCACAACTTGGTCGGCGCATTGTTACTGCTTAGTTTGGTAAGTCTGAATTATAAACTCGTACGCCACGCTTAAATTCTAAAAAAGGCGACGAAAAGGAAGTAAATGGTATGACAGAGATGACGTATAAAAGGCACGCCCATTGGCGTGATTACCTTGAACTAACCAAGCCTAGAGTAGTGTTATTACTGCTACTGACCGCATTGGTGGGAATGTGTTTAGCCAGTCCAACTTGGGTTGGCTGGGCGGTGGTAACCCCAGCGATGGTCGGTATCGGACTAATGTCAGGCTCCGCCGCAGCCGTGAACCACTTAGTGGATCGTCACATTGATGCGCAAATGGCGCGTACCTTGCGTCGCCCACTACCTTCAGGGGTGTTATCGCCACGCCACGTGATTAGCTTTGCCACGATCATAGGTGCGTTAGGGTTCGCCGTATTGGCGATCTGGGTGAATATGCTCACCGCATGGTTAACCCTTCTCAGTTTGGTTGGCTACGCCATCATCTACACCATGTACTTAAAGCGCGCCACCCCGCAAAACATTGTGATTGGTGGTCTTGCAGGCGCCGCGCCACCATTGTTAGGCTGGACTGCCGTCACCAACGAAATTCATCCCTTTGCGATTCTGCTGGTGATGATCGTGTTTACCTGGACGCCGCCACATTTTTGGGCCCTCGCGGTACATCGTGCGAAAGACTATGCCAAAGCAAATATTCCGATGCTGCCGGTGACACACGGCATCGAGTTCACCAAAACCTGCATTTTGTTGTACACCATTTTGCTGGCAATTATTTGTCTGCTGCCCTATATCGTTGGCATGTCGGGGGTTATCTACTTGGTCGGCTCGAGCATACTTAGCATCTGGTTTTTGGTTTATGCTTGGAAGCTTAAGTTTGCGCCTTCGAAACATACGGCCTATAGCATGTTCACCTTTTCAATTTGGCAATTAATGCTATTGTTTGTGTTGCTGCTTGTGGATCACTACGTCGTCACCCCGGCGTTTTAATGCAATCAAAAGGACCTTAACTTCCATGCAAAAACTTCTCGTCAGTGTCGTTGCTATTGTCGCGTTGCTTGCTGGCGTGGTTATTTTTAATAGCCTGCCACAGCCGCAACCACAGGCATTAGTTTATGAACCGCCACGCGAAATGGAACCCTTTATGCTTAAGGGGCACAACGGTGGTGATGTCACTAATGCCGACTTGACTGGTCAGTGGACATTCCTCTTCACCGGCTACACTTCCTGTCCAGACATCTGCCCCACCACCATGGCCGACTTTAAGAAGATTTTACCGCAACTAGCTTCGGTAACCAGTCAGCCCGTGAAAGTGTGGCTGGTAAGTGTTGATCCCAAGCGAGACACGCAACAGAAATTGGCCGCCTACACGACCTATTTTGGTAAAGAGTTTCTTGGCGTTCGGGCCGAGCACAAAAACCTTTACCCGTTCGTTAATGGCTTAGGGCTGATGTATTCGATACCAGCTGAGGGCGAAGTAGACTACCTGGTGAATCACAGTTCAGCGATTGTACTAGTGAACCCTGATGGCAACCGTCAGGCCATTTTCAAAGCCAAGCAAACACCGGGCCAGGTGCCAACCGTTGATATGCAACAAATGGCCGAAGACTTTCAAATTATTAGCCAGCAATATCGCTAACCCTTAATCCGGCCAGCGCCCCTGCTCATTGGGGCGCACCAACGGCACCGAATACCAATAGAAACGCCCCTGAGCCGATTGGCTTGCCACCGTACAATTTACTCGTGAGCGGCCTAAAGGCGGCTTTTCTAAAGTTAACGATAGCTGCCAGCCCTGCCCTTGGGAAGCACCCGCTGCTTGCTTCGTGGGGTTTATCTGCTGACCTTGATAAAAGCAGTTCAAGCCGTCGATGCTAAAGTCGTCTATGTCGCGCACACTCAATTCCACGGCGACCTCATCGCTACCCTTTTCGAGCACCATTGAGGCAGGCTCCACGGTTCGTGCAGGTAACGGCAGGCTTAACAGTTTGGTCTTCAACGTGGTTAGGTTTGCATAATGCCCAGACGCTGGGAAACGAGGTATTGCGGCACGTGGTGTGGTCGCTCCCCAAGGGCCTGAATGTTGGCCGAATGCGATAAAGCCGAGTTGTTCGAGTAGTGCGGCTAATTGCGGATTAAATTCGCCATACGGATAGGCAAAGTGCTGTGGCTGTTCACCATCAAGCGCAGAATCAAGAGCAGCCTGCGCCGCCAAAACGTCCTTCTTTTGACGTTCTAGCCATTGGCTTTTCGACTCTCCCGCCTGTTGCCAGGTCATGTGCGTATGGGTGCTTGAGTGGTTCGCAACTGAGGCCCCATAGTCAGCCAATTCACTCAACTGCTGCCAGCTCAAATAGAGATGCGGCGACTCTGCCATCAGCTCTGGGTTCACAAACACAGTGAAGGGCAAATTGAACTGCTTAAAAACCTGCAGGCCATTGTCATAAAGGTTGCGCCAGCCATCATCAAAGGTAATAGCAACGGTTTTATCCGGTACCGGTTCACCACTGGTGATCAGCTTTTGCGCCTGACTTAGCGAGATAACGTTAAAGTCGTTTTCAACCAAAAAACCAAAGTGCTGCGCTAACTCCGCCGCTGTAACTGAGGTCACCCGCGGTGTATCATCTCCCACATGGTGGTATTGCAGCACCACCACGCCATGCTCTGCGGCATGGGATGTAGAGATGCCTAAAGGGATACAGATGAGCCAAACCACGCCAAGCAAAAACGAACGCACTCTTCACCTCCATAGGTTTTGGGGCTCTTGGCCAGCACACCGAAAAATTTTTGCCATCGCTTTACCGATGATCATTTCCAATATTGCTGCGCCTTTATTGGGCCTTGTTGATACCGCCATCATAGGTCATCTACCCGATGCAATCTACCTAAGTGCCGTTGCCCTAGGCGCAATGGTAGTGAGTTTTATCTTTTTATTAGCTATTTTCTTGCGTATGACCACCACCGGTGAAATCGCCCGCGCTTTTGGTCGCGAAAACCTCGCCGAACAACGGCAAGTTAGTTTACATGCACTAACGTTTGCCTTGGCTCTTGGTGCGACCTTGATTGTCCTAACGCCGGTTTTATTGGAACTGGCATGGTGGCTCATTGCCCCGAGCGACGAGCTTAAAGGCTTCGCTAGTCACTATATCGAAATACGCATGTGGGCTGCACCCGCAGCGCTCATCAACTTAGTGGTATTAGGCGTACTACTCGGTCGACAACAGAGTCGCCACGCGATGCTCTTAGTTATTTTTACCAATGCCATTAACGTCACCGCCGACGTCATTCTAATTCTCGGCCTCGACATGAACGTTGCCGGAGCCGCTTGGGCATCGGTTGCTGCGGAAGTTAGCACCGCAGTATTAGGCCTATGGATGATCCGAAAGCTGCTTCACTTCAAGCAGTCGTGGCAGCTTCAGCGTCATTATTTTCAACGGTTTCTCGGTATGAATCGTGATGTGTTTTTGCGATCGTTGATATTGCAGCTGTGTATGGCAACAATGACCGGTTACGCGGCACGTTTTGGTGATATCTATGTCGCCGTGAACGCCGTTTTGATGCAATTTTTGATGCTGATATCTCTCGGCCTCGACGGTATCGCCTACGCTGTTGAAGCCCTCGTTGGGGCAGCCATTGGTCGTGGCAAACGAGCCGAGGTGAGCTACTGGCTACGATTGACCCTCCTCTGGTCGTGCGTGTTTGCACTCAGCTATAGCTCGGTATTTTGGCTCGCAGGCGATCAGGTGATTACCCTACTTACCGACTTACCTGAGGTCATTAGCACCGCCCAGCGCTACCTGCCATGGATTTACGTACTTCCCTTGCTTGGTCACTGGAGTTACTACTTTGATGGCGTGTTTATTGGCCTTGGCTATACACGTGCCATGCGCGACACCATGGCAGCAAGTGCATTGTTGGTTTTTGCACCACTTTGGTGCATTGCAGCCTTTGGCTTCAGTAAAGAAAATGCCAACCACGGACTGTGGTTGGCATTAAGTGGTTTTCTGTTAGCGCGCGGGGTAAGCCAGTGGCTTTATTTACGCTTGTTCGCAAAACCGCACACCAGTAGCACCCATTATTCAACTAGCAAATCGTCGAGTAGCAGTAGTTGAGGCGGTAAGCCGCCACCGGTTGCATCGACCGCAGCTGCAGTGTAAATACCACCGCCTTCTAGGCTCAAACTGATTGGGCCAATGGCAGCTGTGGTGGTGCCGGTCGCAGTAACCGTGACCACGTAGTCGCCAGGCAGCAACGATACATAGCCTGTTGAAACAAGCGCTTCAGCATTAAAAGGGATATCGGCAAAGGCTGGCGTTGCGTTACTAAGATCATCGGTTGTGGTTACATAAATATCAACATTTCCAGCACTTGGTGACGCATGCACCAGTTGAATTTGCGCTTCTGTTGCAACGCGACGCTGCATGTCAGTAACCGCAGCTAAGGTTAACGAGCTGTCACCTAACGCGCCCACCGCATAAACGCTAAGTTGATCGTTGGTCATGAGACTCAAAGGCACATCATCTAACACCACCGGTGTACCGCCCGCAGCCGCTACATCAATTTGGTAGTCTGCAGCTGGCAAGTTGATAAAACCTGTCGCTTGGAGAAATTCTAGGCCAGCAATTGCAGGTTCGGCGGCATTATTAACTGTCACATCAACCGCTGGCGCATCGGCACTCGCATGAACCACGCGAATTTCCGCACCCGCAGCAACGTCAGGAACTAACACCGCGGTCTCACCGTCTGCGACTTGTAGCATCACGGGCGAAGCTCCAGTCATGGTGTTCGTCACCGCAGCGACGACTAGATCAGCACCGTCGGCGAACTCTAACGTGCCACTGTCGTAAACAACCGTTGCAGGCTCACCAGCGACGGTAATTCGCACTTGGTAGTCACCCGCTGGCACTTCTACTTGGCCGGAATTATCGGTAAAAGACAACGTTGTTACCGCCGATTCAACGCTAAGGTCTGCGCCCGGTGCTGTTACATAGATATCGACCGGTGGTGCGTCTGGCGCTGCGTGCACGACTTCAACGCGAGCATTGCCTTCGGTCACTGCACTGAAGTCGTTGGCAAAAATCAGCGGCGCTATTGATCCGTCACCGACTTTTCCCACCGCGAACACTTCATAGCGCATATCGCCTGACAGCTCTACATCTGCAGGACCGATAACGGTAGCGGTGTTGGCATCAGGCAAAATACCATCGACTTGAATACTGTAGGTCGCCGCCGAAAGCTCGATGACGCCCGATGACGCACCAAAAGGAACGCCTTCGAGGGCTGCGTCACCATCGAGTAAGACATTAACATCTGGAGCATCCGCGACACTGTGGTGGATGCGAACATAAGTCGAAGCCGGAGGCGGTGGAGGTGGCTCAATAACAACCGCTTGGTCATCGTTATCGCTGCCGCACGCGGCTAGCATTAACACGGCTAGAGCAGGTATACTTAGTTTAGTGATCCCATTCATGGTTTGTTCCTCGTTGTGATATAGGCAAATACCATTACGTAGGAGCAAAATGCTTGGGATCACTTTCCCACTGTCAAGCAGTTACGAACCGCTCGGGTTCATTAGTAGTAGGAGTGTTCACCGTGTTGGTGTTCAGTCACGTCTTTCACGCCTTTGAGCTCAGCTGGAAAACGTTCTAACAATTGCTTTTCGATGCCTTCTTTAAGCGTTACATCAACCATACTACAACCGTTACAACCACCACCGAACTGCAAAATAGCAAAGCCGTCTTCGGTAATTTGATTAATCGCCACATGACCGCCATGACTTGCCAGCTGCGGGTTAATTTCAGCTTGGATCAGGTATTCAACCCGTTCAATTAACGGGGCGTCATCATCGACCTTACGCGCTTTAGCATTAGGAGCTTTTAACGTGAGCTGTGAGCCTAGCTCTTGCTCTTCAAAGTCGATAACCGCGTCTTGTAAAAAAGGTGCGCTACCAGAGTCGACCACCGCATCAAAACCAGAGAATGGTAGTGTTTCATCATCAGGCTCTACGGAGTCTGGTGGGCAATACGATACACCACACTCTGCGGACGGGGTCCCCGGGTTCACCACAAACACGCGGACATTAGTGTTATCCGGTTGCTCGGCAAGTAATTTGCGAAAATGCGCTTGCGCGCTTTCTGTAATACGAATCATGGGGTTACCACCTCACTGCTATACTTGAGTGTTTTACTAGGGTATATCTTATCGCAAAAAACGGTCATTGCATAGTAAGCAGCTTGGGGTTAATTCTTTATTTTGCTAGCTTAGGCTGATGTTTCATTGGCTTAGGAAGTTGTTATGCGTTATCTAAAGTTTCTCGCTCTAGCGCTGCTCGTAATGAGCACGAGCGCAATAAGCGCCACCTTGAAAGACTACCTCCCGCAAGACGTAACCTATGACCCTAGTATTCCCACGCCGCAAGAAGTGTTGGGTTACGAAGTTGGCGAATGGCATGTGCGCCACGACCAACTGGTGCGTTACATGGAGATTTTAGCGGCGAAAAGTGATCGCTTTCAACTCGAGTACACCGGTCGCACACACGAAAAACGCCCGTTGCTACTACTTACCGTAACCACGCCAGAGAATCATCAAAATATTGATGCTTTACGTGATGCACACCTTGCGGTTGCCGACCCAACGCGTGACGGCGACCCTGAGACAGCACCCTTAGTTCTTTACATGGGGTACAGTATTCACGGTGACGAGCCAAGCGGCAGTAATTCATCGCTACTTTATGCGTATTACTTAGCAGCGGCTCAAGGCGAAAAAATTGAAGCGGTATTGCGCGATACCATTATTTTGCTCGACCCTAGCTTTAACCCAGACGGTCTTGCACGCTTTGCACAATGGGCGAATCAACACCGCAGCCAAAACCTGGTGGCAGATCCACAGCACCGCGAACACGTTCAAGGCACCCCGCGAGGCCGCGTTAATCACTATTGGTTTGACTTAAACCGTGACTGGTTATTACTTCAACACCCTGAGTCACGGGCGCGTATCGTTAATTTCCAAAAGTGGAAGCCTAATGTGCTGACCGACTTTCATGAAATGGGTACCGACAGCACATTCTTTTTCCAACCGGGCATTCCTAGCCGTCGTAACCCAAATACGCCCGAAGAAAACGTAACGCTCACCGCCAAATTGGCTGAGGGACACGCGGCAGCACTTGACGAGCAAGGCCGCTTGTATTTCACCGAAGAAGCCTTTGATGACTTTTATATCGGTAAAGGCTCAACTTACCCTGACGTGCAAGGCGCTATCGGTATTTTGTTTGAACAAGCTTCGAGTCGCGGTCATGCACAAGACTCGATTAATGGCTTAGTGGAGTTCCCATTCACGATTCAAAACCAATTTACCACTTCGCTTACCACTATGTACGGTGCGCACGAGAACAAAGCCGCGTTCTTGGACTACCAGCAGCGGTTCTTCAAACGTGGTTTAGAACTCGCCGACGACGCTGATTTCCGCGGCTACCTGTTCGGTGATGACACCGATCCAGGTCGTGTCGAAGGCTTGCTGGAACTGCTTTCGCAACACCAAGTTCAGGTGTATCCGTTAACTCGCGAAGTTGAAGAGAACGGCGTAACTTTCAAACCAGGAAGCAGCTACTTTGTTCCTCTCGAGCAGCCACAGTATCGCTTAATTCGTGCGATGTTTAGCACCCAGCAGAACTTCCGCGATAACACCTTCTATGATGTTTCCGGTTGGACCTTGCCACTGGCTTTCAACCTCAAGTTCGCTCGCACCGACTCGCGTATACGTCACAGCGATTCACCATGGCAAGCAGCTGAAGCAGCTTCCAGCGCAGCCATGACGGCTGATGCCTATGCTTACGGTTTCGATTGGCATAACTATTTTGCCCCGCGCGCTTTACAAGAGTTACTCGAAGCAGGTGTTCACGTACGCCAAGCCGGTCAAGACTTTACAGCTAAAGTAACCGAAGGCCAGCATAGCTTTGACGCTGGCGCCGTGATCATTACGCGAGCGTACCAAGAGCAACCATGGGCCGAGGTACAACAGACAGTCAAAGACATCACCGCACGCAATGGGCTCAAAGTGCACAGTATTAGCACTGGCCTTACCCCCGCAGGTATGGACCTTGGCAGTCGGAACCTTCGTCCAGTTGAGCCTGTTAACGTAATGATGCTGGTTGGTGATGGCGCCAACATGTATGAAAACGGTGAAGCTTGGTATTACCTTGACCGTCACGTGGGTATCCCGGTATCGATGATTGACACCCATCGCTTGGGTCGCGTTGACCTTAGCCGTTATACGCATATTGTTATGGTGGATGGTAGCTACCGCACCCTCGATGAAAATAGCGCCAAGCGTTTACAAGGTTGGGTACGCCAAGGCGGCGTGATCATTGGCCAACGGGGTGGTGCAAAATGGCTCGCCGGGAACGACATTTTGGCGGCCGACTTTGTTGAGAGCGAAGCCTTCGATGAAAAATTCGATAGCTCTGAACTAAGCTACGCTGATCGCGATAGCTACTATGGTAAGCGCCGAGTCGCTGGGGCGATTTTTGGTGTTGACCTTGACCTCAGTCATCCTCTTACCTTCGGCTTCCCGCGGGAACAGCTACCGGTATTCAAGAATAGTCTTAACGCCATGCAGGTTCCTGAGTCACCCTTTATTACCGTGGCTCGTTATCAAGAAGAGCCATTGTTAAGCGGTTACGCCGCTAAACAAAACCGCGAAGTTCTCGCTAATCAAGCAGCCATTGTCGCGCACCGTTACGGCGGTGGTCGGGTCATTGGTTTCGCTGATGACGTGAACTTCCGTGCGTTCTTCTGGGGCAGCGCCAAACTCTTGAGTAATGCCATTTTCATGGCGCCAGCCATCAACGCCTTCGCCTCCAATGACGAAGACGCCGCAGCGGCTGCCGCCGATGCGGAAGAGGCTGCTCACTAAAGTTGTCCCGCTCGATGCGGTTCGGTGTAACACAAGGCCCATACATCAACCGCTTTTGCTCCCCGCCGTTGCAGTGCTGCAGCGGCGGCGGTCACTGAAGCCCCCGTTGTTAATACATCATCAACCACCGCAATGGTTAAGCCTTTGACCGAGCGTGTGCAGTGCAACGCATGGGCCATTGCCTGCCAGCGTTGCGTGCGTGAGAGTTGATGTTGCTGGCCCTCGTCATTCAGCCGCCGTAACAACCCCGCTGCAAACGGCAATTGCAACAGTTGCGCCAATTCAGTAGCTAACAATGCGGCTTGGTTGTAGCCACGCTTGCGCCAACGAACTCTGCTCATAGGCATCGCCACGATTAAGTCGGGCCAACATTGACGATGCTGTTGATAACAGGCATAAACGTGCGCCGCTAGCAGCGGTGCAAGTACACTCGCCAATTCAGGACAGCGGCGGAATTTGAAATCACGCACCAAGCGTTGGCTATCACACTGCCAAGCCAACGCCGCAAACCAGTAACGACCATAGCCGTCAGCTTGCGGTGGGCCGCGCCAACGCAGTGAATTTGGTGGTAGTCGGGGTAAGTCAGCAAAGCAAGAGCGGCACAGGCCCTGCTGTTCACAGCTAAGTAACCCTTGCTTGCAAAGCCAGCAGCAACCCGCTGGCAGCTTGGCAAGAAGTGTCTGCAGGGGTACCATACGCTCCTCCATAAGCGACAATTGGAAGAGTAATGGTAACCAAGGTTTGTTCAGACGTCAGTGGTACTGGAGCGGATATTGTTGTACTCCACGGCTGGGGGTTAAATAGCATGATCTGGACCCCAATCAAAGCGCAGTTAGCAGAACTTGGTCGTTTAACGCAGCTGGATTTGCCCGGTTATGGTGAGTCGCCATGGCCTAGTGATAGCCCAGTAACCTTTGCAACGCTATGCGAGCTTACCCGCGCGGCGTTACCGGCGCGCTGTCACCTTGTCGGTTGGTCGCTGGGCGGCTTAGTCGCCACGCAGCTCGCCTTAGACGAACCGCAGCGTATTCAAACGTTAACCACGGTTGCCTCGTCACCTTACTTCCCGGCGGAGCCGCCCCACTGGCCGGGTATCCAGCCGTCGGTGCTTAACCAATTTGGCAGGCAGCTCAGTAAAGACTTCCGTCGTACCGTTGAACGTTTCCTCGCGTTGCAGTCAATGGGTAGCCCACACGCCAAGCAGGATGTGAAAGCTATAAAAGAATGGTTGTTTAGTAAACCCATGGCCAGTGTTGAAGTACTAGATGCAGGGCTTGATATGCTAGCGCAAGTGGACTTGCGCAGCCAACTGCAGCAACTCACGATGCCTTATTTACGGATCTACGGCCGACTCGACGCATTGGTACCGAGCAGCGTGGTAGAACCTATCGATCGACTCGCCCCAACCAGTGAAGCTTACGTGGCTCCGCATTGCAGCCATGCACCTTTTATTAGCGACCCTGACGGCTTCATGGAAGTTTGGCGCGCGTTCTTTCAGCGCCATGCGTAGGCTTAAGTTTAGCGTTGGCACTTTTTGCAATACACGGTGCTACGCTGACCTAAACGAATTTCGGTCAATTGCGTTTTGCAGACCATACACTGTTTGCCACCCCGCCCATACACGTTCAAGTGTTGCTTAAAGTAGCCCGGTTGGCCGTCGGCTTGGGCAAAATCTTGCAGTGTCGTGCCGCCTTGTGCGATCGCGGCAGCTAAGGTTTCTTTAATAATAGGCACTAATTGCTGGTAGCGCTTCAAACTGACTCGTTGAGCGGCACGTTTAGGGTGAATGCCCGCTTTAAATAATGCTTCATTGGCATAGATATTACCTACCCCAACCACCACATGATTGTCCATCAAAAAGGTTTTAATCGCCTGTGTTTTACCTTTCGCGCGGGTGTGTAGATAAGGCGCGGTAAATTCCTCGGTGAGCGGCTCAGGACCTAGATCTTTCAATAACGGGTGATTCTCGCCAGGATGCTCGGCACTGAATAACACACACCCAAAGCGGCGTGGGTCATTAAAACGCAGGCACTGGCCATTCGCTAGCTGCAAATCGAAGTGATCGTGTTTAACCACAAGGCTTTCGCTTGGCACCACTCGCAAGGTACCAGACATTCCCAAGTGAAGAATGAGGAAGCCTTTGGTGGTATGCACAATCAAATACTTTGCCCGCCGCTCTACCTGGCGAATCAATGCTCCAGATAACGCTTCTACCGCCGCCGGAATCGGCCAACGTAAACGCCGATCACGCACCACTGCTGCAGCAATCGTCTGCCCTTCAAGGTGTGGAGCAATACCCAAGCGGCTTACTTCAACTTCCGGTAGTTCAGGCATCTTCGATCTCTTCTTTTATCTTGTTTTTAGGTAGGGTGTCCACTATATTGCCGGGCGCCTCTCAAGGAAACCACTTAGTGATGATTTGCCTATGCTAACCGAATCGATAGAGTTCTCTACTACCGCGCTCGCAGCCGATGCGAGAGTGCTTGAGCAGTTGGCAACCGATGGTTACGTTATTGTACCTAACTTTATGTCCAGCGAACATTGCCAAAGGCTATATAGCTACAGCCTAGGGTTAGGCCCTCATCAATGGCAACAGGCCGGTATTGGGCGTGCTGATAGCTACACCACGAACTCGGCGGTCAGGCAAGACAAAATACGCTGGTTAAGTTCCGAGTACCTGCTAGAGCAGCGCTACTTACAACTAATGGAACGACTTCGATTGGCGCTCAATGGTGCCCTTTTTATGGGCTTATTCGATTATGAGTGCCACCTCGCACACTACCCGCCGGGTGCATTTTATCGCAAACATCTAGACGCGTTTAAAGGCCGCAGTAATCGGCTACTTAGCACGGTGCTTTATCTCAATGACGATTGGCAACCGCAAGACGGTGGCGAATTGGTGATCTACGGTGAGCATGGACAAGTACTAGAAACGATCTTGCCACAAGCTGGCACATTGGTGGTGTTTTTAAGTGACGAGTTTATTCACGAAGTCAAAGCCGGACGGCGTGATCGTTATAGCATTACCGGCTGGTACCGTTTGAATACCAGCATCGGTGGCGTCGTCGACCCTACCTTGTAGTCATTTTGCGATAGCTACAAAAAAACCGACACGAGGCCGGTTTTTTAGCGTTCATTTCGATAACTCGAAACTTACTTAATTTTCGCTTCTTTGAACATTACGTGCTTACGTACCACTGGATCGAATTTTTTAATTTCCATCTTTTCTGGCATGTTACGCTTGTTCTTGTCGGTAGTGTAGAAGAAACCTGTACCGGCAGAAGATACTAAACGAATCTTATCGCGCATAGCTTAATTCCTTACACTTTTTCGCCACGTGCGCGCAGATCCGCGAGCACAGAGTCGATACCGTTTTTATCAATAATACGCATACCTTTAGTGGTAATACGCAGCTTAACCCAACGCTTTTCTGATTCTACCCAGAAGCGGTGTGATTGTAGGTTTGGCAGGAAACGACGCTTGGTCGCATTGCGCGCGTGTGAACGGTTATTACCGGTAACCGGACGCTTTCCTGTAACTTGACATACTCGTGACATCGTTTATTTACTCCAAAATTTGCTTCAAGCTCGCCTGTCGCCCATCGCGGCCTTGCCTTGATTCCGAGGGCGCATTTTATACAGTAATCCGGCTCAGTAATCAAGTGATCGACGCATTTTTTTGATCTTTTCTGATCGTCTTGATGGTGGCGCTACTTTACTACAATAGCCCGCGCTCGGCAAACGAAACTGGCTCTCCGCTACCAATCACAAAGTGATCCAGTAAGGCGACATCGATCATCATAAGGGCTTTTTGCAGCCGTTCTGTGACGCGCTGATCAGCCTGGCTAGGTTCTGCCACACCTGAGGGGTGGTTATGAGCTAAGATCACCGCTGCTGCATTATGCTGCATCACCAACTTTATAATTTCGCGGGGGTACACTGGGGCGGCATTAATGGTGCCGTGAAACAACTCAACGTATTTAAGCAATCGGTGTTGGCTATCCAGTAACAACACTACGAACACTTCACGCTGCTGATGACGCAACTGCGCCGTTAAATAATCGCGGACCATTGACGGTTGGGTAAAGCCCTCGTCGCGCCGTAACTGCCAAGCGAGGTAACGTCGTGAGATCTCCATCACAACTTGCAGTTGCATCACTCGAGCGGGCCCCAAACCAGGTTGTGCTAACAATTCCGCGCTAGGCGCCGCCAACATGCCGCCAATACCGTCAAAGGCATGCAGTAGTTCTCGCGCATAGGTGACCACATCTTTGCCACGTACGCCAGTTCCTAAAAGAATCGCCAATAACTCAGCGTCGCTTAATGCGTTAACGCCCATTTCGGCCATTTTCTCGCGTGGCCGCTCTTGGCTTGGCCATGTCTTAAGTGTACTCATGGATCCTCCTTGACCCAGTTACTTGTGTTAGCGCTACCATAACAGGCTTTGCCTAGGCCGATCGTGCCAGTGGCAACCATCGGCCGTGAGTATGTGTCGTCATTTACATGTTTAAAGTTCCGTAAAGACGCTCTGTCATGCTAACCTATTAAACCTAGAAGGTGAGGACTTACTATGACGGAAACCCCTATACAATCGTTATCTGGACGCCATGTATTGGTAGCCATCAGTGGCGGTATTGCGGCTTATAAAAGCCCCGATCTCGTGCGTCGCCTACGTGATGTGGGCGCTGTTGTGCGGGTCGTTATGACCAAAGGCGCACATGCTTTTATTACTCCGCTGACGTTACAAGCAGTGTCAGGCCATCCGGTACACGATGATCTTCTCGACCCTGCAGCAGAAGCAGCGATGGGCCATATTGAGCTGGCCAAGTGGGCCGATGTTATTTTGGTCGCACCAGCAAGCGCTAATACGTTAGCTCGTTTAGCCCATGGCTTTGCCGATGATTTATTGAGTACCTTATGCCTTGCGACCACCGCTCCGGTCATGTTGGCCCCGGCGATGAATCAGCAAATGTGGTCGGCAAGCACGGTACAAGCGAATTTACGACAACTGGAGACGCTTGGCTTCCACTTGATTGAGCCAGCCAGTGGGGCACAAGCCTGCGGCGATATCGGTACCGGCCGCATGCCAGAACCTGTGGCGCTGCGCGATGCGGTGGTTGAGCTACTGGCACCGGCAACGGGCGCTTTCAGCGGCCAGCAGGTGGTAATCACAGCCGGCCCGACCCGCGAGCCAATTGATCCGGTTCGCTACCTAAGCAATCACAGCTCAGGAAAAATGGGGTATGCCCTGGCGCGTCAGGCACAACGGCTTGGTGCGCAGGTAACGCTGATTACTGGTCCCACCCAACTCACTGCACCAAATGGGGTTAAAGTAGTCGCCGTCGAGAGCGCGATGGAGATGCTGGAAGCGGTTGAGCAGGAGGTGAACACCGCAGGTATTTTTATTGCCTGCGCCGCAGTCGCCGACTACCGACTCGCCCAGGTTGAATCGCAGAAAATAAAGAAGGGTGACGAAAACATGCAACTGCAATTGGTTCGCAATCCGGATATTTTGGCGACCATTGCGAGCCGCGAGCAGCCCCCGTTATGTGTTGGTTTTGCCGCAGAAACGCAAAACCTTGCCAGCTACGCAGAAGACAAATTAACCCGCAAAAAACTGGCGCTGATCGCAGCCAACGATGTCAGCGATCGCCGTATCGGCTTTAATAGTGACGAGAATGCTATGACCTTGTTTTGGCATAACACTCAAGGTGAGCTGCAACAACTGCCACTTGAGCGCGCCAGTAAAGATCAAATTGCCGCCGCAATTTTGCACCAACTAACAGCGTTACCAGAATGGAAAAAGAGAGACGCAAACCATGACAGATAAGAAACCCAACCGTAAAGAACAAATACTTGGTACGTTAGCGGCGATGCTCGAAACCAGCCCTGGACAACGTATTACCACGAAAAGTTTGGCCGCAGAAATAGGCGTGTCGGAAGCGGCGCTTTACCGTCACTTTCCGTCTAAAGCAAAAATGTTTGAAGGGCTTATCGAATTTACCGAAGAGGCAGTCCTCACTCGCATTAATCAAGTAATGAACGTCGAGAAGGATACCCTAGTGCGCTGCGAAATGATGTTGCGCGTGGTACTTACATTCGTTGAACGAAACCCGGGTATTACCCGAATTTTAACCGGTGATGCACTGATGGGTGAGCACGAGCGTTTGCGCTCGCGGGTCCAGAATCTGTTTGCCAAAATCGAGTCGAATCTGAAGCAAGCCTTACGTGAACGGCGTTTACGCGAAAACGTGCAAACCCGCCTCGATGAGTCGGTGCTGGCGAATTTACTGATGGCCTATGCGGATGGGAAAATTGCGCAATTTGTACGGTCTGAATTCAAACATCAACCAACCCACGAATTTGATGCGCAATGGCAAACCATTGCACACCAATTACTCTGACGTTCGCGCACGACTCAGCAGGTTGATTGCAGCCTGCTGAGGTGTTGTGTCACCGTACAGAACATCGTAAATTTGCTCGCAAATTGGCATCTCTACATGGTGGCGTCGCGCCAACATCACCACTTCTTTGGTGTTACGGTAGCCTTCAATGGCTTGTCCAATGTCCGTCATCGCTTGCTCGACCGACTTACCCTGCCCCAACGCTAAACCAAAGCGCCGATTACGCGACTGATTGTCGGTACAGGTCAGTATTAAGTCGCCCAATCCAGCCATGCCGGTGAAGGTTTCTGATTTCGCGCCAAGCTCTAAACCAAGTCGCGTCAGCTCAGCCAGCCCACGCGTGATGAGCGCTGTTCGGGCGTTCGCACCAAAGCCAATACCATCAGCCATACCGGCCCCGATGGCAATGACATTTTTCACCACGCCACCAAGTTGCACGCCAATAAAGTCATCGTTGGTGTACACGCGGAAGCTGCGGTCGCAATGCAGAAGTTCAGACAACTCATGCACAAAGGCTGTCTCTGTCGACGACATCGAGATCGCCGTTGGCAGCCCCTTTGCCATCTCCATCGCAAACGTAGGCCCAGAAAGCACCGCAAGTGCGTGCTCACCGCCAAGGATCTCCTCGGCCACCTCAAATAGTAAACGTCCAGTGTCAGGCTCTAACCCTTTGGTGGCCCACGCCACTCGAGCTTCGGTACTGAGCGACGGTTTCATATCGTGCAGCACTTGTGCAAAACCACTACTGGGAACAACCACGACAATGTTGCGGGCGTCGGAAACGGCTTCAGCAAGGTCGCTGGTCAGTGTCAGAGAGTCAGGAAGGGGAACACCAGGCAAATAGCGCTTGTTTTCACGCTGCTTGGCCATTTCGCTAATCTGCTGCGCATCGCGGCCCCATAAGCATACAGGGTTACCTTTGCGCGCAAAACAAAGTGCTAGGGCAGTTCCATAAGAACCGGCACCTAGCACTGTGACTTGTGTATTACGCATTAGTGGGCGTTATACCTAGCTTATGCGTCAGCTTGCTGTTCAGCTTGCTGCTGTTGCTGCTGCATGTGTTGTGCAAACACTGCATCAAAGTTAACCGGCGCCAAGTTCAATTGTGGGAAAGTAGCACGGCTTACCAAGCTTGACATGCACTCACGTGCATATGGGAACAAGATGTTCGGGCAGAATGCACCAAGTAATTGCGCACGTTGTGCTTCTTCGATTGAATCTGCAACGGTGAAAATACCTGCTTGATGAACTTCTGCTAAGAACGCAACATCGTCGCCAACTTTGTTGGTCGCAGTGATCTTCAACACCACTTCATAAGTGTTGTCTTCTAATTTTGTATTCTTAACGTTCAGGTCCAAGTTCAACTCAGGCTTCCATTCTTTACGGAAGATTTCTGGTGAATTTGGCGCTTCGAAAGAGACGTCTTTGGTGTATATACGTTGAATCGCGAATGCTTGTTCTTGTTGATCTTGCGCTTCGCCTTGAGCGGCGCCGTTTACTTGCTGTTCATCAGCCATGGTCATACTTCCTATTAACTATTTGATTTTGCGAATTATTTATTGACGAGCGGAAAACTTGCGCCCTGCCAGGCAGAAATTCCACCTTGTAATAAGGCAACGTTTTCATAGCCCGCTTTGGTCAATTGTTGTGCCATTGATTTTGCGGTCATTCCGGTTGCACATACCACCACGATGGGGGCAGATTTATATTTCTCAAGTGCAGCGGTATCATTTTTTCGGATCCGCTCAGCGGGCAAATTGATTGCACCATGGATGTGTCCTTTGCGGAATTCGTCGATTGAACGCGTATCCACAAACACCCCATCGTTTCTGTTCACCAGCAAGGTCGCTTGTTGGGGCGACAGTGCTTTGACTTTCGAGGTCGCCGCTTGTGCATAAGTTACGATAATCGCGATGAGCAGCACCACCCATAAAATACTCATTAAATAGTGGTCGGCTGCAAAGGCTAGGATTTGCTCCATGATTGCTCACTTCTCCTGCTGAAAAAATCAAGCATCAGAGTATACCTGCTGAAATGTCAGATACCAGTAAAATTTGGGGCTGATTCGACCGACAGCGGGTGCGTTGCGACGTAAAATCGCATAAACTGTTGAGTCATTAATCACGACTCATAGTAAACAACTTGAGGATGCGAAATGGCAAAGCCACACACTCCCTTAGCGCTACTGATTCTCGATGGCTGGGGTCATCGCGAGGCCACCGACGATAACGCGATTGCAGCCGCGCACACCCCTAACATGGATGCATTGTGGCGCCAGTGCCCACGCACTCTTGTCGACGGCTCGGGTATGGCAGTCGGCCTACCCGACGGGCAAATGGGCAACTCTGAAGTCGGTCACGTCAATCTCGGCGCCGGGCGAGTCGTTTATCAAGACTTCACGCGGGTCAGTAAAGCGGTACAAGACGGCGATTTCTTTACCAATACCGCGCTCACCGAAGCAGTCGATGCAGCCAACGCGAACCACGGTGCGGTGCACATCATGGGGCTATTATCGCCGGGTGGCGTGCATAGTCATGAAGACCACTTGCTTGCCATGGTAGAGCTTGCGGCGCAACGTGGTGCGCAACAAATTTATGTGCACGGCTTTCTCGATGGGCGGGACACGCCACCGCGCTCCGCCAAACCTAGTATCGAACGCTTCGAACAGCTTTTCAGTCGGCTTGGCGTTGGTCGCTTTGCGAGCCTGTGTGGCCGCTACTACGCAATGGATCGCGACAAGCGCTGGGACCGTATTGAGCAAGCATGGCAAGTACTTGTGGATGGTGAAGCAGCACACTACGCCGATAGCGCCGGAACGGCTCTTGCCAATGCATACGAGCGTGGTGAAAACGACGAGTTCGTGAAGCCAACCCGCATTGCCGATGCCGCACCAATGCACGATGGCGATAGTGTCATTTTCATGAACTTTCGCGCCGATCGCGCCCGCCAGTTGAGCCATGCCTTTGTAACCGAAGGCTTCGACGGCTTCAGCGCTGCACGGCGGCCACAGCTCTCACGCTTCGTTTCACTTACCGAGTATGCGAAAGATATCCACAGCACCGTGGCCTTCCCGGCGGTGTCTCTGAATAATGTGCTAGGAGAGTGGCTAGCACAACACAATTATACCCAAATGCGTATTTCAGAAACCGAAAAATACGCCCATGTCACCTTTTTCTTTAGCGGCGGTCGCGAACAAGAGTTTGACGGGGAGACACGTGTCTTAGTGCCCTCTCCTCAGGTAGCAACCTATGACTTACAACCGGAAATGAGCAGTAAAGAGCTTACCGATAAACTTGTTGCAGCCATTAAAGGGGGCGAGCAAGACGTGATCGTCTGTAATTACCCTAATGGTGATATGGTCGGTCATACGGGTGATTTTGCCGCCGCTGTCAAAGCCATCGAAGCGGTTGATCAGTGCATTGGACGTGTCGTCGCGGCACTTCGCGAAGTCGGTGGTGAATGCTTAATCACGGCGGATCATGGTAATGCTGAGCAGATGCAGGATCATGCCACCGGGCAATCACACACGGCCCATACCAGTGAGCTGGTTCCCTTTATTTACGTTGGCCGCAAGGCAACCGCTCGCGATGGTGGTATTCTATCCGATATTGCGCCAACCATGTTGCATTTGCTTGGCCTTGAGCAGCCGCCAGAAATGACCGGTAAAACCATTATGCAACTCGAACAGTGATTATCAGCTTATGCGACGATACTTAGTGCTGCTTACTTTTGCGCTGCTGTTGGTCTCACCAACGGCAGGCGCATGGCAGCAAGCTAGCTCTGAAGATGCAGCGGCCACCCAAGCCCGTATCGATGCCATTGCTCGCGAGTTAGAGCGCCGTGAATCGGCGATAGCGCAACGCTCCAAGCAGCTCAGTTTAACGGAACGCGAGCTGCAACAACTCGAAATGCAAATCAGCACGGTCGCCAATGAGCTCGCCACCACCACCACAGAGCTCGACCAAACCAATCAACGTATTGAGCAGCTAAGTCAGCAGCAATCGCAATTGCAACAAGAACAAAAGCAGCAAGCGCGTTGGTTAGCGAAACAACTTAATCAAGCGTATCGCATTGGCGAACACGACTTTCTCAAGCTTGTTTTGAATCAGCAGGACCCTGCCGAATTTGAGCGACTACATGGCTATTATGGTTATTTTAATCGAGCGCGGTTGGCTAAACTCGCCGAGCTAGAAGCGACCCAAATTGAACTTCGTGAAATTGCAGAGCAACTTAGTGCAGCACGCCGCCAGCTTGTTGCGCAACAAGAAGAACAACGGCGTCAGCAAGGCGTTTTGCAGGAACAACAGAAAAAACAGCAGCAATTGATTGGTCGCCTACAACGCGAGCAACAACAAGATCAGTCGCGCATAGCCCAGCTCGAGCAAGACCAGCAAGAATTAGAAAATGTCTTGGCAGCAATTATTGCAGCACTTCGCGATGAACCGCAACTTGATGGGCTCAGCCAGTTCAAAGGTAAACTCAGCTGGCCCACCGAGGGACGCGTGCGTAACCTATTTGGCCGAACCCGCAGCGGTGGTGTGAAGTGGAAGGGCAGTATTATTGAAGCATCCGAGGGTACGCCCGTACGCGCCATTGCCGACGGCCGCGTGATTTTTGCCAATTGGATGCGCGGCTATGGCCTGCTCTTGGTACTTGACCATGGCGATGGCTATATGAGCCTTTACGGGCATAATCAAACTATTTTGCCGAATGTCGGTGAAGTGGTACGACGCGGTGAGGAAATTGCCCGTGTAGGCCAAAGTGGCGGGCGTGAATCACCGGCGCTGTATCTCGAGATCAGAGTGAAAGGTGATGCGGTGAACCCATCTCAATGGTGTCGTTAATGGCGAGCGACCTGAACCGTTTAGCCCGCCTCGCACTCTACCTCGGCGCCGTCGCCCTAGCGGCACTCGCACAGGCAAACGATGTGTCCACGAATGTACCGACAAAAGTGTCGCCGGCATTACAGTCTAAGCCAAAGCCGAAAATCGCAGTCGTCATTGATGACCTTGGTCAAAGTAAAAACCATAATACCTTCGCTGCACTTAAACTGCCGCTGACACTGGCCATTATGCCGTTTACGCCAAACGCTGAACAACTGGCAGGGCAAGCCACAGCGCAGGGGCATGAGGTGATTATTCACATGCCAATGCAGGCTGAGCAGCAACCCCAACAACAACAAGGTGTTTTAGACGAAGCGGATACGAAAGCGCAGTTTATTGCGACCTTAAGCGCGGCGGTTTCACGCGTGCCACAAGCGGTAGGCCTAAATAACCATCAGGGCAGCAAGCTTACGGCTGCTGAGACACAAATGCAGTGGCTAATGGCAGAACTAAAGCAGCAGTCACTCTATTTTCTTGATAGTCGAACAACAGTCGCCACCGTAGCCGAACATACAGCACGTGATTATGGTGTTGCCACTCAGCGGCGTCATGTTTTTCTTGATAACGATGCGAGCGCCGCAGCTATTGCCGAGCAATGGCAGCAAGCCTTGAGGGTGGCAGAAAAGCAAGGCTTCGCCGTTGTTATTGGTCACCCCTACCCAACCACCTTAGCTTTTCTTCAGCAGCTTTCCAGCAGCACACTAGAAACAGTAGATTTGGTGTATTTGTCGCAGCTAATTACCGCCCCGCATCAGGTAGACGTCGCTCACAGCACTGCTGATTAACGGATTAGCTGGTCTCGGTTTCCAGCCGTGTCAACAAAATGAGCGCTTCGTCTCGGTGGCTGCCGCAGGTATCGACACTTGCGGTGAATTCGGCACAAACTTTGGGCCTATCGGGATGATCGAAGATGCCGCATAAGTTAGTTTCAGTGAGGTGAATACAACGAATGCCAGCGGGTTTCCCGGCTGGCATTCCTGGTATTGCTGAGGTTATTGAGGGCGCAATGCAACACGCACCGCAACCGGCTCGGCAGTCCACGGCTTACGCCATGGCCATACGCAGCTTTTTAATTGCGTTGGCTTCGAGCTGACGTACTCGCTCGGCAGAAACTTCGTATTTGTCAGCTAACTCTTGCAAGGTCGACTTATTGTCGTCGGCTAACCAGCGCGCCCGTACGATGTCTTGGCTACGCTCATCTAAGGTTTTAATCGCCGAGAACAAACGCTTCTGCGTGTGATCTTGCCATTGCTGCTGCTCAACTTCTTCAGCTAAATCTGAACGTTTGTCTTCTAAATATTGAGCTGGAGAATAGTTGCTACCTTCGCGCGCATCATCGTCGTCTGAGCTTAGCTCAAAGGCTTGGTCGTGGGCGCTCATTCGCGCTTCCATTTCCATCACCTCTTTGGTGCTTACACCTAAAGTTTCAGCGACAGTGCTGACTTCTTCTTGGGTAAACCAACCAAGACGCTTTTTCATTTTGCGTAGGTTAAAGAATAATTTCCGTTGTGCTTTGGTGGTCGCAACTTTCACCATGCGCCAATTTTTCAGCACATACTCGTGAATTTCGGCTTTGATCCAATGCACCGCAAAAGACACCAAGCGCACACCGACCGAGGGGTCGAAGCGGCGCACGGCTTTCATTAAGCCGATGTTGCCTTCTTGAATCAGGTCGGCTTGAGGTAAGCCATAACCTGAATAACTACGCGCCACATGTACCACGAAGCGTAAGTGCGACATGATCAGTTGGCGAGCAGATTCTAAGTCGTTTTCTTCGGTTAATCGAACTGCGAGCTGGTTTTCTTCCTCCGCAGTAAGCATAGGAATGCGATTGACCGACTGAATATAGGCCTCAAGGCTTCCTGCGCCCTGTGGTACTGCTAATGCCATGCTTGTAAGTTCAGTGCTCATTCAACAACATCCTCTTGTGCCGGTGTCTGCATCAATTTGATTGCTTTACTACTACACCGTCAGACCTTTTTTCGTCTGCATAGTTCCCTCATTCTAGCAAATCTGACGCTGCTGACAACGGGATCCTCGTGATCTTATTAAAGATACATGGGGATCTTTTACTGGGGTTCAATGGCACTCACGTGTTTTCTTACCGCCAGATAAGAGCCCACTAATCCTAAACCAATGGCTAGGCCCCAAACCACGCCCATTTCCGTCAGATTCAGTCCATTTAAACGAAACTGGCTATCATAAAGATCAGCGATATCTCGTACGGCTCCGCTAATCCACCAAAGTAGCAACGCTGTGGCTAACCAGGTAATTATTCCACCCACTAAACCATACCAGATACCGGTATACAGGAATGGTCGCTGGATATAGGCATCGGTAGCACCGACAAGCTTCATCACCATGATTTCATCACGCTTACTACTGATATTGAGTCGAATGGTGTTACCCACAATGAGCACCACAGCAATACACAACAGCAGCGCTAATGCGATGAAACCGTCGCGCACTAAGTTGACGATTGCCTGAAAGCGTTGCAGCCAACCTAAGTCGAGACGCGCTTGCTCGACTTCACGCGCCTCACTTAATTGGGTAACCAGTTGTTCGGCCGCTGATGGTGTTCGGTAGCTTTCTGCTGGTACCACAATGACGACATCGGGTAACGGATTGTCGGTCAGGGTATCTAGTGCATCACCAAAGCCTGAGCGCTGACGAAAGTCTGCCAAACCTTGCGCTTTATCGATGAGCCGAACACTTGCGACCTCATCCGCCAATTGCGTACGTTTAGTGAAGGTTTGTACCTCTTGCTGGCTTAACCCTTGGCGCAAAAATAAAGTGATTTCTGACGCCTGATCCCAGTTTGCCCCCACGCTATCGGTATTTTTAACGATCACGTATAAGGTTGCTGGCAAGGTTAAACTCAAGCCCAGCACCGCCATGGTCATCAACGAGGCAAAGGGATAACGCGCTAGCTCACCAAGACTTGCGATACATTGCTGTGCATGGTGCACCCAAAACATTAAAAACCGCCGCGACGGTGAAATAGTGACCTGCTTGGCGCCTTGCTGACGCGACCGAAAAAGCACACTCATAAAGCCTCCTCGGCCAGCCCATCATTAATCATACGCCCCTCTTTTAAGGTCAAGGTGCGATAGCGCATGCGGGCGATTAAGCCAAGGTCGTGAGTGGCAATGAGAACCGATACGCCGACCCGATTAAAATCTTCGAACAGTTTGATGATTTCGCTAGAAAGCTTCGGGTCGAGGTTCCCTGTTGGTTCGTCGGCCAGTAACAAAGGCGGTTTGTTGACCACTGCGCGTGCGATTCCAACACGTTGCTGTTCGCCCCCTGAAAGCATTTGCGGGTAATGTCTGACCTTATCCGACAAGCCAACTTTTTCCAGCGCGGCATGAACGCGCTTGCGAGCTTCGGCAAGGCTGTAGCCTTCGATCATCAACGGCAGCGCCACATTATCGAACACCGTGCGGTCCATAAGCAGCCTATGGTCTTGAAAAATCATACCAATATCGCGGCGCGCATAGGCAATTTCTTTGCGATCAATACGTTTTAAGTCATGATTATTGATCAGCACCCGCCCCGCTGTAGGGCGCTCCATCAAACTAATGAGCTTCAGCACTGTACTTTTACCCGCCCCCGAATGGCCGGTTAAAAAGGCCATTTCACCAGGCTCAATAGCAAAGCTGACGTTCTTTAACGCCTGAAAGCCGCCAGGGTAAACTTTGCTGACTTGCTCAAATTTGATCATGCCTGGTTCGGCTCCTCAATGGCCCGCTGAAATAATGCTTGTACAAAAGGTTGTGCGGCGAAAGGCCGCAAGTCATCAATACCCTCGCCCACCCCGATATAGCGTATAGGCAGTTGGAATTGGTCCGCAATGGCAAAAATAACTCCCCCTTTCGCGGTGCCATCGAGCTTCGTCAAAGTGATTCCAGTAACGCCCACCGCTTCGGTGAACAACTTGGCTTGGCTAATGGCATTTTGACCCGTTCCCGCATCAAGGGTCAACATCACTTCATGGGGTGCAGCATCGTCAAGTTTTTTCATCACACGGACAACTTTTTTCAATTCGTCCATCAGGTGAGCTTTGTTCTGTAGGCGCCCCGCAGTATCAGCAATCAATACATCAACATTACGGGCCTTCGCCGCTGCCACCGCATCATAAATAACCGATGCACTGTCGGCGCCGGTGTGCTGAGCAATCACCGGAATAGCGTTGCGTTCGCCCCACACCTGCAATTGCTCGACGGCAGCTGCGCGGAAGGTATCACCCGCGGCCAGCATCACTGATTTACCTTCGCGTTGCAGTTGCTGTGCCAACTTACCGATGGTCGTGGTTTTACCTACACCATTTACACCAACCATTAGGATCACATAAGGGCCGTCTTGTTGTGGTATCTGCAGCGGCTGCTCTACATCTTGTAAAATCTCGACCATGTCGTCTTGCAGCAACTGATACAGTGTTTCCGCGTCCTTCAATTGACGACGATCGGCCTGCTCGGTTAACCGTTCAACAATTCGCATTGTGGTTGGCACACCGATATCGGCGGTTAGGAGCTGGGTTTCCAGCTCTTCAAATAATTCATCATCAATTTTTTTGTCTTTGAAAATACCCCACAAGCCATCACCGATAGCCGTTGAGGTTTTCTTTAAACCACTGGTTAGCCGTTGCCATAAACTAGGCTTTGCTGGCTCTGGTTCCGGTTCTGGCTCAGGTTCTGGCTCTGGCTCTGGCTCAGGTTCTGGCTCAGGTTCTGGCTCAGGTTCTGGCTCAGGTTCTGGTTCTGGCTCTGGCTCTTCCGCGTAGCTTTCGGCAGATACTTGCGCACATATTTCTGATGCATCCGGTGCAACAGTTTCTGACACCGAGGTTGAGCTTTCAGTGGACTCTGAGTGTTCTGAGCCTTCGGTTTCTTCGGTTTCTTCTGGTTGTTCTTGCCGCTGTTCTTTCTTTTTCAGCAACCGCGAAAAAAATGATCCTTTAGCCATGCCTTGTTTACCTTTGGAAGTTCACTGCGAGTCAGTTTACAATGGCGTGCAGTTTAACACGTACACTAGCGTACGGCACCTTCCGCCGCATGCATAGCGTGACACCAAACCGTTAATTTGAGAGCTACTTTAGCATGCGCCGCACCTCATACAAGCAGAAAAAGACCCACCGCTCGGGCAGCGGACAACTTCGCATCATTGGCGGCACACTACGAGGTCGCAAGCTCAGCATCGCAGACCTTCCAGGGTTGCGACCAAGCACCGATAGAGTCAGAGAAACCCTATTCAATTGGCTGCAGTTCGAATTACCAGATCAGCATTGTCTTGACCTCTTTGCCGGTACCGGTGCGTTAGGCTTCGAGGCGCTATCTCGTGGCGCTCGCCATGTCACACTACTTGAACAAAGCAAGGCCGCAGCAGCGATGCTCAGTGCGCACAGTGAAAAATTGAATCAGGAGTGTAAGGGACACGCTGAGATCGTTTGCGCCGATGCGCTCCAATGGCTGCAAAATCAGGCGGCAGAGCCCTTTGATATTGTTTTTGTCGACCCTCCTTTCCATAGCGACCTCGCTGGCCCAAGCTGTCAGTTGCTGCAACAGAAGCGTTACGTTGATGAAGGCAGTTGGGTCTATTTAGAGACCGAGAAAAGGTGGCCGTTAACTGTTCCCAGCAACTGGCTATTGCAGCGAGAGAAAGTGGCTGGGCAAGTTTGCTATCGTTTGTTTACCGTCGCAAAAGAGGATCACGCATGAAAGTTTTAGTTTGGCTGGGTCGATTGTTATTTGCCATTGTTTGGGGTGCCATGCTGGGCAATTTAGTATGGCCGTTTCCGGGCAAAGGTTTTGCGCTGTTTCTGATTCTGCTGTTTGTGCTCATTGCCTTGCACCTGCTACAGCTGATGATGTTCGCAACCGTCTACCGCGAACACATTCAGTGGCGTCGCGGTGACTATTGGCAAATTTTGTTGTTCGGTGTCGTCGGTTGGCTCGCCATTGTGCAGGACCAACCACAACGAACCAAGCGAGACTAGTTCTCGCTATCGCGCTCCATGCCAATATTGGTGATCCCTTCAGTAACAACCATTTCTTGCAGTTGCCGAACCATCATTTGGTTTGGCTTTTCACCGCTGGCTTGCATCGCTTCAAGAAAGTCTAACAGGGCTTGCTGAACGTCAACTTCATACACCGCCAACTCATGTTCACGAACTAGTTGGCGCCGCTCTTCTGGCTCTAACTCAGCACCTTCAGTCAGTTCCAGGAACTTCGCGACACTGGCTTGTGAGACTTTTGCAACACTAACCAAATCACTATGCTCGCTATCCATTAAGCTTTCGAGCATTGTACTAAGCGCAGTACAAGTGTCCATCGCCGGATAAACCCCAAGCATATCGTGACCATGCTCACTGGGGGTCACATCATCTATTTTTTCCTGCCAACGGGAAAAGTTCACCTTCACTTTTTTGCCTTGCCAGCTCCAGTCCCAACAGGCGTTTAACGCACCACGTAAAGGTTTCGGATCGCCAAACCCTGTCACTTGATGGAATAATTCGTAATTAGGGTACATGCGTTCACACAAGTACAAGGCTGCCAATACTTGATAGCCAAAGGCGAGCTCACGAAAGCGTTGGAAAGTGTTTAACATTGCAAGTCCGTTGTGATGGTTCATTTTAGCCGAATGATAACACTATGGCGCATGGTTTCCTCAATAAAAACCCATCGTAGCGCTGTACTTTAATTCACGGTAATCTGACAGCCACGACAGTTTCGGATGAGATTTCTATGATGACCTTTGATGACATAACCGCAGCCGCCGACCGTATCGCGGCGCGTGTCCTGCGCACGCCGGTTAAACATTCCGCGGCACTGGATTCGGCTCTTGGCTGCCAGGTAATGCTCAAATGCGAGAACCTGCAAAAAAGTGGCGCTTTCAAATTCCGCGGCGCCTGCAATGCACTGCTTCAATTAGCGCCTGAGCAACGTCAACAAGGAGTGGTGACCGTGTCATCTGGCAATCATGGCGCGGCCCTAGCAGCAGCGGGGCAACTTTTGGGCGTGCAGGTAACCGTTGGCGTTGCCACGAACGCATCGCCGTTAAAACGCGACAACATGCTGAAGTATGGTGCTAAGCTTCATGCTATTGAGCCCGGCATGGCAGCGCGTGAGCAGTTTTTAGCTGAACAAGCGCGTCAATCGGCAATTATTATTCCACCCTACGACCACCTAGATATTATGGCCGGGCAAGGCACCGCCGCACTTGAGCTGTGTGAAGATTACCCAGACCTATGGGCGGTCGTCACCCCACTTGGTGGTGGCGGTTTGCTTAGTGGCAGCTGTGTCGTCGCCAAACGCTTTGGCGCCCGTTGCTTTGGTATTGAGCCAGAACTCGCAAGTGATGGTAAACAATCATTGCAACACGGCAGTATTCAACCTGCCATGCCCGCCAAGAGTCGCTGCGACGGCCTACTAACAAGTCTTGGTGCATTACCCTTTGACATTATTCAGCGTCAGGTCAGCGACATTCTTTTAGTTTCTGAACAACAGGTCGACGCAGCCCAGCAACTCGTATGGTCGTGTACCGATATGTGGATTGAACCTTCTTCCGCAACCACCGTTGCCGCGCTACAACGCTACCCAGAGATTTTCGCGGAACGCAAGGTGGGGGTTATCGTTAGTGGCGGCAATGTCGCCGCGCCAGCTAAGAAGGATTAGAGGCGTACGAGCTTAAGAGGCAAAAAGCTGTGACAAGTCGTTAAAAGCTTTGAACTCGAGAGCGTTGCCACTAAAGTCATAAAAAAACATGGTGGCTTGCTCGCCTGGTTCACCGGCAAAACGCACATGGGGTTCGATAACGAACTGAATACCAGCAGCTGCGACTCGGTCGGCTAACGCACGCCAACTGGCCATCGTCAGTACCACGCCAAAATGAGGAACTGGAACTGCATGCCCGTCGACAGGATTATGGTGTGTCGCCGCAGTAGACTCAGGAACGAGGTGGGTAACTAACTGGTGGCCGTAAAAGTCCCAATCGACCCACTGCTCAGAACTGCGCCCTTCGGCACAGCCAAGTACGTCGCCATAAAACTCGCGCGCCCGTGCAATACTACTAACCGGAATCGCAAGGTGAAAAGGCCGAACGCTGGTGTCAGCAGAACTCATAAGTCGACAGGTCTCTCATTTAGTGTTTGGCGGTCATTAATGCTGCTGGACGACGCCACAAACGGTAGCCGACGGCTACCAGCAGTAAGGTCCAATTGACCGGCGGAACCATTCCACAAATTAGTACGGCAAGCATACTCCACAATGGCTGACGACTGTATTGACCGACCAGCACATAAAACAACAATGCCGCCACTAAACCTTGCAATAAGAACAGGCTAAGAGGCATAGGATAACCCTTATCGTAGTGTTTCTAATAATTGTCGAGTTAGCCTACCGTAACTTTATTCAATTGTAAAAGAATGTAAAGAAGCCTTCAAAGTCAGCTATTTAGCGCCTGATCTAAGTCATCGATCAGGTCATCAACATCCTCAATTCCGACCGAAATACGGACAAAATTATCTAAAATACCAAGTTTCTCGCGATTCTCTTTAGGTATTGAAGCATGGGTCATAATTGCTGGATGCTCAATCAAGCTTTCAACGCCACCGAGGCTTTCCGCTAACGCAAAAATTTGGACGTTTTCGAGGAAGCTTCGCGCTTTTTCCAAATCGCCTTTTAGCAAAATAGAAATCATGCCGCCAAAACCAGTCATTTGCTTTTTCGCTAACTCATGCTGTGGATGACTCGCTAAACCAGGATGAATCACTTTTTCTACCGCCGGATGCTGTTCTAACCACTTGGCAATAGTTAGCGCCGCTTCATTGTGTTGCTTCATCCGTAACGCTAGGGTTTTCACACCACGCAGGGCTAAATAGCTATCGAAAGGTCCGGCTACCGCGCCAACCGAATTCTGTAAGAAGGCCATTTGCTCAGCAAGCTCAGTGTTCTCACCTACCACAGCGATGCCGCCAACCATATCCGAGTGGCCATTGAGGTATTTAGTGGCAGAATGCATGACGATATCGACCCCTAAGTCGAGGGGGCGCTGGTTAAACGGTGTGGCGAACGTATTATCCACTACAACGATAATATTATGTTGCTTCGCTAGGCTTACAATGGCTTCAATATCAACCAATCGCAACATTGGGTTACTAGGGGTTTCGACCCAAATCATCCGCGTTTTGCTAGTGATAGCGGCTTCAACGGCGCCCATATCGCTCAAGTCAACATAGGAGAACTCTAACCCAGCAGAACGGCCTCGAACCTTGTCGAACAACCGATAGGTACCACCGTACAGATCGTCCATTGCAACTACATGGTCACCGCTATTTAGCAATTCCATGATGGTGGAAGTGGCCGCCATTCCCGAACCAAACGCAAATCCGCGAGTACCATTTTCTAAACTTGCAACGGCACGCTCCCAAGCAAATCTGGTTGGGTTATGTGAGCGCGAATACTCAAAGCCTTGGTGTTCGCCAGGACTTTTCTGAATGTACGTCGAGCTGGTAAAAATAGGTGGCATGACCGCGCCAGTTGCTGGCTCAGGTGCTTGTCCGCCATGGATACTCTTGGTTGCAAACTTCATCTTTTTCGCGTCCGCCATGCTTACTCCTCCAGCAGATTTTGAGCGGCCATCCACTCATCGTTATATAGTTTAGATAGGTACCGATTGCCCGTATCACAAGCCAAAGTTACCACTCGTTTCGCTTCGGTTTGTTCGCGACAGTAACGCAGCGCCGCGGCAATCAAAGTGCCGCTTGATGAGCCCACCATCACGCCCTCTTTCACCAGCAGTTCACGCGCCGTGTGGAAACCCTCTTTATCGCTCACAGCATAGGCTTTATTTGCCAGTTTGATATCACAAATATCAGGGATAAAGTCTTCGCCAATACCCTCGGCAAGCCAACTTCCAGCTTCAACCGTTTCGTTGCGATTAACTAAAGGTTCTAAAATTGAACCTTCCGGGTCGGCCAGAACTAAGTCGATCGCGGTATTTTGCTTACGCAAATAACGACCAATTCCTGTTAAGGTACCGCCAGAGCCAACGCCACATACAAACGCGTCTAAGTCACCCTGCATTTGTTGCCATATTTCTGGCCCTGTCGTTTCATAATGAGCGGTCACATTTGCTTCGTTGGCGAATTGATTGACATAGAAATAGCCATTTTCTTGCGCCATTCGTGCAGCCATATCTTGATAGTATTCAGGGTGTCCTTTTTGCACATCTGAACGGGTTTGCACTACCTCCGCCCCCATGGCTTTAAGGTTGTTCACTTTCTCCGCTGACATTTTATCAGGCATTACAATTTGCAAAGGGTAGCCTTTACTCGCAGCAACAAGCGCTAAACCTAGGCCAGTATTCCCGGCGGTAGCCTCAATAATCGTCATACCTGGCTTTAATTTTCCAGCCTGCTCTGCAGCTTCAATCATACTCACGGCAATACGATCTTTAATAGAGCCACCAGGGTTCAGATTCTCAAGCTTCAAATAAAGCTCACAAGGGCCAGTATCGATGTGGCTAACCTTTACCATTGGCGTTTCACCAATCATTTCCAATACATTTTGATAAACTCGCATGCTGTGGTTTCCATTGATTCTCAAAGTTGCAGTAGTATCGCACGATGAACCCTAATGATGCCAATTCGCACATCGCCTTTCATCATGCTTTTTCGCATAACTTATGGCACATTAGTTAACTTATTCAACCGGACGAGGTGTATTCATGCCCATTTCTAACGCTTTTCGCCGTTCTTTTCTGCTCGCGACCACGGCTCTGGTAGCTACCGCGTGTCAGCCTCAATCGCAAAACCCACAAGACGCGTTTATGGCAGCGTTTACTCCCTACTGTGGTCAAGCCTATGCCGCAGAAGTCGTTGCCGATAATCAGCCGAGTGCTGCCTGGCAGCAAGATCTTGTGGTGCATATTCGTGACTGTGAAAGTGATACGATTCGTATGCCATTACATGTGGGCGACGACCGTTCGCGTACGTGGGTACTAAACCGCACTGCCGACGGTATCGACTTTCAACATATTCATCTACACCAAGACGGAACACCAGATGATGTTTCGCCGTATGGCGGGCATACCGTTGCCGTAGGAAGCGCCGATATGCAAGCATTTCCGGTGGACAGCGCAAGTAAAGAACTCTTCGTCGACAATGGCTTAGACGTATCGACCAACAATACCTGGATTATTTCCTTTGAAGGTCAAACCATGTTCTACGAGCTTACTCGCCCTGGTCGTGAGTTTGTAGTGGCGGTCGACTTATCTCAGCCGATAGCCGAGCCACCCGCAGCTTGGGGCTACGCAGAGTAGGAGCCTATTGTGATTTTAGATTTACGTAGTGACACCGTAACGCAACCCACCCCAGCTATGCGTGAAGCTATGGCTGGGGCCCCTGTCGGTGACGATGTATTTGGTGATGACCCAACTATCAATGCCCTACAGCAGCGTGTAGCAGCCATAACAGGTAAACAGGCTGCATTGATCGCAAGTAGTGGTACCCAAACAAACTTATTGGCATTGCTAAGCCATTGCCAGCGGGGTGAAGAATATCTCGTCGGCCAAGAGTACCACACCTATCGTTACGAAGCCGGTGGAGCCGCCGTACTTGGTGGTATTGTTCCGCAACCATTTGAAGTTGAGGCCGATGGAACCCTTGATCTTGCAAGCGTTGAAAAACGCATCAAGCCTGACGACCCTCACTTCCCGATCTCGCGACTACTCGCTCTTGAAAATACTCATACGGGTAAAGTAATTTCCCAGCAGTATGTGAACCAAGCGCGTACCTTGGTTGACCAGTATGGTTTAAATCTGCATTTAGACGGTGCACGATTATTCAATGCAGCCGTGGCAAGCGGCTGTTCGTTGGCGGAGCTAGCTGCGCCGTTTGATAGCGTATCCCTTTGTTTTTCAAAAGGGCTTGGCACGCCCGTAGGTTCAGTGTTGGTGGGCGACCGAGATTTTATTGCGCGCGCACATCGCTGGCGCAAAATGCTTGGTGGCGGTATGCGCCAAGCGGGAGTCATTGCTGCGGCGATGGACTATGCGTTAGATCATCACATTAACCGCCTGGCAGACGACCATGCAAATGCGAAGCTCTTAGCCAGCGAACTTGCCAAGCTTGACGGCATCACTGTTGAGCCAGCTCAAACCAACATGGTTTACTTAAACTACGATAGTCACTTGACGGCACAGAAGGTCTGTCAGTATTTAAAACAACACGACATTATTGTTGGTGACTCGCAACGATTACGCTTGGTAACGCATCTTGGTGTGCCGCAGACGGCAATTGCACACTTTGTTGCATGCTTCGCTGCAGCACTACGTAGTTAATGAGTTGAGCGCTGTGCTTTGTCTTCGTACATGCGCTCGTCGGCTATTTTAAGTAACTCACGAACGCAAGTGATCGCCTTGGTTTTCGTCGCAAAGCCAATGCTTAATGATGGGTGGATCACTTGCTCGTTAATACAAATTGAGCTGTGTTCTACTTGTTCTCTGATTTTCTCAATCACTTTATTTACTTTCACGGGGTCTTTTAGGCGGTGCAATAATACCAAGAACTCATCACCGCCCATGCGCGCAACAATGTCAGAACCGCGAATAGCCCGTTGAATTTCGTCGCTCACTAGTTGCAGTAATAGATCTCCCGCATGGTGACCTAAGTTATCATTGATCCGTTTAAATCGGTTTAAATCGATACTAAGCACCGTGAAGTCTGAGCGTCTCTCGTTCGACATCAATTCATCGAGGCGACGCATGGCGTAGCGCCGATTGGCGATGCCTGTAAGTTCATCTTGGTAAGCATGAAGGCGATGCACCCGGTAACCACGCCACATAAACCAGGCGGAAAGAAAAACTAGCGCTAGGGCTGAAAACACCGTCCATTTAACTAACACATAGGGCGAATGAAGGGCTTGGGGAATCACCGATGTATAATTCCCTGCCAGTACCCACTCGCCATTTGGAATACTTACTCTCGTCACAAAATCTGGGGCGTTGAAAACTTCTGCAGGGCCAAAAAACACCTCCCCCTCGTCCCCTTTGCCATCAACCCCACGCATGGCAAGGGTCGCGCCCTGAACGTCGAGTATACCTGTGCTTTCAATCAACCTATCAAAGTCGATAATGACACTGACGGTGCCCCAATAGTTTGTATTAAACGGAGAGTCGCTGAATATCGGGTAGCGTCCTGCCAGTGCTTTACCGCCCTGCACCAACTCAAATGGCCCAGCGAGAAATACGTCTTGAAGCTCTCTTGCCTCTAACACCGAGGGGTATTGCGTGGCGCTTTCTCTTAAGTTAAATCCTATCGCGCGCTCATTGCCTGCTGCAGGGTAGTTTTTTGAAATGACATCGTCGGGCGCTACCCCCACATTGCGAACGTTATTGGCTTTACTAATCAGAGTAGCCCCTAAGTCTAACCAATTATCCATTGCAAACTGACGGTTTAGCGTGATGACGGTTGCGAGGCTATCACCTAGGTAGATATCTCGGTAGAGACTCGACTCGAGCGTTGATTTAGCTGAAGAAACACTTACTAATGTTTTTTCTTTGGCGAGCGAACTTGCTCGACTCTCCAGCAATGACTGAAGTTCATCTGCTGCATAAAAGGCAATCACAAAGTAGATAATGGCCACAGCGGAAAATAGCCAGCTAACTTTACTTCTCAAACGAATTCTCTCTTAGTACGAATTGATATGACACACCACACGCTTTTTTCTGCACCTGCTTGAACCCTTTATAACACTGTTTCTGCATCCTTTAAAATTTATTCCTAGGCTGTATCAACTATAAACTCCGTAGTTGCTGCAACAATCTATCTAACGCTCGATAGCCCAAAGCCTCGGCCAAGTGGCTCGTTTCTATTGCTTCTGCGTTAGCGGCATCGGCAATTGTCCGCGCTAACCGCAAAATACGATGATAGGCACGATGAGATAATTCAAACTTTTCTATGGCGGCAACTAAAAATGCGTGTTCGTCAGCTTCAAGCCTACAAAACCGGGCCAACTCCGCTGTCTTAAGCTCACTGTTTAAGCATCCTTGGCGCTGGATCTGACTTCGCCTAACTTGTGCGACCTGTTGCCGTAACTGTGGGCTTTGCGCGGGCAGTTGTTGATGTTGCTGCTTAAGAACCTCCGGCTGTCGCGGCACCGCGACTTGCATATCAATACGGTCTAATAAAGGTCCTGATAGCTTACTTAAATAGCGGCTGATCTGATCGGGGCTTGCTCGCGCGCTCGTTAGGGTGCCATCAAATTGTCCACACGGAGACGGATTCAAAGCGCATATCAACTGAAACCTCGCGGGGAACTTGGCTTGATATCCGGCACGGCTTATCGACACCTGGCCAGACTCGAGCGGCTCACGCAACGAATCTAAAACATGTCGCGAAAACTCGGGAAGCTCGTCCAAAAAAAGTAACGACTTATGCGCTAGAGAAATTTCACCAGGCTGCGGGGGAGAGCCACCGCCGACCAGCGCTGCCGCAGAACATGAATGGTGGGGAGCTCGCAACTGTCGTTGTAACCAACTTTGTGGTCTTTCAAGTCGATGCTGAAAGTTCGCAACACTTCGCACAGCTGCGACCTCAAGACCTTCTTCGTCGGTCAATGGCGGTAATAAACCAAGCAGCCGCTGTGCCAGCATGGTTTTGCCGGTGCCTGGCGGCCCCACGAACAATAAATGATGCCCACCCATTGCCGCCAGCACTAACGCGCGCTTGGCTTGCTCCTGACCAATGACATCGGCAAGGTCACCACTGGGATAAACGTGATGATCGGTTGTCTCACCCTTCACTAGGGGGAGTTTATGTGGACCGCTCAGGTGTTCCACTACATCACGCAGGCTTTCGCCCACCACACACTGCTGCTCGCGAATCACCTGCGCCTCGGCCAGATTATCAAGCGGGATAACGGCTTCACGAGCTTCCCGGCGGCACGCGAGCAATGCCGGTAGCATGCCCTCAACGCCGCGTAATTCGCCATTTAAGGTGAGTTCGCCATAGAACTCACGCGATACCACTGCGCTTTCGCTCAACTGACCGTCGGCTGCGAGAATGCCAATAGCTATGGCTAAGTCGTAGCGCGCTCCGTGTTTAGGTAAGTCCGCGGGTGCCAGGTTAACGGTAATTTTGCTACCTCGGGGAAAGGTAAACTCGCTCGCCTGAATCGCCGAACGTACGCGGTCCCGTGCTTCGCGCACACCGGCTTGCGGCATGCCGACCACCGTAAAGGCCGGCAGCCCGGACGCCAGACACACCTCGACCGTCACCAGCGGTGCTTCCATGCCATACAATGCCCGGGTAAACACCCGCGCCAAACTGATCGAGCCCATCGTCACTCCTTTGACTTTCAGCCACAAACGCATTTTGTCCAATCAGTATAACGACCACCAATAAATGATGCGCCGCCGCAACAACGGATTTTTCCTTACGAGATCACCGCTCGTTTTGGGAGTCTTACGCAAACCAATTGCTACCCTCGACAAATAAAAGGTTGCAACAGGCTGCTAGCAACTGTACAAATATACAGTTCTTTTTTAACTATCCATTTTAACTATCCATAAGGATCAACTATGCCGGTAGTAACTCAATACGTTGTTGTGCGAGACGGAGAGGATAAGATGACATTTACCACGAAAGCTGAGGCCGATGCCTACGACAAGATGTTGGACATGGTTGATGGACTCGTTCCCCTGCTTGAACGTAGCGAAACAATCACCGATGAAAAAACGCTTGAAGACCTTGCCATGTTCCTAGCACGCGAGCGCGAACATGTATTAATTGCCTTAGGAGCGAAAAAGCCAGCGAAGAAAAAAACCTCGAAACCTGCGGATGCACCGGCTAAATGACATTAAGCTGTTGTTAATGCCAGTTGCCGCTTCCTTGTGTCTGCTTCTGTTTGTGTGGCCGCTTTAATAAAACGTAGTTTCGCTAGCTTATCCCAAAGCCTAAGCTGGCTTACCAGTAGTGTTCCACAGTAACGTTGCCCGGTTTGCGGCGTAGGTTTTTCGGTAGGCCTTTGTCGGCGAGTACTTGTTTGGCGTCACGGATCATATCGGGATTACCGCATAACATGACCTGCGCGTTCTCGTTAAGCTCATCGCCCAGGGCAGCTTCCAGCTTGCCGTCGACGATGAGGGACGGGATTCGACCACGCAGCGCGCCGGTGGCGTCTTCGCGGCTTACCACAGGCTGATAATGAAGCTGCCCTGGATGGGCAGCAACCCAATCCAGGATTTGTTGCTGATAGGCTAAGTCGGCCTCATAACGCACTGCATGAATCAGGTGAATACGGGCAAAACGTTCGTAAGGAATCGTCGTCGTCAGCATAGACAGATAGGGGCCAATACCGGTGCCAGTGGCGATCAGCCATAGGCTCTCGCCCTCGGGCACTTCATTTAGGGTAAAAAAGCCACTCGGTGGCTGGCTCACCTCAATCGACTGACCGGCGCGTAAGTCATGTAAGCGGGGCGAAAAATCGCCGTCGTGCACGCGGTTGACCAAAAAGTCGAGGATCGGATCATCAGGACCATTGACCAGTGAGTACGCACGCTGAATACGCTGTTCCTCAGTATGCAGGCCTAAGCGCACAAATTGCCCGGCGATAAACTCAAACGGCTTGGGTACCCGCACCCGTAAACTGAATAACTCATTGTTCCATGCATGATTCTCGATCACTTCGCCAGTCATCCACTGTGCCATGGGTACCACCTTTTTCAATTTGCCAATTAACTTTAGTCGTTTTTGTCCTGTTGCAGAGCTTGCAGTTGCTGCTCCAAGGCTTCAACACGCTGGCGCAAACGTAGCAAAAGTTGTTGCTGTACGTCGAGCTCTTCGTGGGTAACCACGTCGAGTTTGCCTAACTGCTGCTGCAGAATTTGTTTGATTCGTTGTTCCATGCTGCCAGCAAAATCCTTCATGCCAGCGGGGATGCTATCATTGATTTGTTTCGCAATGTCTTCAATTTTTTTCGCGTCCATTACAAACTCCTTGGGCGAATTACGGAATAGTCTTTTAGCTTAGCAGGAGTTTACGGTAAAATCTGCTGTTCAGTTCGCTAAGACAGCGCCCATTTTTCGCAAATTCATAAGGCCATCATGAAGTTAAACCCACGCCAACAAGAAGCGGTTGAAGCCATCGGTGGTCCGGTACTGGTGCTCGCTGGCGCGGGCAGTGGCAAAACGCGCGTGATCACTGAGAAGATCGCCTACTTGATTACCCGCTGTCAGTATCAAGCTCGACATATTGCAGCTGTGACCTTTACCAATAAGGCCGCGCGGGAAATGAAAGAGCGCATCGGAAAGACGCTCGGCCGACAGCAGATCCGTGGTCTCACCGTGTCCACTTTTCATACTCTCGGGTTAAGTATTATCCGCAAAGAGGTTAAGCAGCTGGGCTTAAAGTCGGGCTTTTCCCTGTTCGATGATCAAGATAGTTTTGCCTTGCTCAAGGCGTTAACCGAACCCGAACTGGACGGTGACAAAGACACCTTGAAGCGCTTGCAGAGCCAAATTGGCAACTGGAAAAATGCCATGTGGACACCGCAACAGGCGCTGACGCATGCAAAAACGCCAGATGAGGAAGAATTTGCCGAGTTTTACCGTCGCTATCAGCAAAATATGCGTGCCTGTAACGCGTTAGATTTTGATGACCTCATCTTGCTGCCGACCCAGCTGCTGGCCAGCGATGCCGCCGCACGCGAGCGCTGGCAGAAAAAGTTTCAGTATTTATTGGTCGATGAGTATCAGGATACCAATACGTCTCAATACCAGCTAGTGAAACTGCTGGTCGGTGAGCAAGCGCGTTTCACCGTGGTCGGTGACGATGATCAGTCGATCTACTCCTGGCGCGGGGCGCAGCCGCAGAATCTCGCATTATTGCAACAAGATTTTCCGCAGTTACAGGTGATAAAGCTTGAGCAAAATTACCGTTCCCATGGCCGTATTCTTAAGTCGGCGAATATTCTGATTGAGAACAATCCCCATGTGTTCGAGAAGAAACTGTTCTCAGAAATGGAGTACGGGGTACCGCTGCGGGTCATTTATGGCCGCAATGAAGAACATGAGGCAGAGCGTGTGGTTGCCGAGATTGTACGCCGGCGCTTTTTGGAACGTACGCCCTACTCGCATTTCGCAGTGCTTTATCGCGGCAACCATCAGTCACGCATTTTTGAGAAAGCCTTGTTGACCAACCGTATTCCGTACCGCATGACCGGTGGCCAAAGCTTTTTTGCCCGGGCCGAAGTGAAAGACATCATGGCCTACCTGCGCTTGCTTATGAATCCGACCGATGACACGGCCTTTATTCGGGTCGTCAATGTGCCCAAGCGCGGTATTGGTCCGCATACGGTCGAACGCATCGGTGAGCTAGCCCACGAATTGCACACCAGTTTACTGGAAGCCGCCCAGCATCAAGCGCTAAAAACACGCTTGGGTAGTCGCGAGTATCAATCAGTACAGTTGTTTACCCATCTGATCAAACAGACCGCTCGACGCTGTGACGATAGCCGTGAGGTCATGCCCGCGCTTTATCAGCTAATTAAAGAAATTGGTTATGAAGAATGGCTGTACGAAGCCAGTCCAAGCCAAAGTGCGGCAGAAATGCGCTACAAGAATATCAGCGAATTGCTACGCTGGGTCGGCGAGATGATCAAAGGTGACGACGAGCATGAGCCGTTAAACTTTGAACAAGCGGTGGCCAAGCTCTGTCTGCGTGACCTGATGTCACGCCATGAGGAAGAAGAGTTTGGCGACCAGGTGCAGCTGATGACCTTGCATGCCTCAAAAGGGCTGGAGTTTCCACACGTGTTCTTAGTCGGTATGGAAGAGGGGTTGCTGCCCCATCAATCAAGTATCGATGACAATATGGTGGAAGAAGAGCGGCGCCTTGCCTATGTTGGGATCACCCGCGCGCAGCAGTCGTTAATCTTTACCATGGCGAAAGAACGGCGCCAATATGGCGACCTGCTGCGGCCAGAGCCCAGCCGATTTTTATTCGAATTACCGCAAGATGACCTGGAATGGGAAGGAAAAACGCCTATTACGCCGGAAAGAGAAGAAGAGTGGCGAAACGATGGGCTGTCAATGCTAAGGAATGCGCTTAAATAGCTTCCTGCTTTTCACGTTTGTGAAGCCAGATAGGCTCGCCTAATTGCTTACCCACACCGATTTGTACGCCCGATTGGCGCAACGCCTGCAATTGAGCTGGAGTATCTATTCCCGCAGCCGCGATGGTAATCGACAACTCATTACATAAGTTTACGACATTACGAACCATCACTCCGGCACGTTTACTATTCGCAGTTTCCTCGACGAAGCGAGGGTCTAACTTAACGTGGGTAAATGGATAATTCAGTAGATATTGTAAAGCGCCAGAGCTACGGCCAAAGTCGTTCAGAGCGAGCCCGACGCCAGCATCAGCAAGCGTTTTTAAGGCGGTCAGTTGGCGCTTGGAGTTATCGCTGAGCTCTGTTTCACTAAACTCAAAAACCAGTCGACTGGGCGCGATACCTGCCTGTTTGACAATCGCCAATAGATTTTTTACATCAGCCAGCTTATATAGATGCTTGGTCGATAAACTAACGTAAATAGGCAAGTCTGATTTCTCGCCTGCCAAGATTTCACAGCACCGCGTGAGCATCCAATGATCAAGGGATAGAATCATCCCGGTTTTCTCGGCAATGTTGAGAAAGTTTTGTGGTGTCAATAGCTGTTCACCACGTTGCCAGCGAACCAAAACTTCACGCGCTTTGCCAGCGCCATCATCGAGCGAAACTAAGTCAAATTGTTGTAGTACGAAATCTTGATCGAACTGAGCATGACGCAGTTCCGACTCGCGATGTAACGACGCCACAAGATCTTTATGGATACTCTCGTCAAATACCACGTATCGACCGCGCCCCATACTTTTTGCTTGATACATTGCTGCGTCTGCGTCACGCAATAGCCGTTCCGCCGAGTCATTACGAGACTTACACTCAGCAATGCCAACACTTGCCCCAGAATAATGTTCGGTTTCGCCGAACACAAATGGCTGACGCATCTGTTCAATTACCCGAGTCGCAATATCTTTCGCATCATCGATACGGCTAATCAGATTGAGTAAAATAACAAATTCGTCGCCACCTAAACGCGCTACTGTATCGTTGTCTCGCACACATTCACCGATTCGACGGCTTGCTTCTAGCAAGAACTCATCACCGGCGGAGTGTCCGAGTGAATCGTTGATATCTTTAAACCGATCGAGGTCAACAAACAGGACTGCGAAATTATGGCTTGGGAAGCGACGCTTCTGCTTTAATGCCTGCTGTAACCGTTCAGTAAACATTGAGCGGTTAGGTAAGCCCGTTAAGGTGTCGTGGTGAGCATCATAAAACAGCTTCTCTTCGATCTTCTTACGGCGCTCTATTTCGCCCACCAGCTCTTCTGTTCGTTCCGCTACTTTTTTCTCAAGGAAAGCATTGACTCGTTTAACTTCATCGGCATTTCGACGTCGCTCAATCGCCACCGCTACATGTTGTGAGACAAAGTTTAACAGTTCTAGGTCGTCTTTTTTATAGCTGACCTTGTCGGTATAGGTTTGTACCGATAACACTCCAATCACTTGGTCATCGACCAATAACGGTGAACCTAGCCACTGAGTGGGACGAGTGCCATAGCGCTTGTGTTTGAATTCAACTTTGTTTGCAGCGACTAACTGGTCATAGGCTTCGGTATCGATATACGCCGGCTTTTTGGTGGCGATAACATACTCCGTTAAGCCTTTGCTCAACGGGCGCCGCTCAAGCAGTTGAGCGTCGCGTTCATCCACATAATAAGGGAAGCGAATATGCTTACGATCGTCATCAAGTAAAGCAACGAAAAAGTTATCGTTATTCATCAACAGGCCGATTTGCCGATGCAACTGCTTGAAAAAGTTCTCCATATTCTCCGAGGTGTTCGTCAACTCAGAAATTGCATACAGCACGGCTGAGAGCTTCTCTGCCCGTTTACGTTCTACAATTTGCTCTTCGAGATCGCGGTTGATATCGCGTAAGCTTGCAGTCTGTCGATCTATTTCCTCTCGCATAAATTCGCGTTGCCGGATCCGCTCCAACGCGTTCACGATATGTTGTGATACGAACATGAACAGCTCTTTGTCGGCAGCGGTATAGCCAATGTTCTCGGTATAACTTTGCACGACCATTGCGCCAATAACACGTTCGCCACTTTTCAGAGGCACGCCTAACCAGTCGACTGGCGGTGCGCCTAAGTCTCGAATTTCGCCGGCTTTAACGAGCGCGTGGAAGTTTTCTTCATTCAATAAGAACGGCGCTGACGTTCGCATGACGTAACCGGTCATACCCTGCCGCAACACCTCGGCTGGAAACTGTTCATTGCTGGGAACATCGTCGTATTCATCAACAAAGTACACGAATTTAACGGTATCTTTGTTTTCGTCGAAAAGGCATACGAAAAAGTTTTTCGCCATCATCAACTCGTCAATGATGGCGTGTAAGGCCGGATAAAACTCAGACATGTCGCGAGCGGACGAGGCGAGTTCTGAAATGCGGAAAAGGGCTTTCTGCACGACTTCAGATTGTCGGTACTTCAAAGCAATGTTCTTTAGACGCGCCACAGCCTTACGCAAGCGCGCAATATCTCTGGACTCTGTAGCTATCTGAAGTTCGTTGTTCATCGGCTTTTATAAGCTCTATTTAGATTTTATTATTCAGATCATTGCTTTTTTGTTGTTGTTTTTTGTGCAATAGTTAGCCCGATTATATCTTTACATTTCTTTACACGAAAGGCTTTTGCTCTATTTTTCGTCAAATTTCTTGCAAAAAAAAACCGCCGAAGCGGTTTTCCTTTAGTAATCAATAACATTCTAAATTAAATATCTGCAATCATGTAGTCGATAGCAGATTGAATCTCGGCTTCGCTACAATCACCACAGGTTCCTTTAGGTGGCATCGCATTGTAACCATTGACAGCATGCTTAAGTACGGTTTCCATACCTTGCGCTAACCGTGGTTCCCAGTCTGCCGCATTATTTAATTTGGGCGCACCCAACACACCGCCGGTATGACACGCCGCGCAGAATTGGTTGTAAACAGCTTCACCTGAGCGTGCCGCAGAACTGCCACTATCTCCCGCTGCTGCTGTCGCATTGCCAGTGTGTACTTGCCCAATCGGAGCAATCCGCTTGGCGATGTCTTCGTTTTTGTCTTGTGGCAGCATAGTAGCGCCTGCACTACCGACCACGAAGGCTAGAGCGACAGCGATTAAACGACCAGATGTTAAAGCTTTCAATACGTTCACAGTGGACTCCTGTTTCATTTAGTTGAGCTTGCACGCTCTCCAAGTTGTTGCGATTATAGCCAGATTCCGCCCAAGGTTAAACATTTCGTTTTATGTCTAAACCATCTCAGCCTGCTACGCGAAAAATCGCACTTTTGGATCTCGATGCCTTTTTCGCCAGCGCCGAGGTATTACGCGACCCAAGTTTGCGTGATCGTCCGTTCGCCGTCGGTGGCGGCAGCGAACGCGGTGTGGTTGCCACCGCCAATTACTTAGCCCGACAGTTTGGTGTTCGCAGCGCCATGTCAGGAGCGCACGCTAAACGCTTGTGTCCACAGCTACACTTTGTACGGCCAGACCACTCCTACTACCGGCAGCTGTCAAAGCAAGTGCTCGAAGTTTTACAGCAAGTGACGGATCGGGTGGAACCAGCCTCCATCGATGAGTTCTATTTAGACCTAACCGAGAACCAACAATTTAGAGGCAGTGCTTCACTTACTATGGAGGCAGTGCGTGACGAATTACGTAAACTTGGATTGACAGCTTCCGCTGGAATTAGTTGCCAAAAGATGGTCGCAAAAATTGCCAGTGAGGAGCACAAACCTGATGGCCAGTTCGTGGTGCCTCCAGAGCAATTGCTACATTACATCGCTCAATTGTCATTAAAACGCATTCCCGGCGTCGGTCCTAAAAGTCTTGAGCGCTTGCAAAATGCCGGTTACTACCTTGGCCAAGACATTCAAGCGGCAGAGCTTGGGCGGCTACAGCAGCTACTTGGCGAAAAAGCGGGCTGGCTGTTGCAACAGCGTTGCAATGGGCTCGACCCACGTCCGGTCGTCACGGAACGCAGCCGTAAAAGTGTCGGCTGTGAAGAAACGCTACGCCATGATTTTCAACACTTACGCCAGGTCGAGCAGTTTTTAGACGATGTTCTGTTGCCCCAGCTAAAGAAGCGTCTTGGCCAAGCACGCTGGCAAGATACCCACATAAAAAGCCAAACCGTGAAGTTGAAATTCAGTGACTTTCAGCAAACCACTGTGTCGCGAACTGCGAAAACGGTCTCGCCGAGCCTATTTTACCAATTAGTGCGTGAGGCATGGGAGCGCCGCAATCAGCGCAGTGTGCGGTTAGTGGGCTTGAGTGTCGCCTTGCCCGACCCAGATGAACAGTTACAACTTGAACTTGAGCTCGATTAGTTTTTACGACCACCGCGCTTTAACCAAAACCAAACACCGGTCACCGGAAGCGCTAACAAAACCACCCCCCCAGCAAGCGCCAGCAAGAACCACCAAAGTCCGCCCACATAAGCGATATGTACTGGGTAAATCATCTGCGCAACTTGATAGCCGACACTTCGGCGTCGCACATCGTCGGCCGTTTGCAGTGAACCGTTTGCAGCGAATGTGAGATAGCTGCGACCGTTAGGATGCCACTCGTTCATGTGTTTGAGACGCATATAAAATTGAGCTGAGCTCATGCCATGTTCACGGCAAAGCTCTGGGACGGGTACACCGTTATCGTTTTGTTGCAGAATCGCTAAGATCTGACCGTCTGTGTATCGTGATTTGCGCATAGAAAACTCCTTCGTTTTAGTTTAACCGAATTTTCTACTTATAACTGCTCCAATTTTTCGGGGGGATTACAAGATTTAGTCGTTCTGAAATTTTAAGTGGGGCTAGCTTTAATCAAGCATGGAAAGATAATGGGAGAAATTGGGGAGCAGCTTGGGAGGCATTTAAAGGTTGGTTTACACAAGATCAAGACCACCCTCATGATACTGTTCAGGTTGAACGCGGTATCAATTATTACAACGAAGTTTATAAAAATGATACAGACCCAGAATCAAAATCTGATTCTTGTGACCCTAATAATGGATTGGACAAAAGTGGAAATACCGGAGGCTCAGGAGGCTCTGGTGGCTCAGGAGGCGACTTAGGTGGCGGTGGTGGTACAATCACCATAATTAAGTGGGGTTGTGAGCTTTGGGAACTTCCTGATGGTAATGGTGGTCATTATTACCTTGAATTAAACTGTAAGTATACCTTTATAAATAACTAGAGGAATCGCGATGATTCTGCCACGTATATTTTTAAGTTTGATGATTTCATTGATGCTTTTTTCTTGCACACCTCAGTTTAATGAGGAGTTTTACTTGAATGATGTAGAAAGTAAGAAAGTGATATATCTTTCAGCCTTAATGAATGATGAGAATATAACACAATTAGTTCGCTTAAGTGACCACTTGATTATTGTTAATGGAGTTCTCATTGATACATCAATGAGGACTTACGGGATACCGCCAAAAGGAGGAGGGTATTCCCAAACATATGCTGAAAGAGCTTCATTAAATGAGTTTACTGATTGGAGTAATTTAGTTGACATTATGGCTGATAAGAGTATTCCTTCGAAATCAAAAATTGACCGACTATTCAAGGTAATGGCTGACTCAGGTTTTAAAGAATACCATTATGATAAGGATTGTGATGTTCATGCATTTCAATCAGGAAGTAATGTTTTAAAGGGCTTTTATGGTGTTTTAATTGGCAGTGAAGGCTCAGCAAAACATATTTCAATTCGTGAAAGCTATGACTACCTTAATAAAATAAAGGATGGGATTTACTACTTTGAGTTTAGGTAGATTTGTCAGTTTTATAATTTAAGCTAAGCATCTTTTTTAACATTCGAAAATCAAGATACTTTTTTTAATGTTAGATTTATGAAAATAGGCAGCTCTCACCTTCAAGGTGAGAGTGTTAAGTTAAAGAACTGATCTATGTAAAGGGCATTTAAAGATGGCTTTCACACCCTAGCAAGTCTGTTAGATCATTTTCAACCTAATCATGTCTTAAACATTTTACAAGTACCAAGCATCATCCATGCTAGTTTGATAGCGTGGTCGGCTACCTGTTTACAATAATACATTAATGTAATGCTTAGGTTTGACTATCAACATAATAAAAGTTCTTAAGAGAATCTATATCGCTGGCTATATACATTGGTTCGCAAAAAATTTGCGGATAGTATATTAAATTAGTATGTCTACTAATAATATTAAGTGACTATATCAATTTAAATAAGGCTCCCACCCACCTATATTGTAATTAGTATGTTTTTGTTCTACATTCAATCGCAAGTGAGGAGCATAAGCCCGACGGTCAGTTCGTGGTACCTCCCGAACAATTGCTAGCCTACATTGCCCAATTGTCGTTAAAACGCATTCCCGGCGTCGGCCCCAAAAGCCTCGAGCGACTGCAAAATGCCGGTTACTACCTTGGTCAAGACATTCAAGCGGCAGAGCTTGGGCGGCTACAGCAGCTACTTGGCGAAAAAGCCGGCTGGCTGTTGCAACAGCGTTGCAATGGGATCGACCCACGCCCGGTGGTCACCGAACGCAGCCGTAAAAGTGTCGGCTGTGAAGAAACGTTACGCCATGATTTTCAACACTTACGCCAGGTCGAGCAGTTTTTAGACGATGTTCTTTTGCCCCAGCTAAAGAAGCGTCTTGGCCAAGCACGCTGGCAAGATACCCACATAAAAAGCCAAACCGTGAAATTGAAATTCAGTGACTTTCAGCAAACCACTGTGTCGCGAACTGCGAAAACGGTGTCGCCGAGCCTATTTTACCAATTAGTGCGTGAGGCATCGGAGCGCCGCAATCAGCGCAGTGTGCGGTTAGTGGGCTTGAGTGTCGCCTTGCCCGACCCCGATGAACAGTTACAACTTGAACTTGCGCTCGATTAGTTTTAACGACCACCGCGCTTTAACCAAAACCAAACACCGGTCACCGGAAGCGCTAACAAAACCACCCCCCCAGCAAGCGCCAGCAAGAACCACCACAGCCCGCCCACATAAGCGATATGTACTGGGTAAATCATCTGAGCAACTTGATAGCCGACACTGCGGCGTCGCACATCGTCGGCCGTTTGCAGTGAACCGTTTTCAGCGAATGTGAGATAGCTGCGACCATTAGGATGCCACTCGTGCATGTGCTTGAGACGCATACGAAAACTGCCGTCCGTTTGTGGCGCCAGGTATACTAGCCTAGGTTCCTGCGCCGGCCAATAGCGCTTCGCAACCGCCATTCGTTGCTGCCAATTAAGCGCCCGTACCGCGGGCAGCGCCGGCTTTGTCGATTGAACCGCGTGTGGCAGTAAGGTTGCTAAACTTGAGTTCACTGCCGAGGCATACATAATTGCGGTGCCTGTTAGCAACAGCACCAAAATAGGAATGAACGCGACCACTCCCGCACTTCGATGGAATTGCCAAAGTGTGGCTTGGAACTGACGTGAACCTGGACTGCGCCAGCGCACCGCAAGCACCCGTCGGCTCCAGTTTCGTGGCCACCAACGCACCAACCCCGCCACCACCAATACCAAGCTGAGCAGCCCCATAATGCCCATCAGGTTTTTACCGAGCTCTTCCAATAACAGGTGGTGATGGAACTCAACGGCCCAAGAAATCCAGTCTCCTAGCATAGGGCGTGCCAAAATTTCATCGCCATGTGCGTCAAAATAGTGGGTTGTACCGCCCGCGTCGACAACTTCTATCCATGGCTTATCTTCACGTGGTAGGAAGGCGTATCCTGCGTCGAACCGATTAAACACCTTTGCTGCGTCCGCTTGGGTTGGCAACTGACTAAGCTGTAATTGCGGGTAGGTCAGCTGTAAAAGCTCGGTTTTGTACAACAGCAAAGTGCCCGTTAAAGAAACGAGCACTATCCATAAGCTTAAACCAAGGCCGAGCCATTTATGCACACGGCCACACCAATGGCGCCACATTAAAAGCTATAGTTCCAATTAAGGCTTAAGGTTCGGCCACGACCCGCAAAATTGCGTGAGTCAGGACCTACGGTTTGCGCATAATAGGTGAAATAAAACTCATCAAGCAGGTTCTCTACCCCGACCGCAAACTCACCATAGTCCATGGTTTCGATCGTCACCTGTGCGTCAAGGGTTTGATAACCGGAAAAGTTGTTTATAGCCTCGGCACCGGTGTAAATATCGCGGTCGAACAACATATTGTACTGTACACGGCTGCTTACCAGGGCACCCCATTGTTGTTCCCAGTAAAGATTCGCTCGTTCTGGCGCAATATTACGTCCATCAAGTTCCGCTTCGACGCGTTGATCACCATCACTATCATATTCACCGTTGGTTTTTGCGTAATTCACGCCAAAATTGGTGTTTGACGAGTACGCATAATTGGCACTTAGCTCCACCCCATCAATTTCGGTACGTTCGCGTTGAACACTGTAAAAGCCCTCGTCATCGGCTTGTAAGCGAGCTCCAAGATCAGAGTCTGAGGTAAAGTAGCTAACACTGAGGTTCATGAGTGTACCGCGGTACTCGATGCCAATTTCCTGATTGTCAGCAATCACCGGCTGTAAATCGAGAAAGCTCGCAACGCTTAAGCCAGGTTCACTTATACCGCGTAAGACACGACCCACGTCGGGCATGCTAAAACCTTCAGAGTAACTGGCAAATACACGCCAGTCTTGGGTTAGCTCATAAACCACACCCATATTAGGTAACAGCTCATTAAATGAAGGCTCTCCGCCGGTAACGAAGGTACTACCGTAACTTGCGAGGGTGGTAAAGTCGTTGACCTTTAACTGACCGTACTCGTAACGCAACCCGCCACTTAAGGTTAACCCATTGTTACGGTACCGAATTTGTGCGAACGGCGCCCAGTTATTGAAGCTGGTTTCCGGTACCCATTTGCGCCCGGTTTGTGCCAATTCTTGATAGGTGGTGTCGCGCAGGTAGTCAACGCCAGCACTCACATCGACCGGGGTGGCGGCGACATCAGTCCAATTAAGTGTTAAACGTGAGCCGTATTTCTTTGAGTCATTGCGCGATTGGTCAAAAATGGTGTCGCCATAAGCCGGATCTTGGAAGGTACCATAGGTACCGCCACCATAAAGCGCTGAGAAGTCCTGTGAAAAGAGCTGCCAGTTTAAGCTTGCACCCAGCACCTTGGCATTTTGATAGGTGAGTGTCGCTGTGGTCACTTTATTACGTGGCGGGTCGCCCGCACCCGGTTCGGGTATCGAAATCGCCGGTAAACCGGCTTCGCGATCGCCCGGCGTGGCTGAATAGTCACCATTGCCGTCCATATTAAAATGATTCAGCATCAGCTCGATGCGTTGCTCATCATCAAGTTGGTAGCCCAACTTAGCAAATACATCGTAGCTGTTTGAGTCCATGGTATCGCCCTGAACAGAGTCGACACCAATCAGCTCACCATTCCCATCGACATACATACCGGTCTTACGCAGTTGCACCCCGGCAACAGCTGAGACGTCGCCCGATGCCCCGCGAAATAGATAGCCTGAGCGGTAACTTAATCCTTCATCACTGTCACTTGTAGGTGTCGAAATTCCTGCATTTAGTTGGTGACTGGCGCCCTGCTCCGCGCTTTTGGTGATGATATTAATAAGTCCGCCACTGGCACCCATACCCTGAATCGCACTGGCACCGTGAATAATTTCAACGCGTTCAATCATCAAAGGATCAATGGTATACGCAGCACGCGACCCGTTGCGCAAAGGATTCGACTGCGGCACGCCATCAATTAAGTACAGCGGCTGTCGGCCACGCAAGGTTTCCCCGGAACTGGTTAATTTCTGTCTTGAGGGTGAAAAGGCTGGTACTAATTTACCCAATACGTCGGAAAGTGAGTCGGCGCTCGCCAGTTGCTGGCGTAGCTCATCACCGTCGATCACCGTCACCGTGGCGGGAATACTTGCCGTTGTCTGTTCTGTGCGAGTCGCGGTAATTTTAATTCGCTCATCGGCTTTAACTGGTTTTGAGCTGGCGTCTTGTGCGACAGCTGGTGTCGCACACAATAAGGCTATAGATAAACTTAAGAGAGTTTTGGTCATTTCAACGAATCCGCATGGCACAAATTTCAAATGTGCGTTAATGATAACGATTCGCATTACATGATCAAGATCTAAATAAGAATTAATGTCATTTAGTGTTCAACAAGTCGTGAGAATTCATGCTTTCTTCGATCAGCGTATCCACTTTTAGGCTTTGACAGAGCTGCACATAAAGCATATGGCATAAGTGCTGCATGCCCATTTGCATCAGCAAACTGTCGGTACGCATGTGAGTGTCACCACCGAGCGCAAACAAGCTGATATCGGCCAAAATACTGGTCGGGTTGTTGCCATAACGGGTCAGGGAAATCACTTTGGCTCCCTTACTTTTTGCTTGCCGGACAATTTTCAAAATATCACTGTTTTGGCCACCGTCGCTAATAGCGAATAATACGTTCCCCTCACTTAAGGTGGTGGCCATTTGTACCTGTAGCGCTGGGTCGGTGCTGCTTAGCGTTACTTTGCCCATCTGCATCAGGCGCAACACAAAATCTCGTGCGACAATAGCGGACTTACCAAAGCCAACTACTTGAATAGTTTCAGCTCCGGTTAGTTGCCGCAATGCCTGCTGCAGCACATCTATTTCATTGATATCAGCTACGCCTTGCATGACGGCGTACTGTGCATCGCGCAATTCAGCGAAGGTGGCGGCAATAGAACGCTCTTGTGATGGGTGGCTGGCTGGCACTCGGGTTTGACTCGACGCGGACACCACCGCCTCATTCACCGCAAACTTCAATGCAGGATAACCTCGATAGCCTAATTTCTGGCTAAATTTCACGACGCTCGACTGGCTTACGCCAATCGCATCGGCCAACTGTTGCGACGAATAGTCGCGTAGAAGATGCGTGTTGTCTAAAATAAAATCAGCGAGCTTACGCTCAATCAGTGACATATCTTCCCGCATGGCGCGGATTTTTAATAAACAGGACATAGGCGCTGTTGTTCTTCATAATCTATGAAAGTTAGACCCCCATATTGAATAATTTATTACTGGTTGGCAATATGGACAGCGAAAATCCGCTAACAACTCTATTAACAAGGCCTCATTTATGAGCTGGATGTCCATATTACCGCCGCTAGTCGCAATTATTGTTGTGTTCTGGCGCAAAGAAGTTATTGTCGCGCTGCTGCTAGCCATTGTCACTTCCGAGCTACTGCTCACCTGGCAAGGCGGTGAATCGTTGGTTTACACCTTCATTGCGACCATTGAGCGTATTATTTCTGTCTTTGGATCCGCTGGTAACACTCGAATTCTGATTTTCAGCCTTATGGTAGGTGCTCTGTTGGCCTATATTCGTGAGTCAGGAGGTGTCGCTGCAACCGTTGAAGCGTTACTCGCTCGTGGGCTTGGTCGCACCAAGCGTAGCGCCAGCTTAATGACGGTGTTTACGGGAATATTTGTATTTATCGAATCAAACCTCAGTGTCCTCACCGCAGGTATTCTATCGCGTGGCTTGTTTGAAAAACTGGGCATGAGCCGCGCTCGTTTGGCCTACCTTATCGATAGTACCAGTGCCCCCATTTGTATACTTATTTTATTGAACGGCTGGGGCGCCTATGTACTGGGTATGCTCGATCAGCAAGACTTACCAGGCTCAAGTGTCGGCACCTTGTGGAGCACCATTCCATTTAACTTTTACGCACTGGTAACCCTTGTTATTGTGTTTTATACCGCTATTTCGGGGCGCGTTTTTGGGCCATTGAAAAAAGTCGAAGAACAACCCCAGCCTCATCAAGACCTGCCCGAACATACCCCAAGTAACAGTAAAGCTCGTTATATGCTGGTGCCGTTAGCGGTCATGGTATTCGGTATGGTGGCCTTTATGTTTGGCACTGGTGGTGGCGATATCACTCAGGGTGACGGCTCAAAATCAGTGCTTTATGCGACAGGTCTGGCGTGTGTCGTTGCTTATTTCATGCTGATTATCAGTCGCCGTAAAAGTCACCAACAGTTGGTTGATATTGGTTTTAAAGGTATGGGCGAACTACTTCCGCTAGTAAGTATCGTACTGCTGTCACTGGCACTTGGAAGCAGCCTGACAGAGTTAGGCACTGGCCTATTCTTAGCGAACTTAGTCGGCGAGTTCTTACCATTATTCCTCATTGCGCCAATGTTGTTTATCGCAGGTGGCCTGATCTCGTTTACCACGGGTACCTCGTGGGGCACCTTTGCGATACTCATTCCGATTGCCGCGCCCATGATCATCGCACTCGATTTACCTGCACCGCTGCTGTTAGCTGCGGTACTTGGTGGCGGCGTGTTCGGCGACCATTGTTCACCGATCTCAGACACCACGGCCGTTTCGGCATTGGCTTCGGGCTGCGATTTACTAGAACACGTTCGCACCCAACTACCCTACGCACTTACCGGTGGTGCTATTACGTTAGTGCTGTATGTGGTCACTAGCTTGATTATGATTTAACCCAGAAGGTCTTTCGCATGATGTCTAGCCTCAGTTCTATTGCCCGGCCGGTTGCCGGGCTCACCGCCGCCATTAGCTTAGCGTTCAGTGTAACCGCCCATGCTGAACCGAGCCGCATCAGCGCCGAAAAAATCGATGCCACCGTGGCCCGCGTGATGGCTAGCTACGATGTGCCAGGAATGGCTGTCGCGATCGTCGAAGGTGATGCCGTGGCGTACGCCCAAAGCTATGGCGTGCAAGAATTCGGTGAACAGGCCAAAGCGTCGCCGAAAACACTCTTCAAAATAGCGTCGGTCACCAAAAACTTCACCACCGCTGCACTGGCACTGTTGGTTGATCAAGGCAAAATTGCATGGGACGACCCCGTCATTGATTACATTCCTGAGTTTCGCGTGCAAGACCCTTGGATCACCCGCAACTTTACCGTTCGCGATTTACTTATTCACAAAAGCGGACTGAATTTAGGTGCCGGTGACTTAATGTTCTGGCCAACGCCAAACGATTTTACCCGCGCCGATATTCTGCATGGCTTGCAGTTTTTACCGATGACACGCGGTTTCCGTACTCAATACGCCTACGATAATATTCTTTATGTGTTGGCCGGCGAACTTACCGAGCGCGTTACCGGTCAACGTTGGGAAAGCTTTGTCGAAGCAAACCTGATGCGACCTTTAGGCATGGAATACTGTTTTGCCGGCCCGGTGCCTGAGCAGTATAAGAAATATATTGCGCAACCCCACGGCATGATCGATGGAACACCCACCGTGGTGCGCCGCGACGCCGCCGATGATTACCTTACTTCGGCGCCGGCAGGAGGCATTCGTTGCAGTATTCAGGCAATGACGAAATGGATGAAAATGCATATTGCTCGTGGCAGTTACACTGATGCCAACGGTCAGCCGCAGCAATTGATTAGCGCTCAACAACACGCCGAAATGTGGTCGCCGCAAACCATCATGAACGTGGGTTCGCGCGCCGCCGACTGGGACAATACTCATTTTGCCGCGTACGGTCTAGGTTGGCGCATGCATGATGTCGACGGGCTACTAAGGGTTCATCACACTGGTACCTTGCATGGAATGAACGCCTATTTATCGTTTTTCCCCGAGCTTGATGTCGGTTTTATGGTGTTGATGAATCGCGCCCATAGCGACGCCCGCACAGCGGTCATGCAAACTATGATTAAGGCCTATACCGATAGTCCTGAGCGCGACTGGGTCGCCGCGGTACAGCAGTGGCGCAAGCAAGTCAGCGCGCAACGTTCTGCCAGCTATGAAGAACCTAAAACACAGCCGGTGACTGATGAACTTGCGGCACAGGTGGTGGGTGATTACCAAGACCCTTGGTTTGGCAAGGTCAGCGTTCGTTGGCAAGATGGCGAGTTGCGCTGGCGTTCACACCGCTCACAGCGCATGGTCGGAGAGCTGTTACATATTAAAGGAACGACCTTTGCCGCCCGCTGGGATGACCGGACGCACCACGCCGATGCCTATGTTCGCTTCACGACCACTATGCAGGGTGACATTTTAGGTATGCAACTTGCGCCTATCGACCCCGCAGCGGACTTTAGCTTCGATTTCGAAGACCTCAACTTTACCAAGCAGTAGCGAATGAACAACGGTATCCATTTTCGCCCGACTCGGGCTGATATTTCCATGGCGGCGTTGCAACACAACGCCGCCATTGCGCGGCGCCATGCCAACAACTGTAAGCTACTTGGCGTGATTAAGGCTGATGCCTACGGCCATGGTGCCATCGAAGTGGCCCGAGCGATACAGGGCTCGGTCGACGCGTTTGCGGTCGCTTTTATCGATGAGGCACTTACCTTGCGACAAGCTGGCTTCACCCAGCCCATTGTGCTTCTTGAAGGTTGTTTTAGCGAAGCCGAGCTACCTGTCTGTGCACATTATAATTTGCAACCTGTGGTGCACCACCAACAACAGTTAGATGCAATCTTACAAGCGCGATTGGTGAAGCCCGTTGCGGTTTGGTTAAAAGCCGATACCGGCATGCATCGGTTAGGGTTTCCACCAACACAAGTCGCAAAAGCCAAGCAACAACTCGATGCATGTAAGCAAGTGGCCAGTGTTACCTTAATGACCCACTACGCCAATGCAGATAAAGCGCACCACCAACTCAATGAGCTACAACAGCAACGCTTTACCGAGGCCTGTGCCGAAACGTCGCCAACGGCAGCCCTTAGTAGTGCTAATACGGCCGCTTTGCTTAGTAGCGCTATTGACTTAGGCACCGAACACAATCAATGGTGCCGTACTGGTATTTTGCTTTATGGCGTGAACCCTACAGAACAGGCGGAAACTGAAACCTTACAGGCGGCGATGCGACTTACTGCGCCAGTGATGGCCATTCGAGATATTGAGACCGGTGCGTCGGTAGGCTACGGCAGCCGCTGGCAAGCCCAACGGCCAAGCCGAATCGCCACCCTAGCGATAGGTTATGCCGACGGCTACCCGCGACATGCCCCCGATGGCACTCCCGTTTGGATTCAAGGGCAAAAGGCGCCACTTGTCGGCCTGGTCTCAATGGACATGATTACCGTTGATGTGACCGACTGTGAACGGATTGAAATCGGTATGGAAGCGGAGCTATGGGGGCCAAACCTACCGGTCTCAGAGGTCGCGAAGGCCGTCGGAACCATTAGCTATGAGCTGCTGAGTCGGGTAAGTCCGCGTGTTCCACGCCATTATAAATAATTTATGCCAAAAATATTTGTTGTTTGGAATATTATTCCACTTTAAGATGGGGCTATGACATTACTTAACTATCAGCAAGCCCCTAAGGGAGTCAGCGTGAAATATACAGCGTTAGCTATCAGCCTTGCCACCTTGGTCGCCTGCCAACCGGCGACCACAGAATCAACGCCAGCCGTGAGCGCAGAGGTGGCTTACCAAGCGCTGCCGAATTATCAGCACGATGTCATTGGCATGCAAGAACAGTATCTCGAGCCAGATTTTTGGTTACAACGGCTTGAGCACCCTGAACGTTTGATCATGACTGCCGATGAAGTTGCTAGCTTTAACGACCGTTCCTACGCAGTACAAGATGAGATGGTGCATTTAGCCGAGCATCCCACTGAGCTGAGCGCCAGTGCCTTGCATGAAAAGGTCGACGCCATTAGTAGCCTGCCAAGCTACCCGCGTTTTTATGCGTCGGGCCAACAAGCAACAGAGGCACAGCTGCAAGCTTATCGGGCAGCAACCAACCTCGCTGCGGTTCAAGAAACCAATCCGGTGCAGTTTGGTCTTGTGGTCAAACGCTCACCGATGCGTACTTTTCCCACACTCGATAAGCTTTACAGCAATGATCTTGATTTAGATATCGACCGCTTTCAGGAAACCGGTGTGTTTCCCGGAATGCCGTTGGCGATCTTGCATACCAGTCGCGACGGCAAGTGGTATTTGGCGCAGTCCTATCACTACTTGGCGTGGGTACAAGCCAAAGATGTTGCCATTGGCCCGCGTGATGAAGTATTGGCATTTGCCAGCAAAGAACCTTTTGCGGTGGTCACCGAAGCAAAAGTTGAAACCAATTATACCCCGACGTTTGCGCCAGCCTCAGAGGTTCAGCTCGATATGAGCACGCGGTTACCGTTATTAAGTGCCGCTGAAACGGGCCACAATGTGCACGGACAAAACCCCTTTGCAAGTTACACCGTGCAACTACCAACGCGTGACAGTAATGGTCAACTCGCCCTTGCACCAGCCCTTATTGCCCGTCATCACGATGTGACCGTAGGGTATCTGCCCTACACCGAAGCCAATGTCATCTCACAGGCCTTTAAATTCCTCGGTGAGCGCTACGGTTGGGGGCATGATTTTAACGCCCGAGACTGCACCGGTTTTGTACTAGAGGTGTACCGTAGCATGGGTATCGATATGCCACGTAACTCAAGTCAACAAGGCTATGGTAGTTATGGAGACACGGTCGTTTACGACGAAACCAGCACCAATCAAGAGAAGCTTGAGCGTTTGGCCGAGGCTAAAATAGGTGATCTCATCTACTTGCCAGGACATGTAGTGATGTACATCGGTGACATCGACGGTAAACCCTATGTCATTCATGATGTCCACGGCTTAAGTTACCGCGATGCCGAAGACCAACACTATGAAGGTACGCTCAATGGCGTTTCCGTAACGCCATTAATTGACCTTGGTTTCGGCGCCAAAGACACATATTTAGACCGCATTTATGCGATTAAATCGGTACGCTAAACAGGAATCTATATGAAAATCACTGATATAAAATTTGCGATGTTGCGTGTGCCGTTAAAAACGCCTTTTAAAACAGCCCTACGCACCGTCGAGTCCATTGAAGACATTGTGATCATGGTGCATACCGATACCGGTCACATTGGCTATGGTGAAGCGCCTGCCACCGCAGTGATCACCGGTGATACCCATGGCTCAATTATTGATGCAATTGATCGCATCATGAAGCCCAAGTTAATCGGTCAAGATGTCTCCGATCTCAACCATATTATTAGCCTGATTCAAAACGGTATTATTCGTAATTACAGTGCCAAGGCTGCCGTTGAAATGGCGGTTTACGACCTCTGGGGGCAATTCTACAACGCGCCACTTTACAAAATGCTTGGCGGCGGCGTCCCCACTATTTCAACCGACCTCACTATTAGCGTCGACTACATCGACAAAATGGTAGCCGATTCATTAGAGGCCATTGACCGTGGCTTCGAAACCTTAAAAATTAAGGTCGGTAAAGACATCGGGGTCGATATTGAACGAGTGAAAGCCATTTACGCGGCGGTGGAAGGCAAAGCACTGCTCAGGTTGGATGCCAACCAAGGCTGGACACCGAAAGAAGCCGTTTATGCGCTACACAAACTTGAGAGCGCTGGAGTGCGGCTCGAGCTCGTAGAGCAACCGGTGAAAGCGCGTGACATAGATGGTATGAAGTACATCACCGAACGTGTTCACACGCCGGTAATGGCTGACGAGAGTAGCTTTGGACCACGCGAAGTCGTCGAGCTCATCAAAATGCGTGCGGCCGACATTATCAACATTAAACTGATGAAAACCGGTGGCATCTCAAACGCTATTAAAATTGCCGATATTTGTTCGGTTTACGACATGCAATGCATGATTGGCTGTATGCTTGAATCGAGTATTAGTGTGTCGGCAGCCGTGCATTTGGCGGTCGCCAAGTCGAATGTCATCACCAAGATAGATCTCGACGGACCATCGCTATGCGCCTTCGATCCGGTCGACGGCAGCGTTCGTTTTAACGAAGCCGAGATCTCGGTAAACGACGCCCCCGGCTTAGGCATCAAGTCAATTGAAGGGCTTGAAGAATTTACCCCTAACCGTTAGGCAGCTAAAGGTTCAAACCACAGTTTTAGCAAACCTAAGAGCAGGGCATAACGCCCTGCTTTACTAAGCCAGACAATCACTAAGAACTGCCAAAAACGTAGCCGAAGCATACCAGCTATAAAGGTTAAGGCGTCGCCAATAAAAGGCGCCCACGCCAATAGCAACGACCACTTACCATAACGCTCGAACCACCAATGCCCGCGTTCAAGAGATTTCCCCTTAAACGGAAACCAACGTCGATGTTGATACTTCAGTAAAAAGCGCCCCAGTAGGTAATTGACGACACTGCCGAGGGTATTGCCAACTGACGCACTCAACCAGATGAGCCAAACGTTATAGCCCATCTGCTGAGCGCTAACGACCAGCACTTCAGACTGTGCCGGAAGTAAGGTGGCGGCCAAAAAGGCCACCAAAAAAAGGCTTAGGTACACACTTACTCTTTACGGTAGCGTTTAAACCAAGCTAACGCATGCTCAACCTTCGCGACAATACGTGACGGTTTTGCTGTCACTCCGTGATAGGCGCCGGGTACCCGCACCATAACAGAGTCAACGTTTTGTAATTGCAGCGCCTGATAGAATTGCTCGGTTTCTGCCATCGGTGTGCGACGGTCTAGCTCACCAGTGAAGAGTAACGTTGGTGTGGTTACATTACCGACCAACGACAAGGGTGAACGTTTCCAATAATGCGCTAAGTCTTCCCACGGCATCGCCGGGAATTGGTTTTGAATTTGGCCGATAGAGCTATCTGCGGTCAAGGTTTTGCTCACCCAGTTGATCACAGGGTTAGTGGCCGCTGCTGCATTAAAACGATCCGTTAAGCCCACTGCATAAGCGGTTGCAATACCCCCCGCTGAGCCGCCAGCAATAAACAAGTTGTCGCTATCAGCGATGCCCATTTCAATTAACTTATCGAGGCCCGACATATGGTCTGCGAAATCACGCTCTGACGCGTAAAAGCCGTCTAACAAGTTGGCAAACTCCGCGCCATACGAGGTACTACCACGATAGTTAACATACAAAACGACATAACCTTCAGCGGCATAGCGTTGATGTTCGATACCAAACACCGGACCATAAGCGGCGTGTGGGCCGCCATGAATTTCCACTAAGGTAGGATAGGTTTTGCCGGCTTCATAACCTGGCGGTAAAATATACCAGCCCTGAATTTCCGTGCCATCGAACGACGAGGTGTAATTAATTTCTTTTACCTCGCCCAAATCACGGTAACCAAGTACATCGCTATTTAAGTCGGTGTATTGTTGCACCTCGCCATTCACTTCAACCGCGACATTCGCGAGATCATAAGCCGTTGCATGGGTAAACGCGATGGCACCAGTTTGCGGCGCGAGCGAGTACATACCGCTGGTATAAGGGCGGCTAACATAAGTACCACCCAAACTACTCACCCGCTCGGTGAGCTCGCCGTTTAAGTTTACTTCTGCCACTTTGGTCAGCCCACGGTCATTGTACTGCACCGTTAAACGCTGGTTATCCATCCACTTAGGGCTACCCAACGAACGGTCGAAGTTGGTTTTGATCGCAGCCAATGCACCAGTGTCCCAGTCTAATTTGTGCAAGGTACCGTTGCGATAAGGTACTGGCGTATTCTCACCATGAATAAAGGCTAGCTGTTGGCCATTGGGTGACAAGGTCGCTGAATATTCATCGCCTGGCAAATCTGTGAGCTGATGCAAACTATTGTCAGCCAGCTTCACAGCCCATAAGTCGCTTTCACGCGATTGGTATTCCCAGTCTTTGTTGCGATTTGCCGAAAAAACGATCTGCTGGTCGTTATCGGCCCAAACGAGTGGCCCGCGATGCTGAAACGGACCATCGGTAATTTGCCGTGCACTACCGCCTTCGCTGGGAACCACAAAGACTTGGTTATAAGCCGACTTTGTAACACCACGGCCATCACGCTGGTAAAGCGTTCGCTCGACAATGATAGGGCTATCGCCCCACTTTGCTTTGCTCGGTTTCTTCGGGGTATGAACGCTTTTCGCGAAGTCAGACTTCGGTTCTTCAACGGCCATCATAAACGCAAGGTGCTCGCCATCACGCGACCAAGCCATTTGGCTAGGGCTTTTCGGTACTTCGGTAACTGGCGCAACACGTTGTTCTTCGACCCAAAACACATGAATTTGATTACGGCCAGAACGATTCGACGTAAAAGCTAAGCGTTTGCCGTCAGGCGACCATGTTGGGTTTCCATAGCTATGTTTATCGGCAAACAACGGCGTATGCTGCCCAGTTGCCGTATCAACCAGCCATAACCCACGACGAGTGTTGTCGGTCATAATATCGAAGCTATTGCGTACGTAGGCGATGTAGTTACCGTCCGGTGAAATTTGCACACTATTGGCGTGCTCAAGGGCAAACACATCTTCAGCTTGTAGGGTTTTAGTGAGAGCGGGCTGCTCTTGCGCCACAGTCGGCGCAAGCAACAATGCGGAAACGAGACAGAGACTGATCGCTGTTGGACTTAGTTTATTGGTCATAGTTGGCTTCTCATGGTTCTGTTGCATGGTTCTGTTAAAAATAACGTCACTGCACCCGAGACTACCCAAAGACACCAATAGATAGCAACTGAACTAGACCAAACCGATAGTTTCAGAGATTAATCGTTGTTCGGTTTACGCATAAGTTTATCCAGGTAGCCCATCGCGAAAGCGGAACCAACGAAGGTCAGGTGAATAATCACATACCATTTAATTTTATCGGTGCTGATGTTATCGGCATTCATAAAAACTTTTAGTAAGTGAATGGATGAAATGGCTACGATAGACGCCGCTACTTTGTTTTTAAGGCCGCCAGCATCGATTTTACCTAACCAGGCGAGCTTTTCCGTATCGCCATTAATATCTAACGTGGAAACAAAGTTTTCATAGCCGCTAAGCATCACCATCACCAACAGGCCACCTACCAGTGCAATATCGATCAACGTCAGCGTGAGCAGAATTAAATCCACCTCTGCCATTTCGAAGATGTGTGGAATGGTATGAAAAATCTCCTGAAAGAATTTCACCGCCAGTAACATCACGGCCAGGCTAAGGCCTAAGTAGATTGGCGCTAACAGCCAACGCAAGCTGTACATTAGATTTTCGACAAAGCGTTCCATGGTGATTCCTAGTATGAGGCGTTTAGAACTAAAGTTTATCGTGTGTGATGCGCACTTGCCATACTTTAGGTAGGTCGATGGATAAAAAATAGTCTTACTAAAAGTGGTGTTTTTACCTATTAATGGCGATTGAATTACCTATACTTTAATGGCCCCCGCAGTCACCGGAGAATTTAGTATGATCGAGAGCCTCTTTAGCGAAGCCGACGCACTCCTACTTGCCCGCATTCAATTCGCTTTCACTATTGCGTTTCATATTATCTTTCCGGCATTCACCATAGGTATCGCAAGTTACTTGGCGGTACTAGAAGGCCTGTTTCTACGAACACGTAATCCGGTGTATCAAAAGCTCTTTCGGTTTTGGCTCAAAATATTTGCGGTGGCATTCGGTATGGGCGTTGTGTCCGGCATTGTCATGAGCTATCAATTTGGCACCAATTGGTCGGTATTTTCCGATAAAGCCGGGCCGGTGATAGGCCCGCTGATGGGCTATGAAGTACTGACGGCGTTTTTCTTAGAGGCAGGTTTTCTCGGAGTCATGCTATTTGGTATGAATCGCGTCGGTGAGCGACTCCATTACTTTGCCACCTTAATGGTCGCGATCGGCACCGCCATCAGTGCATTTTGGATTCTATCGGTGAATAGCTGGATGCAAACGCCTGCAGGGTTTGGCATCAACGAAGCCGGCCAATATATCGTTAAAGACTGGTTCGAGGTGATTTTTAATCCCAGCTTTCCTTATCGTCTCGCCCACATGCTATTAGCCGCCTACTTAACCACAGCTTTTGTCGTGGGTGGCGTTGGTGCCTGGCACCTACTCAAAGACCGCAGTAATGCCGCAGCGAGAAAAATGTTTTCCATGGCCATGTGGATGGCACTGCTGGTGGCACCCCTACAAGTGTTCGTTGGCGACCTGCATGGGCTGAATACGCAACAGCATCAGCCAGCCAAAGTGGCCGCAATGGAAGGTCACTTCGACACCCAAAGCCAAGCGCCTCTCTATTTGTTTGGCGTACCGAACCAAGCAACCGCGGAGGTCGACTATGCCGTTAAAATACCAGGGCTTGCGAGTCTTATTCTCAAACACGATGTGAATGCTGAAGTCACTGGGCTCGATGCTTTTCCACGAGACGAATGGCCGCCCGTAGCCGTGGTGTTTTGGGCCTTTCGAATTATGGTTGGGCTCGGCCTGTTAATGGTGGTGGTTGGCCTCTGGGCGGGTATTCAACGAGCGCGAGGTAAGCTGTATCAGAGCTCATGGCTACACCGCTCGGCACTCATCATGGCGCCATCTGGTTTCGTCGCCGTGATCGCCGGTTGGATCGTTACCGAAGTAGGTCGTCAGCCTTGGGTTATTTATGGCCTATTACGCACCAGTGATGCTGCGTCACCGATTGCCGCAGAAGGGGTCGGTGCAAGTCTACTGGCCTTCATCGGTGTCTACTTTTTAGTGTTTGGCGCCGGTACGGTTTATATTTTACGCAAAATGAGTGCTGACCCAGATCAGACTCATATCCCCGACTATGCACGGCCGACGCCCGTTGGAATGGCTGCCGAACGTTTGCTTCACGAGGAGGACTAAGCATGGATTATGCACTTATTTGGGCCATCTTAATTGCCGTTTCGGTGTTTGCTTATGTTGCCCTCGACGGCTTCGACTTAGGCCTGGCCATGCTTTTTCCATGGTTTAAATCCGATCGCGACCGTGACGTAATGATGAATTCGGTCGCGCCCGTGTGGGATGGCAATGAAACCTGGCTCGTACTGGGTGGCGGCGGTCTACTCGCGGTGTTCCCATTAGCTTATTCAGTGCTAATGCCAGCACTTTATATGCCCGTGATTGCCATGTTATTGGGGCTGATATTCCGTGGCGTGGCCTTCGAGTACCGCTTCAAGACGAAAACCAATAAACACCTATGGGATCTTTCTTTTATTCTTGGCTCCTTAGTTGCGGCCCTTAGCCAAGGCATCATGCTAGGCGCCATGCTGCAAGGTATCGAGGTGGTTGATCGAGCCTATGCCGGCGGATGGTTTGACTGGCTCACTTGGTTTTCGTTGTTCTGCGGCGTCGCGGTAGTCATTGGCTACGCACTGTTAGGCGCCACCTGGCTTGTGCTAAAAACCACCGGTCCGCTGCAACAAAAGGCATATCGCTTAGCGTTTAAAGCCGCCATCGGGCTCGTTACCTGTATCGCATTTGTAAGTCTTTACTTACCTTGGCGTGATGCAGCCATCGCCGAACGTTGGTTTAGCTTTCCAGCATCGCTATGGTTGTGGTCGCTGCCATTGGTACTTGCGGTCGTCACTATCGGTTTGTTACGAGCACTACATGCGCAGCGGCAAGGGAGCCCTTATTTATGGTCATTAGGGCTATTTCTGGTCGCCTTTTTAGGCTTCGCGGTGAGTATTTTCCCTTACTTAGTACCGCGGGCCATAACTCTATGGCAGGCCGCAGCACCAGACAATAGTTTAACCTTTTTACTGGTAGGTGCCGCCGTGCTGCTGCCCATTATTTTTGCCTATACCGGTTATACCTATTGGGTGTTCCGTGGCAAGGTGCGTGCCGACGAAGGGTACCACGACTAATGCGGCGCGAAACATGGCAGCGATTGGGCTGGTTTATCGCACTTTGGGTTGCCGGCGTTGCTGCGGTAACCCTAGTTGGCTTGTTGATTCGGTGGGCACTGCTTTAAGTCGCACTGGAGTCTGGATAACTGCCTAACACCATTACCTTATTACGCAGCTTGATCAAGGTCAGGGCGGCTGCAATCGCTGAATCGGCAACGTGCCCCTCGCACTCGATATAAAAGTGATAGTGGCCAAATTTTTGCCCTGTGGGTCGCGACACTAACGACGTCAAGTTGACCCGATACGCCGCAAATACTTGCAGGTGCTCCACTAGCAGACCGGGGTGATCGGTATCATCGATGATCAGTAACGAGGTTTTATAGGCTACACCTGAACGCCGGGCTGACGGCTCTGCCTGCTGCTTGGTACGCACCACCACAAAGCGTGTTTCATTATGCGCATAGTCGGTAATATTGCTTTCTACATGAGCAAAACTATGTTCGCGTAGGCTGTGCTCTGGCACAACTGCCGCTGCCGGCTCACGGCTTTGTTGCAACAACCGTAAAGCCTCACTATTACTGGCAGTATTCATGATCGGCACATCGTAGCGACTTAAACACTCGCTACACTGGCCTTGCGCGACAAACTGCGCATATATTTTTTCCGGCGCGACATGATTGGCGACCAGCGAAAAGCGGACCGGAATCGTCAACTCCGCAGTGATCTCAAGGGGGCGCTTCACAAAGCTATCAATAACCGGTGAAACCACCCCTTCAACAATATTCTCAATAGGAACGACGGCGCAATCGGCCTCATCAGGCAGCGCCTTCAGTACCCGCGCCAACGCCGGGTAAAAATGCAAGGTATAGTGCTGCAACTGGCGCCCATACTCACACGCAGCGAGCTCGGAAAACGTACCAGCGGGGCCAAGCGTTGCAATACGCATAGGTTGCAATTGTCCTTAGTTGTCGGCCTCAAGAATCGCTTCATAGACCGCAGTCATGATGCTACCGTAATTACCCGTTTCAAAGCTTTTACCGAAGAATTCGACGGCGCCATCGGTCTCTTTAGTCGGACTATGACGCGCATTGGTTAATAATACAATGCCTAAGTCTAGCGCCGGGTCGACCACCGTCGCCGTGCCTGTCCAGCCCGTATGGCCAAAGGCCTGCGCACTGGCATATGGACCAAAGTGCCAACGTAGCTGGCCATCCGCAGCACGGCGCCAGCCCAAGCCAAAGGTTCGATCGCGCTGGTGGGGCTTGGTGAAGGCATCAATAACGCTGCGGTCAAATAGCTTTACTTGCCCATACCCGCCGCCGTTAAGCAGCGTTTGTATGAGCACCGCAAGATCCGGCGCCGTGGAAAACAAACCCGCGTGCCCTGCCACCTCGTTCATGGCGTAAAACGCTTTTTCGTCATGAACCTCGCCCTGCAAGGTATAGGTACGCACCCCAGGAAAGTCAACGACACCACCGCGCGTATTACCTTGCAATTCCGTGGCGGCAATGTCACTACTATGGCGGCCTTTACGCAACGGTGCGAACAGGCTGTCTTGCAATCCAAGAGGCCGGTAAATGTTTTGTTCAACATACTGGTCTAACGGCATTCCGGTGATGCGCTCGATAATAGTCCCTAACAACATAAAATTAGTGTCGCTGTAGGTCGCACGCACGCCACTGCCCACATCAAAGGGTACTTTGGTCGCCATCAGGCGCTGGGTTTTTTCTTTTTGTAGTGAATAAAAACCTTCACCCAACTTATTTTCGGGATCAAAAAAGTGCACCTGTGGCGCATAGCCAGAATGGTGGTTCAGTAAGTCTTCGACGGTTCTTGCTTCACGCCCATTGCCGCGATACTCAGGCAGGTAATAATAAATGGGCTTGGTAACATCAAGTTGATTTTGCTGCACTAGGTGCATCATAGCTAAAGCCGTTGCAAACGATTTAGTGTTCGAGGCAACATCAAACAGTGTGTCTGGTTGCATTGGCGTTGGGTTGGCCAGCAGTTGGCCCTGCTCGTCGTAGCGCCGGGCAAAGCCATAGGCGCTATGTTTAACGATTTCACCGTCTTTGATCACCAATAAAACAGCCCCTGGAAAGCCCTCTGCGACATCTGCCTCGATTAATTCATCGACCTTGCTAAAGTCATAGGCACTTGCAGTGTCCATTGGTTGTAACTGTGGGTAGGGTATCTGCACGTTGAGCTTGGCCCCCGCTGGGGCAATATCCACCACTTCGAACGTATTCAAGCCATCTTGGGTACGACGCTGTAACGAGTAGCTATATTGCTTGCCAGCCTGCAGCGGGCGAGCTAATGAGAGCTCTTGTCCATTCACTTGCAAGGTGGCTTCAAGGTCTTGCTCGGCAACGAGCACTAACTCACCGCGGCCCTGGTAGCTTTTGAACACCGCTTTATCATTGACCCATTCACGCGTTGAGCGCTGCGCTTCGGGCTCTGGAAAACGCGCGTCGACCTGCCCTCGTACCGGTTTTGGCTGCTGCGCTGGCTCCGCCACCACCGAGCTTTCAGTTTCATAGCGCTGCCACAACGGCTTCAGCTTCTTAGGAAAGTACTTTTCCAATAAGGCAAACAACGCAGCGGTCGTCTGACTATCGGCTTTACCGGTAACATTCCAGGGTAAGAAATGCATTTGAAAAGCCGCTACTGTGCTCGCCGTTACTTCATCGTAGCGACCGGTTTCAACTAAACCATAACCATAAGCACCAAATGCAGCTTGCAAAAGTCCCGTATTCAGCGGCTGCTGATTAAACTGTTTCCAGTAGCGTGCAAGCGTTTCTTGTTCATACCAGGCACCAACCCCATGTTGGTAAAGTTGGTACCAAGGAAAGCGTGGGCCTGGGTCATTTTTTCGGGTGGGAGTGATATCCGAGTGCCCTACCACCGCAGTTGGATGAATATCCGGATGCCGTGCCAAAATATCCTGAGCCAGGGCAATCACCTTTTCAATCTGCTGAGGATCATAGTCAGGAAATACGCACAGACGGTTTTCACCATGCTCGGCACGGCTGGCTTGGCTCTGATTGTCCCATTCGCATTGCGGCACGTTGACAATTTCAATACCAATGGACTGATCATTGAGGTCATTGCGACCTTGCCAGTGGCTGGCCCCAGCATGCCATGCACGCTCTCTTTCATCGACCAACTGATACACTTGCAGCTCATCATGAGGGTAACTTGGGTCACCACGCTCGGGTACCAAATAGTGTGAGCTTAAGCCTTTAGGCTCCACCAAGGCTTCGACACTTTGCGCATAGTCAATCGCTGTATAATGCATCACCAAGAACTTGATTCGATGGTCGTAGTTCGCCGATGGCATTTGTTCGTAGTCGTCCAGCAGGCTACAGCTATTTAGGCTAACTAGCGCAATCGCAGCAACACTAAGGGGCTTCAAAAAAGTTCGCATCATGGGGCTTTACAATACTTCTCAATAAAGTGTTCGTGGGTCGGGAGTTGCGCCACTGACTGGGCAAACACCCGCTGAATAGTTTCCAAGTGATGTTGCAACGTTTGTGCTGGCATTTGCTCAGCTAACGGATGGACATTTTCAGGCCGTAAGCCTTGTCCTTCGAACATCGAAATCCAGCTGATTTCGTTAAAAAGTTCGTTGTTGCTGTTACGGAAAACACTGCCGTTTTCACGATAGAGATCGAGTCGTTCGCGCACACTGTCAGGTATCTCCATTTGTTTACAGTAGCGCCAGAACTCTGAATCTTCGCGATTGGTTAGCTTGTAGTGACATAGAACAAGGTCACGAATATTGGTGATTTCTTCTGCCGCATAACGGTTAAATGCCGCCGCCCGTTGGCGGTTGTCTCCAGGGCCTGGTAACAAGCTTATCAACCGCATAATACCCGATTGCGTTAACTGTAAGCCGGTAGACTCCAGCGGCTCAATAAAGCCTGCCGACAAGCCAATTGCGGCGCAATTATGGCGCCATGGTGCATCGCGGCGACCATTGATCCAACGTAAGTGATTTGCCTTACTTTCATGGTTGCCAATGGTTTCGCGGAAATTGCGCTCGGCTGTTTCAGTATCAGTGAAGCGGCTTGAGTAAACATACCCTTCGCCCGTGCGATGCTGCAGCGGAATGCGCCAGCGCCAGCCTTCGTGGTGCGCAATGGATCGGGTGTAAGGTACGATGTTGTCGTTGTCATGCTTACCCGGCAAAGCGACGGCACTATCGCATGGCATCCATTGACGCCAATCGTGATAGCTAACTCCCAGGGCTTCGCCAATAAGTAAGGCTTTAAAACCACTACAATCAATAAAGAAATCGCCTTCGATTTCACCATTTTTCTCAAGTATCAAGGCTTCAATCGGACCATGTTTGATCGCCTGCCGAGCCTCGACCATACGGTCGTCGAGGGCCACGACGCCGCGCTTGGTTGCGTATTTTTTTAAGTAACCGGCGTATTTTAACGCGTCAAAGTGATAGGCATATTTTATGTGGCCGAGCGGACTACGCTTATCGGCGATCGGTCGCGTAAATTTACCTTCCATAGCGGCACGCCATTCAAGGTTTAGGTCGCTTAAAGGTATGGCCTTGTCGTCGCCTTGTTCGCGCACATGGCGTAGATAGTAATGATGAAAAGGCACTCCGTGTAGCGTCACGCCATAGGGGCCAAACGGGTGCATGTAGAAATCGCCTTGGTTTTGCCAGTTTTCAAAGGCAATACCTAGCTTAAATGAGCCGTTGGTTTCGCGTAAAAATTCATCTTCGTCTAATTCGAGTAATTGATTGAATTCGCGAATACCAGGAATGGTCGCCTCGCCCACGGACACTGTGCCGATTTGGGTCGATTCCACCAATGTGATGCGGTAGCGTTTAGGATCAAGGACTTTGCTTAACGCTGCAGCAGTCATCCAACCTGCCGAGCCCCCACCTAAGATAACGATTTGATACGGATGCGTCATCGACTGATTCATAGAGGACCAAAATAGATGCGGCCAGCCGAAGCTGACCGCATAGTTACATTACACTTATACTCACTCGACTTAGAAGTTGTAAGTCAACTGCAGCGTGTATGAACGCCCGCGCGGATCTGCTACGCGAGGATCAAAGGCTGCGCCTGGTGAGTAGTCGTTTTGGTGAGCCGTGAACGGTGGATCGCGGTCAAACAAGTTTTTGATACCGAAGGTAACATCAACGTCGTCCCACGCCATGTAGCGCACACTGTAGTTATAAATCAAGTAACTACCGACTTCACCGTCGTAGTATTGCGGATCAGCAATACCTGAACTTACACCTGGTGGCGTTTCATCATCATAACTATGACGATAGATTTGCGTTAAGTTATGCGCAAAATCGCCTTTCGCGTAGTTGAACATGATGGTGTGCTTCCAACGCAATGGAATGTTACCGCGTGAGTGTGTGCCCACAAGGTTGTCACCCCAAGCCGCGTTGTCGAGTAGCTTCTTCTTATCTTCAATCAAGTAGCTACCGTTGAAGTTAAGGTTCCAGATACCTCCGGCAAGTTCGCCGTTGCTCTGAACACCCACTTCAATACCACTGGTTTGACGTTCACCGGCGTTAATATAACGCGAGTCGATGGTCACCAGTTCGCCTTGCTCGTTACGAATAAAGTTATCTTCAAATAACTCGTAGTTCTCTAGTAAGTCACGGAACCCAGGAATCTGGATGGTGCCGTCAATAACGATGCGCCACCAGTCAAGGTTCATCGACAAGCTGTCGGTTGGTGCATACACAATACCAAAGCTTTGTTGCTTCGATTCTTCTGGACCAAGGTCTTCCTTACCGCCAAACAAACGTGTTGGCTGAATCGCGGTATCACAATTCGGATCGCTTGCATCCACTTCACCGCCTGGACAGTCGCGCGGGTCGGCTAAGTCTTGGCCTGTGTATGGCTGTTCTGAAACACCATTAAACAGCTGGTTAAACGAAGGTGTACGGAAACCAGTGCTGTATGCACCACGTACCAAAACTTCGTCCGTTGGGGTCCACACTAAACCTACTTTCGGGTTGGTAGTACCACCGAAACCATCATAATGGTCATAACGAACAGCTAAGTTCATTTCGAAGTCTTCAACGACTGGCACTAAAGCCTCGGTAAACACCGCTTTCACCGTACGGTCAACATCGTCAAGTTCGTTGGCGTTATCAAAAGGTGCACCGTAAATTTCAGGGCGGTCTGCAGAGGCACGACGATCGCCATTAAACTCGTAGCCTTCGTTACGAATATCCACACCACCAGCGACATAGACGTTGTCACCACCCCAGCCAAGGTTCCAACCAGTATCACCGGTAATGGACGCATCGAACTGAGTCATTGTGGTTTTACCACCATAAAGAACCACACCTTCAGCAGAGGCTGCTGCTAAAGCATTCATGCCTGCTTGAGTTTGTGACTGATTTGGTAGTAAGAATGGATTAATATCGCCACTACCGATACCTTCGGCCAGCAATGAGGTGTAGTGATAACCACCACCTAGTTGCGAGTCTGATTCGTTGGTTGCGTGACCTAAACCGACACGGTAGTCCCAGAAGCCAATGGTGCCTTCGACACCGAACTGGATTTTCATGGCTTTGGTCGTCGTTTCAATTTCGCGGTTACCGCAATCCATACAACGCCAGCGATAGGCAATAGGTGCACCGATGTTTAGCTGGTCCGCGCCATAAAAGTCAGAGAGTGCGTCAACAATATAGTCGTACGACTCACCTGTGCTTGGGTACCAGCCTTCAGTGCCAATCGACCATGGGGTGATTTGGTTCGGTTCGAATATTTTTTGCGAAGTAACTTCAGAACCCATCACTTCAACGAAACCTTCGGCATTATCGCTGAGTACCATGGTACCGCGAGCGACGAAGTCAAGACTATCAACCGGTTGCTGCAATGCAGCCGCACGAGGATAGTCCCACGCACAACTTACACCAGAGTTACGTTCACGGTTCCAAAGCTCGGCAGCATCAGGTCCCATATTCGGGTACACATCACAGCCCGGCATGCCAGGCAGCGCCAGCACGTTCAATACATCGTTAATACGGTCTGGATCACCTGGGTACATTAACCCTTCACCGATCAGGTTATAGTTGGGGTGGTTTGGATCAGCACCGCCGCCACGGCTATTCAGTGACGCAAATGGCGTACCACGAGTATCCGGTGACAAACCACTTTCAGGTTGGAACGTATTGGTGAAATCACGATCTACACCGCGCAGAATTTCTGCTTTACGATACGACAGTGACGCCATTACGTTGTAGCCATCTGAATACAAATCACCGGAACCAGCTAACACATTGAAACGGTATATATTACCGCCACCGTTCTCGGTATGATCCGCAAATGCGCCAACTTGCGCACCTTGGAAGTCTTTTTTCAGAATGAAGTTAATAACACCACCGATGGCATCGGTACCGTAAACAGCAGACGCGCCGTCACGTAATACTTCAACTCGCTCGATGGCAGAAAAAGGAATTGAGTTTAAGTCAACAGAGCGACCTTTAAGGCCGTGTGTCGCGGTCCGACGTCCGTTCAATAGAACCAGAGTCGAGCCGGCGCCCTGTTGTCGTAAGTTAGCTGTTGAAGCGCCGTTATTACCGCGCTCTTCACCACTCACGATACCAGTGTTACTAGCTAGGTTATCGTTTGAGTTTGAAGCAACGTTGAGTTGTAGTAACAACTGTTCTGCAGACGTAATACCTTGGGCATCAATGTCTTCGCGCGAAATCACCGTTAACGGTAAGTCGCCTTCCATTGCCGTACGCTTGATGCTTGAACCTGTTACCTGAATTCGTTCAACTTTCTCTGCTTCTTCGTTTTGCTGTGTGTTCTCTTCTTGGTCAACATCTTGCGCATAAGCGAGGCCGCTCATACTTGTTGTTAACCCCAGCACGAGTGCTATTTTATTGAGTTTCACTTTGCAATCTCCGCTCGTTGTAAGAATCTGATGCGTATCGTCACTACGCTTTTTTTTATAATCTCTGTCGTATTCGACGAGTTACCACAACCGATGAACCGATTCATCATAAGTTGAAAGTACCACATACATTTATAATGTAAATAATAAATTATTCCAAGTCGTTTAATATGTAATTTTTATGCGACGAATGGGCTACTTTTCACTTTTACCAGATTTTCCTTCTTTTTTACCGCCGCTTAGGGCTTTTAGCCGATTTGTTGCAGGTCGTTTTATGACCGTTTTTGCTCATACTCCAAGTCTATTAGTGCAAATCAATCTAACTAAATCTGGTTTTAGTTAAACGCTTCTGAAAGTGAAACGCGTTTTTCATGGAATAATTTATTTTTGCTAATATCAGGTCGACTCACGTAGGATAGCCCATCTCGATAATTAATAAGAGTATAGTTATGTTTCGCATCGTCACCCTATTCAGCACCTATGTTGTTTTGGCCATTGGCCTGTCGAGCTGCTCACCTGCCAAAGAGAGCGCCCCACATAACGTGCAACTCAAAAATGCAATTGGGCAGAAGTTAATGCTCGATTTTCGCTATTTTTGCCATGACGACAGCGCCAGCGATGAATGCCAACAAGCGGTGACAGAATTACCCGATGAACTTGCACAGGTGCTGAGCAGCGGTGCCATCGGTGGCGTCATTCTGTTTGCCGAGAATATTGAAAGCATACCGCAAACCATGACATTGATTGATTCAATGCAACAGGTGATGAAAGCTAACGACCTGCCGCCGCTATTTATTGCTTTAGACCAAGAAGGTGGGCGTGTCGCGCGACTTCCCGACAGCATGGCGACACGCTTTAGTGGCAATATGGCGATCGGTGCAACTTACCCCGTGCATGCAACAGAGTTTGCCGAAAAAATAGGGCGTGGCATCGGTCGAGCAGTAAAACTACTCGGCTTTAACGTCAACTTTGCCCCCACTGTTGATGTGAATGTGAACCCGCAAAACCCAGTCATTAATGTGCGGAGTTACGGCGAGCATCCAGCGACCGTCGCGGCCCTTGGTCAAGCCACTGTTCGCGCCATGCAAGCCGAAGGCGTCATGAGCGCACTTAAACACTTCCCCGGCCATGGCGACACCCATACGGATAGTCACACAGGCTTACCGCGCGTTGCGCATGACCGCGCCACAGTTGATGCGGTTGACCTCTTACCTTTTGCAAAAAGCATCGCTAGTAACGCCCCACCGGCGATGATCATGACTGCGCACATTCAATACCCAGAATTAGACGACACCACCTTTATCAGCACCGACGGTGAGCCACGCGTCGTGCCGGCAACCATGTCACGAAAGATCCTAACTCAGGTGCTACGCGACGAATTAGGCTACCAAGGTGTGGTGATTACCGATGCCCTAGATATGGCTGGCATCGCCCATTACTTCGACCCACTCGCAGCGACACTACAAACGTTTAAAGCAGGTGCGGATATCGCGTTGATGCCCTACACGATTCGCAACAACGCCGATATTGAAGGTTTTTGGCAGTTTTTCGACGGCCTCACGCAAGCCGCCCAACAGGGCGAGCTGGATAACAACGCATTGCAGGCCTCGGCGGAACGTATTGCAGCCCTTAAGGCAAGCTACCAGATCGATACATCGTCGATGCCAGCTTTGGCTCAGCGTATTGCCGATGCCGAACAACAGCTGCCCTTAGCTGAGAATAAGCAACTTGAACGTGAACTAGCCGCGGCCGCTGTTACCCAAGTTTATGATCGTGGTGTGCTGCCTGTTCGCAGCACTCGCTGGCAACTTATTATGCCAGACAACCTTCGCTGCCGTGCCTTCCAACAAGCGTTGATGACCCAACAGCCCAACAGTACCAGCCGCTGTCTAAGCTTGAGTGAATTACCCAAAGGTGCGCCATGGCAGCAGTGGGATAAAAATGCCACCTTAGTGATTGGCGATATTACCCCGCATCATAGCTTGGCCGAAATGGGCGGGATGGATGACCTTAACAACTGGCGCGACCGCCCAAGTAAAGCGGCACAGCATGACTGGATCCGCCAAGCATTGGTTGCGGCAAACGCGCAACAACAAACCACCATTGTCGTTGCCCTGCGTGCGCCTTACATGCTGTCACAGTTCCAAGCTATCAGCGATGCGGGTATCGCCAGCTACGATTACAGTACCCACCCTCTGCCACATGAGCCGCTGCATGGCAATGGTCAAACCCAACTGCACGCACCAAGTATTGAAGCCGTGGTTGCGGTGCTGCTTGGGGCTGATGCACGTGGGCAATTACCGGTTACAGTTGGTGCTGTGCAGGCCAAGTGATTTAAGTAACGTTTGGCCATCACCGCCTAAGCGGGGGAGCGCGCAAAGGTTTGCAAGGCCGAGCTTTTGCGCGTCATAGTCACGAAAACCGTGCACCGTCCTGGCGTCACCAACAAAATCAATCAATAGCGACTGGGTTGACGCGGCTTTCACTAAACAGATATCCGCTTGATAGGCTGAGTGCTGGCCATCGTCGATGGTCACATTACATAGTTTAATATCGCAAAAACCATCGGCGGTATTGGCTGGAATCCCATAGTAGTCCGCCAAACTATACTGCTCATGAGTGCCATTAAGTAGAGCTTCAATCGCCAGTTGCAGGCCTATAACATTGAGCCGGCGCGCAACTTGTCGGTGTGGATCGTCGCGATGGGCACCACTTTCAATCAAAATAGTACTCGCCCCCGTACCCGCAATAGCATCACCAAAAGAACGTTGAGAATAGCTATCGTCGTACCGTGCAATGCCCTGTGGTAACCAGTAGGAAAGTTTATCTTTCATCAGTGCAATCAGTTGCTTGGCTTGCAAGCGTGCACCATCAACGTGTTTTTTTGGATGGTACGCAGGGGCCAGAAACGCGATGGTGGCCGGCGTGTCGGTATCACCGACTGCATAGTAAGGGTTTTGGTCATGTAGATTAAATGCCACCGTCGGCTGCAACGCTTGTACCTGTTGCCACAACAAGCGCCCCTCAGGACTTTGTTGGGCAAGCGCATCGCGATTAATATCGATACCTTGGGCGTTTTGTCGGGTACTTTGCGCAGCGCCGTCTGGATTCAGCATCGGAATAACATGCAGTGTCAGCTGCTGCTGCCAGTCGCGCGGTAAACTCGCAGGTGGCTGAGTTAGCAACAAGCGTAGCCAGTCTAGTACCGCGGCTGTCGCTGTTGGCTCGTCACCATGCATTTGCGTCCAAGCGAGCACGACCACAGGCCCCTGGCCCACCGACAACCGTTGTATCGGGGTGCCAAGATAGGAATGGCCAAGGGTTTCTGCCCGTATGCCAGGCTCTTGCTTAAGCCGCTCAATAATCGGCGCAATCACCTCATAGGTCAGGTGGGCATCGTCAAGTTGCGGCCACAGCATTGCCTCAACTGCTTGATTTAAATCGGCAATGGCGACATCCGGATGACTCATTTCAAAACTCCTACTGATTTAGTTTTGGACGACTAATACGATCAAGCAAAAAGGCGATATGGGCATAGGTAACACCACTGTACTCGCTCAATCCTATTTCACAGGTTCGACTGTTGCTTAGCCCTTGGGTGCAGCCTTTACGCTGTTGCACGGCTGCTTGCTCAGCTAACGGGGCCAAAGCGCTTTGATTTAATTCGGGTAAGGTAAACCCCTTGTCGCCAGCGAACCCACAACACTTGATGCCTTCAGGTTCCACCACGTCATTGCTGCAAAGGTGCGCTAAAGCACGTAAAGCATCACCGTTGTCCATACGCTGACTACTGCACGTGACATGCAGCAACACCGGCTCATCAACCGGCGTTAGGGCCACTTTGGGCACCACATAATCAAGCAAAAACTCGCTTAGCTCCAAAATATTAAGTTGCCCATCGTCCGTCAGTTGCAAAGCACATGGGCTCGCATCCATTACCACCGGCCAACGGCCTTGCTCACTGGCATACCACAGAAGTTCGCGTAACTGCGAACGGCGCTCGCTGGCCTGTTCTGGGTAACCTTTGCTGAGCCATGGCTGACCACAGCACGAGTGACGAAGTGCCGCTGGCTGTATCACTTCAATTCCGGCTTTGTTACACAACCGCAGCAAGGTCTCGGGCAACGAGCTTGACTGCTCGTCTGAGGACGATGCATAGCCAAACAACCGGTTGGGACAGGTCACCATGTAGACCATTTTTTGGCCGGCCGGTTGACTCACAGCACTGGTGTTTGAATGCTCTGCGGCCGCTGGCGGTAACTCAGGAATGCCGCGCGGGGCTAATTTCTGACTTAGCTTGGGTGCGATATGGCTGGCTGAGCGCGCCGCACTTAATGCAAACCTAGCAATTTGTAGACTGCTATTCAGATGCTTGGCGGCCCAGTGCGCGACCTTCGGATGACGCGCTTGCGTTGCCCGTAATTGTTGTACCCAGGTACCGGTATTTATCGCCACAGGGCAGGCCGTGGCGCAAAGCCCGGTGGCCGCACAGGAATCGATGCCTAGATGCTGAAAGTCGCGCTCAACCTGCTGTTTTTGTGCCGGTGGTAGGCCTTGCGCTCGCCGCATCACGGCAATACGCTGACGTGGCGATAACGTATAATTAAGCGAAGGACACTGCGGCTCACAGAATCCACACTCGATACAGCGATCAACGGTGGTATCTAGTTCCGGCAGCTGTTTTAAGTTTTCCACATGCGCCCGTGGATTGTTATTAATAATTACCCCAGGGTTTAAAATCCCCTTAGGATCAATCAGCTGCTTTAAGGTTTGCATCACTTTAAGCCCAGCACCACCCCACTGAGCGTACACATAAGGCGCCATATTGCGACCCGTACCGTGCTCGGCTTTCAAGGTTCCGTCGAAGCGCTCGGTGACTAAAGTGACAAGGGCGGCCATAAAGTTTTCGTAGTTTTGAGTCTGCGCCGCAGTAGCAAAGCCTTGGGTAAACACAAAATGCACGTTGCCGTCTAACGCATGGCCAAAAATGATAGCTTCATGATAGCCATAATCGACGAATAGCTGTTGCAATGCCTGCACCGCATCGGGTAACTGGGCCAAAGGGAAAGCAACGTCTTCGATAATAACGGTCGTGCCACTTTGTCGCACTGCACCCACCGCCGGAAATAACCCCTTACGAATATTCCAAAGCCCACTTGCAGTGGCTCTATCGGTGCTAAAGCTACAGAGCGCTTGGCTGTCTTGTTGCTGTGCAAAGCAGGCTTCAATGGCCGCAATGCCTTGTTCAAGTTCAGCCTGCGAGTCGCCCACAACCTCGATCAGCAACGCCACGTTTGTTTCATCGGGACGCAGCTCGGTATAAGGCGCAAGTAGATCACTCACCGAGGCAAGTGCGCGACCGTCCATAAACTCCACCGCATTTACCCCGATGGCTTTTAGGTCGCTAATCACCGCACAGGCGGCATGACTTGAGGGGAATAAATAGAGCCCTGTGGCACTGGCCGCAGGCAGCGGTACGGTGCGATAGGTAATATCTGCAATAAACCCAAGCGTGCCTTCAGAGCCGATCAGCAAGTGGGTTAATATGGCGAGCGGGTCTTGGTAGTCCAGGAGCGCGTTCAAGCCGTAGCCCATGGTATTTTTTAAGCGATACTGCTGCGCTATCTTGGCGCTGAGTTCGGTGTCGCTTTGCACCTGACGCGCAAGTGTTGCCAAACCGTCAAGCAAACTGCCATGGCTACGACGAAACGCACTTACTGACGCAGCATCACTGGTATCCACCAATGTACCGTCGGCTAGAATAAAGGTCATTTCTTGCAAGGTATGGTAGCTATTATGGCGCACGCCACAACACATTCCTGAGGCATTATTGGCCGCAATCCCGCCAATTTTGCAGCTATTAATCGATGCCGGATCAGGACCTATTTTTCGCCCCCAAGGCGCTAATTTTTTATTGGCTTCGGCGCCAATCACGCCGGGCTGTAACTTGACGCGCTCCCCCTCGTCGAGCACATCCATGGCTCGCCAGTCGGGGGTCAGCATCACTAATACCGAATCGGACAAGGCCTGCCCCGACAGGCTGGTGCCAGCGGCCCGAAAGGTTAACGGCACCTCATAGGTAAGTGCTAAACGTAGCAATTCCTGCATTTCTTGCGGGCTGGCGATCTGCACCACTAGCTGCGGTAGCTTATGGTAGAAGCTGGCATCGGTGCTAAACGCCAAGCGACGCGTGAGGTCGCTAAAACGCCGGGCGCTTGGCAATAGCTCGCAAACACCGCGCATGAACGCCTGATTTAGCTCAGATTGTTGGCGCACCAAAAACTCCTTGTGATATTCGCTTTAACTCGTTTATATTTGAATAATTAATTCCACAGAGTAGGACACCATGTCTGCATTTGCGAAAATAAAAGCAATACAGCATACGTTATCAGCAAGTGAGGCCAAACTAGCCTCGTTTACCCTGGCATCGCCAAGCGCGTTGCGCGATATGTCGTCGTCACAACTGGCACAAACGGTTCATGTCAGCCAGTCGAGCGTGATTAAATTTGCCCAGAAACTTGGCTACAAAGGCTACCCTGCATTTAAGTTGTCGGTGATTGATGCGCTAAACAAGAAAACCCATCAAAGTGATCGATTACACGGTGAAATCACCCTCGAAGACGATTTCAACGATATGGCCGACAAGCTGTTAACCGGCAAAATCAATGTGCTCAGTGAAACCCGTAACCTCAACGAAAAAGCAGCCTTTACCCAAGCTATTCAGCGCTTAATTAGCGCCAACCGCATTTTGATAAGTGGCGTGGGTGGCTCTGCATTGGTCTGTAAAGACCTCTGTTACAAGCTACAAAAGCTCGGTATGCAAGCTCAAGCCGACGCCGATAGCCATATTCAGCTTGCGATCGCCGCAACCCTCAAGGCCAATGATGTCGTCATTGCCATTAGCGAGTCTGGCACCACACGCGAAGTAACTCGGGTGATCAAAGAAGCCCAACACCATCAGTGCCAGGTTATTTCCATTACCCGTTATGGCAAAACGCCGATTAACCAACTTGCCGATGTGAAGCTCTACTCGGTGGCCGAAAGTGAATCGACGCGCCTGTCATCGATTCATGCGAGAACCGCACAAAATTTGATTATCGACTTGCTCTTTATCGCCTTAATTCAAGCCTCAGAGCCTGGTCGCTCAACGCTTGCCCAAACAAATAAAGCCTTTCATCGGCTGCGCAACTCTTAATACAAGGCCCCGCTAAGGATAAAGTAAGTAAGGCTTACGCCGCTGTTTAAAGGCCTGCAGATCCGCTTGCCAGCTGGCGCGGATCTGCTGCGCAGACTGACCCGCCGCAATAGCCTTACGAAGTTGGTCGGTGCCACTTAACTTATCCATAAAATCAGGTGCGGTGAAAAAAGTTTCGCCAGCTGCTGCAAACGCTTGGTAGGCCTCAATCAATAGGGTTAAGTCGAGCCCTTTCACTTCGCTCTGACGCAGGTCATAACCGTAAGCAGTTTGGCCCTCCAACTTGGGGTTTGGCGCACTGTTTGGCAGGCTCTGCGGAGTAAAGCTAAAGGTGCCTAGGGGGACCTGATCATGGCCCATCACCTGAAAAGGAAACGCCGTGCCACGGCCAATACTTACTGCTGTCGCTTCGAACAAACATAGCGATGGGTATAGCTGTATGGCCTGCGCGTTAGGCAGATTCGGGCTTGGCGCAACCGGCAACTCATAGTCTTGCTGGCGTTGGTAGTTTGCTACCGGCACCACCTCAAGTTGCAAGTCGTCTGCTTGGGCAATCCACCCTTCGCCTTTGATCATCAATGCTAGCTCACCCACGGTCATACCGTGCAACAGCGGAATTTCATGCATGCCGACGAACGACTGATAGGCGCTGTCTAAAACCGGGCCATCAACATAAGCGCCGTTCGGATTTGGCCGATCGAGCACTAACATTGGAATGCCCTGCTCAGCCGCGGCCTCCATCACATAATGCATGGTGCTGATGTAGGTATAAAACCGTGCCCCTACGTCTTGAATATCGAACACTAACAGCTCGACGTCAGCAAGCATTTCAGGCGATGGCTTCTTACTCGCCCCATAAATCGACAAAATGGGCAGGCCGGTTTTATCATCCACAGCGTCACTAATGGTTTCTCCAGCGCCCGCATCGCCGCGAAAACCATGCTCTGGCGCCAGTACTTTTACTACCTCAATATTTTGCGCTAATAGCTTGTCAACCAGGTGCTCGCTTCCCACTCTCGAAGTTTGATTAACCACCAGCGCAACGCGCTTGTCAGCCATTAAATGTAAGTACTTACTCGGCTGCTCAGCGCCAACCTCTAGCGGTTTGTTGGTTGCGCATGCGGCCACTCCAACCAGCAAGCACACGACCAATAAGGCGCGCAAACTACTCATGATTTTTGCTCCACCGCGCGCCTTAAGAAGCCATTCTCTTGGTCTAAAAGCGCTTCAGCTTCGCCTCGTTTCGTGCCGGTCAGAATCATCAGAATCGCCAGCTTAGCGCGGTTTTTCGCTTCTTTGAGCGCTTGCTCTGCCGTGGCGCGTTCACAGTCGGTTGCTTGCATGACAATACGAATCGCCCGAGCCCTTAATTTTTCATTGCTGGCATTTACATCAACCATCAGGTTTTCGTAGGTTTTGCCTAAGCGGATCATGCTGGCTGTGCTGAGCATGTTGAGCACTAATTTCTGTGCGGTGCCTGATTTCATTCGCGTCGAACCGGTGAGCGCTTCCGCACCGACCACCGGGCAGATACCGATTTTCGCTGTGGTCATCAGTGGCGAATCAGGGTTACAGGTCACAGACACGCTGACACAATTGATGGTGTTGGCGTACTCTAATGCAGCAACCACATAAGGTGTGCGACCACTCGCTGACAGGCCAACTAACACATCTTGTTCACTTAGCTCTAGTGCTTTGACATCGGCCACGCCTGCGGCGCGATCATCTTCGGCTCCCTCAACGGCATACTGAATAGCATGTTCACCGCCGGCAATAATGCCCTGCACTAAGTCATCGGGCACACTAAACGTGGGTCGACACTCAACCGCATCTAAAATACCGAGGCGCCCGCTGGTACCGGCGCCAATATAGAATAAGCGCCCACCGCGCTGCAGGCGTTCGACAATGGCGTCCACCGCCAACGCAATACTGGGTATTTGAGTTGCAACAGCAGGCGCGACCTGTGCGTCTTCGTGATTAAGCTTGCGCAAAATACCTTCACTGGAAAGCGTATCAATTTCCATGGTTTCCGGATTGCGCCCTTCGGAAACAATCTTATTAAGCTGCGCGAGGAGATCAGCTGTGCGTTTTGTGTCTTCCATAATCACTCTTTAGTCGCTCTTTAATCTCTCAGGTGACGCGTCGTTGGCAGTTTTCGACGACGCGCCCGTTAAACAAATTAAGGTCGAAATTGCGGTACCAATCATCAGTTGCCAGGTAAACCCAATATCGGTGACCCAAGCCTTCGGCCACAGTACATCCATCACATAAGGCTGCATCAACAGCGGCACAATGAAACCAACCACCAATGCCGCGGCCACTGAAGTAGGGCTCCCTCGACGGCTAAACAAAGTAACAAAATACACCCCAAGTAAGCCGCTGTACGAAAAGACCATCACACTTAAAGCAAATTGCAGTAGCGGCGTATCGGTGTACTGCTGCCAGTAATAGCATAGGCATGCCATCAGCGCTAAAGCCGCTGCCACCAAGGTCATACCCAATTGCCCCGCGCGCACAAAGTGAGCTTCACTGGCGTCACTTTTACGGCGTAATTTCCAAGGGCGATAGAGGTCTTGAATCAATACACTGGACATCGAATTGAGTCCGGAGTTCAGCGTCGATAACGCCGCAGCTATAATGCCTATGGTGACCAAACCGCGCACCCCAGCAGGGATTTCCGTAAGCACGTAGTACATAAAGATAGTCACGGCTTCACCGGCAAAGGTAGGAACCGGCCCGTCGCCCTGCCCCGTGGCCATAATGTCTGGGCGCTGGTAATAAATATAGAGTAGCAGACCAATCACAATAAACAGCAGCATCACCGGGATCACCATGACCACCGACATCAGCATGGCTTTACTGCCATCTTTTGCCGATTTACAGGTTAACACCCTCTGTGTCATGTCTTGATCAAGGCCAAAGGCGGCGATGTTCAGTAATACAAAGCCGGTCAGAACCGACCAAATATTGAACACCCCAGCGCTACTAAAATCGACCTCGGTATCGATAAGTTTTAATTTTGACGCCTCACCCGGTGCTGGATTTTGCAGTGCCTGTACCAGCTCGCTAAAGCCAATGGGAATGGCGTTGTATAACACAATAATGACCGCAATCGCGGCACTTACATAGACCACCGCTTGCAGTACGTCGGAGTATATAACGGTACGAATGCCGCCATAAACCGTATAGAGCAAGCCCGCTAAGGTGATAATAAGAGTGGCAGTGATCACACTGCTGGCATCGAAATTACCAAATAAGATCATCGCAACGGCAATGGCGGCCATGTAAAGCCGTGCGCCACTGGCAAAGATACGACCAAACAGATACATCACCCCCGCTTGGCGCTTAGCGGCGCTGCCAAAGCGCCGTTCAAGCAGCTCATAAACGGTATACACACGAAACTGATAAAACTTGGGGATCAGAAACATCGCCACAAAACCGACCGCAATAAAGGCACCGATATTTGTCGCAAGATAGGTTAAGTCGCCCCGATAACCTTGATCAGGCCCACCTAAAAATGTTGCCGCCGACTGTGAGGTGGCCAACACCGAAATCGCCACCACCCACATGGGCATTTTGTTACCGCCGAGAAAGTAATCCTGAGTCGACTTATTGCGTCGGTTAAATAGCCAACCGCTGCCCAGCAACACCAGCCCATAAGCGATGAACACCAAGACATCGGCGAACGAATAGTAATCAAGCATAATGACTTCGGGTTAAATGGTTTACCTTAAAGAATAGATTATTCCAACTTTAATGTATATACGGAATATAAAATACAACCAGAGGGGGCTGCCCCCTCTGGTTGTAGGTGGCTATTTTGCTGGGTTTGTCAGTAATTCTTGTACGCTTTGGTTAAGCAGCTGCTCAAGTTTGGCGCCAGCATGTCCTACGTTTTCGTAGTTATTGCCGTCGACGGAGGCTTGTGCGGCGACGGTAAACTCGCGGGTGCCATCGGCAAGGGGTAAGCAAATATGCGCCAGCGCTACGACTTCACTGGTGCCGCGGGTTTCGCTTGGGCCGGCGCCGAGTTTGTGGAAAATACGCCAGTTGCCATTGGTGGCTTGGTCTAATACTTGTTGTGGGCTTAGGCCCTCGAGTTCCGGTTGCAGCGCTTGCAACGCGGCGGCAACAGCGCGGTGGGGCATTAAACTCGCGCCAGCCATCATGCCACCCGCATCGGCACTATTAGCGCTATGGCCTGGCCCATACAACAACATCATCACAGCGTCGTCAGAGAGGCCTGGCAATTGTGTTGCCGGCTCTCGCTTATGCGTCACGAGGCGTTTTAAAAACTCTGCTGAGGCGAGCGTTGTCATCGGCTTGTTGCCGGTCAAACCACACTGCTCGCAACGATAGCTTAAACTGCCCGGGTCTTGCTTACGTGCTGGAAATTGGCCGACCACATGGCGCGAGGGTGTGCGCCAAAAATCGTCAACGGGTGCGTAGGCAGCTGGCCCATATGCGCCGCGAAACTTAACCTGTGGCTGGCTGATATTCATCCAGCCATCATGGAATAGTGCCGTTAAGTAGTCGCGCCCTGCCAGGTTCGCTAAATAATAGGCATAGGCGTTGGAGTTACCGTCGGCCTCGCCAGATACTTCATAGCTATGAATACTGGTAATTAAGTCGGCGAGTTTTAAGTCACCCACTAAGGTATCCGGTTGGGCAAAGTTCTCACTGAGTAACGACAGAGCACCGCTGTATGCCATGATTTTAGACGAGCTCCATGGCTCATAAAGGTCGGCGTGGGTTTGCTCATTTGCCAGGTAACGGAAAGCCAGCGCATCACCTTTGCGTGCATAATCGATGACCATAACTTTACCGGCTGACGCCGCGGCCGCAAAGTAGTCCCAGTTATGCGCGCTGTGCTCTACCCAGCCCTTACTGGTTCCCGTTTCAGCGACCGTCAGGTACTGCTGATTATCGGCGGCAACCGCTGGCTCGCAAGCTGGCCAACGGGCTTCAGCATTCGCAGGCAGTAACGGAGGCGCTCCCATAATCTGTTGATAATACGCTTCCCCTTGGGGTGCGCTCTGTTCAGTGTTGTTCGATTCTGCAAGAGCTAACGGCGTGGCCAAGATAGCAAAACTTACCAGCCCTACCAGCGAACTTAAGCGTTTGTCTGCGGTTGTTTTCATCGTTAAATTCCTTATTATTCCAAAATTAAGAATAAAGTATTACAACTCGAAGGGCAAAGTATGGCAGTATGTTTTTCATCTACTGGCACAACAACTCTAAAAGTGAGGCCATGAAGCAACAACCAACTCCCCGCTATTTTGTCGGTGTTGATGGCGGCGGCACGAAATGCCGCGCCGAACTTTACGACTCGCAAGGCAAACTGCTTGGCGCGGGCATCTCCGGCTCAGCGAATATTGCCCGCCATGGCAACACCGCAACTCAATCTATTGCCACTGCGGTGGCGCAAGCGTTCACCGCGGCAAACGTTAGCGACACTGAGATCACCGAGACCGTTGTTTGTGCGGGCCTTGCCGGTGCCAATTTGCCCTCGGCAGCCGCTGCATTGCGTCAATGGCAACACCCCTTTCGCGCGTTTCACTTCACTTCTGATTTAGCCACTGCTATCTATGGCGCACACGGCGGCCAAAACGGTGCGGTGTTAGTCATAGGTACGGGCTCGTGTGCGGCGGCGATGGTCGATGGCAAGCTAACCCAATTCGGCGGCCATGGCTTTTTACTCGGCGATAAAGGCAGCGGTGCTTGGCTCGGCAAGCAAGCAGTTATGTACACTCTTGAAGCCCTTGATGGTGTGGTGCCGCAGGACGAACTTACCGCCGCAGTTTGCAATCATTATCAATGTGACACGCCTACAGCACTGGTCGATCGGCTCAATCAAGCACACCCAGGTAGCTTCGGTGAAATGTGCCCGGCTATTTTGAGCCTCGCTGGTGCCAACCTCGCCAGCGCAACGGCCCTGGTAACGCGCGGAAGCGCTTATCTTAGCGACATTGCACGCAAAGCTATCACCCTGAGCCAAGGGCAATTGGTAATGACCGGAGGTGTCGCCGAGGCCATGCAACCTTGGCTTGATAGCGATATTCGGGATGCGTTAACAGCAACGCAGTTTGGCCCCGAATGGGGGGCCGTTTTACTTCATCAAAAAGGTGATCTAGGGGACGCATTGTGAGTCAGCAAATGGTTAGGGAAGCAACTTCAGCGCCAGCGATTATCCAAGCTCAATTGCAACTCAATGCTGAACGTTGCCAACACATCGCGAAGCAGCTCAAAGCGCAGCCACCTCGCGCAATTATGATGATTGGCCGCGGCACGTCTGATCATGCCGGCGTGTTCGCGAAATATCTGTTCGAAGTTGAATGTGGCATACCGGTATTTGCAGCTGCGCCCTCGGTTGCCGGTATTTATAAGTCACAGTTACAACTCGACGGGTGCTTGGCCATTTGTATATCACAGTCAGGCAAGAGCCCCGATATTATTCAGCAAGCCAAAACAGCAAAAGCCGGCGGCGCACGGGTACTCGCTTTGGTTAATGTCGAAGACTCACCGCTTGCCCAACTTGCGGATGAGGTACTACCGTTACATGCGGAACCTGAACTTGCGGTCGCAGCAACAAAAAGTTATTTGGCCAGTTTAAGTGCTCTTTGCCAGTTGTGCGCTTACTGGCAAAGTGGCCACCAGAGTGCGGCACTCTTAGCAGCATTAGACACGCTACCAACTGCCATGGAAAAAGCGCAACAGCAACCGCCTCAACTCAAGGCCGACGACCTTAAATCTGTCAAAAATTGCATAGTGCTAGGTCGTGGATTTGGCTACGCCATTGCCCGCGAAATTGCACTGAAATTAAAAGAGGTGCTCGGCATTCATGCGGAAGCCTTCAGTAGCGCTGAATTCCTGCATGGCCCAGTGACATTGGCCGAACGCGAATTGTGCGTTATTGATGTCAACATTGACGATGAAAGCGGCCCTGCGCATCAGCAGCAGATGCAAGCCATTGCTGCGCGAGGAGCAAAGCTACTACCTTTGCAGGCTGCCGATGCAAGCCACGCGCGGTTACAGCCCTTGGTATTAATGCAACGCTTTTATCTGGACGTCGAACACGCTGCGCGACAGCTTGACCTTGACCCTGACGCGCCGCCTGGCTTAAACAAAGTAACGGAAACGCACTAATGTTTGTCTTTGAACAAGTTTTAACTGCACAGGGTTGGCGCTACAACCAACTGATTGAAGTTGAAAACGGCTTGATTAAAACCCTACAGGACGCGCCTGCCCAGCATTCGTTTGCAAGTTACCAAGGGCAACTTGTGCCGGGCTTTATCGACGTGCAAGTAAACGGTGGAGGTGGCGTGTTGTTTAACCAACAACGCAGCCCCGAAGCACTTCGTACCATCATGCAAGCGCACCGTCAGCATGGCACCACTTCACTGTTACCGACGCTTATCACCGATAGTTATGAGGCCATGTGTGACGCGGCCGCCGCCATGATCGCCGCACAACAGCAAGGCATTCCCGGTATTATCGGTGTCCATTTCGAGGGGCCATGGCTTAGTACGGCGCGCAAAGGCGTGCACAGTGAACGCTATATTCGCCCGCCTAGCGACCAGGAAATCGCACTTTTAAGCGACCCGGCTTTAGGTAAGGTTATGGTTACGCTGGCGCCTGAAAACGTCGAACCTGAAGTTATTTCACGCCTCACAGCTGCGGGTATTAAGGTGTTCCTTGGCCATTCAGAGGCCAATGCCGCACAAGTAAATGCCGCACTCGACGCTGGAGCTGTAGGCTTCACCCATCTTTATAATGCGATGTCACCGTTGCAATCACGCGCCCCCGGCATGGTCGGTGTGTGTTTAGCGCGCGACAGTTACGCTGGACTTATCGTCGACGGCTACCACGTTGAACCTCAGGCTTGTCAGATCGCATTTCGCGCCAAAGGCACACAACAAATGATGCTGGTCACCGACGCCATGGCGCTGGCCGCAACTGACCAACAAGAAGTGCCCTTCTTCGACACCCGTATCGTGCGAGAAGGCGACAAGCTTACGACACCTGATGGCACACTGGCGGGATCATGCTTAACCATGATTGAAGCGGTTAAAAATACCGTTCAATTATGCGGTGAGAGCCTCGAGAACGCAGTCGAAATGGCCAGCCTAACCCCAGCCAAAATGCTCCACATGGAACATCAACTTGGCAGTATCGATATCGGCAAACAAGCCGACTTCATGCTGCTCGACTCTTCTCTCAACATCGTGCAGCTTTGGCAGCAAGGCACGGCGATAAACAAGGACGCCTAATATGCGCACCCTAATTCCCATGATCACCATCGGCATACTGTTTTTTATTTTCGGTTTTGTCACTTGGTTAAATGGCGCACTTATTCCGTTCTTGCAAATCATTTCAGATCTTAATGAGTTTCAAGCGCTGCTCGTGGCGTTCTGCTTTTACATTGCCTATGTGGTGATGGCTTTACCGATGTCTTGGATCCTCGACCGCACGGGCTATAAAAACGGCATGGTTCTGGGCCTACTGCTGGTTGGCTTAGGTCTATTGCTTTTCGTGCCAGCGGCAAAGACCCACTACTTTAGTATTTTCCTGTTCGCGCAATTTGTTGTGGGGTCCGGCTTAACGCTATTACAAACCGCATCAAACCCCTACATTGTGCGCATTGGACCGCATGAATCGGCGGCCGCCCGAATCGCTATTATGGGCATACTAAACAAGGCGGCAGGCGTATTGGCACCGCTGTTCTTTACGTGGCTGGTACTGGCCGATTTTCCTAACGTGAGTGCTGCCAGCATGGCACAGCTGACGGCCGCCGAACGTGCCACTCAAGTAAGTGCAATGGCGGCCAATATTATTCCACCCTACGTAGGAATGGCGGTTGCTATGTTTGTGCTCGCAGTCGGGTTATTTGCGGTAAAACTGCCACATATTCGAGAAGAAGCGCCATCGGGCGCGGATGTTCATAGCTCAGTGTTACGGTATCCACAGTTGGTGCTTGGGGCTTTTGCGCTGTTCTTCTATGTGGGTGTTGAGGTGATTGCCGGCGACACCATTGGTATGTACGGCTCGCGGTTAGGGCTGGCCAATTACTCGAGCCTGACTTCGTATGTTATGGCGTCGATGGTGGTCGGCTATGTTATTGGCCTGGCCCTCATTCCACGTTGGTTAACCCAACAAACGGCGTTGACCTGCTCCGCAGCACTGGGGCTCATTTTCAGTGGCTCACTGTTACTGAGCTCTGATCAGAGCACCACCATTGCCTCGGTTCTATGGGGGTGGAGCTCTATTCCTGTGGTGCCCAATAGCATTGCGCTTTTAGCCTTGCTAGGCCTTGCCAATGCGATGGTGTGGCCGGCGATTTGGCCGCTCGCACTGGCCGACTTAGGTAAGTTTACGGCCCGCGGTTCGGCGATTTTAATTATGGGTATCGCCGGTGGTGCCATTTTGCCACTCATTTACGGTGGCCTTGCGGATGTTTTAGGTACCAGGCAAGCCTATGTTCTATTACCCATCGGCTACGCTATCATCGGTTGGTACGGACTGGTCGGATATAAGAAGCGGCGCTGGTGAATTCAATAAAATCACGCTAAGCTAAAGCCAAGAAAAATAACAACTAGAGTCGAACCAGCGCGTGCACTTTCATTTACCCTCGCTCATTATTACGACCATCAGTTTAAACCTTTTATTAGGGGTGCTGATGCTCGTTATTTACGGGGTGCGAAAAAAGCAGAATTGCTTTTTCACCTGGTCCCTGTCGTGCTTTGTTTTCGCAATTGCTGCAGTGCTCGCCAGTATGCGCACCTTGGTCGAGCAAGACTGGTTAACAGTGTTTGTTGCCGACTTGCTCATGATTCTTACCCCATTGCTGGCGCTACATGGCCTACGGCAGTTCCAAACTCAACAGCCGGTTCCGTTTAAGCACGTTGCGCTAGTCATCAGTTATAGCGCGCTCGCTTTAGTGTTGCTATATACGGCACCGGTTCACGCACAAGCCTTCACCTCGACAGTTTGCGCCGCAGTCTTTTTGTTCGCAGCCATTTATATTCTAAGCATTAAGCAAGCACCCAGCGTTATGCGCGGTTCACTGTTTACGATTTTCCTCGTCCATGGTGCGCTCATGCTGGCACAAAGCGGCATGTTGGTGCAGAACCTTGCCGCCAAAACCACCGCACCGCTCACACCTTTATTAGAATGGTTGATTATTAGTCATCTCACATTGAGTACCGGCACCGCCATGCTGTTCCCATTCCTCGCGTTCGCAATGAGTGATAAACGATTACAGGAGATCACCAATTTTGATGAGCTCACCCAGCTGTTTAATCGCCAAGCATTTCTTGAGCGTACCGGGCTGCTGCTTGCCAAAAGCCGTATTCAACGACGCCCGTTTTGTCTTGTCGCTATTACCGTCGACAGCTTCCACGAAATCAATTCACAGCATGGCCATCACGCGGGCGATGAATGCTTACGGCAAGTGACCGCATTAATCCGTGATTATCTACGCGATATCGATGTGGCGGCGCGAATGGAAGGCCCAGAATTTGCCATCGCGTTTTTTGATCTTGACCATAACCAGGCGGAACTCATGTGTTATCGCTTATGTGAGCAAGTGGCTCGGGAGTCATTTCTGATCAACGGCCACGACATGAAGTTAAGCCTCAGCGTTGGCTGCATTCACAGTAGCGCCAGCCGGCGCGATTTAGGTCAGTTGATGGGCAGTGCCTACTTTGCCATGCGCACGGCCCGCTCCAAAGGCCGTAATCAATTTGAGATCACCCGTGGTATCACTCACAGTGAAGGAATTTATCGATGATTAATTTTCGTCAGCTTGCCTACTGCACATTGGTCACTATCGGCCTCAGTAGTGCGCCCCTTTATGCCCAAGACGCAGACTCCCTTCGTGCAAACGCCGAACAGGTGCTGGATGCCTTTAATGTGCCAGGTTTGGCGGTTGTCGCAGTCAAAGACGGCGAAGTGATTTTGGCGGAAGGCTTTGGCGTTCGCGATATCGAAACTCAGGCGCCCGTCACCGCTGAAACCTTATTCGGCATTGCCTCCAACACCAAAGCATTTACCTCGGCGGCAATGGCGACCTTGGTTGAGCGAGGCAAACTCGACTGGGACGACCGAGTTATCGAGCATTTACCTGAGTTTCGACTTGCTGATGCCGAGCTAACCGCGAACCTTACCATTCGTGATCTACTCAGCCACCGTTCGGGACTCGGTTTAGGTGCTGGCGACTTGATGATTTGGCCCTCGACAGGAAAGTCAACCGAGCAACTGATTGCTGGCCTAGCGAACGTTCCGATTGCAACGGACCGCCGCCAGCGCTTCGCCTACAACAACTTAATGTTCGTTACCGCCGGTGAAATCATCGCACGGGTAAGTGGCATCCCCTATGCCGACTACATCACTGAGACCTTTCTTGCGCCGCTCAAGATGACTCAAACCCGGGTAGGCTATTCCAACATTCCGGCATCGAATACCAACCGTGCTGTGGGCACCATCGAAATGAACGGTGAGCTGCACCGCTTTCCGCTGAACTATTTAGAAGACTTTAGCTCTGCCGGGGCGATGGCAGCCAACGTTGAGGAACTCGGCAACTGGCTGATAACCCAGCTACAGCAAGGGGTAAGCCCATCGGGTGAGCAGCTCTTTAGCGCTGACTCGCAACGTCAAATGTGGCAACTTACCACCCCTTTGCCAGTCTCGTCACAGACGGAAAACAACGGCACAAACTTCCGCGGGGTTGGCTTAGGCTGGTTTGTCAAAGACTACCACGGAGTGAAACATGTTTCGCACAGCGGCGGCATACTTGGCATGCTTTCGCTGACCACACTTATTCCAGAGCACAATTTTGGTATGGTGGTTTTAAGTAACCAGCAAGCCTTTGGTGCTCTGACCGTCGTCACCGAAGAAGCCCTTGAAGACCTGTTAGAGCTACCCGATCGCGATTGGCTCGCAGCTGAACAGCAAAGCTACCAGGAATTTATGGCGCAAAAAGCCGCATTCAAGCTAAGCCCACCAGCGGTCGTACGGGAAGCACTGCCATTAGCAAGCTACGCAGGACGCTATAACGATGCCTGGTACGGTGATATTTTGCTGCAGCAACAGCAAGGTCAGTTACACATTAACTTTACCCATACCGATTTACTGAAAGGCAAGCTAGAGCATTATAGCGGTGATACCTTCATCGTTCGCTGGCAAGAGCCCTTGCTTGAAGCCGATGCTTTCATTCACTTCGCGGTAAACGAAGAGAATCAGGTGCAAAGTGCCAGCATGAAAGCCGTTGCGCCGTTTACCGACTTTAGCTTCGATTTTCATAACCTGAAGCTGATCAAATCTGACTAACTAAGTTTTTGTCACACTTTTATAACGACAAGCGTCCAAAATTTGAGCATAGGTAGTTTTAAACTAAAACTCAGAATGGACGCTTTGTCATGACCCTAATAACAAAAACCTCTATCACAGTAGTTGTCAGCCTTTTCCTTACCGCATGTGGCGGCAGTTCGTCGCCAAATACACCGACGCCACCGCCATCTCCACCACCTACACCACCTTCTGGCGTGGTCAACACAGTCTATGATGCACAAATCACCGTCGAAAAGCTTTACCTTGACGGCGACGCACAACTAGCCGGTGCGACCGATGGTTTTTACTGGCGCGCAAACGCTGAGGCAAGCTGGGAGAACCGCTCGCCGGTGGACGCTTACGTCAGAGGCATTGCGATTATTGCCCCGAGCCACTACATTGTCGCCTTGCAGCCCGATGGTGAATCGCCCTACTCCGAGCCAGCCCCGCTCTACGTGACACAAGACAGTGGCGCTAGCTGGAATCGCATCAACCATGATTTCGGCGGCTCAGACCACGCACCGATTTATGGCCTGTCCTACGATCAAAGTAGCGACTCGCTGTATGGTATTGGTATGGCGGCGTTCGCCGTTTCCAACAGCTCGGCAACCCATTGGACCTTACTTGACGGCGACTGGGATAGCATTGCAACAGGGCTGCACTTAATCGAACCACACCCGAGCCAAAATATCGTTTGGTTTGGTGGACAAGGCGCAATTGAAAATGGCTACCTAAGCCGCTACTCCACCGTTGACGGGCAGGTAACGACCTGGTCTGACTTGTTTCCAAACCCTTCCACTTATTTTGGCGGCTTGATTCACCCCAGTGACACCCAAACCGTCATTTTCGGCGCCGAGGGCGGACTCGCGCTCAGCCGAGACAATGGCGCTACTTGGGAAAAGCCACTAGGTGACGTTGATTACACGTTTTACTGGGATATCGTGATCGATGAGAACGGCACCTTATATACCGCAAGCTACGATAAAAGCGGGGCTGAGCAACCGCTTGAGGTTTTATGCAGTAGCGACAACGGCGCGAATTGGCACAGCAATGACCTTTCGGACGAAGTTGCAAAAGGCGGAGTGAAGAGCTTAATGATCGTAGAGCTCGATACGAGCACCGAGCTCTACCTGGGACTCTGGGACAACGGTATCAAATCGGTTGCCACCAGTGATCTAGACTGCGGTTAATCAGAGCTATTAACGCGTTCGACCCACTCGGTCAGCAAACGCACACCATAACCATTACCACCAGCCGGATGGATGCCATTCGCGCTGGTGCTATACGCATTGCCCGCCATATCGATGTGAATCCATGGCGTGTCTTTGGCAAAGTGCTGAAGGAAACGTGCACCGGCCTGAGCGCCTGGTGAGCCCACGTTTTGAACATCGGCAAGCCAGCTATCAATGATTCCTTTATACGGACCCAGAGGCAATTGCCAAACCAGTTCCTCGGTGGTTTCACCGGCGTCCTTCATGGCTTCAAGAAGTTCGTCGTGCTCTGAGAAAACAGCAGAATAATCGCGGCCCACCGCCCCTACTTTAGAGCCTGTTAACGTGGCAATATCAGCAATTGCCCGCGCATTGAGCTTGTCACGCGCAAACCAAATACCATCGGCCAATATCAAGCGCCCTTCAGCGTCGGTATTCACCACTTCAATATGGGTTCCATCACCCGCCACTAATACGTCTCCAGGCAAGGTTGCGGTTTCAGAGATCAAGTTATGCGACAAGGGTACAACACCTGCCACATTCACATCAGATTGCTTACCTGCAAGGGCCATTACCGCGCCAAGCACGGCAGCACCACCGGCTTTGTCCGTTTGCATACGCACAATAGAGCTACCCGAGGTTTTTAGGTTGTAGCCGCCCGTATCGAACGTATTGCCTTTACCGACAAGCGCCAAAGGTGCTTCGTCGCCACCGCCATGATATTCCACCACAAGCAAGTAAGATTTATGCACGCTGCCAGCGCTGACACCATAAAGCGCCCCCATACCCATCTCTTTAACTTGTTCAGGCGTATAAACCGTGGCTTTGATGTCGTAGTTACTGACTGCTTTTTGCGCCAGCTCGGCAATCGCTTGTGGGTAGCCGTCGCCACCAGGTAAATTAATAATATCGCGCGCAACAAACATGCCGTGGGCTAACGGCCGCGTTTGCTGATAGGCCATGGCCGCAGCGTCACCATTGTCACCATGCCAGTGCACCCGGTAGTCGGGCCGTGCCGGTGGCTCGCTTTTATATTTGTCAAAGCGATAGTTGCGCAAGTCCATACCGTGGGCCATCGATGCAATTTGCTGTTCACTGTAGCCTTTGGCATGTACCACGACCGATTCGGTTGTGTCTGACAGCTGAGCAGCTAAACCTGCGCCCAGCTCTTCGGCTTGTGCGCGCGATAGTGACTCACCAGTGCCCACGACCCATAAACGTTTCGCATAGAAACCAGGTAAGGCCAGCAATTCAACTTGCTGCCCTTGCTCGCCATTAAAGCCTTCGAGGTCGAGCGCAGCTTTAATCATTCTGCGGGTCGCTGCATCCCACATTTGTGGTAACTCAATGCCAGCTTCTGCAAGTTCCGGTACCAAAAACACCAGTACGTCGGCATCATCAATGTGCTTGTGCTCAAACTTGTTTTGCGTTTGCACATAGTCACTAAACTTCGCTTGCGCCTGCACCTCTGGTGCACCAAACCCAGCGGCCAATGCCGCACTCATCAAAACTGCTTGAATACCTACTTTCAAACTCATGGATAAAGCCCTCAGTTCACTGACAACGGGGCCTTAACATGCCCCACAAGCAGAGCTAAAACAAGCGATTAATCGACGAAGTGGGTAGACAATGCGTCCATTTTTCCCTAGAATCCACGCCTGCTTGTTCGCAAGCACTTACACTTCTTATTTGATGCGCACCCGTAGCTCAGCTGGATAGAGCGCTGCCCTCCGGAGGCAGAGGTCACAGGTTCGACTCCTGTCGGGTGCGCCATTTTTACAGGCCTGTGGCGCGCCTTCGCGTCTTTATAGTGCCGATAACTCAAAAAGTCCCACAGTTAGTCCCACACTTTTGTAAATTTCGCTGATTTGTCTTGGGGCTGTCGTTTTGTCTTTTTATGGTGTCCTGGGACATGGTTTTGTCTTTTGGGACAGGACAACGAAAAAGACAAAGTACCAATTTAGCTTCTCCATCAACCGTACCTTCCAATCATCAAGCACGCAATAAGCCTCACCGAATATAGCTTCATACTTGATCATGTAATCCGCTTGGTCTTTGGCGGCGTCCCAAATACCCAAGAATACCGCTAAGGCAACGTTTGCGTGAGGTGCGGGAAGCGTAATCCACATACGAGAACCGTTATTCCGGTAGTTAAGCTCGCCCTCCTCAATATGCACCTTGGCCCCCGTCCAAAGCTGTTGACCAAATGTTCTTGGTAGTTCCCCTATCACGAGGTAGCGATTACGTTGCTTTGCATAACCGGTAATGCTTTGTTGTGCTTTATCTAAAGCATCGAGAAAAGCAATCTCTTTTTCTCTGTTCCTCTGACAAACCGCTGGCAATGCTTTCGAACTTCTTCTTTAACTGCAAATCTCGAACGCGAACTCCCATAGAGTCTGTAGCCTGTTGATTGCTGAACGCTAAATATTGCAGCATATCGTTGAGTTGCTTCCTAGCACGCGTGCGTGGCCATGTGCTGCGGTTGGACGCTCATCTCCTGCAGGACCTATGTAACGGCCGTCAGTGTCATATAACGCGACCGGTTTTTTATCGATAATGAGAAGGTAATGTTTGATGGGCCCATAGATACCGTGTGAATCGCCACTTACCAGCTAGACATTTTCTTGCCATAGCATGGAGTAGACCGATAACCACTCATCGTAAAGTATATCAATTGATTGACAATATGGTCATTTTTGAATATTGTTTAATGTGCAATTTGCCGATTTTAGTCAATGAGATAATATACAATGAGTGTTAAGAAAACAGTTAAAAAACAATATGTACAGATAGTAGATATCGCTGCGAAGCAGCTTGTATCTCTAAGGAAGCCACCTGAGGGGTGGCTTTCTGTGCTGCGAAAGGCTTTGGGCATGTCTGGGGCACAAGTTGCAATTCGGGCAGGGGTTAGCCGTAATGCCATCTATCAAGCTGAGCGTAACGAGACTGATGGAGCCATTACAATCAAACAGATGCAAAAGTTTGCCGAGGCAATGGGTGGGCGTTTCGTTTATGCCATTGTGCCTGAGAACGGAGCAGTCTCAGATATTATTCAGAAGCAGGCGCGTCGCAAAGCAGAAGACCGCATTAAACGAGCTAGTGCCCATATGGCATTGGAGAAACAATCTTTGACGAGCGAGCAAACGGCGCAGCGTATTGATGACCTCGCAAATGAGCTCATCCGGGATATGCCCGCTGACTTCTGGAAAGTTAAATAATGCTTGAAGAGCCGGATGGAGCAACTCCGCTTGATCCCGATGAAATTCGGGGCCTAAAGTTTAAACACGTTGCGACTCGAGGAGAGCTAGATGAATTGGAGCAGGCCAATATCGAGCAAGGCCTTACCTGGATATCTCGAAGGCGTAGCGGTTCTGTCTTTGATGATGGTTTTATAAGGATTTTACACAAAAAGCTTTTCGGAGATGTTTGGGTATGGGCCGGTGAGTATCGACTTACGGAAAAAAATATTGGTATAGATCCACTTCAAATTGCTGTGCAGTTGCGCATGCTTCTCGCCAACGCAAGCTATTGGGCGGAGCATCAGACTTTTTCGCCTCTGGAAGCGGCGGCTCGTTTTCATCATCGGTTGGTACAGATTCATCTATTTCCTAACGGCAACGGACGGCACGCGCGTATTGCAGCCGACATCATGCTTGAAGAAGTATACAACCATCCACCTATTGCTTGGGCTAGCGGCTTCGATTTACAAGCTGACAATGAACGCCGTGAAGATTATATTGCCGCCCTTCGCGCTGCTGATGCTGGCGATTTCCAGCCACTTTTTACTTTCGTTGAGACCGCTATTTAAGTGTAGTAAGTCTAACACGCCTTGCTAAAGCGGTTGGTCGAGCGTCACCCAGAAGCAGCTTCACTTGTCCTTTATAGGCGTCATTCATACCACTGCCTCCAGTTCTTTTGGCACTGTGATCTGATACTTCGCGACATAAACACCATCAGCTACTATCGAGCGCTTACCGGAGCCTAGGTCCACGTTGTCTAAATTGAGGTAACGCACCCAGTCGTGATTCGCTTTGTCAGCCATATAAAGAAACAGGCGTTTAACCTTGATTGATTTGCAGGCTTCAAGCAGTTTTTGCACGGATGCCGGTCGTAGGTTGTTCAGCCCCTCCATTAACTCATAGACTTCAGTTAACGATTGTGACTTTGGTGCGAGGTATAAACATTCCATGATTGCGCGTGCAGGGTCGGATACCTTCACTTTAAATTGCTTATGCGATAGTTCGATCAAACCAAGCTCCGGCGCTAGGAAATTGGTGAGCGTACATTTTATCGTAAGACCCCAGTCCCGTTTCTTGAACCAAAGCGGTAAATGCTCACCCTGATCGCCAAACAGTTGCGCATGTTTTGGAGAGAGCTCTAAGTAGTGTGATTTGCCCTGCAATGCTAATGCAGTCCTACCCCCTGGATGGACGGACAGACCCAGTTGGGTTTGCAGTGCATAGACAGCCCCCAGATAGTCGACCTGGTCGCCGTAACGGATTAATGCGCCCGTACCGACAGATTCAAACCACTGGCTGTTCTTATAACGCTTTTGCAGATCGTTGCTGTAACCATTATCAACAAGCCAGGCAGAGCAAAGCACAACCCCGGCGGGTTGGTCTCTGAGTAGTTTGTTTAATTTAGATGATGATTCGGTACTCATAGTGCTAACCTACTATAATTTATAAACCTGGTTAACCCTGAGTTTATATTATTTTATATTTTGGCGCTATTAGTGCGTAACGAAAGCAAATTTTAAACTGCGAGGCTGGTTGTGGATTGATGCTTAACCAAAGAAACAAGCATACCGATCTTCTTTCACAAGCTTTAAAAACTCACTAAGTCGCTTCACCTTTGGTTTTGGCTCATAAGCATGCCAAATTTTGCGTTTTTACGTAGGTTGTTTTTGCGACCGGCAGCTCCATGGTTTCAGAAGGGTTTTGCCATGGCAGATTACCTAAAGCAGGAAAAGAAAGCGTGATTTTAACCAAATACATCCGATTTATACAGGAGGTTCAGTAGCCGAACGTCTGGCTAAATGGCCTCGTTAAATTATTCCTGAGATCGTTTTATTACTTGGCCTGCACGGTTGCTGCCTTCTCGCGCCATTAAACGCTTTGAGCAGACTCTCTTTTCAAATTCTATGAATTCCTTGTTCAAGAGTTGAGGTCAACTTAAAATCACAGCCCTTAGCGGCCACTACTAATATTATCTGGCAATTTATTCTTAGTCAGTGCAGTTAAAGCCAGCTAACTTGCTGGCCTTATACTTAGTTACATTCTGGGCCCATGACACGTTTTAGGTGAGTCAAGACAGTATCCATTGTTTCCTTGTTATAACTGTAATGGCCTCCATCCAAAGCGACATGCAACACGGGTTGCTCATAGCTTGTCTCTGACAGCCTTTGCTCAATTTTATTAGCCATTTCGAATGAAGGCCAAATTTGGTCTTGCTTTGCTGAAACCAGCGTGACCGAACCCTTGATCTTCTCGACAGGAATAGCAGCAGCGTGTAAATCTTTTGCGGAAGCTTCCGATAAAGCGTCAGTAAAAGCAGCTCGGTACTCGCCGGTAAAAATACCGGATAGCATATCAAAGGATAATAAAGGGGCCTCAATGTAAGGTAGTGGCTGTCCATCGATGCTCCAGCTGGAGTAGCTCATCGGCGTTTTCACTGCATTCCAGGCAACATGACTCGGGTATGCAGCGACGATGTGATTAATCGTATTAAAATGACTGCCAAGCAACAAAGATAATTCTGCACCTTTTGAAAAACCGAGAAGTGCAACACACTGCCCTTTAATACTCGGGTCTTCAGTTATTGCCTTAATACGCGCGTCAATTTCGTTTAAAGACAGCTCAATAGGGCTATCGGGCGTTCCCGCTGTATCAAAGTAGCCCATTGATGCGACAGAGAATCCATAATCGTGATATCTATCCATCAACGGCTTCATAGTTGGATTAGCAAAGTAATTACCACCGTCACTTCCCCCTACCAAGATGACTAACGGGTGTGCTACGCCGTCGCTAATGTAATTGGTGTATAAATCAGGTTGTGGTGCGTTTTCGCAGGACGCAAGAGCCCCCACCAGTAAAAATGGTGTTATTAATTTTTTCATTGTTGTTCCTTATTATTTTTTAGGGTTAAGCACTACATCGTTAAGTGCTTTTTTAGTTGGCGTGCGCCATTACGGCTGGTTAATACTTCCAGCTCGGAGTGAATAAATCGTAAGAGCAAGCGCCCATTAAGCCAGCGCTCGGCTTCGCTCAATCGAAGCCGATTAATGATTGCGCCACGATGGACACGAAAAAAGTGTGCTGGCAGTTGTTGCTCCAGCTCAGTTAATGTCTTGTCTAGAGGGTAAGTCTGCGAACCGCAATGGGCCACTTGCGTGCCGTTGTCGATAATAATGGCATCGATATCCTCAATTCTTACGTTTCTCATACGTTGCCCGACCTGACTAATCAATGTTTGTGGCAGCGTTTGGGCTCGTTTTAGCCGCAGTCGCTCAGCGACTCGTTCAAGTGCGAGCTGAAGTCGTTGTAGATTAATCGGTTTGAGAACGTAATCAGCGGCGGCACCGTTGAAAGCTTCAACGGCATAACGACTGTGTGCCGTTGTAAAGATAACTTCACTAGTGCAGTGTTGCTGGTTTAATTGCGACAGAACATCGATTCCACTTAGGCCTGGCATATTAATATCGAGTAAAATGACATCGGGTTGAGACTCTGAAAGACGCTGAAAAAGCTCCTCTCCGGACCTTAGCTCGGCTTCAATACGCCACTCGGGTAATGGACTTATAAGCTGATTCAACTTCAGTCTGCTTGCATATTCATCGTCAACGATAAAAAGGGTATTAACCATGATTGGACTCCAAGCTGATAGTGACAACCGCTCCCTTAGACTCTGGGTCATTCGACAGCTGGATATTAGCGTGACGCATAAGCCCAATCCGTTGGATGGTTGTACTCAAACCGACTCCCGAATGCTTTAGATCGTCAGGTTGACTCGTCAGCATTGCATCAGGAAAACCGGGACCATTATCGCGGATAATGATCTGCAGAGCACTGCCATGAGTTTTGTATTTTAAAGTCAACTCAATTGGAAACTGGGTGGCATGTTTAATTGAGTTTTCCAGCAGTGGCTGCAACAAAAACGGTGGAATTTGCACATCCAGAATTGCTTCATCAATGTCTATATCTATCTTCAAATCGTCACCGAGCCTAGCCAGCTCAATATTTAGCCACTTTTGTAATATCATTAATTCATGCTTGAGGCTGATAGTATCGACATTATTGGTGTCGAGGATATGTCGCAGCACGGACGCTAAATCGTCAGTCAACAGCTCTGCTTTTTCCGGATTCGACGTAATGAAAGCCGTTAACGTATTAAGGCTGTTAAACAAGAAATGAGGATGCAAAGCATGCTTGAGTTGATTCAACTCAGCGTGCTGGCGCAGCAAACGTTCGATTTGTAATGCTTTGTAGGCTCTATAGGCGCGATAAAGAATATAGGTTCCAATAGCCCAGGGAATTGACATGAAAAAGACATCAAGCCAACCAAAGTTAACAGCTGAGTAAATGCCTGCCAGAGCAAAACCCCAGATTCGATAGCCGATATAAAAGCAACCAAACCATAGAAGTAACTCATAGAGAATATTCTTGATGCCAAGCCTTTTGATAGCGAATATGGCCGAAGAAATGGGTACCCAAAATAGGAAAACAATCGCAACAACTCCAGCTAACAGAGCGTCACTGGTTCCAGCCTGCCCTCGTTGCCACCAATCGAGAAAGGTAATAGTAGCACTGATAAAGCTTAACCCGAGTAATGCAATAAACAGTTCTTTTTTAGTGAGTTCCGGCATCGATATGTCCGCTGCTTTGGTTATGCAGACATTATTAAAGCCCTGAAGCTGAGTGTCACTGAGTTTCTGACTGAATGGTTAAATTAACGTGTTGAACTGTCAGCCATATAAAGAAATAGGCGATTCACTCGTATAGTGAACCTGTTACACTCAATCAGTGTCTTAGCCTATACGAAGATGGCGTAATAAGCGCCGGCACTTTTAGAAAGGCGAGAACGTGCTTAAACCTAAGATTGTGGTCCCCCAACAGTTCATTCATGAGCATCCGATTGCCGATGGTGAAGACTTCGGCGTGCTGTGCTGGAATACCCAGAAGTTGACCGAAACACTTAAGTTTCAACGGGCGCTCGCACACACTTTAGCTGATTACCCTTGTTTATTTTTATTGCTCCAAGAAGCCAAGCTGAGTGCTAAAGAGAATTGGTTGTTACCGCATTGGTCTTATGCTGTGGCGCCGAATATGCAAACGCGACGGTCGACATATGGCGTCCTCACCGCTAGCCAATATGCCTTCGCCGAAGCTCAGCCGCGACTAAGCAACAAGCGCGAGGGTATGTTCGCAACGCATAAAAGTTACATGCTCTCGCATCACGCGTTGGCAGAGGGTGGTTCTTTGTTAGTCGTCAACGTGCATGCCGTTAATTTTGTCAGCACAAAGCAGTTTTCTAAAGAGATCGACCTTATTAAAACGGAACTATTAGGGCACCAAGGCCCGCTCATCGTGGCGGGTGACTTTAACGTGTGGAGCCGGCAACGCCGCTTACGCTTGCTGCAATTCTGTCGCAGCATTGGTCTGCGCCAGGCGATTATGGTTGACCCGCACCTTATCAAAACCTATCGGCAACACCCGCTCGATTTCATTTTCTATCGCGACCTTACCCTGCAAGAAACGGCCGCGGTCGATACCAGCACGGTATCCGACCATAACCCTCTCTATGCGCGGTTTAAGTTATAGCAGCATGCGATTTAGTCGTGATCGCGCGAAAATGGACTTACCAGCTTTCACTAAACAGTCTCAATATTCTTAAAGTTCGCCTTTTCAAAGCAGGCCGCAAATTCAACTACTGTCGGCAAACTGCCGCACAAATGCCGTAGTGGTTTTTGTAAATTGTGGTATTTTCTAAGTCATCAATTAGTTTTAATCAAGGGCTGACTACCGCATGACTATTAATAGCGAAAAAGTAAAACAGCTACGCGCTGAGAAGGGCTGGTCACAAGAGCAGTTGAGTGAGTTATGTGGGGTAAATTTAAGAACTATTCAGCGACTTGAGAAAAGAGGCAGCGCATCGCCAGAAACCATAAAAGCATTGGCTGCGGTCTTTGAAGTCAGCGTCGATGCATTGCTGCGCCCGCTGGAAAATAGCCCACAAGGCGCAGCAGCGAGCGTACTCAAGACACTTAAAAATTTCGATAACTTCCTGGCTCGCTCTGGGCGTTATGAGTTTTGGTGGTTTTTCTTATTTTTTGTCTTAATGCTTGCGCTTGCGGAAACAGTACATACCGTACTGGCGAGCATTATCGCAATTATTTTGCTCGTTCCTTTCTTGGCAGTTTCAACCCGCCGCCTAAGAGACGCCGGTCAGAGTATCTGGTGGCAATGGATGTACCTCGTGCCGTTTGGTGGACTTTTAGTGCTTTATTTCTTGGCTATGCCGAGTTTAGACCGCTCGCAAGCTATGCCTCGCTAAAAAGGTGTGTAGGTTATCAAAATCGGCAAGCCGCCGTTCATCGGCAGTCAGTCGTGCTCGCGCCAAATTCGAAAACGAACGACCATATACCAAACAAAGCCCACAACGAACGTGAGTAGCGCTAAAATATTTAGCTCATTGCGTTGTTCATAGTCGTCGCCAGTGAGGTAAAACCATAGCAAGCCAACCACCACCAAAATCAGCGCTACAACGCCTTCTATTTGCAGGCTTTTCGACGTGTTTTTCGTGGTTATTTTGCTTTGTTTAGGATGCTTTTGTTGCGCAGGTTTATCGGATTTCACATAGCCACAAGCAGGACAGCTGTAGTTGTTATCTAGCACTTGATCTTCGCATTCTGGACATTTCTCGATAGCCATAGCATTACCTCTTATGCATTTACTGGAAGCATGGTCAACTTAGTGGAAATGTTCAAGTCTCGATATTTATTGCTATTAGGCGAGCAACCTCTTTAACCACAGTTTCATTCATCGTATTAAACGTTCTGTGGTCAAATGCATCTCGCCCAAACGACGTAACCATTACGTCGGGAAGCGCTTTGGTAAACGGGCAGCCGTCCTTTTCGGCATCGATGACCGTTCTCGCAATTCGGTCGTACTCATCGAAACACTCATTCTCTTTACAGCATGTGTTTGCCAGGTCGAGCTCATATAAAGCCTCAGAGAGGTAGCTTGAGAACAAGTCTTCAGCTTTGCTGAGCTCTTGTTGAGCTATTTTTTCAGCATAGTCACTGCTACCAGCGGCCTTGTCTTGTCCGTCACCCCCCAAAGGCGACACTCCCAGTTGCCGACGTCGCTCGTTTACTTTGTTGGTGTACTCTTCTGACATCGGGTTGATGCCGCGCCGCCGATCCTTTGCGTCAGAGATTGAGTCTCCCATGAAGTCATATTCTTCAGGAAACAGCCAGCCATGAACGAGGATCTTCAAACGTCCCTTGAGTAAATCTTGCAAGAAATAGTGCTGTTTATTTTTCACTCGTCACCTCCCCTTCAAACCGAGTAGAACTTTGAATCACAAAGACCAGCGTCATCTAATCTGTAGCCCACCATTTTTCCATTGTCTGCTACAGACCAATCGACACAGGCAATTGATTTTGATTGCAGGCTCGGGCGCCCTTTCATCCAATAGTGACCTATGAATAGGGGCTTCTGGTTGTCGTAACCCGGCATCGTGTCCCCTGGCACTTGGTGTTCCGGCAGGTTTGATGGATCTTCAACGCCAACCGCAAGCGCTCTGTAGCTGCGATCATCCTCTCTCCACCACTTGGTTCTAATCTCAGTTCGCTCGTTTTTATCTTTGTCTAAAAATGAATAGCCCGGAGGAAGTGGTACTTCCCAGCCTTTGCAAAGCACCTCTATTGCGTCATAAAGTTCATGACCTTTGGTATTCGCAGCGCTCCATGCATCGGAATGAAGCACGCCATCAGAAGCATAGTCATCTAGTACCGATAACGAGGGTTCGTGCCAACACGCATGCACGACGCGCAGCTCAGGCAAATCCAAATAGATGGGTAAGGTTTTAAACCACTCGATGGTATCGCTGTACCAACCTGCATCTTGCGTTGCTTCGTTTAGGAAAGCCTGATGTTGATCAAAGTTTTTATCTGAGTGTTCTCGCAAGTGGTTGCCATCTTCGTCTTCTGTGGCCCAAGCGACTGCATTAAATTCATGATTGCCCATGATGCAAACAGCAGAGTCTGCTTCGCACATGCGCTTTATGACTTCAACTGAGCGCTGCTGCTGCGGCCCCCGATCGATTAAATCTCCGACTGAAACTAAGATTCGCTCAGGATGACGATAAACGCCGTTACTTTCCCGATACCCCATTTTGCTGAGCAACGCTTCAAGTTCGTCAGCGTGCCCATGAATATCTCCAATAATGTCGTACATTAATACTCCGTTTTTCTGGGTTGTTTTCAGCTGCTGTCGATCACTCTGCTCTGTGTCTTCGACACGTACCGTCGCACTGGAATCAGCCAATATGCACTGAGGCACGGGCTGGACATGGTTTTTCATCGTCAGCAGCGGAAATATAGCGCCCGTCGGTGTCATAAACCGCCACGGGTTGTTGGTCGATAATGAGAAGATAGTGCTTGATGGGCCCATAGACACCGTGGATTCCGTTGCGATCGCTGGTAATAGCTTGCGCGATAAATGGCTCGCCGTTTCCAGCCTTTAACGACGTATAGTGCTGGGTGATATCAAGCACATGTAAACGGTAAGGGCCAATAAGTGCCGCGAAGGTGATCTGCCGAGGGCGGCTACTGATAAAAACACGTTCAAGGTAGGCCTTTGGGGCTGTTTCAAGGCTATAGTTGTGAGGGTGGCTCATTTCTTCGTCTCCAATATTTGCGGTTAAAAGGTGCAAATAAAGAGAGCAACACAATGCGTCTGAAGGTTCCTGGTGATACTTTGTCAGGCACATCCCAAGCCGTTGCTTGGTGACCACCTTGCCCAGACAGGCAGGTTGGCGAGAGCGTTGCTCTTCTCTTAATGCGGTACTGACGATAGCATATAGACGTCTAGACGTCTACAAGTATTATCACCCTCGCCATTTCATACATCGTACTTTGCGTACGATCGTATTCCCCCGTAAACTGCTAGGTAAACCTAACTAACGCACAAAGGTGGAGTGATGCACGGCGAATATAAAGTTCCTGGCGGCAAACTGGTCGTGGCCGACATTGAAGTAGCGAACAAAAGTATCAGTCACGCCAGTATCTCGGGTGACTTTTTCCTCGAGCCCGACTCGGCCCTTGCTAGTATCAACCAAGCCTTACTTGGCCTCCCCAGCGATGCCAGTCATAAAGTGATTACAACGGCCGTGGCCGAGGCATTAGACGACGATGTTGTGATGTTTGGCTTCTCTGCCGAAGCGGTTGCCACGGTCGTACGTCGCGCCTTGGGTAAAGCCAGTAGCTGGCTTGATCATACCTTTGAGTTAATTCCGCCAGTAACACTCCCAGCTGCGCAACATGCAGCCTTAGATGAGGTCATTGCAAACTCAGTCGCTAAAGGTGAGCGTGGGCCGACACTAAGATTCTGGGACTGGGATGACCGCGTGGTGGTTATCGGCTCCTTTCAATCGGTGAAAAATGAAGTAGATATGGCCGCGGCGCAAGCCGAGCAAGTTAATGTCGTGCGCCGTATTACCGGTGGCGGTGCCATGTTTATGGAACCAGGTAACTGTATTACCTACTCGCTTACCGTGCCCACCTCGTTAGTCGACGGCATGAGTATCGAAAAGTCGTATCAATTCTTAGATGCATGGGTGATTTCGGCACTCGCCGAGGTCGGTATCAAGGCGCACTATGTGCCACTGAACGATATCGCCTCAACGGAGGGTAAAATTGGTGGTGCCGCGCAAAAGCGTTTTGCGAACGGCGTTGTGGTTCACCACGCTACCCTCGCCTATGATATCGACGCTAATAAAATGCTGCAGGTATTACGTACTGGACGGGAAAAACTCTCTGACAAAGGCATTACCAGTGCCAATAAACGGGTTGACCCGATGCGTAGCCAAACCGGTCTAGCTCGAGATGAAATTATTGATGCTTTCATGCGTCAGTTTGCGGCCATTTACAACACCCAGAACGGTGACTACTTAGCTCATGAACTGGACGCAGCAAAAGACCTTGTAACGCATAAGTTTCTTTCCGACGAATGGCTGTACAAGGTCAGCTAAGGCATCAGTGCAAACACGATAAGAGCGGCTAGGCTGGCCGCTCTCGTTGTAAGGTAGTTAGTAACACTAGCGGCACAATAATCAGCGTTGCACCTATATAGAAGCGCATTTCGGGCTGCTCAGCAAAAAAGATAATACCGACCACTACAGCCCCGACCAAGCCCGTGTATTCGGCGCTCGATACAACATTACTTTGCGCAGCGCGGTAGGCAAATACGCACGTTGCCGCATACACCAAAACAAAAACACTTGAGCCTAACGCTAGGCCAAGCATTTGCCAATTCCATGATGCCCCTTCCAGCAAGGCGCCTATCGCACCGAGCGGCAATGCGAACACTGAGGTATAAAACAAGGTTTCCAGTACACCATGATGCGCCGGCAGCTTTTTAATCAGTAAATTATTGACCGCTAAAGAAAACGCGACGACTAAGGCCGCAACAACAAAGCCGTTTACCTCGCCGGGGTTGACGATCACAAGTACCCCACAAAGGCCCAGTACCGATGCCATCAAGGCAAGGAACGAAACGCGTTCGCGAAAGAACAGTACCGCCAAGATCACCGTTAATAGAGGTGCCGCATAAAACACAGCATTTGCGGTTGCCAACGGTAAGGTCGTTAACGACAGCACCATACATAATGAACCGATGAGCCAAATGTGTGATCTGACCATATGCCAACGTAGTTGTGATGGCTTCAGTGGCTTACGCAGCCATAACATAAAGGGTAAAAGTAACACTAACGCACTAAGCTGGCGCATAAAGGCAAACATGAAAGGCGCATCGTGACTCCCCAAAAGCTTGATCATTGAGTCAGATAGAATAGCTACGTTATTTCCGAAAATGAGCATGACCACTGCTTGAATAACGGTCCGATCCATAACGCCTCCTCGATTCTCGTCTGGTCAATGAAGGCGCGATTTTACTTCCATCATTGTATTATTTAAAATGATATATATTCAGCTTGATATGAGGTATATCGATACTAATGACCGTTCCGTTTCGCGCAATTCATTACTTCACCGAAGTTGCTAAGTCTGGCAGTTTTTCCAAGGCGGCCGACAAACTATTTGTGACCCAAAGCGCGGTCAGTCACCAAGTTAAGCTACTCGAAGACTACCTCGCTCACCCGTTGTTTATTCGGCGCGGTCGTAGCCTACAACTGACCGCTGTCGGGCGTAGCTTTTTAGACAAAATACAAGCCCCCATTGAAACCATTCAACTGGCATCATCGAGTATCAAAAGCGGCACCGATGGCCGTTTAAGGCTGGCGCTGTTTGGCTCTCTCGCTGTGAAGTGGATCATTCCTGCCATTGATGAGTTTCGCCAGCGTTTTCCTAATATTGAGCTGTCGTTACAGATCCTCACCAACGACGGAGACTTTGATACCCGAACCGCAGACTGCTTCATAACCACGCGCCCGCCGCGTACCGGCTTCATTCGGTGCCATCTTTACGATGAAACCCTCAAACCCTATTGCGCACCAAGTCTCTGGCAGGAAGTACGCGAACTGGAACAGCCGCACGACTTAGCCAAGTATCCGTTACTCTCTGCAGCCTCAACCTTTGCTTCTGGTGCACCAGGGCACGATTGGCAAGAGTGGTTTAGTGCACTCGGTATGCCGAGTATTCCTGCAGGCACGAAAGTGCATCACTTTAGCCATTTGCTACTTGCCGCTGAAGCAGCAAAATACGGTCAAGGCATCGCCTTGTTAAATGAGTTCATGACCACCGCTCGTGAGCGTGAAAGTGAGCTGTTCGAATTGCCCTTTCACCGCATTCGTACCGACGATAGTTTCTACTTTATTTATCCTGAAGCCTATCAGCAGAATCCATCACACGAAGCACTGCGCGACTGGCTAAGTTCGCTTTGTAGTGGCCGCTGGCTAGGCATCACCAGCAGTCCATTAAGCTAGAACTGAAGCGGCTCATCCTCTATAGTCTAATAAGGCCCACCGAAATGAGTTGATGTCACTATGAATAAATCAGTAGCTAGTTTATTGGCATTGAGCTTAACGCTCAGTGCGTGTTCGAAAGCACCGTCAGAAACCACCGAAAAGGCGCAGCCTAACGCCCAAACCAGCTCGGTGTCAGTGAGTCTTGAGAATCTTCATGAAGATATTAAAGTGCTGGCATCTGATGAATTTGGCGGTCGCGGCCCTTTAACAGAGGGCGAGACATTAACCATTAACTATCTCGCCGACGCATACCAGCAGGCTGGCTTAGTAGGCGCTGTCAGCGGTGACTTCCTTCAACCCGTTGAAATGGCCAAAATCACCCCTGATCAGTCGATGAAACTTCAGATTGGCGATCTGACCTTCGATGCCGGTAGCGATTTCACCGCCCGCACTCAACAAATCAAGCACCTTGTTAACCTCGAAGACTCCGACGTGGTATTTGTGGGCTACGGTATTAATGCGCCTGAGCACCAATGGAACGACTTTGCCGACGTTGACGTTGAAGGTAAAACCTTAATTGTGTTGGTGAACGACCCAGGCTTCGCCACTCAAGACGACAATCTTTTTACCGGTAACGCCATGACCTACTATGGCCGCTGGACCTATAAATATGAAGAAGCAGCGCGTCAAGGCGCCTCGGCGGTATTTATTGTGCACGAGACCGCGCCAGCAGCCTACCCATGGAGTGTCGTGGAAAGTTCAAACACGGGTAGCAAATATGCGTTAGTCGATGACACGAACAATGCGTCACAGCTACCGATCATGGGTTGGATCGATGTTGACGCAGCACAGGCAATTTTTGCACAAGCGGGCTTCGATTACGCGCAAATGAAAGAACACGCTTTAACACCTGATTTCAAGGCGGTGGCACTTAATAGTCAAGCGAACCTAAAGTTACGTAACGAGCTTGATATGGCAAAATCACATAATGTGGTGGCGCAACTTACTGGTAGCGAGCAACCTGACGAATATGTGATTATCAGTGCCCACTGGGACCATTTCGGTACTAAGGAAGGCGCCGATGGACCAATGGTCTTCAATGGTGCAGTGGACAATGCCACAGGAACTGCCGCGACCTTAGAAATTGCGCGAATAATGGCTAATATGCACGCGCAAGAACCCTTTAAACGGTCGCTTATTTTTGTCAATTTCACCGCTGAGGAAACGGGCTTAATTGGCTCTGAACAATTTGCCAACGGCAGCGTTGTACCCACGTCGCAAATGGTGGCCTTACTAAATATTGACGGTATGAACGTATTACACGAAACCGACTACATATTGCAGTACGGTAACGGACTCTCGGAAATGGAAGACTATTTAGCTGCCGCGGCCAAAGCGCAGAATCGAACCGTTAAAATGGACCCACGGCCGCAAAATGGTCTGTTCTTTCGGTCGGACCATTTTTCGTTGGCCAAACAAGGCGTGCCGAGCTTACTGTTCATGAGTTTGGGTGATACGGACCCCGATTACATCACGCACAAGTATCACAAAGTGACCGACGTTTATGCACCAGATTGGCCTCTTGACGGCATGCAGCAAGACATTGAGCTTATTGTCGACATCGCAGCGCAACTCGCCAACAATGGTGACTGGCCAAAATGGCAGGCTGAGTCTGATTTCAAAACCCGTCGCATGGAAGATCAGCGATGAATTAACATATGTCCGATCAGTCCCAGTAGAAAGCCTAATACAGCGCCAAGAGCCGGCATCCATGCATTAGTGAGCTTGGCTTGCGGCGCTATATCTTCAAATACTAGGTACAAAATGCCACCACTGGCAAACAACATAATACCGCCCAGTATCATTGGGCTATCGGCCAGCCAAAAATAGCCTGCAAGACCTCCAAGTGGGCCTAATAAGGCCATAGCGGCAAATAGGGCGACAATTTTGTTCGCAGAATAGCGTGAGTGTTCAGCAATCTCTTCTAGCGCGTTGAAGCCTTCGGGTAAGTTTTGCAACACAATCAGTACCGCAAGTAAAATACCGGTATTCTGCCCTGTTGCGAACGCAGCACCTAACGCAATCACTTCAGGTAGGAAGTCAGATAGCATGGCCACCATCTGGCCGGCCGAACTTTTGCTTTTTGCCAGCTGAATATCAAGCAGAAAAAAGGCGACACCGCCGCCAAGAAACAGCAGTGCTGCCGGTAATATCGGCAGGTTCGCGCTACCATCGGGCACCAATACAAGCGCTATGGCGGAAATTAACGCACCGCCACCAAAGGCAACAATAAAATGCCGCCACTCGGACTTTAACCATGCCGGATGGAGTTGATCAAAGCGCGCAAAAAGCGCCCCTACCGGCATAGCAAGGCCGGCACATAATGAGAAAATAATCACCACAACAATATCAGACATGGTTTACCTCATTCGTTTATAGCTTTGGAAATTTCTGTTCTATGCTTCCGGTAAGCTTTGGCATTGCACGCGCAATGCTTCAACAAAACTCTTGGCTGCTGGGCCTAAGCGATCGCCATCTTTAAAAGTGAGGTACAATTGTGCATAGCGTTTTGCATTTTCTTGCAGCGGAAGCGGCTGTAAACGGCCTCCTTCAAGCTGCTCTTCAATTAAATTAAGCGGTAACCAGGCGAACCCAAGCCCCTTACAAATCATATCTATTGACGTTTGAAAGTGGCTTACAGTCCAGCGCTTGTCAGCCTTCAGCCACCCATCATTCGCTTGACTTTCTTTGGCGCCATGTGACGAATCTCTTACGACAATTTGCCGATGGCTTTTTAGGTCGTCTAGCGTTAACTTTCGCTCAAGAGTGTTCAGCGGATGAAGCGGACTCGCTACGGCAACAAACACCACGTGACAAAGGCTTTCATTGAATCCAGCACCCGAGTGAAACGGCGAAATAGCAATTTCCACATCATCGTCTGCAAGTAGCTCACTGGAACCACTTAATATAGACTCTACCACCTCAACTTGAACCAACGGATACAGGTGTGAAACTTGCTCGAGCGCAGAGTACAAAAGCGCCCGAGGAAATACTTCGTCCACCGCTATTTTTAACGAGGTTTCTACGCCGCGACTTAAGGTTAGCGCTATAGCTTCCACATCTCGGGCCTCTTCAAGCAGAAGCTTTGCTCGCCGCAGCATCAACTCGCCGGCTTCGGTTAGAACGGTCTTTCGACCTTCAATTTTAAAAAGTTTTACGCCTAACGATTGTTCAATTTTCCCCACGGCATTGTGAATACTCGACTGGCTTTTATACACGCCCTGAGAGGCTTGATTAAAACCACCGTATTCAACCACCGAGTAAAACATTCGCCACTGCTCTAGCGTCACTTTCAGCATTACATTCTCACTCTTAGTTCGTCCAGTCGGACCGGCATAATGTCACTCATTGGCAACACCGCTTCATTAGCATAAGTCATGTGGCGTGACTTGCCTACTTTCACCACTCGTTATCGCAAAAGCTAGCTATACTCTAAAGTTAACTGTGCAAAAACCGACCACACATCAGAGAGGACAACGACGTGATAACCATTAAGCACTTTTTCATTGCCAGCATTATCATTATCACCACGGCTTTATCGCCGCAAGTATGGGCCGATGGGCGTGCCACTATTATTTCCGACGGTAGTGAAGCGACCATCGAGTTTTCACAAAACCAAATGCTGCGCATGGACTCACCTGACGGTGAAGGCTACATGCTCTTGCGCGATAGCAAGCTGTATACGGTAATTAATCAAGGTGGAAGTATGATGGTGTTCGATATGGCCGCAGCGATGTCAATGATGGGTGATCAAGCTCAAAGTGACAGTTTTTGGGATAACGAAATTGCCGAAATTAAGTCCTTTGAGGCAACCGGAACCCAGGAAACTGTTGCTGGAATAAAAGGTGATGTTTTTGAAATGGTAGCACTACACACCGATGGTGAAACCGTCACCACCGAAGTCGTGGTGACCGAAAACCAGGCGGTGGCAGAGCTAACCCAGGCCATGTATGCAATGGCCGAAGTACTGATTGAAGCCGTTAATGAAGCACCTCCAGCGGCCTTTAATGAGATGAAGTCGTTAGTCATTGACCGCGGCTTAGGTGTACTTCGTCAAGGTGATGACTTTTCCGTGTCAGCGATCGACGCTAAGGCGCCCAGCGCTGCTCGATTTGAACTCCCGGCAAAACCGATGGAGCTACCATCAATGGGCAACTTCGGCGGTAATTAAAATCTGTCCTACAGCCAGCCATTTTGATGAGCAATACGCGCGGCTTCAACACGGTTGCTGGCATGCAGTTTGCTCATCGCTTCAGACAAGTAATTGCGAGCGGTGCCCTCAGCAATAAAAAGTGCTTGAGCGATGGCCTGGGTGCTCAAGCCCTGCTGGGCTAATTGCAACGCTTTGCGCTCTTTATCAGTCAACGGATCGGTTTGATCGAGTGCCTGTAGCAAAAGTTCGTTACTAATCACCCGCTCACCGGCTAATACACGCTGTAACGAGTTCACAAGCGCATCTATAGGGGCATCTTTCAATAAAAAACCACTCACACCTGCATCTAGCGCACGTTTAATATACCCCGCGCGATTAAAGGTCGTCATCACCACCATTTTCAACTGTGGCTGGGTGTTTTGCACCCATTTTGCCAACTCAAGACCGGAAAGCTTCGGCATTTCGATATCGGTCAGTAACACATCATAAGCACTGCTCTGTATCTGCTGTTGCGCATCGGCTCCATCCACTGCTTCATCCACATCAACGTCAGCCTCTAAGCGCAATAAGCTTGCCAGCGCCGTGCGCACCATGGTTTGGTCTTCGGCCAGTAAAGTTTTCATAGTAACGCACCTTGTAATTTCGGTATGCTCAACTTCACTTCACAGCCACCGGCCATCGAAAGCGAGGCCTCACCGCCTAATTCTTGCATGCGTTGGCTCACACCACTTAAACCATTGCCGTGATGAATCTCCTTCGGCGTGCCATCATCACTCACTTGAATACGGTAAGTGTTGGCAGTTTCATCGAAGTGAATACTGCACACTTGACCGCTGCTATGGCGAATAACGTTGGTGACCAGCTCGGTAAGCGCTAGCACGACCGCGGTTTCTTGACTCGCGCTTAACCTCGGAGGGAGGCCCGACACCTCGGTTCGAAATCCCGCATCTGATAAGCGTTGCTTTAAGCGCTCAAGTTCAAGCTGTAGCCCGTTATGTCGGTAGCCCGAAACACTTTGTCGTACTTGCGATAGGCTATCTCGGGCAATCGCACTTAACTCGCCGAGTTGTTTTGTGGCCGCATCGTACTGCTGCTTGTTCAATTGTGCCTGGGCCAAGTCTGACTTCAATACAATGCTCGATAACGTATGGCCAAGAATGTCATGGAGATCACGGGCGATGCGTTCGCGCTCGACAGCGGTCGCTAATCGCGAGATCTCTTCTGCACTTCGACGCTGGGCCGCATCATGACGCTGCCGCAAGCGCTCGACGCGGCCAAAGATCGCAACGGTCGACACAATGACGGCACCGTAATAGAAAAACAGGTCCCATTGGGTTCCAGGCCCCCAGTGAAAGATCGCCAACGTCGCCACCAGCCCGACAACCCCAGCCAATGCATAAGGCCAACGATAGGCAAGACCGACAAAGAAACCGACGTAACTAAAGAGTGCAATAGAGCCGGAATTCCATGGCGTGACCACAATGGCAATACCGTACATGGCCAAAATCGGCCACAGCATCCGGTCGAGCGGTTGCTGATAACAATAGAAATACAGCCCAACAAACACCAGTAGCGCCAGAGAAAGCCCCGCGAGTTCTAGCCAAGAATAGGGAAACAACACCATCGGCAGCACATAGAAGCCAAGATTAAAAAGATAGATCCAAGCATGCTTCGGCTGGCTGCCAGAAAACTGAGTTTGCGAAGTTGTTTCAGAAGAGGTCATGTCGGTACTCGATTTGGGCCACTGTTGCCATTATGACGAGTGGCGCGCCATTGCTCTAGTGACATTTGTCATTATCTTTTGCTGACAAAAACCACTGCCGCTAGTGGCAACGGCTACTTAGACTTGCCACATCAATCATCACTAAAGGATAACACGCCATGGCAGCCGCCTATCTTAGGGTTCAGAACCTTACCAAGAGTTATGGCTCCAAAGCCGCACTAAGGGGTATCAGCCTAACCGCTCACAGTGGCGAAGTACTTGCTGTGCTAGGTAAAAATGGAGCCGGTAAAACCTCATTCATTCATAGTGTACTTGGCATGCACAGCTATCAAGCGTCGCGGATGGAGCTCTTCGGGCAAAACTACACGAATCAGCAGCGGCCCTTATCGACCCGGCAGCGGCTAGGAGTGATGATGCAGGTTGGTGCACTCTCGGCCAACCTCACGGTAGCTGAGCAACTCGACCTTTTTTGTAGTTATTACACCAACGGCGCCAGTGTGACCGAGCTCATCACGCAGTTTGAATTACAAGAAATAGCACCACAGCGCTTTGGCCGACTCTCCGGCGGTCAACGTCAGCAGGTACTCTTGGCCTTGTCTGTTGCTGGCCATCCAGACCTACTCTTTTTAGATGAACCCACCGTTGGTATGGATGTTGAGGTGCGTCACCGTCTCTGGCAGCACATTCAGAATTATCGCGCCAAAGGCTGCGCCATTGTCTTAACCACTCATTACATCGAAGAAGCTGAGCGGCTTGCTGATCGCGTTGCCATTTTACGTGAAGGACAACTCATCGCCAGCGGCAGCGTTGCAGAAGTCGTTGGTGATGAAACCTCTTTGGAAAATGCTTATCTGAAACTGATGCAGGAGAAACAACATGCATAATATCACTATGTATATAAAAGAAGCTCGATATGATCTTTTGAGCTTATGGCGCACACCGTCATTTATCTTACCTGCGATCCTCTTTCCTGTGGTTTTTTATATTCTTTTCGGTATAGTTTTAGACTTCAGTTCTGGCGCCAGCAGCTATATGCTCGTTTCTTATGCATGTTTCGGTATGATGGGGCCCTCGATGTTCAACTACGCATCAGCAGTCGCCAGTGACCGCGCTCATGGCTGGCTGACGCTCAAGCGCATTGCGCCCATGCCACTTAGTGCCTATATTTTCGCTAAATATTATAGCAGCCTGGTTTTTGCGCTCTGCATCGCTTTTATTCTGTTCGGTACCGGTGCGTTTTTCGCAGATGTCACACTCGTTTTATGGCAATGGGTGGCCCTTTTGCTGGTGCTGTTAATAGGTACACTTCCTTTTGCCTTAATCGGTTTACTGCTAGGCCTCTGCCTGTCCGACAAGGCCGCACCTGCAATGGTTAACTTGATCTACCTTCCCATGGCGTTTTTATCAGGGTTGTGGGTACCGCTGCAGTTTCTACCCACAAGTATTCAGTATATTGCCTATGGCTTGCCCGCCTACCATTATTCGCAACTCGCACATGCGGTGATTGGTTCGAGCCAAGGTCACAGCCCTTGGCTTCATATCTTCGCGCTCGTGATTTTCAGTGCGGTGATGGTTGTACTCATTCGTTGGCGCTATCAACACGAATGAGCGTGGGCCATCACTTAGTGCACTTGGTTTAGCGCTTGAATGGCAAAACTACCTAACCAATGCCCTCCTTCATAGGAGTCACCGATAAGGTTTGGGTACGAATAGGCGATATGTTGGTCTGCTACTTCGCTTAAATGCGCATAGCGCGGATAGGCATTGGCCAGTGCATAGAGGTTCCACGCGCGACTAAAGTTCAAGCCATCAAGATGCACCAACTTGCCGTCGGTACGGTCACTGACTTTACCGACGTCAAGGCGATAGTTTTGGTCGGCCAGTTGCGGCATGAATTTGGATAACCACGGTAAAAACTCGTCTTTGGCTAGCACCCGTTGCATCAAGCCTATTTCTTCTAAGCACGGGGAAATAAAATCATAACCACTTGGTTCCCAGCTGATTGGGCAGTTTTGATCGTGCAAAAAATAGTCTTTCGAGCGTTCACGAATCAACGCTGCTAAGTCGCTGAGCTCATTGTTTACCGCATAGTCGTAAGCGAAGCTCAAACCAAATGCGGTATTGGAATGCTCACCCACGCGCACTGGGTAAATCAATTGCGGCAAGAACTCTTGATAGCGTTTAACAATCACGTCGGTTAATGGCTGCAGGTTGTGTGCGAGCTGTTGACCCAGTGGGTCTTGCCACGCGTTCAGTTCGTCAGCGAGCTTTAACAACCATGCCCAACCGTAGGTGCGCTCAAAAGATTTGTTGATGTCTTTACTGAAAAACGCGGCTTCACGTTCGACATTTTCAAGAGTCAGGTTACGTTTAAGAATGTCTCGTGCCGTTTCGGCTTGTGCCATATCAGGAAACTGGCGTAACAGCGTGACCAACGACCAATAGCCGTGCGCTGCGCTATGCCAATCAAAACAGCCGTAAAACACCGGGTGATGCTCTTTGGGCTCTTTCAAGTCGTCGGCACTACCTAACACAAACCCAGTCTTGTATGGGTAAGGCGTTTCAACACAGTGTAAGGGTAGTTCGACTAACTTTTCTGCCTCAGTAAGGGTTAACTGATGGCTGCTAGACTTGTCGAAAGCGAGAGCTTGATTCGACAAGCCTAGTGTTACAACCGCAAGGGTCGTAATGATAGCGCGTTTGTTCATATCGGGTGCCTTTGCTATTCAAGAGAATTGGGCCAAGGCTTACAGCTTAAATCAAATCGCGCCTCAATACCTAGCCCAGTTGTCGCAAATAGTCTTCATAGGTGCCCGAGAAGTCGCGCATGCCTTGATCGGTCAGTTCGATAATACGCGATGCCAAAGACGACACAAACTCGCGGTCGTGGCTGACAAACAACAAGGTTCCGTCATAATGCTCAAGGGCCAAGTTGAGCGCCTCTATCGATTCCATATCGAGGTGGTTCGTGGGTTCATCCATGATTAACACATTCGGCCGTTGCATAATTAATTTGGCGAAAATCATTCGGCCTTTTTCGCCACCAGACAAAATCGTCACCGGCTTTTTGATGTCATCCTGGGAGAACAGCATACGCCCCAGCACGCCTCGCACGGCTTGCTCGTCGTGATGTGGCTGCTTCCATTGGCTCATCCAGTCAAATACCGTCATTTTGGTTTTGAACCAATCGGCATGATCCTGTGCGTAGTAACCAATTGAGGCATTTTCCGACCATTTAATACGGCCACTGTCGAGTTCATGTTCACCCACTAAGCATTTCAGCAAGGTGGTTTTACCAATACCGTTGGCGCCGAGAATGGCAACTTTTTCGCCCACTTCAATCATGGCGCTCAGGTTATTGAGCACGTTCAGCTCATCAAATGATTTGTTCACCCCTTCCATTTCAAGGGCTAAGCGGTACAGCTTTTTTTCCTGCTCAAAACGAATAAACGGACTCACTCGGCTCGACGCTTTTACTTCGGCAAGCTGAATTTTCTCAATTTGCTTGGCGCGCGAGGTGGCTTGTTTGGCTTTCGAGGCGTTGGCAGAGAAACGACTGACAAATTGCTGCAACTCTGCAATTTTCTCTTTCTTTTTGGCGTTGTCACTAAGTAACTGTTCACGCGCTTGGGTTGCGGCGAACATATACTGGTCGTAATTGCCCGGATAGACCCGCAATTCACCGTAGTCGATATCGGCCATATGGGTACAAACACTATTTAAGAAATGACGGTCGTGCGAAATAATAATCATCGTCGCCTGGCGTTCATTCAATACGGTTTCCAACCAACGGATCGTATTGATATCCAAGTTGTTGGTCGGCTCATCAAGCAACATAATATCGGGCTCAGAAAAAAGCACTTGCGCCAATAGCACGCGGAGCTTTAAGCCGGGCGCGATTTCACTCATCAAGCCGAAATGCGCCTCTAGCGGAATTCCTACGCCAAGTAACAATTCACCTGCGCGCGACTCTGCGGTATAACCGTCCATTTCTGCAAAGGCCACTTCAAGGTCAGCAACCCGCATGCCCTCTTCTTCACTCATTTCCGGCAAACTATAAATACGGTCACGTTCTTCTTTCACCTGCCACAGCTCTTCATGACCCATGATCACCGTATCGACCACACTGTATTGCTCGTAGGCAAATTGGTCCTGACGTAGCTTACCCACTCGCATGTTTGGCTCAACCGAAACGTTGCCAGCTGAAGGTTCAAGATCACCACTAAGAATGCGCATAAAGGTCGACTTCCCGCAGCCATTTGCGCCAATCAAGCCGTAACGGTTACCTTCGCCAAATTTAACAGAGATATTTTCAAAAAGAGGTTTTGCACCAAATTGCATGGTGATATTTGCAGCAGAAATCACGTTTGAGCACCCGAACAAAAAATAGGCGCGTAATCTACGTGTTTTAGCCGCAAATTACAAAGGAAGTTTTGCGAAATACGCGCTTTTCGCAGCAATCCAACCGCTGCGACTAAGTACCTGCATCATGATCGAAACGGCGGGTGCAACGTACTAACAGTTCATTCATGAACAAAAGAGACTTTCCGTGGCTCAACTGATGCGCTTTTTCCTTATTGTTGCTTTTTTCATCGCAGGTACCTCTATGGCAACCGAAACCCCCAACTACACAGTTTTAAAAGCCGACGGTGACTTCGAGTTACGCCAGTACGAGCCGATGATTATTGCCAAGGTCACGGTCTCTGGCAGTCTCGATCAGGCCAGCGGGCGTGGCTTTCGAGTGTTAGCAGATTATATTTTTGGCAACAATCGCGTCAATGGTGCCACCAACGCCACCATAAGTATGACCGCGCCTGTCACCATGGTCGCGCAATCCGAACGTATCGAAATGGCCTCTCCAGTTACCTTAACTGAACGCAATGGCCGTTGGACGATGCAGTTTGTGATGCCAAGCGACTACACGATGGCGACTTTACCGCGGCCAAACAACCCGGCGATTGAGATCGAACAGCGAGCAGAACAGTACTATGCGGTCGCACGTTTTTCCGGTTTTACCGGCGAACAGAAGGTGGCAGAACAAGCGGAAGCCCTTTTAAAATGGCTAGCAGATCGCGAGCTTACACCTTTGTCAGCCCCCGAAATAGCCCGCTATGATCCACCTTGGACACTGCCCTTTTTCCGACGTAATGAAGTAATGGTTGCGTACCAGCCCTGAGACCTGGGTAGAAGCCAGGCTTTAATCGAAAAAAGCTATTAGTATCGTCGTTTATTTTGGTTTTCTTTATCGACGAGATAGGACTAGAGTGAAAAGAGTCTAACCACAGAATTGAAGGAATAGTAATGAGCAACTCAACCGGTAAATGCCCAGTTATGCATGGTGGCCATACCGCCACAGGTACCTCAAATATGGATTGGTGGCCCAATGCACTGAATCTCGATATCCTGCATCAGCACGACACCAAAACCAACCCTCTCGACCCCGACTTTGATTATAAAGAAGCATTGAAGTCACTTGATGTTGAGGCACTGAAAAACGATGTCAAAGCCCTGATGACCGACAGTCAACCTTGGTGGCCTGCAGACTGGGGTCATTATGGTGGCTTGATGATACGTATGGCTTGGCATGCCGCAGGCTCTTACCGTGTCGCCGATGGTCGCGGTGGCGCTGCAACGGGTAATCAACGCTTTGCGCCTTTGAATTCTTGGCCTGATAACGTCAACCTCGACAAAGCACGCCGACTGCTTTGGCCGATCAAAAAGAAATATGGTAATCAAGTAAGTTGGGCTGACCTTATCGTTTTGGCAGGCACCATGGCTTATGAATCGATGGGCTTACCGGCTTACGGTTTTGCGTTTGGTCGCGAAGATATCTGGCACCCCGAAAAAGACATTTACTGGGGCGCAGAAACCGAGTGGCTTGGTAAGTCTCGCTACGATGGAGACGCCAGTGATAGCCTCGAAAATCCATTGGCCGCTGTGCAGATGGGCTTAATTTACGTAAACCCAGAAGGCGTCGACGGCAAACCTGATCCACTGCGCACCGCACAAGATGTTCGCGAAACCTTTGCACGCATGGCCATGGACGACGAAGAAACCGCGGCACTTACCGCTGGCGGTCACACGGTGGGTAAATGCCACGGTAACGGTTCGGAGCAAAACTTAGGCCCCGATCCTGAAGCGGCAGATGTTCACGAGCAAGGCTTAGGATGGAACAACTCAACCTCGCGCGGTATTGGCCGAAATACCATGAGCAGCGGCATTGAAGGTGCCTGGACCACAAACCCTACGCAGTGGGACGACGGCTACTTCTATCTATTATTCACCTACGACTGGGAATTAAAGAAAAGCCCTGCGGGTGCATGGCAATGGGAACCTATCGACATCAAAGAAGAAGACAAGCCGGTTGATGTTGAAGACCCAAGTATTCGTCATAACCCGATTATGACCGATGCCGATATGGCTATGAAAATGGACCCAGAGTACCGCAAGGTTTGTCAGCGCTTTTACGACGACCCTGACTACTTTGCCGACGTGTTCGCACGAGCATGGTTTAAATTGACTCACCGTGACTTAGGCCCTAGCCAGCGTTATTTTGGACCCGACGTGCCCAACGAAGAGCACCTTTGGCAGGACCCTATTCCAGCCGGAGCAACCGATTATGACGTGAACGCGGTGAAATCTGCTATCGCTGCAACCGACCTGTCGCTCAGTGACTTGGTTGCAACCGCTTGGGACAGTGCACGAACGTTTCGCAGTTCTGATCTAAGAGGCGGAGCCAATGGCGCACGTATTCGCCTGGCCCCGCAAAAAGACTGGGCTGGCAATGAGCCAGAACGCCTTGCTAAAGTGCTTAACCTGTTAGAGCCCATCGCAGCAGAAACCGGTGCCAGTCTTGCCGACGTGATTGTCATTGGTGGCAATGTCGCGATTGAAAACGCTGCCAAGAATGCCGGCGTTACGGTTGAAGTTCCCTTCACGCCAGGCCGTGGCGATGCCTCACAAGCGCAAACAGAGGTTGAATCGTTTGAGCCTTTAGAGCCCATACACGATGGGTTTCGCAACTGGTTAAAACAGGACTATCAAGTAGCACCTGAAGAGTTACTACTGGACCGTGCCCAATTGCTTGGCTTAACCGCACCAGAGATGACCGTCCTCGTTGGTGGCATGCGAGTATTAGGCAGTAACTATGGTGGCAGTACTGATGGCGTGTTTACTGAACAAGTTGGGCGCCTGAGTAATGACTTTTTCGTCACTCTCACCGATATGAGCTTAAGCTGGCACCCCGTTGGGAAAGCCAGCTACGAAATTCGTGAACGTGCAACGGGTGCAACTAAGTACACTGCAAGCCGAGTAGACCTTGTGTTTGGCTCGAATTCAGTGCTTCGCGCTTACGTGGAACTCTACGCACAAGACGACTCACAAGAAAAATTCGTACGTGATTTCGTTAAAGCGTGGGCCAAGGTCATGCACGCTGATTGTTTCACTCGATAATTAATCGTGTGCCAAACAGGCCAGTACGTGTGCCAACCAAAACTCGGGTGGATGTTCCATAGTGCTCCGCCCGACACTTATTTCGCAAATACTGTAGCCGTGACGGTCTTGACCGCGCGGCGGCGGTAACACTTGCACATCATGTTGACTTAAGTAGCGCTCCGTCAGCCGAGCGATGTCTTCGGCAGCACGTTCAATATGTAAGTGGAACATTGCACTTTGCGGCGTTTCCGGATTCACCCGTACCCCAGGAATGGTGGCCAGCATGGGTCCTAAATAACGCGCATAGTCAACGGCACTGCTGATGCTCGCAAGGTTGTCATCAAGCCCTTGTTGGGCGGCAAGAATATAAGGGTAAAACGAAATTAAGTTACCACCAGCGCGGCGACTCCAGACTTTTGCTTGCGCAATAAAATCACTCTCACCCGCCAGTATGGCGCCTGCAATTCCGCCAATATCTTTATACAAGCTGACATAAACTGAATCTGCTAACGCACTAATTTCACCCAGGCTTCGCTTATAATAGGCAGGGCAATGCCATAACCGCGCCCCATCAATATGCACAGCGCAGTTACGTTCGCGCGCCCACGCCACTTGACTTTGTAAGTCGTCCCAGCTTGGCAGTTGCCCACCTATTTCTCGCATCGGCAATTCCAGAACTAAGGCACCCACGTCGAGCTCGTTAGGAAAGTCAGCGTAGCGAAGCACCTCCTCCGGTTGGCCCAACACGTGACTCTGTAAGCCCCAAAGTTCTTGGTAACCTTGGTGTTCATGTAACATCAGATGCGAGGTCGGATGCAGGGCAATGCGCTTCTGTTTGCGTTGCTCGGTGTGAATTTTAAGTGCGACCCCCTGCGCAAGGGTACCGCTGGGAAGAAATAGCGCTGCAGGTTTACCTAAGAGCACCGCCATTTTGTGCTCGAACTCTTCAATCAGCTTACCACTGCCGTAATTATCAGCGGCGCCGTAGTTCTCGGCTCTTAATGCAAGTTTACGAAGCGTCGCCTCCATGGCCTCGGCGGGATGACGTAAAATGGATGCTGTCACAGGCGCATGCTCTCGAATAGTTAGGTTATTAAAGGTTATAGTTTACGGCACGTTCAGCCTCAATATGAATAACCTACTAGTAAAGTTGAGATAGCTTGTGGCCTAGCTCAGTTAACTTGCACCATACACCACCACTTTATTACGGCCTTGGCGTTTTGCTTCATACAATGCATTATCGGCGAACCGCATAAGTTCGTCTTTTTTCTTTGAGTGCAACGGGAAGGTCGCAACGCCAAGCGACACTGTCACTTTGCCTAGTGACGTTCCACCATAGGAGAGTTGTAACTTTTCGATATTGAGGCGTAATTCTTCTGCTCGCTCGGCTGCCATTTCAAGGTTTACTTCCGGCAATATAAGCATAAATTCTTCGCCGCCATAACGACACGCAACGTCTTCAGGCCGAGCAATTTTTACCATCTCTTTTGCTAAGGCTTCAAGTACCCGGTCACCTGCTTCATGGCCAAAGGTATCGTTAAAATGTTTAAAGTGATCAACATCCAGCGCCACCAGAGATAATGGCTTTTTAGCACGCGAAACACGCCGTATTTCACGCTCTAAGGTTTCTTCTAAATAGCGCCGGTTAAACAATTCAGTCAGCGGATCACGAACCGACTCGCGGCGCAGGCGCTCGGTCAGTCGAAGGTTATTTAAAGCAAGAGCTAACCGCTCAGCCACGGTTTCGGCGACGGCAATTTCTTGCGCACTCACAGCGCTTGGTCCACTGGTTGGCTCACATAAGAACAGCGTGCCAACAACTTCATCTCGTGTCACCAATGGAATGCATAGTGAGAACGCGATAGCGTTGTCATCCTCTTTAACATGCCGACAGAACAACTCAGCGCTGTCGTCGGACACGCGATAACTTCTACCTAAGCGCAAGGCGCGGCAGTCTTCGGGCGGGAACCACTTTTCCGTTTGTGGATGGTCACCCCAGCTGCATGCCATTTCAACGAGGTCTCGCGACGAGGCAACCAAATAGAGCGCACCCGACATTGAGGGGAATAACTTACTTAAGGCTCGAGCCGCAGCGGCGTAGGTTTCCTCTTCATCGTTTGACGACACCAACATTGATTGAAAGCTCGACAGAATCGTACTCTCTCGCTGGCCCAATTCGAGGATGGCAGCCATGCGATTAAAGTCTTTCGCCAACTCGCCGATTTCGTCAGAGCGAGTTTCATCGACTCGGGCAGACAAATCGCCGGCTTCTATTTTGCTCGCTGTCTCACTAAGGTTGCCGATGCTCGACACCACGCCCATTTGCATTAACAACAGGAGAACTAACCCAATACCGACACCGACCACCGGCAAAACAATCGCCAAGGTCGCCACGAAACGCATGCGCTCGTCGACTCGGCTCGCGATCGTTTCGCGCTGCTGTTCTTTCTCAGCGACGGCTTCGGCAATGACTGCTCGCATGGTATCGACTAACTGCTTACCACGACCCGAGGCAACTAAGGCGGTGCTTGGATTTGCTTCAAGCTCTGGGCTACCGATAGCTTCAGGGCCGTACTGGGCCCGAGCTTTAATCGCCGGCTCGGCAATTTCTGCAAGCCACAGCTGAAACAACTGTTCCATTTCTTTGAGTTTAGGGTCGGAGGACGCCCCTGACAGTTCACGCCACTCATTTGCAAGTTGCGAGAAATTAGTTTTTGCACTCTGATAGGGTTCTAAGAACTCTTCTTCGCCGGTGATAATAAAACCACGCTCACCAGTTTCTGCATCAACGACTTCTTTGAGTAATGCTTTGCGAACCGCTATTTCTCGCGCAACACGGTCGGATTCGGCTGATAACTGCTGCACATCTTGCATGTTCACCGATACGATCCAAGACAGCCCTGCCACCACAAGAAGGGGTACCAGGAAGCCAGCGATAAGTTGCGCACGCAACGAAATATGGCGCCAAAATGGATACTTGGTTCTTATAGTCATCGGCCTCTTAAGTAGTCACAAAAGTAGTCACAAAAGTAGTCGCTTATTGTCTCTAAAGATACATCCTTTTGTCGCATTCCGCAAAACCACCCATTTGCAGCAGCTAAGATTGCTCCGTACACTGACGGACTAAGTTAACGCATTTGCAACACAACAAAGGACTTTCTATGGCGGCTTTTGGTACGGTTTTCATGCCTGAGATGGCAATCACTGAGTTTAACGGTGAGCAGTGGAGCGCGCCTCGCAAAGCGGCGGTTGAGCACATTCAGTTACACCCAGCAGCTCATGTTTTACACTACTCTAGCACCTGCTTTGAGGGCCTGAAGGCATTTTTGCACGCCGACGGATCAGTCAACATTTTTCGTATGGAGGCAAATATTGCGCGGCTTATTCAAAGCAGTCGACTACTTTCGTTGCCCGAAGTAGATGCCGAGATGTTACGTGAAATGATCACTAGCATTGTTGCAACCTACGCCGATAAAACGCCAACACCACCTGGCTCAATGTATATTCGCCCCACCCATATTGGCACTGAACCTTCGATTGGCAAAGCCGCTGGCGCCAGCGCCAGCTCGATGCTCTATGTGCTGCTGTCGCCCGTTGGCGATTACTTTAGCGGTGGTGTGCGGCCACTACGCTTACTCATTGAAGAGCAAGGAGCGCGTTGCGCGGCGCACATGGGCATGGTGAAAAGCGGTGGTAATTATGCCAGTGCATTACAGCCGATCATGCAGGCCCGAGCGGCAGTGAATGCGGACCAAGTACTGTTCTGCCCAGGAGGCGACGTGCAGGAAACTGGAGCCGCCAACTTTATGCTAATTGATGGCGATGAGATTATTACCAAAGCGCTAGATAGCTCCTTTTTGCATGGCATTACGCGCGATTCGATTCTAACGATAGCGCGAGACATGGGCTTAAAGGTTAGTGAGCGCGAACTTAGTGTCGACGAACTGCTTGAGCGAGCAGGTAAGCCTCATTGCGAAGCGGCTTTATCTGGTACTGCTGCGGTATTAACACCGGTCGGGACATTGATCCGCAACGGCACGGAGCATGTTGTCGGAACGGGAACTGAAGGTGCCACCACAACCAAGCTACGCACAGCATTAAACGAGATCCAGTGGGGGCAGCGTAGTGATGACTATGGTTGGCTTACCAAAGTCTCCTAAAATGTTAAAAATAGTTGACATGCTGCTTGTTCACGACTAGCCTAGTCATGTTAAAAATATTTCACATGAGGTTCACTATGGCATTCCGCGAAAAATCAGCATGGTTGATGTTAGTCGTTCTTTTACTAGTCGGTGGCTATGTTGCGTACACTGGCTTCTCGTATTATCTGACAGCGCAAGAAGTTCCGCCGTTCTTACCTATCGTCATTCAGCTTACCGTGTCGTTGATCGCCTTTAGCGTTATCGGTCAAATAGTGCTCGGCATTGCTCATCGTCGCACAGCCTCTGAGCCAGCTGATGAACGCGAGCGACTGATTACACAACGCGGGCAAGCGGTCGCCGGTTTCGTGCTGGCATTCGCTATCATCACCTCACTACTACACTATATGTTTCACCTTAATGGCGACCTACTGTTTTTCAGTTGCCTGATAAGTCTTGTGCTGGCGCAGGTGTTTGAGTATGCGGTGCAAATTATCGGTTACCGCAGGGGGCACTAAAATGTTGCCAATTCAAAATTGCGTTCGCCAATTGCGCGAGCAGCAAGGGGGCATGACTCAGGCCGAGTTGGGCACCTTAGTTGGCGTGACCCGACAAACCATAGCGGCGATTGAACAACGGCGCTATTCACCATCACTAGAAACGGCTTTTCGCATCGCTCAGGTATTTGAACAAAGCTTGGTTGAGGTATTCTGGTACGAACAAGGCTGAGCGAGCGACGTGCGCTCGACTCTGCCTTACTTGCTGCTAATACTTGGCGCGTTAGAGCGAGTACTGCAACATTAACCACACCTTGTTAGTATCAACGGCATGTTGATCACCATTGTAGACAGCAGCTTTGACTAAGCCTTTTAGCTTGGGAGTGAGTTGGTAGACACCGGCGAGGTCCCACTCGGTGCCGTAATCCTCGCTGCCCGCATCCGACTGAAAATCGTGCCAAGCCAGCGACCATTTTCCGCCCAAGGCCTTTGTCGAAGCACCCAGCCAATGGTCACGCAAGCCCTGATTAGGGGTGGTCAAAAACACATCGGCGAAGCCTGAAAAAGCATGCAAGGTTGCCAACGGCGTTTGAAAAGCGCTGTCGCCGTTACCTGCCAGGCGCTCTTGGCCAAGGCTAAATTTGATCGTTTGCGGTTGCCAGTTGAGCTCGGCTCGGTGGTAATGGTGACTTTCTTGCTCAGGCGCACCGTGCGCAGACGACTGGGTGGCAACAGCAAGACGCCAGCTTAGCGCGGCGCTCGCACCTTGGTAGTCCACTCCGTAGGTGCGGCTGCTACGCTGTTGCCAATTGTCGAATTCAAAGTCGTAGCCAAAGGCCGCAACTTTGTGGTCCGCTGTCACCGCCCAACTTGCGAGTGCGGTGAGGTAGCTACCTTTTTGATTTGCGGCGTCACCGTCAGGGCCAAAAATGCGATTCACATTGTGATAGTAGCCGACATCAACGGCAACGGTATCCATTGGCGTGAACTGCGCACGGTAGCCGTCAAAGGTTTGCTCGTTTTGACGCCAGCCGACACCGCCAATAAAGCGCTGATTGAGCTGATTAACCCGTTGCCGGCCCGCCGTATAAGAGGTTCCGTTTGCGCTGGTGTAGCGCACAAAAGCCTGGTTTATGTCTGTACCACTTGGGTCGGCCACCACACTATAGTTTGCTTGCCCATTCGCCGTACTATTGAAGGTATCGCCACCAATCACACTGACATTATCCACCTCAGCCACAACACTCCAGCCTTGTGCCGGCTTAGCCGCCACCAGAATACGACTACGCAGGGTCGACGCTAACGCATCCGCAAGCGCATTGTCTTGCGCTACCGATTCTAGGCGATAGCGTAAATCTATGTTGGTGGTTATCTCATTGGCCGCCACCGACGAGATACCGCAAAGTCCTACAACAGAAACAGAGATAAGATAAGAAAGGTAATTTGAGCGTAAGCGCATGGTGCACCTCAATGTACGAATAGATGCCGTCAGTTTATCCGCACTTACACAAAAACATCATTCCGCCAAAGAGTTACCTAAGAGGGGGCAGCCCTTACATTGTAAGGGCTGCCCCCTCTGGGTTAGGTGTTGGTAGTTTTGAGGGGGTGCAAGGGGGATTTGGGGGCTTGGGCGTAGCAGCAGAGGATGTAGTCGTTGTGCTGAGCGTGGCTTGCGTGGTTTAAGTAGGGTGCGGAAGAGCGTTTTAATACTTCCATCAGCAGTGCTTGTTCGGCTTTGGTGACGGCTTCGGCAAGTGTCCAGCGTTGATAAAAAGCATCCATATGATTGGTTGCAAGGTCGCGCATAAATTCTAGGCGTTGTATGCGCTGTAGTTGTTTGCGGGGTTTTATTTGTTCAACATCAACGCCGACTGGGGTCGATGGGTGTGCTGCCACTAGAGCCATGTCGTGACTATGGCTGATCGAGCACTGCCATGTTTCGCCCTGAACTCTGAGCGTTGGTGCGCCGTTGTCATGCCGTAAAATGGCAATTTCAGCCGCCGGGATCTGCCATTGTTGTTGAATCAGAAAACGCAGCAAGCCGCGCCCTGCTAAATACTGTAAACGTCTGCGCAAGCGAGGATAACCTTGGGCGAGCTCGTGCTCTTGTGCTGTTAACCAAGGCCTCAATCGCGGCACCAGCTGCTCAAGATTTGCTGCGTAAAGGCTGGCGACGGGTACTTCGGCTGTCATCGGGCTTCCGCGTCGATACCCGCGGCATAAGTTGCACTGGCGCCATGGGCAAAATTGGCGAGGCGCAGGGTGCGGTCTTCAAGGCTTGTTACGTGCTCGACAAATTGCGCCAAAGCGGGTCCTGCTAAACGTTCCGTGGATAATTTCTTGAGGTTTAACGGGTTCACTGTTTTGCCATGTCGATACACCTCATAATGCAAGTGCCGTGCTTGTGACAATCCAGTATTACCTAGGTAGCCAATCACTTGCCCCTGTTTCACCTTATCGCCTGCGGTAAGGTCTTCGGCATAGCCTTTAAGGTGTGCGTAAAGTGTTTCGTAACCGTCTGCATGGGTAATGATCACTGCATTACCATAAGAGCCGTACCACTCCGCCTGTTTAATGGTACCGCTGCCTGCGGCCATAATTGGTGTGCCTTCTGGGGCTCCGAAGTCGATACCTTTGTGCATACGCGTGTAACCGAGCACTGGGTGTTTCCGTTGGCCGTAATGTGATGACAAGCGCGCGCCATTGAGGGGTGTTTTCAAGAGGAAGCTTTCCGCTAGGCGCCCGTCTTCTAGGTAAAACGAGTCTTCATAACGGTACAAGCGAAAATCGTCTTCGTCGTTTTGAAAGCGTAAATAGGTCACCTGTAACGGCGTTTGCTGGTGCTCGAACAATGCTTCATCTTGGGTCACTAAGGTTCGTTCAAACACCACTTCAAACCGATTCCCTTGATACACCTGGCGTTGAAAATCGATGAAGTGAGACAGCGCCAATAACGCAGAGTTGATGACATCACCGGGCACGTCGGCCTCTGCGGCATTACCATATAGGCTGTGATTGATTTGCACGGCATGTTCAGAAACTTCAATACGCGTGGGAACCTTAACTTTATGCACGCTCCAACGGCCTTTTTCATAAATGGCATCGACGCGCTCCGCATATTCGTCGGCGAAGCTCACCTGAGCAAAATGCGCTTGTTTTTTTACCGCAATGGCGGTGCCAGACTGTAGTTTATCGAGGTTGATCACGCCATCGAGAGCTTCGGCCAGCGCATAAACATCGCGCGCTTTGAAACCATACTTGCTCAACAGCCCGGTCACCGTTTGCCCTCGTTTCAGCACGGCATAGTCGACGCCCTTTAACGGAGCCGCTTGGTCCATCAAGGTCACATCTAGTTGCGCTTGTTGCGTTTGCTTCGCTGTCTGGCGTACGGGTTCGACCACCGTCTGTTGTCGTCGCTGCTGGTGCTCGCCCTTAAGTTCCATAGGTTGCAGTTGCAATGGCGTTTGCGCCGCGGGCTCGGCGGCCGCTGCGGCTTCTGTGGTTTCTGAACTCGGCTCAGAACACGCCGTTAACAGTAGCGCACAAGCTAACGCACTGATTTGTAATTGAAATACTTTCACTAAAAAGGGTCCCTACAGATACTTCTCATGGCTATTTTACCGAGATCTTTGAGTCAAACTAGTTATTTTACTAAAACCTTGCCCACAACCAACGTGCATAAAGCCCCAGAGGGGTGGTGGCACCGGCGGTAAACGAATGAATTTCACCGTCTTTAACAATGGCAAATGCGGGAGTCACCGGCACGCCCCACTGATTAGAGAGTCGAGCCTCAGGATCGTTCACCACTTTAAACTCATAGTCGTTACGTGCCAGGTAGTTGCGTACTTGCGCATCGGTTCCCGAGGACATCGCCACAGTCACCACCGGCAGGTAGCTCGCGAGCCAATCAACTGTGGGCGAAATGACATGACAGACCGGGCACCATGAGCCCCAAAAGTAAACAATAACGGGCTCTTCATAGCTTTGTTCAACCAGATTCACCTGTTCATAGCGTACGGTTTGCCAAGTATCTTCAAGCAACTGGCCTTTAGGTAAGTTTTGGCCACGCCAAATATCCATGGCAGTAAGTACCAGCAGCGCCAGCATAAAATAAATCAGTAATTTTTTAATCACTTATCCGTTCTCCTGGGCACACAAGCTGCGCCACATTGATGCTGCCCCTTCGGCCCAAAGCTTCGCCGCATGAGGTGAAGGGTGATAGCCATCGGCGGCGATATACTTGGCCTCAAATGGTATTTCAAAAGCGAGCAACTGAGTCGCTCGATGGTGGTCACAATGCGCCTGCAAGTGCCTATTCAATTGCTTTGCTTGCCGACCGACGATCCATCGCAACGGCTGCGGCAGTGCCGGAAACTTATGCATCGGCGGTAAGGCGGTGTAAAGAATCAGCTTCGCCTTAACATGTACCGTTAAGTAGTCGGTCAAGGCTGCCAAGTCAGCCTGCCATTGCGCAACAGTGGTTCGCCGTGTTACGTCATTGACCCCCACCGAAATCAGCACCACATCATAATGGTCATGCTCAAGGCGCTGCTGTTTCAGCATTTGCAGCACTTGCCCACAGGTTAAGCTAGATTTGGCTAGGAGTTGCCAATGCACCTGCGCGTCGCGACTCAGCTGTGCGACCCATTGCCCGGCGACTCCTTGGTTTTGAGTTTCGCAGCCGACGCCTGCCGCAGCTGAGTCGCCAAGCACGAGTACATTCATTTTTCGCGCAGTGGCGCTGGTATCTGCTACCGGCGCACTGCCTTGGCGCGGCCCGCTCGCTTCAGGTAAGCGCAGCATTGACCCACGAACCCGCTTACCCTGCAGCATCAGCAACGGCGCCAAGAGAATCAATAAAAGTTTATGCAAAGTCACAGGTCTCCATTATGCTTCTAGCAAGTGCATGTTAAGCTTACCATTGCTACGACTGAATAATGAGTTTTCCATGAAAATCTATGTAGATGCAGACGCTTGCCCAGTGGTGATCAAAGACATTCTTTTTCGGGCCGCCGAACGTAAGCAGTTGCCGTTGATTCTGATTGCTAACCAACCCATACGTGTGCCTGGCTCCAAGTATATCTCTGCACGTACCGTCGCCAGTGGCTTTGATGTAGCTGATGATGAAATTGTGAAGCTTTGCGAAGCGGGAGATTTAGTCATCACTGCCGATATTCCCTTGGCAGCAGAAATCATTGAAAAGGGTGGGCAAGCATTAAGCCCTCGAGGGGAGCTCTTTACCAAAGAAACGATTCGTGGCCGCCTTAATATCCGTGACTTTATGGATACCATGCGCGCCAGCGGTGTACAAAGCGGTGGGCCGCCACCTTTGAATCAGCGTGATCGCATGGCCTTTGCGAATCACCTTGACCGGATTTTGGCCCGCGCTTAAGCCCGCCGTCAGCGGCGGGCTTATCAAGTCTCCTATTGCTGGTCTTTTAAGTACAAATCTAACCAGCGCGTTTGCTCCCACAGCATATGCAATACCGATTCACGGGCACGATAACCATGAGACTCATGAGGCAACATTACTAGTCGTGAGGTGCCACCTAAGCCCTTAATCGCTTGATAAAAGCGCTCTGACTGCATCGGGAAGGTTCCCGAGTTGTTATCGTTTGCACCGTGGATCATTAACAGTGGTTCGTTAATTTTATCGGCGTGGAAGAATGGTGACATACCGATATAGAGGTCAGTGTCATCCCAAACTGTTCGTTCTTCACGTTGGAAGCCAAACGGCGTCAAGCTGCGGTTATAAGCACCGCTACGTGCAATACCCGTGGCGAACAAATCGCTGTGCGCTAGCATATTGGCGGTCATAAAGGCGCCATATGAGTGTCCACCAAGGGCAACGCGTTCTGGGTCGGTGACACCTAGTTCGGCACCGGCTTGAATCGCGGCTTTACCATTCATCACCAACTGCTCAATAAAGCTATCGTTTGGCCGTGCGTCACCTTCGCCAACAATCGGCATGGTAGCGCTATCGAGTACCGCATAACCTTGTGTGGCTAGGTACTGCGGTGCCCAGTAACTGATCCGAACAAACTCATACGGTGAACCCGAGATCTGCGCGGCAGCCGCTGAGCTCTTATACTCTCGCGGATAGGCCCAGACAATCGTCGGTAACGGACCGTCTTTTTCTTTGTCGTAGTTGGCTGGCAGGTAAAGCTCCGCCGACATCGCTAAGCCATCTTCACGGGTGTAGGTAATCAACTCCCGGCTAATACCTTGCGTATGGGGCATCGGGTGCGGTGTTTCAGTCAGTGCCGTGAGCTTGCTATCGTCGATATCACGCACGAAAAAGTCGGCGGGATCATTGACGCCTTCACGCTGCATCAAAAAGGTCATTTCTTCGGCATCAATCAAGCCACGTGGACGCTCGTAATAAGGCGCTTCGCTGCGCCATAAACGTTGGCTTTCTTGGCTACTAAGGTCGTAGCTATCAATAAATGGGCGATCGCCTTCCGACGAGGCTCCGTTCCCAGTTAACAACATTTTACCATCGTTAAGATACAACAGATTGCGGCCGTCATGTTGTACAGTAAACGGTTGGCCTGGGTCGTTATAACGGTCTTCCCATGAACGCTCCCACACGAGTTTCGGCTGGCGCTCACCGGTTGCATCGACTAACCAGAGCTTTTCATCACGATCGGCCCACCAACGTTCCCACACCAATACATTTTGTGCATCAGCAGCTAATAAACGGCCAAAACGTTTGCTCAAATCAAGTAATTTGGTCGGCTCTTGCTTAAATGGCGCGGCTTGTTGAAATACTTGGTCACGGATTTGAGCATCAACCGCTGGGTCACCTTGATCGGTGGCTTGTGCCCACACCAAGGTTGCGTCGGCATCGTTACGCCAGCTAATTGAACGACGTCCCTGCACCACTGCATCGAAGGCAATTGGTAGGTTATCCGCAAGGGGTTGGTCGACGACGGTGTAAACGTTTTCACCGCTGGTGGTCCATACTTGGGTTGTTTCTGGGAAGCGATAATAAGGCACCGCATACGAGTAAGGTCGATGAATCGCACTGGTTAACAGGTAGTTGTCGTCGGGTGACACACTAAGCCCACTGTAAATCGCTTGCGGGCCAACTTTCTGCGCGTCGCCATCAACCTCAAAGAAACTTATTTGGCTAGTGAAGAAGTAGTCAAAGAGTGCTTCATCTTGCTTGTTTTGCAATAAATCTTGATAGGTTCGACCGGGTGCTGTGCGCCCTGCACTTTCGGTAATAACCGGGCCCGTAGGCACGGTTTTCTGTGCCGGTTTGGTTAAACCTTCGGCCACCGTATACGAATACACACCGCTACTATCGTGGCGCCACTCTAAACGAGGACCCCACACCGCATTTAACGGCGTGTTTGACCACAGTTTTGCACTTGCACTGTCAACATCCACTAACCATAACTGTACGGTTTTCGGTGTTTGCTGGGCAATGGCAATGTAATCACCATTTGGTGACCAAGCTGCGCCAAGCGCTTTTAAATCAGTAGGTAAGCCGTTGATGTTCAAGGTGTCACCACTGCTGACGTCAATTAGCTCTAGCGAGCTAATGTAACGCGCTTGGCTAACCGTATAGTTGGCTGGGTTAATGCGGCGGCCAGCCAGCTTCAATTGATCAGCAGCAACATCGGTAATATCAGGCAACGCCGGATAATTGGTGATGAGTAACATCTCACCATCTGGGCTCAGACGCCCGCCAGGCGAAGGTGCGGCGTCGACAATGTCGATGATTTCTTGTGCCGGCTCTTGATAATTAACTTTGACTGGGTTGGCATGGACCACAGGCCCACTTGTTAACGCTGCACTCGCGCTGAGTACGAGCGCAACCGAACTCAGTTTTAATCCTTTAATAATCATGGATGTCTACCTTTGTTGCTTTACGTAGCATGCTACTTTAGTGTTGAGTTAAACAGCCTCTAAACTACCATAGTTATAGGTTCAATCCGTTGAGTTGGCCCTGAGATAGGTCGCATGGGGCTGGGCGTTCAACGCAAGATGTCTAACTTTCAGCCGAGTAAACGGAAAAACCATGAAGTATTTGTCAGCCACAACAATCGCTCAACAGATCAAGTCAGGCCAACTCTCCAGTCTTGCCATTACCGAGCATTATTTGCAGCGCATCGGCGCGCAAAATGGCCAATTACATGCCTTCGTTGAGGTATTTTCAGAGTCCGCTCTGGCCACTGCTAAGCAACGGGACAGCGAACCTAGTAGGGGTCCTTTGCATGGGGTGCCGATTTCCATCAAAGAGTGCTACCAACTTGCCGGCAGCCGAACCACTCTAAATTATCCGCCACTACGTAATGCTGTCGCGCAGAGCACGTCGTTGTTGGTACAGCGACTCATCGCCGCGGGCGCAGTTATTGTCGGCAAAACCAATGTGCCCACCCTACTCGCCGATGCACAGACCTTTGGCCCGATCTATCCAACCTGTAACAACCCGCATGCGTTGGAACGAACCCCCGGTGGCAGTACGGGTGGGGGTGCAGCGGCGCTTGCCGCCGACTTGTGCGCGTTGGAGCTCGGCAGTGATATCGGCGGCTCGATTCGTAACCCGGCCAACTTTTGCGGCTTATTTGGCTTCAAACCCACGGAAAATGGCCACCCTCTTGATGGCCATGTGCCACCGCTACCTGAGCTTGACTTAGGTATGTCGGTAATGAATTGCACCGGCCCGTTAGCACGATCAGCCGCCGACCTCGCCCTCGCTTACGACGTATTGTATGCGCCCGACTGGCAGCAGCGCCTGTACCTTCCTGTGGCACAAGAGCAAAAGCTGGCGGGAAGTTTGGCTGACTACCGATTTGGTTTTGTCGACAACATTGCCGGTCTGCGCCCTGGCAGCGCCGTCAGTAAAGCACTGGCTCACTGTAAGCAAGCACTTGCAGCAACAGGCGCCGAGGTATCTGACCTTACAATCGATGAACACTTAGCCCGTGAAGTTCTTATTTTATGGATCGAGCTGTTTGGTTATGCCATGGGGCAAACACTTAGCCTGCCCGTACGCAAGTTATTGTATTGGCAATATCGTTCGCTGCTAAAACGCTCAAGTTTGCCGTCCGAGCGAACGCTAAAAGCCTTCAAGACGGGGTTGCGGCTCAACTTGAGAACCTTTAGCCAAGCCTTAAAGCGGCGTCAGCAGCTTGTCACCGAAGTACGCCGCCAACAAGCGCAGGTTGATATTATCGTCAGCCCCACCAACCTTGGGCCGGCGTTCCCACACAACCCGAAGCACCAGTCCATCGCCCTCGACGGTGAGCAGGTACCTTATGTTGACTATTGCTTCCCCTTTGTAAATTTTTATAGCCTTACGGGGCAGCCGGTACTAACGATACCAACCGGTCGCACGGGTCAAGGCTTACCCGTAGGACTCTCGTTTGCCGCTGCGCACCACCAAGATCAGACCTTACTGCATTTGGGTGGCTTGCTAGAGCAACAAGGTTTTCATTTTCATGCCCCTGATAAAGGATATAATTAATGTACCGCTTTTTTGTCATACTCTTTCTCACAGTTTGGTGTACGACCGCCAGCGCCGAAGCAACCAAAGCTTTCGATGGCCACACCCCCTCCATCGCCGAGATTAAACAACTCCAACAGCAAGCTAAAGCCGAGGGTAAGAAACTACTACTGATACTGGGCGCCGACTGGTGTCACGATAGCCAAGCGCTCATCAAACAGTTTGAGTCACCGGCATTTGCTAAACAGCTTGAACAGACCTATGTTGTGCAGCGGTATGATGTCGGCTACCTCACTCGTGGTGAAGCAATAACTCAGCATTTTGGCGAGCCCACTTACTACGGCACGCCAACGGTAATGATTATTGACCCAACGACGGATCAAGTTCTGAACAAAGCCGATTGGCAACATTGGACCAATGCGGCCTCGCACTCTGCAACAGAGTTTGAGGATTACTTTCTTGGCGAGAACTATCGTCCGCTAGCACCAACCGCCGCCAACCGCAGCTTCGAAACCCAACAGGCTAAGCGCGTACAAGCTGGCTACGCTGTTGCCGGGCCTTTACTTGAAGCCTATAAAGAATCTGCCGCTGAGCGACCACCCGCTGAGTTTATGCAGGTATGGTCAGAGCTAGCGCGGTTCCGCAATCAGGTTTTTAACGATGTGGTAGACTTGCATGCGGCAACAGACCAATTCCCAAGTTACCCACCGCTGTCGTGGGAAAAGGAGTAGCAAATGACCAAAGTTATGCTCATTACTGGCGCGTCCAGTGGCATCGGTAAAACCACGGCACTAACCGCCGCAAAAGCTGGCTTCAAATTGATCCTTACCGCTCGTCGTAAACAGCTACTTGATGAGTTGGTGGCTGACATTGGCGCTGAACAAGCACTTGGTGTCGCCGCCGATGCTGGCAGCTTTGACGAGCTCAAAAACGTGGTCGATCAAGGCCTAGAAAAATTCGGTCAGCTCGATGCTGTGTTCGCCAATGCCGGCACTGGGGTGTCAACAGCCGGTACTGAACACGGTGACCCAGACGAATGGAAAAGCATGATCGATGTGAATATTAACGGTTTGCTTTATACCGCGCGGTTAACGCTTCCTCACTTACGTGCTGTCAAAGGCCACTTTTTACTGACGGGCTCTGCCGCCGGGCGTAATACCATCAAAGGTTCAGTTTATGGCGCAACGAAATGGTTTGTGCATGGCTTTGCACAGAATTTGGCTGAGGAAATGAAAGAATGGGACGGCCGTTGCACAACCATCGCACCGGGCATGGTGAACACGCCCTTTTTTGACCAACCCAAGCCCGATAAACTTGATCCGCAAGACGTAGCGGATGCGGTGATGTTTGCTGTAGAGGCGCATCCGCGCAACTCAGTGCGCGAAATTTACCTCATGCCTGCGTATAAAAATTAGGCGTTCGCCACGGCCTTGTCGTAGTGGTCGAGCAGCAACGCTTGGGCTTCAAGCAAAGGCTGTTCGGCCGCAACAATGGATTGCTGATGCTCACTTAGTAAACGCATCATTACTTCATTGTCTTCTTCACCGTTCCACATTTTTATGTACGTACCCTGTTTATAGCCGCGTTGCTGACGCAAGTTGTTGAGGGCATTCTTACCAATATAGGTAAGATACACCGTGTCAGCGTCGCCGTATGCGTCCACCAACATGGTCAGTAGCTTATCGAAAAATTGCTCGCCACAAACCAGCGGTACTGACGCCGAGCCATCAGCGGCCAAAGCAGCAACCAGTTCTTTACCGTCTTGCACGCCGGCATTATTGGCAAAGCTTTTAAGCATCAGTTGTGCAACAGACTCAAGTGCAGCTTCAGTGGTTTTGCCGTTCCTGCAGGCATGTTCAACGGCATCGGAGATGGCAAAGTGCAGAATATCTATCAGCTCCATATTTGCCTGAGCCCAATCCGCGCTTTGTTTTTTCCACCATTTGTAAGCGGTATGCTCAAAGTACTCACCAAGTTCAACTAAAATGGCTTTTACATCATCACGCTTAACTTTCGGAGCTTCAGGGTAATCTGGGTCAATCACTTGGTTAAAAGCAATTTGCATGGCGACGAGCTGCCGCGCTTGGGCTGGCGTCATAATTTTATCCTTATTGCGAACAGTTACAGATCTTGGCGACTAAAATTATCATATTTGGGCGTTGCGCAGCAGGGTTTATTCACCACGCAACGCCACACGACAACTTAAAGTGTTAGCAAGTAGTCGAGTAAGGCAAAATAGCGTTGGGCGTCTTCTGGTGCATGTGGCGCAGGTGCAGACACAACATATTGACCATTGACCACTAACGTCGGCACGCTGGTGATATCTGCTGCCATCATATCTTGTAAAATGACCCGTAACTTGTCAGTGATACCTTGGTCTTCATAAGCGGCCTGAAAAGCTTGTGGGTCGACGTTATGTTGCTCTAAGAAGGTGTTAATGTCTTCTTGATCCGGTAATCGGTTCTGGTTTACTCGGACGCTTTCATAGTAATGAATCAACTCGTCATCAAGGGTATGCCCAAGTCCGCGTAAAGCGTAAAACACACGCGCATCTAGCGCCCAACGTTCATTTGCCGGGGCCGCACGCTTGATAATCGTCACCCCAGGGTTTTCCATACCATAGGCAATAACGGTCGGGTTGAAGTCTTGGCAATGCGGACAGCCTGGCCACAAGAACTCCATGATAAATCCGTTGTCCGAAACTTCAGGCTCAAACTCAGCCACTTCGAGTGTGCTTTCTAACACTCGGTAGTCCTTACCCTCAACAAAGGTATAGGCTTCGGGCTGCACCGGCGTATTGCCGGCAAGTTCAGCGGCAACTTCGCTTGAAGCTGTGGACTTTTGTTCATCCGCGGCGGGTTGGCAACCAAGTAAAAGTAGCAGCGAAATACTTAAAGCAAAAAAACGCATGATCATTCCTTATGGTAATTGTTGAATCTGCAATAGCTTCATTTCACCGCACTATTAGGGAAAAGTCACGTAGGGAAAGATCACGCGACACTGTAAATACATGACGATTCGAGTACTATTGACCTTTGTTATCGTAGAAGGAGCATCTATGTCCATCTCTCCCCACTCCCGGTTTTGCTGCAAGCCTGCAACCAAAGTTTTGTGCGCAGCCCTCGCCGCGTATAGTGTTCTGGCGTTATCCGCCTGCTCACCGCAAACCGCGCAACAAGCTGCAACAACCCAGTACCAGTGTGGCGCTATGGATGTCACCACCAACCTTGATGGGCAAAACCTAACGCTAAGTTTTGGCTCCCAGAAGTTCGAGCTCGAGAAAACCGAGAGCACTTCCGGCGAGCGTTATGTAAACGCCAATCTCGGTGCAGAATTTTGGCACAAAGGCAATGAAGCACAATTTTCAACGGATAAATTTGCGCTACCTTTGTGCATTGAACAAGGTACTTTGCCACAGCAGTTGAGTGCCCGTGGCAATGAGCCATTTTGGTTGCTAAGTATCACATCCGATGCCGCTACCCTACGCACCCCAGGCGCTGAGCGACGCCTTAGCCTAGCCAATCGTGCGACATTTAATGACGCACCACCCTATCAATATGAGCTTAGCTTCGATGCTGGCGCACAACTTACGTTGTCTGAAGGTGTGTGCTACGACACCATGAGTGGACAAAGCTTTCCGTACAGCGCTGAATTTTCAGATGGCGCAGAGGATTGGACTGGATGCGCAGGTGACCCACAGCGATTACTGACCGGCGTTAGCTGGAAGGACAGCAGTGCGACAGAAAACGTCGCAACCATGACCTTTGCCCCCGAAACTCGCGTGAGTGGGTTTGCTGGCTGTAACTATTTCACCGGCAACTACACCATCACCGGCGAGGGTATCGACTTTTCATCTTTCGCGATGACCAAACGCATGTGCCCACCTGAGCAAATGGACTACGAAGACCGCCTAATGCAGCAGCTCACCCAAGTAACAAACTTTAAAGTTTTTGCCGACGGCACGTTGCGACTACAACTACGGAATGGTGATTACTTGTCATTTACACGCCATCCTTTTGATTTATTTGCTGATTGAGGTAAACGATGAAACTTTACGAGACAAAAACAGCACCAAACCCACGCCGCGTTCGCTTGTTTTTAGCTGAGAAAGGCTTACTCGACAAAGTGGAATGTGTCGAAATTGACCTGCAAAAAGGTGAGAACCTTACGCCAGAGTTCGCCGCCAAAAACCCCATGAAAAAAGTGCCCGTGCTGGAGCTTGACGACGGCACCTGTATTTCGGAAACCATGGCGATTTGCCGTTACTTTGAGTTAGCTTATCCGGATGCGCCAAATCTGCTTGGAGAGTCAGCACTTGAGCAAGCAGAAATTGAACAATGGTTACGTTGGCTCGACTATTACTTCTTCATTCCCTGCGGCATGGGCTTTCAACACACAAGTGGTTACTTCAAAGACCGCATGACCCCAGTGCCAGAATGGGGTGAACTCTGTATTGAAGACGTTAAAAAATTCATGGTCTTCTTAAATAACCACCTTGCTGAGAATCATTACATCTGCTGTGATCGATTCACGGCAGCGGATATCACTGCCTACGCCATTGCCGCTTTTGCCCGTGTAGTGAAGCTTCGGGTTGATGACACTTACCCACACTTACTCGAGTGGTATCAGCGCATGGACCAACGGCCATCAGCACAGGCTTAAGTAGTGCGGTTAAAGTTGACGTCAGGAAGGCTCTCAAACCCTGGTTTGGCAAAGTAATAGCCTTGGAAAAATCGCACTCCTAGCGCCACCAGTGTATTGAGCTCGGCCTCTGTTTCGACGCCTTCGGCCAATACCCTGGTGCCTTGCAAGGTACATTGCGCCAAGACCTTCTTGATTTCTTGTTGTTTTTCCAGTGATTGATCTAGGTCAGTGATCAAGCTGCGGTCAAGTTTCAAAATATGCGGGCGCAGTTCCACTAGCCAGCTATGGCTCGCATAACCGGCGCCGTAATCATCTATCGCAGTTTGAAAGCCGCGCGCCGAGTAACTGCTAAAAATGCGCTGTAAGTGTGCCTTACTTACGATCTCTTCGCCTTCGGTAACCTCAAACACTAACTTATTTAAGTCAAAGCCATAGAGATCAGCAGCTTCAATGGTTGCGCGAATACAGGTTTCGGGGCTGTAAACGGCATTTGGCAAAAAGTTAATATGCAGGAACGTCTCACAGCCTAAGCGAGCAGCAACTTCTATCGCCTTTACGCGACACGCTTGATCAAAATAATAGCGGTTGTCGTGATTTATCTGCTCAAATACCCAACCTGCGCCTTGCCCTTCGGTGCCCCGAACTAACGCTTCGTAGGCGCACACCTGCTGTGTCTGCCAGTCAATAATCGGCTGGAACGCCATGGTGATCTCAAAGCCTAGATCTTTGCCCTCAAGACAATCCTTACAGGTCTGTTGACGAATCGATTTAGGTATCGACATAAAACTCCATTTAGTTACTGAGTCAGCCAGAGGAAACTACCTAACGCGATGATTAGCCATAAAATAATGGCCAACAGCAAAGGTTTGAATCCTGCAGCTCGAATTCGGTTTAAGGTTAAGCTTAGCCCAATCAAGAACAAACAAAAAACCAAAATCTGTTTGCCGATAGCGAACAGCAAAGCAAAAACGTCAGTGCCAACGGGCGAATAGCTGGCCAATGCCGCAGTTAACACGAAGCCTCCGATGAACCAAGGCATGGCGATTTTTGCCCGCCCTTCTTTAGGCTGACTTCGAGCATAAACCCAAGCCGACACTAACGCGACCGGAATAATCCACAGTGCCCGCGCTAATTTTGCGGTGGTCGCAACCACCAAAGCTTCGTCGCCATAGGCTTCGGCCGCGCCGACCACCGATGAGGTATCATGAATGGCAATCGCCGACCACAAACCAAAGGTAACTTGGTCAAGTTCAAAAAAGCGGCCGATGATAGGAAATACAATTAAAGCAACCGAGTTAAGTATAAACACTACCGCCAGCGCGAGGGCCATTTGGTCGCTTCGCGCTCGAATGGCAGGGCCGACAGCAGCAATTGCACTACCGCCGCAAATAGCGGTACCAGAGCCAATGAGGTGCGCAGTTTTCCCGTCAAGGCCAAGCCATTTACCAATTAACAAGCCTAACCCTAAGGTCACCACTATCGATACAATAATAAGCCCAAGGGCCTCGCCAGTGGTGGCGACAGCTGCTTCTAGGTTCACACCAAAGCCCAACAGGATAATTGCCAGAGCCAATAGTTTCTTCGCCAACTGGGCAGGATTAAAATGCCGTGGCACCATACCGAAACCAGCCATGACAAAGCCGATCACCAGCGCCAGCGGCGACGAGATGATCCCCGACAGCGCCAAGACTGCGACTAGAACAAAGGCGAGGTAGGGAAGTATCACCATGATCACAGCTGATTAATCGGAAGCTTCAAGTAGACTTTACCGTGCGCATCGGCGGGCGGCATTTCGCCGGCACGAATATTGACTTGAATTGAAGGCAAAATCAGCCGCGGCATCGCCAAACCGGCGTCGCGCTCTTCGCGCATCGCCACAAACTCGGCTTCACTGACACCATCATGAACATGCTTACTGTGCTGCCGCTGTGCCTCCACAGTGGTGCAGCATTCATAGGTGCGCCCTTGCGGCGGATAATCATGGCAAATGTAGATTTCGGTGCTCGCTGGTAAGGCGAGAAGCTTTTTGATCGACTGAAACAAGGTGCTAGCACTGCCACCTGGAAAGTCGCAGCGCGCTGTACCTACATCGGGCATAAACAGAGTGTCGCCAACAAAGGCTTTGCGCTCATTAATAATGTAGGCGATGTCCGCCGGCGTATGCCCGGGGGTATGCATCACCCGAAACTGCATCTGACCAACCTCAAAGGTTTCTCCGCCACTAAAAAGATGGTCAAACTGCGCGCCATTTGGCAGAAACTCTTTTTCTAAATCGAAGACATCTTTGAAGATTTTCTGCACATCACGAATGTGCTCACCGATACCGATGCGCCCCCCGAGGGCTTCTTTGATAAAAGGCGCAGCAGATAAATGATCGGCATGGGCATGGGTTTCAAGCACCCACTCCAGCTCTAACTTGTTGGTTTTGACATAATCGACGAGACGCTGCGCACCGTCCGTTGCCGTGCGCCCAGATTTATAATCAAAATCTAATACCGGATCGATAATCACCGCTTTCAAACTTTGCGGGTCAGACACCACATAGCTAAATGTTTCACTATCAGCATCTAAAAATGCTTTCACCTGAGGCTGGGGGGCTTGACTCATACTACTTGCTCTCCTTTTGACAGTCACTCAAGCTAAAGTACTTTATTCTGCCTTAGGTTTAAACTGGATCACATAGCGATCTGTGTATATTATTGCGCCTTCTGCACAAACTAATGAGAGTTTACTATGGGTCGCGCCTTTCAAAACCGCAAGGAGTCGATCGCGAAAACAGCGGCGGCTAAGAGCAAAGTTTACAGCAAATATGGACGTGAGATTTATGTCGTGGCGAAACAAGGTGGTGTCGAGACCGATGCTAACTTGCAGCTTCGCGGCTTAATAGAGCGCGCCAAAAAAGATCAAGTCCCTGCCCACGTCATCGAGAAAGCTATCGAAAAAGCCAAGGGTGGTGCCGGTGAAGACTACGCGCCAGCAGTTTACGAAGGTTTTGGCCCTGGCAATTGTATGGTGATGGTGGAATGCCTTACCGACAACCCAGCACGCACCTTTGGTGAAGTTCGTAATTGCTTTACCAAAACCAAATCAAAAATTGGTGCGCCTGGCAGCGTGGCACACATGTTCGATCATTGCATGATTCTTGCGTTCGCTGGAGACGACGAAGACGCGGTTTTAGAAGCGCTGATGGAAGCTGATGTTGATGTCACAGACATTGAAGCGGAAGACGGAAAAATGACGGTGTTTGCCCCTCATACTGAATGGCACAAGGCCAAAACGGCATTACAAGACGCCTTCCCAGAAATCGACTTTGATGTTGACGAAGTGCAATACCTACCACAAGTGATGACATCGATTAATGGTGACGACGTGGCCATGATGGAAAAGTTTCTCGACATGTTAAACGACTGTGATGATGTACAAAATGTCTATCACAACGGTAACCTCGAGCAGAGCTAAAGGTTACCGTTTCGTTTACTGGGGTAAGTTAGTGCTGGGGCGCTTTTGCGCCCAACAAATTTAAGATAAAAGCATATTCCTCGGCGGTTTCTTTCAACCGTGAGAAACGACCCGACGAACCGCCATGACCTGCTTCCATATTGGTCTTGAACATTAGTGGGTTGTCATCGGTTTTTAAGTAACGCAATTTTGCCACCCACTTGGCCGGCTCAAAGTACTGCACTTGTGAATCATGCAGTCCGGTCGTGACTAACATCGCCGGATAGGCTTGTTTGCTGACCTGGTCATAAGGTGAATAAGACAACATATAGTCATAGTAAGTCTGGGTTTTCGGGTTGCCCCACTCGTCAAATTCATTGGTGGTAAGTGGAATGCTTTCATCAAGCATGGTGGTGACCACATCGACAAAAGGCACATGCGCTACTAAACCGCGATAATGCTCTGGGGCTAAATTCGCCACCGCGCCCATTAACAAGCCGCCGGCACTTCCGCCCATACCAAAAACCTTGCTCGGATGAGCATACTTCTCGGCAACAAGATGTTCGGTAACATCAATGTAATCGGTAAAGGTATTTTTCTTATTCTCTAGTTTGCCGTCTTCATACCAATGCCGGCCCATTTCTTGGCCCCCTCGAATATGCGCAATGGCATACACAAAGCCACGATCAACGAGGCTGAATACCGACTGACGGAACCATGGTTCAGACGTCGAGCCATAAGAGCCATATGCATATTGATAGAGCGGCGCCGTGCCATCTTGCGTAAAGTCTTTGCTGTAGAGTAACGACACTGGAACTTTCGTGCCATCATCGGCGGTCGCCCAAGTTCGCTCAGTCGCATATTTCGTCGTGTCGAAGTTCGGTACCTGGGTTGCTTTTAGCACTTCACGCTCACGCGTGGCCATGTTGTAAGCATAGGTGACCGTTGGTGTAACAAGTGACGTATAGTTGTAACGCAGAACTTCAGTGTCTTGCTCGACGTTGGTCTCGAAGGTCATAACATAGGTCGGCTCGTCTGCTTTTATTACGTGCCCCGACTCGGGTTCACTCCAAGGTACGATACGCACTTGTCGTAAACCATCGTGCCGTTCATTAAGCGCTAAGTAGTCCGTAAACAGAGAAATGCCATGAATATAAACATTTTCATCATGGGCCACCAGCGTCTGCCATTTTGCTTTATCACCAAGGTCTTCGGTTGCGACTTCCATAACTTGGAAATTCGGCGCTTGGTAGTCCGTTAGAATGATCCAACGGCCGTCGATGTGATCGGCTGAATACTGCAAATGACGCTCACGTGGCGCGAGTATTTGAAACTCACCGTCAGGGTTCGCGGCATCAAGCACGTGAATTTCGTTTGAGACAGTCGATTGCAGGCTAATCATCACAAACTGATTATCATTGCTGTTACTAACCCACATATAAAAACTTTCATCGTGCTCTTCATACACCAACTCTGCTGATGCGGCAGCGCTGCCGAGTTGATACTTAAGCACTCGCGTCGAGAGCAATGTTTGTGGATCGTTCTCAACCACATACAAGGTTTGGTTGTCTTGCGCCCACGCAACCGCGGAAGAAAGCCCTTTCATTTCTGTTGCTGTCGTTTCGCCACTGGCTAAATCTCGAACGAAGAGCTCATACTGGCGGCGACCAACATCGTCAACCATATAGGCAAGCTTGCTTTGGTCCGGGCTGACCTGCAAATTTGATACCTGCATGAACGACTGCCCTGCGGCAAGTTCGTTGACATCAAGCATCACCTGTTCTGTGCCACTCGCTAAATGCGTTCGGCTATAAATCGGATACTCTTTACCCGTTTCATAATGCGTTTGATACAGATAATCACCACGTTGATACGGCACACTTTCATCGTCTTGTTTAACCCGGCTCATTAATTCGCTTTCTAAGCCGTCGGTAAGTGCTTGGTAATCTGCTCGGTAGCTGTCGTAATAGCTATTTTCGGCTTGCAAGTACGCCAACACCTCAGGGTCTTGTCGCTCATCGTCGCGCAGCCAGTAATAGTGGTCCACCCGCTCGCCATGAGGTGAAACAATGGTATAGGGCTCGCGTTTCGCGGTAGGCGCTTCATCGGCACTGGGCTGCGATGAGCTCGTCGGTTGCGGCTGACAGGCGGTTAAAATGAACAGTGTGGCTAACGACGCAGCACTGTGCGTCCATAGACGTGAACGTAACATGAGGGGTCCTTTAGACGTAAATTAAATCAATTTGTAGAATTTTTAGACATGCAATGAAGCATGTCCGCCCTATGGTATATCTTTCAATATTTTAGTAACTTATAAGCTAGTTGAGTGATATAGTCGTTTTTTATCGCTTATTATTTGCGCTCATCGGACCAGAAAGGTACATTGAACGCTCTTTTTTTACCTGGCAACGGTACGCTTGTGAACACATTAAACACTCAAACAGCTTTTTCGAAACGCCTCATGCAACTGCTAATGGCGGGTTTTTGTGTGTTCTTTTTATCCACTGGCGCCGCTTACGCAAACGACCCAAGCACTGCCATGCCAGCCGTCAACCCGGAACTCGAGCAACGGCTTGACGATATGCTCACTGCTAATATGAGCGAAGCAGAGATGGGTGTCCAGTTGCAATCGATATTGGCCACACTACCTGCTGATACACCAGTGATGACGCAAGTTCGAATTAAAAGCTATTTGGTTATGTCGCACGCTTACGAAGGCCGAATAGATCAAGCCTATGAGCTGTTAGAGAAAGTCGCCGTACAAGCCCAGCAAAGTCGTCTTCCTGATGCTATTACCGAGGTTGCCGCAACCCGCATCTTCTTGAAAACTCAAGAAGGCAAGCTTACTGAGGCCTACACCTTAATTAACACCGCAGTGGTGCCAGCTCAACAAGCAACACTGCCGCGCGTACTGTATTTTGCCCATAACCTTATCGCCAGTGTTTACACGCAAAAGAACCAAACCGAACGGGCACTTGAACACCTCATTTACGCTTCCGATGCCGTCAAGCAAACGAGCTCAGAACGTACGCCCATTCGCCGAATTTATCTAAAACTGCGAATCGCCAATATTTATACCCAGCAAACTCAATATCAGCAAGCATTAGAACAGCTTTCTGAAGCTGAAGATTTAGTTGCGACACACAACCTCGAAAGTACCTTTTCACCGGAGATCCAGTTTCAGCGTGCCTATATTGCAACAGACATGGGCGAGCTCAACCAAGCGTTCGAAATTTATCGCGACTTGGAAGCCGAAATTAAAGACCAGCCACAGTGGGCCTCGATGGAGTCAACGGTACTTAATAACCTTGGCGACTTGGCCATTCGCACCGAGCGTTTTGAGTCAGGCATTGCCACGCTGCAACAGGCCTTAAAACTCGCGCAAGAACACAATAATGTTATTTCCGAGCAAATGATTCGCTTTAATTTAGGCTTTATTCAGGTCCATCTAGGCAATTACGAGCGTGGCCTCGCTGCCATGCAAAATGTTGTTGAGACAGCCCGCGGCGAGTGGATCGACCGAGAGTTCGAGCCGTTGTTAGGCGAGTATGCACAAGCGTTAAGCATGGCAGGACAACACGCCGCCGCCAACCAGGCCTTAATTGAACAACGCGAACTACGCAGCAGCATTTTTAATACCGAACTACAGAAGAACGTTACTGAGCTACAGAATTTATACGACTCGAAAGACAAAGCACAACAAATTGAGCTGCTGGAACAACAAAACGACCTTAAAGAGCAAACCCTTGAAAATGAGCGTCAACACCGGCTTATTTTAGCCCTAGGCGTGGTGGTTGCAGTGCTTTTTTCAATCATTGGCTTTTTCCTTTATCGGTCGGCGCGCCGCTCGAACCTAGCGCTGCAAGATGCCAACGCGCGCTTAGCCGACCAATCGGTACGCGACCCGCTAACTGGGTTACTCAATCGTCGGGCGATGCAGCAAGAGCTAAAACGCCAAGAAAAGGTCGGTACTCCGCAATCAGATGCAATGATTTTGCTCGATATCGACTACTTCAAGCGAATTAACGATAAATTAGGCCATGCTGCCGGTGATGATGTTATTTGTGAGGTTGCAAAACGGTTGTTAACCGTCTGCCGCGATAACGACAAAGTTATTCGTTGGGGCGGTGAAGAGTTTTTGATTTATTTATCTAATACCGAACAAAAGGCCTTACCTCGCTTTGTCTTGAGGTTACTCAATAGTATTGCCGGTACGCCGATTACCACCAAGAGCGCGGGTGACGTTGTGGTCACAGCCACCGCAGGTTTTATTAGTTACCCCTTCACTGATGTTGAGCAGCAAAAGGTGGATTGGGAAGCCTCGGTTCAGTTAGTTGACCAAGCGCTCTACGCCGGTAAGGTTCACGGCCGGAACCAGGCGTGGGGAATCACTCAACTGAACGTGCCTTATACCCAAGCCAAAGACGTTCTCGAGCGTGACTTTGCACAGGCCATTGAGCAAGGCGCGATTACTGCCATAACCCTGCACGGGCCCAAAGCCAGCCAGTAACGCACAGACCAATAAAAAAGCCGAGGCACATCGCACCTCGGCTTCTTATCACTGAACTTTTAACAGTTTAGATTTCGCTTAAGCTCTTAATACCCATGTTGTACAAGGTAAAGCCGTAGATGTCAGCATACTGCTCAATCGTCTTCGAGACAGGTGTGCCTGCGCCGTGACCGGCATTGGTTTCGATACGAATCAGCTGTGGGTTAGGGCCCGTATTTTTCGATTGCAACTCGGCTGCAAACTTAAATGAATGCGCTGGAACCACACGGTCATCGTGATCACCGGTAGTGATCAATGTCGCTGGGTAACTTTCGTCTTCTTCGACGTTATGAACCGGCGAATAACCATAGAGATAGGCAAACATTTCTTCGCTGTCTTCAGCTGTACCATAGTCATACGCCCAGCCTGCGCCAGCGGTAAAGGTGTGGTAACGCAGCATATCGAGAACGCCAACGGCTGGTAGTGCGACTTGCATCAAATCTGGACGTTGGGTCATCACTGCGCCCACCAATAGGCCGCCGTTCGAACCGCCACGTACCGCTAAGCGCTCACTCGAGGTGTAACCTTCACTGATCAGGTATTCACCTGCAGCAATGAAGTCATCAAATACATTCTGCTTCTGCGTCTTAGTGCCAGCATCATGCCATGCTTTCCCGTATTCACCGCCGCCACGTAGGTTTGGCACGGCGTAAACGCCACCCATTTCAAGCCATAAGGCATTCGTTATGCTGAACGATGGCGTTAGGCTCACATTAAAGCCGCCATAGCCGTACAACATGGTTGGGTTGCTACCGTCGAGCTCTAAGCCCTTCTTGTGGGTGATGATCATTGGCACTTTGGTACCATCTTTTGAGGTATAAAAGACCTGCTTCGACTCATAGTCATCACTATTGAAGTCCGCTTTAGATTTTTCATACACCACCGACTCACCAGTCTCAGGCTTATAGCTGTAAATAGTGCCTGGCGTATTGTAGTTGGTGAAGGTGTAATAGATTTCCTCGGCTTCGTCTTTACCGCCAAAGCTGCTTACGCTGCCAACGCCTGGTAACTGCACATCGCGTACCTTGCTACCGTCATAAGCGTATTGCTCAACTTTCGCAATCGCATCGACCATGTACTCGGCAAAGATATACCCTGCGCCGGTTGCAACACTCAATACGTTCTCTGTTTCCGGAATGAAGTCCTGCCAGTTGTCAGCTTGAGGAGCACTCGCATCGACCGTCACCACGCGCTTGTTGGGCGCTTCAAAGTCGGTGACGAGATAAAGCTCAGAACCTTTATTGTCGAGCACATAGGTATCAGCGTCGGTATGGCCTTGAATCGTCACCAATTCGCTGTCTGGGGCACTCAGGTCTTTTAAAAATAACTTATTGCCTGAGGTTGAGACCGAAGCACTAATAAACAGATAGTTGTCGTCTTCAGACACTTGTCCGCCTACATAACGGTGTTTCTCCGCGTCAGTTCCACCGAATACGACAGGGTCAGAGGCTTGGTCTGTTCCTAGCTCGTGGTAATAGAGCTTATGCTGGTCTGTTTTCGCTGATAACTCACTACCATCCGGCTTATCGTAGCTTGAGTAGTAGAAGCCTTCATTGCCGTACCAAGAGATACCGCTAAATTTAACATCCACTAGTTCTGCTTCGAGCTGCTCTTTGGTTTCAACATCAATCACGATGATTTTGCGCCAGTCACTTCCGCCTTCGGAAATAGCATAAGCGGCAATTGAGCCGTCTTTTGAGAAGCTCAGACTCGCCAACGAGGTCGTGCCATCTTCGCTAAAGGTGTTCGGATCAAGAAATACCTCGGTGTTGCCTTCGGCATCGGTCCGATAAACCACATATTGGTTTTGCAGGCCGTCGTTTTTGTAGAAGTAGGTGTAGTCACCTTCTGTGAACGGCGCACTTACCTTTTCATAGTTCCACATTGCGCTAAGGCGTTGTTCGATTTCTTCGCGATAAGGAACTTGCTCGAGGTAACTGAAGGTCACCTCGTTTTGTGCTTCAACCCAAGCTTCCGTATCGGCACTGCGGTCATCTTCTAACCAGCGGTACGGGTCGGCCACCTTGGTGCCAAAATAGTCTTCGGTGACATTGCCACGAAACGTTGTCGGGTAGGTGATTTGCGTATTCACTGTTGTTGTTTTTGCTGCCACTTCGTTAGTACTCGATTCTTGTTGTGGTGAGCAAGCTGCCAGTACAGCTACGCTCAACACAGGTATCCATTGCTTCATAAGAGTGCTCCGTAAAACAAGTCATTAAGTTAGCGCGGGATGCGTATTTGCAAACCAGGCCTGTTGGTTCATTGCCGCTAAAAAGCCTTGCAGTTGCGGCCACTGCTGTACATCTAAGCGTTCGCGAAACTGAGCCCAGCTCAAAAAGCAGGCAAGACGCAAGTGCGCATCGTTCTCAACCTCGGTTTCAGGCCAAGTGATTTGATTAAGCTCAGACAAAATAGCTTCAACCCGCGACTGTTGTCGCTGCAGGTAGGAAACATCGGCAGCGGTTATACCATCTCGTTCGAGCAGAAATAAATTCACAGTGGTATCTAATGCGGTGTTAACCATGCAATATAAGTCGAACTGCTCAGGCGTCGCGCAAAATGACTGTCCGGCCGAATTGCGAAGATAACGTAAAATCGACGACGAATCGTGTAGTTTTAAGTCATTATCACTAAAGAAAGGAACACGCATTGCCGGCGATTGCTGGGCACTTTGGGTGTAATCCGTGGAAACGAATTCAAATTGTCGCTGTTGCTGCGCCAACACAATTCGACAATGGCGCACAAACGGCGAGGTATAGCTGCCAAATAATTTCATCTTCGATCCTGAAACAGATAAGCTAGAACAAAGTCACAAGAGAGTAGCATAATGAAAAACGCCATACAGTATTTACTTAAAGGCCTCGCCATCTTGTTACCGATTATCGTCACCATTGCTTTGGTACGATGGTTTTTGGTGACCATTGAAGCTTGGCTGAGCCCCATTTGGATAGCCGCCTTAGGCGAAAAATATTATTTCCCCGGTCTGGCCTTCGTCAGCTTTTTAGCCATTGCACTGCTGATTGGTTTCAGTTCACGGTGGCGCTTCGTCAATAAACTATGGCGGCTGCCAGGTGAAATCATTAACAAAATGCCGCTGCTTAATAGCCTGTACGGCACCGTCAACGACGTATTTGAAATGATGTCCGGCAAAAACTTTGCGAAGGAATCGGTGGTCATGGTTACCATGCCTGGGGGTGATTTAAAGCTCATCGGCATCATCACCAAAAAAAGTGGCGAAAGCGGTGACCGGCTATCGGAATGCTTAGACGATGACCACGTCGCAGTGTTTTTGCCAATGAGTTACAATGTTGGCGGCTACATGGTTATGGTACCTCGTAGCTGCATTGAGCACCTCGATATGAGCCCAGCTGACGCCCTGCAATTAACGATTAGTGGTGGGCTTGGGAAGAAAAGTTCGAACGCCAAGGAGTCGTAAATGGCCGATTTAGAATGTCTTGAAATTGAACCCTCAGAGTCTGCCAACCGAAGCGTTATTTGGCTGCATGGACTGGGCGCTGACGGGAATGATTTCGCGCCTATAGTGCCTCATTTAAAAGCGCCAGCAGGTGCACATATTCGCTTTGTGTTTCCCCACGCACCGGCGATACCCGTCACCATTAACGGTGGTGTGCAAATGCCAGCGTGGTACGATATTTTGTCAATGTCGATTGAGCGCCAAGTCGATACTGAGCAATTGCGGGCCTCAGCACAAGCAGTAGTGGCTCTCATCGAGCGGGAAGTAGAACGGGGAGTGAAACCTGAGCACATCGTTATTGCAGGCTTTTCGCAAGGTGGCGCGGTGGCTTATGAAGCTGCGCTTGGTTACAGCAAACCGCTTGCCGGCCTGCTAGCCCTTTCAACCTATTTGGCTGGTCATGAAAGTATTCAGCTAGAAGCAGCGAACCAAAACCTACCAATTTTGATTCAGCATGGCACTCAAGATCCAGTCGTTCCGGAGTCGCTTGGTCAGCATGCCTACCAATGGCTTACCAATAAAGGCTACGCGGCTACTTACCAAAGCTTTGCCATGCAGCATCAAGTATGTCAGGAGCAAATTGTAGCCATCAATAAATGGCTACAAACAGTGCTAGCTTAACACCTGTAACTTACTCGCCCATTGCTCAACCCAGGTTAGGGCCGTGTCTTGATTCGCCGTGCGAATGTTGACATGGCCAACTTTGCGCCCCGGGCGTGGCTCTTTATTGTACCAATGACATTGCGCATCTTTATGGTGCCAAAGGCCTACTGGAATTCGTTTCGCACCGATCACATTCAACATCAGCGTCGGCTCGATTCGAAGCTCTGGAAACGGCATTCCTGTCAACGCTCGCATGTGCAAGTCAAACTGGCTACAGTTGGCACCACTCATGCTCCAGTGGCCCGAATTGTGAACGCGTGGCGCAACTTCATTGACCAACAGCTTGGCCGCGGCACCTTCGCCTACCACGAAGAATTCAATGGCAAAAACACCGACGTAGTTAAGCGCATCTGTCAGTCGATGAAATGCATCTTCGGCCTGTTGCTGCAAAGCCGCAGGGATCTCGTCTATGCCGGCTAAGCTATAACTTAAAATACCGTCGGTATGCACGTTGGTGATCAACGGATAGCAGCACACGCTGCCATCTTTGCCGCGAGCCCCTACAATGGAGACTTCTTTCTCAAACGGAATTAAATGCTCGACAATGCCAGGTTCATTTCCGGCTGCAGCAACACAGGCGGCACGGTCGTCGCCGGCGCGAAAACGCCACTGCCCCTTACCATCATAGCCACCACGCGCAGCTTTCAACACCAAGGGTTCGCTCGCCTTGCTCAACAACTTGTCGAGTTCAGCCGCTGTGCTATAACTTTGCCATGGTGATGTTGCTACCCGGCAGTCATCAAATAATTTTTTCTCGGCACGGCGGTCTGTCAGACTTTTGATACGCGCGGGGTCCATTAAGAATTTGCCATCTGCCGCGGCGATAACATCCGCGGGAATCGCTTCATGTTCCCAACTGACCACATCAGCCCACTCGATCGCCTCCGCCAGCGACCAAGTAAGACTCACTTGTGCCGAAAGCGGCTTCACTTCATGGCTGCGCGTACTGTAAAGCAAACACTCATGGCCATGGCTGATACCACTGGCACCAAGCATTTGGCCTAATTGCCCGTCTCCGACAAACAACACTTTCATGCGTCAGGTAGCTCCAATTTTGGACCATTCATCACTTTTTCACGTTGTGCAGTACGGAACGCATGTACCCGCTGACGTACCGCAGCATCGGTCGTGCCAAGAATTTGTGCCGCCAACAAGCCGGCATTAGCTGCCCCAGCTTGCCCGACAGCTAAAGTGCCAACCGCAACGCCTTTCGGCATTTGCACGATCGATAACAAGCTATCAAGACCTTTAAGTTGTTTACTCGGCACAGGCACGCCTAGCACCGGAATCGCCGTGTAAGCAGCGAGCATGCCAGGTAGATGTGCTGCGCCACCAGCGCCTGCAATAACGACCGGTACACCGTCTTGTTCGGCTTGTTCCATCGACGATTTTAGTAAATCAGGGGTACGATGGGCTGATACAACCTCAGCACGCCACTCAACACCAAGATCTTTCAACATTTGCGCGGCGTGTTGCATGACGGGCCAATCTGATTGCGAGCCCATTAGAATGAGTACGGGTGCCATGAGCTGCTCCTTTTTGAAAGGAGCGAATTGTAGCTAGGTGAACCGCTTGGTGCAAATTTATTGTGCGAGTTTTAGCCGGTTACGCCCTTGGCTTTTCGCTTGATACAATGCTGAATCTGCTGCCCCTAACCATTCGCCCCAATGATGCCCCGGCTTAAATTCAGCCAAACCACCACTTGCTGTCACTGTGACCGTCAATGATTTGACTGCGAATGGATCGTGGCGAATACGATCAAGCATCGCCGTAGCAAGCTCTGCGGCATCTTTACCAGTCGTATTCGGGAAAATCACCACGAACTCTGCGCCGTTTGAACGGATCACCGTATCGGTCGCTCGCGCCACACTGCGAATTCGCTTCGCAGCCTCTTCCAACACTTTGTCGCCAAATAGGTAACCATAGCGATCGTTGACCGTTTGAAACGAGTCCATATCTATCTGCACTAACGAGACCGGCTGCTTCGCTCGCTCTGCTTTAGTGAGCGCCTGTTGCGCCATTTCACTTAAATATTCACGCTTAATACAACCCGTTAACGAATCTGTTGCAGCAGCGGAAAAGAGCCTGCGTTGCATACTCGCCATCATAATTAGGAAAGCGGCGCCAACACCAATAAGTACCAGCATAGAGATGGCGACTCGCCAAGCATAATCAAAAGGAAGAACCTGGTATATCACGGCGGCGAAAAGTGCATAGATCAACATAATCACCAGCACAAATATGGTTTTATCGAACATGAAAAAAACCATCGCCAAAATTGGGTACATCCAGTACACACCTAGAATTCCAGCAGACTTCATCGACACACTGACCAAGGTTCCAAGACAACAAATGACAAGAAAGTTGATCCATTGCGGTGCCAGTTCATTGCGATAAAGATACCCAATCAGCGCAAAACCAAGCGCCACACACAGTAATGCAGCCGCAGCGGCCCAGTTCGATTGCGCAGCGGTGTAAATTGCAGTACCGGCAATCACGACGCCAGAACCAAAATAGATGGCTCGCATGGCAAGCAGTCTGAAATGCTGCCATAAGTCGAATGACCCCGATACTTGGCTTGCGGAAAATTGATTCATGGCTTTACCTTATGCAACTTATTCTTGCAGTTTTTCTATCGTCTAACTTGTGGAGCGATGCTCGTTTCAGCCGGCGTATGGGCATCTCACTGTGCAACTTCCACACGGTTGCGACCGTTTTGTTTAGCGGCTAATAAAGCATTGTCGGCGGCGCTTAACCACTCTGGCCAAGTCTGTTCCTCTAATAACTGAGCGACCCCTAACGAGATGGTAATATCTGTTTTTGCATCTTTACCATTGAACGAATGCTCAGCAATTAGCGCGCGTAACTTCTGCGCAACAGCGTGTGCGTCAGTTGCCGTGGTTTCTGGCAACACAACCAGAAACTCCTCGCCGCCTACGCGGAATAATTGATCACTTTGTCGTAAAACACTTTGTAGCCTTTCTGCAACTTGTTTAAGAATTTGATCACCAAACAAGTGGCCAAAAGTATCGTTTATTTTCTTGAAGTGGTCTAAATCAGCCATGATGACCGTTGCCGGGCGCTTATATCGTCGAAAACGATGCAGCGCGTCTTCAAGTACAGCCGTCACTAAGTGTCGGTTTTGTAAACCTGTCAGGGTGTCTGTCACCACTAATTTTCGTAAGATCTTTTGTAGTTCGCTGAGGAGCACCACATACACCGAGCCCAGCACACAGATAATGCCTAACGTCACCGCAATGCGCCACCCATCGTCGGTCGGCATTACATAAATTGAGGTTATCCCGAAGATCACCGTTAAGCTGCTGGCCGCAATAATTCCTAGAACGCCGCTAAATAAGAAGAAGCAAGCGACAAGCAGTGGGTACGTCCAGTACACGCCTAAGGTCTGATTTTCATGAATGGAAATCACGGAAATGACTGTGAGCAAACCGATAAACATAACGCGAACGGGGATAGGAATGCGTTGGCCATGATAAAACCACGCCATTGCCGTAAAGAAAATGCCGGCGAATAGAATCGCGCCCGCTTGCGCGTAGTTGCCCAAAAGAAATTGAGCGATCGAGAGCACCAGCTCAGTCAGGCCACCGGCCCATAAAATATTGCCTGTCACCTTAACTTTAAAGGCTCGCAGTAATTCATCGGCCGAGCCAGTAGCTAGTTTCTTTTGCGGTTGCTTCTGCGGCATGCTTATATTCCCAGTCCTTTGGTGTCCAAACTATAACCAAGCTATAGGAATAGCAAGCGGTTTACGGCACAATAGTTCAACATTTTAATCATGCATTGAGGCTATCCCTTATGTTGTTAGATGTTGCTAACTCCACGCTAGTCATTGTCGACGTCCAGGAAAAACTTGCACCGGTGATTCATCAGCGCGACCAGTTAATCGCACGTATGCGCTGGCTCGGGGAAATCGCTCACGAACTCGATGTCTGTACCTTGGTAACAGAGCAGTACCCTAAAGGCCTAGGTATAAGTGTAGACGACTTATCGGCAGTGATCGAAAACGCTCGAGTGGTGGAAAAGCTGCACTTTAGCGCTTGGCAAGAGCCCATGTTTAAAGACGTCATCACGCAGCAAGGGAAAAAACAGGTCGTTCTGATGGGCATGGAAGCGCATGTTTGTATCTTGCAAACTGCCCATGACCTCAAACAAGCCGGATACCACGTTTTCGTGGTCGAGGATGCCGTGGGCTCGCGCCGCGAATCGGATAAGCAAACCGCCCTAGCTCGGTTGCGTCAACTCGATATCCACATCGTTTCCAGCGAAATGGTCGCCTATGAATGGCTGCATCAAAGTGGCACCGATACCTTTAGACACATCACCAAAAACTGGATTCGTGGCTAAGTTTCAGAGCTAACTGGAAAAGTTGATTTGACAGACACTAATTTAAGCGTATACTCGGGGGCGCTAGAAAAATTCGGCTGTCTAATTGTGGCCTGTTACGAAGTCTATTGTTGTACCTCGTTTTGTAAGTCCCAAGTATTACACGTATTTTTATTAGCAAGACCCTAGATTTTCACATGCACTACGAGGATATCAGCATGTCAACAGTAACTGGTAAAGTAAAATTCTTTAACGAAGCTAAAGGTTTCGGTTTCATCGAGCAAGAACAAGGCGCAGACGTATTCGTACATTTCAGCGCGATCCAATCAGACGGTTTCAAAACCTTAGCTGAAGGTCAAACTGTTCAGTTTACTATCGCTCAAGGCCCTAAAGGTCCACAAGCTGAAAACGTTGTACCTATGTAATTAGTTGCTCAGGCAACGTTTACTAGCTAAACGAATTCCAAAAAGCCGCACTTAGTGCGGCTTTTTTTGTGTCTGCGGGTTGGTAAAACTGTACCAACCTGACTTAAAGCTTTTCTTGGTAGCTGAGCGTTTTGCTTGTTCCAGCCCGTCTAGTAACACGCGTTTCGCCGTCACCGGCCGGCCCATCGCCAAGTAAACACGCGCTTGGCCCCAGTAAATTTCGTGCAAGTACGGGGCATAATAGGCCGCTTTTTCATACATCTGCAGCGCACGTGATAGCTCGCCTTGATGTACCGCAGTTTCTGCTAACGCGATCCACGTATAAGGGTTGTAGTCTGGTAAGCTACTAATTTTCTGCTGTAGCTGACGCACTAATTCCCCTTGGTTCTGTTTTTTTGCCAAATCTAAATAGTTATACAATACATTCAAGTTGCTCTTGTTCTGCGCTAGTGCATAAGCAAACAGCGCCTCTGCCGTGCTGTCGTCACCGGCACGACGGTGCAGCAATGCGATAATATTTAACGTGCTGGCATCGTTCTGCTGATACTTCAATGCTTCTTGCGCATTCGCAAAAGCCGCACTTTGTTCGCCCGCCAACATCAGTTCCGCAGCGCGGTTGCGATAATACAGCGCAAGGAATTGTTGCTCTGTGATTAAGCCCGCATTACTGCTTTCACGCGATGGAAAATAGTCAACGGTGACCCAGGATAAACGCTCGCCGGGTAAATAAAGCCGCGCGCGTACATGGTCTGAAACCATCACCACATTTTCTGCTCGGTCGTACACCGGAGCATTCCTCACACGTTGAAACTTCAACTCGACCCCAGCCAGATCAGCTAAGCTTTTCGTTACAATCGCCAACGCCATGCAATTTCCAGCCTGGAAGTCGAGGGCCTCACTCGCGGTATAGGTTTGTTCTTTGTAGTTGAAGCCAAAGGTGACCCCGTGCAGATAGTCAGCGATACGTTGATGCGCAGGCAGGTGGGCAAGGCGGCCATTAAAGTCCGCTAAAAACGCGCTTTGTTGTGCGGCACTTAAAGTAAACAGTTGGCGCGGACTAACCACCGCTGGATGAGAAGCAAATAGTGTCGTATTAAACAACGGTAGGGGTGGCGTTTCTGCGTGCTGTTGCGCCGTGCGTAGCGGCGGCTGCCCGGACGGCGGCAACTGAGTCGCACATCCAGCAAGCAAAAGAGCTATCAACACCCCATTCAGTCGTTTCATAAACTCACTCTAGTTTTTTCGTTTTGCGGCGGCCTCTTGTTCTTCACTTAGAAAGTCGACATCTTCCATATCAACCTCTGGTAATTCTTCACAAACGTTACCGCCCAATTGGTTTACCGCACCACAAAGGTCACTGACTTTGTCATCAAGCACTTGCACGTGATCTAACATTCGCCCGATGGCGGTTGCTACTGGGTCAGGGTTATCCGCTGAGATGGCATACGCATCAAAGCCATATTGCTTAGCCATAGCTTCTCGGCGTTTGCTGACCTCGGCATTTTCCGGTGAGCGAGCAACTCGCGCCGGTATTCCTACAACCGTTGCTTCGCTCGGTACATCTTTAACCACCACCGCGTTTGAACCAATGCGGGCATTTTTACCAACATTCACAGGGCCAAGAACTTTGGCGCCAGCGCCAATCACCACACCATCGTTTAAGGTCGGGTGACGCTTGCCCTGGTTCCAACTGGTGCCGCCTAAGGTCACGCCATGATAGATGGTCACATCATCGCCGATTTGAGCGGTCTCACCGATCACCACGCCCATACCATGGTCGATAAAGAAGCGGCGCCCGACCTTTGCCCCGGGGTGGATCTCAATGCCCGTTAACCAGCGTGCAATGGTCGAAAAGAAACGCGCCAACCAACGGCAACGCCACAACCATAATCGGTGATTCATGCGATGCCACCAAATGGCATGCAACCCCGGATACGTCGTTAAAACCTCAAACCAGTTACGTGCTGCGGGATCGCGAGCGTAGACGCTGTTGATGTCTTCGCGGAGACGTTGAAACATGAAACCTCTGTACCGATAAATGAATGTGTCTTTTACTTAGTATATCAATTTACGGCCACTTGCGTTAATTCAGCAAGTTTCTGCGATACCTGCGTCAGTCCTTGCTTGATTTAAACTCGACAGGGGGCGTAAGGTGGATAAGTACGCAGACAACTCAGCAGAGGATCTTATGGCGCAAAAGAATACGACACTAAAGTTAGCAGCACTTACCAGCAGCTTATTACTCGCGATGGGAGCCGCTCAGGCCGACACTCTCATTTACGCTGGTCAGTTGATTGATGGCACCGGTGCGCAGCCGCAAAGTAAACAAACGATTGTGGTTGATAACGGTCGCATCAAAGCCATTGTCGATGGCTTTCAGCAAGCCGAATCCGACGATACCGTGATTGACCGCCGCAATGGTACGGTGATGCCCGGTTTTATCGACATGCACACCCATTTAACCTCGCAGCTCGCACCAGGTGGCTACATTCATAAGTTCACTAAAAGTGCCGCCGACGTCACTATCAACTCTGTCACCTACGCCGAGAAAACCCTGCATGCGGGATTTACCACCGTGCGCGATTTAGGTGACTCTTATAATGCCAGCATCGCGCTGCGTAACGCGGTCAACGCCGGCAAAGTCGAAGGGCCACGGATCTTCACCGCCGGTAAATCGATTGCCACAACTGGTGGCCACGCCGACCCTACCAACGGTGCAAAAGAAGACCTTTACCCTAGCCCTACCCCAGCCGATGGCGTTATTAATGGCCCCTACGAGGCACGTAAGGCTGTTCGAGCACGATATCAAGACGGCGCAGACCTCATTAAGCTTACCGTCACAGGCGGCGTTTTGAGCGTTGCTAAAAGCGGTCAGAACCCACAGTTCATGATCGACGAGATCCAAGGCATTGTCGATACCGCTCGCGATTACGAAATGAAGGTTACGGTGCATGCTCATGGTAAAGAAGGCATGATGCGGGCCATTGAAGCAGGGGTCGACTCGATAGAGCACGGTACCTATATGGACGAAGAAGTGATGGACGCCATGAAAGCCAAAGGCGTTTACTACGTTCCAACGATTACCGCAGGGAAATCGGTAGCTGAGCGCGCGGAAATTCCTGGCTTCTTCCCCGAATTAGTGCAACCAAAAGCAAAAGCAATAGGTCCTAAAATTCAAAGTACTTTTGCCGCCGCATATAAAGCCGGCGTTAATATCGCTTTTGGCACCGATGCGGGGGTTTTTGACCACGGTGAAAATTACCGCGAATTCATCTATATGGTGGAAGCTGGAATGCCGCCTTTAGAAGCGATTAAAGCTGCAACGCATGAGGCTGCGACCTTGTTGGGCGTGATTGATGATTTTGGCACACTTACCGTTGGTAAGCGCGCCGATATCGTTGCCGTCAGCGCTGATCCTTTAGCTGATATTGCCACTTTAGCTACTATCGATTTGGTCATTAAAGACGGCGTTGTCGTTAAAAACAACCCTAACTAAAGTCCTTTAGTATCTGGCGGACGTCAGCCAAAATGGCGTCCTCCAGCTCTTTCTCATAACCTTCTCGTTCATTATCTAACTGACGAATTTCGGCCTTCGGGTACTTCTTCCGTGCTTCGTGCGTTGGCATATGTTTGATGCGCTCATACATGGTATGCAGGCCTTGATAGCGCTCTGTATAATTAGGCTTATTCACTTCAACCCTTAAGTCGAGCAATACCACTAGCCGCAGAGCGCCTTCAGAAAGGGGACATTGGCCTTGATCCACCGACTTGGCAATGGTCACGATACTCTCGTGCAAGCGTTCGTTACGCTTTTCGATAGCTTGGTCACGGCGCTGGTTCTGTTGTTTCAATCGACTTAACAGACGACCGGCAATAAACGCCAACACAGCGACTATAACAATCGCAATTGCGATCGTCAGCCATCCCCACAACGGTAGCTCATTCATCATCGTCCTCCCAATCGTCTTCGTCGTCTAGCGCAATACCTAACTTCTCAGCTAGCTGCTCGAATCGTTCCGTACGCTCATCGACATAAGCTTCTTCGGCAGCACTGAGGTCTTCGCCCTGCTCCATACGCTCGAGCAAGCCCTGCAAGCGGGGATCGTTTTCTAACGCGTGCAGCTCAGCTTGCGCAGCGGCGCGGTCTACGCCTACTGTTGGACTTACGGCTGGGGTGGCCTTGGGGTTCACTAATTGAATCGGTTTTTTACTGCCAAAGCGCGGGTCGGCGGCTGCTTCTGCTTGGCCACCTCGCTGTTGCCCACTGCTGCCTACATTAAAGCGCGACCCTGGCTTTTGCCCTTTACCTTTATGTTTACTCGGCTCAGGGGTGCTGCGCTGAACGTCAGCCTTGGGCTTTTTCGATGCAGCTAATGGTCCGGTTTTGCGGGTTTTCTTTTTGCGCGTCATAAATGAGGTCAATTTCCATTGCGAAAGTTAACCCTTAGTTTACCTGACTCTGACGGGAAATAAAAAGGCGATGCCGAAGCATCGCCTAGTGTATTCTCTCTAGTCCACACAGCGCACGTGTGATTCATGAGAACGGTTGTCAAATCATCCCTGTTATCAATTATAACTTCCGTGAGTGTTATTATTATTATTGTTATTTTTTCGCGCTTTAACCTAGCATTATTCTTATTATTAGTTGCTCGGTTAAAAAAGGCCTCCTGGCCTATTATTATTCCCTGGATTAGATTCGTAAGTTGAAAATCAACCGTTGGAAGTCGCTTTCACAGCGGGTTCCCGTAATCTGGAATGGCATTCAGACTACTGAATCAGCATTTTTTCGCAATGATTTTTATGATCTAAAAAATGCGTTTCTTATTACTTATAGGTTTATAGCTTGGTTTTTAAAGGCTTTCTATGTATTCACTGTAACATAAACATAAAAAAAGCAGCGTACGAACGCTGCTTTTTTCGCCAACTCTTCAAGCTAAGCTTAATACAGACCAGAAATATACTGCGACAAGATCTCGATATCTTTGTCTGTTAGCTTGCTTGCAACATCACGCATCATGCCGTTCATATCGTTGCCACGCTCACCGCTACGGAACATTTCAAGTTGCGTTTTTAAATAAGCTGGGTGTTGGCCAGAAATGTCTGGGAAGTTCGCCAAGCCCATACCGTCACCGCGTGGACCATGACATGCGGCGCAAGCTGCGATGCCTCGCTCTTCGTCACCACCGAGATAAAACGCTTGACCGGCCGCGACAACATCTTCCGGCGCGGTACCCTGCATCGGATCCTGTTCGGCAAAGTACGCGGCTAAGTCGGCGATGTCTTGATCACTCAACGATGCCACTTGACCTTGCATAATAGCATTCGCTCGGCCTTGCTCACCGCCCGTTTCAGCAGCAAGTTTATAATCGTGTAGTTGCTTGGCCAAATAAGACGCGTATTGACCATTCAGCTTTGGGTACATATCAGATGGCGAGCTACCAGTTGGACCGTGGCATGCTGCACAGACCTGCGCTTTTTCCTTACCAGCTTCAGCGTCCCCTGTAGCTGCGAATACTGTGCCAGTTAAACCAAGGTACAAGCCAACGAACAATGCGAGTTTTTTCATGATCGATTTCTCTGCTCTGAATGTAATAACAGTCGCTATTTTACACAAAACTACTAAGGATTAAACGCCTAATCGTGATAGGATACGCTTTCCTTCGAAGCATCAAGAACATCATGGAATTTACAAAGCTCAACTTTCAGCCGACAAAGTTTGTCACCAGTGCCGCAGATATTCGCCAGTTACCCGACGATACGGGTGTCGAGATCGCCTTTGCCGGGCGTTCAAACGCAGGTAAATCTAGTGCGCTAAACACCCTTACAAGGCAGCGTGGCCTTGCGCGTACCAGTAAAACGCCTGGTCGAACGCAGCTAATAAACGTGTTTGAAGTTGAAGCCGGTCGACGTCTTATCGACTTACCGGGCTATGGCTACGCAAAAGTACCTTTACCGGTAAAAGAGAAGTGGCAATTAGCACTCAGTGAGTACTTGCAACAGCGGGAATCATTGCGTGGTCTGGTGATTTTAATGGATATTCGCCACCCTTATCGCGATGTCGACCAAGATCTGCTGCATTGGGCAACGGACTGCGAAATTCCGGTTCTGGTGCTGCTCACCAAAGCCGACAAGTTAAAGCCTGGGCCACGTAAGTCGACCCTACTCAAGGCTCGTGAGGCCGCAATGGTGTTCGGTGGCGATATTACCGTTGAGATGTTTTCATCGCTCACTAAGATTGGCCTGGAAGAAACTGAACAAAAGATTTCGGAGTGGTTAACGCAGAATGCAGACTGAGTTACCTCCGTTAAAAGCATGGCTGCTACTTGGCCTGTTAGCGCTTATCTGGGGAAGCTCCTTCCTACTCATCAAAAAAGGTCTGCTCGGTTTTAGTCCAGACCAGCTAGCGGCAATTCGTATCGCGTCTGCGGGCTTTGTATTACTACCCTTTATTCTCAAACGCTTTAAAACCGTCAAAGTACATCATTGGCTTAAACTTATTTGTGTTGGCTTGGTCGGTAGCTTTATTCCGGCCTTCCTGTTTGCCTTTGCGCAAACGGAGTTACCTTCTGGAGTAACAGGTGTGCTCAACACCTTTACGCCGTTAGCCACGCTCATCATCGGTGTACTATTGTTCCGTCAACCCGCCCGCATGCAACAGTGGCTGGGGGTGGTGATCGGTTTAGTTGGCACCCTATTACTGGTCACCGCAAGCGCATCTGGAAACTTCGAATTCAATCGCTACGGCCTGTTAATTATTGCCGCCACGATATGCTACGGCTTGAACCTTAATTTAATTAAGCATCATATTCCGGATTTAGGCGCACTGACGATCACCGGGGTTTCACTGTTTCTGGTGGCGCCACCGGCACTGGCCTATCTACTTTTAGCGACGCCGTTTACGACGACCATACAGCAGCCCGAGGCTTGGTTTCCGTTATCGGCAATTTTGCTACTTGGCGTCGTTGGCACGGCGATGGCACTGATTATATTTAACACCGTGGTCAAGCTTACAGATACCACCTTTACCAGCTCTGTCACCTATCTGATTCCTATTGTGGCTTTAATTTTGGGGGTCATTGACGGTGAACCTTTCTTTATTCAACAAGGTGTTGGGCTTGCCGCAATTTTAGTTGGGGTATGGATAGCCAACCGTCGCAAACGACAGCCGCTGAATCCTCAGCGTTAGCAAAAAAGATTTGGTCGGTACTTAAAAAGAAAAAGCCCGGCGACTTGGCCGGGCAAAAAACTTACAATCCAGGGAGAGAACATCTCTGAAAGGCCTTCGCAAACGGAACCATAACTCTCGTTTCATGCGCCTTTCAATAATTCTGACTGGCACTTAATTAAATAGTTCAAAAAAAATTTCAAACTCTGCCCAAACTTTAATGAGCTTCGTCCCAGTTATCTCCCACACCTGCTTCGGCAAGCAGCGGTACATCTAAGGTTACGGCATCTTCCATGACCGCAACTAAGGCTTTTTGTAATGCTTCGACATGGTCTTGGTGGACCTCGAAAACCAACTCATCGTGAACCTGCATCACCATCCATGCTTGCTCTGATGGCACCTCACGGTGCATGTAGTCGGCAACTTTAATCATCGCATACTTAATAATATCGGCCGCGGTTCCTTGCATCGGAGCGTTAATTGCGGCGCGTTCTGCGGCTTTACGGCGAGCGCCATTTTGGGCGCGAATTTCCGGTAAATGAAGACGCCGGCCGAATAAAGTTTCAACATAGCCATCACGCTTCGCTTGTTCCCGCGTGTCTTCCATATAGCGCTGAACGCCAGGGAAACGCTCAAAGTACTTGTCCATGTACTGTTGCGCTTCATGACGGGGAATATCCAACTGACGAGCTAAACCAAACGCCGACATGCCATAGATCAAACCAAAATTCACGGCCTTTGCACGCCGTCGTTGCTCACTCGTAACCTCTTCAAGAGCAACCGCAAAAACTTCCGATGCCGTCGCTTTATGAATATCACGGCCTTTAGAAAAAGCCTCTAATAGGTTCTTGTCTTGTGATAAATGCGCCATGATTCGCAGCTCTATTTGGCTATAGTCGATAGCCATAATTCGATAGCCTTCTGGCGCTGTAAATGCTTGTCGTACGCGGCGTCCTGCAGCGGTGCGAATAGGAATATTTTGTAAGTTCGGATCACTCGAGGACAATCGTCCGGTCGCAGTCACTGCCTGATGGTACGAGGTATGAATCCGCTGCGTTCGTGGATTCACCATCTTCGGCAGCTTGTCGGTGTAGGTCGATTTGAGCTTGCTCAAACCACGATGTCGCATGATCACATCTGGCAATGGATAATCAAGAGCGAGCTCTTGCAACACCTCTTCCGCTGTTGAAGGAGCGCCCTTTGGGGTCTTTTTGCGAACCGGTAACTGAAGTTTCTCAAACAGGATCTTTTGTAACTGCTTAGGTGAGCCAAGATTAAACTCTTCACCGGCGATGGTGTAGGCTTGTTCTTCTAGTTTCGCCAGCTCAAGGGCAATTTCATTACTTTGCTTCGCCAGCAGTTGCGCATCAATGCGCACGCCGCGCTGCTCCATATCGACCAAGATCGATACCAGTGGCAGCTCTAGCTCCGTTAACACTTTCATAAGCGACGGCACCTGGTTGACGGCAGACCACAGTTTGTCATGCAACCGCAAGGTCACGTCGGCGTCTTCTGCCGCATAAGGCGCAGCTTGTTCCAAGCCTATTTGATTAAAGGTGAGTTGTTTTGCACCCTTGCCGGCAATATCTTCAAAGGCAACTGGTCGGTGGCCAAGGTGTTGCAAGCTCAGGCTGTCCATATCATGGCGTGAACCAACGCTATTGTAGACGTAGGAGGCCAACATGGTATCGTTCTTAATACCAGCGAGACGGATGTCGTAACGGCGCAAAATATGACTATCATATTTAAGGTTTTGCCCTATTTTGCCCAGTTTGTCGTTCTCCAACAGTGGTTTCATGGCGGCAAGTACGATGTCGCGATCAAGCTGTTCTGGCGCTCCTGGGTAGTCATGCGCGACTGGCACATAAGCAGCCTCGCCGGCAACTAATGCAAAGGAAATACCGACAAGCTCCGCCTCCATATAATTCAGGCTGGTGGTTTCAGTATCAAATGCAAAGGCTTCGGCGCCTTGCAAACGTGTAACCCACTTTTGTAACTGTTTCTCGGTGGTCACCACTTCATAGTGGTCGTGCGAGATCTGCGCTGGCTCTTCTGAGGCAGCCTTTGACGCTGCCTTTGACACTTCTTGGCCTTGCTGTGTAACGGGTCCCGATTGCAGCACGTCATCTAACCAACGACGGAATTCACACTCTTTATACAGTCGTATCAGCTCTTTACGGTCGGCCTCTTGAATAGCTAAAGCTTCTGGCTCAATACCCTCGAGGTCAACATCCAGTTTTATCGTTGCCAGCTCGCGTGATAATTTCAAAATCTGTTCGTGCTCGACCAACTTCGCTGGCATCGTTTTGGCGCCCCGAAAGCCAAGCTTGGCGATGGCTTCAGGGTCGTCATACATGGCGTCAATCGACTGCATTCCTTGTAACATCGCCAACGCGGTCTTTTCACCGACTTTGGGCAAGCCCGGAATATTGTCTGAGCTGTCTCCCATCAGCGCCAAGTAATCGATAATCTGATTTGGCTGCACACCATATTTGTCGATAACCCCCTGCTCGTTCAACAAGGTATCGGTCATGGTATTGATCAACATGACGTGCTCGTTCACCAACTGGGCCATGTCTTTATCGCCGGTGCTTATTAAGGTGAACCGACCTTGATCACCTGCAGCCCTAGCCAAGGTGCCAATGACATCATCCGCTTCGACGTTATCAATACACAGCAGTGGCAAACCAAGGGCTTTTACAATTGCGTGCAAAGGTGCAATTTGCGAGCGCAAGTCGTCCGGCATCGGTGGACGATTCGCTTTGTAGTCTTCATACATATCATTACGAAACGTTTTGCCCTTGGCATCGAACACCACGGCCATATGCGAAGGGTTATATTTCTTGATCAGACTACGTAGCATGTTTACTACGCCGTAAATAGCTCCCGTCGGCTCTCCAGCTGAATTGGTTAAATGCGGAGGAGCATAGAACGCCCGAAATAAATAAGAAGAACCGTCGACTAAAATGAATGGATTTTCGGGAACTTGGGGTGCGTTATTTGCTGCCATAATTGAAGTGATGCCGTGCGTCTGAATGATGCGCTAAGCATGCCACAGGGCGTAAGATCACGCCAGCTTCGAAGTACATAGGAAATGTGCACACACTGTGGATAAGTCTGTTAACAACAGCTTCGCCTGCCACGTAAAAGGTCGAAAACCTTGTAGCAAAGACATATTAAATGGTTGATTTACAAGGAATTTTACTTCTTAGGATTCCCTGACAGCTCTTTTCTTTTATTTTGTGTCAGTTGTGGAAACTGATCTGCGTCAATGATCTTAATTTGACTCTTTGCACTATAAAAAGTAACGCCAAACTAAAACAGATCGAGACTTGATTCGGTCAAAATTTCAACCGAGGAAATAGACTACCACAATGTAAGCCGATTACTAGTACGCGGTGATTTTTTTTTAGAACGTTTTTTAGCCTGGTGCACGTTGCATTAGACGAATTCGGAATCAAAAAAATATCTTGATGTCTGCTATGATGATCGTCATATTAGCATCTGCATATAAAATAGACACTTGATAACCAAGGTAGTGAGCCTTTTATGGAACCAGTCCAGAGTTCATTCGCAGCCGGTAGCACTTCGCAAGAGCGGAGACAGCAAGCCTTTGATGCAAGGCAATGGTGGGAGCGCCTGTCGATGGATCAGAAGTTTGCTGTTTACCAGCTCAGCAAATTTGGCTTTGAACTTGCGTTTATCCGTAATCAAGGTGAGTTGGGGCCGTTGGCCGTGGTTCGACGCCAACGCGAGTACGCTACCGTCAATCATGCTGGTGAGGTGGATTTAAACCCGACGATTACGATTCGTGATTGATGAGCACCTGCAACTATCGCAAAGCGGTCAACACTGAAGCGGTATCGGGCATTTGACCTGGGTGCCAAAGCGCATACGACACAGCCGCCTGTTCGACCAACATACCTAAGCCGTCAGAAACTTGCTGCGCGCCTGCTGTTGTTGCTTGCTTCAAGAACGGAGTCAGCTGGGTACCATACATCATGTCATAAACTAACTTAGCACCGGCAAACCACGACGGATGAATAGCGAGTTTGCCCCCCAGTAATGACGCCGACGTGGCATTTATCAGCAGCCAGTCGGAGCCTCCCATCAACGCTTCTGGTGGCGCTTGCAGGCTGGCGAAATCAAGCAGTTTCAGTTCATCGAACACCTCAATCAAGGGTTCAACGCGCGCCCGGCTGCGATTGGCAATGACCACCTCAGCACCGAGAGCTTGTAACGGCTCAATAACACTACGAGCAGCACCGCCCGCCCCAATGATAAGAACCTTAGTTGTCGCAAGCTCAGCCGCTAGTAGTCGCTGCAAATCGCGGCATAAACCAAGCCCATCGGTGGTGTCACCGACAAGTTGTCCATGACCTAATGGCACAAGTGTATTTACGGACCCTGCGCGTTGTGCGCGTGGCGTTAAATGCGTCACCAAGTCCATGGCCGCGACCTTGAACGGAATCGTCACATTTGCACCTTGCCCACCGCAACGAAAAAAGTCTGCCACCGCCGAGGGAAATGTAGCAACGGTTGCTAAACGACGATCATAATTCAGCTGACCGCCAAACTGCGCCGCGAAAAGCTGATGAATCTGCGGCGAAAGACTATGTGCAATCGGGTTTCCAAACACCGTAAATTGAGTCATGTTACCTGTTCTTAAGTCGAGTCAGTGGAATGCGTGAGCTTCATTCGGCTGCGCCCGTTAGAGCTCCGTAAGCCAGTCGCGCGGACGTAAATAGTCGCTGTAGAGTCTTTCTTCGGCCGAGTCAGGTTGCGGCTGATAGCCGTACTCCCATCGCGCCAGCGGCGGCATTGACATCAAAATAGACTCGGTACGCCCGCCAGTTTGTAAGCCAAACAAGGTTCCGCGGTCCCAAACGAGATTGAACTCTACGTAACGGCCCCGTCGATACAGCTGAAAATCGCGCTCGCGCGCACCATAAGAGTGGTTTTTCCGACGCTCAATAATAGGTAGATAGGCGTCCAGATAGGCATCACCGACCGCGCGCATAATGGCAAAACACTGCTCAAAATCACGGTCATTGAGGTCATCAAAGAACAGCCCGCCAACGCCACGGGTTTCGCCTCGGTGTTTCAACCAAAAGTAGTCATCACACCAAGCTTTAAACTTCGGGTAAAGCTCTTTGCCAAAGGGGTCTAGGGCTGCTTTTGCCGTTTCATGCCAGTGCTTGATATCTTCATCAAACGGATAAAATGGCGTCAGGTCAAACCCTCCGCCAAACCACCATACAGGGTCATACCCAGCTTTCTCAGCGATAAAAAACCTGACATTGGCATGACTCGTAGGGACATAGGGGTTGTGCGGGTGCATCACTAACGATACCCCACAAGCATTAAAGTCGCGCCCCTCGAGCTCGGGTCGGTGCGCTGTTGCTGAAGCGGGCATCCGTTCGCCGTGGACATGGGAAAAACCAACCCCACCTTGCTCGAATACGCCACCACTTTTCAGTACTCGTGAACGGCCGCCGCCTCCACCTTCGCGCTGCCATTGCTCTTGTGCGAAGGTGGCACCGCCATCGGCCGCTTCTAGGGCCTGGCAAATTTGGTCCTGAAGATTTTGTAGGTAGTCAATAACTTGGTTTAATGCTGGATGACTCATTTTAAGCTCGTAACGTTGCTTGGGTCAGAGGGTCAATAATTTTCGTAGGTCGCGTTGCCGCACCAACATCGGCGTCCATCACCCAGCCGATGTTATCTGCAAACGCAGCACGAACCTCGGCGGCGCTACACAACGATGGCTCGCCGCTCAAGTTGGCACTGGTGGAAACAATCGCACTGCCTAAGGCTTTGCATAGCTGCCGCGTTGGCTCGTGCGCTGTCACTCGAACCGCAATTTGGGAACGGCCTCCGGTCAACCATGCTGGGGTATGCTCAGCTGCGGGTAGCACTAGGGTTACTGGTCCTGGCCATTGCGAAAAAACTGCAAAGCGTTTGTCTTGGGGGATTTTTAAGTCGGCAACATAACTAACGAGTTGACTATAATCGGCAGCCACAAGTATCAACCCCTTGCTGAGCGGGCGCTGCTTTAACTCAAGCAGCTTCATAACGGCCTTTTCATTACGTGGGTCGCAACCCAAACCGAACACGGCCTCAGTTGGATAAGCCAAGAGTTCACCTTGCGCAAAGGCTTCTTTTGCTGCCTGCCAATTCATGTGGATTTCCTCAGGGTACTAGCGTATTTCTGTTTTATAATCACAGCCCTCACGTCCACAAATTAGACGTTCGCCTGCGGTGGTTTTTTTGCGCAATAATAGCGCATAGGCACACTTGGGACACGTGTCTGCTACTGGTGGTAACGGTACGGAGAACTTACATGTGGGGTAGTGATCACACGCGTAAAAAGACTTTCCGTAACGGCTGGTCTTTTGTACTAACTTGCCGGACTGGCATTCAGGGCAGCTAACATCTGTGTCGGGATCAAAGTCAGCCGACGTCATATAGTCGCATTTCGGGTAATCGCTACAACCCACAAAAAGGCCGTAGCGGCCTTTTTTCAGTTGCAGTTCTTGTTGGCACCGGGGGCATGGTACGCCCAGCGACTGAGGCTCGAGAAAGTTTTCGCTCATTTAGTGCAGCAAACCTTCCGCTTCTTCGAACAGCAGCCCTTCCATTTGATCGTAGGCTTCTTCGCAGCCGGGCACGTTGAATAGCACCATCAGTACGACCCACTTTAGATCATCGAGGGTGACCTCTGCCATATCCAGTTCCATGACGCGATCTAACACCATTTCTCGTGTCGTTCCGTCAAGCACTCCTAAATTTTCTAGATAGATCAAAAAGCCGCGACTAGCACAGTCGATGCGCGCCGTTTCTTCGGCGGTAAAGACCCGAGTCGTGTGACCTTCAGAACGGTTTAGATAAGGCTTTTGGCTGTCTTGTAAATCGGCCAAACGCTCCAACCATGCCAACGCTTTATGGATCTCTTGCTGACGGAAGCCCGCCCGCGTGAGTTCATCCGTAAGCTCATCATGGTTTACTTCGACCTCTACGTCCGAATGAATGAAGTTTTCGAACAAGTACATGAGGATATCAAACATCTTTAGCGCCTCCCCACTTTTATATAACCACCGGCGACTGAAGCCACTCGCCCTTCTAGTTCTAATAACACCAACTGCTCACAAACCACAGCGACCGGTAGTCCGCTGCGCGCTACGATAGTGTCGATCGATGTAGCCTCATTTCCCACATTAGCCAACAATGCAGGGTTTGCCAAGCTTGGCGCGGATTTATTTTCCGCATCCAGACTACAGATGGGGCTTGGTCGGTCTAAATTCAACTCATTAAAAATATCATCGACGCTGGTGACCAACGCGGCGCCCTGCTGGAGTAGTCGTAGGTTACCGCTCATGCCGTTGTCCCAGATCGAGCCAGGTACCGCCATTAAGCTCTTGTTCTGCTCTAAAGCTAACCTAGCGGTCGACATGGTGCCACTTTTGAGTTGTGCTTCGACCACCAACACCCCGCGAGCCAGTCCGCTTAAGATACGATTGCGTCGCGGAAAGTGATCAGGGCGCGCTGCTGTTCCTGGGCTAAACTCAGAGACTAACGCCCCACACTGTTCGATCTGTTGCTGCAATTGCCGATGGCGTTGCGGGTATACTAGGTCGGGACCGGTGCCTAACACGGCTAACGTCGGCCCCACGCTAAGCGCTGCTTCATGAGCTGCACGATCAATACCTTGTGCTAAGCCACTGCTCACTAACAGGCCACTTTTGGTTAAGTGCTCAGCCAAGTAACGTGCGGTATTTTGCCCCGGCGGGCTGGCCTTGCGACTTCCTACAATGGCAATTTGGGGCGCCTGCAAGAGTTGCCAGTCGCCGGCCACATATAGCACTAGGGGCGGTTGGGGTATCAAGCGTAAAGGTTCAGGGTAGTCTTGCTCGAACCAGTGAATAACCCGGCGCCGCCCGCCCTTGAGCCACTTCTCAAGAGCCGTTATATCTTTCGCGGTTGGTGTCGCCTGCGCCAGCAAGTGGTGAGCTTGGGCCAAATGGCTGAATTGACGAACTTTACGTCGCGCATGACCGACTAAACGCGTCAGCGCTAAAATATCTGAAAGTGAAGTTTGCATTGCACATCCTTGTGCTTCGAATAAGGTTAGTTACTGATCTGAAATAAGTTTCTTAGGTATAAAATAGGCGCCAACTTCAAACCATTCATGGGACTCCACGACTATCGCCATACTCATTTCAGGGAAGGTTTTTATCACGAGCAGTTCCGCTGTTGCGCGCGCCGGAAGACGCTGCGTTTGGCGCCAGTCACGCGATAAATTGTCATAAGGCTTATAAGGGTTTGCGGCCTCCGGAACTCGCTTCTCGGTAAATACATCAACCCCAGGTCGCAACGCTTGGAACATTTGCCCCACGGTAACCCCCTGGCTACTGCCTTTATCCAGCACCACAATGTTGTATTTACCTTGTTTTTCTTGTGCATCCAAGGTGCCTACCACGTAGCCATCGACGTCAGCTCCCGAGGTGGCGCGGATAATTTCCGGCAACTCAGTTGGCTGTGGAGGTAACACCACATCACCGCGACGAATTTCACGTTGGGGTTTAATTAATTCACCCTCAATCGTGTTGGTGTGCTGATAAGTGACGCGTACGCCAGAAACATCGCGCAGCAAGGCGTAAGGGCCCATTTGCTCGACCGGTGTAAAGACGCGGTACTTTTCGTTCAACTCAACCGCGCCATCGATGTACACCGGCGCCATGCCATTGAGGCGTGGCGCACCGCGGTTGTCACCCAGAATGCGTGGCATTGCTGCTAATTCTTCTGCCGTCGCAATATGGTGCGCGCTAATAAACGGCGAAAGAGCGTCGCGGTCGAAGGTTGGTATCGGGTTTCCTTTCGATTCGAGCAGCCCCTCGGGCGATAGCGTTTTCACTTGCTTGCGACTAAGCTGCGGCCGACCATTGACCCAGGATAGGTAAAGACGATCACCGGGATAAATTAAATGTGGGTTTGCGATATCATCATTGAGCCGCCACAATTCCGGCCAATGCCAAGGATCATTGAGATAAAGTTCAGAAATATCCCAAAGCGTATCGCCTTTCTTTACCACATATTCGCGCGGTGCGTCTTCACGTAAACGAATCACATCGCCGCTCGTCGCTGTTGTTGCCGACGTCTCATTTTGTTGGGTTGCGAACGCCGTTGCTGAAGGTAATAGCAAAAAGCCGATGACCGCAATCGCTTGGAATTGCCAGGTAGCCATGTTGAGCTCCATTGTAAACTCGTGTTTTCATCCCCAAATTACGTTAAAATTAACCAAGATGAAACTAACGAATGATGAGTTATGACTAATTTAACGATTTTAAAGTATCCAGACGAACGCTTACGCACCGTCGCAGAACCTATTACAAGTGTAGATGATAGTTTGCGTGAAACCATCGACACCATGTTCGAAACTATGTACGACTCTAATGGTGTAGGCCTTGCAGCCACACAAGTCAATGTCCATAAACGACTTTTCATCGCTGATTGTAGTGAAGATCAGAGCGAACCGTTAGTTTTTATTAATCCTGAGATTACAAAAAAAGACGGATTGTTCGCAAATGATGAGGGTTGTTTATCGTTTCCTGGTGTTTACGCCAAAGTCGAGCGCGCGGAAACTATCACGGTCACGGCCCTGAACCGCAACGGCGAGTCATTTACCATGGATGCCGAAGGGCTACTGGCGATTTGTATTCAACACGAGATTGATCATCTAAATGGCAAACTTTTTGTCGATTACCTATCGCCTCTGAAGCGTAATCGGATACGCAAAAAGCTTGAAAAAGAAGCTCGCTTAGGTGCGAATTAATTCATGCGCATTGTCTTTGCAGGTACACCAGACTTCGCCGCGGGCCATTTAGCTGCGCTGTTAGCCGATGGCTCTCATGAGGTGGTGGCAGTCTATACCCAACCTGATCGGCCTGCCGGGCGTGGTAAAAAGTTACAAGCGAGCGCAGTGAAGCAGCTTGCCTTGCAGCACGGGCTTCCCGTTGAACAACCCATGTCACTCAAAGATGCCGACGCACAAGCGCAACTGGCAAGTTACCACGCAGATGTCATGGTGGTGGTCGCCTATGGCTTAATTCTTCCGGCTGCAGTGTTGCGCATACCACAATTTGGCTGTGTCAACGTGCACGGCTCGTTGCTACCAAGATGGCGCGGTGCCGCCCCCATCCAACGAAGTATATGGGCCGGTGATAGCGCAGCAGGCGTTGCCATTATGCAAATGGAGGCGGGGTTAGACACGGGTCCGGTGTTGCTTAGTCGTGAGTTGCCTATTGCCGCCGATGATACCTCGGCGTCCTTGTATGCAAAGCTCGCCGAACTCGGCCCGCAAGCGCTCTTGCAAACCCTTGCCGATTTGCCGAAGTTCCTTAGCGCCGCGAAGCCCCAAGATGAAGCTCTGGTGACCTATGCCCAGAAACTATCGAAGGCCGAAGCCGAACTTGACTGGCAACAGCCGGCGACAGTGCTGGAGCGCTGGGTAAGAGCATTCAACCCTTGGCCGATGGCGTGGCTTGCGACCGCAAAAGGGGTCGTTAAAGTTTGGCGCGCGGAAACGCTAGCCAGCGACGCCTCCGAAGCCCCAGGCACTGTGCTTGCGGCTGACAAGCACGGTATTGTCATACAGACCGCTGATCAAGCATTGGTCATCACCGAGCTTCAGCCGCCGGGCAAAAAAGCTATGTCCGCAAGCGAGTTTCTCAATGGCCGCAGCGATTGGTTCAGCCTAGGCACCGTGCTACAAGGAACCACTGATGAGTAAAGGCGCAACCTCAAGAGCTGCTGCAGCGCGGGTACTTGCACAAGTGCTCGAACACGGTAAGTCAATGTCCCAAGCCTTACCTGAGGCAACCGCAAACCTTGAGCCACGTGATCGCGCAATGGTGCAATCCTTGTGCTTTGGTGTGCTGCGAAATCTACCGTTATTGAACGCTGCAACAACCCGATTTTTAACGTCGCCGCTCAAGAAAGATCTGGTTATACTGCACCACCTGCTGTTAGTGGGCGCTTACCAACTTCTATTTATGGGAACCTCTGACCATGCGGCGGTATCGGCCACCGTAGAAGCCACGGAGCGACTCAAAAAGCGCCGTCAAAAAGGGCTCATCAACGCAGTGCTGCGAAATTTACAGCGCCAGCGAGAACAACTGCTAGCTGAATTTGCGACGAAACCAGAACTGCAACATGGGCACCCTCGCTGGCTGGCCGACGCCATAACAGCTGCCTACCCTGAGCAAGCATCGCAGGTATTCGCCGCCAATAATATCCAAGCACCCATGTGGCTGCGGGTGAATACTCAGCAAATCAGCGTGGCTGAATTTCGACAGGAGCTCGAAAATTACGATGCAGAACTCGTCGTAAGTGAAGACATTGCCGCCCTACCCAGCGCCTTAAAGCTAGAGAAAGCCGTCGACGTGCGCCAGCTGCCTGGGTTTGCCGAAGGCTGGTTCTCTGTACAAGATTGTTCAGCCCAATACGCCGCGCAGTTGTTAAACACTCAGCCTGAGCAACGTGTGCTCGACTGCTGCGCAGCCCCTGGGGGTAAAACAGCACATATTCTTGAGCTTACACCGTCGGCGACCGTACATGCCCTTGATATTGATGCCAAGCGTCTACAGCGCGTCGAGGAAAACCTTACGCGCTTACGCCATCAAGCGAACATACTTACCGGTGATGCCGGACAGCCCGAAACCTGGTGGGATGGTGAACAGTACGATCGTATATTGCTCGATGCCCCCTGCTCTGCGACCGGAGTCATTCGTCGCCACCCAGATATCAAATGGTTACGCCGAGCAAGCGATATTGAAGCCTTGGTTGAAATCCAAGCAGCTTTGCTGGACCGTCTCTGGTCATTGTTGCGCCCTGGTGGTAGGTTAGTTTATGCAACCTGCTCGATACTGCCGAGCGAAAATCAACAGCAAATAGAAGCATTCTGTCAGCGTCACGCAGATGCAAAACCGCAAGCGACCGCCCCCGATGGCGCGACCTGCTGGCAACGGCTGCCAGGTGAGCAGGACGGTGACGGCTTCTTTTACGCAATCGTGGACAAGCATTAATGAAAATAGTCATTCTTGGTGGTGGACAAGTGGGCGGCACGCTCGCTGAGAACCTCGTCGGTGAAGACAACGATATTACCGTTGTGGACACCGACAATGCGCGCTTAAGCATCCTCTCGGATAGTCACGACATTCGCACCGTGCAAGGTCATGCGGCGCACCCTCGGGTGTTGCGCAATGCTGGCTGTGAAGACGCCGACATGCTCATCGCAGTGACACCAAGTGACGAAACCAACATGATGGCCTGCCAAATTGCCTATACCCTGTTTCGCACCCCGAAACGAATCGCACGTATTCGATCAGAAGAGTACATCGACTTTAAAGATCAGTTATTCCATAAAGACGATGTTCCCGTTGACCATACTATTTCGCCAGAACAGCAAGTAACCCACTACATTAAACGCTTGGTTGATTATCCCGGCGCTCTGCAGGTGATGGAGTTCGCCAAAGGGCGAGCGAGTTTAGTCGCAGTAAAGGCTTATTACGGTGGTAAATTGGTTGGCCATGCTATCTCCTCGTTGAAAGAGCACATGCCGAATGTAGAAACCCGCGTTGCGGCTATCTTTCGACAAGGCCAAGCGATTCGCCCCATGGGCACTACCATTATTGAAGCCGGCGACGAAGTATTTTTCATTACCGATACGCGCTATGTGCGGATGGTGATGGAGGAGATGCAGAAACTCGAGCATCAATACCGCCGCATCATGATCGCAGGGGGCGGCAATATCGGTTCAGGTTTGGCCCGCTTACTGGAAGAAAACCACAACGTTAAATTGATTGAGCGTAATGCTGAGCGCGCCCTAATGCTTGATGAAAAGTTCAGTCACACGCTAGTGTTAGAAGGGGATGCCTCAGACAGCCTTCTGCTTGGCGATGAACACATTGAAGATGTTGATGTGTTTATTGCGGTCACCAACGACGATGAAGCCAATATCATGTCGGCAATGCTAGCGAAGAAGATGGGCGCCAAGAAAACCATGGTGTTAATTCAGCGCCAGGCGTACGTTGACTTGGTGCAGGATGGCGTGATCGACATCGCAATTTCACCCCAACGCGCGACCGTTTCGGCACTCCTTTCACTGATCCGCAAAGGTGATATTGTAAATGCCTACTCACTGCGAAAAGGTGCGGCAGAAGCCATTGAGGCGATTGCGCATGGCGACGAAAAAACCTCGAAAGTAGTCGGCCGATCAATTAGTGAAATTAAACTGCCGCCGGGCACCACCATTGGCGCCATTGTTCGCGGCAACGAAGTTATGATTGCCCACGACGATACGGTGCTACATGCCGATGACCATGTTATTTTGTTTTTGGTCGATAAAAAGTATATCCGCGAAGTCGAGCGCCTGTTCCAACCAAGCGCCCTGTTCTTTTAGGAGCGCCAGAAGGTAGGCGTAAGCAAAACCAAAATAGTGAAAACTTCTAAGCGACCAAAAAGCATCGCAATAACGAGCAGCCATTTCGCTGTATCTGGAATCGTTGCATAGTTTGCTGCGACATCACCTAATCCTGGCCCCAAGTTATTTAGGCAAGCAGCGGTTGCAGAAAACGCCGTAATATCGTCTAATCCGGTCGCCAGAAGCCCCAACATAACCACCACGAATACCAGCGCATAGGCCGCAAAGAAGCCCCAAATAGCTTCGACAACCCGAGCGGGTAAAATGCGATTCCCAAGTTTTACCGAGTACACTCCCGCGGGGTGAACTAAGCGGTTAAGCTCGCGCACCCCTTGGCGGAAAAGTAAAACCACACGCACCACTTTCAAACCACCTGCGGTAGAGCTGGCGCAGCCACCAATGAAACTGGCAAAAATGAGCATGATTGGCAGAAATAATGGCCACGAAGCGAAATCTGTTGTCGCAAACCCGGCCGTGGTGCTAATCGAAACCGCCTGAAACATCGCCTGATTAAACGCCGTACCGGTCGAAGTGAACTCTCGGTGCGCTAATACAGTAATAAAAACAATGGCAATAAGGGTTAGCTGAATGCCCAAAAACGCTCTCACTTCAGGATCGCGCACATAGCTCATCAACGAACGCCCAGTTATCGAGGCGTAGTGAATAGCGAAGTTGATCGACGAAAGAATAAGAAAGACCACACAGATGGTATTAATCGTGCTGCTGTCGAAATACCCCATGCTGGCATCGTAGGTACTAAAGCCGCCAACGGCGATGGTTGAAAACGCATGACTTATGGCATCGAACCAGCTCATTCCAGCCAGGTGATAGGCCACCGCACACGCCGCCGTCAGCGCGACGTAAATGTACCAGAGGTGCTTCGCGGTATCGGCAATGCGGGGGGTCATTTTGGTGTCTTTCTGCGGCCCTGGAATTTCCGCGCGGTAAAGCTGCATACCACCAATGCCTAGCATGGGTAAAATAGCGACAGCGAGCACGATGATACCCATACCACCTAACCACTGCAGTTGCTGGCGGTAAAACATCAAGCTGTGTGGCAAGGTTTCAATACCTTGAATGACCGTCGCGCCAGTGGTTGTTAAACCGGAAAAAGATTCGAATACCGCATCGGTAAACGACAACGGCAGCTCTTCGGCAAACCATAACGGCATCACCCCGACCATGCCTAGCACGGTCCAGAACAAAACTGTCAGCAAGAAACCATCTCGAACTTTTAAGTCGGAATGCTCTTTACGGTTGGGGTACCACACCAAGAAACCGATAAACAGGCTGATCGCAAAGGCTAAGGCAAAGGCGGTACCACCGCCGTCACCATAAATAATGGCAACCGCTGCCGGTGGCAGTAAGGTGACGCTAAATACGCATATCAATAGCCCCAGTATGCGAAGAATACCTCTTAGGCGCACGAATTATCCCCAGTTTGATGTTTTTTTAGTGCGACACGCCCTTGTGTCGCGTTTTTTAATGCGGTCGCAAGATCTTCAAATTGTTGCTCCGGCAACGCAATTTGTTGTTCAATGGTTGCCGCAAAGTCTTGTCGCTCCGTAATGGCATCGTACTGCGCCAGACAATGTGAAACAACTTTTTGATCGGCATAATCGTAGTGTAAATAGGCTGATTTGCGAATTATTTTTTCGGTTTTTGGTAATTGTTCAAGTGCCGTTAAGGTCGCCTGGGTATAGGCGCGTTGTAAGCCGCCGGTGCCGAGCTTAACGCCGCCAAAATAACGCACCACCACGGCCGATACTTCCCCCAGACCACTATTTAGCAAAACCGTTAGCATGGGTCGCCCCGCCGTACCACTCGGTTCGCCATCATCACTCATGGCATAAGCTTGGCTATCGTCGGGGGCGGCAAACACACTGGCACTGCAATAATGATTCGCACCAGGCCATTGCTGCTGGCAACTGCGAATATGCGCTTGGTGCTCTGCGGCAGAGGTAACCCACTGTAATGACGTAATAAAGCGACTGTTTTTTATTTCAATTTCTGCAACAGTGGTTGCTGCGGGTATCCAATACTTCGCCATGCGCTTTAAAGCCCTAATGTGGTTTTATCGATCGTCATCTCGGCCAGTTCAGTAAAGCGGTTTTGTGGCGGCTGGTCTTCCTCTAACAGCAGATAAATTTGCTGATACGCCAATACGTTCTTCACATAATTTCGAGTTTCTCGATAGGGGATGGTTTCAATCCATCGATCGATCGCCATGGCCTGCTCAGGAACCCAATCAACCACGCGATAAATACCGCCATTATAGGCGGCTGTAGCCACAACCCAGTTACCGCCGAGGCGGCGTTTTAGGTCGGCTAGGTAGCGTGTACCAAGCCGAATATTGACACTTGCCGACTGTAAATCATGGCGTGCGTAGTCGCGTTTACCAATATATTTGGCGGTGCTTGGCAAAAGCTGCATCAGCCCGTGCGCGCCGGCATGTGAATAGGCATCAAAGCGAAACGCACTCTCGCGCCGAGAAATGGCAAAGGCCCAACTTGCATCGATGCCGGCCGCTTGGGCGTTCTCACGATGCTCTTCGGCATAAGCTAACGGGAAACGTTGTTCAATGGCACCGAATTCACCTAGTTGTCCTAAGGTATAAATAGCCTGATCGTGCCAGCCCCATTGCGATGCCAAAGCGGCCAACAGTTCCTGTTGCCGTGGCTCAGAGATTTGCAGTAGTTGATACCATTCACGACGCGCATCAATATAACGCTCTAACTGCAGAAACTCGTAGGCTCGCTGCACAGCGGGTAAGGCTCGCGTTGCTTCCATTTCTGATGCGCTGTAACGCAACTTTTCACGGGCTAAATGCAAAGGCTGCTGCAGCTTGCTGGCTGCTAAAAACCCATAATAACTACGCTGTTTCGCAATACGCTTGTACATGGCCTCGGCCTGCTTTTGCTGGCCGGTTTCCGCCAACGCCCGCGCCCTCCAGTAGAGCCATTGCGCTTGCTCGGCGTCGACGCCCATCGTGGCCACTGGGTTTTCAATGAGCGTTTGCCAGTTTGCTTCACGTACCCACTCCGCCAACTGCCATTGCATGGTGGCGGCGGTTTGTTGGCCCGGCTCAACCTGCGCCAACCAAACGCCCGCTTGGGCATGATCTTTCGCGCTCAGCGCCACGGCAAACTGCTGCTGTAGCGACGTCTGCTGTGCCGCACTAAGCACAATAGCGCTCGGCAATTGATTGAAGGTTCTAATAGCAATATCTGGGTCACGCCAAATGAGCCGCCCCAGCGCGTACGTCACAATACTGGCGACGCGCGGCCCCGAAGTGGCATCTGGCATGGCAGCAAGCGTCGCCAGTTCATCGAGTTCTCGGACCAGGTTTGCTGGATTGCGGCGCACACTTCGGTAGTGCTTGATTAATGCATCGGTGGGCGCATCAACGAGCTTCGCTAGGTAAGGTAAAAGGGTGTGCTTGCCATCTTCGGCTGCGAGTTTCGCCCGTTGCCAAACTTTGTCGTCGGTGCGGCGCCCGTCCGCGGTCCAAGTGGCTAATAAAGGGTCACAGGCCTTCGGCAGTGACTCGCCCGTTAACCATAGCTGATCAACAGCGCGCATCACGGCAGCTTTAGGTTGGGTTTCTTGCGCTAGGGTAAAGCGCCAAAAATAGCACCTGTGCTCAAGGCGTCCTGGGTAAATAAAATCGCGCAAAAACCGCTGCTGCTCGTTGTTTTTCGCAAGGTAGTCAAGCCATGGGTAACGCAACTGCCAATCTAACGGGGTGCCCTTCATTGCGGCAAAAAATTCTTGCACGCGCGCTTCATTCGCTACGTAGCCAACTTGCTGTAAACGTTCCAATTCTAGGTAAGGTAGCAACGGGTAGCCGACCAACTCGTCGAGCAGTTGCTGATACTCGCTTAAGCGACCTCGTTTTGCCGCATACTCTGCTTTAACGAACAGCTGCCGTTGCATTTCACGCTGATCGCCCCCAGCTAATAAGGGATCATGAATTTTAGGCTCAGCCATAACAGCGGTTGCGAAAACCGCTGTAAAGAGTAACGCACATAACTTTGTTCGAATTGACTGCATAATTTCAAACGCACGTTTAAATAGTTATTGAAAAATGGACCTAATCGGGCCAAACTCTTGTCACTACTTAGAATCACAACTTATGTTTTAAGTGATGTGACTTTGAATCATACGCTAACCGAGCGCAATCTGAAAATCAGGAGACCATATATGATTTATCAGGGTGATAGCATTCGGGTCGAGTTTGTTTCTGACGGTATCGCTGAGCTGCAGTTTGCAGCGGCAGGCTCTGTCAACAAATTTGACCAGAAAACCTTGGAAGAATTCAGTCAGGCTTTAGCGCAACTCGCCGAAACCAAAGACCTTCGTGGCGTTATCGTCACCAGCAGCAAACCTACATTCATTGTAGGTGCAGATATCACTGAATTCCAAACTCTATTTGCCGATATCGAACATACCAAAAAGTGGGTTCACAAAGCCTCGCGGGTTTTCGACCAACTTGAAGACTTACCGGTACCGACGGTCGCAGCGATCACTGGCTTTGCCCTTGGTGGCGGTTGTGAAGCGACACTTGCATGTGACTACCGGGTGGCTGACACCACTGCAACCATCGGTCTACCGGAAGTAAAACTGGGGCTGATCCCAGGGTTCGGTGGCACCATGCGCTTACCGCGTATCATTGGTCCCGACAATGCCCTTGAGTGGATTACCACCGGTAAAAACAATTCGGCCGCTAGCGCGCAAAAAGTCGGGCTTGTTGATGCCGTCGTCGCGCCAGAAAAACTACGCGACGCTGCTTTAGATATGGTTGCGCAAGCAATCGACGGTGACCTTGACTGGCAAGCCAAGCGCCAACCGAAACTTGACCCATTACAAGCGAATGACACCGAGTTGACCATGACGCTGGTAACCGCTAAAGGCATGATCGCGGCCAAGGCAGGTAAACACTATCCAGCACCGCATGCGGCGATCAAAGCTATCGAGCAAGGTGCACGTTCGCATCGCGAAGAAGCCTTAAATGCGGAAAACGAAGCCTTTGTTGGCCTCACTCAAACCGATGCTTGTCATGCCCAAGTGGGTATTTTTATGGCCGACCAGTTCGTCAAGAGCAAGGCCAAAAAAGCCGGTAAACAGGCCACTAAAGAAATCAACACAGCCGCCGTGCTTGGTGCCGGCATCATGGGGGGCGGAATTGCCTATCAGTCGGCCTACAAGGGCGTACCCGTGGTGATGAAAGATATTCGTCAAGACGCACTCGACCAAGGCATGGACGAAGCCAGCAAGATACTTGGCAAAATGGTATCGCGCGGCAAAATCGACCATAAGAAAATGGCCAAGGTGCTATCTTCTATCACCCCTACGCTGCTTGATGATGCAGTGAAAAACGTTGATATTGTGGTTGAGGCCGTTGTTGAGAACCCAGATATCAAGGGTAAAGTATTGGCGCAAATGGAAGACGTCGTCGCCGACGATGCAATTATCGTGTCGAATACCTCAACTATTTCCATCGACCGTTTAGCCAAGAACCTTAAAGATCCATCACGCTTCTGTGGTATGCACTTCTTTAACCCTGTGCACAAGATGCCTTTAGTGGAAGTGATTCGTGGCGAAAAAACCTCAGACGAGACCGTAGCAGCGGTAGTTGCTTATGCTTCTCGGATGGGTAAAACCGCTATTGTGGTGAATGACTGCCCTGGCTTCTTGGTCAATCGCGTACTCTTCCCATACCTTGCTGGCTTCGCTGGCATGGTCGACGAAGGTGCCGACTTTGCGGCTATCGATAAAGTCATGGAACGTCAGTACGGCTGGCCGATGGGCCCAGCCTACCTATCGGATGTGGTAGGTATTGATACTGCTGATCATTGTACCGAGGTGATGGCCGACGGTTTCCCATCGCGCATGCCGCGCGATACCAGTAGCGCCATCGCCAAGTTGGCAGCCGCTGAGCGCTACGGTCAGAAGAACGGTAAAGGCTTTTATAATTACGGTGTCGACAAAAAAGGTCGTCCAAGTAAAGAAAAAGCCCCTGAAGTTTACGAAATGCTAGGCATAACCGGTAAAGAGTTCAGTGCCGACGAAGTGATCGAACGGACCATGATTCCAATGGTGAATGAGTGTGTTCGATGCCTCGAAGAGGGCATTATCAATTCAGCCGCCGAATGTGATATCGCCTTGCTTTACGGGTTAGGATTTCCACCGTTCCGCGGCGGACCTTTCCGTTACTTAGAAACCGTAGGTTTAGCGAAGTTCGTCGAACTTGCTGACAAATACGCGCATCTGGGCGAGATGTATCAAGTCACCGATGGCCTGCGCGAAATGGCTAAAGCCAATAAATCGTACTTTGCGGGCTAACGGAGGAAATTATGAAAGACGTAGTTATAGTCGACTGTATTCGCACCCCAATGGGGCGCTCTAAAAATGGTGTATTCCGTAACGTCCGAGCTGAAGACTTATCAGCAGAACTGATGAAAGGGTTGCTTGAACGCAACCCTCAAGTAGACGTTAAAGAACTGGAAGATATTTATTGGGGCTGTGTTCAGCAAACCTTAGAACAAGGCTTTAATATCGCACGTAACGCGGCGTTAATTGCAGGCATTCCACATCATGTGGCAGGCGTCACTGTGAACCGTTTATGCGGTTCATCAATGCAGGCCATTCATGATGCAACGCGGGCTATTATGGCTGGCGATGGTGAAATCTTTATCGCTGGTGGTGTCGAGCATATGGGCCATGTACCCATGACGCATGGTATCGACTTTCATCCTGGTATGAACAAGTCGGTGGCACGTGCATCAGGCTCAATGGGTATGACCGCTGAATTGCTGGCTCGTAAATTTGACGTTGACCGCGCTGCACAGGACGCCTTTGGTGCGCGTTCACATGCGCGCGCTCACGCCGCAACCACCGAAGGTCGGTTTGCGAACGAGATCCTGCCTATTCAAGGACACGACGCCGACGGTGTATTACGCCTGATCAAAGACGACGAAGTAATTCGCCCAGAAACAACCGCAGAAGGTTTAGCGCAGCTGCGTCCAGTATTTGATCCTGCCAATGGTACGGTCACCGCCGGCACCTCATCAGCGCTTTCAGATGGTGCCGCTGCGACACTTATCATGTCGGCAGATAAGGCCAAGGCTTTGGGCTTAACACCGCGGGTGAGAATTCGCGCGATGGCAGTGGCTGGTTGTGATCCATCTATTATGGGCTTTGGCCCTGTACCCGCCACCAAGAAAGCCTTGCAGCGCGCAGGCTTGAGCATCAATGATATCGATTTGTTCGAACTCAACGAAGCCTTTGCCGCGCAGTCACTGCCGGTCTTGAAAGGCCTTGGGTTACTCGACCAAATGGACGAAAAAGTGAACCTCAATGGTGGTGCTATTGCGTTGGGTCATCCACTCGGCTGTTCAGGTGCGCGGATCTCAACCACACTGATCAACCTAATGGAAGATAAAGACGCAACGCTTGGTGTCGCCACCATGTGTATTGGTCTTGGTCAAGGCATCGCTACGGTATACGAGCGGATGAGCTAAGCGCTCTTTTGCTGGCCAAGCTTTTGGCGTAAAATAAAACGCCGTAACAGTTGCTGTTACGGCGTTTTTTTATTCCTACCACCAAAGCTAGAATGGGAGCAATACAGGTGTCTGAAGCCATTACAGAAAAGCTCGATACCCTTGGGTTACGCTGCCCCGAGCCGGTGATGATGATCCGGCTGGCGATTCGCAAACTCGAAGCTGGTGCGGTACTTGAGGTCATTGCCGATGACCCGGCGACGACCCGTGACATTCCAAGTTTTTGTCGCTTTATGGACCATCAACTGCTTCAAGCTGAGACCACACAAGCACCTTACCGTTACCTTATTCGCAAGGGTACGTAAGAGCGGCCGAACTATAGGTACTTTTGCCAGAACTCGGCTTTTCCTGTCGCTTCGTCTAGCTTGTAGGGTTCAAAACCAAATTTTTCATAGGCAACTTTTGCCGGCTCGTTGCCCTCTAATACTTCAAGCGTCAGTTTTACGCAGCCGCGAAATTCCGCCAAGGTCGCCACTTCTTGAAGTAATCGTTTAGCAATGCCCTGCCCGCGAAAGCCTTCGATAACGGCTATATCGTGAATATTCATAACGGGTTTTGCAGCAAACGTGGAAAACCCTTCAACGCAGTTTGCGAGGCCTACAGGCTCATCGTCTACATAGGCCAGCAGTGAAAATACATAATCACGCTTGGCCATTTCGTCTACCAGACTTTCTTTCGTCGAATCCGGTAATGGCTCGCCACCCCCCATTGGATCACGTGCGTAATCATCAAGCATTGCAACCACCGCTTGACGATGTTTAGGGTTTTGATAATCGGCTAAAATAATGTCGACCATGTCTATCTCATTTAGTTAAGGAAAAGCGGCGCATTTCATCGCAAACGTCGCTATAGCAATGACAGTCAACAACATGATCGTTGACCATGCCAACAGCCTGCATAAAGGCGTAACATATAGTTGTCCCAACAAAGCTAAAGCCTGCTTTCTTCAGGGCTTTAGCCATAGTAGCAGAAACTTCATCTGAGGTGGGGATGTCGCCCCCTTGGCGGGCGAAGATTCTTGGCATTCCATCGCTAAAGCCCCACAAAAATTGATTAAATGGCTGTCCTTGATCGCGCAACTCACTATAGGCCCGGGCGTTTTTGAATATCGACTCTATTTTTAAGCGATTCCGGACAATTCCGGAGTTCTGCATCAGTTGTTCTTTATAGCTTTCTGGCAACTGCAGGATCCGCTCCGGGTCGAAGTCGCAAAAAGCCGCTTCGTAATTAGCCTGTTTACGCAAGATGGTAAGCCAACTTAACCCCGCTTGTTGACCATCCAAGCATAGTTTGGCGAACAGTTCCTGACTGTCTGCCACAGGCCTGCCCCAGACGTTATCGTGATAGGCCATGTACTGCGGATCGGTCCCACACCATTGGCATCGATGTACACTCGCTGTCATTTTTGCACCTGCTCCTGTAACCCTAGGCCAACAAAGGGTATAATTTACGCCACTTTCGATTAAAAATCAGCACGAGAACAACACATGGCCAGCTATGATGTAAAAACCTTTCAGGGTCTCATCCTCGCGCTCCAAGATTACTGGGCGCAACAAGGATGTGCCATTGTGCAACCTCTGGATATGGAAGTCGGTGCCGGAACCTTCCATCCCATGACCTTTTTGCGCGCCGTAGGGCCTGAGCCTGCGAACTTTGCCTATGTACAACCTTGCCGCCGTCCAACTGACGGCCGCTATGGCGAAAATCCAAACCGGTTACAGCACTACTATCAATTCCAAGTCATTCTCAAGCCATCGCCAAAGAACATTCAGGAACTCTATTTAGGGTCCTTGGAGTTGTTAGGCTTTGATCCCTTGGTGCACGATATCCGCTTTGTCGAAGACAACTGGGAATCGCCCACCTTAGGCGCTTGGGGGTTAGGTTGGGAAGTTTGGCTCAACGGCATGGAAGTAACGCAGTTTACTTACTTTCAGCAGGTAGGTGGGCTTGAATGTCGACCCGTCGCCGGTGAAATCACCTATGGTCTAGAACGCTTGGCAATGTATATTCAAGGCGTTGATAGCATCTACGACCTGGTGTGGACGGACGGGCCACGCGGAACCCTCTTGTATCGCGACGTGTTTCACCAAAACGAAGTCGAGCAATCAACCTACAACTTCGAGCATGCGGATGTCGACGTTCTGTTCGAACGATTCGACTCTTGCGAGAAAGAATGTGAACGCTTACTAACACACAACTTGCCATTACCCGCATATGAGCAAGTTATGCGTGCCTCCCATGCGTTTAATTTACTTGATGCCCGTCATGCCATCTCGGTCACTGAACGGCAGCGTTATATTCTCCGAGTTCGTACCATGGCCAAGGGTTGTGCCGAGGCCTATTACGCAGCGCGCGAAGCGCTTGGTTTCCCTCTCGCTGAGCAAGGAGCTTAAGTCGTGCAAGAAGCTACCCTATTAGTAGAAATCGGTACCGAAGAGTTACCACCGAAGTCATTAAAGACTTTAAGCGAAGCCTTTGCCAAAGGTTTGAGCAAGCAACTTACAGACGCAAGCTTAGCCTTCACCGATGTGCAAAGTTTTGCCACTCCGCGACGCTTAGCGGTAAAAATCACCAAGGTTGCGGCCCAGCAGGCCGACAAAATCGTCGAGAAACGCGGACCCTCCGTTGACGTCGCTTTTGATGCCGACGGCAACCCAACTAAAGCGGCCGCTGGTTGGGCGCGCTCCAACGGTATTTCTGTCGAAGAGGCTGACCGCCTAAAGACTGATAAAGGTGAGTGGCTGCTTTATAAAGCCGAAGTGAAAGGTCAAGCCATGGCTGACCTTCTACCTGACTTTGTTCAGCGCGCACTAGAGCAACTGCCAGTGGCTAAGCCGATGCGCTGGGGCAACGGCGATGCGTACTTTATTCGTCCGGTCCATACCGTCACCCTAATGTACGGCGATGAGCTTGTACCAGGTGACGTACTTGGCATTGCTTCAAATAACCACTTGTTAGGCCATCGCTTCCATTGTCCCCAAGGCACACAACTAAGCAATGCTGATGACTACGAACGCACTCTGGAAGCAGCATGGGTTATCGCTGACTTTGACAAGCGTCGAGCCCTGATCGAAAGCGGCATAGCCGAACAAGCCAAGCAAGCCGGCGGACGCGTGACCAGCGATCAAGAGCTCATTGACGAAGTGACAGCGCTGGTTGAGTGGCCGGTAGCTTTAACCGCAAGCTTCGATAAACAGTTCTTAGAGGTACCCAAAGAACCGCTGATTGTGACGATGAAAGACGACCAACGTTATTTTCCTTTGGAAGATAACGACGGTAACCTGTTACCTCAGTTTGTTTTTATTACCAATATCGAAAGTAAAGATCCGCAACAAATCATTCTTGGAAACGAGCGCGTTATCCGCCCTCGCCTTGCCGACGCGCAGTTCTTTTATGAAGCCGATAAAAAGACACCTTTGGCTGCGCGCGTTGATGGCTTAGCCAGTGTTCTTTTTCAGAAGCAATTAGGTAGTATCAAAGACAAATCAGATCGCATCGCTCAAGTCGCACGGCGCATCGCCGAACTTCTTGGCAGCAACCAAGATATCGCTGAACGTGCCGGCTCGCTTTGTAAAGCCGACTTGGTCTCACAGATGGTGCTGGAATTTCCTGAAACGCAAGGCGTTATGGGTATGTACTATGCACGTAATGATAATGAACCATCAGGAGTTCCAGAAGCCATTTATGAGCACTATTTACCGCGCTACAGTGGTGATGCCTTACCTCAATCGATTGCTGGCTGTGCCGTCGCTTTAGCGGACAAATTAGACTCATTAGTAGGCATCTTTGGTATCGGTCAAGTGCCTAAGGGCGACCGAGACCCCTTTGCCCTACGCCGTTCTGCCATTGGCCTGCTAAGAATCATCGTAGAAAAAGACCTACCGCTTGATTTAAACGTGCTCGTAGATATCTCACGGGAAAGTTTCGGCGACGTACTAACAAGCGAAACAGTCACCACCGATGTCGTCGAATTCTTATTGGGTCGCTTCCGCCCTTGGTACCAAGAACAAGGCGTTAGTGTTGATGTAATTCAAGCGGTACTTGCGCGCCGCCCTACTGCGCCCGTTGATTTCGACAAGCGTGTTCGAGCCGTTACTGTCTTCCGCGAACTCGAGGAAGCACAAGCACTGGCGGCTGCGAATAAACGCGTTGCGAATATTCTCGCTAAGCTCGATGCGCCTATCACAGGCAAGGTCGATAGCGGCTTGCTTTCGGCCAATGAAGAAATTGCCTTGGTTAAAGCACTTGAAGAAGCGGAACTAAGCGCGAAAGATGCGTTAAAGAGCAGCAATTACACCGGCGCGCTAAAAGCGTTAGCTGGATTACAAAAGCCCGTCGATGCCTTCTTTGACAACGTTATGGTGAATGCCGACGATGCCGCTGTACGCACAAATCGTCAAGCAATCTTGCAGCGTTTACGTGAACTCTTCTTACAAATCGCGGATATTTCTGTATTGAACTAAGCATGTCATAACCACATGCGCATAAAAAAGGAGCCTTTCGGCTCCTTTTTTTATAACTAAGCTAAGCTATACAAAGCTTGTTACACGTCTAGGTTTGCAACCTTAAGTGCATTGGTTTCAATGAAGTCGCGGCGTGGCTCAACATCGTCACCCATCAGCGTCGTAAACAGTTGATCCGCAGCAATCGCATCTTCAATGGTCACGCGAAGCATACGACGTGTTTCTGGGTCCATGGTAGTTTCCCAGAGTTGCTCAGGATTCATCTCACCAAGACCTTTGTAGCGCTGGATATAAACGCCACGCTTCGACTCATTAATCAGCCATTCGACAGCTTCAACAAAGTCTTCCACTGGGCGCTCTTTGTCACCACGGCGAACATAGCCACCTGCTTCTACCAGTCCGTGAATCTGCTCACCAATACTAACCAGTTGGTCGTAGTCGCGCGACATCAGGAACTCGAAATTCAACGGGTAGTTGGTGTCAATGCCATGCTGACGTACGATAACAACCGGAAGATACAAGTTCCGTTCGTCGTCACGCTGCAGCGACATGGTATAGGTCGCTGAGTTAACTTCACGCGTCGTTAGGTCATTTTGCAGAGTTTCGATCCAACCCTTCATCGTAGACTCGTCTTTCAACAATTCCTCTGTTAAGCGTGGCGCGTACAGAAGACGTTGTAAGAAGGTTTCAGGCATCCGACGCGATAGACGGGTCTTAATTGAGTTTTGTGCCAGCTGATAGTCATTCACGAGGTTTTCAAGGTGTTCTCCCGAAATCCCTGGCGCATCAGCGTTGACATGCAATGATGCATTTTCCAACGCCATACTTGTGAGGTACGCAATGAGACCTGGATCATCTTTAATATAGGTCTCTTGCTTGCCTTTCTTCACTTTGTATAAAGGCGGCTGAGCAATGTAAATGTAGCCTCGCTCGACCATCTCAGGCATTTGACGATAAAAGAAGGTCAACAGCAAGGTACGAATATGCGAGCCGTCGACGTCAGCATCCGTCATGATAATAATTCGGTGATAACGTGTTTTATCTGGGTCGTATTCATCGCGACCGATACCACAACCTAATGCTGTAATAAGCGTTGCCACTTCCTGAGAGGCCAGCATCTTGTCGAAACGAGCTTTCTCAACGTTCAAGATTTTACCTTTAAGCGGCAAGATAGCTTGGAATTTTCTGTTGCGGCCCTGCTTCGCAGAACCACCTGCAGAGTCACCCTCCACTATGTAGAGTTCTGACAGTGCTGGGTCTTTTTCTTGGCAGTCGGCCAATTTACCAGGTAAGCCGGCTAGGTCGAGGGCGCCTTTTCGGCGGGTCATTTCACGGGCTTTACGAGCTGCTTCACGGGCACGCGCAGCATCAATTATTTTACCGACAATGATTTTCGCTTCGGTTGGCTGTTCTAATAAGAAGTCCGACAACCGCTCGTTCATCGATTGCTCGACTGCGGTTTTCACTTCAGACGAAACAAGTTTTTCTTTCGTCTGTGATGAGAATTTTGGATCGGGAACTTTCACTGATACCACAGCAGTCAAACCTTCACGAGCGTCATCGCCGGTCGCGCTGGTTTTATATTTTTTGTTCAGCCCCTCTTTTTCCATGTAAGAGTTGAGCGTACGCGTGAGTGACGCGCGGAAACCAGCTAAGTGGGTACCACCGTCTCGCTGCGGAATATTGTTGGTATAGCAGTATATATTCTCTTGGAACGAATCATTCCATTGCATTGAAACTTCTACTGCAATGCCGTCGTCACGCTGAAGGCTGAAATGGAATACGTTCTGATGGATCGGAGTCTTTTTATCGTTCAAGTACTGAACGAAGGCTGCGATACCCCCTTCATACTTGAAGTGGTCTTCTCTTTCGTCACGCTCATCGCGGAGGATAATCGATACGCCAGAGTTTAAGAATGAGAGTTCACGCAAGCGTTTAGCTAAAATATCGTAATGAAATTCAATATCAGCAAACACCGTAGGGCTTGGCCAAAAACGCAGTTCTGTGCCTGATTTTTCCGTATCGCCAATTTCCTTCAGTGGCTCAACCGGCTCGCCTAACTTATAAAACTGCTCATAGACTTTACCCTGACGACGGATAGTCAGTTGCAAGGTGTCTGATAGCGCATTAACAACAGACACACCAACACCGTGCAAACCGCCAGAGACTTTATAAGAGTTATCATCAAACTTACCACCAGCGTGCAATACGGTCATAATAACCTGAGCAGCTGACACGCCCTCTTCTTCGTGAAGATCGACAGGAATGCCGCGTCCATCGTCACGTACTGACACTGAACCGTCTGAGTGAATGGTAACGACGATATCCTGACAGTGACCAGCCAACGCCTCGTCAATTGAGTTATCGACGACCTCGAACACCATATGGTGCAAACCTGTTCCGTCATCAGTATCACCAATGTACATTCCAGGACGTTTACGTACTGCATCAAGCCCTTTAAGGACTTTAATACTGGACGAATCGTAATTATTTTCTGCCATAACGAGTTTCTCTATAGTTCCTTGACGGTGCCATGTTCCACGTGGAACATTTTGGTATCAGCGTTTGTAATGAGTTCAGGCAATTCGCCCTTATTAATCGCTGAAACGAATAACTGTGCTTTTGTAGCGACAAGTGCCTCACAAAACTTTTGTTGGCTGTCAGCATCGAGCTCTGCTGTAATGTCATCTACCAGATAGATACATTGTACTCCTGTTTTAGCGAATAGATACTCTCCCTGTACCACTCTTATCGCTGCCACGAAAAGTTTAAGCTGCCCTCGCGAAAGTATACTTTTTACATCTTCCCCGTTTGCGAGCATCTTCAACTCAGCTTTGTGTGGTCCAACAATAGCATGACCGTAGCGCTCTTCGGCTGCCTTGTTTTTTATCATTGCGTCCTGCAATGTCATCTCACTATCCCAACCCTGTTTGAGTCGGATAGAGAATTCATAGTCGGGCAAAAAGTGTTTAAGCCTTTTTTGCAGAACAGGCTCGAACCCTTGCCAGTAACTCAAACGAGCACTCGCGACTTGCTCTCCATACTGGCAAAACTTTGCGTCCCAGTAGGCTACTTCGCTCGTTTGCTTGCGCTGCTTCAACAGGCTATTGCGCTGCTTCAACAGATGATTAAAGCCTGTGATAGTTTCCCCAAAGCGATGTTCCACGTGGAACACTCCCCAATCGAGAAATTGCCGTCTTAACTTCGGCCCGCCCAGCACCAACTCTACGGTTTCTGGCGTCATCAATTGAACCGGAACAAGCTTCGCCATTTGACCGAAGCGATTCACTTGTTCACCATCGACTCTTATTTTTACCCACCCCTCGCGATCTCGTTGAAAACCTAAGGTGTGTTTTGCCTCGTTCTCGTCGTGGCCGCGCGCAAAAATCGTAAAGCTTGCCTGTTCATGGCGAATCACTTGCCGATGCGTTCCTGGTCGAAACGAGCGGCCCGAGCCCAAACAATAAATCGACTCCAACAAGCTCGTTTTACCGCTACCGTTCGCACCAATGAATAAGTTTACTCCGGCCCCCGGGCTTAGCTTCGCTTCTTTAAAGTTACGAAAGTCCGTAAGCGTCAGCGCATCAATATGCATAAGTAGCTGCTACAGAGTCCAACTTATTGCCTAAAGGCGCATCGGCATGACAACGTAAAGTGAAGAATCATCTTCGTCATCTTCGATCAGTCCACTCGCATCGGGACCTGAAAGCGTCATCTTAATTTTCTCACCGTGAATCGTGTTCAACACATCAATCAGATAACTAACATTGAAGCCAATCTCTAAGCTGTCGCCTTGATAGTCCACTTCGATCACTTCTTCGGCGGTCTCTTGTTCAGGGTTATTGGCAGTTAAACACATTTCACCGTTACTTAAGGTGACGCGTACGCCTCTATACTTCTCATTCGATAAAATGGCCGCCCGCGCGCACGCTTGCTTAAGCACATTGCGGTCTGCTACAACGAATTTATCCCCGCCTTGCGGCAGCACGCGACGATAATCAGGGAAGCGTCCATCCACTAGTTTACTGGTAAACGACATTCCGTTCGTTTCCACACGGATGTGGTTGGCGCCAACCGCGACTTTAACTTCATTATCACCATCGTCGAGCAGTCGCATCAGCTCAGTAATACCCTTACGCGGAACAATCACTTGTCGCCCCGCTAAATTTGGCTGAGGTACTTCAACAGCGCTCATCGCCAAACGATGTCCATCGGTTGCGACAGTACGCAGGGTGTTAGCATCGGTTTCGAATAGCATGCCGTTAAGGTAATAACGTACGTCTTGGTTCGCCATAGAAAAGTGCGTGCGTTCCATTAAGTCGCGCAATACGCCTTGTGAAGTGACTAGTTGTATATCACTGTCCCAGTCATCGATATTCGGGAAGTCTTCTGCTGGAAGAGTGGCTAGGGTAAATTTACTACGGCCTGAGCGAATCGTCGCTTTTTCGCCACTAGCACTGACTTCCACACTAGCGCCATCAGGAAGGCTACGAATGATATCGACCAACTTTTTAGCTGGTACAGTCAACTGCCCTTCTTCACCGCCTTCTATTTCACAAACCGAGACCAGTTCGACTTCGAGATCTGTCCCCGTTAAGCGAACGTGATCAGGCGCAACCTGTATTAACACATTAGATAGAATCGGTATTGTATGGCGTCGTTCTACTGCACCACTGACCACTTGCAGCGGCTTTAGAAAAGCATCGCGATTAATGGTAAATTTCATCCCGTTATTCCCCTGTATTCATGTCCCTGCAGCACCGGCCCTACTACTACCACCTGTTTTAGGCTGATAACGTGCGGATTAAGTTTCTGTAGTCTTCTTTTATATCATGTTGTGCGTCTTTTAATTCTTGAATTTTTCGACACGCATGTAAAACCGTGGTGTGATCACGCCCACCGAAGGCATCGCCAATCTCTGGCAAGCTATGGTTGGTTAACTCTTTTGCCAAAGCCATGGCCAGTTGGCGAGGACGGGTGACCGAGCGGCTACGACGCTTTGACAGCAAATCGGCAACCTTAATATTGTAATATTCCGCCACGGTCTTCTGGATATTTTCAATCGTCACCAGCTTTTCTTGTGCCGCTATCAAGTCGCGCAGTGCTTCTCTGACGAAATCAATGGTGATCTGTCGACCGGTCAAGTTTACATTTGCCGCTAAACGGTTAAGAGCCCCCTCCAGCTCTCGTACGTTTGAGCGTAATCGTTTCGCAATAAAAAATGCGACTTCATGGGGCAAGCTTATGCCGCGTTCCTGAGCTTTACGAATTAAAATCGCGACGCGCGTCTCTAGCTCAGGTGGCTCAATCGCAATCGTTAAGCCCCAGCCAAAACGGGATCTCAGCCGATCCTCTACGCCTTTGATTTCTTTAGGGTAAAGGTCACTGGTCATAATAATTTGCTGATTGCCTTCGAGTAAGGCATTGAAGGTATGGAAAAACTCTTCTTGTGTACCTTTCTTGTCGGCAAAAAAGTGGATGTCATCGATCAATAACGCATCTACCGATCTGTAATAACGCTTAAACTCATTAATTGAGTTATTTTTCAAGGCGTTAACCATATCTTGTACAAAGCGCTCGGCGCGCATGTAAAACACTTTCGCACCCTTTTTACGCGCCATGATCTCATTACCGACGGCATGCAATAAGTGTGTTTTACCTAAGCCCGTGCCGCCGTAGACAAACAGCGGGTTATAAACCCCACCAGGGTTTTCTGCGACTTGCGAGGCGGCAGCTCGCGCAAGTTGGTTGGACTTACCTTCAACAAAATTATCAAACGTATACTCAGGATGGATATTACACTCGAATGCTGGGGCAGGTGTTGCTTCATCCCACGGACTCTGACGGCGTGTAGGCCGCTCGACCGCAGCGCGACGAGGTTCCACTTTCTTTTGTGCTGGTGCGCTGCCGTTTGATTTTTGCTCAATACCGCCTACCGCAAAAGACACATTTGGGGCTTCGCCACCTTTCTCTTTTGCTGCATCGCCTAAATAGTCGGTAATTAGATGAAGGTACTTATCTTTGACCCAGTCGACCACATACATGTTTGGCGCATAGAGTGTCAGCGTTTCATCAGCTTGGTCAGCTTGAAGTGGACGGATCCACGTATTGAAATGTTGCGTCGACAGCTCGCTTTGTAGGCGTTCAGTGCAATGCTCCCACAGCGATTTATTCACACTCGACTCCCTGCTAGTCACTTAATTGCGACGATCCTCGCTGGTGCCCCACTTATGCACCAGTTTGTCACCAAAGACCCGAAAATCGAACGCTAAATATTGTATAATTAGAATCTCTCGATTGTACTCAAGTAGTAGTAAAATCGCTAGCCTGAAAGGTAAATAATGCGACCAACAACAGGAAGGTTATCCACAATAATAATCATTCTTTTTTCTACTTTGTGGATAGCTTTTATCGTTGACTTTGATCCTTTTTATCGATAGAATTCGCGCTCTAAATTTTTGGTAACCCGATTACGGAAGTAACGTCATGAAAAGAACATTTCAACCAAGCGTATTAAAGCGCAAGCGTAGCCACGGTTTCCGTGCTCGTATGGCAACTAAAAACGGCCGCCAGATTTTGGCTCGTCGTCGTGCCAAGGGCCGCAAAGTCCTGTCTGCGTAATTGAAGCAGTATTCCTATGGTCGGGAGTTACGTCTGTTAACTCCCGCTCAATTTCAGCAAGTCTTTAATGCCCCCCCGGTGAAAGCCGTAACGGCCGAGCTTACCATGCTCGCTACCCCCAATTCATTAGGTCATCCTCGACTAGGCGTAACGATATCGAAAAAGCGTGCAAAACTCGCTGTTGATCGAAATCGAATCAAACGCAAGATTCGCGAGAATTTTAGGCTAAAACAGCATAAAATACCGGCATTCGACATTGTCGTCATTGCTAAAAGCGGCATCGTCGATCTCGACAGTGATGTTTTGCAACAACGGCTCGATTATTTATGGCGAACTATAAGCAAGCGATGCGCGCAATACCAATCGGCTGCATCCGACTCTACCAGTGGTTCATAAGCCCGCTGATTGGGCCGCGTTGTAGGTTCCAACCTACTTGCTCGCAATACGCCATCGAAGCTATACAAAAGCATGGTATGATACGGGGCTTCTGGCTCGCCAGTAAACGCATTAGTAAATGTCATCCCGGTCATCCGGGCGGCTTCGACCCGGTGCCAGACGCAAAAGCATCGGAAACAACGAACAAAAGTACAAAAGAGACGAAGGACTTATGAATTCGCCACGCTCCATATTGTTTATCGCATTTTTGGTAGTGAGTTTCTTTCTCTATCAAAACTGGCTCGTTGATACCGCACCTGGTACTCAAAAGTCGGCACGAGCTCCGACACAAGCCTCTCAACCGTCTAGCGATGCCGGTGTTCCTGCAGCTAATCCAAACCTGAATTCGGATGATGCTGTACCAAGCGCATCAGCGACCGGTGAAATGCCAAGCCCAGCGTCGACAATTCAAGGCGCCAAAGTCAACGTCACCACTGATGTTCTCGACCTTCAAATCGCCCTACGCGGTGGTGATGTCGTTAACGCCCAGTTACGTGAATTTGCCCGTACCCAAGACTCTGAAGCGCGCTTCGAGCTCCTGCATGACAATAATGCTGAGCTGTATATTGCGCAGTCGGGGCTTATTGGTAAAGATGGCACCGACTCTTCAGCCGGTCGTCCAGTGTTCCATGTGGAACACGACAGCTACACCATGACCGGTGATACCCTGCGGGTACCATTAAGTTACACTTTAGAAGATGGCTCCACCATCACGAAGACCTTTGTACTTAGCAAAGGATCTTATGCTGTCGATGTTATCTACACCATCAACAACGCATCTACCGCACACAAAGAAGTGCAGTTTTACGCACAACTTAAGCAGGTCATCACTGAAGCTGGCGGAAGCATGATGATGCCTACCTATCGCGGTGGTGCCTACTCATGGGATGAGGACCGTTACGAGAAGTACGACTTCGACGACATGCGCGACAAACCCCTAAGTATTGCTACGGAAAGCGGCTGGGTTGGAATGCTCGAGCATTACTTCGTAAGTGCATGGATTCCTCGTAGTGAAGGCACAAAACAATTTTCTTCCAGCGTACTAGGCAGTAACCAAGCGTTGATGCGTGTGATCTACCCAATCGCAACCATCGCGCCTAATAGCCAAGCGGAACTGCGTGCAACTCTGTTTGTTGGGCCTAAAGACCAAGATGCCATGGCCGCTGTTGCCGAAGACCTCGACCTAACCGTCGATTATGGTTTCTTATGGTGGTTAGCACAGCCAATCTTTAAATTGCTGCAATTCCTGCAAAGCTTCCTAATTAACTGGGGACTGTCGATTATTGCCGTCACCGTTATCATTAAGGCGCTGCTCTACCCGCTAACCAAGGCACAATATGTGTCGATGGCGAAGATGCGGATGATACAGCCGAAAATGAAAGCCTTGCGCGAGCGCCATGGCGACGATCGCCAAAAAATGTCGCAAGCAATGATGAAGCTCTACAAAGAAGAGAAAGTTAACCCTCTCGGCGGTTGCTTGCCGATGTTGTTACAGCTTCCAATATTCTTGTCGCTGTATTGGGTTCTACTAGAAAGTGTCGAACTACGTCACGCGCCTCTGTTCCTGTGGATCGAAGACTTATCAGCTAAAGACCCGTACTACATCCTGCCATTACTGATGGGTGTCTCTATGTGGTTCATGCAGCGTTTACAGCCAGCTCCGGGTACCGACCCAATGCAGCAAAAGCTCATGCAGTATATGCCGGTTATCTTCACTGTCTTCTTCTTGTGGTTCCCATCAGGACTCGTATTGTACTGGTTAAGTAACAACCTGATTACCATTAGCCAGATGCAGTGGATCTATCGTGGCTTAGAAAAGAAAGGCATGATGGACCGCCGTAAGAAGAAATGAGCTTCGAATTAAGCAACGATACAATTGTCGCACAAGCAACCCCACCCGGACGCGGTGGGGTTGGTATTGTTCGCATCAGTGGCCCTGCAGCACGAAAAACGGCTGAGGCCCTGCTCGGGCATTGCCCAAAACCACGTACCGCAGAATATTTACCTTTCAAAACCCCGGCTGGCGAACTGCTTGACGAAGGCATCGCTTTATTCTTCCCGGGACCCAACTCTTTTACTGGTGAAGACGTACTTGAGTTGCAAGGCCATGGTGGCCCTGTACTCATCGATATGATTATCAAAGCGGTACTCGACTTACCAGATATTCGCCCAGCACGACCTGGCGAATTCAGTGAGCGTGCGTTCCTCAACGATAAGCTTGACTTAACCCAAGCTGAGGCTATCGCTGATCTTATCGATACCAACTCGGAGCAAGCAGCCAAAGCCGCGTTACAGAGCTTACAAGGCGGTTTCTCGCACGAAATCGACCAGCTTGTTGATGCTGTTATTGCGCTACGAATGTACGTTGAAGCCGCAATCGACTTTCCGGAAGAAGAAATTGACTTCCTTAGTGACGGTAAAGTTACCGCTGATCTCGAAGCCATTCTCGACCACATGCATCAGGTGATGGTGCAGGCGAAGCAAGGCTCGTTATTGCGTGAGGGCATGAAAGTGGTAATCGCGGGCCGACCGAACGCCGGCAAATCAAGCCTATTGAATGCTCTGGCTGGCCGCGAATCAGCCATTGTTACTGCAATCGCCGGTACCACTCGTGACGTGTTGCGGGAACATATCCAAATCGACGGTATGCCACTGCATATCATCGACACCGCAGGTCTGCGGGAAAGTCCCGATGAAGTCGAAAAGATTGGCATTCAGCGCGCCTGGGATGAAATTCGCGCTGCCGACCGGGTCTTGTTTATGGTCGATGCCACCGAAACCCAAGCCGTGCACCCGGCCGAAATTTGGCCTGAGTTTTTCGAGCAACTACCTGCTGAGCTACCCTACACGGTGATCCGCAACAAGGTCGATTTAAATGCTGAACCGGTGGAGCTTGAAGACATTGGCGGCGTGCCCGTTTTACACCTTTCAGCGAAAACCGGGCATGGCGTAGAACTGCTGCGTGAACACCTGAAACACTGTGTCGGCTATCAGGCCACCAGCGAAGGCAGCTTCATGGCCCGGCGTCGCCACCTCGCGGCTCTGGAAAAAGCACGTGAGCACTTACTTACCGGCCAGGATGCGCTAGAGCAGCACGCTGCTGGTGAAATACTCGCCGAAGAGCTACGTTTAGCCCAGCAACACTTGAACGAGATCACTGGCGAATTCACCTCAGATGACCTGCTTGGCAAGATTTTTAGTTCGTTCTGTATCGGGAAGTGAAACGGCCAAAAAGATCGAAAAGCATCCAATAAAATATAAATAAGACGTTGTTTTATAAAGAAATTTATTCTATTTCTTTGCAGGCAATTTGATCCGTTTTGCCCCCTCTTGCTCCGTGTGTGCTCCGAGTATAAGTTTTCGGAGCACTCGGAGCACAAAAGGAGCAAAACATGAAAATCACTATCCAGAAACGCGAACCAGACAAGAACGGCCACCGTGCCTTGCGACTGGTCTACTACCACGGTTCCAAGACAGGCCAGAACGGTTCTCGGGCGCAGAAGCGCTCGTATGAGCCCCTGAACCTGTTCCTCTACGACAAACCCCGCCTTCCGGCGGAGCGTGAGCACAACAAGACGGTGAATCAGAAGGCTGAGGCCATCAGGGCAAAGCGGCTGTTGGAAATCGAGTCGTCACGACATGGATTGGATGATCGGACCAAGCTTTCGGCCAGCTTCTTCGATTACTTCGACCAGTTGACCGACGAGAAGGCTTCCGGGAGCAAATCCAATCATTCGATCTGGATCTCCACCCGTCATCACCTGCATCGCTACCATGGCTTGTCTGAACTGACCTTTGAACAAGTCGATAAGCGATTCCTGGAGGGGTTCCGGCACTACCTTCAGCATGAAGCCACCACCAAATCTGGAACCAAACTGGCCAAGAACACGACCAGCAGTTACTTCAACAAGGTTCGGGCAGCGCTCAACCAGGCCTATCGGGATGGCATTGTCCGCGACAACCCGGTTCAACAGGTCAAGTCCATCAAACCGGAGAACACCAAACGAACGTATTTGACCCTCGAAGAGGTCCGGGCTCTGACCAAAGCCGAGTGCCGGTATGACGTGCTGAGGCGGGCTTTCCTGTTTTCCTGCACTACCGGCCTTCGCTGGTCAGATATCCACAAGCTGGTCTGGGGTGAGATAGAGGAATTCGCGGATGGCCACTACCGCATCATTTTTCGGCAAAAGAAGCTTGTGAACGCCGGGAACTCACTGCAATACCTGGATCTTCCAGACTCGGCTGTGAGATTGCTAAACCTGGAGAATCGCGGCAATCCGGGTGATCGCGTATTCAAAGGTCTGAAGTATGACTCCTACACCAACGTTGCATTGGCGCAATGGGTCATGCGAGCGGGTATCACCAAGAGTGTGACTTTCCATGCTGGACGGCACACCTTTGCGGTCAATCAACTGGCCAGGGGTGTGGATATCTACTCGTTGTCCCGGCTTCTGGGCCACAGCGAACTAAGAACCACAGAGATCTACGCCGACATACTCGAAACTCGCCGTACAGAGGCCATGAGGAGTTTTCCTGACATATTTGAGGAGACACTGGACGAGGTTGGGGAATGTGCAGCCTAAGTGACGAGAGGGGCTTTCAAAGCCCCTCTTTACACTTGTCCCACATCAAACACTCCGTCGTCCTGGCCTTCGGTGACTCACCAGATGCTGAGCTGCCGACCGTTCGATCTCTTCCGCCGTCGCGATCCGGTTGGACTGGAGCCATTTCAGGATATCTGCACGGCGAAAGAAAATCCTGTGACCATTTGGCTTGAAGTGAGGGATCTTCTTTTGAGAGGTTAACTGGTACAGCGTGCTTTTCTTCAGCCCCGTGTATTCCGCACAGTCTTCAAGGCTCATGATCTCCTTGTCGACCTCCGGAGCCTTGCTGCCACCGATATGGTCTAAAATGATTTTTTTGAGAACCATCATGTCCTGCAACACCCGTTGCAGCATTTCTTTTTCTGTCATCGCTCTACCCCTACACCGCCATAACCAAAGTGGGAAAACTGGGAAATTGGGAACACCGTGTCAGTCCTCATGTTCAATCCTCTCCAGTTCTTCAAGTTGCCGCCTAACTTGGTCAGGCCTGAGCGCGAAAAACCGCTGCAAATCTCCATTGACCCTGGTTTTGTAGGTCCCCCGGGAGCGCTCATTGCTCACCAGGCAGTCACGCTGTAACAGCACCTCCACTTCCCTCATGTAATGGGTCGGCAGCCCGAGCCGCTTTAGGAAGTGCGATTTATAGATCAACCACAACTCGCGCCCCTCGTGTGAGCGTCGAAAACCCGCTCCGCCCTGGGCACTCGCTTGTTCAATATCACTGAGACTGCGCTCCCAGACTTTCATGGCCCGCTCCAGCGCTTTGAGAAGCCGGAATTCCTCGGAATTTCTGGAGTGGCCTCTATTATCCAGCCAAGCTTTCAAGGTTCGGTGGACGGCTGCCAAGGACTCTTCCTCGCTCCACGGGAGAATGAAATTCCTGCTACCGAGACAAAGTGCTGAACCAATCAAGGCAAAACGCCGGATGACACGTTGCACCTGGGATGCCATCTGATCGTTTGCCCAAGCACCGCTCAGACGACCAACCTCATGATTTAGATACTGACTGAGCTCAGTGTGACGTTCGGTCAGCAACGACACCCACTCCCGAATGACAGAGCCGTGGTAGCGCTGACAAGACGATTTCAGCTCGTCCACAAATTGTTGAGGATGCTTGTGACCATGCAATTCGTCGAACGCACCATAGGTTCCAAACACCGGGAGCTCCACCAGTCGAATCTGCTGGCCTGCGCGTAACGGTTTACCTATCTGCTGAAGCAGCTCTGCAATCCAGACTTCGCCGCTACTCAACACCAGCGTTCGCCAATGGGAGGTTGCAGCCAGCTCGCCGGAGACGTTAGCCCGTAATTTTCCTGATCCGTTCATGATCTGATAGATCGCCGTATCGATGTCTTCTGGGCGAGCCATGCCGATTTCATCCAACGGCAACAACATGTCGTTGTGCTCTGATGAGACTGCCGCTAACCCGTTACTGGTTGAGATCCAACTGCGAACATAGCGGTTTCCCCCATACACGCTAGCCGCCAACTGCAACAGCGTCGTCTTTCCGGTCGACGATGCTCCAACCAAGTGGATGGCGCCATTTTCCATCCCAGCCGACGCAATCAACGGCGCAGCCAGCGCCGTTCCAATACTGAATATTGCTAACGGGTTGCCTCGGCATAGCTGCCCGACATAAGTCTGCCAGTCGCTGAGACTTCCAGACTCCTCTAACGTCGGAGAGCCTGATAATTGGCCTACGAAATGGTACGGTTCTTCAGCTGAGCCGATCGTCCAGTTACTGGTGGCAAATACTCCACCGTGCCAACCCGTTCGATTAACCACTGTCGCCGGTTCGGCCAGAGCCATCTGTTCCAACAGATAGTGCTGAAGCCGGCTCCAGCTCGCCTGCCCGGGTGTCAGTGGATAACCGGTATCAACCAGCATATCCCGTACCTGCCGGGCATTGTCACTGTTGAGATCTCGCGCATACACGACCTCGCGTAACTTCACACCATCGAAATTCTGCCATTCCAGCAACGCTCCGTGCCCGTGCCGTTTGTCAGTTAGCCTGGTGCGAGCCATTACCTGAATCCAGCCACCGACACGCTGCCAATGGTCCCCTGATAAGGCATAGAGCCCGTCATCTTGCAGTTTGTATTGCATATCACGCAGCCCCTCTCACAGCTTGTCCAGCCACGCTTTTACATCCTGGTAGCGAAAGCGAACGGCTCGGCCATTGGGATTTGGCTTCACTGGTGCCGGAAACCGGCCTTGCTTTACGTAGCGCCGTAAAGTTGCCTGTGACATTTTCAAAACAGTGCAAACTTCCTCATAGGTCAGCAAACACTCTTTTGAGGTGGTTATCTGTTTCTTCATGACTACTCCTGATTTTTTGTGAATCAATCGGGGGTAATCATCGGAAATATTCGTCTTGGGGGAGAACCGTGGAATTGCCCTTAAAGGGCACAAAGGCGAGGGTGGATGATAACTTGTTGATAATTAATAGATAAAAATCAAAATAAATTAAAAAAAACAAGTCATTACTGGAAATTTATGGCTTGCGCGAGTGGGTTTTGCGCATTTTATGATCAAATTAGCTATGTGTCTTTCACATGTGAAAGTCAGTGCTCGTTATCAGCTGCATTTTTTGATGCACTGAAACTGATAACCACTTTCTACATCAGCCACTAACCTGAAAATGGTAGCTGTTTACCATCTGACACTTCGGTAATGCCTATTCCCGCTAGAAAGCCGAAGAGCAACGAACAAAAAATCAATGACAAGGTAAACCAAAATAGTACACTTCGTTTTGTAGCTCCCATTGCCATAGCAAATGCGGCCGCAGCATGGACCCCAATAAGAAAAGGACCAAGAAAAGCTAAGCCAGGAACACCGAACTTTTCAAGAATTCGGTGTTTTCTGTCTTTACGTTCAGGTACGGATTCAGCTATATCATCAGTTTCAGATTTTTTTAGCCAACGGCGGACAAAAGCAGTTACTTTTTCACTGGCGTAGATAATCGGTAGTAAAGATACAAGGTTGCCGATAAAGCCAACCATAGCTGCGGGGAACCACGGCAAACCGGCCACTACTCCTAAAGGTACGGCAATCCACACTTCCAGAACCGGAATCGCGGCCCCAACAAATACACTTACATAAAGCATCAACTCATTCATGAAAAAGTTCCTACGCGTTCGCGCTCTTTTTATTAAAAAACAGTACATACAGGCTTGGAACAACGATAAAAGATGCCACGGTTCCCGAGATAAGTCCGCCCATAATTACAACATTAAACGATCTCCATAAGGGATCATTCGCTATGAGTAACGGAAGAAGTCCAAGTATCGTTGTTATTTGGGTTAACATAATTGGACGAAATCGTTCCATCAAAGCCGATTTAAGGGAATCGAGCTCAGATTTCCCCGATTCTTTTTCAATATCGACCTGCTCAATAATTAACATAGCATTCGATACAATAATCCCTATTAAGGCGAATATGGCCAGATTCGCCATAAAATCGAAAGGAAGACGGAAGATAACTAGCGCGAGCAGCAAGCCGATGGCACAAAAAGGTACGCTCAAGACGATAATTGTCACTTTTCTAAACGAATTATACTTATAAATAAACAGTATAATCATTGCTAAGATACACAATGGTAAGAAAGCAAATATCGCTTCTGCTGTAACTTCACTTTCTTCAATCTCACCACCAAACTGTACTTGAACGCCAAATTGCTCTTTTACTTCATCAATAGTGTTTGATATGGAGTTAACTAATTCTTTTGATGTCATTGAAGGATTCAATGCTGTCACCGTGACCGTCGGTGTTAGGTTGCGCTTCTTAATAAGTGACGGATCATGCCTGGTTTCAATGATCGCTATATCAGATAGATATACCGGTTTAGACGAGGACTCGGGGAATACTTGGATATTCTCCAATTGAGATAATGATAAATTCTCCGATAAATTCGTGCTCAGTACGATTGGAATTTGATACTCGCCCTCCCGAAGTACTGAGGCATTTTCTCCCAAACTATGTTCACGGAGTGCTAATAAGATATCCTCACGAGTCACCCCTGTGGATAGAGCTGCGGGACGATCAACCTTTACCAGAAAGTTCGTAACGGAACGTTCCCAATCTTGCTTTACGTTAATAGTGTGCTCTACCTCGTTGAGAGCTCCTTGAATAGCATCTGAAGCCTTTAGAATATTCGATTGCTTGTTACCAATAAGACGAATAGCGGCCTCTCCTGGCGGCGTGGAGCCCATAAAGAACGGGTTGATTTCGAGTTCGGCAAAAGGATACTCAGGAGGCATTTCTGCTCTTAGTTTATCGACAAACTCGCTGACAAGCGTATCTTTGGTGACGTTTACAACAAAATATGCCGAGTGAGGTGCTGGTTCAGGAGGGTTTAAACCAAGGATAAAGCGCGGTCCGCCTTCACTTACATAAGCTGTTGCACCTGTAATTTCCGGGAACCGATCATCATTACTTAGCCACTGAGTCATCTCTTCAGCTACAGCAGCCGTTTGTTCCGCTGGCGTGTTCGCTGGCAGCTCAACAGAAATCTGTAGTTGAGAACGTTCTGAAGGCGGGAAGAACGCCTCTGGGATGGTGCTTGACACAAACAATGCCACTACAAGACTTAAAACCGAAGCACTTAGAAACAACTTCGGACGCGAAATAACCTTGTCCCAAAAGGAAGACATTACGTTCATTACATAGGAAGGTTTACCGCCAGAGATCCCCCGGGTCTTGGACGATTGATTGATAAACCATTTAGCCATGATTGGTGTTAACATCGTAGCGACAAACCATGAAACAAGCAGCATCACACCAATGACAATAGTTAGTGTCTGCATATAAATAGCAGTAATATTGTCAGTGAACACCGGGGGAGCAAAAGCCAATATCACGGTTAAACTAGCAATAAGAATGGGCGTCCCCAGAGTCTTTCCCGCAGATAAAGCAGCCGACTCTCTCTCCTCGCCTTGCGCTACCCTTTTTGAGATGTCTTCAACAATGACCATGGGATTGTCAACGAGTATACCTAAGGCAATGATGAACGACGCAATGCTTACTTCGTTGAGTTCTACGCCAAAAATTCTTAGAAAAACTAACGTGATAACACCCGTGACAGGAACAGCCAGTGCCACCAAAGATCCCGCACGAAGACCCAAGGCAAGTACAGTGACGATCGTCACCACTAGAATAGTTTCGAGCAGCGTTGAAATCATTTTCGATATCACTTGATCAACGACTTTCCCCTGATCAGTGATGGTTTTCATTTGGTAACCTACCGGTAGCTCACTCCCCCATTCGTCCAGCTTACGGCGCAGTTGCTTGTTAAAATCCACCATATTAAGCCCAGGCGCCATATAACCAGCAACAACAATGGCCTGATCACCATCAAGGTATGCTGCACTATTCAGAGGTCTAGCCGGAACCCTGGTGACATCGGCAATATTTTTCAACGGAAGCATAGATCCGTCTGGTAGCGATATCACGGTTTCCTTAACTTCAGCCAGTTCGTCATAACTGCTCTCAACAAAAATTCGGCTTTGCTGAGTATCAAAATTGATACGCGCTACTTCCCCGAGAGAATTGCTCTTACTCAGTTGTAAAAAGATGTCATTAGGGTTCAGCGCATACTGTGATGCCACAAACGGCTTAAGTTCTATTGATATCTGTTCATCGGTAACACCGTGCAACGTAACTTTGTCCATCCCTGGAATACTATAAAGATAATTGCGAAGCTCATTTGCCTTGTCCCTCAACTCTCTAAAAGAATAATCCGTTGCACTTAGCGCTACTGTCATCACGGCTACCGCATCGTAATTATCATTAACGAATGGCCCTGATACCCCCTCCGGCAACTCAGTAAGTACATCGTGCATTCTCGCTCTGACTCTAAGCCACGCATGCGAATAACTTGGCGTACCATCTTTTATTTCAAGAGAGAGATAAATTTCTCCTGCCCTTATTGAGGTCGTAATATTTTTCGTTTCTTCTAATTCTCGCAACGCTCGCTCAATTGGTCGTGCAATAAGGGCTTCTGTCTCATAAACATCTAAGGCTGGGTGGTAAGCCGTTATGATGGTTTGGTTGATAGGTAAGGTGGGCTCCTCCCGAGAAGGGTAATCCGGATATAATGCCAGACCCGTGATCGTTAGTATTATGAAAATAAATAAAACAAGTCGGCTGTTTTTTATCGAAAAAGCAGTAATAGACATTATCGTACTTCCTCAGCCGGTCGAACCTTCTGACCCTCACTGATAAAGGCAGCACCCGCAGCAACATACGAATCTCCTTTCTGAAGATCACTTTTAATCCAGTAGCCACCTTCTTCAGCGTTAACAATACGGATGCCTGCTTTACTAACTCTCCCGGTTTTTTCGTTGTACTGGTAAACAAAAGGATTCCCATCAGTAGGCTCAGCAACAACAGCACTGTGAGGCACAAATATCGCGCCTTCTCCGTCGGGCATTCGATAACTGACGCTAACCACTAATCCTGGCAAAGGGCGTTTTTCTCGGGAAGTGTCGAGACGAAGTCTAACGGGGAAATTTAATCCCTCGTTTGCTCGCTCACCCAAATGCTCGACGGTGGCATTAAAATATGACCCCCGATAGTTCACTGTGATCTCTAGTTCTTTGTCATTTGATATATACTCTGCCAGATCACCGGGAATTGATGAGTCAACGATGAACTTCTCCATGCCGTCAAATGTAAAAGCGACTTGATTTGCAGTGACTTCTTCGAAGGGTTCGACACTACGACTTGAAATGACCCCATCATAGGGTGCCTTGATAGCGGTTTTAGAAAGGTTTCGCTCTGCAAGCCTGATTTGTGCCAGGGCATCACGGAGCGTCGATTGAGCGTTTTCGTATGTCGATCTGGCAGCATCTAAATTCTGTTCAGATACAGAGTTATTTTCACGCAACCGCACGAGTCGCTCATAATTTGTTTTAGCTTCTTCAAATGTAACCCGCGCTTTCTCAGCTTCAGAGCGAGCGCTCTCAAGGGCAAGCCTATAGGGCTCCTGATCCAGAACAGCCATCACATCTCCGGTGTTGAGCTGCGCGCCAATATCGAAGAGAACGTCGTTCACTGTACCATCAACACCAAAAGACAATTGGCTTCGGTTTTCTGTCTGTGTCACTCCTGGAAAACGAATGCTATTAACATAAGCATCGTCGGCCACACTGTTAATCGATACGGCTCTTACGTTTTCTGTAGCAGTTTGGGTCGGTTCTTCACTACAGCCCTGTAACAGCAGTAAAGTACAAATAAGCATGCCTAATACGAAAACTCGATTAGCCCGTGCATAATAAATATGTAACTGATCATTTATATAAATAAGCGATGTCAATTTGTGAAGTCCTATAAACGAAAATACTAAGGTCGAGGTCTTAAAAGCGTTTGTATAAACAGCCTTAACATGTCAGGCGAATACTCGGCGTCAGCCGTTGCAATATGGCAGGATATTCCGTCAATATATGCGAAAATAAAATGAGTTATCTGTTCAGGCGTTAGGTGATTACTAATTACGCCCGTGTCTTGTGACTTTTTAAACATCGAGCACGAAACATCATAAAGCTCCTTGCTTGAATTAAGTACAATCTTCTTTATCTCGGGGTTTCTAGACGATTCCGCGAGTATTTCTAAGTACATAATTGTTCCGGTCGTGTCACCGGTGAGGTGCGCTTCTTTCTCCAGAGCTGTTTGAAAGTCGTCGGCGCTTTCTACTCTTTTGAGGGCAGCCATGTCTCTTGAAAAATATCGCTTGGCGATTTCCAAGATCAACTCATTTTTTGAGGAAAAATATTGGTAGAGGCTAGCTTGACTAACGCCAGCCATTCGAGAAATCTCAGCGATTCCAGCCCCGTGAAAGCCTTTCTTAACGAAGCACTGGATGGCACCATTAATGATTCGCTCTATTTTCGCTTCACGAGCAGCATAATTGATTGGACGGCCAATATTCGACATCTTCACACCTTAATTAAGTGAATAATCATTTATATAATATACCGGTAGCATTGTCAACCATAAAGGTCCTTTCAGAGCCCCATTCAAGCCCTATTAGTAAACATCTACACCAACAATCGCGCAAAGAGTCCTTTTCGAGGCTCTTAAGAGAGGGAGAAGTGCTGGCAGGGAGGTTACTGGACTGAGAGCACGTCGTTTCCACCTGATTTGGAAAAACCACGCACTGGGATTCCGGCGACAACTTATCCAGATTAGTAGCGTATGTGCTGCTCATATCTCCAAGAGGCGACCTATTAGAGCGCATGGAATGGGCTCAAAGTTATCCAAATCAGATAGGTATGTGTAGCGATTGGAAAGTCCTCCAGGAGAGTCCCCGACCGCTGTTGGAGAACTCTCGCTCATTGTGATCGTCCAGCCACTACTTTCCGCCCCAGTTGCCGGGGCGCTGTTCCCACTGCTCAATCAGCATCGTTCCCCATCTGCTTTTCGAACGCCTGTCGAATGAGCCCCATTACATAGGCCAGCTCAGATTCCTCACTTAACCCTACTTCTACATCGCCATTTCCCCAACGTCCGAGGTTGGTCACGTCACGAGCCATCCCTTTCGGATCGCTCAACTCGTGAAACGGCATATTCAGAGACAGTCGCAAACGGGTCTTTTGCGGGACCACATCGACAAAGTTCGTCTCGGCTTTGAACGCTATATAGAGCTTGAGAACTTCTTCAGTGACGCTCGGGTCGAGCGCCTGGACTTCCTTTCGGAGCTGCTCAAATAGAGCGCGCATTGGGGTCCCGTTTGCTAGTTGAGGGTGATCCTCAAGATTGTAGGCTTCTGGTTTGACGGCCACGTTGCGGTAGGTATCGAGGATCTCGTCCGGCAATACCGGAGCCGCCCAAACCCGCACCGCTTCCTGGGCCAGCTTGGCGGCCCGATTCTTAATTGAGTCCTCATTCCATGCTTCTACAGCTCCCAGGCCCTCGTTGAGCCGTAGAGGGCTTTGTTTGAATCCGCCCTGCATATCGCGCTTCTCGATGAAAGCTCGGTCGCTGTACTCTGAGTTGTAGCCCGTAAGAGTCAGGTTACCCAGCGTATGCAGCCAGGTTTCATGCACACGCTTCCATTCCGGACCTAGCTCATCCTTCCATCTAGCAGACAGATTCTCATTCTGCGGCATGATGTGTTCAATCGTGTATTCGTCGACCGGAACCCGCTCCTTGCGCTCGAAATTCTCCAGGCGGCGTAACCAGTAACTCCGGCTGCGGAAATTATAGAGATCGCGTACTGCCAGTTCCCTTTTGAACTCTTCGTCATTCGGAAAACGCCGGTATGACTTCAAACCGAGCAGGTGAGCCTTGACGCTCTCCAGGTAACGGTTCTTCTGCAATGATTTGTGAAAGGTCGCAAAGGTCTTGTTCAGCGAGTTTGTGGGGATGGCACAAACGGCACGACGGAACACATAAGCCTCGATCAGCCGAATAGCGCTATGAAAGTCATCTTGGGACAGATTGTCCTGTTGGTAATCATGGTAAAGTTCCAACAGAAACGGATATGCCACATCGACTTTGAGTTCACGCAGATCTTTAAATGCCATTCCGAGCTGTTTATCTGTTTCTTTCCCCAATGCCATCGCACAAAAATACCGAGCGAAAGCATGTATTTCGGCAACCAATGAATCGACACCAGCACTCGCAACTTCGGCGCGACGTGAATGCTGTTTGAAAGCCTCGTACACTTCATCTAACCGTGGAATTTCCCCGGTTTTAACCGTGAGGTAGTGACGCATGAAGCTGTCAAAGTAAACGCCATAGCCTTCTTGCCCGAATTCCACCTCCATCGGACGCCAGTGGTCGCGATAGAGCCGAGTTTGATGCTCCGGCTCCAGTCCCATCAGCACATAGTTCCGGATCAGGTCAGCCTGGCTCAAAGCTTTTCCTGTGGAATTCATGCTCTCAAAAATGAGTTGCGGGTTATCCTGGTCTCGGCTCAGCGCAATATCAACGATGATGAGCTTTGAAAGGCCCCGGCAGAGGGTTTCCAGTTCCCCGTTTAGCCGCTCAATCTGGCTGTTGAAGAACTCGAAGTTTTCTTGGATTCGAGGAGAACCGTCATCAGGTAACGGCTTCTGCGTGACCAACGCCAGCAGGCTCTCTTTGTCCGTCTGGGTCAATAGCAGTTTGTAAGCTCGCTCACCGTCTTCCAACGGGTTAAGCAGGTAGTAATTGCGCAGCTTCTTAGCCGAAAACCCCTCCAGAGTCTCTGTGTTCCCAAGGTGTCGAGATAGCGCCTCAAGAATCAGCATGGTGGTAGTCAGTCGCTGTTGCCCATCAATGACCAGCAATGGTGATTGACTGGACACCTGATAAAGCCCCTTCTCGATGTAGACCACCGAGCCAATGAAATGTGCTGATATACCATCGTTGGTGCCGGCTCGCATAATGTCGTCCCACAGTTGGCGACATTGCTGTTCAGACCAGGAATACGTTCTCTGGTAAATCGGAATGACAAATTGTGGCGACTTCTTCAGGAAGTCGAGCAACTTGGCTTCTGTAGCTTTCATAACGGACGTTATCCCTTTTTTGTTCTGTTACTGTGATTCAACGCTGGTTTTGACCTGGTTATACACAGCCCGCATCAGGTACTGAGAAGCGATATTGCGGAAGGATTCGTCGTTCATCAAGCGTATGAAGATGTCTTCGTTGCCGTCCATTCGCTCTACAAACAAATTCTCAAGCTGCTTGTTAAATACCGGTTCGAAATTCTCCAGGCTGTTGGCCATGACGGCCTGCCGTAGCTGTTCGTTGGCAACAGCGGTTCCCTTCACCTGATCGAAGAACAGCTGATCCGCCGGGGTAAATTCAGTACCAAATCGCTCGTTGAGCTTGTCGACCAGCGTCGATAACTGCACCTCTTCCTCTCCCTGGCCGGTGCCGACCTCGATCGGGCCTTAAGTTGTCCTTATCGCTTGAAAGCGTACTTACGCTCTCGCTCTTCGAATGCAAGTTGCCCCCCCTCTAGAACCTCGCAAATATGCTCTCTAATGCCGAATTTCTTAAGCAATGAAGGCGCATCTGGTTCGAAAAACGTGCACTCCATGGCGCCGGAAACATATTCGAATCTAAATTGCTCGTTTTCCATATCATGCTGCTGGCCAGCCTGATTCGCGACGATAACACATTCGGAATCCGTGGATACAACCATATTAGCGTTGTGAGTGACCATGATGATTTGTCTTTTCTCTTTCCTTTCCCTAATAAAGTCGCGGAGTTCATTATAAACTGTTCGGTTATCTAAATTATCTTCAGGCTGATCTATAAGTATAGGGTGAGAGGAATTGCTCAAGTGTAGTATGAGATGGAGAAGCACCAGTCCTCGCTTACCGGGCGACATGCTGATAATGTCGTCATTTTTATAAAGCAAGTTAAAAGATATGTAAAAGCAATCCTGAAGTAGATTTCTAAGGATTAGTTCCTCGTTCGCACTCTTTCGAACTTTATGGGCGATCTGGGAGAAATCTCGAACCTTCTCGCTCAGGGTGAATATAGAGTCTAAATGCGTGTCTTTTGAGTAAATATAATTGTTTTCACTATCAATCGAGTCGCCTAGAATACTTGCAAGGCTTCCTCTGGCATCAAAACAGTTTATGAAAGAATCGAAACTATTGTGATCGAATTCTAGGCTAGCTTGAAGCGTTATATTTTCATTGTCTATCTTCGCAGCACCATTGAAAAGCGCCTCTATTTCACCATATGTGTCAAACAACTGCTCATACAGGGCTTTAAGCTGATCAGAAGCTGCTTTTCCTTGTTCGAGAGTGCTTTTGACCTTCTTGCCTGCTTCTTGAATAGCTCTAAGCTTAGCTTCTTCCCGTTTTTGCGCCTCTAGAAGTCCTTTCAATTCGTTTTGGCTTTTTACTTTAGACGAGAATTTTTCAAGACTTTCCGTGGTATTTATAATTCTTTCATCTAGCGAGCCTATCAAGCTATTAGCGCGGCGAATGTTCTTTCCCGCTTCTATTGGCAGGTCATCAATAATTTTCTGAATCTTAGCCAGTGTTATCTGAACAAGGCGGCTTCCAGTGTGAAACCGTTTTTTTTCTGACTCTTCAGAATTCGTCATAAGAGCTACGTTTCTAAACGAGTCTTCCATCTCTCTTACTAATTCATTTTTTAGCTCAGTGTGTATTTCAATATATCTTAAAAGAGACGAACGCCTTTTTTCACTAACTGACAATCTGTCGCTAAGCTTTTTATAAATCTTGCTTTCTTCAGGAGTAAAACCTGATGATTTTTTTATTTTTTCTATTTTTTCTTTTATTTTTTCTCTTTCATTATTTACCGAATTCTCAGCTCCTATTTTTTCCTTTTCGCTCTTTTCTTTTGCATACTTGTGTCTGAGGGATACAAGTTTTGTAACCTGTGTACTGATGCTCTCATTCAACGAATCACATTTTTTAAAAAGCTCTTCAGCATCTAGCTTTATTTCCCTGTCTTGATATAGAATTTCGAGTACAAGCTCATTGAGTTGATCTCGACCACTTTCCTCGGCTAATTTATTTATATATAGCTGAGGTATATAGGTTATTGGTCGTTGGTCGTTTGTTTCTCTAAAGCTTTGTTTAGTGTTGTCGTTCCAAGTGATTTCAAAGTCGAAATTTGATTCATTTTCAAATTCTGGATAAGTACTTGCCTTTGCTAGATCACACTTCTTTACGGTTTCCTCTTTGTTTGCCGTCCTTGAAATATGATAGAGTAAAAGCGATTTCCCTGAGGATTTGCCACCAATAATCGAATTTAAATCCGAATTTAATTCTATTTTATATTCAGGAAAAATATTTTTCCCACTGGAATCTTTGAATCGAACAGAGTCTATAACTTCATAGCTTACCTTATCGCCAGGGCAGGTATCTTGAATAGCAACCCGTGACCTCGGCTCAAATACTACCTGCTTGAGGCCCTCAAAAGTAAGATCAGCCTTTATCCAAGTGTTATTTTCTTCGTCAGGCTCAAAAAGTGTGTCGTATGCATGTGCATCAGAACCCCATATACAAGCTTTAGGTAAGCCAAATTCTTTTCTGAAAGAGGTAGGATTATCGTGATAATCTCCGAGCAAGAAGCTTCTCGTACGCTTGTTAGATGAGAATATCAGTTGGCTCTGTTGAATAAGTGTCTTCCGAGTACCGTGACCGGCCGAGTTCCAACTTACTCTGCTGAGGTCTTCGTCACACGGCAAAGCTAACAAGTAGTTTTTTTTGAATCTTCCATCTTCGGTGAGCAGTTCTGCTATTTCGCTTGTATTGACCGAGGCATTGCAGATCCCTACCGCAAGGGCAGATTGGCCTCTAAACTCGGGGTGTTCTTCAATTAGTCTTTCACCATATTCTATCAAGTTTTCTTTGGTTAAGGCTCTTCTCTCTGCTTTAAGCCCTGTTTCAGCGTGAGTTTCAAACTGTATTCTAGATAAAAACTCTCTTTGGATTAATGTGGGAGACAATTCATTGGAAAGGATAACGTGGAAGTTGGTCCGCCTATTCCATTTTAAGTCGACCTCTTTGCCTACTACGAGTTTGTCCAAGCGAAACTCGAGATTTGGGAAAATAGCAATATTCTTAATTTTCCTGATTTCATCCTCATCAAATAGCTCAGATAGTTTATCATCGTTGAGAATATAGTCTTCGACTACTTTTTTATAGCCGTCAAGAAGGCAATAGTCGGTCAGGCCAATGGCACTTACATTATGATCTATTGCTGACCGAAAGAGTTTTCTGACGTAATTGTCAAAGTCGTCGCCGAACTGGTTGTTCAGAATTGAAAATGGGGTATGGACATGGAGGTCCCACTTTCTCCAAATTGATCCTTTTGAGCAGTTTTTCACATATCCCTCGCAGTCAACCGTAAGAATTGCTTTTTATTGTCAAACTATCGTATACACAGGTCGGTGCGAATACAAAAAAATCTAGGTCTTTCGACAAATCTTGTACCCAGAGGATTACGTAGTTCAAGCCAAATACTGTTTGTAATCATCCACTAAAATAGATGCATAAAGCCCGTCGGAAAGGGACGGGCCTGAACGATTTTTTGTTTAGGATTCTGGAGGCCGAAGGCCATCGAAGTGCGCCTCCAAACTGTCCAACTGCTTCAGGTTTGCCCTGACGAGACGGCGCATGTGAGTGAGGTTTGCATTCATGATACGCACTATCTCAAACCCGGCTTCGGTCTCCTCAATGATGGGCCTTTCCCAGTCGTGAGCGCGGTTAAATGCGGGTTTTGAGTACCGGTGTTTCAGGGCACGGCGGATGTGTTCACTGAAAACCGCATGTCCCTTACCGTTTTTCACTCTTACGAAGGTGTTGTAGTACCAGTGCATTTCCAAGCTGCCGTGCAGCATTCTCACCCGGCAGCCGTGATGGCCAGGATAGCCTCTCGTTTCTTTGGTTCGATGAGCCTCATTATGCGCCCAGAAATGGTCCGACAGTCGCTGAGCGAGATAGCGAAGGCGCGCTCGCTCCATATCCAGGCTTTTGGAAAGTGATTGTAGATACTGTCTGCATTGACCAAGTGCCATTCGGCGCCCCTGATGATGGTCAAACTCCCCGGCGCGCGCCACCTCATGCCACTTATCGGTGATTTCCTGAATGGTTTTGGGTTTGCTCATTAGCATTCTCCTGTTGGTTGATGTTCAAGAGAAATGCTACTGGCCGCAGAGACAAACCCACGGGTCTGTAATTTGCCAATTTGGGCAAAAGTAGCCGTTTACCCCAGATTATCTGGAATTTTTATCGATCTGGCGGCGTGCTTTAAGCTTCCGGTTGAGAAATGCTTCCAGCTTGTCAGCATTCAGGTATGTGATGCCGCAGATCGCCAGGATAACGGCGACAAAGCCGAGGAAAGCAATGAGTGTGACGAACATATCGATCATGTGAGTTCTCCTGTTTTCGTTCTTTGATTGCAAATTGCAGCCTATGCTGCACCTGACTGCTTTTGTTCCTTTGCGACAGAGGCAATCAGATGGCGCGAACAACCCAAGATGTCCTGGATTTCGTTATAGCTATGGCCAGTGCGCAGTAAACTGGCGATGTGTTGCCGCCTCTTCAGATCAGGCTGACGCCCCTGATACTTACCCTCGCTGCGAGCCTTGTTGATCCCTTGATTCTGTCGGCGACGTCTGTCCTCATAGTCTTTCCGGGCTACCGCTGCCAACATGTCGAGCATCATGCTGTTGACCGCCTGCAAGATAGATTCGGTAAAGCCGGTGTCGTCTTTCTTGTCCAGAGCCAGCCAACTCGTTGGTAACTCGGGCGAGACAATCGCCAACCGCTTGGCTGCCAGCTTCTGTTTGAGCGTATCCCAGTCCTGCTGTTTAAGGCGGGCAAGCCGGTCTATCTGCTCTACCAGTACAATGTCACCTTCACCAGATTCGGCAATCAGTCGCATCAGTTCGGGACGATGCAATGTGGCACCGGAGACGTTCTCGGTATAAAAGGCAGCAATGCGCTGACCGTGTTGCTCGGCAAACTGGATTAGCGATGCTTTGGCCCGCTCGGCATTTTGTTCCTGGGTCGATGCTCTCAAATAGGCGCGTATAAACATTCATGCCTCCTCAGTCTGTTATAAGTGGTTCCGTTTGGCCGGTCTGTTTTAAATGGTTACTTGTCATGGTAAGCGGCCTGAGCAGTTGGTTCCCCTGATGTGTACCCATCAGGAACCACCTCAAGAGTCGAAAAACTCCCCGAACGGATCATCCTCTCGGAGGATCGGATTGACTCTGAAGTCATCGAACAGATCGCCTGCGCCTTCTTGACTCCCGGTGCCAGAGGTTGTCGTGCTGCTTGGACCGTTTTCTTCCCTACCACCACCTCGACTAAACGACGCCATCTTTTTCTCGAATTCAGGAAACGTCATTTGCCCATCGGGTCCCTTAGTAAAAACTGTCTTGTAAGCATCGACTGCGGCCATTGCGAAGCGAATGAGCAGTAGGATCACCCAGAGCACCAACAATAGATACCATGCGTAGAGCGATGCATCGGTACCCCTTAAGGCGAGCTCCACAACGCCGATCCCGGCGAGTCCCACTGCTACTATTTTTGTTACCTTCACCATGGTTTCAGTCCCCGATAGTTCTTTACTTCGAAGCTATCAGAACCTGAGAAAATGCAAGTTTCGACCGGCGTCAGGCCGCTCTGGCTCGCCCGGCGAGCCATGGCACTTTCAACTTGCTGTAGGCATCATTTGTCATCGACCTCAAATCTCCCGCATCAAGGTGTGGAACCAGCCACGCACTGCCTTGGTATCGAACTCTCGGGTAATTGGATGGCTGGAATACGCCATGAGGGAGGTCGTCCTCATCGCCCAGCCACTGCCTGAGCCGGATATCGATACTCCAGCCCTGTTCGAGCTCGATCCAACAATGGGGAGCAGTGACCATTAGGCTCAGTCGGTCCTCTGCGTATCCGATACGGCATTGATGGAAGATGCCTTGCTCGCTCAGGGCATTGCTGATCACAGAGGTCATGCAGTCGCTATCGATTTTGGCGTCTTCAAGCGGCAACAGCGCGAACTCCAGTTCATCATGCCAGTCACTCATGATCTGGCTCCTTGAACATCAGTCGCTGCCCCTGCTCGTACAGCACAGGGTACGGTAGCGGTTCGCCATCCTGGGTGACGGTGCCGGGAGGAAAGTACACCACCATCCAGGATGGTAAGGCACCACTGATCGTGCGGTAGAACTCGTCCACAGGGAAGCTGAGTTGCTCATCTGACTGCCGGAAAACAAGGCGGGAATAATTCTCTGGATGATTGGCCGCAATGTTGTAGCTTTCAGGCTCAGCGCCTTCCACGTAGGCCGGAGACTTCCAGCGATTCGGCGTTTTGATGTTGTAAGCAACCACACATTGACCAGCACCGCATCCATGCTCAGTGCTTTCAATCGACCAGAGCATCAGTGGATGGCCGTCAATCTCAGGCGTTTCCACGTTACTGAGTTTGGTGGCACTCAACGCCATATCATTGGCAGCTACCCGGATGGCCTGGTCAACCAGATTTACATACTGCTCATAGGCCTGAGCCTCTGAAGTGGCCATCGACGCAGGCATCCATCCCATCAGGCTTGGTCTCGCCGATGGATTGTCCGGTGTCATCAGGATGTCGGTAGCGTTGAACAAAAACGTTTGGTTACCCGATAGATGTCGAAGCGGTGCACCGAATGAGGTCGCCAGGCTGGCGAGATCCAGTAATGGCACCAACATGCCTTTATTGTAGGAGCGGGTACCATCCTCAGAATCCCGCAAGTCCATATCGTAGATGCCACCGGCTCTCGCCAGGTTTAAGGCCCGAGACTCTTCCGGATTGTAAGCTCGTGGGGTAGCCGCGCAGCCAGCCAGGGCAGCGGCCAATATTGCCGTAGTTAAGGGTGCTAATCTTTTCATTATGTCCTCCTGCTTTCATTAAATATTCTCATGAGGTTGAGAATATGCAAGAGGAAAAATAAAAATAATCTTTATAAATCAATAGTTTGTACTGATAGAACAAAGTTCCTTTCGCTCAAACATATAACGACAGACACACTGCCGTTACGTTGAAGCTCATGTGTTGTAAAACACTATAAAATGGTAGATGGTAACGGCGAGGAACGTACCAAATTACATAGTAGATACAAGTGCATAAATCGGGGCAAGAATGAATAAAGCGTTTAAAGACAATAAGGTCAGCACAACATTAAAAGACCTAATAGGTGACACTAGGCTGGCTCGCTTATTCTACGGTGATCCTCGGCCATGCGCTGTACAGCTTTGGATTCTTCAAGTTCATTCCACAGAAACGACTAAAAACCGGATTATCTATGGTCGTGTAGTACCATACTCACATTCTAATAATTCTTGGTCTTTCAGCAATAATGACAAATTTACGAATCTTGAACATTGCAGAGCGAAAATAACCCGGCTTAATCTGTACATCGGTAGCAATTTATTAAGTGATTTTCTGGAAATGCTTTGTGATGGAGTTAATATTTCCACGATAAGCGATACTTTAGGTCTTGAGCGAAAAAATAAGTTTGATGAGAAGTTTGGCACAATATTTTTAGATCCAAAAAAATTAGTTTATAAACCCGTAATATATCTTCTTAACAAGGATGCGTTCGAACTTCACTCGACTACTAGCCCCCATGGAGCAGCGGGTGCCATTAGCGCATCGATCACTCAAGTAGATAAATCATCTCTCTTCCAGGACAACCATAATTATCGTTCCGACCTTACAAAGTTTATCGTCGAACATCTAAATTTTGACACTGGATTGAACTTTGAAGATAACGATAAAGTGCGATTTGGTGATATTGAGTTTCTCGTTTTTCCGACTTTAGATGAAAAAGAGAAAAATTTACTTGAAGTTGTTTGGGGCGATGAAAGACGGAAATTAAGCGTTAAATTCGACGCCAAGAATCTTCCTAACTACCCTGATTTTCTATTCAACATTAAGATCTATAACAGCGGTCAAATTATATACTCAAGGATTGCAAATGCGAAACAGTACGACAACCGCATATATATGCGCGAGTTTGATATTGATAGAACAGTTAGATCCATCGCTGACTCTACTGAACTAGAAATCTATGGTTTTAATGTCGAAGATAGCGAAGAAAATATATTATGTTGCAGGTGGCGCACTGGATATATTCGAGAAATAAATTTTCAAGCTAATGTGGTCGGTGGTAATTCAAGCTCTGTTAAATTTGATTGGTTAGAGAACACGGTCAAAGAAAAGCAATCTAGCCGCGTGAAAGCAGTATTAACTAAAAACACAGGAAACCATGGGTTTGCTAGCCAAGTGGGCGGCCGGGAGGCTGACCCTTGGGTTGCTGTAAACCGCGAGCTAAGCCCTATTTTTAATAAACTGCACCCAAAAAAATCGGATGCAAGGTTTTTCGAACGTTATGGACCAAGCGATGGTGAAGGCCGTTTACAATTTGTCGAATGGTTCAAAGCTCTCTTTTCAAAATATAACGACAGCCAAATAATAATTTTCGATCCCTATTTTGATTCGGCTGGATTATCGTTGCTTTCTTTATATGCTGCGCCTAAGTGTAGCTACATAGTATTTACCTCACTACCAAAACAAAAAGGTGACGAGGAAAACCCTACTAATCGTAATAGAGTAGACGATCTAGTTACTGCTTGTGAAAACAATAAACGAACCCTTTCAAAAATAAACCTCAGAATCATTGGCTTAAAAGACGGAAAGCTCCACGACCGATATATCCTGATTATAGGAAGCGATGGCTTACCAATAGTTGGCTTTAATTTATCAAATTCCTTGCAGAAAGTGGCAGAGAACTATCCCTTACTTATTACGCCGATACCATCTGATACTTTGTTAGAGGTTGAAAAATATAAAAGTGGCCTTTTGAAGGACTTAGAGGCAAAAACATCTGATTCTGAAGAAAACAACCCTGGATTAAGCAAACTATATGTTTCTTCCGAAGCTCCAGGGAAAAATGTAAGATACGAGCCACTAAAAATACTGAATAATGAATTAGCAGGCGACATCCTATCAATATGGGCTAACGAGCCTTCATTAACAGGATTATACGGTGCACCACTGAAAGACAAGTTGATATCTCTTGAGCTATTAGAAGGGGACTCACTTAACTTGATCGATCCTCAGGGGTTCTTAGCCTGGGTAAAGAAAAAGGTCAGCTCTGAAGATTTCATGGATCAATGGGAAGTGGTTGGTGAATTTTTGGCAAACTCTAGAGCTGGTGATACAGATTTTCAAGAAATATTAAGTGAAACCTCGTTCTTACAGAATCTCATGGGGTACCTTACTAAATCGATACAGCGCACCCATAAAGATCTGGATACTGATATAACTGTCTTAGAACCTCACCTATTTCAAAGACCAATTGAAAAGCTGCTGTGTAGCTCTTACCAGCTTCATCATATGTGCCATATGACTAAATATACAGCACTTACTTGGTCAGAATATTTTGCAATAAAACTGCTTTGGTCATATGACCCAAAATCATTGTTAGAACTGGTTGCTGAAGAATCGCCTAAAATTCCGAAAGAGCCGGATCATGCTGACATAATTAGGCTGTCATTGTTAAGCCAAATTGTTAGCGAGATCTCCCTATCCATAGAGCTGCTACCAAACTATTCCCGCACATGCACTTTATTGAATAGTTGTAACGGTTTAATTCGATGGATGGGCTTATATGCTCTAGAGCAGATGATTGATCAAACTAAGGACGTCACATCAGAGCTGGGCTTGCTTTCAAGATTTGACCGCACGGAAAAGGTAAGATATTTAGGTTGGTTGGTGAACAGATCGGCAAATGATGAAAGAAAACGTGATCAATACGAGAAATTATTAGTCGCACTCAAAAGCGAACTACCAGAACAGCTATCTGGAAGTGATTTGAGGCACGTAATCGATTCGATGAGAGGCCATATGCGCCAATTACCATGGACAGAACCGTGGTTGTTTCGGGATCTAGTTTTACCTCTACTTCAAAGTGAGCAAGCTGATACGGATGATGCTTGCAAAATCTGGATCGAGGAAATCGTTTCATTGATAGGCCCAGCTGAAAGCAGGAATTCAAGACTGTTCCAACTTTCACGGGAAGGGCAGATGACAAATACTTGTGCATTTATCGTCGCTCATAGTACGCCTGAGCAACAAAGACAAGTAATTGAATTGATCAGACCCATTTTAAATAAGCAGAAAAGAGTTTTACAACAACCTCTGGCAAGTACGTCTAACTGGTCTTGTTGGAACGATGCTTTGGTAGTCTCAATGTGGATATTGGCATTCACTAGGTGGTGTCAATACTATTTAACCGAAATGAAGCAAGCTAATGTAGAATTAGATAACTTGTCAGGAGAAGCAAGCGCCCTTGCAATGTTAAGGCCTATGGAAGAATGGGAGTCAGAGGGGACAGGAAAAGACAGAGACCTGGCCTCATTCCTATCCCAAGCTGAAGATCTTCTTTCGCAGTCGGAGTAACTCTGCTGTCATAGGGGCGAACAACTTGGCAGTCGGTCATACCATTCAATTAAGAGTGGATATTGACAGATGCAGAATAATCGAACAGGAGATACTTTATGTTCCCAGTTTCCCACTTTTCCCAGGTCCTTAATGGGGAATCAGCATTCGGATCTACAGAAACTTGCAAATATTTAGACTTTTTTCGCAAATTTCAGCACTCCGAGAGTGCTCCGAAAAACTTACAAGGTACTGTTTTTAAAAGAAAACAAATATTCTGTATCGGCAAATAAAACCGCCAACCCTCCGAAATTTCCGAAGGGTTGTTCGTGTTCGGTGTTAGGGTTGCGCCTCACAGACGTCCCAATGCCTTACGGTCGAAACAATGCATTGCCGGCTACCGTCTTCAAGGATTGAGCAAGTCTCCGTTTGAGTCCTCGTTACGCATCGGAAATACCCCAAATCCGGGCCAGCACCTTCGCCAGTATCCGCTGGGAACCACTGCGGCGAGCCTTGGCTAAGGGTTTCCGAGATTTCCGGGCTATCGAATAAAGTACTCAAGCAACCGATATCATCCTCATCGAGAAGGCTAACGGGTCCTTGAAGTAATTGTTCTAAATTGACCCCCTCAATACGCGAACTAGCGAAGACAAGATGAAATTGAAGATAGAGTCTTTCGAGCCCAGGGGCAGTCGCATCGCCTACATAACTTACGCGAAAGGCCAATCTGTCCTCTGATGGGTCTCCATTAAACGATACAATGTGATATAGATTGTTCTGGTTATGCTCAAAACTGAGCGAAATACCTCCCCTTCCCACAGAAAATCCGGTCAATTCTGTGTCTCTAGTGAGCGATTGAAATGATTGAGAACCTGCCGCGTTTGCTAATACATCGGCCATAATACCCTCTAGTTCCGTTCGGTAACTCGTACTCGTGAAATAACGTACTGGGCTTACACTACAGTCTTCGCCGCCGCTGTTTGGATCTGAACTAGATTTTTGTTCGTCAGTATTTAGGGCAACGGAAATGTCATTACTGGTAATATCCGTTACTGACGGCGCAGCGCGCATCATTTCACGAAAATCCTGGTCCGTTTGATAAAATAGTTGCAGAGCCTCAAAGTCTTGGTCGCCTATCGTCAACTCAGTGATAACTGGGTTAGTACGGTCGCACGAAAATTGGCTACATGGATAGTTCACGCGATATTTAAACGCTTTTTCGGAGACTGGATTCGCAACGATAAAGGTACTGAATACGGGTTCACAAGCAAATTCACCGGGCTTAGGTAATGAAGTACCGGTATTGGTTGCAAAACAGTTCGGTTCCGGGACATGTTGTGCCGCAACCCACTCGGCTTTCTCAGCATCGCAGGTATCGCAAGAATAGATTTTGTCGGTCGCCAGTGCAGCAGACGAACATAGCGCGGCGGCTCCCACCAGCAGCGCGCTAAAGAACTGCGGCACGCGACGGTTCGTTTCCATGTGGTTAGTTTCCATGTGGTTAGTTTCCATGTGTTTTGCACGCACTCAATACTAACCATCTCAAAAGAAACATCAACAATTTAACTACAATTGTTCAAGGCAATTTTATCTATCATCTAGCAATCAACCGCTAAATCAGCAAAAATAGGCGAACCTTTGAGGCTTCGTTAGCCCCCGCAAAAACCAATGAGAGCTACAATATGGGACTCATCCTGAAATTAGTATTAGGTATTGTTTTCGGTACCTTGATCGGTTTATACATGCCTGAATGGTTCACTCAGCTATTGCTTACGTTTAAAGTTCTATTTGGTGAGTTGCTATTCTTTACTATTCCATTATTGATTTTGTTTTTTATCACCAGCGGTATCGCTGGATTACCGCAAAATTCTGGCAAATTGTTAGGCAGAACCTTAGTAATTGCCTACCTATCAACGGTATTAGCCGGCATTGCAGCTTACTTCATCGCCAGCCTAGTGGTGCCTTTGCTCAACGCAGGCGCCAGCCAAACGAATGCTTCAGCTGACGTTCTCGAGCCGTTCCTTACGGTCGGCCTGCCCCCTGTATTCGGTATTATGACAGCTCTGGTTCTTGCCTTTATTTTTGGTCTTGGAATTGCCGCAACACAAGCAACCCAGATGAAGCAACTGTCTGATCAAGGGCGCGATATCATCGAGCGTCTGTTAGCAAAGGTGATTATTCCCTTATTGCCATTCTATATTGCCGGTGTGTTTGCCGAAATGGCCCATGCGGGAACCGTTTTTCAAACGCTACAAACCTTCGGCATTGTGTTGCTTATGGCGGTGGCATTGCATTGGGTCTACCTAAGCACAATGTACGTGCTTGCCGGCTTACGCCAAGGTCGCAACCCTTTGGGCTTGCTAAAGAATATGGTACCTGCCTATTTCACCGCTCTCGGAACCATGTCGAGTGCCGCGACCATTCCGGTCACCCTTCGCTGTGCCAAAGAAAACCAAGTGAATGACGATGTCGCGAACTTTGTAGTTCCCTTGTGTGCCACAACTCACCTTGCCGGTTCAACCATTACTATTGTTAGCTGTGCGTTAGCCGTTATGTATTTGCACGACGCTTTGGCGATTCCTTCATTTTTCACTGTTTTACCCTTTATTATGATGCTCGGCGTAGTGATGTTAGCGGCTCCTGGCGTGCCAGGCGGTGCAGTAATGTCAGCCGTTGGCTTGCTAGGTTCGATGCTGGGCTTTGGCGAAACAGCCATTGCTTTAATGATCGCGCTCTACATGGCGCAAGACAGCTTCGGAACAGCCTGTAACGTAACAGGAGACGGCGCAATCGCGTTATTGGTGGATGAACGCACTAACAACTAAATTCGCGCAATTAGGATTTGATTACACGCGTTTCCGGTTCGGCCTTCGAACCGGCGGCGCTGCTTGTCTAGCACTCTTCTTTGCCTGGGCACTAGGCTTAGAACATCCGCAATGGTCTGCTATGACCGTTTGGGCAGTCTCCCAGCCTACCCGAGGGCTCTTACTTGAAAAAGCCGCACATCGAACCCTAGGCACCTTCGTAGGCTCTATTATTGGTATCCTCTTGGTACTTATTGCCGGTGATCAGGTGCTCGCATTAGGTCTCGGGCTGACGTTGTGGGTGGTACTTTGTGTTTATGTTGCCAACTTACTCCACGGCTTAATCGCTTATGGCGCCGCTCTTGGCGGCTACTCGGCGTCGATGGTTGCGCTACTTTCACGAGCTCCCGAAGCACTTCTACCGCTGGGTATCGACCGAATGCTAACAGTGTTTGTTGGTGTGGTCGCTGCGCTACTTGTCGGCTGGCTTTTTACTTATGCTCGCGCCGAGCAAACCCTCGTGAACAAGGTTCGTCGGCAAACCGTCGCTAACTTGAAACTGATGGCACAAGCATTTAGCAAAGGTTCGGCACTGGATATTCCTTTTGAAGCTCGGCTCACGCAGCTCGCACACCTAGAAGCACAACTTGTTGAACACGGCACAGGCTCCCCCTCTGCTCACCTGTCCGCCAAACTTTTACGGCGCCTGTTGAATTCACAATTAGGGTTATTTGCACAATTAAGATCGGTCGAAATTAAAGCCTCAGAGCAGGTTAGTGAACGCCTGATCAATTGTGCTAACGCCATTGCCAGCAACGACCCTAAAACTGCTAAGCAGCAACTGAAGGAAACTTCCAGAGCGCTTTCACACACAGCAATTCGTGATGAATTCAAAGAGTTTTGTAGTGCCGCAACCGAACGCTTGAGCTTTCGCGAAAGTGGTCGCACCGCTCACTCGGTGAGAAGACGTTCGATTCTTCTCCATCGCGATTGGCGCGGCGCTCAACAGGCCGCGATTCGAACCTTTCTGGCGATGACCATTATTACCTTAATATGGACGTTTACAGGTTGGCCTCAGGTCGCATTCTTACTGTTGGGCGCGTCCGTGATGTTGTCGACCTTTTCAATGGCAGAGAACCCAGCGAAAACCATGTATTACGTATTTTTGGGGCAACTGGTCGCCGCAGTGGTTGCGGTCTTAGTGCAAGGACTCCTCTGGCCCTATACACAATCAATACTTGAGATGTTGATCTGTCTCATGCCGGTAATGCTGATTGGCAGTTTAGCGCTGGCACATAATAGAACCGCACCCGGCGCGTTAGACTTCCATCTTATCTTTTTACTTTTGTCGCAACCGTGGGTGCCCTATCACTTTAACTTAGGAAAATCAGTGAGCTTTGCGGCGGCGGTTATTTCCGCCCCTCTGATTGCGATGGCGAGTTACAAGTTGGTGTATCCGACCACCTTAAAAAGCCGCCAATTGCAGTTAATCAATGCCCTACAGCGGGAACTTGATGAGCTCGACCAACGGGTTTTGACCCCACAACAGTTCAATCGGTACCGCGCACGACTCTATCATCGCTTATTTAAACTTTATCAAATGGCCGACAAACTAGGTGCCGACGGTAAACAAGCCGCCGAACATTACCTGCTGCACGTGCAACATCAGGTTAATAAGCATCGGCGATAAAAAAAGCGAGCCGAAGCTCGCTTTCTAGTTAACCAATCTTTATTACGCAGCTCACTGAGCTCGGTTAGGCACAATGCGCAACTCTACCCGACGGTTAAGTTGACGGCCGCGTTCAGTGTCGTTGGTGGCAACCGGCTGGCTTTCACCGTAACCCATAATGGTAATACGCCGTGTATCAACACCATTTCCGGCCAAATGATTACTTACCGCCCACGCCCGACTTTCTGAAAGTTGCTGATTATACTGTGCGGTGCCGGTGCTATCCGTATGGCCTTCAACCACCATTGTGGTTTTCTCATACTGCTTAAGGACACGCGCCACATCGACCAAAATCGGATCGAAGTTTGATGCGATTTGCGAGCTATCGGTGGCAAAGGTGATATTACTTGGCAGTTGCAAGCGAATCGTATCGCCGTCGCGAATCACTTCAACGCCGCTTCCGGAAAGCTCATTACGGAACTGTTGTTCCTGTTTATCCATGTAATTACCGATAGCACTGCCCGCAAGGGCACCGACTGCAGCGCCCCATACGTAACGGCTTTTATCATGATCGCCGGTACCTTTACCAATGAGAGCGCCTGCGATGGCGCCAATGGCCGCGCCTTTTTGCGTATTGTTCATCGGGGTTTGACAACCTGCAACAACGACTGCTGCCGCTATTGCCAATGGAATTAACTTTTTCATGGCTACCTCGCTAACGTTTTCAGTAACTAGAACCGAACTAAATGTCCTTACAAAGTAGCACAGTAGCGCAAAAGTTCGAGCTTGCTTTACACAAACTTAGCGCGACAAACGCAGTAATTGCCCTGCTGCACTGTCCGTCAGTAAGTAGATGGCGCCGTCACTCGCAACAGTTACCGCACGCAGGCGCTGCTCGTCCGCGAGGGTTAATTGGTGCACCACTTGCCATGCCTGTTGTCGCTGCTGCAATACTTGCAAGCGCTTACCAGCTAGCTGCGTAATCAGTAGCGCCCCTCGCCACTCACTGAACATTTCTGCGTTATAAAGCGCCATGTCCGAAGGCGCAAGCGATGGCGTCCATTGATAGATAGGAGCAACCACCCCTGGCAATTCCTGATAGGGTGTCACCATGGCGCCGGTATAGTCGATGCCATAGCTTGTCATTGGCCACCCATAATTCTTACCAGCATGCAGCTGATTGAGCTCGTCGCCCCCTCGAGGGCCGTGTTCATGTTGCCAAACGGACTCCGTCGTCGAATCGTAGACAATACCCTGACTATTTCGATGGCCATAACTATAAATATAGCCGCCAGCTTGATGCGGAAATGGATTCCCCGGCGCTGCCTCACCGGTGCGCGTCATCCGCACAACTTTACCCAAATGATTACTTAAGTTTTGCGCTTCTTCTCGGTAATCGAACCCGTCACCTAAGGTCAAAAGCAATGTCTGGTCCGGCAACCACGCAAGCCTTCCGCCATAATGCGCTGCGCCTTTGCGTAGTGGTTGGGCGACGAAAATCTTACGCAATTCCGTTACTTTCATTGGCCGGGTTGGCGTTAGTTCGGCTCGCGCCACACAGGTCGAGTTTGCCTCAATGTTGCCACAGGCGTAACTAAAGAAAGCCTCTCTTGTTTCGTTAAAATCGGGGGCTAGACTTACTTCGAACAGCCCGCCTTGACCAGAAACAAACAAATCGGGTAACGGCAGCGGTATCTCGTCGACAAAACCTAGTTCGGAGATCAATTTAAAACCACCACTGCGCTCAGTGACCAAGAAGTTTAAAGGGTGGTTCGGTAACTCTTGCAGCGACCACGGGTGGTCTAAGTCATTGGCAATGGCCATCACATCGAACTTGTCCGCCGCTAGGCTTTGGTACGGCGACAAACAAAGCCCTACCGCCATCATCAGCTGCGTTAATACGCGGTAGCGCTTGCTCATATCACAGGCTCCTGCAGTTCTTTTGGAGTCGGGTGCCACAATCGACCAAAAACCCAGCCGGCTAAAGCGCCCGTCATCGACATCGCCAGTAACCCCGGCCAGCTCCTTGTTGCAGCAATTAAAGTAGGCATAGGAACCAAGCTATTCACCAGCCAAAAGCACACCAACATACCGATAAAACCGGCACCAATAAACCACCAGCGTTCCTCATGCTTAAGCCCCTTGGCAATCGCATAGGCCAGCGGCAGTGCAATAAGCATCACAGCCGAGACAATTGCGCCGAATAGCGGCGAAAAATGAAGAAGATCGTGAATTATCGTAGAAATTCGTGTCTGAAAGGAAACGGCGACCGAGAGTTCAACCAGCGCCGATAAATTGAGTTGAGTTTGAATAATACTACCTACCACAGCGGCGGCAAGCATCGCACTAACAAAGGCAATCACTACTCGAGTCATGGCGCCTCCTGGGCACTTTAATCGAAACGTACGCTTAACTCATCGTCATCGGAATTAAATTGTAGACTCTTAATTTCACCTTTGCCTTCAATGTTTACCAAGTTTTGTTGATCAGGCCACAATTCTTGTAACGCACTGTGCTTTACTTCAAGCCCGTTAATGTCCGCAGGTATTTTGGCTTCTTGGTAAACCCAAAAATCACGGCCATCAACTTGATACCCAACACTGGTTAGCTCTAGTGGTGTACCGTTTGCTGTCGCCAAGCTAAATTTGTCTAATACATAGACTGCGAATAGCGCGCGGGTTTTTTCATCGGTATGAATATCCGCTTGGCGTTTATTAAATAGTTCGCCGACCGCATGTTCCGCATCATGCAAATTAAATCGATGCATCACTTCGATGTTACCGGTGCGGTCATTAAATAAGATCGTCGTTACCGCAGATTTAAGTTGGTGGGCAGCGCTGCTACCCACCCACAAAAAAACCATTAGAACAACACTAAGCGTCTTAGCTTTCATCGTCACTTTGGTCTTCTTCGGTTTTAAGCTCGGTTTTCGCTTCTTGCATTAAGTCGCGGCTAATGTGATCCGTACCTCGTTCATATTTGAACGCTTCAATGCGCGATGGAATGATCTTACGTGGATAGTAGTTATTCTCAATATCGACGTCCGCCGTTTCCCAATTTGGATCGACCGCAAAGCTCACGACCTCTTTATCGGTGACGATTAACTTACTAACGTTGTCGGCATTGCGACGCCAAATTTCCGCCGGTACTCGATAATCTTCCGTGCTACCGTCTGCGTACGTCATTTGCAATAGAATAGGCATCACTAAGCCACCGAGATTCGAGAAATCAAGAACATAGTAATTCTTGTTTTCGGCTATTGCGCGATCAAATACGCGACGCTCCCATGGCTCAAGCTTGTCCAAGAAACTCTGATACGCATTGCGTTGTTTGTTGGTAACAGTGAAGCGATCGTTTTCATCATGGTAGTCTCGAACATCTGGGTTCATTTCGACCCAAGTTTTACGGCCTTCGGCTTCATTGCGTTGCACAAAGTATGACACTGGTTTGTCGGCTTGTTCTTGACGACGACGCTGCCAATCAATATCTGGGTCTTTTGTATCAAGCTGTAATTTATAGACACGATCGAGGCTGATATCTACGTGATCAGTGCTGTAGAACCAGCCCCGCCAGAACCAGTCCAAATCAACACCCGACGCTTCCTCCATGGTGCGGAAGAAGTCTGCAGGTGTTGGACGTTTAAACATCCAGCGCTGGGCATATTCACGGAAGGCGAAATCGAATAGGTCACGACCAAGAATCACCTCGCGAAGAATGTTTAACGCCGCAGCAGGTTTACTGTAAGCATTAGGCCCAAGGCGCAACACGCTGTCTGACTGGGTCATGATCGGAACTTGTACCGACGATTTCATATAATCGACGATACTACGTGGCTCAACGCCCCATGGAATAGAAGGATCCCATTCGCGGCCCGCAACGCCGTCTAAAAAGCTATTCAAGCCTTCATCCATCCACGTCCACTGACGCTCATCGGAATTCACCACCATCGGAAAATAAATATGACCGATTTCATGAATCACCACACCGATAAGAAAACGTTTTTCAGCCAGCGAATAGGTGCGTGAACCATCGTCTTGTAACTCGGTGCGAGGCCCATTAAAGGTGATCATTGGATATTCCATTCCACCCACGGGCCCATTGACCGATTGTGACGTCGGGTAGGGATAGTCAAACGAGAAGCGGCTGTATACTTCCATGGTGTGAATTACCGACTCAGTCGAGTACTTTTTCCAAAGATCGCCACCTTCTTTCGGGTAAAACGACATCGCCATCACTAATGGCTGCACTGAGCCGCCTTGCTGATAGCCTTTCGCGTCCCACATAAACTTACGCGATGACGCCCACGCAAAGTCGCGGACGTTTTCTGCTGCGAAACGCCACACTTTACGCTCATCGGTGCCTGCTTTTTCGTTCTCTAATGCTTCTTCGGCAGTCACCACGAAAACTGGGCGCTGTGCTGTTTTTGCCTGTTCTAACCGGCGTTGTTGCTGTTCTGTAAGCACTTGGTCAGGGTTTTGCAATTCACCCGTGGCAGAAACGATGTGATCAGCAGGTACATCAATCGCGACCTCAAAATCACCAAATTCCATGGTGAATTCACCACTGCCTAAAAATTCTTTGTTCGTCCATGCTTCGTAATCGGTAAAAGCGGCAACACGAGGGTACCACTGGGCAATTAGGAAAATATCATTACCACCTTCGCGCGCGTCGTCTGGAAAATGTTCATATCCCGAACGCCCCCCAACCGCATCTTCTTCGATGATATTAAAACCAAAGTCGATAGCGAGAGTGGTACTTTTACCTGGCGCTAAAGGCTCAGCCAAGTCAACTCGCATGTTGGTTCCAACAATGGTGAAACTCAACGCATTGCCTTCACTATTGGCTATTTCGTCAATGGCGAAGCCCAGCTCATTATCGGCCATGAATTGTTGGCGGCGTAGCTGTCCCAGTGAAATTCGAGCGGGTTTATCGATGCCGCCTAAATCGGTATCTGGATGACTCCCAAAGGTCGCACTACGCTCTGCTCGTGAATCATTACGGAAGATATTTTGGTCCAACTGGATCCAGATATACTTCAATGTATAAGGTGAATTATTTTGATAGGTAATAGTTTCTGCTGCATCTAAACGGCGATTTTTTTCATCCAACCGCGCTTCTATCTTATAGTCAGCCTTTTGTTGCCAATAATTTTCGCCGGGTTCACCTGCCGCGCTACGATAGACGTTAGGCGTTGGCAGAACTTCATCTAACTGACGAAATTTATCCTCATAGTTGCCTTTAGTTTGCTGAATTGACGCTGTCGCAGCGCTAGGAAGACTAAAAGTGACTAAGGCAATGCTTGCGCACGCCCACCAAAAACGTGTTTTATACATGGACATTCTCGTTGTTTCGTCAGCGGTAAGATGACTTTAAAAGAGTGAGATCAACAAAACTACCAAAGCGATTGCCTTGACGCCACCGCGTTGGTCGTAAAAAATTTCCATTTATCGCAAACCCCAGCTAGATTAGAAAGATAATAATAATAAATAGCTACTGGATGGTACGCGTGACTAAGCCCCCACTTCGACATTTTTCGGCCTCGTCATTTCGCATACTGGCGTTTATTTGCTTGTGGCTATTGGTATGGTGGGCATCGAGTCTGATGGACTATCAGCCCTTCGTTAGCCTATGGTATCCACCCGCAGCGCTCTCACTAGCAGCGTTTATTTTAGTGGGCGGTCGTGCTTTTTTACCCATCGTAATGGCTGCTACTCTGGCCGGGCTCTGGATGTATCTTGAACTCGATACGCACACTGCATTCCATCAGCAAACTAGGCACAGCCTCTTACTCGCTTTTGCGCACACGATATCTTACGGACTCGGTGGACTTTACTTTCGAAAAACCATTCATAAATGGGATATTCAACAATTACCCCAGCGCATTCTCTACTTCCTAATTATCACCTTATTCACAACTTTCCTTGCCGCGAGTTCTGGCATCATTGCTTTCATCATTATTGGCGAGATGAGCTGGGCTCAAGCGGAAGCTTCTTGGTTAAATTGGTGGGTCGGCGACCTTGCTGGCGCCATGGTACTTACACCGTTTTTTATTTTGTTGCTAAGTCGATTATGGAATTCGGACATTTCTTGGCTTAAACCCAAACGGCGTCGACAAAACGACGAAACTAAACGTTTATGGAGTTCCAAAATGCTCCTAAATGTTGCCATCGTTATGGTGGTTATTCTTGCTGATCATTATTTCAATCATGCATCGATAGCTTATTTCATTTTCTTTATAAGCATTCCGCAAATGTGGATTGTGTATACCGAACGCATGGAATACACGGTGATATCATTAGCTCTGATGAGTACCATGATCGCTGCTTGGTTCGGCTTTTATGGCGTTAGTGAACATGCATTAACCTATCAGTTTGCCATGTGCGTTATCGCTGCGAATGCGTATTTTGGCCTAGCTGTACCTTCTTTGCTTAGTCAAAACAAAAAATTACATCATCAAACTCAAATCGATACGCTCACCCATATCGCCTCTCGTAATCACTTTTTCGAGGTCGCTAACAACGAAATAAAACAACTAAAAGAACAAAATAAGCCACTGTCTTTGGCACTATTTGACCTCGATGAATTTAAGTCTATTAACGATACCTACGGTCATTTGATAGGTGATCAAGCGCTTATTATGGCTGCCCAAAGCATCAGTACTCACATTCGCGATAGAGACCTAATTGCGCGCTTTGGCGGTGATGAATTCTTGCTTTTACTGCCAGGACAAACCAAAGAACGTGCCCACCTAACTGCGGATAGATTACGACAAAAATTACCCGCGATACCTACCCCAGAAGGGCACATTCCTATTAGAGCCAGCTTTGGCGTGGTAGAAATCAACGTTAATGAATCTCTCACTCAAGCATTACAGCGTGCCGATCAAGCATTGCTAAATGCGAAACGCAAAGGTCGCGATCAAGTGGTATCATCCTAGGCTATCGCTTTTAATGTTTAGGACCCCTGCTTATGGCCTTACCAACCATCGAATTATTAGTTGCTACGACCTCTGGCAATACCGAGTACTTGGCCGATCAACTTAGCGACCAACTGCAACAATTGGGTTATCCAACACGCGTTCATTATGAACCTGACTATAGTGAATTGATCGAAGGGATCACCGACGATACCGTTTGGATCGGTTGTATCGCGAGTCACGGAGCTGGTGACTATGCCGATAGCATGCTCGACTTTGCCGAACACTTACATGCCAAACAACCTGCCTTAGCACCCTTAGGATATGCGGTAATAGCGATCGGAGATAGTTGCTACGACACCTATTGCCAAGCCGGACGCGATTTTGATCAAACCCTATCTAAACTAGGTGCAAAACAGCTCTTTGAGAGATTAGAAATAGACATGTCGCAAGACGATCCGGAGGAAAAAGCATCAACATGGCTAGGATCTTTCATACAACGTCTGTGAGTAACCCATGTATAAGATCCCTTGAGATCTGTAGATACACACTGAGTAAATCTGTGCATAACTACCTCTGTGGATAAACCCCCTAGTTATCCACCGTTTGATCAGAGCAAGGATCAGCTTCTGATCACATCTTAACAGATCGTTGTGATCCTTGATCCTATTGGCTTAGCAAGCCTTATCCACAGATTTCCTTTTACTAGTAGTAATAGTAATAAGAAGATCAAAACATAAGATCTTTAACTACTAATAAGATCTTTAAAGCCCTACACGAACAAAATTTAACCGTTTAGATCCAAGCAAAAAGACGTTAGAATAATGGGCTACATTTTTTCTAGGATTAAGTTTATGTCGAACACTACCAACTACCATCAGCATTATGACGTCATTGTCATTGGTGGAGGACATGCAGGTACTGAAGCAGCTCTCGCTGCCGCACGTATGGGCAGTCAAACGCTACTGTTGACGCATAACATTGAAACACTAGGACAAATGTCATGTAACCCAGCGATAGGTGGCATCGGTAAAGGGCATTTGGTAAAAGAAATTGATGCTTTAGGCGGTGCTATGGCACACGCTGCAGATCGTGCTGGAATTCAATTCCGTACACTCAACTCATCAAAAGGGCCAGCTGTACGTGCCACCAGAGCGCAAGCAGATCGTGCACTTTATCGTGGAGCTATTCGCGAACAATTAGAGAACCAAGCAAACCTAAGTTTATTTCAGCAAGGTTGTGACGATCTCATTGTTGAAAACGATCGCGTAGTTGGTGTTGTCACTCAAATGGGCCTCAAATTCTCTGCACGTACCGTGGTATTAACCGTTGGCACCTTTCTTGGTGGTCAAATACATATCGGTTTAGAGAATTTTCAAGGCGGTCGAGCAGGCGATCCTCCAGCCAACGCCTTAGCTAAAAGACTACGTGAATTGCCACTAAGAGTTGACCGCTTAAAAACCGGAACACCACCACGAATTGATGCCAAAACCATCGACTTTTCCGTCATGCAAGAACAGCCAGGTGATACGCCTACGCCATTGTTCTCGTTTATGGGCAAAGCATCAGATCATCCGGAACAAATTAGTTGTTACATTACCCATACCAACGATCAAACCCACGAGGTAATTCGTGGCGGTCTAGATCGTTCACCCATGTATTCAGGTGAAATTGAAGGTGTTGGGCCACGTTATTGCCCGTCGATTGAAGACAAAGTCATGCGCTTTGCCGATAAAAATTCGCATCAGATCTTCGTTGAGCCTGAAGGTTTAAATACTCATGAAGTCTACCCAAACGGTATTTCGACAAGCTTACCTTTTGATGTTCAAGTTGCCTTGGTGCGGTCAATTAAAGGGTTTGAAAATGCCCATATCACGCGGCCAGGTTATGCAATTGAATACGATTATTTTGACCCAAGAGACTTGCAGCAAACATTAGAAACTAAGTATATCAAGGGTTTGTTCTTTGCCGGTCAAATAAACGGAACCACCGGTTATGAGGAAGCTGGGGCACAGGGTCTTGTGGCCGGACTCAATGCTGCGCTTCAAGCACAAGACAAAGAAGGCTGGGCACCTCGTCGCGATAACTCCTACATGGGGGTGTTAATCGATGATCTATCAACCTTAGGCACTAAAGAACCTTATCGTATGTTCACATCACGCGCCGAATATAGGTTATTGCTGCGCGAAGACAACGCCGATATGCGATTAACGGAAAAAGGTCGCGAGTTAGGCCTGGTCGATGATCAACGCTGGGCTCGTTTTAACGAAAAAATGGAAGCTATTGCGCAAGAGCAACAACGCCTGCGAAGTACATGGATCCATAAAGATCATCCCGCCGTTGATGCGATCAATACCCTCGTGAAAACACCGATCACCAAAGAGGTGAATGGCGAAGATCTTCTACGACGCCCAGAAGTGACTTATAACGCAATGATGGCAATCGATGAATTAGGCCCGCCCCTTAGCGACACACAAGCCGCGGAACAGGTCGAAATTCAAACCAAATATGCGGGTTATATTGAGCGCCAAAAAGACGAAATTGCGAAACAGCTACGCCATGAAAATACCCATTTACCCCTTGGTTTTGATTATGCGGGCATTAAAGGTTTATCGAACGAAGTTATCGCCAAGCTTAATGAGCATCAGCCTGAAACCGTCGGTAAAGCAGCTCGAATATCTGGCGTAACACCGGCCGCTATTTCCATGCTCTTAGTGCATTTAAAAAAACAAGGACTGCTGCGCAAAAGCGCTTAGTAACCTATGCAAAAACAACTTAATGGATTATTAGAAACCGCAGGACTCGCGATTCCTGCGGTTCAACAGCAACAACTGGTGCGTCTTGTTGAATTGTTGGACAAATGGAATAAAGCCTACAATTTGACCTCAGTGCGTGATCCAAAACAAATGCTCAGTCGCCATATTGTCGATAGTTTGGTAGTGTTACCTTTCCTCTCAGGTCATCGCTTTATTGACGTGGGCACGGGGCCGGGTTTACCAGGCTTACCGTTAGCCATTGTGCAGCCTGAAAAAGAATTTGTATTGTTAGATAGCCTCGGCAAACGCATTCGTTTCATTCGCCAGGTGTGCCATGAACTTGGTCTCAACAATGTAAATGCTGTGCAAAGTCGAGTGGAAGACTATCAACCAGCAACTAAATTTGATGGTGTCATCAGTAGAGCCTTCGCCTCGCTTAGTGATATGCTCAATTGGTGTCAGCATTTGCCAGCATCAGATGGCTGTTATTATGCGTTAAAAGGTGTCTATCCGCAGGCTGAAATAGCTAGTCTGCCGAGCGACTATAAAGTTAATGATGTGGTTCAGTTATCAGTTCCTGGCCACGATGCAGAACGGCATTTAGTTATCATCTCAACAAGAGGTTAGTGTCAGTGGGTAGAATAATAGCCATAGCAAATCAAAAAGGTGGGGTTGGAAAAACGACAACTGCTGTGAATTTGGCTGCTTCCATGGCCGCGACACGTCGTAAAGTTTTGTTGATTGATCTGGATCCCCAAGGCAACGCCACCATGGGCAGCGGAATCGACAAATATGAAGTCGAAAATACCGCCTACGAGTTACTTGTTGATCAGAAGCCCGCACAAGAAGTTATTGTTACCGAAACAAACGGCAAATACGATCTCATCGCTGCCAATGGCGATGTGACTGCCGCCGATATCAAATTAATGGAAGCTTTTGCGCGCGAACAACGCCTTGCTAACGCACTCGCGCCGATTCGCGACAACTACGATTTTATTATTATCGATTGCCCGCCCTCGCTGAGTATGTTGACCGTGAACGCCATGGCGGCCGCTGATTCAGTATTGGTGCCCATGCAGTGCGAATACTATGCCCTTGAAGGGTTAACAGCGTTAATGGACACCATTGAACGACTTGCCGAAGCGGTAAATCCGAAATTAGCTATCGAAGGCATTTTGCGAACCATGTATGATCCGCGTAATCGCCTAGCGAACGATGTTTCCGAGCAACTTAAAGCACACTTTGGGAATAAGGTTTATCGAACCGTGATTCCGCGCAATGTTCGCTTAGCGGAAGCACCTAGTTTTGGGGCGCCGGCGATGTATTACGATAAATCGTCGACGGGTGCGAAAGCTTATCTTTCATTGGCCGGTGAAATGATTCGGCGTGCAGAACAATTAAAAAAAGCCGAAACAGCGGCTGAAGCCTGAGGAACCTACGCTTTATGTCTGTCAAGAAACGAGGACTTGGACGCGGTTTAGATGCGTTACTCACGACCAGTAAAAACGCTCGTGATCATGAACAGCCGGCTACTGAACCAGCGCAGGATATTACCAAAGGTGAATTGCAAAAGTTACCGATCGAATTTTTGCAGCCGGGTAAGTACCAGCCGCGCAAAGATATGTCTCCAGAAGCATTAGAAGATCTAGCCGCATCGTTAAAAGCCCAAGGCATCATCCAGCCGATAGTAGTGCGTGAACTAGAGACAGATCGCTACGAAATCATCGCCGGTGAACGCCGATGGCGTGCTGCGCAAATGGCGCGTTTAAGCGAAGTACCCTGTTTAATTAAACAAGTTCCCGATGAAGCTGCAGTGGCCATAGCGTTGATTGAAAACATTCAACGTGAAGACCTCAACTCCATGGAAGAAGCTACTGCGTTGCAGCGTCTATTAGATGAATTCCAGTTAACGCACCAAGAAGTTGCTGATGCCGTTGGTAAGTCGCGTGCGACTGTGACTAATTTACTGCGTTTGAATAACTTAGAACAAGAATCTAAAACTTTACTCGAACGTGGCGATATTGAACTTGGTCACGCCAAATTGCTGCTAGCCTTGCAAGGTGAACAACAAAGTGAAATAGCGCGGACGATTGCCGCCAAAGCCATGACCGTTCGCGAAGCTGAAAAGCTTGTTCGTAGCGCATTGGAACCGAAAAAAACACCTACCAAAAAAGAGCCTGATGCTGATATTCAACGCCTTGAAAAGCGCCTGAGTGAAAGTCTTGGCGCGGCGGTTGCCATTAACCATGGTCGCAAAGGAAAAGGCAAAGTGGTGATTAATTACAGCAGCTTAGATGAGTTAGACGGGATCCTTACTCACTTCCAACTCAGTGACGAAGCGTAAGCGGCCTGTATATAGTTGCAATTAAGGTGCAAATCTTTATACTATCGCGGGCTTTTTACTAAGGTTTTCAGCCCGTGACTAAGACGTTAACAAACGCCGGAAAACAACTCGCAGTTCGGTTACTGCGCGCGCAAGGTACGGCCTTATTTTTAGTGGCCTGCTCGTTTTCTTTGGCGACATCGTATGAATACTTTTGGGGTGTTGTTGGCGGCGGAATCGTCGTAATGATTCCAACAGCACTTTTTGCATGGCGTGCTTTTGCCCAAGGTGGTGCACGTTCAGCGCAGCAGATAGTTGGTAATTTTTTTGCCGGTCAAGCACTAAAAATGAGCTTCACCGTGATCCTACTCGTCGCGCTGTTGATGTTTACTTCGCTCCCGCTGGTTGCGGTATGTAGCGGCTACATTACAGTTTTGATCGTACAGTGGGTTGCACCGATTTTGTTTTTAAAATCAACTTAAAATTGTGGGAATTAAGATGGCTGCAGAAGAGTTAACGCTCCAGAGCCACATTCAGCACCACTTAACTAACGCCAAGATGTGTTTTACCGATAATGGTATTGCCTTCAATAAAGCGTGTAGTGAAGCAGGGTTCTGGACGTGGCACATTGACACCCTCGCCTGGTCGATCGGACTAGGCATCCTGTTCTTAATTATGTTTCGTAGTGCGGCGAAGAAGGCGAACACCGGTATACCTGGAAAATTCCAGTGCTTTATCGAAATGATCGTTGAATTCGTTTCTGACAACGTGCGTGATACCTTCCACGGTAAAAGTAAGCTGATAGCACCATTGGCTTTGACGATTTTCGTCTGGGTGTTCTTGATGAACTTAATGGACTTAATTCCCGTCGACTTCTTACCTGCGTTTGCCGGCTATGTCGGTGAAACAGCATTCGGTATGGACTCTCATGATGTTTACATGAAGATTGTTCCAACCACTGATATCAATATGACCGCGGCGTTAGCGCTGGGCGTATTCTTGTTAATGATCGGTTACGGTATTCGTATGAAAGGTATCGTTGGTTTCGTTAAAGAACTAACGTTACACCCGTTTAATTCAAGCAACATGGTGGTTCAGGTTATTCTGATTCCATTTAACCTGTTACTTGAAACCATAGCCTTGGTCGCGAAGCCCTTCTCACTTGCGTTACGTTTGTTCGGTAACCTTTATGCCGGTGAGCTGATCTTCATTCTGATCGGTGCGATTGGCTTAGCGCAGCTACCATTACACTTTGTTTGGGCGGTGTTCCATATCTTAGTTATCACGCTGCAAGCGTTCGTATTCATGATGCTGACCATCGTTTACTTAAGTATGGCCAGTTCTGAAAGTCACTAGTTTTTAGTATTAACTTTTAAATTTAACTTTAACTTCAACCTTTGAAATATCGGAGAAAACAATGGAACTAATGTTAGGTCTTAAATATATCGCTGTAGCACTATTGATCGGTTTCGGCGCAATCGGTACTGCTGTAGGTTTCGGTAACATGGGTGGTAAATTCTTGGAAGCGTGTGCACGTCAGCCAGAATTAGCGCCTTCACTGCAGGTTAAAATGTTCATCTTGGCAGGTCTGATCGATGCGGTAGCAATGATCGGTGTTGGTATCGCCATGGTTCTGTTGTTCGTTCTTTAAGGCTCGATTAACTTTCTCGAACAACTGAACGAATAGGAGGGTGGGTCTATGAGTTTAAATATGACCCTGATTGGTGAATTAATCGCGTTTATTGTCTTTGTGCTATTTTGCATGAAGTTTGTTTGGCCACCGCTGAACAATGCGATTGAAGCTCGTCAGAAAAAGATTGCTGATGGCCTTGCAGCTGGTGAAAAAGCTGAGAAGAGTCTTGAAGAAGCGCAAGCAAAAGTTGCTGACGAACTGAAAGACGCGAAAGCGCAAGCTGCTGAGATTATCGCCCAAGCGAAAAAACGTGCGGACGAAACCATCGAAGATGGTAAAAAGCGTGGTGAGCAAGAGCGTGAAAAAGTCGTTGCTGCTGGTCACTCTGAAGTCGAAGCTGAGCGCAATCGCCTACGCGAAGAATTGCGCAAGCAAGTGGCTGTATTAGCTGTAGCTGGTGCAAGCAAAATCATCGAGCGTGAAATTGATAAAGACGCTCACAGTGACATTGTTGAAAAACTGGTCGCTGAACTCTAACCAAAGGGGTTTGTGCAAATGTCAGAATTGACTACGGTTGCTCGCCCCTATGCAAAAGCAGCTTTTGATTTTGCACTAGAGAAGAGCGCTATCGAAAAATGGCATGAAATGATTGCTTTCGCCGCCGCTGTTGCGAACGACGAAGCGATGGCCACGTTTTTGAGTAGCGCTGAAACGCTAGAAAAGAAGGTGGATGTTTTCATCAACGTTTGTGGCGAACAACTGGACGACAACGCCCAGAATTTCGTTCGATTGATGGCTGAAAATGGCCGCTTGAAAGCATTAACTGCTGTAGAAAAGCTTTTTAGTGAGTTCCGTTCAGAACATGAAAAGGAAGTTACTGTCGATGTGACCTCAGCGGTCAAATTGACGAAAAAGCAGCAGGAAAATCTAGCAGAAACGTTGGAAAAACGTTTTTCACGCAAAGTTAAGCTGAATTGCAGTGTCGATGCAGCGATTGTTAGCGGCCTTTATATCAAAGCCGGTGACACCGTGATTGACGGTACCGTGCGCGGTAAGCTCGATAGGCTTACCCATGCACTGCAATCCTAATTGGGGACTTGAGCATGCAACTGAATTCAAATGAAATCGCAGAGCTGATCAAAAAACGAATTGACCAGTTCGAAGTGGTCAGTGAAGCTCGTAACGAAGGTACTATCATCTCTGTAACCGATGGTATCATCCGCATTCACGGCCTTGCAGACTGTATGCAAGGTGAGATGATTGAGCTTCCTGGTAATCGTTACGCAATCGCGTTGAACTTAGAGCGCGATTCTGTTGGCGCCGTTGTTATGGGTCCGTACGCGGATCTGCAAGAAGGCGTTAAAGTTAAATCAACAGGCCGTATCCTCGAAGTACCAGTAGGGAATAAATTACTGGGCCGTGTAGTGAACACCTTGGGTGAACCTATTGACGGTAAAGGACCTATCGAAGCCGACGGCTTTGAACCTGTTGAAAAAATCGCACCGGGCGTTATCGAACGCCAATCAGTAGATCAGCCAGTACAAACTGGTTACAAGTCTATTGATGCGATGATTCCAATTGGCCGAGGTCAGCGTGAGTTGGTGATCGGTGACCGTCAAACAGGTAAAACTGCATTGGCTGTCGATGCCATCATCAACCAGAAAGACTCTGGTATTAAGTGTGTGTATGTAGCTATTGGTCAAAAAGCATCGACCATCGCTGCGGTAGTACGCAAACTTGAAGAACATGGTGCGTTGGAAAATACTATTGTTGTTGCAGCATCTGCTTCTGAATCAGCAGCGTTGCAATACTTGGCAGCCTATTCAGGTTGTACCATGGGTGAATATTTCCGTGACCGCGGTGAAGACGCATTGATCGTTTATGATGACTTGTCGAAGCAAGCAGTTGCTTATCGTCAAATCTCATTGCTGTTACGTCGTCCACCAGGTCGTGAAGCTTACCCAGGTGACGTATTCTACTTGCACTCTCGCTTGCTTGAGCGTTCAGCGCGAGTAAACGCCGACTACGTTGAGAAGTTCACCAACGGTGAAGTGAAAGGTAAGACAGGTTCATTAACAGCCTTGCCAATCATCGAAACCCAAGCTGGTGACGTATCTGCCTTCGTACCTACCAACGTGATCTCAATCACCGACGGTCAGATCTTCTTAGAAACTGACTTATTCAACGCTGGTATCCGCCCTGCTGTTAACGCAGGTATCTCGGTATCACGTGTTGGTGGTTCAGCACAGACCAAGATCATTAAGAAGCTTGGTGGTGGTATTCGTTTGGCATTAGCTCAGTATCGTGAGCTTGCTGCCTTCGCACAGTTCGCTTCAGATCTTGACGAAGCAACGCGTTCGCAGTTAGAGCACGGTCAGCGTGTCACCGAACTTATGAAACAGAACCAATATGAGCCAATGAGTGTTGCAGAAATGGCAGTGTCCATCTTCTCAGCTGAAAAAGGCTACCTCAAAGATGTGGCGCAGGACAAAATCCTCGACTTTGAAAGTGCGTTAATTTCGTACATGAAGAGCGAGTACGCCGATCTGATGGCTGATATTGATAAAACTGGCAACTATAACGACGACATCGAAGCTAAGCTGCATGAAGGTTTGAAAACCTTCAAGAAGACGCAGTCTTGGTAAGCAACGTGGCCACTTCTAAAAGTGGCCACACGTCGTTGAGTTAACAGGAGATTATCATGGCCAGCGGTAAAGAGATAAAAACCAAGATCGGGAGTATTAACAATACTCAGAAGATCACCAGCGCAATGGAAATGGTTGCTGCGTCGAAGATGAAAAAGGCGCAGGAACGTATGGCTTCAAGCCGTCCGTATGCCGACAGCATTCGCAAGGTGATCGGCCATGTTGCCCATGCCAACCTCGAGTATAAGCATCCGTATTTAGAAGAACGTGATGCTAAACGGGTTGGTTATATCGTTATTTCAACCGACCGCGGTTTGTGCGGCGGTTTGAACACCAATGAATTTAAAGCGGTGGTCAAACATGCTCAAGCACAGAAAGACAACGGTATTGAGGTTGATTTCGCAGCGGTAGGCAGCAAGGCAACGGGTTTCTTTAAACGCTTTGGAGGCCGTTTACTGGCGCAAACATCAGGCCTTGGTGATAAGCCAAGTGTGAACGATGTGCTTGGAACCGTACAAGTGATGCTCGATGCGTTCGATGAAGGCAAAATCGACCGCTTGTTCGTGGTGTATAACAAGTTTATTAACACCATGACGCAGGAGCCAGCGATAGAGCAAATGCTACCGCTGCCAAAAGCTGACGAAGAAGAGCGTGATCGTGTTCAAGCAGGTAGTTGGGACTATCTGTATGAGCCTGAGCCACAATCCATCCTTGATACTCTGATTCGTCGTTTTGTCGAATCCAGTGTTTATCAAGGTGTGGTCGATAATATCGCGAGTGAACAGGCAGCGCGGATGGTGGCAATGAAAGCCGCTACCGACAACGCCGAAGACCTCATCGATCAACTGCAATTGGTGTACAACAAAGCACGCCAGGCAGCGATTACGCAGGAAATTTCGGAAATTGTATCGGGCGCCGAAGCGGTTTAAGGCGAAGCTTGCAAGAATTTTAGAGTTAGAGGAAATGTCATGAGTCAAGGTAAGGTCGTGCAAATAATTGGCGCGGTTGTGGATTTCGAATTTCCACAATCAAGCGTGCCAAAGGTCTACGACGCGCTGAAGGTGACCGACGGTGACCTCAAGGGTTTAACCCTCGAAGTGCAGCAGCAGCTTGGTGGTGGTATCGTGCGAACAATCGCAATGGGTACTACTGACGGCTTGCGTCGTGGAATTACAGCAGAAAATACAGGTGAACCAATCATGGTGCCAGTGGGTAAAAAGACCCTTGGCCGGATCATGAACGTATTGGGTGAGCCAATTGATGAAGCCGGTGACGTTGGTGCAGAAGAGCGCATGTCAATTCATCGCGCAGCACCTTCGTACGAAGAACAGTCAAGCTCTACCGAGCTTTTAGAAACGGGTATCAAAGTTATCGACTTGATTTGCCCGTTCGCTAAAGGTGGTAAAGTTGGTTTGTTCGGTGGTGCCGGTGTTGGTAAAACCGTCAACATGATGGAGCTTATCCGTAACATCGCAATCGAGCACAGCGGCTACTCAGTATTCGCTGGTGTTGGTGAGCGTACACGTGAGGGTAATGACTTCTATCACGAGATGAAAGATTCAAACGTACTCGACAAAGTAGCATTGGTCTACGGTCAGATGAACGAGCCTCCAGGTAACCGTTTGCGCGTTGCGTTAACCGGTTTGACCATGGCAGAGAAGTTCCGTGACGAAGGTCGTGACGTGTTGTTCTTCGTTGATAACATCTATCGTTACACCCTGGCCGGTACCGAGGTATCAGCATTGTTGGGTCGTATGCCATCAGCAGTAGGTTATCAGCCTACACTTGCTGAAGAGATGGGTGTATTGCAAGAACGTATTACTTCAACCAAGACCGGTTCAATCACCTCAATCCAAGCGGTATACGTACCTGCGGATGACTTGACTGACCCATCACCAGCAACAACCTTCGCGCACTTGGATGCGACTGTTGTATTGTCACGTGATATCGCGTCTTTGGGTATCTACCCTGCGGTTGATCCATTGGATTCAACTTCACGTCAGCTTGACCCGCAAGTTATCGGCAAAGAGCACTATGACGTAGCACGTGGTGTGCAGTCAGTACTGCAGCGTTACAAAGAACTGAAAGACATTATCGCAATCTTGGGTATGGACGAGTTGTCAGAAGAAGACAAGCAGACCGTATCTCGTGCCCGTAAGATTCAGCGTTTCTTGTCACAGCCGTTCTTCGTAGCAGAAGTATTTACCGGCGCGCCTGGTAAATACGTTGCATTGAAAGACACCATTGCTGGCTTTAAAGGCATCTTAAACGGTGATCACGACGACCTTCCAGAACAAGCGTTTTACATGGTTGGCAGCATCGAAGAAGCGGCCGAAAAAGCCAAGAAAATGTAAGAACCGGGAGGTTTAAATGGCAGCAAAAACTGTACACCTTGACGTGGTCAGCGCCGAAGATAGCTTATATAGCGGCGCAGTAGAGACCGTGCAAGTGACCGGTAGCGAAGGTGAGCTGGGTATTTACCCAGGTCACGCGCCACTTATCACGAAAATCAAACCAGGTATGGTGCGCGTCGTGAAAGAAGGCGGTGACGAAGAAATCATCTACGTTGCTGGTGGTGTGCTGGAAGTGCAGCCTCACAACGTCACGGTTCTGGCTGATACAGCCGTTCGCGGTGAAGAGCTTGATGAACAACAAGCTCTTGATGCGAAAAAACGCGCTGAAGCAGCAATCGCAGATTCTAGTTCGGACCTTAGCTACGCAGAAGCTGCAGCCGAATTGTCGCGGGCGTTGGCACAATTGCAGATTATTCGCAAAATTCGCAAGTAATTTGCACCAGCCTACTGATTTAAAAGCCCAGCTTCGAGCTGGGCTTTTTTGTGCAAAAATTTTGCAAAGTCGTCCGATTGTCATCCGTTTTCCCTTAAGGGCTCGTGCCCGCAGTCACCGCTAGGCTCTGCAACGGCCACACCGCTCTCGTTTCGGTGCCGAATCCCTAAGATCTTTGGTTATCGCAGTCGTGTCAGCAAAGTGATCAATCGTAAGCGGAAGTTAAGCATCAGCATGATCCTCGAAGCCACAAAAGAATAGTTAAAATCCTAACTTTATCTATATATTTAATATAATAATCTTGTTGACTATCAGGTTGAGATGTTATTGAATTGTGTCAAGGGATTTTGGCCGAGTAGTAGCTCGTCTGGGATAATTATCGAGCTGTTAGTCGGTTGCATTTTGTGCGTGCGGGCAGCACCATCACCACGCTTAGCTACGACGGCATGGGCCGGGTGCTTGATTTCGACCACCAGGGGTTCAACGACAGCAGTTACAGCTATAATCCGGCCAGTCAGTTGCAGAGTAAAACGGTCAGCAACGCGGATTATCAAATTCAGATGCCGACGCTAAGCACTGAATTTTACAGCGTGAATAACCTTAATCAGTATACGCAAGTCACTGTCGATGGCCTCCCGGAGTACGCGAACTACACCAGTGCGGGCAACCTTGCTGGCTTTGACGGTTGGAGTTATGTTTATGATGCCCACAATCGCCTGGTTACAGCGAACGGTCCTGACGATACAGTCGCGCTTAGCTACGATGCTACCGGTCGCTTAACGCGTACAGTACATAACGGCGAAATCATCGATTACCTGTACGATGGTGATGAGTTGGTGGCTGAGTATCACAGCACTGGTACGCTGTTGCGCCGCTTTATTCATGGCCTTGGCAACGATGACCCGGTCATTCGTTACGAAGGTGCCGGGGTGAATGCCCGCCGTTACCTGCTGGCGGATGAGCGCGGCAGCATCATCGCCGAGATGACCGCTAATGGCGGCCTATTGCAAGCACATCAGTACGATGCTTACGGCAATCCGAAGAACAGCAGCGATGCGCGCTTTCGTTTTACCGGGCAGATCCTCATCCCCGGCACCGAGCTGTACTATTTTAAAGCACGGGTTTACCATCCGCGGCTAGTGTAATCCCCCCGAAAAATCGGAGCAGTTATAAGTAGAAAATTCCGTTAAACTAAAACGAAGGAGTTTTCTATGCGCAAATCACGATACACAGACAGTCAGATCTTAGGGATTCGGCACCGAAACGAGAGCGGTGTGCCCGTTGCAGAGCCTAGCGGTGAGCACGGGCACGAGCCCTTAAGGGAAAACGGGTGACAATCGGGCGACTTTGCAAAAAAACTGAAAATCTAGTTAACTAGCGGCCCATAAGGTACGTTTGTCCCTGTTAATTTCCTGTAATCCCGCTAGAATAGGTCCCCTTATTCACTAACTGAGAAAATGGAAGGATTCATGGCATTGAGTGTAGTGGTTCTTGCTGCTGGTAAGGGCACCCGCATGCGTTCAGCATTGCCAAAGGTACTTCATCCAGTTGCCCATAAACCTATGGTGCAACATGTGATTGATAGTGCAAGGCAATTAGACTCGAGCACCATTCATGTGATTTATGGCCACGGGGCTGAGGCGTTATTGGAACGCCTTGGTGGGCAACAGTTAAACTTTGTTGAACAGGCAGAGCAGCTTGGTACCGGACATGCGGTTCAGCAAATTATTCCCCACGTGAAAGATGATGAGCATGTGCTTATTTTGTACGGCGACGTGCCGTTAACGCGGGTAGAAACCTTACAAGAATTGGTGGCGGCGGGCCAACAAACGGAACTTGCGTTGTTAACGGTTACCTTGCCCGACCCCAGCGGCTACGGTCGTATTCTGCGTGACGAAAGTGGTAAAATTACCGGTATCGTAGAGCAAAAAGACGCCACCGCTGAACAGTTAAAAGTAACCGAAGCCAATACTGGTATGATGCTAGCGCAAGGTAAATCATTGAAGCGTTGGCTAGCACAGCTGTCGAATGACAATGCCCAAGGTGAATATTATCTTACCGATATTGTCGCTATGGCCGCGAGTGAAGGCGTTGCTATTGCCTCGACGCAGCCCAAAGACATTCACGAAGTTGAGGGTGCAAATAACCGGGTGCAACTGGCGGCGTTAGAACGTGCTTATCAGCATCGGCAAGCTGAACAACTGATGCTAGACGGTGCTACCTTACTTGACCCCGCCCGAGTGGATGTACGCGGAACAGTTGCTATCGCTAATGATGTAACGGTTGACGTAAATGTTATTTTCGAAGGTAACGTAGAGCTCGGCGAGGGCGTGGTAATAGAAAGCCATTGTATTTTGCGGAACTGCCATATTGCCGCCGGCACCCGGATTAATTCGCATAGCATTGTCGAAGAAGCTGACATCGCTGAAAACTGTGAGGTTGGCCCTTATGCCCGTTTACGCCCTGGTTCCGTGCTGCGCCAAGGTGCGAAGGTGGGTAATTTTGTTGAAATGAAAAAAACTCACTTGGGCAAAGGCTCTAAGGCGAATCATTTAACTTATTTAGGCGATGCCATTATCGGTGAAGGCGTGAATATTGGCGCCGGTACCATCACCTGTAACTACGACGGGGTGAATAAGTCGACCACCGAAATCGATGATGGCGCCTTTATCGGCTCGAATAGCTCTTTAGTAGCGCCCGTTCGAGTCGGTAAGCAAGCGACGGTGGGTGCGGGTTCAACCATCACTAAATCGCTTGAGGACAACGAGCTTGGGATAGCTCGAGGTAAACAACGAAATATTGCTGGCTGGCAACGGCCTAAAACAAAGGGATAAGCTGTATGTGTGGTATTGTTGGCGCGACGTCTGAGCGCCGTATTAGCGAAATTTTACTAGAGGGTCTGAAGCGCCTTGAGTACCGTGGTTACGACTCAGCAGGGCTCGCCGTGCTAAGCGAAGATGGCCGTATTGAGAGCTTACGCCGTACCGGGAAGGTCCAAGCATTGAAAGACGCGGTGGGCGAACATCCGCTGGCCGGCACTACGGGTATTGCCCATACGCGCTGGGCTACTCATGGCGGCGTTACCGAAGCCAATGCGCACCCACACATTTCTAATGACTGTATCGCCGTGGTTCATAACGGCATTATCGAAAATCATGAAAAGTTGCGCGAGAAGTTACGTGGCTTGGGGTATACCTTTACCTCTGATACCGATACCGAAGTGATTTGTCATCTAGTGAATCATGAGAAGCAACAGCATTCCGATTTATTTGCAGCGGTACAAGCAGCGGTTCAGCAGTTGGAAGGGGCCTATGGCACTGTCGTCATGGACTGTGAAGAACCAGGGCGTTTAGTGGTTGCCCGTTCGGGAAGCCCATTAGTGATCGGGCTGGGTATTGGCGAAAACTTTATTGCGTCAGATCAGCTTGCATTATTACCGGTCACGCGTAAATTCATGTACCTCGAAGAAGGTGATATGGCCGATATCACGCGCACCAAAGTGACGGTTTACGACCAAACTGGTGCGCGCGTAGAGCGTGAAATTCATGAGTCTGACGGGCAATATGATGCCGGTGGTAAAGGTAATTATCGCCACTTTATGCTGAAAGAGATACACGAGCAGCCAGCCGCCGTGCGTAATGCACTTGAAGGTCGTCTGGTGAACGGCAAAGTAGCACCGCATACTTTCGGTGAAGGTTCTCTGGACGTTCTAAAGGGTATTGAGCACGTACAAATCGTTGCGTGCGGTACTTCTTATCATGCTGGCATGGTCGCTCGGTATTGGCTTGAAGCCTTAGCTGGCGTGTCATGTAATGTTGAAATAGCCTCGGAGTTCCGCTATCGACAGTCGCATGTTCACCCTAATAGCTTGTTAGTCACTATTTCGCAGTCGGGAGAAACCGCCGATACGCTTGCGGCTTTAAGGTTGTCTAAAGAGCTTGGTTATAAGAGCTCACTGACCATTTGTAATGTTTCGACATCGTCGATGGTACGTGAGTCAGACCTGGCTTACATGACACGTGCGGGCACCGAAATTGGTGTTGCTTCAACCAAAGCATTTACCACCCAACTCGTCGGGTTAATGATGTTAGTGTTGGCCTTTGGTCAAACACGCGGTTTGTCGGAAGATAAACAGCAAAACCTCGTGGCTGCCCTTAAAGCATTGCCGGCGAAGCTTGAAGAAGCACTCTTACTGTCGGACGAAATAGAGGCATTAGCGCCTGAATTTGCAGATAAGTTTCACAGCTTATTCTTGGGTCGAGGGTCGCAATACCCGATCGCGATGGAAGGCTCGTTAAAACTCAAAGAGATCTCGTATATTCACGCCGAAGCTTACGCCGCTGGCGAGCTCAAGCATGGCCCATTAGCGCTTATCGACGCCGAGATGCCAGTTATCGTGGTCGCACCGAATGATGAGCTGCTCGAGAAGCTAAAGTCGAACGTTGAAGAGGTTCGTGCACGAGGCGGTATCATGTATGTGTTTGCCGACAAAGACGCCCACTTTAAAGGCGATGAGAGCATGCGTGTGATCAACGTAAGTCATTGCGACGAGCTGATCGCTCCTATCGTCTACACGGTTCCGTTACAGCTACTATCGTACTTCGTTGCGATCATCAAAGGCACCGACGTCGACCAGCCGCGGAACTTAGCGAAATCGGTAACTGTTGAGTAATAAAGCGGATCATTTTGGGCGGCGAAAGTAAGGTTTTAGAATATCGATAATTTATGCGTTACTTAAAAAAGCTCGCCGCCGTTGTTATTTTTGTCGCCGCCTTGGTAGTTATAAGTCTGCCTGCCATTGGCGGCATGTATTTGGCCGCCTGGGGGATCGACTTTTTGATTGCCATCAACTTCGATAGCGCCTGGACACATGGTAGCTGCGTATTGCTCGGGGTTTTTTTGACGCTTGTTTCCATCAATACCGATGAACTTCTTAATACCCTTAATCCTGGGTAAAGATGTCTCCCAACCTTTTAATTTCGCTATTCTTTGCTATGTTTAAAACGATGTAATTTAACTTAATCTCTCCAACAAAAAGGAAAACCTTATGAGCTTTCTATGGTTTTTATTGGTCGGTTTAATTGCAGGTTGGCTAGCTGGCACTTTGGTAAAAGGTGGTGGTTTTGGTTTGTTAGGCAACATCGTTATTGGAATTATTGGCGCAATGTTAGGCGGCTTTTTGTTTAGTATTCTCGGCCTTTCGAGCAGCGGCAGTTTAATCGGCAGTATCGTGGTTGCCACAGTTGGCGCAATCGTATTGTTGATTATTGTGCGAGCTTTGAAAAGGGCTTAATTTCTAAACGCATCAAGGCTTAGCCTACAAAAATAATTTGGCAAGAGCCATGCCATTCAGTAGACTGACTCGGCATGGCTAAACCTAGAAAGAAACAACCCTCACGCACCGTTCAAGTAAGCTGCAATAAATGCCGTGAACCTTTGTATAAATACCGAAAAGGTGGCAAAGGCGCATTGGTAAAATGCTTTGTTGAGCGAATTGTTGAAGATCATACCCAGGCAACGGGCATCTGCCCTTCGTGTGGGCAAGAGTTTGCACGGGAGACCATGATTCGTGGTGCTCCAGCCTATAAAATGGTCGGTGGCAAAGTTAGGGTGAAGTAAAACTTACAAAAACAAGAAGGAATAAAAAATGGCACGGAAATTCGTTTTAAGCACTGCGGCAGTCGTTTTAGCGGCAAGTATGTTTAGTGCACCACAAGCCAAAGCTGAAGGTTTAGGTGGTGTGAACCCTTGGCAGCAATGTGGTATTGGCGCGATGATTTTCCCTGAGCACGGTCTAGCTGCTGCAATCTCAAATATTATTTGGGATTTAGGTACAACCGCCGTGACCTCTGCAACGGTTTCAAAAGAAACCTGCGAAGGTGCGGGTACTTTTACCGCAGTATTTGTCACCGAGTCTTATGTACAAATTGAAGAGCAACTAGCTGTTGGTGAAGGCGAGCATTTAAATGCCATGCTGCAACTGATGGGCTGCAATGCAGCACAACGTCCTAGTGCTATTCAAAAGTTACGTGCCGATTATGCAGAGAATATGGCTACGGACGCGTTTGCTACTCAAGATCAAGCACAAAAAGCTGAGGCTCTGTATTACACCGCAGCAAATGCGGTTGCAGCATGCCAAGCTAGCTAACCAGCGTTTAAAAACAGTACAGCCCCTTACACAACAGTGTTCGGGGCTTTTTTTATGAGTGAGTTGATGAACAAATTAGGGTTAATTTTAGTGGGCTTTTTGCTCTCTTTTTCAACGATGGCGGCGCAACCATCGAGTCAAGAGCTTGCCAACAGCCGAACTTGGCAGAAGTTGCTGCACCTACCTAATGGGCACTCACATAGTGAAATAACCACTCCTGGTTTTTTCTTACACGACGACGGCCATAAAAATCCTGAAGCTGAATTAACAACGACCCTCGAGGCATTAAAAGAAACGCCGCAGCTTGCCTGCAGATACCCAGCGCGAGCGCATTGGTTGGCGCAACAAGGGGCAATTAAACCCTTAAACCTTGACGCTTGTGATGAATTACAGAAGTGGCTAAACGGTCAGTCGCCAAATGCCGTCAGTGTGATATTTGCCGATGGTTTTTTAGATAATCCAGCAAGCTTTTATGGGCACATGCTGATCCGTATCGACAATGATAACGCGGATCATCCACGCCAATTACTCGCGCAAAGTTTCAATTTCGGTGCACGCGTACCAGATGATGAAGACCCAGTTACCTACATCGTCAAAGGGCTATTTGGCGGATACCAAGCCGCCTATTCAACCAGTCACTTTTACCGTTATGACATTAACTACGCAGATGCAGAGTTACGAAACCTTTGGAGCTATCGTCTAGCGACGAGTGAGGCGCAAAGCCGCTTGTTAATTTGGCACCTTTGGGAGCTACTACAAACCGACTACACCTATTTTTTTACCTCACGGAACTGTGCCTACCATATGGCGCGAGCGTTAGAACTCGTTACCGACGGTGAACTGGTGAGTAGCCGTGATCCTTTCGTGCTGCCGAGTGATGTGATTCAACGACTTAACCAAGCCGAGATTAATGGTGCCGCAGCGATTTCTCAGCGCCAATTTATACCTTCGCGTCTGTATCAGTTTCAGCAACGCTGGCAGCAGCTTGAAGCTGCCGAAAAGCAGACTGTTGAGACCTGGTTAGCGCAGCCTGAAACGGCGGATCTTAGCTTCCTAGATGAAGCTTCGGCGGTACGCGTTAGTGATGTTTTAACAGATTTTTTCACCTATCGACTAAGCCAAACGCGAGACGATGAGCAACAGCAAGAACGCCTGCAGCACAGCAAATCACGACTGTTACGTGCACGTATGCAGCAACCTATGGGTTTAACCCATGAGTGGCGTATGCCGCAGCCTAGTGCACCGCAATCAGGGCAAGATCCAAGTTTGATACGGATAGGTATGCAATCACTCAATGCTCCTGGTGTAGATAGCTCACAACAGCTTACGCTGCGCTTTAGACCCACTTACTATGATGTGTTACAGCCTCAGCAGGGTCGGTTAGCTAATGCGACCCTCACGATGGGTGAGCTTGAAGTCGGTGCGGACGATACTGAGCTGCAACTAAATTCACTATGGTTGCTTCGATTGCATACCTTGAATCCCAGTGTCTCTGGTTTGCCTGGCGATGGTGGCGCATCATGGGGGTTGCAAGTTGGTTGGCAGCGAGACTTCTTGCGGCAGTCAGAGCAGCGGCTAAGCCCGGTTGTAAGTGCTGATTACGGTAAGGCTTATATGCTAGCTGAACAATGGTTTAATTTATCGTTGCGAGCAGAGTTGAGAAACCCAACCCCAGAGCTTGGCGCAGCAATTATTGCGCCACAGTTGGAGTGGATCGGTGACTTTCCCGGCGCGCGGAGCCAATGTCGGGTGCGCTATGAAATCGATACCACCAACAGATTAAATGAACCTTTGTTTGCCGGTTGTGAAATCGCCTTTCATAGCGCTGAAAACCAAGATATTAGAATTGCTCTGCAGCATCAGCAAAATACTGTGATGCAGGTCGCTTGGTCTTGGTATTGGTAAGCTACCTAGCTACAGCAATCGTTAATCTTATCTGCTTCGCCGCGCCGAACCTGCAAGGCATTACGCACAATGCCAATGGCAGAAACGATGACAATAGCGGCGATAATGAGACCCACTAAGAGGTCTGGCCAAGCAGCGTTTTGTGAGCTTACGAGAAGTGCCGAGATAATTACGCCGGTATTCATTAGCATGTCGTTTCGTGAGCAGATCCAACTAGCGCGAATATTTAAATCACCATTACGGAAGCGGAATAGCAAACCGAAACAAATCACATTGACCACAAGGGCAAGAATCGCCACCGAGAGCATCATGTCGGCATTCGGCGCACTACCAAAAATAGCGCGTTTAACCACATCAATAATTACCACACTGGCTAAGACCAGTTGCATGGTTCCGTTTAAGAGCGCCGCGTTGGCTTTATGCTTTAACGATTTACCTACTGCGTAGAGACTTGCGGAATAAACGAGTGCGTCGGCGAGCATGTCTAGCGAGTCAGCGATAAGACCACTCGATTGAGCTAGCCAACCGGCAATGAACTCGACAAAGAACATGACCGCATTAAGAACTAATACGGTCCACAGCAATTTACGCTGGGCGTTATCAATTTTTGTTTGAGTGTCATCGATGCCACAACAGCTACTCATGAAGTTCTCCCCTGATGAATTAGGGCTATTTTAACATAGGAAGAGATGGCTAACGATGGCAGATTATTCGTCACTAATAAGGAGCTTCACACGTTTTTGAAGTTCGGGAATCACCTCGGTTTCAAACCATGGGTTACGTTTGAGCCATAGGTTATTGCGCGGGCTTGGATGCGGTGTTGGCAGCACGGTCGGCCAAAATTCGCGCCAGCGTGCGACGGTTTGGGTTAAATTATCGCGTTGCGAACCCAAACCTTGCTGGTGTAAATGCCAGCGAATTGCGTAACTGCCAATAGCAATCACTAATTCAAGTTTTGGCAGCTTGGCTAATAGTGATTCACGCCACAATGGCGCACATTCTGGGCGCGGGGGTAAATCACCTGACTTACCGGTGCCGGGGTAGCAAAATCCCATCGGTAAAATGGCAAATTTCTGCGCATCATAAAAAGCAGTGCGATCAACCCCAAGCCAAGTGCGTAGGCGCTCGCCGCTAGGATCATCAAAAGGCACGCCTGAGGCATGAACGCGGCGCCCTGGCGCCTGTCCAGCAATGAGTATTTTAGCTGCAGGTGCAGCTTGCAGCACTGGTCGTGGCTTACAGGGAAGCTCTGCTTCACAGTAGCGACAGGCTCTTACTTGTTGTAGAAGCTCATCCATGTCGATGACCTTTCACCTATTCGTTTCGGCGCCAGCGATGAAACTTCTGCACCCAGCGCAGTAATTTTTGCGGCGCGTTGGCTCGTTTCCAGTTTCCTGCCACGTACTTATTCGCTTCGGCCATTGTTGGGTAACTATGTATGGTACCTAAAATCTTGTTCAAGCCAATGCCATGCTTCATCGCAAGTACGTATTCAGCTAGTAACTCGCCAGCTTGGGCACCCACTATATTGACGCCTAAAATCTTGTCCTTTCCAGGTGTGGTGAGCACCTTAATACGGCCATAGGCTTGGTGGTCAGCGATGGCTCGGTCGAGCTCACTGATATCGTACTCAGTAACGTCGCAGTCAATTTCGCGTTGCTCAGCAACTTGCTCAGTCAAACCAACATTCGCAACCTCTGGTGTGGTGTAGGTTACCCAGGGAATCACCGAATAGTCGACCCGAAAGGTTTTGAAAGGGTCAAAAAGCGCATTCACAGCAGCATACCAAGCTTGATGCGAGGCAACATGAGTGAATTGATAAGGCCCAGCCACATCCCCACAGGCATAAATATTAGGAAAGTTGGTTTGTAATAACTCATTGACCCTAACTGTTTTGTCCGCTTCAATGCCTAGCTCTTCTAACCCAAAACCTTCAAGGTTCGCTTGTCGACCAAGTGCAATGAGTACGCGGTCAAAGGGTAAAGCAACGGTTTCATCTTCATGCTCAGCCAATAGAACTTGTTCGCCGTCCCGCTCGGTAAACTCCACGGCTTTATGGTTTAGTCGCAGCTCCATGCCGTCGTCGCGCAACTGTTTCTGCACCAAGGCGCTGGTATCGGTGTCTTCATTGGCAAGTATGCGGCTGCCCATTTCAACCACCGTCACTTGGCTACCCAGCAGTTGGAATGCCTGGGCTAACTCACAACCGATAGGGCCACCGCCGAGCACCAGCAGGCGCTTGGGAAGATCGCGAAGTTGCCATAGATTGTCAGACGTTAAATAGTCGACCTGCTCTAAACCTGGAAACTTCGGAACCAGCGGCCGCGCGCCGGTAGCTATGATAATACTGCGTGTGGTTAAGGTTTTTTCACCGCTTGAATTGCGAATAGTGACCTGCCACGGGGAGTTGATTGTGGCGGTGCCTTGTTCAACGTCGACACCTAAGTCGGTGTAACGTTCGACGGAGTCATGTGGCGCAATTTGGGTAATGACTTGCTGTACTTTATCCATAACTTTAGCGAAGTCGATTTGCTCGATACGAGCACTCACGCCTAACTGTTCAGCTGCGTGCGTCTGGCGAATACTTTTGGCCACGTGTAGTAGTGCTTTCGAAGGTACACATCCAGTGTTTAAGCAATCGCCACCCATCGCGTCTTTTTCTACTAGAGTTACTTTTGCCTTTACTGCTGAAGCAATGTAAGCACTTACCAACCCCGCAGAACCAGCACCTATTACAATCATATTGGTGTCAAACTTCTTAGGTCGTTTATAGCCGTCGTAGGCACGCCGACGTTTGAGTAAGCTCAGCGTAAACTTTGCCAGTAGTGGCACTAAACCGAGTAACACTAGAGCGCCGAGTAAGTCGATTGAAAGCACATCAGCTAAGCGGTTGATCTGTGCTAGCTGCGTGCCCGCGTTCACATATACTGCGGTGGCCAGAAGCATGCCGAGCTGACTGATCCAATAGAAGGTCCAAGCTTTAATTTTGGTTAACCCCATGACTAAATTAATCACAAAGAACGGAAACAGAGGCACTAGGCGCAGACTTAGAAGGTAAAACGCACCGTCACGTTCAATGCCTTTATTAATTGCGCGTAAGCGTTGTCCGAACTTTTTTTGTACCCAGTCGTGGAGCAACCAGCGAGCGCTTAAAAAAGCTAAAAGAGCGCCAAGTGAGCTGGCAAAAGACGCTAATACTAGGCCCCAGAACAGCCCAAAGATAGCGCCGGCGCCCAACGTCAAAACTGTGGCTCCGGGCACGGATAGCGCGGTACAAAGCACGTAAATACCGAAGTACAGGCCAAATAGAAATAGCGGACGCTCGGTAAAGAGTTGATTCAGTGCTTGTTGTTGCTGCTTCAACTGCGCCAGGGTTAGATACTGGGTTAAGTCAAACACAAAAACACTGCTTATCAGCGCAACAATAATGGCGATAAACAATAGTTTTTTATACGACATGAAGACTCCGGTCCGTTTAGAAATTGTAGCTCAAGCTCAATTGAGCATGGCGAGGTAATGATGGAAACGCAACCGTGGCACCAAAATAGCCGCCTTCAAACACCGGCGACCAGTTGTCTTGGTCGGTGACATTGATGATGTCTAAGCGGGCCCGTAATTGCTTATTGATGCGATACTCGGTCGATAAATTTAACTGATGCTGATCACGAATAAAAACCGTTTGTAAGTAGTCCAACGGGTAGGCCTTGGTATAACTCAGGTCACCACCAAGGGTCCAGTGCTGATTCACGCGCCAGCCTAGCACTGCAGCAGCTTGCACTTCAGGTACGCCTTGCAGCTGCTGATTAGAGGCGGCAAAGCTGGCAAAGTTCGGTGCACCTACACCGGTACCTTGGATAAGGTCCGGCCGTGAATCGTCAAAGGCATCCGCCACCTCGCGAGTGCCTTGGAATGCCGCAGAGTTATCATAGTAAGCATCGATGTAGCTTGCGGCGAGAGTCGCCCAAAAGCCATTGCCGTGGTCATAGTGCCACTGCGCTTCGACACCTTCGGTGCGAATACCGCTATTTGAGCCGTCACGGTTACGCAAACTGCGACGTTGGTCAAAGAGCACTGCGTCGGCGTACCACCGGGCCGACGAAGGAGCGTATTTTATACCAACCTCAAAGAGCTCGTTTTGTGTTGCAAAATTTTGCGGATCGATGACTTGATTGGCGTTGAGTACGGTACCTCCGGCCATTGAATTTGATGTTGAGTCACTTGCGTAAGCAGTGGTATAGACCATGATTTCGTTGGTGACATCGTACTGTAGTGCACCACTGGTAGCGGTTAACCATTGGCTATGCGTATCGCGAGCGGCACGAACGCCTGTGGGCGCAAGTGGGTCCTGTGCTTGCACGTCGTAGTAGTCGGCACGAACGCCTAAAGTAGCTTTAACGCGATCCGTCAGTTGCCATTGATGCTGCGCAAAAATGCCCCACTGGTAACTGGTGGAGTCTGTGGTATCAGACAGGTTAAAGTCGCCTACACCGTCATTATCAATATCGTATTGAGTGCCTGGTGACACCCAAAGACCTGGGCGTAACTCAACTAACCGCGCCTGTTGCGCCGGGGTTAACGGAATTCGGCGCTGCTCAAGGCTCCCGGTTAAATCAATGGGTAGGTCGGCTTCGGTGGTAAACTGACTGTAGCCTAAAACATCGTTGTATCGCAGATTAAAGCCGAACACCGACTGCTGCGCATAGTGAAACTCGACTCGGTGTTCAAAGGTTTCCGCGCCATCAATAATTTCGACAAAGCTGTTCTGATTAATGCCCTCGCGATCGAGGTGCTGGTAATAGCTCCGATTCACCATCAGCCATTGTGGGTTCAACTGATACTCTAGTTTCGAATGCACAAGAAAGGTTTCAGCAGTATTGTTATCAAGCGGGTCGGTGAGTACCCGAGAGCGGTCAATTTCGACTTGCCCTGTGGGGCTAATCACAGCGAAGGCACCTGGAATGAACGAGCCATTAGGTTGCTGTCCCTGTCCTGTAATATATAGATTGTCGTCGATGAGGGCCTGGGTGGGCCGGTTAATACCTGCATTATCGGTCCAGTTAACATCATAATACTCAACGCCAAGTGACCAGCGTGTGGCATTATTAGGTCGCCATTCGTACGCCATATAAAGGTCGTTGCTTCGAAGCTTGCTGTAGTCATAAAAACTATCTTCGTCAATCACTTGGGCACTGATACGAAGCGCAGACGTAGTCTCTTGTAGCACTTGATTGTGATCTAGTTGCAGGCGATAACGCTGCCATTCACCGACGCGGCCTTTCAGTAGCGTACCCGAGGCGTCGAGCTTTGCACGCTTGGGCTGCAGTTGTACAAAGCCCCCTACCCGCTGAGTGGTTCCTAGCATTACCGGCGGTGCCCCTTTAACCACTGCAATCGACTCAATAGCATTTAACGTAAGCGGCACACCTAAGCCATTATTTCCCGCTTGGCGGCGCATATTCCCTTCAAATAACTCGCCCAACTGGCCGCGTAAACTCGGTAGTGAAGGATTCCCAAAGCCTGCAGCAGCGTGGCTATTAGGGGTAAAACGAGCGATGTCGTGTAAATCATCAACATTAGCGGATTGCATTAACGACTCGGTAATAACGGTCGCTGCGCGTGGGATCTCGCGTAGGGTATCAGCACTACCAAAAATACCTTCAATGGGCTCTTCACTGGGCAGTACTAACTCTTGTTCGGAACCGTGAACTTGAATAACTTCGTCCGGTTCTACGCTGTCTTGGGCTGCCACACTCAAAGGTAAAAGCACCGCTAAGGTTAAAACTTTCAAATGAATTCACTCCAGCAAAAAGGTCAATGAAAAGCGTACGCATTTAAACGCCAGATAGTTTACTATTTAGTATATTAAGTATTGTCGCTTAGAGGGTCATAAGTAAATGACAGAAACGCCGGAGCAACCAACTAAAACAACGGAATCGGTGGAAGCGTTGATCACTTCAGTGGCTCAAGGTACCGAGTTACATTTTGAAACTGGCCTTTGCGGTGACTGGTCGATTCTTGCCGACCATCCCGGCAAGGTGGGTTTGCACATTGTCTCAAACGGTGAGTGTTGGCTTGGCTTCCCGGCCAGTGCTCAGCCCACGCAAAGGTTGTCGGCCGGCGACGCAGTATTTGTGAATCAAGGGGTGTCGCACTTTTTGAGTCGCCAAGAGGTTCCTGCGCAGGTCAGTCTTGATGAACTAAAGAACTATTGTACGCCTAATCACGCCGAAAGCGGTGTAATTTGCTACGAATTGAACGAGGTGAATGAAACGTCGACACATTTTTTTGGCCTGTTACCACCGTGGATGGTACTGCGAACAACAGAGCAAACAGAAGAGTTGGCGACTATTTTAGCAATGATTCGGCGAGAAACCCTAAGTGGTAAACCGGGTTACCAGACGATTATTAGTCGCCTTAGCGACGTCTTGGCGGTTCATTTATTACGGCAAATAGTCGCGCAAGAGCATCAACTCAATGGCGTTTTTGCAGGCCTGAACGATAGTTCGCTGCTACCCGTTTTGAATGCCATCCTAAAACATCCGGAACGTGATTGGAGTGTTGATGCGATGGCAAATATAGCCTGTCTATCGGTGAGTGCTTTCGCTGATCGTTGCCAGCGGGCAACGGGCCTAACACCGAAGAAAATTCTCGATCAATTGCGCTTTCAGCGCGCAAAATATCTATTATCCACCACCTCGCGAGCGCTCGAAGTAGTGGCGGCAGATGTTGGCTATCAATCGAACACCGCATTTGGACGTTTTTTCAAAAAGTACGCAAACTGCTCCGCACTTGAGTATCGAGCCAAGCTGTAACCTCGCAAAACACCGTATTTCTCAATCAAAACACCGGTTGTCGTGCTGTATCCTCGAACGTCTTTGTTTAGTTGCTATAGTGAGGCGTAACATTCTTAAGCAATTTTTAATGAGCAACCAAGGAGTCGCACATGGCTAAATTTACTCTGCATTCAATAGAGTCAGCACCTGAAGCAAGCCAATCACTTTTACAGGGCGCCAAAGAGCAAATGGGTATGGTGCCTAACTTGTTTGCCGTGATGGCGGAGTCGCCGCAGCTTTTAGAAGCTTACCAAACGATCGATGGACTCTTTCAAAAGGCTGGATTCAACAGCAACGAGTTGACGGTAGTGTGGCAGACCATCAATGTTTTTCACCATTGCCATTACTGCGTACCGGCTCATACGGCGATAGCTAAGACGATGGGAGTCGATGACGACATTACGCCGTCAATTAAGGCAGGCGAAGCACTAGAGGATGAAAAACTAGAAGCATTGCGTCAATTTACTACGTCAATGGTAGAGCACCGCGGTGATGTAGATGATGACACCGTAGCGGCATTCTTATCAGCTGGATACGAACAGCGCCATGTACTTGCTGTCGTTCTAGGTATTGCCCATAAAACCATGAGTAATTACACCAATCATTTGGCCGAAACGCCAATTGATGAACCCTTTAAAAAATTTGCGTGAGGTCAACATGGCACAAGGTCAATTAGAATCAAAGCTTGGGTGGAGTCTGTTAGCTCTGCGTTTGGGCATCTTTAGTGTGATGTTTATTTGGGCTTTAGATAAGTTCTTTAATCCAGGTCATACTGCGGCAGTGTTCGATGGTTTTTATGGCATTAGTGACTTGTCAGCATCTCTTGCTGCAGTTTTAGGAGGCTTACAAATTGCCTTGTGCGTAATATTCCTAGCGGGATTATGGAAAACCTTTAGCTACGGTTTAATATTAATTATGCACGGAGCGTCAACGTTTTCCTCGTTCCCGCAGTATCTAGACCCATTTAATAATTTATTGTTTTTCGCCGCATGGCCGATGTTTGCCGCCTGTCTCGCGTTATTTCTTCTGCGTGACTATGACCGTATGACCTTAATGGCATTATTTGTCGATAAAGACACGGCCTAATCGTCGTTCGTTAACGGCCCTTTACACAAGGTGCAGTCACCACCTGCGTCGGCGGAGCCTTCGACATAACGAAGTTTATGCGAGGCTTTGCCGCGATTAGCGGTAAACTGGTAGCGTTGCTGGCGCGCAGAGGGTTTACGTGCAATAAACTGGCAGACATTGGCTAAGCCATTGTGTCGATCTCCTTCGTTCACCTCTCTGGTGATTTCTTGACTAACTTGCACTTCATAGCCTTTGAACGCTCGCACTAGCTCGGCTTGTGACACCATCAAGTCAGCGTCATTTGGGCCCCCTGTGTTACGTTCGAGCTGCGCTGCTGTATACGCTTCGAGCAAAAAGAAACCGCCGGGCTTTAAACTCGCAGCAATTTCCTCATAAAGGTGGGCACGTCCAGCGCTTGGCAGATGGCAAAAAATCGCCACAATACCGTCGTAGTGTGCTTTGGGAAGTTGCGCTGTGGTTAGGTCAACAACTTCTGTTTGTAGCTTAACACCTCGCTGTTCGGCTAGTTTATGGGCTTTTTCGAGCCCTACTTTTGAGCTGTCCATGGCACAGACCTGTGCGCCAAGCTCCGCCAGATAAACGGCATTTCGGCCTTCTCCCTCGGCGAGACACACCACGTGCTGTGCTCCTTCATGGGCGGCGAGGAGATCTTCGGCGTGCGCGCTCAAAAAGTCATTTGGTGAGGTTCCGTAGACATACTCTTCGGTGCTGTAGCGGTCGTCCCATGATGTGCTCATAAACTGATGTTAGCCCTCGCGAGGTGGTGCTGAAAAGATAGGTTCATAGCTAGTGTACCAAGCAACGAAATCATCGGCGCTTAAGGGTTTCGAAAACAAATAGCCTTGCCCATAATCACAGCCGATTTGTCCTAGGTAGTCAAGGCATTCTTGGGTTTCAATACCTTCGGCCAATGACGTGATACCTAGTTTTTGTGCGAGAACGACCGCAGCTTTAGCGATGTGGCTGGCATCTTCGTCGGCGGGCAACCCCTTAACGAAAACCTGATCAACTTTGAGTAATGAAATTGGGAGTCTATACAGGTACTGTAGCGACGAGTAGCCGGTGCCAAAATCGTCAATCGAGACGCTAACGTTTGCTTCAGTTAGCTTTAGTAACTCATTGATGACCTGGTCTAAATCGTCAATCAAACTACCTTCGGTGATCTCAAGCTCAATGGCTTCGTTCGCCACATTGTACTCGTTCAATAGGTTGAGTAAGAGGTCTGAGAAACCGGGCTGCAGCAGGTCATGCGCAGAAATATTGATCGCAATCTGTAGTTGAAATTGCTGCTGTTGCCATTGGTGTATTTGCTGAATAACTTCGCGCAACACAAATTCACTGATTTTTAAAATTAACGTGCTGTGCTCTGCATTTGGGATAAATTCGTCAGGTCGCACCCACCCTCGCGTTGGATGATGCCAGCGGATAAGCGCTTCAGCGCCAAACACCCTCCCAGTTTTTAGTTCAATTTTTGGTTGGTAATGCATTTGAAATTCACCACGTTCAATACCTTTGGTGACATCTGCCATTAAAGCTAACTGGGCACTAATACCCTCGCTGACTTGTGTGGTGTACACGAAGCAGTCAAGCATTCGGTCGTTCGCTCTGGCAATTGCTATTTCCGCATTTTGAATCAGCGCAATGGCGTTAACTTCCGAGCCATCGAGTCGCACGCCACCCAAATGCCGATTGACATAAACCGAAAGGTTTTTAAAGTTCGCATGCTCAGGTAAAGCTGCGAGGCTGTTGCGCATTAAGTCTTCAATGTCACCTTCGGAGGTGGCCGGAAATACCGCGGCAATTTGACCGGGCTCAAGCCGGAATATTTGCGGTAAGTAATTTGGCACTTGTTGCAGCCGGCGAGCATAGTGCTCGATAATGGTATCTATGACTTCAAAACCAAACGCTGAGCGAAGCGCCATTGCGTTATCAATGCTACATACCATGAGAAAGTAGGCTCGCCCTTCGTTGCGTGATGGATGAAACCGAATGCAGTACTCGAGGTGTTCGAGCAGCGCCTTTCGGTTAGGGAGCTTGGTTGAAAAGTCGCGACGTGATGCTCGTTTAAGGCGCTGAATGTAGCGTCGACTGGTGTCGCTTGAAAGCCCAGCTAAAAGACCCACGGAGACAAAATAAAAGCTGCGGTAGAGCCAGTTAACCGGTTCTTGCAGTTCCATGGTGCCAGTATCAATGGGCATCCATGGCCCCAATGCGAAGCCGCCAATCAGTGCAAAGATAACACCGCCTCGGTAACCAAAAATAATCCCGGCAAGCGCAATGGGAATGTACATTGCATGGGAGTAGACGTACTTAATACCGCCTGTCCACCAAACCAGAGCGACGACTCCAGCCACGGCCGCCATTAAGACAACGATCAAAATAATGCGTTGAGCAGGCGTGTGTTTACGAAACAGGTAGTTGCCGATGATCAAGGTAAGCGCCTCTTTGAAGGTACTTCTATTATGTAGGCGCTAACCTAGGTTTTGTCCATTTACCGGCCTGTTTAGACGTCTTTATTGGCAAAGTCGTCAGCGCTGTGGCGTTCGGTAACTTGTTGATTTTCGTCGCCCCATGCACGGTTAACCATCTTGCCTCGGCGCACGGCGGGGCGTTGCCCTACTTCGTTTACCCAGCGCACCACATGCTCATAGTCATGTACTTGTAAAAACTCGGCTGCATCGTAAGCCTCGTTATTCACAACAGCGCTATACCAAGGCCAAATGGCAATATCGGCGATGCTGTAATGTTCACCTGCGATATAACGATGCTGAGCGAGTTGCCGATTCAGCACATCGAACTGTCGTTTTACTTCCATAGTGTAGCGGTTGATGGGGTATTCGTATTTCTCAGGGGCGTAGGCGTAAAAATGGCCGAAGCCACCTCCCAAAAACGGCCCAGCACCCATTTGCCAGAATAACCAGTTCAAGGTTTCGGTGCGCGGTGCTATATCTGACGGTAAAAAGGCCCCAAATTTATCGGCTAAGTAAAGCAAAATTGACCCAGACTCAAACACCCGTGTTGGCGGGGTTGTGGTGTGGTCGACTAAGGCAGGTATTTTTGAATTAGGGTTAATAGCGACAAAACCGCTACCGAATTGGTCGCCTTCGCTGATATCAATTAAAAAGGCATCATAGTCAGCGGCAGCAAAGCCTGCCTCAAGAAGCTCTTCCAGCATAATGGTAGCTTTAACCCCATTGGGCGTTGCTAACGAGTAGAGCTGTAAGTCATGCTTGCCCCTCGGGAGCTCTTTTTCGTGGGTCGCGCCAGCGATAGGGCGATTGATTTTCGCAAACTTGCCGCCGCTTTCTTGATCCCACTGCCAAACGTTGGGCGGGGTGTAATTTGATGTCATCTTGAGCCTCTTCGCTTTGTAACTGGTTTTACCAATAAAAAACAAAGGCGGCGCTAGGCCACCTTTGCGATCGTTGCGATAAAGCTTAACGCTAAGACTTTAGTTTTGCACTTCAATATCATTTTCGACGGAGTCGACACCTTCAACGCCTTCGGCGAGTTGTTCTGCTAAATCCGACATCTCAGCCGACGCGACGACACCACTTAGAACCACATGACTATCGATGGTTTCTACATTAATCGCCATGGCGTCAACTTGTCCAGCTTCAACAAAAGCTGCTTTAACGCGCGCGGTGATGGCAGCATCACTTAGGAATTCACCTGCTTCGGCAGACTTCTCTTTGGCGTACGACATTGCATCATTGGCGGCATCTTTAGACGATTCGGCTGCATCTTCCATCGCGTTACCAGCATCGTCTGCAGCTTCCTCCATAGAGTTGCCAGCAGCTTCGGTACTTTCCTCCATTTGTTGCATGGTTTCATCGGCTTGCTCTTCGGTTTGTTCTTGTTCGGCTTGGCTGCATGCCGCTAAAGATAAACTTGAGACGAGCGCAATAAGTGCTAAACGATTCGTGTTCTTCATAGATTAACCCCCTGTTTTTACGATTAACTTCCGTAAATAAGCTTAGCTTTAAAATGAAAAAATGCGAGACTGTTTACGCGAGTTTTGCGTAGTCAGGTAATTGTGCGAAAGTAAAGAGCATAAAAAATTAGGATCAAGAGGGCGCTATGGCGGTTTTAGGCAATATTCTTTGGTTTATTTTAGGCGGGTTTGTTATGGGGCTTGGCTGGTGGCTCGCAGGCATTGTCGCTTTTATCTCTATTATTGGTATCCCTTGGGCGAAAGCGTGTTTTGTGATGGGGCGATTTGCGTTCTTACCCTTTGGCTATGAAGCTATCAATCGCCGCGCGTTAAGTCAGAAAAATGACATCGGCACCAGTGGTTTTGGTACACTGGGTAATATCTTATGGCTGATTGTATTTGGCTGGTGGCTGGCCTTAGGTCATCTCGTCGCAGCAGTTGGATTCTTTATTATAATTATCGGCATCCCGTTTGGCATTCAACATTTGAAGCTCGCTATGATTGCGTTGCTACCGATTGGGCAAACAGTGGTGCCCAAAGACGTTGCTCGAGCCGCACGGCAGAAAAACGCACAAGATTACGTAGACAATCTACGAAAATAATCTGTTACAGCACAAATTCAATGACGGAGACAACAGCATGACGTGGATGATATACGGCGCCTATGGCTACACTGGTGAACTTGTTGCCAACCATGCCAGAAGCCAAGGTTTGCAGCCGGTTCTTGCTGGCCGTAATGAAAAGAAATTGCAAGAAATTGCCAACCGCCTTGAACTCGATTATCAAGTGGTTAATCTCGATGACACTGTGGCGCTGCGCCAGGCTTTAGGCGAAATGGAGCTGGTGGTGCATTGTGCCGGGCCGTTTGAGGTAACTGCCGCGCCAATGATCGATGCCTGTATTGCGACACGCACTCATTACCTGGATATTACCGGTGAGGTGGCAGTATTTGAGTACGCGCATGACAAAGCTGAGGAAGCAGAGCGTGCAGGCATCGTTGTCTGCCCAGGCGTTGGCTTCGACGTAATTCCAACGGATTGCGTTGCCGCGCAGCTAAAGCAGCAACTGCCCGATGCCAATCACTTAACCCTTGGTTTTGATTCGGCTTCACGCATGAGTCGTGGCACAGCAAAAACTAGCGTACGTCGACTCGGTGAAGGTGGTGCAGTGCGCCGTGATGGCAACATTGAGGCGGTACCACTTGCCTATCGCACACGAACCATAGACTTTGGTAACGGTGAAAAGTTTGCGATGACCATTCCGTGGGGTGATGTTTCTACCGCGTATTACACAACTGGTATTCCGTCGATAGAAGTTTTTATTCCTGCCTCACCGAATTTGGTTAAGCGGTTGAAGCGTATGAATGCGTGGCGCTGGCTATTACGCTTTGAATGGGTGAAAAAATGGCTTGAGAAGAAAGTTGACCAGCAACCCGCAGGGCCAAATGAAAAGCAGCTTGAGCAAGCCGTGACCTATGTTTGGGGTGAAGCCAGTAACGCTCAAGGGAAAGTCGTCACCGTACGAGAAAAAGTAATGAACGGTTATAAGCTTACCAGCCATGGCGCGGTTGATATTGCACAGTACGTAATAGCAGAAAAACCAAAGGGCGGGTATTATACGCCGGCAAACCTTTGTGGTGCCGAGCTCATCGAGCGCTATAGAGTTGAATAAACGAAAGCGTATGAACGCGATAAATTAGGAAAGTATAATGTGGCGTACATGGTTAGCGGTCTTACTTAGTTGGAGTGGCGTGATAGCAGCTCCTGCCTTGGCCAATAATGAGGGGATGACCTCCGAAGAGTTTGTTGAAGAAGATCTTGTCGGGAGGTTTTGGGAACTCGACGAAGACCAAAAACGCGGGGTGTTTCAGCTACGGACGTATCACCCGAATTTTGTACTACCGATTCATCACAGTTCTGATATCAACACCACACCAGAGTCGCCGACGCGAGGCCCATCTGATCCGTTAGACAGCTATAAGCCCAACGAAGTGAAATTACAGATATCGCTGCGAACCAAGCTATTCGAAGATTTGGTTCTGCCCAATGCCGATGTATGGGTGTCTTATACGCAAGTATCTTTATGGCAAGCTTGGAACTCAGACGATTCTTCGCCGTTTCGCAGTACCAATTACAATCCCGATATTTTTTACGTGATTCCATGGGCTGACGACTGGGACTTTATTCCCGGTGATGCGCGCGTGAGATTTGCAAAAGTAGGCTTCGCTCACGAGTCAAATGGGCAACGCAAGCCTGACTCCCGCAGTTGGAACTATGTTCATTTTGGCGGCGCAGTTGAATGGGGTGACTTGCTTTGGGAAACCCGCTGGAAGCAGCGTGTAAATGAGGTGGGTGACGAAGACGACAACCCCGACTTAATACGCTTCCGAGGCAACTTCGAAAACCGTTTTTCATGGCGGAACGACTTGAGTACTTACAGCCTGACCCGAACCACGCGCGAATTTTCATGGGATCGCGGCTCATGGCAATTAGACTTCACTCACCCAGTAAACTCCGATAAGCCCGATGGCTTACGTTTTTACATTCAGTTTTTCTCTGGCTATGGCGAAACATTAATTGATTACAACCATCGTCAAAACCGGATTGGCATCGGCTTTTTATTACTTAATATTTAGTCGATATAAAAAACCTAAAAGGACTTCGTAGTATGAGTCAGTTACCAGCATGCCCAAAATGTGAATCCCCTTATGCCTATGCTGATGGCGCGATCTTGGTGTGTCCAGAATGCGCTCATGAGTGGTCGCCGAATGAGCCCGCCGCAGACGAAAGCAAAACATTTCGTGATGCGAACGGTAATGAGTTGCAAGATGGTGACACGGTAACGGTGATTAAAGATCTGAAAGTGAAAGGCTCTTCACTGGTGGTTAAGGTTGGAACCAAAGTAAAAAGTATCCGATTGACCGAAGAGGGTGATCATGACATCGACTGTAAAATTGATGGCATTGGACCTATGAAATTAAAAACTGAATTTGTGAAAAAGGCTTAAGCCAAAATCTTTCGGAGTTCAGCTTCAATGGCGAATACGTGTTCATCGTGTTCGCCTAATTCCCGTAACGCATCAGCAAGTTTCAATAAGTACTCACTGTTTGGCCCACTCGGTCCCTGCGATCGAGCAATGTGCTGAGCGATTTCTGTCGCTGTCGCCGCACCTAAGTAGGCTTCGTTATCAGGGCCAGCGATATACACCAAGCCTTCCACGGACCCTTCTTGGTCGAGCCAATCAAACCTTGTTGCGATGCGCAGATAGCCATTCTTTTCGCGATGATCTAAGTGGGCAAAGACATCGGGCGTGACTTCATAGGCCATACCATCACAGGTCGCTCCGGCAGCTTCGACCAATGTTGCGACTCGACCGGGCGCTTGCGGGGTGCCACGGTGATCATGAGAACCCTGCCAGAACCTGCGCTGCCAGCCTTGGATACGTGCGGGACGCCGTTGCAGGTATGGAAAGTCGGCTTTATAAATCAATGAACCATAACCAAAAAGCCATACTGACTCGAGATGATCAAGAGGCTGGCGCTGTTGGTTGATGGCGATAGTATTGTGTGACATGGTGCAAGTGTAGCAATCCTTGAGCCTAGATTAAATACGGTAGAGGCGATGTTTCTATACGCATGGGAGCGAGGTTTCTGCTATAAATAAGCAGAATAAATCACACCACTATGGGCGTTAAATGTCACTACTTAGAAAAGGCCTAAAGCTTTTTTCGATCAGCATGATGTTCGGGCTGGGTGTGACAGTGAATGTTGCCGCCAAAACGCCAGTCAAAGTAGGTGTTTATGAGAACCCACCGAATGTAAGCCTGTCTGAAACGGGTGAGGTTACCGGTGTATTTGGTGATTTGCTGCACCAAATCGCCCAGCGTGAAGGCTGGCAACTACAAGCTGTGCCCTGCCAACGCCCTAGCTGCCTTCGTCAGCTGGCGGCTGGAGACCTTGATCTGGTGCCTGACAGTGCGTTAAGCGTGGGCGATCAAGCGCCGTTGCAGTTGAATCAACATCCGGTACTACATAGCTGGTCGCAGCTATACACTTCAGCCGAATTTTCTTTGGCGAGCTTACTTGAGCTCGATGGCCTGCGAGTTGCAGTTCGCAGGGGCTCGATACAGGAGCGCTATTTAACCGATTTGGCCCGCGATTTTGGTATCGACGTTGAGTTTTTGCAGGTGGGTAGCTTTGATGAAGCTTTTGCCACGGTGATAGCGCAAAGAGCCGATGCGGCGGTGGTGAATCATTTGTATGGTAAGTCACGTGCGCGGGACCTCGGTTTGCGGCCCTCGAAGGTTATGTTTCAACCCAAGCGTTTATTCTTTGCTGCAGCAGATTCCGCAGCAGGAGAGCAACTGTTAGCTCGTATCGACCGCTGGCTTGGTGATTGGCGCATGGCTCCAGACTCACCCTACAAATTAGTCATGGAAAACTGGGGAGTTTACGCCGCCGATGAACCAGACTATTTATCACGCTGGTTACTACCAAGCTTGTTAGGTGTGTTGCTACTCGCCATTTTGGGTGTTGTGGCGCTGCGTCAGCAGGTAAAGAAGAAGTCTCGCGCTTTGTTAGAAATAGAGCAACGTTCGAACACCATTTTAAATTCTGTTGAAGCCTTTATTTATGTTAAAGATACTGAGCTTAAATACCGCTACGCCAATAAAAAAGTATGTGAGTTATTTGATGAAACCGAGGACTCTATTATTGGCAAGTCTGATGCCCAGTTATTTGATGATGCCACCGCCACGCATTTGAAAACGACCGACTTAAAAGTTATTGAGGGTGGCGAGCGAGTCGTTGACGAGGAAGCAAACCGCACCTCTTCGGGCGAGCAACGCCAGTTTTTGTCGATCAAAATTCCACTGCGTGACGCCGATGAGAAAATCTATGGTTTGTGCGGTATTTCAACGGACATTACCGAGCACCTTGAAGTTCAGGAGCAACTAAATCAACTGGCCTACTTTGACGGTGTCACCGGCTTAGCCAATCGTAAGTTGCTACTGCAGCAACTCGAGCATGCTGTGGCAAGTTACCGGCGTACAGGTTTTGAAGGGGCCGTGTTGGCCATCGACTTGATTGACTTTACGCTGATCAACGATAGCTTAGGCCATCAAGTGGGTGATCATGTGCTGTGTACCGTCGCAGAGCGCTTGAAGAGCGTCATTGACGATACCGACTGCGCTGCGCGCTTGGGCTCGGACGATTTTGTGGTGTTGCTGGAAGACTTAGGCCCCGATCGCAATGAAGCAATTTTAGCTGCCAGACGGCTTGCCAATGAGATCGTCGATTTAATAGGTCAACCTATCGACCTTGGTATTCGCAAACACTCGACCGCGGCATGTATTGGTATCACCATGTTTTCCGACAGTGACGATGGCGCCGCAGAGCTAATCAAAAATGCAGATCTTGCCTTAACCGAAGCGAAAGGGTTGGGGAGCGGCTCTATCCGACTGTTTAATCCTGAAATGCAGCAAACGGTTAGCCGCCGGCTACATTTAGAAACAGCGCTTCGACGTGCCATAGAAGAGCAGGCGCTAGAGCTCTATATGCAGCCTCAGGTGACGCACGATGGTAAAGTTACTGGCGGCGAGCTTTTATTGCGCTGGCACGATGAGGAGTTTGGCACCGTAGCGCCGAATGAGTTTATTCCAGTTGCGGAGAGTAGTGGTTTGATTGTGCCGTTAGGCAATTGGGTTATTGAGCGTGCCTGTGAAGTGCTACAGCAATGGTCACAAGACCCTAATTTAAGCCAATTACGTTTAGCCATTAACATTAGCCCTCGGCAGTTTAGACAAGCGTCCTTCGTCGATTACATAGAAGCCAGTATCGCTCGCTATCAGGTGCCTGAAGGTAAGCTTGAACTTGAGCTGACCGAGAATATGTTGATTGATAACCTGACCATGACCATCCAGCGCATGTCACGTCTCGGTGGTGCCGGGGTTCGATTTTCATTAGATGACTTTGGTACGGGCTATGCGTCGCTAGCGTACCTGAAAAGTTTACCTATTTATCAACTAAAAATTGATCAGTCGTTTGTGCGCGATGTGCTGACAGATGTCAACGATGCGGTCATTGTTGAAACCATCGTTAGCTTGGGTGAAAGTTTAGGCCTTGAAGTAATTGCCGAAGGTGTTGAAACCGCAGCCCAAGCTGAGTCGTTAGTCGAGCTGGGCTGTACCAAATTCCAAGGGTACTACTTTGGCCGGCCGCAGCCCATCGACTATTGGCGCGAGCAGTTAAGCTCGTCTAGCGGTCACATCCAGGGTTGATGATTGGTCGCTATTTCCTCAAGCCATTGTTGTTGTAGCTCTTCTGCTTCGCTTGCCGGTAGGTAACGAATTGTCTCGCTACCAGCTGCGGTGTGCAAAATAAGATGAGCAAAACCTAAGAGTCTAAGCCAGGGGCCTTGGCGTAAATCGATTTGTTGTATTTTACGTCGAGGGTACCAGTTCTGATCGCGACTTAAGATACCGCGTCGCACGACAAACCACTGTTCGCTGGGTGCTTGTTCGGTACTGACAAAGCTGTAGCCATAATTACGCCAACTCAGCGTGATCAGCCCTTGAAGGAGCATCCACACGACCGCAGCCGTAGTGATACCAACCCAGCCAGTGTCGGCAACAAAAAATAGAAAGACAGCAATGATGGGGGCCAACAGCGCAAGCCACAGGCTTGACCCAAGTAACGCCAGCGGCGACAAGCGCTGCCAGTGCACCGATGCGGCCGCTGGTATACGCAATTGACGGCAAAACGTTGCTAAGAAGTCAGCATCGACCACAGGTAAGGTAAACCGTTGGCCTTGCCCGCCCTGCCCCTGTGGAACACGAGGTTGCAACTGACTTACTTTAATCACACTGCGTTGCAGTAGGCGTGCCCGTAAATTACGGCGAATAAACACACCTTGCAGCTTGGGGTAACGAAAACTCAGGGTACGAATGGACAGCGCCCCAGAGCGCGCCTGATAGCGTTCACCATCACTGGTTAGTTTAAGGTCGTGGAAGGTCAACAGGCTAATCACGATGGCTCCGAAAAATAACAGTACTAAGGCACTTACCGCCACGCCAATGGCCATTAACCAAGCAAGATCACTACTGAACCAGTCCATATGAGCCGTGACCCAAGGCTCAACATAATTGTCTAACAGATCAAACTGACTGATGGGGTAAATAAGCACCGCTAGGAAAACGAAAAGCTTATTGTCGATGATACCTGCGCGCACAATTTCAGCACTTGAAAAGCTTTTCTCAAGCACGGGGGCTGGCGACGGCTCGCTGGCATCATTGCTGGTTGACGCATTTTCTGCAGTGTTACTCTGCTCCAACATGCGCTGCCGTAGCTGTTGAGCGAGAGTCATGGTTAGCCCCGGAATTTGCACTTCCTTACCTGCTGAACCGGCACTATCAACCCCCAAAATAGTGAGTTTTAACGGGCGAAAATACCAAACCTGATGGATCTCTGCTTGTTGAATACGATCATAGTTGAGCGTTAAGTGTTTACGGTTAAAAATCCCGGTCTTAAGGTGCACTGCGTCGTCAGCGATGGCGTAGAGGAAGAAGCGTTGACTTAGAACGGCATTAATAAGTACGAAGACTAAATAGCCTCCGACCAGGGCAAAAGGTAGCCAACTGGCATTTTTACCGGCCACAAAAATACCGGCAAAAACAGGGATCATATTGGAGATATTCGTGACAAATTGCTTCAATTGCTTAAACAGGAAAAACGCAATGGTGATGAGTGGCGTACGCTGCCAATTTAACTCACTCATGGTGGCTGTCTTCTGGGCTTGGTTCGTGAGCGATAGTGTTTAACAATTCGGCTTTCAGTTGCATAGCTTTATCGGGCAGTAGCCCAGGCACCGTGAGATCGGCTCCACCACTGCCAGCGGTGTACATGGCCAAACGAGCAATACCAAAGCCACGCTCAAGAAAGGATTGTTTATATTCCACATGCTGAATACGGTTGAGTGGCACTCCGCGAATTTTTCGAATCATTGCACCGCGTTTCAAGTGCATGCCTTCAGCGGTCTTCGCATAACCGGTGAATAAGAAGCGACGTGAGGCAAAATAAAGGCTAAAAAACAATGTTACTGCGGTCCATATCAGCCCTATTATCCATAGCGGCACGAGGTGCTTAGGGTAAACGCCAGTGAAATAACTGGTGGCGATCAGTGCTGCAATAATTAGCATATTGAGCAATGAACGAGCTTGTAAATACGAGCGATAAGAAGATTCCGGCGCAAGCCAATCAATCGGCATGTGATCGCTTCCTTGGTTGAATTCGTTAGTAGTGACCCCCATTAAACAAGATACACTTGCAAAAATACAGGAGTAAGCCCATGAAAATTTTAATGGTTTTGACATCGCACGATAAACTCGGTGAAAGTGGTCATAAAACCGGTTTTTGGGCAGAGGAATTTGCAGCCCCCTATTACCTCTTTAAAGATGCTGGCGCAGAGGTCACTATTGCGACGCCTAAAGGAGGTCAGCCACCGATTGATCCTAATAGTGAGCAGGCGGATGCGCAAACAACAGCTACGGTTCGCTTATTTGAAGACGAAGATACAATGGATCAGTTGGCGACATCGTTGAAATTATCAGAAATTAAAGCAGATGATTACGATGCGGTGTTCTACCCAGGGGGACACGGGCCCATGTGGGACCTTGCTAATGATGAAATTTCATTGCAGTTGATCGAAAAAATGTGGCGCCAAGGTAAGCCTGTTGCGGCGGTATGTCATGCCCCTGCGGTGCTGGTGAATGCGAAAAACCAGCATGGTGAAAGCCTCGTGAAAGGCCTCAAAGTGAGCGGCTTTACCAATAGCGAGGAAGCTGCTGTAGGCTTAACTGAGGTCGTTCCTTTCTTGCTAGAAGACAAGCTTATTGAATTAGGTGCTGATTACCAAAAAGCAAAAGATTGGCAGTCCTTCTCGGTTGTCGATGGACAGCTTATTACTGGCCAGAACCCTGCATCGTCAGAAGCTGTTGGACGCGAGTTATTACAAATGCTGAAGGCCAAATAAGGTCATTGATATCGCTTCACAAAAAACGCCGGCATAATGCCGGCGTTCTTCTTTGCAAGTGTTGATTAGCGCTGCTTAGGACTGCTCGGTCATTTCCTGCAAGCGTTTTTGCAGTTCAGGATCTTGCTGCACTTGCTGAATTACCGCATTGTACTCTTCTGCACTTAAGCCCGCGTTATTCACTGCGGCAATCATTTCTTCCTGCGCTTTTTGTTGAATGGTTTGGGCTTGCTCAGCATTTTCAGCGTTCTGAAATTGCTTAGAATACTTTTGGCTCACTTGCTGTACTTGATTCATCGCCGCCAAAAATTTCTTCAGCAAGGCATCCGTCATTTTGATTTGCGCTTGCTGTTGTTGCATGGCTTGGCCTTGTTGTGCGCTTTGTTGCATCAACGGAGCTGCGGTTGCTGCTGTTGAGGCAAATAGCGCGCTGGCGATTAATGTAGGTAATAATTTTTTCATCTAAAACTCCTTGTTGAGTTGTACTTAAATGCTTGCTGATCATGGTGTCAGCTTGGTTCATAAACGAAGTCTGTTCGGCCTCTAACGCAGCAAGAGCCATGCCAACTTAAACGTTCGCCTAAGCATCTGAAAAAGCGTTGTTTATTGTTCGTTTCGATCATAGGCCTCTAAGAATGTATACTTATGTCACATTCAACCAAGGTGAAGATGTGACAAAAAGATACATATTACAGCGAATAACCAGTCCCAGTTGGCAACGCGCTTTCTTGTTCTATCTCGTTTTACCACTGCTGACGTTGTCGGGCTTAGCGATAGGCGTGGCGCTAGAGCAAGCGCGAGAATTTCAAGACCAGCGCCTGCGCGACGACCTCAAGCTGGTTGGGCGAGCGATACGGCTACCGTTGAGCGACGCGCTGCTTAGTGATGATATTCCCCGTGTTCAAGCACACCTTGATGCGGTGTTTGAACTTGGCCGAGTGTATGGTGCTTCGGTCTACGACACCAACGGTGAACTCGTCGCGTCGGCGGGTGTCACCGAGCTCGATTTGTCGGAGAGTGTGCTGGCCGAGCAAGTCGTGTCTACAGGAGAGCAACGTGATAGCTATCGAGAGGTGGCCGGGCGTGATGTGTTTTCGCAGTTTATTCCGGTACACGACCGCGCTGAACGTTTAATAGGTTTTATGCAACTGAATCGCCGTGCCGAAGACTTTCAGCAAAGCTTTTCACGACTGGAGAGAATTGCTTGGGTGTCGTGGAGTATTGTTGCGTTGGCGTTGGTTGGTATTTTAGCCGTAGGGTATTACCGTACACGCCAGCAACAACGATTAGAACTTAACACGCGGCTGCGCGAACATGAAAAGATGGCCGCAATAGGCCAGCTCGCACGCGGCGTCGCACACGAACTGGGCGCCCCATTAACGGTGATTTCGGGGCGAGCTAAACGGCTTCAAGGGCATCATCCAGATGCCGAAAGCCAACGCCAGCTAAGCGCCATTCGGGGGCAAGTGGAACGCCTAACGCGACTGGTACAACAGTTACTCGACTTTAGTCGTACGCCGATTAGCGAAGAGGGCTACGAATCGATTGCCGAATTGGTGAGACAGGCGTCGGTGGCGGTGCAACATGAACAAAAAGCAGACGCTCCCGAGCTGGTGCTCGACTTGCCAGATACGCCGGTTTGGGTGCGTGTGGACGGCTCAAGGCTAGAACTGGCACTGGTCAATCTATTACGGAATGCCATGCAGGCGGCGACGAAACAAGTTCGAGTCACTATGGATCTAACAAGCCAGGCACAGTGCACAGTCGTCGTTGCTGACGATGGCCAAGGCTTACCTCGTACAAGCACTATGGAACACTTAGTTGAACCCTTTACTACCACCAAGCCTATAGGTGAAGGAACGGGACTCGGCTTGGCCATCGTCGCGCATATCATTGACGCTCATGAAGGGCGGTTTACGTTACAAAATGCGACCAGCGGTGGTTGTGAAGCGCGCGTCACTTTACCGCGCCAAAAGCACCCAGCGAAGACGTATCAGAAGGAAAACCAATAGGAGCGCTCATGTCAGCGATTACCATTGCCGTGGTCGAAGATGATCCAGGCTTACGCGAACTGCTACAAGAAGAACTGGAAAGTGCTGGCTATCGCGTCAAGACCTTCGGCACAGCAGAAGACTTTATGGCACTAGAGCAGCGTCATGTGAAGTTAGTGATCAGCGATATCCGTTTGCCTGGCATCACGGGTATGCAGCTATTACATCAACTACAACAGCAGCCGACGGCCCCAGCGTTTATTCTGATTACCGCGTTTGGCACTGTATCGCAAGCGGTCGAAGCCTTACGTCAGGGCGCTGATGACTTTCTTACTAAACCGCTAGATCTTGAGCATTTATTAGTCAGCGTTGAACGGGTATTGGACTACCAACAATTACAACACGAGGTAGCCCATTATCGTTCAGCGCAAGAGCCGAGCGTTGGCCCCGCGGGGCTTATTGGCGCAAGCCCGGCGATGACCTCGCTCTATCAGGCCATTGGTCAGATCGCAACTGCCGATGGTGCGGTTTTAATTCAGGGCGAAAGTGGTACCGGTAAAGAGCTGGTCGCACGGGCGTTGCACCAACAAAGTAAACGAGCGGAGCAGCCGTTTCTGGCGGTCAACTGTGCGGGCATTCCCGCTGAATTAATGGAGAGTGAGTTTTTTGGCCACGCGGCTGGCGCCTTCACCGGGGCTCAACGTTCGCGAGCCGGACTGCTTAAAGAGGCTGATGGCGGGAGCCTGTTGCTTGACGAAATAGGTGAAATGCCATTGGCACTACAAGCCAAACTTCTGCGGGTGCTACAAGAGGGGACTTTGCGGCCGGTGGGAAGTGATCAAGAAGAGTCTGTTGATGTGCGCATTATTGCCGCCACCCATCAAGACCTTGAAGCTCGCGTGCGTGATCAACTGTTTCGCGAGGACCTCTTCTATCGTCTTGAAACCTTTCGACTCGACGTGCCGGCGCTGCGAGAACGAGGTCAAGACGTACTCTTGTTGGCTCAGCATTTTTTTCAGCAGCTACGCGCGGTCAACGAGAAAGCGATCTTCGGCTTTTCAGCGCCAGCAAAAGTGCTGATGCAACATTATGAGTTCCCAGGGAATGTGCGGGAGCTACAAAATGCGATTGAACGCGCCTATACCTTTTGTGAACAAGAGTGGATTCAGCCAGAACACTTTCCGGCGCGAATACGGGGTCAAACGCCGACAGAAAACCAAGCGGTAGACGCTGATACCAGCCTTGAATCATGGCCAAGTCTGCAACAGGTACAAGCACAATATGTTAAGCAGGTATTGGCCGCGACGGACGGCAATAAACAACGTGCGGCGAGGATCTTGGGCATTACCCGCCGCACACTTTACCGCTGGCTTACCACAGATAATTAAGGTGCAGGCCAACTTGAACCTCACGGCCAATGCCCGGTTCGAATGCACGCCCGCTGCCTTGGTTGACAACGACAGAGCCGACATACTCTCGATCGGTGAGGTTATGTAATTTGAGCCACGGCTGTAATTGCAAGTTATGGTAGCGCCACTGTTGTTGCACTGCGAGGTGCCATAACGTGTGTGCTGGAGCAACGACCCCATTGCTGTCATTGGCGGCAACATCACTACGGTATTCACCAACAAGTTGCACGTCGGTTTGTGCATAGGGCTGCCAGGCTAACTGCCAATAGGCCTGCTGTTGAGCGACCCCAGGTAACCGGGCATCGTTGCTATAGCGAGCGTCGGTATAGGTGGCACTGGCACGTGTCGACCAGTTTGCCGCTAAATGAGCCCTCATGCTTAGCTCAACGCCTTGGCGCTGCGTTTGTTCAGCATTGGTATAAGTTGTGCGGCCTTCATTGTTTTGGTCAACCACAATTTCGTTGGCGGTGTCGATATGGAACCAGGTGAACCGAGCCTGCCAGTCACGGGCTTGCCATTTACTGCCGATTTCCCATTGTTGATTGGTGGCGGGACCGAGTTCAGTATTGAGACCCGTGCCACCATTGCGATAGGCAAGTTCAGTAAGGGTTGGCGTTTCAAAGCCGTTACCGCGACTTACAAATACCGACCAACGGTCGGACACGGCGTAGTTTACTCCCGCCATCCAACTAAACTGTTGCATTGAAGCGGCACCGCTATCGTCGGGATTTTCGGGAATGACAAAAAAGTCGGCAACACTAAATTCAGCATGGTTATAGCGTACCCCGGTCATTAGTTTCCAGCGGGCCATGGGTTGCCACTGTAAAAGTGCATAAGCCGATTCAGTTTGCACCGTACCGTCGTCATTCCGACGGACCTCGCCGCGACGACCAAAATCGTTGACGTAGCCAAAGCGACGGTCATTCTGTTCGGCGAGTTGCAAGCCTGTGCTCAATTGCCATTGTGGCAAAGTCGGTAAACGTAGATGGTAATTCGCATCTATACCGGTAAAGTCTCGGCGCAAATCAATGACCGCGCCATCGCCACTTAAGTCGCTTCCAGGAAAGGGCAGATACTGCTCAACATCTCGCCAACCACGCCACGCGGAGACATCGGCGGCTTGGTGTGGGGTCTCGTGTTCAACACTGACCGATGCTTGTCGGTGGTGTATGCGCTTACGCGTGTTGAAGGTAAAGGCACGTTCAACGGTTTGTTCAGGGTCCTCTCGCCAGGCTGCGGGAGTGAGCGAGCTTGGGTCCTGCAAAAACGGTGCATTGTTGTTGTCGAAGCGGACAATCATTCGTGTGTTTTCATCGAGCTGCTGATACCACCGAGCCGCGACTTGGTGGCGCTCTGCACGGTTATGCGGGCGTGGCCCGTCAGTTTCAAAGGTCGCGCCGGCAATACGCAAGGCTTGGGTCTCTGCCACCCAGTCGTGTTGTACCAAGGCTCGTCGAGCATTATTGCCCGCTGCCAGTAGCTTAACGTCCGTTTGAGTGACTTGCGGCGTCCGGCTACGCCAATGAATCACACCACCTGCCGCGTTCCCATAAATGGCGGCCAGAGGGCCTCGGATAACCTGAACGTTGTCGGCTTCGTCGAGCAAAATGCTCGATGTTTGCGCTTGGCCGTCAGGCATACTCAAAGGCACGCCATCGAGGCGCAACAAAACACCGCGCACACCAAAGGCTGAACGAGCACCGAACCCTCGTAAGGTAATGCGCGTGTCTTGCGCGTAGTTAGCGCGTGAGTCACTCTGCACTCCGGCGATACCGGCTAACACCTCCGCGGCATCGATACGCATGCCGGGCAGTTGTTCATCGGTGGTGATATTACTCACCGCTGCGGGCGTCGTTTGGCTTGGTAAACGCTGCGTTGCGGTAATTTCAATACGCTCTATTGTGACGTCGTCAGAGGCTGCTAGCGTGCCTGAGTTATCTTGGCTGATAGCAGGCGTTGAAATGCCACAACTAAGACTAGCGCTGGCAAAAATAGCCAGCGCTGACTTTGATGGTCGAACCATAAATGAATTACCTTGTTTAATCGTCTGCGTTAGAGATGCGGATGAACTTACCGTTACGGTCATCGGTGAGCAGATAGATAGCGCCATCTGGGCCCTGCTCAATATCACGTATACGCTGCTCGACAACCTGTTCGAAGAGCGCTTCTTCGTGCATCACGCGCTTGCCTTCTAAATCCAGTCGCGCAACTTTAGATGCTTTCAGTGCACCAACTAAAAGGTCACCTTGCCAAGCTGGGAATTCGTTTCCGGTATAAAAAATCATGTTTGAGGTCGCGATCGAGGGCAACCAATAATAATGCGGCTGAACCGTACCTTCGACATGGGTTTTATCGCTAATAATACTGCCGTCGTAATCGATACCGTAGGTTGCTAGTGGCCAGCCATAGTTATGTCCGGCAACCGGGATATTAATTTCATCTCCCCCTTTCGGTCCGTGTTCCACGGTCCATAAGGCACCGGTTTGGGGGTGAATCGCGGCACCTTGGACGTTACGGTGCCCATACGACCAGATTTCAGGCAATGCCCCTTCTTGCCCGACAAATGGGTTATCTTCTGGAATACTGCCGTCCGGCCAAATACGTACGACTTTACCGTGGTGGTTATCCAATGTCTGAGCGTCGTCCATGGCCGAATAGCGGTCACCTAAAGTAATAAACAGGTAGCCTTCAGGAGAAAATGCTAATCGAGAACCAAAATGTGCACCGCTCTCATACTTCGGTGCACCGCGGAAAATAACTTCTACGTCTTGTAAGTTATTACCTACGAGTTTACCGCGGGCAACGGCTGTGCTGTTGCCTTTACCGCCGGCTGGGTCTGCTTCAGAATAGCTCAGGTAAACCCAACTGTTCTCACCAAAGTCAGGATCGATAGCGACATCTAATAACCCTCCTTGGCTCTTGTAAACTACATCGGGAACCCCCGAAATAGCATTACTGATAACACCGTCCAGTCCAACTCGGCGCAGGCTGCCTGACTTTTCCGTAATCAGTGCTTCACCGGTTGGTAAGAAGGCCATTCCCCATGGAAAATTTAAGCCATCAGCGACGGTCGTAACTTCCACCGTGTGTCGTTCGGTTTGCGCCTCAGCGGCATAGGCGTTGGTGAGTGCGGCACCAGCGACTGCTGTGCTGCAGAAAAGTGCGACGGTCGATAGTTTAAAAAACGTGTGCAACATCATGTGCTCCTTTTAGGAATGTTTGTCTTTACTATAGACGAAGTTCGAATTTGGATGACTTTGATTGCGATTTTCTTACGTCAATGTGCGTTCAGGTAACAAGTCGGCGACAACTTCGGCAAGTTTGCGGAAGGTTTGACGTCGATTCGTAGTTGATCGATAAATCAATCCAATATCACGGGCTGCGTGCTGCCCTTTAGGTTGGAGTGCGACCAGCTCGGTACCGTTTAAAATGCCTTGTTCAATCGCCATTTGCGGCAAAAAGGTCGCGCCCAGCCCAGCGTCTGCCATCTGTACTAAGCTGTGTAGACTGGTTGCCGTAAATGGGTTGATCTTCGTTGAGTCAGCTAGCTCACAAGCCGCAACAGCGTGCCCCGTAAGGCAGTGCTCTTTTTCCAGCAAGTAAATCGAGTTATCGGGAAGCCGGCTATAATTCACTGGTTCATCGAGTTTTGCCGCCAGTGACTTGTGCATGACCAACTTGAATGGATCACGGCCGAGCATATAGCTTTGATGACCTTGCAAATCCATGGGTAGCGCCAGTATCAATACGTCGAGCTCACCGTCGCGTAGAAGTTGTAGTAAATTTTGGGTGGTGTCTTCGCGAATATTAAGCTGCAGCGACGGATAACATTTCTGCACTTGCTTACTTAAGTGACCAAGCAAAAAAGGCGCGATGGTGGGAATACAGCCAAGCCGCAGCGGGCCGTCCATGGCGTTACCCTGGCTCTGCGCGAACAACATGAGTTCTTCAGTTTCAGTAATGATTTTGCGCGACTGTTCGACAATTTCCTCACCCATCGCGGTGAACAAAAACGACTTGTGATCGCGCTCAATAAGCTGACAACCTAGCTGCTCTTCAAGGTTTTGAATACCACTACTAAGCGTCGACTGACTGACATAGCAGGCTTGTGCCGCTCGGTTAAAGTTTTGATGTTGGTGCAGTGCCAACAAATAACTCAAGTTTTTTAAACTGGGTAACTTACTCATGAAGCCTCGCAGAAAAGTTTAATCATCTTTTTCGATTATCATAATCCCTTTTATTCGTTTTAACAAATCAACCAAACCGCTTAGTATTCTCCCCGTACCGAGATGAAGGCCAGTTGGCCGCCATCTATCACACGATTCAATACAGTCTGAAACGTCGAATAATAGGAGACATTAAGTATGTTAACAGTAGGCGATAAATTACCAGAATTCTCAGTTGTTGCAGCTAAGCCTGGCTTTAATATGCCAGAAGAAAACGGCGACAGCGCCTTTGAAACTATCACTAACGATAGCTTTGAAGGTAAATGGAAAATCATTTTCTTTTATCCGAAAGATTTCACGTTCGTATGCCCAACAGAAATTGTTGAGTTCGCCAAGTTGAACGAAGAGTTTGCTGACCGTGACGCAGTGGTTCTTGGCGGTAGCACTGACAACGAGTTCGTGAAGCTAGCATGGCGCCGTGAGCACCCAGACCTGAAAAGCTTGAACCAGTACTCGTTCGCTGATAACGGTTCATTGGTTGATGGTTTAGGCGTTCGTGACCAAGTAGAGAACGTTGCCTTGCGTGCAACCTTCGTCGTCGACCCACATGGCGTAATTCAACACGTGTCAGTGAACAACCTGAACGTAGGCCGTAACCCAACCGAGATCTTACGTATCTTAGATGGCTTACAAACGGATGAGCTGTGTCCATGTAACCGCGCTGTGGGCGGTGACACCCTATAAGCAACATCATCACCCCCACATTTGATGATGTTACTTTGAGTGCCGCTGCGGCGGCACTCCTTTTTGAGGAGGAATCTAGATGAGTATTGCAGATTACAAACAAGGCTTGGGCGACCACGGTAAAGACACTAAACTCAATTTGTCGAACATTTTCGGTAATGTTGATACCTCTGGCATGACCCCGACCCAATTTTACGGCACCGCGCTGTCTCTTGTTTATGCGATGGGCGACGACGAGTTAACCGCTGCCGTTGAAGCAGAAGCAGCAGATAAAATTGAAGACAACGTTATAGGTGCCGCGAAGCTAGCTGCCACCTTAATGGCAATGAACAATATTTATTATCGCTTCGTACACCTCAGTAGCGACAAGCAATTTAGCAAAATGCCAGCCGGCTTGCGCATGAATGGTATGGCCAACCCTGGTGTAGATAAGGCCGACTTTGAACTGTATTCACTGGCTGTTTCGGCACTGAACGGGTGTGGTATGTGTATTGACTCACACGTTGGCGTATTACTGAAGCATGATATTTCAGCGCAAGTGATTCAACACTCGATCAAAATGGCAGCTGTTTTAAATGCCGCTGCAACAGCGCGTCGAATCGCTTAAAAATCATTCGGCAACTGTAACATGTTTGTCATGATGGCCAGCTAGAGTGGCCATCGAATTCCCTGAGATCTGGTTGTTCCAACCCTTTTGCCCGGCCTTGCGCCGGGCTTTTTTTAGGTCTCGTACTGCAAAGTTAACACCAACTCACGCGCGCCGCCGTGATCACGGTGTTCGCACAAGTAAACACCCTGCCAGGTACCTAAATTCAAGCGTCCGTTAGTGACTGGAATTGACACACTACTGCCCAGCAGGCTCGACTTCAAATGTGCCGGCATATCATCCGGACCTTCGTAGGTATGCACATAGTAGGGCGCGTGCTCAGGCACCATCTCGTTAAAATGGCTTTCAAAATCTTGCCGCACGGTTGGGTCAGCGTTCTCGTTGATGGTCAATGATGCCGACGTATGCTTTATAAACACGTGCAGCAGCCCCGCCCGCACCGTACTTAACTCAGGCAATGCCGCCTCGATGTCATTCGTAATTAAATGAAAGCCACGCTGCTGAGCAGCTAATTGAGTTTCAGTTTGCTTTACGCGCATGTTACTGACCTTGTATTTAAGAGATGCACTAATTCGATAGTAGATATTCGATTTAAGCCAACAAAGTTATCAGGGTAGCTAGTGTGAGTAAAATAAGTAAAAACACTGTTTCGCCTATGGGATAAGGGTTCTGCGCTTCTGATTTGCTCTATTGCGTTGCAGTATCTAAGCTTTATCGAGCAACGACAAAATAGGAGTCCCATGGAAATTAATTGTGAGCGCCTAAAAGAAAACCTCATCGAACTTTCAAAAATTGGCTATAACGAAGACGACCGTGGCATTTATCGCACTGGTTTTAGTGATGCCGATATGGAAGCGAGGCGATGGTTGCAACAGAAAGCCAAAAGCGCCGGCTACGATACTTTCATGGACGGTGCCGGTAACGTGTTTTTTGGCCGTGGAGACCGAACCGAACCGACCGTGCTGATGGGCTCACATATTGATACCGTGCCTGCTGGCGGTATGTTTGATGGTGCGCTTGGCGTGATGGCAGCACTTGAAGTGATGCAAACGTTGGACGATAACGGCTGTTCGCACGAGACACCTATTTGGGCGGTGGCAACCGCCGAAGAGGAAGGCCGCTTCGGCGGTATGTTCGGGGCGCAGGCGATTGCCGGAAAACTTAACCCAGACTGGGTGTTATCTGCCCACGATGCCGATAATGTTTATTTGAAAGATGCGATGGCCGCTCAGGGTCTTGAAGCGATGGATGCGCTTGACGCCGCTTGGCGACCTGAACAGTTGAAAGGATATCTCGAGCTGCACATTGAGCAGGGGCCGGTACTTATTCAAGAAAACCTACAGATTGGCGTGGTTGATGGTATCTCCGGAGTTTTTAAATGGATAGTGCATTTGAAAGGTAAGGCAGACCACGCAGGTACGGCGCCAATGCATATGCGAAGTGATGCCTTTATGGGCCTCGCTGACTTTGCGCATGAGATCGACCGCATCATTGCAGAAAATGGTACCGATAAAACCAGAATTACCGTGGGTAAAGTGGAGCTAAAACCAGGTAATCCCCACACAGTTCCAGGTGAGGCGGTATTCACTATTGTCGGTCGTGACATGGAAGAAAGTGTAATGGAAGAAGTCGCCAGCGCGTGTCGTAAAGCTCTTTCGGCGATAGCTCGGCGTCATCGTTTGATGTTTGAATATGAGCAGACGAGCTGGTTAGGGCCAAAACCCTGTTCATCGAAGGTGACGGATCTTATTGAAAAACAAGTTAAAAAACGCGGTTATAGTTACCTGCGAATGCCCAGTGGTGCAGGTCACGATACCCAGTTTATGTCTGAGATTACCGACGCAGGACTTATTTTTATTCCTTCAGTAAACGGCGTGAGTCATGCGCCTGACGAGTGGTCTCATTGGCATGACGTTGAAGCAGGAACCAATATATTGCTGGATGCTGTGCAAGCGTTAATTAAGAATTAAGCTTCCAGTAAGCCATGTTTAATTGCCGCAGGCAGCTACAACGAACGCAAACACCGCGCGCCCTCGCAGAGTTAAATTAGCCAGCTGTAGAGGGGGCAAACTTTTTCATGAGATAAATCCCCCTATTTAACGGTGAAAAAAGCAGCCAAATAAGCGTATAATCCCTTATATCTTGTGGAAATAGCTGAGGGTGACGTACGGTTATGGAGCAGAAAGTCAAAGTGATGGCAGCTGATAAAGTTAAGATCGAGCGGCCAGATCCAGATAAACGCAGTAATGATTACGCGCCGCGAAGCCGTATTTATGTGCGTGATGTAAAAGGGAAGCTTGAGTGGTTTAGGCGTAGCTTTGGCTTTTTATTGCTGTTTGTGTTTGCGCTTATTCCTTGGCTACAGTGGAATGGCGATCAAGCGGTGTTACTCGACATTGCGAACCAACGCTTCCGCATTTTCGGCATGACTCTTTGGCCGCAAGATCTGACAATTCTTGCGTGGATATCTATCGTTGCAGCGTTTGCACTATTCTTTGTCACCACCTTATACGGGCGTGTCTGGTGTGGATTCATGTGTCCACAAACCACTTGGACTTTTATTTTCATGTGGTTTGAGAAAAAAATCGAGGGGCCACGTAATAAACGTATCGCACTTGATCGCCGAGCGTGGGACCTTGATAAAATTTGGCGAAAAGTCGCGAAGCATACGGCGTGGCTTGTTGTTGCCCTACTCACGTCAATGATTTTTGTCGGTTACTTTACCGACATACAAAACCTTTTTACTGATTTTTGGACCTTGAATACAGGTTTTTGGGCCACGTTCTCAGTTTTATTCTTTACGTTCTGTACCTATGGCAACGCTGGCTGGATGCGGGAAATCATGTGCACGCATATCTGCCCCTACGCGCGCTTTCAGTCGGCAATGTTCGATAAGGACACCATCACAGTGTCCTACGATCCTAATCGTGGCGAGCCTCGTGGGCCGCGTTCTAAACGTACCGACCACAAAGCGAAAGGGCTCGGTGATTGTATTGATTGCAATATGTGCGTACAAGTCTGCCCAACTGGTATCGATATCCGTAATGGTCTTCAGTATGAATGTATTAACTGTGGCGCCTGTGTTGATGCGTGCAACGATGTCATGGACAAAATGAAGTACCCACGAGGGCTCATTCGGTTTACCACTGAACGAAACCTTGAAGGTGGACGCACTCGGAAAACCCGTTTCAAAGCGGTTGGTTACTTTATTGTCATGATAGCAATGACAGGGCTACTCGTTTGGGATATTTCAACAAGAAAACCTTTAGAAGTAGATGTCTTACGTGACCGGAATCAGCTCTACAGCATCAGCATGGAGGGGTGGGTGCAGAACGTTTATACCCTGAAGATTTTGAATAAATCGCAGCTGCCACAGCGTTTCATTATTGCCACTAAAGGCTTCGAACGTGTGCAGTTGTCGGGTATGACCGAGCTGACCATTGCCGGTGGTTCAGTGGCCACAGTACCGGTTACTCTTGCGGTACATCCAGACGAAGTCACCGAGCGCGTACAAGATATCGTCTTTGTGGTTTCTAGCACCGACGGTGAAGTGGTGGAGCAACACCAAACGAGTTTCCTTTATGAATAATGCCACGGGTGCGGCAACAGACTTTAGCTTTTCGGGGTTAACACCAGATGTCATTGCAAATGCGTTGGCGAGTGTCGGAGTAGATCCGGCGTCAGGGCTGTTAGCGTTGAATAGTTACGAAAACCGAGTTTACCAGTTCGTTGCCGACGACACCAAGCGTTATGTCGCAAAGTTCTATCGTCCAGCGCGCTGGCGCGACGCGCAAATTCTTGAAGAACATGCGTTTACTGCTGAGCTACTCGCCGAAGATGTGCCGGCGGTAGCGCCGCTGGAATTAGATGGGGCAACCCTGCACTACTTTGAAGGCTATCGTTTTAGTGTGTTTCCAAGTGTTGGGGGGCGCGCGGTAGAACCCGGCGACATGAACGAGCTGGAGCGCATTGGGCGCCAAATTGGACGCTTGCATGCGGTGGCCCGTCAAGGTGAGTTTAAGCACCGCGGCACCATTAACGCCGACTATTTTGTCACGCAATCATTGCAGACATTGCGGCAAACCGAGCTCATTCCTGAAGGTCTTCAAAACGCCTTTTGGGCCATTGCCGAACCTTTAGCTGAGCGGTTGCTAACAACCGACTTAGCTGCCTATGATAAGCAGCGTTTGCATGGCGACTGCCATCTTGGCAATATGCTGTTGCGTGAGGACGAGCTGACCTTTGTTGACTTTGACGATGCTCTCACCGGTCCTGCTATCCAGGATTTATGGATGATGCTGGCCGGCGATGATCGCCAGGAACGCTGGATGCAGTTGGACGCTCTGGTCAGCGGCTACGAAGAATTTTGTGACTTTGATGCACGCGAAACGGCTTTGATTGAACCCTTACGCGGTTTTCGCATCATACACTACATGGCGTGGCTGGCACGGCGCTGGCAAGATACTGCATTTCAACGGGCATTCCCCTGGTTTGCTGAGCAGCGGTATTGGGAGCAGCAGGTGCTGGCAATGAAAGAACAGCTTGCAGCATTGCAAGAAGCTCCGTTAGAGTTACATCCGAATTTTAATTGTTAATTGGAACCAACAGGAATCCACCATGAAAAAGATGTTGTTTGCCGTACTGGCATTGATGATGTTTCCCGTAGCTGCACAGCAGTTCGAGGAAGGCGTGCACTATGAAGTGATTGCTGAACAGGGTACTGAGCAGCCAGAAATTAAAGAATTCTTCTCGTTTTTCTGCGGTGCTTGCTATCGGTTTGAGCCTATTGCGCAAGCAATGTCAGACCAATATCCAGATGCTTTTGATAAGTCGCATGTTTCGTTTATCAATTACAAAGATCAGGGCATGATGATGAATCAAGCCTGGGCACTTGCCGAGCAGCTCGATAAAGACAAAGAAATTGCGGCAGCTATTTTCCAGCGCAACTTCGTGCAAAACAACATGATGGGTAGCATGGAAGACTTCGAAGCGGTGTTTGCCACCAATGGCGTGAGCAGCGAAGACTTCAATAAAATGATCAACAGCTTTGCAGTGCGCGGCATGGCCAACAAAATGGATCGTGAAGCCGCTAATTACGGTGTGAACTCAACCCCAACCTTTATCGTTAACGGTAAATACCGACTGCTGCCACAAGGCTTCAGCGAAAGTGAAAACTTCGTCGATGACTTTATTGCTGCGGCGGGTTATCTGCTCGAGAAGTAAGCTTCTCAATCACCTCATCTTTACGTTTCCAGCGTTGGTTCAGCCAGCGTTGGAAGCGGTCTTTAAACGCCTCGTCGTTGAAGTAATCGCCAATTAAATCATCTCGCATTGGCAAGGTTTCCACGTTTACGTAGATGTCGCGAAGCTGGCCACTTAGTAGCAACCAAACCGCTGGGCGCTTACTTGACGGGTAAACAATAGTGATATCCAAAATAGCGTCAAACTGATCACCCATGGTTTGCAAAGTGAACGCCGTGCCGCCGGCCTTTGGGGGCAGCAAGTGTTGAAACGGACTCTTCTTGCGCTGATGTTTTTCTGGAGTAAAGCGCGTCCCCTCACAGAAATTAATCACCGTTGTGGGAATATGTCGGAACTTGGCGCACTTTTGTTGTGTGGTGGCAATATCGCGCCCCTTCAGATGTGGCTTGCGGGCAATTTGTTCACGGCTGTAACGCTTCATAAAGGGCATATCTAAGGTCCAGCAGCCCAAACCAATAATTGGCGCCCAAAACAATTGCTGCTTCAGGAAAAACCGCGGCATCGGCATATTGCGCGACGCTAGGTGCATCAACACCAGGATATCGACCCAACTACGATGGTTGCACAAAATCATGTACCAGCGATCGCGATGCAACTCGGCATCGCCATCGATGTGCCAGTGCATGGGCTGCGTCAGCCGAAACATCATCGACATCGCATAACCCCAAACCCGGAACAGCGCATTAGCCACCGTTGACAGCCCACGCTGCACAGCAGGAATAGGCAGTAGCAACTTAGGCACGCCGATGAGGATAATCAGCACACCAATAATCGCCGTAGCCACCGCACCAAAAATAAAATTAATAAGCACCCGAAAAGGTGCCAAAAGCAACGTAAGCATGGAAAAACCTGAGTCAATCTGCAATTCATCCATCATACGTAAATAATTAAGCCTTGCTCAACTTTAATAATGAGGATTTAGTGGTCTTGGCTGTGATAGGCCAGTAAAAATGGCGCAGCACAGAAGCGTAACCTTCTGACGTTCGTGAAAACCTTTGTGAAGTACCTGTACATTAAAGGGTTACTATCGGCTAATCCCCTTCAGAATATTGAGCTTCCATCAAAAGGTGAGCAGATCCCCAAAGCACTCTACACAGAGGAGGAAATCGAAGTCATACTTGAGCAACCGCTGCTGTTCGGCATTAAAGGACTGCGCGACAGGGCAATACTCGAAACCTTTTTTGCGACAGGCATACGGCGCGGTGAGCTTGTTAAGCTCAATGTTGACGATATTGATTTCTCAGCAAAGCTTGTTCGTGTTCATGGCAAGGGAAAGAAAGAGCGCCTAGTGCCAATCAGTCAGCGGGGCTGTGAGTGGGTCGCGTTCTACATCGGAAAAATCCGCCCCATGTTTGCCTTCGTTGGTTCCGGGAAATCGTTATTTCTTGCGAACAATGGGAAGCGCTACATACCGGGAAAGCTGTCAGACATGGCTTCTCAATATGTGAAGCTTGCCGGGTTTGACCGCACCGGAGCTTGTCACCTGTACCGCCATAACACAGCGACAACGATGCTGGATAATGGTGCAGATTTAAGGCATATTCAAGAGATGCTTGGCCATGCAAGTATTCTGACAACCCAATTGTACACGCATGTAAGCCGTAAGAAACTCTCACAAATCTATCAGGACACTCATCCCTCAGCGCGAGGCGGTAGCGGGTTGTTTTGATGATTTAAAACAATAATTGACATTGTGCATTCAACCTATCAAAATGATAGGTATCAGGTTGATAGGTTTTTGATGAATAAAAACAATCCTAAAGGCGTAAACGAATTTCCTCTGTCGGAGGAAACCGCCAGAAAGATAATGAATGATCTGGCAACGAATTATACTCACAGGATTCGATGGAGCAATCACGTCAAGGAACGCATGAGGGAGCGAGGGGTTACTACTGGACAAATAATCACCTTACTTAAGAGTAAGCATTCAGTATTCAGAGAAGGCCCGTATCCAGAAGTGAACGGAGACTGGAAATTTAACTTGAAAGGGTTAGCAGCAGGCAAGGTTATTGAATTGACTGTTGCACTTAAGAATCATCATGACAGTCCTATGTCAGTTCTGGTAACTGTATGGCTTGATTAAGAGGTTGGTATGTACCATTACATTGAAAGCGGTTTATCAAATATATATCTCAAAAATGGTTTTACCGTTGAACACATCGATGGTGAAGAGTATACAGGCATTGATGATATGAATGGGCTGCATAGAGCGATAGGACAGGCTGTTGTGGACAGCAGAAAACCACTTACGAATGAAGAGTTTAAGTTTTTGCGTATTGAGATGAATATTTCTCAGAAAATGCTTGGGACACGCTTTGGTGTAGATGAACAGACAATCGCCCGTTATGAAAAAGGCAAAACAAAAATTCCGCGAACTACAGACGCGGCTTTAAGAACTCTGTACATGGAAAGCCAAGAAAAAAATAATCCAGTGAGCTATTTTCTTGATCTACTGGCGGATACAGAAGCAGAGGAAGCCGCAAAAGAAATTCGCCTAGAGGAAATAGAAGATCACTGGGAAGTTGCCGCCTAGATACTTTAGAGCGGGTCAGATTACGAGGGACTGTCCTTTATAAATTCTGGTTCCTACATCGTACTAATTTATATGCAGGCACGATACTATGATCCAGTCATAGGTCGTTTCTACTCGAATGATCCGGTTGACACTCTAGGTCACATGTCTCGTGGTAACCCAGTTCAAGGATTCAATCGTTACGCTTATGCGAACAACAACCCTTATAAATACACAGATCCTGATGGTGAGTTTTTAGCTTTACTATTTACACCTCCGGGTATCGCAGCGATAAAGTATACTGCGACTGCATTAGTTGGGATTATGGGTGGAGTTGCAATACATGAAAATGTAGTAGAACCCATGATGAATGAGTCGAGCGTACCCGATGTTCCAGATGTTTTAGTGGGTGATCAAAGTGACGACCGGGCAGGCTCAAACAAAAGTGGCAGAAGGCATACCTCTGGTCCTCTCACGCCTGAGAATGGTGGGACTGGAGACTATGAGGCCGATTTGGAAACCCTTACTGGAGGGACAAGCCCAGCCGGAGACGAAGATTCAGCTCCGCCGGGAAGCCAAGTCGGAGAAAATGGTATTTTTGGTAGACCTGATAACAGCACTGGTGGAGCAAGTATTGACATTCCGGCTAAAGGGGATAAACCTCATGAAACATTGCATTATGATAAGCAATAGATAGATTTTGGACGTAATTATGAAATGTTTACCGATGAAAACGGGCAACTCAGAATTGAATAAGATCATTGAGTTGCTCCTCGGTTCAAAGTTGATTGGATTCGAGATACCTAAAAACCAGAGCTTGTCTTGTACATGGTCATTGAGGCTGTTTTTTGAGAATTGCAGTGATGTTTTATGCTGTTCATCCGATGTTGCAAGTGCTGGTAACGGTGATTGGCAAGAGTATGGATTTCTAAAATTAGATATCACTGATGAAAGCTCACTAGGTAGCCGTGACAAGTTTAATTTCAGAGAAATAACACCAATTGCATTCACAAAAGTCTCTAAATTAGTAAATAATGAAGATGATGTTGTCGCCGAGTGTGGGCTTCTAATGACCACAGAGGAAGAGAAGCAAGTTGTAATATCTACGGCACCTGCTCCGGGAGCAGTAACTGTTAAAGCTGAGTTTTACGATGGCGAGTACGATCCGGAAATTCTTTTTGAGGATTTACAACAAACTAAACTTAATGGACAGCCACTTTATTGAATCCAAAGCCTCGCCCTCGCGGGGCTGTGTTTGAGGGTATTCAATATTTTGTGTCAACGAGGTTTTGATAGGTCTAAATGATCATCCTGTCGGCCGTCGAAGCGAATGCTCAGTTGCATCAGCTCCTCAGGCGCTGCGGCAAAGAACTACAGCTATTTTAATTACGACGCGCGGGGCAATATCACCCACAACAGCCATGTTGGCATGAGCTACAACCTGGCCAACCAGATGACCTCAGCGCTTGGCAATAGCTACATCTACGACGGCCACAACCGCCGCGTAAAGGTGGCGGGCAACGGTGACACCCGTTACTATCTTTACAGCCAGTCAGGGCAACTGCTGTTTAGTGAAGAAAATGGCGTTCAAACGAACTACATTTATCTTGGTGGCAAACTCATAGCCGAGGACAGTCAGGGCGTGACCACCTTTGTCCATTCGGATATGTTGGGCAGTCCGGTGGCAAGAACCAACGCCACAGGCACGGTGCAAAGTCGCCGGCATTACAAGCCTTTTGGCGACACTTACGAGACGCCAAGCTACGACATCGGGTACACCGGCCATAAGTATGATGATGACTTAGGGCTGAGTTATATGCAGGCACGATACTATGATCCAGTAATTGGTCGGTTCTATTCCAATGATCCTAAAGATACACTGTCGTTTATTTCTGAAGGAAAAATTCAAGGCTTTAACAGATACGCTTACGCAGCAAATAATCCTTATAAATATACTGATCCTGATGGAAAAGACTATGTGTCAGCATTTATATCAATTGACATACCTTTTGTCGGTGGTGTTGATGTCGGAGCTGTCCAATTTACTAAAGATGTGATGACTGGACGAGGTGAAACCGATATAGGTCTATTTGTCACGGTGAGTAAACCAACAGATGATGGATTAGGACTAGTTGATACTACAGGAATAGGTGGAGCCACTATTGGAGCTGGAAAGGGAAGTAATACTAGAAGCACTTTTGATGGTACTAACGCTAGTATAAAAGCAGGTGTAGGAGTCGCAACCATTGGTGCAGGTGGACTTCTTAATTCAAGCCAAGATAAAAGTCTAACGGCGGAAGTTGGCCCCTCTATCGGTTTAGAGGGATATCAAGAGCAGACTTTTTCCATAACAGCAGGTGATGTTATCGATACGGTGAAAGGATGGTTTTCAGAATCACCTAAAGAAGACGCTCAGTAATAATAAAGGCTAGCCAAATGAATTTAATAATAAAGAAAAGATACTACCATTTAAAAAAAGCACTAACATACTTTTGGTTACCGATTATCGCTGTCTTGGCTGGATCAGTCTTTCCTCCATTAGCGATAATTGGGATGGTATTTGTAGCGTATGGCTTTTTCAGGTACATAGCTTATGCACTCAGTCCTTGCCCTAAATGCGGCGGTCATTTTTTTGGTTTCCCTTCCATCATATCTGGGAGTTGTTATTCAATGATAAATGATTCATGGAAGTGCAATTGCTGTGGTGAAAAACTTAATGAACAGAAAGAGTAAATGTATTTGAATCCCCCTCTGGCAGGATAGTTGTCACTACTTAAAAATTAACCAGTTGGGGCGTTAAGGCTTAATAGTGCCACGCTATTCAGAAGAACGTAAGCAGTTGGTATTAAGTAAAATGATGCCGCCGTTGAACATGACGATTGCAGAAATTGCACGAACGGAAGGCATTGGCGAACAAACCCTTTATAATTGGCGTAACAAAGCCAGAGAACAGGGGCGTCCAGTGCCAGGAAATAAATCAACACCCGATCAGTGGTCCGCTGAAGCCAAGCTCGCGACCGTGATCGAAACCGGCTCCATGAGTGAAGCTGAGCTCAGCGAATACTGCCGTGAGCGGGGACTCTATGTCGAGCAAGTCAAAGCCTGGAAGACTGACTCGCTAAAAGGCTTCGCCAGCTCACACGAGCAGGAGCTTGAAGCCAGGCGTCAGCGTAAAACTGACCGCAAAGAAATTAAACAGCTCAAGCGTGAGCTGCGTGAAAAAGAGAAAGCGTTAGCTGAAACTGCTGCTTTGTTGGTTTTGCGAAAAAAGCTGGATGCGCTTTGGGAGAACGACGACGAGGACGATTGACCTCGGTCTCACAGCGCATTCAGTACGTGTCGTGGATACGTGAAGGGAATCAAGCCGGTGCTCGCTTGCGCCTTGCCTGCGATGAAGTTGGCATCAGCCTGCGCACGTATAAACGTTGGTACCGCGGCGGTAAAGTGACTGCCGATAAACGCCCGGAGGCGATACGGCCAGAGCCGTTGAATAAACTCAGTGAGCACGAGCAGCAGGTCATTCTGGATGTGTGCAATGAAAGCCGCTTCGCCAGTTTGCCGCCGACGCAAATCGTACCGGCGTTACTGGATGATGGTGTTTATTATGGCTCTGAGTCGACGTATTACCGGCTGTTAAAGCAACATGGGCAATTGCATCATCGTGGTCGCAGTATGGCACCCCGGGTAGCAAAAGCACCGCAAACATATGTCGCCATAGCGCCTCGTCAGGTGTTCTGCTGGGACATCACATATTTACCCAGCAATGTGCGTGGTCAGTTCTTTTACCTGTACATGCTTGAAGACTTATTCAGCCGCAAAATCGTCGGCTGGGAAGTCTATGCAGAAGAATCAGGTGAGCTGGCAGCCGAACTGCTGCAACGCACACTGTTACGCGAACACTGCGCCCATAGTGGTCTGGTTCTACACTCGGACAACGGTGCGCCCATGAAAGCGCAAACGATGCGTGAGAAAGCGTATGAGCTTGGTGTGACCACCTCGTACAACAGACCGCGTTTGAGCAACGACAACCCGTTTGCGGAATCGCTGTTCAGGACCTGCAAATACCGCCCTGAGTGGCCATCAGCGGGCTTTAAAAGCCTCGATGAAGCAAGACAGTGGGTATTGAAGTTCACGCGCTGGTATAACTACGAGCACAAGCACAGCAAGCTGCGCTTCGTAACACCAGAGCAGCGCCACACAGGTCAGGACAAAGCGATACTCGCGCGACGCAAAGCTGTGATGGAGGCGGCGAAAGCTCAAAACTCAGTACGCTGGGGTAAGCGTCAGGTTCGCAACTGCATGCCAGTTGGACCGACCACCCTTAACCCGGCAAAAGAGCCGGTCAAACAGGAACAAAAGCAGGCCGCTTAAACCGGCTGATGGTGACAACTAACTTGAAAAACACCGACACCTAGGCATGTTTTTGCAGATGGCCTAGTGAATCAAACCGGATTTGTCGGAGGCTAATAATCTTGAGAGAATTAGCCAACGAACAAAAGAATCACTGTACTCTTCCCGACTACGACAGTTGGCCTTTCCCTAGAGAAATAAAAGACAACTAGGATGGGGCGAGCCGTCCCTTGCGTTATAGTGTTGCCGAAGGCCTATCTAGTAAAAAGATGGTTGTTGCGGTTGGAACATGTGGAAGCTTGTTGAGATGAAAAACCCATTATCGCCATTTGACACGTTTGTCGTGAGTGTGACCTTTTTTCTCGTTGCGTCGCACTTGCTTTTGAAATATGCGGATGGCGCGCGGTTTTGGCTGCAACAAGAACTTGCGCGCGGAGGTCGAGTTCATGTGTTCCCTTGGTTGTTTTTTATCCATTCAAAAATGGTGCCGCAGGGTTTGAGTTTTCGGCTGAAATGATGAAACAAGGCTACCCTAGTGGAAATGTCTACTATTGTATTGGCGGTGAGCTGGCGATTGGCGCTGAAGCCATAGAAAAAGTTGAATTTAGTAATCGGCAGGTAACGATGTTAACGTTCTCAACACCAAGTGGCGACTATATGGTTCTCGGCTTGCCCGCATGTCCAAAACGGCGGTCCTGCCGTTTTGTCGAACCTGTGACCTCTGCCTCCGGAGGGCAGTCACCGGCATGTCACTCCCGAGAGGATTCGAACCTCTCGGGAGCTATCTCAGCAGAACAACTACCGCGCAAGTCGCTGTACATATCTACGCATGCCATCGAAGATCGGATTAGCAATAAAACTGGGGAAGGTAGCGGGTAATTCATCGGCAACTTTTTGTATCACATCTTCCGTTCGCGCAGCCATTTCATCCAATATCCCATTCATGGAATCTTCACTGAAGCCGACTTCTTTCGCTGTCGCCAGAAAGTGCTCTCGACGAATCATACGACATTCGTACTTTCTTCCCCGACTACCTTTGAGAGACATGGCTAACTTGAGATCTTTTTCGTGTAAGCCCTTTTTACTAATGGCAGGAAAAGCCGACAAGATGTCATAGAGAGGTGTGAGGCGATACTGACTTCCTCGCACAATAAAAATTGAAAAGTTCTTCGCATGGCCGTCGGTAGCGCCCAACAACCAAAATAAAACCTGGGCGCGCATAAACACATGGCGGTCTTCCATCGGATTGCCGGAGCCCAGCAGTTCTCTCATGATTGATGCGATTGTCGGGCCACCATCGGTTTCGTATTTTCTGGCTGGCGAGGTGCCTGTGACCTGGCAAAAATCTTCTTGCGGAAGACGCATAATCCATGAGCCATCTGCGCTGAGCTTGCGATCAAAGCGTTCCACGGCGAGCGCTTTCATATTGTCAGGGGCGATGATATCGCAATTTGCTGTGTCAAATCCGTAGGCTTTGGCGATTTTTAAGCACAAATATTCATTTTCAACGCTGTGCTTCATGTCGATGACGCGGTCATGGGACTGAATTTCGCCAATAGGTAGCTTGATAATATAATTTGTTGGCGTTGCGTTATGCGGTAAATGCCATTGTCCGTTGTGAAACAATAAGGCTGTTTTTTCTTGTGCTCCGGCAATTGAGATACGAAAGTCGCGCTCGTCCTTCAACATGCCCAGCGGGGTTTTAGATTGATATCCCCTCAGGATTCTCCCAACTTGCTTTTCAGTGAGTGGGCTGGCTTCAATATGTTTAATATTGGGCAGTAGAGAGTGGTGGGGAACCAGCTGAATGGCACCAACACAGTCACGTCCGATTTGCGCTAAAATATCAAATGGTTCGGTCGAATTAGCCTGGAAACGCGCAACAATGCGTTCACGAATTTCACGAGAGTCAGGAATAAGATTGTCAAAATAATTATAAACTTCTGGCCCCTCGTAAGGGGCGCTTTGAAGGGGTAATGACATGGAAATGCTGCGTCGTCCGGGTGATACCAACCAGTTTTTGTCATAGGTGAACTGGTTCGCCCCGCTGCGCGTTCGGGTATAGTCGCCAACCTTAATGCCGTTCATATAAACATCAAGCTTGTCCATGGGTTACCATCCTTCATTCCATTGGGAGGCGTTTTCGTTTTGTGCTTGGTTACGAGTCGTTATATCAATTTTTAGATTGAGAGCCGCCAGAATTTTGAAAACAGTTTCTAACTTACACGTCTCAGGTCGATTTTCGAAGTTCGAAACAGTAGCAACACGGATGCCGACAAGCTCAGCAATATTTGCCTGAGTGAGACCTTGTTTATTTCGGTGGTCTTTTACTAAGGTACTCAGTTGCTCGGGTCGGGTGATATTCATGATTTGATTGCTCCGAAATGTTTCGTTTCATAGCGAGTCGTATGAAGATACGCTGTGGCGTAATATATTCGCAATATACGCTAGAGCGAAAAATCTGTCAATATACGCTTCGGCGCAAAATCGGTAACTTTACGCCAAGGCGTAATTTTCGTTTCATTAAGCTGTGATCATAAGGCGAGCGACAGCGAAGCGCGGCTTTTACGATAAAATATGTACATCTGACAACCCAACTGGGGCCGACGAAATGGTCATAACTGGCCTATAATGTTTGCGCAGGTGGTGTAGTAAGAGTGCGAATTTTCAAAAGGCGGAAGTGTGCTTAAACCCAAGGTCGTGATTCCTCAGCAGTTCCTACATGAGCATCCTATTGTTCATGGTGAAGAGTTTGGTGTGCTGTGCTGGAACACTCAGAAACTGACCGAAACACCCGAGTTTCAGCACGCTTTAGCTCGCGTTTTAGCCGACTTTCCTTGCTTATTTTTATTGCTCCAAGAGGTGAAGCTGAGTGCGAAAGATAATTGGCTACTCCGTCATTGGTCTTATGCTGTTGCTCCGAATATGCAAACACGTCGCTCTACTTATGGCGTACTTACCGCAAGCCAGTATTCTTTTACAGAAGCTCAAGCTCGACTGAGCAGAAAGCGCGAAGGCATGTTCGCCACACATAAAAGTTATATGCTCTCGTATCACTCACTCGCAGAAGGCGGCTCATTGTTAGTCGTCAATGTCCACGCGATCAACTTTGTTCGCACGCATCAGTTTTCGCAAGAAATAGAGCTCATCAAAGAAGAGATCTTAGGCCACAAAGGGCCGCTCATTGTGGCTGGTGATTTTAACGTGTGGAGCCGCCAACGCCGTTTGCGCTTGCTGCAATTCTGTCGCAGCGTGGGGCTTCGGCAAGCGATTATGGTTGACCCACATCATATTAAGACCTACCGCCAACACCCGCTGGACTTCATCTTTTACCGCGACCTTTCACTTCAGAAGGCGTCAGCGATTGATACAAGTACGGTGTCCGACCATAACCCCCTTTATGCGCGCTTTAAGCTATAGCGGTATAAGGTTCAATCATGCCCACGTCAAATTACGTGGCGGTGTCGCTATGGGCGAAACATTGTCACGAAGCGCTTGCGGGTGGCGGAAAAAACAGCTAAATTAATACTGTATAAATGTACAGTATTAGCGAGGTTGTTATGGCACATCCCTTACAAGAGCTGGTGCACAAAGGATGGGTCTGGCAAGGCCGCGAGGCCGCTGAACAGATAGCACCAGAGCAGTTGCAAGATACCGGTTGGTCCGACTTAAACCGTCGTTTGGGCGGCGGTTGGCAGCGTGGTGCGCTGCATGAAATACAGGTTCGACAAAACTTTCAGGGTGAGTTGGCGTTGTTGTTGCCGACACTGCGAGCACAAGAAAAGCCGTGTTTGTGGGTGAACCCGCCCGCGCAGCCGTATTGGCCTGGATTGGCTTATCAACAATTGCAGCAGGCGCCCATTTGGTTGCACGAACGCGACACAAAACAAGCCTTATGGGCATTTGAGCAAGCTCTGCAAAGTGAGGCCTTAGGTGCAGTGGTTGCCTGGTTTGCTGAGCTGGACAGTCATGCCGTACGGCGATTGCAGCAAGTGGCAGCGAAGCATGAGCAGCTCGCCTTTGTGATCACGCCATGGCAGACGCACTCAGAAGCCCGATCCTATGTAAACCGCTTACAACTAGAGTGGCAACAGCAACAATTGCAGGTTGCTGTTGTAAAACGCCGTGGCGGCTGGCCGTTACCGGCGGCGCCTTGTGGGGTAACTCAGTTATTGCCGAAACGGCGTCGGTTATCGGCATGAAACAGCCGAAGCTTTGGTGGTTTTTGTCAACGCCACAGTTGTTGCTGGATGAGCAGTTGAGCTTACAAAGCCAGGAGCAACAGCAACAACCACAAGTTCTATGTAGCAGTGAAGGACAGCGTGGACCCTATGTGGTGCAGGCAAATGCTGCGGCACATGCGGCAGGCATCCGACTGGGCATGCCAGCTGTCAGCGCCAGTACTTTGGTGCCGGAATTGCGTCAACGCGATTACGATGCCAAGCGCGAAGCCGCAGTCCTACACCGTTTAGCTCAATGGCTGTATCAGGATATTGCGCATATCGCACTGTACCCACCCCAGGGATTGCTATTAGAAGTACAGCATTTACAGCTGTTATACGGCGGCTATCAAGGCGTGCAGCAACAGTTGCAGCGGCGCTTACGCAGACTCGCTGTTAATGTGGTGCTGGCGGCTGGCTACAACCCTTTAGTTGCGAGAATTTTGGCGCAGTCAGGATGCTCGCTGCTTAGCGCGGAGCGGGAGCAATTACAGGCGGCTTTAGCGCGGGTCTCCATTGCTTCGAGTTTGTTGCCAGCGCAGCAACAGCAGCAGCTACAGGATGCCGGCATTGTCCAGCTTGGCGACTTGCTGCGACTGCCGGTGAGCGAACTGGGCGCTCGCTTTGGTCGCGCCATGATCAGTTATGTGGCGCAATTACGCGGTGAGCTTTGTCCACCGCAGCAGTATTTTGAGCCGCCTGCTAAGTTTCGTGAACGTCTGGATCTGCTAACAGAAGTTGCCTCATGGCAGCAACTGCTGTTTCCATTGCGACGCTTGCTGCAACAGCTGGAAGCGTTTCTGCAAAGTCGTCAATTGAGTGTCACAGCTTTCGTGTTGCTGGCGCACCATCGGAAAGAGACGCCTACCCGGGTGCGCATCGCTTTTGCACTGCCGTTGTGGCGTAGTCGGGATATGCAGCAGTTGGTGCAGCTTCAACTTGAGCGCCAACGGCTAACTACGCCGGCGCTGGAGCTCAGTTTGCATGCAGATGAATTCAGTGAGCGTCAGGCAAGCACCAGCAACTGGTTTCCGAATAAACAAGATGTGCATTACCGGCAGCAGGAAGAGCGGCAGTTACAACGGCTATTTGGCAAGTTGCAAGCACGCTTAGGCGAGGCTGCAGTGCAGCAAGCCCAGGCATTGACAGACTGGCGCCCGGAAGCTGCACAAAGCTGGCAAGCTGGTGCTGAGCCGGCTCTGTCAGCTAAGCCTGAGGTAACTTTACCACGACCGGTATGGTTGCTGAGTGAGGTTGAGCCGATCACGATTCAAGACTGGCAATTGCATTGGGGGCCAGAGCGTATTCAAAGCGGTTGGTGGGACGGCCATCCAGTTGATCGGGACTATTTTATCGCGATTGACTCAGAGCAGCGCCAAGGCTGGATCTTTAAAAGTCAGGGAGCATGGTACTTACATGGCTGGTTCAGCTAATACCGCAGTACAGTGGCGGCCAAGCGCGCTGAACTGCATCACCAATTACAGTTTTTTGCATGGTGCGGCGCATCCGCACGAGTACATTGAGCGTGCCGAGCAGCTACAGTACCGGTCCCTGGCGATTACCGATGAGTGCTCGGTGGCTGGTGTGGTACGGGCTTTTGTGGCCATGAAAGGACTAACAACAACGGCCCCTGATGGCGGCCTGCAGCTGCTCATTGGTAGCTTTTTTGTGGTACCCGAAGTCGGAACACTGATTGTGATTGCGCAAAGCCGGCAAGGCTATGGGCAGCTCTGTCGCTTGATCAGTCTGGCACGTAGTCGCTGCGCTAAAGGTAGTTATCAAGTTACGATTGACGACGTTTTGCAAGGGCTGGATGACTGTCTGCTGTTATGGCGACCCCAGGCAAAGTGTTTTAGCGAGCAGGTGACAAAGCTTCAGAAAGCCTTTCCCGAGCGGTTGTGGTTAGCCTATACACGTCATTATCAAGCCAGTGACGTGAGCGAAGTGCGCAACTATCAGCGTTATCACCAGATGAGTCAGTTGCCGGTGGTGGCTGTTGATGAGGTGCTCTACCCTACGCCGGAACGCCAACCCTTGCATGATGTGATGACCGCTATCCGGCATCGGCAAAAGGTTGCGGACGTACGCGCCGAGCTGCGACCCAATGCCGAGCACTATTTACGCTCGGCGGCGGAATTGCAGCGTTGCTATCCGCAACAGTGGTTGCACGAAGCTGATGCGATTGTGCGCCGCTGTCAGTTTAAGCTCAGTGAGCTCAGTTACGAGTACCCTGCTGAGTTAGTTCCCGCAGGCTTAAGTGCCTCTGATTATCTACGCCAGCTCGCTTATGCGGGTGCCAAACAGCGGTTTCCTGACGGTCTGCGCAGTGACGTGCAAGCGAAACTGGAGAAAGAACTCAGTCTGATTGCTGAACTAAAGTACGATTATTTCTTCTTAACCATTCACGACATTGTGCAGTTTGCCCAGCAGCGCGGCATTTTGTACCAGGGCCGAGGTTCTGCGGCGAACTCAGTGGTCTGTTACTGTTTGCAGATCACCGCCGTAAACCCTGATCAAATTGATGTGTTATTTGAGCGCTTTATCTCGAAAGAGCGTGACGAACCGCCCGATATTGATGTGGATTTCGAGCATCAGCGGCGGGAAGAAGTGATTCAGTACATTTATCAGAAGTATGGGCGTGACCGCGCTGCGCTGGCGGCCACGGTGATTCGTTATCGCCTGCGTAGCGCCTTTCGGGATGTCGGCAAGGCGCTGGGTTTTAATGAGCAGGAACTGGGCCATTACTTGCGGCAAATCGATCGCCGTGATCAAGATACGCCCTGGTATGAACAGCTGGTCGCTTTGCAGCAAGGCTTACCGCAAACGGAACGTGGGCGGTGGTTGTTGCAGCTCACGGAGCAGTTACGGGGCTTTCCACGGCACTTATCGCAACATGTTGGTGGTTTTGTGATTGCCGCCGGGCCGCTGGCCGATCTGGTCCCTATTGAGCATGCCAGCATGGCCGATCGCACGGTCATTCAGTGGGACAAAGACGACTTAGAAACACTGAAACTGATCAAGGTCGATGTGCTGGCGCTGGGGATGCTCAGCGCGCTGCGTAAAATGATGCAACTGGTTAGCGAGCATTATCAGCGGCCGCTCGAACTTGCCACTATTCCGACGGAAGATCCGAAGGTTTATACGATGCTGCAGCGTGCAGATTCGGTGGGCGTGTTTCAGATCGAGTCGCGTGCGCAGATGAATATGCTGCCACGTCTGCGTCCTTCGACCTTTTATGATCTCGTGGTGCAGATAGCTATTGTGCGGCCAGGGCCGATTCAGGGTGACATGGTGCACCCGTATTTGCGGCGTCGGGCCGGTGAAGAAGCGGTAACCTATCCCAGTGAAGAGGTTCGTCAGGTCACGGAGCGCACCTTGGGTGTGCCTATATTTCAGGAGCAAGTGATAAAGCTGGCGATGGTGGCTGCGGGCTTTAGTGGCGGTGAGGCTGACCAACTGCGCCGTGCTATGGCGAACTGGCGCAGTACGGGCGAGTTACAACAGTTTGAGACGAAGCTGATTAGCGGTATGCGAGAGCGCGGTTACAGCTTAGATTTTGCCCAGCGTATTTATCAGCAAATCTGTGGTTTTGGTGAGTACGGCTTCCCTGAGTCACATTCGGCTAGTTTTGCTAACTTAGCCTATGCCTCGGCATGGTTTAAGTACCATTACCCGGCGGCCTTTTATTGTGCGCTTTTGAACAGTTTGCCGATGGGCTTTTATTCCGCGGATCAATTGTTACAGGATGCCCGCCGTCATCATCTAACCGTGCTTCCCGTGGATATTCAGGTCAGCTGCTGGTCCCATCAACTGGTGCCCATGCAAACGGGGTATGCGATTCGCTTAGGGTTGCGCCTGATTAAAGGTCTAGCCAGAGAACAGGTTGAGGCCGTACTCGATCAGCGTCCTGTAACTGGTTTTGCGACCTTGCAACAGCTGCGTCAGGCGGGCGCCTCCCCTGCTCTGCTACAACGGTTGGCAGCCGCCGACGCTCTACAGAAGATCAGTGGTCACCGTTATCAGAGTCAATGGCAAGCCTTAGCGGTAAAGGCAGAACAGTTACCATTATTTAGTGCGATAGAATCAGGTGCGACAGAAACGCCACCAGAGCAGCAGTTACCAAGGCCCACGGAAGTCAGGGAAATTGCTGCAGACTATCGTGTGTTGGGTACCTCGACGCGGCGACACCCAGTGGCGCTACTAAGAGAGCAACAGTTGTTACGCGGTGTTCGTACCGCCGCAGAGTTAGCCAGCTGTCGGCATCAGCAAGTGGTCTGCGTAGCGGGGCTGGTGACCTGTCGGCAGCGCCCCGGTACTGCAGGTGGGGTTACCTTTATCACGCTGGAAGATGAAACCGGTATGGTAAATGTGGTGATCTGGCAGGCCACGGCACGAGCGCAACGCCAAGCGTATCTGACAGCGCAGTTACTCAAAGTGTATGGCAAGGTAGAAATCCACGGTGAGCTGGTGCACGTGATTGCCGGACGCCTGGAAGACGGCGCGCCACTGTTGGCCGAGCTTGAGCTACAGGCCAACCGGTCGCGCGACTTTCACTAAGCTCTGACTACACTGAGTGTACGTTTAATGCGTATTCGTCTTTCAGCATCACATAGTTCGCTGCCGACTCAGGCAAAAAGGCAAGCTCTTCGTCGTTTAACGGGCGCTGTTCTTTTACTGGGCTTCCAACATAAAGATAGCCGCTGCGCAGCACCTTTCCTGGAGGTACCAGGCTACCAGCACCTATAATTACATCGTTCTCGACAATGGCACCGTCCATGATCACAGCGGACATCCCAATTAATACCCGTGCACCAATAGTACAACCATGTAGCATGACGTGGTGGCCGACGGTTACATCTTCGCCGATAACGAGCGGATGCCCTTCTGGGTTCCGACTACTTTTACGGCTGACATGCAGTACACAGTTATCTTGGATGTTGCTGCGCGCGCCAATCCGAATAAAGTTTACATCACCGCGCGCTGAAACGAGCGGCCATACACTACAGTTATCACCTAAACTAACGTCACCGACGATGACCGCGCTTTGGTCTATATAAACGTGTTCACCAATCATTGGCTCTATGCCTTGGAAACTGCGAATATCACCATTCATCGAGACTACCCCTCAAATTGTTGTCTTTTTGATCTTTGAACTATAAAGAAAGACTAGCAGAAAGCCTTTAAACAGGCGAGTTGATATAAAAAAGCAGCGATTTGACCAACAATCCAGCAGTCAGCAAAAAAACATGCAAAAACTTGAAAACGAGGCTTGACGTGGCGACTTAAATCTCTAAAATGCGCTCCACGCTTGAGGCAGGCAACGAAGCCGCCAAAAGCACAAGTTTTCAGTCAAAAAAAATTATGCCGAAAGGCTTGACAGAAAGCTCACAGGCTGTAGAATGCGCAGCCTCGCTCAACGAAGCGAAACGTTCTTTAACAATATACCAAGCCAAGCAAACTGTGTGGGCACTTACCGGATTCAGGCAGAGAAAGCATCTACGGATGCGAGTATTCTTTCGTATAACGAAG
>NZ_CADCXY010000003.1 GCF_902806985.1 Pseudidiomarina piscicola
CGAACATCGAACATCGAACATCGAACATCGAACATCGAACATCGAACATCGAACATCGAACATCGAACATCGAACATCGAACATCGAACATCGAACATCGACGTTGATCTTTTAACCGCTTTTCCCTATAATCCGCGCAGCCCACGTTACAGGTACAACTAACCAGTGTGTGGTGAAGCCACAACGGTTGTTGTGGTTCGCGGGGAAGCCCGGAACTACTGTCGTGAACCTTAAATAAAGAGTATGTTTCAATGAGTACATTTGTTGCAAAGCCAGAAACTGTACAACGTGACTGGTATGTTATTGACGCCGAAGGTAAAACTTTAGGTCGTTTGGCGACTGAAATCGCCCGCCGTTTACGCGGTAAGCATAAGCCTGAATACACTCCTCACGTTGACACTGGTGATTACATCATCATCGTAAACGCTGAGAAAGTAGCGGTTACTGGCCGTAAGGCACAGAATAAAATCTATTATTCACACTCTGGGTATCCAGGTGGTATCAAGGAAATCAACTTCGAGAAGTTGATTGCCAAGGCACCAGAAATGGTCATTCAGAAAGCGGTGAAGGGTATGTTGCCTCGTGGTCCACTAGGTCGTGCCATGTTCCGTAAACTGAAAGTATATGCAGGCACCGAGCACAATCATGTTGCTCAACAGCCTAAACAACTTGAAATTTAATACGGAGCACTAAGACAATGGCAGAGAATCAATACTACGGTACTGGTCGTCGCAAAAGCTCAACTGCACGCGTTTTCTTGCGTCCGGGTAGCGGCAACATCAGCATCAACAACCGCACTTTAGAAGAATACTTCGGTCGTGAAACTGCACAAATGGTTGTTCGTCAACCGCTTGAGCTGGTAGACATGGTTGAGAAATTCGACTTATACATCACCGTTTCTGGCGGTGGTTCAAGTGGTCAAGCTGGCGCAGTGCGTCACGGTATCACTCGTGCACTTATGCAATATGACGAAACTCTACGTGGCGACTTACGTCGTGCGGGTTATGTAACTCGTGACGCGCGTCAAGTTGAACGTAAGAAAATCGGCTTGCACAAAGCACGTAAACGTCCACAGTTCTCGAAGCGTTAATCTTTCGCTTACGACGCTGTACGTTTCAGCAAAATCAAAACCCGGCCTTTGTGCCGGGTTTTTTGTGTTTGTCCTTGTAAAAATCAGGGTATTTCTTTATCATCTGAAGGCATTTTTTTGCCGTTCGTCTGTGCAGATTGGCACAGATGGACCTAACGCAGCAGCTAATTACTGACTTCACGGCAATGTCCCGTGAAGCGTCCAAACTGGAGAGTAAGTGGATGAGCAATGCGCCTGTAGATAAAGGCCGCCGTCGATTTCTGACTGTCGCAACCTCTGTGGTTGGTGCAGCAGGCGCGGTGGGTGTTGCTGTTCCTTTCATTGCATCGTGGAACCCAAGTGCGAAAGCTAAAAACGCGGGTGCCCCTGTGGAAGTGAACATCGGAAAAGCCGAGCCGGGTCAATTGATTCGTGTAGAGTGGCGTGGTCAGCCTGTGTGGGTTGTGCGTCGTACACCAGAGATGTTGGCAAGCCTTGAAGGGTTAGAAGACCAACTTCGTGACCCGAATTCAGAAGAACCTCAACAACCAGAGTATGCGTCAAACCTTTACCGCTCACGCAAAGAAGAATTTTTCATTGCCGTGGGTATTTGTACGCACCTAGGTTGTTCACCGCAGTATCTTGAAAGCGATTTTGCGGAGCAGGTTGAAGGCGTTAACGCCGGTTTCTTCTGTCCATGTCATGGTTCCAAATTCGATATCGCCGGTCGCGTCTTCTCTGGCGTTCCTGCGCCGTATAATTTGGTGGTGCCACCGCACTACTATATTGACGATAAAACGATTTTGGTCGGTCAAGACGGGGAGCAAGCGTGATGAAAAAACTTATCGCATGGTTTGACGAACGTATTCCGATGACCAAAACGTGGAATATTCACTTAGCGCAATATCCCGCTCCAAAGAACTTTAACTTCTGGTACCTGTTTGGTGTTCTTGCCATGTTGGTGCTGGTGAATCAGATCCTTACCGGGGTTTGGTTAACCATGAATTACAATCCTTCTGCCGAAGGTGCGTTTGCCTCAGTCGAATTTATTATGCGTGATATCGACTACGGCTGGTTACTGCGCTATATGCACTCCACCGGGGCCTCAGCGTTCTTTGTGGTGGTTTACTTGCATATGCTTCGCGGCATGATGTACGGCTCGTATCAGAAGCCGCGCGAATTGCTGTGGGTATTCGGCATGTTGATCTTCCTGGTATTAATGGCTGAAGCCTTTATGGGCTACTTGCTGCCATGGGGACAAATGTCGTACTGGGGTGCGCAGGTAATTATTTCATTGTTTGGCGCCATTCCGGTTATCGGTGACGATTTAACCCTGTGGATTCGAGGCGACTATGTGATCTCGGGCGCCACGTTGAATCGTTTCTTTGCCTTGCATGTCATCGCGCTGCCGTTGGTACTGGTGATCTTAGTGTTCTTGCACATTGTTGCGTTGCACGAAGTTGGGTCAAATAACCCTGAAGGCATCAATATCAAGAAGCCAAAAGGTTCAGTGCCAGACGAAGAAAAGCCGAAGTTCAAATTCCATGAACGCTTTACCAAGAAGTACGACATTGTCGATGCGTTCCCATTCTTCCCCTACTATGTAGTGAAAGACTTGGTCGGAATAGGCATTTTCTTATTCTTGTTCTGTTATGTCATCTTCTTTGCTCCAGCAATGGGTGGGCTGTTCCTTGAGCCACCAAACTTTGAAGCTGCGAACCCGTTGAAGACACCTGATCACATTGCGCCGGTTTGGTACTTCACACCGTTCTATGCGATTCTGCGAGCTGTGCCTGATAAGCTTCTGGGCGTCATTTTGATGTTCGGTTCAATCGCTGCGTTGTTCATACTGCCATGGCTAGACCGTGGTAAAGTACGCTCGATTCGCTATCGCAGTGGCTTCCACAAAGTGAACCTAACGGTATTTGTGATCAGCTTTGTGGCACTGGGTTACTTGGGTCTGAAACCTGCGACGGAAGTTTATACTCTGTTCGCGCGGATCTTCACCTTCTTGTACTTCGCGTTCTTCGTTTTACTGTTCTTCTATAGTAAAAATGAGACCACGAAACCAGTTCCAGAGAGGATTACTAAGTGATGAAACAGTTTCTTAAAACGACTCTACTGGTAGCCGCTACCTTATGGTCAGTTGCAACACTTGCAGCTGACCCAACGGTGCCACTCGATGAAGCTAAAGTCGACTTGCATAACAAAGCCTCACTGCAACGTGGTGCACAGTTGTTTATGAACTATTGCTTGGGTTGCCACTCAATGCAGTACCAGCGTTACAACCGCACATTTGAAGATTTGCAGATACCAGAAGACCTAGGTATGGCAAATCTGCAGTTTACCGGTGAAAAAGTAGGTGACTTGATCACCAATGCAATGCCAACGGAATCGGCAGGCGCATGGTTTGGTACTGGCGCCCCAGATTTAACCTTGGTAGCACGGGTACGTGGCGCAGACTGGATTTACACCTACTTGCGTTCATTTTATGTGGACGAATCACGTCCATTTGGCGTGAACAATGCGGTATTCCCTAACGTGGGTATGCCACACGTGTTGCAAGAGTTGCAAGGGGTTCCACGCAAGACTACCGAAGAACGAATGATCGATGGCGAGATGAAAGACGTCTACGTTGGCATTAAAGCCGACGGTAGCGGTATGTTGAGTCCGTCTGAATACGATCAAGCGATGCTCGATTTAACCAGTTTCTTGGTGTATACCGGCGAACCGATGTTGCTAGAGCAGCGTCGTATGGGCTGGTATGTCTTCGGGTTCTTATTTGTCTTTACAATTTTTGCTTGGTTACTCAAGCGCGAATTCTTTAAAGACGTGAAGTAATGATGGAGAAAGACATGTCGGTTGCGGCAAATAAACGGTCAGTGATGACTTTGTATTCGAGTCGAAATGACTTACGTAGTCATCAAGCCCGAATCGTGTTAGCAGAAAAAGGCGTAGGTGTTGAAATCACCTACGTCGAAGATGGCCAGATGCCTGAAGATCTGTTGCAACTCAACCCTTACCCGGATGCGTTGCCAACTTTAGTGGATCGCGAGCTGGTTCTGTATAACGCACACATCATCATGGAATACCTTGATGAGCGTTTTCCGCATCCGCCATTGATGCCGGTCTATCCAGTTGCACGTGGTACCAGTCGTTTGATGATGTACCGCATCGACCGTGACTGGTATGCGCTAGCCGAAGCTATTGTTAAAGGTGGCAAGGGCGTCGAAGCCGCTCGCCAAGAGCTGCGTGAAGGCATCCTTTCATTGGCGCCAATTTTTGCTGACACACCGTACTTCATGAGTGAAGAATTCACCTTGGTGGATTGTTACCTAGCGCCGTTGTTATGGCGTTTACCAAGTTACGGAATTCAGCTTGACGGAGCCGCAGCGAAAGCGGTTAAAGCGTACATGTTGCGCGTATTCGAGCGTGACTCCTTCCAGCAATCACTGACCGATATCGAACGAGATCTAGGCCGGTGAGTGAGTTGACCGACATGACAGCACGCCGTCCGTACATGTTACGGGCGGTGTACGAATGGTTGGTCGACAACCAGCTAACCCCCCACCTCGTCGTCGATGCGGAAACGCCAGGCTGCCAAGTCCCGCGTGAGTTCGTCAACGAAGGTCAAATTGTACTGAACATCGCACCAAGTGCCGTGGGCAACTTACAACTGCTAAACGACCGCGTCGAATTTAACGCGCGTTTCGGTGGTAAGCCGCAACAGGTATGGGTACCAATGCTCGCTGTAACAGCGCTGTATGCCCGTGAAAACGGTGCAGGCACTATCTTTGAGGAAGAGCCGCAGTTAGCCGCGAGCGAGGCCTCAGAACAGCCCCCCGAGCCACCCACGAAGAAACGACCAAATCTGAAAGTGATTAAGTAACAAAGAGCGTTGATCGTACGCTGCGCTGTTCGTGCGCTTCGCTGTTCGTACGCTTCGCTGTTCGTACGCTTCGCTACTCGATCGCTTCGCTCTTTAAACAACGAGCAGTGAGGCGTAAGCCGAACGTACGACCAACGAGCAGTGAGGCGTAAGCCGAACGTACGACCAACGAGCAGTGAGGCGCAGCCGAACGTACGACCAACGAGCAGTGAGGCGCAGCCGAACGTACGACCAACGAGCAGTGAGGCGTAAGCCGAACGTACGACCAACGCCCTTTGTTAATTAGTTGGTTTCAAATGCGTCGATGACGCGATTTACCCCATTGGTGTTTCTTGCAATATCAATTGCCGTTCTTGCCATCTCAGCCGAAACTAAGCCCATCATAAACACCTCACCGTTTTCGGTGACTACCTTCACTTTGTTGGCGTCGACATATTCATCGGTGACTAGCTTGGCTTTTATTTTACTGGTTAACCAACTGTCGTTGCTGATCTCTTTTAAGCTTATTACGGGCCCGACGCGCACTTCATTGTGAACCTTTTGTACGCCACTGACGTCGCGGGTGAGCTGGGCGGCTAAGCCGGCAAGGTTGCTTTGTGGCACTTGCCCTAACAGCAATACCGCGCGGTTGAAAGACACCACTTGAATACGGGTATCGGCAAGGCGGTCGTCACTTTTGAGTTTGGCGATAACTTTTATTTCAATAGCCTGATCATCGACCTGGGTGCCGACCGTGCGCGAGTCGGTGGCCGATGAAATCCCTATGGCGGTTGCGCCGACCAAAGCGGCGGCACAGCCCGATAAGCCAAGCACTGCAATGAGCGTAATAATGGGTAAACTGATTCGAGAACTCACGCTTGATCCTCCTGTGGAAAAATTTGTTGCTCGGCAAGGCTGCAAAGCATATTTACAAGCTGTAGTAAGTGTTCACTCACACGCGCCGAGTTACGCGAAGGAATGCGAATTTCAACATCACCGGCGCCTAACAACCCACCAATATCCTGATCATCATCGTTGGTTAGGGCGATAATCAACATGTCGCGACTCAGCGCCGCTTGCATTGCTTGACTCACCCGTGGCGCTTGGCTGCCGGCATTAAGCACCAGCAACAGGTCATTGGGTTGTCCCACTGCGAGAATCTGTTGTGCGAAAATCGATTCATGGTTACTTGCCCCAAGGTCGGCATGCAAGGCATTTACCGGGAAAGGCGGGCGTTCGAATTGCAAGCCGGTGAGCATGATATGGGCAAAATGGCGAGCGCTAGCATGGGCCATGCTCTCGCCACAGCAATAAATTTTTTGACCCCTTAGCAAGGAATCAACCAGTAGCTCGGCTGCGCGCATGAGCGGTTCTTGCAGCTGGTCCGCAGCGGCGATTTGGGTTTGAATGCACTCTGTAAATATTGCTTTAACCGGCTCTTGCATAAATCCTCATTAGAAAGCGTCTGGTAACCAATGTAATTGCTCGGGATGCTGGCAAATAGCCACTACATCAAACCGCATAGGGGTCTGATGCTCATCAAGTTTATGCGATAGTAAATAAAATTGGGCACTACGTCGAATGCGCTGGCATTGAGCGCTGGTTATTTGTTCGACCACCGTTGCGAAGTCTTCGTTATTACGGCATTTGACCTCAACAAACACCCAATGTTCAGCGTCGCGCATAATGATATCAATTTCGCCGATATCACAACGAAAATTTCGTTCTACCAGCGTCAGCCCACGCTGACTTAGGTAGTCCAGCGCGAGCTCCTCACCAGCATTCCCTTGCTGTTGGCGTAACATGGCTAATTATCGAGACTGGCCGGCTGTACGCGGTGCCCTGAGTAGCGTGCCCAATGCAGTTCGCGTTGGATACTGTCGGCCGCGCGGCTTAATTCTCCGGTCAAACCGACCAAGCTATAGCCAGGCACCAGCTCCATTGCGGTATTGTGGTGCGCGAGCTGCATGGCATCATGGCCAAAGGCCGCAAGTCGCGCGTGATTGTAGCTCCAATGCTTGCGTAACTGCAGCAGCTCGGTAAGCCGCGTGTAGTTAGGATGATCGGGTAGCAGCCAAGGGATCTCGGTAAAGCGGACGTTATCGAGATCGTTTTCACTTAACTGATCGCTACGGATATGGCTTGCCGATGTCGCAAATACCGGGATGGGATCCATAAACGGCGCAATATTTACGTCGATAAAGGGTTTTAATAGACGCGTCTGCTCGATGGTCGAGGGCAAAAAGATGGCGTCGATATCGGCGCGGCTACGTGCTTCTGCGTCGACCAGTATTTTACCTGCAGTAATTTTTACCTGCCAGATGCGTGCCTCACTGGCAGCCACGCCAAGTTTCTCCTGAACAATGGTCTTCATGTCTTCGGTGGTTCTATAAAGACCTGTTTCAATGGTTCCTTGGGGTTGTTGCGCGCGAAAATAAGTACTGAAGGTGTCGATGGCTTGCTGCCCGCGATTACTATCGGCGGCCAGAATAAGTGGATGGCGAACGCCGCGCTGCGCCAACGCTTCGGCGACCTGTTTAATCTCCATTTCCGGCGCCAGAGCGTACCATAAATCAGGCTCGGCACTGAGTTGCTCAACGGTATTCAATGCAAACCATTGGGTATTCGTTGCTGCCAAAGCACTGTGGTCAACTTTGCTCAGGGAGTCTTTGAGTAATGGGCCAATGAGCGTATCGGCTTGAATGCGCTGCAATTCCTCGGCAAGGTTGGCGTACTCAAAACTCGCGCTATCGCGCACGGTGATGGTGAATTCAGGCGTCGACTCTAGGGCCATCACCATACCGTCCAAAACTGCTTGCCCCTGCTCAGCATAAGCACCAGATAACGGCAGCAAAACCAAAGCGTGGCGTTGTTTTGTAGCTTGCTTTAGCTGTGTATCAAGGGTTGTGGCGAGCTCGTAAGCTGGGTGCGAAGAGTGGCGCATTTGCCAGCCCTGAATGGCGCTGGTATCAGCTGCGTTGAGCTGTTGATGAACGGCCTGTAATAGCGCGAGCCAGCTCTTTGCAATCGCCCCACGAGCGGTTAACTGATCAGGCTGTGTTGCGCCAATTAAATAATCCCAACTGCGTGTGACCGACGCCCTATCACCTTGCTCGGCTAACGCCATAAGCTGCAGCTGCAGTTGCGCAGCACGCTGTGGTTGTGCCAGCTGTTTGGCCAAATCGCGGGCAAAGGTGAAGAGCGTAACTTGCTGCTTGGTACGCAGCTGACTGCTGGCACTAAGTACCGGTTCAAGAAGCTCTTGCGCGTCTTGATACAGCCCTTCGCTGGCGAGCCACTGCGCCTTTGCAAGGGCGGCGCGTTGGCGCTCGCGTGGCGGCAGCTGCACGCGCTCCAGCTCGCTAAGCAATAAAGCGCTGGTTTGCCATTGGCTCTGTTGTTGCAACAACTCAACCTGGTTAAGTAGGTATTGGCGCTGTGCGCGTTCATCATCGTAGTCGTCGAGCCCAGCGAGTAATTGCTCGAGGGACTTTGCCGAAGTGTCGGTTGCGTCACTGAAACTCGGGCCTGATGCCTCAGTTGTCGGCGTTTGCTGCTCTGACTGCGGCGTGGGGCTCGCACAGGCAACGAGACTGCAAACAACGATGCATAAGGTTAACTTCTTTGGCACAATAGCAAGGTTCACCAATTTCACACTCACACTCGGTTCAAAGTAAAGGTTTAGGTACTAATACTATAAACCTAGGCGTGCAGTGACACAACGCAATAGAGTCAATCTTACAAGGGGTTAACATGGCGCAAGACACAGCAGGCACGCTTTACATTGTGCCGACACCTATCGGCAACCTTGGTGATTTATCACCACGAGCCCAGCAAGTGCTTAGCTCTGTGGCGGCAATTGCTGCCGAAGACACCCGTCATAGTCGACAGCTATTGCAGCAATTTGCTATTCAAAATGACGTTTTTACGCTGCATGAGCACAACGAACGTGAGCGGGCCAGCCGCGTGATTGAGCGGCTAAGCAGCGGCGACGATATAGCGCTCATTAGCGATGCCGGAACCCCGCTCATCAGTGACCCTGGCTATGTGTTGGTGCAGCAATGTCGGGCCGCGGGTGTTCGCGTGGTGGCCTTGCCTGGGCCTTGTGCCATCACTACGGCGCTTTCAGCGGCGGGCTTACCCACCGATAGGTTTACTTTCGAAGGCTTTTTACCAGCGAAGCCGCAACAACGGCGTAAAACGCTTACCAGCTTACTCGACGAGCCGCGCACCATGGTGTTCTATGAGTCACCTCATCGGATTCTGCATACCCTGAACGACTTACAAGCCGTAATGGGCAGTGAGCGCGCTTTAGTTATTGGCCGTGAACTTACCAAACAATTTGAAACCTATCTCAGCGGCACTGTGGCCGAGGTTTTGCAACAGGTGGAAGCCGACAGCAATCAGCAACGTGGTGAATTTGTGGTGATGCTGGCAGGCGCACCTGTGCAAGCGTCTGGCGGCGATGAACAAGCAGCCCTTCGCACCGTATTGCTGCTGCGTAACCACCTACCACTGAAAAAAGCCGCTGCCTGTGCCGCGGAAATACATGGGGTGCGCAAAAACCAGCTTTATCAGCTAGCGTTAGACGCCGATAACACGTAGAATGCGCCGCAGAGTTAGCCAGACAATCGCTGCTTGCTTCGGCAAGGGGAGGAAAGTCCGGGCTCTATAGGGCAGGGTGCCAGATAACGTCTGGGCGGCGCGAGCCGACGACAAGTGCAACAGAGAGCAAACCGCCGATGGCCTGCATTAGCAGGATCAGGTAAGGGTGAAAGGGTGCGGTAAGAGCGCACCGCGCGGCTGGTAACAGTTCGTGGCACGGTAAACTCCACCCGGAGCAAGGTCAAATAGGGGTTCATTGGCGCGGCCCGCGTTGAACCCGGGTAGACTGCTTGATCACTAGAGTAATTTAGTGACTAGACGAATGATTGTCCACGACAAAACCCGGCTTATCGGCTAACTCGCTGATTAAAGTGTTTACAGTAATCAATGAAGGTGTCGAGCTGCAAACTGCGGCTGTAATAGAAACCCTGTTGTGAGTGGCAGTGCTGACTGCGTAAGAACTCCACTTGTGCACGGGTTTCGACACCTTCGGCGATCACGTTCAAGTCTAACGTATGCGCAACTCGTATTAATGCCTCCACCAATGCTGCCTGCTTCTGATTCGCCGGGATATCCTGCATAAATGAACGATCAATCTTAATACTATCAATCGGGTAAAAGCGTAAGTAATTGAGGCTTGAGTAACCGGTACCGAAATCATCTATCGCTAAATGTATGCCTGCACTGCGTAAATGTTTTAGGCTTTCCTGTTGCTGTTCTTGGTCCCGCATTAACAGCGACTCGGTGATTTCGATCATCAGTCGGTCGGGCGGCATATTGCCTTCAGCTAATGTAGCCAACCAGCGGCTCGCAACGTCTTTATCGTTAAACTCACGGGGTGAACGGTTGATGGCGATAGTGATATCCAAGCCTTGATCGCGCATCAGTTGCCAATCTTGTACCACCTGCTTCAACACATATTCGCCCAACCATACAATGGCGCCGGTTTTTTCCGCGATAGGAATGAATTGTGCAGGTGAAATAGCACCATGTTCCGGGTGTTGCCACCGGATCAAGGCTTCGCAATGTTTAATCAGGCCGCTTGTAGACTCAATCACTGGCTGATACTCGACATGGAAAGCGCTGCTTTCAAGGGCGTTGATCATGTCGTGGTGCAGCGCAATATGCTGCTCCGTGTTCTGCCGTAACGCCGGGTCGTAAAAAGACACAGAAAGTGAGCCTGTAGATTTTGCCGCATACATGGCTAACTCGGCACACTTGGTAAGTTGCTGTGCACTGCTGGCATCAGTCGGGTACAAGGCGATACCAACACTGGTCGTGATATTAATATGGTTCTGTTCGATATCTGCCGTATCAAGTAAATCACTGATGAAGACTTTCGCCCGTTGTTCGGCGATGGCTGGGTTATCGATATCAGCAAGCAATACGATAAATTCATCACCGCCGACGCGGGCAATGAGGTCGTTGCTGCGTAACGAGCTTTGAAGCTGTAACGCGACATGTTGCAGCAGTCCGTCGCCGACGTCTTGCCCCAAAGCATCATTGATATCGCGTAAATGGTCGAGATCAAGCATCACCAACGCGAAGCGCTGAGAGTGTTCACGCGCTGACGCGATACGCTGTTCAAGTCGCTGCTGAAAATAATTGCGATTGATTAAGTTGGTCAGAGGGTCAAAACGAGCCTGGTAGCTGATGGTATCTACCGCAGCTCGAAGCCGCCGCTGGGTGATAATTAAGCTGGCAAAGGCAGCACTAAACAATGCCACGGCGGTAAGCCCGATAAGCCAGTGGGGCCAATAACTTTTTTGCTGAGCCAGCCATTGCCCACTGCGCGGCGCTATCGCCAGTTGCCAGCGTTCACCCGGTACCAATACATGGGTGATCATGGGCTGTTGCTGAAGCACATCAGTTGGACCAACAATGTGTTGCAGCTGTCCACTGTTGGTTTCACGATGTAGCACGAAGCGGTATTCAGGGTGTTGAAAAAACTCTATTCGCTCAAACAGTTGTTGGTCGTCGATCACTAGCGAGGCGATGCCCCACAGGCTGTCGTTACGATTATAAATTGGCACTCTAGCGATAAAAGCAGTGCCGCCTTGAACGAGGTCCACCGGACCATTAAAGACAATTTCGCGACGATCGATTGCTTGCTGAATATCTGGATACTGTGCCTCGACACTGGTGTAGTCAACGCCGATGAGTGGTTCGTTGCCGGCTAACGGATACACAAAGCTAACTTTCAAATCGGGAGCGACCGCAAGGTGCAAAATACTCAAGTCACTATTTAAGAATTCATCGATCACGCGCTTTAAACGTTCTCTATCGGGCGTGTCTTGCCAAAGGATCTCTGGCTTAAGCGCTTTGAGGACCAAGATGTTGGCTTGCACACTTTGCTCGATACTGGCACGCATCGATGCCACTTGGTCAAGCGCTCTGCGTTTGGCGGTCTCGCTTTCTTGCAGGCGTTCGTAATTGACAATGGCGTAAACAACACTGATAAGCGCTGCGGCGATAAAAAATAAAATAATAAAGTCGCGCAGCATGCGCCACTTTGCTTGAGCGGGGCTAAGCGACGGTGAGCTATTTAGTAAGTGCTTGATAAGTTGGCGCAAAGTATTTACTTATGTTGTGAATTTGATACCGCTATCTCATCTTCTAGCAGATCTGGCGTTGCGTCAATACCTGTCGCAGGTCGCAAACCTCCCTTTTTTGCTTGACAGTGGGAAAGATCGACACCTAGACTGTCACATTGTGGGGATTTGTGGGTAATAGTGGATCAATCTTATGTTTCGTGGTGCAGCAGCATTAAGTCTAGATGACAAAGGCCGTCTTGCGATACCAGCAAAGTATCGCAAGAGCCTTATGCTTGATTGCGAGGGCCAAATGGTCTGCACCATTGATATCAAGCAGGCTTGCCTTTTGCTGTATCCGTTGCCGGAATGGCAAATCATCGAACAAAAACTTACCACCTTATCCAGCATGAACCCCGCAGAGCGTCGTCTTCAACGTTTACTGTTGGGCCACGCCGAAGACTGCCAGATGGACAAAAGCGGCCGTATTCTGATTGCGCCAACCCTGCGTCAACACGCAGATTTGGACAAAAAAATCATGATTATTGGCCAATTAAATAAGTTCGAACTCTGGTCAGACGCGGCATGGCAAGAACAAGTTGCTGCTGATATGGCAGCAGAACAACAAGACGACTTGGCACTTAGTGAACGACTACAAGACTTCTCATTATAATGACAAAAGCGCCGCAACATGTCTCGGTGCTGTTACAGGAGTCGCTTGAGGCTCTTGCCATCAGACCAGACGGAACCTATCTCGATGCCACCTTCGGAAGAGGGGGGCACTCTCGTGCTATTTTGTCACAGCTTAATGACCAAGGCCGGTTAATAGCGCTCGATCGTGACCCCACCGCGATCGCGGCAGCTGAAGCCTTGCGTGATGATCCACGCTTTACCATTGTCCACACACCTTTCTCTCGCCTAGACGAAGTGCTAGATGCGCAGCAACTGCGCGGTAATATCGACGGAATTTTGTTTGATCTCGGTGTCTCATCCCCACAACTTGATGATGCCGAACGAGGTTTTAGCTTCATGCGCGAAGGTCCACTGGACATGCGTATGGACACCAGTCGCGGACCCACAGCCGCCGACTTTTTGAATACCGCAAGTGCCGATGAAATTGCCTTTGTGTTGCGTGAGTATGGTGAAGAACGTTTCGCCTGGCGCATCGCTCAAGCCGTTGTTCTGTATCGTGAGGACACCCCACTCAGCACGACTAAGCAACTGGCGGACTTGATTGATAAGGCGGTGCCGTTCAAAGACAAGCACAAACACCCTGCGACACGGAGCTTCCAGGGAATTCGCATTCACATTAATGGCGAATTAGAAGAAATCGAACATGCCCTGCAGGCGGCGATTAGCGGCTTGAAACCACAGGGACGATTGGCGGTGATTAGCTTTCACAGCTTGGAAGACCGATTGGTGAAAAGGTTTTTACGGGCGCAAAGCAAGGGCAAACCGATTCCGCCTGGGCTGCCGCTGCGTGATGATCAAATCGATCGTGGTGAAACGGTGCGGCTCATTGGTAAAGCACACAAACCGAGCAGTGCCGAAATTAAAGAAAATCCACGGGCACGTAGTTCCGTGTTGCGTATTGCTGAGAGGTTAGCGTATGACAACTAGCCGCGTACCAAGCTTGCTCAGCGTATTATTTAGCGACCTACGGCAGCAGAAGCTGGCGTTGGTGCTGTTCAGTTGCATTTTAGCGACCGCATTAGGGGTCATTTATGTTGCCCATGCGAACCGGTTGCTGACCATTGAGCGTGACGATTTGTTGTCGCAGCGTGACCAGATCGATATTGAATGGCGCCACTTGCAAATTGAACAAACGGCACTCACTGAACATAGTCGTGTCGAGCGAATTGCGAGCCAACGCCTAGGTATGGTGCGGCCGGAAGGAAAACAGGAGGTGCTGGTGCCATGGCAGTAACACCTCGTAAGCGTCAGCAAAAAAAACACCAGCAGCCACACTTGGGGCAAGGCCGGTTTTATTTTGCCCTGTTCATCGTGTTTGGTGTATTTGCCAGCTTGGTTGCGCGCGCCGCGTATATTCAAGTGATTGAGCCCGAGCAGCTTATTTACGAAGGTGATCGCCGCTCGTTACGTATGGACCCGACCTTGGTGCAACGGGGCACCATCGTTGACCGCCATGGCCGTGAGCTGGCGGTGAGTGTGCCGGTGCAAACGGTATGGGCCGATCCGCAACGGGTTCATGAAGGCCACGGGCTGGCAAACCACGAACGTTGGCTGGCGCTGGCTGAAGTGTTCCGTACCGACGTTGATACGCTAGTTAAGCGGGTCGAGAACCCCGAACGTCGGTTCGTGTACCTAGAACGCAAAGTGACGCCCGCAGTGGCCGAGTATGTGCGCCAACTGGATATTCCAGGGGTGTATTTGAAAACAGAATCACGTCGGTTCTATCCGGTCGGTGAAATTGCCGCGCATTTGGTGGGCTTCACTGATATCGATGGAACGGGCATTGAGGGGCTTGAAGCCGCTTACAACGATGTTCTTACAGGGAAACCGGGTGAACGCTTGTATCGCAAGGACGCACAAGGGCGGGTTGTTGAAGAAGTACGAGTTACCGCCGCTGAACAACCACAACAATTAACGCTGAGTATTGATCAACGTTTACAGTCACTGGCCTATGCCGAGTTGAAAAAAGCCGTGCGCTATCACCAGGCAACCTCGGGTTCAGCAGTTATTGTCGACATTGAAACCGGCGAAGTATTAGCGATGGTTAACAGCCCGTCCTTTAACCCGAACAACCGCGCCGACTTGCAGCCGCACCGGATGCGTAACCGTGCGATCACCGACGCTTACGAACCTGGCTCGACCATGAAACCATTAGTGGTACTTGCTGGTTTAGAGGCGGGCGTTATTGACCAAGAAACCGTGATTGATACCAGCCCAGGCTGGATGCGATTAGGCGGACGCCGAGTGAGCGACCCCATTAACCGCGGCGAACAAACCATTACCGAAATTTTAAAGAACTCTAGCAACATGGGCTCGTCCAAGATTGCACTTTTAACCGGCGTCGAAAATCTACTAGCGACTTATGCCGCTGTAGGGCTGGGCAACGATACGGGTGTAGGCATGATTGGAGAAAGCTATGGGGTGTTGCAACATCGCACCCGTTGGTCAGATTTTGAAGTGGCAACCTTATCTTTTGGTTATGGTTTAACGACCACCACCTTGCAGCTAGCGCAGGCCTATTCGGTTATCGCCAATGGTGGTGTGTACCGACCGTTAACCATTCAACGACGTGCCGAAGGTGACTTGTTACCTGGGCGGCAAGTGGTATCACGAGAAAATGCCGATGCCGTGCTGATGATGTTGGAACAAGTCGTTGCCGATGGCAGCGCCAAGAACGCTAGGGTACCGGGCTACCGTGTCGCCGGTAAAACGGGGACCGCACGAAAAGCAATCGCCGGTGGCTATGGCGATGAATACGTCACGCTATTTGCCGGCATCGCACCGGTTAGTGATCCCCGCATCGCGGTGGTGGTGACAGTGAACGAGCCAAGCGGCGATGATTATTACGGTGGTACGGTCTCAGCACCCATTTTCACCGAGATTGTGGGCGATGCCTTACGCGTAATGAATGTCGCTCCCGATCATCTTGAAGATACGCAGTTGCGCGTCGCAGGTTTCGGAGGTGCAGAATGATCAAACTTGCACAATTGCTCCCTGTGTATCCGCTGCCACTGCCAGACATCGACATTGGCGGGCTCAAATTAGACAGTCGTCAAGTGGCGCCTGGCGATGCCTTCGTTGCCGTGCCAGGCTACCAGGTTGATGGTCGTGACTATATTGATGCCGCGATCGCTGCTGGCGCCGCGGTTGTACTTTGTGAGTCCGACGGCGTTGAAGTAGAACAACGCGGCAAGACCGTGCTGGTTGAGATACCGCAACTGAAAGAGCAGCTATCGCGTATTGCTGCGCGCTTTTTTGACGAACCCGGGCGTCACCTTGACGTAGTGGGTGTGACGGGAACCAACGGTAAAACCTCGGTAACTTATTTAATTGCGGAGTTATTGCAGCAGTTAGGTGTCAAAGCTGGGGTGATAGGCACCACCGGTAGTGGTTTTCCCGGAAGTCTGTTGCCGGAAACGCATACCACGCCTGATCCCATTGCTGTACAACAACGTCTCGCCACCTTGCGTGCCGAGGGCGCCACCGTGGTGGCTATGGAAGTATCGTCCCATGCGCTTGTGCAGCGTCGGGTCGAAGCCATTCCTTTTGCCGTGGGTGTGGCCACCAATATTAGCCGCGATCATCTTGATTACCACGGCACAATGGCGAATTACGCAGGTGCTAAACGCCGCCTCTTCACGGATTTGTCGACCGCCGAAGCCGTTATCAATAGTGATGATGCAGCGCTGAGTGCTTGGTTGCCCGACCGCCCCGATGCGTGGCGCTTTAGTTTACATCCGCAACAGCATCCGCAAGGCGTTTACGCGAGCGCTATTCATTATGGCGATACCGGCACCGAGTTCACGCTGAATGTTGCTGCTGATTCAGGCCGTAGCGAGTACGCAGTGACCTCACCATTGCTCGGTGAGTTCAACGTCTACAATCTGTTAGCGGCAATGATCACCGTAGCGCGCTTGGGCCACGACTGGCAGGCAATTTGCCAAGCCGTTCAAGCCTTACATCCAGTACCGGGCCGAATGGAAGCCTTTACCGCCCCAGGCAAACCGTTAGTGATTGTCGACTATGCGCACACCCCTGATGCCTTGCAGCAAGTATTGACCGCAGTGCGGCGTCATTGTCATGGCGAGCTCTGGTGTTTATTTGGCTGTGGTGGTGATCGCGACCGCGGTAAACGTCCGCAAATGGGCGCGGCCGCAGCTCAGTTCGCCGACCGCTTAGTGGTCACCGACGACAATCCGCGCACTGAAGAGCCGGCGCAAATTTTACGCGATATTCTTACCGGTATCCCGCAACAAGCAGGGGTTGAAACACGCGAAGGGCGTGCCGACGCCGTGCGCGCCACCATCGCCAAAGCACAGCCGAACGATGTGGTAGTGCTTGCCGGTAAGGGTCATGAAAATTACCAAGTGATAGGTCAGCAGCGCGTCGACTACGACGAACGTGCATGGGTAGCTGAATTATTAGCGAGCCAACCGGCCGCAGGGGGTTGTCATGATAAAAACTGATATGCAGTGGATTTGTCGTGCGGTTGATGGTCAATTGTTTGGTGAAAACTGCAGTATTGATGCGGTGAGTACCGACACCCGAGAGCTACCCGCAGGTTGTTTGTTTATTGCTTTGCAGGGGCAAAACTTTGATGCCCACGAATTTGCTGTCGATGCGGTTCGTAAAGGTGCAAAAGCACTTTTAGTTGAGCGCCACGTTAAGCTGCCGGACGCCCAACAAGTACCGCAAATTGTGGTGAAAGACAGCCGCCATGCACTTGGCCAACTAGGTGCGGCGGTTAAAGCCAGTGTGCAGCCAAAAACTATCGCCATTACCGGTAGCAGTGGCAAAACCACCGTCAAAGAGATGTTAGCGGCAATTCTTGCCACGCAGGGCAATGTACTGGCAACTGCCGGCAACTTTAACAACGATATCGGCGTGCCGCTGACGCTATTGCGGTTAGAGCCAAGCCACGACTTAGCCATTATTGAGCTGGGCGCCAACCATTTAGGTGAAATTGCCTACACCACCAGTTTAACCCAGCCCGATGTCGCCATTATCAATAATGTTGCGCCGGCCCACGTTGAAGGGTTTGGCAGTGTTCATGGGGTGTTTCGTGCGAAGTCAGAAATTTTCAAAGGGCTCAATGCCGATGGTTTGGCATTAACCCCGGCGCAATCAGAGTTTGCCCCATGCTGGGCGAAACAAATTAGCCATTGCCGACATTTAACCTTTGGTCAATCGGCACAGGCCGCGATTCGCGCCACTGACGTGAGTATCAACGAACAAGGCTGTGCCCGTTTCACCGTTCATCTTGGCGATGAGCTTAATGGCAGTAGCCAAAGCGCAAAAATTGAACTCAACCTGCCAGGTTTACACAACGTTGACAATGCACTAGTAGCCATAGCCGCAGCGGTTGAGGTAGGTTGTCCGCTCGCTGATGCCCAAGCTGCGCTGTCGGCACTCGCAGCCGTACCCGGTCGCATGCAAGTGCTGCCTTTGAGCCCCGCTATTAAACTCATTGATGATAGCTACAACGCCAATGTTGGTTCGGTAAAAGCAGCGCTGGATATGCTCGCAGTGTATCCCGGCTGGCGCATGATGGTACTTGGCGATATGGGAGAGCTTGGTGAGCAGGCACGGCACTACCACGAAGAAGTCGGTGCCTATGCGATCCAAGCCGGAATCGACAACCTCTATACCTTGGGTGTGCTAAGTCAAAGCGCAAGTGACGTTTTTAATGGTCGCGGAGGCAAGCATTTTTCTGCGCAAGAGCCACTGATTGAAGCTGTTATCAAGGCCGCAAAAGAGGCTTCTGTACCGCTCACGATTTTAGTCAAAGGCTCACGCAGCGCACACATGGAGCGGGTGATCAGTGCTTTGCAGGCGCGCGCCACCGAGTTACACCCAAGCTTAAGCAAAGAAGGAAAACAAGCATGCTAGTTTGGCTAGCGGATTACCTAACGCAATTTGCGAGCGCCTTTAATGTGGTCTCGTATTTAACCATGCGCGCGATTCTTAGTGTGTTAACGGCGTTGCTGGTGGCGTTATGGGTGGGTCCGCGCATGATTCGCTACCTGCAACGTTTACAGATTGGTCAAGCAGTACGCGACGACGGCCCGCAGTCACATTTGAGCAAAGCCGGTACGCCGACTATGGGCGGACTATTAATTATTGTTGCTATCGTATTATCGACCTTACTTTGGGCCGACTTATCGAACCGCTACGTGCAGGTAGTACTAGCGGTGGTCGTTGGCTTTGGCTTGGTCGGCTTCGTTGATGACTATCGCAAAGTTGTGCAGAAAAACTCGCGCGGCCTGCCGGCCAAATGGAAGTACTTTTGGCAGTCAGTGATTGCCACGGGTGCTGCGGTATTTTTATACGCCAATGCGACCGTTGGTGCGGAAACCCAATTACTAGTGCCGTTTTTCAAAGATCTCATGCCGCAACTGGGCATGCTCTACATTCTACTCGCTTACTTTGTGGTGGTGGGTACCAGCAACGCCGTCAACCTAACCGATGGCCTTGATGGCTTGGCCATTGTGCCGACCATTATGGTCGCTGGCGCGCTGGGCATCTTTGCTTATGTTTCGGGTAACGTGAATTTTGCCGGCTACCTGAATATTCCTCATTTACCCTTATCTGGCGAGCTGTTGGTGGTGTGTACCGCGATTTGTGGGGCCGGTTTGGGCTTTCTTTGGTTTAACACTTACCCAGCCCAAGTATTCATGGGCGACGTGGGTTCACTGACCCTCGGTGCAGCATTAGGCATTATCGCAGTCATGGTGCGACAAGAACTGATTCTATTCATCATGGGCGGTGTGTTTGTGATGGAAACGGTGTCGGTGATGTTACAAGTGGGGTCGTTCAAACTGCGCGGTAAGCGCGTGTTTCGCATGGCGCCTATTCATCACCACTACGAATTAAAAGGGTGGCCAGAACCGCGCGTGATTGTTCGGTTTTGGATTTTATCACTGGTGTTTGTGTTGATAGGTCTTGCGACCTTGAAACTGCGTTAAGGAGCAGCCTTGAGTTATCTTGCGGCAGTGCACAGTTATGATGTCATCGGCGTGGTCGGGCTCGGCCAGTCGGGGCTTTCATGTGTGCGCTTTTTACTGCAACAAGGCATTCGTCCGGTGGTTTTTGATACCCGCAATGAGCCACCGCTAGCGGCAGCCTTAGCAGAGCTTGACCAAGATCTTGAGCTGCATTGTGGCGAACTCGATATTGGCGCACTCGCCGGCTGCGACCTGTTAGTGGTAAGCCCAGGTTTAGACCTGCGCCGCCCAGCACTACAAATGATTCGCGATGCCGGCATCCCCATTGTCGGCGATGTGGATATTTTCGCACAATTTGTGCAAGCTCCAGTGATTGCAATTACCGGCTCCAATGGCAAGTCGACTGTGACCCAATTAACCGGTGAGCTGCTTGCCGCAGCAGGCAAAAATGTCGCTATTGGTGGCAATATTGGTGTGCCAATGCTGGATATTTTAGCGCCTGAAGTTGATGTATACGTACTTGAGCTATCAAGCTTCCAGCTTGATAGCATGCACGACCTCGAAATTTCCGCCGCAGCGTTATTGAACCTGAGTGACGACCACCTCGATCGCTACCATAACCGTCAGGCTTATGCCGATGCCAAGCACCGCATCTATAGCTCAGCCAAGTTGGCCGTCTGGAATCGCGATCAGCGTGCGACGGCACCACAACAAATGCCACTCACCCAGCAATTGAGTTTTGGTAGTGATGCAGCGGAGAGTGAACTTCCTGGTTTATTTGGTTTACGTCAAGTCGATGGTCAGTGGCAGGTTTGCATGGCCGGCGAGCCTTGTCTCGCAGCGGACGAGCTACAGTTAAGTGGCATGCATAACCTGTTAAACGTGCAAGCCGCTTTGGCGTTAGTCTATAGCCAAGGCGTTGCTATCACGAGCGTGCTGCCAACCTTAAAATCGTTCAAAGGACTCCCGCATCGTGGCGAGTTAGTGGCCGACCACGCCGGTGTGCGCTGGTTTAACGACTCTAAAGCGACCAACATTGGCGCGGCTGAGGCTGCTGTGTATGGCTTACGCCCCTTGGTGAAGGGGCATTTGGTGCTAATTGCTGGCGGTGATGGCAAAGGTGCTGACTTTAGAAGTTTTCGTGGTGCGTTAGACCAAGTCGATGAGCTTATTGTGTTTGGTCGTGACGCAGAACGCCTTGCGCAACAGCACCTGCAGGTAACGCGCGTCGCAAACCTTAGCGAAGCAGTTGACGCTGCCGGCGCTCTCACGGCAAATGTCCGCAACAGCGCGGTGCTATTGGCGCCGGCGTGTGCCAGTTTAGACATGTTCGCCAATTATCAGCAGCGCGGAGAGCAATTCAAACAAGCGGTGCACAATTATATCGCCGCTTCGACGGAGGTGTCGCATGGCTAGTGCAGCAATCCTACGTCGGCAGCAATTAAAAGCCAAAAAAGAACAACAGTTAGAGCTCAGTATCCAAGAGATCGCCGCCGCGCAATCGCCGTGGACACGTATTCGTGATTGGTGGCTACCGGAACAAAGCGTGCTATTTGATCGGGTTCTTGTTTGGTTAGCGTTTGGCTTGCTCACCTTTGGTTTTGTGATGGTGAGCTCAGCGTCATTCCCCATTGCCGAGCGGTTAACCGACAATCCGTTTCACTTTGTTATTCGTCATTGTATGTACCTGGTGTTAGGGCTGGCGTTGTTGGCGGCCGTGGTGCAAGTACCGTCGAACTGGTGGTTTAAAGGTAGTGGCGCGCTATTGCTCGCGGCACTCGCTTCTTTGGTGGTGGTGTTGGTGGTTGGACACGAAGTTAATGGCGCTCGTCGCTGGCTCAAATTGGGCCCCATTACGATTCAGGTTGCTGAAGTTGCCAAGTTCTTCTTCGTGATTTATTTGGGTAGTTACTTAACGCGACGTATCGACCTCGTACAAGAAAGCCTGCGGGAGTTTATTAAGCCGCTGGTCGTGCTGTTTTTCTTCGCGGTGTTGTTATTGATGCAGCCGGACTTTGGTTCACTGGCAGTGATGGTCAGTATTGTGGTGGGCATGTTGTTTCTAGCTGGCGCTAGGTTATGGCAGTTCTTCGCTATTTTGGTTGCACTCGCGCTAGGTCTCACGCTGTTGATCATCAAAGAGCCGTATCGAATGAAACGGGTGACCTCGTTCCTTGACCCTTGGGACGACCCCTTCGGCAGTGGCTATCAGTTGACCCAGTCGCTCATGGCATTTGGTCGCGGTGATTGGCTAGGCCAAGGCTTGGGTAACAGTATTCAAAAATTACAGTATCTGCCCGAAGCACATACTGACTTTATCATGGCAGTGGTCGGCGAAGAACTCGGCTTTATCGGCTTGGTGGTGGTGTTGCTGGCGGTGTTTGGCATCGTTATCCGCGCCTTGTTAATTGGCCGTCGAGGTTTACACGTCGACCAACGTTTTGGTGCTTTTGTGGCGTACGGCATCGGTATTTGGTTTGCCTTTCAAGCACTGGTAAATATTGGTGCTGCGGCTGGTATGTTGCCAACCAAAGGACTCACCTTGCCGCTCGTGTCTTACGGTGGCACCAGTTTGTTGGTGAGCTGTGCGGCACTGGGCCTGTTGTTGCGCATCGACTATGAAATACGAGTGGCTAGCGTCAAAGTCGCACCACGTTCAGGTTTACGACGTCGGAGGGCCAACGCATGAGTCATATTATGATTGCCGCGGCGGGCACTGGCGGCCATGTTTTTCCTGCGTTAGCAGTGGCCGAACAGCTACGCGAACGTGGTCATACCGTGACCTGGCTCGGCACGACCGAGCAACGCCTAGAAGCGAAAGTCGTACCGCAAGCGGGCTTTCAGTTAGAGCAAATTTCGATGCAGGGCCTGCGCGGTCATGGCGTGCTACGAAAATTAATGATGCCGCTGCGCATGATGAAAGCAATTAGCCAATGTCGCAAGCTTTACCGTCAGCACCAGACCCAGTTGCTGGTTAGCTTCGGTGGCTATGTGTGCGGGCCGGCGGGCATGGCCGCGAAAGCATCAGGAATTCCAATTTTAGTGCACGAACAAAATGCGGTGGCTGGTTTAACCAATAAAATGCTGGCGCGTTTCGCCCAACACATTATGGTTGGCTTCGCGGCTGCTCAGCAACAGTTACCGGGGGCTGAAGTTACCGGTAACCCATTGCGCGCCGACTGGCTCTTAACGAGCGAGCGTCAGCCCGCTACGGCGGCCAACGCGTCGCCGTTACGACTACTGATTGTCGGTGGTAGCTTAGGTGCCCAGGCGTTGAACCAAGCGTTGCCTAAAGTGATTGGAAAATTGCCCCAGCGCGGTGCCTTGGAAATTGTACATCAATGCGGCAAGGGCCGTGTCGAAGCCGTGCAGCACGATTATCAAGCACAGGGTATCGAGCAAGTTGAGGTGGTTGAGTTTATCGACGCCATGCATGCCGCCTATAGCCATGCCGATGTGGTGATTTGTCGCGCCGGAGCGCTTACGGTGAGCGAATTGGCGGTGGTAGCTACCCCGGCAATTTTTGTACCTTTGCCGCAAGCGGTGGACGATCACCAAACGGCCAATGCCAATGAATTAGTGCGCGCAGGGGCCGCAGCCCTAATGCCGCAAAATGAACTAGAACAGGTGCAACCCTTGGTTGAGTTATTACAGAGCTGGCTCGAGCAGCCAGAGCAATTAAGCCAAATGCGTGCCAACGCTCAAGCAGTGGCACGCCCCGACGCCACAGCTGTTGTGGTTGAGAGGTGTGAACAATGGCTATGACAACACCTTTCACCGTGGTTAGCGTGCCTGAGATGCGCCGCGTACGCCGTATTCACTTTGTCGGAATCGGTGGTGCGGGCATGGGCGGTATTGCCGAAGTATTATTAAACCAAGGCTACGAGATCACCGGATCGGACCTCGCGGAAAATGCCAATACGCAACGTTTACGCGAGTTTGGCGCGACGATTTTTATTGGCCATCAGGCGGCCAATGTCGAAGGTGCTGATGTCATCGTGGTAAGTTCGGCGATTAAGCCCGACAATGCTGAGCTAGAAGCTGCCCAGCGCGCCTTCATTCCACAAGTACGCCGAGCGGAAATGTTGGCTGAACTGATGCGTTTCCGCCACGGTATTGCGGTGGCCGGCACCCATGGTAAAACCACCACCACATCGCTGTTAGCGAGTATCTTTGCCGAGGCCGAGTTAGACCCCACCTTTGTGATTGGTGGCTTGCTCAACAGTGCCGGCAGCAATGCGCGACTCGGTTCAAGCAAGTACCTGATTGCCGAAGCTGACGAGTCCGACGCGTCATTTTTGCACTTGCAACCGATGGTGGCCGTGGTCACCAATATTGAAGCCGACCACATGGATACCTATGGTGGCGACTTTAATCGCATGCTCGACACCTACATTGATTTTCTGCATAACCTTCCGTTTTACGGGTTGGCTGTGATGTGTGTGGATGACCCAGTGATACGCCAGTTGCTGCCTCGTATAGGTCGCCAGTTTACCACCTATGGCTTTAGTGATGACGCCGATATTCGTGGTGCTGATTACCATCAGCAAAGTGGTCAAAGCCATTTTACCGTGCACCGCAAAAACCGTGCACCGCTGCCAGTAACGGTCAATTTGCCAGGCGAACATAACGTGTTAAATGCCTTGGCTGCGATCGCCGTGGCGACCGACGAAGACGTCGATGATGCGGCAATACAACGCGCACTCGAACAATTTGGTGGTATTGGCCGCCGATTCCAAATTTTAGGGCAGTACGCCATGCACCGCGAGTCCATGGCCGGCGAGGTAATGCTGGTGGATGACTATGGTCATCATCCAACGGAAGTAGCGGCGACGATTGCTGCGGCGCGAGCCGGTTGGCCCAACCATCGTCTAGTCATGGCGTTTCAGCCCCATCGTTTTTCGCGTACCCGCGATTTATACGACGAATTCGTGTCGGTGTTAGCCGAGGTCGACGTGGTGCTGCTATTAGACGTTTACAGTGCCGGGGAGGCACCGGTGCAAGGGGCCGACAGTCGCTCGTTGGCCAAGTCGCTGCGCCTACGCGGAAAAGTTGAGTCAATTTACGTGGGCGACCGCGGCGAGTTAATGAAAGTACTAGCCGACCTCATTCAACCAATGGACATGGTGCTAGCACAAGGCGCGGGTAACATTGGCGCTATCGCCCGTGACTTAGAGGCCACTCAGTTACAGCCCGCCGCTCTGCGTGATGCGGGGCAAAGCTATGCCGAGGAGCAACTATGAGCGAATTTGGCAAAGTTGCGGTGTTACAGGGCGGCGATTCAGCCGAGCGGGACGTTTCGTTGCGTTCAGGCGCTGCCGTGGTGAGTGCACTGCGTAGCGCCGGCGTTGATGCGCATCCGTTCGACCCAGCCCATTACCCCTTGGCAGAATTGAAAGAGCAAGGCTTCGCGCGCGCTTTTAACGTGCTGCACGGCCGTGGTGGTGAAGATGGCACCATTCAGGGCGCGCTGCATTATTTAAACATGCCGTACACAGGTAGTGGTGTGTTGGCGTGTGCCTTGGCCATGGACAAAGTTAAAACCAAACAGGTTTGGCAAGCTGCGGGGTTGCCGGTGGCACCAAGTATCGTCGCGCGCCGTGGTCAGCCAGTGCAGTATGCCAACTTACTTCGCGAGCTGGGCGGTAAAGTAATGGTGAAACCAGCACAGGAAGGCTCAAGTATAGGTATGAGCTCGGCGGCCAGCGCGCAAGAACTAGAACAAGCGCTTGAGTTAGCCTTTCAGTTTGACAACGAAGTGCTGATTGAAAGCTGGCTTAGCGGGCCTGAATACACGGTGGCATTGCTTGGCAATAAAGCCTTGCCGGCCATACGGCTAGAAACCACCCATGAATTCTACGATTACGATGCTAAGTATCAAGCCAGTGACACTCAGTATCATTGTCCGGCGGGCCTCAGCGACGTCGAAGAACGCGCCTTGCAACAACTTGCCGAAGTCGCTTTTCGCGGTTTGGGCGGAGAAGGCTGGGGACGCATTGATGTGATGTGCGACAAACAAGGGCATTTCCGCTTATTAGAAGCCAATATGGTGCCGGGGATGACCGAAAAAAGCTTGGTACCGATGGCAGCGCAAGCCCAAGGCATGAGCTTTGCGCAGCTAGTGGTGGCGATTTTACGCCATAGCGAGAGCTAACGATGGCGACGGCTGAGCGCACTCAGTCTTGGCAATTTTGGTCGGGGCTGGCGTTTTTTATGTTGGTGTTGGTCAGCACATGTAGCGGAATAGGCTGGCTTTACTACACCGCAATGGATGCCCAGGAAGTGCCGCTGAAGCGTTTGGTGGTGCAGGGCGAATTGGATTTTATGACACCCGGTGAGGTGCGAGAAACCTTGCTAGGTGAACCCTTGGGAAGTTTTTTCTCGGCTGATGTCGATAAAATTCGGACCCAAGTAGAGGCGATGCCTTGGGTAGCGAAAGCGTCGGTACGCAAAGAGTGGCCCGACATTTTGAAAATTTTTATTGTGGAGCAACAACCACTGGCGCACTGGAATGCCAACCAACGCGATGACGCCTTAGTGAACCAAGAAGGGCAAGTGTTTTACGCCGACAAGTCGGTATTGGACAAAAGCTTGCCTTACTTGTCGGCACCGGAACATGCAGTCACTGAGGCGGTAAAGCATTACCGGAATACCAGCGAGCTGTTGGGTTTAAATGGTTTCCACGTGACGCAAGTAGAGCTAAGCGAGCGGTTCGCATTAGAAGTATTGCTCGAAGATGGCACTAGTTTGCGTTTAGGGCGAGAAGCTCTGCTGGAACGGGTACAACGGTTTATCGATTTGTACCCACAACTGAAAGAGCACCAACAGGCGCCGTTAGATTCAGTTGATTTACGTTATGACACGGGTGTCGCCGTACGCTGGCGCAACCCAGATGAACAACAACAAGAGAGTTAGTAGGCATGTCAAAAGCAGCAGAACGGAACATGGTCGTTGGCTTAGATATCGGCACAAGTAAAATTGTGACGTTAATTGGCGAAGTCATGCCTGACGGAGAGATCAGTGTTATTGGTGTCGGCGCAGCGCCGGCGCGAGGCATGGACAAAGGTGGCGTCAACGACTTGAACCTAGTGGTGCAGTCGATTCAGCGTGCGGTGGAAGAGGCCGAGCTAATGGCCGACTGCCGTATCGCCTCGGTGTACTTGAATATCTCCGGGCGCCATATCTCCTGCCAAAATGAAAGTGGCATGGTGCCAATTAACGAAGCGGAAGTGACGCAGGACGATGTCGATAGCGTGATTCATGCGGCGAAGTCGGTGCCCATCGCGCAAGAGCGCCGAATTTTGCATGTGCTACCGCAAGAATTTGTGATTGACTCACAAGAAAGTATTAAAAGTCCGATTGGCATGTCTGGCGTCCGTATGGAATCGAAGGTTCACATCGTGACCTGTGCCAATGATATGGCCAAAAATATTGAAAAAGCGGTCGAGCGCTGCGGCTTTCGTGTCGACCGACTGATTTTCTCGGCGTTGGCATCAAGCTACTCGGTGCTCACGGAAGACGAAAAAGACTTAGGTGTGGCTTTGGTCGATATGGGCGCCGGTACCATTGATATCTGCATCTATACCGGTGGTGTGCTGCGCCATACCGCGGTGATTCCTGCGGCTGGCAATCAGGTGACCAGTGACATCGCAAAAATCTTCCGCACGCCCCTTAACCACGCAGAAGAAATTAAAACCAAATACGCTTGTGCGCTGTGCCAGCTCGTGAGTAAAGACGACAACATTGAAGTGCCGTCGGTAGGTGGTCGTCCGTCACGCGTCATGCAGCGGCATATTTTGGCCGAGGTGGTTGAACCACGCTACCAAGAACTGTTTGAATTGATTCGTGATGAAATCAAGCAAAGTGGCCTAGACGAACAAATTGCCGCCGGCATCGTGTTAACAGGCGGCTGTGGGCGCATGGAAGGCGCGATTGAATTTGCCGAGGAAATCTTTCAAATGCCGGTGCGCTTGGGTGAGCCCATCGGTATGCAGGGTTTGAGCGATTATGTACAAGATCCTACCTACGCAACCGCCGTTGGTTTACTGCGTTACGGGCAAGAAGATCTGCAAGTACGGCAGGATGAAACACGCGATAACAACGTGATCGGGTTATGGAAACGCGTTCATGGTTGGTTTAAAGGTGAATTTTAATAAAAACAATACTTTGGTAAATAAATTCGGGGTAGTACACTAAGCAGGTAAAAGGAGAAATAACATGTCTGAAGTATTCGAAGTAGTCGACAACTTTGACAGCGATGCAGAGATAAAAGTAATTGGTGTTGGTGGCGGTGGTGGTAATGCCGTCAAGCACATGATTACCGAGTCTATCGAAGGAGTGCAGTTTTTAGCTGCCAACACCGATGCGCAGTCGCTGCGAAACCATGGTGCACACGTCACCATTCAATTAGGTGACGACATCACCAAAGGCTTAGGTGCTGGCGCAAACCCAGAAGTTGGGCGCCAGGCCGCTGAAGAGTCTCGTGAAGAGATCAAAAAGCACCTGCAAGGCGCTGATATGATCTTTATTGCTGCGGGCATGGGCGGTGGTACCGGTACAGGTGCTGCACCTGTGGTAGCTGAAGTGGCGCGCGAACTCGGTATTTTGACCGTCGCCGTAGTCACTAAGCCTTTCCCATTCGAAGGCCGCAAACGGATGGCGATCGCCGATGAAGGCATTGCGCAACTAAGCCGTAATGTTGACTCATTGATCACCATTCCAAACGAAAAGCTGCTGAAAGTGTTAGGTAAAGGCACCAGTTTGCTATCTGCGTTTAGCGAAGCGAACAACGTACTTTTAGGTGCGGTGCAAGGTATCGCTGACTTGATTACACGTACAGGTTTGATCAATGTCGACTTTGCTGACGTAAAAGCAGTCATGCGTGAGATGGGCACGGCCATGATGGGTACCGGTATTGCGACGGGCGAAGAGCGCGCGCAAGAAGCGGCGGAAATGGCAATTAACAGCCCATTGCTGGAAGATATCGACTTGTCAGGCGCCCGCGGCGTGCTGGTGAATATCACCGCCGGCATGGATATGAGCATTGATGAGTTTGAAACCGTTGGTAATACGGTGAAAGCCTTTGCTTCTGAGAATGCAACGGTGATTGTCGGTACGGTGATCGATCCAGAAATGTCAGAAGAAATGCGCGTGACAGTTGTGGCGACCGGCATTGGTGCCGAACGCAAACCGGATATCTCGTTGGTGAATAACGCCAATCGTGAGAAACAGCGTGACGCCGGCTACGGTCGTTCAGCGGGTTACCAAGGTAGCGGTGCAGCAACGGCACGCGTGTTAGACGAAGCGCCGGAAGAACTCGAGCAAGAAAGCTATGACACGCACGCAGAAAAGCCGGCCGCGAAGCCACAGAGTCAGAGTAACAAGGACATGGATTACCTTGATATTCCGGCATTTTTACGACGTCAAGTTGACTAAGACTTAGTAAAAATTAGGTAAAGCAGCCAACAAAATTGCGGAAAAAGCAATTTTTCGGTAAACTATTGCGCCTTTTACTGGTCAGACGACATAGTGAGAATGAGAGCGAGCCATGAAACAACGCACAATTAAACAGCCGATTGCGTCCACAGGTGTGGGCCTGCATAAAGGCAACAAGGTTCAATTGACCCTGCGTCCGGCACCGGCAAATACCGGTCTGGTGTTTCGTCGTGTTGATTTGGAACCTGCGGTCGATATCCGTGCCAACGCTGAATTGGTGCGCGATACACGCATGTGTACCTGTTTGATCAACGACGATAACGTTCGTGTCTCAACGGTCGAGCATTTGCTTGCCGCAATTGCCGCGATGGGCATTGATAATCTCATTATTGAAGTCGACAGCCATGAAATTCCAATCATGGACGGTAGCTCGCATCCTTTCATTTACCTGCTACAGAGTGCGGGCATCGAAGAACAGGGCGCAGCGAAGAAGTTTATCCGAATTAAACAACCGGTTCGGGTTGAAGAAGATGACAAATGGGCGGAACTACTACCCCACGATGGCTTCCGCATTGATTTTGCCATCGACTTCGACCATCCGGCGATTGCTGATACCAAGCAAACAGTCAGCATGGACTTCAGTACCTCGAGCTTTATGAAAGACATCAGCCGCGCGCGTACCTTTGGCTTTATGAAGGACATCGAGTTCTTGCGTGCCAATAACCTAGCGCTTGGTGGCAGCTTTGATAACGCTGTGGTACTTGATGAATTCCGCATTTTGAACAGTGACGGCTTGCGTTACGACGATGAGTTCGTCAAACACAAAATTCTTGATGCCGTTGGCGATTTGTACATGGGTGGTCATTCAATTCTTGGCCACCTGCGTGCCTTCAAATCAGGCCACGCACTGAACAATCAGTTACTACGTGAAGTATTGCAAAACCAGGAAGCTTGGGAATTCGTGACCTTCGAAGATGAAGCCGTTGAGTCGCCAATTACCTTTGCCAGCCCGGTAACCGCCTAAGCTCTGCTGTTGTGGCTCGAATCTAAGGTTCGGGCCCAGCTCCAATCTGTTTGTAATTCCTTTCTACGGATGACTGTATTTGTCGGCAAGTGCCAGTAGCTGCGAGCGTAACGGCTCTTCGCACAGTTGCGCCTGCTCGCGCAGCTTGCGTACGGTATCTGACTCTTTTACCACAGGTTTTGCAGCGGCTGCCGGTGCTTTGGTAGGGCTGACATTACGGCTAGGACGAATGCGGATCTCAAGGGATGTCACGGTAGGCATAGCATGCGTTTGAAAATGCGTTATAATGCCCGCCTGTTCGGTTTTTAGGCGCTGTGCAACGGCCGCCGATGAAACCTGAAGAATAAGGGACGGTGCGCGAACCGCTAATACCTCACATTGGGGCAGCAACTGTTGCAACGACTGTTTTTCGAACCAGTCGCGTAATAGCTGTTGCCAGCGTAGATGTTGCTCGGTAAAGTCAGCAAACTGTTGTAGTCGCTGGCTGCCTAACAATTGATCTAGTTTTTTTGGTCGGCGACGTGGCATAGCCCTACTATCTTAGTTTTAAAGCAACGAGAGGTTGCATGAGTTTAACAGTCTTCTATAGAGGCTCCAAAGTAAAATTTGGGCTACGCCTGAGCCGCCGACGGTTAGCGTCGCTGGCCGCCGTTATGAGCATAGCTGTGCTCATGATGGTGCAGCCGTGGCGCTACTTGGTGACAAACCAGCCGGGTGAAGTGCGGCATCGAATTAGTACAGAGCAAGTGCAGTTAGCCGCACAGTCGCAGGCAGTGCAGCAAATTAAAGCCGATACGGAAAAGAAGCTGACCGCCATGACCATCCAACTGGGCGAAATGAAAGCCAAGTTGCGTCGCTTAGACCAGTTAGGTGGGCGGCTCGCGCGCAGCGCTGAAATCGATGCGGATGAGTTTGCCGGTAACGACGGCGCTACTATAGCTATGGGTGGGCCAGAAGCCTCGATTTTAGATGCGCCCGATATGGGTGCTGGTGACGTAATGGCCGACCTTGAATTAGTGCTTGCGCAACTGGACGACAAACAAAAACAGCTTGCGCTACTTGAATCTGTGCTAATGAATCATCATATCTCTGCAGAGAGCTTTGTGGCAGGGCGCCCAGTTGATGGCGGCTGGCTAAGTTCACATTATGGTGTACGCAAAGACCCTTTTAATGGGTCGCCAACCATGCATAACGGTATTGATTTTGCGAACTTAGCGGAAGATGCCGGTATTTTTGCAACCGGTGCAGGCGTTGTCACTTGGTCAGGTGAACGCTACGGTTACGGTAAGTTGGTCGAGATTGACCATGGTGGCGGGTTAAGAACGCGTTACGGTCATTGTGCTGAACTTTTAGTACAAGAGGGCGATGTTGTGACACGCGGTCAAGAAATCGCGAAGCTGGGCAGTACAGGACGTTCTACAGGGCCGCATGTGCACTACGAAGTATTGCGCAACGAACGCCATATCGACCCCAGTAAGTATGTTTATCGTGATGCTCGTTAGAGCATTGCTATCACTTAAATACAGGATTAAATAATCACATGTTTGGTAGTCTTTTCCGCAAAGTATTTGGAAGTCGCAACGACCGCATTCTTAAGGGATTGCAGAAACAAGTCGCGGCGATTAATGCCTTAGAACCAGAATTTGAAGCTCTCAGCGATAGCGAACTCAAACAAAAAACAGCTGAATTCAAACAACGTCTGGGCAAAGGTGAAACCCTTGAACAACTGCTTGTAGAGGCTTTTGCGACGGTTCGTGAAGCCAGCAAACGCGTCTACAATATGCGCCACTTCGATGTGCAGCTCGTAGGCGGTATGATCCTAAACGAGAACCGCATCGCCGAAATGCGTACCGGTGAGGGTAAAACCCTTACCGCAACCTTGTCGGCCTACCTTAACGCCTTGTCGGGCGATGGCGTGCACATTGTGACCGTGAACGACTACCTCGCGCGTCGTGATGCGGAAACCAACCGTCCGTTATTTGAGTTTCTTGATATGACCGTGGCCTTTAACGTGCCAGGCATGCCCCATCAAGAGAAGCAAGAAGCCTATCAAGCCGATATCACCTACGGTACCAACAACGAGTTTGGTTTCGATTACCTCCGTGACAACATGGCGTTTTCGCCTAAAGAGCGGGTGCAGCGTAAACTGAATTACGCCATCGTCGATGAAGTCGACTCGATTTTAATCGATGAAGCACGAACGCCATTGATCATCTCAGGAGCTGCGGAAGACAGCTCTGAAATGTACCAAAAAATGAACGAAATCGTACCGCTGTTGACCCGTGCTGAAGAAGAAGACACGGAAGAAAAACGCGGTGAAGGCGATTTCACCATCGATGAAAAAGCCAAACAGCTGCACTTAACCGAAAATGGCCAAGAGAACGTCGAAGCCATTTTGAAAGAGCGTGGCATTCTCGGTGAAGACGAATCGCTGTACTCGGCGGCAAACATTACCTTGTTGCACCATGTAAACGCTGCCCTCAAAGCGCACCATTTGTTTCAAAAAGACGTTGATTACATCGTTAAAGACGACCAGATCATCATTGTTGATGAGCATACTGGACGCACCATGGAAGGTCGTCGTTGGTCGGAAGGCTTGCACCAAGCGATGGAAGCCAAAGAAGGCGTGAAGATTCAAAACGAAAACCAAACCATGGCGTCGATCACCTTCCAAAACTACTTCCGTTTGTATACCAAGCTGGCAGGTATGACAGGTACGGCCGACACCGAAGCCTTCGAGTTTCAGTCGATTTACGGCCTGGAAACCGTGGTGATTCCAACCAATCGTCCGATGGTGCGTGACGACCGCCCTGATTTGATTTTCATCACTGCCGAAGAAAAGTACGAGGCCATTATTGCCGACATCGAAGAGTGTCGGGCGAAGATGCAACCGGCACTGGTGGGTACTATTTCGATTGAAAGCTCAGAGCTGTTGTCCAACGTTCTGCGCAAGAAAAAAATTCCTCATGAAGTACTGAACGCCAAGTTCCACGCTAAAGAAGCACAAATCGTCGCGCAAGCGGGTATGCCGGGCGCCATTACCATCGCCACCAATATGGCCGGCCGTGGTACCGACATCGTGCTCGGCGGTAACTTACAGGTTGAGATTGAGCAACTGGAAGAGCCAAGCCAAGAGACCATTGATAAAGTCAAAGCTGAATGGCAGAAGCGTCACGATCAAGTGGTTGAAGCCGGCGGTTTGCATATTATTGGTACCGAGCGTCATGAATCACGCCGTATCGATAACCAGTTACGGGGCCGTTCAGGGCGCCAAGGTGACCCAGGCTCAACGCGCTTCTATTTGTCCTTAGAAGACAGCTTGATGCGTATTTTCGCCTCTGAGCGTATGGCTGGGTTAATGAAGCGTCTCGGCATGAAGCGTGGCGAAGCCATTGAACACCCATGGGTCACGCGCGCGATTGAAAACGCCCAACGTAAAGTCGAAGGGCGCAACTTCGACATGCGTAAAGCCTTGCTTGAATTTGATGATGTGGCCAACGACCAACGTAGCGTGGTGTACGAGCAACGCAACGAGCTGTTAGACGAAGGCGACATTTCAGAAACCATACAAGTGATCCGCAGCGATGTCATAGAGCAGGTTATCGCTGAGTATATTCCACCGCAATCGTTGGAAGAAATGTGGAATGTGCAAGGTTTAGAAGAGCGCTTGCGCTCAGACTTTGACTTACCACTACCGATTCAGCAGTGGTTAGACGAAGACGATAACCTGCATGAAGAAAACTTGCGCGAGAAAATCGCCGACGAGCTCGATAAAGCCTACGCAGCGAAAGAAGAGCAAGTTGGCAAAGAAGTACTGCGCCAGTTTGAAAAAGCCATCATGCTGCAAAGCCTCGATTCTCATTGGAAAGAGCACTTGGCGGCAATGGATCACCTGCGTCAAGGCATCAACTTACGTAGCTATGCACAGAAGAATCCGAAGCAAGAATATAAACGTGAAGCATTTGAGTTGTTCACCGATATGCTCGAGGCTTTGAAGCTCGATGTGGTGACCATTCTAAGCAAAGTGCGGGTGCGTGCTGAAGAAGACGTTGAAGCCGTTGAAGCCAAACGTCGCGAAGCGGCTGCGCGCCAACAGCAAGAGTTCAAGCACGAGAGTGCTAGTGCCACCGCCAGCGCTGAAGCAGAACGTCCAGCGGCGGCACCGGCGGCCACAACACCACCAGAGCCGGCACAAGCTGGACCTCGCGTGGGCCGTAATGAACCTTGCCCATGTGGCTCGGGTAAAAAATACAAACATTGTCATGGCAAACTCTGATCCGCTGCACGTTGCCGTTGGTGTCATTGAAGGCACCGACGGTCACGTGTTCATAAGCAAACGCCATCAAGCACTGCATCAAGGCGATAAGTGGGAGTTCCCCGGCGGTAAAGTTGAGGCTGGAGAAACAGTCTACGACGCGTTGGTGCGTGAGCTCCGCGAAGAATGCAATATCGAGGTGCAGTCGGCCTCGCCGTTAACGGTGATCCATCACCAGTACCAAGACAAGCGAGTGATGCTGGATGTCTGGCGGGTAACGTCTTTTAGCGGTGAAATTGGTCAAAACGAAGGTCAGGAGTGGTTGTGGGTACCAATTTACGCCTTGGGCGCCTATCAGTTCCCCGAAGCGAATCAAGCTATTATTGATCTTTTAGAAAACCCTCTGTAATCACGGGCAGAGTGCCAACTCAAACTCGACATCGTTTTCAAAAGAGGCCTTGCCCTGTTGTGGCGCACAACTTAAGAAGCGAATGCTAAACCTTTGTTTATGCCCACTTATGACCGGATAAGCTGGTATCGCCTCAGGTACTCGAATCCGCAATAGGCTTAAGGGTTCCGTGCTTTCTTGCAGTAATCCGCCTTCGGCCACCACCCATTGAAAATGGGCTTGCCCGCGCAGCAACTCTAATTCCAGCTCGAGCCCATTAAATAAGATCTCAAACTCATGCCACCAACGCTGGCAATCTTGATCACGCTTTTGTTGCGCTTGGTGTAACCAAAAATGCAGTTGCGGCACATCAAAATTACAGGTGCCGCCCGGCATCCCGAAACGCTGGCGCGTCACGCTAAGTAAGCGGTCTTGTTTTAGATGGCTGCCAATGCGGGTCAACGGCTGGATACTCTGTATTGCGTGTTGTACGCGCTCGGCTAATGCTGTTACTTGTTGCTGATTGACGTCGGGGTGTTGGGCCCATACTTGTAACTGTGCGCGCCGGCGGTCTAAGTCTTTCTGTACGTCGGTACGCACATCGCTGCGTTCGCAGAGCTCGAGAATAGCGAATAGGGCATCGAAATAACGTGAATAGTTCGTGGCATCAACCGATTGCTGCGGTTTGAGCAACTGCTTTAAGTGTTCTAAGCGCAGGTAGGTACGTATCCGCTCATGTAACGGATATTCGTAATTAATGGTGGCGCCTTCGGTTTTTACTGTCATCGGCTCTATGATAACGGCTTCTTCAGCCGTTGCAATGCTGTCAAACAAGTCGCTTTGGTGACTCATCTCAAGTCTCCAGGCTTTTACTTGAGCCAGCCACGCGTTGTAGGTACTGCTGGTGGAGCTTTTCAACCTGCGCTGGCAGCTGCGACACTGCGCCATTGTTGTCAATCACGTCGTCGGCGGCGGCCAAACGTTCAGCGCGTGAGGCCTGTGCGGCAATAATTTGCTCTACCTGTGCCGCGCTTACCTGATCTCGCGCTTGAGTGCGCTGGCGTTGCGTGGCTTCGGTCACATCCACCACTAATACGCGATCACAAAATTGGGTGAGTTTGTTTTCAAGCAAAAGGGGGGCCGATAAGATTACATAGGCCGAGGTTGCTGCGTGTAACTGCTTAAGCATTTCTTTACGAATAAGCGGGTGGGTGAGCGCATTGAGCCATTGTTTTTCTTCAGGCTCGGCGAAGATTTTTTCGCGTAACCAAGCGCGGTTGAGGCTGCCGTCTTGTTGCAGCGCTTGACTACCATAGCGCGCCTCAACGGCTTCCAGTGCGGGACTGCCTTTATCAAGGCTTTGGCGGGCAACCACATCGGCGTCAACCACCTGAATGCCATGCGCGGCAAACAGATCAGAGACGGTTGTTTTGCCCGACCCAATGCCGCCGGTTAAGCCCAGTACCCACATTAGATGCGCACTAGCCCCCAATACCAGTGTAGCAGTGGTTCACCCCAGAGCAGGGCAATCACACCGCCACAAATCAAAAATGGACCAAAAGGAATCGGTTGGCCACGCTGATTACGTTGTAACACTTGTAAGGTAATGCCCATCACCGCGCCACTAAAGGCGGCCGCTAGTACGATCACCGGTAACAGCGTATAGCCGGCCCAAGCACCAAAAGCCGCCAGTAACTTAAAGTCGCCGTAGCCCATGCCTTCTTTACCGGTCAATAGCTTAAACGCCCAATACACTGACCACAGAAACAGATAACCGGCGATAGCGCCCATCACCGCGTCAGTGAGGGGTACGGGCCCGCCGCCCCAAGCGACGAACAGCCCGAGCCATAACGTAAAATAGGTTAACTGATCGGGTAGCAGCATGTGGTCATAATCTATAAAGAACATGCTGATAAGCACGGCGGCAAACACCATATAGTAAAGCGCTGGCCAACTGGCGCCGAAAAACCAAGCGATGCTGGCGAAGGTCACACCGGTGAGCAGCTCAATGGCTGGGTAACGCAGTGAAATAGGCGCTTTGCAGTGGCGGCACTTGGCCTTCAATAAGAGCCAGCTCACCACTGGAATATTGTCGTACCACTTTATCGGGTGCTTACATTTGGGACAGTGTGAACCGGGCGTGGCAATACTAAAGGCTTCTATCTGCGGTGGCTGCTGCTGCGGCGGTGGCTGGGAGGCCGCTTCGTCGGCGGTCAGTGCTGCACATTCCCGCTGCCATTGGCGCTGCATCATTACCGGTAAACGGCCGATCACCACATTCAAAAAGCTACCGACGACCAACCCTAAAACCAAACCTAAGAACAGCGTTAAATGGCTAAACTCTGGATATAATTGACTTATTTGTTCGAGCATTAACCGACCACCGCACCAAGGTTAAAGATAGGTAGGTACATGGCGACAATAAGCCCACCCACGAGTATACCAATGACCACCATGATCATGGGTTCTAGCAAGGCGGTCAAGTTATCCACTAGATCATCCACTTCGCGTTCGTAAACGTCGGCAACCTTGGCCAACATATCATCGAGGGAGCCCGCTTCTTCACCGATATACACCATTTGCGTGGCCATGGTGGGGAAGATATCGGCGTTGATCATCGCCGTGTTCATTTGCATACCCGAGGTGACATCGCTTTGGATGCGGTAAATGGCATCACGGTACACCGAGTTACCAGAGGCACCCGCGGCCGACTCTAGCGCACTAATCAGTGGCACGCCTGCGGCAAAGGTGGTGGAGAGGGTACGGGCAAACCGAGCAACTGCGGCTTTGTCTAAAATCATGCCCACCACTGGAATTTTAAGCGATAAGGCTTGAACTCTATCGCGAAACCTCTCGCTTTTAACCATTGCGCGGGCAAACAGCCAGCCGAGCACCAAGAAACCGGCGATCACATACACCGCGTAGGCCTGCATGATTTCGGACAAGCGCACCACAAATTGAGTCATAGCTGGTAGTTCGGCGCCAAAGTCGGAAAAGACACTCTCGAACTGAGGCACGACATAAATCAGCAATATCATGGTGACAGCGATGGCCACGACAATGACCGCAGCTGGATAGACCAAGGCTTTTTTAATCTTGGCTTTTAGCGCTTCGGACTTTTCGCGATAGGTGGCGATGCGGTCAAAGATCGCCTCTAACGAGCCGGACTCCTCACCAGAATTGACTAAATCGCAATACAGCGGGTCAAATACCTCGGGGTGTTTACGCAAGGCTGCAGCCAACGGTGACCCTGAGCCAACATCGTCGGCAATGGTCAGCATCAGGTTGCGAACTTTAACGTGATCGGTACCCCTAGCGACCATCTCCAGGCCTTGCAAAAGGGGAACACCGGCTTCAAGCATGGTGGCGATTTGGCGGGTAAACAGCGCGATATCGGCGCCTTTGATTTTCTTGTGGCCGAATAAGGGCTTGGCTTTTTTTTTCACTGAGCGCGGATTAATGCCTTGATCACGCAAGCGTGCTCGAATTTCTTTCTCATTGTCACCGCGTAAGATGCCCTTAACCTTTTGCCCCTTACGATTGAGTCCGTGCCACTGAAACTCATTAAAGTCTTCTAGCTTTTTTATTTTTTTAGTTGCAGTTGCCATGGTCAACCCTTAGTTGCTGCTGACGCGGTTTGCCTCCGCCAGGCTGGTGGTGCCGTCAGCGACCTTTTCTAATGCGGACTGTCGTAATGAATTATAGCCTTCTTTTCGCGCTTGCCGAGCAATTTGTATCGATCCTGCACTCGACATAATAAGTTCCTGAATGACCTCGGTCACTGGCATAACTTCGTAAATACCTGTACGCCCCTTATAACCGTTGGTACATTGCTCGCAACCAACGGGCTTGTGAATGGTTAAGTGGGGCAGTTGTTCCTCGGTAAAGCCCTGACGCAGCAACTCTTCTTTAGGTATTTCTTCGGGCTCTTTACACTCGTTACAGAGGCGCCGTGCCAAGCGCTGCGCGATAATCAGGGTGACCGAACCGGCAATATTGTACGACGGCACTCCCATATTCATTAAACGTGTGAGGGTTTCGGCAGCGGAGTTGGTGTGCAAGGTTGACATCACCAAGTGACCGGTTTGTGCCGCTTTAATGGCAATTTCCGCCGTTTCTAAGTCACGGATCTCACCGACCATGACGACGTCAGGGTCTTGCCGTAAGAACGAGCGCAGGGCGTCAGCGAAGGTGAGACCAGCTTTGACATTAATTTGCACCTGGTTAATACCATAAAGGTTAATCTCGACCGGATCTTCGGCCGTCGAGATGTTGACCTCGTTGGTATTGAGAATATTCAAGCCGGTATACAGCGACACGGTTTTACCCGAGCCCGTGGGGCCGGTCACCAAAATCATCCCTTGCGGTTTAGCCAGCGCCTCTTCATACAAGCGTTGCTGGTCGGGCGCATAACCAAGGGATTCGATACCCATCATGGCCGCTGCCGAATCAAGGATCCGCAGTACAATTTTCTCGCCATACATGGTTGGCAACGAGCTAACGCGAAAATCAATCGCTTTGTTCTTCGAAAGCCGTAGCTTGATGCGACCATCTTGGGGGAGTCGGCGTTCAGCGATATCTAACTGTGACATTACCTTTAAACGTGCGGCAATACGTGCCGACAGGGCAAACGGCGGTCGTGCAATTTCAAGCAGCACGCCGTCAATACGAAAGCGAATACGGTATTCGCCCTCGTAGGGTTCAAAGTGCAAATCTGAGGCGCCGCGCTTGATGGCATCGAGCAGCATTTTGTTAATGTAAATAACAATAGGCGCATCGTTCTTACCATCGACATTCACTGCGCCGTGGTCGTCGCGAATTTCGCCGTCGGCGTCAATTTCACGTAGTTCTTGTTCGTCTTGTTCGGTAACTCCGAGCATCGAACTTTCATTTTCCAACAGCTTATCAATAAGCCTTTGTAGCTTGTCTTCTTGCACCAACACCGCTTCCGATTGCAAGCGGGTTCGGAATTGAAACTCATCAAGGGTTTCAATACGGGTCGGGTCAGAGACCGCGATATAAAGCACATTGCCACGCTGATACAAAGGTACCGCATGGTTTTTGCGAATCAACCGCTCATTGATAAATTGAGGAGGGATTTGTTCGGCGTTAAAAGCATCAAGATCTAACCAAGGACAGTTGGACACCTGATAGCAGAAAGCCGCCAGCTCACTAGGCTGTATAAGTTTGCGTTCCAGCAGAATACTGGTAAAGGGGAGCTTGGTTTCCCATGCATACTCGCTACAACTTTTGAGTTGCGCTTCAGGGATTCTTCTGTCACGCAGCAAAAGCGCCGCAAGGGAGTGGTGTAGCATAGTTTTAAAATCTGTCTCACTCGTATGTTGGAACCCAGAGATAGGGCACACCGTACCTCTGGGTTATAAAACACCTTTCCTTGCTAAATAACAGACATTTAGCTACCAGAATAAGCTGATGTGCATCCGTCTATCCGTGAATCTGAGCCGTCATCGCCAAAATCAGAGCAGGCGATAGTCCAATTCATATTTGTTCCGCTTGCTGGACTTGGAGTTAGCTCAACAGTGATATTACCAGCCGAATCTCCGGCAGCAATTGCATCAAGTTCAGCAACAATAACACCATCAGAGACAGATGCGCTATTGAGACCGTTTACTGCATCACTATCTGTTAAAGCCGCAGGAATCTTTGTGGGAATCGGGTTGCCATCACCGTCGTCGACTGAACCACTGCTGCTGCATCCGCTTAATTGGCCTGACTCGTGGTAACACAATGCGACAGCAGTTTTATAAGAACCCAATGCAGCTATACCCGTGGCTGCCCTCGCACGCTGCGTATAATCAGAGTAAAGTGGAATGGCGACGGCCGCCAAGATACCGATGATTGCAACCACAATCATCAACTCAATTAAGGTAAAACCTTTTTGTACTTGCGCTTTCATGTCAAATCTCCCGAAACTGACGTAAGTAATTAACTATTACATTATTATTGTTGTACGGTGTGGCATTCCTTTGTTGGTCTAACACACCAACAACAAACCCTGCACTAGTCGAAAGACTGTGGTTGCGCTTGCGACCGTATTTATAGCCGAAAAAGCCACGCCATCCACCAGACTTTAACTTGCAGCCCCGCTATCCGCCAGTACCTTTACAGTAAAAGGTTGAAAAGAACCGGTGGGGACCGGAGGTTTTGCGTCACCACTTCTCAGCGGTTTTGCCTTTTAAAGCAATCGCCTGGCAATCCCCGAGCTGGGCTCGCGGTTTGCGCACTGCAACTTAAACATAGCAGATGTAAGGAAGTCGTCAATAGTTAGACATCTGAAATACGGAGGGAAAGGTCAATGGCTTGCACATGTTTGGTTAATGCCCCAGAAGAAATGTAATCAATTCCAGTAGTTACTAGCGCGTCCAATTGTTCGCGAACAACATTGCCCGACACTTCAAGGCGAACATTTTTTGACCTTTGCTTAACGGCACTATGAATATCCTCATAGCTGAAGTTGTCTAACATGATAATGTCAGCGCCGGCGGCCATCGCGGCTTGGTACTCTTCGAGCGACTCGACTTCGACTTCGACCACTTTATTGGGGTTTAATTGACGCGCCTCATTAATTGCCGCCGCAATCGAGCCACAGGCCATAATGTGGTTCTCTTTAATCAGATAGGCATCGTACAGCCCCACTCGGTGATTACTACCGCCGCCGCAGGCCACTGCATATTTAAGTGCGGTGCGAAGTCCTGGCAGGGTTTTACGGGTATCGAGTAACTTGGTGTGCGAGCCGGCAAGTAAGGCCACGTAACTAGCCGTGGTGGTGGCGACGCCTGATAAGGTTTGTAGAAAATTCAATGCGGTACGTTCACCGGTGAGCATGACGCGGGCCGGGCCGCGAAGCTCACACAGCTGTTGATTCGCCGTCACTTTATCGCCATCGCTTACATGCCAGGTAATTTCCACCTGCGCGCCTAACTGAGCAAACACTTCATCGACCCACTGGGTGCCGCAAACCACCGCATCTTCACGGGTAATAATACTTCCGTGAGCTTGCTGGCTGGCGGGAATTAACTGAGCAGTGATATCGAGATCTGCGGATAGACCATTAAGATCTTCAGTAAGGGCGCGCGTGACCATGTGCTGGCGATCGGCGGCGAGAAGTTCTGGTTGTACCCGTGTATCCATGTTGGTGCTCGTTGTGGTCGTCGATGAAAGGCCTTATTGTAATGGCTCGTGACGGGGGTGACAATGGTCACCCGGTGATAAACAAGGCAGTAGGTAGGAATAACATGAGTGGTGTCGGCAGTATTGAACAAGGTGAACAAGGCCGTATTCAACAAGGCAGGTACACAGCGGCGCAGCAGAAACAGTCACCGCATCATGACGAGCGCAGTGATCCGACGGATATTAGTGTGCTAGTGGTGCATTGCATCAGTTTACCGGCGGGCCAATTTGGTCTGCCTTATATCGACCAACTGTTTATGGGCACCTTAGATCCCACCTCGGATCCGTCGTTCGGCATTTTGCAAGGGCTCAGAGTGGCAGCCCATATGGTGATTCACCGCGATGGTCACATGGTGCAGTATGTGCCATTTGATAAGCGCGCTTGGCATGCTGGGGTGTCGCACTATTGCGGGCGCAAAGGGTGTAACGACTTCAGTATCGGAATAGAGCTTGAGGGAACCGACACAGAACCCTACACTAAAGAACAGTATCAACAGTTAGCAAAGGTTGCGGCAAGTTTAGTGCAGCACTACCCAGCACTCACACCGCAACGTATTGTCGGCCACCAGCACATTGCGCCCGTACGCAAAACCGACCCGGGCCCAGCGTTTGATTGGCAGTATTTTAAGCAGTTAGTAGCGCAGCAACTGCACGGTGCTGCATAGCGAGGGAAGATAAATGCAATTACTGGCAATTTTATTGGCGTATTCTTTAGAGCGCTCGGTGACCCTGAGCCGCAACCTGCACTGGCGCCGCATTGTTCTGCGCTGGCAGCAGTGGCAGGTGAAGAAAACCCAAGTCGGCGGTGACTCCCAAGAAAAAATTGCGCAGTGGCGCCAACACTTGCTGGGTGAAATTGTTTGGGCGGTGCTGCCGGCACTTATTATTACCTTCGTGGTGACGCTGGTCGATTCGTTCTTGCTGTCGTTTGTGATTGCCGTGTTGGCGCTACTAGCCACCATGCAATGTGGTGCCGCTCGCGCAGCTTACAAAGCATACTTAGAAGCTGCCAATAGCGGTGATACCGCTGCCGCCGCCGAGCAATTAAGGCAATTACGCCGTGCAGCCGGACGGCACGAGGCAGCCCCGGTGCATGACCTGCTGCTCTGGGTTCACCTACGTTATTACTTTGCGCCGCTTTTGTATTACGTTATTTTTGGTGTGTTTGGGGTCTTGGCGTACGCCACCTTGCGCGACATGAAACACCCGCGTAATAAAGCCTGGACGCAACTACAACTGGTCGTGCATTGGTTACCCACCCGTATCATGTCGTTCGGCTTCCTGATGGTGGGGAACTTTGGTAAAGCCTTGCCAGTATGGCTGAGCTCCGTCGGCAACACGCCGCAAAACAACTTTGAGGCATTGAGCAAAATTGCCGCAGCCGCCGAACACCTTGAGCCAAGTCACGACGACGATATCACTTCGACTGCTCTGACCACTGTCGCGCTACTGAAGCGTAACCTGCTGTTTTTCATTGTTTTACTCGCCGTTATGACGATCGCCGGTTGGTTCTAGCAATTTAGTGTTTGGGTTCACCACCCAACTAGTCTACAATAAGCATGGTAAGACCAATGCACCAACGAGCAACGAACAGCGAAGCGTACGAATAACGAGCAACGAGTAACGAGCAACCATGGCTTTTGACCGTATACAACCGACTAAACTGTCCGACGTAATCATGCAACGCATTGAAGCCATGATTGTCGACGGAACCCTTGAAGCTGGGGCTCGATTGCCATCAGAGCGCGACCTTGCGCATCAGTTTTCGGTGTCACGGCCGAGTTTGCGCGAAGCCATTCAAAAACTTGAAGCGCGCGGTTTACTTGAGCGACATCAAGGCGGCGGTACTTATGTGTGCGATAACATGCAGAAACGCGTGGCGGAGCCACTCCTAGAACTGCTAACACAGCACCCAGAATCGCAGTTCGACCTGCTAGAGTTCCGTCACGCGCTCGAAGGCATTTCTTCTTACTACGCGGCCATGCGTGGTACCGCGACCGACATTGAGCGCATCGAAGAAAGCTTTAAAGCAGTGCAGCGCGATGCTTCTGGGGAGCTCGTCGCACAGGCGCAAGCACTCAACGAATTCAACCTGAGAATCTGCGAAGCATCGCATAATGTGATCCTCTTGCATTTAGTGCGGAGTATGCAGCCACTGTTACAACAAAATATTCAGCAAAACCTGCAGGACTTGTCGCATAAAGCCGGCGTCATGCAGCAATTACACCAACATCGGCAGCACATTGTCACTGCTATTTCGGCTGGCGAGCCTGAACAGGCGCGCGATGCGTGCCATCAACTGCTAGCCTATATTGAAAACGCGTTATTGACTTCGAATCGCGAGCAGTCGCGCATTCAGCGGTCATTACGTCGAACGCAAACTGGGTAAGGATAGAGTATGAATGATCATTTGAAAGACGACCTTGATCCACAGGAAACACGCGAGTGGTTAGACTCCCTCGAAGTCGTGTTAGAAGAAGATGGCCCGGAGCGTGGTCATTATCTGTTGGAGTCTTTGATTGAGAAAGCGCGTCGTAGCGGTGCTTACCTACCGTATGCGGCGACGACCGCTTACTTGAACACTATTCCGGCCAGCCAAGAGCCGACCATGCCGGGTGACCAAAGCATGGAAGCGCGGATCCGTTCAGCAGTGCGCTGGAATGCGCTAGCAATGGTGCTTCGTGCGTCGAAAAAAGAACTCGAGCTGGGTGGTCACATCTCCAGCTTTGCTTCGTCGGCAATGCTATATGATGTTGGCTTTAACCATTTCTTCCGCGCACCAACGGAGCAAGACGGTGGTGACTTCTTATTTATCCAAGGCCACGCGTCGCCGGGTATCTATGGTCGCGCCTATCTCGAAGGGCGTATTAGCGAAGACCAGCTGAACAATTTCCGTCAGGAAGTTGACGGCGAGGGCGTGAGCTCTTACCCACACCCGAAATTAATGCCAGAGTTCTGGCAGTTCCCAACGGTTTCTATGGGCTTGGGGCCGATTCAGGCGATTTACCAAGCGCGCTACTTGAAGTACCTCACCGATCGCGGCATTAAAGACTGCTCGAACCAGCGCGTGTACTGCTTCTTGGGCGATGGCGAGGTGGACGAGCCAGAAAGCTTGGGTGCGATTGGCCTTGCCACTCGTGAAGGTTTAGACAACCTGACCTTTATCGTTAACTGTAACTTACAACGGTTAGACGGCCCGGTACGTGGTAACGGCAAAATTATTCAAGAGCTGGAAGGCACCTTCCGCGGTGCTGGCTGGGAAGTCATTAAAGTGATTTGGGGTCGTTACTGGGATCCACTTCTGTATCGCGATACCGAAGGCCAACTGGCGCAAATCATGCAAGATAGCGTCGACGGTGAGTACCAAAACTACAAAGCCAAAGGCGGTGCTTACACGCGCGAGAACTTCTTCGGTAAAACCGAAGCAACCAAAGAAATGGTGGCCAACTTATCCGACGAGGATATTTGGCGCTTGAACCGTGGTGGTCACGATCCAGTGAAAGTCTACTCTGCTTACCACAAAGCGGTGAACACTAAAGGTCGGCCACAGGTGATCTTGGCGAAAACCGTGAAAGGTTACGGTATGGGTGCGGCAGGCGAAGGTAAAAACATCGCCCACCAGGTTAAGAAGATGGACATGGACGCCATTAAACACTTCCGTGACCGTTTCAATATTCCGATTAAAGACGAAGACTTGGAAGATATTCCACTGTACAAATTCCCGGACGACAGCCCGGAAATGAAGTACATGCGTGAACGTCGTGACTCCCTTGGCGGCTACATGCCAAAACGTCGCCCAACGACCGACGTTGAGTTAGAGATGCCGGCATTAAAAGCTTTTGATGCGGTACTGAAAGGCTCTGGCGATCGTGAGATATCATCGACCATGGCATTCGTACGCGTGTTAACCGCATTGTTGAAAGACAAGAAAATCGGTAAACGCATCGTGCCTATTATTCCTGATGAAGCGCGTACCTTCGGTATGGAAGGTTTGTTCCGTCAGGTGGGTATTTACTCGAGCCAAGGTCAGAAATACGAACCACAAGACGCTGACCAAGTGGCGTACTATCGTGAAGATACCAAGGGCCAAGTGCTGCAAGAAGGTATCAACGAGCTCGGTGCGATGGCCTCGTGGGTAGCAGCAGCGACCAGCTACTCGACCAACAATGAACCGATGATTCCGTTCTACATCTATTACTCGATGTTTGGTTTCCAGCGAGTTGGTGACTTAGTGTGGGCCGCTGGTGACAGCCAAGCCCGTGGCTTCCTGATTGGCGGTACCGCCGGTCGTACCACCTTGAACGGTGAAGGCTTGCAACACCAAGACGGTAGCAGCCACATCTTGTTTAACACCGTGCCAAACTGTGTCACCTATGACCCGACCTTTGGTTATGAAGTTGCGGTGATTGTGCAAGACGGCTTACGTCGCATGTATGGCGAACAAGAAAACGTGTTCTACTACTTGACCGTGATGAACGAGAACTACCAACAGCCGGCAATGCCTGAAGGCGTTGAAGAAGGCATCATCAAAGGTATGTACGAGCTCGAAGAGCACAAAGCCAAGAAAGCCAAAGGCGAAGTGCAACTGTTAGGTTCAGGAACTATTCTGCAACAAGCGCGACGCGCAGCAGAGATCCTCGCTGAGCAGTTTAACGTGACCGCTAAAGTGTATAGCACAACGTCATTCAACGAATTGGCGCGCGATGGCATGGACGTTGACCGCGAGAACATGTTGAACCCAGCTAGCAAAGCTAAAGAAGCTTATGTGACTAAGCTGTTAGCCAAAGCGAAAGGGCCAACGATTGCGGCCACCGACTATCAGAAACTGTACGCAGACCAAATTCGCGCTTGGGTACCAACCCCTTATCGCGTGCTAGGTACCGACGGTTTCGGTCGTTCAGACAGTCGTGAGAATTTACGTCGCCACTTTGAAGTAAGTGCCGAGTACATTGTTGTTGCGGCCTTGTCGGAGCTTGCCAAAGCAGGGGATATCGACGCTAAAGAAGTGACCAAAGCGATCAAAGAGTTCGATATCGACACCAACAAAATCAACCCACTTTACGCGTAAGCGACGGGAGCGGAGGCAAACATGGCAGATTTAAAAGAAGTGCTCGCCCCCGATGTGGGCGGAGACGAAGTTGAAGTCATTGAGATCTTAGTCAGTGAAGGCGACAGTGTTGAGGCGGAAGACGGCCTGATCACCGTTGAAAGTGACAAAGCATCAATGGACATTCCAGCACCTTTTGGTGGCAAGGTTGGCGAAATCAAAGTCAGCGTTGGCGACAAAATTGGTGAGGGCGATTTAATTGCGATGCTCGAAGCTGGCGAGGAGTCTGAGGATTCGGACTCTTCTGATGATTCGGAATCCGCGCCGGCTGACGCCGGTGCATCGTCTGATGACGATGCAGAAGGGGCAGACCGCTCCGAGTCTGACGCCGACGATGGCGGCTCTGACGATGACCAGGGCGAGACCGAAGTGATTGAGGTGAAAGTACCGGATATTGGTGACGACGGCGAAGTTGACGTTATCGAGGTACTGGTTGCGGTAGGCGATACCATCGACAAAGAAGATGGCTTGATTACCCTGGAAACCGACAAGGCAACCATGGACGTGCCAAGCCCGCAAGCAGGAACCGTGAAGTCCGTTGAAGTAAGCACAGGCGACAAAGTGAAAGAAGGCTCGCTGGTGATTACCTTAGAAGTGACGGGCGCTGGTTCAGACCAAGCTGCTGCGTCAGACACTGATAAAGGTACCAAGTCAGACGCGTCTAAAGCGAGTGCCGAAGAGAGTGCCAAAGAGAGTGCTAAAGAGAGTGCCAAAGAGAGTACCGAAGAGACCGATAAAGACGAGCGCAGAGCACCACCTGTGCCTGATCATCCGTTGGACAAAAAAGGTAAAGCCGAAGGTTTGGCGTATGCCTCACCTGCGGTGCGTCGTTTGGCACGCGAATTCGGCGTTAACTTAAATCAAGTTAAAGGCTCGGGACGCAAAAACCGTATTCTCAAAGAAGACGTGCAAGAGCATGTGAAATACGAACTGTCGCGGCCGAAAGCAACAGCATCTGCAGGCTCAGCCCAAGGTGCAGGTGGCTTGCAAGTGATTGCACCACCGAAAGTCGATTTCAGCAAGTTTGGTGAAATTGAAGAAGTACCTTTGACGCGGATTCAGAAAATTTCGGGACCAAATCTGCATCGTAACTGGGTCACCATTCCACACGTGACGCAATTCGACGAAGCCGATATTACCGAGCTTGAGAAATTCCGTAAGCAAGAGAACGAGCTGCAGGCGAAGAAAAAAGACGGTGTAAAAATTACGCCTCTGGTCTTCATCATGAAAGCCGTTGCTAAAGCGCTGCAAGAGTTTCCAGTGTTCAACTCGTCGTTACACGAAGATGGCGAGCACCTGATCATGAAGAAATACATTCATATCGGGATTGCAGTGGACACCCCTGGAGGTCTTGTTGTTCCGGTGATTCGTGATGTTGATAAAAAAGGCATCTATGAATTGTCAGAAGAATTGATCGATGTCAGTACCCGTGCTCGCGATGGCAAATTGAAAGCCCAAGACATGCAAGGTGGCTGCTTCTCAATTTCAAGCCTTGGTGGCATTGGTGGTACAGCGTTTACGCCGATTGTGAACGCTCCCGACGTAGCGATTTTAGGCGTCTCGAAAAGCGAGATGAAGCCGAAGTGGAACGGCAGTGAGTTCGAGCCACGCTTAACGCTGCCGACAAGCTTGTCTTACGACCACCGTGTGATTGACGGTGCCGTTGCTGCACGCTTTAGTGTGTACCTATGCAACGTGTTGTCAGATATTCGCAAGATGATTCTATAAATTAAACAAATCGCGTTGGGGCTGCTATAATCGGCCCCGCGCGAAGTTAACCGAATTCAACGAAATTCTACGAAAGTAAGAGGTCGTCATGAGCAAAGAAATTAATGCCCAAGTGGTCGTACTCGGTGCGGGCCCTGGTGGTTATGCAGCAGCTTTTCGGGCTGCAGACTTAGGTTTAGAAACCGTAATGGTTGAACGCTATAGCACCCTTGGTGGTGTCTGTTTGAACGTTGGCTGTATTCCATCAAAAGCCTTGCTGCACCTTGCCAAGCACATTGAAGATGCGAAGCATTTGGCCGACGAAGGCGTTGCTTTTGGCGAGCCGGAAATTGATCTGGACAAAATACGCAAGCATAAAGAGAAGGTTGTGGGTCAGTTGACCGGCGGTCTTGGTCAAATGTCGAAGATGCGTAAAGTGAAAGTCGTTACCGGTAACGGCGAGTTTGCCAGCGATAAGCAAATGAAAGTCACTGACAGCGATGGTAAAGAGACCACCATCAACTTTGAGCATGCCATTGTGGCAACTGGCTCACAGTCGATCAAATTGCCTTTCGTTCCTCATGACGACGAGCGCGTTTGGGACTCGACTGCAGCGTTAGAATTACGTTTTGTACCAGAGCGTATGTTGATTTTAGGCGGCGGTATCATCGGCTTAGAAATGGGCTGTGTGTACAGTGCTCTAGGCTCGAAAATTGACGTTGTCGAAATGACTGAGCAGCTGATCCCACCTGCCGATAAAGACATCATCAAGCCGTTCATGAAGAGCATTAAAGGTAAGTTCGACAACATTATGTTGAACACCAAAGCGGCTAAAGTTGAAGCCAAAAAAGACGGCATCTATGTGACCTTTGAAGGCGACAAAGCACCGAAAGAACCAGTGAAATACGACGCCGTATTGGTTGCTGTTGGCCGCGCGCCAAACGGCACTAAGATCGGTGCCGAGAATGCCGGTGTGAAGGTTACAGACCGCGGCTTTATTGAAGTTGATAAGCAAATGCGTACCAACGTCAAAAATATCTTCGCCATTGGTGACCTTGTTGGTCAACCGATGCTGGCGCACAAAGCGACCCATGAAGGTCATGTCGCCGCAGAAGTGATTGCCGGTAAGAAGCATTATTTTGATCCGAAAGTCATTCCTTCGATTGCTTATACGGACCCAGAAGTTGCATGGGCTGGCTTAACTGAAAAAGAAGCCAAAGAGCAAGGCGTCGAATACGAAGCTGCAGTGTTCCCATGGTCCGCTTCAGGCCGTGCCATTGCGCAAGGTTCAACCGACGGTATGACGAAGTTATTGTTCGATAAGAACAACCGTATTATCGGTGGTGCCATGGTGGGTTCCAACGCTGGTGAATTGCTTGGTGAAGTATGCCTGGCCATCGAAATGGGTTGTGACGCAGAAGATATCGGCCTAACCATTCATGCACACCCAACGCTGCATGAAACTGTAGGCCTAGCCGCCGAAGTGTTTGAAGGTTCAATTACAGACCTGCCAAACAAAAAAGCGAAAAAGAAAAAGTAGTCGCCCCCATTCGGGATACTTCTTACAAACACCGCGCTGGCGCAGCCACCGCGGTGTTTTTTTGTTTGCGCTCCGACCGCGAGCATAGCATTCCAGTTGTATAGCTGCGGCGCATCCCGTAAGGTAAAGAAGTAGTTCGCAGACAAACTTTCTTACTAAAAGATAGGAGCAAGTTATGGCTAACGAAGGTTATCATGAACCCTACGAGTTATTGTCCGACGAAACCCGAGACATGCATCGTGCCATCATCTCTCTGATGGAAGAACTGGAAGCCGTCGATTGGTATAACCAACGCATTGACGTCTGCAAAGATGACGAGCTCAGAAAAATTCTGATCCACAACCGTGATGAAGAGAAAGAGCATGCGGCAATGGCGTTGGAATGGATCCGCCGTCGCGACAAGAAATTTGATGAAGAACTCAAAGAGTACCTATTCACCGAAGAAGTAATAGGGCACTAACACACTAACTGCGTTATTCGTTAGTCGTACGCTGCGCTGTTCGTGCGCGCTGCGCGCTGTTCGTTTAAATTATCGACGAGCAGTGAGCAACGCGAACGTACAAACAGCGAAGCGTACGAATAGCGCAGCGCACGAATCACGAATGAATGAGGACGTTATGCGTAAAGTAAGTACTTTGGCCCTAAGCGTGGCCCTTGCCCTTGGCGTTGCCGCCTGTTCACCGCAGCAAAACCAAATGAACGCGAATGAACAAGCGACTGAGCAAGCTCAGCAACAACTGTCTTCGGGCCTTGATATGAGCGACTTCAATACTGAAGTACGGCCACAAGATGACCTGTTTACCTATGTTAATGGTGGCTGGGTTGAGAAAACTGAAATTCCTGCGGACCGTTCACGCGTAGGCTCGTTTAACGAACTTCGTGACGAGAACCAAGAACGCTTGCGCAGCATTATTGAAGACGCCGCAGCAAGCTCACCAGAAGCCGGCTCAAATGCCGCGAAAATCGGTGACTTCTTTAATAGTTTCATGGACGTTGAGCGTCTTAACTCTTTAGGTTATCAGCCGATTGCTGCCGACTTAGAAGCTATTAGTCAGTTACAAAACCATGATCAAGTGGCGGCACACTTTGCCCAACTTGCGCGTTTAGGTGTGAGCTCACCGTTTGGTTTCTATGTGTACGCTGATGCCAAGAATCCTGACGTGAACACCATGTATATGTCGCAATCAGGTCTTGGTTTACCAGACCGCGATTATTACTTGAAAGACGACGAGAAGTTCGTAGAAATTCGTGCAGAGTACAAATCGTACATTGCCGATATTCTGACCTTGGTTGGCTACGACGCGGACCAAGCACAGAGCGCGGCTGATGCCGTACTTGAACTTGAAACCGAGCTAGCTGAAGTTCAGTGGAGCCGAGTTGAAAGCCGTAATGCGGACAAAACCTACAACAAGAAAACCATGGACGAGCTGCAAGAGCTACTGGGCGATTTCAACTTAGGTGCCTACACCGAAGCGGCAGGCATCGCCACCGTTGATGAAGCCGTGGTACGTCAGCCGTCTTACTTCACCAGCTTTGGTGAAATGTTCGACGAAGTTTCACTGGAAGACTGGCAGCACTACATGAGCCTGCGCTTAGTGAGCAACTTCTCCAATGCCTTAAGCGAAGAAATCAACGATCGTCAATTTGCCTTCTACGGCAAAGTGCTCCGTGGCACACCAGAGCAAGAGCCACGTTGGAAACGCGGTGTTAATGCGACGGACAGTGCTTTGGGCGAAGTGTTAGGGCAACTTTATGTGGCTGAATACTTCCCACCAGCGGCCAAAGAGCGCATGGAAACCTTGGTTGATAACCTTATCAAAGCTTATGGTGAATCAATCAAAGATCTCGAGTGGATGAGTGAAGAAACCAAGCAAAAAGCCTTGGAAAAACTTAGCAAATTCACCCCTTATATTGGTTATCCGAGCGAGTGGCGTGACTACTCAGCGTTAGTGGTTGCTGAAGACGATTTAGTGGGCAACTACAAACGTTCTGCCGAGTTTGATTACCAAGAAAACATCAGCAAAATCGGTGAGCCAGTGAAAGCTGAAGACTGGGGCATGACACCACAAACCGTAAATGCTTACTACAGCCCCGTACGCAACGAAATCGTGTTCCCTGCGGGTATTTTGCAACCGCCATTCTTCGACTTAGAAGCGGAAGATGCAGTGAACTACGGTGGTATTGGTGCGGTTATCGGTCATGAAATTGGCCACGGTTTTGATGACCAAGGCTCTAAATACGATGGCGACGGAAACCTGCAAAGCTGGTGGACAGACGCTGACCGTGAAGCGTTTGATGCGCGCGGCGCGCAACTTGCAGCGCAATACGATAGCTATGAGCCAATCGAAGACGTATTCGTCAACGGTAAGCTAACCCTTGGTGAAAACATTGGCGATTTGGCCGGCTTAACCATCGGTTACCGCGCTTATGTTGACTCACTGAACGGTGAACCTTCACCTGTGCTTGACGGCTTTACTGGTGAACAACGGGTGTTCTTAGGTTGGGCGCAAGTATGGCAAACCAAGCAACGCGATGAATATACCCGCAACCAAGTGTTGAGTGATCCACACTCGCCTGCGTACTATCGTGTGAACGGTACCGTGGTGAACGTGCCGGCGTTTTATGAAGCCTTTGACGTTAAACCAGGTGATGAAATGTACTTACCACCAGAAGAACGCGTGACCATCTGGTAAGAAATAGGTTACACTGCAGCCATGAAAGCATTTCTTTGGTTGATTATTGTGTCGTTATTACTGGTGCCGCTTGCGGCGCCAGTTGCTGCAGCGTCCGCGTTGAACGCCGACGTTGCGGTAACGGCAACAGTGGTCACTGAACATCATGCCAACATGGCGGCAGACCATGCCTGTTGTGATGATTCAGCTGAGGCGCAAGCTGCGCCTTATGCTGAGATGATGCAGTGCGATGGTAGCTGTGGCGATTGCCAACACCATTGTGGCGCGAGCGCCTTAGCACTGTTACCAAGTTTAAATGCCAATGCTCCGGTGAGTGAACACGGGCAATGGCTTCTTCCTGCAACAAATCTACTAACCCGCCAAGACCGTCACGACCGTCCCCCAATGCCTGCCACTAGCTGATCTCTCTTTTTTCAGTTTTTAGTGCAGGAGTAATTTATGTTTTTATCGCGTTGTGTAGCGGCCTTTCTGGCTTTAATTCTTATGGTTTCTGGCGTTGCCGCACAAGACCATAGTGATCATTCTCAACATCAACAGACCACTGAGCTTAACGCCCCTAGCTCATTTGAAGAGCACCTTAATGACGATGCCAAGGTCGAGTATGTGTGCCCTATGCATAGCCATATTGTGCGTGACGAGCCAGGCACATGCCCCATTTGTGGTATGGACCTAGAGCCCCAAGAGCCCGTTGAAGAAATTGTTGTGCAGGTGAGCGGACAGATGCAACAAAATCTTGGTATCACCACCGCGACCGTTGCCTCGACGACGTTATGGCGCTATCTACCGACCCTGGCCACCGTGCAGTGGAACGACAATGCGCGCTGGCATGTCCACCCGCGCGCCGCTGGCTGGCTCGAGCAGCTTTTTGTGCGTAGCGAAGGTGCTGAAGTGGCCGCGGGAGACCCGCTCTACAGTATCTACAGCAAAGAGCTCGTGGTGGCACAGCAAGACTTCCTACAAACCCTCGATACGATTAACGGACTTTCAGCCGCGCAGAAGCAACGCTTGATTCGCGACGGCCGTTTGAGGTTAGAGCTGTTGGGCTTGAGTAAGGGGCAAATTGAGCAGTTGGAGTCAAGCGGCGAGATATTCTATCGGCTGCCGGTGTACGCTAAGCAGTCGGGCGTGGTTACCGCCCTTAACGTTGCCGAAGGTATGTACGTTGAACCTGGCACAGAAGTCATGACCATTACCGCAAGTGACAGTGCCTGGCTGATTGCCGATGTGCCAGAACGTTATGCGGGTTGGATGCGGCCACAAGCACCGGTTGATGTGACGTTGCCAGCGGCGGGTCTGAACAGCTTCGAAACCGAAATCGATTATATTTATCCACAGCTTGATGCCGTTGCCAAAACCCAACGGGTGCGAATCAAGTTGCCGCAGCACATTAAAGCTATGAAGCTACAAGTGGGGATGCAAGCGCAGGTCGAGCTGTATGGCGGACCTAAACGCGACGTATTGGCGGTGCCAGTCAGCGCCCTGATCATGACCGGTACGAGTAACCGGGTGATTGTGCAAACTGCGGAGCAAACCTTTGAGCAGCGCGATGTGCACGTGGGGCTTATCGTTGATGACGAAGCGGAGATCATGCATGGCTTAAGTGCCGGCGAAAAAGTGGTGACCTCAGGCCAGTTCTTGCTCGACTCTGAAGCGAGTTTGAAAAGTAGCAGACTAAAAGGCACTAGCTCGGGAGGCGGTCATGCTCACTAGTATTATCGATTGGAGCTTACGCAACCGTATTTTGGTGCTCATCGGCGCATTATTAGCCGCCTGGTTTGGCTGGCGCGCCATGAGCAGCACTCCCTTAGATGCCATTCCGGATCTGTCTGATGTGCAGGTGATTGTGAAAACGCCTTATGCCGGACAGGCGCCGCAATTGGTGGAAGAGCAGGTGACTTGGCCGTTGGCGAACTTGATGTTGGCCGTTCCCGGTTCGACTCAGGTACGTGGCTATTCGTTCTTTGGTGACTCCTACCTTTATATTCTGTTTGAGGAAGGAACCGATATTTATTGGGCGCGTAGCCGTGTGCTCGAGTACCTGAACCAAGCCAGTGAACGCTTACCGGAAGGGGTGACGCCGCGGTTAGGTCCAGACGCCAGTGGTGTCGGCTGGGTATTTCAGTACGCACTGGTTGATCGCAGTGGTGAGCGACACTTAGGTGAACTTACGAGCTTACAAGACTGGTTCTTAAAGCAAGAACTGCAAAGTGTTGCTGGCGTATCTGAAGTCGCCACGGTCGGCGGTATGGTGCAAGCCTATCAAGTGGTAGTGGAGCCGCGCCGGCTGCAAACCTATGGCTTAACTCTTACCCAGGTCAGTGATGCCATTACCGCAGCCAACAAAGAAGTGGGCGGCGGTATTGTGGAAATGGCCGAAGCGGAATACATGGTGCGTGGCACGGGTTATATTCAATCGCTAGAGGACCTTCGTTCCTTGCCTTTGCCGGTCACAAGTGCAGCGGGTAATGCCATTACCTTGGCCGATGTGGCCACGGTGCGACGTGGGCCAGAAAGCCGCCGGGGCATCGCTGAGCTTAACGGTGAAGGGGAAGTCGTTGGCGGCATTATTGTTATGCGACACGGCGAAAATGCACTTGCCACCATCGAGCGGGTGCGCGATAAATTAAAAAGTTTACAGCAAGGCTTGCCGGATGGGGTCGAAATTGTACCTACCTACGACCGTTCGAACCTGATCCATCGTGCGGTGGACAATCTCACCAATAAACTGCTTGAAGAAATGGCCTTTGTGGCGCTCATCACGATTCTGTTCTTGTTGCATATTCGCTCGGCGTTGGTGGCGATTATCACCTTGCCGTTGGCGGTATTAATGAGCTTTATTGTGATGCGTTGGTTGGGTATCAATGCCAATATTATGAGCTTAGGCGGCATTGCGATTGCCATTGGTGCCTTGGTCGACGCCGCCATTGTAATGGTGGAAAACGCGCATAAGCATTTGGAGCATTATCGTACCGAACACGGTGAAGAACCCCGTGGTGCGACCCACTGGCAACTCATTCGTAATGCCACCGTAGAAGTGGGACCAGCGTTATTTTTATCGTTGCTTATTATCACCTTAAGTTTTGTACCTGTGTTCTCCCTCGAGGCACAAGAAGGTCGCTTGTTTGCGCCCTTGGCGTACACCAAAACCTTTGCGATGGCGGCTGCAGCGCTACTGGCGATTACCTTGGTGCCGGTGCTAATGGGTTATTTTGTGCGCGGCAAAATTATCAGCGAACAACGTAACCCTCTTACCCGTGCACTGATTTGGCTATATCGGCCGCTGTTGCATGGCGTACTCGCATGGCCGAAGTTGACGGTGGTCGTCGCCGTTATAGTGGCAGTGAGTGGCTACTATCCGTTAACCAAAATGGGTAGCGAGTTTATGCCAACTATGCAAGAAGGCGACTTGTTGTATATGCCAACGACATTGCCGGGTATTAGCCCAGGCGCTGTCGGCGAACTATTACAACGTACCGATCGCTTGATCAAACAAGTGCCTGAAGTGGAGCAGGTGTTCGGCAAAACCGGACGTGCAGATACTGCCACGGACCCAGCCCCGCTGACCATGCTTGAAACCACCATTCAGCTGAAACCTGAAAGTGAATGGCGTGAAGGCATGACGGTACAAAAAATTATCGCTGAGTTAGATGCAACAGTGCGGGTGCCAGGTATTACCAATGCTTGGGTGCAACCGATTAAAACGCGTATCGATATGCTCTCAACGGGATTGAAAACACCTTTAGGGTTGAAAATTGCCGGCCCCGAGTTGGCTGAAATTCAGCAAATAGGCAGTGCGCTGGAAGAACGCCTTAGCGGCGTGCCTGGTATTGCGTCCGTGTTTGCCGAACGACCTGCTTCGGGGCGTTATTTAGAGATCCGCCCGCGTTTAGACGAAGCTGCACGCTACGGCCTCAGTCAAGCAGCGATTCAACAAGCGATAAAATTCGCTATAGGTGGCGCGCAAATCGCTGAAACCGTGGAAGGTACTGAGCGCTATCCGATTACCCTGCGGTATCCACGAGCCTTGCGCGATCATGTCGAGCAACTGAAACAATTACCCATTGCGAGTGCGAGCGGTAGTTGGGTGACCTTAGAACAAGTCGCCGATGTGGAAGTCACGGTCGGCCCTGCCATGATCCGCAGCGAAAATGCCCGGCCTACGGGTTGGGTCTTTATTGATGTCGACCCTGACGTCGCGGTCGGCGACGTGATTGCCGCGGCGGAACCCCTCTTGGCGGACTACGAATTACCACCGCGTTATTCGCTGTCGTGGTCTGGGCAGTATGAGTCAATGCAGCGAGTGGAAGCGAAGCTTATCCAAGTGGTACCCGTTACCTTGGCGGTTATCTTGATTCTGCTGTATTTCACCTTCCGCTCGTTTAAGCAGGCGGCGTTGATTATGGCAACCTTGCCACTGGCACTCACCGGCAGCCTTTGGTTCATTTGGTGGCTTGATTACAACTTATCGATCGCGGTGATGGTGGGTATGATCGCCTTAGCTGGCGTGGCAGCGGAATTTGGTGTGGTGATGTTGTTGTATCTCAACAACGCTTGGAAGGAACGCCAGGAACGAAGCAAGGCGAGCTTATACCAAGCCATCGAAGAAGGCGCGGTGTTGCGCGTGCGGCCCAAGGCGATGACGGTGATCACGATTATCGCGGGCTTGTTACCGATTATGCTAACCCAAGGCACGGGTAGTGAAGTCATGCAACGCATTGCCGCACCAATGATCGGCGGCATGATTTTAGCGCCGCTATTATCGCTGTTGGTATTACCGGCGGTTTACTTGCTCTGGCACCGCCGGCACTTGCGTTAGTCGTTGCTGTGATGTACGCGCATTACCAGCGCGTACATCACTGGTACCACGATCAAGGTCAGTAGGGTCGCAAACCCAAGGCCGAACATGATCACCACTGCCATACTGACAAAGAAGTCATCAAACAACAGCGGCACCATGCCTAATATCGTGGTGACCGCTGCCATAACGACCGGGCGTACCCGCGACACCGCCGCGTCTTCGAGGGCCACTAAAGCCTCTTTGCCTGCGGCTAATTCGGCGCGTACTTGCTCTAATAACACCACCCCATTTTTGATCAGCATGCCCGACAGGCTTAAGAAGCCTAACAGAGCCATGAAGCCAAAGGGTTGCCCGGTGCTGGCAAGGCCTAAGGTGACCCCAATCACACTGAGCGGGACGGTCGTCCAGAGCACAGCCGCTTGACGAATCGAGCTAAACAGCAGCACGGTAATAACGAACATCACCACGAAGGCAAAAGGTAACGCTTGAAAGACTGCATCGGTGGCCTTTTTTGACGCTTCGTGCTCACCGCCCCAGGTAAGGTCGTAGCCTAGGGGCAGGTCGATGGCTTCAATTTCGGGTCGAATGCGAGCAAGGACCATGGCCGCGGTTTCTTCGCCAAAAATATCATGGTCGGCCATAACAGTGAGCGTACGTTTACGATCGCGCCGCAAAATTAAATTATCTTCCGCGACCAATCGCATATCGCTCACCACCTGCGCTAATGGAATATGTTGCTGCAGGGCTTGGGAGTAAATCTGTAGTTCCTGCCAATCGGAAATATCACGGCGCTCGGGCAACGGTGCTCGCACGACAATCGGCATTAAATTCGTACTATCGCGAAACACACCGACGGTTTGCCCATTGAAGTTACGCTTCAACACACTATTCACATCGGCCTTAGTGATACCAAGTCGGCGTGCCGCGGGTTCATCGAATACCGGTTGCAATACCTTGGTGCGCTGCCGCCAGTCGTTGCGAAGGTTACGAATACCTGAGTCTTGCGCCATGATGGTTTCCGCTTGCGCGGCTAATTGGTGCAGCACCAACGGATCAGGGCCACTAAAACGCGCCTCTATTTTGGCGGTTTGTGAGGGCCCCATTTCGACCGGCTTCATTTTAAATTCCACATCCGGTTGATGTTGCCTGATATAGGCTTCAAGGCCTTCGTGGACACTCGCCAGTGCTTCATTGTTGGCGGCGCGAAGAATCAGTTGGGCGTAGCTTTCGTACGATTTTTCCACCATGTAGGTGAGGGTAAAGCGCGGCGCGCCACGGCCAATGGTGCTGGCGACGTACTCTAGCTCAGGGTAATTTTGCTGTAGATAATCTTCCAACTCGGTGAGCTGAGTCGAGGTGGCGCGAATATCCGTTCCTTGTGGGTACCAAACATCGACAAATAGCATCGGCGTGGTTGATGGTGGAAAGAACGACTGCTTAATAGTGGTGAAGCCACCGACTGCGACCACCAGTAATACCAACATGCCGAGCATTGTGGTTTTGCGCCAATGTAAAAAACGCCGCAAAAGCTTACGGTAGCCACGAAACACCCAGTGGTGGTAAACGTGATCGTCGTCTTCGGGCTGTTCTTTGGCGCTTTTCGCTCGCGCATCACGACGATAAAGTATGTTACCGAGGAAGGGGGTTAAGGTAATAGCCGTAAACCAGCTCAAGAACAGTGAAATAAACAACACCCAGAACAGCGAGTTGGCATACTCACCACTGGCATCTTTCGATAGGCCAATAGGGGCAAAGGCGATGACCGCAACGGCCGTCGCACCAAGTAGTGGCCAGATATTTTGTTGTACGATGACACTCGCTGCTTGCAAGCGCGACAAACCTCGTCGCACACCAACCAGCATACCTTCGGCAATTACAATGGCGTTGTCGACCAGCATACCCAAGGCAATAATCAGTGCACCTAGCGACACCCGTTGCAGTTGAATATCCATCAGGTACATGAAAATAAAGCTGCCGAGTACAGTAACTAACAGTACGCTGCCAATCAGCACGCCACTGCGCAGGCCCATGGTTAGCAACAATGCCACCACTACAATAGCAACGGCTTCGGCGAGGTTCAGCAGAAAGCTCTGCACCGATGTCTCAACTTCAGCGGGCTGGTTATAAATATAATCGACATTGATACCCACCGGCTGCGCGTACTTAAGTTCAGCAAGTCGTTGTTCGACCTTTTGACCTACTTCGACCACATTCACATCTGAGCCAAAAGAAACCCCTAGCCACAGCGAGCGTTGACCGTTGAAGCGTACTTTGTGATCAGGTATTTCTTGGTAGTCGCGACGGACGGAAGCGACATCGCGCAATAAAATTCGCTCATCGGCACCCGGGTTACTGATCATTAAATTGGCAAGGTCTTCGACCTTTTCAAATTCACCCGTGGTATGCATCCGAATGCGTTGCGTACCACTGATGACACGGCCCGCATCGGCGACGGTATTTTGCGTTTGCAGCAAATTGATGACTTGTTGCGGCGGAATACCGACGTTGGCAAGTTTATTCCGTGAGATCTCAACGATGACTTGTTCCTGTTGTTCACCGTCTACCAAAACCTTACCCACGCCCTCGACCAACACCAGCTCGCGCCTTAGAAAGTCAGTGTAGTCTTTAATGTCTTCATAGCTGTAGCCGTCACCTGTGATGGCCAACATGATGCCGTACACGTCGGCAAAATCGTCGCGCACGATAGGTTGCTGTGCACCAGGTGGCAGGCGCCTTGTCACATCGTTGACTTTACGTCGTAGCTCATCCCAGATCTGGGGCATATCTGCAGCCCGCAAAGTGGTCTTCATATCGACGGTGACTTGGCTCAAGCCGGGTTGTGAAATAGAACTAATATGATCGATGTTACCGAGCTCTTGAATCGCATTTTCTAGCCGATAGGTGACTTCTTCTTCGACTTGTTGTGCGGTGGCACCTGGGTATGCGGTGATCACCATGGCTTTTTTCAGGGTAAACTCGGGGTCTTCTAGGCGGCCAATGTTAGTAAGCGCCAACACACCGCCAATCATTAATATGACAAGTAACAACCAACTGGTGGTACTACGACGAATACTATAACGAGCGATATCCATTACAGACCTCGCTCTTTCGTCCATGGGCGTACGGTTTGACCGTCGTGTAACGAATGCACGCCGGCAACGACAATTTGCTCACCATTAGCTAAGCCTGACGTGATTTCGATACTGCTATCAGTGACACGGCCTACGGTTATTTCGCGTTGGCTTACCGTACCTTGGTTTACCGTACCTCGGCTACCAGTACTTTGGCTACCAGTGCCGTTTGGCTCTGGCGTAAAGACCCACACGCGGTGTGCGTCGGTAACGGCGGTGGTTGTTTCGGAGAACACCGCCGCGGTTGGAATCAATACGCCTGCAGCAGGCCCAGTTGACACGGCTAAGGTGTCGACACGGACGGTTGCCGACATGCCCGGAAGCACATTAAATTGCTTGGGCGTGGGCATGGTAAACACGACTTTGTAGGTGTTGGTTGCCGGGTCTGCGGTGGTATCCCATTCTTTTAACTTGGCGCGAAAGCTTTGTTCAGGAGCTGAGGCGAAGATAACTTCCGGCTGGTAGTCGAGCTGGCGCTGTACCCGGGCAAACAGCTGCTCCGGCACACGGATACTGATATCTATGGCATCGTCCATCTGCAAGGTGGCAATGGGGCGTTGCGGTTGCACTGTTTCAAAGGCTTCAACAAATTTATGGGCAACAGTGCCAGCAAAAGGCGCGCGTAGCTCGGTGTAACGCAAGTTGGCCTTCGCGGTTTCTAAATTTGCCCGCGCGACGTCTAAATTGGCCTTCGTTTCATCAAACTGTTGTTGCGAAATAACGCCTTGCTCGACCAAGCTTTCGGTTCGTTCGAATTGCGCTTGGGCGAGTTCGTAGCGCGCTTGTGCTTGATCCAGCACCAACTGATAGTCGGTCGGATCTAATTTAGCGATCAGTTCACCTTGCTCGACAGCGGTGCCCGGTTTAATGGGAAAGGCACTGATCTCGCCGCCAACCCGAAATGCCAGTTGTGCCACCTGCGCCGCTTCAATGACAGCGGGAAATTGTCGATAGCGTTGTGTCGCCAGACTGCCCACCGTATGTAGCTTAACTGGCTGAACTGCGGTGTGCGCCGTGGTTCGCTGGGCAGGTGCGCTATCGCATCCCGTTAGCAGTACTATCAAACATGCGAGCCCTAAAGTTTGCCACTTAAACATCTCGACCCCTTGAATTGAACAACTGAAATAGTGTGTAGCCTATTATTGTAAGAGTAAAATATATAAAGTAATACTGAATTAAAATGAAAAACAACATAAGTAAAGCTAATCGTTATTCGTGCGTGCTGCGCACTTTTCGTACGCTGTGCTGTTCGTACGTGCTCCGCACTGCTCGAGCAGGAAGCAAAGCGACCGTACGAATAACGCGTAACGAACAACGAATTTGGCGTTAATATGAAACTAAATCAGTTGGAAATGCTCGTGCATCTTGCCGAGACAGGTTCCGTACAGGGCGTTGCCGAGCGTATGCACAGGACTCAGGCGGCGGTGAGCATGGGCTTAAAGCAACTCGAAGAGAACACCGGATTTGAGCTGTTCGATCGTAGTGGCTATCGCTTAACGCTGTCGGCCCGTGGCCGTCAATTTTTGCGGCAGGCGCGTGAGGTGATTCGTCAACAGCAACGGCTGCAGTCGCTAGTACAGCAGCTACAGACCGGCGCTGAGCCACAGTTGCGGATTGCCTATGACTACACCTGCGCCCCCTCGGCGTTATTTCCGGCCATGCATGAGGTGCAACAGCAGTACCCAGCGACGGAGTTGTTGCTGAGCGGCGATTCGCAACTGCGGGTGTTGCGCAAAGTAAGTAGCGGCGAAGCTGAATTGGCGCTCTCGCCCTGGTTACCGATATTCCGCCAGCACGGCGATTTCGAGACCATACGCGTGCGACCGTTCGAACTGTTGGTGGTATGTGCCCCAGCATTACTGGCAGGGCGCAATTTAAAGCAGTTACAGCGGCATGACTTACTTGAGTTGCCTATGCTGATCCCACAAAATCAGGACGTCGGAATCGATCTGGACAGTATTATTCGAATGCCAAGTAAACAGCGTATCCGAGTGAATGACTCGATTACGCAGCGTGAGTTATTGTTGGCTGGCATGGGCTGGGGCATTATCCCCAGTGATTTAGTCGGGGATGCTCTGCAACGCAAAGCGCTACAACGCATCGACATCCCCGGCTTCATCAATAATGTGAACTTAGAGGTGCACTTGGTACGATCGGCTGAACGGATAGCTGGCCCGGCCGAAGAGTTGATCTGGCGCTCGTTCACTGCGACCAGCTGAAGTGGTTTGCGCGAATTGCGTTAAGCCACTCAGTTGGTTGGCACTCGTTGCCAGTGCTTGCTCTGCATTGCGCACATTTTCGGCACTCACGTTTGCCATGAGTGATTGCTGCATTAATTGCATTTCGTGCTCGATGCTACCGTTGAAGTTATCCGGTTGATAGGTGTAGCGGTAGACCTGCATCGCCTGCACCTTCGCCGTTGCCTCTGTTTCAACTTGCGCCGCTGCTGGCGCGCTGATGGCGGCTAAAACAATAACCGCCGATAGTGCTGTTACAGTTTTCAATGTTGCAGTTTTCATAATAAGGCCCCCCAGTTGGCCTATCTATTAAGATAGAAGCTAGGTGTAAAAGGTTTATTGCTGGCAGGTGTTTTTAAGCAACCAAGTGTAACCAGATGTGAATGACAGAGGGCCGTTGTTCGTTATTCGCTGTTCGTACGCTCACTTCGTTCGCTGTTGGTAACGACGAAAAACGAGAAACGAACAGCGAGGCAACGCCGAGCGTACGAATAACGAATCTGTATTCACCGGATTTATGCTAAAGATTACCTTTTATGCGGTCAGATGAATTTTAATTAGCACCTAAACCCCCTATAATTGCGCCACATTTTTCACCCGTATAGCAAAGTAGAGGTAATCTGTGCTGCAAGACTATCGTAAGCATGTTGAAGAACGCGCTGCTGAAGGCATTCCACCTAAACCACTCACCGCAGATCAAGTTGCTGATCTTGTCGAGTTACTGAAAAACCCGCCCGCCGGAGAAGAAGACTTCTTGGTCGAGCTACTAACTGAACGTGTACCTCCAGGTGTCGACGAAGCGGCTTACGTTAAAGCTGGCTTTTTATCAGCGATCGTCAAAGGCGAAGTTGCCTGCCCTGTGATCAGTAAAGATGCGGCTGTGGCGTTGCTTGGCAACATGCACGGCGGTTACAACATCGTTACCTTGGTCGAGTTGTTAGACGACGCTGAGTTGGGTGAGCTTGCCGCTGAAGAACTGAAACACACGCTGTTGATGTTCGATGCCTTCCACGACGTCGAAGAAAAAATGAAAGCTGGCAACGCGCTGGCGAAAGAAGTTGTTGAGTCTTGGGCCGATGCAGAATGGTTCACTAGCCGTAACGAAATGCCTGAGCAAATTAAAGCGACGGTCTTCAAAGTAACTGGCGAAACCAACACCGATGACTTGTCACCAGCACCAGATGCTTGGTCACGCCCTGACATTCCATTGCATGCCAAAGCCATGTATAAAATGCCGCGTGAAGGCGTTACTGATGCAGCCAAGCAAATCGAAGAACTGAAAGAAAAGGGCCATCCGGTCGCCTTTGTTGGCGACGTTGTGGGTACCGGTTCTTCACGCAAATCAGCCACCAACTCAGTATTGTGGTTCATCGGTGAAGACATGCCAGGCACGCCAAACAAACGTGCTGGCGGTATCTGTATTGGTGGCAAAGTAGCACCGATTTTCTTCAACACCATGAAAGATGCTGGCGCTTTGGTATTTGAAGCCGATGTCGAAAAAATGGACATGGGTGATGTAATCACTATCTACCCGTATGCCGGTAAAATCGAAAATGAAGCGGGTGACGTGTTAGCACAGTACGACTACGCTTCACGCGTGATCCTTGATGAAGTACGCGCCGGTGGCCGTATTAACTTGATCATCGGTCGTGGCTTAACAGAAAAAGCCCGTGAATCACTAGGTATGGGCCCGTCAGACCTGTTCTTGACCCCAGAGCAACCGAGCGATAGCGGTAAAGGCTTTACCTTAGCGCAAAAAATGGTGGGTAAAGCCTGTGGCATCGACGGCGTTCGCCCCGGTACCTATTGCGAGCCGAAAATGACCACCGTAGGTTCACAAGACACCACCGGACCGATGACGCGTGACGAACTGAAAGACCTTGCTTGCCTTGGCTTCACCGCCGATTTAACCATGCAGTCGTTCTGTCACACTGCGGCGTATCCAAAGCCGGTCGACATCGACACTCAGCACACCCTGCCGGACTTCATTATGAACCGTGGCGGTGTGTCGTTGCGTCCAGGCGACGGCATCATTCACAGCTGGTTGAACCGTATGTTGTTACCAGACACAGTTGGTACCGGCGGTGACTCGCACACGCGTTTCCCATTAGGCATCTCATTCCCAGCGGGTTCAGGCTTAGTTGCTTTCGCTGCTGCCACAGGCGTCATGCCGTTGGATATGCCGGAATCAGTCTTGGTGCGTTTCAAAGGTGAAATGCAGCCGGGTATCACCTTGCGCGACCTAGTACACGCGATTCCAGCCTTTGCCATCAAAGAAGGCCTGTTGACCGTTGAGAAGCGTGGTAAGAAAAACGCCTTCTCTGGCCGTATCTTAGAAATCGAAGGTCTTGATCACCTTACCGTTGAGCAAGCATTTGAGCTTTCTGATGCTTCAGCCGAGCGTTCAGCTGCCGGTTGTACCATCAACTTGTCGGAAGACTCAGTCGGCGAATACCTACGTTCGAACATCACCATGTTGCGTTGGATGATCAACGAAGGCTATGGCGACGTGCGTACCCTTGAGCGTCGTGCTCAGAAAATGGAAGAGTGGTTGGCCAACCCATCGTTGATGCGTGCCGATGCTGACGCCGAATACGCCGAAGTGATCGAAATCGACCTGAACGATATTAAAGAGCCAATCGTTTGTTGCCCGAACGACCCAGACGACGCCAAGTTCTTGAGCGAAGTCGCCGGCGATAAAGTCGACGAAGTATTCATCGGCTCGTGCATGACCAACATCGGCCACTTCCGTGCCGCAGGTAAGTTGCTCGAGAAAAACACCGACGAGCTCAACACCCGCTTGTGGATTGCACCACCGACCAAAATGGACGAAGCGCAATTACGTGAAGAAGGGTACTACAACATCTACGCCAACAGCGGTGTGCGTACTGAAATGCCAGGTTGTTCACTGTGCATGGGTAACCAAGCCCGCGTTGAGCCAGGTGCAACAGTACTGTCGACCTCAACCCGTAACTTCCCGAACCGCCTTGGTGACGGCGCCAACGTCTACCTCACCTCAGCGGAACTTGCTGCGGTAGGTGCGATTTTAGGTAAGTTACCAACGCCAGCAGAGTACCTTGACTACGCCGCCGACATTAACGCAATGGCCGGCGAAGTGTACAAGTACCTCAACTTCGACCAGATCGACGCTTTCCGCGACGCAGAAAAAGCCGCCAAAGCAAACATCATCCCGAGCATCGAAGTGGCCTAATATATCTATTCCAATATAGATATATCACTTTAAATATAAAGCGCGACCCAGTCGCGCTTTTTTTATATCCCCACCCACCAGAGGGGGCAGCCCTTACAATGTAAAGACCCTTTTCGCAGAGGGGGCAGCCCCCCTGTTAGAAATCATCTTTACATTGTAAGGGCTGCCCCCTCTGGTTATGGGGTGGTGGCGAGTGTGGGGGTGGCGGCGGTGGGGCGTTTTAGTGGTACGCCGGCGCGTGATGGTGGTGCGCAAAGGCCGCAAACGAATTGGTCGTTGAGGGAGTAGCTGAGTACCACAAAGGGTAACTGGCAGTTCGAACAAGTACAGAGTTCTAGCTGCTTGGACTCGATAAAGCGGGTTAGCATCCAGGCTCGGGTAAACGACAACACAACGCCGTCGTCTTCGTCTTCGATCATCAGTACCTGTTCGCTGTAAAGCTTGTAAGCTGAGGCCAAGGCACGTGAGTAGGTGATGTCTGGCAGGTTTTTAATTCGGTTAAAGAACGATAAAAACAAGGTGGAATGATAGTTGGGTTTCCACGTTGCGTACCAATCGGTCGAGTAGGGCAGCTGCCCTTTGGCGGGTGCTTCACCACGTACTTCTTTGTACAAACGCACCAATCGGCAACGATTAATTTCCGTGACATCTTCCAGGGTTTGCACACGGGCGCCAAGCTCGATGAGTTCAATCGCGGTTTGTACTTGCTGATATTCACTTAATAAATCAAGGCGAGACATGAGTTAAACAGCCTCTTTATTCAAGAGTGCAATCGAAAGATGCGCGGCTTTAGTCATTGAGTTACTGCCACGCCCGGTCGATAGCGAACGCTCAACTTCGTCGCCGGAAAGCTCGAAGGAAAACAAAAATTGGTTGCGTTTCGACAGTGCAATGATGTCTGAGGCTGACAATTTCTCGATGACGTTACATTGCTCATCGGTGATATTCATTTTCGCAATGGCGGCAAAACGATCATCAGCGATGAGGCGTTGGGCAAGCATGAGAAATGTCATGTTTAACTCTTGGACTTCCTCAAGTAGGGACTTCAACTGCTTTCTCCAATGACTAATTTTGTCTAACAAATGCTATTGTTATACAGATCTTAACATTGAAAAGCAAAGTAAAGATATGACATGTCTCATATATTAATAGTTATTAACAAATGGGTAGAAAGAAGGGGTTTTAAGCTGACAACAGGTTGAATTTCACTCTAAAAAACACTAAGCACTGGAGTTTAATCGCCGCACTTGTGCGGTTTGATCGCCTTTCTCTGAATAGGTGGGCGCGAACTTCGCAGAACTTTCGCGCAGCATATTAAGCATTTGCTGATTGTGACGCAAGCGATGATTGATAAGCTCGCCATTTAATTCGTTAAGTTGCTTCACTCGTTGCGCAAGACTGCGCATTTGTAACCAAGCGTTAAGGCAACCTTGCTGCTGTGCAATGCGTTGCATGGTTTGTGGTGAGTCGGTTAGCTGTTGCGCCGTTAGGCTAGCTATTCGCTGGTTTTCAAGCGCTTCAATTTGTTGGTAAATAGGCAATTTGGCTTGGGCATGTGCTTGTAACTGCTCACCGTCGATTTGGCCTTGGCTAAGAGCGCCTTGCTCACGTTTGAGCACCTCGAGTAATTGCGCTAACAAATCAGTTTCTTGCTGCACTATTGACTGCACTGGTTGCTGCACGGTTCCCCCTAAGGTCATTAGAGTTCGCCCTCATCGGTCATTTCACTCAGCAGCGCATCGGCAATTTTATCGGCACGCACAGCCAACTTTCCTTCGCGAATCGCTTCGCGCAGTTCGTCGACGCGAACTTGATTAATATCCATGCTGTCGTTGGTCGGCATCGCCTCAAGATGAGTCACCACCTCGGCACTCGTCGACGCCTTTGTGTCAGCCGCTTTACTCGGCTGCGCATCGCGCTTTTGGTCAACCTGGTTGAGGTTGTTAGGAGTGTTCAAACCGTTAATTTTCACAGCAGTTACCTTTTAAATCTGGCGTTCATAGTGTTTTATCGGCCGCAGCTCAATTATCTTTAGTACGAAAAGCTATTTTATAACTTCCGCGATGCCATGCCCAACTATTTTCACTTCAACGCGATGTCGATTCTGCATTTGTACTGTCAGCGTATCGCCGATATAGCCGCGGCCCAGTGCTGCCCCTATTTGCTCAACCTGAAAGCCATTGCCCTGATAGAGCACCCGCACTTCGTCACCGTGTTGCACCGCATAAGCCCGTCGCAAGGCATGCTCGGGTACCGGCGTGTTGGCGGTCAGCGAGCGTGTCACCACTGCATCGGTAAGTATGGCTTCGCGCTGTTGTGATGGGTTCAGTAGGAGCGTTTGTCGCGGCAATTCCGATAACTTGGCGGTGCGCACCTTAAAGTCAGCAGTGGCGACCGCCGTGCCGGGCAATAGGTCGCGGGTTGCAGTTAAATAGCGCACTGTGGCGTCAACCTCTACCTGCACAAACAGCGGCCGCTGCCGTGTCGCCAAACAGTTAGCTCGCACCACCACTCGACCAGTAAGCCGGCGCGAACTCTGCGGTACGGTAAATTGATAGTCCGAACAGCCTTGCAGCCATTTTTCCACCGCTGCTGGGTTCAGGTAGTGGGTTTCGATGGCGCTATAAGTTGCCGCTGTTTGCGTTGCGATCAGGTCATCAACTTTGCCTTGCCAAGTGGCCGCAAAAGCATTGTTCGAGGCAAGCACCATCAGGCTTGCAAGCAAGATCATTACGCTACTAGCTGGGTTCATAACCTGAGTTCATAAGCCGACCACTCCATTTTTGCATTGCGGATTATGCGTTAATCCAAGGTCAATGAAACCCATGAAATACCGAAAAAAAATAGCCCTATTCTTAGCTTTGTCTTTCGTTGAATGCGATTACTCTCCATTGTGTGATGGAGGGTTTATTGATGATTGATAAATTAAGTAGTGCGTTGCAGTTCCAACAACAAGTGATTTCGCTTCGCGAGCAACGCCAACAGGTACTGACCAATAATATCGCAAATGCGGATACGCCGAACTATCGCGCCAAAGACATCGACTTTAGCGCTCAACTGCAGCAAGCCAGTATGCAAATGAGTGCTCCGCTGGGTGTTGCCCAAACTCATCAAGGGCATCAATCACTGCCGGGCTCGGCGGCGCAAAACGCGCCAGTTCAGTACCGTGTTGCAAGCCAAAATTCGTTGGATGGCAACACCGTTGATATGGACCTCGAGCGCGCTGAGTTTTTAAAGAACTCGCTGCGCTATCAAGCTGATATTCAATTCATCGATGACAAAATTAGTGGCTTACGCAAAGCCATGCAACCGGAACAATAGGACTAACCTATGGCTGACTTTTCGCTCCTTGATATTTCCGCTTCCGCACTTCGTGCCCAGTCACAGCGCATGAATGCAAGTGCCAGTAACCTAGCGAACGCAAATAGCGTGGCTGGGCCAGACGGTGAACCATACAAAGCAAAGCAGGTCATTTTTGAACAACAGCTCGCCAGTGGCGGTGTGCGTGTCAAAGAAGTGGTTGAGTCGCAAGCCGAGGCACGAATGGAATACAACCCCGGACACCCGCTGGCAAACGCCGAAGGTTATGTCGCCAAGCCGAACGTTGACCCCGTTGCCGAAATGGTCGATATGATTGCCGCGAGTCGTTCGTATCAAGCCAACATTGAGGTCATGAACACCAGCAAAGACCTGCTGCAACGTACTTTAAGCATTGGTAAAGGATCGTAACCGCTATGGCTAACGCAATAAGTCCAAATGTACTCAATCAGCTCAATCAGACGTCAGCCGCAGCGCAACCGGCTTCAAATAGTGAAGAAATGCGCAACAACTTCATGACGCTGTTGGTGACGCAGTTGCAAAATCAAGACCCGTTAAATCCGATGGAAAATAACGAGATGACGTCGCAGCTGGCACAGATTAACACCGTCAGCGGCATTGAGTCACTCAATGACACCATGCAGAACATCAATGGCCAAATTGAAGCGAATAAGGCTATGCAGGCGTCTAACATGATCGGCCGTGCGGTATTAGTACCGGGCCAACGTATTTTGGTGGGCGGTGAAGGTACTGAGATCACGCCTTATGGCTTCTCGCTCGATCAACCTGCTGACGATGTCAAAGTGAACGTGTTCAATGCCAGCGGCATGCTGGTGCGCCAAATTGATCTAGGTAGTGTTGGTACGGGAACCCAAACCTTCACATGGGACGGCCAAATGCTTGACGGCAACGCCGCGCCCGAAGGTATGTACACCTTCGCCGTAGAAGCCAAACAAGGTGACCAAGCGGTGACCTCAGAAACATTTAATTACGCGCAAGTTATCGCCGTCAGCACCAGTGCTGAAAACGGCGTACGTCTCGACTTGGGCGGCATTTTTGAACCTGTGCGTCTTGAAGACGTGCGGCAAATTATTTAAGGAGTTTTACCATGGGATTTTCTCAAGCATTATCAGGGTTACGCGCTGCGGCCACCAATTTAGATGTTGTGAGCAATAACATTGCTAACTCTCAAGTGGCCGGTTTTAAATCTGCACGCGCACAATTTGCCGATGTCTACGCCAGTGCCGAAGTTGGCTTAGGAACGCGTGTTGCCGGTATTTTTCAAGACTTCAGCGAAGGCAACCTTGAATCAACTGGGCGCAACATGGACCTGGCCATTTCCGGCAAAGGTTTCTTTCGTTTTGAACAACAAGACCAGATCACTTACTCGCGGAACGGCCAACTGACCATTGATAAAAACGGTTATATCGTCAATTCCAGCGGTGCGCGTTTAACAGGCTATGACGGTAATGCCGAACTTGGCGGTCAGCCACAAGTGCTGCAAGTACCTTCAACTGCGATGGCGGCGAACGCCACCACTGGCGTCGAAGGTATCTATAATCTCGATGCCAATACGCCAATTCTTCCAGCGGGTGGGTTCGATAGAACGAACCCAGATACCTATTCGTATGCCAACTCCATCACCATGTATGACTCGCTTGGCAACCCGCACCCGAGCACGATGTACTTTACCAAAACTGCAGATAATGCTTGGGAAGTGCGCGTCGCACGTGGCGACGATGTAGCGCCTGAAGTGGGCACCCTCGAGTTTGATACAAATGGTCTGTTAGTGAATCAAACCGCGATGGATAGCTTCACGTTAACGCCAGGAGCGGGCGCTGCGCCAATGGACATCGGCCTTGACCTAAGTGGTACAACGCAATTTGCAAGTGCCTTTGAGCAAACCCAAATTGCTCAAGACGGCTACGTTTCTGGCTCACTAATGCAAGTCAGTGTTGATGAAAATGGCGGAGTTATCGGTACCTATTCGAACGAGCAAAAAGTAACGCTTGGTACCATCGCACTTGCGAATTTCAATAGCCTTGAAGGGCTGAAGCCTGCCGGCGGCAATGGTTGGGCTGAAACCCAGGAATCAGGTATTGCGATTCTATCGCGCCCTGGTGAAGGACAGTTCGGTTCATTGATGTCCGGTACCATTGAGTCGTCAAACGTCGACTTAACTCAAGAACTGGTGTCGATGATCATTGCGCAGCGTAACTATCAAGCCAATGCACAAAGCATTAAGTCACAAGACGAAGCGCTACAGACAACCATGCAGTTGAAGTAGGCTTTAGGGAGCTAGAGCAATGGACTCAATGATCTATACCGCACTCAATGGCGCCCGCCAGACGCTAGATGAGCAAACGGTGGTCACCCATAACTTGAGCAATGTATCGACCACGGGCTTTCGCGCACAGTTTGCCGCGGCACGTGCGGTGCCGGTCAATGGCCCGGCCGAGAACGCCACCAATGTGGCAACTGTTGCTGTTGCTGGGGCATTTGATAATGCCTCTGGCGCCTTACAAACCACCGGCCGCACCCTTGACGTTGCCCTTGGGCAGCAAAACTGGCTTGCGGTGCAAACTCCAGCAGGCGAAGCCTATACCAAACGCGGCGACTTACAGGTTGATGCCAATGGGCAGGTAACGGTAAATGGTATGCCGGTGCTTGGTGAAGGCGGGCCTTTAGTGGTTCCTATGGGCTCTGAACTCAGCATTGGTGACGATGGCACCATTAGCGGTATTAATTTAGGAAGCTCATCCAACGAGTTAGTCCCGTTAGACCGAATGAAACTGGTACGGGTTGAGCAGCCAACGGAGTTGGTACGCCGTGATGATGGGCTGTTCGAGGCCGCCAATGGAGGCGCCTTGGCCCAAGACGAAAACGCAAGTTTACGTTCCGGTGTCCTTGAAGGCAGTAACGTGAATGCCGTGGATGCGATGGTGGCAATGATTGATACCCAGCGCCGTTACGAACTCAATATGAGCGTGATTAAAAAAGCAGACGAATCTGCACAGCGAGCCAATAGCTTGCTGTCTATGAAAGGATAATTAGCACCATGATTAAGTCTTTATGGACCGCGAAAACGGGCTTAACCGCCCAACAGCAACAACTCGATGTGATCACCAACAACTTGTCGAACGTCAATACCTCTGGCTTTAAGCGTTCGCGGGCGGTGTTTGAAGACCTGCTGTATCAAAACATGCGTCAGCCTGGGGCCATGAACAATGCCCAAGACACGCTACCTTCTGGGCTGCAGGTTGGCTCGGGTGTACGGGCTGTGGCCACCGAGCGTTTACATACCCAAGGCGCTTTAAATAATACCGGCAACTCACGTGACCTTGCGATTAACGGTAAAGGCTATTTTCAAGTGTTACAGGCCGATGGCTCACGCGCTTATACCCGCGACGGTAGTTTTCAGGTGAATCAAGACGGACAAATGGTCACGGCCAATGGGTTACCCCTCGAACCGGCTATTTTCCTGCCGGCCAATGCCTTGAGCGTGACTATCGGTGAAGACGGTATTGTTACTGTGACCCAGCCTGGCAACACTCAGGGCAACCAAGTGGGACAAATCACCCTGTCTACCTTTATGAATGACGCTGGTTTAGAGTCACGCGGCGGTAATTTATACGTTGAGACTCAAGCTTCTGGGTCACCCGTTGAAGCTCTGCCTGGCAATAACGGTGCCGGCACTTTATATCAGGGGTATGTTGAGGCCTCCAACGTGAATGTGGTTGAAGAAATGGTCAATATGATTCAGACCCAGCGCGCTTACGAAATTAACAGCCGTGCAATTTCAACCAGCGACGAAATGCTGGCGCGTCTTGGCCAACTATAATATTTAAGGTTGTTAAAATGCTTCGCGTCGCTCTTCTAGCTATCAGTATCGGCCTTTTTCTCAGCGGGTGTGCAGGTGCGCCTGCGCCAATTGTGGTTGAGCCTTATACACCAATTGAAGTGCCACAACGGCCTGAAGGCCAAGCCAATGGTGCTATTTTTCAGGCGCAGCAAGGCTATATTCCGTTGTTTGAAGACCAGCGTCCGCGCCTAGTTGGCGATGTGATCACCATAGTGCTAGATGAACAGGTTAATGCCACCAAATCGTCGTCGTCGAATGCAAGCCGTATCAGCAACGTCGGTGTCGACCTCGAGGGCTTACCCGATGCGCTCGATGAACTTGCCAAATATGGTTTCTCGGTTGGTAGCGCCAACGACTTTAACGGCTCTGGAGGCTCCAGTGCATCGAATCAGTTTTCGGGCATCATCACGGTGCAGGTGACGCAGGTGCTACCCAACGGCAACTTGCGAGTGCGCGGCGAAAAGCAAATGGCGATTAACCAAGGAACGGAATTCATTCGCTTCTCGGGCATTGTCAATTCACGCATGATTAGCGGACAAAATACCGTGCTCTCCACTCACGTAGCAGAAGCACGGCTCGAGTACATCGGCGATGGTTACATCGCTGGCACGCAACGCATGGGTTGGTTGCAGCGCTTTTTTAACTACATTTCACCACTTTAACGGAAGCTAGCATGCAGCGTTTTCTGACTCATTTGGTTTTTATCAGCGCACTGCTCTTCGGTTCGAGCACTGCAGAGCCCATTAAGCAGCTCGCTGACTTCGCCGGCGTGCGCGATAATAGTTTGGTGGGCTACGGCTTAGTGGTCGGCCTCGATGGCTCGGGTGACCAAACCATGCAAGCCCCCTTTACCGGACAGAGCATGGTCAACATGTTGTCACAGCTGGGTGTCAGCATACCGCCGGGCACCAATATGCAATTGCGAAACGTGGCCGCGGTGGTGGTCACCACTGATCTACCCGCGTTCGCTCGCCCCGGACAACGTCTTGACGTGGTGGTGTCATCGATTGGTAACGCCAGAAGCCTGCGCGGTGGAACCTTGCTCATGACGCCACTTAAAGGCGCCGATGGCAACGTTTATGCGTTGGCCCAAGGCAACCTGCTGATCAATGGCGTAAGTGCCGAATCACAAGGCTCATCGGCCAGTATTAACCAACAGGCTGGCGGACGTATTAGCGGCGGTGCCACGGTTGAACGTTCTGTTGGGCTAGAGTTAGGCCGCGATAACGGCATGCTGCAATTGAATTTGCGTCAGCCCGACTTTGCCACCGCGCAAAATGTTACCGACGCCATCAACCTTGAGTTTGGCTTGCAAACCGCCGAAGCACTCGACGGCGGTACCATCGCCATTCGCGGCCCAGAAGAGGCGCGCGACAGAGTTCGTTTCATGGCACAAATTCAACAACTTGAGGTGACGCCTGCAACTGCATCGCCGCGCGTGGTGCTTAACTCGCGTAGTGGCTCTGTGGTGATAAGCGGACCGGTTACCTTGCAACCGGCGGCAGTGGCCCACGGTAATCTTTCAGTTACGATCAGTAGTCGCCCCTTTGTCAGTCAGCCTGGGCCGCTAAGCGACGGTGACACCGTGGCCGGACAAACAGCCGATATTTCCATAGAGCAACAGCAGGGCACGTTGCGCACCGTGCAGGGTGTTGATCTACTCGATGTGGTAGATGCGCTCAATAGTCTCGGCGCTACCCCCAACGACTTAATGGCAATTTTGCAGGCGCTACATTCATCCGGTGCGTTACGCGCCGAGCTGGAGATCATTTAATGAGTGATTTACCGCCCTTACAAGGCGTGGCGATGGACGGTCGCCACCTGAGCCAACTAAAAAACTTAGAGCGTGAAGCGCCCGATCAAGCTGCCGCTGAAGCGGCCAAACAGTTTGAAGCCTTGTTTATTCAACAGATGATGAAAACCATGCGAGAAGCCGGCGGCAGCTCAGAGTTTTTTGATAGTAACGCCATGCGCACCTATACCGAGATGCTCGATCAGCAATTCTCAAGTGACCTAGCGCAGCGTGGTATCGGGCTTGCCGAGCAACTGCTTGGCGAATTGCAGTATGGTGCGAAATAACCTTCAAGTTTTCTTACTTGCAGCCGATAGTAAAGCCAGCTGCAGAGGAATTTAACAATGAGCATATTTTCAATTGGGTTGAGCGGAATACGAGCTGCGCAAGCCGGACTTTATACCACGAGTAACAACATTAGTAATGTCGGTACCCCAGGGTATAACCGCGAAATTCTTCAACTATCTGAAAATAAAGCGCAAGGTGTGCAAGTTGATGGTATGCAACGGCAGTTTAATCAACTGGTTGCCAACCGTCTCAATGCCGCCAGCGGCAGCCTTGAGTCCCTCGATACCTATTTCACGCAGTTGCAGCAAATCGATAATGTGCTTGCCGATGAGCGCTCCGGCTTAAACGTTGTGATGGAGAAGTTTTTCGCCTCGTTAAGCCAAGTGGCCGGCAACCCAGCTGATTCCGCCGCACGTGAAGGCGCAATGGGCTCTGCCAAGGTTCTCACCGCACAGTTTCGCTCGTTTGATAGCTACCTAAGCGACATCGGCGCTAGCGTTGATCGTCAATTAGCCTTTGAAGTAAACAGCGTGAATACCTTGACGGAACAAGTAGCAGCCTTAAATAAAGAAATTTTAATGGCGAAAGCAACCGTCGATGGCGCCCCCAACAGCCTGCTTAATCAGCGCGACCAACTGGTGCATGAGCTGAGCCAAAAAGTCGATATCCGTGTGAATCAGCAAGACTCAGGATCCTACAGCATCGCCCTAAGTGATGGCTCACAACTTGTGGCGGGTGATCTTGCTTCGCAGTTAAAGGTGGTGACCGACAAAGCCGATCCGTCGCAGGTGAGCATTGTACATACCGACATTACTGGCGCCGAGAAGCCGTTGGCCGAATCGGTCTTTAATCGTGGTGCGGTAGCAGGGCTACTGGAGTTTCGCAGTGATAGTTTAAGTAAACTAGAGAACCAAGTAGGGCAAATGGTGGTGGCCTTCACCGCCGCCTTCAATGAGTTGCATAGCACGGGCGTTGACCTCAATCGTCAGCCGGGACAAGCAATGTTCTCAGCGGGCCAGACGGTAACCTATCCCCACGCCGACAACCAAAGCGCAACCACTGCAACCACCACCATCAGCGATGCGAGTGCCGTGTTAGCGACCGATTATCAAGTTCGCCAAACCGCAAGTGGCTTGCAAGTAACCCGGCTCGATACGGGTAAAGTGGTTGCCGCGAATTATGATGCCGCTACCTCGACACTTGCCTTTAACGGGTTAGAAGTCACCTTTGACGGCGCTCTAGCCGAGGGCGATAGCTTCAAGTTAAAGCCTCTTGCAGAACAAGCGGCAAATTTTGAATTGCTGCTGTCTGATGGCGACCAAATTGCAGCTTCAGAATCAGGCGCCAGTGGCGATAACCGAATTGCGTTGGCGTTGACCCAATTACAGAGCGAACCTTTGGTGCAAGGCAACCGCAGTTTGAGCCAAGCCTACGGTGCCATTATCAATGGGGTTGGTAATCAAATGAACATTGTGCAGGCAAATAAGGCCGCGCAACAGGGGCTCACCGAGCAGTTGCAAGGGCTGCAGCAATCAGAGTCGGGGGTTAACCTAGACGAAGAAGCAGCAAACCTTATTCGCTATCAACAGTATTACCAAGCAAATGCCAAGGTCATTGAAACCGGCACCACCTTGCTTGATACCATTCTTTCACTAAGGTAGGGGCTGACGCATGCGTATTAGCACTATGAGTATGTACAATCAGAGCGTTGCATCGATGAACCGTCAACAATCTGATTTCGCCGATATCAGCCAAAAGATCGCCAGCGGTAAACGCGTGGTATCCATTGCCGATGATCCGCAGGCAATGACTAAAGCCATTGATGTGCGTCAATCACAGGCGCTCAACGAACAGTTTTCCGCAGCGCGTGTCGGTGTACGCAATAATCTGTCGCAAGAAGAAAGCCTGTTGAACTCTGTGACGGATACCTATAGCCGCGCCAAAACCTTATTAGTGCAAGCGGCCAGTGATTCGTTGTCTGATCTTGACCGTGCCTCGGTCGCCAGTGAATTGAAAGGGTTGTATCAATCCCTTGAGGGGCTGGCAAATACTCGTGATGCCAATGGTCAGTACCTATTCGCCGGCTATGCCGACGACACCGCACCTTTTGCCAAAGACGCCAACGGCTCGTTGAATTATATTGGCAGTACCGACGTGCGCGAGCAACAGGTCGATAGTGAGCGACGCATGGCGGTTGGCCATAGCGGTGACGAGATTTTTGCCGCGGTACACCCAAGCGCGAGTTATGGCTTTCAAGCCGCGCAAGATAATCAAGGTTCGCTGAAAGTTGGTAACCTAGCGATTATCGACCCAAACCATGTAAATTTCGGTCAAAAATATGATATTAGCTTTGAAACGAATGCCGGTCAGCTGCAGTACCGTGTCAATAATGGCCAAGCCCAAGACTATGCCTCACCTATGACGCTGGCGCTTGATGGCGTTGAAGTTGAACTTACCGGCACACCAACGGCGGGTGATAGCTTAAGTGTTGGCCGCGGAGCCGACTTACCCACCAACATTTTCAAAACGATGGAAAATGTCATTGCAGTTCTCGACAAACCAGCAGCAGATGATGCCAGTAAAGCGCAGCGCGCGAACCAGATCCGTTCGGCCATGCAGCAGTTTGATAATGGCCTCGATAATGTGTTGACCAAGCGCGCTGAATTAGGGGCGCGGTTAAACGAACTTGATAGCCTGGATGTGATCAGCGGCAACCAAACCTTGGCGAATGCACAAACCACCTCTGATTTGACGGACCTTAACTATGTTGAGGCAAGTGCTGAATACAGTCTGCGCATTGTTGGTTTGCAAGCAGCACAACAGACCTTTGCCTCAATGAAAGATATGAGCTTATTCAAATTTCTCTAGGCGCTAGACTAAGAATAAACTATCAAGAAACTGAAAACCGAGCTGGAACAGGGCTTGTAAATAAGCCCCTAGCTCGGTCATTAACACCACCAACAACACCATTCCCAGCGTTAGTGACATCGGAAAACCGACCGAGAACACGGTTAGCTGCGGCGCTGAGCGATTCAGTATGCCTAAGGTTAAATTGACGATAAGCAGCGCGCCAAACACCGGCAACGCCAGCAATATACCTGAACTAAAGACCACGCTACCAAAGCGTACGATGGCCATGAAAATATCACTGGGTAAACTTGCCACACTGGCAATCGGTAGCCACGCGAACGAGCGAACGAGGGTTTCAATGAGTAGTAAATGACCATCGATAGTGACAAACATTAAGCTCGAGAAGACAAAGAAAAAGCGCGATAAAATCATCGTGTTGGTGCCACTGTCGGGCGAGAAAAAGCTCGCAAAGGCAAGCCCCATCTGTAAGCCAATGTACTCACCAGCAGCTTGAATCGCAGCAAAAATAATCTGCATCACCACACCGATAGCAGCGCCTATCACTAGTTGCTCAACGATAATGCCAAAGCTGGCCCATGAGAACAGCGGTACCTCGGGCATCGGTGGTAACAACGGGCCAACCAGAATGCTAAGAATAGCGACCACCGCTAGTTTGACGCGATTAGGAATGCTGGAGTGGCTAAGAATGGGCGCACTGATAAAAAGTCCAGTAAAGCGACAGAAGGGCCAAAAAAATAGGCTTATCCAGCTTTCAAGTTCGGCGAAAGTGACCGTTACCATACCCGCACCTACTGAATCATATTAGGAATATTGGTAAATAAACGAGTGGTAAAGTCGATAATAAGCTGCAACAGGTAGGGGCCAAGTATTACCAGAACCGTCAGTACGCCAAGAATTTTCGGAATAAAAGACAGGGTCATTTCGTTGATTTGCGTTGCCGCTTGAAACAAGCTTATCAGCAACCCCAGCCCCAACGCGGTAAGCAATAGCGGGCCGGCTAAATGCAATGAGACGAGCATGCCTTGATAAGCGATGGTCATTACGGTTTCGGGCGTCATAGGCGGCTCTAAAAGTAGAAACTGTTAGCAAGTGAACCGATCAGCAACTGCCAGCCATCGACCAACACGAATAACATGAGTTTAAAGGGTAGCGAAATAGTCGCTGGCGGTACCATCATCATACCTAGCGCCATCAGTACACTGGCGACCACTAAGTCGATAATTAGAAACGGAATAAAAATAGTGAAGCCGATTTGAAAGGCGGTTTTTAGCTCACTGGTGACAAACGAGGGCACCAGCACCTGAAAAGGCACATCTTCAGGGCCAGCAAGGGGCCCGACCGCCGCCAGTTCGGTAAACATGGCTAAATCAGATTCACGGGTTTGGGCCAACATGAACTCACGCAGTGGGCCGCCGGCTGTTTCCAGAAACTGTTGAAAGCCAATGGTGTCTTGACTAAATGGCAGCCAAGCGAGCTCATAAATCTCAGTAAATACCGGGCCCATAATAAAGAACGTAAGAAACAGCGCTAACCCCAAAAGGACTTGATTCGGCGGCGCCGATTGGGTGCCCATCGCGGTACGCAGCAGGCTAAAAACAATGACGATTCGAACAAAGCAGGTCATCATTAACAGCACTGCAGGCAGAAAGGTTAGGCTGGTTAAAAATAATAGGGTTTGCAGCGGTAACGACCATTGCTGTCCGTCGGCCGTTTGTTCGATGCTGGGGCCGGGAATACTTTGTGCCCATAATGTTTCAGGCATCAGCAACGCAAGTAACGCTAGCAGAATAATGACACTTCTAATCACCGCAAATCCTTACTTACTTGAGTTACTTAGTTGCTGTTTAAAGGCCGTTTGAAAGCGTTCCGCAAACGAGCCTGAGGGCTTAGCGGGGCGCTCTTGTGGCGCCATTTCATGTACTTTTGAAATACTCTGAGGGGTAACGCCAAGGACGATCCATTTATCGTCAATTTCCACCACCAACAAGCGCTCTTTCGCGCCAAGATGGGTGGTACTCACCACTTTCGCGACACGATGGGCACCTTGCGGTGACAGCGCGAGCTTACGAAACAGCCAGCCGCAGATAAAAATCACCGCCACGATCAAAATTAATACGCCGGCCACTTGGCCAAACATGGCTAAGCCGCTGGAAAGTTCAAGCGCAGGGGCCTGTGTCGCGTTGGTGGTCATCGGTTTAGCTTCTGCACACGCTCTGCTGGAGTTACAATTTCGGTAATACGAATGCCGTATTTGTCGTCCAGCACCACTACTTCGCCTTGGGCAATAAGGTAACCATTAATATGGATGTCCATTGGCTCACCGGCGAGTCCGTCTAATTCAACCACTGAGCCTTGCGCAAGCTCAAGCAACTGTTTAATGGTCACCTGGGTGCGACCCAGCTCAACGCTCAGTTTTACCGGAATATCCATGATCATATCGAGATCGTTGGCCGCTGCGTCGGTAGCCGAGCCTTGCTTGTCGTTGTCTTGCATTTCTTGCAACGCATCATCCCATGGGTTCTGGTTCTCATTACTCATTATCTGATTCCTTCGCTTTTAGTGGGGAAAACCCAGATTGCGTTCTTGCTTGTAAAATAGCTTCGGGCACGCGATGGTTATTTAGTATGCGCTGTACCTTCAGTGCCCGTTTGTGTTCGGTATTACCAAATTCACACTCGAGCATCGGCAAATTGTTGACCGTGGCGACGACCTTTTCTGGTAAGTCAATCGGCACCACATCTCCGGGCTTGAGCGACATCACCTGCGGTATGCGTAAGTTGAGTTCGACAAAGTTCGCCACCAGCTCAACCTGTGACTGCTGGACTTCTTCTTTGATGCGGTTATGCCAGATTTTATCGTTGCCACTACCACCTAGGTCGGCGCGCAAGTTGGAAAGCTTCTCGCGTAGCGGCTCTACCATCGCGTATGGCATACAAATGGTGAAATCGCTTTCAAGCTGGCCAATTTCAACATGAAAGCTGGTGGCAACCACGATCTCGCTCGGTGAGCTGGTTATGGTGGCAAATTTGGAATGCATTTCCGAGCGAATATAGCGGATCTCAATGGGGTGCACCGCACGCCAAGATTCTTGGTACGCGTCTATGGCAAGGTTGAGCACTCGATTGATAATGCGTTGCTCGGTGGCCGTGAATTCGCGCACTTCATGCCGTGTTACAAAGCGCCCGTCGCCGCCAAACAAGTTCTCAACGATCACCGAAACCAAGCTATGTGGAAAGGTGATAAGTGCCGTTCCACGCAAGGGCTTCATTGATACCATGTTGATGTTGGCCATCGCAGGGGCTTCTTTGGCAAACTCGCTATAGCGCTGATAGCGTACCGATTGCACACTAATATCTGCGTTGCGCCGCAACAAATTGAAAAGGTTCATGCGGAACTGACGCGCAAAGCGCTCGTTAATGACCTCGAGCGTATGCAAGCGATCGCGCACGATGCGTGCTTGCGTCGCCGGGTCAAAAAACTGACTGTCGCTGCCTTTCAGGCTCGTGCTTGAACCCTCATCGGCTTCAGTTGATTCCTCTGAAGCATCCGAGAGCAAGGCGTCGAGCTCTTCTTTTGAAAGTTCATTGCCGTCGCTCATGTTGCTACCTTACTGCACAATAAATTCGGTAAACAAAACTTTGTTAATTTCAATCGACTCGTCACCATTGTAAGGCTCGCTCAGGGTGTTAGCGATGCTCTGGGCCAGCAGCTGTTTACCTTCTGATTGCGCAATTTGTTCGGCATTCTTACCCGACAGTAGCACTAACAAACGGTTACGTACCTGTGGCATGTTTTTATCAAGTAACGCCCGAACATCGTCATTGGGTAGTTCGAGGGTTAAACCTGCATAAAGTAGACGTGGGCCAAATTGATCGTTTTCTAAATTAACCGTAAAGGGCTTAATGGTCAGGAACACCGGCTCATAAGGCTCTTTCTCCTCGACTTCAGCCGTGCCTTCAGGGTTCGCTGTGACCGCCGTATTGGCGCGCGTGTCCCATAGCAGCCAAGTATTAATGGCTATCAAACCAAGCATGAGAAACATCAATACATACATTAGCTTAGAGGTTGAAGCAGGTTTCTTTTCGTCGGCGTTCTTGGCCATTTATTGATTCCTTTATTGGTTGTCTTGACGCTAGGCGTACAAATCGACTCTAGTATTTTGCGGCTGTGGTTCGCTAGGTGGTTGGTCTTGCACCGGTGTCTCGGCAAGCTCGTCAGTTCGGCGCTCTGTGCCTGAACCTTGTTCGCCACCCTTAGAGTGTTGAGATGTGCCTTGCTGAAATTCTTGTCGTGTTTCATTTTGCTGATGAAATTCGGCATCGGCAAGGGTTAGCCCTTGCGCATTCATCGCTTCACGCAACTGTGGCAGTGCCGCCTCCAATGCCGCACGTACATGATGGCTATGGGTAAAAATGGCCAATTGTGTTTTGCCGTCGTCTTGATTCATTTGAATCTGAATTGGACCAAGCTCGGCGGGCCGCACCTTAAGTACTAATTCATTTTGATTGCGTGTCACCATTTGGAACATGGCATCGTTCATTTGCTTCTGCCAGGCTTGTGAGCCCACGCTTGCGGGTAGCGTCATGCTAGGCGCTGAAGTTGCTACCGGTGCTGGCGTTGGCGCGGTGTTTAAAGGCCGAGCGCTATCCTGTATCGATTGTTGCAGTAGCGCATCTGCCGTGTGCCGCATAGGTTCAGCGTGCTCTATTGGTAAACCAGTAGTAAGTGACGTTCGCTTGGTCTGCCATACCGTTAACTGAACTTCTGGGGCCGCTTTTAACTGTACCTTCGGCTGCAACTGCACCGGTTGTGTCGCTACTGGCGGCGCCACTTGGCTGGCTTGCTTGCTCGCCTGTTTGCTGGCTTGTTGGCTGGCCTCAGTTATCACGGCCGTCAGCATCGGCTGCGCCGTCACCTGAGTTTTACTGTCAAGGTTGGTAACTGGCTGCGGTGGGCGAGTTTTCGGTTGATTGTAGTGTTGAATGAGTTCATTGGCCGCCGGCTTGGTGGCTGCCGCAGTTGTTTGTAACGGTGGCTGCAGTGCCGCCATATTTAGGCCCAAAGTATTTGCAACCGTATCGGCCACAGTATCAACAACCGTATCGGCCACAGTATCAACAACCGTATCGGCCACAGTATCAACAACCGTATCGGCCTCATCGTTTTTCCGAAAAACCGACGCAAGTTTGATTTCAGCCGTCTTGTCTGTGCTGTCATCAGCCGTTAATGCGTCATTTAAGGTCGTCGGCAACGCTGGGTTTGCGCCTTGCTTGATGTGGGAACTGGTCGCTGCAGTCAGGCGAGCAAACATCTCCGTGAACCCGCCGCCGATAGCATTAGGTGCAGATTGTTCATTGCTCGGCGTTGCCGCAAGAGCGGTCACAGCTTTAAAGTTCGCCACATTCATCATCGCTGTTTAAGCCTTTTTTTGCTGACGTAAATACGACGCCATCGATAACTCGTCTGTTAGGTTTTGCTCGCGTCGTTCTGCGCGTTGCCGAATTTGTTGCTGCTGTCGTGTTTGCAATAAATCAAACGATTGCCAACGCTGTTGTTTGTCGCGCCATGTTTGCTGGCTCGATGACACTTTCTGCTGATGCTGAGCAAGGGTTTGTTGAGCTTGCAAAATCGCATTATCCAGACTTACTAAAAAGCTTCGATAGGTGCTTAACATCGAAGGTTTCATGCCCGCCATGAGTTGCAACTGTAATTGCTGTGCATACTCGTTGCGGTAGTCTTTAAGCACCTTTAGCTGCTGTTCAATTTTTTGTGTATTGTTGCGATCGTCGGCCAGCACTTTGGCGGCCTGCGTGCGCGCCTGCTCTGCTTGTTCAGTTAAATGCGCTAAAGTACCATTGTTCATTATGCCAATCCTTATAGCGATCCTAAGCCTTCAATAGCGGCATCAAAATGGGCTTGTTCATCCATTTGCTGCTGCAAGAAGTGTTCAATTTTTGGGTACTTCTGTACCGCTTGATCAAGTAACGGGTCGTGCCCGGGGCTGTACGCACCCACGCTCACTAAGTCACGATTACGCTGATACACCGAAAACAGTTTTTTCATGCGCCGCGCGGCTTGCAGTTGCTCGCTGCTAACTACCGATGACATGACGCGACTTATCGATGCTTCAACATCAATTGCGGGGTAATGCCCACTCTCTGCTAGCTCCCGCGAAAGCACGATATGTCCATCGAGAATGGCGCGCGCTGAATCGGCGATGGGATCTTGTTGATCGTCACCCTCGGTAAGTACTGTGTAGAACGCCGTGATAGCACCACCATTGCGTGGCCCATTGCCAGCCCGCTCAACCAAAGCGGGTATTTTCGCAAACACACTCGGCGGATAACCTTTGGTCACCGGCGGCTCGCCAATGGCCAAGGCTATTTCTCGTTGCGCCATGGCGTAACGCGTTAGTGAGTCCATTAGTAGCAGTACATGCTTGCCTTCGTCGCGAAAGGACTCTGCTAGCCGGGTCGCGTACGAGGCACCCTGTAAACGCTCCAGCGGTGAAGCATCCGCCGGAGAGGCCACCACCACAGAGCGTTGACGGCCACTTTCACCGAGTATATTTTCAATAAATTCTTGCACTTCGCGTCCGCGTTCGCCGATTAAACCCACCACTATGACATCGGCTTTGGTGTAGCGGGCCATCATGCCCAGCAGTACCGACTTACCCACACCAGAGCCGGCAAATAAGCCGATGCGTTGCCCTCGACCTATGGTTAACAGGGCATTAATGGCGCGAATGCCGACATCAAGTGGCTGCTGGATAGGGGCCCGTGACAGCGGATTTAAAGCTTTGCTGGTGAGCTCACCATAGGGGGTGTCTTTACTGATTTTACGACCATCGATAGGGTTACCAGCGCCATCGATAACGCGCCCAAGAAGTTGTTCGCCTAACGGGAAACGACGCTGTTGAGCTTGCCCTGCCAGAGGCATCACTAGGGCCCCAGGGGCGAGATTACGTACTGAGTCGAGGGGCATGAGGTAGGTCACATTATCGGCAAAACCTACCACCTCAGCTTCTGTTTTGCTTGCGCCGTTGGCAATCAAGCAGGCACTGCCAACGGGCAATTGAATGCCTACCGCTTCGAGCACCATGCCGGTGGCGCGCACAAGTTTGCCGCACAGGGTCCATTTGGGTTGCTGTTGAACATCACCGTTCACGCGGTCAATGGCGGTTTGCCAGTTGGCTAGGTGGCTATTAGTTGCCTCCATGTGAACCTCGCAGCTGTTCCGTGATACGTTGCCAACGAGTTTCTAGGGTGGCATCAAGTTCACCATGCTCACTCACCAACCGACAGCCACCACGACCAACACGTTCGTCGTGACGAAGCTTCCAACCGGCCTGTTGTAGTTCTGTGGCAAGGTGTTCTGCCACCAACGTATGATCGTCGGGGTGCAACAGCAGGGTCGGGCGATCTTTAATAAAGGGGTCTTCATGTAAGATCTCGCGCACTAGGGTAAGAATCTGCTCCGGATGTACCTCTAACGCCTCACCGGCAAGTTGCTTGCCGACGGTTAAGGCCAGTTGTACTAGGCTTTCGGCAAACTGTTCGTCGAGTTTGGCAACCGCTTGGTTAAAGTGTTCGACCATGCTGCTCAGTGGTGTCAAAGTTTTGCTGCAGCGTTCTGTAAAGGCCTCTTCAGTGGCTTTTTGAGCTTGCTCTTGGCCGTCTTTGTAGCCTTCCGTAAAGCCTTGCTCTCGGCCTTGCTCGAGCCCTTGTTGAAACGCTTCCGCGCGGGCTTTTTCGCGTAGCTGCTTGAGCTCACTTTGCGGTTCAAAGGAGGCGCTCTCTTGCGCATTCGCAGCCTCATCGGTTGCCGCTGTTGAACGTTTTGGCAAACGCTGGAAGTCCCATGAGGTCCACTCCTGATCAGCGGTGGCTGCGGTCTCGTGGTTGTTTGCGTTTAGCTCAAAGGGTTTAAATGTAGGCATCTTCACCACTGCTTAAAACAATTTCGCCAGAGTCCGCTAATTTACGCACCACCTGTAGAATGGCTTTCTGCTCAGACTCAACCTGAGATACCCGCGTAGGGCCACGTGTTTCCATATCATCACGCAACATTTGTGCGGCGCGTTGCGACATGTTTTTAAGAAACTTATCGACCAGTTCTGCTGGCGCACCTTTAAGGGCAACCACCAATGAAGGCGTTTCAATTTGCCGCATGAGCACTTGTATGCTGCGGTCATCCAGATCAAGCAAGTTCTCGAATAAGAACATTTCATCGATAATCTTTTGTGCCAGCTCATCATTAAAGGCGCGAATGTTTTCCAGTGCCGTATCTTCATGGCCGGCACTGAGCAGGTTAAGAATTTCAGCGGCGGTACGTACACCACCCATTTTGCTGCGCTTCAACGACTGCCCGTCGAGCATGCCACCGAGAACTTCGGTAAGTTCCTGCAACGCAGCAGGTTGTACGCCAGAAAACGATGCGACTCGCAATACCACATCGTTACGCAAGCGCTCTTCGAATAACTCGAGCACACCGGCGGCTTGGGCGCGATCTAAGTGGATCAAAATAGTGGCAATAATTTGCGGATGCTCGTCTTTAATCATTTCTGCGACTTCTGACACTTCCATCAGGTTCAGTGCGTCCATACCAGCGCCGCCCACCTTGTGCTCTAGGATGTCTTCGATCAGGGTATTGGCGCGGTCTTCGCCCAGAGCCTTGGTGAGCACCGAACGCACGTAGTCGTCGTTTTTGTCTAAGCTAGGGGTTTGGCTGAAGTCGTTATGAAAGTTGTTAAGTACTGATTCGATTTCCGCCTGGGTGATGCCATTTAACTTAGACATTTCTTTACTGATCTTTTGAATCATATTGGCGGGAAAATGCTTCAGCACCTCGGCCGCGGCCTCTTCTTCAAGCACCAAAAGAATGAGCGCGGCTTGTCTGATACCCGCGGCGTTTGCATGAGACATGGTGCCAGTATTATTGGTCATTGTGTTCCTCAGCGATCCAGTTCTGCAAAACTTGTGCAACTTGACGAGGGTGCTGCTGCGCGGCCGTTTTCGCTTTCGTTAAGGCGGCGTCATAATTGTTATGCGAAGGGCTTAAGTTGGCGGTACTGTTAGCCGCACTGTTGGCCACAGTAGTGGCCTCGGCAGAGGACGTGCCGTATGGCATGTTGTCGTCTTCGTCGCCGACAACTGCGCGCAATTGGCCTTTTGAGGTGCTAGGCTCTTGTCTCCCTTGGGTCGGAACAGCATCACGTCGGCGCTTCAGTAACGGGCGCAAAATAAGCCAATAGAACATCAGTCCTACGATACCAACCACCGCATATTTCAGCAGCTGTGAAATTAGGTCAATGATATGTTGTTGCTCATACCAAGGGCTTTCAACCACTTCATGGGTCTCGGTAACAAAGGGCGCATTGACAATCTCAAGCTGATCGCCGCGCGCATCAGAATACCCCATCGCTTGTCGGACTAAGCGATTAATATGATCAAGCTCTTCGGGGCTGCGCGGTTCAAGCTGTGGCTCACCGTTTGCATCGAGGGTCACGCGATGATTGACCACCACTGCCACCGACAAACGCTGCAGCACACCTTGTTGGTGCTGGATATGTTCGACGGTGCGGTCGACTTCATAGTTCACAACTTGGTCTTGCTGCATTTGCAGGTTTGCCGTGGGTTCGGTATCGGCATCGTTGTTCGCAGGGTCAACAATCGGTGAGGCAGCGACCCCAGGTGGGGTGTTGCTAACGGCACCAGGAATTCCTTCGGCCGCTGCGCCATTACCGTTAACATTCAGATTACGCTGAATGCTGCGCACCGCTGCAGTATCACTGGTTTGGTTTGGGGTATAGCGTTCGGCCGTGGCTTCTCGAATGGCGAAGTCGACGTCGGCAACCACTTGTGCTTGAACGTTCTCGGGCCCTAAAAAGGGCGTTAAAATCGATTTGATACGTTTTTCGTAGGTGCTTTCAACTTGCTTTACGTAGTCAAGTTTACTGCCGTTGAGTGACTCATTGTCAGACTGGCTTGAAAGTAGGCTGCCGTGTTGGTCAACCACGGTCACGTTGTCAGGGCTGAGGTTGGCAACACTACTTGAAATCATATGTACCACCGACTGCACCTGACCTTCGGTAAGCGTGCGGCCGGGGTGTAAGGTGGCAACGACCGATGCTTTGGCTGGCTGCCGGTCACGCACAAATACTGAGTCTTTGGCCATGGCTAAATGAATACGGGCCTTTTGCACCGGCCCTAAGGCTTCAATCGAGCTTGCCAACTCACCTTCAAGGGCGCGCTGGAAGTTGACTTTTTCGGTGAACTGGCTAATACCAAAGGCTTGGTTGTCTAACAGTGAGAAACCGACATTGCCCGCGTTGGGCAAGCCTTGCTCGGCCATTTGCAAACGAAGCCGATGTACCTGATCGCTAGGCACCGAAATAGCACCGCTAGCGCTCAGTTGATAAGGAATTTGGCGAGCGTCCAGCTCGGCAATAATTTCGCCACCGTCGGCTTCAGACAAATTGCTGTAAAGTACGCGATAATCGGGGGTCGACGCCCACAACGCGAGCGCAATCATCAAACCGATGAAAGCCGCGCCGCCCAGTAGCAAGGGTACGAGACCATTTTCTTTTACCGACACCAGCCAGCTAATAACGCCACTCTGGTTAGTGGCGTTTGCGCTGTTTTGTTTCGTTGCGTGCCCAGCGTTCGTCGCTGGTGCTTGGGATGCTGCCATGTCGCGAATCAACTCTTAGGTTTAGACGGAATTTTCTAGAGCACATTATGCAAACAACCAGGCAAGCGGAAACCGAAGAAAAGAGCAGTTTTTTATCCCTTAATAAGTCTTTCGACGTTCGTGCACAGTGATACCTTATGTCGTAACCATGTTTTCGGCTGTAAAAGGAAAGAAAAATGAGCGTGCCAGCCATTCAAACTGCATTAAACAAGATGCAGGCGATGCAAGAACAGGTGCAAACGAATAGCGTCAATGCGAGCCAAGCGCCGCAGAATCAAGGTTTCGCTGCTGAGCTCAAGCAGTCCGTCGAAAAAATCAATGAACTGCAACAGACCTCAGGTGCCAAAACCACCGCGTTTCAACTGGGCGATCCTAATGTTTCGCTGAGCGAGGTGATGGTGGCAAAACAAAAAGCCGGTCTTGCGTTTGATATGGGAGTGCAGATGCGGAATAAGTTGGTCGGTGCTTATAAAGAAATTATGAGTATGCAGGTTTAACGCTTACATAGATAAATTGAAGTGCGCGGCGATTTTGTCCACTTTTTGATAGAGTCGCCAAGCGGCGTCTATGGCGATGGCCTCGTCGGCCGTCAACGCTAATTCAGTTTCATCGGTCTCAATTCTTTGCAGATCATACTGGCCCTGCGTTCGTTCGAGTAAGTGACGGATGTTACTTTTTATCATCACCAGCTCTAGCTCGAACTCACTTTTTAGTTCAAGAATACGCTCGCGTTGTGCGGGTGCTTTCCAGACCAAGTCGTCAACCTTGTCGATAATCACGCGCTCAATAATTTGTAACTTGGGCAGCAGCTCAGTTATCAACTCGTTTGCTTTAATGCTTTTGCTTGCCATAGTACCCGCCGATAGAAATAGTAGAGGCGCCCACGAGGCGCCTCTGCTTTAACGCTTGTCAGGTGTTATTAACCTAGTAGCGATAACACTGATTGTGGCAGCTGGTTCGCTTGCGCTAACACAGATGTACCTGCTTGTTGCAAGATCTGTGAACGCGTCATGCTCGCAACTTCAACCGCATAGTCAGCATCTTCGATGCGTGAACGTGCTGCTGCCAGGTTGGTTTCGTTGGTTTGCAAGTTAGTAATTGCAGACTCGAAACGGTTTTGGATAGCACCTAAGTCTGAACGCAAGGTATCAACGTCGCTTAATGCTGAGTCGATTGCCGCTAATGGAGAGGCTGAACGCTCAGAAAGAATTGTTGCTGTGTCAGAGTTAAAGTTCACCGTTAGGGTACCGTCGTCGGTGCCTGCGCCTGCAGTACCGTCACCGATGGTAAAGGTAGAAGAGTCTACAGCGATAAAGGCATTGTTACCATCTGCATCAGTACCAGAGACATACCATTGGCCGCTGTCGTCTTGTGATAATCCTGCAGCAGTGAATGATGAGCCGGCGTCAGTCAGCGTTAAGTTACCTGCTGGAACGTCGTCACCGTCGCCGTCGACAAAGTCGCCAGTTTGTAAAGCAGTCAAGCCGCTTGATTCAAGACCATTGACGTTGAATGTATCCATATTCAGGGTGGTAGAATTCATTTCTTTCAAGTTAACGTCGATCTTCTCGCCGTCATTTGCACCAACTTGAATTGAAAGCGCTTGGTCAGCGGCAAGTACTTTAGTGCCGTTGAAGCTGGTTTCAGAAGAGATACGGTCGATTTCGCTTAAACGCTGAGTGATTTCAGCTTGAATCGAGTTCAAGTCGTCTTGTGAGTTGGTGCCGTTTTGCGCTTGTACACTCAATTCACGAATACGCTGCAAGTTATCGTTAACTTGGTTTAATGCGCCTTCTGCTGTTTGTGCAACAGAGATACCATCGTTCGCGTTACGTTGTGCTTGCGAAAGACCGGTGATCTGTGAAGACATACGGTTGGCAATTGCTTGACCAGCAGCGTCGTCTTTAGCGCTGTTGATACGCAGGCCAGATGAAAGACGCTCCATTGAAGTTTGCAATGCAGATTGCGACTTCATCAGGTTTTGCTGACCAATCATCGAAGTAATGTTGGTATTAATTACTGACATAGTCCTATTCCTTATTTGATTTCAAATTGGGCCGCCGATTTGGCCTGCCGTCAACCTAGTTATCGGTCACGTTTCTGAAATCTTTAGCACTTTTTATTTTTTATTTGTAAGGCGTAAATCTCGTGCATTAATAACTAAAGAATTACCCGCAGTGGCCGATACTGACGCAAAGGATCTGTGAGGACGTTGAATTGGCCAAGCAAGAAGACAGTCAGGATGAGCTGCAATCGGTGACGAACACCCCGCAAATTGCTGCCTATTTAGAGAAGCTCGCGCAACGCGGTACGGCTTCCGTTTGTCTTAAAAACGGCAGCAATGAAGAGTACCCAGCGCTGTTTCACGAGATAACGCCAGAAGAAGAGATCATCTTAGACTTCACCGGTATTCGTGACTTTGTACCTCCACTTCGTGGCGGCGCGAATTTTCTTATTTACGGTTACACCCCAACGGGTTTTGTGAGAACCGCACCGGTAAAAGTCGAGCGCTTTGAAAACCTCGATGGTCGTTTGCTGGGCAAAGTTACTTGGCCTAACCGCGTTGAAGTACGGCAACGTCGTGCAAGTTTTCGGGCAACATTGCGCGTTGGCATGGAAGCCTTAGTGACCCTCAAAAGTTCAAGTTTAGACTCTGGTGAAACCATTAGTCTGGTAGGCGATTTGCGGGACCTGTCGGCCGATGGCTGTTTAGCTGAATTTAGTATTTATTCAAGCGCATCGAAACTCCTACCTGACTTTGTTGCCATGTGCGAATTAACCTTCCCCAATGGTACGCAACTGGAGCTTATGGCGGATATTCGCCACATACAAACCGACTACGATCGTAAAGTGATTGCCGCCGGTGTTAGGTTTCAGAATGTCGAACAGGAACGGCAAATATGGAACCTGGTGCAAGAAATCGAGCGAGAGGCCAGCCGCAACGCGCATGAGGGAAGTCATAGATCGCCGACGGATCTATTTACCTATAAAGATGGTGGTCAGGCGCTATTGGGGCGCCGACAGTCGCGTAATCACCCCACCCCCATGGCTAATTTGCTGGCGAATCTTGCCGGATACCTTGATAGTCAAATGCTATTACTACAACAGGAAGGGCGATTCGATAGCTATCAGCTGTCGAAGCAAACAGACCATCTATTGCAGTTGCTCAAAGAAGACCGTGAAGCCGTTCTATTTGCCACCCAGTGCCTGCATCATGAGTCGCTATGGGTGCAACACTGCATCGCGGTAGCAAGCCGTTTAGGTGACCTACTGCTCGCCCTTAAAACCCCGCAAGATGTGTTGAAGTCAGCGACGGCAGCCGCGTTAATTCATGATCTTGGCAAGGTTCTAATCAACCCTACGCTTTGGCGCTCGACCTCGCTGAGTCACTTGGGGTATCAACAAATTCAAGAACACGCCAAGAAAACCTACCATGCAGCACTTGGCATCAAGTGGATTCCACCAGCGATTTCTGAAAACGTCGTGCTACAGGTAAATGAGCGGTTAGATGGTAAAGGGTACCCTAACCGTCTGTCTGGCGACGCCATTGGTCAACTAGCCCGGGCCGCTATGGTCATTGATGTGATGGACGCTTTACAGCGCCCACGGCCTGATCGAAACCCACTGAATAGCGCAACAGCATGGCAGTTAATCAACGGGGTACATGGGGTTTTTGATGACCGCTGGAAAGCGCGCTATCTGGAGCGCTTTGGTAAAATTGCAGTAGGGAGTTTAATTCGATTCGACTCGGGGCAATTAGCATGGGTGACCGGGCTTGATGCTGACAACAAGATCCGCGAAGTACGGCTGACACCCCATGCCAACCCACCGGATCATGAGCTTGGTGAAACACTACAAGACTCGAAGCTACGGGTACTCGGTGGCATACGAGAAATTGTTGCGGTGCAAAACTAAAGTTTATGGCAGTTATGACGATAATGTAATAAGCGTCGCTTTTTAGGCTTTATTAAAAGGTTTAAAAGTCGATAAATAAGGCACACTGGCCGGGGTTTCAGACGAGGTTTAAAGTTATGGCATCAATTGCGTCACTAGGTGTCGGTTCAGGACTCGACTTAAATGGATTACTAAATCAATTAGAGTCGGCAGAGCGTCAACGCCTGCAACCGCTAGCTGTGCAAAAAGCGAGTTTTCAGTCACAAATTTCGGCGTACGGTAAGCTTGAGGGCACACTGTCGCAATTTCAAAATTCATTGGCGCAACTGGGCAAAGCAGAAACCTTTGCTGCGGTTAAAAGCAACGTTTTTGGTGACGCCTTCTCGGCGGCAGCAAATTCTGAAGCGGTACCAGGGCGCTATTCGATTGCGGTGGAAGCCTTAGCTAAATCCTATAGCAGCGCCACCATCGGGCTCGACGATAAAGCCCGAGAATTAGGCGCAGGCGATATCGATATCACTCTTGCCAACGGTGATACACACACGATTAGTATTGCCGCTGACGCATCGTCGCTCGATCAAGTTCGTGACGGTATTAATGCCGCCCAAAACGACGTGGTTGCAAGTGTCATCAATGACGGTGATGCAACTTCGCCTTATCGGCTGGTTATTCATTCGGCAAAAACCGGTGAACAAGCGAGTGTCTCGAATCTCAGTTTTAATGGATTTGGTGGTGAATTAACGAGTGACTCAGCGACCGTGCAAGCAGGCACTAACGCCCGCTTTACAGTCAATGGACTCACCGTTGAAAGCGCATCGAACCAAGTAGAAGAAGCGATTCAAGGGGTCACACTTAACTTGAGCAAAGCCGGTGAAACGTCGGAACTGGCGATTACACGCGATAGCAATGCGATTGAGAAGTCAGTGAAAGACTTTATTAAGTCGTATAACAGCCTGAACTCGACGGTTCGAGATCTCGGTTCTTACAACGCGGAAACGCAAAGTGGCGGGCGCCTACTCGGCGATAGCAGCCTGCGCATGGTGCAGTCTGAATTGCGTTCTATTTTCTCGGAAACGGTCGTGGAAAGCTCTAGTTTCACCTTCTTGTCTGAGTTAGGAATTGCCCGAGAATTGGACGGCTCACTTACCGTCGACGATGAAAAACTGGCGACGGTTACCAACGAGCAACTGGGCGATTTAACCACCTTTTTCACCGGCCAAAACGAACAGCCCGGCTTTAGTAGCCAAGCAAAAACAGTTATTGACCGTTTACTGGATGAAAATGGTGTTATTTCAACCAGTACCGAGGGTATGAAGAGTGCGATCACCCGTATTGATGAACGCATCGCCCGTGAAGAAATCTCTATTGGCCAAACGGTGGAACGCTATCGCACTCAGTTTGCCCAACTCGATAGCATGATCGCCAATATGAACTCGACCAGTTCTTATTTGACACAGCAATTTGATTCACTCAACGCCCAGTTAGGCCGGAAATAAAGGACAGTCGCTATGTATGGAATGAAGGGAGCCGCGGCCTACGGTCGTGTTGATGTTGAAACCGAGGTACTGAGTGCTAGTAGTCACAAACTTATTGCCTTGCTTTTTGCCAAGTGTTTAAGCCACCTCAAGGCGGCAAAAATCCATTTAGATGCCGGCAACACCGCCCTTAAAGGCGAAGCCATTGGTAAAGCCTTGCGCATTGTTACCGAAGGGCTGCAGGTCTCGTTAGATCAAGAGCAGGGCGGCGCCATTGCCGCACAGCTCGATGCGCTCTATGACTATGCCGCGAATGAATTAATTCAGGCGAATTTACACAATGATCGGCAACGGCTCGTTGCGGTCGAAAAAGTGCTAACTGAGCTTGCCGAAGCTTGGAATGGAATTGCAAAAGAAACAGTAGGCGGATAGCTATCGTGAGTTATTCGCCTAAACTTAAAGATACTAAGCCAGCAATGACTGCGAAAGAGGTGATAATGTCTTACCAAACTCTTCTGGAACACTCGAATAAAATGCTTGCCAGCGTCCGTCAAGGCGACTGGAATAGTTTGATTGAATATGAACTTGATTATATTTGTGAAGTTGAGCGTTTACAGAGTATGGAACACGAGGCTCCACTAGATGCTGCGGAGCAAGAGCAAAAGCGGTCATTGCTTGAAGTGATTATCGACCAAGATCACGAGATCAAAAACCACTTGCTGAATTATCGCAAGTCACTTGAGAAGACCATTCTCAGTATGCATAACAAGCAAACCCTAGAGAGTAGTTATCGCAATTGAGTAGTATAACCCCGCTTCTTGATACCTTAGTGCATCAGGTCGCTGCGCAGAAAGGCACCGTGCCTTTAAACTCTCGCGGCGCAGCACCGGTGGCGCCTATTCAAGCAGCGGGGTCAGCAACACAGTTTAGCCAAGCAGGTCAACAGCTTGCTCGGCTGGTGCAATTGGTCACAAGCTTCCAAGCTGAATTAAGTTCGCAAAGCGCGGCGCCGCGCCCCGGTGGCGTACGTGAAGCGCCGTTTTTTAGCCAGCGCGAGAGCATCCAAATTGACGCTTTAATTAAGCACCTGCACGGTAAAACTCAGCTCTCGGGCCTGTTTTACGAACATGCGCTAAAGCGTTGGACAGAATTACAGTTACCTTTCAGTAGAATTCAACAGCAGCCGCAAAATAGTGCTAGCCACCTGCGCAATGTGTTGGCCAAGCAACAACTAGAAATGGTCAGCTCTGGGTTGTTTCGCTTCGAATTTAATGTGTCCCCAGAACTGCAGTTGTTTGGTGTCGTGCAGCCCGATATTCACCCTTTAGTTCGGCGCTGGCGCGACCAACGTTCACCCAGTGGTGAGCATGAATTTGACGACGGTTGGACCAGCGAAATAGAACTTAAAATGCAAACCTTGGGGCGCTTGCGTGCTCGTATTCGTATGCAATCGGAACGTTTGCATTTAGAGCTGCAAACCCAGGACCAGTGGCACGCCTTGCTCGAGGCAGCGGCGCCAAAGTTGCGCGAGGGTCTGTTCCAGCGGCATCAAATCACCCTTGAGTCGCTCGTGGTTCGAGGTGGATTATGAGTGACTCAGGACCGCTTAACAAAAAAGCCGTGGCACTCAAGTATCAAGCGTTTGACCCCGCCCCCAAAGTGGTAGCGAAAGGTGACCATGAACTTGCCCAACGTATTATTGAAAAAGCCCGCGCCCATGGTGTTTTTGTGCACGAGTCAGAAGACCTAGTAATGTTGCTTGCGAAGCTTGAAGTGGGGGACTTTGTTCCGGCCCAGTTGTGGGAAATTGTAGCGGAATTATTGGTTTGGTTGCAGTCGGTGGAAGCGACTCAAAAAGAATGACCTGAACTGGCCCTAAATCACCTCGAAGTATTGGAACTTTTACTCAAGTTTTCTCCCCCTCAGCCGATATATCCTTAACTGATGCGACAAAAAGGGCCGTGTAGTGCTTATTCTAATTGGTTTCGTAGTTGTTATTGTCTGTGTGTTCGGCGGCTATGCCTTAGCTGGCGGTGCGCTAGGTCCCTTATTTCAGCCACTTGAGTTTTTGATTATCGGTGGTGCCGCGATAGGCGCTTTTATCTCTGCGAACAACGGCAAAGCCATCAAAGCGACCTTTAGTATTACCAAAAAACTGAAAGCGTCGACGCGTCACGACGAAGAAACCTACTTGTCGTTATTGGCGGTGATTTACGAGTTACTGAACAAAATGCGTCGTGAAGGTATGCTTGCCGCCGAAGCAGATGTCGAGAACCCCAACGAAAGTCCGATATTTGCCGCGCACCCGCGCGTGATGGAAGACCCTATGTTGGTTGATTTTATCACTGACTATATGCGTTTGATGATCAGTGGCAACATGAATCCCCATGAGCTTGATGAATTGATGCTGCACGAAATAGAGGTGTTTGAGCAAGAGGGTGAAATTCCAGCAGATGCACTCACCAAAGTAGGTGATGCCATGCCGGCTTTTGGTATCGTTGCAGCAGTATTAGGAGTGGTACGGGCGTTAAGCACTGCAGATGTGCCACCCGATGTGATGGGGAACATGATCGCCCACGCACTCGTGGGAACTTTTTTAGGTATTTTGCTGGGCTATGGCTTTATTAACCCGCTTGCTAGTCGCGTTGAACGGCAGGTAGCGGAAGTGGTGAAAAGCTTGCAAGTGATTCGAGTCACGTTATTGGCGAGTATGCATGGCTACGCGCCGCAATTAGCTGTCGAGTTCGGTCGTAAAGCGCTACACACTCGCGAGCGGCCCTCGTTCTCAACCCTTGAAAACCATGTGCGTGGTACTGGAACGGAATCGTCGTAATGGATGAGCAACGCCAGCCGATTATCATTCGCCGGCGCAAAGGCAAAAAGCATAAGCATCATGGTGGCAGTTGGAAAATAGCCTTGGCAGATTTCATGACCGCCCTGATGGCACTATTTTTGGTGATGTGGATTCTGTCGATGTCGAGCGAAGAGCAGCGGCAAAGTATCTCCGAGTACTTTAAAACTCCGCTTGCAGTAGCCCTGGCCGGGGGCGATAAAAACTCAGCCAGTACCAGCCCGGTTAAGGGTGGTGGCGACGACCCTGTGCATCAAAAAGGTGAGCAGGCTCGCATCGATATGCGGCAACATACGCGGCCGTCAGACGTGCGGCGTCATTTTGCTGATTTGCAGCAACGCATCCAGCAGGCAGTCCAGGCCGATCCGTTATTGAAAGATCTGCAGTCGCAATTGCGCTTTGATATTACCCGTGAAGGTTTGCGGATCATGATGCTAGATACGGAAAGCCGACCGATGTTTGAGCTCGGTAGTGACGTGATCGCTTCTTATATGGAACGACTATTGAAAACCATGGCACCGCTACTGAATGATATTCCGAATCAAATAACTATTAGCGGCCATACCGACTCACTACCTTATGCCGGGGGCGAGTCGGGCTATAGTAATTGGGAGCTTTCAACGGATCGCGCCCATGCTTCTCGTAAAGCTTTATTAGAGGGTGGTTTCAGCTCAGACCAGCTACTTCTGGTAATGGGGGCTGCCGATCGCATACCGCTCGAAAACGCGGCACCGGATGACCCGCGCAATCGTCGAATTACACTGGTGGTGCATACCTTTGAGTCGGCGAGTTTTATCCGAGAACAGGGCTTCTTCCCCCGCGAGTATTCGGAAAGTGAGTTAAACCTACTGCCCGAAGCACTCTCAACTTTGACCCAATAATTTCAATTAACGGATATTTTTCACCGTTTTTCATGCCTTCGAAATGCCGCGAAGTTTGCATAATGATGCTATCGATAGTCTCACCGAAAATTTTCGGTAACGAATCATATGGGTCATGGCCGAAGATAGCTCGAGCGATCAGGAAAAAACCGAAGACCCCACGGCGCGACGAATACAAAAATCGCGCGATGAGGGGCAAGTTGCACGCTCTCGAGAACTGACAACCTTTGTCATGCTTCTTGGGGGTGTGGCTTTGCTGTGGCTGATGAGTTCACCTTTGTTTTATAGCTTAGGTTCGATCATGGAACAATCGTTTGTGTTCGATCGGCAACGGGTGACCGACACGGGACCCATGTTACAAGCGGTATTGAGTTTGGGCGAGCGAGCCTTGTGGGCGATACTGCCGATGTTTGCGGTGCTACTGGTGTTGGCACTCGTGGCGCCGGCGTTGTTAGGCGGCTGGGTGATGTCGGCGAAGTCGTTACAGCCGAAATTCGAAAAACTGAACCCTATCAAAGGCGTAAAACGTATTTTTTCCACCCAGGCACTGGCGGAACTTGGCAAAGCGATTGCCAAGACGGTCTTGGTCGGTGGGGTGCTGTGCTTGTTTTTGTGGGCCGAGCGCTTTTCGTTTATGGAACTACTACGACAGCCAGTACGTGAAGCCTTAATGGGAGCGCTGGAGCTTGCGGCGACGGCCTGCTTACTGATGGCGCTGACCTTAATAGTGGTGGCCTTATTCGACGTTCCCTTCCAATTGATGACCCACACCAAAAAACTTCGAATGACCAAAGATGAGGTCAAACGCGAGAACAAAGAAACCGACGGTGACCCACAAATCAAAGCGAAAATTCGCCAACAGCAACAAGCAATGGCCAAGCAACGCATGATGAACGATGTACCTACGGCAGACGTGATTGTCACCAACCCAAGCCATTATGCTGTGGCGCTCAAATATGACGATAGCAACATGGGCGCACCGCGGGTGGTGGCAAAAGGGGTCGAGCTGATCGCTGAAAAAATTAAGTCACTCGGCAGTGAGCACCGGGTACCCCAGCTGGAGGCGCCGCCCCTAGCTCGAGCTCTCAATAAACATGTTGATATTGGTCATGAAATTCCGGTTGAGCTTTACAGCGCCGTTGCCGAAGTTTTGGCATGGGCGTTCCAAGTCAAAAAGTTTTCCGCTGGTGAAGCGCCGCAACCGCCGCAACCAACGACGATAGACATTCCGCAAGATTATGAGGTAGCGCCGTCGTGAGTGTGGCAATGAAAGACGTAATGAATGGCATCAAACTTGACCGCATGCAGGTATTTGTCGGGCCAGTCTTGATCTTAATGATTTTGGCGATGATGGTATTGCCGTTACCGCCGTTTATTCTCGACTTCTTATTTACCTTTAATATCGCGCTGTCGTTAATGGTGTTATTGGTCAGCATGTTTTCTCAAAAGCCGTTAGAGTTCGCAGCCTTTCCAGCGGTATTGCTGTTCTCAACCTTATTGCGCTTGTCACTCAACGTGGCGAGCACCCGCGTGGTGCTGATGGAAGGCCACCAAGGGGGCGATGCGGCGGGGAAAGTCATCGAGGCTTTTGGTCAGTTTCTCGTTGGTGGTAACTTTGCGGTTGGCTTAGTGGTGTTTGCCATTCTCGTTATTATCAATTTCATGGTGATCACCAAGGGCGCTGGGCGAATCGCAGAAGTTGGTGCGCGCTTTACCCTTGATGCCATGCCAGGTAAACAGATGGCCATCGATGCCGACTTGAATGCCGGCTTGATTGGCGAGGAAGAAGCTCGCCTGCGGCGCCAGGAAGTAGCTCAAGAGGCCGAGTTTTATGGCTCGATGGACGGCGCCAGTAAGTTTGTACGTGGCGATGCAGTCGCGGGCATGGTGATCATGGTGGTCAATATTATTGGCGGCTTAATGATTGGCGTTATGCAACACGATATGAGTATGAGTAATGCGGCCCATACCTATGTGTTGTTAACCATCGGCGATGGCTTGGTTGCACAAATTCCGGCACTAATAATCTCCACAGCGGCAGGTGTTACGGTGTCTCGGGTGAATACCGAGCAGGACGTTGGGCAGCAGTTAATCAAGCAACTGTTTGTGAATCCGAAAGTGTTAATGCTGGCCGGTGGTGTGATTGGTCTTCTGGGCTTAGTGCCGGGCATGCCTAATTTCATCTTTTTACTTTTTACAGCCATTCTTGGTGGTTTAGCTTGGTTCCTGCAAAAGCGTCAAAAAGAGCAAGCCGCAAGCGCAGCCCAGGCGGCCGCAACCAGTGAACCTATTGAAGCTTACAGTGCCCCGGAAGCCAGTTGGCAAGACGTCAACCTAGTCGACACCTTAGGTATGGAAGTCGGCCATCGGCTGATTCCGTTGGTGGATAATAATCAACAAGGCGAGCTTCTAACCCGTATCAAAAGTGTGCGCAAGAAGTTTGCCCAAGAAGTCGGTTTCTTGCCGCCGGTGGTACATATACGCGACAACTTGGAGTTGACCCCACAGACCTATATTTTTACGCTCAAAGGCAGTGAAATAGGGCGCTCGGAAATTTACCCCGAGCAATGGCTAGCGATTAACCCAGGCGAAGTTACTAACGAAGTAGAAGGGGTGGCAACGTCGGACCCAGCCTTTGGCTTACCGGCGATTTGGATCGCTGCGGACCAACGCGAACATGCGCAAATTTATGGCTATACCGTGGTTGACGCAAGCACTGTGGTCGCCACCCACCTAAATCACTTATTGCAACAACATTCGTCTGAGCTGTTAGGCCGTGAAGAAGTGCAAAAACTGGTCGACAAACTGGCAGAAGAAAATAAACTACTGGTCGACGATGTGGTACCGAAATGTATTAGCTTGACCAACCTGCAGCGTATTTTGCAAAAGCTCCTCGAAGAAGACGTTTCGATTCGCGATTTACGCACCATTTTCGATAAACTTGCCGAGTTTGAAGGGCAGCAGGCCGATGTGCAGCAAATGCTAGCCGATGTGCGCGTGGCGCTGGGCCGAATGATTACCCAAAAATGGTTTGGCAGTGCCACTGAACTCGAAGTGATAGGGCTCGATGCCAGCTTAGAGCAAATGCTGATGCAAGCACTGCAACAAAATAGCGCGATCGAACCTGGTATGGCAGCAACCATGCAGCAGCAAGCGCAAACTGCGGTACAAAATGCGATGACCATGGGGCAGCCACCGGTATTGGTTGTTCCCCATGCACTACGTGACTTAATGACGCATTTCTTGCGTCGACAAATTAATGACCTAGTGGTGATGTCGCAAGCGGAAATTCCCCATGATCGAACAATTAAAGTCGTACAAATTATTGGAGAACGTTCATGAGCTTAAAGCGGTTTCAAGCTCGTAGCCACAAAGATGCGATGCGGCAAGTTCGCGAAGCACTAGGTGCTGACGCGATCATTGTGATGTCGCGCAATAATGATGCAGGCAACGAAATTTTTGCGGTACGCGAAGAAGAACTGGATAGCCTGGCCGCACCGTCAACGGTCACCTCGCAGCCGGACGATCTTACCCGGCAATTATTGCATGACGTGCAAGAAATGCGCCTGTTGTTACAGCAGCAGGTGGCGACCAGCGAGCCTCTTGATCAGCGCAAGTGGTGCTATCTTAAACTGCGTTCAGCGGGCTATTCAGATACCTTAGCGCGCGAGTTGGTAGCACTACTACCGGCCCATTTAAATGCGGCAAAAGCAACCCAAGAAGAACTTCAAGCGTGGTTAACCGAGCAGCTACAAATGCGCTTAAAGGGGGCCCAGCGAGACTGGGAGTTGTTGCATCATGAAGGGGTGGTGGCGCTGGTAGGGCCAACGGGCGTTGGCAAAACCACCACAACGGCGAAACTTGCCGCGCACTACGTGATGCAAATGGGCGCTGAGAGCCTATTGCTAGTGACCACCGATAGTTTCCGGATTGGTGCGCAACAGCAACTGGCGACCTATGCCGAGCTGCTTAATGTCGATATCTTTGCGCTGCACGATGACGCCGATTTAGCTGAACTACAAGGGAAAATGCAGAACAAGCGGTTAGTGTTGGTCGATACCGTGGGTATGAGTCAACGAGATCATCGGCTGACCCAACGTGTGGCCGCACTGGCCACACCAGAGCTAGGCGCACAGCCGCGCTTAGCGTTGTTACTCAATACCGCGGCGCAGCAAGCGACATTAAACGAAGTGGCGAGCATTTATCATGGCATCGCCAAGCAACTTAACATGCCACTTAACGATTGTATTCTCACGAAAGTCGACGAAGCGTCTTGTGTGGGAGGCGCACTGGATACTGCCATTCGCCATCACCTGAGTGTGCAGGCGGTCTCAAGTGGTCAGCAAGTACCAGAAGATATTTTAGCTCCCGACTTTCAAGCCTTGGTCAGTAGCTCAATGGCAGTGAGTGACGCCGCGAAAGATGCCTATGAAGACACCGATATCGACCTGCCGGAAAGCCTTTCAGCGCGCTCACAAACGGCGATTCAGCATGCTCATATGCTACGCGATTGCGTTGAAGGTTTAGCCGCAGCCTTACCAGATTTCGCGGCGGTACAACAGCAACTGCTCAACGTCAGCCGAGTCGACACGGCCGTTGCAACCTTGCCTGCGACGACCGCCTTTGCGCGTTGGGCAACGGCTAAGCCGGCCGCTAATTTTCATCATTCAACGCCGCATTTTGGTTTTTCCCAAGCCGGTCAGCTTGAATTGCAACCGCTGCTACAACAGCACGCAGCCCCTTGGTATGAGCAGACGCACTTGCGTGGCCATTTGTTTGACTTTTTACCTACGGGCGAAGAGCTGGATGCACTGAACGAACAGTCGTTGGCCTGGCTGGCGCGGGTGAATCGTCAGCATCGCTTTTACCACCAAGGGAAAAAAGCGTCAGCGGCAGATATCCTGCGCCGTCATGGCATTAAACTAGATTCCTATAGTCGGACCTATCGCGCCGAAGTGCACCGTCTGAGCATAAGCCTTGCCGCAGTTGCCCGCGCTGAAGGTAGCGAAGAGTACCTGCAATTGGCCTGCGTGAAGCTACAGCCGAGCAGCTCAAAAAAACGTGCTGTAGAGCGCTATTTTCTGGTTTATCCGGGCTGTACTGCTGAGCAGCTCTATGACTTTATTGGCATGATGCTAAGCACCGATGAGCTTGATCGTTTAACGCGCAGCGCATGGCCGTTGGTCGAACAACACGTCGATAATGCCGATGCCAGCAGCTTGTTGTACTTAAGTGCTTTACTTGCCAGTAGTGCCGCAAGTTTGGCGCACTCAGCAGCGCCAACGGCGGCTACCCTTAGGGCGCAACTGATGGCGCTAACTCAGCGTACGGGTAAAGCCGATGCGCATAAACTTTTGCCGGCGGTGTGGCAGTGTGTGTTGGCTTATGATGCCTTTCATTTGGGGGCACGAGCACATGAGGCGCCGGCATGAGCGATCAAGCGGCAAGCTTACGCGCTTGGGCGGCATCGCAAGAGCGCGATAAGGCACCCGAAGCAGCGCCGACAGCGCCCTCGTGCAAGCAGCAACTGGTGGTGATCGGCTTGCCGTCACCCACCTATGACGAGTGCCAACGGTTATGTGCACCGGTGTTGCAACGCTGGCAAGCCAATGGCCGGCGTTGGGTTGGTGATGCTGCGGAATGGGGCTTCATTGCGGCGAGCCTAGAAGGCCATGATTGGTCTGAACTCGCCAGTGAGCATGCGCGATGGGCGCTGTGGATAGACAACGATATGCAAAGTTTTCGTCGTGCCTATAGCCATCTTAAGCATCTGGCTAAAACTCAGAAAGTTCAGCAGATCATTGCGCTGCACCCACCGATGCAGTCGCGCCGTGGGCTGTTGAGTAATTTGCAAAGTGCAGCGAAACAGTTTTTGGGTATTCAATTGTTGGTCTTTGCGGAGTAACTGCTATGTACACTGCAGATGGAAGAATTTCTAAACAACAACTGGTTGAGCAGTATTATCCGTTGGTGCGAAAGACCGCGCTTAAGTTAAAGGTTCGTGTTCCTGAAAGCATAGAGCTAGACGACTTGATACAGTCTGGAATGATTGGCCTGTTGAGCAGTTTTGAGCGCTATGATGCCTCAGCCGGCGTCGCATTTTCGAGTTTTGCCCACGCGCGGATTCAAGGTGCGATGATCGATGAGCTGCGCACGCGCGATTGGTTGCCACGACGTGTGCGTCGCTCCAGTCGTGAACTTGAGGCGTGCATTAGAGACTTAGAACAAAAGCTTGGGCGCGCGCCCGAGGATCAAGAAATAGCCACGGCGATGGACCTTGATCTAGAAACCTATCGAAAATTACTGGGTGATACCAATGCCGGTTTAGTGCTGTCGCTGGATGAGGTCGCCAGCGATATCGATAGTATTTCGGAAACCCTACAAGGAGCTTTTGAGACCCCCGCCGAAGCCTTTGATCAAACCCAGCTACGTGAGAACTTAGTCGCGGCCATTCAAAGCCTGCCTGAACGCGAGATGCTGGCACTTACGCTGTATTACCAAGAGGGCCTGAACCTTAAGGAAATCGCCAAAGTGCTTGAGGTTTCCGAGTCGCGCGTTTCGCAACTTCATAGCCAGGCAATTAAGCGTATTCAAAGTAAAGTACGATAACGGCAACGAGGCTTTTAGCTGTTTGATGTTGACAACTTGTGACAATGCCGTAATTCTAATGGGCGGATAACTCAAACAAAAAAGGAATAAAAGAATGGAACCTGTTCAGGAAACCACAGTTATTAGCGGTCCAAGTAAAGAAGATCGTACCTACGCGATGCTGCTCCACTTGTCACAATTTGCGGGTTACCTTATCCCCTTTGCCGGCCTTATTGTGCCGTTGGTGATGTGGTTGCTGAAAAAAGATGAAAACCCATACATCGACGCCCAAGGTAAAGTCGTATTCAACTGGATCATCTCAGCGTTCATTTGGGGCGTGATCTGCGTCATCCTCAGCTTTATTGTGATTGGTATCTTCCTGCTGATCGCGCTCGGCATCTGTCATGTGGTGTTTGCTATTATCGGTGCGATACGCGCCAACGACGGCGTCATCCAAGACTACCCGCTCACCATCAAATTCTTCAAAGTCTAATACAAATGTTAAGGGGGGGCAGCCCCCCCTTAAAAAAACGTCTTTACAATGTAAGGGCTGCCCCCTCTTATACTTGCGAGTCGATCCAGTTGCGGATTTCGGTTTCCAGTACGTCAAGGGGGATGCTGCCGTTCTTGAGTACTTGGTGGTGGAATTCGCGTAGGTCGAACTCGGCGCCTAGGGTTTCTTCTGCTTCGATGCGTAGCGAGCGAATCAACATTTCGCCAAGTTTGTACGACAAGGCTTGGCCTGGCCACGTGATGTAGCGGTCAATTTCGGTGCGCACGTTATGCAAGCTAAGCGCGGTGTTCGAGGCCATAAAGTCCATGGCTTTTTCGCGGCTCCAACCCATGGAGTGCATTCCTGTATCAACCACCAAGCGTGCTGCGCGCCACATTTCATAGCTCAAGCGGCCGAAGTTACTGTAAGGGTCTTGATAAAAACCTGCTTCCAAACCAAGCCACTCTGAATACAAGCCCCAGCCTTCACCAAAGGCTGAAATATAAGTGTGCTGACGATAGGAGGGCACGCCTTCCATTTCGCGGGCTAAGGCGCCCTGTAAATGGTGACCGGGTACGGCTTCATGTAAGGTTAAGGCTTCCAACTGATACAGCGGTCGGCGATCTAGCGCGTAGGTATTGACCCAATAGAAACTGGCGCGGTCGTCACGAGAGGTGCCGGCATAGCGTCCGGTGGTGTACTTTGGTGCGATTTCCGCCGGCACTGGGGCAACACCGTAGGGCTGGCGCGGTAAGTGCTTAAAGAACTTGGGTAGCTCGCCGTCCATACGTTTCGCAATGTAGGCAGCTTCTTTCAGTAGTTCTTCGGCAGAGGTCGGGTAAAACTGTGGGTCTGAGCGCAAGAATTCAACGAACTCGTCGAAGCTTCCGGTAAAACCTGTCTGCGCGATAACACGATCCATTTCATTGCGAATGCGGGCCACTTCGGCCAAGCCGCGCTGATGAATTTCTTCCGGGCTTAAGGCCAACGTAGTGAAGTGCTCGATGCGATTTTGATAATAAGCGTCGCCGTTGGGTAGGTTCGAAGCGCCGATGCTCTTGCGGCTGTTTGGTAAATATTCCATCACCATGAAATCAAAATAGGCTTGATAGGCAGGGATCACCTGCGCGTCGATGATGCGTGCCGCTTCTGCTTGTAGCTCGGCCCACTGTGAGTCGGTCACGAAGTTAGGCTGTTGTTGCAGCGGTGCATAGAACACGCTGTTTTGTGGCGATTGCACAATAAAAGCAGCAATGCTGTCTTCAAAACCGACCATCGAGGCTTGGGGTTGGGTGTAGCCTTCAGCCATGCCACGCTGCAACCATTGCGTTTGTTCTTTCATGTAACGTGGAACGGTGGCCAATTTCGCAACGTAGTTTTGGTAGTCTTCATAGCTACGCAACGACGTGTTACGCACCATAAACGACAGTGAACTGTGGAAACCGCCTTCGGCATTAAGCGGCATATAGTGTTCTTTGAAATCAAATGCATCAACGTTATTTTGCAAGCGGTAGGTCAGCATACGCCAGTTAATGTATTCTTGGCGCGACAAAGCGTCGGTATTGATGGCCATCAATTGATTGAGCCAGTTGCGTTGCTGCTCAGCGCGTGCCGCGACCGCTTCGGGCGTCATGCTTGGCAAGGCGGAGTCAGAATTTTCACTGCCGACGGGATTTTGCATTCCTTGCCAAACCTGCTCGGCTAAGTCAGTGAAACGTTGGTCTTCGGTTGCCGCTACCTTGGTTACCGCTGTCGAGTCGGCCGCCGGAGAGCTCGTAGTCGTACTGCAACCGCCTAACACCATGGCAAGTGATGCTGCCACTAAAGTTGTGGTAAAACGCTGTGAAAGTCCCATAATAACTCCGCTTAAAGTCTCATTTTTTTGAATAGTTTTGCTAAACTGACAAGCATTGTATGTGAGTGGGGCGTTAGCGCAAGTTTGATGCGACCAAGTTGCACAGATTTTCGAGCAAGTAACGCAACCCAAGTAAAAGCACCAGTGAGGAACGCATGGCCAAAGCTCAAAAAGGTATTTATGCCGAGCCTAATTTGCATGGCTTAACATTATCGTTGAATGTTATGACCGACGATGTGGAAAGTGTACGCCGTAAATTGGCACGCGTTCCGGCGATGCTGGACGAACTCGACGAACGCTTCTCGGAAGCCTTGCTCAGCGGTTACATCGCCGTCGGCAGCGATTACTGGGACATTCTTTACCCGCAACAGCGGCCCTCGCAGCTTGGCAACTTCCCCGATCTACGTGACGGCGACAGGCAAGCGCCGCGCGAACCGGTTGATCTGTTATTAACGGTGCGCTCCGATCGCTTCGACGTGAACTATCACTGTGCTCGGGCCTTACTTGAATGGTTAGGGCATGACGTGGAAATGATTGAACAAGTGCCCACTTTTCGGTTTATGGATGGTCGAGATTTGACCGGTTTTATCGACGCCCCGGAAAACCCGCGCGGTTTGCGCCGCCGTCAGTTGGCACTCATTCACGCTGATGACGACCCGGTATTTGCCGGCGGAAGCTATTTGTTCGTGCAAAAATTCCGCCATGATTTACGGCGCTGGGAGCAGTTAAGCCAAGAGCTGCAAGAGTTTGTGGTGGGTCGCAAAAAACTCACCGGCGAGCGCATCAGCGAAGCAATACTGCAAATGGTATCGCACACCCAAAAAGCCAAGCTGCAAGACGACAACGAACAGCCCATTAATATGTTGCGGCAGAATATGCCGTGGGGCGATATGCGCGAGCAAGGGTTGCTCGCCATGTATTTCAGCGGTCAATCGCGCGATGTACTCACCTGGCTAAAACAGCGTTATATCGCAGATGAGAACGACGACTATGACCCTCTACTGGACTACACCGAAGCAGTCCACAACGCGGCGTTTTTTGTACCTTCCGTCGACTTTATGAACCGCTAAACCAGCGAAACGCCACCACGTTAGCTGGCGTTTTCAAATAATTCTGTGACTTTCTGTAGCGTGAAATCGATATCAGCGACTTTCACTGGCGCAATAAAAATAGTGTCATCGCCGGCAATGGTGCCGAGTACACCTTCCTTTTTACCAACCGAGTCGAGTAGCCGTGCAATCAACTGTGCCGCGCCCGGAGAGGTGTTAATAATCACCATCACATCGTTATGTTGAATATCCAAAACTAACTGCGACAAAGGAGCTCGGGTAGAGGGGATACCAAGTTCCGCCGGCAAACAATACACCATCTCTTGACGGGCATTGCGGGTACGTACCGCGCCATATTTGCTCAGCAAACGCGATACTTTCGACTGGCTAATATTGTCAAAGCCAAGTGCTTTCATGGCATCAACAATCTCACTCTGCGAGCCGTAACGCTCTTCTTTAAGGAGCCCTTTAAAAGTGTCGATCATTACTTCCGGTTTCGCTTGCGTCATAGTGCAAAGTCGCCTCTTCAATAGGTGTCTAGGGGGCTGGTAGATGACAGTCAACCCACTGAGCGGTCAGTCTATCGTAAAAGCTGTAAAACGCCTAGCCAGCCGCCTTTCGGTTGTAATTTGGACGCTTTTGGAGTAGTCTTTCGGCACGAAAATTTCCCCAACAAATGGATGGAGTCTGAGATGAAAGTTGCAGTTTTAGGTGCAGCTGGCGGTATCGGCCAAGCACTATCATTACTTTTGAAAACCCAATTACCTGCTGGTTCTAAACTAGCATTGTATGATGTTGCGCCAGTTGTTCCAGGCGTTGCTGTTGATCTCAGCCACATCCCAACTGCGGTCGAGGTAAAAGGCTACGGTAAAGAAGACTTAGCCTCAGCGCTGGTCGGTGCTGATATCGTATTGATTCCAGCGGGCGTGCCACGTAAGCCGGGCATGGACCGTTCAGATCTATTCAATATTAATGCAGGTATCGTCGCCAACTTGATTGAAGCGGTTGCGGACAACTGTCCTGATGCATGTGTGGGCGTGATCACCAACCCAGTGAACACCACCGTTGCGATTGCTAAGCGCGTACTTGAGAAAAAAGGCGTTTACAACAAAAACAAATTGTTCGGTGTGACCACGCTTGACGTGATCCGTGCTGAAACCTTCGTCGCTGAAATTCACGGTATGAACCCATCAGAAGTTCAAGTACCAGTGATTGGTGGCCACAGCGGCACAACTATTTTACCACTGTTGTCGCAAACCGGTCTTACCTTTAGCGATGAGCAAATTGAACAACTAACCCACCGCATTCAAAATGCCGGTACTGAAGTTGTTGAAGCGAAAGCCGGCGGTGGCTCAGCAACACTTTCGATGGGCCAAGCGGCAGCACGCTTCTGCTTGTCGCTAGTGAAAGCCTTACAGGGCGACGACAGTGTGGTTGAATGCACTTACGTTGAAACTGATGGCCAAGACGCATTGTTCTTTGCTCACCCGGTTCGCCTGGGGCCAAAAGGTGTTGAAGAAATCTTGTCGTACGGCGAGCTAAGCGCGTTTGAAGAAAAAGCAAAAGCGTCCATGCTTGACGGCCTTAAAGGCGATATCCAGTCAGGGTTAGACTTCGTTAAGTAAGCCTTTTAATGGCGCATTGAACCAGCAAACGCCGGGTATGCTACGTGCAGCACCCGGCGTTTTTTAGTTGAGAACCACTATGGAAAAGCTTGGCCTGAAAATTCCGACGTCGGGTGATGCATTGCTACCCACGCTGAGCCTTATCGGTGTATTGGTCGCATTCATGTGCTTACCGCACAGCTGGCAAGATGCACTCAAGCTCAATAGTCATGCCGTACGTGAAGGGCAACACATCTGGCAGTTGTTCAGTGCTCAGCTGATTCACCACAATTGGTTGCACTTGACGATGAACGTATTGGGCATCGTGGTCTGTTGGATGTTATTTATTGATCATCAGCAAGGCTGGCGGCGTTGGGCTTGGCTACCGGTTATCATGCTGACGAGCAGTTTGGCGCAGATCTACTTTGATCCTGAGGTACGCTTTTACGCCGGTTTTTCGGGTACTTTGTACGGCATTTTTGCCTACTGCGCCCTCAGCGACGTGCTCAACAGGCGTTGGCTAGGGGGCCTGATACTCATTGGTTTACTAGGCAAGGTCGGCTACGACTTACTTTACTTGCCGGAATTAAGCGGCCTCGCATTTGCCGCTCACACGGGCGGAGTTGTTGCTGGACTTGTGCTAGCATTTCTTTGTAAAATCTTAACCTTAAATCATAGCTAGCGTTGCAGAATGAAGTTATCTGAAATAAATACGTTAATGGCTGCAGATATGCAGGGTGTCAATCAACTTATTGGCGCCGAACTACAATCAGATGTCGCCCTGATTAATCAGCTTGGTCTGTATATCGTCAATAGCGGTGGCAAGCGGTTACGTCCGTTGTTGGCTGTTACTGCGGCGCGTGCTGCGGGCTATCAAGGCCAGGGCCACTTGACGTTGGCGACGATCATCGAATTTATTCATACAGCGACCCTGTTGCATGACGATGTGGTTGACGCCTCTGAACTGCGCCGCGGTAAAGAAACCGCCAATGCCGTATTCGGCAATGAAGCAAGTGTCTTGGTTGGTGACTTTCTTTACACTCGGGCCTTCCAATTGATGGTGACGCTAGAGTCGATGCCGGTGATGAAAATATTGGCCGACGCAACCAACATTATTTCTGAAGGTGAAGTCTTGCAGTTGATGAACTGCAACGACCCAGACACCACCGAAGCCAGCTATTTTGAAGTGATTTACGGCAAAACCGGTAAGCTGTTCGAAGCTGCCACCCAACTTGGCGCAGTGTTAGCCGATCAACCTGCAGCCGTGGCAGATGCTTTAGCCGCCTATGGCCGACATCTTGGCACCGCGTTTCAGTTAGTCGATGACTTACTTGATTACACCGCCGATAGTGAAGTGATGGGCAAACAAGCCGGCGACGACCTTGCTGAGGGCAAACCGACGCTACCGTTGCTGTATGCTATGTGGCACGGCAATGATATCGAATCGAGCTTGATTCGCCGTGCGATTGAGCAAGGTGATGGCCGTGATCATTTACAAACCATACTGCAAGCGATGAAGCGCACCGGCGCACTGGATTACACCCGTGATCGGGCACTGGCTGAAGCGGAGCTGGCGAAGCAACAGTTGGCGGTATTGCCGCAGTCACAGCATCGTGAGGCGCTGGATGCGCTAGCGGACATAGCCGTAGACCGGATAGCCTAAACCCAACAACAAAAGCGATGTTTGATGTTCGCTGTTTGCTGTTGGTTTAAATGATTAATAACAAAAGCGATGTTTGCTGTTCGCTGTTGGTTTAAACATCTAACATCAAACAGCGAACATCTAACAACGAATTTGATCTTTGCTGTTGGTTTAAACATCTAACATCAAACAGCGAACATCTAACATCGAATTTGATCTTTACTCCCTAGGGTGGTTTGTATATAATTCGCGCCCTGATTTAAATCTAACGTGCCCATAAGGGCGAATCGGAGAAAACTATGTACGCAGTATTCCAAAGTGGCGGTAAGCAGCACCGTGTGACTGAAGGCCAAATCGTCCGCCTGGAAAAGCTGGAAGCAGCCACCGGTGAAGTGGTTGAGTTCGACGAAGTATTAATGATGTCGAACGGCGATGACGTGAAAATCGGCGCGCCTTTTGTTTCTGGTGGATCCGTTAAAGCGGAAGTCGTCAACCATGGTCGTGCTGACAAAGTGAACATTATTAAGTTCCGCCGTCGTAAGCACCACATGAAACGTCAAGGTCATCGTCAGTGGTTCACTGAAGTGAAGATCACTGGTATTAACGGTTAATTAAGGAGTAACGACACATGGCACACAAAAAAGCTGGTGGTTCAACCAAAAACGGTCGTGACTCAGAAAGTAAACGTCTGGGTGTAAAGCGCTTCGGTGGTGAGTCAGTATTGGCTGGCAGCATCATCGTTCGTCAACGTGGTACTCGTTTCCACGCTGGTGATAACGTCGGTATCGGTCGTGACCACACTTTGTTCGCCCTGAGCGACGGTAAAGTTTCTTTTGCGGAGAAAGGTCCAAAGAACCGCAAATACGTTAGCATCGTAACTGACTAATTTCAGGCGAGTTAACGGAAGACATAGAAACCCCGTCCTGTGTGGCGGGGTTTTTTTATAGTGGCAGGTAAAAAATATGAAGTTTGTAGATGAAGTCGAAATTCGCGTTGAAGCAGGTGACGGCGGTAATGGTGTCGTAAGCTTTCGACGTGAAAAATATATCCCCAAAGGCGGCCCCGACGGTGGTGACGGTGGCGATGGCGGTGACGTATATCTGGAAGCCGATGAAAACCTGAACACCTTAATTGATTATCAATTCGAGCGTATCCACCGTGCGCAACGCGGCCAAAACGGTATGGGTAAAAACTGTACCGGTAAACGCGGCGAAGATATTGTTTTGAAGGTGCCGGTAGGCACTCGCGCGACCGACCAAGAAACCGGCGAAGTGCTGGGTGACTTAACGCGTCACGGTCTGCGTCGTATGGTCGCCAAAGGTGGCTTTCATGGCCTTGGTAACGCTCGTTTTAAGAGTAGCACCAACCGAGCGCCGCGGCAGAAAACCATGGGTACCCCAGGCGAAATTCGCAGCCTCAAGCTTGAATTGATGCTGTTGGCAGACGTTGGCCTATTGGGCATGCCAAATGCCGGTAAGTCGACCTTTATTCGTTCGGTATCCGCGGCAAAACCAAAAGTTGCCGACTATCCGTTTACCACCTTGGTACCAAACCTTGGTGTGGTTCGTCCGGTCCATCACGCGAGCTTCGTGATAGCTGATATTCCGGGTCTTATTGAGGGCGCGGCGGATGGCGCAGGCTTAGGCATACAATTCCTTAAACACCTTGAACGCTGCGGGTTACTATTGCACTTGGTTGATTTAGCGCCTTATGATGGCACTGACCCTGCGGTACAAGCGGTCACTATTGTCAATGAACTGCAACAGTACAGCCCTAAACTGGCCGACAAGCCTCGCTGGTTAGTGGTCAACAAGGTTGACTTATTGACCGACGAAGAAGTAGAAGAACGTTTAGCTGAAGTGACCGAAGCGCTTGAGTGGGAAGGCCCGATATACCAAATTTCAGCGCTTAGCAAAAAAGGCACGGAACAGCTTTGCAAAGAAATCATGACTTATCTTGAGCAGTTACCGAAACCGTCAGAGGTTGAGGAGGAAGATGCTCAAGCCACCACGGAATTTAAGTGGGACAGTTATCATCAAGAGCAGTTAGATGCCCATGATGATGACGACGATGATGATGATTTCGACGACGATGACTACGACGTAGAAGTGGTTTACCAAAAATAAAAGGCGATGTTCGCTATTAGCTGTTTGATGTTTGTTCAAACATCGAACATCGAACATCAAACATCGCACTTTTGGTTACGAACAACGAGGTGGTTTTTATGCGAATTGCTTTGATTGCGGCGATGGCCCATGACCGCGTAATTGGGAAAGACGGCGACATGCCGTGGCACCTGCCCGCTGAGCTACAACATTTCAAACGCATTACCCTAGGCAAACCCATAGTGATGGGGCGAACCACCTACGAAACCATTGGTCGCCCTTTGCCGGGGCGTACCAACATTGTCATGAGCCGCAAGTATCAACAGCCGTACACCGACGAGCAGGGCGTGATCTGGGTCAGCGATACCGAGCAAGCGGTCGCAGCCGCCGGTGAGTGCGAAGAACTAATGGTGATTGGTGGCGGGCAGTTGTATCGAGAGTTTTTACCTCATGCTGTACGTTTGTACTTAACCCAAATCGATGTTGTCGTTGCCGGAGATACGTGGTTCCCTGATTTTCAAGCTGTCGCTGACTGGCAGTTACGAGAGCAGGTGGAGCACACGGCGGACGAAAAAAATCCACACAACTTCAAAACACAGGTTTTTGAACGGGTAAATAATTTGTAAAGGCGCTTGCCCTGTTAACATTTTAATCCGTTGTAAGCCCTATTGGAGCAAGGTAGGATAAGTTTCAGTTGAAGCATTTGGGACTTACGTAATGTTGAAAACGGTGACCACATGGCTTGCTATTATAGCAACTGCCACTGTCTTCCTGCCGCTTTTGCAGCCTGCCAAAGCGCAGTCGATTTTTGAGTCTGACGAGGTTGCTTTGGTGTTCTGTGCCTATGTGCGCGACAATCAAACCCAACGTCTTCAACGAAAGCTCCGCGATCTACGCATTCGCCTTCGCGATATCTATAGTCATATTCGTTGTAACAACGCCACGTTAATTCAATTTGCCGTGAAAAACCGAGCTAATGATATCGGTCGATTCATTGCGCGCAGTGTTAATCTGAACGACCTTAAAGAGGTTGGCGATTATCAATGGATGCATGAACAAAACCTACTCGATTCCCCCATTGGCGAAACCATCAGCGCGCGCTTTAATCCTTAATTAGTTCCACCTTTGCGTTTGCCACATTTCTTTACAGTTTTCCCTCTTTCAGAAGCGAATCTGAAGGGGTAGACTGTTAGCATTCGTTACAATTGGATAACAATGCATGAAAATCGTCATTGCGCCTCTGGTTCTGGCTCTTAGTTTGGTGAGCGGTTTCGCTTACGGACAAGAGCCATCGTCAAGCGGATCAGAGCTTGAGCTTGAATCTTGCTATTTGAAGGGGATTTCCGAACAGCTTCGTTGTGGAACCCTCGATGTTCCAGAAAATTATCAGCAGCCCGATGGCAAAACCATCGGTATTCACTTTGCCGTTCTGCCAGCGATACGCGAGAGCAAACAGAATGACCCGTTATTGATTTTGGCCGGCGGGCCAGGGCAAGCAGCGACTGAGCTAGCTAATATGATCGACCGCATGTTCCAAAGTGTGCGGCAGCAGCGCGATATTGTGTTGATTGACCAACGCGGTACCGGTAAGTCGAACCCATTAAGCTGTGCTATGAGCCACGTGGAAGAGCTGGTGAAAACCGATGACGCCATTGATTTAGCTGAAGTTGCCAAACAGTGTCTGGCCAAATTTGAGGACACAGATCTCACCCAATATCACAGTGTGAATGCCATACGTGACTTCGAAGCGGTACGTGAAGCCCTCGGCTACGAACAGTTCAATTTGTATGGTGGCTCGTATGGTTCAAGAGCAGGGCTTGTCTATTTACGTGAGGCACCGGAATCGGTCCGCGCCGCGGTGCTCGACGCGGTTGCTCCGGTGCAAGTTGTGGTCGGTCCCTTTGGTCGTCACGGCGCTGCATCATTTGCGCTAATGCTAGAGCGTTGTGCTGATTCTGCGGCTTGTAATGACGCTTTTCCTGACTTAGATACCACTTACAGTCAGTTGATGGCCGATCTGGAAACCGACCCAGTTCCGTTAACGGTACGCGACCCGTTAACCAACGAGCCGATTGATATTCTCGTAACTGCTGGGCGCTTTAGCTCAGTGATGCGGGTCGGGCTGTACCATCCGACCACTCGGCAAATGTTGCCGTATGTGATTCAGCAAACGGCGCAGGGCGACTACACCCCGTTAACCGGTCTATTCGGCAGTACCATGGCACAGTCAGAGCTTTATATGGGCTTAACTTTAAGTGTTTTGTGTAGCGAAGACCTGTTAAGAGCTACCCCAGAGCTGCTTCGTGAAGATGGCAACAATACCTTTATTGGTAGCCGTACCGGTGATGCCTTTGTGGATATGTGTTCGGTATGGCCGCAACAACAGCGACCAGAAGCGTGGTTTGAGCCGGTTGAAAGCGCAACTCCAACCTTGCTGTTGTCGGGCCAGCTTGACCCAGTTACACCGCCAAGTTGGGGTGAGATGGCGGCAGCAACCCTCAGCCAAAGCCGCCACTTGATCGCCCCTCAGGGCGCACACACGATAGTCGGCCATACCTGTGCCAATAAGCTGGCGGCGCAGTTCATTGACGATTTGGACCTTGAAGCATTGGATGCCAGCTGTTTGGCTGAACAACGTCCACAACCTTTTATTTTAAACAGTAACGGCAAAGGATTATAAGAGAGCCCCCATGATCGAAGTAAAATCATTAAAAAAATCCTTCGGTAAAGTGACGGCTCTAAATGGTCTTACATTTAGTGCGCCAGAAGGGCAGATAACCGGACTGCTAGGTCCGAACGGTGCAGGTAAAACGACCTGCTTACGAACTATCTATGGATTATTGAAAGCCGACACCGGTGAAGCGCTGATCGATGGCGTCGATGCGAACGTCGACCCACTTGAAGTGCGCCGTAAAATAGGTATTTTCCCGGACAAGTTTGGTCTTTATGAGCGCCTGACGGCGCGCGAACAAATTGCTTACTTTGCGACCTTACATGGGCTTGATGGCGAATCAGGCGACGCGGCGGTGCAACAGGTGATTTCGCGTTTAGACATGGGTGCGATTGCCGATCGACGTGCCACTGGCTTCTCGCAGGGTCAGCGCATGAAAGTTGCATTGGCGCAAGCCATTGTGCACCGGCCGAAACACCTGATACTTGATGAACCCAGCCGCGGCCTCGATGTAATGAGTACGCGTATTTTGCGCGACTTACTGCGCGAGTTGCGTGACCAAGGTACCAGTATTTTATTTTCTAGCCATGTGATGCAAGAAGTGGCCGCACTATGCGATCAAGTCGTGGTGGTGGCTGCCGGGAAAGTTGCGGCGCAGGGCACGCCGACGGAACTTTGTCAGCAAACCGGTGAAGAAGCATTAGAGGAAGCCTTCGTGAAAATCATTGGTACTGATGAGGGAATTGCCGCATGAAGTCTCCAATAAAAATTGTTTTCGGTAAAGAATTAAAAGATGCCTTGCGTGATAAACGCTCGGTAATGGCGGCAATGTCTTATGCCTTTTTTGGCCCCTTGTTGATGGCGGTCGCGTTTTACGTATTGATCAGCCAACTGACCGATACCAGTGATGTAAAGATCAACATTGAAGGCGCGGAACATGCACCGGCATTTGTTGCGCACCTTAACACCCAAGGTGTGGTTCAACGTGAGGAAGACTGGCCGGCAGGTCAGCAGCCGATCACCTTAGCCATCAGTCCAGAATGGGCGGAAAATGTCGCCACTGCGCAGCCAGCACGCGTCACTTTGACCGCAGACTTTTCGTCGCAAAAACAACGCACCGACCTCCGCCGAGTGGAACGTGCTGTGGAAACCTACACCGCGCAACTGAGTTATATTCGTCTGCAGATGCGTGGGATTGATCCTAAGATCACCCAAGGGGTGAATTTGGTCAAACATGATACCGCCACTAAAGGTTCAAAAGCCGCGATATTGTTAGGAAGCGTGCTGATATTTATTCTTTTATCGGTGTTCTTCTCGGGCATGAATGTGGCCATTGATATTAGTGCGGGCGAACGTGAGCGCAACTCACTTGAGTTGTTATTGTCGCAGCCATTAACCACTCACCAACTGGTTTGGGGTAAGGCTCTGGCGGCATCGGCTTTTGCCATGTTCGGTGGTGTTTTAAGTGCGGTATTGATTCCGTTTATCTTTAAGTTGTTACCGCTGCACGAAATAGGTATCAGTATTGCGTTAGCTTGGCCTATGATCTTGCTAATTATGGCATTACTGATCCCCTTGGCATTGCTGGCAACGGCCTTACAACTTTTTGTTTCGTTTCGCGCGAAAAGCTTTAAAGAAGCCCAAACCTATATTTCATTGCTGCTCATGGCGCCGATGTTAGTGGTGTTTGGCGTTGAGTTCGCACGAGTGAAAAACCAAATTCTCTATTACCTGCCTTTAACCGGCCAGCATCAAGCGTTGCTCGATATTATCAAAGGTGAGTCATTGCAATGGGGAGCTATGGCGGTCAGTGCAGTCGCCACAGTGGTACTTTCAATGCTGTTGCTGCGGTTAATAAGCCGTATGTTAAGTAGTGAAAAAGTGGTGTTCGGGCTGTAATACAAAGGTCTTACATGCTTCGCCAACGGGCTAATTGATAAAACGCCCATTGGCCGAAGCGACGAAAATGGGGCAGAGGAAATTTGGGCAGCGGTGATTGATAAAACGGAAGTGGTGGTAACTCTTCTCCCATCGCCAATTCCGCCAGTCGTTGCCCAGCTATTTGAGTGAAGGTCACACCAGCACCGCAATACCCCATACTGGTGTAGACCCCTTGCTCGGGGCTATAAATACGAGGGTAGTCGTCTAACGCGACACTTACCCAACCACTCCAGTAATAATCAACCGGTTCATGCGTCAAGCGCTCTAGCGCAGGGAAACTGCTGCGCACGGCTTCCAGTAAATGCTTCGCATAACGCGGATGCTGAGCGTCTTTGCCGCGAATGGCACCACGCCCACCGAATAATAAACGGCCATCAGGCAGCAAGCGATAGTAGTATTTTAAGGTGCGAGTATCCATCACTAGCTCTGTGCTATTGATGCCAATAGCGAGCCGCTCAGCCGTTGTTAGGGGTCGCGTTACAATGACACTCGACAGCACCGGTAACGAACGACCATGAATGCTGGGGTGTAAATGGTTCGGTGTGTAGCCATTGGTGGCAATAATTACTTTTCGAGCTGAGATTTGGCCTTTACTCGTGTGCAGTCGATGCTGATCGCCGACCTTTTCCCAATGCTGTACTGGCGCATCTTCAATCAGTGTGACACCAGCGTTCGTCGCTTGGCGTGCCAGGCTCGCAGTCAATAGCAGCGGGTTTAAACCAAAGCTTTGTGGGTAGTGAATCGCGGCATGTGCTTGGGGGCTATGCACGCGCTTCGAAATCGCTTCGGCGTCGAGCCACTGGGTATCTGGCTCAAATTGCTTAAGGTTTTCATAGTTTGCCCGCAGGCCCGCTACTGCATTCGGTTGGTGGGCGATTTTTAAGTAGCCCCCGCGCTGTACTTGAAGCTGCTGTGGGCAGTGTTGCAGGTGTTGCTCGAGGCGTGCAAAGGCACGTTGGTATTCGGTTCGAATGGCGAAGGCGGTTTCAGTGCCTAAGCGCTTTTGCCAATCGGCATAGCCTCTACGACCCGTACCTGGCATGGCAAAGCCCGCATTGCGGGTTGAGCAACCCCAGCCGATGCTATTGGCCTCCACCACGACCACCTGCTGCTGATAGCGTTCGGCCAGCTCCAAAGCCGCATTAAGTCCGGTGTAGCCGGCCCCGATCACAATACAGTCGGCACGCTCAGGCAGAGCCGTTGCGCTACTTGGCAAGTCGGTGTCGGTATGGGCTTGCCAGTAACTGCGTGCATGGGGCCGCTGAGGGCCAGGATAACTATCAACTAGCGGATCGTACATAAATGTGCCCGTCGCTATTTGCGATCAAAGCGCAATACCATTTCTCCAGCTGTGCAATGACACACACCGTCGCACACGGGGCAATGGTAGCCACCATGAATCGAGAGTTCGTACCAACGGCCAGGATGTTCTTGAATCATCTCTCCACCGCAGCGAGTAAAATACGAGTAAGCGCTATTATTGGGGCTTTGCATCCAAATGTGTGCCAACCCAGCCTTACAACCTAGGCGCTGAGCTGCTGCCGATGAGCGTTCAAGCAAGCCCCGGCCAATACCTAGCCCGCGACTTATTTCTGCAACCGCAGAACACTTAAAATAGCACATTTGTGCCTGGTCCACCGGCCATTGGTCGGGAGTGCAATAGTCGTCGAGCGGCCACTGGCCTGGCGCAAAAGTCAATCGAATACCGGCAAGTTCATCATCGACAAAGGCCAACCAATTCAGGTTAACGCCGTCTTGATTCCCTCGCTGAACGTAGTCAGCGAGGCTTGCTTCGGTCAAATAATTGTCACCGTGAACGCGGTTACCTAATTCGATAACGGCTGCATGATCGGCAGCCGTTAGTTCGCGGTAGGTTACTTTCGGTGTTGTTTGGCCCATAGCTACAACCTTTTTTTGGTAGCAATTAGTAACGGTAATCGTCGGTCTTAAACGGCCCATTTACATCAACGTGAATGTAATCGGCTTGCTGTTCCGTTAATTGTGTCACGACGCCACCAAAACCTTGCACCATGTAACGAGCGACTTCTTCATCGAGTTGCTTAGGTAGCACTTCAACGCGCAGGTTAGAGGCTTTTTCAGCCGCTGGCAAGTCACCAAACTTGGCGTCAAATAAGTGTAACTGAGCGAGTACTTGGTTGGCGAACGAGCCATCCATGATACGGCTTGGGTGACCCGTGGCATTGCCAAGGTTCACTAAGCGCCCCTCAGATAGTAACAGCAGGTAGTCGTTGTCGTCATCACTACGGAAAATTTGATGTACCTGAGGTTTAATTTCGTCCCAGCGCCAGTTTTCACGCATAAAGGCGGTATCGATTTCGTTATCGAAGTGACCGATGTTGCACACCACCGCAGTTGATTTCAACGCGGCAAGCATATGCCGATCACAGACATTCACGTTACCAGTGGTGGTAACAATCAGGTCGGTGGTTTGCAATAACTCGCGATTGACGCCTTCGGCAGTGCCAGTGTTAACGCCGTTGAGGTAAGGAGAAACCACTTCGTAGCCGTCCATGCATGCTTGCATGGCGCAAATAGGGTCAATTTCTGCGATACGTACAATCATGCCTTCTTGGCGTAGACTCGCAGCAGAGCCTTTACCGACATCACCATAGCCGATGACGAGAGCTTTCTTACCGGACAGTAGATGATCCGTTGCACGCTTAATGGCATCATTGAGCGAGTGGCGACAGCCATATTTGTTATCGTTCTTCGACTTGGTGACCGAGTCGTTGACATTAATGGCAGGCACTTTCAGAGTTCCATGCTTCAACATTTCAAGCAGACGATGAACACCGGTTGTAGTTTCTTCAGTGATCCCGTGAACCTTATCAAGCATCTGTGGATACTTCTCATGAATAAGCAGGGTTAAGTCGCCACCGTCATCAAGGATCATGTTGGCATCCCAAAGCTCGCCATCTTGGTGACAGGTTTGCTCTAAGCACCACTCATATTCTTCCTCGGTTTCACCTTTCCAGGCAAAAATCGGAACGCCGGCAGCGGCCATCGCGGCTGCCGCATGGTCTTGTGTTGAGAAGATATTACACGAGGACCAACGTACTTCAGCACCTAGCTCGATGAGGGTCTCAATTAATACGGCGGTTTGAATGGTCATATGGATACAACCAATAATACGCGCGCCTTTGAGTGGCTTTTGTGCGGCGTATTTGCGGCGAATGGTCATTAATGCCGGCATTTCAGATTCGGCAATGGAAATTTCTTTGCGGCCCCAATCGGCCAAGCTGATATCCGCAACTTTGTAGTCTGACATAAAAGAACTCCGTGGTTCATGCACTAAAAACGATTCGTGCGCTTCGCTGATCGTACGCTTTGCTGTTCGTTGTTCGTTGTTTGTTTAAACCAACAGCGAAGCGTACGAAAAACGAATAGAGAGCGAAGCGAACGTACGGTCAACGCCGTTTATATTCGTTTAGTTAAATTCTGGTTCGTGTTGTAGCTTGATGAGCAGTTGCTGCTGCTGATCAAGACTCAATCGTGGCCCGAAACTCGCCACCACAGCCGCCGCCGCGTGGCTTGCTAATAACCCACAGGCCGCCAATGAATACTTCCGCGTTAAGCCGAACATCATGGCGCCCGCGAACATATCACCGGCGCCGTTGGTATCAATCGCTTTGACCGGAATACCTGGTACCGCTACTTGGCGCTTGCCATCACCAATCAGTGCGCCGTCTTTACCTTGGGTAATGGCGACAAGTTTGGCGTGTCGTTGCAATTGCTGCAAGGCGGCTTGCACATCTTCAGTGCCTGCCAGGTAACCAGCTTCCTCTTGGTTACAGAATAATACATCGACGCCTCCCGAAAGGATCTCGTCGATGCCTTCACGGAAGTACTTAACCATTGCTGGGTCAGAGCAAGTAACAGCGATTTTAGTGTCGTTGGCGCGCGCAATTTCTTTGGCTTTGGCTATCGCCTCACGTGCCACAGGAGAGGTCACTAGGTAGCCTTCAATGTACAGGTATTCGGCGCGCGCAATCGCTTCTTCATCTAGCTCTGCGCAGCTTAAATCGGCAGTAATACCAAGATAGGTACGCATGGTTCGCTCAGCATCAGGCGTCACCATGACCAAACAACGACCGGTTTTGCCTTTATGTTTTTGCTTACCGGTATTGGTGGTAATGCCAATACGCTCCATGTCTTCACAGTAAAATTCACCAGCGTGGTCGTCGGCGACTTTGCAACAGTAAAAGGCGTTACCGCCAAACTGGCTGAAGCCGACTAACGAGTTTGCTGCAGAGCCTCCGCCTGACTGTTTTTTCAACTCGCCACGTTTTGCCAATTCAGCGATCAGTTTTTCTTGCTCACTGTCTTCGATCAAGGTCATCATGCCTTTCTCGATATTATGCTGCTGTAAAAATTGGTCCGTGACTTCAAACTCTTGGTCAACAAGGGCGTTACCGATGCCGACGATATCTAGTGAATCCATGCGTTACTCAGGTATAAGGTCTAAAAACAAAAAAATCCGGCCGCTAAGTATACAGCAGCCGGATCTTGAGGTCGACAAGTTAGGCTTTAAAGCCGCCAGGCACCCCTTTGGTGGTAATACTGACAGCATCATGGGCATGTAGTGATTCGTAATGATTCACTCTAACCCAGAAGTCTGAAAAGGCGGGCTGGTGGTTCAGCGCATGCTGCAAACGACGCGCTGCGTCTTCGCAGAACATCAGATTCTGACCATTTAACCGTGCAAACTCTTGCTCGTCTTCGCGTTTCACAGCCGCCTGCACAGGGGTCTGTAACGCGTCTTCGATGGAATCAATCAGATCAATGATTGGCAGCTCATCAATTTGCTCGCCCATCACCACTTTCACTTCAGCGATGGAGCGCTGGCTGTGAGGGGTCGCAACAATACCTTGTGTGGTACCTAGCCAGCGGTGAATCATTTCGGCATCAACATCTGCATCGGTACCGAACTGATCGGCGAAGGCATCTTGAATCAACTGGCGAGCCAAGGCTGCTGAGCACGGGCAAGTTGACGAGTAAGGCACCTCTACTGCAAGCTGCAAATACAGTTTGCCATGATCATAGCGACCAATTACAGTAACAGGGTAGGCTTTCCAGCCTGGCTTCTTACTAATCAATGCCTTGCGGCGTAAGTGATAGTCAAAGCTAAACTTTACGTAGGCTTGATCTGACAACCCTTCATGACTATCAATAAAGTCATGCAGTAACTTGCTCAATGACTGGTGTGATAACACATTGTTGTTCGATAAGTCTTCTAACAACAAGTACAGCCGAGACATGTGGATGCCTTTGGCTTCCGGGTCTTTGAGATTCACAAAGGCGTCGACCAATGCGCTGACTGGACGCTCGGGTTCATTGGCTGCACCAACAACCAATGGCATTTCGATGTTGCTCATGCCGACCCAATCAAGAGCGCCTTCAGTTTGCGCTTTTGTTTGATTGGCGATATCTGGCATCATTGTCGGTGTAGCTGTTGGTGTAGGTATGCTCATACTGCTCCAAACGTTACAAAGTTTCAGAAGTACCCAAAATTGGGGCGATAGTATACAAGATTTAACCTGATTACGGTAGTTTGCCATAATGGGTTCATTTAAAAAGCAAAGTTTTCCGATTGCGGCAAACGACTTAACACAAGGAACGTTGGTAATGTTAGACAAACAGCTATTGGAGCAATATGCCGAACTTATGGGCGACGATGGCGTACAAGATATGTACGCGGCGTTTGCCGATAATATCGGTGGGTACTTGAATCACTTGCAGTGGTTAGTAAAGCAACGTCAAGAACAGGAACTACGCAATCAGGCGCACAAAATTAAAGGTGCATGTCGTTCAGTAGGGTTAAGGCAACTGGCACAGACGATGGAGAAATTAGAACGTGCTGAGTGGCAATGGCAAGACGTTGAACACGAGCTGGCGAAATGGGAAGCAGAACTCCCCATTCACCAACATCAAATCGAGGCTTGGTTAAAGGCTCGGCGAATTGAGTGACGGTTGGTCGAGGTGACGAACCTGTACTTCGCCGACAAACCGATAGCCTTCACCGTGAATCGTGGTAATCAAATTCGGTGACTGACTATCTGCTTCAAAATGACGACGAATACGACGAATCGCAACATCAACGGTGCGGTCATTCGGGCGTAGGTCACGGTCGAGCATTTTTTTCACTAAGGTTTCGCGATCGAGGATCTTACCTGGATTAGTTAAGAACAATTCCATTGCACGATATTCACTTTTCGGTAAGCGGAACATCTTACCATCAGGTGAAAACAGGCAACGGCTGTCACTTTCAAGGCGCCAGTCGTTAAATTCATAAACGATACTGTCGTGGCCAATCGCTTTCTGTTGATTCTTAATCGCTTCAATGCGGCGATAAAGGTTGCGCACACGCATCAACAGCTCTTTCGGGTTGTAAGGCTTAATGATGTAATCGTCCGCACCTAGTTCAAGCGCTAACAGGCGATCATCTTCAGCATCACGACCGGTTAGAAAGACTAAGCCCACATTTTCGTTTTCACGAAAGTTCTCGGCCAGTTCAATACCGCTTTTGCCCGGCAGGTTCACATCCATAATCACCAAGTCGACTTGTTGACGTGCCATGATGCGTTGCATTTGCATACCATCGGCAGCATCGTAGACATCGTAACCCTCTTCTTGAAATAACCGAGTCAGGGTATTTCGAGTGACGACTTCATCTTCTACGATTAATAATCTTGCGCTCATATTGATAGATCCGTTCATCGTTAACATTTGTTGAAATCTGGTGTAGTTGCAATTGTAGCACGAGATTCTAATTAGTGCGTAGGTTTCCTGCAACAGTTCTATACAGCTTTTTACATTAGGCGACGATGGTGATCACAAACTCGGTGTAACGACCTGCTTTTGAGTTCACTTCGATGCTGCCGCTAAGTGCTTGAGTGACTAGGTTATAGACCAAGTGTAGCCCAAGCCCGGTAGAGCCCTGTCGGCGTCGCTGTGTTACAAAAGGCTCGAAAACACGCCGGCCAAGCTCTTCTGGGATACCGCTGCCATTGTCTCGATAAATAAGTTTGACGTGATGGGTATCAATTCGTTCCACGGTCAGTGTAATTTGACCGCGGGCACGTTCGACAAAACCATGTTCGATTGAATTCTGTAATAGCTGTGATAACACATGTTGCAGCGGCCCTGATCGGCAACTTATGTGTAAATCGTGCGGACACTCAAGACGAATATCGATAGCCGCCAGTTCCGGCATTTTGGCGGTGACAGTGTCGATAGCTGTTTGACAGAAGTCGTAGATGCGGATATCGCGCGGGTCTTCCGCAAACTGGTCCATGGCTAACTGACGAAATTGATTAATCAACTCAGCAGTGCGCTCGATATTACGCTGGATCAGACCTAAATTATCGCTACTTGCTTCCATGAAACGCTCAAAGTCAGACCGACTCATGGTGTTGTTATCGAATTTCTGCTGCATGAATTCAAGCTTGTCTTGCAGAATCGATGTAGACGTCAGAACGAGCCCTACGGGCGTGTTAATTTCATGTGCCACCCCAGCAATCAAGTCACCTAATGAGGACATTTTTTCGGTTTCTATCATTTGTCGCTGAAATTGATGCAGTTTTTCGAGGGTATTCATCAATTCAGCGTTGGCCTCGCGCAGGGCATTCGTGCGCTGCTGTACTTGGCGCTCAAGTTCAGCGTTCAAATCGTTGGCTTGGCGTTCTGCGCGTTGCTGGCGCTCAAGATGTTGTTCGACACGGCCTAACATGGTGTTAAAGGCACTTCCCAGCCGTTGGAGCTCAAGCAAGTTTAATTCCGGTAAGCGGGTCGAATAGTCCCGGTTGCGGCTAATGCGCTGAATAATACCGACGGTTTGGTCAAGTGGTCGCATTAGCCGGCTGCGAACTCTGGCTGCTACGATCCAGGTAAACAATGCCGCAACCACGGTACTAATGCTGGCGGTAACTACGGTTCGCCAAGTGGTGGCAGTAATGCTGTCGCGGCTCACCCGCAGGTACACAAAACCTAGTTGTTCATCTTCAATGGTGATCGGTTGGGCAACTTCAATATAATTTGAGTGGCTACGAACACCACTAAAGCCAGGCAGTAACTCCGTTTGTACGGGAATGGGGGCAAGCCCTTCGCGGTTATAACTCGCGTAGTAGTGCAACTGTGGTTGGTCACCAACTAAGGAGCTTTCGTAAACGTGTAAGTGCTCTAAAAAAGGCGTGACCGCAAAGTGGCCAAGGTAGCTGTTTAGCCCCTCAACATCATCGAACAGTAAGTAGCGACTGGTGACTTCGGCCACCACAGATGCTATTTCCTGCGCACGAACTTCGGCATCTTGGTTAAGCTGTTTGATGTGAGTAAGGCTCAAAATCAACGCAGTAAATACACACATCAAGACACTCAGGCCCACCACCAGCCAAGAAATACCTTGCCGGATAGAGCCTGCCCGAATCATTTTCGGCGTCCTTTGTTGCGCTGTGATGCAGGTTTATTGACGGCGCGGTAAATAGCAAATTTGGTGTCGGCGGCAACCCGCTCACATTCCCCAAAGCTTGCTTCAATAAGTTCGGGCCATGGTAAGAAGCGATTGGCGACCAGCCAAATTTCCCCACCATGGGTTAGGTGCTCGCGTGCATGGCGCAGAAACTGTTGGCCAATACTGTAGTCTGTTGCTTGCCCCGTGTGAAACGGCGGGTGGCTGATAATATAATCGTACTTGGGTAAACGACTGGCCAGGTGGTCTTCGGCAATAAGTTGTCCGTCGAGCTCGTTGAGTTCAAGTGTTGCAGCACAGGCAGCCAGAGCCATCGCACTGACATCGAGATAGGTCATTTTAAGCTGTGGTTGCTGCATCTGTAATGCCGCCCCCAACACACCATTACCGCAGGCGAAATCAAGCACTGATCCCGACTTAAAGTTAGGTAAGTGAGCAAGTAGTTTGGTGCTGCCAAGGTCGATACCGGGGTAGGAAAACACCCCAGGGTAAGTCACGATTTTAGGTAACGCGCCCGGTGGCTCGAACTCGTGGCGATAGTCGTCGAGCTGACAGCTAGCTCGTGGCTCGGTGATGGTGGTTACCACCAACGTCGAGTGATTCCCGTTAGCGACTTTTTGCACCGCACTAAAGTGCTGATTGAGTTGTTTGGCAATGCTTTTAATGCCACTGCGATTCTCGCCCACCAGCCAAATAGGGGTACCCGCCGGCAATACGCTCGCCAGCTGATGCAGTAGATAATCGGTTAACTTCTTCTCTTTGGGGAGCCATAACAACGCCCCGTCAAACTCACCTGCGGGCGGCGTGGTGCCAAATAGGTGTTGGTCACCGAGGTTCTGCCAAGCACGGAACCAACCTGCATGCAGGTGCCAACTGCCAGTGACGGGCAACATCTCGCGCCAATCAGCATCCGGTGGGTTAATTGCCAACAATGCTTGTGCGTTGATCTGCTGTGCCTGACGCACCACTAATTGTGAAGGCGGACTTAAAGACTTTAATGCGTTCATCTATACCGGTTTTCCATCATAAGCTTCACTAAAAACATCGACACTCGAAGAGGCCTCACCAAACACATCTTCGTCAAATTGCGCCACATTAAAAAGTGCTTCACCCTCATTCGCTACCGGAATGTTACTAATGCCGATAATGATGCCGTTGAAAGGGCTACGCAACGGGTGCAAATCGTCACCGTGGGGGTTCACGGTAAACGCAATCACTTGGCCTTTTTGAATGGTCTGGCCGAGCTCAACATGAGGTACTACCAAACCGTCGTGGTCGTTGCGGATCCAAGCACTGCGGTGTGCCACCACCGGGGTTACTTTCTTGCGCTTGCGGCGACCTTTCAGCATTTTAAGGCTTTTCATCACGTTTTGAACACCGATCACGCCAGCTTTGATGGCGGCATAATCAAACCGCAAGGCCTCACCGGCTTCATATAAAATCAGCGGAATACCCAGTTCAGAGGCAAGCGAGCGCAGCGAGCCATCGCGTTCTTTCGAATGCAGTATTACCGGCGAGTTAAAGGCATGGCCCATGGCCAACGCATCACTGTTGTCGGTATCAACACGAATTTGTGGCAGGTTACTGCGGTGCACTGCGCCCGTATGAAGGTCGATAATATGTGTCGCACTTTGCACTAGTGTTTCGTTAAACAAGTGCGCTAAACGACTACCTAAGGCACCGCGCTCAGAGCCTGGAAAGCAACGGTTCAAATCACGACGGTCGGGCAGGTAACGCGACTGCTGAATAAAACCAAAGACGTTCACAACGGGCACCACAATCAGGGTGCCGGAAAGCTCGAGGGGATCGGTTTCACTAATCACTCGGCGACAAATTTCGATGCCGTTAAGTTCGTCGCCGTGAATCGCTGCACATACCAATAACACCGGTCCGGGCTTCACCCCGTGAAAAACTTCGGCGTGTAAATCCATCGGCGTATCGTTATAGAGCCGCGCTGCAGGAATGCGAATACTGTGACGCGAGCCGGGTACAATGCGTTGCCCGGCGAGTTTAAACGAGGCTGGTTTTTTCACCCTTAACCTTTTCCTTTGGTGCGCGTGCGATGCGCTTTCGCGTTGTTTTCAATAAACTTAATAATTTGTCCGGCGACATCTTTTTCGGTGGCCACTTCAATTCCTTCCAGCCCCGGCGATGAATTCACTTCCATCACTAATGGACCATGCTTGGAGCGTAAAATATCGACCCCAGCCACATTTAAGCCCATAGTTTTTGCTGCTTTAACGGCAGTAGAGCGTTCGGCCGGAGTCAGTTTCACAAGTTGTGCCGAGCCGCCGCGATGCAGGTTCGAGCGAAATTCGCCTGCGCGTGCCTGGCGCTTCATGGCCGCAATGACCTTATCGCCAATCACCAAGCAGCGAATATCTGCGCCACCGGCTTCTTTGATAAATTCTTGTACCATAATGTGCGATTTCAGCCCCATAAAGGCTTCAATCACGCTTTCTGCCGCTTGTCGTGTTTCGGCTAGAACCACCCCAATACCTTGGGTGCCTTCAAGTAACTTGATCACTAAAGGTGCACCACCGACCATATCAATAAGGTCTGGAATATCATGCGGTTGGCTGGCAAATCCCGTGACTGGTAAACCAATCCCTTTACGGCTGAGGAGCTGCAATGAGCGAAGTTTATCGCGGCTACGCGAGATCGCCACCGACTCATTCAGCGGATAAGTACCAATCATCTCAAATTGACGCAGAACCGCAGTTCCGAAGAACGTAATAGAGGCGCCGATACGCGGAATAATGGCGTCGTAATAGGGCAGAATGTCACCCTTCATATGAACCAAAGGTTCGCGCGCGTTGATGTCCATGTAGCAACGCAGTGGGTCTAACACATCGACTTCGTGCCCGTTGGCCTTAGCTGCTTCAATAAGCCGGCGAGTAGAATAAAGTTTTGCATTGCGTGAGAGTATCGCAATTCTCATGCGCGGACTCCTTTTGATTCAGGGGTTAGGTTACCCAGCAGATAAGACGCATCAGGGTCGACGTGGAAGTGACCACGCATGGCTTGACGACCAAGGAGCATACGAAACTTCATGCTATCACGATTCGTCAAGGTTAACTCGACAGCTTGCGCGAAGTCGCCCATGGTGAGGGTGGTTTTAATGACATAACGTCGCTCTTTATGGCCACCTGAGTCAGTAACATCTCGTTGGTCGTGGATCGGCGCTTCGCAACAATGTTCTCTGGTTGAACCCTGTTCCGGATGGATCCAAATACGTAACCAAGCCTCGCCGTCGCGCTCAAATGGCTGCAGTTTATAGGCGTGCAGGCAGGACGTTCGGGCGCCGGTGTCAACTTTCATTTTTATGGCATCAATGCCTAGATCGGGGAGAGCTCCCCATTCGCGCCAACCAAGAATTTGCATACCCTATTCGGCTCCAGTTCAGTAAAGGTGAGACTGTTCAAGAATATAGCCGCAGCTGTGAAACAGCAAGCGTTACTCAGGGTCGACCTGATGTCGGTGTTGTTGCACTTGCTGTAACCAACGGCAAAACTCATCGAGTGGGCGGTCGAGGGCACTGGATGGCACGTATAGGTCATAACCGAGCAGCTCGCGTAGTTGCTGACAGCGCACCGCAAACAGAGCTTGCACGCCTCGGTAAACCTGACCATTGGCCGACTTATAATAGCTGGGAATATCGTAATATGGGGTGTAGTCGGTGCCAGCGGGCAGCTCACGGCGCAGGGCTGCTGCCAACAGGTGCCGTTGCTCGCTCACCAAGTACACTGCTAAACGCGGTGAGATGCTATCAAGTACCGGCTCGATGTTGTTCAGCCGAAAGCCAATATAAGGCAACTCTTCTACCTCGCCGCCACGTTGGGTACGCGGGATATCAAACCGGATCAGGTTGTCCCAGTTGAAGTGCCAGGTGCCGCGGCGATGCTCATAGCGAACCTCTGTGGGTGACAGCACTAAGCTCACTTGAGGCTCTACTAGCTTGGCAATGCCGAGGAAAAAAAGCGCGGCACTAGCAATGTACATCAGCCCCCAAGCGGCCTGCGGCAATTCGAAACCTGCAAGATAGAAAAATAATGTGACCGCGAACACCAGCACGCCGAATACGCAAAAAGTTAACGCATCACGGCGGGCCGTGGGTTCGACGGTAAGTTCGGGATCGGTCATGGGGTCCTCGTTGTTACAGATGGTTCAGTAAGGGAAAAAATGCGCCGAATAATTTGCCAAGTGAACTGAGTTTTCAAATAAAAGCCGCGCGGTAAGGTTTGAATGGGTTCACCATTGGGCCCAATCGCATCGGTGAGTACGCGACTGTTGGCAGCTTTAGGGCGAAGTTGCAGTACCTCACCTTGGTGCGCGGTAATTTGCTCCACTTCACCCATGGCTATTTTGTCCATATGTTCGGTCCAGTCGCGCTTTAATTGAGCCTCCTCGGTGGCATCGGGCTGCCAAAAGAAGGCGGTGCCGACCGTCCGCTCGGCCAGCGGGATCTCACGGCGGCCATCAATGGGTACCCACAGCACGCATTGCAGTTTATTACGCACGTTACTGTTTTCCCAACTCAAGCCAGTAATATTGACCAGCGGCGTGGTGCAAACGAAGGTGGTTTCTAAAGGTTTGCCCTTGGCATCAAGGGGAATGGTTTTCAGCTCGACGCCTAATTCGGGAAAGTCTTGTAACGCTTGCGAACCCGCGGTGGCTCCGAGCGCCGCTTCCAGGAGTTGACCGACCCAACCTTTGTGACGTGTCAGATCCGCCGGCACGGCCATGCCTTGCTGGGCAGCAAGCTCGGCAAAACTCTGGCCCGCGAGGGCACTAGCGGCTTCAAAAAGTGTACGCAAGTCGCTCATGAAACTCCTTATCTGGTGGACAATACTTTCTTTCAGGCGTCGATTATGGAAAAATCGAAGTCAGAAGTCGAATTTAAGAGGATGCCCGCGTGATAGACGCAGAAGGATTCCGAGCAAACGTAGGAATCATTATCTGTAATGATCAGGGACAAGTATTTTGGGCGCGCAGATTTGGACAACATAGCTGGCAATTTCCCCAAGGCGGTATTGATGATGGTGAAACGCCAGAACAAACCATGTACCGAGAGTTATGGGAAGAAGTTGGACTGAGACCAGAGCAGGTTGAAATCGTTTATACGAGTCGCCACTGGTACCGTTACCGTTTGCCTAAACGACTTGTTCGGCGTGAACAACGCCCTATGTGTATTGGTCAGAAGCAGAAATGGTTTTTACTACGCTTAACCTGTAAAGAACAAGACGTGAACGTTCTTTGCTCGTCCCACCCGGAGTTTGATGATTGGCGTTGGGTCAGTTATTGGTACCCGGTAAGACAAGTCGTGTCGTTTAAAAAAGATGTTTATCGGCGCGTCATGAAAGAGTTTGCACCGATTTTAATGTCACCATCGACACCGCAAGGAAGGTCAGGAGGCCGACGCCAACGCGGACCACGACGGAAACGCTAATATGCTCAGAGTTTTGCAACGTATTGTTGAAGCTGTGAATCAGGCGCCAGACTTCGAGCTGGCGCTGCAAACCATGGTGCGACAAGTAAAAGAAGCGTTGCAAACAGATTCTTGTACGGTGTACTTAGCTGATCACGAACAACAACAGTTTGCGCTCGCCGCCACCGACGGGCTTGAGCTGGCGTCAGACCAGCCAATACACGTCCCGTTTGGTGAAGGGGTGATTTCACTCGCTGCCCAACGGGAAGAACCCCTGAACTTTGCCAACGCCTTCGATCATCCCAAGTTCCTGCAACTTGATGAAGTTGATGAGAAACCCTACAAAGCAATGCTCGCAGCACCGGTGATTCATCGTCGCCGGGTATTGGGTGTATTGGCCGTGCAGCAACGCGAGGCAAGAGCATTTACCGGCGACGAAGAAGCCTTCGTGGTAACCCTTGCGGCGCAGTTGGCGGTGGTGATCGCCCACGCTGAAGCCAAAGGCTTTTTGCGAACTGCCAAGCAATCACCCTGGCTGCAAACCATTAAGGGCCTTGCTGCGGCGCCTGGGGTGGCAATCGGGCAAGCGTACGTGGTGAAGCCGCGCGCTAAGTTAAGCGAAGTTACGCCGCGAAAATCAGACAAACCTGAACATGAAATTCGGCGTTTTCGCTCGGCCGTGGCACGCACTCGTCAAGAGCTGCTTGAGTTAAGCGAGAGCATGAGAGGCCAAATTGCCGACGAAACCTTGGCCATTTTTGATGTTTATCATGCCATGCTCGACTCGGCCAATTTAGGCCAAGAAGTCGAGAAAACCATTAATGATGGCTGGCGTGCGCAAACCGCCTTGAAGCTAGTGGTTGAGAATCTTGTGAATCAATTTGAGAACCTCGACGACGACTACATTCGTGAACGTGCCAGTGATGTTCGCGATCTAGGCCAGCGCATTCTTTCGCATCTGAAAGAGAAAACCCTGCGCCAATTAGAGCCCCCTCCGCAATGTATTTTGGTTGCTCATGAGGTGACCGCGACCATGCTAGCTGAGCTGCCACATACAGATATTTTAGGCATGGTATCGATTCGTGGCTCGGGTAACTCCCATGCCGCGATCATGGCGCGCAGTATGGGAATTCCCGCGGTACTTGGCGCCGACGATATTGAGCTGAACGAGCTCAATGGCGAGACCATGATTGTCGACGGCTATAACGGTGATGTGTTTGTTGATCCACCGCTGCAAGTCGAAAATGAATACCGCCAGCTCGCCGACGAAGAGCTTGAGTTACGCGAAAAGGTCGAGCAAGCCCGCGGCAAACCGGTGGCAACGGAAGACGGTGTTAAAGTAACTCTGCAACTTAACGTAGGGCTAAACACCGAGCGCGACTGGCTGAAAGAACTCGATATTCAAAGTGTCGGGCTGTATCGAACTGAAATCCCTTTTATGATGCGCGAACGGCTGCCCACCGAAGACGAGCAAGTTGAGTTGTATGGGCAAATTCTGCAGCAATTTAAAGCCGGCACGGTGGTGATGCGAACCCTCGATGTGGGCGGCGATAAACCGCTACCCTACTTGCCACTCTCTGAAGAGAATCCATTCCTTGGCTGGCGCGGCATCCGTATGACGTTAGACCACCCGGAAATTTTCCTGGTGCAAATACGAGCGATGTTGCGGGCTGCCGTAGGGCGCAATAACCTGAATATTCTACTGCCGATGATCACCAGCGCAGAAGAAGTCGATGAAGCTGCCAGAATGGTGAAACAGGCGTACCATGAGGTTGCCGAAGAGTCGTATGATGCCAATGCGTCACAGTTGGTAATGCCAAAGCTTGGCGTGATGATAGAAGTACCGGCGATGGTCTATCATATGCATACCATGGTCGACAAAGTCGATTTCTTCTCGGTTGGCAGTAACGACTTAACGCAATATATGCTGGCGGTCGATCGCAATAATCAGCGCGTTGCGGGCTTATACGATGCGTTTCATCCGGCGGTGTTGCACGCGTTAAAGCAAATTATCGAGCGCGCCAACGAATTGAATAAGCCAGTGTCAGTATGCGGCGAGCTGGCCGGTGAACCTGGTGGGGCGCTGTTATTAATAGCCATGGGTTATCGTACGCTGAGCATGAACAGTTATAACATCGACCGCATTCGTTGGATTATCAGGCATAGTAAAGCAGCTGATTTGGATGTGATGCTTGAACGAGCTCTGGCAGCGCGTTCACCACAAGAAGTACGTAAAATAGTAACGATGACGTTAGAAGAAGCTGGGTTAGGTGGTTTCGTGCGCGCTGGGGGCTAAACTTCACGCTTTTAAGGTAGATACGACTAAGGAGTAATGGTGCTCATCACAGGCTGGTTATGGTGTTTAGCCGGGGGCGTGATTGCTGGTTTGTTGGCCGGTATGCTGGGTATTGGCGGCGGCTTGGTGATTGTGCCGTTACTTATCTACTTACTGCCGCTACTTGGCGTACCGCCTGAGCTGGTGGTGCAAATGGCGGTGGCGACCAGTTTAGCAACCATCGTAATGACCACACTCAGCTCGGCGCGCTCCCATTACCGGCATGGCCAAATCAGTTGGTTCTGGGTGCGTCGGCTAATACCCGGGCTGATGGCTGGCGCTGTGTTTGGCGCATGGCTGGCGACACAACTTAAACCTGAATGGTTACAGCGAATTTTTTCCGCGGTACTGCTGATACTCTCGATTCGAATGTTGATTCCACAACGCACGGGCGAGCCGGTAACGAATGTCTCAAAGCGTTTGATGGCATTGCTGAGTGCAGCGGTAGGTAGCCTGTCGGCGCTGGTGGGTATTGGTGGCGGTTCGTTAACGGTGCCACTATTGCAACGGCTGCGGGTGCCCATTCGGCAAGCGATTGCGGTGTCGTCGGTGGGCAGTTTGAGTATTGGTTTAAGTGCGGTACTGGCCTTTATTGTGTTAGGGCAACAAATGGAAGCAGGTGAGGGGCTGTTGGGATATGTTCATGGCCCGGCCTGGCTTGCCATTTCAATTACTTCGGTGCTTTGTGCACCCTTAGGCGCGGCGCTTACGCAGCGCATTCCGGTAAAACGATTACAACAGGGCTTTGCTGGCTTTTTAGTGCTGGTGGCTCTGGAACTCTTCATAGGATAAAACATGCAAACTGAGTTTATGATGCATCCAAGCATCGACCCGGTGATTTTTAGTATTGGTCCACTAGCACTGCGTTGGTATGGCTTGATGTATCTATTTGGGCTGGCTTTTGCTTACTTTTGGGGCAAGCGTCAATGCCAAATGCCACATTATGCGGCCCAAGGTTGGACCGAAAAGCGTTTTAGCGACTTGCTATTTTGGGCCTTCATGGGGGTGATTGCCGGTGGGCGCATTGGCTATGTGGTGTTTTATCAATTCTCTTATTTTATCGAAAATCCTTTGTATCTATTCGATATCACCAGCGGTGGGATGTCGTTCCACGGTGGTTTGCTAGGGGTGATCACGGTATTGGCGATTTTCTCGCGTTCGACCAAGATCAATTTCCTACAGGTGGGTGACTTTGTCGCACCTTTGGTTCCTATGGGGCTGGGTTTTGGGCGTATTGGTAACTTTCTAAATGGCGAGCTTTGGGGCCGTGTGACGGATGTGCCCTGGGCGATGATTTTCCCAGTTGCGGGGCCTGAGCCGCGTCATCCGTCGCAGCTTTATCAGGCGGCGCTTGAGGGGCTATTGTTATTTATTCTATTGGCCTGGTTTAGTCGCAAACCGCGGCCAGTGGGTGCGGTTGCAGGGCTGTTCTTGGTTGGCTACGGGGTGGCACGCTTTGTGGTTGAGTTTTATCGGCAGCCTGATGCGCATCTAGGGTTACTTGAAATGGGCTGGTCGATGGGCCAGTGGTTGTCGGCGCCGATGATTCTTGGTGGTATTGGCTTAATGGTTTGGGCGTATAAAATGAATCCGGTAGCAAAAGGAACGAAGTCATGAGGCAATATCTAGATCTTTGTCGGCGTATTGTTGATGAGGGTGTTTGGGTGAGCAATGAGCGTACGGGCAAGCGTTGTCTGACGGTGATCAATGCTGACTTGGAATACGATGTGGCGGGCAATGAGTTTCCTTTGATTACAACGCGTAAGAGTTTCTGGAAGGCGGCTATTGCGGAGTTTCTTGGTTACATTCGTGGCTATGATAATGCGGCTGATTTTCGTGCGTTAGGTTGCAAGACGTGGGACGCGAATGCCAATGTAAATGAGGCTTGGCTAGCGAATGCGCATCGTAAGGGCGACGATGATATGGGTCGTGTTTACGGGGTGCAGGGGCGTGCCTGGTCGAAGCCTGATGGTGGTTCGGTCGATCAGTTGCGTAAGGTGGTCGACAATTTGAGTCGCGGTGTTGATGACCGTGGTGAAATTATCAGTTTTTACAATCCTGGTGAGTTCCATATGGGTTGTTTGCGGCCCTGTATGCATACGCATAATTTTTCGTTGTTGGGCGATACGTTATATTTGACGAGTTATCAGCGTTCGTGTGATGTGCCGCTGGGGTTGAATTTTAATCAGGTGCAGGTGTTTACGTTTTTGGCATTAATGGCACAAATTACGGGACACAAAGCAGGCACGGCGTATCACAAGATAGTGAATGCTCACATTTATGAAGATCAGCTGGCGCTAATGCGTGATGTTCAATTGCAGCGTGAGCCTTTTCCGGCGCCAAAATTAGAAATAAATCCAGACATCAAGTCCTTAAAAGATCTAGAAACCTGGGTCACTCTAGAAGACTTCAAAGTCCACGACTACCAACACCACGATCCAATAGCTTACCCCTTTAGCGTCTAGGCTGCGGCTTCGAGTGCGGGCGGGGCCCTGCAATCACGGGCCGCCGTGAACCCATCCGTGGGGGCTTGGCGGCCGCATCCCTGCGGCCGACACCCGTGCTCGCAGCGCCCAACCCACGCTCACGCCTGCGCTTCCGCTGTGCCTGCGGCTTTGAGTGCGGGCGGGGCCCTGCAATCACGGGCCGCCGTAAACCCATCCGTGGGGGCTTGGCGGCCGCATCCCTGCGGCCGACACCCGTGCTTGAAGCGCCCAACCCACGCTCACGCCTGCGCTTCCGTTGTGCCTGCGGCTTCGAGTGCGGGCAGGGCCCTGCAATCACGGGCCGCCGTAAACCCATCCGTGGGGGCTTGGCGGCCGCATCCCTGCGGCCGACACCCGTGCTCGCAGCGCCCAACCCACGCTCATGCCTGGCTGTGGCTACGGCTTTGAGTGCGGGCAGGGCCCTGCAATCACGGGCCGCCGTAAACCCATCCGTGGGGGCTTGGCGGCCGCATCCCTGCGGCCGACACCCGTGCTCGCAGCGCCCAACCCACGCTCATGCCTGGCTGTGGCTACGGCTTTGAGTGCGGGCAGGGCCCTGCAATCACGGGCCGCCGTAAACCCATCCGTGGGGGCTTGGCGGCCGCATCCCTGCGGCCGACACCCGTGCTCGCAGCGCCCAACCCTCACTCACGGCCCGGCTGTGGCTGCGGCTTCGAGTGCGGGCAGGGCCCTGCAATCACGGGCCGCCGTGAACCCATCCGTGGGGGCTTGGCGGCCGCATCCCTGCGGCCGACACCCGTGCTTGCAGCGCCCAACCCACACTCACGCCTGAGCTTCCGTTGTGCCTGCGGCTTTGAGTGCGGGCGGGGCCCTGCAATCACGGGCCGCCGTAAACCCATCCGTGGGAGCTTGGCGGCCGCATCCCTGCGGCCGACACCCGTGCTCGCAGCGCCCAACCCACGCTCACGCCTGCGCTTCCGTTGTGCCTGCGGCTTTGAGTGCGGGCGGGGCCCTGCAATCACGGGCCGCCGTGAACCCATCCTTGGGGGCTTGGCGGCCGCATCCCTGCGGCCGACACCCGTGCTCGCAGCGCCCAACCCACGCTCACGCCTGCGCTTCCGTTGTGCCTGCGGCTTTGAGTGCGGGCGGGGCCCTGCAATCACGGGCCGCCGTAAACCCATCCGTGGGGGCTTGGCGGCCGCATCCCTGCGGCCGACACCCGTGCTTGCAGCGCCCAACCCACACTCACGCCTGAGCTTCCGCTGTGGCTTCGGCTTCGAGTGCGGGCGGGGCCCTGCAATCACGGGCCGCCGTAACCCCATCCGTGGGGGCTTGGCGGCCGCATCCCTGCGGCCGACACCCGTGCTCGCAGCGCCCAACCCGCGCTCACGCCTGCGTCTCGGCTTGGGCTACGGCTTCGAGTGCGGGCAGGGCCCTGCAATCACGAGCCGCCGTGAACCCATCCGTGGGGGCTTGGCGGCCGCATCCCTGCGGCCGACACCCGTGCTTGCAGCGCCCAACCCACGCTCACGCCTGCGCTTCCGTTGTGCCTGCGGCTTTGTGTCGCGCTGGTGTGGAAATTTTGCGATAATGTGGGTAACTTTTTTAACTTGGCTAGGGTCATGGCAGACGAACGGTTTTCGGGTATTGAGCGGGTTTATGGCGCCGCGGAATTTGGTCGGTTTCAGCAGCATCATGTTGCTGTGATCGGGCTTGGTGGTGTGGGCTCGTGGGCGGCGGAGGCGCTGGCGCGGAGTGGTGTTGGTGGTGTGACGTTGATCGACTTGGATGATGTTTGTGTGACCAATATCAATCGGCAATTGCCGGCGTTAACGAGTACGGTCGGTGAATTGAAGGCTGAGGTGCTGGCGCGGCGGGTACGCGACATTAATCCGGACTGTGAGGTGCGGGTGATTGATGATTTTTTGGCGGCAGATAACCTGGATGAGTATTTGGGGGCGCCGGTGACGGCGGTGCTGGATGCGATTGACAGTGTGCAGGTGAAGGCGGCGTTGATTGCTTGGTGCAAGCGTCGCAAGTTGCCGCTGGTTACTTGTGGTGGTGCGGGCGGTCAGGTGGAGCCGGGGAAGGTGACGTCGGCTGACTTGGCGAAGGCGACGCAAGATCCTTTGCTGGCGAAGGTGCGTTCGATGCTGCGGCGAGACTTTAATTTTTCGCGGAATCCGAGTCGGAACTTTGGGGTTAAGGCGGTGTATTCGACGGAGCAATTGCGTTATCCGCAGGGTGATGGTGCTTGGTCGCATGCGAAACCGGGGGCGGGTTCTATGCGAATGGATTGTAGTACGGGGTTTGGTGCGGCGATGCCGGTCACTTGTACGTTTGCGATGCACGCGGTGGCGTTGTTGCTAGAAAAATTGGAGCGCAAATGAAGCTTTATATGTTTTATATCGGTGGTTCTGCGCCTGGCGCGAACATTGAGGTTCATGATGTGCGGTTTGTTGCGGGCGAGAGTGTGGAAGGGTGTTACCCAGCGTTGCGCAAACATTGGTATGGCACGTTGAAAGGTCTACACCTTGATAGTTATGTGCAGGTGCATCATGTGGATGGTTACCGCGTGGAGTTACAGCAAACGGCTAGCGACCAAGCGGAAAAGTTATGGTTCGTAAACTTCGGTGGCTATTATCCGAATCGGCTGGCGGAGTTTCACGACTTTACTTTGGTGGTGGCTAAATCGGCGGATGAGGCGAAGCGTGTCGGTTATCAGCGTTTATTAACGGATAGTGTTGAGCAACATAAAGATGATTTGTACGACGTTGATAACTGTCTCAACGTGGATTTGTTGGAAGGTTGGCACGTGAAACTAGTGAAAGACGGTGAGCAACAACCGCTGGTGCCGGACTGGTCGGGCTACGAGGTTATTGCTTAACGGTTCTGGGTGCTTTCGTTTTGGATAGCGCTTACCACGGCGCGCAGGCCGTTGCGACGCGATACGCTGACCAGATCTTGCAAACCAAGGGCTTTGAGCAAGGCATCTAAATCAAAGTTTTCTACTTGTGTGACTGTTGCCTGGTGTAGGGCGAAAAAGATAAGGGCCAGCAGGCCTTTGACGACTCTCGAGGCGGAGTCTAGCTGCAGCTCTAAATGGTCATTTTGCCTCTGCTGTACGAGCCATACTTTGGCTTCACAACCCTGTATTTCGTTTTCTGGGATGCGTTGCTCGAGTGGAAACGACGGCAATTTACTAGCTTGCATGATCAGAAACTTGAGTCGCTGTGGGTGGCGCTGAGCTTCCAATTGTAGGGCTGATAGATCACTTTCGTTTAATTTGCCGTACACATGAACTCCATAAAAAATGCGTTACATCACAGGAAAAGATAGCCGAAGAGTACCATTTTTGTCGTGAAAAATGTTAATCTTGAGCGGTCTAAGATATAACGTGAACCCATATAACGTAACAGGAACGACAACATGAAAGTATTAGTGGCGGTCAAACGCGTCATTGATTACAACGTCAAAGTACGGGTCAAAGCTGACCAGTCGGACGTTGATCTGGCCAACGTTAAAATGGCCCTGAATCCGTTCTGTGAAATCGCAGTTGAGGAAGCAGTACGACTGAAAGAAAAAGGTATCGCTGAAGAAGTTGTGGTGGTGTCGATTGGTCCAAAAGCGGTGCAAGAGCAACTGCGTACGGCCTTGGCATTAGGCGCAGACCGAGCGATTCAAGTCGAAACTGACGATATGCCTGATTCATTGGCAGTCGCCAAGTTATTGCAAGGTGTGGTTGATAAAGAGCAGCCGCAGCTGGTTATTCTTGGCAAGCAAGCCATCGACTCAGATAACAACCAAACTGGGCAAATGCTTGGTGCGTTGACTGGCATGCCGCAAGGTACTTTTGCCTCTAAAGTCGATATGGCAGAAGGCAGTGTCAACGTGACACGTGAAGTCGACGGCGGCCTGCAAACCGTTAAGCTTAGCCTGCCTGCGATAGTGACCACTGACTTACGCTTGAACGAGCCACGTTATGCGTCGCTGCCAAACATCATGAAAGCGAAGCGTAAACCGCTTGATGTGATGAGCGCCGATGACTTAAGCGTAGCTGTTAACCGTACCGTGAAGCTGCTGAAAGTTGAGCCGCCTGCCGAGCGCAGTGCCGGCGTGAAAGTTGCAGACGTTGCGGAGTTGGTCGAGAAATTGAAAAACGAGGCAAAAGTAATATGAGTATTTTAGTTATTGCCGAACACGACAACCAAGAATTAAGTCCAGCAACGCTGAAAACCCTAGCTGCTGCGCAGCAAATGGGCGGCGATGTTGAGGTGTTAGTTGCGGGTCACGACTGCCAAGCGGTTGCAGACGCGGTGGCTAACGTTGAAGGCGTGAGTAAAGTGCGAGTGGCGGACAATGCTGCGTACGGGCACTTCCTGGCTGAGAACCTAGGCGCTTTAGTGGCTGAGCTAGGCAAGGATTATAGCCATGTGGTAGCGCCGGCCACCACAACAGGTAAAAACTTCATGCCGCGTGTGGCTGCATTGTTAGATGTCGCGCAAGTGTCAGACATTATTGCGGTCGAGAGTGCGGATACATTTAAGCGCCCGATTTATGCCGGAAATGCGATCGCGACGGTGCAATCTGAGGACGCAATTAAAGTCATCACGGTGCGCGCGACGGCGTTTGATGCGGTAGCTGCTGAAGGCGGCAACGCTTCTGTCGAAGCTGTCGACACAGTGATCGATAACGACAAGTCAGAGTTTGTCGGCGAAGAGTTAGCTGAATCTGAACGTCCAGACTTAACGTCTGCCAGCGTGGTGATTTCGGGTGGCCGCGGCATGCAAAATGGCGAAAATTTCCACTTACTGGAAAAGGTTGCGGATAAACTAGGTGCTGCTGTAGGCGCTTCACGCGCTGCGGTCGACGCGGGCTTTGTGCCAAACGATATGCAAGTTGGGCAAACAGGTAAAATCGTCGCACCTGAACTGTATATCGCGGTTGGCATTAGCGGTGCGATTCAACACTTGGCGGGTATGAAAGACTCGAAAGTGATTGTCGCCATCAACAAAGATGAAGAAGCGCCCATTTTCCAAGTCGCTGACTACGGCTTAGTGGCGGATTTGTTTGATGTGTTACCGGAGCTCGAGCAAGCTCTATAACAAACCTATTGGTTGTAAGCGCATCTCTGCCAGGGGCTGCGCATCAAAGTAAGTCGCTAAACTCCAGTGATAGTAAAGAATCACTGGAGTTTTTTATGCCCCATCCAACGCGAAGAATGCTCTCAGTCACGAGCGTTCACGTTACCATTTGTGATATGTAGTTTGTCTTATTGTTTTAATTTTATAATGCTGTAGGTTTGTATAAAATTTATACAAATTTAGGCACTCGCAAGATAGCAAGGACAAACCAATGAACACAAAACAAATAGCCACTTTAGGCGTCGTTCTTATCGCCTGCGTCGGCGGAATCTCATTCGCCCATGCCCAAGTTGCAACCGGCGAGACCAATGTCAAGGTTGAGGGCTTTTTCACCGGTAGCTATAACGACAATACCCTACCTGATGGTATTACCACAGAGATGCTTCCGTTAGCGTTCGAGCTTACGATCGAGCAAGATCTTATTGCGCCTACTATTGTCGAGACGATAGATACAATTGACCGTTATGAGGGGGTTGAGCAGACCGTTTCAGTGAAAGTTTTTGATGAGCTTGGTAACGTACTCTATGAGGAAACCCGAAGCTCACTGGATGCCGAGCCAGACTTCTTCAGGGTTGCAACTAGTTTAACGGTACCACAAGGGCCTGAACTTGCAGATCGAGAGGGATTTTCAACGCAAATTCACTTTGCTGATGAAGTTGGCATCCGTCGCCTTGACTTATATTTAGGTGCGGTATCAGAGTTCTACTTTTGGGATGGCGGTCCATTTTCGCAAATAGAAGAGGCTGCCTTCATGCAGCCGGAACCGTTGTTCGCCAGTTACGGTGGTTTCCCTACCTTCTTGGTTGGGGATAACCTGCAGCCGATCGATCTGTACGTCGATCAGAGCACTGCGCCGGTTTTCGACGACAACCCTACCAACGAACTTCCTGACGATAATCCAAATGACTACGAGGCGGTATTCTATGGCTACACCACAACTATCAGTGCTCTTATTCAAGATAGTGATGGTGACGGAGTACCAGATGAAGCCGACAACTGCGCAGCGTCGCAGCTCGATGAAACCGTGATATTTGATGGCTGGCTGAATTCATGGGTCACCAACTATGTTGATGAAAGCGGTTGTTCGATCATGGACCACTACGCTGCCTGCAATGCCGAAGAGGAAGAACAGTCAAGCTCACCTTGGGGCTGGTTCCAGCCGGTATATAGCGGTCCTAACTACTGTGAGACACAGGTGGTTTATCAACTGCAGTCTAGCGGCCTTATCGACGCCAACGAGGGACGTATGCTGCGTAGAGCTTTGAGCCGTTCATACAGTACCGATGAACCAAGGTATCAATAAAATTGAACCCGGGGTTCTATTTTTTATCGCTTAATAAGCTGGATATACTGGCGAATTACTACAAACATGAGCATAAACCAATGAAAAACATTAAAAAGATAACAAGTACAACGCTACTAGCAGCTCCTTTTTTGCTTGCTACATCAGTGGCACAGGCAGAAATTCAGACCTATGTTATTAACGGTAATCTAAGCTCTTTTGATTCGACTTTTTTTAGTGAGCAAACAAACTCAGAACTAAGTGACTTTACGTTAACAATCGAAGTTGAGTCGAATGCAGTCTTAGTTTATTCAGATCCCGAAACAGAAGTGTACACCAATGCAGTGATGACATTTACTACCCGAAGTGAGGGTAATAACGGTGTTGACTGGGTCGAGACGTTCCCCGCTCCTGCAGGGGGCGGTACCGTAAACGAAATTTCATTCACAAAATTTGGTGGCGTAACCGATGAAATGGAGCTTAGCCTAGATTTTACATCCGGAAGTTATCGCTTTGTCGAGACCGCAACGATAACACAAATCGCTCAACCCTTTATCGACTTGTCGGGTAACTTTGTAGGCATTCTGACTGGGGCTTATGCAGCCGATGTGGTGTATGAAGCAATCGGTTATAACTCCGGGGGAGATCAAACCTGGCGTGTCTATGGCGAAGGGGTAACGACCAGTATTGTTGGTACCTTAGATGACTTCGATACTGATGGCGACGGCGTTTCTGATAGCAACGATCTTTGTTCAGTATCGATACTTGATGAAACCGTAATGTTTGATGGCTGGTTAAATTCAGGGGTCACCAACCATGTTGATGAAAGCGGTTGTTCGATTATGGACCATTACGCTGCGTGTGCAGTTGAAGAAGACGAGCAGCCTAGTTCACCTTGGGGCTGGTTCCAGCCGGTATCGAGTGGGCCAAGCTACTGTGAAACGCAAGTGGTTTACGGACTGCAGTCTGACGGTGTTATTGATCACATGGAAGGTCGCATGCTGCGCAATGCGTTGAGACTTTCTTACGATTCTGACGTGCCAAGATAGAAAATAGCTTGTCTATCAAACAGCCAAACCCCTCTTCGGAGGGGTTTTTTATTGCTAAGCGCAAAATAACAAATACATATAACTATAATATTTATTACATTGCCGGTTCGACATTGCTCTTCTAGCTTAAGTTATCGGCTTCAATTTTTATCGGCACAGATTGGCAGTAGGTCGTTGGATACTTATTTATAACTATAATGAGAGCAAGCCAATGAAAAAGTTTAAAAAAATAACAAATGCGACGCTACTAGCTGCGCCTCTTTTGCTTGCCACATCGGTGGCGAACGCAGAAGTACAGACCTATATCATAGAAGGGGATTTAAGCTATTTTGATTCGACTTTCTATGATGAACAGGGCAATGCCGCGATGACAAACTTTAGATTAACAATAGACGTAGAGACGACGGCAGTCTTAGTTTATTCAGATCCCGAAACAGAAGTGTACCACAATGTGGTGATGACCTTCGTTACTAATAGTTCGGGCCCCAGCGGTGGCATAACGAGCTTTCCAGTGCCTGGCGGCGGTGGCACCGTGAACGAAATCACCTACACAAAAAGTGGGGGGATCGATCAACTAGACTTGAGCTTAGATTTTGTGTGGTCAGAGTACAGGTTTGTTGAAACAGCAACGATAACTCAAATTCAGCAACCGTTTATTGGGTTGATGGGTGGTTTTCCAGGTGTCCTGACCGGAACGTACGCGGCAGATGTAGTGTATGAGGGCACTGCCTATAATGCTCAGGAAACGCAAGTTTGGCATATATACGGCGAAGGTATTGCAACCAGTATTGTTGGTACGCTTGATGTCTTTGACACCGATGGTGATGGAATTGCAGATGATGTCGATGTTTGCTCGGTGTCGATACTTGATGAAACCGTGATGTTCGACGGCTGGTTAAACTCAGGCGTAACCAACTACGTTGATGAAAGCGGTTGTTCGATTATGGACCATTACGCTGCATGTGAAGCTGAAGAAGAAGAGCAGCCTAGTTCACCTTGGGGTTGGTTCCAGCCGGTTTCGAGTGGGCCAAGCTACTGTGAAACGCAAGTGGTTTACGGACTGCAGTCTGACGGTGTTATTGATCACATGGAAGGTCGCATGCTGCGCAATGCGTTGAGACTTTCTTACGATTCTGAAGGGCCAAGATAAAAGAAGTGTTTGTCTATCAGAAACACAAACCCCTCCTCGGAGGGGTTTTTTTATGATCTTTGACATATTGCTGAACGGGCCTTTTCGACTAGGTTTTAAGCTACCAGCCAAAAGCGTTGACGCAGGTGATCACCCCTTCTAGGGAAACTAAGGACTCAATATGAAAAATACAGCGATAGCTCTACTTGTAACTGTGGTTGTGCTGCTTATACCCGGTACGACACAAGCTCAAACATTAACCGACACTGTCACCATAGAGGGGCAGTTGACCCAGCTCGAAAATAGTTTTCAGGGGCCGACAGCTCTGGATCCGGGCGCTCGTTTTGTGGCCACTATTTTGCAAGACCGTACTACACCACTCAGTTCTTCGACCGCTTCCATGAAACTCTATGAAACTGCGATGCTAGAAATGGAGGTGGTCTTCTATGATGAACTAGGAACGCCAATAGGAACTCCTATTGTAACGAGTTATTCCGCTGCAACGTTACCTTCACTGATCCGTCGAGATGCAGAGTTTACATTTGACCCTGCTGCGCTCGATCAAGCCTCTTACGCTATCGAAGGCACTGATATTAATGGCCGCAATATGGAGAGCTGGATTGATATCGATGAAACGACGCAGGCATTATTCACCGACACCAGCGCTTATCCGGCTCTCGTTGAGGGAGTGGTCGACGCATCATTCTCATTTTATGCCATGAATGGCGACCAAGGCCGTGGCATCTCGGTGACTGCGGCTGGCACAGTTGAAAGTATCACTATTGTTTTCATCGACACTGATAATGATGGCGTAGCCGACTACTTGGATCAGTGCGGCAACTCAGTAGCCAGCGAAACCGTAATGTTCGATTGGCTCGATTCGGGAGTCAGTAATTACGTTGATGAAGCGGGCTGCACCATCATGGATGTCTATGCTGCGTGCGAAGTTGAAGAAGAAGAGCAGCCTAGTTCACCTTGGGGCTGGTTCCAGCCGGTTTATAGTGGTCCAAGCCACTGCGAAACCCAAGTGGTCTACCAACTGCAAGCTGACGGTGTGATCGATTACACCGAAGGTCGCATGTTGCGCAATGCACTGAGCCTCTCGTATAGCTCGAATGAACCGGGTTAATGCGTGAATAAATGTTGATTGAATAACGACAGCCCCTCTGCGGAGGGGCTTTTTTATGAGTTAGTGCTTAGTTCAGCCGCGTGCGAAGTTGAAGTGGCGTAACGGAGATCACATAAAATAAACATTTAGATACATCACAAAACAAATTGTTTAAAAAGTGTTCAGGCGCTAGTTTCACAGTGAACTTGACGTGTCCGCAACTCATTAAAACTAGAAAGGTGGTGTTATGCGTTCCTTATATTCGACAATCGCATCAATTGCTTTAGCGCTCTTCGCTGTAAGCTTTAGTGCTCCAGCAGCAGCTCAGCAGGCAGGCCAACAAACGGTCATTATCGAAGGTGATATTTTTGAAAGTAATATTCCTGCCTTACAACCCTATCAAGAGGACTTCCCTCTGTCTTTCATTGCCTCGGTGAAAGAAAACTTAGACACCGCTCAGCAAGATTGGGCCCCCTTTGGTGGAAAGGCGTACTTTGACGCTACCTATGAAATATCAATGCAAATATTTGGCCCAGAGCAACAATTATTGTACTCCCAAACGTTAAGTTCCGAGGGCCCTGAGGGCGAGTTTTTCTCCGACAATATCGCTTTTTTTGGATTTGATTCGGGCGAAGAACAAGAACTAATGATGATGGAAGGAGCATTTTGGGGGCTTATGACAGGCGGTGAATTTGGCTTTTTCACCAGCGAAATCGGGCTAGGTTATACGCCGTTTTTAAGTGGGCCGGAAGGTCCGCAAGGCGAAATGGTACCATTGCTTATTCCAGAGCTAGGCTCGCTATTTGCCGACACCTCGGGGTATCCGGTGCTGACCACAGGACCAACCTTTGTTCCCTTTGACTATCGTTCGTCTAGTGATGTGGGAGGCCCTCAAATACGTGTAGAAGAGGAGCGAGAAGACATTGCCTCAGGCGTTGCTCTGTTGATCACTTATGGCGACTTAGACTCTGATGGCGATGGTGTGCCTGATCTCGTAGACAGTTGCCCCGCGTCCATCCTCGATGGAAACGTTGTGCTAAGCGCATTGGACTCTGGCGTAAGTAACTATGTAGGTGAAGATGGCTGTAGCTTGATGGACCGTTTTGCCGCCTGTGAAGCCGAAGCGGAAGAGCAACCTAGCTCACCATGGGGCTGGTTCCAGCCGGTGTTTAGCGGCCCAAGCCAGTGCGAACGCGATGTAATCTATGACGCGCAAAACGAGCAGCTTATTGACTATACCGAAGGCCGGATGTTGCGCAACATATTGTCTAACAACGATTAAGGAGATGGGTCAATGCTTGGTAATGATTCGAAAAAAATAGCACCAGCGGCGGCGCTGCTGGTGCTACTCACAGCCAGCGGCTGCAGTGAGCTGCATGAGTATGTGATTGAAGGTGAAGTAACATCGTTTGAGTATAGCGAGTTTAGTTCAGTAGAAAATGATGCCGTGTCAGATTTCAAGCTTGAAGCACAAGTTGATTTCTTTCCTTTTCCTGGACCTTATATCGATGATGGCACGACAAAGGCCTATAACGACATTATTGAGTACTTTAACCTAGTCAGTAGCGGGGCCCAACTGGATATCGTGATGGATTTTCCAGAATTCCCCGACAACGTCAGTATCAATAATAGTTTCTATAGTAAAGCCAATGGTGTGGATGTGTTCCTGATGGAGCTTGACTATGAGCAATCGGGCTTGCGTACATACCATCGTTTTGAGATGTCGCAACTAGGTTCACCTTTTATTGACTTAGTGACGGCTTATCCGGAGCTATTTTCTGGCAGCTATGCCACCGAGGTAGCTTACGAGTCGCAAACGACGGATGTTGCGACCACTGCAGTCGTCAGTACGATTTCCGCAGCAGGTACTACAACCAGCGTTATCGACCGAGTGATATCTGAACTAGACCTCGATGGTGACGGTATTGACGATGCTCTGGACCAATGCCCATCTTCTGATTTAGCTGAAACCGTGAGCTTTAATTGGCTTGAAACGGGTGTTGCGAACCCAGTGGGAGCGAACGGCTGTAGCTTGATGGACCGTTTTGCCGCTTGTGAAGCCGAAGCAGAAGAGCAGCCAAGCTCACCTTGGGGCTGGTTCCAGCCGGTGGTTAGTGGACCAACGCAGTGTGAACGCGATGTGATTTATGGCGCGCAAAATGAGGGGCTGATTGACTATACCGAAGGCCGCATGTTGCGACGTGCGTTAAGCACCTACTACAACGCCGAGAATGGCGAAGATTAGCCTGACTATTTAGGTGTTACTTCAAACAAAACCTAGACCAAGCAGCCTGCTGAGCAGGCTGCTTTTTTGTGTCTGTAAAGCTGGCATTATTGTGTAATGACTTATTTTCAATTATGTTGGATGTAAGCATGCGAGAATCACCTCGTATGATAAAATAAAACAAAGGAAACGAAGCATGCGCGCTAACCTCCGTCCACTAATGCTCGGTAGTATTTTCATTGGCTCTTTGTTTACCACCTCAACAGCTTTTACCGCAGAAGAAACTATTCGTATTGAAGGTGAATTGCTGTTTTCAAGTTTACCCACATTAGTTGACCACCAAGGCCCGTTGACGACCCCGTTAAACTTTATTGCTACGGTGGTACAGAATCCGGACGAAGGCATTCCCGCTGGTTTTTTCGGCCTCAGCAAAGACTACACTGATGCAACTCAAACCTTGCGTATGGAAATCATGGGCCCCGACGGCGGATTGCTTTATGATCGCACATTAGATGTAAGTGACTTACCTTCTTCTGCAACTGTTGACGCGCTCTCTTGGTTTCTTTTTAATAGCGATGCGCAAGCGACGAGTGAACCATCGGGGAGTGCGTTCTGGGGAATTATCGCTGCTTCCCAGGAACAGTTTCTGCGCCGCGAAATCAGCTTAGGTGAGAGTTTATTTAACCGTAACTTGGGCGGATTACCTGAGGTTGTGGTTGAAATAGGCTCGTTATTTGCTGAAGTTTCAGGTTATCCGGTGTTGACAGAGGGCAGCTACACCTACAGTTTCCTTTATTATGATCAAACCGTGGATAACCTCAGTGGTATCGCTGACACAGGTCTGGTGCAAGGGTACGCCACCCGAATCTCTTATGGTTCTGACGATGCTGATGGCGATGGCATAGCCGACGATATTGATAGTTGTCCCGCTTCAGATAAACGCGCCACGGTCGTTTTTGACTGGAATGACTCAGGGGTCACCAACTATACCTTCGCCAATGGCTGTACGTTAAGCGATGAGTTCGCACGCTGCAGCACAGCAGCAAATTGCACAATGAAATTGGTACACTCCCTTGAAAAGGGCGGTTCAATTAACTTAGAAGAAGCAAACAGATTACGGAACGCATCGCAGGTTGGCTATCATTCGCGTCGACCGCGGTAGGCTCTATTTTTCTCAATACACCACTTGCATATTTGCAACTCATCGGACATGATTGAGCTTATAACATCCTAAGGGGATTAGGTGGCTAACATGAAAAGAAGAACAACTATGCTAAAAAAATTACCTCTAGCTACAGCTATAGCGCTGGCATTCGCAGGAACAGCAGGCGCCCATGCCGCAGAATTTGAAGTGGGTGACTTCCGCGTTAAGTTCGATTCCATCATTTCATATGGCGCCGCATGGCGTATGGAAGAGCGTGATATGCGCTTTATCCATCCTGGCAACATGGAAGGTGGACTAGGTCAGTCGGGTGTTGCTGATGACGGCAACCTCAACTTCGATAAAGGCGACTTGGTCTCCTCGGTGGTCAAAGGGGTACATGACCTCAGCATCGACGGCGGCGATTACGGCGCATTTGTTCGCTTCAAATATTGGTACGATGACGTCATCAAAAATAATGAGATGGCCCACGGTCACGCGGCCACCAATTTTTATCCTAACGTTACCTTAGATAACGATGGCCTAGATGATTACTCAACCGGTTCAGGTTTTGAATTACTTGATGCCTTTGCTTATGTCTATTTTGACCTCGGTGATATGCCTGCCAACTTGCGTGTCGGTCGCCAAGTTCTAAGCTGGGGTGAAAGCACATTCATCTTCAACGGTGTGAATGCCATCAACCCAATCGACGTGAACGCAGTGCGTCGTCCGGGTGTTGAAATTAAAGAAGCCTTGTTACCTGTTGGAATGGTGAACTTAAACCTTGGTTTAACAGACGAAACAAGCTTAGACATGTTCTATCAATACGAGTGGGACAACACCAAGCTAGATGGTTGTGGTACCTTCTTCTCGACCGTTGATATTCTCGGCGGCCCTGGTTGTAACAAAGTGACCTTGAACCCAACCTTAGTGCCTGGTGTGCCGTCAAGCAGTCTCAGTGACCGCGAATCAGTTGAGTTTGGTACTTACCTTGACCGAGCGCCGAATATCGAGCCAGATGATGGTGGCCAATACGGTTTTGCGTTGCGCCATTACAACATGGACCTCGACGTAGAGTTTGGTTTGTACTACATGAATATTCATAACCAGACGCCAATTATTTCAGCGTACAACTGGGAACAACAACCTAGCCCATCGTTGAGCCACCCTGACGGTATTCCAATTGCGGGTCCAAACTATGTACTGCAATACCCAGAAGACCAAGAAATCATGGGTGCCAGCTTTAGTACCAACTTTGGCTTATGGTCAGTTGGCGGTGAGTACAGCTTCCGTCCAGACCTCGCGGTACAAATCAATACCACAGAAATCTTGACTGCCGGCCTTCGCGCGGGCGTACCAAGTACCTTTGGTGACCGCATTCGTACCGATGAAACAGGCGCGTTTACCAACCTTGGCGAACTCCAGCAAGGTTACGATGAGCTCGACGTCAGCCAGTTCCAGTTAACAGGTATTCGCTTTCTCGATAACGTGCTCGGCGCGAGCCGGTTGACCTTTATCGGTGAAGTCGCGATGAACAAAGTTCATTCTTTGCCAAGCCTTGATGAGCAGCGTTACGGTCGTAACCCAGTATTTGGTAAGTGTTTAACCATGGCCGACCAGCAAGCTTTGGGTAACCCATCGCCAGCGGCAGACATTAACTGTGAAGGTTTTGTCACGGCTTCATCATGGGGCTATCGCACCCGCTTCGTTGCTGAATATAACAACGTTATATCGGGCTGGAATATGACACCAACCCTAGCCTTTGGCCATGACGTAAAAGGTTACTCGCCAAACAGTAACTTTATCGAAGGTCGCAAAACCATCGGTTTGAGTGTGGATGCGAGCTACTTGTCGTCTTATAAAATCGGCGTTGGCTATAACATCAACACCGGTGGCGATTACGAAGCCGCAAGTGACCGCGATTTCGCATCGATTAGCTTCAGCTACAGCTTCTAATCGTTGATGATAGATTTAAAAACCCGCTTCGGCGGGTTTTTTTATGCCATTCATCCCACAAGGCTTGCGTAAAACCCTTACAGGTCGTAGTTATAACTTGAACGACGGGTTAACTAGGAGTCGAAAATGAAAAGACTAATTACTTTGGCGCTGACCTTAGCAACAACCTCGGCCATCGCCACCGAGCAAGAGCAAGCGACATTTCAACCGCAAGACGTATTCCAACTTGAATACGCCAGCTCACCCACCATTCACCCAAAAGGTGATTACACGGTGTTTGTTCGCAATTACATGGACATCATGACCGACCGTAAATATGGCACCTTATGGCGAGTCGATAACAAAGGTGAGGTGCGGCCCTTAATTGGTGGTGATGCAAACGATCATTCACAAACGTGGTCGCCCGATGGTAGCAAGCTGGCGTTTGTTTCTAATCGCAGTGGTAGCAATCAGATCCATATGTATTGGACGGACACCCGAGATCATGCGCCAGTGACCCGCCTGACAGGGTCACCAAGTAATTTAAGCTGGTCGCCAGATGGCAAGTGGTTAGCATTCACCATGTTTACGCCAGCGCCTGAAAAAGCACCCGTGTCCTTGCCAAAGGCACCAAAGGGTGCAACCTGGGCTGAAGCGCCCAAATACATTGATAAAGACAATTACCGCTATGACGGTGGCGGCTATGCCAAAGACGGCTACAGCCAAATCTATGTGATGCCGGCAAGCGGTGGCACGCCGCGTCAATTGACCAGCGAAGAGTACAATCATGGTGGCCAATTGGCGTGGACCCATGACAACCAGAGTATTATCTTCTCGGCCAATTTACGTGAGGACGCTTTCGATCAGCCAGCAAACTCAGAGCTCTACAGCGTAAGTGTTGCCGACGGCGAGGTGGCGCAACTCACTGATCGCTTTGGTCCCGATGGCTCACCTAGTGTTAGTCCTGATGGCAAGAAATTGGCATGGTTAGGTTATGACGATGAAATGATGAGCCATCAACTGACCCAGCTGTATGTGATGGACCTAGGCGGTGACGAGCCGCAATTACTCACCAGTGACTTAGACTATAGCGTGAGTGATGTGAAGTGGTCGGCCGACAGCCGCGGTGTTTATTTTTCCTACGATCGCCATGGGCAAGGCACCATCGTTTATCAAAATTTAAATGGCAAACGTAACCAGCTGACCGACGAAATGGGTGGTTTGAGTTATGGACGCCCATACAGTGGCGGTGCTTTTGATGTGCATGGCGCAGGGCAATTAGTCTACACCTTGGCCGACGCGCAGCGCCCTGCCGACTTAGTTTTAAAAGACGGCAAAACCCGTCGACAACTAACCCAGTTAAACGAAGACTTATTTGCTCACAAAGAGCTCGGCCGAGTTGAAGAAATTTGGTATGACTCTAAGCACGGTGACTATAAGATCCAAGGCTGGATTGTTTACCCGCCAAACTTTGACCCAGACGAAAAATACCCGCTGATACTTGAAATTCATGGCGGCCCGCATACAGCCTATGCCGAGAGCTTCTCAGCAGAAGTACAACTAATGGCTGCGGCAGGTAACGTCGTGCTTTACACCAACCCACGCGGCAGTACCAGTTATGGCGAAGAGTTTGCCCAGGAAATTCATCATAACTACCCAAGCCAAGACTACGACGACCTGATGGACGGCGTGGACGCAGTTATCGACAAAGGCTTTATTGATGAAGACAAGCTTTACGTCACCGGCGGCAGTGGTGGTGGTGTCCTTACCGCATGGATCGTGGGCCATACCGACCGTTTCGCCGCCGCAGTAGTCGCCAAGCCGGTTATTAATTGGTACAGCTTCGTGCTTACCGCCGACATGTACAACTATTTCACGAAGTATTGGTTCCCTGGCTTGCCATGGGAGAACCTTGATCACTACATGAAGTATTCACCGATCAGCTACGTTGGCAACGTCACCACACCAACCATGCTACTTACCGGTGAAGCCGACTACCGTACGCCGATCTCTGAGTCGGAACAGTACTATCAGGCATTGAAACTTGCCGGCGTAGAAACCGCCATGGTGCGCGTCCCCGATGCCCCACACGGCATCTACAGCCGCCCATCGAACCTGATCGGCAAAGTCGCCTACATCCTCCACTGGTTCGAAACCCACTAGAGGGGGCAGCCCTTACAATGTAAAGATGATTTCCGAAGGGGGGCTGCCCCCCCTTATTTTTTCTGTTGCTGTTTGCGGCGGTAAGCAATCTCGTAGAGCTTGGCTTCAGTGAGGAAAAAATGGAACGCATCAATGTTGGCCTTGATAAAGCCACGCCAGCCGGACCAAATCATTTGTCGGCCTAAGTAGAACTTCAAAAACATCAATGGAAATATCAGTAACAGCCGCGGCAGGCTGCACGGGCGCCCCTGCTGTTCACGCTGTTCTGCTTTTAGTAGTGAGTAGGTGTTGAGCTTGTCCATATAGCCATGGGCCGAGTCGTAGCCGTAATGCTTTAGATAAATCGGCAAGTAGGCCAACGGCGGCTCAACTTCAATATGTTCGTGAACTAATACATCAGTGTTCATGTGACACTTGTCTTTACGGTACACACGACGGTACTTGTGATGGCGTGCTTTGCGTAAGCTGTGCCCCATGAAAATATCATCGTGGTGGATCCAAATCCCATTCACATCACCTTCGGCGATGCGTTCGCGGATCATTTTCAGGCCACCTGCAGGCATCACTTCATCGCCATCAAGGTTAAGCACCCAATTGTGTGTGCATTGCGCGATGCCGAACTCCTTTTGTTTGGCATAACCTGGCCAGTCATTGTGCACAATGCGGGCCCCATGTTTTTCAGCGATTTCCAGCGTGCGGTCCGTTGAACCAGAGTCGATGATAACGATCTCTTCGACCCCGCGAACGCTTTCGAGCACTTCATCAAGATGTGCCTCTTCATTCAAGGTAATGACAAAAACGCTCATTGCCGGATAATCGTTTTTTGCTGACATGCAAAGCCTCACATTGTTACCATAAAGACGCTAATATCATACCGTAAAATACGTGAATAGAGATAGTTACCATGGAGCAGGGCATGACCGAACTCACTTGGAGCGATGTAATCGCGCAAGAAAAGGAACAAGCGTACTTCCAGCAGCTATTGCATAAAGTACAAAGCGAGCGCGACGCCGGAAAGGTTATCTACCCACCTAAAGAGCAGGTGTTCAATGCCTTTAAACTGACGCCGTTGGCACAGCTGAAGGTCGTTATTCTCGGGCAAGACCCTTATCACGGCCCTGGTCAGGCCCATGGATTGAGTTTCTCAGTGCCGGATGGAATCAAAGTACCGCCGTCGCTGAAGAATATATTTAAGGCGCTACAACACGACTTTGATGACTATCAGCCGCCGGTTCATGGCAACCTAACGCACTGGGCTGAACAAGGCGTATTACTACTCAATACGGTACTGACGGTAGAGCAGGGCCAGGCTGGCTCGCACGCGAAATGGGGCTGGGAAAAGTTTACAGATCGAGTGATCACGCAAATTAACACGCACTGCGAAGGCGTTGTGTTTTTACTTTGGGGCGCTCACGCACAGAAAAAAGCCGCTTTGGTAGACGCCGACCGACATCATGTGTTGACGGCAGTACATCCGTCACCATTATCGGCGCATCGAGGCTTTCTGACCTGTGGTCATTTCCGCCGCACCAATGAGTTACTAAAGCACCCAATCAACTGGTAGCGGATAAGCAAAAACCGATGTTCGCTGTTCGATGTTTGATGTTTGAAAAAGCAGTCAACTAACAGCGAACAGCAAACATCAAACATCGATTTTGTTTCTTAAAAATCGAATTCGTCTAGCTCGAGATCGAAATCGTTATCCATCTCTTTCAACTCTTCTCGCAGACGATATTTTTCCTTGAGGGTTTCAATTTCTCGCCATTTACGTTTACTACGACGAGACTTGCTCTGTTTTGCTTCAACACCGTTTAGCTCTTGCGAATGATCCATGGGATCCTCCTAGCTTATAGTTGTTATTTTAGGTATAGCGCAACACTTAAATAACACTTGGAGAAATAAAATACAAGAGCGCTGTTAGCTATTTGCTGTTTGCTGTTAGACAAACCAACAGACATTTAATGCTTATTTTCGTGTTTGGATTTTGGCAAAAAGCGAACGTAGTGAGCGTGCGAACATCGAATAGCAAACATCGAATTCTTGCGCTATTCGCAAGAAAGACGTATAATCCGCCGCCACAAAATCGTTCTTTTACAGCACAGGTATATTGGTATGCATCCCATGTTAAACATCGCGGTGCGCGCTGCGCGTGCGGCGGGTAAAATCTTAACTAAAAATTTCGGCGTCGAAGCCGACTTTAATGTTCAAGCGAAAAGCCAAAATGATTTCGTTAGCGAAATTGATCAGGCCGCTGAACAAGCGATCATTCGTACAATTCAGAAAACCTATCCTGATCACAGCATCTTAGCTGAGGAAAGTGGTGCGATTGAGGGAGCTACGCCTGAACATCAGTGGATCATTGACCCACTTGACGGCACCACCAATTACCTGCGCGGTATTCCTCATTTCGCGATTTCTATCGCTTATCTCCACAAAGGCTCTGTGCAAGCGTCGGTCATTTATGATCCGCTACGCGAAGAACTGTTCACTGCCACCAAAGGCGCAGGCGCGCAACTCAACGGTAAACGTTTACGCGTTAAAGCGCAGCGCGACCTCAATGGTTCATTGCTGGCAACAGGCTTCCCGTTCAAGCGCAAAGACTTACAAGAAAACTACCAAGCGGTATTTGGCGCACTATTTGAGCACACCGCGGATATGCGCCGTGCGGGCGCCGCAGCGCTCGACCTGGCCTATGTGGCCGCAGGCCGTTTTGATGGTTTCTGGGAATTCAGCCTTGAGCCATGGGATATCGCAGCAGGCGGGCTTATTGTTCGCGAAGCGGGCGGACTGGTAACCGACTTTGCGGGCGGTCATGGCTTTATGCAAAGTGGCCACTTGGTCGCCGGTAACCCGAAAGTGGTGCAGCACTTGTTAACCAAAGCGCGCCCACATTTACCAGCCAGCATGAAGTAACGGGCCACAGGCTAGGGTGACGCTATGTTAGATAAAATCCGTATTGTTTTGGTCAACACCTCGCATACCGGCAACATCGGCTCGGTCGCCCGAGCCATGAAAACCATGGGCTTGAGCCAATTGACGCTAGTGGATCCGGTGCAACCGCCCGATAGTCATGCCTCGGCTCTTGCGGCCGGGGCCACGGACGTCTTACATAGCGCCCAAATTGTTGATGACCTGCCAAGCGCCATTGGCGACTGCGGGCTTGTTATCGGCACTAGCGCGCGCAATCGCACCCTCGATTGGCCGCTGCTAGGCCCGCGCGAAGCTGCCGGCAAACTGCTCGAAGAATGCCCAAATTATAACGTAGCACTGGTGTTTGGGCGCGAAAATAGCGGCCTGACCAACGAAGAACTGCAACAGTGCACCCACCATGTTCATATCCCCTCCAACCCCGATTATAGCTCGTTGAATTTGGCCATGGCCGTGCAAACGCTCGCCTATGAGGTTCGCATGCAATGGCTCGAAGCCAACGAACATCCTGCAGGAACTGAAAGTGAGTATCCACTTACTGAAGATCTCGAGCGTTTTTACGGTCATCTTGAACAGACGTTCACTGACACGGGTTTTATCATTAAACAACACCCAGGTCAGGTGATGGCGAAGTTACGCCGCTTGTTCTCGCGCGCCCGCCCAGAGGCGAATGAGTTGAATATTCTTCGCGGAATGTTGGCGTCGGTGGATAAAACACAAAACCGTTGATCGTACGCTGCGCTGTTCGTTGCTCGTACGCTGCGCTGTTCGATCGCTGCGCTCTCTAAACAACGAACAGTGAGGCGCGAGCCGAACGTACGACCAACGAACAGTGAGGCGCAGCCGAACATACGACCAACGCCTTTCGCTCTCCATAATACTTGACTAAAATAGTCGGGAATGCGAAAATTACGGTATCAACGTGGAGGAAGAACAGCTATGCGCTTAACCTCAAAAGGACGATACGCCGTAACCGCAATGTTAGACGTAGCGCTGCATACAGAACAAGGTCCTGTGCCGTTGGCCGATATCTCGGAACGGCAGGGAATTTCATTGAGCTATCTTGAACAATTATTCGCGCGCTTGCGTAAGCATGGACTGGTAAACAGTGTTCGTGGTCCTGGTGGCGGTTATCGCCTCGGGTTTACGCCGCACGAAATTTCAATTAGCGCAGTGATTCAAGCCGTCGATGAAACGATCGACGCGACCCGGTGCGGTGGCAAAGGCGGGTGCCAAGGTGGCAGTCGTTGTTTAACGCACTCACTGTGGTCGAATTTAAGTGACCGAATTGAAGATTTTCTCGCGAACATTAGCTTAGCCGAGTTGGTACAGCAGCAAGACGTGAACGAAGTTGCTGAACGTCAGAACGCCACAATAGCCGAGCAAAAGAAACGCGAACAACAAATTGCATTGAATTGTCAGCTCTAAACCGACTGACAAGTTAAGGAGTAGCACTGAATGAAACTACCAATTTACTTTGATTATGCAGCCACTACGCCAGTTGACCCACGGGTTGCTGAGAAGATGATGCAGTTCTTAACGCCAGACGGACAGTTTGGTAACCCAGCATCACGCTCGCACCGATTTGGTTGGCAAGCGGAAGAAGCTGTCGATATCGCTCGTAACCAAATCGCTGATCTGGTGAACGCCGATCCGCGTGAAATCGTTTTCACCTCAGGTGCGACCGAGTCAGACAACCTTGCGATTAAAGGTGCGGCAGAGTTTTATCAGAAAAAAGGTAAGCACATCATTACCCTAAAAACTGAGCACAAAGCCGTATTGGATACCTGCCGTCAGCTTGAGCGCGAAGGTTTCGAAGTGACCTACCTTGACGTACAAGAAGACGGTTTGCTTGACCTGGAAGTGTTTAAGCAAGCCTTGCGCGAAGACACAGTGCTTGTCAGCGTGATGCACGTGAACAACGAAATTGGTGTGATTCAGGATATCGAAGCGATTGGTAACCTGTGCCGTGAAAACAAAACCATTTTTCATGTCGATGGCGCACAAAGTGCCGGTAAAATCGATATCGACCTGCAAAACTTACCGGTCGACTTAATGAGCTTCTCAGGCCACAAAATGTATGGCCCTAAAGGTATTGGCGCGATGTTCGTACGTCGTCGCCCACGGGTGCGTTTGAATGCTCAAATGCATGGTGGCGGCCACGAGCGTGGCATGCGTTCAGGTACGCTTGCAACCCACCAAATTGTTGGCATGGGTGAAGCTGCTCGTATCGCCAAAGAAGAAATGGCTGCCGAGCGCGAGCGTTTCCGTGCCTTGCGCGACCGTTTATGGAACGGCGTTAAAGACATCGAAGAAGTTTACATTAACGGTAACCTTGAACAGGGCGTACCGCATATTTTCAATATCAGCTTCAACTTCGTCGAAGGTGAAAGCTTGATTATGGCCTTGAAAGACTTAGCAGTATCTTCAGGTTCAGCCTGTACCTCTGCAAGCCTTGAGCCATCGTACGTATTACGTGCCATTGGCCGTAACGACGAACTTGCACATAGTTCAATTCGCTTTAGCTTCGGTCGCTTTACGACAGAAGAAGAAGTCGACTATGCAGTGGAACAAATTCAGCAATCAATTGGTCGCTTGCGCGACATGTCGCCCCTATGGGAAATGTTCAAAGACGGCGTTGATTTAGACAGCGTTGAATGGGCGGCACACTAAGAGAGGTAAAGAGTTATGGCATACAGTGAAAAAGTAATCGACCATTATGAAAACCCACGTAACGTAGGTGCATTCGATAAGAATGACCACTCTATCGCAACCGGTATGGTTGGCGCACCAGCGTGTGGTGACGTAATGAAGTTACAATTAAAAATCAGCGATGCAGGCATTATTGAAGATGCCAAGTTCAAAACCTATGGCTGCGGTTCAGCCATTGCCTCTAGCTCACTCGTTACTGAATGGGTAAAAGGTAAGTCGGTTGAAGAAGCTTCTCAACTGAAGAACACCCAAATCGCCGAAGAACTTGCATTGCCACCGGTAAAAATCCACTGCTCAATTTTGGCAGAAGACGCCATCAAAGCAGCACTGGAAGATTACAAGAAAAAACACGCAAGTTAAGATTTCATAAGCGGAAGGGTAAGTAATGGCAATTACCATGACCGAAGCAGCGGCACAGCGTGCTCGCTCGTTTTTGGAACAGCGCGGTAAAGGTGAGGGCATCCGGTTAGGTATCAAAACCACTGGGTGCTCGGGCCTTGCCTACGTGATGGAATTCGTCGATCACGTTGACGACACCGACACGGTTTTTGAAGAACGTGGTGTTAAGATCATCATCGACGGCAAGAGCTTATTGTACCTTGACGGTACCGAGCTCGATTTCGTTAAAGAAGGCCTCAATGAGGGCTTTGAGTTTAATAACCCGAACGCCAAAGGCGAGTGCGGGTGTGGCGAGAGCTTTAACGTTTAAGCATGAATCATTTCGAGCTGTTCGCAATAGAACCAGAGTACGCAGTCGACTTAGCCGACTTGCAGGTGCGTTATCGCAAGCTGCAACAAGCGATGCATCCAGATCGATTCGCCAATGCAAGTGAACGCGATAAGTTGTTGGCGGTGCAGCGCACCTCTCAACTGAACGACGCGTACCACACATTGCGTGATCCCCTAGGGCGAGCTGAGTACATTCTCGGCTTGCGCGGGGTCGATATGCAGCATGAACAGAAAACCCTGCAGGATCCCGAGTTCCTGATGGCGCAAATGGAGTGGCGCGAGCGCGTTGAAGAACTTAACGCCGGCGACTTCACTGCTATTGACCAAGCCTACAGTGATCTCGAACGCGAAACCAAAGTGTTGCAGGAGCAGCTTGAGCAGCAAATAGCGGAGGCCGACAACGATGAAGCGGCAAACAGCATCCGCAAGCTTAAGTTTATGCATAAACTAGGGCGCGAACTCGAGGCGCTAGAAGACGCGTAACTCGTCTTAACAGCACAAGTTACCTGATACCACTAAGATGATTCAGACGCGGCTCGTCCGCGGCATTCAATTTGAAAGAGGTTTTCAATGGCATTACTGCAAATCGCCGAGCCGGGGCAGAGCACTGCGCCGCATCAACATCGTCTAGCTGCAGGTATTGACCTTGGCACGACCAACTCGTTGGTGGCGACCGTTCGTAGTGGCGAATCGCAAGTATTAGCTGACGAGCAAGGGCGTGAAATTTTACCTTCTGTCGTCTATTACGGCGCCGACGAAATTCTCACGGGATACGACGCCAGCGCAAAACACGCCGACGCGTCCATCGATACTGAAAACACTATCGTGTCAGTGAAACGCTTCATTGGCCGTACCGTTGCCGATGTGCAACGCAATTTCTCCAATCTTCCTTATCGCATGAGCGAAACCGACAACGGCGTACCGGTATTTCACACCGCCGGTGGCGACAAAAACGCGGTTGAAGTTTCAGCTGATATCTTGCGCACCTTGTCAGCTCGAGCGCAAGCCGCACTTGGTGGCGAGCTTACGGGCGTCGTTATCACTGTACCCGCGTACTTTGATGACGCGCAGCGTCAAAGCACCAAAGATGCCGCGCAGCTTGCAGGGCTCAACGTGTTGCGTTTGCTCAACGAACCCACAGCTGCGGCAGTGGCCTATGGGCTCGACTCAGGTCGCGAAGGCTTAATCGGCGTTTATGACCTTGGTGGCGGTACCTTTGACTTATCGCTCCTGCGTTTGCAAGGTGGCGTGTTTGAAGTGTTAGCCACAGGCGGCGATAGCGCCCTTGGTGGCGACGACTTCGACCAAGCCATCGTCAATTTCTTAAAAGCAGAATGGGATCTTCCAAGCGATGTCCCTGCGCGCTTAGAGCGTGATCTTATCAACGCTGCGAAAACCGCCAAAGAAGCTCTAACCGACGCTAATGAAACCGAAATTTTGGTGGCAGAGCTCGATAAAAAAATGCGCTTCACGCGCGCCAAACTCGATGAATTAATCGAACCTTTTGTGCGTCGCACCTTGGTCAACTGCCGCCGCGCACTTAAGGACGCTGGCGTGAGCGCTGACGAAGTGCTCGACGTAGTGATGGTCGGCGGTTCAACACGCGTGCCGCGTGTCCGTGAAGCGGTCGGCGAGTTCTTTGGCCGCGAGCCATTAACCTCCATCGACCCAGACCAAGTGGTCGCTATCGGCGCTGCGGTACAAGCCGACATTCTGGCCGGCAATAAACCCGATTCCGATATGTTGTTGCTCGACGTAATTCCACTGTCCCTTGGTCTTGAAACCATGGGCGGGCTGGTCGAAAAAGTCGTGGCACGCAACACCACAATTCCGGTTGCCAAAGCGCAAGAATTCACCACCTTCAAAGACGGCCAAACCGCGATGATGATTCACGTGGTGCAAGGTGAACGCGAATTAGTCGACGACTGTCGCTCACTCGCACGCTTTGTGCTGAGCGATATTCCGCCTATGGCCGCCGGCGCAGCACACATCCGTGTGACCTTCCAAGTCGATGCCGATGGCTTGTTGAGCGTCACCGCAATGGAAAAATCCAGCGGCGTGACTGCGTCAATTCAAGTCAAGCCTTCTTACGGCTTGAACGACGACGACATCACCACCATGCTGCAAGCGTCGATGAGTAACGCCCAAGAAGACATGGCCGCGCGCATGTTGCGCGAACAGCAAGTAGAAGCCGACCGCGTGCTTGAAGCCCTAAGTAGTGCACTTGCCGCCGACGGCGACTTGCTTGATGAACAAGAACGTCAGCGCTTAGACGACACCATGGCAGCCCTACGCGAAGCCCGCGGCGGCACCAGCGCCGAGGCCATCGAGAAAGCGATTGAAGCGGTTGACACAGCCAGTGAAGACTTCGCTGCACGCCGCATGGATGCAGGGATTCGTAAAGCGCTATCCGGCAGCAATGTAAACGAGCTGTAGGCTACGACCCAGCGCGCATAAACCAGTTTTTAACGAGGATGAGTAATGTCAAAAATCGTATTCTTACCCCATGAAGAGCTTTGCCCAGAGGGCGCAGCTATTGAAGCCAAAGACGGCGAAAGCGTGCTGGACGTAGCACTGCGCAATGGCATCGGCATCGAACATGCCTGCGAAAAAGTGTGCGCGTGCACCACCTGCCACGTGTACGTTCGTGAAGGCTACGACTCACTTGAAGAAATTGACGACAACGAAGACGACATGCTCGACAAAGCCTGGGGCCTCGACCCAGACTCACGCCTAAGCTGCCAAGCCCGCGTCAACGGCGAAGACCTCGTCGTCGAAATCCCCAAATACACCGTCAACATGGTCAAAGAAAACCACTAGAGGGGGCAGCCCTTACAATGTAAAGGCACTTCCCGCAGAAGGGGCAGCCCTTACAATGTAAAGATGGTTTTCAGAGGGGGGGCTGCCCCCCTCAGTCTTATTCCAACTTTTCAGCAAAAGTTCTCTTAAATTTAGCGAGTTTTGGGCTTATCACTGCCTGGCAATAGGCATTTTGTGGATTACGCTCCACAAAGTTGTCATGGTAGTTCCCAGCCGACCAAAATTTCTCAAGCGGTTGCAGCTCGGTGACGATCTCATCGTCCCATGTTTTATCGTCACGCATTTCAGCAATGATCTCTTCTGCCGCCGCGCGTTGCTCTTCGCTTTGGTAAAAAATCGCCGAGCGATAATGCGGGCCGATATCATTGCCTTGCCGATTCAACTGGGTTGGATCATGCAACGCAAAGAAGATTTCCAATACCTCACGGATAGAAAGGGCGGTCGGTTCAAAGGTCAGTTGTACCGCTTCAGCGTGCCCGGTATCGCCCGCACACACTTGCTCATAAGTTGGGTTTTCTAAGTGCCCGCCAGCAAAACCTGACTCTGCTTTTAACACCCCGCGGACCTGTTTGAAGGCACCTTCAATGCACCAAAAACAGCCACCGGCCAAAGTAATTTGTTGGGTCATACGCTACTCCTTATAGACGTTTAGACATCTATATCATAATTCGGATAGTAGATGAAGACAAACGCTCATTTTCTCTATAACAATCCTCAAGGGGGGGCAGCCCCCCCTGCGGGAAACGTCTTTACATTGTAAGGGCTGCCCCCTCTGGGGTGGTGGCGTGCGGGTGGTGGAACGTGTATAATCCGCGCGACTTTAAATCTAAGCATCCAAACTTAAAGCACAGCGGAGAAAATCATGGCTTTAGAACGTACTTTATCTATTATCAAACCAGACGCAGTTGGCAAAAACGTTATCGGCGCTATCTATAACCGTTTCGAATCAACTGGTCTGCGTATCGTTGCAGCGAAAATGATGCACTTGAGCAAAGAACAAGCTGAAGGCTTCTATGCAGAACACAAAGAGCGTCCTTTCTTTGGCGCCTTGGTTGAATTCATGACGTCTGGCCCAATCATGGTGAGCGTATTGGAAGGCGAAAATGCGGTTTTACGTCACCGTGAAATCATGGGCGCAACTAACCCATCAGAAGCACTGGCGGGAACTTTACGCGCTGACTATGCTGAAACTATCGACGAGAACGCGGTACATGGTTCTGACGCGGTAGAATCTGCGGCACGTGAAATTGCTTACTTCTTCTCTGACGAAGAAATCTGCTCACGTACACGCTAAAAATACAAAGCGTAGTTCGAACGCTACGCTTTTCGTACGCTTCGCTGTCCGTACGCGGTGCTGCTCGTGAAAACGACTAGCGCAGCGTACGAGCAGAGAGCGAAGCGAACGCACGAACAACGAGTAACGGTCCTTAAATGAATGCAGTTGATAAAAAAGTGAATCTTCTCGACTTGAATCGTCAAGGTATGCGCGAGTTCTTCAAAGAGCTCGGAGAAAAGTCATTCCGTGCCGATCAAGTAATGAAATGGTTGTATCACTATTGTGTCGACAACTTCGATGACATGACTAACCTCAATAAGGGCTTGCGCGAAAAATTGAAGCAAATTGCTGAAATACGCGCGCCAGAAGTTCGTGTGCAACAGCAATCCAGTGATGGCACTATTAAATTTGCCATGACGTTATTCGACGGCCAAGACGTCGAAACTGTATGGATTCCAGATGGCGATCGCGCCACCTTGTGTGTTAGTTCGCAGGTGGGTTGTGCGCTCGAATGCACTTTCTGTAGTACCGCGCAACAAGGCTTCAACCGAAACCTACGCGTGGCAGAAATCATTGGCCAAGTTTGGCGAGTGAATAAACTGCTTGGCCCTTACGGCGAAACAGGTATTAAAGCGGTAACAAACGTGGTGATGATGGGCATGGGTGAGCCTTTGCTGAATCTGAAAAACGTTGTTCCGGCAATGGACTTAATGCTCGACGACAATGCCTTCGGCTTATCGAAACGGCGCGTCACCTTAAGTACCTCAGGGGTGGTTCCAGCCCTGTATAAACTGAAAGAAGAAATCGACGTAGCATTGGCGATCAGCTTACATGCGCCGAACGACGAGTTGCGCAATCAAATTGTACCGGTCAATAAAAAGTACAATATCGAAGAGTTTTTGAAAGCTAGCCGTCATTATATTGATGGTTCGAAAGCAAATAAGAACATCACTATTGAGTATGTTATGCTCGATCACGTGAATGACTCAATGGACCAAGCTGCAGAGCTGGCGCGTACGCTAAAAGACACACCGTGCAAAATTAACTTGATTCCATTTAATCCATTCCCCGGAAACGATCACGGTCGTTCCAGTAATTCTCGCATTGACCGCTTTGCTAAAGTTCTGATAGAAAAGGGTTATATTGTGACGGTACGGAAAACACGCGGCGATGATATTGATGCCGCATGTGGCCAATTGGTGGGCGATGTCATCGACCGAACCAAGCGTATCCTGAAGAAGCAGCAAGCACAGCGTGGTGGTAGCGGAATCGACGTCAAGGTTTCGTAAATCTCCAATAGCAGCGTAGGCATGCGGGACACTTCAGGGTAGCATTGCGATTAACCGAAGAGGACCTGTAATGCGACGACTCCAGCAAATTTTACTTGTGACCAGTGTTGCGCTGCTGGTGACAGGTTGTGTCAGTCAACGTACCGTTGATGGCAAAAATCAGCCAGCCCAAAAATTTAACACCCAAGAAGCGGCCTCCACACGGCTAGCATTGGGGCTGCAGTACCTGCAATCAGGCAACTACCAACAGGCGCGCGCCAACCTAGAACGTGCGCGCGAATACACGCCGAATAATCCGGCAGTGCTGACGGGGCTGGCCTTTTATTATCAACGAGTCAAAGAATACCAAAGCGCTGAACGCTATTATCGTCAGGCCATTGACTTACAACCGACCAACGGTGATACCTACAACAATTTAGGCGCCTTGCTGTGCAGCATCGGTCGTTATGACGAAGCCGATCGTTATTTCCAACAAGCTTTGCAAATTCCCGATTACATTAAAGTTGCATCAACCTACGAGAATGCGGCGCGTTGTGCTGCGAAAGCCGGAAAAATGCAACAGTCAGATCAGTACTTTCGGCGCGCCATGAATCACAGTGCCGGCAGTAGCTCTATTCTTGAAAGCTATGCTGCGGTATTGTTAGAGCAGCAACGTACTGAAAAGGCCGCGCAAGTACTGAGACAGCGAGCGAATTTACCGCAACTCTCAGCACAATATTTGTGGTTAGAAATACAGCTAGCCAAACAACAGAATAATAAAGTTCGGCAAATCAGTTTCGCCGAATTACTTTTGTCGCGCTTTCCAAACTCACGCCAAGCACGTGAGTATCAAGCGCAAACTTCAGAACCCAATTCATAATGAAGTAGCCCATGACCACGGATAATGACGAATTAAATGAAACTACGCCTGAGCAGGAGCCGACGACCTCGGTAACACCTGGGCAATTGATTAAACAGGCGCGCGAAGCCAAGGGCCTCAGCGCGCAACAAGTCGCCGATAGCCTGCGCTTACGATTAGCAGTCGTGCAGATGATCGAGGCGAATGAGTTCGACAAGCTGGCCTCGCCTACATTTGTGCGTGGCTACCTCCGTAACCTTGCGAAAAACCTTGAGCTGGACGTTGATGAAGTGTTCGCGGCGTATCACGCTCATGGTCACGAACAGGCCACTCCGGCGAACGTCAAGATGCAAAGCTTCTCGCGAAGGAAATTGAAAGATCGTAACGAGAGTCGACTGAGCCTCATCAGCTACGCAATTATCATCATCACCTTGGCCTTAGTGCTGATTTGGTGGTGGCAGCAAAGCGAATTTAGTTTAAGTACCATTACTGGCAGTGAAAATGCGCCAACGGAACAAGAAGCTGAGCAATTACGCGAACAAACGGCAACGCTACCCGAGGTGGTACGCCAGGCCGACTCACGCAGTAATCAACCGTTAACCGAAGCACAAGTAAGAGCGGGGGACACCTCGACGGTGTCGGTGGAGTCGTCAGAAACACCTGATGTACCGCCAACGCTCGGCGAGCCGCAAAACACAGACTCTGACGCAGAAGCGACGAGCGCTGAAGGCAGTGCGGATGATGCGGTGGAAACCTCTGCGGCAGACACCAACGAAACAACGACCACGGACCCCGACGCCACCGAGCCCGAAGTTACCGAGCCAGAAACCACCGAACCCGAAACCACGACGCCAGAGCCCACCGAGCAGCCAACCGCCGAGTCGGCGAGCGCGCAGTTAGTGTTCGAGTTTAACGACGAGTGCTGGGTTAAAGTGGCCGATGCCACCGGCGAAGACATCGCCATAGGCGTTAAAACTGCAGGTTATCGCATGCCGCTGACGGGAGAGCCGCCTTTTGCTATCATCCTGTGCAGACCAGAAGCAGTTTCCATCACCTACAACGGTGATGCGGTAAACTTAGATAATTATGTACGCGATCGCAGTGTGCAACTGACGCTCGACTGATAACAACGAAGTACCCAAAATGATGCATGAGAACCCAATTAAACGTCGTCCATCACGACGCATTTACGTCGGTAATGTTCCTATTGGCGATGGCGCACCTATAGCTGTGCAATCGATGACCAATACTGAAACCACCGATGTCGCCGCAACGGTCAAACAGATCCAAGCGATTGCCGCGGCGGGAGCCGATATCGTGCGGGTCTCGGTGCCGACCATGGACGCCGCTGAGGCCTTTAAATTTATCAAACAACAAAGCCCAGTGCCGTTAGTAGCCGATATTCACTTCGACTATCGCATTGCGTTAAAAGTAGCTGAGTATGGCGTTGATTGTTTGCGAATTAACCCAGGCAACATCGGCAACGAACAACGTATTCGTTCGGTGGTTGACGCTGCGCGCGACAGAAATATACCCATCCGTATTGGCGTGAACGGCGGCTCACTGGAAAAAGATCTGCAAGAAAAATACGGTGAACCAAATCCGCAAGCCTTGGTTGAGTCGGCCATGCGTCATGTCGATATTCTTGATCGGCTTGATTTCCAAGACTTCAAAGTCAGTGTTAAAGCGTCTGACGTGTTTCTAGCCGTTGAGTCGTATCGGTTGCTGGCAAAGCAAATCGAGCAGCCGTTGCACCTCGGTATCACTGAAGCTGGCGGCTTGCGTAGTGGCTCGGTGAAGTCGTCGATCGGTCTTGGCATGCTCTTGGCTGAAGGTATCGGCGACACGCTGCGTATCTCATTAGCGGCCGACCCTGTTGAAGAAATTAAAGTGGGCTTTGATATTTTGAAATCGCTGCGTATTCGTAGCCGCGGTATCAACTTTATTGCCTGCCCAAGTTGTTCGCGCCAAGAGTTCGATGTTATTAACACCGTCAATGCCCTTGAGCAGCGTTTAGAAGACGTCACCACCGCCATGGACGTGTCGATTATCGGCTGTGTGGTCAATGGTCCGGGCGAAGCGCTCATCGCTGAAGTCGGTTTAGCCGGGGCTAAAAATAAGAGTGGTTTTTACGTAAACGGCGAGCGCCAAAAAGAACGCTTAGATAACAACGACTTGGTTGACCAACTTGAGCGCCACATTCGCGCTCGGGTAAAACAGCTCGAAGCTGAACAGATTCCTGTGAAGCAAGCGTAAAGCTGCGGTATACTACCCGCCATTTTTAGACATTAAACGAAACGGTAAGTAAGCTCGTGGCCAAAACAATTCAAGCAATTCGTGGAATGAACGACATCCTGCCAACGCAAAGTGCTGCGTGGCAGTATGTCGAAAGCGTGCTGCGCGACGTCGCAGCCGCCTATACCTACCAAGAAATTCGCATGCCAGTGCTGGAAAGCACCGACCTATTCAAACGCTCGATCGGTGAAGTTACCGATATCGTTGAAAAAGAAATGTATACCTTCGACGACCGCAATGGCGATAGCTTAACCTTGCGCCCAGAAGGTACAGCGAGCTGTGTGCGCGCTGGCAACGAGCACGGTTTGTTATTCAACCAAACCCAGCGCTTGTGGTACTTAGGGCCGATGTTCCGCCATGAACGTCCGCAAAAAGGCCGTTATCGCCAGTTTAACCAGTTTGGTCTGGAAGCCTTTGGCATGGAAGGGCCAGACATCGACGCCGAGGTGATCTTATTCTCAGCGCGGTTATGGCAAGCGTTTGGTATTAGCGAACAAGTTGAGTTGCAATTGAACTCGCTTGCGTCAAATGAAGCGCGCGCGAACTACCGTGATGCATTACGCGAATTCTTACGGGCTCACGAAGCGCAACTTGATGAAGACTCGAAGCGTCGCCTCGACACCAATGTACTGCGCGTACTTGATAGCAAGTCGCCAGAAACCCAAGCGGTGCTAGCAAATGCGCCAAAGTTATCCGATTATTGGGATGATGCGTCACGGGCGCACTTCGATGGGCTGTGTAAGCGTCTTGACGCAGCCGGAGTTCGTTACACCCTCAATGAACGTTTGGTGCGTGGGCTTGATTACTACAACCGTACGGTTTTTGAGTGGGTCACCACCGAGTTAGGGGCCCAAGGTACCGTGTGTGCCGGTGGTCGTTACGATGGTCTCGTCGAACAACTAGGCGGTAAAGCGACGCCTGCTGTTGGCTTCGCCATGGGCATGGAGCGCCTCGTATTACTGCTCGAAGCGCAAGACAAAATACCTGCTCAGCAACCCGTTGATGTTTACGTGATAGCGTTGAACGACGATGCGGAACTAATTGCCCCGGCTGTTGCCGAAAATCTCCGTAGCCAAGTGACGGGATTGAAAGTACAGTTGCACAGTGGCAGTCAGAATATGAAGAAGAAACTCGCCAAAGCCGATAAATCCGGTGCCGATTACGCTGTAATCGTGCGTGAGAGTGATTTTGAAATTAAATACCTACGTGATCGCGAGCAAACTGATCGGATCGCGCAAACCGCGACGGACGTGGCTACCATTGTTAGCGGTCATTGAACCGCCAGCTAACGCCGCCGCCCGAAAAATTTAGTAGTTAATACAGAGGTCGAAATGGAAACAGAAGAACAACAAATTGAGCAGATAAAAACCTTCTGGAAAGAACATGGTAAAGGTATTGTCGGTGGCTTGGTCATCGGCTTTGCGCTGTTTTATGGCTGGCGCTATTACGACGCCCAAGCATTGGCCTCACAAGAAGCTCAATCAGAGCAATATCAACAAATTATCGCGCAACTAGAAGCTGATAACGGCGATGCCGTAAGCACCGCCAAACAGTTCGTTGAAAGTGAAAAGGGCAGTACTTATGCCACTTTAACGGCATTTGAGCTGGCGCAAAACGCTATCGATAACGGCGACTTAGAAACCGCGATTACCGCGCTTCAAACCGCCCGCGACAATGCCTCTGGTGCACTAAAGTATGTCGCCGATTTACGCCAAGCGCGCCTGTTACTGGCCCAAGAACGCTTCGACGATGCGCTTGCAGCATTAACTGACGTTGGCTCAGCCAAAGGTTTTGCCAGCAAAGCCGCAGAACTACGTGGCGATGTGTTATTGGCAAAAGGCGATAGCCAAGGTGCCCGCGAAGCTTACCAAGCGGCGTTAGCGGCAGCAGAAGACGACGGCTCAACAGTTCTTGTCGAGACGAAACTCAACAGCATACCGGCGGCATCATGAAACCAATTAAGTACTTGCAGAGTGGCCTCGTTGCAGCTTTGGCGCTGAGCCTCAGCGGCTGTTCACTATTTAGCGACGACGAGCTCACCTACAAAGAACTGCAACCGTTCAATGCGACAGTGAACCCAACTGTGGTTTGGGAAGAATCTGCTGGGGGCGGTATTGATGATTTCTTTTCACGCTTGAACCCAGTGGTCGTAGACGATTTAGTGATCGCCGCAGACCGCCAAGGCTACGTTGTTGCTTACTCGGCAGCATCAGGTGAACGTGTTTGGCAGCGTGACTTGCAAAGTGAGTATGCTGAACAGGGCGAGGGCTGGTTAAGCGGTGCAGAATCGTTGCGTATCAGCGGTGGCTTAAGTGCCTATAATGGTAAGGTGGTGCTGGGCTCGGAGAATGGCGATGTGTTTGTCATGAATGCGAGCGACGGCAGCGTACTTTGGCACCAGCAAGTGAACGCCGAAATTCTTTCAGACCCGGCCGTTGATGGCACCCATGTAGTGGTTGCTGCAGGGAATGGCGAAATCTTCGCCTTTGCCATTGAAGACGGCGAACAGTTGTGGAGCTTACCAACCGACGTACCAGCGTTAAGCTTGCGTGGTACTGCATCACCAACCTTAGCTTCTGGTGGTGCTATCTTTGGCACCGCAACCGGTAAGCTTAGCGTGGTCGTAACCAGCAATGGCCAACAAGCTTGGGAAGCGCGCCTAGCGGTACCTAAGGGTGCCACAGAGTTGCAGCGTTTAGTGGACGTCGACAGCACACCTATTGTACGTGGCAATATCATTTACAATGTGGCCTACAACGGTCAGCTAGCCGCAGTTGAAATTCGCAACGGTCGCGTGGTTTGGCAGCGCGAATACTCTTCGTTCCAAAACCTGGCCATGCAAGGCAGCACCTTGTTTGTCACCGATGTTGACGATCGTGTGTATGCAATCAATGCCGACGGTGGCATCGAAAAGTGGGTCAACGACGACCTAGAAGGGCGTGAAGTTACGGCCCCTGTGTATTATCAAGGCCACATCGTGGTCGGTGATGAATTTGGTTATTTGCATTTCATGGACGCCAAAACTGGGGTTATGTCAGGCCGTTTAGACCTTGGCGATACCGCTTATGTGGCACCTGTGGTGGCAGATGATCAACTTTATATTCAAACACGCGACGGCACATTACTCGCGGTAAGGACTCAGTAAGCATGTTACCTGTTGTGGCCCTGGTCGGCCGCCCTAACGTGGGCAAATCCACTCTATTTAACCGGCTCACCCGAACTCGGGACGCACTGGTAGCAGACTTTCCCGGTCTGACGCGTGATCGTAAATACGGTCACGCGAACTATGATGGTTATCAATTTATCGTTATCGACACCGCAGGTGTGCATGGCGATGAAGAAGGCATCGATGCCGAAATGGCATCGCAATCGTTACGCGCTATCGACGAAGCAGATGTGGTGTTGTTCATGGTTGATGCCCGCGATGGTATCACCAGTGCCGATCTTGGTATTGCCAAGCATTTGCGCAGCATCGGTAAAAAAGCCTATGTGGTAGCGAACAAAATTGACGGTATCGACGCCGAAGCAGCTCAGGCTGACTTTTACGAGCTTGGTTTAGGCCAAATTTACGGCATTGCTGCAGCGCACGGGCGTGGCGTCGAGCAATTACTAGGCAAGTGCTTCGATCCGCTACTCGATGACTACCCCGAACTGATGGTACGGGGGGCCTCGACGGAAGAGGGCGACGCCGAAGACGCAGAATCACAAGACCTCGAACACGACGAAATCGACTACGACGCCTTGCCGTTGAAGCTCGCCATTGTCGGGCGCCCGAACGTGGGTAAGTCAACACTTACCAACCGCATTCTCGGTGAAGAGCGGGTGGTGGTGTACGACATGCCGGGGACAACCCGCGATTCGATTTATATTCCGATGGAACGCGATGGCCGCGAGTACATTTTGATTGATACCGCCGGTGTGCGTCGCCGTGGTCGTATCGATGAAACCGTCGAGAAGTTCTCGGTGATCAAAACGCTGCAAGCCATTGACGATGCCAACGTGGTGATTTGCGTGGTCGATGCGCGTGAAACCATTTCTGATCAAGACTTAAACTTGATCGGTTTTGCCTTGAACGCCGGCCGCTCGATTGTGATTGCGGTGAACAAATGGGATGGCTTAGCGAACGATCACCGCGAAGAAATCAAGCGCGAACTTGATCGCCGGTTAGGCTTCGTCGACTTTGCTCGTTTACACTTTATTTCAGCGCTACACGGCAGCGGCGTTGGTAATCTGTTTGAGTCGGTACTTGAAGCTTATGCTAGCGCCACCCAGCGGGTGAACACCTCGAAGCTGACGCGGATTCTTGAGATGGCGATTGATGAACATCAGCCGCCATTGGTTCGAGGGCGTCGGGTGAAGCTCAAGTATGCCCATGCCGGTGGTTATAACCCACCGCGCGTGATTGTGCACGGTAACCAAGTGACCGACCTACCGGGTTCTTATCAGCGTTATTTGATTAATTACTTTCGCAAGTCGCTTGGCATCATGGGAACGCCCATTAAAGTGGAATTCCGTGAGTCGGAAAACCCATTTGCCGGGCGCAAAAACAAGCTCACCTTAACCCAGCAGCGCAAACGCAAGCGCTTGATGAAGTTCATCAAAAAGAAATAGCTAGCGCTTCATTTTAAGCAGTTCGCGACGTTCTTTTTTATCAGGTTTGTGGTCGGGATGTGGGTTGTAAAGCGCATTCATTTTGCGCAACTCAGCTTCCCGCTCGCGCCGTGCGACGGACTCTTCTGTTTCTTGATAGAGTTTTTGCGCTTCTGGCGCACCACGGCGCTGGTCGCTGAGCTTGAGCACCTCGACTTCAACAACAGCACTTCCTTGGCTTAACTTGATCAGTTGACCGCTGACGATGGTCTTAGCGGGCTTGGCCCGCTGGCCGTCAACCTGCACTTTTCCCGATTGCACCATTTGGCGCGACAGCGAACGAGTTTTATAGAAACGCGCTGCCCATAACCATTTATCGAGTCGTACATTTTCCATCGTCAACCTCCGTTCAAAGCGTTAGGCAAAGGCTCGAGCGTGTGTGATTTACATGTCGTCGGCGGTGAAGCGGTACTCGGTGAGGCAATAATCACAGGTCATCACTACTTCGCCTTCCTCACGCAATACGTCATTAATCTCTTCGGCCGGAACCGTGGCCAGCGCCGCTAACGTGCGTTCACGTGAGCAGCCACAATGAAAATCGACGCGCTGCATACCATAAACTTCAACTTGTTCTTGATGATACAAGCGTTGCAGCACTTCTTCGCCGCGTAAGGTATAAAGCTCGTTCGCTGTCATGGTTGCGGTCAGCTGCTCTAAGTGCTGAAAGCCGGTCAGATCTTTACCAGCCGAAGGCAGTACCTGTAGCATCATACCGGCTGCGTATTCGCCATCGGCATGCAGCCAAATACGGGTGTGTAATTGCTCCGACTGGGCAAAATAGTTTTCCACCACCGTTGCTAGGCTATCCGCATTGGCGTCCACCACACCTTGATAACGTTCGCCTTGTTCAGGGCTGATAGTGATCACCATCACCGCTTTACCGAACAAACTACGAAAATCATTTTGGTCGTCGCTGATGTCTTCGCGTAACCGCGCGAGGCCGCGTAAATCTTGCTCATGGGAACCGTTTACAGCGATAAAGTTTATCGGGCCATCGCCTTGAATTTGCAAGTTGATATGGCCTTCAAACTTTAAGGTTGCGCTGAGCAGGGCGGTGGTTGCCATCAGTTCGCCTAGCAAACGCTGTACGGGCGCCGGATAGTCGTGGCCTTGTAGCATACGCTGATAGCTGCTACTCAATTGTACAAGCTCGCCACGCACGTCTTGTTCAGTAAAGGTGTATCGATAGAGTTGGTCGGTGGGGTAGTTCATATCACTTCATCATTATGGAAAATTTTGGCGCATAATACCATATTCAGTCAATTTGATCTGTTCAGTTCGCAGCTAAGGGGTTAGAATGAAATTCAACTCTGTGTTGTCACAAAATTATAACGAAACTAAACATGCAGATTCAGAACCCACAATTAAAGCGTCTTGTCACACTGGTAAGCGAGCCACGTAAAGTACGTGGAGTCTTGTGGGTGGTGACTGCATTGTTCGCCATTTATGCCACCTGGGTGCTCGCTCAGCTTACTTGGCAGTTACTGGCACCCGCTAGCGAGCCGGCCAGTGGCCCTATTCAAACGTCGGTGAGCCAACAGCGGCAAGCGCCGAAAGGCCGTGTCTCAAATCTGGCCGAACTCAACTTATTTGGCACCACTACGGTGCAGCAAAGCTCCAGTCGCGCGCCGAAAACCAATCTTAATGTGCGTTTACTTGGCGTCACCGCCAGTTCGTTGCCGGAACGCTCAGCTGCTATTATCGAAAAAGATCGCAACCAGGAAGTCTACGTGATTGGCGACAAACTTGCCGGCACTGATGTGACCATTGAAGAGATCTATGCCGATCGTGTGATTCTAAATAATAGCGGCATTCTTGAAACCCTTGAACTTGAAGGTATTGGCGAGCTCAGTGAAGGCTTATCGTTAACCCTAGACAATCAACAGTCCGCCCAACGCCAAACCGAGCCCGAACGACCGCGTTGGGGCGATCAAGTACAAAGCCAACAGCTGTCCGCTGGTGATCGCGCCGCAGTACGCCGTGCGCGAAGCCAAGGGGCCGGTGCTTTAATGGATTTAATTCGTATTGTGCCAGCAATGTCCGGCGACGGCTTGCAGGGCTATCGTTTGTCACCTGGCAACAAACCTGAACTCTTTAGTAATGCCGGCTTCAAACCAGGTGATATTGCCGTGGCAATTAACGGCCAAGACCTTACCGAAGTCGCCAGTGCCCAAGTAGCTATTAATGAATTACGACAAGCGCAGAAAGTCATCGTAACAGTGCTGCGCAACGACACATATCTCGATTTGGAACTTGCTGTTCCCAACGAGCAACCGAACGCTAACTAAGATAGGACCAACTATGCGCATTTTGACCACCGCATCGATTTGGCTCACCAGCATCAGTTTTGCCTGTGCCTTAGGCGCAAGTGGCGCGGCTTTTGCCCAATCAGCCCAAACGGCGACCAACGACGAAGCCGTTGAATACGCCGCCAGTTTTAAGAACACCGACATCACTGAATTTATTCAGGTGGTAGGTCGTAACTTGGGTAAAACCATGATTATTGACCCTGACGTGCGCGGCACCATTAACGTGCGTAGCTACGATGTCATGAGTGAACAGCAGTACTGGCAGTTCTTCCTCAATGTGCTCGAGGTTTATGGTTTTGCCACGGTAACCATGGAGTCTGGTGTGGTCAAAGTGATGCGCGACAAAGATGCGCGTAACGCGGCAATTCCAGTGGTCGACGATAACTCCCTTGGCGGCGACACCCTGGTGACGCGCGTAGTGCCAGTGAACAATGTGAGCGTGCGTGAGCTTGCCCCATTGTTGCGCTTGCTTGCCGACAGCAGTGGCGGCGGCAACGTGGTGAGCTATGACCCATCGAATGTCATCATGATCACCGGCCGCAGCGAAACCGTGCAACGCTTAACGGAAATAATTGAACGGGTCGACCGTGCAGGCAACCAAGACGTCGACGTGGTCAAGCTTGAGTATGCATCAGCGGCCGAAATTGTACGTATTGCCTCGACCCTTTACGAGAAAGCAAATGAAGGTACGCCGCCGTTATTGATCCCTAAAGTGGTGGCCGACGAGCGCACCAACTCGGTGATTGTTAGCGGTGAGCCGCGCGCCCGGCAGCGCGTGGTCGAATTAATTAACCGTTTAGACCAAGATCTCAAAACCGAAGGCAACACCCGTGTGTATTATCTAAAGTACGCCAAGGCCAAAGAGCTGGTTGATGTACTGCAAGGGGTCAGCGAAAGCATTCAAGCGGAAATGGGCAACTCGGCAAATGCCGCACAGCAAGCGCGTATGGCGCGCTCAGGTGGCGGCGGGCCGTCGAATGCACAAATTAATATTTCCGCCCATGAAGACAGCAACTCCCTGGTGATCACGGCGCAACCGGACCTGTTAGCGAATTTAGAAAATGTCATTCGGCAGCTCGATATTCGCCGTGCACAGGTACACGTTGAAGCCATTATTGTTGAAATCTTTGAGGGCGACGGCATTGACCTTGGCCTGCAATGGATCTCTGAAGATGGCGGCATGGTGCAATACGCCAATGGCCGCCAAGTGCCGATTGGGCCCCTTGCCGCTGCCGCCTACCAAGCGCGAGAGCGTGAAGGCCGTACCACGCAAACCATCGTTGATGGCAATCTAGTGACCACCACCGAGCCTGATGAGCCGGGCGATGTCAGCTTGTTAGCCGAGCTGCTCGGTAATGTAAATGGCATGATGATTGGCGTCGTGAAAAACGATTGGGGCGCCATTTTGCAGGCGGTTTCAACCACTACCAACTCTAATATTCTAGCCACGCCAAGTATTATGACGGTGGACAACGAAGAAGCATCGTTCTTAGTGGGTCAGTCCGTGCCAACGATTACTGGTTCCACCGCCGGCGATAACAATGACAACCCGTTCCAAACCGTTGAACGTGAAGACATCGGTATTAAGCTGAACGTGACCCCTCAAATCAACGAAGGCGACGCCGTACAACTGGTGATTGAGCAGGAAGTATCATCGCTCAGTGGTGCCACCGCTGTCGACATCACCATTAACAAACGTACGCTAAAAACCACGGTAATGGCTGACGACGGTGAAACCATTGTACTTGGTGGCTTAATTGACGAAGACGTTCAGCAAAGTGAGTCGAAAATACCGTTACTGGGTGACATTCCACTGGTTGGTGCGTTATTCCGTAGCACCTCAACTACGCGGCAAAAACGTAACCTGATGATTTTCTTACGACCCACCATCGTGCGTGATAATGCCACGGCGCAGGGCTTAAGTAGCCGTAAATATAACTTTATGCGGGCGCAACAGTTACAACGGCAAGATCAAGGCATTTCCTTGATGCCAAATACCGATTCACCCGTGTTATCGGAGTTTGAAGACACTAAATTAGCCATTCCACCTGAGTTGCAGGAGTACCTCGACAAACATCACGGGGGCAATGGCAATGACTAATGTTGCCGAGGTGGCAGCGCGTATTGCCCCTCGCCGTTTACCTTTCGGCTTTGCCAAAAGGTTCGGTGTGGTGGTCGCTGATGTGCACCACGAGGGCGAAGCCGACGCGCATTGCACTGTGCACTGCCGCGACGATGTTGAAGCCAAAGTATTGCTAGAAGTACGGCGTGCCCTCGGTATGCCATTTACTGTGGTTGAGCATGCCGCCAGTGAATTCGAAGCTATTTTGACCCAGGCCTATCAGCGTGACTCGTCAGAGGCAAAACAATTAATGGAAGACATCGGCAACGAAAGTAATTTATTTTCCTTGGCCGATGAACTACCGCAAACTGAAGACTTGCTGGAAAGTGAAGACGACGCACCGATCATCAAACTGATCAATGCAATGCTGTCAGAGGCCATCAAAGAAGGTGCTTCTGATATCCATATCGAAACCTTCGAAAAAGAATTGCTGGTGCGGTTTCGTATCGACGGCGTGTTGCGCGAAGTCATTCGACCGAATCGTAAGTTAAGCTCGCTGTTAGTGTCGCGCATCAAAGTAATGGCGCAACTCGACATCGCCGAGAAACGGGTTCCCCAAGACGGCCGTATTAGTCTATTAATTGCCGGCCGCGCCGTCGACGTGCGGGTGTCGACCATGCCATCGAACCATGGCGAGCGCGTGGTATTGCGCTTATTAGATAAGAACAACGCCCGCTTGAATCTTGAGCAGCTTGGGATGACCGAAGCGAATCGCGCTATTTTTGCCGAGCTCATTAAAAAGCCCCATGGCATTATTTTGGTGACAGGCCCCACGGGCTCCGGTAAATCGACCACCTTGTATGCCGGCTTAACGGATATTAACTCCAAAGACCGTAATATTTTAACCGTTGAAGACCCCATCGAATACGCCATCGAGGGTATTGGCCAGATGCAAGTTAACCCGCGCGTCGATATGACCTTTGCCCGTGGTTTACGAGCGATATTACGGCAAGACCCGGATGTGGTGATGGTGGGTGAGATCCGTGATGTGGAAACCGCACAAATTGCCGTACAAGCGTCCTTAACCGGGCACTTGGTACTCTCGACCCTGCACACCAACACAGCGGCCGGTGCCATCACTCGACTGGAAGACATGGGTGTCGAACCTTTCTTACTGAGCTCATCGTTGCTGGCCGTATTGTCGCAGCGTTTGGTGCGTACCTTGTGCGAAGAATGCAAACAGCCGGTGGCCGACGACAGTCAAGAATGTCGCGCTGTCGGCTGTGACACCTGTAACCACACCGGCTACCGCGGCCGAACTGGCATCCATGAATTATTGGTAGTGGATGAACCCATCCGTGAGTTAGTTCACAACGGCCATGGCGAGCAAGCCATTGAAAAGCATGTTCGGAAAACCACGCCGGGTATTCGACAAGACGGCATGGAAAAAGTCATGCAAGGCATCACCACACGTGAAGAAGTGTTGCGTGTGACGCGCGAGGAGTAGTTATGGGCGCGTTTTCTTATCATGCACTTGATGCCAACGGCCGCAAAAAAAATGGCGTACTTGAAGCCGATACCGAACGCCAAGTCAGGCAGTTGCTGCGTGATCAAGGTTTGTTGCCGGTTACCGTAGAAATCGCCGAGCAAACATCAAGCACCGCAGCGAGCGACAGCGGTCTCGCTGCCTGGTGGGCGCGCCGCAAAATTCGTAAAATTAGTGCCGCCGATCTGGCGTTGATCACCCGCCAGTTGGCGACGCTGGTCGCCGCCGCAATGCCCATCGAGCAAGCGCTGGTCGCAGTGGCCGAACAAACCGACAAACCACGCTTACAAAAGCTCGTCATGGCCGTGCGCTCGCGGGTAGTCGAAGGATATTCGCTGGCCATCGCCATGGCTGATTATCCACATATTTTCGATAAGCTTTTTACCGCTATGGTTGCTGCCGGTGAGCGTTCAGGGCATCTCGATGAAGTCCTCAACCGCTTGGCCGACTATACCGAGCAGCGCAATCAGCTTAAAGGGCAACTGACCCAGGCGTTAGTGTACCCAGCGGTACTCACGTTTGTGGCGATTAGCGTCATTATCTTCCTGCTAGTGTCGGTGGTACCGCAAATTGTCGAGCAGTTTGGCAATATCGGCCAAGACCTGCCGTTCATCACCCGTGCCTTGCTGGCAGTGAGTGAGTTCTTACAATTTTTCGGCCCCTTTATTCTGGTGGCACTGCTCGTGGCGTTAGTTATTGTCGGACAAATGCTGCGTAATGATAAGCGGCGCGATAAATTTCATGCTTGGCAACTGAAACTGCCGCTTATTGGCGGTGTCATAAAAGGCGTTAACACGGCACGCTTTGCGCGAACCTTGAGTATTCTCACGGCCTCGGCGGTGCCTTTACTCGAAGGCCTACAAATAACCGGGCGGGTACTTAGTAACCGGGCCATGCAAATTGCTGTGAACGATGCCGCCGATCGGGTTCGCGAGGGCTCATCGCTGCGCGCGGCGCTGCAACAAACCAAGCTGTTTCCGCCCATGATGCTGCACATGATTGCCGCAGGCGAGAAGTCGGGAGAGCTCGAACAAATGTTGGGCCGTGCCGCCGACAACCAAGATCGTGATTTTGAAAGCACCATGAACGTGGCGCTTAAAATATTTGAACCGGCGCTAATCATTGTGATGGCGGCTGTGGTACTCGTTATTGTGATGGCGATTATCCAGCCGATCTTGCAATTGAATCAGGCGGTAGGACTGTAATCTGGAGGAAGTATGAGTAAAGCAAAAGGGTTCTCACTGATTGAAGTGATGGTGGTGATTGTGATTCTGGGCCTGTTGGCAACCATGATTTTGCCTAACGTGTTGGGCTCTGCCGAGCAAGCCAACCGGCAAAAAGTGAAGTCCGACATTGTCGCCTTGGAAAATGCGTTGTCGCAGTACAAGCTCGACAACGGCATGTTCCCCACCACTGAGCAGGGTCTTGAAGCCTTATTGACCGCGCCGAACATGGAGCCGACGCCACGTAACTACCGTCGCGGTGGCTATATTCAGCGTTTGCCCCAAGACCCTTATGGCTCTGACTATTTATTGTTGAGCCCGGGTGAATACAGCGACATCGATATTTTCTCGGCGGGCGAAGACCGTCAACCAGGCACCGACGATGACATCGGCAACTGGAACCTTGAACAGAATTAAGGCAGGGTTCACCCTTGTCGAGATCATGGTGACCATAGCTATCATCGGCGTATTGGCGATGACAGTCAGCTTTGTGATCCCAGACGAACGCGACGACCAAATCGACAGAGCCGCGGAAGAACTTTATCAGCGGCTCAACTATGCCCAAGAATATGCCTTGGTGCGCCATGCAATTTTGGGCTTACGCCTGACTCCCGACGGCTATCATTTCGTGCAATGGCGCGAGCAACAATGGCAGCCGATTGAGCGCCGCGGCCTGCAACAACAAGACTGGCCCGAAGGCTTGGTGTGGGACCTCGACAGTGAAACCGAAGACTTATTAGGCCAGGATGAAGACGCCGTAGCATCGTTTTTCGCCCCTAAAGAAGAGGCATCGAAGGATGCTAGCGAGACGCAACAAGCGATGCCCCAGTTATGGATTTTAGGCAGTGGCGATATCTCGGTATTCACGCTTACGCTCGGCTCCATGGACGTATTTAGCCCGAACAGTTGGACTCTGGCCAGTGCTGATGGCTATCAAGTGACCTTGCAAGCGACGGACCAGCCATGACGCACCAACGCGCATTTACCTTGGTTGAAGTGATGGCGGCACTGGCGATTTTCGCGATGGCCGCCTTAGCAGGCGTGGCCGCCGCCACTAATCATTTGAATGATCTTAGCTACATGCAAGAGCGCACGTTGGCGCGGTACGCCGCCGGCAACGCCTTGGCGCGTTTGTCGTTAAGCGATGAACCACAAAAACTGACCAAAGGGGTCGAAACCGTCGGCGATCAACAATGGCACTGGCAAGCCAGTTTTACTGAGACCGTGACCGAGGCGGTGCTCTACGTAGAAGTAACCGTGCGCCCTGAGGCGAACAGCGAAGCCAGTAGTTATGTGCTGGGCCGGTACCTTGAGGTGCAGCCATGAGGCATCAGGCCCCGAAAAACGCGCGCGGCTTCACGCTCGTAGAGGTGCTAGTGGCCATTGTGGTGTTTGCCATTATTGGCTTGGCCAGTGCCGCCGTGGTCAACACCATGATGCGCACAAGCGAACAAAGCAGTGAAGCGCGAACGCAGCTCGAAGAACTTCAGCAAGCGATGTTTTTACTCGAGCAAGACCTGCGTCAAGCAGTGTCACGTCGCACCCCCGAGGGCGATTACTACGTGCGAGCGGGTTGGTTTAACCCGGGCAATTTGCTGCCGCGAAGTGAATTACAACCGGTGCGTTATCGTATCGATCGCGATCAGAACTTGGTACGGCAACACTACACCTATGTTGACATGAGTCGCAGTCAAGAGCCGACGGAACGGGTTATTTTGCGGGGCGTCACCGAGTTTAATGTCGAGCCCATTATCAAGGGAGAAACCGATAATGCCCGCGGACGCTTGGCCGATGAAGCCGACGACAGTGATTCAATGGCGATTCCCGATGGCCTTGAAGTGACCTTGCAGACCGAGCGCTGGGGCACCATTGTGCGGATCTTTGTACTCAACGGAGGCGACTTCAGTGAACCCGAAGCCTAAGTTGAGCCAGCTGCCGAATTACCGCCCACAACGCCAGCAAGGTGTGGCCTTGATCATGGTGCTGTTGGTGGTTGCCCTGGTAACGGTGTTGGCAGTGCAACTGAACGAAAAATTACAAATGAACGTGGTGCGCACCATGAACTACCAGCAGACCGAGCAGGCTTATTGGTATATGTTGAGTGCCGAAGAAATAGCGCGCAACTTGTTGCAAGTGCAGCTCAAAGACAGCGATGGGGTGGTTCACCAAGATCAAATTTGGCACCAACAAAGCGAAGAAGAGCGGGTGTATCCGATTGAAGGTGGTGGTTTAGTACGTGTCGACATCAAAGACCTGTATGGTTGTTTTAACTTGAACGCACTAAAAGGTGCCGGTTTAACCAACGAACAATTGGCGCGGCGTAAAGTGCAAATGCGTATGCTGTTATTGGCTGCGGTACCCGATATGCAAGCCTATACCGCCGATACCATTGTCGAAAGCTTGGCCGACTGGCTGGACAAAGACGACCGCCTCAACAGCAGTTATGGTGCCGAAAGTGCCGATTATGAAAGCTTGGAGGTGCCTTATCAGGCGGCCAACGACTATTTTGTGCATGAAAGCGAGCTACGTTTGGTACGGGGCGTTACGCAGCCCATCTATCAAGCCTTAAAGCCCTTTGTCTGCGTGGTACCGAACACCAATAAGCTACGTATTAACTTTAATACCGTGGCCGCCGAGCATGGCGAACTGTTGCATGCGATAAGTTTAGGCGGGCTAACCACCGACGCTGGCAATTCGGCGATTAGCCAGCGCCCCGACGAAGGCTACGAACGTGTCGAAGACGTGCTGAACAATTCCATCGTGCAGCAAGCCAGTCAGCAAGCGATTCGACCTGACTTTGGTGGGGTGCCAAAGGCCAATGGCGTGACGGCTGAAAACATTGGTGGAATGTTTGACGACCTGGTCGTAAAGAGTAATTATTTTGAATTGGATACCCATGTTAGCGTCGGCGATATGGTGCTGCGCGGACAAAGCAAACTCTACATCAGTGACGAAGAAACCGTCGTGCTGATGCGTGGGTTAGGAGAACCTTAATGGAACAGCTTTATATTCATTTGGCCCAGCCAATGCAATGGCTGATTTGGCATCCGGGGCAGGGTGAAGTGATTGCCAGCGGTGAGCTACGCAACTTGGAACAGTTGTCGCAACTGCAAGAACAGGCGCAGCGCTGCGTGGTGACCGCCTTCGTACCGGGCCAAGATGTGATTTTGACCGAAGTACGTTTGCCAAGCGGTTCGCAACGGCTGTTACCTCAGTTGATACCCAATGCGCTGGAGGACGAACTCGCCAGTGATATCGACCAACTGCACTTTGCTTGGCCTGCGAATGCCAAGCCCGCCGGTGTCGAGCAACCGATACCCGTAACGGTGGTGGAACGCCAGCGTATGCAACTATGGCTCGATGCTTTGGCGCAGGCCGGTATTGAATGCGATGCCATTTACCCCGATTATTTTATGTTGCCGGTGACCGAAGCTGGCTGCCAATTGCAACTGGGCGCAAGTATTCTGGTGCGTGAGGCGACGTGGCAGGCATACAGTGTCGACCAACCGCCCGTAGTGCAAAGCAATGCGGAAGACATCACCGCAAATTATGAAATGCCGTTACAGGTCGCCACCTTAGGCCACGCCGCGGCGAGTATTAACTTGCGGCAGGGCGACTATCGCGTGCTTCGTAAGCGCAGTACGCATCAAGTGCAACTGCCATGGCGACCCGTGGGTATCGCTGCGGCGCTGGCGTTGGTGGCGGTATTTGCCCAACAGCTGATGACCTATGTGCAGCTAGGTCACGACAATGAAGCACTGACCCAAGCCATTAACGACACTTACTTAACAGCTTTTCCCAATGAAACCCGTATCGTTAATGTGCGTAGCCAGTTGCGTCAACATTTAACTGAGGTCGGCAGCGGTTCAAGCCAAGAGGCCGCGGTTGCCGGGCCTGGTTTGGCCGTCATGGCGGAATTAGAACCAGCGTTTCGAGCAACGCCACAATTGCAGGTAGAGTTAATGCGCTACAGTAGCCAAAAGCTAACGCTGCAAGTGAATGCCGACAATTTCGATACACTGCAGCGCTTTCAGCAAGTTGCTGGCGAAGCCGGTTTAGCAGTGACCCAAGGCCAAGTCACCAATAAAGATGGTGTGGTGACAGCTAACTACGAAGTGGCGAAGGAGAGTTAACCGATGCTTTTGCAACAGTTCCAAACCCGTTGGCAACAGCTGAATAGCCGCGAGCGCCTGTTAGTGAGTCTTGCGGGTATTGTGGTGGCTATTAGTGTGGTTTATTTTTTGCTGTGGCAACCGTTGCAAAACGGTATCGCGCAGCGTCAGCTACAACGCGATGCACAGCTTGAAACCTTAAGCTGGGTGCGTGAAAACACCGGCCGCTATTTGGCACAAAAACAGCAATCCGCACCAAGTCAAAATACGACCGCACCGCGTCGAGCGAAGCAACTGGGCGATATCCCACGTTTGATTACCGAGTTTGCGGGCGATCAGAAGCTTGATGTGGGGCGCATGAGCCCTGAAGGTGAGAGTCTGGTGGTGGTGCTCAGCGATGTGCCATTTACCCAGGTGCTAGCCTTTTTAGATGCACTGCAAGCGGAAAGCGGCTTAGTTATCGAGCAATTAGACATTACCCGCGGCAATAAACCAGGCTACGTGCACGTCCGCCGGCTGAAGGTCGGCTTGGCATGAGTTGGCGTTGGTTACTGTGGTTACTGCCTATTTATGTTGTTGCACTTATCGTGTTTGCGCCGGCGCGGCTAGTGCTATGGTTTATTCCTGACGCAGCACCCGTTGAGCTCTCGGCGGTACAAGGAAGCCTTTGGCAAGGGCAGAGCGATCTGAGCTATCAAAACAACGGTCAAACCCTCAATTTTTATGAAGTAAGTTGGCAGTTGGCGCCTTGGCAATTACTTAGCGGTCAAGTGATGCTCGACGTGCAGCTACCTGCGCGCAATGTGACCGCCGGTTCCGCCCAATTACAACTTGGCTTTGACGGTGCGGTGCAGCTCAATGCTGAGCTTGGCGGCACTATTCAGCAGGCCATAAGCAGCTACCAACTGCCGGTTCCGGTCACTGTGGATGGTCGCTGGTCGTTACAGCTAACTGATTACCAACTGGCTGATCTTAGCAGTAGCCAATGGTGTAATCAGTTGCAGGGTACACTGACAACGCGCGGCACAGCACTGCGACTTAATCAGCAGTGGACCGAACTAGGTCCATTTCAAACCGAGCTAAGTTGTTCAGCAAAAAATGAAATTGTTGCTACTATGAAAAATGACAATACGGTAGGTTTAAGTTTCACCTCCGTTTTAGCCGGCAATCGACAAGTTCCCAAACTCGAGGTGCAAGGGCGGGTCGAACCCACCGCAAAAACGCCGCGCGCGATTGCCGATATGTTAGTGTTTATGGGAAAGCCTGATTCTAGCGGTGCTTACCCGTTCAGGTTTAAACTTTAAATCCAGTTTTTAGTTAGAGCACAAGGAGCACACTAAATGGATCAAATTATAAGTTGGTTCGCCGACAACCAAGACCTTATCGTGAGTTACGTAATTAAGTTTGTGGTTGCCATACTTATTCTGATTGTTGGTCGTATGGTCGCCAACAGCGCCGCCAAGTTTCTTGGCCGCGGCATGACACGTAAAGGCGTAGATGGCGCCGTTATCAGTTTTCTAAGTGCCATCGTCAAGAGCGTGATCTTTATCGCCGCAATTTTGATGGCGTTGTCGCAGGTGGGCGTGCAAACCACGTCGTTTATTGCCATTTTAGGTGCCGCCGGTTTAGCCATTGGTTTATCGCTACAAGGCTCTTTGGCAAATATGGCCTCAGGTGTTCTTATTATTACCTTCCGTCCGTTCCGTGCTGGTGAGTACGTTGAGGCCGGCGGCGTTTCTGGAACCGTGCAAGAAGTAAATATTTTCCAAACGATCTTGAAAACGCCCGACAATAAGGTTGTATTTGTACCTAATGCGCAAATTACTGGGCAACCCATCACCAATTACAGCCGCGAAGCAACACGTCGGGTTGATTTGTTGATTGGCGTTTCTTATGACGCAGATTTAAAGAAAACCAAAGAAGTCTTGGAGTCTGTACTTAAAGCCGACGAACGCTTATTGAAAGATCCTGCATGGAACATTCAGGTGAACGCTTTAAATGACTCGTCTGTGGACTTTATTGTGCGCCCTTGGGTGAATGCTGCCGATTACTGGCCGGTGTACTGGGATCTTATGCGCGAAATCAAAATTGCACTTGATGAGCATGACATTGGTATTCCATACCCACAAATGGATGTACATTTACATAAACAGACTTCACAGAATTAGAACAAGGTGCTAATCTTTAAGGTGATCTTGATGAAACTCAAGAGATTGGCCAATCTAAGCACATAGAGGTGTATAAATTATGATTAAACGTACCGCATTAGCTGCGGCAATCAGTTTGGTGTTAGCACCAGCTGCCTTTGCCCAGACAGGTGCTTCGAGCGCGAATGGCGACAGTGATGGTGGTGGTATCATCACTAAAGGCACTGTTGCTGCAGCTGGTGTTGTGGCATTAACCATTGCTGCGACACTAGACCACGACGATTCAGACGTTACTCCACCGCCGGAGCCAGAGCCTGAGCCGGAACCAGAGCCAGAACCTGAGCCGGAACCAGAGCCTGAGCCACCAGTGACCACAACAACGGCGCCAGTGGTAACAACAACGACGGGTAACTAAAAACACGTCGATGACTATGAAAATACCGCAGGTGCGCACTGCGGTATTTTTTTTAGGTGGCCCTGAAACTCAAGCAACCAACCAGAAAGCGAACTTTCGTATGCGAATCAACTCCCGATTACTTCTTTCCTCTGTACTGTGTTTACTCGTTGTTTCAGGCTGCAGTACCCGTGTAAAAAATATGGTTGCGACGGCCGAAACGGCGTTTTTTGGTCATCAAGGAGTCGAGCTAAGCGTTGAACAAGTGGCAGACTACCCTTATGCTGCGGCTTATGTTGGTACCGACAAGTTTCCGCAAGTCGTTGCCGTGCTTGATCGCGCCGAGGGTGCGCAGCGGGTCTACCGCAGCGGTGGCGAAGAGGCGATCACCACCTACTACGGGCGCATCTTAACTGGTGCAGGTATTCCTGGTATGCCGCTGTTTATCAGTCATTATAAGGCCGACCCCTTAGCCTGCTACGCCGCAAAATCGTTAACACCGCCGGCGGAAAATTGTGCCAATAGTTGGCAGCGCTATCTCGAGCTTGGTAACTATGGTGAAAATAACCATAGTCGTTGGCTGCTGACTTCTAACTTTGAGCTAGGCAGTAATCGTTCCTACCAGCACCCCGACGGTACCCAATTGCAAGTAACAGAAATCATTGAGAAGGGCCGTACCGATCGCGATACGCGCTTTGAAAATACCTTTTATGCCGTCGATGGCCGTATCGTGTACGCCAAACAATGGGTGTCTCCGACGCTTGGGTATGCTGTATGGCGCGAAATGAAAGCCTTCGATGGAGACCTGCAATGAGCGCGAGTAGTCGAACCCACCTACTGTTTTTGGTCAGTGTTGCTGCATTTTTTGGCTTCGCGCTAACGGCTGCTGAAGCTCAGTCACAGCCTCAGGCCCAGAAAACAACCGCGGAACCAGTGGTACAGGTAACAATTGGTGAGCAAGTACTCGCTTTTAGTGAGCGGCCACGGCTACTGCGGTTGTACCAAGCAGCCGACCTTGCACCAGCGAACTACTGGGCAGCCAGTCGCTTGATAAGTGCGAAGCAAGTCGAACAGTTGGCGCAAAAACGCCAGCACGTGCTTGAGCGCTTAGAACAGTTAGAGCGTGTGGCGCGCAGCAAACAGCTGCCAGCACTTGCCGCAGCCGCGCAAGGATTCGCTCAGCAGATACCGCAATGGCCTTTGGTGGGTGCGGAATGGATCGGTCGTACCAAAATTAATGAAAGTCTTGAAGTGCAAAGTGGCGTCGATGTTGAGCGTCGCGCCCTGTTCAGTAGTTTTAGCGCCGCCTCTAGCGATATGGATGCGAACCCATTATTGCCCGCCGGCAATTATCGATTACTACCGCCAAAAAACCTCGGCCCGTGGCAAGTAACGGTGGTTTCCGCGCAGGGGCAGCAGCAGTTTGAATTTGACGAGTCCGATACGGTGCGTTCATTACTCCAACGCGCCGAGGCCTTTACCGCCGATAATGATCTTAGTGAGGTCGAGTTGATTGCGCTTACCGGTTTGGCAGCGCGCACCCAAGTGGCTTATTACAACGACGGCAAAGCATTACCGCCCGTGCACGGGCTTATTTTGATCGACCTTGATCTAAGTGGCCTCGATGCCGAGTGGCAGAATTTGAATCAGCAAATCAGCGCGCTGGCGCGCTACTGGAACCCCCAATCATGATGTTTTTACGCGCTAACAAAGGATCCTCACTGCGCCAAATGAGCGCACTCGCCCTAGCCATCAGTGCGGTGTTCGCCACCCCTGATGTGGTTGCAGAAGAGCACGCCAGCCAATCAGATTTCGGTGGTGTGGGCCTGATGCAAATGCCAAATGCGCGCTTTGCCGACTATGGCACACTGTCGGGGCTCTATTACGACAACGAAGAATACCGTCGACTTGCGGTGAGTTTACAGTTATTTCCTTGGCTTGAGACGACGATTCGTTATAACGATATTCGGCCGATTACCTACAGTGCCAACCCAGAATTCAGTGGCGATCAAACCGGTAAAGACAAAGGCTTTGACGTTAAGTTACGGTTGCTAAAAGAGAGCTACTGGCTGCCTCAGGTCGCTGTGGGTTGGCGTGACCTTGCCGGTACAGGTATTTTTGCCGGTGAGTATGTGGTGGCCAGCAAACGCTTTGGCCCCGTCGACCTAAGCCTAGGAATGGGGTGGGGCTACCTCGGCCGGCGCGATAATATAAGTAACCCTTTTTGTGATGTGGCCGATAAGTTTTGTCAGCGCGAAGGCGGCTTTAGCGGTAGTGGCGGGCGCTTTGAAACCGATAAGTGGTTCCGTGGTGATGCCTCGTTGTTTGGCGGTATTCAGTACCAAACGCCTTTTGACCCTTTAGTGCTTAAAGCGGAGTACGATGGCAACGACTACAGTCGGGAACGTTATTTGGGTCAGCTCGACGTCGACTCAGGCTGGAACTTTGGTGCCGACTATCAAGTGAACGATACGTGGACCCTAAAAGTAAGCTACGAACGCGGCAATACTTTAATGTTCGGCTTCTCGGGCGAAATCGATCTGAACAACATGGGGCAAGTGAAAACCGCCAATCGTCGCGTACCCACCCCCAACACTCGAACAGCCTTCGAGCGCCAAGAACAAATTGATGATCCACAGAGCTCGCGTAAATTACGCTCAGAAGCTTGGCGTTTAGCCGGCCTTAGTGTTACCGAGCTACAAAATGTGCGCTCGGAACAAGCTGAAGAAGCTGAAGAAGCTGATACCTTACGAATCTATAGCAACCAGCTGTATTATCGCGATTACCAGCAAGGTATTCGCCAAGTAGCGCGTATCGCTGATCAAATTTTGCCAGAGCACTATGATTACGTTGAAGTGGTGCAGCAAAACGATCAGATCCAACTTGCCACTACCAAAATCAATTTAGATGTGGCGCGTAAGGCTATTCATAACACCGACTTTGACACGGAGCTGGAAGACGCCTTTAGCCGTGAAGACACCCCGTTAAGCGAGCGTGAGCAGCAAGGCCTATATCAAGCAGAGTATCGCCGCGGCTGGCCGCGCTTAAGTGTGCGGCCGTTCCTCGATCAAAGCTTTGGTAACCCCGAAAACTTTTACATGTACCAGTTCGGTTTAGACCTCAATGCCTCGATGTGGCTGGCGCCTGGCACTTTTGCCCATGGCACCGTGAGTGGCAACTTGTTGACCAACTTTGATGACTTTAACTTCCTTGTCGATGGTTTCAACTCGCCATTGCCACGGGTACGCACCTATGTGCGTGAATACACCACCTTTAGTGATATCTGGCTCGATAACTTGCAATTGAGCCATATTAACCAACTGGCGCCCAACGTTTATACCAGTGTTTATGCGGGCTACCTTGAGCGCATGTTCGGTGGCGTCGGTACCGAGTTGCTGTACCGTGAGCTTGATAGCAACTGGGCCGTAGGCGTCGACTTGAACTGGGTTAAACAGCGTGACTACGAAAGCCATACGGGCTTTCTTGACTACGACACCTTTACCGGCCATGTCACAGGTTATTACCAGCCACAGTTCTTACCTAACACCTTAATTAAGGCTGCTTTTGGAAAATTCCTTGCACAAGACAACGGCTTGCAGTTAAATGTTGAACATAAGTTTAAAAGTGGTGTCATAGTTGGGGCGTATGCAGCTAAAACCAATGTCTCTGCACGCGACTACGGTGAAGGAAGCTTTACCAAAGGTTTTTACATCAGTTTCCCGGTGGACCTCTTACAAACTGAACATAGCCCGAACCGCGGTGTTATTAGCTGGACTCCATTGACTCGAGACGGTGGTCAAATGCTTAGCCGCAGCGTGCAATTGTTCCATGCAACGGACCTCAGAAGTCCGTTTTATAAAGAATAATTATGGAGTAAGACAATGAAACCCAGTGCGCAGCAACCTAAGACGTATGGCTTTACTTTAATTGAGTTATTGATCGTTATCGTTATTTTAGGGTTGTTAGCGAGCTTGGTCGCACCGCAAATGTTTGGCAAGGTCGACTCATCGAAAATCAAGACCGCCGAAACCCAAATGAAAATGCTGGAAACGTCGCTCAGTACCTATCGACTCGATATGGGCCGTTACCCCGAGCGTCTCGATGAGCTGTTGAAAAGCGACGACACCAACTGGCAAGGGCCTTACTTTCCGAAAGACGTGCCACCAGACCCATGGGGTAACGACTACGTGTACCGCATGCCAGGCGATGAAGGCGCACCTTTTACCTTGTTGTCGTATGGTGCCGATGGCCGCGAAGGCGGTGAAGAAAATAACGCAGATATTATTTTACAATGAGCACTTTAACCGAACTGTTCACTGAACGTTTTCGGGTGAATCAAGACGACTTAAGCAAAGCGCAGCAATTCCAAAACCGCAACGGCGGCCAACTGGAACAAATATTGGTGCGCATGGGTGCCTTAAGCTCAGAGTACCTTCCCGCCTACTATGCCGAAGTTTATGAACTGCCGCAGCTGGATGAACAGCGGCAGCAACAACTGTTAACCGACGATGCCCATTGGGCAGAACTTCTGCAGGCGCTACCGAGCGACTTGGCAAGTCAATGCTTGGCGCACCAGTGTGTGCCAGTTGGGTACGATGATAAGCAACAGTTAGAGTTAGTTTGTACCAATCCGAGCCAACCAAGCTTACTTGAATTCATCGCTAGCCTTGCCGAACCTAACTTACAACTGTATGTCGCCAGCGATGACGCTTACAGTCAGTTGCGTACGCGCTGGTTGGAAGAAAGCGAAGGGCCCAGCGAAGATGCCGGCCTCACCATGCTCGAAGAAGACCGGTTGCGTGAATTAGCGTCTGAGGCGCCCACGGTGAACCTACTAAATAGCCTTATCGCAAAAGCCTTGCGCCGCCGTGCGTCCGACATGCATATTGAGCCGTGGAAAGGCAAAGGTCGCGTGCGCTACCGCATCGATGGCGTGTTGCATGAAGCAGATATGATACCGGCACAGATGGTACTGCCCGTGGTCACGCGACTAAAATTGCTGTCGAGTATGGATATCGCCGAAAAACGTCGCCCGCAAGACGGTAAAATCGAGCTACGCATTGATGGCTTAAATGTTGATGTGCGAGTGTCTGCCTTGCCAGTGGGTGAGGGCGAAAGCGTGGTCATGCGCTTCTTACTGCAAGACAACTTAGCATACGACGTAAAAACCTTAGGCATCGAGCCTGATGTTGAAGCAGAGTTACTGCGCGATATTCAAGCCACCTCTGGGGTGGTGTTACTAACCGGACCTACTGGGTCAGGTAAAACCACCAGCTTGTACTCATTCCTGTCGCGGCGTAATGACCCGGACGTGAAAATTATCACCATTGAAGATCCGGTCGAGTATCAACTCGACGGCATCAACCAAGTCCACGTGCAAAGTGATATCGGTTTTACCTTTGCCAATGCATTGCGATCGGTAGTGCGGCAAGACCCCGACATTATCATGGTGGGTGAGATCCGTGATGCAGAAACAGCAGGTATCGCCTTGCAGTCGGCGCTCACCGGCCACTTAGTTTTCAGTACCTTGCACACCAACGATGCCGCAAGTGCCTATACCCGACTGCTTGATTTAGGCGTGGAAGAATTCCTGTTATCGGCGGCCATTAAAGTCATTGTTGGGCAACGTCTGGCACGCAAGTTATGCCAGCACTGCAAACAGCCAGATGCTGAAGCCGCCACCCAGTTTGCTGGTATGAAAATGGACTGGTTAGTCGAGCGCTACGATGTGCAACCGTCGCTGCATAAAGCCGTGGGTTGCGATAAGTGTGCCAATACTGGCTATGCGGGTCGAGTGGCACTGATTGAATACATGCGCTGCGACGAGCAGCTGACCGCCTTGCTCGGTGAAGCAGAATTTTTAACCAAGGCGCGTCGCTTGAACCGTGAACGCGGCTATCGAAACTTACTCGAAGACGGCGTATTAAAAGCCTTACGCGGTGAAACCACACTTGCAGAAGTGGTGAGGGTTGCAGGCTAATGGCACTGTTCACTTATGTGGCTTACAACACCAGCGGTGTCGAACAGAAGGGCCGCATTGACGCCATTGACCTCGCGAGCGCTAAAGCTCGGCTTGAACATCAGCAGTTATTGGTGGCAGACATCAAAGAAGCGTCATCGGGGCTCAACGCCAATGTGTTTGGCGAACGTGGCCTGACCATCAAAGACGTCGAATTTTTTACCGCAGAAATCAGTTTGTTACTTACCTCAGGTCTGCGTGTCGACAAGGGCTTGCAGATCCTCTTACACAACGTTGAAAAACCTGCCTTGCGCGACATGCTGCAAAACGTACTGCAACAGCTCAAGCAGGGGCATAAATTATCGGAAAGCATAGCGGCCTTTCCGGTGTTCAGTTCGCTCTACATTGGCTTGGTGCAAATTGCCGAAGAAACCGGCGAATTGGCGGCAACCTTCCAGCGCTTGGCCGACGAATTGCATTACCAGATGGACTTACGCGAAAAAATCAAACAAGCCTTGGTTTACCCTGCGGTGATCTTGACCGTGTGTGTGGCCGCTATCGTATTTATTTTTAATTTCGTGGTGCCGAACCTCACCTCATTGTTTCAAGATCAGCAGAACCTGCCAGGCTACACCGTGGCCTTGCTTGCGGTCAGCGACTTCTTTAACAACTACCAGTTATGGCTAGCGCTTGGGCTTGTGGCAACCGGTGTTGGCCTTTGGTATTACCGTGAGCACTCATTTGTCAAAGCCCTTGGCAGCAAATGCCGAGAGCGCTTACCGGTGGTGGCGAACGCAAATCTGCTGGTTGAACGAATCCGCTTTAACGCGGCCCTGCACGTAATGCTAAGCGCAGGCGTTGCCATTGATCGCAGCATGAAACTGGCCGCCAAAACCCTCCGCACCGAGTCGTTACGCAACGAAGTGGCACGGGCCGCCGAGCGGGTGAACCGTGGTGAAGGGCTCGCCGATTGTTTAAGTGAATCACGGCTGTACCCGCCGTATTTTGCGGCACTGCTGAGTATCGGCGAAGAAAGTGGTGAGTTAGCACGAGTATTTGGCGAAATTGCCGACCGCTCGCGCAGAACCTTTTATAGCTGGGTGACACGTTTCACCAGCTTACTCGAACCCGCACTTATTCTCTTTATGGGGGCTGTGGTCGGCACTATTGTCGTCATTATGATGCTCAGTATCTCTGCCGTCACAGACATGCCTATATGACCTGCCCGGCTGCGTTAAAACCCTATCGTGGCTTTACCCTCATAGAATTGCTCGTGGTTATGGCCATTATCGCCATCGCCGCCAGCCTCATCGGCCCCATCGCCCTTAACCAGTACGAGCGCAGCAAAGCCACCGCCGAACGCGAAGCCTTACTCCGCCTCGTCGACCACTACCGCTTCCAAGCCTACAGCCAAAACCAAACCTACACCCTCACCACCAACTCCAACCAACTACTTATCCAGAGGGGGCAGCCCCTTGTGGATAACTCCGGCACCCAACTTATCCAGAGGGGGCAGCCCCCTCTGGATAACTCAGTGCAGGGCAGGTTGGCTGCGGGGGTGGGCGAGGTGGTCGAGTTCGAGTATCTGAGTTTTCCGGGGCAAAGGCTTACGCTGAACCGGCATGGTTTTTGGTCGCCGGCGCAGTTGCATTGGCAGGAGGGTAGCCGCGAGTTAAGCCACGAGCTGAATATGCAGTTGATCGAATTAGGTGAGGAGGGGCGTGATGCAACGCGCAACGACTAGCGGTTTCACCTTGATCGAAATTTTGGTGGCCATGACGATCTTGTTCGCCACGGTGGTGACGGGCGTGATGGCGTTTCAAAACAATATGCAAAACTCGGTCAAGGCGGCTGAAATCACGCATATATTGACTCAGTTAGATACGGTAAGAAGCAATATCAAGTTTAACTTACAGCATGAAGCTATCACCGAAGGTAGCGAACTCTACAGTCAAGACGTACAAATTAGCTGGCAGGCCGAGCAGGTGGCCTATTTACCGCCTGCGCCGAACTTTGATGATGCCGTAGGTGGCTATAATCAATACGCCCCGCGCTATCACCTCTATGCCATCACTCTAACCATGCGCTACGGCAGCAGCCAGCGCCAATTCAACTACGAGGAGCTAGTATGGGACGAAAAAATTCGTCAAGCGGCTTCACCCTAGTTGAAACGCTGATTGCCATGGTGTTGCTATCGCTACTAATGATTAGTGGCGCACTTGCCTATGACTATTTCAGCCAGAACTGGCAGCGTAACAAAGGCTTAGCCTCCAGCTCTGCAGAACGGCATCACTTAACCAGCTTAGTACAGAAAGTCACTCGCAATAGCTATGCCAAAGCCGTTTATAACAGTAGCAACCGCCTCGGGTTCTATTTTCTTGGCCGCTACGACGGCTTTACTGCCGTGTCCCATACCAGCGTGCAAAATCCTGATGCCGCCGCGGTCTACCGAATTTTCCGTGAAACTAACGCCGCCGGTAGCTACCGGCTGGTGTACGAAGAAGCCGTACTTACCAACCTGTATTTGCGCCAAGACGAACAAGAGCTGCCCTTTAATTTTCGCCGCATTCTGTACGACAACATTAACCAAATTGACTTTCGTTACTATGGCTATCAGTCGCTAAAAGAGCGCAATGAAACCGCTTCGGGCGAAGGTTCCGAAGTTTACGACTTGCTCTGGTTTAACGACTACGATGGCATGCAGCGGGTGCTGCATCCGCAAGCCATTGAAATTAACCTCAACGGTTTTCGCTGGTTCATTGAAGTTCCGGACGCGGTCGAGTCAACCTTATCGAGGTACAGTCGAGATGTTTAAGCGAGCCGGCGCAGACCAGCAACAAGGCATGGCGCTATTTCAAGTGCTATTGATGGTGGCGATTATTTCGGTACTGCTGCTGGTGATGAGTCAACAAACCCGCTCGTCGGTCGAACGCGCGCAAGCCATGCAAGACCAAGCGGAATTGCAGCTGGCTTTAGATTCCACCGCAAACTACCTCGATGCCTTGCTGCTCAGCAACAATTGGCTGCAAGCCCGCAACAACAGTACGCACCCACTAGCGGACATAAATTTCTATAACTATCCACAACCATTGCGGCTGCCAGACCGGCAGGCCTACGCCGCACTAACGTCCGGCGTCAGCATGCAGCTGCAAAACGAAGCTAGTTTGTTAAGCATCAATTTCGCCACGGGCGACATTCAAAATCTTCTGATAAGTCTTGGTACCGCGCCACATCGTGCCGAGCTTATGGTCAATGAACTAAGGCAATGGCTGAAGCAGCCCGATCAATTGTTTTTTCAGTCTTTTTCAGACCTTACCCAGCTCAATAGTTGGTCCATGGCTGACGTAAACTTGATTAGAACTTACACAACCTTAGACGAAAGCTTGTTCAACCCTGCTTGGGCACCCGATGAAGTTTTGCGCATATTGCTTACCCAAGGGCAAGCTGCTACTATCGAAGTATTAAGAAAAAGTAATGATAATGCTGTGGGAATGCTTCAGGAATTCATTGAGTTAGGTGGAACACTCGATAATGGCATTTACCCGGGAGAACAGCAGCGCATTCGCATTACTGCCAAACAAAACGGGTTACAGTTGTATCGGCGCGTCGATTACCGACCACGGCAACCCATACCGTTACGATTACATGCCAAGCATTACGAGCAGGTAGCGCAACGAAGCAATGACTAAAATAATAATTTTCAGCGCAATAATCGGCGCAATAAGAAGAAAAACGATAACAACATGGCAGCTTCAACCACGCAGAACACCCAAGAATCGCTGCAGCGCAAGCTAAGTGGCGGCATCGCCACGTTGGTGTGGCGGGTTAACCCGCAAGGGCAATGGTTCCACGGCGCAAACCGCGAGCCGTCGCCTGCACCTAAGCGCCGCGTAAGCTGCCTTGTGCTGGCGCGTAGTTATTATCAAGAAAGCTGGAACTCCTACACTATTCGCTCGCTGAAAGGCCTGCACAAAGTACTTAAGCAAAAAGACCTCAAACAGAAAGCCGAAGCCCCAGCACAACAACATTTTATCGGGCCCTGGCGCGACGGCCAGCGTCGTGTACTAACCCTTACCCTCAACCAGCAAGGCCAACAACTGCTGACGAAAGCCTTCACCGTACTGCCTGAGTCGCTGGTGTTGAGCGCCGCCTGTAGCGAAGGCTTTTACCAAATCGAGCATGGCCAACAGTGCTACTTCCTGTTTAACCAAGAGCAACAGTGGCAAACCGCAGTAAGATCGCCACTCATGCGCGATGCCGAGCGCGCAAAACTCGCCCTAGGTTGCCCCAGTGAACAGCACACTCAACACATTAACGAAGCGCAATTAGGCGAGCTCATTACCCGCGGGGTTAAACAATTAGGCAGCCATTACTGGCGACAAGGTTGGCAAAAGAGTGCCAGCACCCGCTCATTTGCGTGGCGTCCAACGCTCGCCGTCGCAGCCGTCATCGGCGCTTGCTACTTGGCTCTCAGTAGCGGTTACTTGCTGTTAGAACGGAACTTATTGAACCGGCAACTCGAGCAAATTACGCCTGAAGTAAGTGAGCTGCTGACGCTGCAAAGTGATTTAGCTGATATCAGTGCGTCCATCGAACAGCTACGTCAGGTGTATGTGAACGCCGACACCATCAACGGCTTTTGGCAAGTTTTGGCAGTGGTAGAGCAGCACCAAACGCAGCTGACGTTTATGCAAGGCGACGGCCAGCAACTTAGTATTGGCGGGCAAACAGAAAATGCGCTCGAATTACTGAAAACCCTGCATGGCTTGCCACAGGTCGAAAAGGCAGAATTTGCCTCACCGGTGCGTGGTAGCGGCGGGCAACAACGCTTCCGCATCGATTTAGCGCTAACCACAGAAACCACAGAAACCGCAGAAGGGGGCACGCAATGACGGATAACCAGCGTACCTTACTTATTGTGGCGGTATTTTTGGCCGCGGTGCAATTTATCGTCAAACCGATAGTGAATTGGCAGAACCAAGTCGCCACCGAGTTAGCGCTCACTCATGGCCAAGTGCAACGCAGCGAACAGTTACTCGCCCATGCCGAGCAGGTAAGAAAAGCGCATCAAAATGCCATCGAGCAACAACAGACACTGATTGAAGGCATGCCCAGCGCCGCCGAAACCACCTTGTTACAGATTCAGTTACAAGACCGCCTAGCAACATTGCTGCGCAAACAAGACATTGCCATCGATGAGTTCAATTGGGTTACCGGGGCCCAGCCGCAGACGAACGCCATCAGCACCCTTAATGCCAAGGTAAAACTTGCTGGGAACATCGAGGCGCTGGCGCAAGCCCAGTTCGCGCTGATGCAAGAGCTGCCCTTTGTACAGCACCAAAGCATCGAACTGCGGCCGTCACAACGCCGTCGCGGAAATAACTATGAGCTGACGTTTTTACTGCAAGTCGCCGTGCGTCAGCCGGGAGGTGGCTCATGAAAGCTTGGCAGCAACTTCCCGCCAGCGTGAAATTACTAGCCGCCGCGATTGTCGTGGTTTGTTTGATGGACTTTATGCAGCGGGTTTACATCGCGGGCAACGATACGACCCGAACCTTTGATCCGATGGCGGGACTACAGGCCGATTTGCCTGCGGCACAAATGAGTGACGACGTATCGACCTGGTTACAAAAACGTCGCGAAGCCGCCCAGCAGCAACAAGAACAGCAAGCGAGCAGCAAACCACAAGCTGAATTAATGGACGGTGGCGTCAACTTAGGCGACATGCGCGTTCGCGTGCGAGGTATTTACACCTCGAATAACCAACAGCGAGTGGCACTTATCGATACCCAACAACTGGCTAATCGCAGGGTCGAGATCACAGAGATCAGCGAAGGCTTCGAACTAAATGGCTTTACTGTTAGCAAAATAAGCGTCAATAGCGTCACCTTTATTGGGGCGGACGACGAAACTGTCACCCTACCGGTGTTCGACTATTAGCGCCGCAGAATAAACGAGGAAATTATGAGCCGAATGCACCTAAAGTACTCTGTGGTAATGCTCGCGGCAGCTAGCGTGCTCAGCTGTGCACAGACACCGGACCCGCTCAACGTAAACCCAAAGCGCTTCGAATCTGATCAAATCAAGTATTCAGAAAGTGCCGACCAGGAAGAAGCGCGCCTGCAAAGTAACGGTTTCGAGCAACTACGTTCGATGAATTACGACAATTATTTAAAGCGCAGTGATAGCGATCCGGCCAAAGAATTTAGCGCGACAGACTCACACTCGCTAAACGCCAATGAATTGCCGATGCGTAACTTTATTGAAACCGTATTCGGCACCGCCTTAGGTGTGAATTATGTGATTGCGACGCAAGGCGACTTAAAGCAGCAAGTGACCTTGAACCTAACCAACAGTGTCAGCTCACGTGAGTTATTCACCCTTTCGCGTCAGTTGCTGGTGGATAACGGTCTTGATGTGTCGCTGCGCGAAGGCACCTATTATATTTATCCACGCACCGATGCGCGTACCGACGTAGTGATTGGCTTTGGCCGCCGGTATTCGGATGTGCCCGATACCGCACAGAACATTATGCAAGTGGTGCCGCTCAAATATGGCCTCAAGACCTCACTTGAACGCACCTTACGCAACCTATCAAGTGTCAAAGTATCTGCCGACCAAGTGCAAAATGCGTTTTTTGTCGAAGGTAGTCGCGCTGAAATCGTACGTTTTCTCGATCTTGTTCATCTACTCGATGTGCCAGCCAACCGTGGGCGCCATGTGGCGATGGTCGAGCTGACTTATTTGTCACCGATGGACTACATCGACCAGCTAAAAGAGCTCATGGAAGCCGAAGGTATTAGTATAGGTCGACAGGCAGGTATGGGCGTTGCGGTACTCACGGTGCCGGTGAATCAACTGGGCGCGGTGGCAATGTTCGCCTCAAATGAAGAGGTACTCGATCGCGCGCGCTATTGGACCCAACAAATCGACCAAGCTAGTAAAGGCCCAGAAAAGGGCTATTATATCTACCATCCGCGCTATGCCCGAGCATCTGATCTTGGCGCCTCAATCGGCAACCTCATGGGCAGCACGCAAATGGGCGCCAACAGTGCCCGCGATACCCAATCAGCGCAAGGCGGCGCAACGGGCCAAGCCGGCGCAGGCATGAGCGCGAGCAACGAAGATATGCGCATGACCGTGGATGAGCGCTCCAATTCGATTATTTTTTACACCACCGGCGGCGATTACAAAGCCTTACTTCCAGTGGTGCGCCGACTCGATGTGATGCCCAAGCAAATTGTCTTAGATGCAACCATTGCCGAAGTCACGTTAACCGACGAGTTCTCTCAAGGCTTTGAGTTTGCGTTTCGCAATGGGAACTTCAGTGGCGGCACCTATGGTACATTGGGAGCACAAGACATCGGTGGCCTGCGGCTTAACTGGGTCGACGGGTTTGACCGTTTTATTGCCAACCTGCAACAGAGCTCCAATTTGGTCAACGTGCTGTCGAACCCGACATTAGTGGTGCGCGACGGTGTGGCTGCCTCAATCAACGTCGGTAACGATATACCCACGGTCGGCTCAACCACCTTCACACCCAATTTAGAAAGCCAGACACAGTCAGTGGAATACCGCAAAACCGGGGTGCAACTCACGGTTACACCAACCATCAACGCACAAGGCTTAGTGGTATTGCAGATCAATCAAACGATTTCTAATACCTCACCCACTGGACCCTCGGTGGCCGGCAACCCGAGTATTTTTGAGCGTGCACTCCAAACAGAGGTGATTGCACAAAGTGGTCAAACTATTCTTTTGGGTGGACTCATCTCGGAAAATAACTCCAGCGGCGACAGCAAAGTGCCCCTCTTGGGCGATATCCCCTTGCTAGGTAACTTGTTTAAATCTAAAAAAGAATCGAATGAAAAGACGGAACTGGTGATATTCATTACCCCTCGTATCATCGAGCGTACAGAACAATGGGAAGAAATCCGAAAAACAATTGCGGATGGCTTGACAACTATCTCGGTTAACGACTAATCTCTTTAATGACTTTGCAAAAATGTTGAGCTCATGGATATATAGAAAACCATAATTAACAACCTCAACAGCAAAGCTTTTTAGGGGCTCTGTTTGAAGAGTCAACAGTATTTTGAACTAAGTTTTTGCCTGAGTGTTCGGTCGCGTGCTTAATCACCTCGCTGCTGAACCTGCAACTCGCAAAAACTGGGCTCAAAAGAAAATCGACGCGATCACCATAGGTGGTCAACTTGATAACAACAGGAGTTAAGGCTTGAACAATAGCTGGAAGCTCTTATTTCATGAAATTGGAGAACATCATGACAAACATGTTTAAACGTTCGCTAGTGGCTTTGGCAATTGCCGGCGCTAGCACGGGAGCGATGGCTGCAGACGTCACTCTCACAGACACTACCTACGCGACAGATGAATTCATGACTACCATGGAGTCTATCCTGTCAAAAAATGTGATCGTTACTCTGAATGATGAGTACAAAGAAGGCGATTACATTTATTTGCGTTTTGAAGACGGCGCCTACATCGACGGCCACCCAAATCAGCTAACTGTTGGTTTTGGTGAGCAGTTCGACGAAGGCAACTATGCCGGTAACGGTGTGGTTCCTGTGCGTCCGGGTAGTTACAACGATGACAGCGACTCTGTCGACGTGAACAAAGGTATTACGGTTGATTTCGTGGCACAAACCACAGATAGCGGCAATAACACCGTACTTATCTATCGTGTAACGAACCTGTTCGGTGACCAAAACACCAACTCTAACGACACCACGTATGGTATTGAGTTAGACTTCGGTCGCTTCAACTTTGACGCACCAACTGTTGTATCACTTGACGGCGTTATGTTCGACACCTTCTCACGCTTAGACGACCAACCATGGCCAACGAACACTAACCCATGGCCGTTCGACACTGTGACTCCGCCGATGACTGATAACACCCAGTTGTTCAAAATGGGTCCACAGTTCGTACTTGAAGTAGAAAAAGAGTACAGCGGTGAGTTGGACGTATGGGAATACCGTCGCTTGTTCCGTACGAACGGTGGTTCGCACGGTAACAACTACAACGAAGACGACGGCGAGTTCTGGGTACGCACAACTAATAACCCAGACAACGGTACCCCAGCAGACGACAACGCTGGCGCATGGGACTTCGTGGTGCAAGTAGACCAAGATCCTGCTGAGAAAATTGTTTTCACTCTTTCTGGTGACAACATGTTCGGCTGGATCGACAGTGTGAACCCAGGCGGTGTTGAAGCCTTCTTCGATGGCGGTAACCTGAACAACTGCGCTTACATCAGCCACAATGCAAGTACCTTGAACTTCCGTTGTGATGATGCAGATGTTTTAAATGAACTGGTGTTCGACTTAGCTGCGACAGCGAACTCATTCCAGAATCCTAAGCAAGACGGTGAATTCTCACTTTCTGCAGTGGTGAACTGGGAACACACCACAGCTCAGTACACTGACGGTGGTATGACTGACGATGTCGACTTCCCTGAAGACGGTGTCTTATTGTCATCGCCGTATGAAGGTGAAACCGAGCTTGGTCCCGTGGATGCAGGTGAGTGGACAGTCAACGGTTCTGTAACGTCTATTCCTTATATGCCTTACAGCGCTCAGTCAGCCTCTGGTGAGCTAACCGCAATTAGTCAGATCATCTACGTTACCAATGAGTCACGTGACCCAGGTTTCGATGATGCGACGATTGGTGGACCAAACGATACTGACGGCCCTGTACCAGACAATAACGATGTTGATCGTATTATCTGGGTAGATGCAATGGCGGAAGACGGTACTATGTATGGTCCATACACCCTGACCGCACTAGCGAATCCAGGTGTTACAGCTATCGCTGGTGAAATCCGTGAAATGCTGTTTAATGATGGCGCATTGGCGACTAGCGGCAAATTCTCGTTGACTATCAACGTTGCTGACTATCCAACTAACGTGTCGATCTACTCAGCGTATAACGTGAATGGTTCTGACCGTGGTTGGGTCCAAAACGACTCAGTACGTACAGACCATGACGTTTATCGTGGCAACGACATCATCGATTAATAGCTAGCTCTGACTAGTATTAACATCGAAAATCGTTATGATAAAACGCTCCTTCGGGAGCGTTTTTTATTTGACGAGTCATTTTATACAGTAAGGACACTTAACCACCATGATCCGCGCCGCACTTAAAAATTCCAGCTGGCTGATAAGTGAAAAGGTTGTCGGCATGGCAGTGAACCTAGTCGTTGCTTTGGTGGTTGCGCGAGCGCTTGGGCCAGAACTATTCGGTCAACTAAATTACGTATTGGCACTGGTTGCGCTAGTACTCCCTCTGGCAGCGCTGGGTATGAACGCGTTAATTATGCGAGAGTTGGTAGAAGCGCCAACCCGAGAAACAGAAATTATGAGCACCGCCGCCGCGTATCGCAGCATCGGCGCGTTACTCGGCATTTTAGCGCTAATAACATGGGCCTTCGTAAGCTCATCCATGCCTACCGACGAGCGTATCAGCCTTGTGGTGATTGGCAGCGCTGCGATTCTGCAGTCGTTTCAAGTGGTCGAATTCTATTTTCAAGCGCAAGTTAGCGCTCACTATATTGTGAAAATGCGGGCCGCGGTTATTTTAACTGCCGGCATAGCCAAGCTGGTGGTCGTCTTTGTAAACCCCTCATTAGTTCCCATCGCCGCAGTGTTTGCGCTAGAGTATTTGGCCTGGGGCCTCGGCTATATTTTTCTTTATCAGAAAAGGTCGAACGGTTTTGCTTGGCGCGCGATTCATTGGCGCTATGGTTGGGACCTGTTAAAGCAGGCATTTTGGTTGATTTTGTCTGGCGTTGCCGCGGTACTCTACCTGAAAATCGACCAGGTAATGCTAGGTACCATGGTTGATAAAAGTGAGGTAGGCATTTATGCCGTAGCCGTAAAGCTTTCAGAAGTGTGGTATTTCTTCGCCACCGCCATTGCGACCTCGTTTTTCGCCGGACTAATAAAGTTAAAGAAAACTAACTTCAATGTATATCAGCAGCGGCTGCAGCAGCTGTGTGACGGATTATTTGTTTGTGCCTTGCTGGTTGCCACCGCAGTCACCTTACTTGCTGATCCAGTTGTGCTTTGGCTCTTCGGAGAGGCCTATCGGGGCGCCAGTACTATCTTAATGATTCACGTTTGGGCGAGCCTGTTTGTATTTATGCGCGCACTGGCGAGCAAATGGTTGATCGCCGAACGCTTGTTAGTGTTTAGCTTAGTAAGTCATGGCGTAGGCGCTGCGCTTAATGTCAGCATGAATCTAATTTTGATTCCTAGTTATCAAGGCGAGGGTGCCGCAGTCGCTACGTTAATTTCGTATGCTGGAGCCGCTTATTTTGCGTTTTGGTTGAGTGCTCAAACACGACCATTGGCCCGCATCATGTCGTACTCGTTAATTTTACCGTTTACCTTTGGGTATCGGTATTGGCGAGCAGTGCGAAAGCTACGAGAAGCTTTAAAGTTAGGAAAAAACTAGTTAATTGTTTCATAACTATGACACTAATTTGATAAACTTAGCCGCACGTAGTTTTGCGTTAGCTAAATACGCGACCAATCGCTCTGCGAGCACGAAATACTAAATAGAAGAAACGACTAATGAGCCTACGAACGATCGCCAAAAAAGTGATTCCGATAACATTTGTACATTGGCTACGCGAGCGAGGCGCTGACTTTGATAAACACTTTATTCGTATTTTTGCCAGTAGCCGTTTGACATCGGCTTTGTACTATCTTCTTTTTAGTCGTGAGTTTGGCCGTGAGCAGCAGTCTGTGCTGCGCGGCCGAATCGCCTACTGGCGTTCATTAAAAGCTATCGAAGCAACCTGCGCATTGCTTCGTCGGAATACCCATCGACTTGAAAAAGGTCTGATCATGAAGCCGCGACGAGCAAGCTTCGCCGCCGACTATATCGCTGAAACAGTGAATTGCTTTCGTGATGCTGCAAATGCAAAGAGCATTGACCCTAGCGAGTTGCAGTGGGCACATGATGTCCTTGATGAGTATTTTTCGGTCGTCAAAGACACGCCTAAGATCGCCAAAGCGCGAGCAACTTGGCTAGACCTGCACGCATCGCTTGATGTTGCCATGACGCGCACCAACTCTGTTCCTTATCCATATCGTGAGCTTCCTGAGAGTACGGTCAGTGCCGAGCAGCTTCAACTGCTGTTCCAGAAGCGGCGTTCAGTGCGGTGGTATCAACCAGAAAAAGTGCCGACTGAGGTTATTCATAAAGCATTTGAGATGGCAACCTTAGCGCCATCTGCGTGTAATCGACAACCCTACGAATTCTACGTGGTTCAAGACCCTAAACGTGCGGCTAAAATTGCAAATATGGCTGGTGGAACGGTCGGTTTCGCGGAGCAAATTACCAATCTCATTGTTGTAGTAGGAGATCTTAAAGCGTATCCAATGGAACGCGACCGGCACTGTATCTATATTGATGGCTCGTTAGCGGCTATGCAATTAATGTTAGCTTTTGAAACCATGCAGATCGCAACCTGTCCTATCAACTGGCCGGATATTGAATTTCGTGAGCGACTATTGGCACAAGAGCTAAATTTGACGGCTCATCAACGACCTGTCATGTTACTGGCATTCGGTTATGCAGATCCAGATGGTGGCATTCCATACTCAGCCAAGAAATCTAGCAACATTTTAGGACGGTTTATCGATCATGACCATGTCTAGCAAGCCCTCGCTGGTAATATTCTCTAGCGCAACTTTCCGTCGGAGCATCCGTGATTTACGTTGGTGGTGGCTTGGTCTGCCATTGGTATTGGCTTTGAGTTTGGCTGCAATAAAGTGGTTCAGTGTCGAACAATTTGAGGCTGAGACTGTGTTAGCACCGAGTGAGGAGCGCGGTGGTGGTCTAGCTGATATGGCGGGAGGAATAGCGGGTCTTGCAGGCCTTGCAGGGTTCAATTTAAGCAGCGGAAAAATTAACGACACGCAGATGGCCGTTGAGGTTCTTAAATCGCGAGACTTCCTTCACGCGTTTATTGAGCGCCATGGGCTGATGCCGCTTTTACTTGGCGACGAAGCCTCAGCCGAAGAACTTCAGCAGGTGTGGAGAGGCTATAACGAGTTTCGTGAACGATTCGTCATAGAGTATGATCGCGCGAAAGGAATTGTTACCCTTCGAATGAGCGATGCCGATGCAGAAGCTGCAGCATCGTGGTTACGACTATTAGTGAAAGATATCAATATTCACATGCGCGAACGCGAAAGGGCGCGTGTAGAGCAGCAAATTTCTTACTTGACTAACAAGGCCGATGAAATACAGCAAGCTGATGTACGTGAGTCCTTGTATCGCCTGTTACAAGAGCAATACAACCGCGCCATGTTAGTAGAAGTTAACGACGACTACGTGTTTGAGACTATAGACCCAGCGGTTGCACCGCATCAACCCAAAGGCCTTCATGCGATGACTTGGTTACTGGTGGGCGCGTTACTGGGTGGCTTCATAATGATTGTCGTGACGTTATTGCGCAGCTATGTTCGCAGCACCCCATAGTCATTCGTTGACAGCCTATTTTCGTTGGCTGAAGAAGTACTGGTGGCTGGCGGCGCTTTATGTATTGCTTGGGTTCGTGCTGAGTTTTAGTTATTTTAAGCAGCATCAAAAATGGTTCCAAGCACAGGTTATTTTTGTCGTAAATCCTGAACTCTTTAATTTAGGATTACTGCGACGCAGTGACGATATAGTTCTGTCAGACAATTCTGCGGATACAGCTTCACCGCTGACGATTGAACCTGAATTACGTATTGCGCGATGGCTTCATAGTGAGTCATTCGCCCGTCTGGTGACGCAGCGGCTTTTCACGTCTCCTAATGAAGATGATTACTATCGTGTTCGCCGGCATCTGCACTACTTTCGTTACCAAAATGACCGTTTTCATGCGTTGCACTGGTCGACTACGAGCGCCGGTAAAGCGGAATTACAGCTCGGCCAGATTATGGATTTCATTGAGCAAACCCTGCAACAAGAGCGTAGACATGAAATTACGACGCAATTAGAGCGTAATGCGCTTTTATTGGAACGTGTCAGAGATACATCTTATCGAGAATCGCTCTATCAGCAGCGTGAGGTATTAAAAACGCGTGCCGCTTTGATTAACGCTAAAGACTTTTCCTTTATTCAATTGGTAACTAAGGTTACTGCAAGCCCGAATCCGATATTTCCTCAACGAGTTCACGTACTGCTAGCCTGTATGTTTTTCTGGATGGCACTTGGTGTGAGCTTGCTACACTTTCGCTTATTAAGAGGTGAGTTTTTAGCGACCTCAGGTAAGGCTGGAGTAGACCAGTGACGTTAACGCTTAGTAACGAACGGATAGGGAAACTGGCGTTAATTATGCTGGTTTACCCGCTCATTTGGCTTGATACTTTGTATGGTGTGTTCAGCTTTCTTGGAATGGAAGCGATAAGGATCAGCTTGCTCTACCGGACAGCAATACTTTTGCTCGGTCTAATTATTGTTTATACGCGAACTGGAATTTTAAGCTGGCTGATACAAGTCTTGATTCTGCTATGGGCATTTATTCTAGTTATCACTAGTTATCCCGTTGGTGACACTCAGTTTATTATCGAATTTACTCAGCTTACGCGGTGGCTGTATCCGTTTACCGTCGTGATGTTAATTTTGGCAGCCATGGAACGATTTGGTCAGCATGATCAGCTTCTTATTAAGGGCGTCGCTTATTATGGCTGGGTCTTCGGTGCATTTATGTTGTTCTCATTTGTTACCGGGCTTGGTATCCCGAGTTATGAAGAGGGCGTTTTTGGTATTAAATCGTTCTATGTCGGTGGAAACGATATCGGCCTTGCAGCCTTGATCAGCCTGACAGCAATGTTCGTCGTATTACATCAACAGTTCAGCTGGTGGCGACTCGCACAGATTATTCTTTGTTGTTCAGGGCTTCTTTTGCTTGGAACGAAAGCCGGATGGGCTGGGGCTGTCATGTTAGTTTTCGGCTTTAGCCTTCTGTTTCGACGTATGCGATGGGTGGTTTTGCCACTTGTCGTGGTGGTGGCTCTTGCAAGTGCCAATTGGATTCAAGCGAATCAGGACTCATTAAGCTATCAACTCTCACAAGTCCAAGCACTATTGAAAGGTGCGAATCCGCGAGAGCGACTGATTGAGGCAGCAGAAGGCCAGTTAGAGCACTACCCCAACAAAGCAGAGTTAACCGGGGGAGGCTACTCGTTCTACACCGGAAGCGGCCGCGACTATTATGTAACGCATAATAATACAACGGGTATTGAAACCTATAAAGCGATTGAGCAAGAATGGTACGATCTACGTGGTGGTTATGGCGTACCCTTTGCGGTATATGTTGTGCTCAGTCATTTGTTATTTATGGTAATGACCTTGGCATTGTGGTTCAAACGGCCAAGCGTCGAGCATTTAGGGTTTTTTATTGCCAGTGTGCTTTATGTCGGGCACGGCCTTCTGGCTGGGCATGCGTTCGTGAGCGGGCAGCCAAGTGGTTTGCTGGCAGTGATGTATGCAATAGTTATTTATCGATTGGAATTGGGAGCTTTAGGTGCTGAATGTAGAAATAAAAGGAATTAGTTTCGCCAATAAAGGTGCGGAGCTTATGCTACATGCCATTATTGCGCAGTTTGCTGAGCGCGGCATTAAAGCACGCTTTGTTGTCGAGCCGACAGGGCCCTACGACCGCCGTGCTGCCTTTGGCTTATGGCAAAAAAGTAGGTACATTCGCAAGCGCATTAACTTGCTTAGTCCGGTAAGCTGGTTACCGCGTCGCTTTCGCTATATGTTCGGAATCTTGAATGAAAGTGAGCTTGATTTAGTGCTTGATGCATCTGGCTTTGCATTCGGAGATCAATGGAGCTCTCTGATTGCATGGGACCGTTTAGGAAGCACTATCGCGCAGTTTAGGCGCCGCGGTGTACCTGTGATTGTTTTGCCACAAGCACTAGGGCCATTTTTGCAGAGCGCATCAGCCAAAGCTTTCGCACCTGTCTTAGAACATGCCAATTTAGTGTTCGCGCGTGACGATCAGTCTTTCGAGTTCTGCCGAAAACTAAATAAAAGTCAAAATAACCTTAGAAGGTGCCCAGACTTTACCAATTTAATTAAGGGTGAAGTGGCTGCTGACTTTGACGATGAACAACACCAAACCTGCTTTATACCCAATTCGAAAATGCTTGAAAAGCGTCAAGACGGTGACCGCTATATTGAGTTTATGGTTAGCGCAATACGGCTAGCGCAAAAAGCCGGCGCTAAACCTTTTATTTTGATTCATGAAGCCGCTGCAGACCGTCGTCTAACTGCGCAAATTCAAGCAAAACTCGAACAGCCAATTGCGGTGTTAGACCCAGGTCATGCCTTACAAATTAAATGGATTATTGGGCAGTCACGCTGTGTGATAAGTTCACGCTTCCATGGTTTAGTAAGTGCCTTGTCACAGGCTGTACCGGTTTTAGCCACGGGGTGGAGTCATAAATATCATGAGCTGTTATCCGATTATGGCTGCGAAGAGCAGCTCATTGATATTGGAAAGGGGCATGAGGAAGCGTTAATGGTGCTCAAGCGTTTAATTACCGATGTCGCGTTTTATCAAAGTCAAAAAGATACAATTAGTGAAAAGGGTCAATGGCAGCGCAAGGCTGTGACTGAAATGTGGGATGAGGTTTTTGCACAACTGCCAAGCTAAAAAAGGATTACTCTGGCGTTGAATCGAGCTGCTGAACGAACTCGATAAACGCCTGCACAACTGTGTCAGCACGATAATGCTTTAGCACGTAGCGCTTAGCGTAGTCTGAGCGCTCAGAGTGTTCGCAGACAACGTTTGTAACCGCGCTTGCCAGTAACTGAGGGGTTGGGCTCGCAACCAGCTCACCAGCGCATTTTGGCACAACGTCATTAATCGGGCCATACGCGACCGCAATAACCGGAAGGCCTGCAGCCATCGCCTCTAAAAAGCCCATGCCAAAGGAATCCAACTCTGATGGAAGCAAGAACACATCCATTTGGCGTAATACATCGTTTTTCTCTGAGTACGGAACCCAGCCAAGAAATGCGACACGGTCACTAAGATTAAGCTGTTGTGTTAGTAACTTAAGTCGCTCAAATTCCGCACCATCTCCCGCAATCGTTAATTGATAAGATCTCGGCAAAAACTGAAGTGTAGCGATGGCCGCTGCGACATTCTTTCCTTCTTCTAGCCGCGTCATACACAGCATTTGAACGGACTCGTTAAGTGCTATTGAAGACCGAGTTCTGGGGCGTTTTGCAAGCTCCATAAGCCCCTGATCGAGCGTATTGGGCATGATGTGTATTCGTGCTTCAGGAAACGTTAAGTACTGACCCAGTTCACGTTTCCACCAAGGAGTAAGCACAACCAGGCCATCGCATCGGTTGACCACTCGTTGCATTAGCCATCGGCCCAAAGGGTGTTGTAAATAATGTATGGCCTCAATGCCGTGTAGGTGCAGTACTACTGTTGCGCCCCGGCGCTTAGGCCCCAATGCAAGTAAAGACTTCCGCAATAACGATAACCAACGCGCTCCATGGAGCCACACCACATCACCGTTACGGGCACTTAATAAAAGCTTGTGGGCGTGTCGAAAACTACGCCACTTTGATTTATTTCCCTGATGAGATTCAACCAACTGAACGTCGTGATGTTCTTTTTTCAGCACCTCGACAACGCCACTCAAAGCGGTACTGATACCGCCCTTACCATGCTTAATTGCGGTGGCGACAAGGTAAATCATTGCTGCAACTCACGTTGCAGAAGGGTCACAACTTGAGCACATGCGGTACCATCACCGTAAGGGTTATGAGCTTGGCTCATCGTGTGATAGTGGCTTGCGTTATCGAGCAAAAGCTGAGCTTCGTTCACAATGGCATCGACGTCGGTACCGACTAACTTTACAGTGCCAGCAGCAACGGCTTCAGGGCGCTCAGTGGTACTTCGCATCACTAATACAGGCTTACCAAGTGCGGGGGCTTCTTCCTGAATGCCACCGCTATCAGTCAAAATAATCTTTGCTCGCGTCATCAAATAAACAAAGGGTAAGTAGTCTTGAGGTGGAATGAGATGCACATTTGGAATATCTGAAAGCAGCCGATTTACGGGCTCTTGTACATTGGGGTTTAAGTGAACAGGATACACAACTTTGATTGTCGGATTTTGCTGCGCCAACTCTCGCAGAGCCATACAAATGCGCTCAAAACCTTCTCCAAAGCTCTCACGGCGATGTCCAGTTACCAAGAGTAACGGCGTTTCTGGTGGGCCTAAGACACTTGCAAACCTATCCTGGAGTTCAGTTCTTAATTCGTTATTGTTTGTTAGCTCGTCGCGTACATGCAAAAGTGCATCTATCACCGTATTACCGGTCACAAAAATGTGGGCATTAGCGACACCCTCACTCACTAAGTTTTGCGCGGCAGACGGTGTGGGTGAGAAATGCCAACGTGTAATACCACCTACCAGCTTACGGTTCCCTTCTTCGGGCCAAGGGGAATAGATGTTACCAGTACGCAGACCAGCTTCAATATGAGCCAATGGAATCTGCTGAAAATACGCCGCTAAACCAGTGGTTAGCGTTGTGAGTGTGTCGCCATGCACGAAAACTAAGTCTGGAGCAAAGTCTTTTAGCACAGGTTCGATTTCTGTTAACACTCGCGCCGCCAGCGTATGAAGTGATTGCTTTGGTTGCATGAGATTAAGATCGTAATCAGGGGTTATCTCGAACAACCGCAACACTTGGTCGAGCATTTCTCGGTGCTGGGCGGTAACGCAAACCCGTGTTTCCCACTGCGGAACCTTCTGCAGCGCTTTCACCAGTGGGGCCATTTTAATAGCTTCAGGGCGCGTGCCAAATACCACTAGAAATTTTTTTCTCATGACGATTTTAGTTTTAACCCGTATCGATAAAGATGACCAAGTTTCATTTTAAGATGACCTGTTGTGAGCGATAATAACAACTCAGCTAGTGAAAAAGGTTCCTGTAGTCGCATTTTAAGCCAAAAAGAATGATTAATTCTTTGTCGGCGTTGCATGTCGGCTCCATGTTTTTGCATGAAGCGGGCGAAGCCAAGGCGACTTTTCCGTTGTGACGATATACGCGGCCCGCCATGTTCTACGAAAATGTTTTGTAATGGTTGTCCAAGCCGAAACGCAGGGCCATACGCTTTTATTAGCCGTGTGAAGCAGTCATAGTCTTGTAAGGCAACAAGCTCTTCATCAAAGCCGCCAATGTCGAGCATTCGCGAACGCTCGACAAATACTTGATTGGTTGCATGGTTGGCATCAAGCTGGCTATCAAGCGTAATCACTTTATCGACACACATGGTGGGTTTGCTGCGCTTCTGCGTGACCCAAAAATACCCCGAGCAAATAAACGCATATTGACTATCGTAGTGCTTTAATAGCAGCGCCAAACGCTCAGGTAAAAACGTGTCGTCATCATCTAAGCCGGTCACGAATTTACCTCGTGCCGCCTTTATCGCACGATTACGGGCAGCGCAAGCTCCCTTGGGCGTTTCATTGCGAAAAGCTCGAACGCGGTCATCTTTTGCCATGTAGTTCTGCAAAACATCCCAAGTTCCGTCGCTAGAGCCATCATCAACAATAAGCAACTCGAGATCGTCATGTGTCTGAGCTAAAACAGAATCAATCGCCCGGCACAAAAGGGGGCCGCGATTATGGGTTGGCATATAAACAGAAATTAACATACACGAGCGCCTAAAGTCGTCGAGTGAAATGTAAGGCCAAATACTTCGCTAAAGCCCACTGTCTGCCAATGCGAGTTGGTTGTGCGCATAGTCGATAAAACCATTCCAAGTGTAAGTCACAAAATAATTTAGGTGCGCGTTTAACATGTCCAGTATAAACATCATAAGTGCCACCCACGCCTAAATAAAAAGCATCTGGATAAAGTTTTCGTAAACGCACGATCAACTGCTCTTGTTTGGGCGCTCCCATCGCTACTGAAACGATTTTGGGCCGGTGCGCAGCCAGAGCATCATGAAGAATACGTTCATCCGAGACATAGCCGTCGATGCCACAAACCACGTTGACTCCTTGCTGTTTGAGCTTAGTCACCGCTTGTTTATTGACTTCGGGCTTCGCGCCAATCAGCATTACTGGCACCTTAGCCTTGCCCGCGCGAAACATTAACGCCTCCCAGAATTCACACCCTGGAATGCGGGTATTTGGGTAGCCCTTACTCGAGAGTGTTTTTACCACACCAATGCCATCAGCGAAGCGCAGTTGCGCTTGATTTATATGCGCCAATAATGTGGGATCGTGGCGCGCAAGCATCACAATTTCGCTATTTACCGAGACGCCAAAGCCCGGAGTGACATGCTGGTCAGAAATCACCTTATCAAGCGCTTCATTCATGCTTGTAAATGGCATGATCGACACGCCGCCGATATCCACCGATACTTGTTTACTCGCTTCTTGTGACATGCGTGTGTCAGAGTTCTATAAGGGAAAGGTTTTAAGATCTTACACGGGTGGCAAAAAACTGCAACGCCAACCAGCTAAAGGGTGGCAGCACTGCAGCGCTTAGTTTACACTGCTTCGCACATAAGTAGAGTTCGATTGGGAAAGGAAGAACCATGGAAATCGTCGTTGTTGGCACCGGCTATGTTGGCCTCTCAAATGCTGTGTTGCTTGCCCAGCACAATAACGTGACTGCGGTGGATATTGTTGCCGAGAAAGTGGCACTGCTACAGGCTAAGCAAAGCCCGATCAAAGATGCCGATATTGAACACTATTTACAGCATAAGCAACTGCGGTTGAGCGCCACCACCGATGCCGCACAAGCCTTTGCCAATGCAGACTGGGTACTGGTTTGCACGCCCACCGACTACGATCCGGAAACCAACTACTTCAATACCAGCTCGGTGGACAGCGTTTTACAACAAGTGCTGCAATACAATAATGAGTGTCACATTGTGATTCGCTCAACCATCCCAGTTGGGTATGTGGAGAAAATGCGTCAGCAGCTTGGCACTGATCGGTTGTTTTTTGCGCCAGAGTTTTTACGTGAAGGCAAAGCTTTGCAAGACAACTTATACCCGTCACGGATCATCGTTGGTGAGCAATCTGCGCGCGCAGAAGTCTTTGCACAACTTTTACAACAAGGCGCACTGAAAGCCGATGTACCAGTGCAATATACTGCACCGACTGAGGCGGAAGCCATAAAGTTGTTTGCTAATACCTATTTGGCGATGCGAGTGGCGTTCTTTAATGAGCTCGATACCTATGCAGCGCACCACGAGCTCGACTCGCGACAAATTATTGATGGGGTGTGTTTAGACCCGCGTATTGGTAATCACTATAACAATCCGAGCTTTGGTTATGGCGGATACTGTCTGCCGAAAGACACCCGGCAGTTGTTGGCGAATTACGACAATGTGCCCCAGGTGATGATCGGTGCCATTGTTGACGCCAATCGTACACGCAAAGACTTTATTGCAAATGCAATAGCTGAACGAAATCCAAAGCGAGTTGGTATTTATCGTTTAGTAATGAAAGCAGGCTCTGATAACTTCCGCTCGTCAGCGGTTCAGGGCATTATGAAGCGCTTGCAGGAACGCGGCATTGAATTAGTGGTTTTTGAGCCAACATTGGCAGAGAAATCCTTTTATGGCTGCCGCGTTATTGAAAATTTACAAGAATTTAAAGAAATATCGGATATAATAATAAGTAATCGTATGGCCGACGAGCTCGGCGATGTCGCTGAAAAGATCTATACCCGCGATATTTTTAACAACGACTAACGAACAACAGGGACAACCGATTCGATGAATATTTGGATGGTACTAATCGCTGCAACCGCTGTGTCGAGCGTATTATGTAACCTTCTTATTCCTATGGCGTGGAAAACAGCGCTGGTAGATCACCCGTGTGACCGTAAGCAACACGTCGGGCCGGTACCTTTGGTTGGTGGCCTTGCGGTCTACGGAACCATGGTGATCATGATGATGGCCATTCTTCCCCTTGACGTAAATATTCGCTTATTCCTTGTTGCTGCTAGCTTTATGGTGTTGATCGGCGCGTTAGACGACCGATATGACATCGATGCCGGCGTACGTTTCATTGCTCAAATGCTCGCCGCTGCCGTGGTGGTATTTGGTGCCGATGTGCAAATAACTCAACTCGGCAACTTATTCGGCACCGGCGTGATTGAACTGGGTGCCATGTCGATGCCATTCACGCTGCTGTGCATTGTCGCGGCAATGAATGCGTACAACATGATCGACGGCATAGATGGTTTGCTGGGTGCCTTAGCCATGGTCGCTTTTGCCGGTGTAAGCATGCTGGCGCTGATGCACCAACAACAGTTACCGTTATTGGTAGCGACGATATTATTCGGCGCCTTGATACCTTATTTAATTCGCAATGTTGGGGTGCATTTTCGCCCCGTGCGGAAAATATTCATGGGCGACTCGGGCTCAATGCTGGTCGGCTTCACTGCGGTGTGGATGCTGGTTATGCTAACCCACCCAGAACAGCTTCTAGAAAGCTGGTTCGAAGTTTCGCCTGATATTGTACCCGTGCGCCCGGTCGCCGTGCTGTGGCTGATTGCGGTGCCCCTTATGGACATGTTCGCCATTATGACGCGCCGAATTATGAAAGGGCAGTCGCCATTTAAACCCGACCGCGAACATTTACATCACATCTTCATGCGTGCGGGGTTCTCACCGCGCCAAACCCTTGCCCTGATTAGCGGCATTGCCTCGTTTAAGTTGGTTTTAGGGCTCACCCTCGAATGGTTTAATGTGCCAGAAGTAATTGTTCTTAGCATTTTCGTAGCAATTTTTGTACTCTACCTATTGATGCTTAAGAATATTTGGACCATTGTTTCTTGGGTGCGTCAAAAACGCGATATAGAATCATCATAATAAAACAATAATAGGGGAAGATGGCGTGAAAGCATGGTTGCAACAAACGCTAGCGGCAGCCGGGCTGGCGTGCACAGTATTTGCTGCGCTGGTAACGGTACCGAGCGCGCAAGCACAAGACTTATCGAGTCTGACTCCACAACAAATCCAACAGATCCAAAAACTTCCTCGCGCCCAGCAAGAAGCCATTGCGCGGCAATTTGGTGTCAGTTTAAGTGACATTGAAGCGATGATGAACGGTTCGACCAGCTCAGCGAAAACCGGTACCGAGACCACTGGTGAGCGGCCAACCAACCCTGACGCACGTGAGACCAACGACTCGCGACCACTGAACGAACTGAGCCCAGGCGAACTCGCCGAGCGTTTGGCGGCCGACGATAACGAACTGCAAGCCTTTGGCTACAGCCTGTTTCAAGGCGAACCTAGTACCTTTGCACCGATGGCCAATGCGCCGGTACCGTCGAATTACTTACTTGGGGTGGGCGACACCTTACGAATTCAACTATACGGCAAAGAAACGCGCAGTATTGATGCTGCCATCGACAACGAAGGGAAAATCGTTATCGATAACCTTGGGCCGCTATCAGTGGCAGGCTTGCGCTACGACGAAGCTAAGGAACTCATAAAAAGCGCTGTGCGCGAGCGTATGATCGGTATGGAAGCTGCGGTTTCTATGGGCGAATTACGCAGTATGCAAATTTTCGTGGTCGGTGAAGCTTATAAGCCCGGCGCCTACACGGTAAGCTCGTTGACCACCATCAGCCAAGCGCTCTTTGTTTCCGGCGGTGTTAGCGATATTGCCTCGTTGCGTAAGGTACAACTTAAACGCAACGGCGAAACCGTCGTGACCTTCGACCTTTATAAACTTTTAACCGAAGGCGACGCTTCGAACGACTACCGCCTGCAAGCGGGCGATGTGGTGTTTATTCCAACCCGTGGCGACATGGTCAGTATTGCCGGTGAAGTGTTACGCCCAGCGATTTATGAAATGCTGCCAGGGGAAACCCTCGCCGATGCCTTAAGCTTTGCCGGTGGCTTGCTGCCTACGGCGTACCGCAAGTCGGTACAGCTGCAACGTATTAGCGACGGCTCACGCCGCGTGCAAACCATCGACTTAACCCGAACCGATGTGACCCGCCCGTTACAAGGTGGCGATGCGGTAAAAGTGTTGTCGGTGGCAAAAGACACTGTCGACAGCGTCATGTTGGTGGGCGCAGCGGTGCGTCCAGGCGCTTATGAATGGCGTGACGACTTAAGCGTGCGCGACCTACTGCCGTCCGTTGAAGGCGCGCTGCTACCTATTACCGATTTAAGTTACGGCATTGTGGTGCGTCGCAGTACCGACCGCCGCACGATCCGGGTGTTGCAATTCGATGTGGCCGCCGCCATTAGCGGTGACACCGGCCAGAACTTGGCACTGCAACCACGCGACCAAGTGGTGCTGTTTAGCCGTTACGAGTCGGCCAAAGCCGAAGAAAACCAACTCAGTGCGTGGCTGAAATCAGAAACCGAGCGAGCGCGTGAAGAACGTGAGCGGGTGCTTGAGGTGTATCGCAAACAGTACCTGCAAAAACTGATTACCGACGACTTTGGTTTCGACCAGCTGTTAGAGCGCACCACGCCAGACCGCTCGGAAGAAATCGATCAACAACTGGACTCGTTGTTTGCCATTGGTGATGAAGAGGATAACCGTACCGCTGATTACTACGCAAAATTCTCGCGCCATAACTTGTTGCAGCCTATTTTGTACCAGCTGCGCAACCAATACAGCTCAACGGGAACCTTGCCATTGATTTATGTTGATGGCGAAGTGCGCTACCCGGGTATCTATCCGTTGGTGGAGGGCGCCGATGCACAGCAAGCGCTGGCAGCAGCCGGTGGGCTCAAAGAATCAGCCTATTTGAAGCGCGCCGAGATCACTCGCACTGTGCTGCATGGCGGTGAAGCCTCAGCGGAATACCGACCTTTTAACCTCGCGCAAGTGCTCAACAATGAAGTGGAAATACCGCTGCAAGGCCGCGACCGCATTCAAATTTTGTCGATTCCACAGTGGCAAAACACCTTGCAAGTGCGGCTTGAAGGCGAAGTTCGCTTCCCAGGCACCTACACCATTCGTCGTGGCGAAAGCTTGCACGGACTCTTAGAGCGCGCCGGTGGCCTTACTGAATATGCCTTTGTTGACGGTGCTATTTTTACCCGCGCCGACTTGCGCGAAGCCGAGCGTAAGCGCCTTGAAGAACTGGCGCAGCAACTACGTCGAGAAATTGCCTCGAATGTGATCACCGACAGTGGTGCGCAAGTCGCTTACTCAGAAATGAATCAGCTGCTCAGCGACTTAACCAACATTGAGGCCGTGGGCCGCTTGGTGATTGACCTTGAGAGCGTGATGAACAACGGTCCGGCGACGCTGCAACTGAAAGACGGTGATCGCCTGTATGTGCCCACAGTGCAAAATACCGTGTCGATTATCGGCGAAGTGCAACTGGCGAGTTCTTACCAATTCAAGCCGGGCGTGTCGTTAGAGGACTATATTAATCGCGCCGGCGGCTTGCGGCAAAAGGCCGACGAAGAGCGCATCTACATCGTTAAAGCCAATGGCTTAGTGACGGTACCTGAGCGCCGCTCGTGGTTCGCATCGGGGGCTTACGATGAAATAGAGCCTGGCGATACGATCGTAGTGCCCATGGACACGCAATACATGAATAATATCGAAGTATGGACCACCGCAACTCAGATCATGTACCAGGTAGGTGTTGCCCTTGCGGCGCTGAGTGGCTTGTAGGCCCAATCTTGCACATAAATGGATGAATAATGCAGGTATCAACGAAGTATTTAAACCTAGACACGGCATTTCAAGGTCTAAGTGCCGCAGACCTCGAGGCTTATGCGGCACGTCGATTGCCGGCAAACTTTGACCAGCAACGTCAGCGGTTACTCGACGGTGAATACGACAATCCAAGCGAAGGCCGTAAAGTTACCCACGTATTAAATCGCAGCCGCCATTCGGTGGTGGCCGCCGGGGGAGGGCGTAACCGCTTCTCGGAAATCGTGCGCTTGCTACGCAGTGGCAAATGGTTAGGGGCAACGGGCAAACCTATCACCGATGTGGTGAACATAGGCGTAGGAGGTTCTGATCTCGGCCCTATGATGGGCAGCTTCGCCTTACATGAATTCGCCGACGACAACGTTGAGCACCAACTGAACGTACATTTCGTTAGCTCCATGGACGGCGGCCAGCTGTATGCGGTGTTGCCGATCGTGAACCCTGAAACCACCTTATTTGTGATTGCCTCAAAAAGTTTCGGCACCATCGACACCCTCGCCAACGTCGAAACGGTTAAGCGTTGGGTCGCTCCGTCGTTAGCGCCTGAGCAATGGCTCGATAAGCACGTTATTGGCGTGTCGAGCAATAACCGCGCCATGACTGACTTCGGTATTCCCGCCAGTCAACAGCTTAGCTTTGCCGACTCGGTAGGCGGTCGTTATTCATTGTGGTCGGCCATTGGCCTGCCGATTGCATTAAGCGTAGGAGCGAATCAGTTCGCCAAGATGCTTGATGGCGCGCGCGACATGGATGAACACTTTGGCTCAGCGCCACTGCTTGAAAATATTCCCATGCTGCTGGCGCTCATCGGCGTTTATAACCGCGAAGAACGCGGCTATAACAACCTCGCCATACTGCCTTACGACGGACGTTTGCGTTACCTGCCAAGCTATCTGCAACAGCTTGATATGGAATCGAACGGCAAACAGCAAAACCGTGCCGGCGAACAGATTGATTACCCAACAGGGCCGATTATCTGGGGTGGTTTTGGGCCGAATGGCCAGCATGCCTTTTTCCAGCACCTACACCAAGGCTACGACAATTTCACGGCAGACTTCGTTGCCGTATTGCATCGCCAAGCGCCGGGCTTTGACGCCGCGGTGCAAGAAGGTTTGGCGAGCCAACAACGGCTATCGGTAGCCAACTGCTTGGCCCATCGCCGTCTGATGTGGTTTGGCAATGGCGATAATTACCCAGGCAAGCACCCGTCGAACTTGCTGTATGTTGACGAGCTTACACCGCAAAGCTTCGGCGCACTGATCGCCGCCTACGAGCACAAAGTGTTTTGCCAGGGCGTGATCTGGGACATCAATTCGTTCGACCAACCCGGAGTTGAGCTCGGCAAGAAAGTCGCAAAAGAAGTGTTGGCCGTGGTCGACGGTGAACGCGAAGCCTCGTTCGACGAAAGTACGGATAGCATTATCGAGAGGATGTAAATGGACAACCCAACCACGCACGTTTTATGTAACGACCCTACCATCTATATTATGGACGACTTCTTCACCGAGTCTGAGGGCCAGCATTTAATTAAGTCTGCACAAAAGCAGATGGCGCGCGCAAAAGTCAGCTCCGACACCGAGGGTGTTTTGAGCAAGGCGCGTACCAATCAACTTGCCTGGGTTGGTCATACCCATGACATGATCGTGACCTATTTGGGCACTCGTATCGCCAACGAAGTCGGTTTGCCACTCGAAAACGCCGAGAGCTTTCAAGTGATTCACTACGGCCAAGACGAAGAGTATCGTGCCCATTTTGACGCTTACGACATGAACACCGAGCGCGGTAAACGCTGCACCGCGCGTGGTGGTCAGCGCATGGTAACGGTGCTTGGTTACATTAATACCCCAGAAGGCGGTGGCTCGACCTATTTTCCGAAACTCGATTTAGCGATTCAACCTAAACCAGGTCGACTGGTGCTGTTTGAAAATATTGTGCGCGGCTCGACCGATGTGCACCCGAAAAGCTTACATGCCGGCATGCCCGTGACTGCGGGCGAGAAATGGGCCTTTAACTTGTGGTTTCATGAGCGGGAGTTTAAATAAGTGTTGGGGCTGGCTTGTGGGGGCTTGCGTTGTGGGCGGCGCGCGTTTGCAACCTTTGCTGTGGCACTGACGCTGACACTGAGCAGCGTTCACGTTTCTGCGACCCCTTGGCTTGATGCCGAAGAGCTACATGTGCGCCACTCGCTGCAAGTGCTGGCCGATGCCGGTCTGTTGAGCGCACCGGTGACCACCTTCCCGGTAATGTGGCGACCGCTTTTAGCAGACTTATCAGCCCTTGACCCACAGCAGCTTTCTGACTTACAGCAGGTCGCCTATTACAAATTAATGGCCTTGTTGAGCTATCACAAGGGCAGCGCCTATACCTCGGTGCGCGTCGCCGGCGTCACCGATACCGGGGCTCAACCAAGCTACAACCGCCCCATGGAAGGCAAAGCCTCGGTTGCAGTTACCCACGAGCGCATCGGTGATTCGGTGGCAGGGCGTATTCGCACCACCTACCGCGACAGCTCTTTGAGCCTGAACCCGAGAGTGCGCACCGAAAACCTATCATGGCAGGGCAGCTACGCAGCAGCTATGGCCGGCGACTGGGTGTTAAGTGTCGATCAGCTGCATACTTGGTGGTCACCAGGTTCTGCGCAAGACGGCTTGCATACCGTCAGTACCTTGCCGCTACGAAGTGTACGTGCGGTGTATTCACCGACTTCGTCGGCTTCGGCGTACGCTGCGTTAAGTTTCACCGCGTTCTATGGCGAAAGTGAAGAACAGTTTCTGGTGGACCCCAGCACCGACTTATGGCGCCGTGAAAACGCTTATGGCGCACGCCTAGGTTGGCGCGCCCATGAACTTATCGAGCTGGGCCTGCATTACACCGCCTCCGAACTGGGTTACGACGAAGCACAAAACCTCGTGTTCGACGCACGACTCACCTTACCCTACCAGTTTAATTTTTACGGCAGCGTTAGTGAACATGAAGTAACGGGGCCTTACAGCATGGGCGACGTACGCGGCAACGGCCACATGGTAGGCCTCGACTGGAGCTTCGCCGAACCCGCGCAGCTGTCACGCATCTACGCCGAACACGACCGCAGCGACCTGCGCAGCCTCACCACCATTGGTTATGCCTCGTTCCGCAACAGCGGCCTCGGCTGGGACTTCCGCATCCAAGACACCCGCATCCGCCGGCAGCATAACAACTTCGGCCGCGCCCCACGCTTCGAACTACTGCCTGAGTACCGCCCCGGCATCGCCCGCATCGAACAATTCGAAGCCGCCGTGTTCTACCCCATCGGCAACGCCCTCATCGAACTCGGCCTACAAGCCTGGCAAGACACCTACCAAACCGGCCGCAAAGACCAATTCGGCAACCTCATCGCCACCTTCGAACTCCGCTGGTAACCCCCAGAGGGGGCAGCCCTTACAATGTAAAGACCATTCCACCAGAGGGGGCAGCCCTTACAATGTAAAGACGTTTTCCGCAGGGGGGCTGCCCCCCCTAAACTTTCAGCATATCTCGTACAAGCGGGTGTAGGTTTTGGTGATGCTCGCTGAGGATAACGCGGTCGATGCGGTCGCAGGGGAGGCCTCGCTTGAGCGGCTCGTCGTCGGTAATGTTCAGCACGAGCGCATCAACGGTGGGAGTGGTGAGCAGCATCATGGCGTTGGCGAACAGCGAGCGCGCGGTACTCAAGGTCTCTTCGTTGATGCCGGCTTGACTGGGTCGGCACCAGCCGATGTGCTCGGCACCTTCAGTACGAAGCTCGCGACAAACATCGTCGAACACGGTGCTGGACGCGTCGCCGGCAATCACGACCACCGGAATTCGACCATTTCCTTGTACGCGTTTTTGCAACAGCAAGGGGTACAAATGCCCGGCGGTGGTGGAGCCAAGATCAGGCTGGGCATTGACTTCGCAAATCACGCCTCGATTGTTGGGTTCGCGCCACGACCGTGAAATATCCGGAATAATGAGATCAACGCCGGCTAAATCAAGGCGCAAGGCCTGCGCGGCACGGGTTGCGAGCGTGACGTTATCGGGATGCACCTGCGCGGTGACCACCACAGGGCGCCCGCCATTGGCGACATTCGCTGTCCGCCGTAGCGTAATAAACTGACCCTTGGCCGGCACCGCCGTGAGCTTATGCCCCTGCGATTGCAGCAGTTGCGTGGCTTCGCTATTGACCGTCAGCGGCTGCAAGGTTTGCTGTATCCCTGGGCGGCGTTGATCCGTTTGATTCTCTTCGGCAATAAGCTGTTCGATGGTTTGCGTGCCGTCGCCGGTGACGCCAGCTGGAACTCGCTGCACCGCCCACACCATCGCATTGTCGAGCACCGTCAGGCGAAAATCATGGCCGATGACGTGTTTTTCAAGCAGCACACGCGGTGAATGTTTGTGCGCAATGGCGTACGCGGCCGTAACCTCCTGCGGGTTCTGCAGGTTGGCCGCAACACCGACGCCGCCGTCGAGGTTTAGCGGTTTAACCACAACAGGATAGCCCAAGGCCTGTGCGGCCTGTAGAGCATCTTGTTGATTCGTGACTTCATGGTGAGGCGCCGTCGGCAAGCCCGCCTGCCGCAACCGTATGGCCGCCGCTTGTTTGTCGCGGGCGGTACGCACCGCGAGGCTTGGTGTGTGCTCGGTCGAGGTGTGCTCAAGCCAGCTTGCTTTTACACCCTGGCCAAACTGGGTAAGCATGCCATGCAGCGGCGTCACGGGTAGGTCGAGTTGGTACGCGGCGTTGAGCAACAGCGGGCTAACGCTGAACCGGCTCGCCTCTTTCAGTTTCTCGAGCTGTTGCTGCAGCCGGTGGGTATCGTGCTTGCCGGTTTGCAGGGCGTGATTCAACGACGCAACGGTGAGTTGCCAAGCGTCGACCACAAGGCTTGGCTCGCAATGAGGAATGGGCAATGGCACCTTTGTCCAGGGCGCTTGGGCACCGCGAGGCGGCGGCTCAATGGAAGACGCATCGAGCAGCGGGAACCCCAAATAAGTGAGCAGCGCCCGTGTCGCCTCGGCAATGTGTTGGGCGAGGGCGGGCCAGTGTTGCAACTCGTCGGGTGTGGCTGTGGTGTTCGAATCGGCATAGAGCTCCGTCATCCACCATTTAAAAAACGCTAGTACCTTAGGGGTTTGCGTCGCTTCTTTGAGCTTGGCGGTGGGTTGCATCGTGACCATCATGCAGGGCTGACGGCGCTGCTTAAGATATCCCGGAAAGTAGTGAAAAGGACCTGCCTGCAAATACTGCGCGGAATTATTCATCGGTCACCACCGCCGAAATGGTCATTAGTTGCCAGGCCATGCCGACCGTGCCGTCGGGATAATCGGTGACGCCGAGTTGCTGCTCTATTGCGCGTTGAGTGTCGGCCACGTTCGACTTCTGCAAGTCGAAGAGCTCGTGGCAGAACGTGGCCATGTCGTCGCGGTTTGCGAACGTCCAGTGGAAGTCGTTCAGGTGACGCTGCTCAATAACAAAGCCTGCGCTTTCAAGATCTTGCAATGTTGATCGGTCGAGAAAGATGCCATCGTGGCCGGTACTGTTGAAGTCGCCCACATAACCATCGAGGAATGTCGCCACCTTCGAGCCTTTGGCTACATCAGAAAGCGCCAACCGCCCGCCCGGCTTAATCACTCGCTTTAGCTCACGGAACAACGGCCGCTTGTCAGCCAAATGATGCACCCCAGCTAAGCTTATCGCGACATCAATTTCATCATCCGCCCACGGCAACGGCAGAAGGGGCAGCCCCCCTTGCGCACCGTCCCCTTTTTCAGAGGGGGCAGCCCCCCTGCTGAAATCATCTTTACATTGTAAGGGCTGCCCCCCCTGTCCGTGATTAGTGAAACTCGCACAGGGCTCGTGCGCTTGGTACTCACACCCCGGTGGCAGAAAGGCGCATAAATAGGCACCGCCGGCGGGTACATCGGCAATTTTCATGCCTGGGGCCAATCGACCGGCGGCAATCACCTGCTCAAATTCTTGCCGACGCGCCTCGGGAAACCGCAGCATAGCGCGGTCGTACGCGGATCCGCGCTGCTCAAAATGTTCTTGGTAGGATTTAGCCAACCGGCACCTCAGTTATTGTTCTAATTATGTAGGTTATTGACAGTATAGACACATAATTTGCAGAGGGGGCAGCCCCCCTCGAAAAACTCTCCTTACAATGTAGGGGCTGCCCCCTCTGGTGGAAGTGTCTTTACAATGTAAGGGCTGCCCCCTCTGGTGGTTTACTTTGCGGGGGAGCGGTGTAAAATGTCGGGTCGGTTGAAACGAAGGGAATGTGAGATGTCGGAGCAGGGGCTCGAAAGGTGGTATGTGGTGCAGGCGAAGCCTCGGCAGGAGCTGCGTGCACAGGCGAACCTCGAGAACCAGGGCATCGAAGCGGCGTTGCCGATGATCACGCTGGAGCGTATTCGTCGTGGCAAGCGCACTAAGGTTCGTGAACCGCTCTTCCCAGGTTATATTTTCGTAAAGCTTTCCAATTACGCTGACAAATTTTATAAGATTCGGAGTACCTTTGGGGTTTCGAAAGTGCTACAATTCGGCACTTCGCCTGCACAGATTTCAGGTGAGCTTGTACAAAATTTGTTAGCGCTTGATGGCGATTCACCTGAAATCAAAGAGTTACAGCGACATGCTGTGCCGCAGGTGGGTGATAAGGTGCACATCCTCGAAGGCCCCTTTAAAGGTTTAATTGCCGAGATCATCAAGCTCGACGGGGAGTCACGCTGTATTGTTCTGCTCGATTTCTTGCATAAGCAAGTGCGCGCAGGGTTCGACCTTACCGAGGTTCAGCGTTAAGAATATGTAAATGTCACGCCAGGAGGCGGGGCAGTGCTAGAAATAAGCACGAGCGCAGGGAAAAGTAGTACATCCGCGGAGGCGGAGCGCATTTAGGAGCGGCAACCCTAGGGGCGGTAGCGTGCCTAAAGAGCCCGCACAAAGCCCGCACACAGCGAGCACAAAACGAGCACACATCAAACCACTCGAATTTCGCTTGTTCATTTATTCTTCAACTGCTATAACTAGGCGTGAGAGCGTAAGGACGCGAAACACGCAATTTAAAGCATTAATTAAGGAGCTTACACATGAAAGCATTAACAACTATTGCAGCCGCAGCTGCATTGGCATTTAGCGCATCAGCTGTTGCAAACCCAGAGCCGAAGCCAGAGCCAAAACCAGCTCCTCAGCCAGTTGTATCTGGTCAGCCTGCTGAAACCGTGACTACGATCGGTGGTACGTCAATCACTACCGCAACGCTCGTAGCTGGTGCCATCGTAGTCGGAACCGTTGTAGTTGTTGCAACGAGCGACGATGACGACACGCCAACAACAGTTACAAATAACTAAGAAATTGAAAGTTAAAAGCCGGCTGCGAAGTCGGCTTTTCCTTTTGGCAAAACGATAAAAATAATACGCCAGCCAATGTCCCGCACACATCGTTCGATACGTGTAGGTTTGCTGACCTCGACGATTCTTGCACTAAGCAGCGGGATGTCGGGATGCTCTGTCTTTAGCGATCTAACCGGTAGCAACCAAGCAAGCAACCAACCGCAAAGCAGCCAAGTCGACTCGAACCTCGATCCGAATCTCGACTCGAATCTCGATCCAAATAATGAAGCGACAGCCCTATGGCGGTCGTTAGACTTATTGTTTGGCGAAGCGCCCGAAGCGCCGCCGCGCTCGGAACTCAGTCAATTACCTTATCCGGTAAGCTACGTGGAGTTCGACGACGAGCCGCGCAGCATTTTAGTGCTTGGCGCCACCGGCACCCATGGCCAGTATTGGTACTCGGCAGGTAACGAAGCTCTGGTACGCTGGCAAGGCCGCGTAATACGTACCGCCGCATTGAAACGCGAAAACTTGGTGCACAGCGGTAACCTGGCAAGCGACCCGCTCAGCTGCCACCTAAGCAAAAGCAACAACCAAAACAACAACCAAAGCACCCAGCAATGCCCAACCAGCTGGCAACGCAGCATTCAAATTCACCGGCCGGTAGAGCACTTCAATGCCCACCAACCGGAATACGAAATCGTCAGCTTCAGCCTAACCTCGCAGCTGCGCCGTACGGGCAACACCCTGATTGAAGAAGGCGAAGCCACACGCACCATCGCCGGTGAGCAGGTAGAACAACATAGCTTCACCAACAGCTTCGAGCTCAGCAGCAACGGCGAATACGTGATCAGCAGCCGCCAGTGGCTTAGCCCGAAACACGGCTACGTGACCCTCGATATGGTTAACCTGGCAGGCCCCAACGCACCGCGCGGCGAAAGCAAAAACGCATTGATCGGCATGCCGGTACAAACCATCAACGGCAACCAAGTGCCGCGCTTAAACGACTTCGTGAGCGCACTGCCGAATCAGTTTTACCCAGATACCTACTGGCTAGGCGCACGTATTTACAGCGATAGCCTCGACGAGCGCTTTGAACGCCGTCGCGCTGGCATGCTCAAACGCTTGCGCATGCTGGCCCAAGTGTACACACACGACCAACAGCCAGAGCTCGAAGCCCAAGCGCGCGAGCTCATCAAGCAATTTCAAAGCTGGCCCCTTAGAGCCAGCTACAAGCACGGCCTGACACCGGCGCTGATGCAAACCACATTAGAAGAGAACCCGAAGCTGAACCCGCACGATGCCGACGAAACCTACGAATTTGCCGCACCGGGGCGTAGCCAAAATCTGCAAATAGTAGGGGGGGCAGCCCCCTCTGCGAAGGTGGCGTGGCACATCGCGCCAAACGGTGCTATCCGCCGGCTAGAAAGGGCTGCCGCGCTAGGGCTTAGCTGGCAACAAGACTTTGGCGTAAGCGAAAACGACCCTGGGTTGTTATTTGTGGGCATTAACGAAGCCGAATTACCGAAAGGCTTCCGCGATATCAACGCGCAGCTGGCCATGTTCCTACAACACTGGAACTACGCCCAGCCAAGCGCCCAGCCAAGCGCCCAGCCAAGCCGCCAGCAAGGCCAAGAGCCGCCACAAAAAGGAGCCCGCAACTAATGCCCCAGCTCCTAAACCTAAAACGCCTCAGCGTAAAACGAAACCTAAAACGCCGCCTAACGCTAGCCACCGCCACACTAGCACTAGCAGCCCAAGCCCAACTACCGGCCATGGCGCAGCAAGCGCAAGAAGCAGACCCATACACCAGCAGTGATTTCGGCGCCGTTGGCCTATTGCAAACGCCCACAGCCCGCATGAACAGCGAAGGCCATTTAAGCGTGTCGTACAGCGACACCGACGATTACCGTCGCACCGCCTTGTCGCTACAATTGTTTGATTGGCTAGAAGCCACCGCTCGCTACACCGATTTGCGCTATTACCGTTACTCGGACGACCAAAGCTTCAGCGGCGATCAAACCCTCAAAGACAAAGGCTTCGACGTTAAGCTGCGTCTGTTACAAGAATCAAAATGGCTGCCAGAAGTGGCCGTCGGCTTCCAAGATTTAGGCGGCACCGGCTTATTCGGCGGTGAATACTTCGTCGCCAGCAAAGCCTGGGCCACCGAACGCCTGGGCACCTTCGATGTGCATCTAGGCTTAGGTTTTGGCTATTTAGGCCGCCGCGACAACTCGTATAACCCGTTTTGCGAAATCACCGACGAGTTCTGTACCCGCAAACGCGGCACCAAGCCAGGCGGTGGCGATGTTGAATGGGACAAAATGTTCAAAGGCCCAGCGGCCACTTTCGGCGGTATTGAATGGCGCACACCTCTTGAAGGCTTGCGACTCAAAGCCGAGTACGATCCGAACGACTACCAAAGCGAACGTCGCTCGAACCCCATTGATCCAGAAAACCCACGCGAAATCGTCCAAGACAGCTTCTGGAACTTCGGCGCCGAATACGCCTTAAACCAAAACGTAAACTTAAAGCTTGGCTATCAGCGCGGCAACACCATGACCTTCGGGTTCAGCCTGCGCTACAACCTGGCCACCGCGTATCAAACCAAAACTGAGCCGGCCAAACGCCGTGCCAAAGAAAGCCGCGCTCAAGGCTTTAACGACCTAGACATACAGCGCTTAAGCCAAGACCTATTAAACGAAAGCGGCTTCCGCGTACAACACATCGAAGCCACTGACGAGCGGGTGACCCTGTACACCGAACAAACCCGCTACCGCGAACGCGAAGTTGCCGTAGACAAAGCCGCGCGCATACTCAGCAACGAACTGCCCGAAGACATCAAGCGCTACGAAATCGCCGAATTCAAAGACGGCTTGGGCATCGTGCAATACAACATTAACGCGCCGTACTACAAGTCGGCTGCGCGCAGCGAACGCTTCTTCCGCGACGAACACGACGCCATCACGCTAAGCAACGTGCGCCCGAGCCATAACGTCCGCCCAAGCCACAACGATAACGAAAGCACAAGCCACCACGAAAGCGACCCCAAACAAACAAGCAGCGCCGGCAGCTACAGCCTCACGCCCAAACTCAGCCAAGCCTTCGGCGGCCCCGAAGACTTCTACCTGTATCAATTGGCGCTCATGGCCAACGGCGACTATAGCTTCAGCGATAACTTAAGAGTCAGCGGCAGCCTGGGCTTAAATATCGTCAACAACTACGACAAGTTTAACTTCTTAGTCGATAACCTCGACAACCCTCTGCCACGCGTACGCACCCGTATTCGTGAGTATGCCGACAACCAAAGCTTATGGCTACAAAACGCCCAGTTGGTGTACAGCAATCAGTTGAACAACAACACCTATTACGCCCTGTACGGCGGCTATCTTGAGCGCATGTTCGGCGGTGTTGGTGCTGAGATCTTATATCGTCCGCTGAATAGCCGCGTGGCCTACGGCTTCGACTTAAACTACGTACAGCAGCGCGACCCCGATAACAGTTTCAGTTTTGAAGATTACGACGTGCTCACCGGCCACGCCAGTGTGTACTGGCAGCCCGAAGTACTGCCCGACAGCTTGATCAAAGTACAAGCAGGACGCTTCTTGGCCGGCGATGAAGGCGTACAAGTCGACTTTTCACACCGCTTTGCCTCGGGCGTTCGCGCCGGTGCTTATGCCGCACTGACCAATGTGTCACGGGAAGACTACGGCGAAGGCGGCTTTACCAAAGGCTTTTACATTAGTATTCCATTCGATCTGTTCTTTGTGCGTCATACGTTAGCGCGCGGCACCGTAGGTTGGCAGCCGATTACTCGCGACGGTGGACAAATGTTAAACAGAAGCATTAACCTTTATCGGACCACCGAAGCTCGTGGCTTCCACCCTGGGCAGAACTAAACAGGAACCCTAACCATGAAAACGAAACTCACTGTAGTCTCACTTATCGCCTTACTGTTAGGCGGATGCGCAATGGCACCGGGCGGTCATATTCCCGACAATAGTAGTGGTGGCCTGTTCAGCGACGACAATCGCAACGCCTACGAACAAGAATTCAGCGAAGCTGAGCTGAGCAAATTGGTCGACACCTACCAGATCTCGCCGATGCTGCTAAACGAGCTGGCAACCAAGCCAACCCAGCCGCAATTAAACACCGCGCTTGAACAAGCACGTAATAACTACGACTACACCGTAGGCCGTGGCGACGTGCTGACCATTACCGTGTGGAACCACCCAGAACTCACCATTCCTGCTGGCTCAATGCGTAGCGCCCAAGAAGCTGGTAACTGGGTACACAACGATGGCACGATTTTTTACCCGTACATTGGCGAAATTAAAGTGGCCGGCAAAAAAGTCACCACCATTCGTGACGAAATTACCAAACGCTTAGCCAAGTACATTGAAAGCCCACAAGTGGACGTGACCGTGGCCGCCTTCCGTAGCCAACGGGTGTACGTAACCGGCGCCGTGAATAAGCCAGGCACAGTGCCTGTGACGAACGTGCCGATGACCCTGATTGAAGCGGTGAACGCCGCCGGTGGCCTCAGCGAAGCCGCCAACTGGAACCAAGTGACCCTGACCCGCGGCAACAACGCCCAAAGCTTTAACCTGCGTGAGCTGTACCAGTCAGGTAACACCGACCAGAACATCTTATTGCAAACCAACGACGTGGTGCACGTCGCCCGTAACGACGACAACAAAGTGTTTGTACTTGGCGAAGTGCGCCAACCGAAATCGTATATGATGGGCCAAGCCGGCATGAGCCTTGCTGAAGCCTTAGCCGACGCCGGTGGTTGGCAAGAAGTGAGCGCCGATGCCGCAGGTATCTTCGTGATCCGCGCTGCCGAAGCCGACTCAGGCAAAATCGCAAAGGTATACCAACTGAACGCCGAAAACGCCGTCGCCCTTGTTATGGCGGAACAATTTGAGCTACAACAACGCGACATCGTATACGTTACCGCCGCACCGATCAGCCGCTGGAACCGCGTGATCAGCCAGCTGTTACCATCCGTAACAGGGCTCTACAGCCTAGGCCGCTTCAGCGACGACGTAGGAAATTAAAGTTTGATGTTTGATGTTTGCTGTTCGATGTTTGTTTTTCGAACAGCAAACAGCGAATAGCGAACATCGCTTTTAATCTCAAAGAATTAACAAGGTCAAAACCACACGCAATGTTCGAACGCATCATCGTCGTTTGCCTCGGCAACATCTGCCGTAGCCCGACCGCCAAATTCATGCTGCAACAAGCCCTACCCAACAAACACGTCGACAGCGCCGGCATTACCGCCATGGTGCGCGACGGTAAAGCGTGGGAAATGGACGCAAAAGCGCGGGCCATCGCTGAAGCCAACGGCTATAGCTTTGCTGAGCACCGCGCTCAGCAGCTGAACCGCGAGCTTGTTGCTAACCACGACCTGATTCTGGTGATGGACAACGAACAGCGCAATTATATTGGCCAGCGTTATCCTGAAGCCTTAGCCAAAACCATGCTGTTAGGCCATTGGCTGAACAAAAAAGAAATTCCAGACCCGTTTAAGCGTAGCGACGAGGTCTATCAACACGTTTTTGAACTTATCGAGAAGAGTTGTAACGAATGGAAAACAAAACTGTGAACACACCCAAGCCGGAAGCCAAAGTCGACCGCCATGACGATGACGAGATCGATTTAGGCCGTTTGTTTGGCCTGCTGATAGACCGCCGCTGGCTGATTATCAGTGTTACCTTTGTGTTTATGGTGTTCGGTGTGGTGTATGCCGTGTTAAGCACACCGGTGTATCAGGCCGATGCTTTGTTACAAGTGGAAGAAAAATCGAGTGGCTTACCGGCCCTAGGCGGCGAGTTCGGTGAAATGTTCACCAGCGAAAGCCAAGCCGCCACTGAAATCGAAATCATGAAATCACGCATGGTAGTGGGTGCCGTGGTTGACCAACTACAATTAACCAATCGCGTGACCCCTGATTATATGCCTATTATCGGTGAGTGGCTGGCACGGCGCACCCCAGGCCAAGACAAGCTCTCGATTACCAGCTTTAAAGTACCGCAAGGCTATGAAGGCCAAGCCCTTGAGCTTGAGTTCGCCGAAAACGGCGCAACCTACGAAGTGTTTGACGAAGCAGGCGAGCTGGTGCTTGCCGGTAAAGTAGGGCAGCTCGCCGTGATCGACGGTTTTGAACTGATGATCAACGATGCGGTGTTAACAGATACTGATAGCTTTACTCTGGTTAAAGCCAATCGTTTAAGAGTGATTCGCGACATTCAAGCAGGGCTTTCGGTAAGCGAGCGCGGCAAACAAACGGGTATTTTAAGTGCAAGCTTCCAAAGTACCGACAAAGCCTACGCCGAAGACGTACTTGGCGCAGTGGCACAAGAATACATGCTGCAAAATATTCGCCGTAATGCTGCCGAAGCGGAAAACAGCCTAAGCTTTATTGAACAAGAAATGCCGACAGTTAAGGCTAATTTGACCGCCGCAGAGAATCAATTGAACCAATATCGGCTCCAAAGTCAGTCAGTTGACCTATCTATTGAGACTGAGAGCATTCTGGCGCGGGTGGTGGAAATTGAGAAAAAACTAAACGAGCTAGAGCTAAAAGAAAAAGAACTCTCGCGCTTATACACCAAAGAACACCCCACTTATCAGTCGTTGCTTGAGCAAAAAGCTCAGTTGCAACAAGAACAGCAGCAAATTAACGACCAAGTAGGCAACCTGCCTGAGACTCAACAAGAAGTATTGCGCTTAGCCCGTGACGTAGAAGTGTCGCAAGAAATCTACGTACAGCTACTCAATCGCATGCAAGAGCTCAACGTGTTGAAAGCCGGTACCGTGGGCAATGTACGTATTCTTGATGAAGCCGTGACTAACCCACAAGCCGTGGCACCGAAGAAAAGCCTAATTGTAGTGCTTGCCACCATGCTCGGCGGAATGGTGAGCGTTGGTTATGTGTTCTTAATGGCCGCCCTTAACCGCGGTGTGGAGGCACCTGAGCAGCTCGAAGCACTGGGAATTAACGTGTATGCCTCGGTGCCCTTGTCGCCGGTGCAAGAAGATTTAAACGGCAAGCTGGCAACCCTCGTGGGTCGCACCAAGAAAGCGGCAGACCTGCCATTCTTGGCCCTCGAAGACCCGGCCGACCTTGCCATCGAAGCCCTACGTGGCCTGCGCACGAGCTTGCACTTTGCGATGCTAGAAGCACAAAACAAAACCATTATGATTTCAGGGCCAGCGCCTGGCGTGGGTAAAAGCTTTGTGACCATGAACCTAGCTGCGGTATTAGCCCAAGCCGGACAAAAAGTGCTGGTGATCGACGGCGATATTCGCCGTGGTTACATGCACGCCTCGGTGGGTGTTGAGAATAACTACGGCTTGTCAGATTTTCTGGCAAGCGTTGATAAGAGCGTGGACGGTGGTCCGGTAGATAAAAACAACCTAGCGACCATTATTCACAAAACCAAAGTTGAGAACATGCATTTTATTTCCCGCGGTACGGCAGCGCCGAACCCATCAGAGCTACTGATGCATCCGCGCATGGAAAAAATGCTCGATAAAGTAAACGAATACTACGACTACGTACTTATTGACACGCCACCGATACTTGCGGTAACCGACGCTGCTATTGTTGGTCGTTACGCTGGCACCACACTGCTGGTTGCCCGCTTTGGTGAAACCCCGGCAAAAGAAGTGGAAGCCACAGTGGCCCGCTTCGCGCAAAACGGCACTGACGTGCGTGGCGTGATTTTGAATGGCGTTGAGCGCCGGGCGAGTGGGTATTATGGCTACGGGTACGGCTATAGCTACGGTTACAGTTATAAAAGCGAGTAGCCGCGAATTTATCCTCAGGTGATGCCGAAACAACTTCGGCCGCCGCGTAATACGATAAGCACAACACTTCCCAGTATTTAAAAGGCACTAGAATTCCAACTATGAAAATACTTGTCACCGGCGGTGCGGGCTTTATCGGCTCAGCAGTTGTTCGCCATATCATTGAAAATACAAATGATAGCGTAGTAAATATCGATAAGCTTACCTATGCAGGTAATCTTGAAAGCTTGGAGGAAGTTGCGGAATCGAAGCGTTACAGATTCGAACAGATTGATATTTGTGATGCAGCGGCTCTTGAGCGAGTGTTTAATGCAGAACAGCCTGATGCTGTGATGCACCTCGCCGCAGAAAGCCATGTCGATCGCTCGATTGATGGGCCTGCAGCGTTTATAGAAACCAATATTATCGGCACCTATACACTGCTTGAAGTCGCGCGCAAGTACTGGTCTCAACTAGACGGTCAACGAAAAGAGAGCTTCCGCTTTCATCATATTTCAACTGATGAAGTATACGGAGATCTTGAAGGCGCAGATGACCTGTTCACCGAAACGACCTCTTACGCACCAAGTTCACCGTATTCTGCAAGTAAAGCTAGCTCTGATCATTTAGTTCGAGCGTGGCAACGAACGTACGGCTTCCCCACAATTGTAACGAACTGCTCGAATAATTATGGTCCATATCACTTCCCAGAGAAGTTGATACCTCTTGTAATATTAAATGCGCTTGAGGGTAAAGCTTTGCCAGTCTACGGCAAAGGCGACCAAGTGCGCGACTGGCTATTTGTTGAAGACCATGCGCGGGCTTTGTATCGGGTTATCACTGAGGGCTTGATTGGTGAAACCTATAACATCGGTGGTCACAATGAAAAGCAAAACATCGAGGTTGTACATACTATTTGCGCTTTGCTCGAAGAGTTAGTTCCTAACAAGCCACGCGGAATTGATGCGTACGAAGATTTAATTACCTATGTGACGGATCGCCCTGGGCATGACCAACGTTACGCTATTGATGCTGCGAAAATAGACAAAGAATTGAATTGGACGCCAGAAGAAACTTTTGAGTCGGGAATTCGTAAGACAGTGGAATGGTATCTTGCGAACCGAGAGTGGTGTCAACATGTACAAGATGGTAGCTATCAACGCGAACGATTGGGAGAAGGCTCATGAAAGGAATCGTATTAGCTGGTGGTTCAGGTACACGTTTGTACCCTATTACTATGGGTGTGTCGAAGCAGTTACTGCCAATTTACGACAAGCCAATGATTTACTATCCGTTGTCTGTTTTAATGCTGGCAGGCATTAATGAGATTTTGATTATCTCTACCCCTGAAGATTTGCCTAACTTTAAAAAGCTGCTTGGCGATGGTTCGCAGTTTGGTATTCAGCTTTCCTATGCAGTGCAACCGAGCCCTGATGGTTTAGCGCAAGCATTCATTATTGGTGAAGAGTTCATTGGTGACGATAATGTATGTTTGGTGCTTGGTGATAATATTTTTTATGGTCAAGGGTTCAGTCCGAAACTTAAGCATGCTGCTGAGCAAGTTAGCGGTGCTACGGTATTTGGTTATCAAGTGAAAGATCCTGAGCGTTTCGGAGTTGTTGAATTTGATGAAAATAGTCGTGCGATCTCTATTGATGAAAAACCAAAGAGTCCGAAATCAAATTACGCAGTTACGGGACTCTATTTTTACGACAACGATGTTGTTGATATAGCGAAAAATGTGAAACCATCGGACCGAGGTGAGTTAGAAATAACCTGTATTAACCAAGCGTACTTAGATCGTGGCGACTTGAACGTCGAATTACTTGGGCGGGGTTTTGCTTGGTTAGATACTGGAACACATGAGAGCTTACTCGAGGCCGCTCAGTTTGTTGAAACCATCGAGAAGCGTCAAGGCTACAAAGTGGCATGTCTAGAGGAAATAGGCTATTTGCAAGGTTGGCTTGGCTGGGGTGAGCTACAGCAAGCAGGTAAAGACCTTGCGAAGAATGGCTATGGTCAATATTTGCTGAGTTTGAAGCAGCGGCTAAAGGTTTGAAGAAAATGATTCCTGTCACAAAACCCTATTTGCCATCACGCGAGAAACTTGACAAATACATCGACGGTATTTATGGACGCAATTGGTTGACCAACAATGGCCCCTTAGTTCAGGAGCTTACAAGACGGTTAGAAGAGTATCTAGGAGTTGAAAACTTACTGTTGGTGTCAAATGGTACTTTGGCGTTGCAGATAGCCTATCGTGCGCTAGAAATTAATGAACCTGTTAATGGCAGGTCGGCCGAGGCAATTACCACGCCATTCACTTTTGTTGCCACTTCGAGTTCATTGAAGTGGGAAGGGATTGAGCCGGTATTTGCGGATATTGGTTCTGATACGTGGTGTTTAGACCCAAACAATATCAAACCAGCAATTACCTCGCAGACTAAAGCAATTATCCCTGTGCATGTGTTCGGTAATGCTTGTGATGTAGAGGCAATTGAGGGTATTGCGAATGAAAATAACCTAAAAGTTATTTACGACGCAGCACATGCTTTTGGCGTGCAATACAAAGGGGAGAGCTTGCTCAAGTGGGGCGATGCTGCAACTTTGAGCTTTCATGCAACTAAAGTGTTTCACACCATAGAAGGTGGAGCGATTGTTTTTAAGCGCAAGAAAGATTTTGAAAAAGCTAAGTTACTCATTAGTTTCGGGATTACAGGAGCAGAAACTATCGAAGGTATTGGTATTAATGCCAAGATGAATGAGTTTCAGGCGGCAATGGGGCTGTGTTGCTTAGACGAAATCGAAAGTATCTTGTCTTCGCGCTTGAGAATTATAGAACAATATAAAGAAAAGCTTGACGGGCTGGTGACATTTCCTGTTTGGAAACCACAAACTAGCCAGAATGGAGCATATCAACCAATTTTGCTTGACTCGCAAGAGACCTGTGTTGAGGTCATTTCAAATCTAACTAAGCAAAAAATATTTTCTCGAAGGTATTTCTCTCCGTCATTAGATGAGCTGGAGGAGATATCAATCGAACACATATCTCAAACATCGAGAGATATTTCAAAACGAATCCTTTGTTTACCATTATATAGTGAGCTTTCGAACTCCGATGTGGAGCTTATATGCTCAATAATACAAATCACGTTAAATACGAAAGGTAATTTATGAACATTCTTGTAATCGGACAGTGTACTCTTCATTGGGGACGAATGGAATTTGGTAATATTGGTAACTTTTATATTATGGAGCCATTCTTTCGAGAACTTCATAAAACCTTTGATAATGCGAAGATCAAAACTACAATGCAGTTTTCAGATCGATTCCAGTCTGACGAAAAGGTTGAAAGCCTTCCGTTGGAACATTATTACGCTTGGCGTGATAATGAATTGGAGTTGGTCCAGAGAGAGATTGAAATTTCTGAAGGGTTTAAGTCAACAGGCGCATTATCCGAGACTACTTTGTTTTTGGACGCAGTCCAGTGGGCCGACTTAGTTATTGACTTCAGTGGTGATATCTGGGGAGATAACGCAAACTTCCTAGGCCAAGATAGATTTGAAGTTGGATTGTTGAAAGACCAGGTTGTTAAGAATTTGGGTAAACCATTAGTTATGTTAGCTGGTTCTCCCGGCCCCTTCACAAATGAACGAACCAAAGAGCTTGCTAAATCTGTGTATAAACAGTTTGATTTAGTAACAAACCGCGAACCTATTAGTACAGACTTGCTGGAATCTTGGGGATTTGATGTTTCTCGTACACATAGCCTTGCTTGTCCGGCATTTATGTTTGAACCTGCTAGCGGAGATAAAGTAAAGAAGTTACTGGCGAAAGAAGGCCTCGATAAGGTTGCTCGTACTAAGCCTGTTGTCGGGTTTATCCTTTGCGGATGGAACTTTGAAAGCGGTCCTTTCGATAAGTGGCCAAGAGGTGACGAAGAATATACAGTTTTTGCTGAAGCAGTGGAATACATCACTGAGACTCTAGGTGCGAGTGTTTGCCTAATGTCACACTCGAATGGTTTTGACGTGCCTCCAGCTCCCTTTGAGTTAAAGCATGGTCGAGACTACCCGATAATGAAACAACTTGAACACGTTTTAATGGAGCGGGCTATTTCAAAGGACTTTTTCATGCTCAATGATGTTTATGATGCATGGGAAACAAAGGCGATCGTTGCGTCTTTTGATATGCTGGTTAGTGGGCGCATTCACGCAGCTGTTGCTGGTTTATCTCAGCACGTTCCTACCGTTATCATCGATTATGGCCATGAGCCTAAAGCGCATAAACTAATGGGGTTTGCAACGGTTGCAGGGGCTCAAGAGTATGTATCTGATCCTTGTGATGTTAATGATCTTAAAGAAAAAGTAGCTAAGTGCTGGGGGAACTTGGACGATTATCGTGCGAGACTTATTGTTGATATACCAAAGGTTCATGAGCTAGGACGCAAAAACTTTAAGCTAGCAAAGGATGTTTTATAATGTCGAGCGAGAAAAAGGTTGCGATTATGCAACCATATTTTTTGCCCTACTTGGGGTATTGGCAGTTAATCAATAATGTCGATACGTTCGTAGTGTATGACGAGATAGAGTATACAAAGAAGGGGTGGATAAATCGTAACCGTTATTTGAATAACTGTTCTCCAAAGACTTTTTCAGTGCCTCTGCAAAAAGCATCTGATAGCTGCTATATCGTCGAGCGTAAAGTAGCTGCGGCTGCACAGAAGGATTTAACAAAAACACGACGAGCTATGGAGTCAAGTTACCGAAAAGCTCCATTTTTCAAAGAAGGGATGATTTTATTTGATAAGTGCTTGTCGCATCTTGAAGCAGATAACCTATTCCAGTTTATTCTTTCATCAATTAACGAAGTAAATACGCTTCTTGAAATTGACACTGACGTCTTAGTATCTTCCGAGTTGCCAGTGTCTCCGGCCCTGCGTTCCCAAGAGCGCGTTATTACAACCTGCGAGTCTTTAGGCGCAACTCATTATATAAACCCCATCGGCGGAATCGAGCTGTATGATTCAGATACTTTCTCAGAGAGCGGAATCGAGCTATGCTTTCAAAAGGTTCAGCCGTATAGATACTCGCAAGGATGCGCCGAGTTTGTTCCGCATTTATCTATCATTGATGTGGTTATGTTTAATGGTATGGAAGGCACGAAGGAACTGCTAGATAAAATGGACTTAGTGAAGACTCCTAGTGCTAAGTGTCAGTAGTCAAAGGTAAGTTATGAAAAGCAGGTCAAAAATAAAAGTTGTATTCATTGTCTCCACAGGTGGGAGTGTTATTAAACGTGCTTTTGATGACGGCTTTTTCGCTGAAAACGATATTCAAATTGTATCTGATAGAAAGTGCGGCGCGATTTCGTTTGCCAAGGAAAATGGGATTGATAGTTTAGTTCTGGAGAGTAAAACAGGTTCCGGTTTTTCACGACGGCTTTTTGATGCCTTTCCGAAAAATAATAACGAGTTATTTGTGTCGTTTTACACGCGGTTGCTAACTCCAATTTTCTTGAACGCCCACCCTGGCAGGGTCATTAATTTTCACCCCTCGATTTTGCCGGCGTGTCCTGGACAAAAGGGGTTTGAAGATACAATAAATAGTGGATCAATGTTCATTGGGTCAACAGTCCACTTCATTGATGAGGGAATTGATACCGGAAAACCGTTACTTCAAGCTGCTGCACCTCGCAATATAACACTATCGGTCGAACGGCTAAGGCATAGAGTTTTCTTGCAGCAGGTGATTTCACTCGTTCAAATCGTACGCTGGTTCAATAATAAATCGATTAACTACTCATCTCAAAATGGGGTTGTTTCAATCGCTGGGGCTGAATACTTGGTTGGCGAGTTCTCTCCTAATTTAGACTCTGACTTGAGAAGTCTATGGGACTCAATACTTCGCGATGCCTCGTAGAATGAAGATGTGTGTTTGATACATTTATTAATGTGCAAGCTCCAATTACCTAGACTGAGTCGTAAGAAAAAATTTAGGTATTTTATCTCGCTCTGTTATGTCCCTAGCTGAAAAACATCTTTAGGCATTATCTGGAACCTCTTTGAGGAGTTAGCTCGTAGAGGTTTCGGTGTTTTTGTAACGTTGATATTGGCGTTTACCAGTAATGTAATCTGGATTTGACCGAGCTCTAATACGGATGCCGGATATCAACCAAACAGATTATAACACGGCATTTTTCGTGAACAGTGCGTTAGATGCTGCGCTCGTATACTTACTGTTGTTTTAAATGCTCCGCTGATAGCTGTGTTTTACGAAGGGTCGCAATTAGTTCTATTGATACGAGGTGCAGCGCTCTCGATTGTCATGTAATCCCCCAGAAAAATCGGAGCAGTTATAAGTAGAAAATTCCGTTAAACTAAAACGAAGGAGTTTTCTATGCGCAAATCACGATACACAGACCGTCAGATTTTAGCGATTCTGAAACAAAACGAGAACGGTGTACCCGTTCCAGAGCTTTGCCGTGAACACGGTATGAGCTCTGCTCAATTTTATAAATGGCGCGCCAAGTTTGGTGGCATGGACGCATCGATGATGAAGCGTCTTAAAGAGCTTGAGGACGAGAATAAACGCCTCAAGAAAATGTATGCCGAAGAGCGACTCAAAGCTGAGATCCGCAAGGAAGCCCTTGAGGGAAAGCTGAAAAGCCATCTCAGCGCAAGGAAGATGGGGTAGTGTTCAGAATTCTGTGTCACTTCGTTAAACTAAGCAAAAAAGAGATGACACATGACCAAATCAAACTTCGATATGGAAGCCGCCTTAAAGCAATTGCGTGAAGGCAAAGACCTCACCGGCAAAGACGGTATCCTAACACCACTTATCAAGCAACTCACCGAAGCCGCTATGCAGGCTGAGCTTGACGAGCACCTTGCCGATAAAGACCAGCCTAACCGTAAAAATGGCTCAACGTCAAAGTCGGTCAACAGCCCGGCTGGCAGCTTCGAGCTCAATACACCGCGTGACCGTGCAGGCTCCTTTGAGCCGCAGTTGGTGAAAAAGCATCAAACGCATTTAACTGATGAGCTCGAGCGTAAAATCTTAGCGCTGTTTTCGCTTGGCACCAGTTATCAGGATATCCGCATGCACATTGAAGATTTGTACGGTATTTCGGTGTCCAACGGCACCATCAATGCGGTCACCGACAAACTGTTGCCGGAGCTGCAAGCCTGGCGTGAGCGGCAACTAGAAGCCGTTTATCCAATCGTCTGGCTCGATGCCATTCACTATAAAATCAAAGAGAATGGCCGCTTTATTAGCAAAGCGGTGTACACCATTCTCGGCCTCAATGTTGAGGGTAAAAAAGAGCTGCTCGGTCTGTACCTGTCTGATGCGGAAGGCGCACATCATTGGCTGAGCGTGCTCACCGACCTACACAATCGCGGCGTTCAAGATATCCTGATTGCCTGCGTTGATGGCTTAAAAGGCTTCCCTGAAGCCATCGAAAGCATCTACCCAAAAACCGAGGTGCAACATTGCATCATTCACCAAATTCGTAACTCGATGAAATACATCGGCAGCAAAAACCAGAAAGCCTTTATGGCCGACTTAAAGTGTGTGTACAAGGCAGTGACCCTATTGGCTGCCGAAAGCGCACTGGACGACTTAGAAGCCAAATGGGGCGACAAATACCCCATTGTTATCAAATCCTGGCGCAGTAGATGGTTCACGCTCTCCACCTACTTTAAATATCCAGATTACGTGCGTACCGCCATTTATACGACCAATGCCGTTGAGGCTGTGCATCGTCAGTTCCGCAAACTCACCAAAACCAAAGGTGGTTTCGCCAACGAGAACAGCTTGCTCAAGCTGCTGTACGCGGGTATCTTAAAAGCATCTGAGCGTTGGTCGCATCCAGTACAAAACTGGAGCTTGACGCTATCACAGCTGACCATCCACTTCGAAGGCCGACTGGATGATCACATCGACCTATGAAAACTTGGCTGACACAGAATATTGAACACCCTCGGAGATGGCGCTAGCTACCATTCAACGCCATGGTATTAGCGTTCGTTTTGCCTGTGTTTGCATGGGTATTAGCGAGAGCTGTTACCACTGTCAAAGCAAACTCAGCGATGAAAACTCTGTGATTGCTGATTGGTTGCTGCGCTTAACCACTGCGCAGAAGCGCTGGGGTTTTGGTTTATGCTTCTTGCACTTGCGTAACGTGAAAGGATTCCCATGGAACCACAAGCGCGTGTATCGCATTTATCGCGAGCTAGAGCTGAACTTACGAATCAAACCCAAGCGCCGCCTGCGACGCGACAAACCGGATGCTTTAAGCGGGTTAACCGCAATGAATCAAGTTGGTCGATGGGCGTTTACTACGAACCTTGAACGTTATTGATGACTACAACCGCGAAGGCTTAACTATCGAAGACGATCTCTCGCTGACGGAGAAGTGGTTTACGGCCTCTTTAAACTTACAATTGATGTGTATCGCGATGATGTTACTTCCACCTCTTTCGATTAACTTGAATACCCTTAAATAAAAAGGGCGTTCGGATTGCAATTCCCCCCCGAAACAGCGACGCTAATGAACCCAAGTCGCTGCGGACAACGAGACGTGCGCAACTGCGCCCGGCCGGTCCAACAGCATTGAGCCCGGGAAAAATCGTCATTTAAGAAGGCTAAAAACAGGCAGCGTAAATAATAAAAAAGGGCAACTATTTTGAAAAACACCGAGAGTTTTAGCTTTGTTTGTTGATGATGACTTACATATAGAAGGTGACTTTTTATATATAGCGATACTCCCAAACCAATTTAAAAGTTTACTTAAATTGGTTGAGCTTTTTGGTCAAAAAGCATTTTTGATATCAAGAATGAAATAGTAACTCCAGTATGAAATCAATGAACCGAAGAATTGGCATAGGCGTTGCCTGGAATATGATAAACCTCCTTGCTTCAAAGGGGGCTAGCACGGTCTTTTTACTATTATTGGCTAAGTTTTTAGCCCCCGATGCTTTTGGTTTAATTGCTATGACGACGGTTGTCTTCGAGCTCGCCAACGTGTTCGTCGCATCAGGGCTTGGTACGGCTGTTATACGCAGCAAGTCGATTTCGGTCTTAGATCTCAACACTGTTTTTTACACGAACCTAGGCATTAGCATTTTTGCTTATACTGCGATTTTTATCAGTGCGCCTTATGTTGCGACGTTCTATAGCCAACCTGAGCTCACGTCGCTCATAAAAGTGATGGGCTTAATTGTTTTTATTAATGCCGCAAAGATTATCCAATCTGCGATATTGAGTCGCGATATGGATTTCAAAACACTGATGAAAGCCAACACGATTGCAACGTTGCTTTCGGGGACCCTTGCTGTGACTGCGGCATATTGTGACTGGGGCGTGTGGAGTTTGGTGGTGTTGATGGTAAGCCAAGCTTTAATATCTGCTTCGATACTTTGGTTAGCGAGTTCATGGCGGCCACAACTGCGGTTTTCAGGTGAGTCTTTTTCTCGACTTTTCGCATTTGGCCGCAATTTGCTCGGTGAAGGCTTACTTTCCGTTGTGTTCCAAAATTCTTATGTATTGGTTATTGGGCGCTTCTTTAGCGCTGAAATCACAGGGTTATATTTCTTTGCCCGGAAAATAAATGACCTTATATCGCATCAGTTGACTGGCGCAGTTCAACAAGCGACTTTTCCAGCGCTTTCAACTTTGCAAGATGATTATCAGATACTAAAACATAAATATCGGCAAATCATGCAATTGATGATGTTTATGATAGCACCAATTATGCTGCTTCTGGCGGCACTGTCATTTAGGGTTGTTGACTTATTGTTTGATGAAAAGTGGCTCGGTGCAACGCCTTATTTGCAGTTGTTATGTGTGGTCGGATTGCTTTACCCAATTCATGCGTTAAACGTAAACTTACTAAATGTTATTGGGCGTTCGGATCTGGTTTTTAAAGTTGGTCTTTTTAAGAAAACAGTGAGTTTGCTCCTTCTTTTTCTAGCTCTTCCTCATGGAGTTATTGGCATTGTCTGGTCTCAGGTAATTGCTTCATTCTTGGCTTTACTTCCAAATACTTACTTTTCGAAAAAGCTTGTCGGTTACTCGCTTGCGGAGCAACTACGCGATGTGGTAAAGCCTGTTTTCGCGGCGGTTTTGGGCAGTAGTGTAGCCGGGCTGTTGGCGAGTGTGCTCGCATTGAATCCGTATTTGATTCTGTTGCTGACGGTATGTTGTGGTGTGTTTTGTTACCTTATTTCTAGCTTCTGGCTTCGCGCTGAAGGCTTGTTACTCATATTTGATAGGCTTTCGCGGCGTGTAGAGCGCGAATAACACGTTCCGTTAAGTTCTGAAGTATAATTAAAGTAGGCCTGAATTAATGAAAAATCAAGTAGCTCAAATATCTCCTGACTTGTTACGAACAGAGTCAGAAATCATTGCCTCATGGACAGAAGAGTACGACCAGCCGTTAGTCTCTGTTAGCTGCATTACATTTAATCATGAAAAACATTTAGAAGACGCCATTATTGGCTTTTTAAAGCAGGAAACTACCTTTCCTATTGAGATCTTGATTCATGACGATGCCTCTACGGACGGTACCTCAAAAATTATAGATAAGTATCGGGAGAAGTATCCACATTTAATCAAACCAATGATTCAAACAAAAAACCAGTTCTCAAAGGGCTTCATAGCGCAGTCTTTTAATGTTAACAGAGCACGGGGAGAGTTCTTAGCCTTGTGTGAAGGTGATGATTATTGGCTATCAAGTAGTCACCTTCAAAGAGCTATTGAGGTATTCATGGCTGAGAAGGATATTTCGATCTATGGTGGAGCAAGCTATGTCCTAAAAGGGACTAAGGTTAAAGTATATACTCCTAACCCTAAAAGGTTTAGCCTAAGTTCATATGTTAAAAAGACACCGTTTGTGACTACATGCTCCTTAGTTACAAAAACAGAAATTTGGAAAAAGATTTTAAGCATCCCTGTCTACGGTGGACGTTACTTTGCGGGTGACACTAGACTGAAGCTAATTAGCCTTACATTCGGTGATATGTACGTAAGTCAAAATCCAGGCGTTGTATACCGGAAAAACTCAGGCAGCTCCTCGTGGTCGAGTAGGAACATTACAGAAGAGGTGGACGTTCGAGAGTTACTGGATAATTTAGCGATTACGCGGGAGGTTGGTATATTGTCCAACTATATAGATTCGGATACTCTATTCCGCCGAGTTCAGTCTGAAAGTCTGCTGAAAGGTTTGAATTTAGCAGCAAGGAAAGGTAATTTTGCATGGTTGTGCTTTATCCTTCTCCATTTGAAATTGCTTTCCCCAAGGTTTTCTCGGCCGGTGATCTACTGTAACCCATTAGTTAAGAGGTTAAGGAAATATAAGTAGGAATGCAGCAAGTCGCTTATCTTTGAATTGAAATTGAGTACATTTTAAAATGTAGCGGTAAATTAGTAGATGGAGTGAGTGGCTGATTCTGAAAAAAGTGTTCAATATTGTGTATCAGCCAAGTTTTCATAAATCTATGTGGCCATTCAGGCGACCTTCAAAGTGGATGGTTAGGTGAGACAGAGTCATATTCTAGTATTGTAGCGAGTGCGAACAGCGCTCAGCTGGTTTTAAAATACCCGCATAAAGAAAGCTTAAGCAAGATGCTCTCATTGTTAAAGCCCCTTTGGCTTTGGTCATGTAATCCCCCCGAAAAATCGGAACAGTTATAAGTAGAAAATTCCGTTAAACTAAAATGAAGGAGTTTTCTATGCGCAAATCACGATACACAGACAGTCAGATCTTAGCGATTCTGAAACAAAACGAGAACGGTGTACCCGTTCCAGAGCTTTGCCGTGAACACGGTATGAGCTCGGATCAATTTGGCGGATGGAACGCATCGATGATGAAGCGCCTTAAAGGGCTTGAGGACGACAATAAGCGTATCAAGCTCAAAGCTGTCGGCAGGACTCTTCACTAATTTCGACGGCGAGCCGTTTTTGTGGTTAGGCTGTCCTTTATTACTGAGGTGTCCTTCAAACTCAGCCTGCATAGTGGCCTCGGTGAGTTGCTCGGTAAGGTGCGTGAGGAGCTCGTCCTGGCCGGTGAGGTCTTTGCCTTTACGCAATTGTTTAAAGGTGGCCTGCCATGTCGAAGTTTTTTGATTTGTCAAGTATCATCTCTTTTTGCTTAGTTTAACGAACTGACACAGAGTTCGGAACACCACAAAAAGGTCAAATGCATATGATCCTTGTTGACTTAGACATATTTTTTGTATTTAGATCACGCCCTTGACACAACTTAGTGGAGCTTTTAGCTTGTACATATATTTCATTTTAGGATTGATAAAGTCAATTGTTTTTTATCGGAAGACTATGATGAGAAACGAGCTTTTGGCGTTTATAGTTTTCTTATTCGGAATGATATTTTATCTCATCCCTTTCGTCTACTTTGTCAATGATGCTGAGTTGAGTTTAAAGTATTCTGAAAGTTATTTGTTGTTAACATCCGTATTTATAGCTAACTTGGTGATTTTTTTAGGGGTATTAAGATTGTCACGAAAATATCTGTTAGCAGATATTAGGGATAGAATAAAGACAACAAGGATCCCCCCCCTTTTTAAGCTAAGAGACGGAATGGTCATATGCTTTTCCTTGATGGCGTGGTTTTTTCTAGATGTTTTCTTAAGTGAAAGCCTTCTTGATGTAAGTTCTCGCGGTGAGTTTCTACTCGAAAACTATAATGACCGCCTTGAGACTGGGGGATTTTCTTTCGTAACGAAAATACTTAAAGTTTTGCTGTTTGTAACCATATTAGATATCTATGCTCATGGTAAAAAGAGACTTGCATACTTGCTCTTTGTGATTATCTCGCTCTTGGAGATTGTTCTAATTGTTAAAACATCAACTCATCGGTCTCCTATTATTTTTATTTTCGCCTCTATTTTCTTTGCTTATCTCGTTTTTCTGAAAAAGGTTCGTATATATTCCTATATTTTAATAGTAGGGATGTTAATCCTTCCTATCTACTTTTCCGCTGCGGCAATGATGCGAGCTGGTTTAGATATCAACCTTTCAGATTCTTACTCAAAGATTTTGACTCACGGATACACAGGACTATACACTGTTTCGGAAATTCCGGTATTAAAGGATGCATTGTCGTCAGGCCGAGTCGAATATGAATATGGGAAACAGTTGATCTATACGCTATTAACTCCAATTCCAAGAGTTGTATGGTCAAATAAGCCTAATGTGAGCTTTAGCTCTCGTAAGACGATTGAGATTTATGGGGCAATACGCCCCGGCAATTGGGTTAGAACTTTCACGTTGTTTGGTGAGGGTTATGCGCAGTTTGGCTATTTAGGTGTTATATTATATGGGGTTATTTTTGTCGCTTTTCTTAATTTTGTTTTCTTTGTGTTAAGCAAGCATATCTATGTAATTCTTCCTATGTTGAAATACCTTGCGTCCTTTCCACTGTTTGTTCGGGCCGATTTATTTTCTTTCGTTGGAGCGATGTTACCTATCTTGATCGTCTTGCTCGGACTTAAACTATTAACGGGAATTGAAAGACGCTAATGTCTAGTTTTAGTAGTTATTGGTCGTAGATGGTTTTACTATGGTAAAGGTTGAAGTAGGCCCTTGGGTATTAGTGAGGAGCGTGTTTTGATATGAAGAGTTCGATTGTGTTCGTTTTGCCGACAGTTGGACAACCAAGATTCTCTAAAAGAATAGAGACAGTTTCAACGGCACTCCATCTCAAGGGAGTGTTTGCGTTTCAAAGGGATTATCACAAAGGCTCAAATGTAGGGCATAAGGTCGAGTTACTAGGTGAGCTACGAAAGGGAAGATATATTGCACGTTTAAACGCCTATCTTAAAGCGTTGCTAGTTGTGCGTAAATCGGTAAAAGATACTGATATTATATATTTATTCGGTTCAGACCTAGTATTCTTGGGGGTTATTGCTTGTATCTTTACTAAATGTCAAGTTGTCGTAGAGGTAGGGGATATTCGGCCTATTCAAACATCTAAAGGAGTTCTATCCAGAATTTATCGGTGTATCGAGAGACTATTCCTAGCAAAAGTGGGGCTACTAGTCGTTACCTCCGAAAAATTCAAAACTGAATTTTTTCAAGCTTGCTACAGGATAGAAAATATAGTGGTTGTTGAGAATAAAGTCCAGTTTAGCTGGTATGATAAAGGATATTACACAAGACTACTCAAAGCTGAAGAGGAAAGTGGTCGAGTCAAAATAGGCTACTTTGGTTTGTTAAGGTGTGCTTGGTCCGCTAATTGCCTTTATCATCTTTTGAGTGAGTACTCAAACAAATTTGAACTTGTATTAGCAGGGTTTGTTTTTGATGGATACACTGAGTTTCAGAAGCTGATATCTTTAGATAATGTCTTGTATCTAGGTGAATATAAAAACCCAGAACAGGTTTCTTGTTTATACAACGAAGTAGATATTGTCTGGGGAGCATATAAGCCAATCGAATCGTCAGACTATAACTTGAAATGGGCTAGAACAAATAGGTTTTATGAAGCTACAGTTATGGGGAAGCCTCTAATTTTACGTGAAGGCTCACAGGATGGTGTTTTCGGGAAGAGTTTAGGGAATTCAGTTCTACTGTCAGATGCCAATTATGTTACATGCGCTGAGCGGATAGCCGCTGAGCTACCGGATAAAATGACATCGTTAAGAACAGCGTCAGATAGAGTTAAGGCGTTGGATTACACGACGAAAGAACAAGACCTAACGTTAATAGAACGGTTGTTAGAGATTTAATAAGAATACTTTAAAGTTACCAGTAGCGATTAAAAATTTTCAATCAAATAAAGAAAGCATATGAAACAAATACTTCAAGATCTGTCAAAAGGTCACACTAGCATTTTAGAAGCTCCTACGCCGTTAGTAGCCGCGGGAACTTTGCTTATAGATACGAGAGTATCGTTAATTTCAGCTGGAACTGAGCGCATGCTAGTGAGCTTTGGCAAGGCTTCCGTTCTCGAAAAAGCGCGTCAGCAACCTGAAAAGGTAAAAATGGTTTTGGAGAAGATTAAAACGGATGGCCTGGCAACCACGTTCGAGGCAATAAAAGCAAAGTTAACTCATCCAATTCCCCTTGGCTATTCTAATGTTGGTGTGATTTCGGATGTAGGCGATGGAGTTAAGGGATTTAAGTTAGGCGATCGTGTCGTCTCAAATGGAGCACATGCTGACATTGTTCGAGTCCCCAAAAACCTTTGTGCCCGTATCCCGGATAATGTGACCGACGAGGAAGCTTGTTTTACGGTTGTCTCTAGTATTGGTTTACAAGGAGTTCGCTTATTAGCTCCCACACTTGGTGAGTCTTTTTGCGTTATTGGGGCTGGCTTAATAGGGCTAATTACTATTCAGCTGTTGAAAGCGCAAGGTTGCCGCGTTCTTGCAGTCGACTATGATGAACAGAAACTTGAGTTAGCACGGCAATTCGGTGCGGACACATGTAACCCTTCAAGCGGGCAAGACCCTGTCGAAGTTGGTCTTGCATTCAGCCAGTGGAGAGGTATCGATGGCGTAATTATCACTGCCTCGACAAGTTCGTCAGATCCGATTAGTCAAGCTGCAACAATGAGTCGTCGCCGCGGGCGCATTATTCTTGTAGGTGTTACTGGAACGGAGCTAAACCGCTCAGAGTTTTACGAGAAAGAGTTGACTTTTCAAGTTTCGTGTTCATATGGGCCTGGGCGTTACGATCCAAGCTATGAAGAATCCGGTAATGACTACCCCTTCGGTTATGTACGCTGGACAGAACAACGAAACTTTGAAGCTGTTTTGGAGATGATGTCTTCAGGCCTTCTTGATGTACGGCCATTAATTACACATCGTTTCGAATTTAATGATGCGATAGACGCGTATGACATTCTTAGTAACGATAAGGCAGCTCTAGGTATAATTTTAATGTATTCGCACGATGTTAAGACCCGTGTGGTACCAAGTATTTCTTTGAATGGGAGTGGAGAAGTTTACCCAGGAGAGCCAGTTGTAGGTTTTATTGGTGCGGGAAGCTATGCGTCACGCATGCTTATTCCAGCATTTAGAAAAGCCAATGCGAATTTACACTCAGTCGCGACTTCTGGAGGAGTAAATGGAGTTATCTATGGCAAAAAAGAAGGGTTTAAAGAAGCAACAACTGATACTGATGCGTTGATAGCTAACGATAAGGTTAACACTATCGTGATAGTGACACGCCATAACAGTCATGCGCGATTTGTAAAACAGTCACTTGAAGCTGGTAAGCACATTTTTGTTGAAAAGCCATTAGCAATAACCTTAGGTGAAGTGGTCGAGTTAGAAAAAGCATTTCACGAGGTCGACTATAAACCTCTTTTGATGGTTGGCTTTAATCGTCGCTTTGCGCCCCACGTCCAAAAAATGAAAAGATTACTTGATCCAATCAAGCAACCGAAGACCGTAGTCTTGACTATCAATGCCGGCTTGGTTCCTGCAAGCCATTGGACTCAGGATATCGAAGTGGGTGGTGGTAGAATCATCGGAGAAGCGTGCCACTTTATCGATTTAGCACGTTTTCTTGTGGGGTTTTCAATTACTTCAATTCAAGCAAAAAGTATTGGAGACGCAGGCGGAGCAGAGATCACTGAAGACAAGGCTACAATTATAATCACCTTTGAGGACGGATCATTGGCTACAATTCATTACTTTGCCAATGGGGCTAATAGCTTTCCGAAAGAACGGGTTGAAGTTTTTACGTCGGGACGAGTATTACAACTAGATAATTTTCGTTTACTAAAAGGGTTTGGATGGCCAAACTTCACGAAAATGCGATTGTGGCGTCAAGACAAAGGCCAAAATGCGTGTGTCGTGGCTTTTTTGAAGTCTATTAAGCGTGGGGGTTCAGCCCCAATCGCCTTAGATGAGTTGTTTGAAGTTACTCGAGCAACTATCGAGGCTGCTAACCAGATTAGAAAGTAAGTTATGAGGGCTGCAATGATAAATGTAACCGCTCCGTAAATATGGCATTACTAATTCAACGCTTTACAAATGGGGACAAAAATACGGAGGTATGGAAGCGTCCGATGTGCTCATGATGGAACTAACGCGGAGCGTAAAAGCGTTTTTGCAAGTATTCCATGCCGCGTTGTTAGTTTCACTTACAATAAAACGCACAAAGCACGATATCAAAGCAAGCCATGGCGTCGCAAGTGCCGACGGTATTTAAAGAGTGCTTGCTGTAAGTAAAGGCAGCAGAAGAAACAAAGCCTCACGTGCTTGCGACTACACTGTGACCAAATGAAGCATTTTGCCTTCTGTGAATAGCCGTTGATATCTTCGCATGGATGACTGCAGTGTTTATCGAGATATCGTACGAATGGAGTTTCGGTAGACAGTATCTGACCATTGACGAAGTCGAGCTAGATGAAATCAGCGGGTAAACGGGAGGTTACAGGCGAATCGTTGCTTTATCAATGTGTAGTACTAGCGTACTATACTCGGGTTTACATCCGGCATCGAAAAAGCGGAAGATGTCCATACACGACTGAAAGTCCTTTATGGCGCAGTTCGAGGTTATTTAGCAGGAGCGGATTTAGTTTTGCAAGCAGCCATGCACACCAAACCTTTTAAAGCCAAGTGATTGTTAACTGTATCTTATGAAACGTATATCACGTTACTACCATACTATTAAGCCGTTAAAGTTGGAGCAAATATTATATCGACTCAAATATCGCTTTTTCTCACTCAAGTCATTATCGGCGCAATCGTCTGAAAACCTTTCGGCAAAAAGGTGGTCACTAAGTAATCTGCAAGCTGGTGAACAAAGTCTATTTGAAAACAGCGAAGTATGCTTTTTGAATAAAAAAGCATATATCATTACGCCACAAGATTGGCATGATGAATCTCAACATTCGAAGCTTTGGCTTTATAATTTACATTATTTTAATGACCTAAACTCTGTGGGTGGTGAGAGACGGTACAATTTACAAAAGAAGTTCATTCTAAAATGGATTAAAGAAAACCCTCCGCTGAATGGTAATGGTTGGGAGCCTTATCCTATTTCTTTAAGGTTAGTGAACTGGATTAAGTGGTGTCAGTTTAATCAAGAATACAGTGTCGACATACTGTGTAGTATTGAGCAACAAGCTGATGCATTAATGAGGCAACTGGAGTTTCATATCTTAGGCAATCACCTTTTTGCCAACGCTAAGGCATTGGTATTTGCTGGAAGTTTTTTGAATAGTGATAGAGCTAATGATTATATTTCCAAAGGATTAGAGTTGCTAAAGCGAGAAGTTTTAGAACAGTTTATGGCTGACGGTGGGCACTTTGAATTAAGCCCGATGTATCACTGCATCCTGCTTTGGGATTTAATTGATCTGTATAACTTGGCACTTGCTTGCGACGACGCTCGGTTTAATCCTCGACTATCTGACTGGGCAGACGTTATAGGCCGCGGACTGCGTTGGTTATCAGTGATGTGTCACCCAGACGGAGGTATTAGCTTTTTTAATGACGCTGCGTTTGGAATAGCACCTTCTCCAAAGGAGATTTTTAGTTTTGCGGCGTTAGTTGGTATAGTAACGAATGACACGAATCTGTTTGGGTTATCAACACTCGAAAGCTCAGGTTACTCTAGGCTGCAACGCGGCTCGTTCACGCTTTTTTTCGACCATGCTGAGGTCGGTCCCAGTTACTTACCTGGTCACGCACATGCTGATTCTTTGAGCATTGAGCTATCGTTAGGGCGTCAGCGGATATTTGTAAATTCCGGAACTTCGGAGTATGGGGAGGGGCCAGAGCGTCAGCGTCAGCGTTCTACTCCGGCGCATAATACCTTATTTGTGAAAGACAAGAACTCCTCTGATGTTTGGGCTGGGTTCCGCGTTGGTCGACGAGCGCAAATTTCCGGCGTTGAATTTGAGGCTACTCAAAAGTTCGTATCGGCTCGAGCTCAGCATGATGGTTATTGTCACTTCAAAAAAGGACTTACACATGTACGAACCTGTAAAGTGTTTGATGATAAGGTACTGATTAAAGACGAGTTAGGCGCATCTTCTACCAATACAGTCATGGCTCATTTTCATTTGCATCCTGACGTGGAGGCGGAGGTCATCGATACTCGTTCTGTTCGTTTGATTCTGGTATCAGGCGATACTTTATTGTTTTCCACAGATGTGCCAGTAAGACTCGAAGAGACGACGTGGCACCCTGAGTTTGGCAAATCTGTTCCGACGACTCGAATCGTTTTAGTCGTTCCGAACCAGCACTTTACTTCTGAGTTAACACTCGCATAGTAAATATATTTATAGAGCCATGAGAATTCTATTTCTAACGTATTATTTTGATCCAGATCTTTCCGCCGGCTCTTTTCGAGCGACGGCATTGACACGTGCGCTTGCTGATGCATTACCATTAGGCGGGCATATCGATATTGTTACAACCCAACCCAACCGGTATCACACGTATAAATCGAAAGGCTTAGGCGTAGAGCATAATAAAAACTATTCTATTTATCGTGTGCAGTTACCAAGTCACAAAAATGGCTTTCTAGATCAAGCCCGAACATTTCGTCATTATGCTAACTACGTTCGTAAGGTAACCACTGACAATAATTACGATATCGTGGTCGCGACTTCCTCGCGGTTGATGACTGCGGTATTGGCTTCCTTTATAGCCCGTAAACAAAAAGCAAAGCTTTATTTAGATATTCGCGATATTTTTGTTGATACTTTGGCCGACGTTTTTCCTCGCTACATTACGTTTTTAGCCGTTCCTGCATTTAGTACTCTGGAAAAGTATGCGGTGAGGAGAGCGAGCCACGTAAATTTAGTAAGTCCAGGGTTTAAGTCTTATTTTGACGCAAGGTATCCAAATAAATCGTATAGCTATTTAACAAATGGTATTGATGCGGAATTCGCTAAGCATAGCTGGCCTTCAGAAATGATCGAATCTGAATCAAAAGTTATTTTTTATGGCGGGAATATAGGAGACTGTCAAGGGCTACATTTAATTCTGCCAGGGCTTGCACAGATATTAGGACCGTCATATAAGTTTAGAATCATCGGTGATGGAGGGAGACGTAGCAACTTGGAAGCAATAGTAGCTCAGCATGGCTTGTTAAATATAGAGATATTACCACCTGTAAAGCGTGATCAACTTATAAAAGAATATGAAAATGCGGATATTTTATTTCTGCACCTAAATAACTCTCTGGCGCTACAAAAAGTACTACCATCCAAGTTATTTGAATATGCGACTACCGGAAAGCCGATTTTGGCTGGAGTTGCAGGGTACGCTTCAGAGTTTATAAAGGCGCACATCGAAAACGCTGCTGTGTTTCATCCCTGCAGTGTTGTAGAAGGTTATGATGCGGCGAAAACTCTTGAGATGGACATTACTCCGCGGTTGGATTTTGTAAAAACTTTTTCGAGGTCATCAATATCGAATAAATTAGCTTCTAGCATCATAAGTATTGTTAAGGAAAAGTAATGGGGCGCAAAATTGCTATCACAGGAGCTACAGGGTTTCTCGGCAAAAATCTATTTAAAAAGTTGAATACAAGATACAGTGAGCTAATTTTGCTCTCGCGTACCCCTTCAAACGAAAGAGGGGCGATTCAGTTCGATATTGGTGGTAACCTATCGCGGGAATCTTGTGAATGGATATCTGGCTGCGATGTTGTAATTCATTGTGCGGCGCGTGCCCACATCATGAACGAGTCAGCTTCTGATCCCTTAGCTGAATACCGAAAAATAAATACCGAAGGAACACTTCAATTAGCGCGATTAGCGGCGAAAAGCGGCGTCAGAAGGTTTGTTTACATCAGCTCTATAAAAGTTCACGGTGAGCGGAATCTCTCCAAGGCGGCTATTGATGAGGTTTCACAGCTAGAGCCTGTTGACCCGTATGGGATTTCAAAGCTTGAAGCGGAAGTAGGCCTGCGTGAAATTTCAGCACAAACAGGAATGGAATTCGTTATTATCCGCCCCCCACTCATATACGGACCAGGTGTGAAAGCAAACTTTGAATCAATGATGAATTGGCTTGATAAGGGGCTCCCACTGCCGCTTGGGGCAGTGCATAATAGACGTAGTCTAGTAGGGATTGATAATCTTTGTGATTTTATTTCGCTATGTATGGACCATCCCAAAGCTATAAATGAAACCTTCCTAGTATCGGACCAAGATGACGTATCGACAACACTACTAATTCAACGTCTAAAGTTAGCGATAGCTAGCAAATCAATAATTTTCTCCCTTCCCGCCAGTCTAATGAAGTTAGGCGCTGCACTATTAAATAAAAAAACGGTTGTGCAACGTTTGTTCGAGGACTTGTATGTGAACTCAGAGAAGGCCACAAGACTTCTTGGGTGGCGCCCACCGTATACAATGACCGAACAATTGCGTAAAACAGCTCTAGCCGTAGAAGAGAATAAGAAGAGTTAATAATGTCAAAAAAAGTAAACTTGATAGTCGTAGCACATCCAGACGACGAAATTTTGGGCTTCGGCGCGACAGGCACGAAACTCGTCTCTGATGGAGAGATCGTACAGCCCATTATTTTGTGCGGTTATGTTGATGTGAGAAATCATCGTCCATCAGACGATGAGCTATATCAAAATATGTGCGCAGCTAATCGCGAAGTCAGTTTCCGAGAGCCCATACTAGGAAGTTTCCCTAATATTCGAATGAATACCGTTCCGCATGTTGAAATCGTCCAGTTTATAGAAAAGCAGATTGAAAAGTTTCAGCCATCTCGCATTTTTACCCACCACCCAGGTGACTTGAATGATGACCATGTGCAAGTATCTAAGGCTTGTCAGGCAGCAGCTAGATTGTATCAACGCCGATCCGATATTACTGCGCTGCAAGCACTATACTTTATGGAAATATTGTCTTCTACAGATTGGGCATTTCCAACCACGGGTGAGAATTTTATACCTTCAACTTTTGTAGAAGTCGGCGAAGAGCTCCTCGATAAGAAAATCAAAGCGCTTGCTCATTATCGAAAAGTAATGCGCCCATATCCACACCCACGTAGTGAAGAGGTTTTGCGGGGGTTAGCCGCCTATCGCGGGGGACAAGCAGGGCTTTATTACGCTGAAGCCTTTCAACTAGTATTCCAACAGGGTATCGCTTAGCCTTTTAATCCAGTGTATGGGAGTTCGATGTGCAAAAAAACTCTTTTTATCAACGTCACGGGAAACGGTTCTTAGACCTTCTTATCGTCGTATGCGCGACGCTGGCGCTGTCGCCTTTTTTGATTGCTATAGCCTTATTTATTAAAGTCTTTGACTCAGGTCCAATTATATTTAAACAAAAGCGTATAGGGCGACATGGGGAGCTTTTTGATTTTTATAAGTTTAGAAGTATGCCCGTTAATACCGGTGACCTACCTTCGGATAGAGTCGGTGAGGTACAACTTACCTGGATAGGGAAGTTGATTCGTCGTACGAATATAGATGAGCTTCCGCAGCTGATTAATGTTCTCAAAGGCGACATGAGCATAGTTGGACCGCGCCCCCCAATACCAGCACAAACTGAACTGGCGGAACTTCGACGTAAAAGTGGTGCTTTAGAGTGTCGTCCAGGACTCACTGGACTTGCCCAGGTTTCGTCATTCGATGGAATGAGCGTTTCCGAGAAAGCGAGCTTTGATGAGCAATACTCGGAGAGTGTCACATTGTGGAGAGATGCAAGTATTATCTTGCGGACATTCGTTTATCTACTTAAGCCGCCACCAGTCTACTAATAATTTACTTAAAAGAGCTTTCATAAGATGATTAAAATCGGATTTGTGACCTGCGTTCAGCTTGGCCTTTCATGCATGGAGGCTTTACATGAGGCCGGTGGCCAACTTAGTTTTGCGATGACGTTGGAAGACGATCAAGCTGTTAATAAGTCAGGTCGTGTCTACCTCGATGACTTTTGCGAATGTCATAGTGTACCACTACTGAAATCACGGCATGTGAACAACTGTGATGTCATCGAGGCCATCAAGAGTCATGAATTAGACTGGCTGTTTATCATAGGTTGGTCTCAAATTGCTTCGGAGGATCTTCTACGCTCCCCCAAGCGGGGAGTACTGGGAATGCACCCGACACTGCTTCCGCAGGGGCGAGGGCGAGCAGCAATACCGTGGGCAATATTGAAGGGACTAGATAAAACTGGAGTCACTTTGTTTAAACTTGATACAGGTGTGGACACCGGGCCAATCGTTGATCAGGTGGTAATTCCATTGTCATCTAGTACTAATGCACAAGAATTGTATCAAAGCGTAAACAAAGCACATATTGCGCTGATGAGGAAAGTAGTCCCAGTACTAATGGCCGATAAACTCAATTTGCAAGAGCAAGACCGTAGCCTGGCAACTGAATGGCCTGGACGTCGCCCTGAGGATGGTCAGATTGATTTGAATGGGAGTGTTTATGACGCAGAAAAGCTGGTACGAGCTGTAACTAGACCGTATCCGGGAGCTTTTTATCTCAACGAAGGAAAAAAAATCGTGGTTTGGAAGGCTCAAACGACGGAAAGCCCGTCAGTGAACGCTTTGGAATTTAAAGATGGTTGGCTTGAGCTAATAGAGTTTGAGGTAAGTCGTAGCTTTTAGCTTTCATCAGATTATAAAACTATAGGAATGCAGTATGACAAAGGATATTTGTATCATAGGCCTAGGCTACATCGGCCTACCCACCGCCGCACTTCTTGCCAACAAAGGCTACCAGGTTCTCGGCATCGACGTCTCAGAAGATGTCGTAAACACAGTCAACAATGGTGATATTCACATTGTTGAGCCTGAGCTTGACGCTTATGTGGCAAAAGCTGTTAAAGACAAAAAGCTCACCGCGTCGCTGACGCCGAAGAAAGCTGATGTTTTTGTATTAGCAGTACCAACCCCGTTTCATGACGGGCATGTGCCTAATATTGACTACATTGAGGCCGCAACACGTTCTATTGCGCCGGTAGTAGAAGCCGGGAACATGGTTATTCTGGAATCGACATCGCCTGTAGGCACAACCGAACGTGTTGAGGAAGTACTGCGTGAAGAGGGTGTTGATACATCCTCTATCCATATCGCTCATTGTCCTGAGCGTGTACTGCCTGGTCATATTATGCGAGAACTAGTTGAGAATGATCGTATTGTCGGCGGTATCACCGCCGAAGCGACAGATATTGTCGCAGACTTCTACCGCTCGTTTGTTTCAGGTGAAGTACTTACCACCGACGCTCGTACCGCGGAAATGGCAAAGCTTACCGAGAATAGCTTCCGTGATGTGAACATTGCGTTCGCAAACGAACTTTCGGTACTTTGCGACAAGTTTAGTATCGACGTTTGGGAATTGATTCGACTGGCCAATCGTCACCCACGAGTGAACATCCTCCAGCCAGGAACTGGTGTTGGTGGGCATTGTATCGCCGTAGATCCATGGTTCATCGTACATGCCGGCGGCGATGATGCGCGTATCATTCGCGCCGCCCGTGAAATTAATGACTATAAAACCGCTTGGGTAGTCGAACGTATTCTCACAGACGTAAAAGCATTTCGTGAACGAGAAGGGCGAGAGCCAACCGTTGCCTGCATGGGGCTGGCTTTTAAGCCCAACATCGACGATTTACGCGAATCTCCTGCACTAGCGGTATTTCAGTCGTTAGTGTTAGAAGACATCAACGCGTTGGCAGTAGAGCCGAACCTAAAATCGCATCAAAGCATCGTATTAAACGACTATCATGATGTCGCTAAAAACGCAGATATCGTTGTTTACTTAGTCTCACACAATGAATTCAAAAAACTAACTGTGCAGGGCGAGGTATTAGACTTTTGCGGTGTGACACGCGCTTAATAGCCCCTTGTTGTTTACGTTTTAGAAGGTAGTTATCAATGAAAGTATTATTCGCCTTTGGTACCCGTCCAGAGGCTATTAAAATGGCCCCATTGGTCAAAGCCCTCGAAGCCGATGCGCGCTTTGAAGTAGTGGTAGCTGTTACTGCTCAGCACCGTGAAATGCTTGATCAAGTTTTGGCGTTATTTGAAATTACGCCAGACTATGACCTAGATATTATGAAAGCGGGCCAAGATCTCTACGATGTCACATCGTCTGTGCTATTAGGAATGCGCTCAGTGCTTGCTGAAGCGCAACCAGATATTGTGCTGGTACATGGCGACACAGCGACGACCTTTGCCGCATCGTTAGCGGCATTTTACGCACGCATTCCCGTTGGTCATGTTGAAGCTGGTTTGCGTACCCATGATCTTTATTCGCCATGGCCCGAGGAAGCAAATCGCCAATTGACCGGACGCTTAACCCAATGGCATTTCTCTCCAACCGAGCGTAACCGTAACGACTTACTCGCTGAAGGCGTGAAAGGCGCGTCAATTGTCGTCACCGGGAATACGGTGATTGACGCCTTAAAGTGGGTTACAGAGAAGATCTCGAACTCCACCGAGCTACGCGAGTCGATTTCGACCAAGCTTTCAGACGCAGGGCTGTCGATTGAGTTGTCTGGTAAGCGTTATGTGCTGATCACCGGCCACCGTCGGGAGAACTTCGGTCAAGGCTTTGAAAATATATGTGCAGCGCTTCGCTCACTCGCGGTAGAGCATCCAGACGTACACTTTGTGTATCCGGTTCATTTGAACCCTAATGTGCAAAAACCAGTTCGTAGCCTATTAGGTGACCTAACAAATGTCCACCTTATCGAGCCTTTAGGTTATGAACCGTTCGTTTGGTTAATGCAAAACTGCCATTTAGTGCTTACCGACAGCGGCGGCGTACAAGAAGAAGCTCCAGGCTTGGGTAAACCCGTACTTGTAATGCGTGACACCACTGAGCGCCCAGAAGCCGTCGATGCCGGTACCGTTCGCCTTGTGGGAACATCCGAGTCAACGATCGTTTCGTCTGTGTCATCGCTGCTCAACAACGCAGACGAGTATGCCTTAATGTCCCGCGCCCACAACCCGTATGGTGATGGGCAGGCTTGTGCACGGATTTGTGAGTTTTTACAACGTTCTGAGATTGAGCAAAAATGATTTTAGTCACAGGTGGAGCCGACTATATCGGCTCCCATACAGTCGTCGAATTGTTAGCAGCCGGACACGAAGTGTTAGTGCTCGACGATCTCTCAAACAGTGTTCGTGAAAGTCTGGTACGTGTTGAGCAGATCACCGGAAAGCAAGTTCCTTTTGTGGAAGGGAATATCGCCGACCGAGCGCTCTTAATAGAAATATTTTCGAAACATGATATCTCCGCGGTGATTCACTTTGCGGGCTTTAAGGCCGTAGGTGAAAGCGTACAAGAGCCACTGATGTATTATCAAAACAATTTTAGTGGCACAGCAACTGTAGCGGCCGGTCAGGCCCGTACTAGAAGTATGAGCTACCTAGATTGAGAAGGGAGGCGTTTGGCACCTGTTTGCGTTCAAATAACTTCTTTTTGGTTTCATCTGACTCTCCGCGACACAGACTGTCGCAAGTTCGGTGGTTTTATATGAGTTTTGTCTAATTGCCGGGAGAGCGGTTCGCTGGCATGGTTGTTCTATAACATTGATTTCAATTTTCAGAATGAAGCGGTATCTGTTTTTGGCGGCGACGTCAGCGGGTACCGCTTTTTTGTTTATGGAATGACGGCGGGAATCGTGATGTTCCTTATCAATGTAATGGATCAAAAGCATGCTTGGACAAAAGCTTCGAGTAGCTGGATTCAAGGAAATATTAGAGAGCTTAAACAAAGTGATATTCCTATTTGTGTCAAGGTACACATCAAATGCGACGATGTTGATGCTGGATTGTGCGAGGGTGCGTGCCCTCAAGGATATAGGGGCGGTAGGAAAACAACTAAACAAGAACAAGAGCTAATAGATGCGTGGAATAAATCAAGCACCTCGCTTAACGGGGGCAACATCCATAGCTCCCTACAACGAGTCTCGCTTGAGCGCTGCTAAAAAGGGGACTGCAATGCATAAAGTTTTCATGTCGTATTCGCATAAGGACGAAGAGTTGCGTAATGAGCTCGGAAGTCACTTGGCGGCTTTGAGAAGACAGGGGTTGATATCGGATTGGTATGACCGAGAAATACTGCCAGGAGAGGTCTTAGATGAAAAAATTTCTGACAAGCTGTTAGAGGCAGATATTGTAGTTCTGTTAGTGAGCGCCGATTTTATTGCTTCAAACTATTGTTATGAACGTGAAATGAGTGTCGCTCTTCAGCGACATAAAGACAACGAAGCCGTTGTCATCCCCATCATACTTCGAGATGTCGACTGGCATTCTACGCCACTAGGTAAACTTAATGCGTTACCGACGGATGGAAAGCCGGTCATGATGCATGGTAATCAAGATGCGGCATTTGCCGATGTGGCACGAGGTATTCGGCGACTAGTTGAGCAAAAATTCGGCTCAAGTCCAGATGCTACGGTTAAAGCGTCTGCGCCTGTAAAACCTGACGAAATTAGATTTGACCAGCCTCGTTCAGCAAACCTTGCCATCAAAAAGACGTTCACCGATCACGAAAAAGATTCTTTCACTAAAGACTCTTTCGAATACATCTTTAGGCTTTTTGCCGGCTCTTTAGCTGAACTTGGAAAGCGTTACTCTGAAATAACTAGCTCTATCGAGCAAATAGATTCGAGGACGTTCGTTGCGATTATCTATCGCTCGGGACAAAAAGTTTCGTTTTGTCAGATCTGGTACGGAAAAGGCTCGTTTGCAACGCGCGAAATTTCGTATAGCGAAACTCCATCAAGCATGGGAAACAGCGTAAACGATTCGTTATCTGTAGTCGATGACGGACATACGTTACGACTAAAAGCTTTGATGTCTGGATTTGGTGGTCCGCAGGCTGAGGACGAAATGACTCAGCAGGGTGCTGCTGAGTATCTTTGGAGCCGATTTATAGCAAAGCTTCAGTAGCATCGCTATTAATCTATTAAGTCAAGGTGAAAGTATGCAACCCATTCAACTTATAAGATTGAGAGACCGGCTATCGGAAATTATGCGCCGGCAGCTAAAGTACGATGATATTTTCTCCCAGTTTGTTAGGAACTGCGAAGGGTTCTTCAATGTTGAAATGAAAGACGAACTCAAAGGTTCTGTCCCTTGCTTTGAGCGAACTCCGGATGAAAATCAAGCGATCCTAAAATTAGCTAAAAGAGAGTATATTTTTGATCTTTTAACGCTCCCTGGAGAGCATAATACGTTGACCGGATTACTACGAGCGTGTCGAAAAAACACGCTTCGCGACGGCAAGGTCGCAATAGTAGAAATTGGAGAGATTCGGATCAACGGACATGGTGCGTGTTTAACAACAGATGGTGAAAGAAGCGAGCGATATAATATTCAGTCACAAGACGAGTGTATTGAGCTAGTGATTCGCTGGATAGAACAGGATTGTCTCGGTGAACAGGAGTAAATCAATTCATGAATTCGGGACTTAAGCGTTTTTTTCAGTTTAGAGGCGACAAAGCGTTTTTCGAGTTGAGAATTGTACAAATGACGTTTGCTTGTTTTGGATTACTCGCAGCGGTTAGTGCGGTGGTTATCAGCTGGAACTCGGAGCTCTCGTGGAACTTTGATTATCACGGATGGAACCACTTAATAACCGTTTATAAGGTACCATTAGGCATTCTCGCCACATTGATTCCATTGGTTGCCTTGCTAGCCGCTAATCACCGCTCAGTGCAAACTAATGAGCAAATTAGGGTGACCGTTAGCAACAATAATTTCCAAAACTACTTTAGACACATAGAGCAGTTCGAGAAGTTCGTTGAATCCCGACCTGACGTAGCGAATTACGTCAGAGATAAAAGTTCGCTTCATACCTCTTTGTTTCCGAACGCCCGATCCGGCGATCTTGCTGTTAGCGAGAACATCATTTTTATTGAGGAAGGGATTATCAAAATGCTCGATGAGCGGGTGCGAAAGCTTGACGGCTCATCTTGGAAAGAAGCGATTCGAGAGCTGCATGGGATACTGGGTATCGCCGAAAGTCATTTTGATGAAATGGGCTTGCGGATATATAGTTCTGGATCGAAACAAACTATACCGATCCCCGGGCCTGGAGGAAAAAAACTAGCCTTAACACAGGGCGATGTTTCGTCTCTATTTAAAGAAATTGGCGCAACCTTTGAGGCTCTGTGCACACTTGCCTCGTTTGATACGACATTCAAACCAAGTGGTGCGATGCATTTAGCTATATCGAAGCTAAAAGGAGCGCCTTCTTATAATTTCTCAAGAATTGATACTAAGGCTAAGTTCAAATATAACTTATGGTTAAACGGTTAGATGTCTGGCCAGTCCGAGTCATGCATTAAAGGCTTGAACATCTTGGTAACGAAGCGTTTTGGATTTTAGCGAATTGATTGCTAGCTCGTTCACTACGATTTTAGTTGAAAGGCCAAATGTTAGAAAAAGGGACGGCTGGCGCGCCTCGCTCACGCTCACCGACATGCTGCGCGATACGTGGCGCTGGCAATCGCAGAATCCTGATGGTTATAGGTCGTAAAAGTCTGGTTGGTAGCTGCTTTTGTTAAAAAACCAGCTACAAACACCCCCTCTCCCGCAAATACCCAACCACCACCTCAGCGGCTTCATCGACACTTAGCTGCTGAGTGTTTAGCCGAAGCTCTGGTTTTACCGGAGCTTCATACGGCGAGCTAATACCCGTGAAATGCGCGATCTCGCCTTGTCTGGCTTTGGCATACAGGCCTTTCGGGTCGCGCTGCTCACATACCTCTAGGGGCGTGTCGACAAACACTTCAATAAACTGGTCGGCGTTGACCATTTGTCGCACTTGCTCGCGATTGCTGCGCAGCGGTGAAATAAAGGCCGACAGCACAATTAATCCGGCGTCGACAAACAGCTTCGCCACCTCGCCAATTCTACGAATATTCTCGATGCGGTCCGCATCATTAAAGCCCAAACCCTGATTTAACCCATGACGGATATTGTCGCCGTCGAGCAAATACGTATGTTTTTGTAGCGTATGCAGGCGCTCTTCCACCGCATTGGCAATCGCCGATTTTCCCGCCCCCGATAATCCCGTAAACCACAGAATCACCGGCTTTTGATCTTTAAGCGCCGCGCGTTGCTGCTGGCTCACTTTATGGCTTTGCCAGGTCACCGGTCCGCGTTTCGCTTGGGTGTTAGGCGCATGTTCGGCCAATGGCTTCTCAATCATGCCCGCCGCCACCGTGGCGTTGCTGAGCTTGTCGATCAAAATAAAGCTACCGGTGGCCCGATTGTGCTTGTAGCCGTCGAACACCAAGGGGCGCTGCGCCCGAATATCTAACAGACCAATCTCGTTAAGGCCTAAATGGTCGGCGTCCACTTCTTGCAGGGTGTTGATGTCGATGCCATAGCGTACCTGTTCGCAGTGCGCGGTGGCACTTTGCGTGCCCATTTTTAACAGGTAGTCGCGCTGGGGCTCCAGCGCCTGTTCGTGCAGCCACACCACTTTGGCACGTAGCCGCGAACTGGTGTAGGGCAGGGCGTCTTTCTCGACGATCATGTCACCACGACTGATATCTAGCTCGTCGTTCAGGCTTAGCGTTACCGCTTGCGGCGCTTGTGCCTGTTCAAGTGCGCCGTCGAAGGTGTTGATCTCGGTCACGGTGCTGACTTTCCCTGAAGGCAGTACCCTTATGGTATCGCCGACGCGCAGGGTGCCCGAGGCTATACTGCCGGCATAACCGCGTTTGCGTTGCTGTTCGCTTGGCTGTTGTTGTGGGCGCTGTACCAGTTGTACGGGGAAGCGAAAGTGTTGATCTTTGGGGCGCTGAATTTTTAAGGTTTCAAGGTACTGCATTAAGGTGCGCCCACGAAACCATGGGGTGTTGGTGCTGCGGTGCACCACATTGTCGCCATTCAGCGCTGAAATCGGCACAAAGTGAATGTCGGGAATATCAAGCAGGCCGGCCAGCTTAAGATAGTCGTCTTGGATGGCTTTATAGGTGCTTTGCTGGTAGTTCACGCGGTCCATTTTGTTCACGGCGACAATGACGTGCTTGATGCCCAGTAAGCTCACAATAAAGCTATGGCGCTTGGTTTGGGTTTGGACGCCTTGTTCGGCGTCGATCAAAATCACGGCTAAATCGCTGGTGCTGGCGCCGGTGGCCATATTGCGGGTGTATTGTTCGTGCCCTGGGGTGTCGGCAATGATGAATTTGCGCTTGTCGGTGCTGAAATAACGATAGGCGACGTCAATGGTAATGCCTTGCTCGCGCTCCGATTGCAGGCCGTCGACCAGTTGCGCTAAGTCGACGGTGTCGTTGGCGGTGATGGCATCGAGCTGGTCGTCATAGATCAACTGGCTGTCGTGCAACAGACGGCCAATAAGGGTGCTTTTACCGTCGTCGACGCTGCCGCAGGTAATGAACCTAAGCAGCTCTTTGTTCTCGTGCTGCGCTAGGTACTTCAGAATGTCTGTTTCGATTAAGCTGGATTTATGACTCACCTGTGGCGTTCAGTACTTTAGAAGTACCCCTCCATCTTTTTCTTTTCCATTGAGCCGGCGCTATCGCGGTCGATCACGCGGCCTTGACGCTCCGATGTGGTGGTCAGCAGCATTTCTTGGATGATCTCTGGCAAGGTAGTGGCTTGCGATTCGATGGCCCCGGTTAATGGGTAGCAGCCGAGGGTACGAAAGCGCACCATTTTATACTGCGGCTGCTCGTTGGGGTGGAGCGGCATACGCTCGTCGTCGACCATGATCAAGCTGCCGTCGCGCTCTACTACTGGGCGTTTGGCGGCGAAATAAAGGCTTGGGATCTCGATCTGTTCTTGATAGATGTATTGCCAGATATCGAGTTCTGTCCAGTTGCTAAGGGGGAACACGCGGATGCTTTCGTGGTTGTGGATGCGTGTGTTGTAGATGTTCCATAGCTCGGGGCGCTGTTGTTTTGGGTCCCAGCGATGATTGCTGTCGCGGAAGCTGAAAATACGCTCTTTGGCGCGCGACTTTTCTTCATCGCGGCGCGCACCACCGAACACGGCGTCGAACTGATGTTGGTTCAGGGCTTGTCTCAGCGCCTGGGTTTTCATCACGTCGGTGTGAATGTTGCTGCCGTGGCTAAAAGGTCCGATGTTTTGTTCGACGCCTTCGGGGTTGGTGTAGGTGATCAGCTTGAATTGATGCTTTGCGGCCATTTTGTCGCGAAACGCGATCATTTCTTTGAACTTCCAGGTGGTGTCGACGTGCATCAGCGGGAAGGGCAACGGGTGCGGCGCAAAGGCTTTGCGCGCCAGATGCAGCAGCACGGAGCTGTCTTTGCCGACGGAGTACAGCAGCACCGGCTTATCAAACTCCGCCACTACTTCTCGCATTATATGGATAGCTTCGGCTTCAAGTAGCTGCAGGTGGGTCAGCTTCGCGCTCATGTCCGGCTCTCTGGTGTGTGCTTATAATCGACCCCGATTGTAGCCCCTGCCGCGTGCCGCGGCAACCCGCACCGCTCCGCCGCCCGCTTGGTGCCACTTATCCACAAAGTTATCCAGAGGGGGCAGCCCTTACAATGTAAAGATTTAGAGGGGGCAGCCCTTACATTGTAGGGGCTGCCCCCTCTGGTTAACTGCGGTATACTCGGGGCAACGAAGGTGAGTGGGTAGGTTGCGGCAATGAAAAAGTTAAGCCTGAAGGCGCTTGAGGCCTTTCATACTGTCATGCGTACGGGCTCGACCACTGCCGCGGCGGCGCATCTTGAGTTGACGCAGCCGGCGGTGAGTCGGTTGCTGGCAAGTTTTGAGGCCTTCGTCGGCTTTCCGCTGTTTCACCGTGAGCATGGCCGCCTAATACCCACCGAAGAAGCACAAGCGCTCAGCAATGAAGCGGATGTTACTTTGGGCAGTGTTGAGCGTTTAGCGCAGTTGGCGCACAACATTAAAAACACCAGCATTGGTTCACTGAAAGTAGTGGCGCCGGTGAGTTTTGTGGCGGGGCTGTTGGCCGATGTGGTCGCCGACTTCATGGGGCAGCACCCAAACGTCACCATTAACCTTGACTCACGTAGCCCAGACTCCACGCGTGAACTGGTGGCTCACCGCGCTTTTGATTGCGGTTTTATTCAATTACCCGAGCGCCACCCTGGCCTCAATGCCTTGCCGCTGTTCGAAAGCCGCATGATGTGTGCGCTGAATCAAGACCACCCCTTAGCCCAGCAACAGCAGCTAAGCCCGAGCGATCTCGCGCAGCAGCAGTTGATTCTGTTAGGTAAAGGCCGTGTTTCGCGCGGCCAAATTGAGCAGGCGTTTCGCGAGCATAATTTAGCCTTGCGGCCGAAAATTGACACCCACAATGTGGCCACCGCTTGTGCGTTTGCCAAGCGCGGTTTAGGTGTCGCGATTGTGAATGGCGCCTTGGCGCAGCAGTACCTTGATGAGCAGTTGGTATTGCGCCCGTTCACCCCTGCAATACCTATTGAATATGGCTTTATTACCTCAAAGCATGCGCCTATGTCGCTGCTCACTCAAAGCTTTATGAGCCATTGCCAAAGCGCACTACGACGTGAGTTCGAATAACAAAAGCGCATACCCTAATCACATAATCAAATAAGATTGCATAGGCATTTCAGTCTCTGATAGCTTGCCCGCGACGTTTAATAATTAACTTATAATTAACTGCGGAGACGCATCATGAACCAGTCTATTTTCAAGAAGTCATGTTTTATGAAGTCGCGCATGGCAAATACCCTTGCGGTAAGTAGTATTGCTATTGCAATCTCGGCGGCGCTCAGTGGCGCGCCTGTTTATGCTCAAAACGCACAAGACAACCAGCAACAAGCAAACGCAGAAGGTGACCAGCCGCAAGCACAAGAGAAAATCACTGTCACGGGCTCGCGTATCGCGCGCCGTGAAGAGTCTGGTGCGCCGATTCAGGTGGTTGACCAAGACGACTTAGAAATTCGTGGTGCGTTAACGCTCGGTGAAATTTTGCAAGAGCTACCATCTGTTGGCGCAAGCTTAAACGGTAACGGCTCGGCAGGTACGTCCCATGGCTCGAGCACGATTAACCTGCGTAACTTAGGCGAGAACCGCGCGCTGGTATTGGTCAACGGTAACCGTTGGGTGAACGGTGCCGGTACCCGTGGTTTTCGTGATTTTGTCGACTTGAACACTATTCCAAGCGCAATTGTGAAAAGCGTTGAGGTGCTGCAAGACGGTGCCACGGCTATTTATGGCGCAGACGCCATTGCCGGTGTGGTAAACATTCAAACTTACAAAGACTACGTGGGTAGCCAAGCCAAGGTTTATTATGGCCAAGCCAGCGAGGGCGACCGCGAGTCAGTAAACTTTGATTTCTTGCATGGTACCGACTTTGGTTCAAGCAACTTAATGGTGGCGCTAAGCTTTGCCGACCAAAAGCCGATTTACAGCCAAGATCGCGAACTTACCCGCATTCCGCTGAATGGCCTAGCAACGGGCACAACCGAAGGCATTTTCCGCGAAGACAACCTGGGCTATTTGCCTTTTTATGAGTCGGACGGTATTACCCGCAACCCAGCTGCCGATGGCAGTGATCCTGATAACTGGCGTGCCGCCAACGGTGACGATCGTTACAATCGTTGGGACAACAACTATGTAGTGGGGCCGCTCGAGCGTAGCTCTGTGTATGCCCAATGGGTACAGCCGTTTACTGACGTCACCATGCGTATTGAAGCGCTCTATAACAACCGTAAGTCGAACCAGCAGTTTAGCCCCGCGCCGCCAGTGATTCGTGGTAGCCGTGGCTTTATGATCGCCGACGACCCGCGGGTGAACCCATTCGGCGTGGAGTTTTCGGGCAGCGATTTCCGTGTCTTTAACTTCTTTGATGAAGTAGGACCGCGGGTGAACCAACAAGACGTCGACACCATGCGGCTCGGTATTGGCTTTGACGGCTATCTTGGCGCCACGTGGACATGGGACGCGTTCGCCAGCTATGCACGCAACAAAGCTGAGTTTGTGAGTAATAACCAACTTGACTTAGACCGCTTAGCACTTGGCTTGCGGGCGTGTGATACCACGGGCATTAGCGTTGATGTGAGCGACCTTGCCGCAGGCTGTACGCCGGTGAACTTGTTTAACCCACTCACCACGCAAATGACCGATTATATTCGTTTCCAAGGGCAAGACAGTAATGAGTCGCGTCAAACCCACGCTCGAATTAACTTTAGTGGTCCGGTGGCGCAATTAGACGCCGGCGAGATCTTAGTTGCGACGGGTCTTGAGTATCGTAAAGAAGAAGGTTTTGATAACCCTGACCCACGTATTAGTGCCGATCCACGGTTGAACAATTATCGTGCCACCAGCTCGTCGCCTCGTGAGGGCACCAGTGGTGAGTACGACTTGTATGAAGGGTATGTTGAGGCTACCGTGCCGCTATTAACTAATGCTGCCATGGCGCAAGACCTTGAGCTTAACCTTGCCGCGCGCTTCAGTGATTATTCGACCTTCGGTAGCACCACCAACACCAAAGTGGGCGTGTTGTGGCGTGTGAACGACGATGTCATGTTCCGTAGCAACTGGGCTGAAGGTTTCCGGGCACCGAGTATTCTGGAACTATTCGAAGGGCAACGGGCAACCTTTGCGCCTGTGAATGACCCATGTTCAGGTAATACCAGCCTGCCAGGTTGTCAGGGCGTGCCTAGCAGCTACACCCAAACCGACACCCAAGAGCCGGTAACCGTGGGCGGCAACCCCGACTTACAGCCAGAGACCTCAGACAACTTCAATATCGGTATGGTGTGGACGCCTGAAGCCATTGACGGTTTCAACTTAAGCCTCGACTACTACGACATTGAAGTGGTCGACACCATTAGCACTTTTGGTGCCCAGAACCTGTTGAACTTATGTGCCAATACTGGCCGCAACTGTGGCGTGATCACGCGTAATGGTAATGGCGAGTTGGTGAACATTGTCGATGGGCCAGTCAACTTAAACAGCACCACCACCAGCGGCTTTGATTTGCTTGCCAACTATCGTTTCGATAACCAGTACGGTCGTTTCGACATGATGTTAAACGTGTCTTATTTGAACGAGTTCGAAGAAGTAAGCACCTTGGCTGATGGTTCAACGCGTACCGAAGATCTAGTCGGGATCGCTCGTTCGCGGGAAGCTTTCCCTGAGTTACGCAGTAACTTCCAATTACAGTGGCAGCGCAACGATTGGTCAGCAACTTATAGTCTGCGACACATCGGTGATACCACGGAAACATTTGCGGGCGACGAGCGCAGCATCGGTACGGTGGTATATCACTCAGCGTCAGCCGGTTATGAGTTTGACAATGGCTTACGAGCGAAGTTTGGGGTGAACAATATTGGTGACAAACAGCCACCGGCAAGTCGGACAAATTTGAATATCAACTTTGATATCAATACCTACAATGCCATTGGCCGTTTTTACTACACCCAGTTAACCTACAACTTCTAAGGAGCTGTTTGTGCCTTACGAGAAAGCTTACACTATGCACTTGCCCCTCGCGGGGCGGGTGCAACCGTTAGTGATCGACTCGCCGCACAGTAGTTGTTGGTTTCCGCCGCATCCGGCACTGGCTGCATCAGACACGCAGTTAAAAACGGGCTGGGACGCGTTTGTGGATGAGTTGTGGTTGCCCAGCGTCGGCGAGGGCGCCACCTTGTTGGCCGCTAATTTCTCGCGAATGTTCATTGATCCTAATCGCGCTGCCTCAGACATTGATGAGGCGTTGCTGGCAGAAAACTGGCCCTATGCACTACAGCCGACGCCCTACAGCGCACGAGGTATGGGCTTAATACGCCGCTTTGCCCTACCGCAAGTGCCGATGTATTCGGAGTTGTTAACGGTCGATGATGTGCGTCAACGCATCGCGACCTATTATGAGCCGTACCATCAAGCACTTGCCCAGCGCTTGCGTAACCTGCGCGATGAATTTGGTGCCGTGTGGCATATCGATTGTCATTCGATGAAGTCGACGGGCAACGCAATGAATATCGACGCCGGAGCCGCGCGCCCAGACGTCGTTGTTAGCGATGGCTGTGGTACCACTGCGGCGCCGGAATTTACCGCGATGGTGGTGGCGCAGTTCGAACGCTTAGGTTTTCGTGCGGCGGCCAATGATCCGTACCAAGGCGGTCATATTGTACGTAACTACGGCGCACCTAAACTGGGTGTGCATAGCATTCAAATTGAGCTTAACCGTGCCCTTTACATGCACGAAGCCAGTTTTGAGAAGTCAGCGAAGTTTGTTGAGTTGCAACAGCAGCTTAGTCTAGTAACGGAGGCCATTCTTGAGTACATCAACACGCACACGTAACCCGCTCGTGGTGCTGCTGGGCATCTTATTGTTGGCCGGCGTACTTACCTATTTGGTCGACTCGGGTAGCTATGAACGAGACGGACGGCTGGTTGTACCCGGCAGTTACTCAGTGCTCGACAAAGACGCCAGTCCTTCGCACCTTTGGCGTGTTTCGCCGGTGGAAGAGGGTGCCGCGCCGGTCAGCCTTAGCGAATTGTTCTTAGCAATTCCAGAGGGCTTAGAACGCGGTGCCGGGCTGATTTTTATGGTACTGGTGATTGGCGGTATGTTTGGTATCGTCAAGCAAACGGGGGCTGTTGACGCCGGGCTTGAGCGGTTGCTGAGTTCGGTGCGTGGCAATGTCTATGTGCTGGTGCCCGCGTTAATGCTGGTGTTTGCGGCGGGCAGTACGTTTTTAGGGCTAGCGTCGGAATATCTGTTGATTATTCCGTTAATGGTGGCAATGGCGGAGCGACTTGGCATGACCCGCTTGATTGGGCTGGGCATTGTTACCGTGGCGGTGAAAGCCGGTTATTTGAGTTCGGTAACCAACCCATTGCCCTTGACCATCGCTCAACCTTTGGTCGGTGTACCGATTTTTAGCGGTGCTGGGCTACGTTTTGTATTTTTCATGATTTACACCTTGGTTGGTATCGGTTTTATGTTGTTAGTGATTCGTCGCTACAGTAAAACCCATACGGTGCGCGACCATACGGTAGTGAGTTTTGATGCGAAGCCTTTGTCGTGGCGGCATCGACTGATGTGGCTGGTATTGCTCAGTGGTATCGGGTTCTTAGTGTATGCCTCGAACACTTGGCAGTGGAACAAAGAGCAACTGACTGCTTTTTATCTGTTTTTGAGCGTGGTGCTGGCCTTTATGAGTGGTTTAGGGCTTAGCGGTGCGGCTGATGCCTTTGTCTCTGGCATGAAGAAAATTCTGCTCGCAAGCTTTTTGATTGGCGTCGCATTTGCCATTGCGGTGACCTTAGAGCGCGGGCAGATCCTCGACAGTGTGATTTTCGGCCTCACCAGCTTGGTCGGTGACGACAACTCCTGGTTAGCGGCGCAGGGCATGTTAGTGTCGCAGCTCGCGTTAGACTTCATGGTGCCGTCAACTTCGGGCCAAGCAGCGGTGTCGATGCCAATTCTCGGCCCGCTCGGCCAGCTTGCCGGCGTCGGCCCACAAACCACCGTGCTGGCCTTTTTATTCGGCAACGGCATCACCAACATGATCACCCCTACCTCGGGCACCTTGTTGGCCTACCTAGCTACAGCGCAAGTGCCATGGACACAATGGGCAAAGTTCATTCTCCCCTTATGCCTCGTGTTCATTGGCCTTGCCACCCTCATGCTCAGCTACGCCGTCTCCCTCGGGGTGTAACCCACCCCAGAGGGGGCAGCCCTTACAATGTAAAGATTTAGAGGGGGCTGCCCTTACATTGTAAGGGCAGCCCCCTCTGGTTTTTTGGTTTACGCGATGCGCCGGGTATTACGGCACCGGTCACTTTGTATGCCATAGCCTGAGCAGCCCCAAAACTCGCCATACTTTCCTTGTCGACGTTGCATAGGGCGGCCGCATAAGTCACGTTGGGGATGTCGATTGGTCAAAATAGTCCGCTGAAGTTGGTTGAAATAGTCGCACGACAGCAAATATTTCGATTGGAACCATAATTACTGAAACAATAGCATCCGGAGGACTGAGGCTGGAAAGTCCTAGACCTAAAAGTAAGACGATGCTGAACGCTGCGAGGACCGAATAGATCCACCGGGCTACATTGCTACCGCGATTAATATGGAACGGTAATAGGCAAAATAGCCCGTATACTGAAATGGTAAAAATGAAATCGCCCGCCGAAGTGTAGCTCATCCACTTACTTACAATTGCCGCAGCGACTGATAACCCCAGCGTGATCCAGATTGCAATAACGGCTTGATCGACTTCCCTTGGTCTATACACTATGAACTCCTTTTAATGTTGGGCATAGTTTTAATATTATGTTTAGACGATGTCAAATGTGTGAGATTATTTTGCTGGAGCGCGAAAGGTATCAAATTACTTTTTGCAGGTACCGCTTTTATTTTTTCGAGGTTAGGCGCATGGCACGACGTAACAAAGATCTTCTGACGCTAATGATGAACAAGCCACCGGCGGAAGCGCTTTTGTCCGGTGTGCTATTGGCGGTCGCCATCTGGGCCGCTGGTTTCTTTTTTGAGCTATTTGTAACACCCGACGAATCGGCGTCAGGCACGATCACCGCCGATACCTTGCAGCCAATGTTCGAATTGATTAGTGGGTTCGCGAATATCGTTGCCGGTATTATCTTGCTGGTGGCGGTGCTGCAATATCTGGTGCGCGGAGCGCTGCTGAAAAAATAAAGTGCGTTATGTGTAATCCCCCGAAAAATCGGAGCAATGATAAGTATAAAACTCCGTTATCAGCCGGCTGGCAGTATGATTCTATGTTTCACCAGTTCACGGTTGAATGTTGCGACGCCCTGTTCAGGCAACTTGTCCGCCATATTGGCCTGCAACATGGCTTTCGTCTCACCATAATCATCCCAAGGTAAATTTGCGGTATAGGCGTGCAAATCCGCATAGACTTTCGCCAAGGTTCTAAATTTACCCATTCTCGTGGCTTGCATTAACCCATTTAAATAACTCTCTCTATGTACAGTCGGCACAATGACTTTGTGCAATTCACTGGCCACCAGCTCAGTATTCATCATGATCCGGGATAAGCGACCATTACCATCGTCAAATGGATGCACTTCTGCCACTAAAAACTGCATAAACACCGCTCTGGCTAACCCTGGTGGCAATGACAGATACAATTGAAACGATTGCGACAATGTGCCTTCAACATGGTCCGGCAGCACAAACATACTATCGCCTGCTTTATTCGCCGTTTGCTTTAGAGTTCCGGGGTGTTTATCAGGCCGCTCATGCATGATGATTTCATGGCGGTTGACTAATAAGTTTAATAAGTCGTCAGGATTTTCCGGCACGGCCGACATTTCTGTGTAGTCGCTGACCACATTAAAAACTGACAAAACATCATGACTATCTTGGAGCCTGTCATTTATCGTGACTTTCTCAAAGACAATCTTTTCCGCTTCTTCAATTTCAAACTCAGTGCCTTCAATGTAGTTTGAAAAATAGCTTTCATAGAATGATAAGTTACGCCAGTTCGATGCATTATAAACATAGGGGTGCTCAATAAATTCACACCGTTTTAGGTAAGTTGCCAGCCCCTCGAACAACTCGACGGGTTGAGCATCAAATGGTGTTTTCTTCGCTCGTGCAATTGCACGGTTATTTTCCAGATTGCGCACTGGCTTTGTTGCCAGAATGCTACCCACTAATCTATCTAAAATGCGCGCTTCACGCCCCATATCCAATAATTCAGCATGCGCAGACGCCTCGTCACGGATCCTGTTTAATTCATCCTCGCCATAACGGTTCAAAAGAGAACAAAGTTTTTCTTCTACCCACTCCTTCCCGAGCGATTTCACCAGCTGTTTATTCTGATGAGCAATTTGTAGATTTTCCAATAGCAGACGCGGTGTTGCACTGCGCTTTAACTCCGGAATAAATCGCTCAGTTAAAACATCAATATTTCCGGGTAAACAATGGATCAGCAAGCTGTCGGTTACTTTTAAGGTTTTGCGCACTTTCAAATTAACCGTGACATAAACTACACCGTTCAAAGGTTTTAATTTCTCCGCTGTAATATGCGTCGCCACGGCTTCTGGATACAGAAAATGCACCACGTTAGCCCAGTTCGATAATACTAACTCATCAATCTCGGCATACGATGCATCGGTATAAATTCCCGCGCGAATACGTTTTAACTTTCCCGCTGCGAACTTCTTAGAGAACGCCTTTGATTCAGCCGTGCTTGATGCAAAATATAATCGACTCATACGACCTCCGTCGTGGCGAATTTTTTAATACTTGCAGTGTCTATCGGGAATTATTGCATACAACGTGTGGTTTTGGGGGATTATTTAATACAAAGCGGCTGGTTTTTGCGAAAAATATAATACAAAACGAAATTTATCGATTTCGCTGCGGTGCAGCTGGTGAGGGAGATAATAACTATCAGTAGCCCGCGTATTACCGCGGGCCACCGGCTTTGCGCGCGCTTAATCAGCAGACATCACATCAAACGCCTTACCGATCATGTCATCGGTTGTCAGGCAGCCCATGAGTACGTGGGCGACGTCTTCGCGGGGGATCTTGCCAGGCGGCAGATGCTCGCCGATGTCGACGCGGCCGGTGCCGTTATCGTCGGTGAGGGCGCCGGGGCGCACGATGGTCCAGTCTAACTCGCTGCGCATCAATTCGCGATCGGCGTAATGCTTGGCAGCGTAGTAGGGCTTGAGCTCGTCGGCCCAGTTCTCGCGGTTGTTGGCCTGCCATGCGCTGAGCATGACAAAGCGCTTGATGCCCTGGGCTTGCGCCGCTTCCATGGTTTTTATCGCACCGTCGAGGTCGACCAGCAAGGTCTTGTCGTCGCCGCTGTTACCGCCTGAGCCTGCGGTAAAGGCCACGGCGTCAACGCCAGCGAGGGCATCGGCTAATTGCGCCACCGTGCCTTCCAGATCCGCCAGGCGCGCTTCCACGTCCTGTTCTTGCCACTGCTTTTGCTGTGCTTCTTTGCGCACCAGCGCCACCGCCTCATGTTCCGCATCATTTTTTAGCAGCTCGACCAGCTGCTGACCTATTTTGCCATTGGCTCCTACTACTGCTACTCGCATTAGAACCTCACTTGTTTTGTTCGCTTCGGTGAATTTGTTTGCTGGGTAGTACCTTTGGGCGAATGCCTTCAGATCAAGAGGGGGGGGCAGCCCTTACATTGTAAAGATTTAGAGGGGGCTGCCCCCTGTGGGTAAAGTTATCCCCAAGGGGCAGCCCCCCCTTATGACCGTGCTGCGTAAGCGTTTGGGAGCTTCACTTGGCGATGAAGTAGGGGTTCAGCAGCGATTCTTTTTGATTGTAGGTTAACGGCTCGCCGTCGGTGGTGGTGACGGTGGCTCCTGCGGCTATGGCAATCGCGTGTGCAGCGGCGGTGTCCCATTCGCTGGTGGGGCCGAAGCGCGGGTAAAGGTGTGCTTTGCTTTCGGCGACCAGGCAGAGTTTCAATGAGCTGCCCATAGCGACGATTTCGTAGGGCTGCTCTAGGGTGTCGAGATACGCCTGCAAGTCCGGCGCCGGGTGTGAGCGCGAGCCGACAACTTTTAAGGTCTTTGGGTGGGCGTCTTGCCGGGCTTGTATCGGTGCGCCATTTTTGTAGGCGCCTAGGCCTTGGGCGGCGGTGTACATGGTTTGCGTTGCTGGCGCGTAAACTACCCCAGCGAGGGGCTGCCCCTTGTGGATAAGTGCAATGTTGACGGTGAACTCGCCGTTGCGCTTAATAAATTCTTTGGTGCCATCGAGCGGATCGATGAGCCAATAGGTGGTCCATTGCTTACGTTCTTGCCAGCTGATAACGGCAGATTCTTCCGAGAGTTGCGGCAGGTTTGCGAGGTCTTTATCGGTTAGCTGTTTTAGCTCAGCTTCGATGATAGCGTGTGCCGTTAAGTCAGCTTGTGTCAGTGGACTGTTGTCGCCCTTCGCCTGTACTGCAATGCGCTCGGCAAAATCGCGCGCATCGTAAATCGCCATGATCGCCTCACCCGCCTTGCGGGCAATCGCTGCCACTTCTTTCAGCTGTGCTTCGGTTAACATACGCCTCTCTCGCTCCATAGCTTCCTTCGCATAGCATAGCGCTATCGCCGCATGTCTTACATCCCTTGTCCGAAATAACCAGAGGGGGCAGCCCTTACAATGTAAAGATTTAGAGGGGGCAGCCCTTACAATGTAAGGGCTGCCCCCTCTGGATAAGTGCGCGGTGGTGGCTTAGAAGTGGTAGCTGGCGCCGATGGTGGTGTAGCTCGTGTCGCCGTCGATGCGGGTATAACCAGCGGACAAGCTGAAGCGAGGTTCAAAGTAGTAGCGGGCTGAGACGCTGAATTCTTGGTCGCCGTCGGCACCGATGTCGATATGGCGCAAAGCTGCGTCGACTTCGAAACGTTCGGTCAGAGCTGAGCGCACGCCCACTTGCGCGTTCCAACCTGACTCGCTTTGTGAGTATGAATCGGCGAAGCTGTTGTCGCTAAGTGATACTTCGCTACTGACGCTGAAGCGAGAGAAACCTGCCGCCATGTAGCCGACCGTGCTGCCAGTATCGTAAAACTTATAGCCTAAATTGGCGTGTGAAAGCTCGGTAGAGATTTCAAAGGCGGCATCTGCGCTACCTGTGTTTTCAACGAAGCTGTCAGTGGCATCAAGGTGATTAACACTAAGAAATACTTTCGGTGAAAAAGACGTTTCTAGGTTTACTTTGAATCCGTCGAGTGACTCGTCTGCAACGTCAAATTTGACATAACTAAGGCCAACATTATCGAAACTTGGAGCGTTGCTTTCAGCGGCTAGAACCGGTGCAGAAAGCATCATTGAAGTTGTTGCCAAAACTACAGCGACTTTTGAAAGACGAAACATATAACTTCCTTTTTTATGGGTAATAAGCAATGCCTAAAGGGCAAGGTTCACGCATTCTAGGTGGGAGGTTCGTAGGCCGCAACAAATAAGATGTTACTAATATTTAATAAATAGAATGTTTAGCCTATGTTTGGTTTGTGTCATTATTAAAGCTTCAAGAAAAATTATAAAAGGAACTTAAAATGCACGATGAAAACTTGGAATATGTCGGCTTTTGGCCGCGCGTTGGGGCGGCAATTATTGATTCGCTACTGTTGATCATGGTGACTTTCCCAATCATTCATTTCGTCTACGGGGATGCTTACTGGTATACCGATAGCTTAATTCTTGACCCCTTAGACTTTGTCATAAATTATATCTTCCCTGCGGTTGCTATTATTTTATTTTGGGTTTATCGCCAAGCAACACCTGGCAAGATGGCAATATCTGCGAAGATAGTTGATGCAGATACCGGCCATGAGGTGAAAACCTCCCGCCTTATTCTTCGTTATGTTGGTTATTATGTTTCGAGCATTCCACTTTTGCTCGGACTTATTTGGGTGGCTTTTGATAGTCGCAAGCAAGGTTGGCACGATAAAATGGCTAATACAGTTGTGGTGCGTCGCAAAGATCGCTCGCCACGCCCGGTGTCGTTTGATAATTAAGTTGTTTGCCCCTATTGCATTTGAGTAGGGGCTAATCAATTCGGCCCACTCTCGCTATGTGCTTCGACATATTGCCGGATGCTTTAATCCGGCCTATACAAACTCTGTAGTTTCGATTTTCTCAACTAGTAGGGTAGTCACTATGTCTAAAAGAAGCACGGCAATACTAATTATAACAGCAGCGATGATGAGTTCGTCGGCGGCATCGCAAGACCTTTCAGGTGAATTTATAGGCGATATTGCTTCGGCCCCATCCTATGTAACGGACGCAGGTGCCACCAGCGTTAAAGTTAATTTCACCTATGACACAACAGTTCCTTTCACGACAGTGGGCCCTCCTTATTTTCGATACGATGGCGCATTGGCTGAGGTAACTTATGAATTTATGGACGCACAGGGCAACCCAATAGATTTTAGCTTACCGACACCGTTTTTCTTTCCCGATGGTGCTCAGCAACTGAATCTCTCAGGCTCCTTTGATTACGACGATAATTATTCCTATAACACGATTAATTACCAGTTGAATAATACGACAGTTATGGCTTATTTTAATTTAGATGCCAACCAACAGTCACCGTTATTCGTGCCGTTCGATAATTACCCACAGTTCCAAGAAGTTGCGAATGAACCGTTTTCCTATGAAAGTACTTTGATTATTCGAGCACCAGACACCCAGTTTTCTGCTGAGGCATGGATTGACATAGATGTTCACACCTTACGCTATGTTGGGCTGGATGCTGACGAAGACGGGATTGCAGATACAGATGATCTTTGTGGCGCATCTATTTTAGACGAAACCGCTATGTTTGGTCCGTTTAATTCGGGAGTGCCGAACTATATTGATGCCGACGGTTGCTCGATTATGGACCATTATGCGGCGTGTGAAGCTGAGGAAGAAGAGGCACCAAGTTCGCCTTGGGGTTGGTTCCAACCAGTCTACTCAGGACCTTCTTCGTGTGAGCGTCAAGTAAGCTATAGCTTAGTCGATGCTGGTGTTATTGATTACACTGAAGCGCGTATGCTGAGAAATGCACTGAATCTATCGTCACAGCAGGGTGATTTGTGAGTCTTTAATTAGCTCATTATTAGCTCGCTATGAATTCTGTGTTAAGTCATATGTGAGTTAATTATGAGTTCAGTATGAGTTATAAGTGAGTTGAAGTGAATGGAGCTATGTTCCCATAGCTCCATTTTTATTAGTTATTACCCTTCTTTTTGCCGGTTTTAGCTTTCTCTGCTGGCTTTTCTTGAGGTTTTTCGCCTTGCGCTTCGTTATCTTGCGTTGATGTGTCATCCGCTGACCGCTCTAGTGTTATGTCACCGTATTTGGTGCGCCCTGGTCGTTTCCGTTCGGCCGCTTTAGTACCCTCTGCTTGTTGCACTGTGTGCGTTGATTCGTGCGCGGCGGATTCCGCGAGGTCTAACAGCCCATCATCATCGGAATCATCATCGAGATGATCAGGCGGACCAGCGGAAACTTTCACTTGATCAGCCAGTTTCTTGCCGGCATCAAACTTTGCTCCGCGGGCTTGCTCGCTCGTTTCTTTTGCGGCCTCGGCGGTTGCTTGGCCGGCTGCCGGTGGCTCTGGTTTTGCTTTGTCTTGTGCCGCTGCGCTTAGCGGTAGCGCTAAACCTAGTGCGATAAAAATGTATGCATGTTTCATCTTTGACTCCTTGCTGGCCGTCGTGATTGACGACCGCGCACCTTTGGTTATAGCGCAAGTTCAAAAAATAACCAGCTGGCGTTGTGCCTACTATCGCAAATGTTAAGGGGGGGCAGCCCCCCTCCGCGAAATTGCCTTTACAATGTAAGGGCTGCCCCCTCTGCTGGAAGCGTCTTTACAATGTAAGGGCTGCCCCCTCTGGGCGGAGGATTTTGTGGTCGGGGAGGCGGTGGTGGATGAGGTGTGGGGTGTGCTTGAGGTTGGGGCGGTAGGCGCACGGGGCGGTGCCGGTGAAGGTGATGGTGCGTTCGCCGGCGTAGACGCCGCGGTAGGTTTCGCCGCTTGGTTCGAGCTTGCAGGTTGCCCCCGCAGCTCGGTCAGACTCCGCAGCTCGGTCAGACTCGTCAGCTCCCGCGCCGGCTACATCGGTGCTAAGCGTGAGCCAGTGTGGCAGGGCGGCTAGGGCGGCGTTTGGGTCGCTGCTGCCGACAAGCGCCTCAAGATCGTGTTCGGTGAAGCGCCATTGCCAGGTGAGTTGGTCGGCGTCAGTGCCGGGCTCCAAGGTTAAAACGCTGGTGCTAAAGTCATGTGCTTGCGCCGTGAAAGCCAGGCAAAGCAGAGGTATCAGTAAAAGATAGTGTTTCATTGTAGGCTCCTTGCTCGTTCGAGTAGTTCTTGATCGGCGGGCTCTTTGGCAACGTTGTAGTTGAGCTCGGCGTAATGTAGGGCTTGTGTTGGTTCAATGGCGACGTAGGCAAAATAGTAGGCGATGTCGGCGGTATGCAGTGCTTCGTCGCGAGCGATACGGATCTGCATACGCTCCGCGGTGAGTTGCTGCCAGCAGTGGCGGTCACTGTTCGCGGCAATCGACGCGTGGGCAATTCGCACCAGCATGCTATCTTCGGGTAGTTGGCCAAGTTGCGGACACTCGGGGTAGGCTGCGAGTAAACGTTGCGGGTCTGCTGCCGCAAGCCAAGCGTCGGCTAATAATTTTTGATTGACCACGGGATGGTCCTTAAAGTCGCGGCCGGCAAACCACCTTGCGACGTCGTCATAATGGCCTAGCGCATAGGCTTGTTCAGCTAAAATCTGTTGTTGCCAGTGACGGATATCCTTACTCGCCGGCTGTTGTTGATAGAGCTTGGAAAGTTGTTGGTAGGTGTTGGCAAGGCGGTCTGGATGCATGCGCCCGGCAACTTCAAGTAAGCAGGTTGCCGACAGCGTCATGCTTACTTCGCCGAGTAAGGCTTGGCAGCTGCGTTGGGCTTGCTTGAGCGCGCCTTGGGCAAGATGGATGCGGGCCTGCATGAGCCGTGCTTGCAAGTGATCGGGCTGCTGCTTGAGCACTTGGTCGAGTACGTTTAAGGCGTCGTCGAAGCGATGTCCGTATTGCAGGGCGTCAGCCTCACTCAAAGCCTCAGTCAAAGCCCCCGCATCAGCAGAGGAGACTACACCGTCCGTGGTGTAGCCTCTCCCTGATACGTTTAAGGTCTCTGATGCACTACCGTGCGCCGCGCAGCTTAGCAAACTAAGGCCAAGTGCGAGGCGAGGTAGCCAGCGTGTGTTAGCCCTGTCCATGGATCGTCCCCGATGCCACAAGGTCGTCGAACTCCGCGGTCGTCATCACATCGAATTCGATATCCTTACCATTGATTGTCAGTGGTGCCGCGTGAGGTTCTTGGGCATAGGCGTCACGTACCAGTGTCCGAAACGACACTGTATCGTCGCCATCACCGCCGCCCATGTCTGGAGGCGGCATCGGTGCGCTGGTGGAGTCGTTGTTACAACCGACCAGTACCAGCATCGCTGAGGCCATCACTAGTGTTGTGGCAATTGCACGTAAGTTAATGTTTATCATTCGAAAGCTCCTATTCTGCTGAGCCTGAAATAGGCGTGATCAGGTACGGGAAGCTGCTGTCGACGAAGCTTGCATCAAGAGGGGCACCATCGGTAAATGGCGCGTCGCCGACATTCGCGTCTTCCGGTGCACAGTAGCCAAGATTCACTGGCTCGCCGTTTACTGGAATGTCATGACACAGGGCGCCCATCACCACGCGGAGCGCGATGTCGACCACATCGTCACCTGGGCGACGACCGTTGGGGAAGCCCGCTAAGTCATTCCCCGCGACGCCAAAAGGCGACTGCATGGAAGCTGGTGTCGCTGGAATCGCAGTATTCAGACGTAGCATCTCAGATGGTGTAACGCTCGCTTGCTGGTTGACGCCCGGGAAGCCAGTTAAAAACGCCGCAACCAGATCTTCACGCGGGTAGTTGGTCGGTGCGATGGTGTCGAAGTTGGTTCCTAAGGTGGCATTCACCGCGTCGCGGAATAATAAATCTAAGATCACCGGTAGCGTTGGATGCGTGACAAAATCAGCAAACTGGCCGTCGTCGCTAGGGTGTGCGCCGCTGAAGGTGTCCTTGGCGTCGACGCCAATCACCAGTTCATTCACTAATGGCGAACCTAGGCGTGAAACTTGTACGAGGGCGCCACCATTGACTTCAGGTTTTGCTAGGTCAGCTTCTGGATTTAAAATTCGAGCTTGGGGCAGGCTCGCAGTGGTCCACGCGCCGATAACGCCATTGCCGTCGCCGGTGACACAAGCGGTTGGTAGTTCTAAGGCGATGGTATTGACGTTTTTGTCATTTAAGTCGTCATTTGCGGTGTCTTGCGTGATGCCGCCTGGAAAACCGCCGCCGTCACCTGCACCTGGCGCGCTATCGCCTTCAACAGGAACGTAATTCACCAAATCGAAAGTTTTGCCGAGGTTGACGGTGAACGGGTCTTTGCGCTGCCCTACGAATACACGGCCGGGGCTGGCGCAATTGGGAATATTGATGTCGTACACATACTGATCGGCGTAGTCCTGATAAGCGCTGGCGCTGCTGAAGGTTTTGTCGCCGACATAAGCGTAGGGCTTGACGAATTCCATCTCACCGCTGGAGCCGTTTACCGTGCTACTGCTGCCTGATTTTTGGGCTCCGGTAACAAGCTCAACCTGGTAGGTTTCGCGAAAGTTAAGAGCGCTGTTATCGCCGGGACTGACCCCGCCGATGTGCTTGAGCGGTACGCTGACGTCGCGGCTGTTACCCTCTGGACCGACTGTGAGTTTTACGCCGCCATTGGGCTGGTCTTGGTTGAAACGAAACTCAAAAGTATAGTCTTCGACGGCATCACCATCGGCATCGATATGAATGGCGTAAACGGCGGCTGGGTCCATGGCGAAATAGTTCGGGCCGCCATAGGCGTCTTGCAAAGGTACATAGTTAGCTATTGCGGTAACGTAGCCCTCGCGTCCCGGTTCGTAACTATTAAAGAGGTAAAAGTCGGTCGAGTCGACGGTTGGAAAGCGCGTAATATTTGGCGCTTCACGGTGACTTGAGGCTTGTGCGCCGGCACTCAACAGTAGTGTCGCTACGGCGACTGCCACATAGCTTTTCTTTGCGTTTGTCTGTGTATTCGCTTTGAAGTTCTGCATTAGAATCCCTCGCAATCGTTGTTGTTAAGTTGTCTTGCATTAACAACTCCGATTGAGAGGGTCCTTTGGATGCAGGTTTATTTAAATTATTTCTAACTACCTGAAACTGTTATGAAATCAGTGGTAAATAACACGGGGCCACTGGGTACATCAAGCGGTGAGCCGCCCAGCGGTTCGCGACTCACTGCCAGCGCTGCAATTGTTTGCAGGTCGACGTTGGCCGGTACATTTAAGCTACGACGGCCTTGTTGTGGTAGCAACCCCAAACTGATGGGGGCAGCGCCGCTGGCCGGCAGCATCCACAGTTCATAGTCTTCATTAGTGAGAGGCTCGATGGCACCGACGGCTGCCACTTCTAGCAGTTGCTCACGCTGTTCGAGTAGCCATAACGTGCGTGCTTCGCTGTTTTGAATGACAGCAATGCGGTCGGCTTCAGGAACTGGCGTCGGGGTAAGGAGCGTTTGGTTGAGCATTACCAGCACCAGCAGTGCGGCAAGAGCGCCCGTGAGCCAACGCCAGCCATTGCCAGCTTTCTTCTCCAGCGGATTCGAGCTTTGCCCGCGCCGCCAGCCCAGCCGAGTTTCAATGGTAAGCCAAGTCGACTTTGGGGCCTGCTGCTCGGGGAGCTGGGCGGCAAGCTCGTTAAGGTGTAATTCCCAAAAAGTGACTTCGTCGCGTAACTTAGGCTGCTCCATTAGTAAGCGCTGGAATTTATGACGTGCTTGACCACGCATGCTGCCAAGCACATAACGTGCCGCGAGTTGATGTTGGCGTTCGGTCGTTTGGTAGTTCATCGTTGCAAGCACCCCTTTAAGCTGTCGAGACCGCGGCGGATCCAGCTCTTCACTGTACCTAAGGCTTCGCTTAAGTAAGCACTAACTTCGTGGTGGCTGAGGCCATAAATAAAAGCTAACTGAATGCTTTGTCGAGTGCTTGGTTGTAGCTCATCGAGACACTTTTTCAGTTGTTCCGAGTTTTCGCTCGCGCTTAGTTTAATATCAAGGTGATCGGCTTCACTGGCGGGAATGTCGGGCAGCGCATCACTCCCTAATGTTTGGTTTCCTTTATTGCGAAGCATGTCGATAGAGCGATAGCGCACCATACTGATCAGCCAGCTCATCACGCTGCCGCGTTGTGTTGAGTAGTCGCTGGCGCTATGCCAAACCTTGATGAATGCGTCCTGCAGGGCTTCCTCGGCCCAATCGTTACGTCTGAGAATGTGCAAACTTACCGAGAAAAGTTTGTCGGATGTGGCGAGGTACAGCTGCTTAAAAGCCTCTCGATCGCCCAGTGCGACCTGCTGTAGCTGACGCCCTAGCTGTTCTGGTGTGCTCATGTGAGCTCCTTTTTATTAGTGTCGTCAGAGTATAGTACGTTTCTGCGCATCATTCGGATGCACAGAAACGACATGAGAGGGGGCAGCCCTTACAATGTAAAGACGGTTTCACCAGAGGGGGCAGCCCTTACAATGTAAAGACGATTCCGCAGAGGGGGGCTGCCCCTTCTGGTTATTTGTACGAGATAAAGTATATTAGCAGCGGAAATGTCGGATTTTGTTCTTGATAATAATAAATCTAAAAGGAAGGGTGCGTGAAGCGGAATACGAAATGGATATTGATTGTTGTCGGTATTGTAGCTGGGCTTGCGGCGCTTGCTGCAGTGTTGGTTTACTTCTTGATAAACATGATGAAAGGTGAGGCATACGACCTCTCGTTTAAAGCTGTGTCTGAGCATGCGGCTGTTCACGCCTTGCTGGGAGAGCCCATCGAGCCAGGCTTTTTTGTCTTGGGTAACGTTAGTATCAGCGGGCCAAGTGGTACGGCCAAGCTGCAATATAATGTAAGTGGGCCGGATGGCGATGCGACAGTGTTCGCCTACGCCACCCGCGACGCTGGACAGTGGCAGCTGAACCGAGTGATCGTTGATGTGGACGGCGCGCGCGAGCGCTTCAATGTGATCGCCCCGAACGACTCATTGTAGTCTTCCACCAGAGGGGGCAGCCCTTACATTGTAAAGATGGTTTCGCGGAGGGGGGCTGCCCCCTCTGGTATAATCAACTTCCATGCAACAACAAGGAGGTTGTTTATGCCAAACTTAAGACGGAACGATGTACCAGGGGTTGCGCTGCATATCACGCAGCGGGGCAATAATCGCCAACGAATTTTCCACGATGATGACGACTTTCAGCGCTTTGCGGGGCTATTGATTCAGTTCTCTGAAAAGTATGGTATTTCTGTTCACGCTTGGGCGTTTATGCCTAATCATGTGCACATTTTGGCAACGCCAGCTGAGCGGAAGACAACGGGTCGTATGATGATGTGTATCGCTGGGCAATACACCACGTACTACAATCAAAAATACAAGCGAACCGGCACTTTATATGAAAAACGATATTTTTCTTCCTTAGTCGATTATGACGAGTATGCGCTGATCGCCTACCGCTATATTGAACTTAATCCTGTTAAAGCACGCTTAGTATCTCACCCCAGACAATGGCATTGGAGCTCTTATCGGCATAATGCTGAAGGCTTGCATTCATCATTTATTGTGCCGCATTTTTCCTTTATGCGTATGGGGCCAACCCTACTCGATTGCCGTCGCGCCTACCGTAAGCTTGTCAACGAAACCGATGTGGATAGTGATATGTATAACGCGTTTCGTAAGCAAATGCGTGAGGCGCAGAGACTTCAGTCTGTCTTTGGTAGCGAAACTTTTCGCTTACAGATGGCGGCGAAGCTCGGTTACAAACTAGCAACACTAAGCCACGAGGAAAGTTAAGGGGGGGCAGCCCCCTCTGGTGAAAACGTCTTTACATTGTAAGGGCTGCCCCCTCTGAGGGTTTGGGTGAGGGTGTGGCGGGCGTGGTGGTCGCCGTGGATGAGGCGGACTTCGGTGACGGGTGGGTTGGCGCTTTCGACGAAGGCGACGAGTTCGCGTTGGTCGGCGTGGGCGGAGTAGCCGCCGATGGTGTGGATGCCGGCGCGGATGTTGATGCGCTGGTGGTCGAGGTCGACGTAGCCGCCGTCGGGGCCGTATTGTTGGATGTCGCGGCCCGGGGTGCCAGCGGCTTGGTAGCCGACGAAGATGACGTCGGTGCGCGGGTCGGGGAGTAGGGCTTTGAGGTAGTTGACCATGCGTCCGCCGGCGCACATGCCGCTGGCGGCGATAACGATGCATGGGTCGCCGGAGCTGCGTAAGTGATTGACGATGTGCTCGTGATCGGCATGGCTGTCGACGGTGTGTAGGCGGCTGAAGTCGAGTGGGTTACGGCCATCGGCGCGGCGTTGCAGGGCTTCTTGGTCCCATAGTTTCGAGAGCTTGCGATAAAGTGCGGTAAATTTGGCGGCCATGGGAGAGTCTAAAATGACGGTGATTTTGGGCCAAAAGCCGTGGTTGCTGGCGATGATGTCTTCGATTTCATACAACAGCTCTTGGGTTCGACCGATGCTGAAGGCCGGTATTAGCACGGCCCCGCGATCGCGTACGCAGCGTTCGATAATGGCGCGTAGTCGGTCGGTTCGGTCGTCGCGGGATTCATGCAGGCGGTCGCCGTAGGTGCTTTCTAAAAACAGTAAATCGGCGCGTTCCAAGGGTTGTGGGTCGGGCAACAGTGGGGTATTGCGGCAGCCGAGGTCGCCAGAAAACACCACGCGATAGGCTTCGGGTAAATTGAACAGTTCAACGCTTGGCATAGGGGAAACAGAGTGCGTTTCGCTCGGCTCGCTGCTTACTGCGTCGGTTATGGTATTCCACTCAAACTCGGCGTAGGCGGAGCCTAGAATGTGTCCGGCTTGTCGCAAGCGTAACCGCACTCCGTTAAGCGCCGCGGAACCCGCCGATGAACCCGAATCCGCCGCCGAACCAGAACCCGAGCCCGAACCCGCCTCGGAACCCGCCGAAGAACCCGATCCCGCCGCCACCCAGCGCCATTCATCGTACTCCATGGGCACGAGCAAGCTGTGTAGGCGTTTCAATACGGCGGAAATGAGTTTGCGGTCGCGGGTGAGCCCGATTTTTAAGGCATCTTCAATCACCAGGGGTAATAAATGTGCGGTTGCGCTGGTGCAGTAAATGGGTCCGTTGAAGCCGGCCATTAATAGGTAGGGTACGCGGCCAACGTGGTCGATGTGGGTGTGAGTGATCACTAACCCATGTACGTTGTCGAGGGGAAAGTCGATGGCGGGATCGTTTGAATCGGCACCTTGGCCTGATGTTTCCGCGCCCTGAAACAGGCCGCAATCGATCAGTAGTGAGGCGTGGGGGCCGAGAAATAGTTCGTGGCATGAGCCGGTAACGCCGGCGAACGCACCATGATGAATCACCCGCGGCGGCGAATCCGAAGCGCCCAAGCCCGAACCTCCGGAACCCAAGCCCGAACCTCCGGAACCCAAGCCCGAACCTCCGCCCGAGCCCGAGCCAGACCCCAACGAACCACCGCCCACCACACCATCAGAACCCGAAGCACCCATCACCACCCCCGCTAAACTAACGAAAACAACCAACTCCAAACCCTACACCCGACACAAAAAAACAACAACAATTATGATGATCTACCGTAACAAAAAGTTAGAAAAACTTGTCGAAATAATCGTTGGTCGATATACTTCGAACCTAGGGATTCGGTTACTAATCATTCTTTTTACTCGGACGTAAAACACTTGAAACTACTTACCTCTTTACTGCAGCTTCCGCGGTCTGCGAAGCGAGCTATTAGCGTCATCATCGATATTTTTGCGATAGTGGTATCGCTGGTGCTGGCGTTATGTTTAAGTCGCGATGTGTTGAACATCGAGTCGGCCACGGGCTGGCTGGCTGTCACAACGTGGTTGGTGATTGGCTCGATTGCGATCTTCGTCAAGCTAGGGCTTTACCGTGCGGTGGTTAGGTATGTTTCGGTGCGCGCGTTCTCGATGGTGTTAACCGGCGCCATTTTTTCAACGCTACTACTGTGGGCCTTGATCTACGCCTTTGATGTAACCTTGCCCGCAACGGGTATTGTTAACTTTGGCTTGATGGCGCTATTGATTGTCGGTGGCAGTCGCTTTGCCATGCGTGAGCTCTATCACCGCATGGTCAGCCGTAAGAAAATTCCAGTGATGATCTATGGTGCGGGCTCGGCTGGGCGTCAGTTGGCGCAGGCCCTGACCAATGGTGAAGAGTTCGCCCCGCGGGTGTTTGTCGACGACGATAGCACCTTGCAGCGGGCGCTGTTACTGGGTATTCCGGTGATTGACCCGGCACAGGTAGAACAAGCCGTAAAAGAACAAGGTATCGAGCGTATTTTGCTGGCGCTGCCGAGTGCGTCACGCTCAATGCGCAAACAAATTCTGGAGTCGCTCGAGAAGCTCAACGTTAAAGTGCAAACGGTGCCGGGTATGGCCGATATGGTGAATGGCGATATGTCCATTGATCAGTTGCAAGACGTACGCATCGAAGACTTGCTAGGTCGCGATCCCGTTGACCCAGATCCTGCTCTAATGCAGCAACACATTCGCGATAAAGTGGTGTTGGTGACAGGCGCCGGTGGTTCGATTGGCTCGGAGTTGTGTCGGCAAATTATCGTGCAAAAACCCAGGGCGTTGGTGTTATACGAGCTTTCTGAGTTTGGTCTTTATAGCATCGAGCGCGAGCTCAAAGAGCTTATTCAGCGCCATCAGCTGCCGGCCATTGATATCTATCCGGTGATTGGTACCGTACAGCGCCGAAATCGTATTGCTACGGTAATGCAGTCGTTTCATGTGCAGACGGTTTATCATGCGGCGGCGTATAAGCATGTGCCCTTGGTCGAATACAACATGGTCGAAGGGGTGCGCAACAATGTGTTTGGCACCTTGTACACCGCTGAAGCGGCAATTGAAGCTAATGTCGAGCTATTTGTATTGATATCGACCGACAAAGCGGTGCGTCCAACCAATGTCATGGGCACCACCAAGCGCCTTGCAGAGCTTACCTTACAAGGTCTGGCGCAGCGCAATAGTACCTCGACCCGGTTTGCGATGGTGCGTTTTGGCAATGTTTTAGGCTCGTCGGGGTCGGTGGTTCCGCTGTTTAAGAAACAAATAGAGCAGGGCGGGCCGGTAACGGTAACCCATCCAGATATCACGCGCTATTTTATGACTATTCCTGAAGCTGCGCAGTTGGTGATTCAAGCCGGCACTATGGGCAATTCCGGTGCGGTGTTTGTGTTGGATATGGGCGAGCCAGTGAAGATTATTGATATGGCGCGCAAGATGATTCATTTAAGCGGCCGCGAGATTCTTTCACCAGAGCACCCTGAAGGCGATATTGAAATCGTATATAGCGGTTTGCGCCCAGGCGAGAAGTTATACGAAGAGTTGTTGATTGGTGAAGACGTGCTGCCGTGCGATCACCCGCGTATCTCCCGAGCCCAAGAACTGGCGCTCGATTGGCCGGAAATGAGCGCGCTCATTGAACGCTTAGACGATGCCTGTTTAAACTTCCGTATTGATGACTTGCGACAGCTACTGCTGGATGCCCCGACGGGTTATCAGCCGAGCAACGACGATATCAATGATCTTATTTGGTCGAAAATGAAAGCCGACTCTTAACTCGATTCGTCGGCTTTTTCCTGCTGGATCCGCTCCTGCTGAATCCGATAATACACTTCTTCACGATGCACCGCGATTTCACGTGGTGCATCAATTTGAATACGCACTTGTGAACCACGTACTTCGGCAATGGTAATCGTCACATCATCACCGATTTTAAGTGATTCTCCCGCCTTACGACTTAAGATGAGCATAGCCTTCCATCCCTTTTTATTCTTATTATTCCATTTGAAACGAATGTTTTAGTTCATTGAAGTATATATGATTTACCTGTGAGTTTTCGAGATTTTTTTGAATGTTTTTTCAACGCTCTAAGGACAAGCTTGTGACTGGCTGCAGGAAATATTCGCAGTTTTTGTTTCACCGCCCTCTGACATTCGTCATATTTCGAGAAAAAACAGGCTGTGCTAAAAATTGCTACGCTCTTGTTAAGAGTGTTAGCCAATAAAGTAAGAAATATATGTTAAATGTTGCATTTACATTGTAAGCTAAGCACTCGCCCAGTAAGGATTACTGAATTATGGTCTCGAAGGTCTCAAAGGTCGCCAACGGAAAGCAAACAAGGTCGCGCAAACTCCGCAAGGTGTCACTGTATCGCGGCAACGAATCGATCATGAGTTACTCTCAGCACGAGAGCGATTCGATGTTTTCCGCGTTAAACGCGCTGCGTCGTGAGTTTCATCGGAACCCGGGGCTTACGCACGCGGTGGTCACTGATCGCTCGGGGCGTAGCTGGCTCGTGCAACGTGATGTCGGCACACTTAAAGTGCTGTGGTTAACCCTGCGGATCAAGTAAAAGCTCTACCCAAGCAAATCAAAGTATGGTTAGATGGGCCTAACGTTAACGTGAACGTATAGACAACTGGCCGATGAAAATAATAAATACAGATTTGCAGGCTAGAGCGGTTGTACAGTTAGTTACAGCAACAGCGCTGTTTTTTGCGGGCTTACTGATTTTCGGGTATCGCCTACTCGAACCTACGCAACAACTGCTTTACCATTCCATAAGTTCATCATTTCAAATTATGATGCTGTCGATTGGCGGCGCCGTTTTATTGCGCTGCTATAAGCGTGGCAAGGCGTCGTATCACCGTGTCGCATCAGTGATTGCCCTGATTGGTGTGTTAGCAGCCCTAGATGCGCTGATTTTCAATAGCTACTTTGACTCTTTTAACTCCCAAATTCCGTTCTATGTGTATTTAGCCTTGCTGCCTTTGGCCCTGAGCTTGATTCCAATTTTGCCTGCTGCCGAGCAGCGCAGTGCGTGGCAACAGAGGTTCATACAAGTTAGCGCAAGCTATGGGCTTGTGGTTTTTAGTGTTGCGTTGACCTTTTTCATTCTGCATTTGTTGCTTAAGTCGCCGCTGTTAGCGAAGCACCCAACGGGAAGCTTAATTATTTGCGTAGCCGGTATGGTGGCTGGTGTTGCCGTGTACGGTACCCATTACCGTGGTCGGCGACCGTTGCCAAAACTGTCTAGGGCCTCGTCAAGCTTTACCTCGTTAACCTTGTTTGCCGTGCTGTTGTTCGGTGTAGGTATGTTTCATAGCGAAATGTCGGAATTGAAACAGCAAGGCAATAGTTCGATTAAGTTGCTACGCGATAGCCGAGCGACGTTGGGCATGTCAACCATGAAGCTGTTTGAGCGGTTGGGTGAGCGTTGGCAGTTGTACCCGTTTGAGCAGCACTCACGGTTGATGGAAGTAGATATTTCCTCGTACTTGCAACAAGTCGAGTTTCTTGAGGCATTGATGCTGGTTTCGCCTGACCAACGAGTGGTTTTTGAACGGCTAAAACCGTCGCGTTCAAGCTACCTTGAAGATGCCATGGCCGACCCAGTGATTCGCGCCGCGCTCGAGCAAAAATCACGCGACACACGAATGTTATTACCGGCCTTTGGCATGAGTGGGCATAGTGCGAAAGTTGTGATTGCAGTGCCCGTTGATTTTATCGAGGCCGAAGGAGCCATTGATTCTGGGCTGTATAACCTGCTCGCGGTGCTGGATGTTCGTTCGATGCTTGATACCACGCTCGTGAACGACATGGAAACAGATATTGAAACCTATACCGAGGTGAAGCCTGGGGTTTGGATGGACCGCTCAGGATTCTGGGTTAAAGACTCCACCTTTGACTATTTACAGGACTCGGCGCTGCGGCTGACCTCTGAAGTTATCAATATGTATTACAGCCAAGAAATACCTGCTACCGCGTACTTGTATAAACTGGACTCGTTGCAAGAAACCTCGAATTTACAGATGCTGGTAGTGGTAGGTGGTATTGGGCTAGTGCTGCTGGTGGTGTTGGCGGTCGAGCGTAACTCAACACTGGAGATTCAAAGTCGCCAGTTGTCGTACCAAGCCCATCACGATGCCCTGACCGGCTTAATGAATCGCAGTAGTATTGAGCACTATATTGGTGAGCATTTTTATGCAACCCAAGACGTTACCGTACTGTTTATAGACCTTGATGGGTTTACCCTGATTAACGATAGTCTGGGGCTGCATGTTGGTGATGCTATTTTGGTGCAACTGGCCGAACGTCTTCATGGCCAACAGCCGCGTCGTAGCGAGCTGGCGCGCTTTGCCAGTGATGAATTTATTTTGGTGTTGCAGGGGGCGGTGAACTTCCCTGAGCGAGTGAGTACCCTAGCCCATGATATTATGGCGACGGTAGCGCAGCCTTATCATATTGGTGAACATAAAATCTATTTAACCGCCAGTGTCGGGGTGGCGCATCAAACTGGTAGTGTAAAAACGCCACTGGAACTGATTCAGCGTGCCGATATGGCCATGCACCAAGCCAAACGCCTTGGTTATAACCATGTTCAGGAGTACGACAAGAGCATGGCGCAACGGTTGTTGTCGACCACCGCCATGCGTAGTGGTTTGCAAGAGGCCATTGAGCACGATGAATTGCAATTGCACTATCAGCCAATCGTGCGTTGTAACGATCGTCAGTCGGTGCAAGTAGAAGCGCTATTGCGTTGGCGCCAAAGTGATGGCAGCTATATTCCGCCGAGTGAGTTTATCCCCGTAGCAGAAATGACCGGGCAAATCGTGCCTTTAAGCGAGTGGGTGTTTCGCCAAGCCTTTAGCGATGCGGTGAAATTGCAAGAGACAGAAACGCCGCAGCGGGTGTCGATTAATGTTTCCGCGCTGCACTTTAATCGTGCCAATTTTGTCGATTTTGTTTTGCAAACTCTTGCTGAAACAGGCTGCCGTGCCCAGTGGGTCGAATTAGAGCTGACCGAGTCGATATTGCTCGAGGGCACGCAATATGCCATTGATCGGCTGCATACATTGCGTGAACATGGCTTGACTATTGCGTTAGATGATTTTGGTACAGGCTTCTCAAGCTTAAGCTATTTAAAGCGTCTACCTATTGATATTGTTAAAATTGATCGTAGCTTCATTGCCGGCATCGACCGCCATCGTAGTGATCGAGTGCTTATTAACAGCGTGATCAACATTGCCCAAAGTCTCGACTTTGCGGTGTTAGCAGAAGGCATTGAAACCAAAGAACAAGCAGACTTTGTGACTGATTTAGGCTGTAACTATATGCAGGGGTATTACTTCGGCCGTCCGCTGCCGTTAAAAACGCTCTAACCCCAAGTTCGCAGCACATTGCAGGCATTGATGAGGAGGTATTATGCAGCACAACGTTTATCAAGTGCCGGCTGAAGCGAAAAGCCGTGCCCATATCGATAATGACCGTTATCTCGAAATGTATCAGCAGAGTGTGGCTGATCCGGAAAGCTTCTGGCGCGAACAAGGCCAACGCATCAGCTGGTTTAAGCCTTATACAAAGGTTAAAAATACCAGTTTTGCACCGGGCGAGGTCAGCATTAAATGGTTTGAAGACGGTACCTTAAACGCCTGCTACAACTGCGTTGACCGACACCTTACTGAGCGTGGTGATAAAACGGCGATTATTTGGGAAGGCGACGACCCCTCGGTGAGTGAAGAAATTAGCTACAGCCAGTTGCATGAAGAAGTGTCACGGTTTGCCAATGGCTTAAAAGAATTGGGTGTTGGTAAAGGCGACCGCGTCGCTATTTACATGCCGATGATTCCTCAGGCCACCTATGCCATGCTGGCCTGTGCGCGCATTGGTGCGATTCATACGGTGATTTTCGCCGGGTTTTCCCCTAATGCTATCGCCGATCGGGTAAATGATTGCGGCGTGAAGGTGGTGATCACCGCCGATGCAGGGCGTCGTGGCGGTAAAACAACGCCACTGAAAGCCAACGTCGATGAAGCGCTAAAAGGTGATCGCTGTCCAACCGTTGAGAAAGTTGTGGTGGCGAATAATACCGATGGCGATGTGGCCTTCGATGAGGGGCGCGATATTTGGTGGCACGACTTAATCAAAGACGTTGCCAAGGAGTGTCAGCCGGAACCCATGAACGCCGAAGACCCACTGTTCATTCTTTATACCTCGGGTTCGACCGGGCAACCGAAAGGTGTTTTGCACACCACCGGCGGCTACATGGTTTGGGCGTCGATGACCCACGAGTATGTTTTTGACTATCATGAAGACGACGTGTATTGGTGTGCGGCTGATGTAGGTTGGGTGACAGGGCATACCTATATTGTTTATGGGCCGTTGGCGAATGGCGCAACCACATTGGTGTTTGAAGGCTTACCGACGTACCCAAGTATTGGCCGTATTGGTGAGGTGGTTGACAAGCATGGTGTCAACATACTTTATACGGCACCTACGGCGATACGTGCGCTCATGGCTAAAGGCACTGCGGCAGCAGAAACCAGTAAACGCACCTCGTTGCGAACCTTAGGTTCAGTGGGTGAGCCCATCAACCCAGAAGCGTGGGAGTGGTATCACAAGGTGATCGGTGATTCGCGTTGTCCGATTGTTGATACCTGGTGGCAAACCGAAACTGGCGGTATCATGATTACCCCATTGCCAGGCGCAACGGCACTCAAACCAGGCTCGGCGACACGGCCTTTCTTTGGCGTGCAACCGGCGCTGGTGGATGCCGAAGGCTCGATGCTCGAAGGCGCTGTCGATGGCAACCTCGTTATTAAAGACTCGTGGCCGGGGCAGGCGCGCACCTTGTGGGGCGATCATCAACGGTTTGAGCAAACCTACTTCTCGGCCTACAAGAACCTCTATTTTTCAGGTGATGGCGCCCGCCGTGACGAAGATGATTACTTCTGGATAACCGGTCGCGTCGATGATGTGTTAAATGTCTCGGGCCACCGCTTAGGCACAGCTGAAATTGAGAGTGTGTTGGTAGAGCATGAAGCGATTTCTGAGGCTGCCGTAGTAGGGTATCCGCATGATCTTAAAGGCCAAGGTATTTATGTGTACCTGATTGCGATGTCTGGCACCGAAGTGACCGAGGAATTAACCAAAGAAATTCGTGACTGGGTGCGTAAAGAATTAAGTCCAATTGCGACCCCGGACTTTATTCATTGGGCTCCCGATTTACCAAAAACGCGCTCGGGCAAAATCATGCGTCGCATTTTGCGAAAAATTGCCTCAGATGAGTTCGATAACCTAGGTGACACCTCGACTCTAGCCGATCCAAGTGTTGTTGATTCGCTTATCGATAACCGCTTAAACCGTCGTTCTTAAGCCCGCTTTTTTGAGCTCGCACAGCCTATGTGCGGGCTCCATTTTTTACCTATCTTCACCTGTAAATTTTTGTAACATTCTTTGCACACAATGTGTACCTGATCGTTTTCGGCTGTGCTAAGGTCAGGGGTGCAGAACTATACAATAAAAAAGGTGGGAAAAAATGAATGATGTTTCTAAAGTCATGCGACCTGCAGTTGTCGCATTGGCGGTGTTGTCATCACTAACGGCAACGGCGGCGACCGCGCAGCAGTTGCAAGTCAAAACCATGCAGTCACCCGAGCTGATTCAACAGCATAGCGTCGACAAGAAGTCGAAGCTGGGGCAACGTATGGTTAAGCGTTACGACGTAACGCGCTTTATCGTTGAATTAAACGAGCCAGCAGCGGCCGTTTATAAAGGCGGTATCGCTGGTTTCGCGCCAACCTCACCGGTGGCGACGAAAAACCAACGTATGCAACTGAGCTCGCAGCCAGTGCAAAGTTATCAGCAGCACTTGCTAAGCCAGCAAAACGAAGTTTTACGTGGCTTAAAAGCCCGTGTTGGACAGCTTGAAGCAAAACATCATTTAACCCTTACCTTTAACGGTATGGTCGTTGAAATGCCCGGTGCAATGGACGATCAGCAAGCACTCATTGCTGAGCTTGAACAGGTTCCAGGCGTTAAACGTGTTTATGAAGATAAAAAGTATTATGCCAGCACGCCTACTTCAGTAGATCTTGTGCAAGCGCCCCAGCTTTGGAGCGATTTAGGCGGTCAAGCAAATGCCGGTAGTGGCATCAAAATTGCGATTATCGATGGTGGTATCGACTACGATCATCCGCTTTTTGCAGACAGTGGCGATAACACCGCTGTGCGCCCAACCAAAGCGGACTACTGCACCACGACTCCAGATTTCTGTAATGGCAAAATTGTCGCCGCGCGTTGGTATGAGCCCGTAGGCGAAGTTCATCCGGATGAAACCGAAACGCCAGCTGACCACAACGGTCACGGTACCCACGTTGCGGGTACTGCCGCTGGTAATCCGGGCTCTATCACCATGAATGGTGTTGCACTGAACCTGACAGGTGTGGCACCTGGTGCGTACTTGATGGTGTATAAAGCACTGTTTAGCGGTCCTGATGGACGCGGTAGCGGTAGCTCGTCACAGTTGTTACCGGCATTAGAAGATGCGGTTGCCGATGGCGCTGACGTGATTAATAACTCGTGGGGCGGTGGTCCTGGTGGAGATCCAGCCGACAGCCCTTACCGTTCGGCGTTTGTTGCCGCGCGTGAAGCTGGTGTGTTAACGGTCACTGCGGCCGGTAACGATGGCCCCGGTGATCGTACTATCGGTTGCCCTGCTTGTGTTGAAGACGGCCTAACCGTTGCTAGCAGCCAGCACGGCCGTGAAATTAGCCCAAGCGTTAGCGCCGCAGGTTTACCAGATGTCACTGCCGTTATCGGTAGTGGTGATTTTAGCATTACCGCAGATATTACCGGCTCACTAGCGCTGGCAAGTAATGCCGGCGACAACATCGCTTGTAGTGCCTTCCCAGCAGACACTTTTGACAACCAAATTGTCTTGGTGCAACGCGGCACTTGTAGCTTTGAGCAGAAAGCGACGAATGTGCAAGACGCAGGCGCTAAGGCCATGATCGTTTATAACAACGAAGCGGGCATTTTAAACATGTCGATGAATGCCACCACGTTGCCATCGGTCATGATTACCCAGCAAGCGGGTAATGCCATCGTCGCTGAGTGGAGCAGTGCTTCAACGGCGACCATCAATGCCCCACAACAGACTATCAACGAAGACCTGCAAGACAGTATGTCGTCGTTTAGTTCACGTGGCCCGAATGGTGATTCAAGCTTCTTGAAGCCTGACATCACTGCGCCAGGTAGCAATATTTTAGCGCCAGTGCCAGACGATGCTGTCGGTCAAATGTCAGGTACCTCAATGGCATCACCGCATGTGGCAGGTGCTGCTGCATTGTTGCTTGATCATCGTGGTGACTTAACACCAGAACAACTGAAGTCAGTGTTAATGACCTCGGTTGATGCGGGTGTTCGTGATGACGACCTCGTCACCAGCGCGTCACCTTTTGATCGTGGTGCCGGACGCATGAACGTGCGTGCAGCAGCAGACAGCTTTGTCGTGGTTGATAAACCATCGATGGCAAATAACGCCTGTTCGTTAGGTTGTTCGTTTACCCGCACCTTCACTAATACAGGCGACACCGATGTTAGTTTTGAGGTTGCCTTTGCACCTGAAAACACCGCCTTAACTGCGGTGATTGATACGCCGGTATTTAACCTTGCTGCAGGTGAAAGTAAGTCGATTTCGTTTGACTTAGATTCACGTTGGTTACCTGATGGCTGGGCGTTCGCCGATGTTATCTTAACCAGCAGCGCAAGCAGCCACCCAACCATGCGTTTACCGGTTGCAATTTATGCCTCGTCTTCTGATAACGAAGCAATTGTGACTGTCGCGCATACCGAAGGTACGGTTGAGCTCGGTACGCCATTTAGCATCAATACCCGCGGTGCACTCGGTAGTACTGATGAGCCAGTGACCATTGATATCCAGTTGCCAACGGGTGCCACCTTGGTTGATGGCTCACTTAGCTTCAATGAAAATCGCGCAAGTGCGACCAGCAAAGGTGCAGCGGACGACGGTGGAAGTATTAGCTGGAGTGGTTCACAGAACGACGAAGCCGATACCGAAAACATGGCCGATGCAAGCACTGAGTTCTTCGCCGGCCAAACCATTGAAGACTTAACCGGTCAACCACCTGGGCAATCAGTTTGTACCGATGGCTGTGACGATGATATCTTCACATTCCCTATTGATGATCTTGGCGGTATCACCCTTGATGGCGTGAATTATGATGTCATTACCATTTCAACCAATGGCATTATTGCTGCCGGTGATAATGCTCCGGCAATGAGTGGAACGGCAAGCAATCAGCCTATTCCTGACGAAAGTCGCCCAGTTGCCTTCTGGGCACCGTTCTGGACCGACCTAGAAATGGGCCCCAGCGCTGGTGGCGGCCAAATTAACTATGCCGTACTTGGCGATGGCACCACTGATTATTTAGTCATGGAGTTTGAAAGTGTGCGTCAATGGAATGATGATTCCGGTGATCGTTATACTTTCTCGGTGTGGTTTGAGCTAGGCAGCGATAACGTTTACTTCAACTACATTGACGTGCCTGCTTCAATGCCTGCGAATCTGCGCTCAAGCCTTACCATTGGTGCGCAAGCCGCCGCTGATGCACTTGGTAACATTGGTATTGAGCACGTGCATAACTTTGGTACCAACTATCCATCGAATGGCGATTTATTGCAGCCGCAATTGGCGCGGGGTGAACGTGCAAGTGTTGACGTGAGCTTCGACTTAACGGTGGATACCATTGCTGATGCGCCAAATCGTGCAGTAGAAACCACGCGTGATGACGCCGTAAACATCGACTTAAGTGCCGAGTTTGCAGCTCCAGGTCGTGATTTACTGACCCTTGCAACCGTGAGCTCTGGCTCAGCAAGTTACAGTGCGGCATTGCCACAAGAAATTGTTGCCGACGGTGATGTGGTTGTTGAAGTTGTCGATAGTCCAACGAACGGCTCGGTTGAGCTACTGGCAAATAACACTATGCGTTATGTGCCAAATGCTAACTATGTCGGTACTGACAGCTTCACCTATCGTGGTGTTGACGATGGTGGCCAGTCGACGAGCACGGGTACGGTAACTGTTACTGTGGTGAATAACCCACCTACCGTCGTTGTAGTTCCGGTGGCAGGCCCGCAACCAGCAGATACCTTGGTTGAGCTTGATGCCAGCGGTAGTAGTGACCCTGACGGCGATACGTTGACTTATGCTTGGCAGCAACTGGAAGGCCCAAGCGTCGAAATCGCTGACAGTGATAAGGCGGTTGCATCGATTGTTGTTCCAGCCCTTGAGCAGTCCGCTGAAGCGCAATTCGAAGTGACGGTTTCTGACGGCGCGCAAAGTGCCACAGCAACAGTGTCAGTAAGCTTCCGTGGTGCGAACGTGGCGCCAAATGCGAGTGCCAATAGTGCATTGACGCGCGTACCAAGTGGTCAAGACGTGACGCTAAGCGGTGAGAGCAGTGGTGACCCTGACGGCGATACCCTGTCGTACAGCTGGACACAAACCGCAGGGCCAAGTGTGTCGCTTTCGAGCACCAGCGAGGTGACGGCGACCTTCACGGCGCCTAACGTCAGCGCAGAGACTGACCTGACCTTCGAGCTCACAGTAAGTGACGGTTCATTGGAAGACAGCGATGAGGTAACAATTACCGTTTACGCTGTAGACTCTGGTGACGGTGATGATGGTGGTAGCGGTGATACGTCATCAGGTAGCTTCGGTGCCTGGTTAGCTTTGCTGGCATTACCTTTAGTATGGCTGCGTCGTCGGACGCAGCGATAAGCCACAGGAGCGTGGGTTATGAAATATTTGGTTATAAGTGCAAGTATCGCCTTACTGGTCGGTTGTGGGGGCCCTGCTGAAGAGCCCCGAACCGAGCCGATGAGCGAAATGGAAGATACACAGGCCCGTTTGGCGGGCCTGGATCAACAAATTCGTTCAATGATTGGTATGGCGTACGCCGACAGTGTAGAGCAATGTCGCTTGGCTGAAGTAGGGCGTCGCCCCTGCGGTGGCCCAGACTACTACATGGCTTATTCGACCGCGGCGGTCGACGAGTCTGCGTTGCTAGAGCTAATTGCTGATCATCGCAAGCTACAGAATAGTTATCAGCAACAGAACGACATTGTTGGTACCTGTGAAGTGATTCCTAAACCTGTACTGACACTGCAGGGCGGGCGTTGTATTGCGAGTGCTACGGCCGAGCGCTAGCCTGTACAGGTAACCAAACTAAATTAAAGAGCAGATTCAGCTTGTTGTGAACTTTTGCAAGAAGCGGGTCTGCTCTTTTTTATGCCTGACATAAAACTTATACAACTTTGTTTTTATTCAGATAAACACAATTCAAGGGATAAACTCAGCGGACTGTGAATGTAACATTTAGTAACATTTCGGCAGGCGATAAAAGCAGCTCAAAAAAAACTCAGTTGGGTTATTAAATAACCAGTTCGCAGTGATTTTACGCTCGTTTTTGGTTAAGCGTTTGCTAAACTATAAAGCATTGCCTTGTTAACAAAGCACTAACGCCTCATAAGTGAAAACTGGCTACAAAACTTTACACTTTCACCCCGTATTTAAGTTGTTTACAACCCGCGTCAAAACTATTGTAAAACTTGTGAAACTGTGGTTGACTGAGGCTCAGAAGGCAAGCTGCAGCCTAGCAGCATCTTCTGTGGAACCATAACTTCAGGTTGTACCAATAGAATTTTAGAAAAGTTCCATTGAAACCTAACTTACAATAAAAAATTATCAGGGAGACTCAAATGGCTAAGCAGTCATATTTGTCGAGCTCAGTACGCGCCATCATGATGGCAGGTTTTGGTACTGCGTTACTAGCTGGTGCTCCAGCAATGGCGCAAGACCAGTCTGACGACGATCAACAATCAGCTGAAAACGAAGCGGCTGTTGAAAAAATTCAAGTCACCGGTTCACGTATCCGTACCGATGGTTTAGACAGCGCGACTCCAGTCGAAATTATCACCACCGAGCTTGCTGAAGACCAAGGTCTGAACACGCTAGGTGAATTACTACGTACCTCAACTGTCGCCTCAGGTTCTGACCAGTTGATTTCTGCTTACTCTGTTGGTTATGTAACCAACGGCGGTAGCGGTGCAGAATCTATTTCAATGCGTGGTCTTGGTGCAAGCCGTACCTTGGTTCTGTTGAACGGCCGTCGTGCTGGACCAGCAGGTACTCGTGGTACCGTTTCTGCGTTTGACATGAACGCATTACCTATCAGCATCATCGAGCGTGTTGAAATCTTGAAAGACGGCGCATCGTCTTTGTACGGTTCTGACGCTGTTGCTGGTGTAATCAACATCATCACCAAAAAAGGTGCTGGCGGCGAAGTAAACGTTTCTGGCCTAACGCCTTTTGAAGGTGGCGGCGAAACGTACCGTGTGAACGCGACTTATGGTGAAGCATTTGACCGTGGTTCATGGCGTGTTGTTGCTGACCACAACGTAAATACTGGTCTAAAACGTGCTGATCGTGACTACTTTGACTGTTCAGAACGTTACCTGTTCAACAACCCGACTACGGGCGACCGTGCTGATCCAATCGATCCACGCACTGGTGAATATCACTGTAACGAATCTGGTTATGGTTTGTTCCATGCGACAGGCACCGGTTTACCAGACGGTACGTCTGGCGGTCGTTACCAGTTTAACTACGGTGGTCACGATGTTCAGGATCCTACGACAGTCAACCCTTACTTCCCAGACATCGGCAGTGAAGGTTCTAACCCGTTTGTAACTGCTACGCCAGAAGGCTGGTATTGGGCTGGTTATAACGCAGAGTCTGATGGCCTGCTTGACGGTGGTGGTCACCCGTTCCGTTTAGGCGCGACCATGATTCCTGAAACCACTGTTTCATCTGTCTTCGCACAAGGTGATTACGACCTGACCGACACTATGTCTATGTACGGTGAGTTACTGCATAGCCGTCGTGTTACTGAATCACAAAGCGTGCGTCAGTTCTGGACGGCAGACTACGGTTACGTTCCAATCGGTGCGGTTGATGGTTTTGAAGGCAGCAGCTTTGTCTTACCAGTGCATTACACCAACCACTACGGCAACGAAACGACGATCGATTACACTCGTGCGGTTGTTGGCCTAGAAGGTTCTATCGGTTTCTGGAACTGGGATGCCTCTTATCAGCGTTCACACAACAGCGGTGAATACGCGCAAGACATCATCTTCCGTGATTCAATGCTGATGGCACAGGACTTACTGTTCAACGGCGGTACTTGTGACGGACGTGTCACTGAGTTCTCTAACCGTGCGTGTCATGCATACGACTGGTTCGATCCACAAAATATCTATGGTAACCCAAGTCAAGAAGCTCGTGACTTCTTGTTCGGCCATGATGTTGGTAAAACGACCTACAAACAAGATACCTTTGATGCCTACATCACTGGTGACTTGATGGATTTACCTGCAGGTCCATTGGCGACTGCAACAGGTGTTTACTGGCAGCGTGACGAAATCAACGACGTGCCTGGTGAAAACACCCGTAACGGTAACTCGTGGGGCTTATCATCAGCAGGTATCACTGCCGGTGAAGCAACCACTAAAGCTGTTTACACTGAGTTCCAAGTGCCTTTACTACGTGATCTTCCTTTCGTAGAAGCACTTGACCTAACGGCATCTGGTCGTTGGACAGACGTTGACGCTTATGGCGACGACACGACCTTTAAAGTAAGTGCTAACTGGACAATCGGTAACGGTTTCCGTGTTCGTGCTTCACGTGGTACATCTTTCCGTGCACCAGCATTGTTTGAATTGTACCTTGAAGGCCAAACTGGCTTCTTGGGTCAAACAGTTGACCCATGTTTAGACTATGCTAACGCTACTAACCCATTGGTTCGCGAAAACTGTGCGGCTGAAGGTATTCCAGAGTCTTATGAGTCAGCTGTAGGTAGCAGCGGTTCAATGACGACTGTGACTGGTGGTGGTGCTGGCGTACTAGAAGCTGAAACGTCAGTTTCTGAAGGTATTGGCTTAGTTTACGCAAGCCCAGAAGGTACTTTCGCAGCGTCTGTTGACTACTATGACGTAGTTATCCGTAACCAGATCTCAAGCGTTTCTGGTAGCGCGGTATTGTCTCAGTGTTACACCTCTAACGACTTCGCTAACGAGCCGTTCTGTGACCAAATCGACCGTCGTGACGGTTCACAAGATGGTGACTGGTCAGTACTAGAAGTTCGTGGTGGTTACCTGAACACTGCAATGCAAACTGTTCGTGGTTTTGACTTCGTAGTTACGTATCAAGACTCTTTCGACTTTGGTGACCTACGTGTGAAATTAGATCACACCCACCAAGTTGAGCGTGCATTCCAGCAGTTTGCAACTGATACTCCTGAAGATTCACTTGGTTGGATCGGTAATCCGAAGTCTATCGGTACGTTAAACACTACCTTGACTCGTGATGACTGGAGCTACAACTGGAACATGGCGTACTACGACCGCACTGAAGACTACTCTTACTTCGGTACCGACGAAACTACGTACCGCGGTGAAGACGTAACCTTCAAAGCGCACATTCCAACGTACGTTGTGCACTCAATCTCTGCGAGCACTACTTTCAATGACAACATTGATGTGACCGTAGGTATCGGTAACTTGTTTGACAAGCAACCACCAAGTGTGAGCCCAGCAGCAGCAGCTGTTGTAGGTAACACGCCGTTGTTTGCTTCACAAGTCGACTACCTTGGTCGTCGCGCGTTCTTCAACCTTTCATACAGCTTCTAATTTTAGAAACCGTATGATGATAGAACGACCAAAGCCCCACCTTGGTGGGGCTTTTTTATTGAAAAAATATAAGAAATAACTACTGTAACTACAGAATAGAGAGGGCTTTATGAGGTTATCAATTCTTATCGGGCTGGCAGCTCTTGCCATTCCGGCATTGAGCTTCAGCTCCACCGTTGATACCGAGCTGTTAGAAAGCTATGCCAAACATGCGCAGTATCTTGACGTGAAAATTTCGCCCAAGGGTGACTACCTCGCGGCGACGGCGCGTACTGAAGATGGCTCAGTGCAACTGACCGTCATTGATATAGACGAGAGCAAAATTCTTTCCGTTACCCAAGGGAAGGGCAATGAGTCTGTGGGGTCATTTCAATGGGCGAATAACGAGCGCCTAGTGATGACCATGGTGCGTGAACTGGGCTCGTTAGACCAACCTGTACCTACTGGCGAACTGTTCGCGATGGACGCAGACGGTTCTCGACAAGAGATCTTAACTGGGCCACGCTCTGACAGTGGTGAGTATGTGTTTGCGCAAGTGGTTGATTATTTGCCAGAAAACCCTGACGCAATCATGATTTACCAGCGCTCATTTACCTCAGCTGAACCTTACCTTGATCTCTATACCATGAAGGTGAGTTCGGGGCGTAAGCGCTCAGAAGGTCGTATTCCATTGCGCGCCTACCGCAGCACCAACGTGCAAGTGGTACTCGACGACCAAGGGGTGTCTCGCTTAGCTGTAGGTGTTGACCCGGAAGAACGCAACAAAACAGTGATCCTCGGCCGTGACGGTGCCAACCAAGATTGGTACGAAGTGATGAGCTACTTTGAAGACGAAGGCGGTTTTGCGCCATTGCTTATGCTGCCCGGCACCGACAAAGTAGTGGGCTTAAGCGACAGCTCTTCGGATACTCGCGCGCTGAGTATTTTAGATATCAGCAGTAAAACTCAAACGGTATTGGCAGAACATCCGAACACCGATTTAATGCCAATTATGAGTGTACAAAATGGTCGCGCGAACGAAGTGATTGGTGCGGCGTTTGAATACGATGGCCTTGATACCTTCTTTTTCGACGACGTTGAAGATGAAGCCTATGCCAACCTAGTGCAAAGTTTAGTGGCGACGTTTCCTGGCCAATCCGTATCGATTAACTCGTCAACGCGTGATAACCGTATTCTGACCGTTCGCGTAAGTTCGGTAAATCAGCCGACCAAGTTCTACATGTTCGATCGTGATAAAGGAAAGCTGGCATCGATTGCGGCGGCCAAACCTTGGTTGCAAGATCACCCGATTCCAAAAACTAAAACCATTGTTTATAAAAGCCGCGATGGCTTGGAAATTCGGGCCTTATTAACTTTGCCGAACGGTACAGACGCCAAAGACCTTCCGTTGATTTTACTTCCGCACGGTGGGCCGCACGGTATTCGTGACACCATGACCCGTATGGACAGCGACGCGAAAGTGTTTGCCGAACATGGTTATGCTGTTTTGCAGCCAAACTTCCGTGGCTCTGGCGGTTATGGTCGTGAGTTCCTTGAAGCCGGTTATAAAAACTGGGGCACCACCATGATCAACGACATGACCGATGGTGTGCAGCACTTGATCAAGGAAGGTATCGCGGACCAAGAACGCGTTTGTGTTTATGGTGCTTCTTACGGTGGTTACGCGGCGGTACAGAGTGGCATACGCGAACCTGATCTGTATCAGTGTATTGTCGGATTCGTGGGCGTGTATGACTTAAACCTTATGTATGAACAAGGTGATATTCAGCAAGCGCGTGCTGGCCGTAACTATCTCGACCAAGTTTTGCCTTCGGCAGAAGAGGGGCGCGATGCACAATCACCCGTTGAAAATGTCGATAAACTGAAAGCGCCGGTGTTTATCATTCAAGGTGGTGCCGACGTGCGCGTGCCGGAAGCTCACGCCTTTGCTTTGCGCGACGAATTGAAAGAGCGCAACCACCCGTATGAGTGGATGTACAAAGAAGCTGAAGGCCACGGTTTTTACAAGCCAGAAAACAATGTGGAGCGGTGGCAAAAAATGCTCGCATTCTTTGACAAATACATAGGCGAGTAAAACTACTAAAAAACCTATAAAGCACCGCTTCGGCGGTGTTTTTTTTGGCCACTTGTCCGGCTTTGGATGCCCTAGCTCAGGCGCATAAATGGCCAAAACCAGCTGGAATGCCTTAAATTCATACAAAATAGGTGCTTGCCCTGCTCTGGCTTTTTGATTAGTATCAAGAGGACTTGATCGTATTTTGGCGCAAAAACCATGCCGAATATCGAGTTAAGTACTTGCTGGACGTTGATTTTTTTTAATCCGTCTGGTTTGTTTAAAGAAATCACTAATCCTAAGTGATCCAGGGAGAAGAAAATGTATAAGAATAGCAAAATGGCTAAGTCTATCCGCTTAGCGTTAATGTTCGGGGGCGCTTCTCTTGCAATGTCGGGTACTGCTGCAGCTCAAGCACAGTCTGACGATGAGCAAGCAGAAGAGGCTCAAGAGCGAATCACGGTAACGGGTTCGCGTATCAAACGTACTGACTATGAGTCGTCTAGCCCAGTACAAATCACTTCTTCAGAAGAAATTAAAGCTTCTGGTTTCACTCGTATCGAAGACTTGATGAACAGCCTACCTCAGGTAGAAGCTGCACAAACTTCATACATTGCTAACGGTGCTTCAGGTGTCGCAACACTTGACCTTCGTGGTATCGGTACAAACCGTACGTTGGTACTGATGAACGGCCGTCGCCTCCAGCCAGGTGGTGTTTACTCACAAGCGCCTGACGTTAACCAAGTACCAGCTGCTTTGGTTGAGCGCGTTGAAGTTCTAACCGGTGGTGGTTCTGCAACTTACGGTGCCGATGCGGTATCTGGTGTTGTAAACTTCGTCATGAAAGACGACTTCCAAGGTGTTGAGCTTAACGTTGGTGCTTCAGGTTACCAGCACAACAACAACAACGAATACATTCAAGGTTTGATGGACGACCGTAACTTTGATTACCCGAACGGTGGTTCTGGTATCTCAGGTAAGTCATACAACATCGACCTGACCATGGGTGGCACTTTCGCAGGTGGTAAAGGCCACGCGACTGCTTACGCTACATGGCGTCAAATCAACGAAATGCGTCAAGAAACACGTGACTACTCGTCATGTGCATTGAACGCAGCAGGTACTGCGTGTGGTGGTTCATCAACCGCGCCTTTACCAAACACGTACTTCGCGCCGATTGTTAATGGCGAATACGACTTTGATCAAGAAGTCTTCTGGTCACTGAACCCAGATGGTAGCTTCTCACCGTATGATGGAAGCAACGTTTATAACTACGCGCCAGTCAACCACTTCATGCGTCCTGACACTCGTTATACGATGGGTGCATTCGTAAACTATGATGTGAGCGACTCTTTCCGCCCATACATGGAAGTGAGCTACATGCATGACCGTACCGCAGCGCAAATCGCTGAATCAGGTACTTTCTATGCGTATAACGTACTTACCATTGATAACCCGCTGTTTAGTGATGCACAGCGTCAACAGTTCCGCGACCAGTTTGGTCCAGACGTGGATGAAATCGGTACTTATATCGGTAAGCGTAACGTCGAGGGCGGTCCTCGCATGAACAACCTTGAGCACAACGCATTCCGTATCGTTGCTGGTGCTGAAGGTTACATCAATGCGAACTGGTCTTATGACGTGTCATTCCAGTATGGCTCAACCTCATCAAGCACTGCTTATGTGAATGACTTCTACTTACCTTATGTAAGCCAAGCGTTAGGTGCTGAAGGCGCAGACGCATGTGGCGACGGCTGTACGCCGTACGAAGTATTCACTCCAGGTGGCGTAACGGGCGCAGCTGCGGACGCGCTTGGTGGTGTTGCCATCATGACAGGTACCACGTCACAGCGTATCGTGAACGCTTACCTAACAGGTGAAATGGACGCAACCTTCCCAACTTCAGACCTGCCAGTAGCAGCTGTAATTGGTGTTGAGTCGCGTGAAATCGACTTCGAACGTATTGCTGACACCATCTATCAAGAAGGTGCGTTAGCCGGTCAAGGTGGTCCAACCAACAGCTTAGCTGGTGGCTATAACGTTAAAGAAATCTTCAGTGAGTTAAGTGTTCCAGTTGCTGAAGGCCGCGACGGTATCGACAGCATGACTGTTGACTTCGGTCTGCGTTTCTCTGACTACAGCTCATCAGGTAAAGAAACTACCTACAAAGTTGCGTTAGACTACAACATCACAGCTGATTGGAAACTTCGTGCAAGCTACAACCGCGCGGTACGTGCTCCAAACGTTGCTGAATTGTTCGCAGTTACCTCGATTGGCCTGTGGGGCGGTACAGACCCATGTGCTGGCGACACGCCTGAGCTTTCTGCAGCACAGTGTGCGAACACTGGTGTAAGCGCGTCTCAATACGGTAACATCGATGCCAACCCTGCGTCTCAGTACAACGGTATCTTCGGTGGTAACGTAAACCTCGACCCAGAAGTTGCTGACACTTACACCGTTGGTGTTGTTGCGGCTCCAACTGACAACTTGAACTTCACAGTTGACTATTGGGCTATCGACATCGAAGACGTTATCGGTACTGTTGGTGCGTCAAACACCCTTCGTCAGTGTGCTATCACTGGCCAAGCACAGTACTGTGACAACGTGAATCGTGCTCCGTCAGGCAGCTTATGGCGTGGTAACGAAGGTTACGTTGTTGCAACTAACGTAAACGTTGGTGAAGAAACCTACCGTGGTGTTGACTTAAACGCGAACTACATCATGGAAGACGTACTTGGTGGTACTATCACGGCACGTATGAACGGTTCATACTACCTTGAGAAATACGCTGACAGCACTGGTCAAGACTGTGCTGGCTTAGTTAACTCAGTATGTTTCCCTCAGCCAGATTGGCGTCACTCTTTAACTATGACGTACTCGTCTGATTCGTTCTGGACTGCCCAGGCGAAATGGCGTTACTTCGGCGATGTAGGCTACGATGAAGAAGTCGATAACCTGTTAATCGCTGACGGCGGTATCAAAGCACAAAGCTACCTTGATATCGTAACTACGTTCGACCTGAACGAAAACACGTCATTGTTGTTCGGTGTGAACAACATCTTAGATAAAGAGCCACCAATGGTTGGCGGTTCAATCTCTACTAACGCAAACACAATTGCTGGTTTCTACGACACCTTAGGTCGTTACATCCACGCAAACGTAACTTTCCGCTTCTAATAGCGAGTAAATTAGCGTTAAATAAAACGGCGACATTAGTCGCCGTTTTTATTTGTCAGATCGAAAAGTGACATCTGTCATGTTTAGGAAGAAGTAGCTATGAATGAGCAGTCAGAAATTCCTTCGGTACAACAACTCGCACAGTATGTAAATGCACTCCTTAAAGGCGGTCAGCAGCAAGCCGCTCGCGACTATGTCGACGCACAAGTAAAACAAGCGCCAGAGGCGGCGGCCATCGCCCACTTTGCGGCCCAAGTTCATCATAAAACAGGCGCCCTGAAATCATCGCTTGCACACCTTAACCGCACGATAGAGCTCGCACCACAGCAGGCCGCGCTGCACATGGACCGCCTGCATTTATTAAACAGTTTGCGCGACCGTAAAGCCTTGGCGCAAGAATTAGCAAAAGCGGTAAAACTTGAGCCAGAAAATAAAAACTATCAACAACAACTGGCACGCTTTTACACGCAATTGAATGCCCCAGAGAAAGCTCTCGAGCTTTTGGCTCCGCTGCGTAAAGCAGACAAACACGCACCGGTATTGGCGTTTGATGAGGCGCTAAACCAATGGTTTATGGGCAAGCCCAAAGCCGCTGAAAAAACATTAACTGAAGTTTGTACGCACGACCAGGCACCTAGCATGGCGTTCTACGTGCGAGCATTGCTGCGCAAGCAGACGAAAGCTAAGAATCATGTCGCCGACCTTACTGAGCGGGCGCGTCAAGACCAAGTGGCAGATACGCCGATTTGGTTTGCCTTGGGTAAAGAGCTCGATGACCTTGGCAATTACGACCAAGCGTTCGACGCCATAAGCAAAGGCAATGCCCTGCAAAAACAGATAACACCCTATAATGAAGAAGCTGAGCTGCAGGCTCTACAACAAATGACCGACGTGGCGAAGAACTGGAAAAGTGAAGGGCGGGGCAATAAAAAGACCGCGGTTACGCCAATTTTTGTAGTAAGCATGCCAGGCAGCGGTGCAACCTTGGTTGAACGCTATCTGCATGCTCACCCACAGGCGCAGTCGGTTGGTGAGTTTCCAGACTTTCCGCAACTGCTCGGTGAAGCGATCAACGATTACCTGCAAACGCACCCAGAAGCAAGCCGTGCCGATGCCATTGCCGGCATTAACTATACCGAGCTAGGTAAAGCCTACTTGCGTAACATTGAAACGCTGGCAGATGGCCATAGCTATGTGGTCGATAAACTACCGTTTAACTTTTTGTATTGCGGCATGATCAAGAAAGCCTTGCCGACCGCAAAAATTATTCATGTGCAGCGTGATGCCATGGATACCTGTTGGTCTGCCTATCGAACGCTGTTTGCTGACCGCTATGCCTTTGCTTATGATCTACAAGAGCTAGGTCGTTATTATGCACACTACCAAAAGCTTATGCAGGCGTGGCAACAAATCCTTGGTGATCAAGCTCTGCTAACTGTCGATTATGAAACGATCGTTGCTGATAACGAGGCGGTGTTAGCACAGGTGCTTGAGTTCTGTGGTCTTGAACACGCAGCCGAGCAAGCCGACTTTGTGAAGCAGGTACCGAGCCCATCAACGGCTCGTGGCGAGCCGATGGTCAGCCGCTTGTATCGTCAAGCCGTAGGGCATAGTAAGCACTACCAACAACAGTTGGCGCCGCTTGCAGATATACTCACGCAAGAGGTCAAGGCCGTTGACTGAAGGTACTGAAGCGAGCTCAGCAACGGCGCTTGCGCAGGCCATTGCCCGTTTAAGCGCTGCACCTCAGCGCTTAGACTTGCTCGATCAGGCTGCCGGCATCGCACAGCAAAGTGGCGATGCAAAGCGCGCGGCCGATCTCTATTTAGACTTTATTGGTCAGCATGCGAGCCACGCCGGTGCGCAGTTCAACTGTGGCTATTACTGCCGGGCAGCGGGCTATTATCAACAGGCCATTGACCACTATCAGCAGGCGCTGACGCTAACCATCGAGCAGCCTGAAGAAGTGCATACCAATATAGGTGTGATCTACAACGAGGGTCTATTAGATAACCGTCGAGCCGCTGCGGCATTTGAGCAAGCGCTCGCTATTGCACCGAACTATCTGCCGGCGCTTTATAACCTTGCGAATTGTTATGAACAAGACGGCGACAAAGAGCGTGCCGCGGCTTATTTTCAAAAGGTAATACAACAGGCACCGCAGTTTGCGATGGCTTATGTGCGTTTGGCTGATGTGCAGCGCGCGGCAGCACCCGATGACCCCTTGATTAAGCAGCTTGATGGGTTTATTGAGCAGTCTCAACGGCCGTTGACAGAGCGTATCGACATGGCCTTTGCGCTGGGTAAGCTCAATAATGACTGCGGTGATTATCAGGCTGCTTGGCGTTATTACCAGCAAGGTAACGCTTGGAATGCCAGCTTGATGCCGGCGTGGAACGAGGCGAAGCAACGTGAAACCTTAGAGCTGGTGCGCTCGCAGTTTAGTGAGCTCTTGTCGGCAAATGCGTCGGCAAAAGCGTCAGCAAAAAAACCGCAACCGGTTTTTGTTTGTGGCATGTTCCGTTCGGGGTCGACCTTGCTTGAGCAGATGCTTGGCGGTCACTCGGCCATTACGTCGGGGGGTGAGTTAGAGTTCTTTGCACGACGTTGGCAACGCTGGCGCCGTGAAGGCCTGCAAGCCTCGTTAGATAACTTTTCGGCGGCGCAGGCGGCGACCCTAGGCGAAGACTACCTGGCGTTTGTCCGCGAACGGCTGGGTGATGTCGAAGTGTTCACTGACAAACGGCCAGACAATATTTGGTTGATTGGCTTGATTAAACGCGCACTGCCACAGGCCAAGTTTATCGTTACCCGCAGAGAGCCCTTAGACAACGCTTTGTCGGTGTACTTCACTAGACTGGGCAAGGCGATGCCTTACGCCAATCGGTTCGCCGATATTCTGGCCTATATGCAAATTGAGCGTGAGCTACTAGACCATTGGCAGCAACTGCTAGGTGACGACTTACAGGTGGTTGATTACGACCAGTTGGTGATTGAGCCACAGCAACAGCTTGCGCCGGTATTGAAGCAGCTTGGTTTAAGCTGGCAACCGCAGTGCCTTGATTTCCATCAACGCGATAACAGCGTTCGTACCGCCAGTGTTTGGCAAGTGCGGCAGCCGCTGTATCAAAGTTCGTCAGGGCGCTGGCGTAACTATCAACAGTTCCTAGCTGAGTTTACCGAGTAAACTACCACGCTGGCGAGATATCACATGGCGCCGTCATTCGTACGCCCTCACCATGGAAGGGCACGGTGCCATGGAAAAAGTAGCTTGGGAAAAACACGCAGTAACCCACCTGCGGGCATACCGCATGCTTGGGCACCTCAACGCTCGGCAGAGCCATACCCGGGTCGCCGAACTTTATCCAACCGGCACGCTCTTTATCGTCCGGCGTTACCTGTTCTGGCAATTGAATATAAGTACAGCATGAGATCCAGCCTTCTGGATGTACATGGTTCGAGTGAAAACCGCTCTCGGTGAGGCGTACCGACCAGGCGCCGGTAAAGCGAATGTCAGCTGTTTGGCGGCGCAATAGTGGGTGGTCCTGGCCAACACCTAGGTCATTCAGTTTGGCAAGGTATTGCGCAGCGGCCGTTTCGAGCATGGCTTTAAACTCGGTAATGATGGGCGCTTGCTGTGCCAGCAAATGCCCTACGGTTTGGGTGCCATTACGAACACTTTGATCAAGGGGTTGTTGCTGAGTTTTGTGCAGATCTTGCAGGGTTTGCGCTAATTCCGCCATAAAAGCCTCACGACTGTCGTAGCCTGTCGGCGGCTCAAGCGCAATAGGCTGAACCAGCGCTTCATAGTTATTTAATTGCTGCGCTTCAGGGTCGCCTAATGCGTGCAAACATAAGGCTTTATAAGCCAGCATTTCTTGGCTATTGGGCTGTTGTTTTTCGACGGCTTGAAGGTGCGGTAGGGCCTGTTCGTAGTCACCGTTACGCATTAACGACGTGGCGTAATCGATACGGTGCCGCAGCGCATCAGGCTGCCACTTGACCGCTAAACTGTAGGCCTTAAGGGCGTCATCGAAGTGTTCCTGGCGGCAATAGGCGGAGCCACTTAAGTGTGCAAACTCAGCGGCCTGAGGGAATTTTTGCAAGGCGCGTTGGCAAGTCTCTAAAGCTGCCTTGGCATCGCCCGCCATGAGTTGATGCGCCGCTAAGCTGTAGTGCAAGGCTTGCGAGTCGGGCAAGCGTTCGAGCGCATCTTTTATCGAGGTAAGAAACTTATCTTGCGGGCCAATCTCCCAATACAACTTATTCAAGGCGATGTGTGCATCGATGTATTCGGGTAGCTGCTGCACCAAATTTTGCAAAATAGCTTCCGTTTGTGGATAGTTTTCCAAATCGTAAAACAGGCAGGCCATTAAGTAATCCATCACCGCTGAGGGCTGCTGTAAATAGCGGCGGCCATTTTGCAATGCCAACAAAGCCTTCTCTGAAAAGCCCAATGCTCGGTATAGTTTTGCTTCGAGGAAGTAGGGCTCGGCTTGCTGCGGTTGTTGCTCGAGTAGCCGTTTACAGTGTTGCTCGGCACGGTCGTACTTTTGGTGGTCAATATAGAGATCAATCAAAGCTTTACGAGCAGCATAATGCGAGGGGTGATGTTTGAGCGCGGTTTCTAAATACCCCGCTGCCGCTTTGACTTGCCCTTGCGGAGTTAAGCACAAGGCCAGTAGGTGCAGCACATCAGCGTGCTTAGCATCATAGCGCAGCAAACTGCGGCAGTGTTTTTCAGCTTGGCTGAACTGACCCGCTCGAAAGGCTTGCAATGCCTGTTGGAAAAGCTTTTGCAAATCACTCATAGACGACATTTTTATTTTAATTGTTATGTCGTTTTTGTAACAGAGTGAAGCTAACTTGGCAAGGCAGTTGACTGGCGTCCCCGGCAGGAGTCGAACCTGCGACCTGCCCCTTAGGAGGGGGCTGCTCTATCCAGCTGAGCTACGGAGACCCATGTCGAAAGACGTAAAAAAACCGGCAACGAGGCCGGTTTTTTCTAAATAGCTGTAAAGACCCTCGAGAGGACCTTATAACGCGTTGATTTTCGCGTTCAAGCGGCTCTTATGACGAGCAGCTTTATTCTTGCCGATAAGGCCTTTAGTTGCGTAGCGGTCAAGAATTGGTTGAAGGCCAGTAAATGCCTGCTGGGCAGCCGCTTTATCGCCTGCATCAATCGCAGTAATTACTTTCTTCAACTGGGTACGCATCATTGAGCGACGGCTCGCGTTGTGGCGACGGTTCTTTTCCGCTTGTACCGCACGCTTTTTAGCAGACTTAATGTTAGCCAAGGTGAACTCCTAAAATTCGTTATCTATATGCAATGGTTTAATAGGGCGGGGAATATGCCTGTTTTTGAGCTTAAAGTCAAGTGCGATGTTTGCTATTTGCTGTTTGATGTTCGTTGAAAGCAGTTATGCTTTAGCTAGACAAGGAGGTTACTATGTATAAAGATTTAACAGTATACCAATTAGCGCTCGATTTGTGTGTTGAAATTTACAAATGCACAGACACCTATCCAAGCTCTGAGCTATTCGGCTTGGTGAGTCAGATGCGCAGGTGTGCCGTGTCGATACCAAGTAATATTGCAGAAGGTGCAGGGCGACACACTCTGAAAGAACAAGTAAGATTTTACTACATTGCGCGTGGCTCTATTGCAGAGCTGTCGACACAACTCGAACTAAGTTGTCGGCTCGGTTATATTGCGCGCAATAGAATTGTTTCTGTAGATCACGTTTATCAGTTACTCAATGGCTTAATTCGGAGCACGAAGCAACGAGTAGCTATTAAGTAAGATCGAACATCAAACATCGAACATCTAACATCGCATTTGAGGTTTTCCTTGTCCAAGTCACTTGCTCGATCTGGCATCGTTGTCAGTGCCATGACCCTTATTTCCCGCGTGCTGGGCTTAGTGCGCGATGTCGTGATCGCCAACTTAATGGGTGCTGGGGCGGCGGCGGATGTGTTTTTCTTCGCCAATAAAATTCCGAATTTTTTACGTCGCTTGTTTGCTGAAGGGGCGTTTGCACAGGCCTTTGTGCCGGTACTGACTGAGTATCGGCAGGGTAAGCAGCTCGATGAGCAGCGGTTGTTGATTGCGCGGGTGTCGGGCACCTTGGGTACTTTGGTGACCATTGTGACGTTGATCGGGATCATTGGCTCACCCATTGTGGCAGCGTTGTTTGGTACCGGCTGGTTTTTGGACTGGTACCATGACGGGCCGCAGGGGCACAAGTTTGTGCTGGCTGCCGACTTGCTGCGGATCACCTTCCCGTATTTATGGTTTATAACGTTTACCGCGTTGGCGGGGGCCATTTTAAATACCTTGGGTAAATTTGCGGTGGCGGCCTTTACGCCGGTGTTTCTAAATATCGCGATTATTGTGTTTGCGTTGTGGCTAGGGCCACAACTCGAAAGCCCTGAATACGCGTTGGCGTGGGGTGTGTTTGTTGGTGGTGCGGTACAGTTCTTATTCCAGATCCCGTTTTTGAAGCGTGCCGGGCTGTTGGTGCGCCCGCGCTGGGGCTGGCGCGACCCTGGGGTCACGAAAATCAGAACCTTGATGATACCGGCGTTATTTGGGGTGTCGGTGAGTCAAATCAATTTGTTATTCGATACCTTGATAGCGTCGTTTTTAGTTAGTGGTTCTATTAGTTGGCTTTATTATTCTGACCGCTTGCTGGAGTTTCCGCTTGGCTTGTTTGGTATTGCCATTGCCACGGTTATTTTGCCGGCGCTGAGTTCGCGCCATGTCGATAAGTCGGCGGCGGAATTTAGTAAAACTCTCGACTGGGGTATCCGCAAGGTGGTGCTGTTAGGGTTGCCGGCGATGGCGGGGTTATTGGTGTTAGCTGAGCCGATGCTCATGGTGTTGTTTATGCGCGGTGAGTTTAGCCCTGAAGATGCGCGAATGGCGTCGTACAGTTTGTATGCTTACGGCTCGGGTTTATTAAGCTTTATGCTGGTAAAAGTATTAGCTACTGGCTTCTATTCGCGGCAAGACACCAAGCGTCCGGTTCGCTATGGCATTATTGCGATGGTAACGAATATGGTCTTCAACGTGATCTTTGCGATTCCTTTTGGCTATGTCGGGCTGGCGATTGCGACCTCGCTGTCAGCGGCGGTGAATGCGTCGCTGCTAGGTTACAACCTATGGCGCGATGGGGTGTTGCAACGCTACCCTGGCACGCTCACCTATTTAGCCAAAGTCGCCTTGGCCGTTTTGGTCATGGTGGTGGTGGTGCTGTGGATGGCGCCAGAACGCGCTTGGTGGTTGTCGCATGAGCTGTTACCGCAGGTATGGCGCTTGGCGTTATTGATCGGTGCAGGCGCGGGCGCATTTGGTTTAAGTTTACTTGTATTGCGGGTGCCGTTAAGACACTAATGCTGTGGCTGGTGGGGCGAGAATAAGCCTGATATAATCGCGCTTTTCTTCGCCAGTAAGGTTTTAAAACGCTCAGGCTATGCAATTAATCCGCGGTATCCACAATATTGGCCAAGAACGACGTGGCTGTGTGCTCACTATTGGCAACTTCGACGGTGTCCATTTAGGTCATCAGGCGGTGCTAGCCCAAGTGAAATCGCAGGCGTTAACGCGTGGTGTTGCCGCCGCCGTTATGACCTTTGAGCCGCAACCCCAAGAGTTGTTTCAGCCGGCCCAAGCCCCAGCGCGATTGACGAACTTTCGTGAAAAGCATCTCGCGTTGCGCGCGCAACAACTCGACCAACATATTGTGATTGAGTTTAACCGCAAATTTGCCAGCTTACCGGCGCGCGAATTTATTGAGCGCGTGTTAGTGAAACAACTGGGCGTAGAGTTTTTAGTGGTGGGCGATGACTTTCGCTTTGGGCGCGGTCGCGAAGGCGACTTCGCTCTGTTACAAAAAGCCGGCGCAGAACTTGGCTTTGAAGTGGTCGACACCCATAGCTATCGTCAACAGCAGCGCCGCGTGAGCAGCACCGCCATTCGGCAAGCCCTAGAGCAGGGTGATTTTGCCGATGCGGCAGCCATGCTTGGTCGGCCTTACGCCTTTCAGGGCCGGGTGGTACATGGCGAGAAGAAAGGGCGCACCATTGGCTTCCCGACGGCAAATATTAAATTAAAACGACTGCAATCACCTCTCAAAGGTGTTTTTGCCGTTACGGTTGCAACTAACGATGGCGTAGAGCACCAAGGTGTTGCTAACATTGGTCGTAGGCCAACATTGAATGGTGAACAGGTGCAACTTGAGGTGCATTTGTTCGATTTTGCTGACGATTTGTATGGTCAGCAGTTAAAGGTTACGCCGACACGTTTTATTCGGGCGGAGAAAAAGTTTAGCGATTTCGAGCAGTTGCAAGAGCAAATTGTACGCGACGCCGCCGCGGCGAGAAAATGAATGAAAAGCGATGTTTGATATTTGATATTTGATATTTGAAAAAAAGCGATGTTTGCTATTTGATGTTCGATATTTGAAAAAAGCGATGTTTGCTATTTGATGTTTGATGTTTGAAAAACAATAATACTTGCCGAACATCGAACATCGAACATCGAACATCGAACATCGAACATCGAACATCGAACATCGAACATCGAACATCGAACATCGAACATCGAACATCGAACATC
>NZ_CADCXY010000004.1 GCF_902806985.1 Pseudidiomarina piscicola
TTTCAGGTAGTACTCTAACGTGCGCTGGTAACCCTCTGGTCCTGTGATCACCAAACGTGAAAACCGCCGTGCGGTACTGAAGCCAACCTCAGCATGACCGGTATAGGTGTAATCGTACACTTGCCCGGCATTTGTCACGCGAGTCACAAAATCGTTATGGTAACTGCCCGCATAATTTCTCGTCGCGCTAGAGATAGAGAGCTGATCTTGCGTATCGGCCGGGCCACGCATAGTGAACGATTTTGCTGATTCATTCGCGCCTAACGCATTGGTAAAACCACTAAAATGCCAGTCCCTGCCGCCAAGATCGGTGGCGTTACTGTCGGTTGGGTAGTTGAGCTCTGCGAGGATCACTGTCGGTGCTGAGGTTTTTACTATAGAAGCGCGCTTTAATTTCGACCAGCCAGACGCCCCTGTCGCACTGTCATTGGAAAAATAGCTGAATGACATTTCGTAACCCGTGCTCGAAACCATCTTCGCAGGCCGATGAAGAATAACCGAGTTCTGTAGCGTCGCTTTGTCATAGGTGATGGAAACAGTTTCACCGTCAGGGTAGTCAATGAGGGTGGCGTAATAGGTCGTTTGAGAAGGCACAGTGGAACCCGTAACGCCGCTGTAGTCGAAATACGAACTTTTTGATGTATACAATACGCTAATACCGGTTTTACCTTGTACATAGCGAAAAATGTTATTGCCGACCTGTCCGTCGAACGTTGAGCCTGTGTTGTTTTGCGCCATACATCCATTTGACGTGCATTTGAACGCCTCTGAAACCTCAGCGCCAAAGGTCAGGGAAAAGCTCTCGCTGCGCTCATCCGTATTACTATAGAGTTGCCCGACGACTTTACTATCAAACTGTTGCAAGGTGCCTAATGTCAGTCGCGGTGCCGCCGGAACCTCTAACACGGGAAGGTCCGGATTAAATCTACCACTTAACAAGTCAACATTGTTCGGGTCGGGCGTCACTTGCAGCGGCTTGATATTGTACTGCTCTTCCTGAGCCATTGCTGGCGTTGCAAGAAAGGCGCAAGCAATGACGATTGCGGTGTAAAACTGAGTGCGAATGCGCATAACAAAATTCCTATATATTTTAATCAGTAACGGTTGGCGTGGTAAAACATCGGCAATTAAATTCCGATAGGTCCTCCGCCCCCTGATTGATAAAATATGTAGCTTGAGGATTCAGCACTTTCGCTTCCATCCACGCATTGCAGGAAAATGGCACCTGAGGCAAATACGCGAATGTAATGACTTCCGGAGCTCGGCAAATTCGTATACGAGTTCACCTGATTCTCGAAGGTTATAGCGCAGGACGTGGTATTCGTTGAAGCCCACGAAACATAAGTATTGTCGCCCACTCCAGATGCCATCATCGGCACCTCGAACTCAGTAATGACTGGACCCATTAGTTGATCCAGACGCTCATTCCCGACCGCAGTGCGATTGCCTGCCTTGTCATAGGCGTACTCGATAAACGTGGTACCATTATCGACTTCGACGAGACGTCCTTTGGAGTCGTATTTAAAGGTTGACGTCGTTTGCGCAACGGCAATGAGCGGTATAAAGAGGAGAGAAATCAAAACTAAATGACGATTGTGCATGCCTAACACTCCAATGTGATCTGTCAGGCACTCACAAAATGCAACCAACTAACAGCTCGATAATTATCCCAGACGAGCTACTACTCGGCCAAAATCCCTTGACACAATTCAATAACATTCAAACCTGAACGTCAACCATTTTAAAGCTAAAACAACATCTTTTTTGGATTCATTTTATAATCAATGCCATAGTAAAACTAAATGGACTTGCCAGCCTCCGCTACACACTTTCAGCAGTTAGTCACACACATTTGTATTCTCGCTGGTTTGTCCTTGGCTTTGTCGCTGTCCGAGGATAGGACAAGACAGTTGAAGGACATAACAAACGCACTGATGTATTCTGCATTACGGGCACCGTCCAATCATCAATAACGCTATAAGCTTCACCACTTTCGATGAGCTTGCCGACTTGTTCTGCGGGTCGACCACTCATCGAAGACGGGCCGTTAACTGACAGTGAAGGTAGTGCCGGACCTGACCGCATTACAAGTTATAGTTATGACACGAACGGTAATCTGACAGCGTTTCGCAAGCGTGATGGGGTGACGTTGGCCCATAGCTACGATAGCCGGGATCAGCGTACAAGCTCAGTCATACCGAACGAATGGTGGCGCAAACCGAACGGAGAATTTAACAGCGCTAGGAACTGAATCGGTTAGATGATTTTGGTCGAAAAAAGGTAGTGTTCAGAATTCTGTGTCATTTCGTTACCCGGATTCAACCCTCGATAACAGGGTGGCGGCCGCATGGATGCGGCCGCCAAGCCCCACGGATCGGTTTATGGCGTCCCTATGACGAAGGCCCCTGCGAGGCGCAAAGCCAAGCTTAAGACTTCTGGCGTTTCATTGCCTCGAAGAATTCGTCGTTGGTTTTGGTCATTTGTAGCTTGTCGATGAGGAATTCCATCGCTTCCGTTTCACCCATTGGGTGCACGATTTTGCGCAAGATCCACATTTTTTGTAGCTCTTCCGGCGACGTTAACAACTCTTCACGACGCGTACCCGAACGATTGAAGTCAATCGCAGGGAAAACACGCTTCTCAGCAATCTTACGATTCAAGTGCATTTCCATATTACCCGTGCCCTTGAACTCCTCGTAAATCACCTCATCCATCTTCGAACCCGTATCGATAAGTGCCGTCGCAATGATAGTCAAACTACCACCCTCTTCGACATTCCGCGCCGCACCAAAGAAACGCTTCGGTTTGTGCAATGCGTTAGCATCAACACCACCCGTCAATACCTTGCCTGAGCTTGGAATGACAGTGTTGTAGGCGCGTGCCAGGCGGGTAATCGAGTCCAGCAAGATGACCACGTCTTTCTTGTGCTCAACCAGACGCTTGGCTTTCTCAATAACCATTTCAGCAACCTGAACGTGACGATTCGCCGGCTCATCAAAAGTCGAAGCAACCACTTCGCCTTTCACCAAACGGTGCATCTCGGTCACTTCCTCTGGACGCTCATCAATCAACAATACCATCAACACACAATCAGGGTGGTTGGCGGCAATCGATTGCGCAATATTTTGCAGCAATAACGTCTTACCAGCTTTCGGCGGAGCGACAATCAAGCCACGCTGACCTTTACCAATTGGCGAAGCAAGGTCTAGTACCCGAGCCGTAATATCTTCCGTCGAGCCGTTTCCACGCTCCATGCGTAAACGTTCTTCAGCATGTAATGGAGTAAGGTTTTCAAAGAGGATTTTATTGCGGGAGTTTTCAGGCTTGTCAAAGTTTACTTCACGAATCTTCAGAAGGGCAAAATAACGCTCGCCTTCTTTCGGTGGGCGAATTTTTCCCGCCACCGTATCGCCGGTGCGCAAGTTGAAGCGGCGGATCTGGCTGGGCGAGACATAAATATCATCTGGACCAGCTAGGTACGATGAGTCTGCCGAGCGCAAGAAGCCGAAACCATCCTGCAAAATTTCCAATACACCATCGCCATAAATATCTTCGCCGCTTTTCGCGTGCGCTTTCAAAATGGCAAAAATGATGTCTTGCTTACGAGTACGAGCCATGGCTTCAAGGCCCATGGATTCGGCGAGCTGCACGAGCTCATTGACTGGTTTGTTTTTTAATTCTGTAAGATTCATAAGAAGGGTATGACTTTAGTGTCCATAGGAAAACAAAGGGTTAGTTTATATAAAATTTTATAGCTTTAGGGATTCGCTATCTAGCTGCCGTAAGGCTGGCAACCGGAAGAAATATTGATTGAAAAGTAACACCTAAACCAAGATACGTCCAGTTTTTTGCTCGTTCTTTGAGCCAAAACCGCAGAAAAAGTTGCCAAACACTGCGATTTGACAACTTTTTGCAGATTCCTTTTACAGGTTCTGATCAATGAATTCTGCCAGTTGGGCTTTCGATAACGCGCCAACTTTAGTACCCGCAACCTCGCCGTTCTTGAATAAAAGTAACGTCGGGATACCGCGAATACCATACTTTGGCGGGGTTTGACTATTGTGGTCAACGTTCAGTTTACCGATAGTGATGCGATCGCCGTACTCGTTTGCAATATCATCGAGGATAGGTGCAATCATTTTGCATGGGCCACACCACTCTGCCCAAAAGTCTACAAGTACTGGTTTATCAGAATTGAGGACATCTGCCTCAAAAGAATCATCACTTAGCTGAACAATTTTATCACTCATGGTAATCTCCGCTGCTGAATTCGCGTGAAATAATAAAACACTATTATTTCTGTTTTTGAATGTTAGCGCAAACTGGTATGCTTATGCTATGAGTAAAACACACCTTACAGAGACACGCTTTGCCGATCTCGACCTGCATCCGCAGGTATTAACCGCTTTAAACAAGGCGGGCTTTGAGTATTGCACGCCAATCCAAGCCTTAAGCTTACCTATTGCTTTAAAAGGCCAAGATGTGGCGGGCCAAGCCCAAACAGGAACTGGCAAGACACTTGCCTTCTTGATTGCAGCTTTTACTACTCTACTCAACAAACCGCGTTCTGGCGAAAAACGTTATCCGCGCGCTATTATTATGGCTCCTACGCGTGAGCTTGCAATTCAGATCGCTAATGATGCCGAACTGCTTGCTGCTCACTGTGATATGCGCCTCGGGATCATTTATGGGGGCGAAGGTTACGAAAGTCAACGCCAACAACTCGAAGAAGGCGTAGATATTTTAATTGGCACCACCGGACGCCTGATCGACTACTGTAAACAGGGCGTTTATCAACTTGATAAGATTGAAGTTGTAGTGCTCGACGAAGCCGATCGAATGTTCGACTTAGGTTTCATTAAAGATATTCGCTATATGTTTGATCGCATGCCTGGCGCCAAAGAGCGGCAAAGTATGCTGTTCTCAGCCACCTTGTCGCAGCGCGTACAAGAACTTGCTTACGACCACATGAACTCGCCAACTAAAGTCGAAGTTGAACCCACACAAAAAACAGGTATTCGCATTACCGAAGAGCTGTTTTATCCATCTAAGCAAGATAAAATTAAGCTGCTACTGACACTTATTGAAGAAGACTGGCCAGAGAAAGCCATTATCTTCGCCAATACCAAACACGTTTGTGAAAAACTGTATCAGTGGCTCGACGCCGACGGTCATCGCGTAGGCTTATTGACCGGCGATGTTCCGCAGCGTAAGCGGTTGAAAATTCTTGAGCAGTTTAGCGACGGCAGCCTCGACTTTTTGGTTGCCACCGACGTAGCTGCTCGCGGACTACATATTCCAGAAGTCAGTCATGTTTATAATTACGATTTGCCGGACGACTTTGAAGACTATGTTCACCGAATCGGTCGTACCGGCCGCGCAGGTGCAAGCGGTAAGGCAATTAACCTGGCCTGTGAAGAGTATGTCTACAACCTACCAGCGATTGAGGAATATATTGGTCACCCGATTCCGGTCACCAAATACGACCCTGACGCGTTGTTGACTGACATCCGCAGTCCACGCCCAAGTGGTCGTCGCCGCAGCCGCGGTGGACGCCGCGGGGGAAATGGTGGCCAACAGCGCCGACCAGCTGGCCAGCGTAAACCACCAGCGAAGCGTAACGACTAATGCCTGAGCACCCGCGCATCGCCGCAATTGACCTAGGTTCGAATAGTTTCCACCTGTTAATTGCTAAAGCGACATCGCGGGGCTACCGCATTATTGCACGCCATCGGCAAAAGGTTCGCCTCGCCGATGGCCTTAACTCCGACCTTACCCTTAACGACGCCGCAATTGATCGCGGCGTTGAATGTTTAGCTAACTTTGCAAAGCTACTTAACGACTATCAACCTCTTCAAATCCGCTGTGTTGCCACCGCAACGCTACGGAAAGCCTGCAACCGGCAAACCATTTTAAAGCGCTTTGAACACGCCTTAGGCACGCCTATAGACATTATTTCTGGAACTACCGAAGCGGGGCTCATTTATCAGGGTGCCACTGCCGAGCTTGCGAGTCAGCGTTCGGCAATGTTGGTATTGGATATAGGCGGCGCCAGTACCGAGGTGATTGCTGGCATCGGCACTGAACCGCATGTTTTGAAAAGTTTAGATATGGGCTGTGTGGTATGGCAAAATCAGTTTTTCAAAGACGGGCAAATTACCGAAGCACGTTTCGCTGCAGCCATTGATCAAGCAAATCAACTCATCGCGCCCCTCGCTTCGACGTATCAAACCCATGGTTGGGATACGGTATGTGGCGCTTCAGGTACCTTTCGAGCTTTGCAAGATTGTTTACGCCATGCCCAAGCCGAAACCATGAGCGCAGCTTTCATTGACCGATGCCAGGCCCGCGCAATTGAATTAGGTAGCGTAGAAAAGTTGCACCAAATGGGTTTGCGCGACGACCGCATCGCAGTGTTTTGTGGTGGGCTGGCAATACTTTCGGCCCTGCAAAAGAGCCTCGCTATTGCCACAGTCGATTTAGCTCAAGGCGCACTGCGCGAAGGCTTGGTACACACCATGCTGGCGGAACGCAAGCGCTCGCTTGCCTGAATGAACATTTAGTCGGTCAGCTGTTGCGCCGCGTACTTGGCGAAATACGTCAAAATGCCATCGGCTCCGGCACGCTTAAAACCTAGCAACGACTCCATGATAACCTCTTCACTGAGCCAGCCGTTTTCAATGGCCGCTTGCAACATGGCATATTCACCACTGACCTGATAAGCGAAGGTAGGCACTTGAAATTCATCTTTCACGCGACGAACAATGTCGAGGTACGGCATGCCAGGCTTTACCATCACCATATCGGCGCCTTCAGCGAGATCTAACGCAACCTCATGCAATGCTTCATTGCTATTCGCTGGGTCCATCTGATAAGTCTTTTTATTGCCACCCTTGAGGTTACCTGATGAGCCAACGGCATCACGGAACGGCCCATAAAACGCCGAAGCATACTTTGCCGAATACGCCATAATTTGCACGTTACTGTAACCCTGAGCCTCAAGTGCTTCACGAATTGCACCAATACGGCCATCCATCATGTCAGAGGGTGCCACTACATCCGCGCCCGCCTCTGCATGCGATAAGGCTTGGCGGACGAGCGCCTCGGTCGTGATATCGTTTTGTACATATCCTTGCTCATCGATGATGCCGTCTTGACCATGGGTGGTAAAAGGGTCAAGCGCGACATCAGTAATGACTCCAAGCTCAGGTACTGCTTGTTTGATGGCTCGCACCGCACGTTGGGCTAAGCCATCATGAGCCCATGCCGCCTCGGCGTTCAACGATTTGTCGGCTGCCGGTGTCACCGGGAATAAAGCCACCGCCGGTATACCAAGCGCCGCAATCTGCTGACACTCGTCAACAAGCAAGTCGATCGACAAACGTTCGACACCTGGCATCGATGCCACCTGTTCTCGTTCACCTTCACCTGGAATAACGAACATAGGATAAATAAAATCAGCGGGGCTTAAACGATGTTCAGCCACCATACGGCGGCTGAAATCATGACGTCGCAGGCGGCGCATACGACGAAAAGGAAACTGGCTCATACTTTGCATTTAAGAATTATCACTCACATCTGTTGCAGGACGGGCAATTCGAATTTGGTCACGGCCTGCGTTTTTAGCTTCATATAAAGCTTTATCTGCCGCTTCTAATAAGTGCTTGCTGGCAACATGACCGGGTAGACTATTTAACAAGGACATACCAGCGCTAATAGTGATTTTAACCGCTCCCCGCTCAGTCTTAAAGCTATGACTGCGAATCACATCCATCACTGCAAGTACTTTATCGTGGCAGCCAAGCTCTTGCGCCCCCGGCATTAAAATTACGAACTCTTCACCGCCATAGCGGTAAATGCGGTCGCCCGCGCGCCGGAAATGTACTTTGAGTAGCCGGGCTAGCTCAACGAGCACTTCATCACCGACGGGGTGTCCATACTTGTCATTAACCTTTTTGAAATGATCGATATCGATCATCACAATCGCAATATCATAACCAGTGCGGCGTGCTCGTCGAACTTCTAGGGGTAGATCTTCATCAAGCACTCCGCGATTAAACAGCTTGGTTAAGCGATCTTCATTGCTTTTGACCTCAAGCTTTTTATTCATTTCTTTAAGTTTTCGCATCACCGCTTCGAGTTCTTCCGTGCGCTGTTTGACCTTAACTTCTAAGCGTGAGCTCAAGCGTTTTTCAGCAGCCAGACGCTCTTTACGGTTCTCGTTAAAGCGCATCGCCAGAATTAAACTTAACAGCATAATTTCAAATGCTGAGCCAAGCATAATTAAATAGCTCTGAATAAAGAACGATTCGAACAGCCCCAAATAACCAAGCGCATTAATAACAATGGTACTCAGCAATACACTTAACGCCAGCGTGTAGATACGAGCGTAGCCCAAACCTTGCTGCCAAAGACTAATGCCGGTACAGATTAACAGCGCGGCTGCACCGATCGCCAGTATCAAAATCCACTGAATCATCCATTCGTAGGGCAATAAGATGCTTGCCAAGAAACTTAAACCGGCCAAAACCATTACGCCTTGTAAACCACGGTGTAGTTTTGGACTACGTTCTTTTGTTTGCAAAATATGACTTGCCACTAAGCTCGCAAATATAAACGCGATACTACCGAAAATTGGTATCGCTTTACTTTGTAACCACTCAAAGTTTGACCATAAATATTGGTAACCGGAGCCATCAAGGCCTGCCAGAAGCAAGCCAATCGCTAAAATATAAGCACTATAATAGGCAAAATAGGGGTCGCGGGTCAGACTAAAACTGAACAGGTTATAAACAATCATGCAAATGATTAACCCGAAGTAGAGCGCTGTAGCTGTTGTAACCAACTGTTCGTCGCTAAGTAGTTTCGTTGGTTGCCAGATGCTAATCGGTACCCGCATGGAGCTCGACGTCGCCACCTTCATGTAAACAGCCACGCTATCGCGGGTCGCTATCGGCACCACAAAGTTACGACTCGAAATCGGTCGCTGGGAGAACTCCTGCTCATCGCCTACGATGGTGCGTTGAATCACCTGGTTGTTTTGAACGAAATAAATGTCGACATTATCAAGCAACGGATATGCGATGCGCATTACCCGATCGTAATCTGCAGCCGGTAGATTAAAGTGAAACCAATAGGTGTCGGAGGTATAACCGAACGATGCCGCACGCTGATTAAGAACGTCCCAAAAGTTAAGTTCCTTATCGATAACTTGCTCAATTGATTGACGACCGTTTTTATCAACGTGGTAATAGACCGGTGGCATGTCTTCTGCAGTCTCAGCTCGCGCTGATGCTACTGATGAAAATGTCACTAATAGGGCCAGTGCCAACCAATAGACTATACTTTTTGCCATCCGTCGCATCCAAATAGTAAATGACTGTTTTGCCAAGCTGCAGCAGCAATATCATGCATCGAACTACCTCGTAGTTCCGCAACAACTTTGGCTATTTCGGGAAGCCAACATGGCTCATTAAAACTTGGGCGGGGTTTGAGCGTTCTCGGGATTAAAAACGGGGCGTCCGTTTCGAGAATGAGCCGCTCGCTCGGAATCATTGGTACAGCTTGACGTAAAGCGTCCCCACGCCGCTCGTCACACACCCAACCCGTAATTCCGATATAACAGTCTAACTTTAGATACTCTTTCAGCTCTGTGCAACCACTTGTGAAACAATGTACTAATTTTAAAGGCAATTTTTTGCTAAATTTTTGTAATAAACGGTATTGCTCGGCAAAAGCATCGCGCTCATGAAGATAAACTGGGAGTTGTAGTTCTGCGGCAATCTCTAGCTGTTGCTCAAAAACCGCCAACTGAGTTTCAGGTGGTGAATAATTTCGATTAAAATCAAGACCACATTCACCGATGGCATGTACGGCTGGGTGCTGAGCAAACTCACGAAGCCGTTGCGTTAGGTCAGACGGTGCATTTTTAGCATCATGGGGGTGAACGCCGGCGGTGACGATTAACATCGGGTGTTGCTCCGCCAGTTCGATAGCCTGCTCGCATTCTTCTAAGTTACAGGCAATCACCACCATGCGTTCGACACCGGCAGCCTCAGCCTTGGCGATAACAGCATCGGGATCAGCGGCTAAGCGAGAGTGGGTAAGGTTTACTCCCGCATCGAACCACATCGGCGTTGTCATATTAATCTTCTATACGACGCACTCGTATGCGTCGAACATCGCCTTCACGCCCTAGGAAAAAGCTGTTGAGAACGCCTCGTTCAATATAATAATTGCCATCATCAGGCAGTGGCACGGTGCGTGAGTCTGTTTGCTCCCATTTTTGCCCGTTGGTTAAAACAAGCTCCCACTTACCGTAAAAGTTACGCTGCGAATCAGCAATTTCGACATAGATTTTATCTGGTCTTTGCTCGCTTTGATCGGCTAAATGCTCACGCCCAAATTCCTGCTCTGCAGAAGAGGTCGACGGTTGCTGAGAATTCATACCATCAGCTACGGCTGGCGCTTCACCGGCGGCAAGTTTATCGAAGCACACCAAACGTTGTAAGGGGTTACCGATACTTGCGCAGTTCTGTAACTGTTGCTTTGACACCTCTTGCGCACTTGCGTTCGGAACCCATAAAACGGCGAACGAAAGACATCCAATAACAGTGCCCAAGCCTAAGTTTTTCATCATTTTCAATGATCCTACTTCAATAGTTTATTCATGTGTGACGTTTGCATCACATGATTTACGTTGATATAGACTAGCAATCACTAAGCCAAGTTCAAAGAGCAACCACATCGGAATAGCTAATAGTGTTTGCGAAATAACATCTGGTGGCGTTAATACCATCCCCACAACAAAGGCCCCGACAATGACATAGGGCCTTTTTGCACGCAAGGATTTGACCGTCGTTACTCCTGTCCAGCATAGCAAGATAATTGCGACAGGGGTTTCAAAGGCGATGCCGAAGGCCATAAATATAGCCAGCACAAAGTCAAGATAGCGGGCAATATCGGTGGCGACAGTTACTCCTTCAGGCGCTGCATTTGCTAAAAAGTTCAATGCCAGCGGCAAAACAACCCAGTAGGCAAACGCTACGCCAGCGTAAAACAGCAGACTACTGGTGATCATTAGAGGCACCACCAGTCGCTTTTCACGCTTATAGAGCCCAGGCGCAATAAAGCCCCACACCTGCCACAACAGCAACGGCACGGCAACCGCAATAGACGCCACCAATGCAAGTTTAAATGGCGTGAAAAATGGCGTCGCTACGTCAGTGGCAATCAGGGTGCTACCCTGCGGTAGGCTTGCTAACATGGGCGAGGCAAGGTAGTTGTAGAGCTCGTCAGCAAAAAATGCAAATCCGGCAAAAATCACAAGTACAGTAATCACGCTCCACAGCAAGCGGCGACGTAGCTCAAGTAGGTGATCAATTAACGGCGACTGACTCATGAGGAAGGTTTCGACTTATCATTTTCAGCGGCGCTAGACGAATCATCTGCGTCGTCTTTGGGCTCTACCGAGTTCTTTTTCGCATAAGGTCGTTGCACACCGGCTGCTGCTTCACGTAGTTCAGCCATCGACCGTTGCAACTCTGGTGACAACTGTTCGATGTCCATTTTTTCAGCTTTGCTAAGGTGCTCATGTAGCTCTTTGATGCGCAATTCATGATTTAACTCGGCCTGCACCGAGGTGCCAAAGCTTTTCATTTTCTGCACCCCACGCTGAAACCCACGTAGCGCCACCGGCAGACGTTCCGGCCCCAGTACTAGCAAGCCGATGAGGGCAACAAAAAGTAACTCCCAGAAGCCGATATCAAACATAGAACTTAAGCGTCCTTGTCTTTCTCTGAAGTACGATCAACTTTTTTAGGTTCATCCGTCGAGTGGGGTTCATCATCACTCACCGACTTCTTAAAGCCTTTTATTGCTGAACCAAGGTCACCACCTAACGAACGTAACCGTTTGGTACCGAACAGTAGTACAATAATGACCAAAAGAATCAGCAACTGCCAAATACTTATACCCATAACACCCTCGTTTATTTAGTGCTGACCTTGCGCCAGCTCATTGCAATACTTACGACCGAGAAGATACCACTTGCCGCGGTTAACCAATGACTTTGCTCTGTCACCCAGAATAAGGCCGTAGCAACCACGAGCGCACCGCTTGCGATGCCCCACCAGATGCGCCAAGCGAACTGTCGCTGACTATGAACCAGAGCTTGCGCAGCCGCCTGTTGTTGCGCAATTTGATACTTCTGGGTGCTTAAATAATCATAAAGTAGCGTTGGCATTTCAGGCATTTTTTCAGCCCAATAAGGCGCCTGCTCTTTGACCGAACGTAGCACCGCACGCCAGCCCAATTGCTCTTTCATCCAACGCTCTAAAAACGGTTTCGCAGTCTGCCAGAGATCTAACTGAGGGTACAAGGTGCGGCCTAAACCCTCAACATAAAGTAGCGTTTTTTGCAGCAACACTAATTGCGGCTGCACTTCCATTTCAAAACGTCGCGCAGTATTAAACAAGTTCACCAACACGTGGCCAAAGGAAATTTCGGCCAGTGGTTTATTGAATATCGGCTCACAAACGGTACGAATCGCCGACTCAAAGTCTTCCACATTAATATGTGCTGGCACCCAGCCCGAATCGACATGCAGCTCGGCAACTTTGCGGTAGTCACGGTTAAAAAAGGCGAGAAAATTCTCTGCCAAGTAGCGTTTATCATCACGATTTAAGGTACCCACAATGCCAAAATCGATGCCCAAATACTGTGGATCTTCTGGTTTCTCTCGCGACACAAAAATATTACCTGGGTGCATGTCCGCATGGAAAAAGCTATCTCGGAACACCTGAGTAAAGAAGACTTCAACGCCGCGTTCGGCGAGCTTTTTCATATCAACGCCAAGCGTCATCAGGGTATCAACATCGCTCACTGGCACGCCATCGATGCGCTCCATCACCATTATGTTGGGGCGGCTAAAGTCACTGTAAACTTTTGGAATATAAAGTAAGGGTGAGTCTTCAAAATTGCGCCGTAACTGAATGGCGTTGGCCGCTTCACGAGCTAAATCAAGCTCGTCGATCAGCGTTTTTCGGTATTCTTTAACCACTTCCTTTGGCTTTAAACGACGGCCATCGGGGAGGTGCTTCGCCAACACACTCGCCAGGGTTTCCATAAGCTTTAAGTCGGCATCAATCGCACCGCGAATATCTGGTCGAATAACTTTAATGACCACGCTCGCACCAGCATCCTCACCGTGCTTCAAGGTCGCCGTATGTACTTGCGCGATGGACGCTGAGGCAAGCGGGGCGACGGAAAAATCGTCAAAGGCATCATCAATACTGGGCAGACCTAGCGCCTTCTCAATTAGCTGCTGGGCTTGCTCTCCTGCGAAGGGTTTAACTTTGTCTTGTAACTTCGCTAATTCCAGCGCGATATCTGGCGCTAACAAATCACGACGGGTCGATAGCATTTGACCAAATTTCACCCACACCGGACCCAATGACTCCAGCGCTAAGCGTAGCCGCTCTCCGGCCGGTTTATCTTTATGGCGGTTGGGCAACCAAAAGAGGCTGTAGCGTGCAAAGCGTACCGACCACGGCATCCAGCGAGCGGGGATCAGCTCATTCAGGCCATAGTGCAGAAAAGTACGGGTGATCTGATACAGTCGCTTTAGTCGCATAATTAGTTTCGCTGCTCTTGAAGGTGTCGCTCAAGCTTATCTAGCTGCGCTCGAAGCGCTTGTAGGTCGTTCTGAAACTGAATAAATTGCTCACGGGCCGCAAGCACTTGCTTTTCTTCCACTAACACATCGCCAAGCCATTGCTGCGAGTCGGTTTGGAAAGTTTTAAGTCGCGCACGCCCGCGCTCAAACGCATTTACCAAAACTTGTGCCGGCACATCACCGATACGTTGTGACAATTGCTCTGGCCAATCGATATCAAGGTCGCTGAGTAACTTACTCAGTTGTTGCGCCAGCATTGGGTCGCCCTCAATGTCGAGTTTATCGGCCTTGATCAAACGTGTGATGTTAGCGCTGTCACGTAGCTCAGGCAGTACCGCAAGCTCGGTTACAATATGGCAGTCGACGCTGCCATCATCGATCCAACTCAACACCAGCCCAGTCTCTGTGACTGTCACCGTGAACGGCTTGCCAAGCTCTTTCAGAGAAACTCGTACGCGCCGCCCATTTAGTTTCTGCAGGCGCGCAGGTGTTTCCGGGTCTAGGTGCATCAAATGGTTCACCAAGCCTTCTAGGGCTTGCATTGGGAGTACCGTCCACAGCATTAAAATTTAAACCCTCGATGCAAGGCCACAATACCGCCGGTGAGATTGTCGTAGGTCACACGCTCATAACCCGCCTGCTCCATCATGCTTTTTAACGTGTCCTGGTCGGGATGCATGCGAATCGATTCAGCTAAATATTGATAGCTCTCAGCATCACCAGCGACCAACTGACCCATTTTGGGCAGCACATTGAACGAATAAAAGTCATAGGCTTGTGACAACATCGGTGGTACCGGTTTAGAAAACTCGAGCACCAGCAGGCGCCCCCCGGGTTTGAGTACCCGAAACATCGACTCGAGCGCTTTTTGTTTGTCGGTCACGTTCCGCAAGCCAAACGCGATAGTAATGATATCGAAACGCTCATCTTCAAATGGTAAATCTTCGGCATTGGCCTGCACGTAATCGACATTGCCGACAATTCCTTTATTGCGCAGCTTGTCGCGCCCTACATCGAGCATCGCTTGGTTGATATCGGCTAACACCACTTCACCGGTTGGGCCTACACGCCGCGAAAACTGTGCCGTTAAGTCACCGGTACCACCGGCGATATCAAGTACCTTCATTCCCGTTCGTACACCGCTACAGTCAATCGTGTAGCGTTTCCAGATACGGTGAATACCAAACGACATAACGTCGTTCATGATGTCGTATTTTTGCGCCACTGAGTTAAATACATTGGCCACAAGACTTTGCTTTTCATTTTTCGCAACTTGCTTGTAACCAAAATCAATGGTGTCAGACTTCGAATCTTTCATCACGTTGCCTTTTCATAAATGGATGCCTAGTGTACTACGAAATTAAGCTTGGGCGTAGTGGTCGCGGCGCGGTAACCAGCGTTGGATCAATGCTTCGGATGTTTCCGGATAGCTTTGCCACAACTGATGCGCCAGCTCTTGGGCTTCAGCCAACAGATAACTGTGTTTCATTACGTCGGCAACCTTCATTTCGGTCACTCCGGTTTGCCGTTGACCAAGTAACTCCCCTGGCCCGCGTAACTCGAGATCTCGTTGCGCAATCACAAAGCCATCATTACTGTCGCGCAGCACACCTAATCGCTGCGTCGCGGTTTTCGAAAGTGGCGCGTGGTACAGCAACACACAATGACTTGCCACCGCCCCGCGACCCACTCGCCCACGCAACTGATGCAGCTGAGCTAAGCCTAATCGCTCGGGATTTTCGATAATCATCAGGCTGGCGTTGGGCACATCGACGCCTACCTCAATCACTGTTGTCGCCACCAACAAATCTAACTCGTGAGCTTTGAACGCCTGCATCACGGCCTCTTTTTCCGTGCCTTTTAAGCGCCCATGAACCAGCCCTACGCGTAAATCCGGTAATGCTTCGGCCAGTTGCGTCGCCGTGTCTTCGGCGGCTTGGCACTGCAGCGCCTCTGATTCTTCAATGAGTGTACAGACCCAGTAAGCTTGACGCTGCTCTTGCACGCAAACATCATGCACGCGCGCTACCACATCGTCGCGGCGGGTGTCCGGCACGGCCACCGTTGTTACAGGCGTACGCCCTGGCGGTAATTCATCAATCACCGATGTCGCTAAATCGGCATAGGCTGTCATCGCCAGTGTTCGCGGTATGGGCGTTGCGGTCATGATCAGTTGATGCGGCTGGTAGCCCTGCTGTACCCCTTTTTCGCGTAACCCAAGACGCTGGTGCACACCAAAGCGGTGTTGCTCATCAATGATCACTAACACAAGATTATTAAAGGTCACTTCGGCTTGAAACAGCGCGTGCGTGCCAACGATAAGATTGATCTCGCCACTGGCGAGCCGTGTCAGGTTTTCCTTGCGTTGCTTGCTGTTTTGTTTACCAGCCAACCAGCCCACTTGAATACCCAAAGGTGCAAACCACTGCTGGAACGTCAGCGCATGCTGCTCGGCCAGAATTTCGGTCGGCGCCATTAGTGCGACTTGGTAGCCCTGTCCAATCGCCGTTAAGGCGGCAAGGGCAGCAACCAGTGTTTTGCCTGAGCCGACATCACCTTGCACCAAACGCATCATCGGTACGGCTGCGGCCAGGTCTTGCTGGATCTCGCCAACCACACGTTGCTGCGCGTGCGTAGGGCTAAATGGCAATTGTGCTAAGAATGCCTGTTCAAGTTCGGAGTGGGGATGCAAAGCTCGCGCTTGATGTTGTTGTTTAATCGCTCGCAGCTTCAGCAAACTTAATTGGTGCGCGACTAATTCTTCCATCGCTAGTCGCTGTTGCGCCGGATGGGTTCCATCTTGCAACTCGCTCAAACTGACATCCAGAGGAGGCCGATGCAGTAATCGTATAGCATCCGCCAACGCCATGCCATTTGGACGCAGCTGTTCCGGCAATAGCTCATTGACTGCCTTATCGGTCAAGTAAGTAAGCGCCTGCTCACTTAGTTTACGCAACGATGCTTGTTGCACTCCTTCGGTGGTCGGGTAAACAGGTGTTAGTGAGCTTTCGCCAAGCTGCGGCGCCGCACCTTGAATCAATTTGTACTCGGGGTGAATCATATCCGGCCCTTGCAGACCACGGCGCACTTCACCGAAAAGTTGCAATTGAGCGCCTTGCTCAAACTGCTTTAACTGGGCCGCACTAAACTGGAAAAACACTAGGTTCAGTCCGCCACTGGCGTCTTGCACCTTCACTTTCAGCATGCGCCGGCGGCCATAAACAATTTCCGCCTTCACAACCCGCGCAATAACAGTGGCTGTGGTGCCCGCCTGTAACGCTGCAACAGGATAAATGCGCGAGCGGTCTTCGTAACGCAGCGGTAAATGCAGCAGCATATCTTGCACCGTTACCAGCCCCAGCTTCGCGAGTCGCTCTTGCAGCTTTGGTCCAACGCCTTTAAGTACCGTCAGCGGTACTCGGTGCAAGCCTTCGGTAAGCATAGCTATTTAGACCTCACCGCGTGCCACCAGGTTTCATCGGCATCAATTTGCCCATTGGCGTCGAGTGCTGGGTAGGGAAGGTTCTTCAATCGGCATATTTTTGCAAAGATTGGATGCCCTCCCTCGAATAATACACGATGTCGTTCCTCTGCTGGCAGCTGCGCAGTCGCCGATCGGCCTGCGGCGGCACGCTGTCGCTGTGCTTCGTAAAGAATCACGGCAGCCGCTACGGAGACATTCAACGACTCGGCCATGCCCACCATTGGCACCACGATATGTTGGTCCGCCAGGGCTAACGCTTCAGCCGATACCCCTTGTTTCTCTTGGCCTAACAAAATGGCCGTGGGCAAACGGTAATCAACCTCACGAAAATCAACCGCCGAGTCAGACAAATGGGTGACTAGAACTTGCTTGCCCTCCGCTTTTAACTGACTTACCGCAGCCGCCGTCGAAGTGTGATGGTGCATTTTCACCCATTGTTGCGAACCCTTTGCCGTGCCGCCTTTGACTTTCCCTCGGCGGTCAAACCAAACGGCGTGCATTTCGTGCACGCCAACGGCATCTGCCGTGCGTATCAGCGCAGATAAATTATGGTTTTTGTGGACACTTTCAAGGCACAGCGTAAGATCAGCCTGACGGCGATCGAGCAAAGCATTGATGCGAGCAAAACGTTCCGGCGACATAAGGGTTCCAACGTGCGTTATTCGTTCGTCGTTGTTCGTACGCTCGGCTTCGCCTCTCTGCGTACGAGTAACGAGAAGCGTAGCGTACGAACAACAGTTTTTTAGGAGTATAACGGCATGCGCGAGCTAACCCTAGTGTTTCAACACACTGATTTTTATGTACTGAATAAGCCCGCCGGCGCGCCCATGCATGCCAATGAACACGAATCCAGTGTTGTGCATCAGCTTGGCGAACAACTTGATGAGCAGCTTTGGCCCGTTCATCGACTCGACACCCCCACTTCTGGCGCGTTACTTGTGGCGCGTCAGCGCAGTGCGGCCGCTGAATTAAGTCAGCTCTTTGCCGAACGACAAATTACCAAAACCTATTTAGCGATTGCCTCTGGGCGTCCCAAGAAAAAACAGGGCTGGGTGATTGGCGATATGAAAAAAGTTCGACGCGGTGACTGGTGCCTATTACCAAGTCGCAATAACCCGGCGCGTACCTATTTTACCAGCACACTACTCTGTCCTGGCTATCGTGTTTACACTTTGCATCCCAGTACGGGTAAAACCCATCAACTGCGGGTCGCTCTGAAAAGCCTCGGTGTGCCGATTGTTGGTGATAGTCGCTACAATGGCGAAGAACATCGCCATTTGCACCTACACGCCTGGCAGCTAAAGTTTTGTTACCAGGGTGAAACCATTGAAGTAACCGCCCCGCTGCCGAGTCACGGCTACTTTGCTGAACTGTCAGCGGAAGTCTAATTGGCAAATTCAGTAGCATCAAGGCATACTCGAAGTCACCTTATTAACCCAAACCCGAAAGGTGTACTGTCATGTTAAAACCTACTGTCTTGGCTTTAGCCTGTGCCGCCGGCATGCTCGCTTCAGCTGCGAGCGTTGCGCAAGAACCGGTACGTATTTCTGCTGAACTTGAATCCCAAGTGATTGAATGGCGAAGAGACTTTCACCAGCACCCAGAGCTTAGTAACCGTGAATTTCGCACCGCAAAAATTGTCGCCGAACATTTACGTGAACTCGGTATTGAGGTGCAAACTGAAGTTGCCCATACCGGCGTGGTCGGTATTTTAACTGGCGGTAAACCAGGTCCAACGGTGGCCTTGCGCGCTGACATGGACGCCTTACCGGTAACCGAGCGTGCAGATGTACCCTTTAAATCGGAGGTCACCACCGAGTACCGAGGTGAAGAAGTAGGTGTTATGCACGCCTGCGGCCACGATATGCATGTGGCGATGCTGATGGGCGCGGCCGAGAAACTTGCCGCCATGCGCGAAGATATTGCCGGTACGGTCATGTTTATCTTCCAGCCAGCGGAAGAAGGTGCGCCGAAAGGTGAAGAAGGTGGTGCGGAACTGATGCTTGATGAAGGGCTCTTTACCGATCTAACACCTGATGCTGTGTTTGGTATTCACGTTGGTTCGTCAGCACCTACCGGCTATATCGGTTATCGTAGCGGACCACTGATGGCGTCGGCCGATCGCTTTGAAATTAATGTCAAAGGCGTGCAAACCCACGGCTCTCGTCCTTGGGGTGGTGTCGACCCTATTGTTGCGGCAGCGCAAATTATCAACAACACACAAACGGTGATTAGTCGCCAAACCGATATCACCAGAGGGCCAGCGGTGGTTAGCTTTGGCATCGTTGATGGCGGCGTGCGCAACAACATCATCCCTGATGAAGTTTATCTGGAAGGTACCATTCGAAACTTTGACATGGAAAACCGTGCACAAATCTTCGAAAACCTGAAGACCACAGCTGAGCACACCGCCCAAAGTTCAGGTGCTGAGGCTCATGTACATATCGACGAAGGTTATCCAGTAACGGTCAATGACGCCGCGCTCACAGAACAAATGCTGCCGACCATGAAGCGTGTGGCCGGAGCCGATAAAGTTGTAGTAAGCCCACTCATTACGGGTGCCGAGGACTTTTCATTCTATGCGCTAGAAGTTCCCGGGCTATTCGTGTTTTTAGGGGTAACACCTGAAGGTACCGACCCCGCAACTGCACCAAGCAACCATTCGCCGTATTTCTATGCCGATGAGGATGCGTTAAAAATTGGCACTGAAATGTACGTCAACTGGGTATTTGATTACGCTAAGTAACCAACGTTAATCGCTAAGGAGATGCAATGAGCGCACAGCATGGCAACCTAGTAAGTGAAGGCAAATGCGTTCAGTGGCAACAGTTACTCAAATCGGGAAACCGTATATTTATAGGTTCTCACGCTGCTGTCCCCCATGCGCTCATTGCTGACCTTAGTGCCCACAGTAAACACTTGCACGATATCGAAGTAGTACAAGTGTATGCCTTAGGCGACAATAAATGGGCCAATCCAGAATACACCCAACAGTTTAAGGTGAATGCCTTATTTATTGGCGGTCAGCAGGTGCGCAAAGCTGTCGCCGAAGGACGCGCCGACTACACCCCTTGTTTTATGTCCGATATTCCCTCGCTGTTTCAAGATGGTATTTTACCGTTAGATGCGGCATTGATTATGGTCAGTCCAGCAGACAAGTATGGGTATCATTCGCTCGGCGTCTCGGTAGATATTGTCTCTGCTGCATTGCGCTCGGCGAAAAAAGTGATTGCACAAGTGAACCCCAAAATGCCGGTCACTTTTGGTCAGGCGTTTATTCATAAAGGGCAGATTGATGCCTTTTTCGAGGCCGAAGCCGAGTTACCTGAAATTGAAGCCACAGAGCTCGATGCTGTCACCGAGCGGATCGGCCAATATGTTTCATTGCTGATTGACGACGGCGCAACCCTGCAAATTGGCTTTGGCAATATTTGCGATGCGGTTCTGCGCTATCTTGGTAACCATCAAGACCTTGGCGTGCACAGCGAAATGATCACCGACGGCATTATGCAGTTGATGCAAGCTGGGGTGATTAACAACCGCAAAAAAACCTATCATCAGCATAAAGCCGTCACGAGTTTCTGTGTTGGCAGCAAAGCCTTATACGATTTTGTCGATGGTAATCCGCATATCGGTTTTTATCCAAGTGAATACGTTAATTCACCTGCTAATATTGCCCGCAACGACAACATGATATCGATTAATAGCGCCATCGAAGTTGACCTGACGGGACAAGTGGTTTCGGACTCTATTGGCCATCAGTTTTATAGCGGTATTGGTGGGCATGTCGACTTCAGCCGCGGTGCGTCAATGAGTAAAGGCGGTAAACCGGTTATTGCACTGCCGTCGACGGCGAAAGATGGCACCATCTCACGCATTGTTCCACACCTAACCGAAGGTGTTGGAGTGGCGACTTCGCGTGCTCATGTCTACTACGTGGTGACCGAGTTTGGCGTCGCCTCCTTACGCGGTAAGAGTATTCGCGAGCGAGCTTTGGAACTTATCCGCGTGGCACACCCTAAGTTTCGTCAACAGTTATTGGACGAAGTTCGCCAACACTATTATGTGCCGAACTACCAAACGCTAAAGTCCGTTGAGGTTCCTGAATTAGGCCGCGTAGGTTTCAAAAAGCTCAACATTGATGGTCAATATTACGATTTGCGTCCACTGAACCCCAGCGACGAACGGCGTCTGCAAGAGTTCTTTTATTCGCATACCAAAGAAACCCTGCAAATGCGTTACAACACTGTCCCGACACAAATGAGTCGCGAGAAATCATGTACTTTAGTCAGTGTCGATCAAGCCAGTGATTTAGCCCTTTGCATTGTTCGACAAAAAGGTTCAGCTGCAGAAATTCAAGCCGTTGGCCGCTATTACTATGTGCCGACCAATAACAGTTGTGAGGTCGCTTTTGTTACCCGCGAACTCCATCAAGGCAAAGGCATGGCAAGTTTATTACTCGATCAAATGATCGCTATCGCTAAGGCACGAGGTCTAGCCTTCATGGTCGCCTATGTGCGTAGTGAAAATCAAAAAATGTTAACCGTGTTTGAGCGCGCTGGCTTTCAACGTGTTCCAAGCGATGACGTAGGCGAAGTTCATCTTAAATTAGCTTTAACAGGCACCCACTAAAATGTCCGTCACGATTTTCAGCCATCCATCCTGTATGCAGCACCAAGTGACCGAGGTACATCCCGAAGAGCCAGCTCGCTTGAGTGCGATTAACGATCAGATCATACGGTCTGGACTGGAGCTCGCTCTGACGCAACGCGACGGACACCCGGCCAGTAAGGAACAGCTAAATCGCGCCCACGATGCCAGTTACGTCGATGAGATCTTTGCCAAGGCACCCACTGAGGGACACATTTGGCTTGACCCTGATACCTTGATGACTGAAGGCTCTTTGCAAGCTGCGCTTTATGCTGCGGGCTGTGGTATCGATGCCGTTAATGAGGCGATGCAAGGTGCTAACCCGCGCTCGTTTTGCGTCGTGCGCCCACCCGGCCACCATGCCACTGAGAAGAAAGCGATGGGCTTTTGTATCTTCAATAATATTGCGGTGGCTGCTCATCATGCCATGGCATGTTATGCACTTGAGCGTATTGCGATTATCGATTTCGATGTGCATCACGGTAACGGCACCGAATCAATTTTCCTTAACGACCAGCGAGTGTTGCTATGTTCGTCATTCCAGCATCCGTTTTACCCGCACACAGGAGCTTCTACCACGCAGCCTCATATTATTAACTGTCCGATGCCTGCCGGTACCAGCGGGAGCGAATGGCAGGCCGAAGTTAAGCAGCGTTGGCTACCAGCTTTACATCGCTTTAAACCGCAATTAATTTTAGTGTCAGCTGGTTTTGATGGCCATAGCGAAGACGACATGGGTCAATTCAACTTGCGTGAAACAGATTATTTCTGGATAGCTGAGCAACTTAAAGGGCTAGCCGAGCAACACTGTGAAGGGCGCGTGGTGGGAATGTTAGAGGGGGGATACGACCACAGCTCTCTGGGTAGAAGTGTGGTCGCATTCATCAAGGGCTTACTTTAATCGCTTTGCAGCTGACTGCGAATAAGCTTTTTATCAATTTTCCCAACACTGGTACGTGGTATCTCATCGACCACTTTAATGGTATCTGGTACCGCCCACTTTTCGATGACACCGTCGTCGATAAAGTTTTGCATAAACTGCACCACGGCGTCGTGATCCACCGTTGCTCCTTCTCGAACTGTCACCACAGCATGCGGCCGCTCTCCCCATTCATCGTCAGGTAAACCGATCACCGCAGCAAGCTCAATATCGGAGTGTTGGCTAATCAAGTTTTCGATGTCGAGCGACGACACCCATTCGCCCCCAGTCTTAATCACATCTTTGATACGGTCTTTGATTTGCAGCGTGTAGCCACTATCAATGCTGCCGACATCTCCCGTGTGCATCCAGCCATTCGCCCATAACTCTTCGCTTTTTTCCGGCTCATGCAAATAGCCTTGAGTTAACCATGGGGTGCGCACCACAACTTCACCCATCGCTTCGCCATCATGGGGTAGGAAGCGACCATTGGTATCAATAATTCGCATATTCACCAAGGGCACAGGTTTACCGGTTTTCACACGCGTTTGTACCTGCTCAGAGGTGTCAAAGTCTGCCGCGTTACGCGGTAACCAGGTTGTGCTTAGCAGCGGGCACGTTTCTGACATACCGTAGCCAGTATAAATTTGGATTCCGCGATCTAAGGCGGCTTTGGCTAACCCTTCGGTCAGCGCACTACCGCCGATCAATACCTGCCAACCGCTGAAGTCAATCGCTTTGGCCTGCTCACTGCTAAGTACCATTTGTAAAATGGTAGGCACACAATGCGAGAACGATACCTGCTCGCTCACAAACAGCTTTAACAGTGTCGCAGGTTCGTAACGCCCTGGATAAACTTGCTTTAAGCCCATCATGGTTGCGACATAAGGTACGCCCCATGCGTGCACGTGAAACATGGGTGTGATCGGCATATAAACACTCGACGACTGCATCAATTGCATGTTGTCGTTCATACTGGTGGTCGAAGCCAACGCTAAGGTATGCAATACCAATTGCCGGTGTGAAAAATAAACGCCTTTCGGATTACCGGTGGTGCCGGTCGTGTAAAAGGTCGTAGCAACCGCATTTTCATCAAAGTCAGGGAAGTCAAACTCAGTCATTGCGCCGGCGAGTAAACCTTCATAGTCACCAATCGTTTCCAGCGGTGCTTCAGGTGCCTGCGCTTGATCGGTTAGCTGCATATAGCTTTTAACTGTGGTGAGCTGGTCTTTAACTTGCGCCAACAACGGCAGAAAATCGTCATGGGCTAATACTAAATCGTCCTGTGCATGATTCATGGTGTACACGATCTGCTCAGGCGCTAAGCGTACATTAACCGTATGCAAAACCGCACCGATCATGGGTACCGCGAAAAAGCATTCCAAGTAGCGCGGGGTATCCCAGTCCAACACGGCAACGGTGTCGCCTTCTTTTATTCCTGCCTCAGTTAACACATTTGCCAAGCGGTTCACCCGTTCAACAAACTCGGCATAGCTAAAACGTTGTCCGTTATTGCCTCCAACGATTTCGTTATCGCCAGCGTAGCGTTCGGCTGATAGCAGTAGTTGCTTGATGAGCAACGGGTAGTTATAAGCGTCGTCGGCAGGTGGAATGAGTTTAACAGCCATAGTAGCTCCTTTAAGTGAAAATTCGTTGCTCGTTGCTCGTACGCTTCGCTGTTCGGACGCGCTTCGCGCTGTTCGTTAAAACCAACGAATAACGAACAACGAATAACGAGTAACGGCTTTGTTTTTATCTACCACTTTCTGGTGACTTCGTAGATGTCTGTTCGTCTATCTTTTAAATTGGTAACCGACCCCTCATGATGTAAATACCGTAATTCGTCTAAATTTAGATCAGAGAAAATCAGTTGTTCGGTATTCGGCGTTGTCTCTGCCAAAATTGCATCATAAGGGAACGCAAAGTCTGACGGCGAAAATACCGCTGACTGAGCATACTGTACATCGAGACTTTCCACTTGCGGCAAGTTACCCACACTACCGCAGGTGACCACATAACATTCGTTTTCTACCGCTCGTGCCTGCGCGCAATGACGAACACGCAAATACGCATTCTGTGTATCTGTCCAAAAGGGCACGAACAATATCTCTAAGCCTTCAGCGGCCATCAGTCGGCCCAGCTCTGGGAACTCGACATCGTAACAAATTAGAATGCCGACTTTACCCGCATCAGTATCGAACACCTGTACATGGTTGCCGCCCTCGATGACCCAGTCGCGCTTTTCGTGCGGGGTTACATGAATTTTACGCTGCTCTTCAACCGTGCCATCTCGACGACATAGATAAGACACATTATAGATAACGTCGTCTTCATCGAGGGGCATTGAACCGGTGATAATGTTGATATTGTAACTCACAGCCATTTGCGACATCTCGCGCTTAAAGCGCTCGGTATAACCGGCTAAGAAGCGAATCGCATCTTTTTGTTGGCTTTGATCAGTGAGCCCCATTAAAGGCGCATTGAAGAACTCCGGAAACACCGCAAAGTCACTTTGATAGTTCGACATCGCATCGACAAAATACTCCACTTGCTTAAGCATCTCTTCAACAGAATCGATTTCTCGCATTTGCCACTGCACCGCTCCAATTCGAACATTTCGAATTCGGCTTCCCAAAATGTTATCTGATGGCTCATAGAGGAAATTATTCCACTCTAGCAATGTGGCAAAGCCTTCCGAGCGTTTGTCTTCAGGCAGATACTTACCTAACAGCCGCTTCACGGTGAAGTCATTGGCGAGCTGGAAGGTTAAAATGGGGTCGTAAATTTCACGCCGGTGAACCCCTTCAATATATTGTCCGGGGGTTAAGTCGTCGGTGTATTTATGGAAATTAACGATGCGACCACCGGCTAAAATTGCCTTCAGATTTAACTGCCGACAGAGCTCTTTTCGTGCATCATAAAGCCGGCGCCCAAGCCGGAATCCTCGGTAGTCAGGATGAATCAAAACGTCTAAGCCGTATAACGCATCGCCTTTACGGTCATTGAGAATATTCTCGCGCGCGTCCATCAAATCGTCATAGGTGTGCGGGTTGCTAAAGCGTGCGTATTTTACTCGAACCGTTAACGCAACGCCCACGAGTTGGCCGTTATCCTCAAGTAAGATTTGGCCTTCGGGAAATTCTTTTACCAATTTAAGGATGGTGTGTTCACCCCAGGCGCCGCCGATATCCGGATAAACCTTATCCATCAACGCCTTTAGTTGGGGGTAGTCTTCGTTGCGCAAATTGCGTAATTGCAAATGCAGTTCATCTGGGCTCATAGACATCCTTTGTAATCCTTAGTACAACATAGAACTAGTATGACGAAGTCGCAGTAATTGGCAACAACCAATAGACTTTAGCTATTGCACCAGAAAAATAAGGCGTATACACTTCTGGACGTCTAAAAATAAAAACTAAACTAAAAGCAAAGGTTGGCTGAACTATGACGGAATCTGCAAGTGCTCGCGCGCTCCTCCCCCTAGGTCTTTTTCTTGCGCTATTCCTTGGTGCTGGTATCTATTTTCAGGCCACTGGGGTCGATATGGCGTTTTACCAACTTGCCAGCCCAGTGGCTATTTTACCGGCCATCATTCTTGGTGTGCTCCTGAGCAAGCAAGCATTTGAAGAGCGCATTAATACCTTTGTGGGCGGTGTTGGCGACCGTAATATCGTTACCATGTGTATGATTTACTTGCTGGCTGGCGCGTTCTCCACCGTCGCAGCTGCAACAGGCGGGGTCGACGCCATGGTCGCGCTGGGGCTGCACATTATTCCTGCCAGTTTTCTACTACCCGGGTTGTTCATTATCGCCGCGGTGGTTTCCACCGCTATGGGCACCTCGATGGGAACGCTGGGCGCACTGGCACCCGTTGCATTAGGTCTCGGTCAAGCTGCAGGCATTGATTTAGCACTGCTCGCTGGGGTACTCGTTAGCGGCGCCATGTTCGGCGATAACCTCTCAATTATTTCTGACACCACGATTGCCGCTACCCGAACTCAGGGCTGTAACATGAGTGACAAGTTTAAGGCCAACCTGAAAATTTCGATTCCCGCTGGGATCATCACTGTGTTATGGCTAATCACCTACGATACAGGTGCAACACCGCCGCAAGTTCCTGACGCAAATTTATGGCTGAGCCTGCCTTACTTCTTCATTATTGTACTGGCGGTAATGGGCTTGAACGTATTTGCCGTGCTTACACTGGGTATTATTTTAGCCGCGGTGTTCGGCATGGTCACCGTTGATTATCAATGGGTCGCGTTCAGCCAAGATATCTATACCGGTTTCACCAGTATGCAAGAGATATTTCTACTGAGCTTATTAATTGGTGGCCTTTCAGCGTTGATTCGTCAGCAAGGTGGGTTGAAGTTTCTCGCGAACACAGTGGGTAATGCCACCAAGCGCTTGTTTAAGCATCCACAGCAGCGGGCCGCCTTTGGTGTTGCTGGCCTAACGGGGCTTACGAACTTTGCCGTTGCCAACAATACCGTGACGATTTTATTATCGGGAGAGGTTAGCAAGAAACTTGCAGAAGAAGGCAACCTTGCGCCACGGCAAAGCGCCAGTCTGCTCGATATTTTTGCTTGTGTGGTACAGGGCGCATTGCCCTATGGTGCTCAGGCGCTGTTTATGGGAGCGAGTTTTGGTTTAACTCCCATTGAAGTGAGTGTGCACACCGGTTATTGCTTTATTCTTGGCGCGGTGGCCATTGCCATGATCATCTGGCGCAAGCCACTTGAAGGACGGGAAAAGTTAGCACCAAGTACAACCTAGTTGGTACTTGGTAGCTCCATCACACCATCAATTTCAATCTGCGCGCCCTTCGGTAGGGCTTTCACACCGATAGCGGCGCGCGCTGGATAAGGGCTCTGCAAGAACTCCGCCATCACTTCATTGACAATGGCAAACTGACCTAAATCGGTCAGGTAAATTTGCAATTTGACCATATCTTGCAGTTCACCACCTGCCGCCTCACAGACTGCCGCAACGTTTTTGAACACTTGCACGGCTTGGGCACGGAAATCTTCGCTGACGAACTCCATGGTTTCTGGAACCAACGGAATTTGCCCTGAAAGGTAAACCGTGGTGCCAATTTTGACAGCTTGTGAATAAGTACCAATCGCAGCAGGTGCATTTTCAGTGCTAATAATAACTTTTGACATGTTACTTCCTTAAACGCGCAACACGCTGAACATCCGGCATTTTTCTAATATGACGAATAACATCTGCAAGTTGCTTTCTATCTAGAACGGTTAACGCGACGTCGATGTAGTAGATATTGGCATCAACTTCCTCGGTTTTCAGACCGTGAATATTACATCCAGTAGCGGCAATATTAGACGTTAATTTTGCCAACGCACCTTGGTGGTTCACCACCTCGACACGCACTTCTGTGACAAACTCCGCTTCTGACTTCTCATCCCATTGAACAGGGAAGTAGCGACCAGGTTCGTCTTCATGGCCTCGAACGTTTTTGCATTCATGGCGATGAATCACGAGCCCCTTACCCGGACTTACATGGGCAATAATATCGTCACCTGGAATGGGGCGGCAGCATTTCGCAAAACTTACCAACAGCCCCTCGGCACCTTTAATGGCAAGGCTGCGATTCGTGCTCGTTACCGCTTGCTCATCGTTTAATTGTTGCAGTTCGCCCATCAAACGCTTGGCAATCGCCACCGACATCATATTGCCCAAACCAATTTCACGCAGAAGTTGTGAACGTGACGCCATTCTTACTTCTTCGCAAACACGTGAAAAATCAGCTTCGGTAATGTCATTATAACTCACCGGACCAAGCGCGGCGCGTAATAAGCGCTCGCCAAGCTGCTCAGCTTCCCGGGTCTCTTGACCTTTCAGATACTGACGAATTTTCGCCCGAGCTTTGCCAGTGACCGCAAAGTTTAACCAGGCGATATTCGGCCGCGACCCAGGTGCCGTTTTGATATCGACGGTTTGCCCTGTTTCTAAAGGCTTACTCAACGAATACACGTTGTGGTTCACGCGTGCGCCGATACAGGTGTTACCAATATCCGTATGCACTGCGTAAGCGAAATCGACAGGGGTGGCACCTTGCGGTAACTCAATAATGCGGCCTTCCGGTGTAAAGACATAAATTTCTTCAGGGAACAGCTCAGATTTGACGTTTTCAATAAACTCAAAGGCATTACCGGTGCTTTGTTGCAGCTCAAGTAAGCTTTGCATCCATCGCCGAGCGCGCACCTGTGCGGTGGTACCGCTGTTTTCATCGTTCTTATAAAGCCAATGCGCTGCGACCCCGCGGTCGGCCATCAAGTTCATCTCTTCAGTACGGATCTGAATCTCTACAGGTATTCCGTGCGGCCCCTTCAGTGAGGTGTGCAACGATTGATAGCCGTTTGACTTGGGAATCGCTATATAGTCTTTGAAACGTGTCTCTATTGGCTTGTAAAGGTTATGTAAGGCGCCAAGTACGCGGTAACAGGTATCAACCTCATCGACAATCACGCGAAACGCATAAATGTCCATCACTTGTTCAAACCGCAGCTCTTTATGCAGCATTTTCTTATAAATGCTGTAGAGGTCTTTTTCGCGACCCAACACCCGCGCATGAATGTTGTGGTTGGTCAGCCGCGTATCAATTTCTTTTTGCACTCGCTCCACAAGCTCACGGCGATTGCCGTGGGCTTGTTTCACTTGCGACTCTAACAATTTGGCACGCCATGGGTACAACGCATAAAACCCGAGCATCTCGAGCTCGTTTTTTATATCGTGAACACCGAGCCGGTGCGCGAGCGGTGCATAAATTTCAAGGGTTTCGCGCGCAATGCGACGGCGCTTGTCTGGCCTTAGGTGGCCAATGGTACGCATGTTGTGCGTGCGGTCCGCAAGCTTAATCAAGATCACTCGAATGTCTTGCACCATCGCCATGATCATTTTGCGATAGTTTTCGGTTTGCAGCTCTTCTTTCGAGTTGAAGGTTAGTTTATCAAGCTTAGACACCCCTTCGACCAGCTCGGCCACGGTTGATCCAAACTGCTCAGCCAGGTCTTCTTGGTTGAACTCGGTGTCTTCAATCACATCATGCAACAGTGCTGCCATGATTGTTTCATGGTCTAAGCGCATGTCTGCAAGTATGCTGGCAACAGCAACCGGATGGGTGATGTAGGGTTCGCCGCTACGGCGCTTTTGAGATTTGTGCGCTTCTGCGGCCAGTTTGAAGGCCGCAGCAGCACGCTGCACCTGATCAGGTGGCAAGTACTCGGCTAATTGCTGCCGAAGCCCTTCAAATAAATACACTCGTGTTACTCAGAAGTACGAATCGCTTCAAATTCAGCTTCTTCTGCTGACTCTTGCTGCATCATTTGCGAACGTTCTTCAACGTCTAAACGTGCCGCATCAATCAAGCCTTCCTCGATTTCACGCAAAGCAACCACGGTCGCTTTTTCGTTATTTTTCCACGGCACCAAGGAATCTTTGCCTTGGGTCGCAAGTTGACGAGCGCGACGCGATGCGACCAACACTAGGTCAAATCGGTTGCCAATTTTATCAACAGCTTCTTCTACAGTTACGCGCGCCATAGTTACTCCAACTCAATAAATAGATTGCAAATGCAAAATGGGTCACGAATTATACGGATTTACTCGTCATTCGCCAAGAGATCTTTAAGTTTAGCCGCATGACGCTGTTGCTGCAACGCAATTCGTTGCCGCCGCGCCATCACAATGTGCTCAAAATTCGCCAGTGTGTCGGTGAAATCGCCGTTCACCAGTAAGTAATCAAACTCATGATAGTGAGACATTTCTGTCTGCGCTTTTGCCATTCGAGCCCGAATTGTATCGTCGCTGTCTTGCCCACGGCTTCTTAATCGCTGTTCCAGCACTTGTAAATTCGGCGGTACAATGAAAATCGACTGCGCTTGCGGGTACGCATCGCGAACTTGACGCGCACCCTGCCAGTCGATATCCAAAAACACATCAATGCCCTGCTTAAGCGTTTCTTCAATTACCACGCGTGAAGTGCCATAGTAGTTATCGAATACTTTTGCCCACTCGTAGAACGCATTTGCTTCGATTTTGCGTTGAAACGTGTCAACATCCAAAAAGTGGTAATGTACACCGTCGATCTCGCCGGGCCGAGGCGCACGGGTCGTACAAGAAACAGAGACTTGCATGCTGCCGTCGTTATGGCGTTCTAGCAAAGCACGGATTAAACTAGATTTACCCGCACCACTTGGTGCAGCGACAATAAAAAGGTTTCCGTCAGCAGCGGCTGGTGTTGTGGTCATGGTTTTGCGGTCACATTATTCACTTGCGGATGACGGCAAAGCATAGCATGTTGCATCTTTTGGTGCGACATCTTAACAACGAGGAAGCTGTCCATGAGTACCAGTTGGATCATTATCATTATTGCCATTGTTTTGTTTGTTTACATGATTAGCGTGTACAACAAACTTGTGCGTTTAAAAAACCAATTTGAAAATGCGTTCGCGCAAATTGAAGTACAACTAAAGCGCCGTTACGACCTCATTCCAAACTTAGTCGAAACAGCAAAGGCTTACTTAAGTCACGAACGCGAAACCTTAGAAGCCGTCACCGCAGCACGAAATCAAGCCGCTGACGCATTACCCAAGGCCGCCCAAGACCCGCGTAATGCCAGTGCTATGCAAGAACTTGGCGGTGCCGAGTCAGCTTTAGGTAGTGCGTTAGGCCGGCTTAATGTGGTTATGGAAGCCTATCCAGACCTAAAAGCCAACGAAAACATGATGCAGGTTTCCGAAGAGCTTACCAGCACGGAAAACCGTGTAGCTTTCGCCCGTCAGGCTTTTAACGACGCGGTTATGAGCTACAACACCTATCGCCAATCGTTCCCACCGGTCGCCGTTGCCAGCTTCTTTGGTCATGGTAAAGACGCCAGCTTACTTGAGTTTGCCGACAGCGCAGAGATCCAAGCAGCTCCTAAAGTTCAGTTTTAATTAACACGGCGACGTTATGGTTAACTTCTTCGAACACCAGCAGCAGGCTCGGCGAAACACCGGCCTGCTGGTTATTTTATTTTTCCTTGCTTTTGCACTTATTATCGCCGGTGTAACCTTGGTGGTAGCCTTTGTAATGGGCGCCGTAGCAACCAATGGCCAAGGTGACTATCAACTCAACTGGGAACCCTTTATTTGGGTCAGCCTCACCGTAGGTGGTGGCATTCTAGCGGTGATGCTATTCAAGTGGTTGCAGCTAAAAGCAGGTGGCCGTGTTGTGGCGGAACACCTCGGCGGTAAATTAGTAAGCCCTGATACCCAAGACGCGTTAGAGCGGCGAGTTCTCAATGTGGTCGAAGAAATGGCCATTGCCGCCAATATGCCGGTGCCGGCGGTGTATATTTTGCCCGATGAAGCTGCGATTAATGCCTTTGCGGCGGGCTACGATTCAAGAGATGCCGTGATTGGCCTTACCCGCGGTGCCGTCGATAGCTTTTCCCGTGAGCAGTTGCAAGGTGTGGTCGCCCACGAATTTAGTCATATTCTTAATGGCGACATGCGCTTAAATATACGCTTAATTGCGGCCCTTGCAGGTATTCTAGCCGTAGCCCACTTAGGCCGAATTTTACTTTATTCAGGACACGGTGCGCGCAGCCGAAACAATAAAAATGCCCTCCCTTTGTTCGGCATCGGGCTGATAATTCTTGGTGGCATCGGTATTTTGTTTGGCAATTTAATCAAATCGGCGGTCAGCCGCCAGCGTGAATATTTGGCCGATGCGGCAGCGGTGCAATTTACCCGCAACCCTGAAGGCCTTTCGGGTGCGCTGAAGCAAATAGGTGCACGCGAGTCTGGCAGTCGAGTTAAACACAAAAATGCCGATGAGGCGGCGCACTTGTTTTTCGGTGAAGCACTGCAACATTGGTTCGGCATGATGGCGACACATCCGCCACTTGAGAAGCGTATCAAACGCATTGAGCCACGCTGGAATGGCCGTTATCCGGAACCGAAAAATGCCCGAAGCCGCTCGGAAAAAGAACAGGCGGCTGCCCAACCTCGCCCATCGGCACTAAACAAATTAGCCATGCTCGCCTTGCCCGCGGTACTGATGGAGCAGGCGCATAGCCCTAAGCAAGCGCCTAAATTGGTGCATGACCTCGTCATGAGTCAGCTTTTAGGCGAACCCAACCAAGCCTTACTGGACTTAAATCCAGCACAGCAACTAGCCTTGGTCGAAGTGGCTATACCGGCATTACGACAAGGCAGTGAGTCGGCCCGCTTAAACTTGCTCAAAGATCTAGAATCAATGGCGACCAGTCAGGATCTTTTCCATTGGGGGTTGTACCAACTTATCGCTCGGCAGTTGCTACCTAAATCGCGTTTTAAAGGCACGCTCGACAATGATCAAGCGTTGCAGGTCACCGTTGATGCGTTACAGCGCACTGATGCCGGTCAGCAAGTCGACCGTGAGCAGCTCAGCAAAGCCTTAAATACCTGCCGGGGCTGGTCACCGAAAGGCAAAGAGAGCTTAGTTGAAAACTGGCTTAAAACCGTACGCGAAGACGATGTCATTTCGCCTGCGGAACGCCAGTTATTAGCGATTCTGTGCGCCTGTATTGAAGTTCCAATGACCGACGAGATGTTGCAATAGTTATTACTTTTCTACAGCATCAAGCCAGGCACGAACATGCTCATGGCGCTCATTATCCATCACACCAAGACTCATGTGATGACGTCCGGGCGCCATGATCAGTTGCAACCTATCTGATTCCAACGGCAAGTAATAATCATAAGGGGCAATCGCGTCTTTATCGCTGGCGATAACAAGCGTTGGTAACTGAATGGCAGGCAACAACTTACGTAAATCGGTATCTTCAATCGCCACATCTTGCTTACGCATGGCGGCCAGCACACCTTCTCGAATGGACTCGGTGGGCATCACCTTACTTAAGTTTGGATAAAGTAATTCAACCATCGCCGTAGTGGCTTGGTCCATCGGCCGCATTGGCGCAAATAGCATTAAGCCACTCACATCATCGCGGTTTTTAGCAACGTGGGCAGCGGCCACAGCGCCCATCGAGACGCCGGCCAAGTAAAGCGGGTGCGGCACTTCACGGGCGGGCAGACTATCGATCAGTGTGTTAATAAACGCCGCGTCACGCACTCCAAAGCCTACCTGCTGTGCACTAGAATCGCCGTGACCTAACAAATCTGGAACAACGACATGATAGCCCAGAAACATGTAATAGGCCGCCAGATACCCCATGCTTGATTTATCGCCACCATAGCCATGCAACAACACAACGGTTCCCGAACGTGGTGCCACTTGCTCGCGCTGTAAGTCGAGGTGAGAGGTGTCCACCTGACCATTCACCTCAAGCTCAGCATTGAAGGTCAAGCGTGCAAAGCTCTTATCTGTGTCCAGCAAGTGATAAGGTTTACCAAAGTAGTAGCCGGTGCAGCCCCCCAAATAAGGCAAGCAAAACTCGCGCTTACTGAGTTCTAAAGTTCGCAGCGACGCCTCAGACTCGTTTTCCCACTGCATACCTTGAGGCCGCTTCGATAGCTCATACTCGACATAATTGGCGCAGCCCGATAACAAAATGCTGGTCACAAGCAGTGCCGCCCAACTCAATACTTTGAACATTCTTTTCCCTTTTTTCACCGCCTAACGTAAAAGTATCTCGCTACTATAACCAAAGGCTGCGACATGAGCTACGATTTTCAAGTTGTTAGCATGGCTTTGATAACCGCTCCAGGGGCTGGCCGTAAATCATGATGAGCGCCTAACCTAGGCGATAGCTGTGGGCAATAACTTGTAGAATCGTTAAAGATTAACGATAATAAGGTAAATATTTAATTAAATGAGTGAGATAGGTAAGACTATGCCATCTTTTGATGTAGTTTCAGAAATTGACAGTGTTGAACTGAATAATGCCGTAGAAAATGCAACCCGTGAGCTCGGTTCACGATTTGACTTCAGGGGTGTGGATGCGCGCATTGAACTGAAAGAGTTTACCGTGACCCTAGCTTCTGAATCAGACTTCCAAGTACAGCAGTTACACGATATTTTTGCGAATCATTGCGCCAAGCGTAACCTGAGTTTAGCCGGCACAGAATCACCTGAAGAGCTTACACATAGTGGCAAAACATTCAGCACCACAGTGACCTTCAAGCAAGGAATTGATCAAGCTTTAGCGAAGAAAATTGTCAAAATCATTAAAGAGGCAAAACTGAAGGTTCAAGCTTCTATTCAGGGCGATAAAGTGCGTGTGACGGGTAAAAAACGTGATGACCTGCAACAAACCATGGCACTGCTTCGCAATGCTGATATCGATTTACCCTTGCAATTTGAGAACTTTCGCGACTAATACTTAATAAAGTTCAACCGCAACGAGTCACCTATGGATCAGAAAGAACTTCTGCAGCGAATGCCAGGTATTGCGTATCAGCTGGTTCGCGATCCCAACGGGAAATTCCGTTTTTCGTTTATTGACAGCGGTGTCGAACGCTTATTGGGTTTTACCGTCTCAGACTTATTAGAAGATGCGAGTGCCTTACTGCACTGTATTCACCCAGATGATTACTCGGCTGTTTTTTCTACGAGTATCACGGCGGCCGAAGAAGGCCGCGATTGGCATCACCCGTTTCGATTTATTCACCCCGATGGCGAAGTGCTTTGGCTTGACGCTCATGAACGAGGTGAGCAACAAAATGATGGAAGCCTAGTATGGTCAGGCTTTCTATTTGAAGCTAATGAACGCAAACGGCTTGAGTGCCAGCTTGTTGCTAGCGAATATCGTTTTCGGACCCTTGTCGAACAGGCCCACGATATTATTTTCACGGTGGATGCGAATGGCATTATCACCTATTTATCGCCTAACTGGAAACAACATACCGGCTACGATATCGACGACTCCATAAACCAGTCGTTTGAGACGATTGTTCATGCTGATGATGTGGCCTTGTGTAACGCTTTTATACAGTCAGTGATCACGACGGGGCCTGAGGTCGATGATATTGAGTTTCGCGTTCTGCATGCCGATGGCAAGTGGCGTTGGTTCACCTGTCGAGCGTCGAGTATCGATGACCCACACTCTGAGCGACCACAACTATTAGGCATTGCTCGCGAAATCACCGAACAGCGACAGCAACGTGAAAAAATCGCGCGTATGGCGCGCCAAGACATGCTTACCAATTTGTCGAATCGCGCGCATTTTGAAGAAGTTTTCGAACGTCATCTCGCACATGCTGCCAAGCACGAGCAGCCCCTAGCAGTACTTTTTATTGACCTTGATGAGTTTAAGCCGGTGAATGACACTTATGGGCACAGCGTCGGTGATCAACTGCTTGTGCATGTCGCACGCCGAATTAAATCATGTTTGCGTGACACTGATGCTGCGTGCCGCTCTGGCGGCGATGAGTTTTTAGTATTGGCAAACGAGTTAGCCGACACTGAAAGCGCTGAACAGGTTGCCGTCACTATTGCCGAGCGCATTCGAACCGAACTAGCCAAACCGTTCACCATTGAGCAGGCACACATTAGTATTTCCGCGAGTATCGGCATCGCCATTTTTCCAACGCATGCACTACTTCCCCGCGACGTTTTACGCTGCGCTGATCGAGCCATGTATCGAGCTAAGCTCGCCGGACGCAATCGTGTTTGTGTGGCCGACTGTCGTGCTGGCACGCCCTGTTTGAGGTAACCATGAATTGCGGTCTATGTGGCGGTAACGAGCACCAACTTTTTTACACTCAAACACGCGGTACACTGCAGGGCCGCGAGTATTGGCACTGTGCAACCTGTGACTTAGTCCATGTGCCCCGCCATCAACACTTGAGCCCACAAGACGAAAAAGCGATTTACGATTTTCACCAAAACGACCTACATGACGAAGGCTACCGTAAGTTCCTTGACCGCGTTGCCGAGCCGTTGCAGCAACGTTTACCCAAAGGCGCGCAAGGGCTCGATTTTGGCAGTGGTCCTGGGCCAACGCTGTCCGTAATGATGAGCGCGTCGGGCTACCCTTGCACCACCTATGATATTTATTACGACCACTACCCAGAGCGACTCGCAACTCAGTATGACTATCTCACCTGTACCGAGGTTATCGAACACGTTGCCGAGCCTGCCAAGGTGCTTCAGCAACTGCTTGTAAGCTTACGTCCTGGCGGGCTGCTAGCCTTGATGACTCAGCAGTGGCGTAGCCAGGAACACTTTGAGTTTTGGTCCTATGCGAATGATCCAACGCATATAAGCTTTTTCCATCAGCGTACCTTCGACTGGATAGCTAAACACTGGCGCCTTGACGTTAACTACGCCGCCAACGACGTTATTATTTTTCGAGTGCCAACTTAAACCAACTTAAGCAACACACCGCCCACCAGCCAAATTACCGCCAGTGCTGATAATCCCAACATGATTCTATCAGACCATGATGCACCACCATGATCATGTGAGTGGTCATGGCCTTCATGGGCGTGTTGTTGGCGTTTGAAGAAGTAAATCAAAACCGCCGACAGCGCTAAACCAATCAGGTTAAGCACAAAACCATAATTAAATTTAAAGTGCTCGCGCTCACTAATTTTTTGCACGCCTTCATTACTTGGCAACACATCAAATGCCAGTAAGCCATAGTGCAGTAGCAACGAGGTTACAACGAGGCAGGTAAATAACAAGCCAGCAATATAGAGCGCCATTTTCCAACCATAATAGTTGGCATTAATGCGTAGCACCGGCAGCACCACCAAGTCGGAAAAAATGAACGCCATAACCCCAGCAAAGGCTACTCCCTCGCCAAACAGTACTGCCGCAAGTGGAATATTACCCATTGAACCGATAAAGGTGAAAAATGCCGCAATAGGTCCAATTACAGTTTGTTGGAGCACTTGCCAGAAACTGAGGTCAGCACCGGCTGACCCCGATCCTTGAAAGAGCCAAGCAAAAAACTCAGAGGGTACAAATGCTGAGATTAGACCGGCAACGGTAAAGCCAAGCAGTACGTCTTTCCAAACCATCTGCCATTCCATGACAAAACGCTGAGCGACCATTTGCCATAGTTCTGGATCACGAATATCGGCCCAGTGCGTTAGTTCATAGCCATCTTCTTCGGTGCCGTCGCCATCATCGTCTCGCGCCTCTTCGATCAGACGGTTCGGCTTGGTTAGCTTGACGAAGACCCAGGCCAAGGCGATCAACAATAAACCACCGAGGTATTCCCCGACCACAAACTGCCAATTAAGAAATACGGCAATAACAAAGCCGAGCTCTACAACGAGATTCGTTGACGCCAGCAGGAAGGCGAGCGAGCCCGTAAATGCCGCGCCCTTGTTAAATAAGGCTCGCGTGGTTGCCAACGCAGCGAAACTGCAGGAGCTTGAAATAAAACCGAAAAAACTTCCCAAAGCCACTGACTTAAAGCCGTCGTCGCCCATCACTGAGCGCATCTGTTTACGGGTGATCAAAACCTGGATAATACTGCTAATAAAATAACCGAGTACAAACGCCCACAACGCCATCCAAAAAAAGCCGAGGCTGGTGGTCGCTGCAGCTTCCCAACTTTGCATAAAGTTTGTCATTTCGCAGCTCCGTATTTGGTATCTGTCGATAAACATAGCATACTAGCGTCAATGCTATAAAATCAGCCTGTTACGCAAGGAATCACTATGACTGCACATTGGCAAGCCCGCCGTTCTGGCCCTTCCCCTCAACGCCCAGGTGATCGGCGAACCCCATGGCAACGCGATCGGGCCCGAGTGTTGCATTCAGCAGCATTTCGACGCTTGCAGTCAAAAACCCAGATCATGAATGTTGGTGAAAACGACTTTTATCGTACGCGTTTAACCCATTCACTTGAGGCAGCTCAAATCGGGGCTTCGTTGATCAATCAACTCCATCATATCGGCACTGAGCAGGAAGTGAGTATGCTGCCAGACCTAAATTTAATGGAGACCTTGTGCTTAGCTCATGACATAGGCCATCCGCCGTTTGGTCATGGAGGGGAAACCGCGCTTAACTTTAAAATGCTGGCCGCCGGCGGCTTTGAAGGGAATGGGCAAACTTTTCGTATTGTCGGCAAACTTGAAGCCTACCATCCTGAACATGGCATGGACTTAACCCGTAGAACCCTGTTAGGGCTGCTAAAGTACCCGGTTTTAATGCCTGAACTACCAGTTCCGGTGCCAGCGAGCCAACCAGGCAGCTTAGCTCAATGGCGTCCTGCGAAGGCGCTTTTCAGTTGTGACGCTGATTTGCTTGATTGGGTGCTCGAGCCACTGTCGAAGGCCGATAAAGACATCTTTCAAGAGGTTGAAACACTCTCTGAAAGCCCTTGGCAACGCTCAAAACACAAAAGTCTCGATGCCTCGCTGATGGAGCTTGCTGACGATATTGCTTATGGCGTGCATGACCTGGAAGACGCAGTCGTTACCGGTACGCTTTCAGAATCTCAATGGCATGCGCACCTCGACAAAGTGGTCGCCAATTTAGACAGCTCACTTGCCGACTTGATGCGTCAACTTGGCCGCCAGTTGTTTTCTAGCCAGCATAGCGTGCGAAAAGATGCCATTGGCGCGTTAGTGAATATTTTTGTGACCGCGGTTCACATAACCGAAGTATCACCCGAGACTGAAGAGCCGCTGATCCGCTTTAATGCTTGCTTGCCCGAGTCTGAACGCTACCTATTAGATAGTTTAAAGAAAGTGGTTTTCGAACATGTGATTAACCAACCAGCGATTCAACAATTAAGGTATCGCAGCCAAAATATGCTACTCAATTTGTTTACGGCCTTTCATACCGAGCCCATGCGGTTATTACCTGACAACACGCGCATACGCTGGCAAGCGGCCTATAACGAAAAAGGACAAGCCGCCGCAGATCGCATCTTATGTGACTACATTGCCGGTATGACCGACGACTATGCTGAGCGAATGTACCGTAATTTATATGTGATCTAGTTGGCGTCTTAAAAAACGGAGCATCGTAAAACTACCTAAATGGGAATAACTCGCATTAACTATTGCAAATGCGAATAGTTTCTATTTATACTCTCCCCCAGTTCGAAACTGTCATTAATTTTTTGGGGGATTTATGCGTTACTCATTGCTTGCTAGTGCGCTTACGCTAGCGCTTACAAGCCCAGTTAGCCTTGCAGCCGAAGTCGAAAGTGACACACCAGATGGTGTTGAAGTAATTCAGATTATCGGCTCGGCGGAAGACGCAAAAACCGTTGCAGGCTCAGGCTCTGTTATCGCGCCCGAGCAGATGGACGTTGAAGTAAATACAGATATTAACCAGTTACTGAAAACTGTGCCTGGTGTTTACATCCGTGAAGAAGACGGCCAAGGCTTACGGCCTAATATTGGTATTCGCGCCGCGGCCGGCGGTCGCTCAAGCAAGGTCACCTTACTTGAAGACGGCGTAATGATTGCACCGGCGCCATACTCGAATCCAGCGGCCTACTATTTCCCTGAAGCTTACCGCATGCACAGCATCGAAATTCTAAAAGGTGCTCCTTTGTTACGTTACGGTCCACAAACCACGGGCGGCGTAATTAACCTACTCACAACACCGATTCCACAGCAGCCACAAGGGCAAATCACTGTGCGCATGGGTGAAAACAGCAGCCGTGACATTCACGCCTACTATGGCGGTACGTCAGGCTCTTTTGGTTGGCTCATCGACACCGTTCAACGCGACTCGAATGGCTTCAAAACAATCGACCGCAGCAACCAAGACGCTGGCTATGACATCGAAGACTATCTCGTTAAGTTACGCTGGTCGGGTGTAAACCAAAGCCTCACCGCAAAACTTCAATACTCTGAGCAAGTTTCCAACGAAACCTATGGCGGCCTCACTGAAGCTGATTTTGCTGAAAACCCTAATCGTCGTTACGGCCTAACCGCCATCGACCAAATGGACAATCAACATAATGGCTATACCCTTACCTACGATGCCACGTTAACAGATAGCTTGAACCTAACAGCAGTAGCGTATCGCAATGAATACAAACGTGACTGGTTTAAAGGTAGTCCAGGCAGTTTGATTGACGCAGCCAACTCAGGCGACACCGACGCACTCGCGGTACTGCACGGTACTCAAGACTACAGCGGGCTTGACTACAAACACAATAATCGTGCCTATGAGTCCTATGGTGTTGAAATTCGCTTGAACGCCTTGCTTGGTGACCACGAAATCGAATTTGGCGCGCGTGATCACAGTGACCGGATGGATCGCTTCCAGCCAGTTGAAGTATACGATCAAGTGAATGGTAGCTTGGTTTACCAACACACAGTACAACCAACGGGCAGTAACAACCGCTTAGAAGGCGCTGATGCTAATGCGTTTTGGGTTGCTGATACCTGGCAAGCCACGGCGGATTTAAAAGTTGACGCAACCCTGCGTTATGAAGATGCCGAAACCTACCGCAAACAGTTTGCAAGTGTCGACCGCACCGATACCCCAAGCTATCGTAGCAGCGATGCCAAAGAATGGTTACCTGGCATCTCTTTTACCTACGACGTTAATGATACTGTGCAAGTGCTTGCCGGCGTGCACCGCGGCTTCTCACCCTTGGGCGGTGGCGCGACTGAGACCGATGAACCCGAAACCAGCACTAACTATGAGTTAGGCGCGCGCTTCAGCGACAACGGTTTCTTCGCCGAAGCTTTGGCCTTCCGTAGTGACTTTAACAACCAAGCCGAGAGCTGCTCAGTTGCCAGCCCATGCAGTAACGGCGCCACCTCTGGTAGCTTCGTGACCGGTGAAGCTGTGGTACAGGGACTCGAGTTACAACTAGGAAAAACCTGGCAACAAGGTGCGTGGACAATTCCAACGAACTTTAACTACACCTATAGTAATGCCGAAATTAGTGAAGACAACGCAGTGACAGGTGTGCAGAAGGGCGATACCTTAGCTGATATTCCTGAGCACTTATTTAGCGCTCGCTTAGGCTTGCTGCATGACAGCGGTTGGGACAATCACCTCATCGTCAAATACATGGATGAAACCTGCGTTAGCGTAGGCTGCCAGAGCCAAAACGATCCGCTGCTCGTCACTGAGTCGTTGATGACCATTGACTTAGTAAGCCGTTACCCGTTGTCCGAGCAAACTACGGTATTCCTGAAAGTAGATAACCTGTTCGATGAGCAAGTGATTATTTCGCGCTTACCTTACGGTGCTCGCCCTAACAAACCACAAATGGTTTCTGTTGGCTTCGACTACCGCTTCTAGCGCCACACCTGATGGCAGCAAGTACAGCTAACGCTGTGCTTGCTGTGCATCTTTTATCCACTGCAACACCTCGTCTAAAGGTTGCGGATGGCAAAATAGATAACCCTGCATCAAATTGCAGCCATGCTCGACAATGTAATCACGCTCTTCCTCTGTCTCAACCCCTTCGGCTATTGTATTGATTTCAAGCTCACCAGCGATGGTCAAAACGCCTCGCGTAATTGCGGAGTTACGCCGCGTATTAGCAACCCCTGAAATAAATGAACGATCGATTTTTAACGCATCAACAGGGAATTGATTGAGGTAACTTAAGCTAGCAAAGCCAGTACCAAAATCATCGATGGCTACCAGTAAACCTAGCTCGCGCAAACGATGAATTAACGCAATCATATTTTCGCTGTCACGCACAAATACGTTTTCGGTAATTTCAATCACGATTTGACCAGCTTGAACATCAAACTCTTCAAGTGTGGCTTTTACAACTTCAATAAAGTCGTCGCGATAAAACTGCAACGGTGAAAAGTTGACGCTTACGCGCGCAATACCTGCCGCAATTAACGCTTTGGTATCGTGACAAGCTTGACGGAACACCCAGTCTGCAATGGCGATGATTTGCCCGGTTGCTTCTGCCATCGGAATGAATTCCGCCGGTGAAATATAGCCTTTACTTGGGTGCTTCCAACGTATTAATGCTTCAACCCCTTCCGGTTGGCCATTTTGATTCACGATCGGCTGATAAAAGAGTTCAAATTGCTCGGCTTGAATAGCCTCTTGCAACTGTGTACGTAGCTCTACTTGATGCTGCATGTCGGCATCTAAGTGGGCACTGTACCAGTGGTACGAGCTACCCCCACGGCGTTTGGCTTCATACATTGCAACATCAGCCCGTTGGATGAGTTCGACTGGGTTGTCAAATGCGGTGCTATTGTCGGCAATACCGATTGTTGCCGACAGTGACACCTCTAATTCATTGAACCGATAAGGCTGATCAAATTGCTTCAGTAAGTTGGTTGCCAATTGGTTGATGTCACGCCGCTCTTGCATGCTGCTAACGATGACAATAAACTCATCGCCACCGAAGCGCGCTAACATGTCTTGTGGTGGAACTTGCGACTTAAGCCGCTCTGCTGTTTCAACCAAAATATGATCGCCTACAGCATGCCCAAGACTATCATTAATCGGTTTAAAGCCATCTAAGTCGATAAACAGCACCGCTAAGGTGGCACCGGCATCTGAAGTTTTATCTTGCAGGCTTTGCGCCAAGCGTTCTTCCAGTGCATTACGATTCGGTAGGCGAGTTAACACGTCATGCTTCGCTAAAAACTGTAATTCTTTTTCACCCTCAACGCGTTCCGAAATATCACTTTGCAAACCAATGAAGTGTGTTACTTTTTCGCCACTATCACGCACCGGCGATATTAATAAATCATTCCAAAACGGTGAACCATTTTTACGATAGTTCAGAATGGTCACGTGAACTTCGCTTCGCGTGGCAAGCGCCTCACGAATTTTCTTAACGGTTGCAGGATCTGTTTCAGGCCCTTGCAAAAAACCGCAACCGTGGCCCAAAATATCTGCATCGTCGTGGTAGCCCGTGATGTCCTTAAACGCTTGGTTGACATAAATAATCGGAAAACCCGAAACATTTGCATCACTAATGATCACGCCATCTGAACTCGATTCAACACCTCGTTCTAGCAACGCCAAGCGTGATTCGTTTTGCCGTGCTGCGGTGATGTCTTTCGCAATACCGTGCACACCGGTTACGTCACCGTTGATCACAATCGGCACATTGGTGACATCTAATACATGGGTCTTGCCAGCACGGTCGGTAATTTCAACTTCATAGCGCTGCGGTTTACCGCTTAATGCCACGTTAAAATGGCCACGTGTTCGCGCATGTTCAAATTCAGAAACAACTAATTCATAGGACTGCCCAAGAACCTCTATCTCCTGGAAGCCAGTCAAATCTTCACCCGCTCGGTTTAAACTTAAAAAGTTGCCGTCACGATCGAGGGTAAACACCGCATCAGGATTATAGGTGAACAGCGAACGGTGATGCTGCTCACTGCGCTCACGACGCACACGATCATTATGTTGATCTATCACTAAGGCCACTAAGTCACGGCTACGCTGCAGCAGGATTGTCTCGCGTGAGGTCGGTTTTCGTACCTTATGGAAGTACACGGCAAAGGTGCCTATCACACTTTTATCCGTTGGCGAGATAATGGGGTACGACCAACAGGCTCTCAGCCGATGCGCCCTTATCAGCTCGAAAAAGTCGCTGAAACGCTCGTCTTTAAACATGTCTGCGGCGACCACTGGTGTCCGATGGTAAGCGGCCGTGCCACAGGCTCCAACGCCGTCCGCAATGGTAAGGTTCTGCAAATGGTCGGTAAAGGTGTTGGGTAAACTTTCGGCGGGTACGGCACTCAAACTCTTGTGGCGACTATCAACCAACATCACCGTGCACATTGCGTTACTTACTTGGCCTTCGATCAGTCGACAAATATCGGCGAGCTTATCGTGCAGTGGTTTATCGTCAGCGAGTGACGCTAGGGTACGAAACTTTGCTTCAACAAGCCGCGTGAGTCGCATTCGTTCACGATGCCCTAACCACCAACCCAGCGCAATTCCAACGATCGCTAAAAGCAAACCGTAAAGCAATAACTGGTGCTGCCAGTCGAGTTGTGTAATCGCCACGGGGCATCCTTAGTGTGAACAACCAAAAGCTAGTCTAATCATTATGGAGTACGATGGTGATTCCGTAAATAGATCATATATCGCAGAGCCTTACCACTTAATGAGCCATCGACCGAAATAACACGACAAATTAACGCAGCATACGCAATTGATAATTGCTTATCAGCTAAAAAGCTGGCTACTATCGAGGCTAACAAAGGTTACCGAAGCGAGAAACAACCTATGCACTTTGGCATTAAACTCGTCGTTTTAACGGCATTGACGATCGCTACAGCATCTGGCGTTTGTGCACAGCAGTTCGAACAAGGCCGATCACTCACGCGTGCCGACGACTTCGCGGTTCTCAGCCATAAGGCGCGGATAGAGCCTGAGAATGCAATATTGCATGAGCGCATGAAGCAGTTGCTGCCAACGTTAATGGCGCAAGCTAATATCGATATGTGGCTAGTGATCAACCGTGAATATGCCGAAGATCCGGTCTACTTCACCTTGGTGCCCCAACCGAGTCACGCAGCAAGACGTACGACCATGTTAGTTTTCTCACGCAATAAAGATGGTACGGTGGAGCACCTCTCGGTTAACCGTTATCCACTGGGTGAACCTTATAAAACAGCATGGTCAGGTGGCAACCTTGCACAACAATGGCAAGCTTTAGCCGCACTTATCGAAGCGAAAAACCCTGACAGAATCGGCATTAACGTGTCTGAGCATTGGCCCGTTGCCGATGGCCTTACCCATGGCCTTCATCAACGTTTACTTGACGCGCTTCCTGACACCTATGAACAGCGGCTGGTGTCCGCAGAAGATCTTGTCGTGCGCTGGGTCGAAACTCGCACCGCAAAAGAGCTCGCCGTGTACCCCCAGATCGTTGCGCTTGCCCGTAGCGTGATCGCCGAGGCCTTTAGCAACAGAGTCATTACACCAGGTGTCACCACGACCGACGATGTCGCATGGTACATTAGGAATCGCTTCGCTGAACTACAACTACAGATTTGGTTCCAACCTTACGTTACCTTGCAACGTGCGGGGCACGGCTGTGATACCGAACAAGCGTTCTGTGGTCAAAGTGGGCATACCATTGAGCGCGGAGACGTGATCCATACCGATATTGGCATTTGTTACCTGAAGCTCTGTACCGATACTCAAGAACTGGGCTATGTTCTGCCCTTGGGGATGACGGAGGTGCCTGGCGAATTAAGCACCGCTCTAAGTAAAGGGAACCAATGGCAAGATCACCTCACCGAAGCATTTCAAGTGGGTCGTAGCGGCAACGAAATTCTCGCCGCTACCGTCGAAAAAAGTGAACAGCACAAGCTCAATTCGAGCACTTATACCCACCCACTAGGTTTTTACGGCCATGCACCTGGACCAACCATCGGTATGTGGGACAACCAAGGACCAACACCCGTGCGCGGTGATTGGCCGGTGTACGCAAATACCGCTTACGCCATTGAGGGAAATGTGAAAGTTCCACTAGATATGTGGGACGGTCAGAACATCCAGATCATGCTTGAACAAAGTGCATTCTTTGATGGTAAGAACGTTATTTACCTCGCTGGACGGCAAACGAAGTGGCATGTGATTCATTAATTTCATCGTTACAGGAAGGTTTAAATGTCAAATTCACTTACGACACTTTGTGTCTACTGCGGCTCAAGCCCGGGTTTTAGCCCAGTTTATCAAGATGCGACCTTGCAGCTTGCGGATCTGCTTGTCGCCGAAGGTATCACGCTCGTATTTGGGGGTTCTAGCGTCGGGCTGATGGGGATACTCGCCGATCGAGTCCTCGAACAAGGTGGCAAAGTCATTGGCGTGATTCCCCAGGCGTTGGTCGACAAAGAACTTGCTCACCAAGGTTTAACTGAGCTGCATGTCGTTGCTTCAATGCATGCCCGCAAGGCAAAAATGGCTGAGCTAGCCGATGGATTCATTGCTTTGCCCGGCGGCATGGGAACTTTAGAAGAGCTGTTCGAGATGCTTACATGGGCGCAGCTTGGCTTTCATCAAAAGAGCTGTGCGGTACTGAATGTCGATGGCTATTATGAATCTTTATTGAGCTTCCTTGAGGGGGCCACATCACAAGGTTTTATTCGCGACGAGCATCGTCACTTGCTACTCAGTCACGACCAGCCTGCACAGCTACTCGAACTAATGAGAGCCTATCAAGCTCCACAACAACCCAAGTGGATCACCGCCAGTGAAACCTAATCAAGGACTTTTTATGCGTAATCTTATCGTTTGTTTTTTTCTTGTTTTTAGTGGCTCAGCAGTGGCGCAACAAGCGCACCCTATCAGTGCGGAACAAAGCCAACAGGTAACGGCAGCTATCGACGCATTTTTGTATGGTGCGTCGATCAATGATGCGCAGGCGCATGCGAAATTTTGGGCACCCGAGCTTACTTACACGAGCTCGAACGGTACCCGCTTTGGTAAGCCTGAACTGATGCAGGGTATGAGTGAAAGTAATGCGCTCGCCGCTGATGAGGTGACCGCCTGGTACACCGCAGAAGATCTTGAGCTAAAGTCGTTTGGTAGCGCGATTATCGTTAATTTCACCTTGGTTTCGACCCAGGTTGCCGACCAGTCGCGCGAAACCTTTTTAAACTCAGGGGTTTTGGTGCAACGTAAAGACGGCTGGCAAGCGGTGAATTGGCACGCTACTCGCAGCGCACCAACTCAGCCGTAACGTAATCTACCAGCCATTCACACGCGGCCAAAACACCAATTCGTTTTGGTCAGGTACCACATAGCCGTCGAATTGGCTGGCTGTGGCACAGGCATGGTTGGGTAAAATACGCACTTTTGTGCCGACCTCAAGCTGCGGTAACTTGCTCTTACTGCCTTTTCGCAGTTCGACAACACCATGTTCTTGACTGGTACTGCTAACAATAAGATCAGGGTAAGGGGTGCCATCCATCGCACAAACCACACCATACCCTTGGTCGACCTCTTGATTAGCGGTGCCACGATCGCGAGACAATGCCATCCATCCCGCATCTGTCATAATCCAACCTTTATCGGGGCGGTGGCCAATCACCGTTGCCACGACACTTATTGCAATGTCGTCTAACTGGCAAACATGCAAGCCAGCCATAACCAGATCTTGGAACACATAAACGCCAGCACGTACTTCCGTGATACCTGTGAGGTCTTTGGCAAAATGTGCCGTTGGGGTGGAGCCGACACTTACTGTTTCACAGGGTAAGCCTGCGTCACGTAGGGCCTCACTCACTTTTACCGCAGTTGCCCGCTCGTGTTCAGCAGCTGCCTCTTTGGCTGCCTTGTCTGGGCAGTGATACGAGCCGCCGGCGTGCATTAAAATGCCTGAAAATTGCTTATTTTCTTGCAAAATACGTGCTATTTCGACGATTTTAGCATCACCTTCTCGTAACCCCGCGCGCTCACCATCACAGTCAATCTCAATTAACGCCGGTATCGACACATGATCGCGCTTGGCAAACGCCACCACTGCTTCTGCCTGGGCAACACTGTCTAGCAAAACTCGCAAGCACACGCCACCACGATGCAGCCGGGCGACCCGTGGTAATTTATCGGGACTGATTCCTACCGCATAGGTGATGTCGGTGAAGCCGTGCTCGGCAAAGTAGTCAGCTTCTTTAAGGGTCGACACCGTAATTGGGCCTGTTCCCTGGGCTGGAAAAAGGCGGCGCACTACGTCAATCGACTTCGCTGTTTTGACGTGCGGCCGCAGGGGCACGCCAAGGGTATCCATATGGGCTTGCAGGCGATCAATATTGGCGCGCATTTTTTCGGGTTCAAGTAACAGGTAAGGCGTTGTCAGTTCTGCTAAGTTCATCATTGAATGTTCACCTTCTACAGCCAAAAGTAGGAGAATTAGTCGGCTTGCTTTAGCGCCATGACCGCGATCGCGTTTTCATGCAAGCTACTTAAATAAATACGACCAGCTACCTCGGCGGCGCCAGTCACCTGCGCATAACTACCGGCAGGATCTTGTAGGTTCTCAACCACGTTGCCACGACTATCGATTGCGATCACATGACCATAGTTTTTCGCTTGTGGACGAATAAAGCTCGGTAAGCGCTGAATCATTTTACGCACATAAGGGTGATTTGAAAGACTATCTAACACCTCACTGCGCGGGCTAACTAAGCCCACCCAGAATTTACCATTTGGAGCGTCATTGATGTTGTCGGGGAAGCCTGGCAAGTTCTTAATTAAGGTCACCACTTCGCCATTGTTATGCGCGCCAATACCGATTTTTAAAATTCGATAGCTACCTGTCTCAACCACCAACAACCATTGCTGATCATGACTCACTGCCACGCCATTGGCAAAGTGAAGCCCGCCTTGCACCGTATAAGTACGCCCTGTTTTTGGCTGGTACGCTAACACGCGACCGTTGCCGCTATGTTCCATGATATCCAGCAAACTCGCCTCATAGGTACCCACGCTAGCAGCCGGAAACTTCATCGAGGCATCGGAAAAGTAAACAGTGCCATCGGCAGCGATATCAACATCATCGGCATAACGCACAGCCACTCCGTCAACTTCTGTGACTAACAGTTCGAGCCCTTTCTCAAGCGACCAATGCATCAGCCCCTGATAGGCATCCGCTATCCATAGCCCACCGTCGTCGTCGAACTCAAGCCCCAGAGGGCGGCCACCGGTTGTCGTCAAGGTGGTAAAGCTACCATCGGCTTCCAGGCGCAAAATATCGCCGCTTAGCACGCCAAACACTGGGCGCCCCTGCGCATCAATGGCAATATCTTCTGGGCCCACTGAATTCGGCAGTACATGCCGCTCAACTTCCTGTAAGCGTTGATTCGGCGTAAACGCACCCACATACCCCCGGTCACGAGGCGCATTCCACGCGCGCGGTTCAATCGTTACGGGCCACAACAACAGATAAGCCAACAGCACCAACACCACAAAAATAATCGAGTGTCGTAGCACATCCCCCAAACGCTGTTGCTTACTCATTTTTCCAGTCCTTTTAGAAAGTCTTGCACTCTTTTTGCGGTCTGTTCTGGCCGTTCTACCATAGGCATGTGACCTACCCCTTCAAGAATAGAGAGCTCACTGTGAGGTAGTTGTTGATGCCAAATGGTGGCGCTGGATACGTCCAGTAATTGATCAGCCTCGCCCCATACAATTAGCGTCGGAGCCTGCACTAAATTTAACCGCTGCTCAACCTGATCAAAATGACGAAAGTCTTCTGCTATTTGGGCGAATTGTGCTTTACGCTTTTCATATTCGGCGGCCATTCCTCGCAGCACGAACTCAGGCACATAGGGCGGCTCGGCCATCGTCATCGCATAAAAGGCTTTGAAGTCTTGCCACGACTTAATTAGAAACGGCGACTTACCTTGGCGAAATAGACGTTCGGCAGGGCTTGGCTCGGGGGCTTCGACCCCAGCAGGATCAATCACGACTAAAGCGCTTAAGCGCTGCGGGTAGTCTAAAGCGAAGTTTGCGGCAATTAGACCGCCCATGGAATTGCCGATAAACGTCGCTTGCTCAATAGCCAGCGCATTTAGCAAACCCTCAAGGCGCGCAGCCTGAACACTTGGCCGATAACTCCACTGCGGATCAAAACCTGTTTTACCATGTCCTGGAAGGTCAGGAATCAGAATATTAAAATCAGTACTCAGTTGATTGGCAAACCGCAACCACAACTCTTTCGATGCAGTGTAGCCATGCAACAATACTAAAGTAGGTGCATCAGCACTCGTTGCAGGGCGCTGATACACTGAAAACTGCACATCGCCGACGGCTATCGACTGCTCGTCAAAGCCATACAGGGCTGCCTCCAACTGTTGCGTATTATGGTACACCCATTGCCCAGTTGCGGGATGCCAGGTTGCGCCCCATAACAGAAGAACGATAACCCCCAACGTCAGTAAAAGCTTTTTCATTGTTGTTCTCCGTCACGAAACTGATGATGTTGTGGTTTAAAACGTTGCGCCAGCAGCCGGTAAACAAAACTAAAGCCAGGAAACATTGCGGTTACTTTACCACTTTTACTTTGATACCAGCTTTCACAGCCACCGGTTTGCCAGACCGTTTTGGCCATTTCACGATGAATCATGTCGGTGTAGGCCTGCTCCGCTTGCTCGGTGACTTCGATGCTTTGTTTTTGCCGGCGCTGCAGCTCTTCAAGTGCGCGCATGATGTAATACATTTGCGATTCAATGACGAAAATAGCTGAGGTGTGGCCAATTCCTGTGTTTGGCCCGGTGACTAAAAATAGATTTGGGAAGCCCGGCATGGTGGTGCCCATGTACGCGCGTGGAAAGTCGGCCCATGCTTCGTCTAAACGCTTTTGCTCGCGGCCTATCACGTCAAAACCGAGAGCCCCGTCGGTCGCTTTAAAGCCTGTAGAGTAGACCACGAGATCGAGCTCTAGCTCAGTACCTTGGGCCGTCAGGATCCCGTTTTCGGTGAAACCCGCAATACCATCAGTTTTGATATGCAAAGTGACATTATCACGAGATAGCGCCGGATACAGCGTGTTTGACACGATGATACGCTTACAGCCGATACGATAGTCAGGGGTTAGTTGACGGCGCAGCTGTGCATTTGGCACTTGCTTTTTTAAGTGTTTAAGCGCTTCTCGCTCGGCAAATACTTTCATCAAGGTTTTGGAGTATTTGAACGCCAGCACACGCCATTCGAGAGTCCAGTAAATTGATTTACGCAACAACTGATAAAAGAAGTTAATTTTTAATAGCCGTTGAAATCGCGGAGAAAACTTACGATCGGGGCGTGGCATTACCCAATGCGGTGACCTCTGAAACACATGCAACTCGGCCACCTTGTCGGCAATCGCCGGAATCACCTGAGCGGCACTGGCACCACTGCCGATCACCGCAACTTTTTTGCCAACGTAGTCAACACTGTGGTCCCACTGGTTGGTATGAAAGCTCTTGCCTTTGAAGCTGGCACGCTGCGGGAAGTCGGGGATCATTGGGTTACTTAACGGACCTTGAGCGCTAATCACTGATCTGGCAAAGTAAACGCCATGGTCCGTGGTAATTTGCCAACAGCTTCGCTCTTCAAGCCACCGAAGCTCGGTCACGGTGCGATTTAAATGCACTTTATTAGCCAGCTCATGTTTCGCTAAAACGTGCTTGGTGTAGGCTTCAAGTTCAGGTTGTGCAGCAAACATTTGCGACCACGGATAGGGTTCGCTTGCCAGCGAGTACAAAGGTGATGGCACATCAACCTGGGCTCCGGGATAAGAGTTTTGGCACCAAGTGCCACCCATAAAGCCGCGGCGCTCAAGCATTAGAAAGTTGTTAATACCGCGCTTTTTAAGCTGCAAAGCAGCAGATTGGCCACCAAAACCGGTACCAATAATAATGACCTCATAATTCCCTTGAGTAACCACCGTAAGCGCCTATTTATTGTTAGTCTTTATAGGTTTAAATTAACGGTTTTACGCAATATATTCTACACTTGATGGAAATAATCATCGTTTTTAGGCTGTTGCAGATTTATGTCGAATAAAAGTCAAACAAGCATTTGTGAAAGTAATTTCCGTAAACTCTGTGACGATAACCAAGCCATGTCGATTCAAGGCTACGATGCTGAAGGCAAGGTGGTTTATTGGAATTCGGCATCAGAAAAAATGTACGGCTATTCAGCGGCAGAGGCGTTGGGTAAAACTTTATACGAGTTAATTATTCCAGCGCCAATGCAAGACGACGTGAAAGCCGCCGTTGCATGGATGTTTGAACATCGTGAAGGGATTCCTGCTGCGCGACTCGACTTACAGCATAAATCCGGCAGCCCGGTCCCCGTTTATTCAAGTCATACCGTGGTTGAGGTCGCCGATCAACAACCCATTATGTTTTGTATGGACGCCGACTTGCGGGCGCTGGAAGTTGTCGAAGCGGAAGTACAACGACTCTCATACTTTGATTCACTAACCGAACTTCCCAACCGCCGTTTGCTGCTTGAGCGACTCGATGGGCTGACTAAAGCGCCTGTACTCGAGCGTAATATCAGCGCTCTCATGCTAATTGATATTGATAATTTTCATAGTATCAATGATAGCTTAGGCTTCGATATTGGTGACCAGGTTTTAACTCACTGCGCTAAACGGTTAAAAAAGCTGTCGGACACCCAAGATGGCTTAGCGCGGCTAGGTAAGGACGAATTCATTTTCGTCTACTCGGACTTAGGCCAAGACATGGCGCAAGCGGCGACCCAAGCAGAACAATGTGCTCGCTGTATTTTAGAGGCCTTACACCACCCAATTACGCTCAACAAATCAATCCACAAGCTGAATGTACGTATTGGTATAACACTCTTTGGCCATTCGGGCCGTGTTGCTGGAAGCACGCTTATTAGCCAGGCGGATATCGCTTTAAAGGCTGCTAAACAGCAGGCCGATGACAATATCAGCTTCTTCGATCGCACCATGCAAGATGCCCTGCACCAGCGCCTAAAGCTATCGCAGGCCCTTAACCATGCTATTGCCGAGCAACAGCTGTCTATTGTCTACCAGCCGCAAGTGGATAGTCAGCAGCAGTTGCTAAGCTGCGAGGCGCTGCTCCGCTGGGAACACCCCGAGTTCGGTACCGTTGCTCCGGCAGACTTTATTCCTATTGCGGAAGCCAATGGCAGCATCGTGGAGATTGGTGAATGGGTGCTAGAGTCATGTGTGCAAACCTTGGTAGAGTGGTCAAAGCAACCTAAATTTGCTGATTTATCATTGGCCATAAATGTCAGTGCTATGCAATTTCGTCAGACTAATTTTGTTGAGCGCGTACAACAGTGTATCGAACGTTCCGGCGTCGATCCCACCAAGCTGCGCTTCGAATTAACCGAGAGCTTGATGGCCGATGACATCGGTCGCATTACGCAACAAATGACACAATTACGAGCTTTGGGCATTTCATTATCACTTGATGACTTTGGCACGGGCTATGCGTCACTCGCTTATTTAACGCAACTGCCCCTTGATGAACTAAAAATCGATCGCGCGTTCGTAAATGATCTGGAGCATGACGGCAAAGGTGCATTGCTGGCCAAGACTATTATTAGCCTTGGCCAAAGCATGAACTTAGCGGTTATCGCCGAAGGCGTTGAAACACAAGCACAATTTTTACGACTGCAAGAGCTTGGCTGTGAGCTTTTTCAAGGGTATCTCTTTGGCCGACCCAGCCGCACCGTTTCGCCTCCTTGAGTTACGCCTCGCGCTGGGGCAAGTAACGCATCGTCAGGGTAGATAGCCCAAGTAAGACCGTCGACACGACAAGGCAGGCAATGAAGCCAAAGCTTTGATAGATCCAACCTGACAGTACGGTGCCAACTAGGCGCCCAGCCGCATTCGCCATGTAATAGAAGCCAACGTCCAACGAAACACCATCGTTTCGAGCATAGGAAACAATCAAAAAACTATGCAGCGAAGAGTTCACCGCAAACAAGACACAAAACGCACCCAGCCCAAGCATGATACTGGCAGCAACAGGCCATTGCTGCCACAACGCAAAACTCAACAACAAGGGGCTCAAACTTAGTGCAGCGCCCCATGCCAATGCTTGTCGGCGTGGGCTTAAATCAGCATTTCGCGTTAGCTTCGGTGCACCGCCTTGCACGAAACCATAACCGATCAGCCACGCTGCGAGAAAGCTCCCCACTTGCCAATGATTCCAGTCGAGCTGACTGGCAAGAAACACCGGCAACGCCACTACGAACCAAACATCTCGCGCTCCGAAGAGCAAAAAACGCGCCAGCGACAAAACATTAATGGGCTGACTTTTTGACAGTAGGTCACTGAATTTAGGTTTGTAACGTGAGCGCCCTGTCTCTTTAGTTAAATAAACAAGACTCACCGCCCAAACCATGGCGAGCATGAGCATCATCGCTAACATCGCACCTTGGAAGCCTAACCACGTTAGCAACACACCCCCGAGAAAAAAGCCCACGCCCTTAAGCGCATTTTTCGAGCCCGTGAGCAGTGCGACCCATTTATATAAGCGCCCTTGTTGCTGGTCAGGAACGAGCAATTTTATGGTGCTTTTGGCACTCATCTTATTGAGGTCTTTGGCGATGCCGGACAATGCTTGCGCGGCCATCACCCAAGCCACCGTTAACAAGCCATCAGGAAGCAACAGCATACCTAAGGCGGCCACCTGTAAACCTAAGCCAATATTCATCGAGCGATTTAAGCCCCAGCGCGACCCTAACCAACCACCGAATAGATTCGTCACAACGCCAAAGAACTCGTAAAACAAAAACAGCATGGCGACTTCGAGCGCACTGTAGCCGAGCTGATGGAAATGCAGCACCACCAGCATTCGAAGCGCCCCGTCGGTTAACGTAAACGCCCAGTAATTGGTCGTTACCAATAAGTACTGACGTACCGCCGACGATAACTGACTTAGCATGCACCTACCTTCGCTACTAGTTCTACCGCACGGTTGGCATAGCCCCATTCATTGTCATACCAAGCATAAACTTTTACATGAGTGCCGTTAATTACCCGCGTTGACAATGCGTCGACAATACTTGAACGAGGATCCGTACGATAATCAATCGATACTAAAGGCCGCTCTTCATAACCTAAAATCCCTTTCAGTTCACCGGCCGCTGCTTCTTTTAGTAAGTTGTTCACTTCCTCGACACTGGTCGCGCGTTCCATTTCAAACACACAGTCTGTCAACGAGGCATTGGCAAGAGGCACCCGTACCGCGTGGCCATCTAAGCGCCCTTTCAGCTCTGGGAATATTTCAATAATTGCCGTTGCTGATCCGGTCGATGTCGGAATAAGGCTCTCGCCACACGCGCGTGCCCGACGCAGGTCTTTATGCGGCGCATCTATAATGGTTTGCGTATTTGTCACCGAGTGAATGGTGGTTAGTGAGCCATGCTTAATACCAATGGCCTCATGCAACACTTTCACCACAGGTGCCAAGCAATTCGTGGTACACGAGGCAGCAGTGATAATTTGATGCTGAGCGGGGTCAAAAAGATAGTCATTCACCCCCAACACTAGGTTCAGCGCTCCCGGCTCTTTCACTGGTGCCGACACCACCACGCGTTTGACGCCTTGGGCTAAGTAATCATTAAGTAGTTTGACTGTTTTCATCTTGCCCGATGCTTCAAGCACAATGTCACAGGCACTCCAGTCGTTCTCTGCAATGCTTTGGTGCTGGGTGAAGGCTAGACCTTTGCCGCCAACACTTAGTCGTCCGTCTGCCGCGCTGACCTCTCGCGACCAGGTTCCATGTACCGAGTCGAATTTAAGTAGATGAGCAAAGGTTTCCGCACTGCCGCCTGGGTCATTGACCTGAATCACTTCTAGGTCGTCACGCTCTGCTGCTAAACGCAGCGCTAAGCGGCCAATACGGCCTAAGCCGTTGATACCTATTTTTATCGTCATAGCGTTACCTTGTAGATGCGATGTTGGATGTTCTGTTTTGGTTCAAGCACATAGCGACTAGCTAACATCGAACATCTTTGGTTTGCAACTCCAACTTTAATATTGGCGCGATTTAACTTAAACTTAACCAGTTACTAAAAGTCGCTTAAAAGGCCACACGATGACCAGCATGGACCGCAACGTAGGAACCCACGATCGACCGCAATTTTGGCGTGTCGCACAGCGCTGTTGTTTAATTGCAGCGAGCGTTGATATCGCGTTCTTTGCTATTTTTCTTGTTCTAGATTCGCCTATCTTAGCCTGGGTAAATGTCATTAGTGTTGCAATGTATGGTTTTGCACACTTCGCCTACGGACGGCGCTTAAATTGGCTAGCTGGGTGGCTCGTATGGACTGAGGTTTTGCTGCACGCAGCGCTTGGTATCATTCTTATAGGATGGGACAGCGGCTTCCATTACTATTTGCTTATGTTCATACCGGCACTCGCCGTTACCATGACCGTGCAGCTTGCTGTCATTGCATTGATTCTGCTATGGCTGTACTACGTCGGGCTTTATGCAATTGCCCTGTACTACCCACCCATACAACCTATCACTGAACCAGCCTTGATAGGCGTCAACCTGTTTAATCTAACCATCGTGTTTTCGATGTTTAGCTATTTGGGCTTCTTTTATGTACGCACGGTGAGCTCAGCTCATCGCAAGCTGAACCGATTAGCCAGTACCGACGCGCTGACACTACTGCATAACCGACGCCATTTAACCGAGCTGGCGGAAACCGAAATCACTCGCGCCGAACGCTATCATAAACCGTTAACGCTGCTACTGATCGACATCGACCACTTCAAACTGATCAACGACATTTTTGGTCATGTGAAAGGCGACGAAGTGCTCCAGCATTTGGCACAACTTATTCGTCTTGAGCTGCGCCAACACGACCTTATTGGTCGCTGGGGCGGCGAAGAGTTCTTAGTTGTTTTGCCAGAAACAGATATTAACACCGGCGAACAAGTAGCTGAACGCATCCGTGTCGCCATCAGTCGTTATGACTGGAGCCAGAACCTGAAAAAAGATCTCGCTGTTACTTTAAGTGTCGGGCTCAGCCAATTAGGCGAGAATGAAACACTGACGCGTCTTATTAACCGAGCCGACAAGGCCCTTTATGCGAGTAAGTCGGCAGGTCGTAACCGTGTAACGGCGCTGTAAGCTTAGTTAATAATACAGTCGCCGCCTTGCGCTTTGGCTTTATATAGCAGTTTGTCGGCACGCTGAATCAGCTCCCTTGATGTTTCTCCCGGGCGTATTTTAGTGTAGCCGAAGCTCGCCGTTAACACTTTACTCGCCCGTCGGCTGTGTGTGTGGTCGATTGCCAGTTTGTGAATACGTTGCTGCAGCTGCTGCAAACGTTCTTCAACCTCTGCTGCGGTCTCAGCACGGCAAAGCATCGCTAGCTCTTCTCCACCAAAGCGATAGGTGCGGCTTTGTTCAACGCTTTTGAACAACTGACCAATGGCGATCAGAGCGCGATCGCCCGCCTCATGACCGTAATTGTCGTTAAAACCTTTGAAATCATCCAAATCTGCCATCACAAAGAAACAGCTGACATCAGGATTAGCCAGCACATTATCGATATCTAACTGCAGTGAACGACGGTTTAAAAGCTCGGTTAAGCCATCAAGGTGCGCCAGCTCATCGAGCTTGCGATTGGCCAAGCGCAGATCATGGGTACGCTCATCAATACGCTTTTCGAGTTGTTCGTTGGCCGCCACAAACCGGCGCGCCATGGTTCTGAAGGCACTGAGAACTTGTTTCACTTCGCCGTAACCACGCATGCGCTCAACGCTTTGCTGTTCAATTTCGTGATAGTTCTTCTGGTCAACTAAGGCGGCCACGTGCGCTAATTGGGTCAGCGGTCGTGATACTTCACGCCGCACAAAGTAAGTCATGGTCAGCAATACTGCCACCACCAGCGCCACACCAATTAACGCGATAAGTAAGGGCAAAGACAGTGCTTGGCTGGTGATCATGGCTTTTGGGTAAACCGAAAAATACCACCAGTTAGGCGTACCGAGGTGTTGCACCAAAATTAAGTAATCGTCGTCTAAGTCATCCCAAATTTGTTGCCCTTGAACCGTGTCTCCTTGCAAAAGCCGAGCGGCTATTTCTTGATAAAGCGGGTCATCATAGGTTTCGGGGGTCAGCGTGTCTTGTCGCTCGGGACGCTTCTTTATAAGGGTTGAACTACTAACCAAGGCTCCTGTTTCATTGAGTACGTAGGTTTCAACATTCTCACCCTCGGTTTGGTTCAAGGTTTCGTTCAATTGCTGCAAGCCAACGTCAAAACTCGTGTTAATCAGATGCTGGCCGTGTAAATCTAATGGCTGCTGATAGGTGATGGTCCAGTAGCCCGACGAATGATCATGGTACAACCCGGTCCAAATTGGTGTTCGGCTTGGGTTTTCATGTTGCAAGGTCGAACGAACCGTCGAGTAGTCCGTAATCACTAAGTCTTTTGCTGCTTGACGCCCCCACGGATCATCCAGTGAGTATTCGGCCAAACTGTTTTCTGGGAACGAAAAATGAGTGTTCGTTACCTGCTTACGCCAAGCCGGTGCCATCTCGCTCAGCACGATGACACTAATCACCAAACGCGCTTTGTATTCGTCGGACAAAGGCCGAGGCCCGGGGCCCACAAAAACGCTTAATCCGCGAAATAAACGGTCATCGATCTGGGTGCCTGAGAAAAAACGTTCTTGCAGACGAAAAACGCCTGGCGAGGTTTCCTCAAACCACTTTTCAAAGCGACCAATTATTTCTGGGTTTCCAACAAAAGCTTGATAACGATCAAGATACGCCTGGCTCAAAAGTTCCGCTTGAGCTTCAACAGCTTGCAATTGCGCTTGATTCGAGCGAAGCTTTTCGCCCACTTGCTCCTGAAGTTGCTGCACCACCGACTGCTTCGCCGACGGGTAGGTGTTCCAAAATACAAGTGAGATGGTGGCCAGCAAAAGCACCACTGAAACGCTGATAACGTGCCACAAAAGCCGGGTCGTTAGCCGTTTCCTTGGTTCTTCGCGTCGTTCGGTATTAGGTACTGACATAAATAGCTCTTAACGCAACGTTAGTTAAAGGTTAACCTTTTACGGATTATTCGTCACCCTTTTGTTATGCATTAAACACGAGGTCATTATGGCTCTGCATCAAATTCAACACCCTTTAATTCAGCATAAACTCGGACTGATGCGCGCAGCGGGTATTTCCACCAAGAGCTTTCGCGAATTAGCCAATGAACTCGGTTGCTTACTGACGTATGAAGCCACCAAGGATTTTAAGGTAGAGGCACACAGCATCGAAGGTTGGGACGGCAGCACCATTGAAGTGCAGCGACTCAAAGGCAAGAAGGTCACCGTAGTTCCGATACTACGGGCGGGTATCGGCATGCTCGATGGGGTGCTTGATCTCATTCCCAGCGCTAAAGTCAGCGTGGTTGGCTTGTACCGTGATGAAGAAGCCCTTGAGCCAGTTGCTTATTTTGAAAAGCTCGCGGGTGAAATGCAGCAACGTACAGCGTTGGTGATTGATCCGATGCTCGCGACCGGGGGCACCATGATCGCCACCCTTGATATGCTCAAGGAAAAAGGCTGCAAAGACATTCGAGTATTGGTGTTAGTTGCCGCCCCAGAAGGGGTAAAGAAAGTGACCGCTGCGCATCCCGATATTCCGATTTATACAGCTGCTTTAGACCAAAAGCTCAATGAACATGGCTACATTGTGCCGGGTCTCGGTGATGCCGGCGATAAGATTTTCGGTACGCGCTAAGTGATCTTTACCTTGACCCATGGACTACACTAATAGGTACATTCGCAAAAAATGTTGGAGGCGCTAAATGAAACGCACCGCAAATGCACATTGGGAAGGTGGCTTAAAAGACGGCCAAGGTACTGTATCAACCGCTAGCGGCGTGCTCGATAAGCAGCAATACTCGTTTGGCACACGCTTTGAAAACGGCAAAGGCACCAACCCTGAAGAACTTATTGGCGCAGCGCATGCCGGCTGTTTCTCGATGGCGTTATCAATGGTGTTGGGTGAAGAAGGCATTACCGCCGAAAGCATCGATACCGAAGCCACAGTGAAACTCGAAGAAGACGATGGCGGCTTTGCCGTAACCCACGTGCATCTCGACTTAAAAGCACGTATTCCAGGCTGCGACAAAGACCAGTTCGAAAAGGCCGCGCAAGCAGCCAAAGAAAACTGCCCAATCTCAAAGCTCTTTACTGCTGAAATTACCTTAGATACTGCGTTAGAATCATAGCCATCATTGGTTTAAAGCAGTAAATTTGGAGTTTTAATGGTTGCGCTATCTGTACTCGATCTAGCCCCAATAACGGCTGAAAGCTCAGCGAAAGTGTCGTTGCAACGGTCAACTGAGCTGGCTCAGCATGTGGAAAAGTTAGGCTACCAACGCTTTTGGATGGCTGAACACCACAACATGACGGGTATAGCTAGCGCTGCAACCGCAGTAGCTTTAGCACACATCGGTAGTCGTACTGAATCGATCCGTATTGGCGCGGGTGGCATTATGTTACCCAACCACGCCCCACTCATCGCCGCAGAACAATTTGGCACCTTAGCAGCCCTTTATGGCGACCGAGTTGATCTTGGTTTGGGTCGCGCCCCGGGCACTGATGCAGCGACTCTTCGAGCCTTGCGCCGTACCTACAACAGTGCTGACCGGTTTCCCGACGATGTGCAAGAATTACTCGATTACCTCGACGACCCCAACCCTGCGCAACAAATCAAAGCGGTTCCGGGAAGTGGTTCGAAAGTGCCGGTATGGATTCTTGGCTCTAGTTTATTCGGCGCGCAGCTCGCGGCAAAATTGGGGCTACCCTATGCATTTGCCTCGCACTTTGCGCCCGATCACCTGCAAGCGGCTCTGGAGACCTACCGTCAGCAATTCCGCCCGTCAAAGTATTTGGCTGCGCCGCACGCCATGGCTGTGGTGAATGTATTTGCCGCAGACGACGAGCAGGCCGCCAAACGCATGAAAAGCTCTATGCAGTTGCAGTTTATTGCCTTACGCAAAGGTAACCCCGGCCCCTTACCCGCCCCCGTAGACGCCATCGAAGAACAGGTCGACCCTATGGCTTTAGCGGCGGCGAATCATGCATTGAAGTACACTGCTTCGGGAACACCCGAGCAAGTGCACACCTATTTAGATGATTTTGTTGCTGCAACCGGTGTGGATGAATTGATGCTGACCTGCCATGCCTATGACCATCAAGCGCGCATGCGTAGCTTCGAGATCGCAAGCGGTCGATTAAGCTAACTTAATCGCGGTCACGTTTTCCGGTGATCATCGGGCGTATCAAGGCGATACGTCCGCGCCAGCCAACCCAAACAACGGCAGCCACATGTACCAAAGCAAAACCGTAGAGCGTATTCGACAGCCACGCATGAACGGTTTCTAGCGTCGAATTACCGAACAACGCATCGATTTCTTCCATCATGAAACCGGTAACGCCAAGCCCCACAAATAGCACAATCACCGCCATCACCATCAGCCAGCCAAGCGGGTTATGACCGCTCTGCTTAGGAACAGCTCGTTGTTTCAGGTGAGTAAAATGCTGCTGAAGTGCCTTGCGACTCAAACGCATAGTGCGAAATGAGCCATACCCCTTATCAATAAAGCCCCAGCCAATGCGCAGCAGCACCGCGGCCAGAGCTCCATAACCCACCCATTGATGAATCTGACCGCCAGCGTCCACTACAAAATAATTAATAGTGAACGCGGCCACCAGCCACCAATGGATAAGTCGAATCAGCGGATGCCAAATCCGCAGGGGTTGATCAGAGTTAGTGTGTTTCACTCTTAATCACTTTCCCGTCAACAGGGTTAAAGTAGACCTCGACTTTGTTGCCGTCTTTGTCGGTGCCGTAAATCTCGTAACAGTTGCCTTCGGTCACCTTAAACTCATTGATGTCGTAACCTTGCTCGACTAACTGCAACTGAAACTCAGCTTGGTCTTGCCAATCACTCATCGGTGCCACCGTGCATTGCGTCACGTCTTTGGCCGGACTACACGCCGCCACCAAACCTACCGTCATCACAACCATTGCAAACATTGAATAAGACTTCATCGCATTCTCCTAATTAACTGAATTACCGAGCTAACTTCACTCACCCTCAGCATAGCCTAAACCACCACATCCCGCACACCCACCCCAGAGGGGGCAGCCCCTACATTGTAAAGATGTCTTCCCAGAGGGGGGCTGCCCCCTCTGGTGTCTTTTATATCGGAAGTGGTATTAATGTGGTGGATGCGCTATATCTAATCGTATATGACTATATTTGTTTACGTATATATGGGGTGGTGGACATGCGAGTTGATGATGCGAATGAGTTAGGGGCGGCTATTCGGTTGGCGCGTAAGGAGCTGGGCTGGTCGCAGGCTTTTCTGGCTGAGCGGGTTGATACCACTCAAGCGTTAATTTCAAAGTTTGAGAATTCCGGCGACGGCCGTATTGATACGCTGCTGCGCATTACCGATGCGCTTGATCTGCAATTGCTGCTATTACAAAAGCGCGAGAGCCCACTATGGGATTAGCACCCGTCATTCATCGTCGGTGCGCGCAATCACCTCAAAGTCGCCATCACTGTGTTGCGTGATCATTACCTCGATCGGCTGACAGCAGATTTGGCAATCGACGATTTGCTGTTGCCCGACATCATGCTCGGCGTCAATTTCGATACTATTTGGCGCCATGCAATAAGGGCAACCAAATTCTGCTTCGTAGGTTAAAGACATTAGCTACCTCGCAAAAATTGAAATCGTGGTACCTGCTCGCCGTCCACCGTTACGCTTTCGACAAACATCGAAAAGGGTCGCACCCAAAGTTTTCGCTCGCCATACAGCGGCCGATAAAGTACCAACACTTCTTCTGTTTCTGAGTGCCGCACCGTATCAATCACTTCATACTCGGGCCCTTTGTAGTGTTGATAGATTCCTGATTTTAACTGCTGCATCGCGTGATTCCATTAAACTTTAGAAGTAGTTATAGTGGGAGTATTCCTACACAGCATAGCACGTGAGAACGGTGTATCGCGTCGTTAAGGATCACACAATGAACAGCATCTTCGTTTCCGGCGCTGCCGCAGGCATCGGCAAAGCAACCACACTGCGTTTCCTTGACGCTGGATGGTTGGTTGGCGCCTATGACCTCGATCAAAAAAATCTCAAGCAACTAGTTGCGCAGGTAGACGAAGAGAAGCGTCAACGCTTGGTCACAGGCACTCTCGACGTGACCGATGAGCTGTCTTGGCAGCAGGCCCTTGATGACTTTTGCCAACATACGCAAGGCCAGCTTAATCTACTTTACAACAACGCAGGTATTCTTCACTCAGGCCCTTTTGAAAGCATCTCGCTAGATGCGCAGCAGTCGATGATAGACGTTAACGTGAAAGGGCTGCTAGCAGGCTGTTACCTGGCACTACCCTTCCTTGAAAAGGCCGCCAACGAAAGCGGTAGCGCTCGTGTAATCAATATGAGTTCGGCCAGTGCTATTTATGGACAACCGAACCTCGCGATCTACTCCGCCAGCAAATTTGCTGTGCGTGGCATTACCGAAGCACTCGACCTCGAGTGGTCGGCAAAAGGTATTAAGGTGATGGATGCCATGCCGCTATTCGTCCGCACCGAAATGGTCACCGACATGCAAGGCCACACCATTCAACGATTAGGGGTACGCCTTACGCCTGACATGATCGCCGATACCATTTATACCATGGCGCACTACCGCGGCAGTCGCGTTCACTGGTACGTGGGACGCCAAGCTAAACTTATGGGCATCGCCAGCAAATTATCACCTAGCTGGCTGGTGCGGCTCAGCAACAAATGGATCGCACGCTAGCGAGCGCTTATGGACAAAACCATCACCTATTATTCAAAACATGCAGAATCGTTGCGCGAGCAATACGATAGCCTCACCTTCGAGCAGGTACATGGTCACTGGCTGGCCGAGTTACCCAGCGAAGGCATGGTACTGGATGTGGGCGCTGGCTCAGGTCGTGACGCGCGTCACCTAGCTGCGAAAGGGCTTAACGTAGTTGCGGTAGAGCCTGCTGACGGGCTTCGTGAGCAAGCGCAGCGGTATCATGCCGGGCCACCCATTCATTGGCTCGACGACAGCCTACCAGAGCTCAGCCGAGTTCATAAGCTGCAGACCAAATTCGATCTCATACTGCTGAGTGCGGTATGGATGCATATTCCAAAGTCACAGCGCCAACGCAGCTTCCGCAAACTTAGCTCGTTACTGAAGCCCAATGGCAAAATGGTGGTTTCGTTACGTCATGGCGCTAGCACCGACGAGCGCACTATGCACTCAGTGTCTGCCGACGAACTGGCGCAACTCGCACAAAACTATGGCTTAAGCTATCAACTGCTTACCTCACCTGACGACCAACTTCAGCGCCCAGAGGTGCATTGGGAAACTGTGTTGCTGCGTCTGCCAGATGATGGCACCGGTGCGTTTCCACTGATCCGTAATATCGTCGTCAATGACGCCAAAGCATCTACCTATAAAGTCGGCCTATTAAGAACACTTCTGCGCATCGCCGAGGGTCACCCCGGTGCCGTACTCGAACAAACTGAACACCAAGTATCGTTGCCGATGGGGTTAGTCGCACTCTACTGGTTAAAGCTCTATAAACCCTTACTCGACCATTACGATATTCAGCAAAGTACTAGTCCTACAGGGTTGGGGTTCGTGAAAGCCAATGGCTGGGATAAGATCCGTAGTATTAATAGCAACGATTTTTATATCGGCGCCTGCTATCTTGACACCACTACCGCGCAAGATATTTACCGAACCCTTAAAGACATCGCTTCGGTGATTAAGAACATGCCGGCGCGGTATATCACATTGCCCGGGACTAAAAATGAAGTCTTTCACGTTGAACTTGAGCGCACCCAAAAGCCCTCAGGACCGCTCGTTTTAGACCATTCGTTTCTTACCTCGCTAGGTCGCTTCTATGTACCCCGTGATATTTGGGATGCGCTTGCACGCTTTAGTATCTGGATTGAGCCAGCTCTCGTTAACGAGTGGAGCCAACTTATGGCCAGCTACCAGAGCAATCAAACGCGGTTTTCCGCGACTGATTATTTACAGGCCCTGAGCTGGGAACATCCAGAGCGCACAACAAGCCGTGTTCGCAAGCGTGTCGAACAAGTACTTCAATCCGACTCGGTGCAGTGCTGTTGGTCGGGGCGCGCCATTCAACGTTCTGACTACGCCATCGATCATGCCTTCCCATTTGCGCGATGGCCGAATAACGACTTGTGGAACCTACTTCCCACAAAGCCAACGATCAATTCGGCAAAATCAGATAAACTTCCGTCGACCCAAACCTTGAGGCACGCGAAAGAGCTTATTTTGCATTGGTGGCGCCAAGGTTGGGGCGAAGCTCAACAAGACGAGTTCTTCACGCAGGCAAACTTCGCCTTACCGAACTTATCGCCTAAAAATAGAAACTTTGATGATGTTTTCGAAGCCTTTGCGCTACAACGCGACCGCATTAAACACCTTCAACAGCTGCAAGACTGGCAGAACAACACTTAACAAAGAGGTTACTCCATGGCACGCGCTCACGCCTTACACATTTTGGTCAACACCCAAACGGAAGCCACTGAACTAAAAAAGCAGCTCGCCGCCGGCAAGAAATTTAGTGATCTAGCGCGTAAGCACTCACTTTGCCCCTCTGGCAAGAAGGGCGGTGATCTAGGTGAATTCCGTCGCGGAGAAATGGTACCTGCGTTCGACAAGGTTGTATTTGGCAAGCCCACGCTCGAAGTGCATGGGCCGGTAAAGACCAAGTTTGGCTGGCATTTGATTAAGGTTTTGTCGCGAGGCTAGCTAGTAACTTTAATGTCCCGATATAACCTGGCACACTGAAAGCGACTTTCCGAACTACGGTTATATCTTATGACTCAGCTTGATTACTATCTAACGCAACTTAGTAACGTACGCCCGTTTAAAAGAGCTGGCTCGAAAAGCCCTCATAAAGCATGCTTGTTATTTGCGGTCATTGATTTAATTCAAGATGGGCTTTTGGTTACGAACAAAATTATTCTCGATGAATCATTAAAAAGTCGATTTGCTTGGCACTTTAATCGATTAAAAACAGATAAAGATAAATTAGATATCGCAAAGCCGTTTTTTTACCTACGCTCGTCGAGCTTCTGGCACCACAAACTAAAAGGCGGTCAAGAAACGATATATGAAAAAATAAAAACGCCATCAGAGCGGCTAATATATGGAACTATTGAGTACGCGTATATAGATGATCAGTTATTCCGCTTTATACAAGATTACGCCAAAGCACGTAAACTTCGACATGCATTATTTGAAAACGTGGATAGTAATGAAGAAAGCTTTAAGCATTGGGCGATATCAATCGGAAAATCCGAGTCGACCGCCAGTAAATATACAAATGCGTTGAAAGGAACCATATCAAAGCTACTTATATCGGAAGGCGACTCCCATCGTAACATTTTTGACATCACCGACTATTTTGACGTCGCTCGATTAATTAATAAAGCAAGCGAAATACGCGAATTCCAAGAATATAACTACCGTGGTAACGGGATGTATTCTGCAGCCCTAAAACTATATCGCTCATACTTAGATCAGGTCTCAGATTCGCAGTTGGAAGTCGATGTAGCTGAAGTGAACACTAATAGTGAGCTAACAGAAACGACGAAACTTCGACTCATTCAAGCTCGCCTAGGGCAGGGTCTTTTTCGTCAAAGACTTTTAACCCAGTGGAACGCTCGATGCGCAGTTACCGGATACTCAAATATCTCGTTACTTATGGCATCCCACATTAAACCATGGTCAATTAGCACTAGCGCAGAGCGGCTTGATCCGCACAACGGTCTGCTTCTAACCCCAAATTTGGACAAGGCTTTTGATCTTCATTTCATATCGTTCACAAATAAAGGCAATATTCTTATCTCTGATGAACTAGGTGACTATCACTCTCTGGGATTCGATAAAGACATGAAAATAGCCATAAACGACTTTCATAGCGCATACCTTGCTGAACACCGAGAAAGATATTTTGAGAAGTTGATATAGCTACCGATGCTGATCAATCAGTATCACATTTCCATCAGGATCACGCAGCGTGAAACTCCCGCGACGGTCTGGTCCATCTAAGTTGGTGTTAGATACTTGAACTCCAGCGCTCTGAAGTAGCTGATGCAGCTCTCGGATATCGGTAAACGGCTCAGTTTCTTGTCCAGTTTGATCCCAGCCCGGATTAAAGGTCAGAATATTTTCGTCAAACATCCCCTGAAACAAACCGAGTACATGCTCTCCGTTTTTAATTATGGCCCAACCTTGTTCGCTGTGGTTAACCATAGGTTTGAACCCTAGCTTTTCGTAAAAAGCCAAAGACGCTCTGATATCTTTCACTGTAAGACTTACTGAAAATGCACCTAAGTTCATAATACTTCCTCCCCCGTCTCTCTATTTTTAGAATGAAATAGCCAAAAACTCCACAAACGCCCGCGCCTTTGCCGATAAATTGCGGTTCGGCGTGAACACCGCCCAAATACCTTCGCGGGTGTCGCGATAGTTGGCAAGAACCTCAACCAGCTCGCCACTATGCAGGCTTTCTTGCACATAGTAGTCGGGCAACTGCACCAGCCCTAAGCCAGCTTTGCACGCGTTTAGCAGCGCTAAGCCAGAGTTGCAGCGAATGCGCCCCGACACCCGCAGTGAACGCTCGTTACCTTGCTCCCGAAAACGCCAGTAGTCCATGGCACTTATCAAACACTGGTGCGCAGCCAGATCATCAAGGTGTTCAGGTGTGCCATGCTGCGCCAAGTAGTCTGGGCTTGCGCACACATAAAGCTGCCGGTCGCCCAAGCGTTTGGCAATCAGCGATGAGTCTTTAAGACGCCCCAAGCGTATGGCGATATCGATACCATTGTCGACCAAGTCTAGGGTTTGATTGGTAAGATTGAGATCCAGGCTTACCTGCGGGTAGTGTTTAAGAAATTCATGCGCCAGCGGTGCAATATGTTGCTCACCAAAGGTTACCGGAGCCGTTACTCGCAGCAACCCTTTGGGTTCGCGTTGCATTTGCATCACCGCCAGTTCAGCTTCTTCAAGGCCCTCAACCAACTGCTTGCATTGATCAAAGTACAACTGTCCCGCCTCGGTAAGCGCAACGTTGCGGGTCGTGCGATGCAACAGCTTCACGTCGAGCCGTTGTTCCAGCGCCGAAACCTTACGGCTCACTTGTACCACACTGGTACCCAGCTTTTTCGCGGCCACAGTAAAGCTATTCACTTCGGCAACAGCCACAAACTCAGATACCCCTTGCCAGCCGGCCATAGATACTCCCTATTTGATTTCTTCGTCGTTGGTTTGACGCTATTATTTCATATATGTAAAAATCATTTTCATTTTAGACGGATTATAAATAATTAAAACTTCTTTAAAGTACTAGACTATCTATTCAGGTCTAATTTATAAGGATTCCCGAGATGCCACTTGAGCTAAAGCCAGGTCAAACCTCTATTAAATCAAAAGCTGCAGTCGCATGGGCTGCCGGCGAACCACTAAAAATGGAAGAGCTCGACGTTGAGCTTCCCAAAGCCGGTGAAGTGTTAGTTCGCATTGTTGCCACTGGTGTCTGCCATACCGACGCATTCACCCTGTCGGGTGATGACCCTGAAGGTATTTTCCCTGCCGTGCTTGGCCATGAAGGTGGCGGTATTGTAGAAATGGTCGGCGAAGGCGTGACCAGCGTTGAAGTGGGCGATCACGTAATACCGCTTTACACTGCCGAATGTGGTGAATGTAAGTTCTGTACCTCTGGTAAAACTAACTTATGCCAAGCGGTTCGCGAAACCCAAGGTAAAGGTTTAATGCCCGATGGCACCACTCGTTTTTCTAAAGAAGGCGAGCCTATTTACCACTACATGGGCTGTTCAACTTTCTCTGAATACACCGTATTACCGGAAATTTCATTAGCGAAAGTAAACAAAGATGCACCTCTCGACGAAGTGTGTTTGCTGGGTTGTGGCGTTACTACCGGCATGGGTGCGGTACTCAACACGGCAAAAGTTGAAGAAGGCGATACTGTGGCTATTTTCGGCCTTGGCGGTATCGGTTTATCGGCAATTATCGGTGCGCGTATGGCGGGTGCTAGCCGCATCATCGGTATCGATATTAATGACAGTAAATTCGAGCTCGCCAAACAGTTAGGCGCAACCGATGTGGTCAACCCCAAAGAGCACGATAAGCCGATTCAAGAAGCGATCGTCGACATGACGGACGGCGGTGTTGACTACTCGTTCGAATGTATTGGTAATGTCGATGTGATGCGTTCAGCCCTTGAGTGCTGTCATAAAGGCTGGGGCGAGTCGGTTATTATTGGTGTGGCCGGTGCTGGGCAAGAGATCTCTACCCGTCCATTCCAGTTGGTTACCGGCCGCGTATGGCGTGGCAGTGCCTTCGGTGGCGTCAAAGGCCGCTCAGAGTTACCCGGCATTGTTGAGCGCTACATGGCAGGTGAATTTGGCCTACAAGAGTTCATCACGCACACCATGGGCCTTAACGACATCAACGAAGCCTTTGACCTAATGCACGAAGGTAAAAGCATTCGTTCAGTGGTAATGATGGACCGTTAAGGGGTCAGATCAGAGCATTCCGGGGGTAGCCATAGCGCTACCCCTTCTGCGGTCTTGTCCATGAGGCCAAACGACTTACCAATATTGATACCAAAACCAACACTTCCCGTTTGTCGACCCACGCCTGAGCCTACGTATACCGAATCATCGCGTTGCTCACCGGTTTTTCTTAGTAATACGCCGTTAGCGCCCACCGCCGCAGCAGCTTCGCGTAAGCGTCTTAACGCGGCATCCATCTTGGCTTGGTCGCTAAAGGTAAACGACGCATCGCTGGTTGCGGTTAATAGCGCAATGGCTTCAGAACACGCCGGCTTTTCTAAATAAACACTCACTTGGTCGGCTGTGAGCGGTGCCCGCGCCGTACCGATCATATTGGTGGTCGTGGGCGAGGCACACCCCGCAAGGGTCACCACCGCAAGTATCACTAGTCCGCGAACATAAAGCCCCATAACCACCTCGTTGCATTCACCAAAGATGCCTCAAGCATAACCCAGCGCGCCGCTTTCTCATAACCGCTTTACACGTTTGCGGGCGCGCTTACTGCGACGTTGCCACCAAAGGTAAGTACCGGTGACCGCCAGCAATAATGGCAAGACCCCAACAAAGCTATACCAAACCTTCACCGTAAGCCCGCCCCAACTGCCAAAATGCAGGCGCCGCACGGCATCAAGGGTTTTGCTGCCAGCACCTTGCTCATTAAGGTTATAAGTACTGAGGTGCGCGCCGGTGCTGGCATCATAACTCGACACGCTGCCATAGTTACTTAGCAACGGATTTGCCGTGGGCGCACGACCAAACACCGTAAAGGGAAGGCCAGGCTCGTAAGGAAACAAAATATAGGTCGGTTTAAACCCATCAATGCGCTCACGGCTGTCGGCGACGATTTCATCAATGTTGACGCTGTCACTGTACAAGCGCTCGGCCATGATGTGGTGTTCCTGCCCCCCACCATGCTCGGTCCACTCTTCGTAAAAAATCAGTCCGTTGTAGTACACACCGGTGATACCCAGCACTAACAAAACTGGCGACGCAAAGGTGCCACCCATTTTATGTAAGTCACTGAACACCACCAACATGCGCTGATTCCAGCGCAAGGTGAAAAACCTGGCCCAAAAGCGTCGGTACATGATCAGCCCCGAGATACCCATGAAGAGCAAAAATAGCCCTAACACCAAGGTCAGCAACAAACCAAAATGCTCGGTCGCAAAGCTGAACTCTAACCATTCAATGTCATTCAGCAGTAACGTGTAATGAAGCTCGACAAGCCAATCGGTTAAATAATGGCTGGGCTCGGTTGGCAAACTGGTCAATTGACCCGTTTTAGGGTTCAAATGAACCTTATGCCAGATATCAGTGCCTTTTTTGATGACAAAAACACGGTCGGCTTCATCATGACCAGGAGGGAAAATTTCCCAACTACCAATTTCAAAGTTAGGCAGCTGGTGGTTCACCCGTTGCTTTAGCTCATCAAGGGGTAAACGTGGTTGTTGCGAGGGTGCCAGCGTTGCGACCTCGGGCAGTAACAAACTATCGATCTCTTTTTTAAAGATCAAAATGCTGCCGGTTAAACAAATAAGCAGAAAGGGGACCATGAAGATGATCCCCAACCAGCCATGCCATTTATGTAACGATTTACGCATGCTCATAGTCACTCAACGCCCGCTTAAAATGCGTAGCTGACATTCGCCGAATAACTACGTTCTGCGCCATAATAACCTTGGGCCCACAGCAAGCTATTGAGGTACTTTTCGTCGGTTGCGTTGTTTACATTAACGCTTAATTGCAGCGCTTTCGTTAACTGGTAACTGGCCATCAGGTTAAGCCGACCATAAGCATCTTGCGTGGTCACTATGATGTCACCAGCGTTGGCATAGGTGTCACCAACGGTGCCCTGTACGCGCGAGATTTTGTCTTGCCAAATGTAGGTGGCCCCCAGCTTTAACTGGTCCATACTCGCTGGCCGATAGGTTAACGAGCTACGGAATAGGTTCTCAGGGGTATAGTCCTCCACCAACGCGTCACCGTCGATACTAAACGAGGTTAACGCCACGTTGCCTTGAAGGCCGGGTAGAATTTCTCCCGACAGCTCTACTTCAAAGCCCTTACTTTCAATGCCATCAACGGCTCGGTAAATAGGCTCTGGAACATTTGTTTCTGGGTTCATTACCTCGCCAGCACCGACCCCAAGGTTTTCCTGCTGCACATCAAAGTAGGCTGCTGAGAGCAACGCACCGCCGTTAAAAAGGTCGGCCTTAAAGCCAATTTCGCTGTTTTTGCCGGTTAGTGCGGGTAAGCGTTCAAAGTTTTCATCTCGCAAGTTCTGCGCCATGAAAGTTTCAGTGTAAGAAGCATAGGCGGTCACTTGCTCAGTCATGGCATAGGTGACACCGAAATAAGGTACGAACTTGCTTTCGTCGCGCGAGTTATCAACGCCATAGCCGAAACCTTCGGTTTCAAAGTTGGTGTAACGACCACCGGCCAAAAACTTAAGATCTTCCGTGAGCGACAAACGAGTTTGCATGTACACCGAACGTTGGGTGTTATCGATAGCGCTCCCTGCCAAGCCATCAGTAAATTCTGGGAAGGGGGTCGCGCCATTCCAATCTTCAAGAGCTGGCAAGGCTGGGAAGCCATTTCCCGTGTGAAAGTCGTACAGGCTGGTATCGGTATAGTCTAAACGCGCATAGCTCGCCCCTACTACCAGTTGGTGCTCTTCACCCCAAGCACGGAAACTTCCGCTGACATAGGCATCAAGCGTATCTTGTTTGTCGTCGAGGTCGTATTCACTGCCATAACCAATCAGCCCCAACCCTGTTTCAGGATCAAGCCCGGCTGCCGGGTCCGCTAAGTAGGTATAAAACAAATAGCTGTCTTCATCGGTGCGTACACGGTTGTACGCCACACGCAAGTTCCAATAATCACTTAACGCAGTTTCGATATCAACGAAGGTACGGCTTTCTTGCACATCCCACTGCGACCAGTCTGCGGCGATATTGGTGCTGCTATCAAAGTTGGTCGGGCTACCATCACCGTAATAGAGCGTTAACGCGCCCCAAAGGTTGCCCTCAGTTTTGCTAGTGCTTTCGCTGTGTCCAACGGTCACTAAGGTTTCGCTATTCGGAGCATAGTCGGCGACGGCATAAAATACTTGGCTTTGGTTCGCGTAGCGATCGAGGTAAGACTCGCGATCGTCGGCCACCACTACCGTTCGAACACGGAAGGCATCATTGATGACCGCAGAGAAGTCGCCTTCAATACGAAAGGTGTCCCACGAGCCGGCCGTGGCGCTTACGTAGCCTTTGGTTTCGCCAGTAGGGCGTTTGCGTACTAAGTTAACCGTTGCTGAAGGGCTGCCGATACCGGTCATCACACCATTGGCGCCATGCACAATTTCAATGCGCTCGTACAGTGCCGCGTCAACCCGGCCATGGGTATTGTCATTGATCAATGGCAAACCTAAACCATCAACTTGGAAGTTGTTCACCGCGAAACCGCGTGAGGTGTAGTAAGTACGGTCGCTTTCAACTTGCTCAACGTTAATAGTGGCAGAGCTTTCAAGGGCGCTATTGAGGTCATTCAGGGCAAAGTCTTTAAGCTTTTCGGCGGTGATCACCGTCACCGTCTGGGGTGTTTCCTTCACGCTTAAGTCGAGTTTTGATGCGGACTGCTGTTCGTTGGCTAAATAACCGCTTTGTTGTTCACCACGAATTTCTAATCGCTCCATGGCTTCGGTGGTTTGTAGCTCGGCGGCAAACGCGGCTGGGGCGAGGGCAATACTTACGGCTATAGCGACTGGCGACATCAACTTCACAACAAAATCCTCTTGCTCACAAAAAATGAGCGGCGATCTTAATCTAAATGATAACGATTCGCAATAGCATTAATGCATAGATTTATTTGTCGGCCATAAAAAAACGCAGGCCCTAAGACCTGCGTTTTAGCGAGAACTACAACAGTGAATTAGTTGCTTTTCGTTTCACTAATGTAATCGTTGACGAACTGCTCAAGTACATTCAAAGGTACCGGGCCATTCGCTAACACAACATCGTGGAACTCTCGGATATCAAAGGCGTCACCAAGTTCGGCTTTGGCTTTTTCACGTAATTCTAAGATCTTGTTCATACCGATCTTATACGCAGTTGCCTGGCCGGGCATCACGATATGGCGCTCAACCATTTTTCGTGCATCGGCTTCAGCATTTGGCGTGTTGGTAACGTAGAAATCGATGCCTTCTTCACGAGTCCATTTCTTATCATGAATACCGGTGTCGACCACTAAGCGAACCGCGCGCCATAACTCCATGGCCAAACGCCCGAAGTCTGAGTAAGGGTCTTCATAGAAGCCAATTTCTTTCGGTAACTTCTCGGTGTAAAGCCCCCAACCTTCAGAGTAAGCCGTGTAGCGACCAAACTTACGGAACGATGGAATATCTTCCAGTTCTTGCTGAATCGCAATTTGCATGTGGTGGCCCGGAATACCTTCATGGTAGGCCAGTGCTTCCATTTGATAGGTTGGCATTGACGCCATGTCATACAAGTTTGCGTAGTAAATACCTGGACGCGTACCGTCCATTGAAGGTTGTTGATAGAACGCTTTACCCGCAGATTTTTCACGGAAAGGTTCGACCGCTTTCACAATCATGTCGGCTTTTGGCTTCGTGATAAACAGCTCATCTAAGCGTCCGCGCATGGTATCGATCAAGGCTTTTGCTTCGGCTAAATACTGCTCACGTCCGGCTTCGGTATCTGGGTAGATAAAGTCTTGATTGTTGCGCATGTGTACGAAGAATTCTTGCAGCGTGCCATCGAAGCCCACTTTCTGCATGATCACACGCATTTCGTCGTGAATACGCTCAACTTCGCTTAAACCAATTTGGTGAATTTCTTCAGCCGTTAAGTCGGTGGTGGTCGTGCGTTGCAATGCGTTGTTGTAGAACGCTTCGCCGTCAGGGAATTTCCATGCGCCGTCTTTGGTCGTGGCTTGTTCTTCAATTTCTTTGACAGCGCTAATCAAGTTCTCATACGCCGGCTTAACCGATTCCACAAGGGCTTTTTCGGCGGCACTGACCAACTCGTTGTACTGACTTTCATCAATATCGAGGTTATCAACTTTACCGGTGAAGTCGGCCCATAAGGCACTTGGTTCACCATCGTCAAAAGGCGCGCCTGAGACAATATTCTGGCTATCGCTGATCACGTACGGATAAACGAACTTCGGTGCAATGATGCCTTTTTCGGCACGAATACGTAAATTCTCAGCAAGTTGGTCAAACAACTCAGGTAAGCCATTCAAACGTGCAATGTAGGCCTCGGCGTCGGCAACTTCTTTTACGCCATGTTGGTTGATCAGCAACGAGGCAACACTTGAATGCATGCCAAACATTTGATTCACGGGGTAGTTATAGTGACGCCATTGGTAGTCCGCAATGTCTTGCTCAAGCTTCTGCTTCATTAGCATCCAGCTAAGACGCGTTTGCTCATTGAGTTTCGTTTCATCAATGGCCATCACTTTTTCAAGCTGCGCTTTTTGGAAGGCGAGATCTTCAGCAGCACGCTCGTCCGAGATATCGTCCCATTTGTCTTGGTCTTTTTTAATGCCCAAATATGACTGATACATAGGGCTGCGCATCACCGTGGCCATGAAGATATCTTCAAAAAGCTTATTGGCTTTTTGTGATTCTGTTTGCTCGGTTTCCTGCGTACTTGCTTCGGGCGCAGTTTGCGTCGTTTCAGCGGCGGTCGTCGCAGTTTCTTTGGGGGCTTCTGAGCAGGCGCCCGTTAGTAACACTAGCGAAACGGCGAGTGCGAGTTTTTTATATTCGAACATGTTTTCTCTCCTGTAGTTTTTATCTTTGATATCCGTTGTGCGAGGGGATGTCAAATTAGCGCGGTAACAGGCTCAATTGATACGGCAAATAGCGGCAAGTCTTGTTACCATTGGAATTGCCGTTGTGTTGGATAATGCTGCGCTACTACAAACTGGCAAAAGGCGCTTAGCGACTCAGATGTAACTTAGGATGTAAAATGCTGAAAACAATAAACTCGATTAAACTTATTTTCGTGGCGATGCTCTTGATGCTGTCGCAAGCTGCTAATGCGCAAACCATTACTGAAAGCCAAGAACAAGATCTACAGGCTATCGAGCGACTGCTGCGTGATAACCCGCAGATGATAAGTAACATCCGTACGAGCCTTGAGAATTTTATGCAGCAACAAAAAGCCCAGCAGCAAATCTTTGAACGCTACCAGGCATGGCTGTATGAAAGTGGTGAGCACCCGGTCATTGGCGATCCGGATGCGGAGCATTCAATCGTCGTGTTTACCGATTACAACTGCCCCTATTGCAAAAAATTAGAGCCAAGCATTGAGAAGATCATTGCCGATTATCCGTCCATTAAGTTTATCAACGTGCTGTTGCCACTGCGCCAGCAACGAGTGGCAGGTATTAGCGGTAACTCGATTCTTTATGGCCTGAACGTGTGGGCAAGTTCACCTGATAAGTACTTCGACGTACATACCATGTTAATGGACCGTTCAAGTATGCATAACGCAGACTCGTTGCGCTCGATCGCTCGGCGCACACAAACGATGGGTGATCTCAAAGCGACCATTGGCGCAAATAACGTTGTTGATAAAAACTTGAGTGCTTTTCGCGACCTCGGCTTTCGTGGTACGCCAACCATTATGGTGGGCGATCAATGGATTCCTGGCTTTATTGAGCACGACGAGCTTGAAGCTGTGATTAAAGCGGAGTTCTTTTAACCGGTGAGCAACCTATGATACGCCCGTTTACGCAGCTCTGCTGCCCGCTTGACGGTGAGCCGTTAACGCTGTCAGAAAACACTTGGCACTGTGCCAGTGGCCATAGCTTTGATGTCGCCAAACAGGGGTACGTGAATCTGCTACCCGTACAGAACAAGCGTTCCAAAGACCCTGGTGACAGTAAGAGCATGGTACAGGCACGCGCGACCTTTCTCGCCCAGGGGTACTACCAACCGTTGGCCGAAGCGATTTCTGAACTGGTATTAAACAAAGGGCAGCAAAATCTTCTCGACGCCGGTTGCGGCGAGGGCTACTACCTGCGCCATGTGCTTGAAAACGCGACCACCAACGAGCTTAAGGTGGCTGCGTTAGATATTTCCAAATGGGCCGTGCTTGCAGCCGCCAAGCGCGACAAGCAGAGCACCTATATGGTCGCTTCAAATAGCCAGATACCGGTGGCTGAAGGTAGTATCGATACCTTGCTTTGTGTGTTTGGCTTTCCGGTAGACAGCGAGTTTCGGCGGGTACTCAAACCTGACGGGCGATTGCTGATGGTTGACCCGGCTTCGGAGCACTTAGCCGAGCTTAAACAAGTGATTTACGCCGAGGTAAAAAACAAACCTGAACGCTTGCCAGTATCAACCGAGCAATGGCGCCTTGAGTCTGAACGGCGGGTGACCTTTAGTGTGCATTTGCCAACCCCTGCAGCAATCAGCAATTTACTGGTAATGACACCACATTTATATCGTGCCAGCAGTGCCGGCCGCGACCGCGCTGAAGCCTTGAACAACTTGACCGTGACCGTGGACGTCTGGCTGCGAGAGTTTAGGCTGCGAGAGTTTAGCCTGCGCTCGTCACATCTACAGCAAGGTTAGGTTGTTTTCATTACTGTTAAATACCTTTAGTATAGCTTCCACTAAAACGTATTAGCGCAATGTTGTGTTTTTGGGATACTGATAGACGGCATGGATATTATCACGATTATTGTACTTACCGGGCTGACAAACCTGACCTTTGCCCTGTACAGCTGGCAGCAGGTAAGTAATCCCGAATCTCACGCCGCGTGTAAGCCGTTTGCCCAAGCTCAGTTGATTAAAGCTGTGTCGTATTTTATTTTCGCCGCCTCGTTGTATCACGCCCTCGCCGATATGCGACTCATTGCAAACCTTCTTATTTTTATTGGCTGTTGGGCCGAAGCAAGAGCCTACATCCAGCTCGCTGGAACAAAACTCAGAGGGCGGTTCTGGGCCATTGGCATTGTCACCACCTGTGCGGTGTTCACTTGGATGCACTATACCAGCGGCGACAACCTCAATAACATCATGATCGTCACTTCCTCTGTGTTGTTGCTGTTGCCAATTGGCACCAGCGCTTATGCACTGTATCAGCTTTATCGACAACACCCGGGAAGTGCTTTTGCACGAGTGCTACTCACCGTGAATAGCATGATGCTACTGTTTTGCATCGTACGCGCACCAGTGGCCGCCACGAATCCAGACTTCTACATTACGCAACGGCTGTTTATGAATCAGGCCTTTATGTTTGCAACCTTTATTTTTGCTCTTGGCAACGGCATTGGGTTTATTGGCTTTTTAAAAGAGCGCTCGGATCAAAAGTTGCGCCAACGTGCGGACGTTGATTATTTGACGGCAATCTATAATCGTCAATGCTTCGAGAAGCTCACCAAAGAGAAACTTAAATCTGGTGCATCCTTCAGCCTTTATTTTCTCGATATCGATAAGTTCAAATCGGTCAATGATCGCTTCGGCCATGCCGCTGGCGACCAAGCTCTGCGTTGTTTTGGAAAGCTACTGCGCAACAAACAAGAAAAGCATCATGGCATTGTTGGTCGTTTAGGCGGGGAAGAATTTGGTTTGTTGCTGCCCCAGTCGACCGCTAGCAGCCATCAACAAATCCTACAAACACTGCGTGATAACTTTGCAGCCGAAACCCAAACACTGATTGGCGAACCACTCACTTTCAGCCTCGGCTATTGCACCTCGAACAACGCCGCGTCGCTGCACGAACTGATGCACAAAGCGGACATCCTACTCTATGCTGCTAAAGCTGAATTAGCCAAATGAAAAAGACCAACCGTGTCACTCGACGGCTTAGAATTATCATGCCGATAGTGGCACTTATAGTTACCCTTGCTATCGCACCTATTGATTTGCTGCCGTACTGGCTTGCCCCGGTACCCGACACGGTGCAAGAACAGGTGGACGAAGCGGTAGAACAAGGCCTTGATGGCATCATTGTGGCTATTGATAAAGCCGGTCAAGCACCCGAGTTCTACGCCGCAGGCTGGAAGAATAAAGCCCTACAACAACCCGCTGACCCGCAGGCACTATTTAAGATCGCAAGTATCAGTAAGCTCTATATCGCCACTGCCGTTGCCAAACTGGCTCATGGCGGAGTGATATCCCTCGACCAGTCTCTGGCTGACTACCTACCCGAACTGGCGGACCGTATTGAGCATGCCGATGCCATTAGCTTGCGCATGATGGTGCAGCATCGCAGCGGCATTCCTAACTTTACCGACACCGAAGGCTGGGACTGGTTTACACCGAAAGCTTCTAGCGTAGAAGCACTTAGGTTAGTCCTCGACTTGCCTGCTGATTTTGAACCCGACGCGCGCAATAGTTATTCCAATACGAATTATCTACTGATCGGCCGCATTTTAGATAAGGTTTTGGGCTATCGTCACCAACACTACATTCAACAACAGATATTGTTACCACTAGGCCTTACCGACACTTACAGCTTATTTGGTCAAGTAGACAGCGAGCAGGTGGTAAGCGGTTATTGGTACCACTACGAAGACGACCTTAAGTCACTTGACCACGTTATTCCCGGAGGCTCGATGATTGCCACGATAGAGGATGTCGGGCGCTTTGTGCGCGCACTAAACGACGGCAGTCTACTCAACGACCAAGAACAAGCTATTTATACTTCACTTTACCCTTACCACCATAAAGGCTGGCTGCCTGGCTATCACAGTATTGCTAAGTACTATGAAGCAAGTGATACGGTGATCGTACAATTTGTGAATACCACCGGCGGTGATACCTGGGGCGTGGCATCGGTTGTCGGCGGCAAAGCCACCGCCATTTCGAGCATTGTTTATGATCGTATTGCCGCTATTGTCGCTAATCGGCCGGAAAGTAGTATACGCGGCGAATAAGGTGGTTGCTGAATTCATAAATAGCGATGCTTTGTTGAGCGCGACGTTGACCATTTCGCAGCCAACTCGCTTCTTCAATGGTGCTGACGCGCGAGCCTGATGCAGATAGCTTTATGAGTCTGCTTTGGCACGACGAACAGGACTCAAAATAGCCCTTCATCGCCTCTAGCAGCGCCTGTTTACCGCTCGTTTCAACGGCTATTTCAGCGCCGTTCACCGACAACCATTGCACGTCATCGGTCACATAGTCTGCCATGCGTTCACTGTCATGCGCATTAAACGCCGCCATAAAGGCTTCTACCTGCTTTATCGGTTCTGGGCTCGCTTGCACCGATGCGGAAGCGAGCGTCATCAGTAGTAATAATACATAGCGCATGGGTTGTGTCCTTTTATCAGTGGCTTTGAGTCTACTCGAGTATCATGAATTATGAAATGCACAGAAGTCCAGTAGTGGCGCCAGCGTATTATTAATTCAGACGATGCTCACGACGAGCTTCAATCTGTGCCGCAGGTAACTCGCTGCCAACAATAGGTTCGAGCGCAAACTGCACTTTAGGGATAAGCGCCTTGAACTCCGCTAACATCACTGTTTCGCTAACCACTTCATTAAACACCAACGTCACTCTCAAACTTTCCGGAAACTTCGTATAGTCGACGGAGTGCGTGAGCCATTCAAAGCCGCTACAGATAGATTTCGCCTGTTCACACACGGCGGTCAACTCACGAATGATGTCCCGTTCTATTTTTTTGTCGGTTTTGCGCATGACTGTATCCTTAGGGGGTAAGCTCTCAGTGAGTGCCTCAACGTGGTTGCTGTGTTATGTTTTAGTTGTTGGAAACACCTTTGGCGATAGCGATCAAACAATGACAGATGCAAGCTTAGTAAAATTGCTTAAAACAGCCATGATTCTAGGGGTCACTCTGTTGATCTGCGGCCACATTGTATTAGCGATAACCTTCGCCAACGATGACATTGGGCACCAAGGCTTCATTGCCGGGGCAGCGATGAGTGCCGTTGGTATTATTTTGTCGTTACCGACGAAAATTTATCTGACCATACTGTTGATGGAACACACCGAGAAAACCGATAAGCGGTTTACCCGCTCCGCTGATGGCCAAGCTCGGTCTGAAACCACCGAGTTTAAGGAGTAGCTGCAAGCGATAGTTCAACGAGGCTTGGTAGGGCTTGATCCAGAGCCAAGTTGCGATACATCACACCAACCGCAAGTCCGGCTCTTGTTTATGCGGGTTTGGAAAATCACCTTCTTTGGCACCCGGAGTGGCTCCGTCGCAGAGCCCTTTCGCATAACGATACAGGTTGTCGTACAAGAATCGTTCAAAAGGCACAAACTCAGCACTTTTACGGCGTTGTTTGTTCACTCGTTTTGTTTCCTGATTAAGCATTTCACAAAAGTGCCAGGCGTGTTCGCTATCGAATAGACGTGGCTTAACATCTCGTTTATAAGCTTCTAGCCAAAGCTTTGCATCGGCTAAATGGCCGTTAATGCTCATATCTAAGTTGCGATGGCATTCTGCTACCGGCTTCGTGTTAAATTGCCGCACGACTTCGGCAATTTGTGCATCTGTTCGCACAAAACCGCCCATACGAAACCAAGCCAACATATGCTCTAACCATAACGCATCAAAATCCCGCGCAATTTCATTCCAGTCCGGCTTTAATACGTAGGGCATGACAATGCTATAGCGGCTATAAGATTCCATCGCAAACACCAACCAGCAAAGCTCATCGCGCACGACATGAAATTGCCAGCCACATTGCACGCTGTTTGTTACCACTGGCTGTACACCAGGATTCTCGCCGTTCGCATCAGTAAGCCGGGGGAAGTCCAGTTTACATAGCTTGGTGAGTTGATTTGAGATACTGAATCTGAGTTTCATTGCATTTTGCTGTCCTGTTTATTAGCATTTAAATCTCTTCGTTCATCACCGCAACAACATCAATTTCAAATTTATCCTTAATTTCTTCGATTAGGTGGATCGCCAGCTGCTCCAGTTCTTTGAGAATCGGACCATCTACTAGAGCTTCTAATTGCTTACGTTTGCGATTCGGAACTTCACCACCGTTTTGAATAATAATCGACAAAACCATATCGATTTTAGTGTTCGGCAAGTCCGCATTTTCATTGATAAATTTTTTCAAGCGATCGAACACGGTAAGTAAGCATACTTCCTTTAGTAAATCATCGGAGATGGCCGTATCCATCATTTCATATACAAACTTTACATGCTCGGTGTAGTCCGGAAAGCGATACATGTAATCAATATCATTATTGATTACGATTTTATTGGAATGGTCGAATTCGTAATCCAACATCGCCATTATTGGTATCGAAATGGTTTCAAGAACCCGGTCGTATTTTTGTTGGTTTTTTAGGATCGCAGCAGATATCGGAATAATAAACTTATGCACTGGTTCTCGATGCTTCATGACGTCATGAATCAGATAGCGATGAATGCGACCATTTCCATCGTCAAATGGGTGAATATAAACTTCACCGAAAGATATCAAAGTTGCATGGAATAATGGGGGAACTGAGCCATCGATCATCAAGTTTTCATGTAGCTTAAATAGACCATTCATCATACTTGCTACGTGTTCTTGTTTAGCTCCAACGTAATGAACATCCTCGTCTCGATTCCCAAACCGTTGAATCGTTGTACCGACATAAATCTCCGATTCACGGTAATCGACCGATTTAAATCTCTCATCCACAATTTGATTCTGAACGTTGATAAGCGAATGCTTATTCAACTCATATAAGCCAACATTTTTTATGGCATTTAGGAATCTTTGCATTCGCTGTCGGTTTGGCTTTTCTCTCTCTATCTCCGTCGATGACTTTGTTTCTTTTGTATAAAGGTAATTAACTGATCGTCCAATCACATCAACTGATAACTGCTCTCCGATGCGCTGCATTTTCGCAAATGCAGTTTTATAAACGTCAGCCTCATCAAGTTGACTTATATCAGCTGTTTTTCGGATCGTTGGACAAAATTCGGGTGTACCTAACGCGTTGTTAATAACCCGCGTTCGTTTGTCTTTCTGCCCATTTCCTAGGGTGTAGTAGAACTCGTCCTCAAACAGTTTTATATAATTCGACGACTTTAAGTCCGGGATATCAAGCTTCCGCCCAGTTAACCATTCGTACAGAAACCAGAGGACTCGGTTATATTGACTTGTCGGTTTATCTAAAATAAACGCAGTAAATTCAGTCACATTAATTTTTTTATAAACTGCCGCAAAGAAATGTAGCCTGATGCCTTGGTTTTTTATTGCCGCATGCATCTGCCAGTAGGGGTTGTCATCGTACTTTAGATGGCCAGGAATTACCTTGCGCTTGCTACCACCATATTGGATCAACTGTTCCTTTTCCGCGTTTGGATCCTGATAAACCTCCACACCGAGCTTCGGTAGACGTAGATCGTAATGCAGATTGAGGTAAGCATATCCAACTGGTTTCATAGCAGTCCTTTACTTCTCGCCAAAAAGGTCTTATTTTTAGTCAACGTTTATGTATACGTATATGATAGCTGGTTTATCAGAGAAATCATTACATTTTAGATGTTTTAATTACAAAATAGGTTTTTAACTTACAAATCGAGATTTACTTTTTGAATTTCGAGTTTTAGTTACCTCAAGTCGTACCAAACCATCGGCTCAATCACATCAGCAACCTGTTGATGCGCCTGCCGTCGCTCCTCATAGTAATCATACCGGTCATAAATACCTTCTACGCCTTTCAGGCTATGGTTTATAGCCCGTTCGCCAACGGCGCCGCTGAAACCTAAAGCAGATACTTGGCTACGAAACGGAAAAACCAAGAAGATCCAGAAACAACAATGCCCTTTATTTAAAAGGGCTTTGGAAGCATCAGGAAAATATCAGATAGGGCAGAGAAATTTACTCAATGTTCTGGATCTGAATATATTTAACGACCATACCTGTATGATATGCATAACTATTAACGGAAAGATGGCTTATGTAGTCACCACTTTTGTCACCAATACTGCTTCGACAAAAAGCTGTGTTTTGAGAGGAATATAAAAAAGAAAGGGAGCCCAAAGGCTCCCTAAGTTCTTTTCTTACGACCAGCTTAGCTGGAAGGAGAAGCCGCTGCCATTCTCAAACTGCTTTCTACTCCTTACGAGTTGACCGCAGTAGGTGCTTGCACGGACCCACAAGTCTTTCGACTTGCCTCATTTTTATAGACCGAAGGGGCGTAAACTTGGTCTTGCACACATAATAGCCGTTTCGAGTAAAACATTCAAGCAACTAGCATTATAAAGCACTTAGCAAGCAAACAGCTCCAGCGACATTAAACCCACTAGCTTTTAACAGTTTCGCCGCATTCGAAATAGTTGTGCCGGTGGACAGCAAATCATCGACCAACAATAAGTTTTCAGCTGGTAAGCACTCTAGCAGATCGGTATTTAACGACAATGGGTTAAAATAAGGACGTATTTTATTCCTCATTTCCTTGAGGGTTACCAATTCATTCGGATCAAGCTTGGCAAATGTCGCTAGTTGCGACTTTACCTCTGCTCGATGCTGCCTTTTGACTGCAGCTTGATCAAATCCCGCGATAACTTCCCCAACGGTCGCTTTTTTGAAGATGCTATTGAATATTTCTGCGCCGTTTTTCCTAGATATTCGACGAGCTAAAATTTCTGCTACAGGATAGGAGGATGGCACCGTTACTAAACCGCCGCACGGAACTCTCTCCATGATTTTATCAAGAATGGCGTCGAAACTTGGATTAAATCGCACTAGTTCTCGACTGCGGATCCGAAAACCTTTGGTTTTCTTTAGCGCATATATAAACGGATTACCGTCCCTCTCTTTATCACCATCTTTTGTTCGTCGGTATACGCTGTAAGTTAAAAGGTTAGGATACTTCTTCAATGCAGGATTTCTGTCAGGGCATGTTACAAGACGTAACTGATGATCTTCATTTAAAGTCACAAACTTATCTCTTGAAACATCTATACCCACGCTAATTCCTTTTAACAGTTTGCGTTCACGATAACCTGGTGGAAGTCCTTGAAGTGGTTAAGGGAGGGATTCGAACCCTCTCAAGTGTTCAATTCACTAACGCTTCCTAACGATTCGAACCCCATTCGCGGGGTCTAAATCTAATGCTTCACAATACTCAATAAACTCTATCAAGTCTAATCGCCGCTCGCACTGCTCGACCTTGCCCACAAAGGAGTGAGGGACTCCCAGCTTGGCTGCCAGATCGCGCATAGTTAGTCCTTGGTCGCATCTAGCTTTTTTGAGCCAGGCAACTAAGCGCTGATGTTGTGGACTATGAAGTGTCTTGTGCATTGTCCCATTCTTAGGTACAAGTGACCTTGTACCCAATTCAGGTACAAACAATGTTAAGCAAGGACGGATAAGTTATGAGCTACGGCTATGAGCCAAAGGTTTGGAAAGAAAAGGCGCGCCAGCACTGGCAAGAATTTCAACCTACGCTATTTAACGAACTAAGTGCATCGAATCAGTTGGAAGATGCGCTTCATTATGCGGTCGAACAAACGTGGGCTGAAATGCAAAGTTTGATGAGTGAGGGCTTTCAGGCGCACTAAGCCTGGGAGATGGTTCGCGAGAACTACTTATTCGTCCCTGAGGAAGAAGGGTTGTATGACGACGAGGAACTGCCGGTTAATGTCATGCACGAATATAACCAATGGCTTCACGAAGAATCGATTCGCCAAAACGAGGAATGGTTAAAACAGTTTGAGCAAGACGCTGAAGTCGAATCAACTGTAACCAGTGACAACAACAAAAATAAGCAACCAAACGTTGCGTGGTTGACAGTTCTTCGCTGGATAATCATGTTACCAGCAGCGTTGGTGGTAGCCTATCTAGCAAGTCGTCTCGCGATTTTAGTGATAGGCTTTGGGCTCACCTCTGAAGGTTATTCAAACTTCTCTTTTTGGACCCGATTTTACTTAGTAACTTCAGAGCATGTCGTTTTGGGTATAGCCCTAATTTTTACAGCTGTCGGTATCGCCCCAAGCCACAAGCACATCGTTGCCATATCTCTATCCATTTTTACTCTTTTATTTACCGGCTTCCTGATTCATTCGATACTCCTTCTCAGCGATTACTGGGCCCTATGGGGTGCTTTTTGCCTAGTTACCTCGGTAATGGTTAGTGCAACCAACGTGTACCGATGTTATCGGTGAATTACAGAACTCGTCGAATCAACCTTATTTTATTGATTTCATGTTAGCGATCGGAGATGGTAAGCACTCTCAGTAACGAAGGGACTGTTATGGGTAGCGGCGTTCACAATAAACTAATAGGACAAATCGGTGAAAACTTAGTTGCGGCCAAACTCGGCACACTTGGATATTATGCATCGCCTTATGCCGGTAATGTACCTGGTTTTGACTTGACTGCGGTCGATAGCAAAACACTTTCATCGTTTCCTATTCAAGTAAAATGCAGTACTGCTAACACCCTTGTGCACTCGCAAATTGACCGTTGGATTGAGACCACTATTGATTCAACTGGCAAATATTTTTTTGGCGAGTTAATCCACCTCGAGCACCCGAACATGCTTTGGATCATGGTTAATCTACCCCATGGCCAGATTGAGAATGCCCGCTATTTTATATGCCGTGAATCTGATATTCAGGAGCTGGCTGTCGAGCGTTTTATTGCCTTTATTAAGCGTCATGACTACCGTCGTCCTAACGGTGGCAACTCCAAACAAGCAATTCTCACTCTCAAAGAACTTGGTAGATATGAAGATAACTGGTCGCTCATTGCGCCAGCTAGTAAGACTATAACAACTCATGATGGAAGGGAATCAAATGACTTATAGCTCAAATGGATTCAAAACCTTTCTCCGCAATGAGCGGAAATCCAATGGCGAGGCATATTCAAATAATACGGTTAGCCAGTATGTCTCAGCTGTAAATAGAGCCGCACACCATGCAGGTTTTGATTTGTGGTCTTCTCAAAGCGAAGAAGTCGATAACTTTGTTCAAAAGTTTGAACCGGGTCATGAATTTGAAGAATTTGGAGCGCAAGGTAACAACACCGTCATATCTGCTTTGCGATTGTTGAAAAGATACTTTGCCAATAGCAACAGCTACCTACTCACATGGAATCCTGAGAAATATCACGTTGGCGGCAATTCGGGTGTAGAGCTAGGGAACGAACAACAGTGGAGTTGCAATAGCACCAAACCACAAGTGGGTGATCGTGTATACCTCATGCAAGTAGGTGTTGAGCCAAGGGGAATTATTGCAGCTGGTATCGTGACTCAGGAGTCTTTTGAAGACAAAGATTGGGGTGATGAAACCAAAACTAAAAAATATATAAAGTTCAAACCAGTAGCCGTGCGGAACCCCCCTGAAGCTGGTCAACAGGTCTTAAATCAACTTAATCAACTAGCCCAAGAAACCGGCATTAATTTTAGCTGGAGCCCCCAAAGTTCTGGTATCAGTATTCCAAATAAAATATCTGATAAATTAGCGAGTTATTGGTTTGATGAAGATAGCTCGGTTGAGGAGAACACAATGACCGACAACGCCATCACAAAAGTATCTCAACCGCTTAACCAAATCCTATTCGGCCCCCCTGGCACCGGTAAAACGTTCACAACTATTGAACGCGCTGTGCGAGCTGCAGAGCCGAATTTCACTTGGTCCAACCGAGATAAACTAAGAACTAGGTACCAAGAGCTTATCCACCAAGGGCGTATTCGGTTTGTCACTTTTCACCAAAGCTTTAGCTACGAAGATTTTGTGGAGGGGCTTACCGCACATACTGATAACGGAAACTTGGTCTATGAAAAGAGGCTAGGCATCTTCCGACAAATTGTTAAAGCGGCGAAGGAATACCAAGTTAGCGAGATTAAAAATGCTGCAACCTCATTTGATGAGTGTTGGGAGGCTTTTTTAACCGAATTAGAAGACAGTAATAAAGGTATCAGCATCACAACGCGCCGTAGCAACTTCACCGTTACAGAAGTTGATGCCAACACCATTCGTTTTGATAAAAGCCAAGGTCAATCGGTTCATACGCTTTCAGCCACCACATTAGAAGCTGTCTTTAACGGCGAACGAGAAATCAAAGGCGGCTTGCAGCCATATTACGAATCGCTCGTGCGTCGATTAAAAGAAATTGGTTCTAAGCTAAACAACAAAAAGGTTGAGCGCCAGAATTACGTGCTCATCATCGACGAGATCAATCGCGGTAATATCTCACGGATTTTTGGTGAGCTGATCACACTAATCGAACCATCTAAGCGCTCTGGTGCAACAGAAGCGCTAGAGGTAACACTTCCACTGACTGGCGACCGGTTCTCGGTGCCTGATAACTTATACATCATCGGTACAATGAACACTGCCGACCGTTCACTTGCAGGGCTCGATTTGGCCTTGCGTCGTCGCTTCGATTTCATTGAAATGCCGCCCCTTCCTGAAGAACTCAAAGGGGTTAGCGTTGACGGCATTGATGTTGAAGAGATGCTCGACGTTATCAATCGCCGAATTACGGCACTACTGGATAAAGACCACTGTATTGGCCATGCCTATTTTATTCATTTGAAAGACAAATCAGATGTTGTGTTACATGACCTCGCCGAAATTTTTCAGCAGAAGATCATTCCGCTGCTTCAAGAATACTTCTTTGAAGATTGGCAGCGTATCCGTTGGATATTGAATGATCAAAGCAAGTCGAACGACCATGCATTTATCGTGAAAGATGATGCGATTAATTTTGATGAGCTGTTCCCCGGCGATGTGCAGCTAAACTCGCGTGACCGGTGGCGATTGAATGAGTCTGCTTTTGAACAGGCCGCATCTTACAAACAGATTTATGAAATGGGTAGTGCTGAGTAATGACGTCGACGGTTGTTGTTCGCGAATATGCCTATTTGACCACTGCACCGGTAGTGGTGAACACACTCGATCGCGCACATATTAGCGAGTCGGCATTTCGTTGGCTCGTTGAACTTGGGCAGCAATTTCGGCGCAATGGCCTACCGTTATTTGAGCTTGATAGTCAGAAGCTTCTTCGTTTGGATAATTACGTCGGCGTGCTTGAGTCACCCTGTGGAACGGTGATTGAGGTGCTACCGAAGCACACAACAGAACAAACTTCCGCGGCCGAAGCTCGCGCTTTGCTAAAACGGCTAATCAAAACCTCAATGCAACTTTCAGTGCGCGAGGCAGACTTTGCCGATGTTGAGCGATTTGAAATGCCGATTCGCGAGTGGCTTATTACTTATTTTTTGAGTGAGCTGGAAGTTTTACTAAAGCGAGGTCTGCAGTTCGATTACCAAGTTCGAGAGGAAGAAGCACGCTTCTTGCGCGGCCAAATGGATATCGCAAAACAACTGCGCCAGCCACCCGGAAAAGCGCATGTATTCAATATTCGCCATGACTTGTTTTTACCGGATAGACCAGAGAACCGTCTTATCAAATCTGCGCTTGTTGCTGTGTGCTCAGCCACTCAAGACAACGACAACTGGCGGTTAGCTCACGAGATGCTCTCACAACTCCTACAATTGCCCGAATCGTCGGACCCTAGGGCTGATTTCAAATCTTGGTCAACAGACCGCTTGTTGACGCATTACCGACCAATTAAGCCTTGGTGTGAGTTTATCCTCAACCAACATGTTCCACTTTCTGTCTCTGGTGGCTGGCGCGGCATAAGCATGCTCTTCCCAATGGAAAAGCTGTTTGAGAACTATGTTGCTGAACAGCTTCGACGAGCCATCGGCAGCAAGGGCACTGTCAGAACCCAGCTTGCTACCGAGTACCTTTGCCAACATAAGGGCAAAGGAGTGTTTAAGTTAATACCGGATATAGAGGTTGTCATTGGTGACAAGCGCTGGATCCTGGATACCAAGTGGAAGCTACTTGATGTATACGATGGTGGTTCAACTTACGGGCTGAGTGAACGGGACTTTTACCAGATGTTGGCGTATGGAAATCAGCTACTAGGATGCTCGGGTCATTTAATGCTGGTCTACCCTGCCTGGGACAAGTTTCAAGCCTCTAAAAATATTGAGCTATTTCATTTTAGTCAGACTTTAACTTTATCCGTATCCAGCTTCTGCCTAACTAAGGACTCATTAGCATCCACAACTGAAGTGTATCGAAAACTCCTGAATAACGAACTCAGTGAAGAGGCACATACCTCGAGACGCTCAGCACGTTGAAACAGAAGTGTCTGACTTCAATTCGAATATGTTGTGATACAGACTCAAAGTGATAGATTAATTAACAGTAACAAAAGATAGTGTTAACAACTAAGCGAACTGCTACTTGAGCAGGCTCCGAATAAAAGCGAACACAAGGAATGTCATGACCTTCAGTACGAATAAATTCAACGAAGATAGCCGGGTCAAAATACCAGCAATACTGCACCTGATGCGCTTAGGCTATCGGTATCTATCACTCAAGGGTCAAACCTGGGACTTAGATACCAATATCTTCCCGGATTTATTCAAAGCGGCTATTGGAAAAATTAACCCCGGTATTGAAGATGCCGAAGTAGGCCGTTTATTCGACGATGTCAAACTGCTGCTTGATAACGAAGACCTTGGCCGTGCTTTTTTTGAGCGCTTGTCTGAACGATCAAACACCAAACTGATCGATTTAGAAAACTTCAACAATAACAGTTTTCATGTTGTCACCGAGCTGACTTGTCAGAATGGTGATGAAGAGTTCCGCCCAGATATCACTGTGTTGATTAACGGAATGCCGCTGGTGTTTATTGAGGTGAAAAAGCCCAATAACCGCGAAGGTATTCTGGCCGAGCGTGACCGCATCAACAAACGCTTTCAGAACCCTAAATTCAAGCGTTTTGCTAACATCACCCAGTTTATGATTTTCTCCAATAACATGGAGTACGACGACGGCGACCCTGAACCAGTACAAGGTGCCTTCTACGCCAGTAGCTCATATAATAAGCCTGTTTTTAACTATTTCCGCGAAGAAGAAGTATTAAACTTAACCGCGCTGCTTAAACCTTTGCCGGATGAAGATGAACTTAAAGTTTTAAAAGACAATAATCTGGAAGTGATCCGCAGTAACCCAGAATTTCAAACCAACAAGCAACCCGAGCGCCCAACCAACCGCATTTGTACCTCTTTACTGAGCCGTGAACGCCTAGCTTTTATCTTGCGCTATGCACTGGCCTATGTATCAGAGTCAGATGGGCTACAAAAGCATATCATGCGCTACCCGCAGTTGTTCGCAACCAAAGCTATTGAACAAAAACTAAGCGAAGGTATCAAAAAGGGCATAATCTGGCACACTCAAGGTAGTGGTAAAACCGCTTTAGCCTTTTATAGTGTTCGCTATTTAACCGACTACTTCCAAAAACAGCAGATAATTCCAAAGTTTTACTTTATCGTTGACCGGTTAGACCTTCTACAACAAGCACAACGGGAATTTACTGGCCGAGGCCTAACCGTGCATATAATTAATTCACGTGATGCGTTTACACGTGATATTAAAGCTACACAGGTGATCCATAACCATTCTGGTAAACCAGAAATTACCGTGGTGAACATTCAAAAGTTTAAAGATGATCCGGATGTGGTTAGTACCAATGACTACAACGTGGCAATACAGCGCGTCTACTTTTTGGACGAAGTGCATCGCAGCTACAATCCCAAAGGCAGTTTTTTAGCGAATTTAAGTCAATCAGACAAAAACGCCATCAAAATTGGCTTAACTGGTACACCATTATTGGGTGATGACTACAACTCGCGTGCGTTGTTTGGCGACTACATTCACAAGTACTATTACAATGCTTCAATAGCCGATGGTTACACTTTGCGCTTAATTCGCGAAGAAATCAGCACACAATACAAAATCGAACTACAGAAAGCCCTTGAAGAAGCCGAAGTCAAAATGGGAGATGTGGACCGTAAATTAATATACGCTCACCCAAGCTTTGTAGAGCCCATGCTAGCTTATATTGTGAATGACTTTGAAAAAAGCAGAGGTGCTTTGAACGAATCTAGCATTGGCGGGATGGTCATCTGTGATAGTTCAGACCAAGCAAAGCAGATGTTCGAAATATTCAATGAGGTTTATTCCCAATCACCAATTTTACCGCAAATGTCTGGAGACCAAACACCAGTATTGCAAGAAGCTGCCGAACCACCGCCAATCACCTATGGAGGCGCTGCTAAACAAGCACAAAAGGTAAAAAACGCGGCTCTGATTTTGCATGACATAGGCACCAAAGAAGAGCGTAAAGATTGGGTAGAGGACTTTAAAGCAGGTAAAATCGACTTTCTGTTTGTCTATAACATGCTTCTCACAGGCTTTGATGCTAAGCGGCTGAAAAAGCTATACCTAGGTAGAGTGATCCGCAAACATAATTTGCTACAAGCCCTTACACGGGTAAACCGCACGTACAAAGATTTCCGCTACGGTTATGTCGTGGATTTCGCTGATATTCGACAAGAGTTTGATGCAACGAACAAAGCCTATTTTGAAGAGCTACAGTCGGAGTTAGGCGATGAGATGGAGCATTACTCACACCTATTTAAATCTCAGGAAGAGATCGTACAAGAAATTGAGCATATCAAAGACGTTCTGTTTCGTTTTAATACCGACAACATGGAAGAGTTTTGCAACCAAATCAGCCAAATTCAAGACCGTGATACCATTTTAGCGCTGAAAAAGGCCCTCGCCGATGCTCGCAGCCTGTATAATTTGATCCGCTTGCAAGGTGATTATGACTTTCTGGATGAACTGGATTTTGCCAAGCTCAATGTACTTTACCGTGAAACCAGCAACCACCTAGACTTACTCAACCTTAAAAATGATTTAGAAAGCGGCCAAGATACCAGTACCCTGCTAAACCGCGCCTTGGAAGACATTATTTTCAAGTTTGTTAAAATTGGCGAAGAAGAACTGGTACTTGCCGACAAGCTTAAAAACACCCTGCGCCAAACACGCGAAGCCTTAGCTAGCAATTTTGACCAACAAGACCCGAAGTTTATAACCTTAAAAGAAGAACTAGAGCGCTTATTTAAGAAGAAAAACTTAAGTGAAGTCACCCAAGAGGAAATGGTTGCCAATATTGATGCCCTGAATAAAATACACGACCGCGTCAAAGAGCTAAACCGCGAAAACAATCAGCTAAGGCAAAAATACCTCGGCGATGCTAAATACACGCGTATCCATAAACGCCTTCAAGAACGTCAGCGGAGGCAATGTGATATCAGCGAGTCCGAGCGTAAAATATTTGAAGCCCTCGCGGGTGTGAAGCAAGATGCTGACGAACAGGTACTCAACAACAGCCAAGTGCTCGATAACGAAAACTACTTCGAGCGCCAGATGATGCCGCTCGTGATAGCACGCTTTATGAAAGAGCAAAAGATTAAACTCAACTCCGATGCCTCACGTTATATCAATCACTTGGTCGTCGCCGAATATTTAAAAGAATTTAATACCGGCAGCCAAGCTTGGTAACATTTGCTTCGTCATTGATAACTACGCCGGTAAAACTTATTAGGAAGTAAAAACTAAATGGTTGAATTAGAATTTCAGCAAAAAACCAAAACTCTGATTGATAGCTTAAAAAGCATTTGCGCCAACTATGGTTTAGGTAACGACGGTAACGAATTTAAAATCATTACCCAAACCTTTTTGTACAAGTTTTTAAACGACAAATTTGCATTTGAAGCCAAAAAACTGGACGACAACATCGCCACAGCCGATAAGTGGGAAGATGCACTCGCGGCCATGTCAGAAGACGACCTCGACATGCTGCAACTGCAAATGGGCGGCGATACAGCACGGCTAAAACCGCAACATTTTATCAGCTACCTGTTTAGCCAACAAAACACACCTGACTTTGCCAAACTTTTTGACGACACGCTAATCGACATAGCTATTACCAATAACGATGTATTCGCGGTAAAAACAGATGGCGGTGCAAAAGTGGTGCTGTTCGACCGCATCAGCCAATACATTGCAGACGACTCTAAACGCGATGCCTTCTGCCGGGCAATCATCAACAAACTGGTGGAGTTCAGCTTTGAGCGTATTTTCATCCAAAAATTTGACTTCTACGCCACCATCTTTGAATACCTGATCAAAGACTACAACAGTAATTCCGGCGGTAAATACGCCGAGTACTTTACACCACATGCGGTAGCACGCATCATGGCCGAAATCCTAGTTCCAAAAGATCAACGTGGCACAGTGCGCAATGTCAGCTGTTATGATCCATCCGCAGGTTCCGGCACTTTGTTAATGAACGTGGCTCATGCGATTGGCGAAAACCGCTGTAGCATTTACACGCAGGATATTTCACAAAAATCCTCCAACTTGCTGCGTTTAAACCTAATCTTAAATAACTTGGTACACTCCATTCCGAATGTTATCCAGGGTAATACTATTCAACACCCGTACCATAAAGATGGCAAGGAACTGAAACGCTTTGACTATATCGTTTCAAATCCGCCGTTTAAGCTGGACTTCAGCGATTTTAGGGATGAACTAGACAGTAAGGAAAACAAAGAGCGCTTTTTTGCTGGCATCCCCAAAGCGCCAGCGAAAGCCAAAGACAAAATGGCAATCTATTCGCTATTTTTACAACACATTATCACTTCGCTTAAACCTGGAGGCAAAGCGGCTGTCGTAGTCCCCACCGGTTTTATTACCGCACAATCAGGTATCGATAAAAAAATCCGTGAGCATTTGGTGAAAAACAAGATGCTCGCTGGTGTAGTTTCTATGCCATCCAATATTTTCGCGACTACCGGCACTAACGTGTCGATCCTGTTTATCGATGCCAGCAACGATGGCGATGTGGTGCTGGTAGATGGTTCAAACTTGGGTGAAAAGGTCAAAGACGGCAAAAACCAAAAAACCGTATTAACCGCCGGTGAAGAACAAAAGATTATTGATGTATTTAATGGTAAACAAGCGGTAGAAGATTTTTCTGTTGCGGTAAGTTACAGCGACATCGAAGCCAAAAATTACTCGTTAAGTGCAGGCCAGTACTTTGATGTCAAAATTGAATATGTGGATATTACTCCAGAGCAGTTTGCTGAAAAGATGCAAGGCTTTACCAGCAACTTAGATAGCCTGTTTAGTCAATCTCGTGAATTAGAAACGGAGATTAAAAAGCAGTTGGCGGGGTTGAAGTATGTTATGTAGCTCTTGGACATATGTTCCTGGTAATGAGTATTGTACAAAAATCACCGATGGAACACATGACTCCCCAAAACAAGCTGAGTATGGGAAACCACTTATCACCTCCAAGCATATAAAGGGTGACGTGATCGATTTTGATACTGCTTACCTAATAAGTGAACATGACTTCAATGAGATCAACAAAAGAAGCAAGGTTGATCAGTGGGATGTCATTATCAGCATGATCGGGGCTTATTGTGGTTTCTGTTTTATTGAAAGCAATGAAGAAATAGACTATGCCGTAAAAAATGTTGGTTTATTTAAAGCTGGCTCTGAGGTTAATGCCAAGTGGCTCTACTACTATCTCAAATCACCAATAGGCAAAGCCCATCTTGATGCAGTGAAAAGTGGTTCAACACAACCATATATAGCGTTGGGTGCACTTAGGAACCTTCCAATTCTCGTCCCTAAGAAAGATGAAGTTAAGGAAAAAATAGTTGCTATTTTAGATGCGATAGATACGAAAGTACGAGTGAATAACCGTATCAACGCCGAGCTGGAAGCGATGGCCAAAACCTTGTACGACTACTGGTTTGTACAGTTTGGCTTCCCCGATGCCAACGGCAAGCCCTACAAAAGCTCTGGCGGCACAATGGTCTACAACCCAACCCTAAAGCGCGAAATACCGGAGGGGTGGGAAGATTCAACGATAGGTGAAATTGAACCCAATATTGTTACAGGGAAAACACCCTCGAAAGATAATCCTGAGTATTTTGGCGGTAATGTGCCATTTATCACAATTGGTGATATTCGAGGGAATACATATATCGTTTCCACCGAAGAAACACTTACAGCCAGTGGCGCGGCAACCCAGAAAAACAAATTTTTGCCAGAAGATAGTATCTGTGTAACCTGTATAGCCAGCCCTGGTTTAGTTGGTTTTGTGACCACACCAGCACAAACAAATCAGCAAATTAACTCTGTAGTTTGTAGTAATAAGATCAGTAAATATTATTTGTATTTTGCTATTAAAGGGTACTTTGAGGGAGCAAAAGCTAAGACTGGTAACACTTTCTCAAATATGAATAAAGGTGACTTTAGTGCAATCGTAATTCTGAAACCATCAGATCAAGTATTACAAGACTATCATCAGAAAGCTTACCCATTATTTGAACAGATAAAGCTCAAGTCATTGGAAAATAAACAATTGGTTAAGCTCCGCGATTGGCTACTCCCCATGCTAATGAACGGCCAAGTAACAATAAAATAAGGATATTGGACGATGACCATAAGCCAAATCGAGATAAGGAACATCAAAGGCATTTCACATAAATGCTTTAAGGTGCAACTAAAAGCTGACGTCTCCCCTAAGAATAGAACCATGACATCGATGAGATTTCCATTAAAATGGGTCAAGTGGAGATCTCAATATGAAAAAACGTTACAGCGAAGAACAAATCATCAAGGCCATCAAAGAGCATGAGGCCGGTGCCAAGGTTGAAGACATTTGCCGTCGCCTAGGTATATCGAACGGCACTTTTTATAACTGGCGCAGTAAGTACGCTGGTATGGAAGTCAACGAAGCTAAACGCCTACGCGAGCTTTGTTCGAGAGCCGCATCATTGACCTCAGGGAGCCCGCTGGTCTGATCACTTTCGCAAAACCAAAGAGTATGGGTCTGAAGTTTTTGATCTTTCATGTTTTGCTCCTGGAAGCGTCCCATCTTGGGAGGAGAATCATAAACTAAGAATGACGTTTGTTACAGCTAGCACACTTTCCCCTTGTTTTCAATGTTCTGTTACGTGGGGGCTTTCATACTATACACAGGCAAGTTTTTGCCTTCCTTTTCTATCTACAGATTATGAAGAATTTCATCTATTCTTAGTGAAACATCTTTTTGGGTACCTCCGTTTACCTTCTAGACGCGAGAGACCATCCATAATTAATTAGAATCACTCAGTATCGCTACAATATGTGTCGCACGACTCAATACAACTCGCTAATTGTTGCACTAAACCGTCTAACTTTGGGGGCTCTCGCGTTTTTCCCCTTGGTTTTTGCTAAGTAACTACAATGCCATATTGCCTCGAAAAGGTCACTTTCGTTGTCACGAGTCAAATTGTAATAACGAGGCTGATGATACCTGCCGTAGGACTGCCAATAAGATTTGATCCAAGTCGCCAGTTGATGTGGGTGCTTAACCTTGCTCCCATCCAGCACAATGATCACGTGGTAATGTTGTGTGGGCGCATCATGCATCTCCCTTACCCAACATATTCCAACTCGTTTTGAATAGCGATTCTTCCGCACCCTGGTTTTTAGCCATTCAATTAGGGCACTTACCTGTCGATTATCCCTCTGGTAGGAGGAACAAGATACATCAAATCTAAGAAGGAACACCTTTCGATGATGGTCTAGCATCTGCATTGGCAATTCGATGACGTTACGCAAAATCAAAGAGTCCAACGCGCTACCATTTGCATTGACTTGCCAGTCGATGCCTCTGTGATGAAACCAGGTTACCTTTTTATTGTGAGCCATAAGATACTCATAGATATTATTAATTACCTAGTAATTCCCCATGGACTTTGCTCCTCCATGAGCCATGTTGATTGGGCTAGGTATAAATAATTGCACGCTCAAAAAGTTAGGTTGACGCTCTTAACGGTCCGAGAAAGACACCTGTACATCAAATCAGTCCGTTTTCGGACACTTCCTCAATCCACTTTTCAAGATCGCTCAAGCGCCATGCAACGGATCGCTTACCGAGGTAGACACGCTTAGGAAACTTGCCTTGTTTTTCAAGTTCCCAGCGTCGTTGACGGGCTAACCCGGTAATTGCTCTGCATTCCCGCTCACGAACTAAACGATCTTTAGGTTTTCTTTGTACAGGTATGAAGGTTGTGGTTTGTATTTTCATGTCGTTGCCTCTAACAGGTTGTGAATGTCAGAAGCAAATTAACTGATGGGAATCGGCGACATGCGCGCAACATTCACGCCTTCCGTAGGGTTGCGCGCATGTTTCACGAAAAATTTTGAATTGCCTTGTAAAAGAAGTTCTTTGTCGCTTTAAACTTCGGCTTTGATGGTGGCTCAGGACTTCCGTGATGATTTCCCGTTTCTGCATTTTTTGGGATCGCATTTTTATCTTTCTCTACTTTACGGTCCGCTTTAAACAGCTTGAGTAGCCAATCTGCTGCGTTATTTTTGCCTTCTCGCTTCGAACGATAACTCCGGCCAAGACTGTCAGATTCCTTGCGATCTTTTAAATACATATCGACCGCCCACTTGCGTAAACAAGTTCTGTACTCCTCAAGCCCTTCATGTCTTGCAGTTGCTGCATTTTTAGGTTGCCCTCTCCGTTTTACATTCTCGTCGAAAACTGGCTCAACCGAGTCATAAACAGTGCCAGCTTTCTGCCGCAGCAATTCAATCTCGCTCCTTAGCAATTCCGCCTCGCGCTCAAACCCAGCATCTTTAACCCGCTGCAAGCTCTGCTCTATTTGCGCCAACCTGAGTGCATTGGGACCTTTGATAAACTCATCACGTTTACTCATCGCTACCTCCATGTATTAATGGTTCAAGAAAATTAGCTACTTTGCCGTTTGCTTCTCTGCGCTCTTCAAGGTAATCGTATTGATTGTAGACCTTCAAGACACCCCGCAGCTCATGATTCAAGCATCGCTCGGCAATGGCATCTGGCACTTTCAACTTAGCAAGCAATGTTCGATAGGTTCTGCGTAGGTCATGCACCGTAAAGTGGTCGACTCCAGCTGAACCAAGAACATTTGGGTAGGGCTTTTTCTTGCTATCAACTTTCTGTCCGAATAGTTTGGCTAACGCATGATTCAACGTATCGTCAGAAATATAGCCTCTTCTTTTGCTTCTTCTGCGCGAAGGAAACACATATTCAGAGCCTGCACAGCGCACTTTTAGTTCTTCAATCACGGGTAGCATTTGATTTGGGATCGGCACCGTAATTGGCTTACTGGTTTTGTTCTCGGGAAAGAACCAAGTCTGGTTCTCTAAATCAATTTGTTCCCACCGCGACGATATGATTTCTGATTTGCGACAACCTAGGTGCAAGAGTAAAAGGCATGCAAGATAGTTGTCACGAGTGAAGATATCTTGTTGCTCGCGGAAAGTAGCAAATGCCACCTCTATTTCGGTCTCCGATAATGAGCGCTCTCGAGGCGAATAGTCTTGGCCAACATCGACTCCGGTAAAATAGATCGCTGGATTACTACTGACCAAATTTAGCTTGATGCCGTGGTTAAACATACGCTTCATTATGCTTAGCGCTCGCGCTGAGGTAGTCTTATTACCTGTCTGCTGCAGCTCATCGAGAACATTGCGAACATCAATCGGTGTAATGTCTTTTAGCGAATATTTGCCCAAGCGGCTCTTGAGGTAATTACGGTATACGCGCTCGTCATTGCCTGGATGCTTAACGCGGTTCTTTACTGCGCGGTCAAACCAGTCATTAAAAAGATCGTGAACTGTGTGAATAGCACCGCCAGTTTCTCGACGACGCTCAAGCTGGGGGTCAATGCCATTCTTAACTTTTGAGCGAATTGCAGCAGCTTGAATCTTAGCGTCAGCCAATGAGCAGTTCGGATATCCTTCCAGCAAGGTGATGGTCTTGCGCTTGCCCGCATAGGTATATCGCACAAACCATGAAGCAGTACCTTGTTCAATTCTGAAATAGAGCCCATCACCCACACTTTTCCGAACGTCCTCTCCGGCTCTAAAAAGTGCTTTGATCTGACTACTATTCATGACTATCTCCATGTGGTGACAAAACCTAAAGATGGAGACCCTATAAACTCTTTGTCACCACCCTTGTCACCACAATATAGCGGACAATCACGAACATTGCATTACCATTAGATACGAAAAAGGCCGCAATGACGCGACCTTATCCAAACTTAGTATACTTAACAAAACTTAACATGACCTTATTCGATGTTCTGGATCTGCTCCCGCATCTGCTCAATCAGCACCTTCAACTCCACCGCAGCGGTGGTGATGTCGGTGTTGATAGACTTCGAGCCGAGAGTGTTCGCTTCGCGGTTGAATTCTTGCATCATGAAGTCAAGACGGCGGCCGCAGGCGCCACCTTTGCGCAAAATTTTGCGGGTTTCAACGACGTGGGTGTCGAGGCGATCGAGTTCTTCAGCAACGTCGGTTTTTTGCGCCAGCATCACCATTTCGCTTTCCAGGCGTTGTGGGTCGAGCTCGACTTTGGCTTCCTCGAGTCGAGTAAGTAAGCGCTCACGTTGCCACTCAAGTACTTCCGGCATGCGTTTGCGCACAAACGCCGCCTGCTCTGATACGCCCTCTAGGCGCTCTTCAATGAGGCGTTCAAGGGCTTTACCTTCGCTTGAACGGTTGTCAATAAACTCAGCGACGGCGGTATCAAATGCCGCGCGAACATCGCCTTGTATGGCGTCCATGTCGTCTTCACTTTGCGCCACTACTCCTGGCCAGCGCAGCACATCAAGCGGGTTAATTTGTGCCGATGCACTTTGGTTGGCGATCCAGTTGGCACTTGAAATCACGCTTTTCGCAAGCTCTTCGTTCAGTTGCAGGCTACCTTCCGCTTGCTCAGCAAAATGTACCCGCAGGTTGCATTCAACTTTGCCGCGCTGCAATTGTTTGCGCAACTTTTCGCGCAGCATGTTTTCCATCGAGCGAAATTGCTCGGGCATACGAAAGTAGGTTTCCAAAAACCGTTGGTTTACCGAGCGCAGCTCCCACGTCACTGTGCCCCATTCGGCTTTGTGTTCGTGGCGCGCATATCCGGTCATACTTTGAATCATAATCTGGTGTCTCTTATCTAAAGTTGCCGACAGTTTAACATTGTTTTTCAGCACGCGGAATTTCGTCTGTAACTCTGCTATAATTCCCGCCCATCAAAAAGCTATCAAAGGAGCCTGCCCATGCGTCCAAGTGGTCGTACTACCCAACAAATTCGTCCGGTGACCATTACTCGGAACTACACCTGTCATGCTGAAGGCTCGGTACTCATTGAGTTTGGCGAAACCAAGGTGCTGTGTACCGCCAGTGTGGTGAAAGGCGTACCACGCTTTTTGAAAGGTAAAGGCCAGGGCTGGGTCACCGCCGAGTACGGCATGTTGCCACGGGCAACGCACACCCGTATGGACCGTGAAGCAGCGCGCGGTAAACAAGGTGGTCGCACCGTTGAAATTCAACGCTTAATTGGTCGTTCATTGCGCGCTTGTGTCGACTTAAACGCCTTAGGTGAGAACTCGATCACCATCGACTGCGACGTGATTCAGGCGGACGGTGGTACGCGTACCGCGTCAATTACCGGTGCTTGCGTAGCATTAGTGGATGCGCTGAATTGGATGCGCAAAGAAGGCATGGTTAAAACCAATCCATTGAAAGGTTTAGTGGCCGCTATTTCTGTGGGCATGTACAACGGTCACGCAGTGGCCGACTTAGACTACCCAGAAGACTCCAAAGCCGAAACCGACATGAACGTAGTAATGACCGAGGCCGGCAAGTTCATTGAAGTACAAGGCACCGCCGAAGGCGAAGCCTTCTCGATGGAAGACATGAACGAAATGCTAGACCTAGCACGTCACGCCATCCGCGAGCTTATGGACCTACAAAAACAAGCTCTCGCTTAAGGTTTGTTATTTTCACGAGTAACGAACAACGAACAACGAATAACGCTTTTGGGTTGTTAACATGAAAGACTATCAAAAAGACTTTATCAGCTTCGCCATCGCCCGTGGCGTCTTAAAATTCGGCCAGTTTACCCTAAAATCTGGCCGCACCAGCCCGTATTTTTTCAATGCGGGTTTATTCAATCAAGGCGCCGATCTGGCCCGGCTTGGCCGCTTTTATGCGGCCGCACTACAAGACAGCGGTGTCGATTACGACGTGCTGTTTGGCCCCGCCTATAAAGGCATCCCGATTGCCACCGCGGCGGCGATTGCTTTGTATGACCGGTTCAACAAAGACGTACCTTACTGCTTTAACCGCAAAGAGAAAAAAGACCACGGCGAAGGTGGCAACCTAGTAGGTTCGCCACTGCAAGGCAAAATTATGTTGGTCGACGATGTCATCACCGCAGGTACCGCCATTCGTGAGTCAATGGAAATTGTCAAAGCGAATGATGCGGAACTCGCTGGGGTATTGATTGCGTTAGACCGGCAAGAAAAAGGCCAAGGCGAGCTAAGCGCGATTCAAGAAGTTGAGCGCGACTTTGCCACGAAGGTGGTGAGCATCGTTAAACTTAACGATGTGATCGAGTACTTACAAAACAGCCCCGAGCTGGCTGAGCATCTCGAGGCTGTTGCGGCTTACCGTGCGAAATACGGCGTCGCTTAATACTTAAAAGCTCTTCGAAGGCGCGTATTGCAGGCCAATGCGCGCGTTCTGCACTTGGCATTCTGCGCCGGCTTTCTGGCTGGTCACACCTTCACCGCCGAGTAAGTTAAGCACGAACTGTTCTTGCTTCACTTCAATGCTGGCCCGATCGTTACACAGTAAGCGCAAAGCATCGTACATACCACGGCCATCAAGGAAGTTAGTGGTCGGGTCTTCTTGCACTACTTTGGCACTGTCGGCAAAGCTTATGTTATTCACCTCGTTGCCCTCAAGGGTGCCGGTAGCGCCGGCCATCAGGTAATGAAAGCTCGCGGCGACGGCGCGCTCGTTCTGCTGAGCACCCAAAGCGAAAAACACGCCACGTTCGCCCACCACTTTAAAGTGACCCGATTTTAAGTTAACCATGAGTGCGGTGGCAGCGTCGATGCCGACCGCCAGCGGTACACGGTTGGTCGCTGCAACACGCAGTAAGCGGCCATGATGCCCAGCCTCACCTACTTCGGTGTCTAAAGTGCCCCAACGGAATAGTCCGGCACCGCCGAGCGGATGATAGGTGGTGCTGTTTTCATTTAAGCCGCGTGGGCAAGTGTCGTCCTTATGGCAACCATAGCCTGGCATTGGGGCCGCATGTGCGCCGTCTTTGAGGGCTTCGCGACTCGTTCCAGCCGATAGCACTGCTTTGCTAGTCAATACGTTCACCGCCATACCGGCGGCAGCCACCACCAGCTGTTCTTCTGCTACGCGCTCGGCAATGCCCACCGCCAGTGCGTTGGGCTCATTGAATGGCGTCATAAACAGCGGACGCAGTAGGTCTGGCGAGCCGTCGGCAATGAAAATAGCGTCGGCATTACGAATTTGTGTCAAGGCGTCTCCGGTTTCACAAAACGCCAGCTGACGCAGGTGCAAGTCGCGATGAACCTTGCCACGACGATACGCGTCCATTTCAGTTTCACGGTACTCATCAAGGTCGTTGCAGGCCTTTGCGTCGCGCGCGGCGACTACCGCTTGGTCAAGTGGTAACCAAGAGGCATCGGCACCTGCGGCGGCAAAACTCTGTAAGTAATAATTCACTTTGTCGAGGCTGTCGCGCTGACCTGCTGTCATAACCAGCACATGCGGTGTTTCCGTATCACTAACCTTCGCCGCCTGACGCGTTACTTGGCGCAGTAAGCTCGTTTGCACGGTGTCTTTAGTGGCATCTAGGTTGATGCCATAGCGCGCACCATCAGGCACACGCATCTCTAGGTAATCAATGATCATGTTCCATTCGCGCTCAGACAACTGATCATACATGTAGCGTGTGGCACGGCGTGTGAACTCTTCTAAAAACACGCGCTCGGAAATCACATCTTGCTTCATACGGTCGTGCAACAGTTCTAAAGCTTCACGCAAGTCGTCACGAGTGTCACGACGCATCGGTGTCCAATTTCTATCATCTAACAGCCGTTCAACGTAAGACGAGCTCAAATTAACGTAGCGGTCGGACCGCATGGCATCGGTGTCGATCCAATCGGTGTCGTTACAACGCTGCCACGCCATGCTCGAACACACCTCTAGCGACTGGCCTAGGGCAATAAATGGAAAGAAATCGCTTTTGCTTTTGGGTTGAGCGGCAACGCTGCCTACAACCGTACCTGTGACTAAGGTCAGGCAAACAGCCAAAATGGACGTGCGCATCGAGTTACTCCTAATGACTTGCGTGTCTTGATGACGACTTGGTAACGACTTGATTACTTACGATGGCGCCAAGTGTAACACCTTTTCTTCGACAACCGAGGTGCTATACTTCCTCGGCATTTATGATCTAACTTAATAGACCTAACAGAGACCTTAAAAGTTGCACTATTTTCGTAGACTTTCTGCCACCTCGCTGTTCACACTAATGCTGCTGTGTTGTACCTCTGCGTTGGCGCAAACCCCTGCACCAGATGAAGGGCAAAACGCACCCGAGCGGCCTAAAGAGTTGGTGTTTCGCAAGCCGGTCTCATCGCCTATCGCCGACTTCGTGGTGCAGCTATTTCGCGAGGCCTATGCGCAGCTCGGTATTCAGTTACGCTTTGAAGAGATGCCTCGTAATCGCAGTTTAACCGAAGCGAATAATGGTCGTATTGCGGGTGAACTAGGTCGCATTCCACGTTTACACGATGAGTACACTAATTTAGTGCGGGTGAACTTCCGGCTTTATGAATCGGAAGTAGTGATGATCGCCGATCGTCGGGAATGTGGGCTATGTGGCTTTTCAACCATTGATAGCTTTGCCTACATTGGCGGCACTCAGTCGGTTGAAGCGGTACTTAACGAGCGCGCTATTGATCTGCCGAACATACAAGTGGTCGACCTTGCCCAATTAAAGCTGCTATTTAACAACCAACGCGTCGACGCTATTTTAGTTAATGATTTTGAAGCTGAACAGCTGAATCTCGACAGCGACTACACGATTTCAGTGCCCTACAAGCGGAATAGTGGTTATCACTTTTTACATAAGAAATATGCCTTCTTAGTGCCACAAATTGAAGCCATTCTCGGCGAAATGCTGACCAGCGGTCGCGTACTTGAAATAATACAAGAAAACCAAGCACAAATTCGCACCACCCCTGGTTTTGAGCAAGCGCCGCAGTTTGGTCATGTGCGTTTAACGGCAGGCCTGTGGCCAGAGTATACGAACCCCGATGGCACCGGCTCTTATTGGGACGTAGTCGAGAAAATATTTGCGCCCGTTTCCTCACAGTTAAGTTTACAGACCAATACCTTCCATCGCGCCTATCGCGGCATCGATGGCAATCGCTTTGATGCGTTTGTCGGTGCCTTAGGCCAACAAATTCCAACTGACACTATTTTGTCACGCAATCATATTGATTTTGACAGTCCGTTGTTTCTATTCGCAGCCTCAGACCAAGCCCTTGAGCAAGTTTTGAAAGGCACCATGAGACAACCTATTTGCCATGTCGCAGGCTACGATTATCAAGACTTACTGCCAGCGCAGCTCAACTATTATTCAGCCAGCAGTCAGCTTGATTGTTTTGCAATGCTCGACATGAATCGAATGGGTGCGGTGATCAGTTACCCTGAGAACGCGCCCGATTGGACCAATTCACCCTATAGCATGGTAAAATTACGCGACGCTGTGCCTATTTATGTGGTGTTTCAGAAAACCCCTCGTGGCTATCACCTGCGCGACTGGTTTGATACGAAGTTTCGTGAAATGGTGAGAACGGGCGCCATTAAAGACCTTTACTCTGAGCAGATGCTGCAACGCGCTTATTTAAATTTGAGTTTACCCGACGCTCGGCAAACGCCGGTTAAAGCACCGACAAGGTAACTCATAGAACTTCTCAAGGACGCTGGTTAATGTTTCATATCGCTCTGCACACACCGGTCATGCCGGCCAATACAGGGAATATTATTCGCCTGACCGCCAACAATGGCTGTCTGTTGCATTTGATTGAACCTTTAGGCTTCGACTTTGAGGAGAAGAAGCTACGCCGCGCGGGGCTAGACTACCACGACTTGAGTAAGGTCATGCGCTACCCCAATTTTGCTGCGTTCCAAGAGGCAATGGGCGAGCGACCTATGTTTGCCTGCACCACCAAAGGTAGCCATTGTTATACGGAATCACGTTACCCCGATGAGTCGGTGTTGTTATTCGGCTCTGAAACCCAAGGGCTACCCGATGATGTAATGGCGCAGTTTAGCGCTAGCCAGCGCATTCGTATTCCGATGATGCCTAATAATCGTTCACTTAACCTTGCCAATGCGGTGGCGATTATCAGCTACGAAGCTTGGCGCCAGCATGATTTTGCCGGAGGCAGTTAATTGACTAAAAAGGTAGCGTCGCGCCCCGAGCGCGATTATGCATTCTGGGTAAAAACCGCGACACGCGCATCGGTTTCTGTAGCGCTGACGCTGATTGTGGTCAAGCTATGGGCGTGGGTGAGTACCGATGCTTCGAGCATGCTGGCATCGGCTACGGACTCATTACTCGACAGCCTGGCTTCATTGTTTACCTTTTTCTCGGTGCGCTATGCGCTGCAGCCAGCCGACCATGAACACCGTTTTGGTCATGGTAAAGCCGAGTCACTGGCGGCGTTAGTGCAGTCGGCGCTGATCACAGGGTCGGCCCTACTGCTACTTATCCACAGTGCGCAACAATGGTACCAAGGCGGCGCGGTCGCTAAGCCAACGCTGGGCATTTATGTCTCAATTTTTGCCATCGCCGTGACGCTTGGCTTGGTATTGCTGCAACGGGTGGCGATTAAACATACCCAGTCAAAAGCAATTGCCGCAGACCACCTCCATTTTCAGTCTGACTTACTGCTAAATACTGCGGTCATCGTTGCGCTTGGGCTAAGTGCTTATGGCTTCTATTGGGCTGATAGTGTTTTTGCGATTTTAATTGCAGTGTATTTGGCCTACGGCGCTATAAAAATTGGCTGGGATGCCTTTCAAGGGCTTATGGATCGTGAATTACCCGACGCTGACAAAGAAAAAATTGTGGCTGTATTAGCCGCCACTAAGGGGATTCATGGCTGGCATGATTTGCGTACGCGTGCGTCAGGGCCAGTGCGATTTATTCAGTGTCATGTTGAGCTCGACGACCATTTGTCGCTACGTCAGGCCCATGATATTGCTGACCATGCCGAGCAAGAGCTACGTGAACTGTTTCATGAAACGGATGTGATCATTCACATGGACCCGCTTTCTGCGGTGCCCGATCACCCGCAAACCAGCGAATCAGCCGCTCAACCACCGGCTTGCGATAACGATCACTCTCGATAAAGATTTCATGCATTGCCTCGGGCACCACTTGCAACTGACTTTCGGGGTGCGCCAGCGCAGCGACAAAGTCTTGCTGTGCTTTCGCATCCACCACCGTATCGCCCCCGGCTTGCACCACCAGCACTGGTATTTGAATCGCGCCGGCTTCAGTCACTGCTTGGCGCGCGGCACTTAACGCTTCAGCAACCCAGCGCAACGTTGGCCCGCCAAGTTGCACTTCGGGATGCTCTCGATAGTGCTCACGAAAGGTCTGATAACGGGCCACACTATGCGATAAGTTGTTATCGCTAAATGGCACTTCAACATAATCACCCGTGCCCCATATGTACCAAGGTTTTTGCGGACTAAGCAACGAGTTGAGCGCGGCTCCGGTGCGCGAAACGGCGACCGCTAACCAGTGGGGAAGTTTACCGGTGTTGATACCAAACATCGGCGACGACAATACCGCAGCTTTAATGTCATGGGGATAACGAGAAAAGTACAACGCCGCAATAGCACCGCCCATCGAGTGCGCGACCAGGTAAGTCGGCAAGCGGCTGCCATAATGGTCTAGCATTTGTTGTTCGGCGGCCCGCACAAAGCTAGCAAAGTCATCGACGAAGTCGTCAAAATGATGCACATGCCCATTGTGCGGGTTATCGGTGAGCCGATCGGAAAAACCTTGCCCCCGATGGTCAATAATCGCCACCGCATAGCCTTGCTGGCCAAGCTCCCATACCAGCTCTGGGTATTTAATCGCCCCTTCAATACGACCAGGGCTAATCAGTACGATGGCCTTCGCCTGAGGCGGCTGTATCAGGTAATAACACAGCTTGATCTGCTGCGGGCGCTGTAGGTAGCGGCGCTCGGCATATTGATGCCAGTAAGGCAGAACGGTGTCATTGTAAAACGCCTGCCAAGCGTCTTTGTTATCGTCATGCACGCCAAGGTGCTCCTACGGTAAAATAAACATTGCTGCGTTACAGTGCCACCAGCGGCATCTGCACCGATACCTCAAGCCCACCGTCGGGGTGATTACGCGCCGAAACGGTACCACCTAACACGGCACCAGCACGCAAGCTTAACGCCATACCCAAGCCAACACCAGCCTTATGGTTCCGTGATGGGTCGGCGCGGTAAAACGGTGTAAACAATTGGCTTAAATGTTCTTCTGGCACGCCAGGCCCATGGTCGCGAATCACTATAGTGAAAGTGCTGGCGTTTGCCTGACAACTTAGCTCGATACTCTCGTCGGTATACTGCAAAGCGTTGCGTACTAAGTTTTCGAGTACCAAACGCAAGAGTTCTGCGTCACTACCGGTAGTTGGCCATTCGTTCGGTTCTTGCAACTTCACGCGCTGCCCTTGTTCGGCATCCACGTAGCGTAGATCTTTGATAAGCTGTTCAACAAGTGCACGTGTATCAACTTTCTCACGTTGTAGCTGCACCAGCCCATTTTCGAGGCGAGACAGCGACAGAATACGCTCAATGATGGTGCTTAAGCGTTCTAAGTCACGCCCCAACTGCGCCATATGGCTTTCTTGCTGTTCTTGCGAGTCATTGCCCTCGGTTAACATCAACGCCACTTGCATCCGTGCTAGGGGTGAGCGAAGTTCATGTGAGACATCCGAAAGTAAACGCCGCTGGGCATCACGGGAAACCGCAAGATCATGCGCTGTGGTGGCAAGCGCGCGCGCTAACTCGCCTAACTCGTCGTTGCGCTTAGGCAGGCGCCTTAGGCTGAGCTTCTCACTACCTTCGGCGATTTCGCGAGTAGCGCGGGTCAACCGCCGCAAGGGCATGACTAGCCAGGCGCCAAGTAAAATGGCGATAGCCAAACTACCTATCAGCAATACTAAGGTTTGTACCCGCTGGGTTTGCTGTTCGGTGACCACCTGCTCTTGACGCTCACTTGAAGTGATAGGGCGGGTGATTAAGATCCGATAGTTTTCGAGCTCAAAAGGCCCCATCAGCATTAGATTGCCCAGCGGATACTGCTGGGCCTGCTCGGCCTCAAGCTGACGCATCATGATATCGCGATGATTTAGCGCTAAGCTGCGATCAAGTTGCAAGCGTTCTTTGCCACTTGGCGCCAAACTGGCGGCGACTCGGTAGTCGCCGGCAAGCAGTCGACCCGGTGTTAACGAGCGAAAGGTGGTTACTTCCGATAGAAGCGGTGCGAGCGAAGCTTGCACGGTTGCAGGTACCGGCTCCGCCGCAATGGGTTTGCTAAACCACAGTGCCAGCAGATAACCACTGCTTGCAACCGCGAACAACAGCACCCAAAACAGTAACAACAGCCGCAGTGATAGGGAGTGGTACCAGCGCATCGCTCGGGTGCTCTAGCTTAAGCGAGTTGCAAAATGCGATAGCCACGACCGCGAACTGTCTGTATCCGCTCAGGACTCGTCGGTAATTTTTTACGAATATTGCTCACGTGTACGTCGAGGCTGCGGTCAAACGGCGCCAGCGAGCGGCCAAGGGCAGCCACCGACAATTGGTCTTTGCTGATCACTTCACCAGTACCACCGACCAAGGTTCTTAAAATATCAAATTCCGTCGGTGTGAGATCTAACTCGACGTCATCGCAGGTCGCTTTATTATTTTTGGGATCAACGGTAAAGCCGGCAAATTCAGCGGCTTCTTGGCGCACACTCGTGGCCGGCGTGCGGCGCAGTAGGGCTTTTACGCGAGCGACGAGCTCTTTCGGGTAAAACGGCTTGGGCAAGTAGTCATCGGCGCCCAATTCAAGTCCGGCCACTCGATCGTCGTCGTCACCGCGTGCCGTCAGCATCAATACTGGCGTGTTACGCGCTTGCTGGCGCAGGCGTTGTAACAGTTGGAAGCCGTCGATACCAGGCAACATAACGTCGAGCAAAATTAAATCGTAAGATCCGCTTAGCGCGCGCTCGAGACCGGTCTCCCCGTCTGCAGCTAGCGTTAACTCAAAACCTTCCTTGGTGAGGATCTGCTCTAACATACTGCTTAGTTCAGCATCGTCATCAACAAGTAATAATTTGCTCATAAGTTTCCCTGTGGTTTTATAGTTGGCTTTACAGACTAAGCATTATGTAAAGACGCCTATAAATAGATAGTGTATTTACGTTTCTTTTACCAACTCTTTTAGCTTTCGGGTCAAGGTATTGCGGCCCCAACCTAATTTTTCCGCCGCCTGTTGTTTGTGGCCGTCGGTATGCTCCAGCGCAGTTTCCAGCGCCAGCCGCTCAATTACCTCGACGACGTCCGATAAAATACCGTCATCGCCCGCTGCTAAACGTTGTTGAATGTGGTTGCGCATGGCGTCTTGCCAACCGCTAGCTTGGTGTTCATTGCTGGCTGAAGGCGTTGTATCTAGGGTATCGGGTAAATCGGCAACATCGACCCAACGCCCAGGAGCCATTACTGTAAGCCAGCGGCAGGTATTTTCCAACTGTCGAACATTGCCCGGCCAGTGCGCCTGTTGCAACTGCACTTCGGCGGCACTGGTTAATTGCTTCGGCTCAGCATTGAGCTCTTGTGCCGCTTTTTGCAAAAAATGGTGCGCCAACTGCGGTATATCACTGCGCCGTTCAGCCAGTGTCGGCAACTGAATTCGGATCACATTTAAGCGATGAAATAAGTCTTCGCGAAAGGTGCGTTCGCTGACGTGCTGTTCCAACTGCTGGTGGGTCGCCGCAATGATGCGCACGTTGACGCGTACCGGCTCATAACTACCAACTGGGTAAAACTGCCCTTCAGCCAACACTCTTAGCAGGCGTGTTTGCACCGCTAAGGGCATGTCTCCGATCTCATCCAGAAACAAGGTGCCGCCGTCGGCTTGCTCGAAGCGACCGCGCCGACGTTGGGTCGCTCCAGTAAAGGCGCCTTTTTCGTGACCAAACAGTTCAGATTCGATGAGGTCTGCAGGAATGGCGGCCATGTTTAGTGCGATAAACGGCTTGGCCTTACGTGGACTATGTTCGTGCAAGGCGCGCGCTACCAATTCTTTACCGGTGCCCGAAGCACCGGTCAGTAATACCGTAACACTCGATTGCGACAACCTACCAATGGCGCGAAATACATCCTGCATCGCCGGCGCGGCACCTACTAAGCCTGCGGGCGCGGCCGCTGGAGTAGCTTGTTTGGGGGTTGCGGTTTGCAGGGCGCGTTGCAAGGTTCGCAGTACTTCATCCAAATCGAAAGGCTTGGCCAGGTACTCAAATGCGCCGCCTTGAAAGGCACTTACTGCGGAATCGAGATCAGAGTGAGCGGTCATCACCACGACTCGCAACTGTGGGTAACGTTGCTGCACGTGCTCAAGCACGGCCAAGCCATCGTCACCGGGCATGCGAATGTCGGTCAACAATACTTGTGGCTGTTCTTGCTCTAATGCGGCATATAGGCTCGCCGCCTCAGCAAAGCTACGACTATGGATGTCAGCGCGCTGCAGCGCACGCTCTAAAACCCAGCGAATCGAGCTGTCGTCGTCGAGTAGCCATACTGGGTGCTGACTTTGCATGAGCGATTCCTTTGTTAGTCGCTACCAGCAACTCTGCCGCTGCTGTCAAAACGTGTTTCAATATAAGGTAAATAAAGCCGAAAACGCGTGGTATGGGGCTCTGATAACAGTTCAATTTTACCCGCATGCTGGTGTACGGCGTTCTGCGTGATGGCGAGGCCTAAACCAGTGCCACCGGCGCGGCCACTGACCATCGGGTAAAATAGCGTTTCTTTTAACGGTTCAGGTACCCCAGGACCATTGTCTTGCACTTCGATCACGGCACAGCGCCGATAACGCAAGCCATATAAGGTTTGCTGATGTTTCACGCGCGTGCGCACAGTCACGTGGCCATCTTCAGTTCGACCGGCTTCGGTGAGTGCTTCGACGGCGTTCATAACCACATTCAGCAGTGCCTGTTCGATGCTGTCGGCGGCCACTGTCAACTCTGGCAAACTAGGATCATAATCGCGCTCAAATTGAATACCTGACGCCGCACTTAGCTGGGCAATTGCGATCACCCGTTCAATCACTTCATGCACATTTGTCGGTGCGCGGGCGGGTAATTCATGTGAGCCCAGCATTCGGTCGACCAGATTCCGTAACCTGTCCGCTTGGCTAATAATAAGATCGGTATACTCGAGTAACGGACGTTCACCTAGCTCACCGGCGAGTAGCTGCGCCGCACCGCGTAAACCACCTAACGGATTTTTGATTTCATGCGCAAGCCCACGAACCATACTGTGAGCTGCTTGGAGTTGTTGTTGCTGAGAGTTTTCTTGATTAATACGGCGAATTTGGTCGACACGCCTTAGCTCAAGCAGCACATGTTGGTGACCATCATTTTGCCGCAAGGGTTGCGCAATAAACTCCACTGTGACCCGTTGCCCGTCGTGGAAAACCCAGGTCACATCACTGTCAGAGACACTTTGCTTGTCGCGCAGAGCCTGTCGCACGACCTCGGGTGCGAGTGAACTAAACCGAAACAGGCCAAACAAAGGTGTGCCCAGCAAGCGCTTACGACTGCCATCGAGCAGAGTTTCTGCAGCGGCATTCATGTAGCAAATATGCAGTTGTTCGTTGAGCTGAACGATACCTGTCAGCAGTTGGTCCCAGTCCGGTTGCACCATGTTGGTGCAATCAGTTCTGGCCACTCGTCCCACCTGTGTTGTTGTTCAGAGCTGGATTAAAAATAGAAGCTTGGTGCATGTAAATTACGGTCGTATCAGAGCGCGCTAGTTCGGCCCCTTGCTCATTGTACATGCGTACCTGCAAGCGATGTTCACCGCGGTTTAAGCCTTCTAAGCTAACGCCGGTCGCAAGCCCTTGATAGGCAACCTGACCATCGACATAAAGCTCGTAGTTAACGCGCCCTCGAACATTACGCACACGGTCAGCCCAGGCGACTATGAGTCGCCCTTCATTATCGCGTACCGTCGCTTCGTGGGCTGGGCTGACAATTTCTACCGAGGCACTCACTTGAGGGTCGGTGTCGATCGCTTCGTCAGTGTCAGCGTCGGTCGCCACAAACTTATCTTTAGGTGGTGCAAATTCACTCGTCGTAACATTTAGCGAAACCTGCTCAGCACCTTCCTCTTTTTGGTCGGTGTAAACCACGGTGCCATCTTCCAGCACTTTACGGTATACCTGAGCGTCGCTAGGTACGGCCAACAGCAAAAGGCTCACGAACATCGATACGACAATACCTTTGCCAACTAATCTATGCATCGCGGGCCTCCTGTGTTTAGCCGCTTATGAATTAGACACTGTACTTACACACTGTAATACAGATCAAATTCAATTGGGTGCGTGGTCATTTTTAACGTCATCACTTCTTCTTGTTTAAGGGCAATGTAGGCGTCGATCATATCGTCGGTCATTACACCGCCTTGCTTCAAGAAGTCGCGGTCTTTGTCTAACGCTTCCAATGCCATTTCTAAGGAATGACACACGGTTGGAATTTCTTTCGCTTCTTCCGCCGGTAGGTCGTACAAGTCTTTATCCATAGCGTCGCCAGGGTGGATCTTGTTTTTAATACCATCAAGACCCGCCATCAGCAACACGCTGAAGCATAAGTACGGGTTCGCTGCCGGGTCAGGGAAACGAACTTCGATACGACGGCCCTTGGTATTGGCAACCAACGGAATACGAATCGACGCAGAACGGTTACGGGCTGAATAAGCTAACATTACTGGCGCTTCGAAACCTGGAACCAAACGCTTATACGAGTTGGTGGCTGGGTTTGCGAACGCGTTGATCGCCCGCGCATGTTTAATGATACCGCCAATGTAGTAAAGCGCAGTTTCACTCAAACCGCCATATTGATCGCCCGCGAACAAGTTTTTGCCGTCTTTCGCAAGTGACATATGCACATGCATGCCTGAGCCATTGTCACCTACGAGCGGCTTCGGCATAAAGGTCGCGGTCATACCGTAGGAATGAGCGACGTTGTGCACTACATACTTGTAGATTTGAATTTCGTCGGCTTTCTTGGTCAACGTGTTGAAGCGGGTAGCGACTTCGTTTTGGCCCGCTGTTGCCACTTCATGGTGGTGCGCTTCGACCACTAAGCCCATGTCTTCCATCACCGTGCTCATGGTGCTACGAATATCATGCGCTGAATCAACTGGAGGCACTGGGAAATAACCACCTTTCACACCCGGACGGTGAGCGAGGTTACCATCGGCGTACTCTTTACCTGAGTTCCATTTTGCTTCTTCCGCTTCAATTTTATAGAACGAGCCACTCATATCGGTGTGGAAACGCACATCGTTAAACAAAAAGAACTCTGGCTCAGGGCCAAACAATGCGGTGTCAGCGAAACCAGCACTTTGCAAATAGGCTTCTGCACGACGCGCAATCGAACGCGGATCACGGTCATAGCCTTGCATGGTATCCGGCTCAAGAATGTCACACACCACGTTCAACGTAATTTCGTCAGTGAAGGGGTCAATCACACATGAATCACAGTCCGGCATAAGCACCATGTCTGATTCGTTGATGCCTTTCCAGCCGCCGATGGAGGAGCCATCGAACATTTTGCCTTCTTCGAAGAAGTCTTCGTCGATTTGCGACACCGGAATGGTGACGTGCTGTTCTTTACCTTTGGTATCGGTAAAGCGCAGATCTACGAATTTCACTTCCTTTTCTTCGATTAATTTCATTACGTCTTGTGCTGTCGACATGTGTTCCTCCGGGATCGCGAATGTCTCTATCTGTCAATGAAAACGAGTATAACCTGTTCTGGATAATTTTTCTTCCGTTACCTTGCGTTTGCAAAGGTTGTGCCAAAACAGTGCTTCCTTTATTTTTCAGCTAGTTACAGGAGTTCCCTTTCGGTGAACGCCGCTGTGACCGCCGGAAAGGTCGTTTTTCATCTCTTTTCGCACCATTCTAGTGCAATAGATCGCACTATCATAGTGCATTCACTTTCGCCTGCTGTCGTTTAAGCAGTGACGCATACAGTAAAGGTATCACTAATAGCGTCAACACCGTTGACACCGCAATACCGAAGATCAAACTCACCGCCAAGCCGTTAAAGATCGGGTCATCCAATATAAAGAAAGCCCCCATCATGGCCGCAATCGCGGTAAGTACGATAGGCTGAGTACGCACCGCTGCAGCTTCAATTACCGCGTCATTGATGGGTTTGCCCGCCGCCACCGATAGGCGGACAAAGTCGACCAGCAAAATCGAGTTACGCACAATAATTCCAGCCAGCGCAATCATGCCGATCATCGATGTGGCGGTGAATTGAGCGCCTAATAGCGCATGCCCTGGCATAATACCGATAAGCGTTAACGGAATGGGCGCCATAATCACTAAAGGTGTGCCATAGCTACCAAAGTGACCCACCACCAATAGGTAAATCAATAACAGTCCCACCGCATAAGCTAAACCCATGTCACGAAAGGTTTCATAGGTGATTTGCCATTCACCGTCCCATTTCAGGGCTGCTTGGTCCCACTCTGGTGGTTGGGTGATATAGCTTTGCGGTAAATCAATCGCCCCTGCAGCGGCGAATAAACCATACAGCGGCGAGTCTAATTCGCCGGCCATGTCTGCCGTGACATACACCACCGGGCGCAAGTCTTTATGGTAACGCGGTTGCTGCAGCGGCACCGGTACAGGCTCCAGCAGTGCACTTAGCGGTACACTGGCACCGCTGTTGCTGGTTACCGTAAGCGCTTCAAGTTGCCGCACTTGGCCCTGCCAGTTTGCCGGCAAGTACAACTTTACGGGCACTGGTTGTAGCTGGTCGAGCGCTGCAACGTAGGTTACCGGTAGGCCACTAAGCGCGGTTTGTAAGGTGAGCAATGCCTGCTCCGGCTGAACGCCCAACTGCGTCGCTCGGGCAGTGTTGATTTGCCAAACTTCCTCAGCGGTTTCATCGGGGCCACGTTGCGCCACTAAAGTCGTGTCGACATCAACCACGCCAGCGGTAGCGGCCAGTTCGCGCTGTACCTGCTCTGCTGCCTGCTCTCGCGCAATTGCGGATGGGCCATAAACTTCAGCCACGATGGGCGCCATGACCGGCGGCCCAGGTGGAACTTCAACGACTTTTAAACGAGCGCCAGCTGCTTCGACTAAGGGCGCCAACAATGGCCGAATTGCTAGTGCGACTTCATGACTCGCGCGGTCGCGCTCGCCTTTAGCGGCCAAACTCACCTGAATGTCACCCTGATGCGCTTGTCGCCTAAGGTAATACTGCCGTACCAAACCGTTAAAGCCGATCGGTGACGCCGTGCCCGCATAGATTTGCGTAGCAGTGACTTCCGGCACCTCGTCGAGCTTTTCCGCCAACTGCAATAATAGGCCGTTGGTCTGCTCTAAACTTGAGCCCTCGGGCATATCCAGTACCAGTTTTATTTCGCTTTTATCGTCAAACGGTAGCATTTTCATGACCACCGCTTGCACCGCCGCTAAACCAAGCATCGCGACGATAAGCACAATCAGCCCAGCGCCCATAAAATACCTGCGCTTGCGACTTTCAAGAAGCGGCCGCATGAGCGCGCTGAACAGGCGTTGCAAGCGTCCGGCCTTGGGCTCGGCGTCAGGGGTCGGCTGCGAGTCAGCCTTGCTGGCGGAGTGGTCACTCAAAATATGCCGTGCCAGCCACGGTGTTACGGTTAAGGCAATAATCAACGATAGCAACATGCCTAGTGACGCATTGATGGGGATCGGGCTCATATAGGGCCCCATTAAACCGCTCACAAAGGCCATTGGTAACAACGCAGCAATTACGGTGAAGGTGGCTAAGATGGTGGGCCCGCCCACTTCGTCCACGGCCGGGGGTATGGCTTCTTTTAACGACTTGCCAAGGGCTAAATGGCGATGAATGTTTTCCACCACAACGATGGCGTCGTCCACTAGAATGCCGATCGAAAAAATCAGCGCAAACAATGAAACTCGGTTAAGCGTGAAGCCCCATGCCCATGACGCAAATAAGGTCGTGGCGAGGGTTAACACTACTGCACTGCCGACAACCACGGCTTCACGTTTGCCCAAGGCAAACAGCACTAAGGCCACCACTGAAATAGTCGCAAAGATAAGTTTCTGAATCAGCTTCGAGGCTTTATCGTCGGCGGTCTGACCGTAGTTACGTGTTACCGCCACCTCAAGCTCAGGTGGTAGCCATTGTTGCTCTAAGTCCGCTAGCCGCTGCAACACCGCGGCGGCCACATCGACCGCATTTTCGCCGGCTTTTTTGGTCACGGTCATCGTTACCGCAGGTTCTGCCTGTGCGCCTTTAGTGCGTGACCACACATAGCGCGATGGGCGATTTGCACCACTGCTAACCGTTGCGACTTGTTCGAGTCGTACCGGGCGGCCATCGACCACGGCAACAATCAGCTCACGTAATTCTTGCGCACTGGCAATGAAGCCGCCCGCTTGCACCGCAATCTGCTCGCCTTGTGCCAAGCGATAACCCGCCTGCGTACTCACATTTTGCCGCGTTAGGGCCTGCGCTACTTGGCTAATATCGAGCCCCACTTGGGCTAACGCGGTGGTATCTAACGTCACACTTAGTTGCTCAGGTTCGGCACCAATGATCGCAATGTCGCGCACGCCACTAACGTTTTGTAAGGGCGCACGTAAGGTATCGGCCACGGACTTTAAATCGAGGTCGCTAGAGGTTAGGGTCAAACCCAAAATAGGTACATCATCAATACCGCGTGCCTTCACTAGGGGCTGACTGGTTTGCGGGTGCCCCTGCTGCCAAGACGCTAAACTATCAAACAATTCAAGCAGCGCTTTGTCACGCGCAACACCTACTTCAAATTGCACGGTCACCAGTGCTTGTCCGGCCTGAGAAACAGAATAAATGTGTTCAATGCCCTGCATGCGCGAGAAGTGTTGCTCTAACGGTGTGGCCAATTGCTGTTCAACTTGGTCCGCACGTGCACCGGGAAAGGCCACCATGACATCGGCCATAGTGACATCAATTTGGGGTTCCTCTTCGCGCGGCGTAATGAACGCAGCCATTACTCCTAATAACAACCCAAAGAGTGCCAACAGTGGCGTAATTTGTGACCGCTCACCCCACGCAGCCAGGCGCCCTGCCAGGCCAAATTTAGTTGCCATACTGCACCGCCTCACCTGCGGCTAAGCCGGCAATAATTTCAATGTCGCTGCCGTAGCGAGCACCAACACGTACGGCTCGCCAATTGCCTGAGGCCAACTTCACCATGGTGAGCTCACCTTGTCGGTACAGTGCAGCGGCTGGAATTACCACACCTTGGTGCTCACCGACCTTCACTTTGACACTTTGCCATTGGCCGGGCAGAAAACCGGTCTGGCTCGGCAGCGTCAGACGCAGTCGTTGTGTCCCTGAGCGTTGGTGCGCGGTAGGAAATACCAAGAACTCCAGCGGTGTCACCCCGGCCACACGTGCCCATGCGAAATTTGCCGCCGCAGACGCATAGGTCGCAGGTAAATCGACATGAATACGAAGTTGCTCGGGATCAAAGCCGCTCATCAAAGGCGTGCCTGGTTGCACTAACTCACCCGGTTCGACCAAGCGTTCACTCACCAGCCCCGCATAAGGCGCTTTCACTTCAGTGTACGAGAGTTGCTCTTGTGCTCTGGCGACCGCGGCCTGGGCGCTAGTTTTTTGCGCTTTCGCGGTTTCAAGGTTGGCTTGCACCCGATCACGTTCGGCCGTCGAAAGTAGGTTTTGTGCCACCATTTTCGTCACTCGGTCATGCTCTTGCTGCGTCGCCAGCAGGTTTGCATTTGCGGCGGCCAGCTCTGATTCTGCTTGCGCTAAGGCTTGATATTGCTCGACCGAGGTAAGCGTAACTATGGTGCTACCAGCACTGACATTATCACCCACATCTACCAGTACTTGCTGAACGCGGCCTGACACTTGGGCGGAAACTGTCGCCGCATTACGAGCTTCAACTACGCCTTGCAGTTGCAGGTAATCGGGCAGCTTTTGCTGCTCGGCAACGATATGATTTGCCGCTGAACCCTGCGCCATTGCTGGTGTCGCGAACAGGCCAGCAACAAGCACAATCGACAGAACGAATAGCCCACCAAGAGAGCGGGGAATGGTAACAACGTACATAGTGTGAACCTTTTCCGAGACGGTTTATATCTATTAGTTTAGAAGATTCTAAAATAGAATTCTAGTGCCAGTCACACCCTGTCACAAAGTCTTTATTTCTAATTCTTGTTTGCTATGCTAGTTTTGCAATTAAAGTCCTAGAGTAGAGTGTATGTTTACTCGGTTAACATCTTCTGCAGCTACCAAGTTTGTCATTGCCGTTGCTAGCTTTTTTAGTGTGACTGGCGTGGTTGGCTTTACCGAACTTGGCTTGTACCAAGACCAACTCTTAATGGCCTTGATACCTAGCTCATTGTCTGCATCAACCCTGCTTATAGGTATGGGTTACTTTGCGCTGCTTTATCGCAAACGTGTTTTTGCCCGGCTCGTCGGCTGTTGTCTATTAGCAATCATTGCTGTTGTTTTCGCGCTTGTTGTTTACGCCGACACTACAAGCCTGCTAGCACTACCACTCGAAGTGGTCATGACTGTGGTGGGTGGCACTGCATTACTTTTTATAGTCTCACCTAAAAGCTCTTTCGGGCGTTGGCTATGGCCTATTATTTTAGCGCTTAACCTACTTGTTTTTGTTTTATTACAAAGCAGCATTTGGGGCCTTTCAGTATTACCTGGCTTAGACTCTGAGCAGGCCAACTATCTAGCGCTCACCTTGGTCGCCATGCATATTTTATTCGGCACCGCGAGCTTAGCGATGCTTTACTGGTTTAGCCGCAGAACCTATAACTGCCGTCCAATTTTAAAGCGTACCTTAGTGACCATAGTCGTCATTGTTGCCACTGGCTTTGGCGTTTGGTACTCGTCAAGCTACAGCGACTTGGCCGCAGCCAGCGATAAAGCGCGTACCAAAATAGCCATGATTGGCAACATGATCGATGAAACCTTAAGTGAGCAACGTAAACTCGCGCGACGCTTGCAGGAACGCATAGCAACGACGGAAAGTGAGGCGCACTTCCAATATTTATTAACGGATCACCTTGAGGTTTATCCGCAGGACTACCCAATTATTAGAGGTTTCGTTGTGTTCGATGAGCAAGCACAACCTTATACCTCGACTCACTATGGCGATCAGTTTTTGGCACAGGGACATTTAGCCTCCGAGCGTTTCCACCAATGGTTGCAAAGCATTGAAGCCACACCTGAAGTGATTATTAGTGGTACTTCATTAACCACTGACAATCCAACCTTTATGATTGGTATACCGGCGCCAAGCCCCAGTGGCGAGTTTTATCGTGTGGTGATGCTGATGGATATTAACCGTGTTATCACCCCAGAGTACATTGAGCCTTTTGCCGATATGCGTACCTACCTACGGCTCAACTCCGAACTACTGATTCCCATGGGGGATGATACCAGTCAAGTGATCACTGAGGCTGAGCTAAGCGAGCACTTCCCACACTACCTCGCTGCGAGTGTGATGCTAGGGCAAGGTGCACAAACCACGTTTTATAGCGTGCTTGGTGACTACGCTGAAATCAAAGCCAATGCGCAAATCAATCAGCTGATGTTATGGCTCACCTTTGCCTTTATTTTTATTTACGTGTTAGCTGAAGACAACGCCCAGCGGCTGGTCGATAAGCAAGACGAATTGCGCTATCTCGCCTTACACGATGAAATTACCGGTTTGCTCCGACGCGATACGTTTACCAACTACCTGAACCAACGTGATGCCATTGCTGCATCCCTGGCGCCACATTATCGTGCGATTCTATTTCTGAACTTAGACGGCTTTAAACCGATTAACGACAGTTTGGGTCATCGCTTGGGCGATGATGTGTTGGCCGAAACGGCAGCACGCATTCGGGCCGTATCACCTGCCGATGCTCGTGTGGCACGATTCAGTGGTGACGAGTTTGTTATTTACTTTGAGAGTAACACTGAAGTTGACCTCCAAAAGGTTGCAGAGACCCTGTTACGCGTCGTTCGCAAACCCTACTTTATTAACAATATCGAAGTGCATCTGACGGTCAGTATCGGTGCCGTAAGCAGTAACGGTGATGACCGCCATGCAAGCAACATGATGCAACACGCCGAAATCGCCATGAGCCAAGCAAAACAACTTGGCGGTAATTTGGCGCAACACTTCGTCAGCCAGATGGCGCAAGACTACCAACGCCAAGTGCAGTTGCGTAACGCCTTACAATTGGCACTAGATAAAAATGAACTCGAAGTACATTACCAGCCTATTTATGACACGCAGAGTCGCAAAATTGTGGCCATCGAAAGCTTAGTCCGCTGGCGTGATAACGGTGCTTATGTCTCACCTGCTGAGTTTATACCGATTGCCGAAAGTACCGGGCAAGTGATTCCTCTTGGCGAGCAAGTACTTGACCTGGTGCTAAGCGACATTCAGCGGCACCCCGCGCTGCAGCAGCTACAAGTTGCGGTGAATATCTCCGCCCAACAGTTGCAACGCTATAACTTTGCCAAATACCTGAAGGGTCGGCTGGCGCATTTCAAAGTGGCACCAGCTAACCTTGCGCTCGAGCTCACCGAAGGCATTTTTGTTGGCGAAGGCAAAACAACCATTGCCTCATTACAAGCGTTGAGCGATTTAGGTTGTACCGTCGCCATCGATGATTTTGGTACCGGTTTTTCGAGTTTGTCTTATTTAAATCGTTTACCTGCCGATGTCATAAAAATTGACCGAGCCTTTACCGCTGGCCTTACCGAAGATCTAGAACTTCAGGCCGTGGTACGCGGTATTGTCGAACTTTGTGACTACCTCGGCAAAAAAGTTGTGGTCGAAGGCATCGAAAGTGAAGCCCAATGCGAAATCTTTCAACAGCTTGGTGTGCAGCGCCTACAGGGCTTTTATTTTGCCCGGCCAATGCCCCTCGACAAGCTACTCACCAACCTTAATAATTAGGCTGTTGATTATTTAGCCTGCTATTTGTACGAAAATCCTGTATAATTCACGCCATTTTTCACCCCCCAATCAACGGGACTTGTCCCGTCTTTGAGATCTACTTCATGAGCAAGTTTGTAAACAGTAAAGAAATTAGTAAGTTACGTAATATCGCGATCATCGCGCACGTTGACCATGGTAAAACAACATTGGTCGACAAGTTATTACATCAATCAGGTACTCTCGAGAGTCGTGGTGAAGTCCAGGAACGTATCATGGACAGCAACGACATTGAGAAAGAACGCGGCATCACCATTTTGGCGAAAAATACCGCGATTGATTACAACGGTTACCGTATCAATATCCTAGATACCCCTGGACACGCCGATTTTGGTGGTGAGGTTGAGCGTGTACTGTCAATGGCCGACTCGGTACTTCTTTTGGTTGACGCAGTTGATGGCCCGATGCCACAAACGCGTTTTGTGACCCAAAAAGCGTTCTCCCACGGCTTGAAGCCTATTGTTGTTGTAAACAAAATTGACCGTCCAGGCGCACGCCCCGACTGGGTCGTTGATCAAGTTTTCGATTTATTCGATAACCTTGGTGCCACCGACGAACAATTGGATTTCCCAATTGTTTACGCATCTGCGTTGAACGGCTTTGCAACCCTTGATCCGGAAAACACCAGCGCCGATATGACGCCGTTGTTTGAGACGATTTTAGAGCGTGTTGAAGCACCTGATGCAGACCGCGATGGTCCATTACAGATGCAAGTGTCACAGCTCGACTATTCAAGCTACCTTGGCATTATCGGTATTGGCCGCATCAAGCGCGGTACGTTGAAAGTCAACCAAGCGGTCACCGTGGTCGGTGCCGATGGCTCACAGCGTAACGGTAAAGTAGGCAAAGTTTTTGGCTACCTTGGCTTAGATCGCCTGGAAACCGAAACCGCAAGCGCTGGTGACATTGTTGCCATCACTGGTTTGGGTGAGCTGAAAATATCAGACACCATTTGTGCTGCGGGAAGCCCTGAAGCACTGAAACCGCTGTCAGTTGACGAGCCAACAGTGACCATGACTTTCCAGGTCAATACGTCACCATTTGCCGGTAAAGAAGGTAAATTTGTCACCTCGCGCCAGATCCTTGAGCGGTTGCAACACGAGCTGATGCACAACGTGGCGTTGCGCGTTGAAGAAACCGATAACCCAGACCGTTTCCGCGTGTCGGGTCGTGGTGAATTACACCTCGGTATTTTGATTGAAAATATGCGTCGTGAAGGCTTTGAACTCGCCGTTTCACGCCCAGAAGTTATTATCAAAGAGGAAGACGGTCAAACTCTTGAGCCGTTCGAAAACTTAACCGTTGATATCGAAGAAGAGCATCAAGGTTCGGTGATGGAAAAACTAGGTCTACGCAAGGCCGAAATGACCAACATGACACCTGACGGTAAAGGTCGCGTGCGTATCGACTTTATGGTGCCAAGTCGCGGCTTGATCGGTTTCCAAACTGAATTCATGACCCTGACGTCAGGTTCAGGCTTGATGTACAAAACCTTTGATCATTATGGCCCGCACAAAGGCGGCAAAATTGGTCAACGCATGAACGGTGTATTGATTTCTAATGCAACCGGTAAAGCATTGACCTACGCGCTGTTTAATCTGCAAGAGCGCGGCAAGTTGATGGCGTCTCACGGTGATGAAGTTTACGAAGGTCAGATTATCGGTGTTCACAACCGTGGTAACGACCTTACCGTCAACTGTTTGAAGGGTAAGCAGTTAACCAACGTACGAGCGTCAGGTACGGATGATGCCTTAACGCTTTCACCACCGATTCGTTTAACGCTTGAGCAAGCGCTTGAGTTTATTGATGACGATGAGTTGGTCGAGATCACGCCTAAGTCAACGCGTATCCGTAAGCGCCTGCTTACGGAAACCGAACGTAAGCGTGCAGGTCGAGCACCTAAAGATAGTTAAGCTTTCCTGCTTAACGTTTTGCTGAACAACGTAGCGGCCAACTTTGGTCGCTACGCTTTTCTTAACCATTTAACGATTTGTCTATTTGGTTGACAAGATAATAAATATCAAAGGGTTTACCAATAAACCCGGCCATTCCTAACGCCTCAGATTTTGCCTTTAACTCATCAGACGCCAGCGCCGTAACGAGCAGGCCAATGGGGTTTTGCGCCAGTACGAAACAAAGTTGCTCATACAGTTCCAACCCTGTCCGATCAGGCATGTTTTGGTCCAACAGCACCACATCAACATGGCTCCGCTTAACAAACTCTATTGCATCGGCCGGGTGGCTTAAAGCGGTTACGTTGCAAAAGCCTGCGGTTTTTAGCACTTCCACGAGAAGCATCAGGTTGGTTGGGTTGTCATCCACCACCAGCAGCTTTGCCTGTGGGTGCTGCGTCATCAAGTGTTTCATGCTGACGGCTCGTTATAACGAGGTAACGTGATGGTGAACATGCTGCCATGATCGAGGGTACTCATCACCTGAATGCGCCCGCCCATGCGCGCGACTAAATCGCGACTTATGGTTAAGCCGATCCCGTTCCCTTGCACATTCGATGTTTCTTTGCCATTACGCTCATAAGGTTCAAAAATGGCCTCAACCTGGTCTGCATCAATGCCATGTCCTTCGTCTCTAACTTGCAGGTGCACGTCGCTTTCATCGCTTTCACAGCTTACATACACACGGCCACCCTGACGGTTATATTTGATTGCATTCACAAGTATGTTGGTCAGAACTTGCTTGATGCGCTGCGCATCGCCAACAACCGCAGGGCAGTTTAAGTGAGTACAATAGATACTCACCGCTTTTTCGTCGGCCGTTGGCATGACCCAGCTCTTCGCTTCGGCCACCACTTCGCTCAAGTCAACGCGAGACGCTTGCACTGAAAGTGACCCTGCCTCAATTTCGTTGTGCGTCAGAATATCGTCAATCAAGCGCAATAAATGACTACTCGCACGCTTGATTTGATGAATCGAAAGTTGCTGCTGTTCGGTCAAAGGCCCAAGTTCAGTCAGTTGCGTAAAGCCGACAATAGCGGTCAACGGCGTTTTCAATTCATGGGTGACCGACGACAAAAACAGCGATTTTTCACGGTTCCCTTTATCCGCATCTTGTTTCGCTTGTTGTAGATGCAGTTCAGCTCGTTTGCGCTGTTCTACATCGGTCAAGGTCGCAACAATTCGAGTACGCGTACCGAGAGTGCTTAACGTACCTTGCCCACGCGCATGGAACCAAAGGTAGTCACCTGTACTGGTTCTCAATTGAAACTCTTCGTCGAACGGTGTGCCGTTGGCAAGGCTTGCGTCCATACTCTGCAAAAATTTTAGTTTATGATCGGGGTGCACCCGCGCCAGCACTTGGTCCAGTGCAACCGGCTCTTTGGGCGGTTCCTCTCCAAGCCGCTTAAACAGTGGTTTGCTGCCAAACACATCGCGGCTCATACGATCGATCTCAATGGCGATATCACCGCTCGATTGCATTGCTTCACGTAACCGCCGCTCACTTGCTGCCAGCCGCTCGACATGCTTTTTCAATATTCTTGCCATGCCTTCGACGCGCTCGCCAAGAGCTTTAAATTCAACGATCGGCGTATCTAACCGAAGGGGATGGTCGTAGTTTCGTTGTTCTATTTCGCCGAGTCGCTGCGAGAGGCTGTCGACGGCATGTTCGAGCACCCCACCTAAGCGTTTGGTCCGCTGCCAAATATAGAAAAAGTAAACGATATAAAACAGTACTAAGCCGGCCAGCATCCAATAAATTGCATGTTTTAATTCATCGTTTAGCTGCTGAGTGCTGGCGAACAATTGTTGTTCGTCGACCACCGTAAGCAGCGTCCAGTCGGTGGTTTCTATCGGGCTCCAGCCGAACATAAAGTTACTTTCATCAACGGCAAGTCGCAATTGCCCGCTGTCACGCTCAAGCTGTGCCTTCAGTTCGCTGTATTGCGACACAGCGGCCAGATTATAGTTCTGCTGTTGTATGCGTTGTTCACTTATAATGCCTTTATCAGCTTGCTTCGGTAGGGCTTCAAGACCTAAATCAGCAGCCCCACGGTCACTTATCGCCATAACATTTGAAGACTCATCAAGAAGAACGGCGTAACCTTGCCACGGTAATTCGAACGATTGTACTTCTTCAAGTAGTTCATCGATGGTGATGTCGAAGCCAGCGACGCCCATAAATTTACCGTCGATGTACACGGGACGTACCGCAGAGGCCGTCCAACCTCGACCAGCGGGGTCCAAATACACTGGCGTCCATTGGGTGGTTTGCGCGGGGTTATGCTCAGGGTCGGCAAGGTAGAAAAAACTAAAATCAGTTACATCGACCTGATGATCAAACTGCTCTAAAACATCAAAGTAAGGATAAATAGTACTGAGGCTGTCCGCTTGATTAAAATAAACTTGTTCAATTAACTCACCGTGGGTCACCAGCGAACGCATCAAGCTTTCCGTCGCTATTAAGCGGTAGGCATGCTCGAGGTTTTGACGGGCTCCCGGGGTCGCCGCAGGATAAAAAGTGGCGGCACCACCATTGTTGTTGTGCCATGTATAAAACACCCCTTGCTCGTTAAAGCGTCGCCGCGCAATTTCAGCGGTAGGAGGCACGTAGTCGGTGTCTTGTAAGGCTTGCTCTAGGGCATCGGTATAAATCGCGAGGTTAGTTTCAACGGCAGCTAACTTATTCTGTAAATAGCTTGAGTAACGCCGCGAGCTAAATTCAAGCTCATCAATCGCCGTTTCGCGAAGGTAATCGGTGCTGCGCTCGTTAACGATATGTACGCTAAAGACATAAACCAGCACCAATAACAGCTCTACAATCAGTAAGGGCACCAACGCATGTTTAGAGAACGCCGCCCACAACCAATACTTCGCTGTTTTAAACGTCCTGTTTGGCACCAGTGTTTTAGGGTTATGAGCCACCGTATCATCCTTAATTACATACTTTAGCCAAGCGACTCGGTTAAAAGTCCGAGTCGCTGTATGCAGTTAAGCGCTATGTTAGCTGATGGTGTGGTAATACGTAATAAAAAATTGAGAAAAAATGTAAAACGCTTCCGGCGAGTACAAATACGTGCCAAATCGCATGGTGGTATTTGAGTGATTTCCACACGTAAAAAATCACCCCTAGGCTATAGGCCAAACCGCCCGCCAGCAACAGTAGCAGTCCACCGATCTCTACGTGCTCCAGCATCGGCTTAATCGCAATGATAGCCATCCAGCCGAGCCCTAGGTACAGGCTTAACGATAGCCACTTCTTTCGTTCACGGGAAGCTAACTCCATGATCACGCCAAATACCGCAATGCCCCAAGCCACGCCTAAAATGCTCCAGCCCCAAGGCCCGCGTAGGTTGATTAGAGCGAAAGGTGTATAGGTTCCAGCAATTAGGAAATAAATAGCAGCGTGATCGATATGCTGAAAAAAGGCTTTAACTCGCGGCCACGGGAAGGCGTGGTACAAGGTTGAAGCCGTATACAACATGATCAAACTGGCCCCATACACGCTAACGCTGACCACGTGCCAGGTGTCGCCATTGGCAAACGACCATAACAGCATGGCGATCAATCCGATAATACTGGCAATGGCACCCACCCCATGGGTGATGGCATGGGCTACTTCTTCCGCTACGCTGTACGCTTTGGCTTTGCTCAATGGCTTAGAACTCAATGGTGATCTTCCTCTGGGTCTTCACGACCGGGTTTATGATAATCGCGGCTGATCTGCTCTAACTTACGCATAAACATATCAAAATCGCGCTGATTGTCGTAATCAAAATGATACTTATTGTGAAACTCAAGCCGCATCTTGACGTTATGACCTTCAATAAAAAGCGTATAGCCGTCATGATCTGTATAGGCTGTAATACCTTCTAGCGTATGCTGGCCTTGCTCTGCTTTTCCGTGCTCGTGGATCTTCTCATAGGCATCGAGTATTAATCTTTGATCTACTTCGTTTTTCATCGTCATGATCCTCAGTTTCGACACATCTACGTATAATGTGCGGCCTTTCCCAGCAAATTACAACCACCAGGGGGGGCAGCCCTTACATTGTAAGGGCTGCCCCCCCTTTTACATACATACATGAATGTTTGATTAAATTCGGGTATACTGTGGGCAAGTTGTCTAACTCGAGGAAGGGTTGTGGTTCGACGTACAAAAGCGGATGCGCTAACAACTCGTTTAGAGTTGCTAGATGCAGCAGAGCGTCTGTTCAGTGAGCGCGGTGTTTCAAATACTTCAATGATGCAAGTCGCAGAGGCCGCGGGCGTCACTCGTGGTGCTATTTACCACCACTTTGAGAACAAATTAGCGTTGATTTATGCACTCATGGAACGGGTCAGTTTACCCGTTGACGAAATGCGTGATGCGCTGCGCAAAGAGCATATAAATCAGCCGTTATTGCAATTACGTGAGCGTTGTTTACACATTGTGCATCAGGTGCAAAACGACCCTCACATGCAAGCATTGGTGAATATTCTCTGCCACAAATGCGAATACGTTGAAGATACACTACCAATTCACTTACGCCACCTAAGTGGTCGAAACGAGTGTATCGACGAGTGCGTGAAGCTCATTGAGCTGGCCCAGCAACAGGGCTCAGTGCGTGAAGATATTGATCCGCGACTTACGATTATCAGTATTTTTGCGCTAATTGATGGGCTGTTTTACAACTGGTTACTTGACCCGGAGTACTTTGATTTAATGAGTGCTGCAGGCAGTGGTGTCGACAACTACCTGCAGGGTATCAGTAAGGTTTAAACGCGCGACAACAGCTCGCTGAGCTGTTGCTGTGGTTAGTCGCCCTGGGCGATAAACTTGGTTAGAAAAGCGGCGTCCAGTTCAGCAATTTTAGCGGCATCGGTTTTCGCGATACTCGCAATTGCGGGGGCAACCCAAGCGCCTAAGTTGGCAAACACCGAACGCAAATGATTCATTGAACGTACCGCACCAAATTGTCCTGGCGATGCACCTGCCAACAATACCGTTTTGCCTGTCCACGGATTTGTGTCGAGTCGTGAACTCCAATCAATCGCATTTTTTAGCAGCGGTGGAATCGACGCATTGTATTCCGGCGTTACGACAATGATTTTACTTGCCTCTTGCACTGCGCTCGCGAGCTTTTGAATATTCGTCGGCACCCCGTTTTCGTCTTCATAGTCGCCATTGTATAAAGGTGCATCGAGCTCTTCTGGCGCATAAGCGTAGCATTGCTCGCCGTTACTTTGGGCGACCTCAGCTAAACGCTGCTGCAACCGACGGTTAATCGATGCCTTGCGGCTGCTTCCGGCAATAATCAATAAACTCATTCTCTCCCCTCCTGCATTGCCTCTATAAAGGCATCGGACTCGGCAATCGCCGTTTCCATTTCTTCAATAAGTTGCGCCACATCAGCTTGTAAACTGCGATACTCACCGCGAATTGCATCCACCGCGGCAGCATTAAGGTTGTGCTTCAAGTACAACACATTGTCTTGCAGCTTCTCTAACACCGGGTTCATTGTCGCAGCAGCGCGCTCCATACTTTGTAGCAGATTGGCGTAGCGTCGCTCGGTCTCTCGAAGTGAGCGTTCACTTTGGCGGCGTAGGCTATCATTACTATATTCATCGAGTTCATCACGCCATTCGTCAAAAAGGTCTTGGGCAACATCGTCGATCGATTCAATACGATCATACACACGCTCTGCTGCGCTCTTGCTAGCTTGATAGTCGTCGCTCAGTTTGGTGTATTGTGCTTCTATTTCACCACCGTCTAGCTGCAGCATCTCGTCGAGGCGTTGTAGTGCCGACTTGAACTCTTCTTGTGCATCAGCTTGGGCATCACGGGCGTCGTCGACGCGGTCGACTAAAATGTCGCGTTTATGTACACCGACTTTTTCCATAGCTCCGTAATAGGCACTCTGACAACCGGACACGGCCATTACCAAAGCCACTGCTGTTAACCACCGCATGGCGATTCCTCCTAGTAAGGTAATTCAGAACCATCCCAGTGTAGCAGCTTGCCACTGTCGTCCGCAGCTAATTTTCTGATCACGCTGGCAATTCGCTGCGCTGACTGCACCGGGCTGTAAAGCTTATCGGCGGGCAATCGCTGTTGAAAAGGCTGCGACAATGAGGTGTCCGTGGTACCTGGATGTATCGCCGCAACAACCAGTTGCTTATGGCTTCGTTGCAGTTCGATGGCGGCAGTTTTCAACAACATGTTTAACGCGGCTTTACTGGCTCGGTAGCTATACCAGCCACCAAGATAATTGTCGGTAATACTGCCTACTTTGGCGCTCAGCTGAACCCAAAATGCCGGGCTCTTGCGCGGTAGTTTCGGCACGAGCTGCTGTAACAGCATCAGTGGCACGATGGTATTCACTTGAAACGAGGTTTCCAGTTGTTGTCGATTGATTGATTTTAGATTCTTCTCAGGCATAAAGGCATCGTTATGTAGCACACCGACGGTGCTAATGACGCCCGTCAGGGGCTCAAGTTGCTCTAGCGCGACGGTCAAATCTTCGGGCCAGTAGCTGGCGACCGTAACCTGCCTTAAGCTTGCAGACGCTATTGGTACTGCATGGCGACTCCAAGCAGTCACCCGCCAACCAGCGGCCAAGTACTCTTCGACAAGAGCTTTACCTAGCCCACCCGAGGCACCAATAATAAGAATGTGTGGTGGTGCTTGCTGCATCGTTGGTTGTGGCAAAACGTGCTCCTTTAGTGAGAAATACCTTAGTAACTTTACGCAAGCGCCACGGTTTGGGATTATAGTAGTAAGTCATTTGTATAAATTAAGGACCTCAATGAACCAGGAACCGGCTTCTCCACCCGCTTGGCGTGCACGTTTAAGTATCGCGCTGGCGTTCGGCAAATACTTTGGCAAGCGCTGTCTCGACGACAAAGTCACGATTATTGCGGGCCATTTAACCTTTGTCAGTATGTTGGCACTGGTGCCATTGCTGGTGGTGATGTTCTCAATTTTTTCGGCGTTCCCGATGTTTGAGGTGTTACAAACCCAACTGGAAAACTTTCTTTTTGCCAACTTACTACCAACCTCTGGCGATGAAATTACCAATTATCTCAATGAGTTTATCGGTAACGTTTCAAATATGACCGCCATCGGGGTGGTGTTTGTTATCGTCGTGGCGGTGAATTTGATCTCCACCATCGAAGCCACCATGAATCGTATTTGGCGTAACCCGAAGCGCCGACGTTTAGCCGTTGCACTAGCAGTGTACTGGATGATTCTTACGCTGGGTCCATTACTAATGGGCTCAGGCATGGCCATCAGCTCGTATTTAATATCCCTAACGGCGTTTGCCGATAATTATGTCTCTGGGTTACGCACCACGCTGCTGAGCTTTATTCCTATCGTCACCTCGTTGATCGCTTTTTTATTGATGTACGTGCTGTTACCTAACCGTATCGTCAAAGTACGTCACGCCTTTTGGGGCGCCTTGCTGGCCGCAGTATTATTCGAAATAAGTAAGGGTGGTTTCGCTGCCTATATTGCTGCGTTCCCGTCTTACGAAGCCATTTACGGTGCTTTGGCCGCGATACCAATTCTGTTACTGTGGATCTTCTTGTCTTGGACCATTGTCTTAATTGGCGCTGAACTCACCGCCAGTATTGAAGAATTTTTTGAGGATACCGACGATGAAAGCGCTACTACAACGGGTGACGAAAGCGCAAGTTGAGATTGCCGGCGATAACGTTGCCCAGATTGACGATGGCGTACTGGTGTTACTAGGTATAACCCCATCCGATGATCAACAAGTGGCGCAGAAGCTCGCCGCTCGGGTGGCGGGTTATCGCATGTTCAGTGATGCCGACGATAAAATGAATTTGAGTTTAAGCGATATCAACGGCCAAGCATTAGTGGTGTCACAATTCACCTTAGCTGCCACCACTACCAGCGGCCGTCGTCCTAGTTTTTCCAGCGCTGCGCCGCCTGCTCAAGCGCAGCCGCTCTACCAAGAGTTCGTCGCGCAACTGCAAGAGCTGGGTATTCAGGTTGCGACCGGCGAGTTTGGAGCCGACATGCAGGTGTCATTGACGAATGATGGCCCGGTCACCTTTTTACTTGATACGGAGAAGAGTTAGCCCATGTATAAGGTGATTATTCCAACCTCTGATACCGAATGGCAAACCTATTTTGACCTTCGCTACCGTGTACTGCGCGAGCCTTTTCAGCGCCCGCGGGGCTCAGAGCAAGATGAATACGATCAGGTCGGTTATCATCGTATGGTGGTCAATGATGCCGGTGCGGCGGTGGCTATCGGTCGCTTGCACTTCAATAACCCCGATGAAGGCCAAATTCGGTTTATGGCCTCGGCACCCGAGCATCGCGGTGAAGGGCATGGTGTAGCTATTGTTTATGCGTTAGAGCAGTTTGCGCGCCAAGAAGGCGCGAAACATATTGTAATTAATTCACGCGACAATACTTTGGGCTTTTATCAAAAGTGCGGTTATCAGTTAGCGGAAGAAGCTGACACTGTTGCCAACCCTACGGCAGAGCACCAATTACGCAAGGTCTTGACCGAGCATAACCGCATCACTTACCGGCCCGACTGGTGTCGAGAGTTGCAAAATACCTGGCACGGCGATATCCCAATTTCTGAAACTATGGGTATTCGTATTCGACAGTATACGGGGCGGGAATTTGAAACCAATGCGCAACTATCTCGCAACATCAATGTGCATGGCACCATGTTTGCCGGCAGCATTTATTCGCTTGCGACCTTAACCTGCTGGGGGCTTTTACACTTGCAATTACGTGAGCGAGAGTTACCAGGAGCGGTGGTGTTAGCCGATGGTAACATCCATTACCACAAGCCAGTGTCGCGGGAACCTCGCGCAGTAGCTCGCGTCATCGATATGAACGGCGACTTGTCGAGCCTTGAACGTGGGCAAAATGCGCGCGTTCACTTGAAGTCGCAAGTGTTTGATGGCGATCAGCCAGTGGCCGAGTTTACCGGCCAATTCGTGGTTCTCGCCAAACGCCAACAAACACCAAAAGAAGAGGACGCTTAAACGTCCTCTAAGACAGCTCCAGTGGTAACTAACTGTGATAAATCGCCACTATAAATAAGTGCCGCAGCCGCTTCAATATCGGGTGCAAAGTAGCGATCTTGGTCATAATACGCGACCTTTTCACGCACTAAGCTATGCGCTTTTTCCACCGCTTTCGAAGCTTTTAGTGGCCGCCGGAAGTCGATACCTTGTGCCGCCTCTAATAACTCAATGGCGACGATATCGCGTACATTTTCGGCGATATCCGTAAGACGACGCGCAGCAAAGGTGGCCATCGAGACATGATCTTCTTGGTTCGCTGAAGTCGGTAGGCTATCGACCGAAGCTGGATGCGCCAACGTTTTATTCTCTGATGCTAAGGCTGCTGCAGTCACCTGCGCTAACATAAAGCCAGAGTTGACACCGCCGTCATTCACTAAAAACGGTGGTAGTTTACTCAGATGGTGATCGATCAGCAGCGCACTACGGCGTTCAGAAAGCGCACCAATTTCACTGGCAGCGATGGCGAGGCTATCGGCAGCTAATGCCACCGGCTCGGCATGGAAGTTACCACCGGAAATAATGTCACCATTGTCATGGAACACTAATGGGTTGTCGGTTACGCCATTGGCTTCGCGCGTTAATACGGAGCTGGCATGCTGAAGCTGATCATAGATAGCGCCCATCACCTGTGGCTGACAACGCAACGAGTAGGGGTCTTGTACCTTTTCACAGTTCTCATGATCTTGGCCGATTTCTGAGGTCTCACTGAGGAGCTCACGGAACGTCGCCGCCACAGCAATTTGACCCGGCTGACCGCGCACCTCATGGATGCGTGCATCAAAAGGTGCGCGCGAACCCATCGCAGCTTCAACGGACATAGCACCGGCCACTAACGCGCTGTGATACACCCGTTCAATTTGGAATAAGCCGTGCAGGGCAAGAGCGGTAGAAGCTTGCGTACCATTTAACAGGGCCAAACCTTCTTTTGGCGCCAGCGCTATCGGCTGCATGCCAATTTTAGCCAGACCCTCAACCGCGTCATAGATCTCACCTTTGTAACGTACCCGCCCCTCGCCAATTAATGGCAACACCAAGTGCGCTAATGGCGCTAAATCGCCCGAAGCGCCTACGGAGCCTTTGCTCGGTACACATGGGTACATTTGGTGATTAAGCAGTTCCATCAGCGCGTCGATAACCACCTGACGAATACCCGAAAAGCCGCGGCTCAACGAGTTGATTTTTAACAGCAGCATCAGTCGTACGACGGTGTCATCCATCAGCTGACCGGTACCGGCAGCGTGTGACAGAACAATACGGCGCTGCAGATCTTCTAGCTTTTCAGGTGGAATTCGGGTGTTTGCTAACAAACCAAAACCAGTGTTAATACCGTACACGACTTTGCCGGCGGCAAGCACGTCTTCTACTGTTTCTGCAGAGCGCTTGATAGCCGCTTTCGCATCATCGTGTAACGCTAGTTGTTGGGGTGCTTGCCACCATTGACGCAACTGAGTCCGCGTCAACGTTCCAGGTTGTAGAGTCATTACAGCCATTATTTGTCCTCCACCATAGGTAAGTCTAAGCCTTGTTCTTTGGCACACTGAATGGCGATGTCATAGCCTGCATCTGCATGACGCATGACACCGGTACCTGGGTCATTCCATAATACCCGGCCAATGCGTTCCGCTGCGGCATCGGTGCCGTCAGCAACAATCACCACACCGGCGTGCTGTGAGTAGCCCATACCGACACCACCGCCGTGATGTAAGCTTACCCAGGTTGCCCCACCCGCGGTGTTCAACAAGGCATTCAACAACGGCCAATCAGAAACCGCATCAGAGCCATCTGCCATGCTTTCGGTTTCTCGGTTAGGGCTTGCCACTGAGCCGGAATCAAGATGATCACGACCAATGACGATAGGTGCGGAAAGCTCACCGCTTTTCACCATTTCATTAAAGGCTTTGGCTAAACGCGCACGGTCTTTTAGACCAATCCAACAGATCCGCGATGGTAGCCCTTGGAAGCTAATTCGCTCACGCGCCATGTCCAGCCAATTGTGCAGATGCGGGTCGTCAGGAATAAGTTCCTTAACCTTGGCATCGGTCTTGTAAATATCTTCGGGGTCACCCGACAACGCCACCCAGCGGAACGGGCCAATACCTTCGCAAAACAGCGGACGAATATAGGCCGGCACAAAGCCTGGGAAATCAAACGCATGCTCAACGCCGACGTCTTTAGCCATTTGTCGAATATTATTGCCATAATCGAGGGTTGCAGCACCACGCTGTTGCAGCGTCAACATTGCTTCAACTTGCACTGCCATTGATTTTTTCGCGGCTAAAACGGTCGCTTCTGGCTCACTTTCCTGCTTGGCTTTATAGTCGTCTAAGGTCCAGCCTTGTGGTAAATAACCGTGTAGCGGGTCATGCGCAGACGTTTGGTCGGTTACCACATCTGGGGTGATGTTGCGTTCCACCAGTTCGGCATAGACATCAGCCGCATTACCTAGCAAGCCAACAGAAATTGCGCGGCCTTCTTGCTTCGCTTGGTCGAGCAGTTCCAGTGCTTCATCGAGGGAGGTCGCTTTATGATCGACATAACGCGTCCGCAAACGAAAATCGATACGCGACTCGTCTACTTCCACCGCCAGCATGTTATAGCCAGCCATAGTTGCCGCGAGTGGCTGCGCGCCGCCCATACCACCAAGGCCACCGGTCAGTACCCAACGGCCTTTCGTTTCGCCATTGAAATGCTGTTTAGCCACCGACACAAAGGTCTCATAGGTACCCTGCACGATGCCTTGTGAACCGATATAGATCCATGAGCCAGCAGTCATTTGACCGTACATCATCAAACCTTTTTTATCGAGCTCGTTAAAGTGCTCCCAGGTTGCCCATTCGGGTACTAAGTTTGAATTGGCAATGAGCACGCGCGGGGCATCGGCGTGCGTTGGAAAAACACCCACTGGTTTACCGGATTGAATCAGTAAAGTTTCAGTAGGTTTCAGACGATCCAGCACTTCGACAATTTTGTCGTAGCTTTCCCAACTACGCGCTGCACGGCCAATACCACCATACACGACTAACGCATGCGGGTGCTCTGCCACTTCAGCATCAAGGTTGTTCATTAACATACGTTTGGCAGCTTCAATTTGCCAATTTTGCGTTGTTAGTTCGCTACCGCGGGGCGCGCGAATCGTACGGCTTCTATCGAGTCGGGTAAAGCTCATGATTGTGTTCCTTCCTTCATTAAAACAGAGTACTAGGATGCAGTGACCGGCACTGCACCAAACTGTAAATGCCCACCCAGACTAAAGCGTGAGCCTGGGTGCGTTAGAATGGCGTAGGTCACTACGCCTTCCGCACTCCATGTGCGGCGATGAATACGTAAGCAAGGCTCTGGTCGCACCAAGTGAAGCCATTGACACAGCTGTGGGCTTGGCGCTACGGCTTCTATTTGATGGCTTGCTTCGGTCAGCGGTGACACCTCACACAAATACTCATGGGGGGTCAGTTGCTGGTAATCTTGTTGCAGATAGTCACTGGCTAAACTTGGATTCACATAGCGCTCTTCAACCTGCACCGGCAGGTCATTTTCAAAATGGCTAATCACCGAATGAAATACCGTTTCACCGGGCTGCAAATTAAGCATTTCGGCAACCAGATCCGATGCGGCTTCTTTGCGCAGCACATGAACTTGGGAATGATAGTCGTGCTGGCGGGCACGTATTTCATCCGCAATGTTACGAATCGCCATAAACGAGGTCTGGGACTTTATCGGTGCCACGAACGTGCCTGAGCCCTTGGTGCGGATCACCAGCCCTTCATCAGAAAGCTCCTGTAACGCTCGCCGCGCGGTCATGCGGCTCACCTTAAATTGCTGAGCTAAGGCATTTTCGGAGCTGACCGGATGGTTCTCTGGCCATTCGCCCGAAGCGATCTTGCTGTAAATATGCTGCTTAATAGATGAAAATTTAGCCATCAGATTGCTTACCTTTATGTGGTTTCTGCAATGATGTGCTAGAGTGTAGGCAACTGTAATTGTATATACAAGAGAGTTAAGGGAGAAAGTTGTATGACTCAGGCAAAACAATGCATAAAAAATGTTTCAGTCGCCACTCTTGAGGGTGATGGTTACGGCTTGCTGCATGATGCCGTGGTTTGCCTTGAAGGCGATACGATTAGCTATGTTGGCCCTGCAGCACAAGCTCCCGCAACTGAACCTGAGTGTGAAGTAATTGACGGCGAAGGTAAGCTGCTAACCCCGGGGCTGATTGACTGTCACACTCATTTGGTTTGGGCGGGTTCGCGCGCTGACGAGTTCGCGCGACGTTTGCACGGGGCCAGTTACGCCGATATAGCTGCCGCCGGTGGCGGTATTGCCGCGACGGTGCGCGCGACGCGAGCGGCAACGGAAGCCGAGTTAGTTGAGCTAAGTGCCCCACGCCTGCAGTCGTTAATGGCTGACGGCGTCACCACCGTCGAGATTAAATCGGGTTACGGTTTATCGCTTGCTGATGAACGCAAACAACTAAGAGCCGCACGTCAACTTGCGCAAGACTACCCCGTAACAGTCACCACCACCTTGCTTGCCGCGCATGCCTTACCGCCTGAATTTAAAGACCAAGGCGATGACTATATTGATCTGGTCGTCAATGAGATCCTGCCTACCCTTGCGGGCGAAGGGCTGGCCGATGCCGTTGACGCCTTTTGTGAATCAGTCGGTTTTAGCCCCGCTCAAACCGAACGGGTTTTCACCAAGGCAAAAGAACTCGGGCTACCAGTAAAATTACACGCTGAACAATTAAGTAACCAAAATGGCAGCGCGCTTGCCGCGCGTTATCAAGCACTGTCCTGCGACCACCTAGAATATTTAGACGAAACTGGGGTGAAAGCCATGGCTGAGAGCGGCACGGTGGCGGTGTTATTACCCGGAGCGTTCTATTTCTTACGCGAAACAAAGTTGCCACCCCTAGAACTACTGCGTGACTACCAAGTACCCATTGCCTTAGCGACCGATGCCAACCCGGGCACCTCGCCGATTTTGAGCTTGCAGCTAATGCTGCAAATGGGCGCTACGTTGTTCCGAATGACGCCTGAGGAATGTTTACGAGGCGTGACCTGTAATGCAGCTAAAGCATTAGGGTACAGCGACAGAGGGCAAGTGAAAGCGGGTTTAAAAGCTGATTTATGCCTGTGGAATTGCAGCGACCCCGCCGAACTGACTTACCAGTATGGTGGTCAGCAATTAGCGGCATGCTGGCATCACGGTCACCGCCGTTGATAGCCATGCAAGTAAGCAAGCACTAACTCACTAATCAGTTGGGCGATGGCAGCATCGCCCGCTTCTCTTCCCGCGGGGTGTAAGCTCGGCGCCGCTTCAGCTAAATGCAAATAACGACTATGCGGCACCGCAGCCAGCTCTGCTATGTAGGAGTAGCCTTGCGCAATGGTTAAGCCATTGAAATTGATAGCGCTGGCAGGCACGCCTTGCAAGGCATCCACATCAACTTCAATACCTAGCGGCCGTTGCCAAGTATCAGCTTGCACGCGCAGCGCAGCTAACTGTTCGTTCCAATTGCTTTGATACAACTGATGAATGCTGGTGTAGGTAAAGCCGGCGTCGGCTAATTGTCGTAAGCTTTCGGCGTTGTTCTTACCTTCATGCAAACCAACCACATGATAGTTCGCTAAAAAACCGTCGGTACACGCGTAACTAAAGCCATTACCACTATGACGCCCTTCGCGGGCACGAAAATCAGCGTGGGGGTCAAGGTTCATCGCCGCAACTGCGGTATCGGTGGCTTCGCTTAGGCTGCGCAAAAGAGGGTAGGCATTGTTGTGACCACCGCCAATTAAGATCACTTCAAAACCGGCTTGGAAGAGCGGCACTAACGCTTGCATAACTCGTTGATCAAGCTCACTGCAGAGCTCACGTAAACGATTTACTTGGCTTGCATCATTGGTGCGTAGTGCGTCCGCCTGTTGCTGTAAGTCGTGGCATTCAACCTGGCCGACCATGAGTAAGTCTTGGCTAGCAATAAAAGGCGTGGCTTGCAGGTTACAAAACCCCTTGAGGGCTGCATTCCAAGCTGTTTCCGCCCCGCCTCGGCCTAAATTGCCTCGTGGTCCAATACCTTCGGGAACACCTAAAATGGCAATTCGCGCGCCTTGTTCATAGGCGTGTGCGAGGGCACTCGCATAACTGTCTAAGTTCGCTTGTTGTGGCAGCGCCTGCACGGTTTGTCCGAGACGAACTTCGCCCTCGCGTGGCGTACACCACGCACTAGGATCACAGCAAGTAAGATACATAAGGTTAGTCGATATCAAGTGGCTCTGGTGACAAGATCACGCCGGTATTATCAGCATAAATATGATCGTCAGGTAGGAAGGTGACACCACCAAAGTTAACCGGCACATCCACATCACCCACGGCTTCAGCCGGCGCGCCGACAGGAATCGAGGTGATGGCCATAATGCCAATATCAAGCTCATCAATGGCGTCGACGTCGCGCACGGCGCCGTAACAAATAATGCCTTCCCAGTCGTTATCTAACGCGAGTTCAGCAACGGCCACGTCGATCAAGGCGCGACGGTTTGAGCCGCCACCATCAATCAGTAGCACTTTTCCCGTGCCCGGCTGTTGTACAACCTCTTCGATGACGCCTTTGTCTTCAAAGCATTTTACAGTGACCAAGCGGCCGCCGAATGATACACGTCCACCGTAGTGAACAAACATTGGCTCCACCACATCGACCATGTCGGGGTAAAGATCGCAAAGTTCCGAAGTATTGTATTCCATTGCTAGTCCCCTACTGATTACGTCATTGCTATGAGAAGGATGGTTTCAGCGACAGTATAGCCGCTAAATCGCCGCTACAAAAGGCACAACGCAAAACACTGATGTCAGCCGCTATAAAATGAAGCGGCTGAGATCTTCGTCTTGTGCAAGCTGACCTAAATGCTGGTCAACATAAGCTGCATCAATGCTGACTTTCTGCCCCTGCAAATCACTGGCGCCGAACGAGACTTCTTCCATAAGTCGTTCAAGCACTGTGTGTAAGCGACGTGCCCCGATATTCTCGGTTGTCTCATTGACGTGAAAGGCGGTTTCGGCAATACGCTGAATACCGTCCTCGGTAAATTCAACCGTGACGCCTTCAGTTTGCATTAAGGCAATGTACTGGGTGGTCAACGAGGCGCTTGGTTCGGTTAAAATACGGACAAAGTCACCACTTGTGAGCGCATCAAGCTCAACCCGAATAGGTAAACGGCCCTGTAGTTCCGGTATTAAATCCGAGGGCTTGGTCATTTGAAACGCGCCCGAGGCGATAAACAGAATATGATCGGTTTTAACCATGCCGTGCTTGGTTGAGACCGTCGTACCTTCTACCAGCGGTAACAAGTCACGCTGTACCCCTTCGCGCGACACATCGGGGCCGTTACTGTCTGAGCGTTTACAGATCTTGTCAACTTCATCAAGAAAAACAATACCGTTTTGCTCTACCGAGTGTAGGGCCTGCTCTTTCACCTCTTCGGGATTGAGCATTTTGGCCGCTTCTTCTTCCACCAGTTGTTTGAAGGCGTCTTTGATTTTCAGTTTACGCGGCTTACTTTTGTCCTTGCCGAGGCTTTGAAACATATTTTGCAACTGCGAGGTCATTTCTTCCATGCCCGGCGGGGTCATGATCTCAACGCCCATTTGCGGCATCGCTAAATCGATTTCAATTTCTTTGTCGTCGAGCTTACCTTCGCGTAATTTTTTGCGGAACACTTGGCGAGTGTTACTTTGCTCGTGTTCGGTTTTTTCTTCATCGGCCCAGCCTTTGGCGGGCGGTAATAGAGCATCTAAAATCCGGTCTTCGGCGGCTTCTTCGGCGCGAAAACGTACTTTCTTCATCATCTGCTCGCGCGTTTGTTTCACCGCAGTGTCGGTCAAGTCGCGCACTATCGATTCAATTTCTTTGCCGACATAGCCCACTTCAGTAAACTTCGTCGCCTCAACCTTAATAAAAGGTGCTTTGGCCAGCTTCGCTAAGCGGCGCGCGATTTCGGTTTTACCAACACCTGTTGGGCCGATCATCAAAATGTTCTTCGGGGTCACTTCTTGGCGCAGTTCGTCGTCTAACTGCATACGGCGCCAGCGGTTTCGTAACGCCACCGCTACCGCTTTTTTGGCGTTGTCTTGGCCAATAATGTGACGATTTAATTCATCGACGATTTCACGTGGGGTCATATCAGACATTGGCCACAGACTCCTGTTCTTCAATGGTTTGGTGACTATTGGTATACACACAGATATCACCCGCAATGGTCAAGGCGCGCTCGACAATTTCTTTGGCATCTAGCTCGGTGGTATCTAGCATTGCGGTCGCCGCAGCTTGTGCGAAGGGGCCGCCGGAACCTATTGCGATTAAATCACGTTCGGGCTGAACCACGTCACCGTTACCGGTAATGATCAGCGACGTATGTTTATCGGCGACCGCCAGTAAGGCTTCCAAGCGCCGCAGCGCACGATCGGTACGCCAGTCTTTGGCGAGTTCCACCGCGGCGCGCATCAAGTTCCCCTGATGTTGCTCGAGTTTTGCCTCAAAACGTTCAAATAAGGTGAAAGCATCGGCGGTACCGCCGGCAAATCCAGCCAGTACCTGATCGTTATATAAACGACGCACCTTGCGTGCGTTACCTTTCATGACAGTGTTGCCAAGTGATACTTGGCCATCGCCACCGATGACAACTTTGTCACCGCGACGGACAGATACGATTGTAGTCACAAATACATCCTCTTGTTTGCTCTATGCAAGCAGTTATGAGGGCATAATCTATGAATTCAATGGCGTTTACCGAAACTAACGATTAAAGGTTCCAGTTCCAAATTTGACAACCATGGATGCGCGCCCGTTGTAGTTTATGGCGATCAGCTTCGGCATCTCGTTTGGTTTCGTAAGGACCCAACACTACGCGGTACCAAGTGTTATTGTTGGAAGGGTAGACTTTGCTCTCCAACCCTTGCAGGGCAATCGCCGCGCGCAATCGCTCGGCATCAGCTTGTTTCCGAAAAGAGCCACACTGCATTAACTTTGGCGGCCCCAATTCGCGTTCAGGAACATCAACCTCTACCTCAAGATTTTCCAGCTCTTCAATGTACTGCCAACGTTCCTGTGGCTTCTCTGGCATAGGTTCAGCAACAACTTCAGCCGACTGATCTGGCGTATCTGTCGCTTGCTGTGGCGCTGGTGGTGTAGCTTCATCGCTTTTACCACCGGCAATAAATCGCAAACCACCCACTAACGCGGCCACCAACAGCACCGCCAAAACCACCACGCCCCAAGGTACTTGGCGTTGTGACTTTGCGTTGCTCTTGCGCTTTTGCGGCGCAGGTTTTCGTTTGGCCGGTCGTTTCCGGTTTGCGTAATCCATGCTTACATTTTTTCCAAGGTGTCAATACCAAGCAACTGAAGCCCTTGCTCTAAGGTTTTTGCGGTCAGTGCCGCAAGTTTCAAACGGCTCTGTTTTACCGCCGAGTCTTCTGCTTGCAAAATTGGGCAGGCTTCATAAAAGCTTGAAAAGGCACCCGCCAACTCGAATAAATAGCCGCAGAGGAAGTGTGGCATCGCCTTGTTCGCAACCGAATGAACCACTTCGTTGAAACGTACTAAGGTATTCGCTAAGGTCTGCTCACGTTCGTCGTTTAACACAAATTCGCCCGCTAAGTTGGTCGGCTCAACGCCTGCTTTGGCAAACACACTCATCACCCGGGTGAAAGCATAAAGCAAATAAGGCGCCGTGTTGCCTTCGAAGCTTAGCATTGTGTCCCAGTCGAAAATATAGTCACTGGTACGATTCTTCGATAAGTCAGCGTACTTGACGGAGCTGATGCCAACTACTTTCGCGACCTGGGCTTGTTGAGCTTCAGTCAAATCTGTATTTTTCTCTTGCAGCAGAGCTAAGGCCCGCGCTTCTGCTTGGTCGAGTAGGTCAGCAAGTTTGGTCACACCGCCATCACGGCTCTTGTAAGGGCGGCCATCTTTGCCCATCACCGTACCGAAGCCATAGTGGTCCATTTGCAGATCAGCTCGGGCAAAACCAGCTTTCTTGGCCAAGGTGAATATTTGTTGGAAGTGCAAGCCCTGACGCTGGTCTACGAAGTACATCAGGTGGTCACCGTTGAGCACATTTTGACGATACCGTACGGCCGCCAAGTCAGTGGTGGCGTATAAATAGCCACCGCCAGATTTTTGCACGATCACCGGCAATGGTTCGCCTTCTTTGTTTTTGAATTCATCAAGGAAGACACACTGCGCACCTTGGTCTTCGACCAGTAGCCCTTGCGCACGAAGGTCGGCGACCACATTTGCTAAGTCGTCGTTATAAGCGCTTTCTGCCATCACGTCGTCACGCGTAAGTTGCACCCCCAAGCGGTCGTAAACCTCTTGGCAGTGACTCAGCGAAACGTCGATGAACTGTTGCCACAAGGCTGCGCACTTCGCATCACCCGACTGTAAAGCGACCACCAACTCGCGGGCACGGTTCGCGAACTCCGGGCTTTCGTCAAAGCGTTGTTTTGCGGCTTTGTAGAAGGTTTCCAAGTTGCTGAGTTCCATCGCCAACTCTTTGCCTTCGAGCTCTTCCATGTGCGCTAGCAGCATACCGAACTGGGTTCCCCAGTCGCCGACATGGTTTTGTCGCACCACTGTATGCCCTAAAAACTCTTCGACCCGCGCAACTGCATCGCCAATAATGGCTGAGCGCAGGTGACCCACATGCATTTCTTTAGCAAGGTTCGGCGACGAATAATCAATCACAATGCGTTTGCTTTGCTCAGCTGTTTGCACACCCGTCTTGGGGTCTTGGTAGGCGTGCTCAAGTTGTTGGATAAGTTGCGCTTGGCTAACGACAAAGTTGATAAAACCGGGGCCCGCGATACTTGCATCTGCAACCAGGTTATTTTCCGGCAGTGCTGCCAGCAACGCTTCTGCCAGTGCCCGTGGGTTCATACCAGCGGGTTTGGCAAGCATCAACGCGAGGTTGGTCGCAAAGTCACCATGGCTTTTATCACGCGGACGGTCCAGTTGGATGCGCGGACTCACGTCGGCCGGTAACGTACCTTGCTGTTTTAGGGTGGCCACCGCGGCCGCTAATAGTTGCTCCAACTGCTCTTTCATTACATCCAACCTTGTGAAATTCGGGAAGCGGCATTTTACTTGCTTCTCAGCAGAAAAAAAACCTTTGCTAACTAGCTAAAATCTTGCGGATCGACATCCAACGACCAGCGCACGCGACGTAGCTCAGCGAGCTGCGTTAACTGCGGTAAACAATGCTGCAACAGTTGCTGCCGTAAACCGCGTTGTTGGCATTGTAGCAGCAACTGATAACGATAGCGCCCAGCACGTCGTTCCATCACCGCTGGCATCGGACCTAACACGGTCACCTCAGGGTGCGTCGGCAAGTGTTGGGCAATTGCTTGCAACGCTGCCTGCGCATGCTGTGCCTCGTGGGCTTCGGCGCGAAACAACGCCAGTTGGCCAAATGGCGGCAGTTGCGTTAGCTCGCGCTCTTTGAGTAGCGAGCGCGCAAACGCCGCATAACCATTTTGAATAAGGTCTTGTAATAAATCATGATCTGGGTGATGAGTTTGCAATACAACAGTCCCGGGCGCACTCGCACGCCCAGCGCGACCGGCGACTTGGGTAATCAATTGACCAAGGCGCTCGGCGGCACGGAAGTCTGCACTGTACAGCGCCCCATCAATATCAAGCATGGCGACTAAAGTCACATGCGGAAAGTGATGTCCTTTGGCAATCATTTGCGTGCCTACCAACAGCGGATACTTGTTCTCGGTCGCATCGGCGAGGTGCTGCTGCAGACTGCCTTTTTTGCGAGTGCTGTCACGATCGATACGCAGCACCGGGTAATCAGGAAACAGCTCGGTTAGGCTCTGTTCCAGCTGCTCTGTGCCAACCCCTCGCCCGACCAACTGCGTTGAGCCACAGTCGTGACATTGGGCCGGTAAGCGCTGTTGATCACCGCAATGATGGCATTGCAGCAACTGTTGCCGTTGATGCACCGTATAATAGGCGTCGCAGCGACGACATTGGGCTAGCCAGCCACACTCATGGCAGAGTAGTGCTGGTGCAAAACCTCGCCGGTTAATAAACACCAGTACCTGTTGACCACGTGCGAGCTCTTCCCGCATACGCTCAATCAAAGGTACCGACAACCCAGCTTTTAGTGGCATTTGCTTTATGTCGACCACGCTATGCCGCGTGGGCCGAGCTTGCCCCGCGCGTTGGGTCAGTTGCAAGTGCGCGTAACGCTGTTGAGTGACGTTGTTGATGCTTTCTAGCGACGGCGTTGCTGAGCCTAAAATCACCGGCACCTGCTCTTTATGCCCCCGCACAACCGCAAGGTCTCGAGCATGATAGCGGAAGCCTTCTTGCTGCTTTAGCGAGCTGTCGTGCTCCTCGTCGATGACGATCATGCCGAGTCGCGAAAACGGAGTGAAAATCGCCGAACGTGTGCCGATGACGATGGCTGCTGCACCATTTTTGGCATCCAACCAGGCGTCTAGTCGTTCTCGATCTGTAAGCGCCGAATGCAACATCACAATCGGTACTGCAAAGCGCTTCTGAAAACGCTGTAAGGTTTGCGGTGTTAAGCCTATCTCTGGCACAATCACCAACACTTGTTTGCCCTTGCGTAGCACTTCGGCCATGGCCTGCAAGTAGACTTCGGTTTTCCCGCTGCCCGTGACCCCTTCAAGCAAATACGTTTGCGGGCGCTGCGCCGCCCCAATCGCGGCTACCGCAAGTGCTTGTTCAGGGTTTAACTGCAACGGCTCGCTGCCAATGGCAAAGGTCCAGTCACGTTGGGTGCTAGGTTGATGCTGGAAAACCTCAATCAACTGTTTGTCGATGAGTGCTTTCAATGCCGAGAGCGAAAATTCCTGTGCGACAATGTCACGCCGCAGCAATGCATTGGCTCGTAGCGCTGCAAGCAAACGTTGTTGTTGCTTCGCGCGTCGTAGGTCGTTTAACTCGAGCTGCTGGCCAGCCGTTGTGGCCCGGTACGCCTGCGTAGTTTGGTAGTTCGCGGCTTCCCCTTGGCGTAGGAATACGGGCAGCCCGTGCGCAAGTACTTCACCCAACGGGTGCTGATAGTAATCGGCGGCCCAATTGAGCAACTGCCACACCGGCTCGGTGAGAATCCTTTCGTCATCAATAATGCGCGCTACCGATTTTCGTTTATAAGCACTGGCGGTGGGTTCCACAGGTCCCATACAAAACCCGACTAATTGGCGCGAACCAAACGGCACTTGAATGCGCGCACCAGTGGCCGGTACCGTTGCACAGTCGTAGTCGAAAAGACGCGCAAGGGGCACTGGAACCGCCACTTGAATGACGTTACTTGAGGGAGTCGGAGGAGTGCTCTGGGCTGCTTTTATGGCTGCATTCATAGCTGCTATTGTGCGGTGCTAAAAGCATCGGCGCAAGCACGATCCTGTGCTTGATCATTTATCAAGCTTAGGGTAGAATTCGCGCCCTATTAAACCTTGGTGAAAACCATAACATTAACCACGTATGGTGTCCGGCAACAGATCGGATGGCGATGCGGCCCAATTGAGGTAACCCCTATGAAAGCAGGAATCCATCCTAAGTACGAAGACATGAGCGTCACTTGTTCTTGTGGCAACTCGTTTGTAACTCGTTCAACCAAAGGTGGCGAATTGCACCTTGACGTATGTTCAGAGTGCCACCCATTCTACACTGGTAAGCAGCGTATTATGGACACTGGTGGTCGTATCGACAAATTCAACAAGCGTTTCAGCGTCTTGGGTGGTAAGAAGTCGTCATAATTTAGACGCTTCCACTAAAATTTTGAAGAAAGGCGCCAAAAGGCGCCTTTTTTTATTGCTAACGAGGCCACATCGCCCTGCATGGTTGGTTTTGCGCCTGGTGCGTTTTTAAACAACTCGCAAATCTTTAGGATTTCCTCAAGCCCAAAATAACTTACGGTGCATCAGGTAAGATTTGTTATTCGCTCACCAGCCTCTACAATGACGTTAACTCAGTCACTTTATAGCGATGTTAGGCATCGTTTTCGCGTCAAAAGGTAGGCTACTTAATGTCTGATTTCCGTAAGCAAGCTCTTGATTACCATGCACTGCCCACCCCGGGTAAAATAAGCATTGAACTCACCAAGCCAGCAGAGACAAGCAAAGACTTGGCGCTTGCCTACAGCCCCGGCGTCGCCGAACCCGTTCGTGCCATCGCTGAAAACCCTCAAGAGGTGTACCGCTATACCGCGAAGGGAAATATGGTGGCGGTTATTTCCAACGGCACCGCTATTTTGGGTTTAGGAAATCTTGGTCCAATGGCATCAAAGCCAGTGATGGAAGGTAAGGCACTGCTGTTCAAGCGCTTTGCTGGGCTCGACTCAATCGACATCGAGGTTACGCATCGCACCACGCAAGATTTTATTAATACCGTCGCAAATATTGCCGACAGTTTTGGCGGCGTCAACTTAGAAGATATTAAAGCGCCCGAGTGCTTTGAGATCGAAGAGGCCCTCATTGAACGTTGTGATGTACCGATTTTCCACGATGACCAACATGGTACCGCCATTGTGACCGCTGCCGGTTTACTGAATGCTTTAGAAATACAAGGCAAAGAGCTACGCAAAGCTCAAATCGTTTGTTTAGGTGCGGGAGCCGCGGCGATTGCCTGCATGGAACTATTGATTAAATGTGGGGCACAACGTGAGCACATCTATATGCTCGATTCTAAAGGTGTCATTCACACCCGTCGTGAAGACTTGAATCAATACAAAGCCTTGTTCGCCAACAACACCGACAAACGCAGTCTTGAAGACGTTATTAGCGAGGCAGACGTGTTCGTCGGCGTGTCAGGGCCTAATCTGCTAAGCCCGGAAGCTTTAAAGCTGATGGCCGATAAGCCCATCATTTTTGCCTGTTCCAACCCTGACCCGGAAATTAAACCAGAGCTCGCCCACAAAGTGCGCGACGATTTGATTATGGCGACGGGCCGTTCAGACTATCCAAACCAGGTAAACAACGTTTTATGTTTCCCCTTTATATTCCGCGGCGCACTAGATGTTCGTGCTCGAGCTATCAACGACGAAATGAAAATCGCCGCGGTTGAAGCCATCCGCCAACTCGCCAAGGAGCCGGTTCCGGACAGTGTATTGAAAGCTGCAGGAGTCGAAAAACTCGAGTTCGGGGTCGACTATATTATCCCGAAGCCTATCGACCCGCGATTGAAAACCCGCGTCTCTCGCGCAGTTGCTGAAGCAGCCGTTGCGTCGGGTGCCTCGCGTATCGATTTACCGAAGAACTATATGGTGGAGTAACCACCTTGTTTCAGCATCTCCGTTAAGATGACTCTGCTCCAAAACATGACCTGCTCTGGGTCATGTTTTGTCGTTTTCGGTTCATAGATCACGATCAATGGCGCCCCTACGTCACAATACTGACTTGGGTCAAAACCATTCCACGACAAACCAAGCCCAACAATAGTTGCATCTGTTGGCATCCCCAGCCGGTTCGCGACCTGCTGGTTAAAGCCAGCATAATAAATTTCTTGCCCAATGGTACTCGCCTGCTCAGTTGAAGCAAAACAATGGACATGTTGGTAGCTTGGTGCGCTTACGCAAGCGTTGAGTAAAATCGCCATTACCGAAAGCATGCAAAGCCGTGACATAAGGGTTAACTCCTGTTTCGTGATCATTCCTTTTTATTCCTTCATATTCATGTTTTTATGCATGCAGGAATAGCTAAGAATAAGTCTTGATTTTCATCAAGAAGGATAAAACCGATGACACTAGGTGACTACTTAAAACAACAACGTACCGAACAAACATTGAGTCAGGCTGAACTCGCAGAAAAAATGGGGGTAGAACAATCCTACCTATCAAAACTTGAAGCCGAACGTTCACTTCCCTCGGCAGAGATTCTTACCGCATGGCTGACCGCCCTGGAGCTTGAACTCGACGATGTTTTAGCGCATCTCGATCGCGCCTACCTACATGCCAAATTAGCTCGCATTCCCAGTATTGATGCTTGGCTCCGCCAGCAAAAAGTGCAGAGCCTGGTGCGCGAACGTATTCGTTTGTATGCCGCTGTACTGTGTATCGCTGTGGCCGTACCTATGTTTTACTTGGGGTACACCAAGCTACTCTTCGACGAATCTATTTACGAATACGAGTCGCCCGGTGTGGTACTGCCCGGTGAACCCCAGGATATTTTCGCCTTAGCGCCACAACTCCAAAATGGTAGCTTAAGTGAGCGCCACCAAGCTCACGTAGACATACTAAAGCGACGCGATCCTAAAATACGACTGTTACAAGACTATCGCGGCGCACAGTTTAGTCAAGCGATTCCCGAAGCACCTAATGATGGCTTTACGCGCACTTATTACCTCGAAAAAACGCACCAAAGAGCGCGTTGGCCCAACACTCTTTTACAAGCGCTAGGGCTATTCATAGGCACCGCGGGTGCGGTATTGCTGATGGCTTTATTGAGAAAACCTAAAAGATAATAGTTATGCTTGTTTACTGCATTTATATTCATTATACTGGACCCATATTAAGCCAGTGTGAAGCAGTGAATGAGTCAGCAAGAATCTATCAATTGTGCAGTTTTCGGCGCCAGCGGCTATAGCGGCGTCGAGCTTGCGTGGCTATTGCATAACCATCCATTCTTCACCCTAAGTTATGCTTTTACCTCAGGCGCACGTGAAGCAGAGCCTATCACCGCTCTTTACCCGCAATTAAACGGTCGGTGCGAACTTACTCTGCAACCTTGGCACTCGGATCTGCTGCCGCAATTGGCGCAGCAGGTTCGAGTGGTTTTTTTAGCGCTGCCCCATGCCGTAAGCGCCGAACTAGCGCCGCAATTGACCGCAGCGGGTTTGATCGTGTTCGATCTTTCCGGCGCATTTAGGCTTGCGGATGCACGACAACACGCGATGGCATACGGCTTTCCTCAGCCGCAGCTTAATGCGCCAGCCCATTATGGCATTGCTGAATTTTCTGATTTACAGGGTAACGAACCTTTAGTCGCGGTCGCTGGGTGTTACCCCACTGCTGCAGCTTTAGCATTGCGCCCCCTTAAAGCACTCCTTAAGCCTTCGAGTGTCGCCATCGTCAACGCTGTAAGTGGTGTCACTGGCGCGGGGCGAAAAGCACAGCTGGCGAGCAACTTTAATGAAGTTAGCTTACAAGCCTATGGCGTTGCCAATCATCGACATCAACCGGAAATGGCACAAAGTATCGGGTGCGACATTTTATTCGTTCCTCACTTGGGAAATTTCAAACGGGGCATTTTGGCCACTGTTTATGCCGAGCTTGCGCCGGGCACAACCCAAGCAGCAATCGAAGATAGTTTTCAAGCCTGCTATCACAATCAACCGCTGGTACGGTTGGTGGGCACACCTCCCAAGCTACAACAGGTGGTCGGCACACCTTATTGCGATATTTATTACAAAACCCATGGCTCAACACTGATCCTAAGTGTCGCCATTGATAATTTACTTAAAGGTGCTGCAAGCCAAGCGGTGCAGCTGGCAAACCAGTATTTCCGGTTACCCGCAACAGCCGGTTTGATCAACCAGGGAGCCGTCGTATGAGTGTTCCTTTGGTGATAAAGCTTGGCGGTAAAATGCTGCAAGATGAAGCGGCTTTAGCGCAATTTTTTACTACAGTGCAGCGGCTTGCTGCACTACGGCCATTAACACTCGTGCATGGCGGCGGCGCACAAGTACAGTCTCTGCTAGAGCGGCTCGGCACTGTGAGCCAAAAGCTAGATGGTCAACGCATAACTCCCGCCGACCACATGCCTATTGTTGCGGGCGTGCTGGCCGGCGATGTTAACTCACAGCTTTGTGCGATTGCCGCCCAGCATGGCTTGCAGAGTGTTGGCTTAACGGCTCAAGCAGGCGCCATGCTGAAGTGTGACATCGACTCGAAACGAGGCGCTGTAGGTCATCCGCAAGCGGGGTCCAGCCATTTACTGCAATTACTCATCGACAATGACTACCTGCCCATAGTCAGTTCGATTGGCATTAGTCCCGACGGCCAACGGCTTAACATCAATGCTGATTTGGCTGCGGCGGCAATTGCTCAAGCACTTCATGCTGACCTCATTTTACTCACCGATGTAGAAGGTATTCTTGACCATAACGGCCAGCTTATTGAGTCCATAACCGCTGCCCAAGCACCTGCTTTGATCAGTGAGGGCGTGGTTCGTGAGGGCATGGTGGTTAAGCTCAACGCCGCTTTACAGGCGGCTTTGCAGTCGCGACGAAGCATCGCGGTGGCTGGCTGGCATGATGCCAACGCGCTGACCCGACTGGCGAAGGGTGAAGCGGCCGGAACCCGCATTCGTTATTAACCGAGCCATTTTAGACTTTTACTTTTCTCAGCTTAGAAATTGGACACTCTCATGCAAGATTTATTAGCACTTAGCGACTTAAGCAGCGCTCAAGTAACGCACCTGTTGGAACTAGCTCAAACCATTAAACAGCGTCCCACGGCTTGGCAGCATCACTTGCAAGGCAAAAGTATTGCCTTGCTATTCGAAAAGCCCTCATTGCGCACTCGAGCCAGCTTTGCCGCCGGCATTCAACGCCTCGGGGGCCATAGCATCTACCTAGATGCGGCAAACCTCATTGGTGAACGAGAACCGGCCAGTGATGTTGGTGCCAATTTGGCGTTGTGGCACGACGCGATTGTTGCGCGAGTGTACTCGCAACACACCTTGGAGCAACTGGCGTCGGCCTCTGATAAGCCGGTGATCAATGCGCTCAGTGATAGATGCCATCCATGCCAGGCCATGGCTGACTTGCTGACGTTGACCGAACAGCTCGGCGACTTGAAGCAAACGACGCTGACCTATGTCGGCGATGGCAATAATGTGTGCCAAGCTTTAATGGCTGCAGCTGCACTGGTAGGTATGAATCTTCAAATCGTGGTTCCTAAAGGTTATGAACCCGACCCTAAAGCGTTTTTACAAGCACAAACTGTGGCGGCCGAGAATCAATGTGAAATCACCTTACAAAATGATTTTAGTCAGTTGCAACAGACCGACGCCATTTATACGGATACCTGGCTTTCCATGGGTCAAAGCCGTGACAACAACCAGGTTATGCATGATTTAGCCTCTTTCCAAGTCAACCAAGACGTGATGCAGCAACTTGGGGCGAAGTTCTTTATGCATTGTTTACCCGCCTACCGCGGCCGTGAAGTCACCGCTGAAGTCATTGACGGACCACAGTCATTGATTCTACAGCAGGCCGAAAATCGTCTACACGCACAAAACGCCATTTTAGTTGAGCTATTCGCAGGAGCCCACGCATGACCAAGCAGCAAGTAAATAAAGTTGTCCTCGCCTATTCAGGGGGATTAGACACCTCTGCCATCGTGCCGTGGCTCAAAGAAAACTATAACTGTGAAGTCGTCGCTTTCGTCGCGGATGTCGGGCAAGGCGCCGACGAACTTGCAGGCGTTGAAGAAAAAGCCATCGCTTCAGGCGCTAGCAGTTGCTATGTGGTCGATTTAAAAGCGCAGTTGGTAAACGACGTTATTGTGCCGACCTTAAAAACCGGTGCCCTTTACGAGGGCCAATATCTGCTGGGCACCGCTGTGGCACGGCCAGTAATTGCCGCTGCACAGGTTGAAATAGCGCGCAAAGTTGGGGCCGATGCATTGGCGCATGGCTGTACCGGTAAAGGCAACGACCAAGTGCGCTTCGAAGCAGCATTTGCTGCCCTAGCACCTGACCTACAGGTGATTGCGCCTTGGCGTGAGTGGCACTTAACCAGCCGGCCTCAACTACTGGCCTACCTTGAAGAGCGAGGCATTCCATGTAGCGCTTCGATCACCAAAATCTACAGTCGCGATGCCAACCTTTGGCATATTTCGACCGAAGGCGGCGAGCTTGAAGACCCGTGGAATGCGCCGAGCTCACAAGTCTGGTGTTGGACCACTGAGCCCGAGCAAGCACCGGACACTGCGGAACATTTGAGCTTAAGCTTTCACCAAGGCGAGTGGGTGGGCCTAAATGGTGAGGCCATAGACCCCGTTTCAGCCATCGACACACTGAACCAAATTGCCGGCGCCCATGGCGTAGGTCGGCTCGATATGGTGGAAAACCGTTTAGTCGGCATGAAGTCTCGCGGCTGCTATGAGACCCCAGCTGGAGCCGTACTTTATGCGGCACTACAAGGTCTTGAGAGTTTGGTATTGGATCGTAGCAGCCAAGACTATCGCATTCGCTTAGGCCACGAATTTGCCCAGTTGCTTTACGATGGGCGCTGGTTCACGCCACTGCGCGAGGTGATGCAGGTCGCGGCTGAAAAATTAGCCGAGCCGCTCACCGGCGAGGTGGTGCTGAAACTCTACAAAGGCCAGATAACCCTCACCCAAAAGCAATCGCCTAATAGCCTCTATTCAAGTGCTTTCGCGACCTTTGACGAAGACGACGTGTATCATCAGCACCATGCTGAAGGCTTTATTCGCTTGTACAGTTTAGCCTCACGCATTCGTGCGCTGCAGCAAGCCTCGGCAACTGACCCGCAAAGTGGAGGTACATCATGAGTTTATGGGGCGGACGATTCAGTGAGCCAAGTGCCGCTGAATTCAAGAAATTTAACGATTCGCTCGCGTTTGACTACCAGCTTGCAGCTTACGAGCTGCAAGCATCCCAAGCGTGGGCGCAAGCCTTGGCTCAAGCCAAACTATTAAGCGACGCCGAGGCGCGACAGTTAAGCGAGGCACTTACGGAGTTACAACAAGCCATTGCTGCTAACCCAGAGCTGCCGCTGCAAAGTGACGAAGAAGATATTCATAGCTGGGTTGAGGCACAGCTGATAGAAAAAATAGGTGCAACCGCGAAGCGGCTCCACACCGGCCGTAGCCGAAATGATCTGGTAGCTACCGACTTGCGGCTGCTCTGCAAGGCGCTAGGTCATCAGCTCATCGATGCTAACTTGGCCGCTATTCAAGCGCTTATGCAGTTTGCCGAGCGTTACCAAGCGGCGCCCTTGCCAGGCTACACCCATCTGCAGCGAGCGCAGCCAATCATGGCCGGGCATTGGGCATTAGCCTATGTACAAATGCTGCAACGCGACGTGAGTCGACTTAAAGAGAGTTTGCAGCGCCTTGATGTTTGCCCGCTGGGCAGTGGTGCTTTAGCCGGCACCACAGCGCCAATTGACCGCCAGGCTTTGGCGCAGAATCTCGGTTTTCGCGATGCCTGTGAGAATAGCTTAGATGGGGTTTCTGACCGTGATTTTGCGCTCGACTTACTCCATTGTGCCAGCACTGGCATGCTGCATTTATCACGCCTGGCCGAAGACGTCGTATTCTATTGTTCCGGTGAATCGGGCTGCTTTGCCATGAGCGATCGTATTAGTAGTGGTTCATCACTCATGCCACAAAAAAAGAACCCAGATTTATTCGAGTTGCTGCGTGGTAAAACCGGTCGTGTCTTAGGGCATCAACAGGCATTACAGATCACCTTAAAAGGTTTGCCTTTAGCGTATAACAAAGATCTACAAGAAGACAAAGAAGGCCTATTTGATGCGCTGCATACTTATCTGCAATGCCTACAAATGCTTTCTTTTGCGATGCCCGAGTTAAGTGTTAATACAACTCATGCGGCGCAACAGGCGACGCTCGGCTACAGCAATGCCACCGAGCTTGCCGACTACTTAGTTGGTAAAGGTATGCCCTTTCGTGATGCACATCACGTGACCGGGGCTGTCGTGCTTTACGCACAACAACAAAAGCAACCTCTGGAATCATTAACTTTAGCGGAATTTACTGAATTTTCTGAGGTTATCGACGATGATGTCTACCAAGTTCTTGAGCTAGACTATGGCATGCATCAACGGGCGGCCCTCGGTGGTACGGCGCCTGCGGCGGTGAAATTGGCGTTGAAACACGCCAACGACTGGCTACATGCCGCTGAAGCTGCGAGCAAGCACGTGCGTCAAGCGCGGCTAAGTGACGCGGATAAAATTTGCGACTTAATCGCCTATTGGGCCCACCAAGGAGAGAATTTGCCCCGCGATAAAGCCGATGTTCTACAAGCGATTCAAAGCTTTGCTGTGGCCGAATTAGACGGTGAAGTGGTGGGTTGTGCGGCGCTTTATGTCTATAGCACTGGCTTGGCCGAGATCCGGAGTCTTGGCTTGTTTCCGCAAGCTCAAGGGAAAGGGTTAGGCGCAGAGTTGGTCGCGTTACTGTTGTGGCGGGCACGCGAGTTAGGCATTCGCCGTACCATTGTACTGACGCGGGTTCCGGAGTTCTTCACCAAGCTTAACTTCCGCCTTACAGTGAAAGAGAAGCTACCAGAAAAAGTCATGAAAGACTGTGAACTCTGCCCCCGCAGACACAACTGTGATGAAACTGCGCTAGAGTACCTACTCTAACTCTTCATCGAGCTCTTCGTCGGTGGGTATCGGTAAGCCACGACGTTCCAGCTCGGCTCTGACATCAGCTGGCACCTTATGCGGATTGTCTTTACGTAAGTCTTCATCGGTCGGTAGTGGTTGACCGGTGAAGGCATGTAAAAATGCTTCGCATAGCAGCTCACTATTGGTGGCATGACGCAGGTTCTTAATCTGCCGACGGGTACGCTCGTCGGTAAGAACTTTAAGCACTTTGGTGGGAATCGATACAGTGATTTTTTTCACCTGTTCGCTTTTCTTACCATGCTCTACATAAGGGTAAATGTACTTCCCATCCCATTCCATACTGCACCTTCCACTGAATAACCCCACTTAATGAGATGAATTGTACAATGGTCTGCGGTACAGTCAACTTTATACGCTTAGCTGTCTATACGGCCTTTTTTCATGGCGCTTACAGTCGAGTGCTTTATTGCTAAGCCATGGGTACGTATAATCAGGGTTCACTCGTTAACAAGAGCGCACACGCATCATGAAGGTTGAGGTTTCCGACGCACAAATTCAGACCGTCGCAGAGCAGGTTCAAGTGCATAAGTTTGGCGGCAGCAGCCTTGCCGATGCTTATTCCTACCGCCGTGTCGCGCGCATCGTCACTGAGTACGCTGGGGCAAGCGACTTGGTGGTTGTGTCAGCTGCTGGCGATACCACTAACCGTATTCTAGCCATCCTCGATGCGAAAAAAAGCGGTGACGCTGACGGTGATTATGGCGTTGCCGAGGTACTTCTTAAACAGCTCGAGCGCTACCAACAAGGGCTCATCAAAGAGCTTCTCAGCGGTACACACCAACAACAGCTGCTAACCACCTCAATGGTCGACTTTGAACGTTGGTGGGACTGGCTAGCAGGTGCTGAAGAGATCGACAACCGCGCTGAATTGCTGTCCTATGGCGAGCTTTGGTCGGCACGGTTACTGGCGGCCTTGCTGAAACAACAAGGAACCCTTGCCGATGCCATCGATGCTCGCAGCTTTTTAGTCGCTGACGATGCGCCAGAACCCTTTATTCGTGTTGCGGAGTCACGAAGCGGACTGTTAAACCGTATCGCGGCCCATGCTGGTACCCGATTCGTGGTAACCGGCTTTATTTGTGCTGATGCCTCCGGTCGCTCACTGATTTTGGGCCGCAATGGTAGTGATTATTCAGCCACGTTGATCGGCAGCTTAATCGATTCGAAGCAAGTGACCATATGGAAAGACGTTGCCGGGGTTTATTCTGCCGACCCGCGTAAAGTCGAACGCGTCGTCAACTTGCCGATTTTAGACTGGCGCGAGGCCGAAGAACTTGCTCGCCTTGGCAGCCCAGTGCTGCACCCCCGAACCTTTCAACCCGTAAACCGCGAGCGCATGGTTATTGCGGTGCGTTCAAGTTTGAAAGTCGAAAATCAACAAACCCGAATAGGTTTATACGAAGATGCCGAGCCCGCGGGCAAAGTACTTACAGCTCTGTCTGAAGTGGTGCTGTTTCGTGTCGACTTACGCGATGCAAAACTTATTCAGGCTTTCGAAGATCTTGAGTTAACTCCGCTTATTAGCTGGAACGAACTGCAGCAACAGCACGCCTACTATGCGTACCACCAAAACCACTTAGATTATATGGAGCGCTGGTTAGCCTCGGTTGATAGCAAACAAAGTGCCTGCAAATTAACCGGCTACGCTATGTTGGCTCTGGTTGGTAACCGCATTCAAGAAACCGACGAATATACCTTATTTAAACAACAAACCAGTGAGCAAGCGTTGCGCCGACTGGCGTTAACACCCGACAATAGCGCGGTTGTTGCGGTGCTCGAACAAAAGCTCGACGACCGGCTACTCAATCGCATTCATAGTCAGTTGTTTAATCACCGGCGCAGTCTTGGTGTGTTGGTGGTGGGCCGCGGTAACATTGGCAGTGCTTGGTTGAGCCTGTTTCACCGTTTACGCGAGCGAATTAACGAACAAATGGACGTTCGCATTATTGGGGTGCTTAATTCGACACAAATGTGGCTCGACTACAACGGTCTAGATATTGCTGACTGGCAAGACAGCTTTGCCCGCCTTGCCCGGCCTTATGAGATGAGCCAATTGATTCCCGAACTGCCCAATGCGCCTTACGATGAACTGGTGATGCTCGACCTGACTGACGCAACGCCAGTGGCGCAACTCTACCCCAGCTTTTTTGCTAACGGCTTACACATTATTAGTGCCAACAAACGCGCCGGCGCATCCCATGAAAGTCAATACAACGAAATTCGTACGATTCAACAAGAATACCAACGTGAGTGGTACTACAATACCACCGTGGGGGCTGGCTTACCGCTGAATTATGCACTTAGCGACCTTCGCAATTCAGGCGACCGAATTCAAAGCATTTCAGGTATTTTTTCAGGCACAATGTCGTGGCTGTTCGAAAACTTCAATGCTGACGTTAAGTTCAGTGATTTGGTTCGTGAAGCCAAGGCACAAGGACTCAGCGAGCCCGATCCGCGGGAAGACTTATCGTGCCAAGACATTATTCGTAAATTGTTAATTTTGGCGCGCGAAATCGGCCTACAACTCGACTGGAAAGACATTGATGTCGACAGCCTGCTACCCGACTACTTAGCCGACATACCCCTCGACGAATTTATGCAGCGTTTACCAGAGCTCGACAACGCCATGCAGGACCTTTACCTAGATGCACAAAAAAATGGTCAGGTTCCGCGCCTGTTAGCCAGCTTTGCCGTTCAGGACAACGAAAAGGTGCGAGCTCGCGTCGGCATTGAGTACATTCCAGCAGGCGATATGCTTGCAAACCTTATCCCAGGCGAGAATATCTTTGTTATTTACACCGATTGGTATCACGAGATGCCGTTGGTTATAAGCGGGCCTGGAGCTGGTAAAGAAGTCACCGCAGGCGGCATACAGTCTGATTTAAATCAACTGCTCAGCCGCCTGGCCGACCATCGCTAGACAGTTAAAAAATAGACTCGTCGTCACCGAATACGGTCGGTGACGATTTCGTATCAACATACTCCGTTGGGGCGCTACCGGGAATGAAATATTCAAACCTGGTGGTGTAGTCATTGGCCCGACTTAATTTGCCGGTCGCCAAGTCGATGCGAGCCGACACCAGCCCAGGTGGTACATCGAATGGGTCAGAGGCCACATCTTCAACAGCCGTTTCCATAAAATCAATCCACATCGGCAAGGCCGTTTTTGCCCCCGCCTCAGTGCCTGAAATAGGCTGTTCGTTGCTGCTTAAATTACTGTTCATGGTCGTGCGCCCTAAGGCGTTTTCCAAATTATCAAAGCCCACCCAGCCGGTGGTGACCAGTCCCGTCACAAAGCCGGAAAACCAGGTGTCTTTAACATCGTTGGTGGTACCGGTTTTACCAGCGATGTTGCGCCCAGCATGATCACTAATCGCCTCAGAGCGTTGAATTCGCCACGCGGTTCCGTTCCAACCAGTTTTGTGGGCCCAACTGCCACCGCCCCAAACCGCTGAATTCATCGCCTGGGTCACCAAAAATGCATTCTGTTCGGTAATCACCTGGGGCGCGGCAACAACGTCGCGCTGCGCAGGTTCACACTCAACACAGGCAACTTTAGGTCGCGCCTGATAAATGACTTCAGCGTCGCTAGCTTCAATGCGTTCAATAAAATAAGGCTCGACTAAGTAGCCACCATTGGCAAACACCGCATAGCCGCGTGCAACCTCCAAAGGTGTCATCGATGCAGAGCCTAACGAAAGCGATTCATTGCGAGGTAGCTCATCATAATCAAAGCCAAATTTTGTTAGGTAATCGACCACGGTGTTGACCCCCATGGCACGTAACAAGCGCACCGAGACAACGTTTTTCGACTTGGCCAAGGCTTGGCGTACGCGAATGGGCCCTTCGTACACATCGGGTGAGTTGCGTGGTCGCCATGCGACGCCCGTACCTGGGTTCCATTGGTTAATAGGGGCATCATTCACCAGCGTCGCTAAGGTAAAGCCATTTTCTAGGGCGGCCGAGTAAATAAAGGGTTTGATATTCGAGCCAACCTGACGTTCGGCCTGAATAGCTCTGTTGTACTGACTCACCGCAAAACTATAACCACCCACTGCAGCCGCTATACCACCGTCATTTGGACGCAATGCGACGATTGCAGCGCTTGGCTCTGGAATTTGTGCTAAACGCCAACCGCTGTCGACAGCACGCACGCGTATGACGCTGCCGGCACGCAACACCTCAGATATTTTTTCCGGTGCTTGCCCTTGCCGCTCACGGTTTATGTAAGGCCGCGCCCAAGCCACGTTGGCCCAGCTCAATTTTTGTTGTGCACCATCGGCCAACAGAATAACCGCTTCTTGCTGCGCGTCGGCTACTTCAAGTACCACCGCGGGACGAGTCAAACCTATCGTTTGGAATTCCTGCAACTGTTCTAACAGCACTTCACGAGCCGGCGCGGTGCTTTCACCGGCATCCCATAATTGAGCTTCGACTCCCCGATAACCATGACGCTCATCATAGCTATGCAAATTATGTTGCACCGCACGTTGCGCTGCCCTTTGCTGCTTTGCGCTAGCCGTTGTGTAAACCTTTAAACCGCTACTATAGGCGGTTTCCTCACCGTAACGAGCCACCATTTCAGCCCGAACCATTTCGGCTAAATAGGGTGCGCTCATCGTCACCTCCGCGCCGTGCAAGCGCGTACGAATAGGCGTGGCAAGAGCGCTTTGGTACTGCTGTTCAGTAATTTTGTCTTCAGCCAACATACGCCCAAGAACCACAGCTCTGCGTTCACGGGCTCGAGTTGGGTTCGAAATTGGGTTCATTGTTGACGGCGCCTTAGGTAAGCCGGCGATCATTGCCATTTCGGCTAAAGTTAGGTCTTGCAGATCTTTACCATAATACACTTGGGCGGCAGCGCCGATACCATGAGCACGGTGACCAAAGGTAATTTTGTTTAGGTAAAGTTCTAGAATCTCATTTTTTTCGAGCTGACTCTCAATATGTAGTGAGATAAAAGCTTCTTTAATTTTTCGGGTCCAGGTTTGCTCAAAAGTTAAGTAGAAGTTACGTGCTAACTGTTGAGTTATTGTACTACCGCCGCCCTGGATTTCACCCGTCACTAAAATTTGAAAAAACGCGCGGGCAACACCAATCGGGTCGATACCAACATGGCTATAAAAGCGCTGGTCTTCGGTTGCCAAGAAGGCGTCTATCAAGGGCTGTGGTACATCTTCAAGCTTGACCGGAATACGCCGCACTTCACCAAATTGGGCGAACATCTCGCCGTCGGACGAATACACCTGCATGGGGGTTTGTAGGCGTACATCTCGCAACTCTGCGACACTAGGGAGTTCATCTTTGTAATACAAATACATACCGCCGACGCTTAAGCTTCCCAGAGCAAAAACGGCTAAAACGCTATACAGTATCCATTTTAAAACTTTCACAAAATTTATCCTTTAGTTGGATCTGGTGCTATCTTGTAAATAAATAGTTTAATAGTTGCCATCATTGAGCACATATTATAGAAAGATAAGGAAAGATTCCTACGCATGCTATAAAAACTGCTATGCTCTTTACGTGAATCTTACATTTCTGTCGCTCGTAACAAATGGCAAACTACATAACAATGAATCATAAGCCATTTACACATCCCATCGGGAGAACATTATGGGACTGTTTGGTCTAGGTAAAAAACCTGGTCTAGGCATCGATATCGGTACAGATGCGATCAAAGCTGTAGAAATTGTATCACAAGGCGACACTTATGAGATTACACGTGTTGCTGAGACACAATTGATGCAGAATCTCATCACCGACGATGAAGTCACAGACATTGGAAAACTATCCAAATCACTCAAGCAAACCAAAAGGGGCTTGGGCACGCGAGCTATTGATGTCGTTAGCTCGGTTTCAGGAAGCCAAGCGATTTCTAAACAATTGGCTATGTCTCTCGATCTCGACGACGAGGCCATTGCCGAAAAAATCGAAATGGAAGCTGAAGCATTAATTCCCTTTCCCCTTGCTGAAGTGCGCTACGATTTTGAAAGCTTAGGTGAGCATCCAACCATGCCCGGGCAACAGCGTGTGATTGTTACCGCAACCCGCACTGTAAGTGTCGACACGCGGGTGCAAGCACTCGAAGAAGCAGGTTTTAAAGTACGTATTATGGATGTCGATAACCAAGCCATTCTAAGGGCCTGCGACCATGTCATGCCGCATTTGTATCCCGACTTATATGACAATAAGTTACCTTTGCTAGTGCTTGATATTAGCAGTGCTGCGGTACAAACCATTGTGATTGGCCATGGTGAAGTCATGTTCACTCGCTATCAAAGTGGTGGGCTTAATCAACTTTTTAAAGCCCTCGATAACGACGGCGAGATAGACCACGGCGAATTATTTGCCAAACTTAGAGCTGAAGAAGACAACGACTTTTCACCGTTAGTCATTCAAGACTTTCTTGGTAACCTGTGGGCCAAGGTCAGCCGAGGTATCCAAATTTACCGTAGCAATGCCATCAAAAAGGACTTTGCTGGGGTGATACTGATCAATAGCGGAGCCATGCTGCCGATGATCGCGGAAAATATTCGCGAGCAGGCAGAATACCCAGTTATCTGTCTCAATCCGTTTGAGCACTTCCCGCTGCCCAGTAAATACCAACATTTACAATCTCATGGGCCTCGCTTCGTTGAGGCTCTGGGGTTAGCGTTAAGGAGCTTTACCCCATGGCACACGTAAACTTGCTCCCTTGGCGTGAGCTTGCACGCCAACGCGCAAAACAAAAGTTCGGTATTCAAGCATTCGTAGCGCTGCTTATTGCTGCTCTGCTAATCTTTATTGCTTACACAGTCATTCAGGATCACCAACAGAAACAGCGTTCGCGAAATCAATTCTTGTCATCGCAAATTGCTGTTTTAGACGCTCAGATTGTTGAAATTCAAGAAATAAACAAGAAAAAAGACTTTATTGTTAATCGTATGAAGTTGATTCAGTCGTTGCACCGCGACCGCAATACTGCGATCCAGATGTTGAACGAGCTATCCAAGCGAACCCCTGATGGCGTGCATATCGTCAGTATGGAAAAGCGTGGTGACCGTCTAAGCCTAAGGGGCCGTAGTGTGTCGAATAACCGCGTCTCCGAATTCTTACGCGCTATCACTGATTCGACAATTTTTGACAATCCATCGTTACGTGAGATTTCATCGGACACCGAAAACGTTGAAGGCCCGACACGATACAATGCGTTTTCGTTAAGTTTGACACTAGCTAAACCCAACGATAAAGCTCCTGCTGATCAGGAGGATGGCTCATGAGTTTACGTGAACTTGATATCAATGAAATGCCGTTTTGGCCTGCACCCTTTAGGTTTGGGGCCTTGTTTTTACTGATTGTGATTTGTTTAGGGCTTGCCTATCATTTTTTACTCGCAGACGAATGGCAAGCCTATAAGAAAGAGCAGGCTCGCGAAACCCAACTTAAGCAAGACTACCAGGTGAAATATCGTACGGCGATAAACTTACCGGTTTACCGCGAGCAACTGGTGCAACTTAATAAAGATCTCGAAGTGTTGCTCAACATGTTGCCCGACGACGACGAAACAGCTCGGTTACTTGATGACATTACTTTAGTGGGTACCCGTAGTGGTTTAGACTTCGACCGTATTGAATGGCTCAACCCGCAGCCTCGAGAGTTTTACACCGCGCTGCCGATGCGATTTGACTTGCAAGGTGAATACCATCAAATTGGCGAGTTTATTGGTCAAATAGCAGGGCTACATCGCATCATTAGCGTCAAAGATTTTACCTTGCAACGCTCGGACTTGTCGGATGAATTACAGTTTAACGTCACCGCCGAAACGTATCGGCAACAAACGTTGAGGGCGCAACCATGAACAAGCCCTTAGCGATAGTCGCAGCAAGTCTCGTACTTACCGCATGTAGCCAGGGCGGACATCAAGACTTGGTGGCCTTTACCGAGCAAGTTCGTTCAAGCACGGTGCCAAGTGCAGAGCCGTTACCGAAAATGCCTGAGTTAGTGCGTGTTGATTATAACGGTCAAAATTTTCGTAATCCGTTTGAGCCGGCACCACTAAATGCCCCATCTGCGGGTGCGAACACACAAGGTTGTCCACAACCAAATCTTGAGCGTGACCGTGAACAATTAGAGTCGTTAGGCCTAGATCAATTTACCTTGGTGGGAACCATGTATACCACTAGCGATGGTCAAGTTGCTCTAGTTAGCACTAATCAAGGCCGCCTTCATCGTGTTGCGATGGGCGATTACATGGGTCTTAACCTGGGGCAAGTTGTTGAAATTACCTCAGACTACATAATGATAGCTGAATGGGTTCCAGCCGGTGATGGTTGTTGGCAACGCCGCGACACTGCACTGCGCTTACCGGGTTCACAAGGGAGTTCAGAACTATGACGTACTTTTTCCGTTTCATAATGCTCGTCATGCTGCTGCCCGCTATGGCTGCCGCCAACGAGCTAGTACGTATCGAGCAAATCCCATTAGCGAATGACCGCTTCAACCTTGAAGTTCATTTCACTGACGCCGTGAAAGCTCCGGTCGTTCGACGCAGTGAAAACCCGCTGGTACATGAGTTTTTGTTACTCGGCACCGCCAACGAACTGGCATCTGGATTACAGAGCCTCGCTGATCATCCGTTACTGGAAGATGTTTCGTTAGAACAACAACGCGAAGACACGCTGTTGCGGGTAACAACCAAACAACCTCTGGATCACCTTCTAAGCCGTTACGAAGACGTTATGGTGTTAGTTTTTGTTGAATCTGATGAACCGGCAACACAAACCGCATCGACTGCCTCTGTGCCACCGGCTTCGCCTGCAACGGCAACAGAGGTCGAAGAAAGCGTCCCAGCACCGGTGATGCCAACCGAACCTGCGGTCACCACCAGTGCGGCCACCACCTCAAGCGATCTACCTAGTGTAACCGACATTGACTTTACCCGCTTACCTGACGATGTCGCTCTATTGCGCTTACAGCTAAGCGATGACGGTATCGAACATGAGGCTCGCGTACGTGGTAACCGTTTGGAGTTAACGCTGTATGACACAGAGATCACTGACGACTTGCTGTATGTGCTTGACGTAAGTCAGTTCGCCACTCCAATTGCACATATCGAAACCTTCCGCGAAGGTGACGACGCTGTGGTTACCATTACCGGTAAAGGCGACTTCCGTCATCAGCTTGAGCAAATCGACGGTTCATTGAATTTGAAGTTTAGTAAGCCCATTGAAGTGGTCGAAAACGACGGTTCACAGCGGCCTATTTCACTGAACTTTCAAAATGTTCCCGTACGTCAACTGTTGCAGATTCTGGCCAATGAGAACGACCTTAACTTAGTTGCCAGCGAGTCGGTATCAGGCAATATCACACTCCGCTTAGAAAATGTTCCTTGGCAACGCGCATTGAACACCATATTGCGGGTTAAAGGCCTATCCAGCCGCATGGACAGCAATATCCTGATTGTTGCTCCTGCCGACGAACTCGCAGAGCGTGAAGAGCAAGAGTTAGAAGCCAAACAACGACTGTCACAACTCGCACCATTAGAAAGTACTTACATTCAAATCAACTATGCGAAAGCGGTAGACATTGCCACTATTTTGCGTACTGAAAGCTCTGACTTGTTGTCACAACGTGGCGCGGTAACCGTCGATGAACGAACCAACACTTTATTGGTTCGCGATACGCCGCGACAAATTGAAGAAGTTGAAGCCATGGTGAAAGTCTTGGATGTGGCCGTCAAACAGGTGGTTATCGAAGCTCGAATGGTGACCGTACGCGATAATATCAGCGATGAAATTGGTATTAATTGGGGCATTACTAACCCTAACGTTGATGCACCAAACTTCCTTGGTTCGGGCACCACAACTGGCGCCGATTTAAATGTTAACTTGCCAGTGACAAGCCCGGCGGCCACGATTGGCTTCCAAGTTGCAAAACTGGCGGATGGTCGCCTGCTCGACCTTGAGCTGTCGGCCTTAGAACGTGAAAACAAAGGCGAAGTCATTGCGAGCCCACGGATCACCACGGCTAACCAGAAGAAAGCCTATATCGAACAAGGTACTGAGATCCCTTATGTCGAGAGTGCTTCGTCCGGAGCCACCTCAGTACAGTTCAAAAAAGCCGTGCTGGGGCTGGAAGTTACACCGCAAATTACGCCAGACAACCGCGTGATTATGGATCTCGTGATTACCCAAAATACCCGCGGTGAAACAGTCACCACGCCAACGGGACCTGCAGTTTCTATCGATACACAAGAAATTGGTACACAAGTATTGGTTGAGAATGGCGAAACCATTGTGCTTGGTGGTATTTACCAACAACAAATCTTGAACGACATTACTAAGGTTCCGGTGCTTGGCGATATTCCTTATGTTGGCGTATTGTTCCGCAGCGACAGTCAGATTCATGAAAAACGTGAACTGCTGATCTTTGTAACACCAAGAATTGTAATGTCGACGCCGTAATCCTTGCTTAAATGGCTGTGACTTGCGATAATCCCGCCTCTTTTGGATTGGGTAAAGGAAGGTCAAACAGACACTCCGGATTCCGTGAGTCACAGCTATTAAACGAGTGATGTAAAGCAAAGATATGGCTGAAAAACGTAACATTTTCTTGGTAGGCCCTATGGGGGCTGGTAAAAGCACAATCGGCCGACAGTTAGCTCGGCAACTTCATCTGGAATTCTTCGATTCAGATTCTGAAATTGAGCGCCGCACGGGTGCCGATATCGCCTGGGTCTTTGAACTGGAAGGTGAAGACGGCTTCCGCACGCGCGAAGAAAAGGTTATCGAAGAACTAACCGAAAACACCGGTATTGTGTTGGCCACTGGCGGTGGCTCAATTTTGAGCAAAGAAAGCCGTAATCGACTTTCGGCGCGCGGTATCGTGGTGTACCTTCAAACGCCTATTGAAAAACAACTTGCCCGCACGCAGCGCGACAAGCGTCGCCCGTTGATTGCCGAGGCCGATGACCCGCGCGCTGTATTAGAAGGCTTGGCCGCGCAGCGTAACCCGTTGTATGAAGAAATCGCTGATGTTGTGGTGCGCACCGATGAGCAAAGTGCTAAATTTGTGGTCGACAAAATAATTGAACAAGTGGGGTTATAGCCCCCGTCGCCGGAGCCCTGCATGCAAGCCGATTCTCAGACTTTGATTCACCGTATCGACGTCGGACTTGCTGAACGTAGTTACCCGATACATATTGGCCGGCAACTCAACTCAGAGTTGCCACTGCTACTGTCTAATCTTCCCCAACAAGTGTGCATTATTACCAATGCTACTATTGCCGCGCACTACCTAGCGCCGCTGCAGGCAGCATTACCTAGCGACCGTACGGTGTTGGTGCATGCTATTGCCGACGGTGAACATGCGAAAAGCCTCACCAGCTACGCCGAGATCATGGATACCTTGATTGCTGCTGGTTTTAATCGCGACTGTGCGCTGCTTGCGCTTGGCGGAGGCGTGGTAGGTGATTTGGCTGGCTTCGTTGCGGCCACCTATCAACGCGGCGTCGACTTCTACCAGTTCCCGACTACACTCTTAGCGCAAGTAGACTCTTCTGTTGGCGGTAAAACCGCAGTAAATCACCCTGGTGGCAAAAATCTGATTGGCGCTTTCTACCAACCGAAGGCTGTTTTCATCTATACCGACTGTCTCAACACCCTGAGCTCGCGCGACTTCGCTTGTGGCCTTGCCGAAGTGGTAAAGTATGGGGTGATTTATGATGCGGAGTTCTTTAGTTGGCTTGAACAAAATCAAGCTCAACTGCTTGCTCGAGACCCCGAAACGCTCGCGTATGCCATCAAGCGCTCTTGCGAAATCAAAGCCGAAATTGTCGCCGCGGACGAACGTGAGCAAGGCCTTCGTGCACTCTTAAACCTGGGCCATACCTTTGGTCATGCGATAGAAGCAGAGTATTACCATAGTTGGCGGCACGGCGAAGCAGTAGCGGTTGGCACTGTGATTGCGGCTCACTACATGCGATTACAAGAGCAGTTTACCGAGTCAGACTATCAGCGTATTGTGCGCTTATTAAAAAATTTAGGGTTGCCAACCCAAGCCCCCGCGCTTGACGAACTGAAGTGGCAACAGCGTATGCAACGTGATAAAAAAGTAAAGTCAGGTCGGATGCGTTTTATACTCCCTACGCGTATTGGTCACGCTGAAATGCGCACCATTACCGATTGGTCCGCCATCTGGCAGGCGATTAGCGCCGTCACCGAACACACTGATTAAGCTTGGAACGACTGTCGTGACTAAAAAGAATCGTGCCTTTCTCAAGTGGGCGGGCGGTAAATATAACCTCATTGAGCCCATTACCAGCCTGCTTCCTGAAGGGAACAAGTTGGTTGAGCCTTTTGTCGGCGCCGGGTCGGTGTTTTTGAACACCGACTACCCAAGCTACGTACTTAATGATGTAAACCCTGATTTAATCGCGCTTTTTAAAACAATTAAACGGCGGCCACAGACCTTCATTCATGATGCCCGTAAGCTATTTTCGTCGAAACATAACGATGACGAAACCTATTACGCCTTACGTCGTGAATTTAATGCCAGCAGCGATAGCTATTTCCGTTCGCTGTTGTTTTTATACCTCAATCGCCATGGCTACAACGGGCTTTGCCGTTACAACCGCTCGGGGCAGTTTAACGTTCCTTTTGGCCAGTACCGCAAGCCTTACTTCCCGCAGCATGAAATTGAATTGTTTGCCGCCAAAGCACAACGTGCAGTATTTACCTGCATGAGCTTTGAAAAGGTGTTTCGGCGCGCACGTAAGGGTGATGTGGTGTATTGTGACCCACCCTATGCACCGTTAACCGCTACCGCCAATTTTACTAGTTACGCCAGCGCCGGCTTCAGCTTAGATCAACAACATGAGCTGGCTCGACGCGCCGCCAGTGCGGCGCACCAACGCGGTATTCCAGTACTGATTAGTAACCACGATACAGATCTTACACGGTTACTGTATGCCGATGCCGACCTTAAAAGTTTGCAAGTATCGCGTTTTATCAGCCCTAAAGCCGACGGTCGCACGAAGGTTGCCGAACTGCTAGCGTTGTACACACCGCAGCCACGAGCCGCGAATGTGATCTCGCTGGCACAAGCCAAACGAAAGGTTGCGCAATGACACTTAAGCTAAACTGGGTGGCAAAGTCTTTTGCTGAACTCACCACAATAGATTTGTATCGAATTCTGCAGTTACGGCAGGACGTTTTCATTGTCGAGCAAAATTGTCCCTACGCCGATGCCGATGGCCAAGACCACCACGCGGTACACTTGTACGCCACTGATAACAACGGTGCTATTGTTGCGTATGCCCGTTTATTTGGCGCGACGGCGCAGTGCTCGTACAGCCGCATTGGGCGGGTTATTAGTGCGGGTCACATTCGCCGCCAGGGGTTAGGTCGTGAATTGATGCGCCGAGCGATTGCTTGGTGTCAGCAGCACCATCCAGATGCTCCCATACGACTCGGTGCGCAGGTGTATTTACGCGCTTTTTATCGCAGCTTTGAATTTCGTGAAATCAGCGACGACTACCTAGAGGACGGAATTCCGCACGTGGATATGGAACGTCAGCCATGAGCGAGCAGCTAGACTTTTCACTACACCCGACCCCTGAAGGGTTAGGTTTGGTGTGGCACCAGCATCCCCAAATGACCCCTCTGGTAATCGACTTTCTGGCGGGAAAGCAGGCTCATCGAGCGCTACGTGCCACCACCAAAGAAGAGGCCATTGGCCGTGCCTGCGCCGTTAATAAATACCCTGACTGCGCCATTTTAGATGCCACTGCCGGCCTTGGTCGCGATGCCTGGGTGCTGGTGAACCTGGGTGCGACAGTTGCCATGCTCGAGCGCCATCCGCATGTAGTGGCGCTACTTGACGATGCACTTAAGCGACTTTACGCCGAGCACCCCAAGTATCAACAACGGTTTCATCTCGCCACTTGTGCGACACTAGATGCCGCGCGGCCAGCAAGCTATGACGTGGTGTATCTTGACCCGATGTACCCTAAAGGCGATCGCAAGCAAAAAGCTGCGGTAAAAAAAGACATGCAAATGTTTCAACAACTGATCGGCAGCGATAGCGATGCTGACCAACTGCTTGCTCCAGCTCAACGCGCGGCGCGTCACCGGGTGGTGGTTAAGCGTCCGCAGCATGCTGATTTCTTAGCTCAGCAGAAGCCCGACGCCCAAGTGGTTAGTAAAAAGCATCGGTTTGATATTTATATGACTAGGGGTACAGCAGCCTCATGAGCCGTCACTACGATGCCATTATCATCGGCGCCGGTGCGGCTGGCTTGCACTGCGCCTGGCAAGCGGCGGCGCGAGGCCTCAAAGTATTGTTGCTAGACCACGCCAAGCAAGCTGGGAAGAAAATTCTAATTTCTGGCGGCGGTCGCTGTAATTTCACAAATATGTATGCCAGCCCAGAAAATTATCTCTGCGAGAACCCACACTTTTGTAAGTCTGCGCTTAGTCGCTATACCCAATGGGACTTTATTGCACTCGTAGAAAAACACGGTATTGCTTATCACGAAAAAACACTGGGGCAGCTGTTTTGCGATGACTCAGCCAAAGCCATTGTGCGCATGTTACTCGACGAATGCGACACCTTTGGCGCCAAGGTTCAGTTAAGAACCGAGATCAACGCCGTGAGTTGGCACGAAGGCAGCTATCAAGTGGCCACCTCTCAGGGTGACTATCACGCACCACAACTTGTCGTTGCCTGTGGCGGCTTATCAATGCCGAAACTCGGTGCCACGCCATTGGGCTATCAGTTGGCTGAGCAATTTGACCATCGCGTACTCCCCGTGCGCGCGGGCTTAGTGCCCTTCACCCTGCACGAAAGCGACAAACAAGCCTACAGCGAGCTCTCTGGCTTAGCGTTAGAGGTAAACGCCAGTAATGACCGGGCCAGCTTTAAAGAAGCACTTCTGTTCACGCATCGTGGTCTTAGCGGCCCGGCAATGTTGCAGCTATCCTCTTATTGGTTACCAGGTGAAAGCTTCAATGTCGATCTTCTGCCGGGTCACGACTGCCTTGCCGAGCTACAACAGTTGCGCAGCGAGCGACCCAAGCTAGGTTTGCGTAGCGTGTTACAGCAATGGTTCCCAAAGCGCTTCGCGCAAACACTAGCAGACCAACAGCAGTGGCCTGACAAAAACCTCGCAGACTGCTCAAACAATGTCTTAGCGGCCGTCGCTGAGCGACTCCATCAATGGCCAGTGAAACCTAATGGCACCGAGGGCTACCGCACTGCTGAAGTCACCTTAGGCGGGGTTGATACCGAGCAACTTAGCTCGAAAACCATGGCGAGCAAGCATCAACCAGGGCTTTATTTTATTGGTGAGGTGGTTGATGTTACCGGGTGGTTAGGCGGCTATAACTTTCAGTGGGCATGGGCCAGTGCGCACGCCTGCGCCGAGGCGTTAAACGTAAGCCCCTTGGAGCCTTAGGGGGAGGAGTTGTTATGGGGCACCATCATCACGATCACTCGAAAGACATGCCTTCCCACCGCTTAGGTTGGGCTTTTTTGCTGAACTTTGTGTTCACGATCATTGAATTTATTGGTGGCTTGCTAACCAATAGTACGGCCATTTTAGCCGATGCGGTACATGACCTAGGTGATAGCCTTTCATTAGGGTTAGCCTGGCTTCTTAATAAAGTTGGTAATAAGCAAGCCAATACCCAGTTCACCTATGGCTATAAACGTCTAAACTTAGTGGGTGCATTCATTAATGCGGTGGTACTCATTGCCGGCTCGGTATGGATTTTAGTCACCGCTATTCCACGCTTGTGGCAACCACAAATGCCAATGGCGGACGGTATGATTATGTTGGCAGTGCTTGGCATTGCCGTGAATGGGTTTGCGGCCTACAAGCTCGCGCAAGGAAAAACCCTCAATGAACGAGTTATTAATTGGCATTTACTTGAAGACGTTATGGGCTGGGTCGCAGTACTTATCGTCGGTATTGTTTTACTTTTTGTTGATGCGCCGATTCTCGACCCTTTGCTTTCTATCGCCTTTACCTTATTTATTTTGCTTAATGTCGCGCGAAATTTATGGGAGACATTACGCTTATTTGTGCAAGCCTCTCCCGATAAACAAACCTATCAAGCCGTGGCTGAGTCTTTGCAATCGTTGCCGCACGTTTGTAGCGTTCATCACTTACACTTTTGGTCGTTAGATGGCGAGTCCCATGTGCTGACCGCACATTTAGTTCTTCAGCACCATCTTAGCCCAAGTGAAAGTGGCGCATTGAAGCAAGAAATCGATAAAACATTGCATCAATACGCCCTCAGCCACACAACCATCGAGTTAGAGTACCCCGATGAAAGTTGTCGCGACGAGCCTTAGAGCTCGTCGGTACCTACCAGGGCTTTTTCCATTTCATCGGCAGTCTGTGAGACCGCGGAAATAGCTGAATATAGCGCATCACCTGACACATTAGCTGACATTTTGGCGCGGAATACAGCAACCTGTTCGCCACCCCAATCCTGTACCTCCCAGCCACCAAGAATTACTTCTGAGCTTTCTTCTAGCAAACGGTTTGCTACCACCGCGCTGAGACGATTTTCACTAATATGACCCACGGACCAAACTTCACGGATCTCCAGATCATTAAGTTCATAAGTCGCTGAGCTCACGAAGACCACTTGTGAACGATCATCATCAAACTCGATAATCATTTTAAAATCGCCATCGCTGTCGATTTCATAATTCATATCAAGATTATCTAAAACGGCTTCCACACGATTGTCATGGTTTTGTGAACTACCGCCAACTTGCGCGAAAGCTGTTACTGAACTTGCTGCAACCAACACTGCTAAGGTTAATCCTAGAATACGCACCGCTAACTCCTTTTTTGTTTAATTTCAGTAGGGTGAAGGTTACTTTAACTTAATTTAGGGCGAAGTTTGTAATTTTTTTTCAGCTTGCTAATCTCGAAAGACCTAGAAACGTTGCTCGCACAGCAGGAAGTCATCATATGGTTAAGTTTGTACAGCCCAGTCAGCTGCAAACCGCAAAGGGTGAAATACGCCGCGTTGGCTTTGAGCTAGAGTTCTCTAGTCTTGATGTCGCAAGTAGCGCTGAGGCAGTGGCCCGAGCTCTTGGTGGTTCGCCCTACGCAAAAAGTTCGGCCCATTGGCGAGTGGAAGGCCCCTTGGGTGAATTCAAGATTGAAATTGATTGGCAATTTTTACAAAAGCTAGCGGCCGAAAAAGGTGAGCAGGCGACCACCGACACTGTCATTGATTCATTGAGCCAAGCAGCAGAACTCTTGGTTCCCGTCGAAGTCGTGTGTCCGCCCATTGCGTGTGACGAACTTGATTCCTTATCAGCACTGGTCGACGAATTACGAGCGGCAGGTGCGAAAGGCACTGACGAATCAATGATCGCCGCCTACGGAACCCATATTAATCCAGAGCTTCCAGCCACAGATGCCGCGACTATTTGTCGTTATATGCAAGCCTACGCTTTGCTGCAGTGGTGGTTGGTTGATCAACACCACGTGAATACGACCCGCAAACTCAGCCCTTACATCGACCTTTTCCCTGAGGCCTATGTGCGTGAGCTGCTGAGCGCTGATAACATGAGTTTAGCCCAATTAATCGACCACTATATCGATGCGAACCCCAGCCGGAATAGAGCTTTGGACATGTTACCCTTGTTCAGCTATTTAGACGCTGAGCGAGTTACCTCGCGGTTAGATGACCAGAAAATCAATGCGCGGCCGACCTTACACTATCGACTGCCAAACTGTCGCATCGACGATCCTAACTGGACTCTCGCGCGGGAATGGAATCTTTGGTGCAAGGTGGAACAATTAGCTCAGCGCCCGAAGGCTTTAGCCGAACTCGCCCAACACTTTCTTGATGCGTCGCGCCCAATACTAGGGGTTGCCCGTCAACCATGGATTCAACAGGTAGACCAATGGCTCAACGAAAACCTCGCATCGGCGTAACAGGCGCTGGTAAACGCTGGTCGCCATCGTGGTGGTCGACCCGTTTGGCGCTGTGGCTTTGTGGCGCAGAAGTCGAACGTATCAGTGTGCGTCACCGCCCGTCTGGGTTACCACTACACGGTATTGTCATTGGCGGTGGTAGTGATATTTCACCGGAGCATTATGGCGGCACCCTTGATGGTAAAGTTAAGCACGACCCTGAGCGCGATGATTTAGAAATTCGCTGGATCAAAAAAGCTCTACGCGATGACATTCCGATCCTTGGAGTTTGTCGAGGTGCGCAGCTCATTAACGTGCTACACGAAGGTAATTTATACGATGATATTCGAGATCTTCGTAAGCAGACTTATAACCGCCCAGGGTTACTGCCCACCAAACAGGTGTTTATTCGCGGTGACAGTGATTTAGCCAGTATTGTCAAAAAACGCAAACTACGCGTGAATAGCCTACATCACCAAGCGGTGCATAACGTGGGCCATGGCTTGCGAATTGTCGCCCATGATCTCGATGAGATCCCTCAGGCCATCGAAAGTACCGGCCACCACGCCATTATCGGGGTACAGTGGCATCCCGAATACTTATTCTACCTTCCCAGTGAACTACGCCTATTCCGCTGGTTGATCAAAGCCGCAAGGCAGTTATTGCGGCGAGGCTAGCAATTGATCGAGCTCGGCAAGTGAGCTAACGGTATAGTGTGGCGGCGTTGCCAGTGGGTAGTGCTCGCCTTTCGGGTTGAGCCAACACGAGTGCAAACCACTTTGCTGTGCGCCTAAAACATCCGAGTGTGGGTTGTCACCGGTCATCAACACACGCTCACGATGAGGTTGTTGCATCCGTTGCAAAGCATGTTCGAAAATACTGGGGTGCGGTTTAGCGACGCCAACCTGTTCAGATATGATCAGCACGTCAATCAGCTCCCGTAATCCAGTTTGCGCCAGCCGGGCCTCTTGCAGTTCGGTAAAGCCATTGGTGACAATACCCACCTTAGCGCTGGTTCGTGCTCGCTCCAGTAGCGCTCTAGCGCCAGCCAGCGGCTGGCAAATGTCCGCCATGGCCTGCATAAAACCTGAGTTAAGCTCATCGGCACTCACCCCGAGTTCCGCCGCCCAACCGGCGAAGCGTTGACGTTGTAAGGTTTTAGCATCAATTTGACCTGCCTGGTAGTGCTGCCATAGCGGCTTATTGAGTGATTGGTAGTGACGATAGTCTGTCGCAGAGAAGTCGACACCATAGCGTTTAAAGAGCCGCTGCAAACCAGCCTCTGCATCGAACGAAAATAGGGTTTCATCCGCATCAAACAACAACCAATCGTAGCTATGTAGCTTACTGCGCATCACCTTCCCCCTTTGCCAACCAAAACAAGACTCATAGGTGGCCAGTGTAACGACTCTCTCGTGCTGGGTATATGGAAAACAGTCCGAGGCACTCTTTACCAAGATTTAACTTTAGGCGCAGGAATAATAGGTCGCACCCAAGCGTTATCAAGGTGAGCTTTCAACAAAAAGGAGCACTATCATGAGAACGCTTACTTCAATTTCATTAGTTACGTTATTTAGTCTTACTACTATGGCGAGCCAAGTTGCTTTAGCACAATCGGTCGAAGCTTCTGCGCAAGCCAATGCCAACGTCAACTCATCGGCTACGGTAAGCAGTGACTCAACGAGCGCGCAAACCGATGCGGAAGCAAACGCAAATGCCAACGCAAGTGCTGATGTTGATACTGGCGCTGCTGAGGAAAGTGGCGAAAACATCGACGAAGGCGGTGAAGATATTGCTGAAGGTGGTGAAGACGCCGCTGAAGATGGTGAAGCTATTGCCCAAGAGGGCGAAGAATCAGCCGAAGCAACCGCTAACACCGGTGTTGAGGTAGCCACTGACGCTACGGCAGAGGCGACTGCTGCAGTCACGGCATCTGCTGCAACCGCACTATCGAGTGCCGAAGGCGCGGTGACTGGTGCAACCGAAACGGCAAATGATGCGAGTGCGCAAGTAACCGACATTGTTGACCAAGCGACAGGCACTGCCGAGCAAACGGTGTCACAAACCGTGAATGCTGGTGTTGATACTGCGGTGAACCAACAGGTTTCTGGACAAGTGAATGATAATGTTCAGCAGCAGGTATCAAGCGCAGTCAGCGGTGCTGTAGACACCACCATTCGTAACACTATCACTGACACTATCGACCTATAACGAACAGTGTTGCGCAGTAGCCTTGGCGCTACTGCGCTTTTTCGTGTCCATTGATGTTCACAAACTCACCCTTCAACGAACGGGAGTATCACCATGATTTATCGAGCCCTACTACCCATTGCGCTAATTGCAGTTACACCAGCAGCGAGTGCTGACAACGATACAAGTACATGGACTTTTGATAGTGAACTCGAGGCAGGGTATCGCTATGACAGCAATGTTGGCTTAACGCAAATTGACGAGAACACTGCACAAAGCGATCAAGCAACGGTTTTACGTGGCAAATTGGCCTCAAGCTGGCAAGCAACCGATCGTCTTAAACTGTCAGCTAGCTACCAACTGGAGCAAGAAAACTATCAAGAGTTTTCCCAGTACGATCTACAAATCCAAACCCTGATGGGCGAGGTCAGCTATCAATTCCCATGGGCTAAAGTTGGCGTGAGTCAGCATAATGCGCAAGCCGATGTGGCCGATGACGACTTCCTTGAATTCAATCAGACCAGTTACTTTGTCGGCAACCTAGTCGGGGAAAGCTTTTATTGGCGTTTAGCGCACCAGCGTGTCGACAAAGACTTACCGGACTATTCACAACGTAATGCCGAAGCTCGTAATTATACCGCCGACATGTTTTGGTTCTTTAACCAAGGCGATCGCTTTGTCACCCTCGGCTACACCCATGAAAACGAAGACGCCGTCGACAGTAAGTTTAGCTTCAACGGCCACCAAGTTCGTACAAGTATCCACCAAACACTGCAGGTTTGGGGGCAATCGCAGAAGTTATCACTAAGTTTGGACTATAAAGATCGTGATTATGAATCTGCTTGGACGGCACAAACCGCTGCCCGCCAAGATCAAATCACTAGCCTCGAAGGCAAGTGGTCAATTCCAGTCAATGACTACTTTGGTTTAGCATTAACGGCTAAGCATACCGACAGCGAGTCAAATACCAACGTTGCCGACTACAACGACACCACTGCAGGGATTCGTTTTACACTCAACTTCTAATCATTGCGGGTGGGTCTGAGTAAACCGTGACCAAAGGTTTTATCCGGTCCAGGCTCACCCAAGTCTTCTAGATAGGGTGCTAAGTAACTCGCGACTGAAACAGCGCCTTCAGCAGGTGCGCGCTGTAGCTCACAACTTAATAATGCCGTTACGACCGGCGCCGCAATTGATGTCCCCGACTCAGCACTGACACCTCCCCCCGCTCGAACGGTAGCCACATTTACGCCAAGCGCAGCATAGTCGATGTGAGCACCGCGATTGGCCCAGCGGTAAATCACACGTTCGGCATCGACCGCCGTAACCGCAATCACCTCTTCATAGCCAGCCGGGTAAAGCGCGGGCGCCGCTGGACCAGCGTTCCCTGCCGCCGCCACCACGTAAGTTCCCTGCTCATGAACTCGCTGTAGGGCAATTTTTAGAATCGCATTATCTGGTCCTGCAATAGACATATTAATGACCGGAGTGCCTTGACTGACGAGCCAGTCAAGCGCCTCAACCAAGGCACTCACAGGAGCGCCCTGACTTAGCTCATTTTGTTGATAAAACACTTCCGCCGCATATATTTCGGCATTCGGCACCAAAGGCTGCAAGCCTTCGCCTTGCGCAACCCATAGCCCAGCGACGGCAGTTCCATGGGCCAAGGGCTGTTGCAGCTGAGGGTCCAAAAACGATTTTTGCTGTAGTTTCGCGTGGCGAAAGTACCCTTGTGCGTGATCAATTCGGGTATCAATCACGCCGATTTTTAAATGGCTATCGCAGACTTCCGATGAGGTAAGCGCCGGTTGCACACTGCTCTGTTCAGCAGAACCTTGCTGCGCGAAAAAAATATGTTGCCGCGCCAGCGTTTGATGCATATCAGCTGGCAGCATTTGTTGTAAGGCCGCTCGAGAGTCGAGCGCCTCGCTGACACTAAAGCGAACCACCGTCAGCGCTAGGTTGGAAAGAGTCTGACGCGCTATCAGCGTCAACGGTAGCTGTTCTAACTGCTCAATATCGTCAGCATCTATCACCACCAGCCATTCACGCTCAAGCGCGCGCCAGCCATTTTCGACGGTAACCTCGCGTACTAAGCTAGTGCCCTGCTGATTTACGATTTCAAGCGTTGTCGGCAACACCTCAGTCAGGTGCTCCGTGACCTGTTCTAGACTACTCAGATCGGCTATTTCTGGAGTGAAAACTGTTGACCGAATCTGCCGTTGCGCCAGCTCATCAACCCGTTCTAAGGGCTCTATTAGCGGCGGCACTGTCTGTGGTAGTCGTTGCACCTGTGGCAGTACCTGTGCGTGTCCGAGTTGCGCGCCAAGAACATACGTTACACCGACGATCATCAACAGTTTTTGCACCTTATTCATGGGGGTTCTCCCTAAGTTTTGACTCTACCTCTTTATTAACGACTGATATCTGAGAAAATTCCGTCTGCGATGGAATAAACTTGAGAGTAGAAACGTTATCCTAGCAGAAAGACAACGGAGCAGTTATGAAAGAGCAAATCAAAACAGTATTACCTGCTTTACGTCGGTTCGCGTTGTCGTTGACTGGCAACCTGGCAGATGCGGATGACCTATTACAGTCCACGGTGGAGCGCTTGCTCAGCAAGCCGATTCCCAGTGAGACCGAAATAGCACCTTGGGCCTTCAAAGTGTGCCGTAACCTTTGGATAGATCAGCATCGCGCTGCCAAAGTTCGGCAAAATGCTACTGAAAAGCCTGAACTTCAAGCAGGGGCGACGTTTGACAACGAAGCACAAGTGACAACCCTGTTGAAGTTACGCGAGGTTGAAGCTGCTATGAAAGAGCTGCCTGAAGAACAACGTATCGTGCTTTCATTGGTCGCTGTTCAAGGTCTTTCATACAAGGAAACTGCGGCCATACTTGGGTTGCCAACTGGCACTATTATGAGCCGTTTAGCTCGGGCGCGAACGAAGCTCGCTGCGCAATTTGACTTAGACCCATCAGGAGCCATCGCATGAAAATTACCGATGAACAACTATCCGCATTTTTGGATAATGAACTGCCTGCTACCGAAATGGAACAGGTGCGCTCGGCTTTAGCAACAGACGAGACGGTCGCTGAACGTTTGGCGCAGTTTGCTCAGGTCGACGAAATTGCCAGTCGCCGTGCGGAACTACTGACTCAGAGCCCGCTGCCGCCCAAAGTTGTTGCGCTACTCGAAAAGCGCACCTCGCGCCAGCCCAACTGGCTGACAAAATTTCTTGATTTTAGTTGGCCCACGGCAGCTATTGCGGCCAGTTTGGCTGTTGTTGTGACCTTACAATTCAATAACCCAGATGCCGCTAGCCCCGACACGCCTTGGCAAACGATTGCTTCGGTTCTGGAAACTGAGCCTAGTGGCGAGCGCTATCAGCAACAGTCCGTCGGTGTATTACCGCGCTTTAGTTTTGTTAATCAACAGGGGCAGTACTGCCGCCAATACCAAGTGACTCAACCACAAGCCACCACTGAAGCGGTCGCTTGCCGTGAACAATCCGGGGTTTGGCAAAAAGTGGTTGAGCAAGCTACCTTTTCACAAGTAGCAACCAGCGATTTTCAAACCGCTTCAGGACCGCAGGCACTCGACCGCATTCTAGATACCATGATGGCGTCGGCGCCACTGGTCGGTACCGACGAAAAGCAGCTCATTACGACGGGCTGGCAAGTTCAACAGAGTGAGCAAACACCATGAAACCCATCGTTCGATTAGCCATGATTAGCGCTGTCTCACTGCTTGTCGGTTGCGCTAGCAACGGACTGCCGGCGCTAACCGAGTTGCCTGAAGTAAGCTACCAACAGCAGCAACTAAGCCCACGTCAATTTCGGCTGGTGATTGTGAGTGACAATGAGTTGCGTCGCCACCGAGCGTTGTTGCTGCGCGCCGCTGAGCTCACTAGGCAACTTGAGTACGACTGGTTTGTCATACGCCCTCTGGAGGAGCAGCAGCGACAGAGCAAACGACAAGATCAGCTTACAAATCATTTGATATTGGGCATTGGCGTGCAGCCCACAAGCTCATGTAGTTTTCAGCCAGAAACTGTTTTAGCTGCATTTAGCAATCACTGGAACCGTCCAGAACTATTCAAAAACAACTGTTTTACATAAGTTTTTCGTTTGCTACACAGGTACAGCTAAGCAAAGTGTGGCAACTTTACTAAACTTAACTTGGTCTTCTAATAAAGGAGAATAGTATGAACTTCATTCGATTCACTACCATTGGTTTAACCTTATTACTAACCGCTTGTGCCGGTCAGCCTGACTACCGTGCGGCGGAGGACGGTGGCTACGGCTACACAGAAACACAAATCACCGACACCCAGTACCAGGTCAAATTCAAAGCGCGCGGCACCGACAAAGGCGCAGCAAATAATTACGCGCTACTGCGTGCGGCCCAAGTCACATTGCAGAACGACCATGACTGGTTTGTAATTAGCCATCGCGAGACACAAGTCGATAAGGAGACCGTAAACAACGCCGATTTTGGTTATCCAAGTTCAGGCGACATGGTGACCTATTGCAACGCTATTCGTTGTGAAACACGTTACTATCCGCGGACCGCTTTTCAGGCCGGCATTCACGTGGGCGGCCGCACTGACAGTGACATCACCGTAACACTCGACATTAAGCTTGGTTCAGGTGAGCAGCCCGAGGGGCAGCACAGCTATGATGCGAGTGAAGTTGTCAGCAACCTAGAACCCAACAGCGAAGATAGTTAACCGAGCTACCTCTAATGGGTAAGCTTTTGCTTACCCATTGCGAAGCCGTTTCTCTTGGCCGTAACTGGCGTATACTGCAATGCAACAAGCGTTATTGACTTAAATCAAGCATTAGTGGTGGAAACGATGACTTCACACATCCATTGTCAAAATTGCAGTATGGCGACGTTATGTTTGCCTTACTTGCTCAGTCCAGAGCAGACCGAAAAGCTCGACACGATTATCCAACGGCATCGGCCCTTACAGAAACGAGATCTTCTGGTTAATAGTGGTCAGAAGCTCTCGTTCTTATATGCGGTTCGCTCGGGCTCACTTAAGTCGTATACGCTTGACAGTCAGGGCGGTGAACAAATCATTGATTTTCATTTGCCCGGTGATGTTATCGGCTTTGATGGTCTGATTGATGGCCAACATCGAAGTTACACTCAAGCTCTGGAAACCACCATGCTATGTGAGATTCCGATTCAATCGCTGGACCAACTTTCAGCCGAGCTACCGGGGTTACGTAAGCAATTGCTCCGCGTAATGAGCGGTGAGCTACATGCCAGTAAAACCTTACTCGGAACCTTAAACCATCATTCGGCACAGCAGCGGTTGGCGAATTTTTTGGTGACATTATCTTCTCGCTTTAAACAACGCGGACTCTCCAGTCGAGAGTTTCGTCTGAGTATGACTCGTGCTGACATTGGTAATTACTTAGGCTTGTCAGTGGAAACAGTGAGTCGTATTTTGACGCAACTACAGCAAGACGGTGTGGTTGCAGTCAAAAGCAAGTTAGTAGAGATACGTGAGTTAGAGCGCTTACGCGCCCTAACCCTTTAAGCTCTCGTTATTGGCACGAGCCGCAACAAAAGTCTTTACCATGTTCAGGCGCAGCAGCTTGCGGCTCACGGAACAACACTTCGTTTTCCAAGGCAATATGCTGTTGCAGGTCTTCGGCCAGTTCACGCGTACCTTCGTACAGCATAATCCAGCTACCGCATGCACCGCGTGGTGCATTGCCATTGTTCGTTAGGTTGGCAAGCTTTTTAAGCATTAGGTCGTGTTCAGTGTGCTCTTCTTCCATCACCGCAATGGGCCCATTTGGGTAAACACCACCGGCCAACATCGGGAACAAAATCTGTTCCTCTTTCATCATGTGACTTTCAAGCTCGTTAGACATTTCTGTGAGCAGGTCAGCTAAGCCAGCAGGGCAAGCAGGATGATCATTGTGAACACCTTCAACTTTACGAGCTAATTGAATGAGTTCAGGGAGTTGCTGACGATGTTTTTCGTGAAAGTTCGCTAACACAAATTGAATGAGCTCTTTCGTTGACGCATCGCGCCATTGGTTAATCAATTGTTGGTGCATAGTGGCATCCTCAAAGGTAAAAAAACGACTGTGTGTCTTACACTTTGCAATTTAGATGCCAGATCTACCTACTTTGATTTATATAGAGTTTCGCAGCTTAATGGTAAATTAGACCCATATTTGAACGGGTGATTCCCGCCTAATTGGGTTATTTTTACCATGAACAACACATCTTTACTTGAAACCCTTGTCGCCGACTTAATTAATGAGTTACCAGCTGTGGTGCGCTTACAAAAACTAGTGGCTACCTTACGTCGCCACTTTAGTTGCGGTGCGGTGGTACTGTTACAACAAGATCAGCAAGTGCTGCGCCCTATTGCGAGTATCGGACTGGTACGAGAAGCGCTTGGACGACGTTTTATTACCGCGCAACACCCACGTCTCGCGGCCATTTTATCGGCGCGTGAAACCGTGCGTTTTGAACCAGATAGCACGTTGCCGGACCCATACGACGGACTCATTGAAGACAGTCCAGACGGGCATCTAGCGGTTCACGACTGTATGGGTATTTCACTCTACGTTGAAGGTAAATGTTGGGGATTACTCACCCTCGATGCACTTGAACCAGGTACTTTTGGCGTTGACACCATGCGTGAACTACAACGTGCCAGCTTGATGGTTGAAGCGGCGATCCGTATGGGACAAATAGAGCAAAGTATTCGCGCGCTGCGCAGTAGCCGCCGTGATGGCGAAGCCGCACTGCAAAACGAAACTTCTGCAAGTTCAGAAATCATCGGTCACAGCGCCGCGCTGCAGCAGGTATTGCAGGAGCTTGAAGTCGTGGCGAGTGCCGATTTACCGGTGCTATTACTAGGTGAGACAGGGGTTGGTAAAGAGCTTTTTGCCCGCCAACTCCATCGCTGGTCGCGCCGCAGTGAGCGCCCATTAGTTTATGTCAATTGTGCTGCTTTACCTGAGTCGTTGGCTGAAAGTGAGTTATTTGGTCATACCCGCGGCGCGTTTTCCGGCGCAACCTCTGAGCGTGCAGGGAAGTTTGATAGCGCCGACGGTGGCACCTTATTTTTAGATGAGGTGGGTGAATTACCAGCAGCTATTCAGGCGAAGCTTCTGCGTGCCCTACAAAACGGTGAAATTCAACGGTTAGGCAGTGATACCTCGCACAAAGTCGATGTTCGCATTGTCGCCGCCACCAACCGCGACTTACAGCAGCAAGTCAAAGACGGCGACTTTCGCGCCGACCTTTATCACCGTTTGAGTGTGTACCCCCTACCCATACCGCCACTGCGCGAACGTCGTGAAGACATTTCCTTGTTGGTTGGGCACTTCTTAGAGCTTAACCGTGCACGGCTTGGTTTACGGGCACTGCGCTTAAGCTCGGCAGCCGAACTGGCACTAGTGCAATACGATTGGCCCGGTAATGTTCGCGAGCTTGAACATACCGTCAGTCGAGCGGCCATTAAAGCGCTTAGCCAAGGTGCCGAGCGCAACGATATTGTCAGTGTCGCGCCAGAATTGCTCGACTTGCCTAACGCGCCAAGCGCCAGCTTCAAAGTTGACAGTGACGCGCTGAACACGACCAACATGAATTTGCGTGATGCGGTACAGCAGTTGCAAACTCAGTTGATCGAAAAGGCGCTAAAGCAGACAGACTATAAATGGACGCAGGCGGCACGTATACTAGAAATCGATCCAAGCAACTTACATAAGCTCGCCCAACGGCTGGGCTTAAAATAACTGACAATGAGAGCTGAATGACCGTCTTATTACGAATCATGTTGTGGCGTATGCTGGCGATTTTTGCGCTGCTGTTAGGGGTCATTGGTTTACTGCTGCCGATTATGCCGACCGTACCTTTTTTGCTCGTCGCCGCCTGGGCTGGGGGCAAAGGTTGGCCGGTACTTGAAGCCAAACTGCTTGCACACCCCAAATATGGCCCGCAGATTATTGCTTGGCGCCGCTTCGGCGTGGTGAAACGACAAGCCAAGGTGATTGCCATTGTGATGATGAGCGGCAGTGCAGTAATGCTTAGCTTCAGCCCGGTTCATATCGCTCTTAAAATCACCGTGATCGGTATCATGTTGGTGGTCGCGTTATGGTTAAGCTGCCGCCCTGAGCAGAGCCCTGCTGATACCACGCACAGCAAAAAGGTTTCTTCTGATGACGCTACCTGAACTAACGCGTGAGCAACTGCTGCGCTACAGCCGCCATGTGATGCTGCCAAACTTTGATCTCGAAGGCCAAGAGCGTCTGCTGGCAAGTCGCGTACTGGTCATCGGCATGGGGGGACTCGGTTGCGCCGTGGCACCTTATCTAGTGGGCAGCGGGATTGGTCAGCTAACGCTCGTCGATGACGATGTGGTCGATAAACATAACTTGCCGCGACAAGTAGTGTATCGACCTGAAGATATCGGCATCAGCAAAGTACAGGCAGCCAAGCAACGACTGCAATCACTAAATACCGACTGTACCATCGAGGTTCTCGCCGAGCGGGTCGATGCAGCAACACTTTCACAACTCGTGCAGCAGCACGACTGTGTCATTGACTGTTGTGATAATTTAACCACTCGCAATGCCATAAACGCCGCTTGCGTTGAGGCTCAAACGCCATTGGTTTCCGGCGCAGCGATTCGCTACGAAGGCCAATTGAGTGTGTTTTTAAATCAGCAGCAAGGCCCTTGCTACCGTTGCCTTAGCTTATTGTTTGGTGAGCAACAACTAAGTTGTATGGAGTCGGGCATACTCGCGCCCGTCGTCGGTGTGGTTGGCACCATGCAAGCGGTTGAAACACTGAAGCTGTTGGCCCAAGTGGGCGCACCCATTGCCGGGCGGGTACTGTTGTACGATGGCTTACATGGCGACTGGCAAAACTTTAAGCTCAGCCGCCATCCTCAATGTCAGGTTTGTGCCGCTTAGCCTGGTCGACCGTCGGCCCGCGGCAGCGTTAGAATTGGCAGATACACCACCACGTAGATCAAATAGGCCAACACCCAAGCCGCGCCAGCATAGAGATACCATTGATAGGTTGCCTCAGGCCAGATCCATGCTGCAAATACACGTAGTAGCGCCGCCAAAATTAGCAATAAGAACGCAACTGACATAATCTTTTTCGGCTCTAGCGGGCGTCCACTATGACCCAGGGACACCCGTGCTAGCATACTCAAAATCATATTCCCCATGGCGCCAGCAGTTAATGCATGGGTTGCGGTGCTTACACTTACGCCTCCCGTTGCGTGATGCCATGCAAACAAACCGAGACCGATAGGTAAAAACCAATAGGCGACATGGAACGACCATAACAAGGGGACCCGAAACGTAATCCAGATCTTCCAACGGGCACAGCGAATCGCCAGTAACAGCGCCGCAAAGCCATAGAGTACCGCCATTACCATATCGGGCATCCAGCCGCTGAGCTGGGTAATTTGCAGGGCAAATATAAGCCACAAACTACCTAAACAAAGCCGATCAAGCCAGGCAATTGGCTGTACTTTTTGCGTCATGGTGCCGTTGGCGGTGAACATTGGTAATACTCGCCCACCGACAATCGCCATAAGTAAGGTAATCAAGAGTACCGCGTTCTGGCTGCCAACCTGCTGCCACTCAAAGCGCCCGGTCATACGTCCGTAGTACATCAACGCATTACAAAGCGTCAGTAGAAGTAACACCGGCACAAAAAATAGATTGCGCTGCTGTTTTACCGAAATCAGAGGTATCGCCATTAGAATGGCGGCCATAGGTAGAAACGCTAGGTCGAGTGCAATGGGGACAATCGGCGGCAAATGAGCGCCAAATAAGAGGCTTATCCGGCCTAATAACCAAATTGCAGTAAGAATGCCTAAGGTTTTACCGTGTGTTGCCCGCATTCCCGTCCAGTTTTGTACGGCGGTGAGCAAGAACCCCACAATAATCGCTGCGACAAAGCCAAAAATCATTTCGTGACTGTGCCAAAACATCACGTCGGCAAACACCGGTAACTGTACCGAGCCGCTTAGCACCCACAACCACAGCATCATTGCCAGCGCACTAAAGGTTGCTCCGAGCAGGAACATAGGGCGAAAAGCTTGCCGCAATAGCGGCCACATTTTTTCTTCGACTTGCAGGTCGGTAATTTGTAGCATTGGGGGTCACCATTAAACATACATTTTGTATCTATGTTTATACCATAGGTTTAGCTAAATTCCAGCATGTATTCCTAGGGATACCTCTTTAAAACGGCTTCCATGAGGCACCTCAAACCACTTTACTACCTAAGGGGTAGTCACCCCCGAATTCATTCACGTAGCGCTAGTTTCAGCGCTATTACTAAAGCAGTATAGACTAGTTAACACACTGATTAAAAGGGCTTTTGACAGCTATCAGCGAAGCGATATTTCAGTAAACTTGAGGCAGAAATTAAACTTCGTGCCAAAGGAGCATGATCATGGCTACACCTCAATCGCAACTGAGTAAGTTTGACCGCTATCGCGCGCTTGGACTCTCAACTTTTGCGTTTACCCTGTGTTTTGCAGTGTGGACGATTTTTTCCATTATCGGTATCCAAATTAAAGACGACTTTAATTTGACCGACACTCAGCTCGGCTTGTTAATGGCAACGCCGATTCTAACCGGTTCCGTGAGTCGAATGTTTCTCGGCATTTGGACCGACCGTTTAGGCGGCCGCTGGGTTTTCGGCGTACTGATGCTCACCACCGCACTATGTGTGTACTTACTTACCTTCGCCAATAGCTACGCAATGTTACTTGTGGGCGCACTCGGTGTCGGTTTAGCTGGCGGTGCGTTCATCGTGGGTGTCACTTATACCTCGGCGTGGTTTGATAGTAAGCAGCAGGGTACGGCATTAGGTATCTTCGGGGCCGGTAATGTTGGCTCAGCAGTGACCAACTTCGGTGCGCCTTTCTTACTCGTGGCTCTTGGTTGGCAAGGCGCGGCGCAAGTTTACGCGACCGTCATTGGTATCATGGGTATCGCCTTCATCGTGTTGGCCAAAGAAGATCCGCTAACCCAGCAACGTCGTGCGCAGCCTAAGCAAAGCTTTATGGAGCAAATGGCACCTCTGGCGGAGCTTCGCGTTTGGCGCTTTAGCTTGTACTACTTTTTCGTATTCGGCGCATTTGTGGCACTAGCACTGTGGCTTCCCCACTACTTGATGGAAGTTTACGACTTAAGCATTCAAGAAGCCGGTATTATTGCCGCGTTGTACACTATCCCAGCCTCACTGTTCCGCGTGCTCGGTGGTTGGATGTCCGACAAATACGGCGCACGCCGTGTTATGTACTGGACATTAATTGCCTCAGCGGTTTGTACCTTTATGCTTAGCTATCCATCGACCGAGTACATTGTACAAGGCGTAGATGGCGAAATTCGTTTCCAATTTGAAGTTACTTTAACTGCCTTTGTATTACTTACCTTTGTGCTCGGCTTCTTCATGTCACTTGGTAAAGCGGCCGTGTTTAAGCATATCCCGGTCTACTACCCGAAAAGTGTCGGTGCCGTAGGTGGTGTGGTTGGTATGATTGGTGGCCTTGGTGGTTTCCTGCTACCACTCACTTTCGGTATGCTCAACGACGTGATTGGCGTATGGCAAAGTGTCTTTATGTTGCTGTTTGCCATCACTGTGATTTCACTGCTTTGGATGCACTTTTCAATTCTTCGCGCTGAACGTGTTGAAATTAAGAGTGATACCACCAGCACTGACCTACCTGAGTTGTCGACCCCCGACTACTACACGCTGGACGACTGGCGCCCTGAAGATAAAGGCTTCTGGGAGTCAACCGGTAAAAAAATTGCGACACGCAATTTATGGATTTCGATTCCAAACTTGTTCCTTGCCTTCGCGGTATGGACCGTATGGAGTATCTTAGTCGTTAAAATGCCGCAACTTGGCTTTACCTACTCGTCGAACGAACTGTTCTGGCTGGCAGCCTTACCGGCATTGTCCGGTGCGACCCTACGCATTTTTTATAGCTTTATGGTACCCATCTTTGGTGGCCGGCGCTGGACAGCGATTTCAACTGCATCCTTGCTGATCCCTTGTATTTGGATTGGGTTTGCCGTGCAAAACCCAGATACACCGTACATGATCATGCTCATTTTGGCGTTATTGTGCGGCTTTGGTGGCGGTAACTTCTCAAGTTCCATGGCGAACATCAGCTTCTTCTATCCACAGAAAGAAAAAGGTGCTGCGCTTGGCATGAATGCGGGTCTTGGTAACCTGGGCGTCTCAGGCATGCAGTTGCTCGCGCCATTGGTGATTGCCGCTAGTGTCTTTGGACCTTTCGGTGGCGACCCACTGGTCATTCAAGAAGGTGCCCAGGCAGGTACGGAACTGTGGCTGCAAAATGCCGCATTCTTATGGGTCCCGTTCATTGCGATTGCCGCTGTTGCTGCTTGGTTTGGTATGAACGATATTTCGTCAGCCAAAGCTTCTTTTAGCGACCAAGCCGTGATTTTCAAGCGCTCACACAACTGGATCATGAGTATTCTTTATCTCGGTACTTTTGGTAGCTTTATCGGCTTTGCCGCTGGCTTCCCGCTGTTATCAGGAATGCTGTTCCCAGAGGTAGATCCAACCAAGTATGCGTTCCTTGGCCCATTAGTTGGTGCGTTAGCGCGACCAGCGGGCGGTATTCTCGCCGACAAACTCGGCGGCGCTCGGGTCACATTCTGGAACTTCTTACTGATGATTGTGGGTGTGCTGGGTGTTATTTACTTCTTACCACTTGGTGAGAGTGCCGGTAACTTCGGCGGCTTCTTTGCAGCCTTCTTAGTACTGTTCATTGCCACCGGTATTGGTAACGGCTCAACCTTCCGTATGGTTCCGGTCATCTTCTTGAATCAACGCAAACGGGTTCATGGCGACACTGATCAAGCAGTGAAAGAGGGTAATAAAGAATCGGCAGCGGTGATTGGCTTTATCTCAGCGTTTGCAGCCTACGGTGGTTTCTTTATTCCGAAGTCTTACGGTACCTCGATTGCCTTAACCGGCGGCGTATCTGCAGCGCTGTACTGCTTTATCGGCTTCTATGCTGTATGTACGTTGATGACCTGGTGGTTCTATTCACGTCGCAACGCTCCTAACCCTTGTTAGGAGCTTCGACAAGTTAGCCCGTACGAGTTCATCGTGCGGGCTATTTTTTTGGTCTAAAAGGCTGAATGACGGTTTCGTCACACTCAAGATAGGGGCCGTCCATCAAGTCAATGCAATAAGGCACTGCTGGGAATACGGCATCGAGGCATTGGCGAATGGCTTTGGGTTTGCCCGGCAAGTTAATAATCAAGCTACTGCCCCGCAAGCCAGCGGTTTGACGTGACAAAATAGCAGTAGGTACATATTTCAACGACTCGGTACGCATTAACTCACCAAAGCCGGGCATCATTCGGTCGCACACTGCCTCTGTCGCTTCTGGTGTGACATCGCGTTTAGCTGGGCCGGTACCACCGGTGGTTACCACCAGGCAGCAATGCTCATCATCCACTAATTGCTTTAACGCGGTTTCGATCTGTTCGGGTTCATCGGGAATCAAGCGATAGACTGGCTGCCATGGTGACACCAAATAATCGTGCATGGTGCTTTCAATCGCTTTCCCTGAAATATCTTCATAAACCCCAGCGCTTGCGCGATCGCTGACGGTGACAATACCAATACGGGCGGTGCTGTTAGCAGTCATCTTCCATCCTTTCGTTCACCTGGGCCAAACCTGCTAGTTTGAGCCAGTAACCATTACTTTCATTGCGGGCTAGGCGATAGGGCCGCTGACCGTCTTGGTTCATACGAAAGCGTTGCAACCAGGTCAGGCTATCACTCGGTTCAGGGCTCAAGCGTAGCATATCTACCAAGCCATGCATGCCTTGTAGCTGATTAATCAGGTTATAACGTGAGCCCGACTGGGTTTGAATACCATTGAGTACAAACACCTCGGTGCCGTCTTGACTGGTCACCGTGCGCCCTTGTGGATACTTGATACAACACAGTTCACACTGATCTTTGGCGCGGTTTTCAGAGCGCGCGGTAAAACAGCGTCCCGACCAAGCGAGTGGCAAATGACCGAAGCCCATGAGCTCTGTTTCAAAGCAGTCGCGCACACTTTCAATCATTGGCTCGGCTAGCAACTCTGCCAGCCAGTCGCGTGATAACTCCGCCGGTATCACCCAACGTTTCATCCCCATACCAATGAAACGGCGCAAGCTATGTTGATTATAGATTTGCAGCGCGGCGCCACCGACAAACGGCAACTTCTGTTCGTTTAGCAAACTAATTGCGCCCACGTCGTTGGCTTCCACTAAAAATTCACCGTTATCGCAGTATTTACGCAATTCACGTAACTCCGAAGGTGCCTCAAGTAGGGTCATGGTCGACAAACAAACCTGCTTGCCGGCCTCACGTAGTTCTTGTGCGATGCGAAAATAGTCGTCAAATTTTAGTTCTCGCCGCTTACTACAAACGGCTTCGCCCAAATAAACGCAATCAACATCGGAATCGGCCACCTCACGATAGAACTTTTCCACCTCTAGGCGTGGCCAAAAATAAAGAATAGGTCCAAAAGAAAATTTCATAGTTACTTCCATTTACGGTGGTAGGCGCCAAGGGTGGTTTGGCTACCTTCAGAAAGGTTGGCCAATACTGCGTTCCATTCGTCTTGGGCGGTAAAATGGTCAGGGTCTGTCATCACTCGGTCGATGGCCTGACGCCATACCCGAGTAATTTGCGCGACATAGGCAGGGCTACGCTGCCGACCTTCTATTTTTAAGCTAGCGATACCTTCTCGATAAAGCTCGGGTAACAGGTCTAGGGTATTTAGACTGGTCGGCTCTTCCAGTGCGTGATAGGTATCATCACCGACTTTGAAACGGCCTTTACACAGCGTGGGGTAGCCTGCGGTTTCATCTGCGGCAAATCGATCAATCATAATGCCATTTAAACGCGACTCGAGCCCGCCATCGGCGGTTTCGTCCCAACGCACAAATTCCGCAGGCGAGCACGCCCCAGCGGTATTCGGCGACTGGCCGGTCATGTAAGAGCTTAAATAACAACGCCCCTCAGCCATGATGCACAGGCTACCGAAGGCAAAGACTTCAAGGTCGACATCAGTGGTTCGCGCCAGTGAGCGTACTTGCTGCATCGATAAGACTCGCGGCAATACCACGCGTTTGACGTTGAACTGTTTATAAAAGTCGATCGCTGCGGCATTGGTGGCTGAAGCTTGCACACTCAGGTGCAGCTCCATGCGAGGATAGCGTTCCGCCGCATAGGCAAGCACCGCAACATCAGCGACAATAAGTACGTCGACGCCGGCGGCAGCCGCGTCATCCACCGCCTTGCGCCAGTGATCCCAGGTTCGCACATGGGCGAAGGTATTAATCGCCACGTGAATTTTCTTGCCATAGCTATGTACTAATTTTACCGCCTCACGCAAACCCGTTGCATCAAGGTTTAAGCCGGCGAAGTGGCGGGCATTGGTTTCACCTTTAAAGCCGACATATACCGCGTCAGCACCGTTTTCTAAAGCAGCTTTGAGCGCTGGCATACTGCCAGCTGGGCAAAGAAGTTCCATTTTGTTGATCCTTGTCGTAAACATACATCAATAATGAATATTATAATGTCTGGTATCTTTGACGTGGCACAAAAACGAGGCAATGAATGGTTATCACCAAAGTAGTAGAGTTCGCTCCAAGGCTGTTGCAAGCAACCTTAACTAGGGCTCCGGCGTCGTTCACCACCGCCGTCATTGAGCGCTTATTTAACCAAGTGTTTAAAGCTGACTTAGACCAAGGTTCTTTTGACTTTCTAACTGACCGCTGGGCGGCAATCGAAGTGAGAGATCTGGCGCTTAAATTTACTGTTTCAGTACAACAACAGCAGCAAAAAACACGTTTTAACATCGCGTCAAGCGTGGCGGCGCCTGATGTATCGATGCGTGTTGACTGGCCTGCGTTGTTGCAATTAAGCACACAACAGGTCGACCCGGATACACTGTTTTTTCGCCGCAAGCTCTTGTTAACGGGTGACACCGAGCTCGGCTTACAAATTAAAAACTTGCTCGATACGATTGAGTTGCAAGAGCGCCTTCCGGGCCCCTGCTATCGATTACTTAGCGAGTTTTCGAATCAAACCAACCGCGTAAAAGCTTTGACTTAGATCAAAGAAGTAACCCTTCAGGAGTATCAAAATTCTGATCTAAATCACGTAAAATCCAGATCATCAAAAGCAGTATTGCCTGGAGTAAAAACATGACAGCGGTAACTTGGGATCAAAAACTGATCGACAAATACAATATTAATGGACCGCGTTATACGTCGTACCCAACCGCGTTAGCGTTACAGCCCAACTTTCCTCACCAAAAGGTTCGCGACACTTTAGCTGGTGCCCCGCGTGAGTTGAGCTTATATATACACTTACCGTTTTGTCATAAGCTTTGCTATTACTGTGGCTGCAATAAGGTGATTACCCGTCACCAACATAAAGCAGATCGCTACTTAGACTTCCTTGCCAAAGAAATGGCGATGTACCAAACCATGGTAGGTGAACGCACTGTGACGCAGGTTCACCTTGGCGGCGGTACACCCACGTTCCTCACTGAAACCCAGTTAAGCCGACTGCAGGATCTGCTAAATCAGCATTTCGATATTAGTGCGGATGCCGAGCTGAGCATCGAGATTGACCCGCGCAGTTGCAGTGACGATAAACTGCGTCATCTTCGTACGCTTGGCTTTAATCGTGTGAGTTACGGCGTGCAAGACTTCGACGAAAAAGTTCAAATCGCCATTAACCGGGTGCAAGACACCGATCTTATTAAGCATCAGGTGCAGTTAAGCCGCGAACTTGGTTTTGATTCCATCAACCTAGACTTGATCTACGGGCTGCCGTACCAGCATCCGAAAAGCTTTACCGCTTCTATTGACCAAGTAATAGAGCTTGCTCCTGACCGTGTGTCACTGTTTAGCTATGCGCACCTGCCACAGCGCTTTTCAGGACAACGGAAGATCCCAGACAGCTCACTGCCTTCAGCACCCATCAAGCTCGAGCTATTACAACTGGGCATTACCCGCTTTAGTGCCGCCGGCTATCAGTTTATCGGCATGGACCACTTTGCTAAAACCGATGATGAGTTAGCCATTGCGCAGCAACAAGGCCGCCTGCAACGTAATTTTCAAGGCTATACCACGGCCGGCCAAGACTGTACGTTAGGTCTTGGAGCATCTTCAATTAGCCAGATTGACGGCGTTTTATGGCAAAACAGTAAAGAGCTGAACGATTATTATCGCGCCTTAGAAAACGACCAACTGCCGGTGATTAAAGGCTTTACTCTAAGTGAGGATGACCGGTTACGTGCGGCCTTGATTGCGCAATTGATCTGTCACTTTGAATTAGATACCAACGCCTTTGCGTCACAGTGGAATATGGAAGACTTTTGGTCTTATTTCTCCAAAGCTCAAACCAAGCTGCAGCCGTTTATGGAAGATGAATTGGTGACCGTTGAGGCGGGCATGATTCGGGTCACCGAACGCGGTCGGCTGTGGGTGCGGAGTATTTGTGCATGCTTCGACGCTTATCTTGATAGCGAGGCAACTGCGCCTCGCTATTCTAAAGTGGTCTAACCGGCTTAGGCGAACAGTTGAATCAGTTCGCCTTGCTTATTTACCGTTACAAAGTCGGCAATGCTGCCGGCTTTTACTTTATTGACCATTAAGGTCAGCGGTTGATCGGCTTCATCGCTTGACGGTGCTTGCCCGGCGCGGCCCGACATGCTGGCAATAAACGCGATGTCCCACTCCACACCAGTGCGCGCAGACTCTTCTAATAACGTTGAAAACTCTGTCACTTCTTCCGGTAATTTGTCGACACAAAGAACAGGGTCTAAAGCCCCACCTTGTTGCGCAGCAAAGTTCGACTTTTGACTGGCCGTGGCATCGTCCGGTAACTCAGCTTTCGCCAATACAAACAACAGCCGTTGCGGCTCTTCTTGTTGCTGTGCCGCCTTAATTAGATCGGTGTAGCTTTCAATAACCATAACATTCATCTCATTGGGTTGATTCAACCGTGGATTTTAACGCGTTTGGTCATTGTTACCCATACAACAAAAAAGGGAGCTGAGCTCCCTCTTTTGGAGTAGTTTTAGGCTAACTTGCCTGACGCCACGCGCGTTGCGCTGAGCCGACAGCATCTGCGGAATCGGCGTGCTCGTAATAACGTCGTTGGTGTTCTTGTTGACGCCCCGAACTAAATGCCGAGACCCGCTTCAAGTAACCAATCACCCGCGTGCCGTAATCGATATCTGCCGACCCACATGCTGAGCATTCACTTAAGGTGCGTTTGTCGATGTGCTCACACGCATTACAAAGGGTAATCTTAACGTTGATACAGAAGTAATTACACCCCGTTCGCGCGGCAGTGTTTAACAACGCCAAATAGCCCGGCTGATTAAGTTTTTCATCAAGGTTTAGGTGTAGTGCTGAACCACCGTCAAGATATTGAATTAACTCATCACCATGTAACACAAACTTATCGAGTGCGTTCGATTGCTCGTCTTCAACGACGTAAAAATACGAGTTATAACAATCGCGTGGCACAAAATAGCCATCTGCTTTGTCCCACTTAGCATTTTTCACGCCAAGGTTTTCTGCGGGCACAAACTCGGTGTTGAACATATAGCCATATTCCGCTTTGGCGGCTTTGTTAGCGTCGTAGATGACTTTCAGGCGGTCTTGTACGAAGCTGATATAGTCTGGATTATTGCTTGCTTCAATACCCTGCGACTCAGCGGCCTCGACCATGCCATTGATACCGATGGTTAAGAATTGTTTGTCTAGTGAAATAAAGCCAGCATCATAAACCGTTAGCAAACCGGCCGCTAAATACTCCTCCATGAGTTTACGATAGGCGACCTGGTATTTTTGAATTTTATCGATTTCGGTTGCCAGATCGCGGCCATCTTGAACCAAACGGTTCATATTGATGGTAATCACATTAATCGAACCGGTGGCAACCCCGCCCGCACCCAACGTGTAGGAAAAGGTATTGTCGCTAATTTCGCTTCGTAGTCGGCAACAAGATGCTAATGAGTCGGCATTGTCCGACAAATAGACAAAAAACGAATTACCATCTGCGAGTTCTCCCGCAATAGACTCCGCAAATTCTTGGTCTTTACATTGGCCATCTTCGGTCAGCATGGCAACGGTCACGACCGGGAAGGTGAGAATGGTTTTCTTGCGCTCTTCATTGAACCAGTCCATAAAGAAGTCTTGTAGGCCATTGACCGAGTCCCACTCAGGTTTACTGAAGTCAGGAAACACGAACTCGCCAAACATGCTATCAAAGTAGAACTTGTCATAGACCGAGATATTCCAAAAGACACTTTGGTAGCCGCGCGCTGCAGCTGGTTGATTCAACGCATACACAACGTGCTGCAAGTGATTCTTTATTTGGTGCGTGTGGGTAGTGAGATAGTCATCGCCATAATCTTTGCGCGCGAAATAATCAAAGTAGGTTAAAAATTCGACCGTTGCGACAGCGCCTGCGAATTGTGAACTTACCGCGAAAACGAAATTAACAAAACAGCCACAGAAGCTTTCTAAATGCTTCGGTGCTTCGGATTCGCCACCGAGCTTGGTTAAGCCATCACGCAAAAATGGGTACATAGTCACGGACACGCAATAGGGCTTCAAGCTGGTTTCATCGTGAACATAAATTTCATGATCTTCGATTTGTCGAACATATTCCTGCGCCAGCTGGTCATCGAATATTTCCGCTATTTTGGTACTGACTTGCTTGCGGTTGACCTGAACAAAAAAGTCTTTCATCAGTTCAGCTTCTAAGGTCGCAATATTCTTTTGTGTGACGTTGGCATTGGCGTCCATCTTTGAACCATCGGCTGCATTTTGTGCTTTCAGATAGTCTTGAATAAAATCCATTTTATGGTCAATTTGTTCAGGTAGTAAGCGCAACATTGTTGTTATCCTTCTGTTTTACACAAATAAAGTCTGGGCAAAATAGCGCGTTAAGCACTTGCCCCGTGCGTAGGTCGTAAAACCGCTGGTTGGTGCGTGGACTGCTTAAACCACCAAGCTCTGGTTGCCAAGGACCTGTTTTTAAATAAGTAAGCCGGCGTTGCAACAACGCGGGCACCGATTCTAATCCAGTGTAAAGGCAGGTATTGAGGCCCTTGGCAGCGGCCAAGTCCAATAACCGAATCAACGCGTCTTGATGCCACTCGCCACCTAAAAAGACTACCGCTGTGATAAGACCGCTATAGCGCTCGACTTCCGCCAAAAAACTAGCTTCTGTTAAAGGAGTGCCGCGATGGGCCGGCCAGCTATCAACGCTATGGCAGCCTTTGCAACCGATAGTACAACCGGTAACGGTATAGGCTAGCGCCACTTCGCCGGGAACCTCCTGAAAAACAATGTCTTTCGCACTGTATCGCATCATATCGCCTATATGGTGTTAGGTAGTCTCGAATAACACTAGATATTGTGTTTTAGCCTAGAGCAAGACACTAAATTTGCCTTGATCGAGATCAATAAAAAGCCGCATGGGTAGTTTTAACCCTGCGCGGCAAAATGACCCGCTATTTCCATAGGTCATTTATACCCAAAGAGATGGATAAACCCATAAAAAACAGCTATTTAAAAGTTGGCAAGGTAATTGCAATAAAGCGAGGGAAGACTCAATAACAAATAGGTGATGTATGGCCGGTTACAAAAAACTATGGTGGACACTCATTGCGGTGCTTGCCATTACTTTCGGTATTTTGGGGTACTTCGGTAACGAAGTATATCGTGAGGCTCCACCCATTCCGGGTAAGTTCGTTTCAGTAAACGGACAAACCCTGATGACGGAGGAGTCGATACTTGATGGACAAACTGCATGGCAATCGGTTGGCGGCATGCAGCTAGGCTCGATCTGGGGTCATGGTGCGTATCAAGCACCGGACTGGACCGCAGATTGGCTTCATCGTGAGCTTGTTGCATGGTTAGACATTGCAGCGGCTGAAACTTTTGCTGCTGACTATGACGACTTAACACCGGCTCAGCAGAACCAACTACAGTTTGAGTTAAAGCAAGCGTATCGTACCAATACCTACGATGCGACGCTTGATGAAGCCGTGCTTGACGCGCGCCGAGTGAAAGCGATTCAAGACACAGCAGATTACTATGTGCGCTTGTTCAGCGATGACGCGGACCTACAAAGCACTCGTGAAAGCTACGCAATGAAAGAAAATACCTTGCCGAAGCTTGAGCGACGTGAGCGTATGGCCGAGTTCTTCTTCTGGACAGCTTGGGCGGCCGCCACAGAGCGTCCTGGTACTGATATTACCTATACCAATAACTGGCCCCACGAACCGTTAATTGATAACACGCCAAGCCCAGAAAATATTATCTGGTCTATCATCAGCGTGATTCTTTTAATCGCTGGTATCGGCGGACTCATTTGGGCATGGGCGTTCTTGCGCAATCATGAAGAAGACGATGTAGAGATTCCTAAACAGGATCCTATTAGTCGCCTGAAATTGACGCCTTCGCAAAAAGCGCTCGGTAAATATCTATTTATCGTTGTCGCGCTGTTCACTGTACAAGTGCTGTTAGGCGGTGTTACCGCACACTACACAGTGGAAGGCCAAGAGTTCTATGGCATTGAAATCTCCAAGTGGTTCCCGTACAGCTTAGTACGTACTTGGCACATTCAAGCATCGTTATTCTGGATAGCAACTGGCTTCTTAGCCGCAGGTTTATTCCTCGCGCCAATCATTAATGGCGGTAAAGATCCAAAATATCAGAAATTTGGCGTCGATTTCTTGTTCTGGGCGTTGGTTGTGGTCGTCGCAGGTACCTTCATCGGTAGCTTCTTAGCGATTGCTCAAATTATGCCTGAGCACTTAAACTTCTGGCTTGGTCACCAAGGCTATGAATATGTCGACCTTGGCCGACTATGGCAAATTGGTAAATTTGTTGGCATCGTTCTTTGGTTAGTATTGATGATGCGCTGCGTTGTTGGTGCATTCAAAGTCAAAGGCGACAAAAACTTATTGGCACTGTTCACCGCGTCTGTCGTTGCCATTGGCTTGTTCTATGGTGCCGGCTTCTTCTACGGTGAGCGTACGCATATCTCAATTATGGAATACTGGCGCTGGTGGATTGTCCACCTGTGGGTTGAAGGCTTCTTTGAAGTGTTCGCAACAGCCGCATTAGCCTTTATCTTCAATAGTATGGGTCTGGTCTCACGCCGTATGGCAACGGCTGCTGCACTCGCGTCAGCGTCATTGTTCATGCTCGGCGGCGTACCTGGTACTTTCCACCACTTATACTTCTCTGGAACTACAACTCCGGTCATGGCCGTGGGTGCAAGCTTTAGTGCTCTTGAAGTTGTGCCACTTATCGTATTGGGTTACGAAGCGTGGGAAAACTGGAGCCTCGAGAAGAAAGCAGTATGGATGCAACGTATCAAATGGCCTCTTATGTGCTTCGTGGCCGTAGCGTTTTGGAACATGCTTGGTGCCGGCGTACTTGGCTTTATGATCAACCCGCCAATCTCGCTTTACTACATCCAAGGCTTGAACACTACGCCTACTCACGCACATGCTGCGCTGTTCGGAGTCTATGGCTTCTTGGCACTAGGTTTTGTAATGCTCATCTTGCGCTACATTCGTCCAAACCTGGCGTTCAACGACAAGCTCATGAGCACCGCGTTCTGGTGGATGAACATTGGTCTTGGCTTGATGCTATTCACCAGCTTGCTACCGATTGGCTTCATCCAGTTCTATGCTTCGGCGTCAGAAGGTCTTTGGTATGCACGTAGCGAAGCCTTTATGCAGCAGCCACTGTTAGAAGGTCTGCGCTGGGTTCGTACAGTCGGCGATGTGGTCTTCATTGTCGGTGCACTAGCTATCAGCTGGCAGGTCGTTTCTGGCTTGCTCAGCAAAGAAGGTGAACCGGAAGCTGCGGAAGCTGCGGAAGGTACTGTAGTAGAACAAAACTAGTAACTTGAGTTTGGGAGGCGCACTTTCCCCAGAGTGCCCTCCCTTTTTTTAAGCGCTGGAGGTGAGCATGACAGCAACTCAACAGCAACAACGTAAACCCAATACCATCCAAGCGATGCAGCAACTTCTCGATACCATTCGTGCAACCATACCCTTCGGTTTGAAAGAAGCCGACATGTGCCAAGGCATCTGCCGCGGCTGCTCAAAGAAAATGATGGAAATGTTAGATTCAGAAGTGAGTCAATGGCAGGTCGATCTTGATAATGAGACTGTTATTCCCACCTTTTCCGATCTTGCCTTTATGGAAAAACTTGCGCGCCGCACGCATAAAGTTATGCAGCGCAATAATTTAATACCTAGTCAAACAATAGATACGCCTGCTCAGTAACTGGGTTGTCGGCACTTACTTCGTTGTTAACAAAGCCCTGTACTTGCGCCTCACGTTGCACTTTAAAGCGACCTTCAAAGGCGTCTCTAACTTCTTGCTCAACGATGGAAAAAGGCGGGCCTTGTCGATAGCCAACCGGGTATTCGACGGTAATCAGTAGGCCTTTACTGCCGTTAGGTAGCCGGTTTATTAATAGCTCTACATAGTTTTTTCGCAGGTCTTCTGGCAAGGCGATTAGCGCCGCTCGGTCATACCAACCGTCGCACGAGGCAAGGTCGGTGGCAGTCAGGTCGAAGACATCACCAACCCATATCACCAGTTCGTCAACCGCATACTCTATAAACTTACCGCGTTGCGTGATCTTGGGCTTAAGCTGGTTTTCAGCAAAGAAGCTTTGCACCGCTAGTTCACTCAGCTCAACACCGAATACCTGGTAGCCTTCATCTAAGAGCCATAACATGTCGTTGGATTTGCCACACAAGGGCACGAACACTTGTCCAGTGGCTAATGCACTGGCAAAGTGCCGCGTCATCAGGGCGTTAAACGCGTCACGATGAAATCCAATCTGTTGGTTCTGCCAGCGTTGATGCCAAAAAGCGTGATCCATAAAAAAAGCCTCCATAGTTGGAGGCTTTAGCTTACGTTAGTTTGCTTTATTGCAACAGTGGTGAATCCGATACGGCAAAATCGAACCCTTTAATTTCAGCATCTTGAATGAGTGTATGAATGTATTGCGCAACCGCTTTACGTTCCACTTTCTCATCTAAGTAAGCTGCAATTTTGTCTTTCACTGCCTCGTAAGGTAATTGCTTACCTTCGATTTTACGGTCGACCCAAACCACGTGGAAACCATAGCGCGTTTCCACTGGATTAGGAATCAAGCCAAGATCTGCCGTGAACACTTGTCGCTCAAACTCGGCGACTGTCTGACCACGACTGACTTGTCCAAGACTTCCGGCCGTGGCACTCGACGGACACGCCGAGTGTTTCTGTGCCAATTGACCGAAGTCTTCACCTTCTTGCAACTGTTTGATAATTTGCTCAGCCATCATCTTTGCATTCACCCGATCTAACTCATCATCAGGCGCTGCAGCCAGCAGAACATGGCGTACTTCCAACAACGGTGAGGTGGTGAAACGCTCAGGGTTTTGTTGGTAGTAGGTTGAACACGCTTGCTCGTCGGCTTCTGGTATAGCAACTTCACGCTCAATCAAAGCGGCGAGGAAGTCATCATCACTCGCTTCTTTGCTTTCATCTTTTACCTTGATGCCAAGTTCTGCTGCACGCTGGCGAAATAACTCGCCAATGACAAGTGATTCTGCAGCTTTTGCCATCGCAGCTTGTTGGCTGTCAGCGGGATGATATTGCATCTCTGCTAAAATCGCCGCTTCTTCGATGGTGGCATGGTTTACGTTAATCATCGGTAACTCCTTAACGCGCAGCTTTTTGACGCACAACTTGATGCTGGCGGCGTAAATACTGTACCGGCACACTAAACATGTGAACCAGACGCGTGAATGGGAAGACTAAGAAAATCGTCATACCCAAAGTAATATGCAGTTTAAAAATCCAGTGCACGTCTGTCATGGCGGCAACTGCGGTAGTCGCATCAAAGGTTACAGTGTTCTGCGCCCAAGCCATCAGTTTCAGCATTTCTGAACCATCCAGGTGGCCTAAAGAAACGAAGATAGACAGCAAACCCAGAATCAACTGTGCGTATAACAACAGTAAGATAGCGATATCCATGGTGCTGCTGTTCGCACGAATGCGCGGGTTCTTCAAGCGACGAACAATTAGAATTGTCATGCCGTAGAAACAGATAACACCAAATAGACCACCGGCACCCATGGCAATAATTTGCTTAGCCGAAGTACTCACACCTAATACGTGCCATACTTCTGACGGCGTCAAAAGACCCACAAAGTGTCCGGCGAAAATAGCTAAGATACCTATATGAAAGGCAATGCTGCCTCGGCGTAATTGCTTCTTCTCAAGTAGCTGACTGGAGCTCGTTTTCCAGGTGAACTGCTCGCGGTCATAACGAATCCAGGTTCCAATCACTAGCACCGCTATCGCAATGTAAGGGTAGATACCAAAGAAAAATGTGTTTAAATAATTCATGGTCTTGCTCCTTAGACGTCAGCTGCGTTTTTCACGTTGCTTAATTGGTCTAGGTTCAGCGGAATATACTGATCCCGACGTTGGCTTTCAGCTGGGCGGCTTTGCGCTGTTGAACAGGTGCTCGTTGCGTCATTACCGGTGAAGGTCACCATCTCTTCTTCCCAAACTTTATCTAACTCTTTTGGCGTATCATCGCGCTTTTCGTTTTCCACTTGAGATCGCACATCAGCCAAGTCGACCTGTACTGAAGATAACTCAAGTAAGCTCTCGAATAGCACTGCGTAGTCACTTTCACGAGCTTCTAAGCGTGCGGTTAGTACCGCTAGAATATGTGCGACTTCCGCCAGACCTTCGCGCGCATTGTCGGTGCCTTGGGTCGCAAGGAACTCTAAATACAGCGGTATATAGTCAGGTAACTCTTTCACACCAATGTCTAAGCCAGCCTGTTGATACTGCTGCATCAAGTCGACCATGGCTTGTCCACGGTCACGCGATTCGCCATGAACGTGTTCAAAGAGCAGTAACGATAACGAACGACCTCGTTCGAACATACCGTCGTACTCCGACTGCCAATCCATCAGGTCACCGCTGGTGCGACGGACAATAAATGCATCCAACGCTTGCTGCTGATCTGCGCTCAACTCTGAGTTGCGCACCATGGCGCGCAACTCATCAACTAACTCAAGTAGATCCGCTTTGGGGTAATCGAGTAATAGTGAAATAACTTGTAAAACTTGCATCAGATTACTCCTTCACCGTGACCGGTATCACTTGGCGCACACTTTGTTTCTTCGCACCAAACAGGTTCACGTCGTTGTTGCCGTCGCTACAACCGTTACCAAAAGTAAAGCCACAGCTACCTTTCACATCGTATGCATTTTCAGCATAAGCACGGTGGCTGGTCGGTATCACGAAACGGTCTTCGTAGTTTGCCAGTGCCATATAGCGGTACATTTCCTCAACTTGATGCTGAGTTAAGCCCACTTGCTTCAGTACTTCGACGTCTTCAACACCATCAACATGTTGGCTACGTTTGTACGCTCGCATCGCAATCATTCGTTCTAGCGCTCGCACGATTGGGAACTCGTCACCGGCAGTCAGCATGTTCGCCAAGTAACGCAGCGGAATACGTAGCGACTTAAGGTCAGGAATCTCGCCGTTCATACCCACGTGTCCAGCCTCTACCGCGCTTTGGATTGGCGACAGTGGTGGCACATACCAAACCATAGGTAAGGTCCGGTACTCTGGGTGTAACGGTAGTGCAACTTTCCACTGCATCGCCATCATGTACACAGGTGAACGTTGCGCTGCTTGAATCCAGTTATCAGCAATACCTTCTTTACGTGCCGCAGCTTGTACCTCTGGGTCATGCGGATCCAGGAAGATGTCGAGTTGCGCTTGATAAAGGTCTTGCTCATTAGGCGTATTCGCCGCTTCTTCAATGCGGTCGGCGTCATAAAGTAAAACGCCAAGGTAACGAATACGGCCAACACAGGTTTCAGAACAGGTCGTTGGCTGACCCGCTTCAATACGCGGATAGCAGAACGTACACTTCTCTGATTTACCGGTTTTCCAGTTGTAGTAAATCTTTTTGTATGGGCAGCCCGATACACACATGCGCCAGCCACGACATTTGTCTTGGTCGATCAACACGATACCGTCTTCTTCACGCTTATAGATGGCGCCAGAAGGACAGGCTGCCACACACGCTGGGTTCAAACAGTGCTCACACAAGCGTGGCAAGTACATCATGAAGGTCTTTTCGAATTGACCGTAAATGTCTTTTTGCACCACTTCATCGAAGTTTTTATCTTTCTTACGCTTCGAGAACTCTGTGCCGAGAATTTCTTCCCAGTTCGGGCCCCATTCGATTTTCTCCATCCGCTGACCACTAATCAGTGAGCGTGGCCGTGCGACCGGCTGGTGCTTGGTGTCTTTTGCGGTATGCAAATGTTGATAATCGAAATCAAAAGGTTCGTAGTAATCATCAATTTCAGGCAAGTCTGGGTTGGCGAAAATATTCGCCAACACCCGACGCTTAGCACCGATTTTCAGTTCTAAGTTGCCTTTCTTATTACGTACCCAGCCGCCGTTCCATTTATCTTGGTTTTCCCACTCTTTCGGGAAGCCGACGCCAGGTTTGGTTTCAACGTTGTTAAACCAGGCGTATTCAACGCCTTCGCGTGATGTCCAAACATTTTTACAAGTGATGGAGCAGGTATGACAACCAATACACTTGTCCAAATTTAGCACCATGCCAATTTGAGCTCTTACTTTCATGGTAGTGTCCTCACTCCAAACTTATTCAGTGTCCAACCAGTCGACTTTGTCCATTTTGCGGACCACCACGAATTCATCGCGGTTACAGCCAACTGTGCCGTAGTAGTTAAAGCCATAGGCTTGTTGTGCATAGCCGCCGATCATGTGGGTCGGCTTCATGACTGCACGGGTAACCGAGTTGTGGATACCACCACGGGTGCCGGTTAGCTCCGAGCCTGGAATGTTCACAACCCGTTCTTGGGCGTGATACATCATGCTCATACCTTCAGGTACACGCTGTGAAACCACCGCACGAGCACTGATAGCGCCGTTAACGTTAAAGATTTCAATCCAGTCGTTATCTTCAATACCGGCCGCTTTGGCATCAATTTCACTTAACCAAACAATAGGTCCACCACGTGACAGTGTTAGCATCAGTAGGTTGTCTGAATAAGTACTGTGAATACCCCATTTCTGGTGCGGAGTAATCCAGTTCAGAACAATTTCAGTGTTACCGTTGCTCTTCTTATTCAAAACCGGTTCAACCGTTTTCAAGTTAATCGGTGGCTTGTAAGCACATAAGGTCTCACCAAAGTCACGCATCCACTCGTGGTCTTGATAGAACTGCTGGCGACCAGTAATGGTGCGCCACGGAATGAGCTCGTGTACGTTGGTGTAACCAGCGTTGTAAGACACATGCTCATCTTCCAAACCTGACCAAGTCGGCGAAGAAATAATCTTACGTGGTTGTGCCACGATATCGCGGAAGCGAATTTTTTCTTCTTCCTTCGGCTTCGCCAAGTGCGTGTGGTCGCGCCCTGTAAACTCACCAAGTGCTTGCCAAGCTTTCACAGCTACGTGGCCGTTTGTTTCCGGCGCCAACGATAGAATGACTTCACAAGCATCAATCGCCGAGTCGATAATCGGTCGACCTTTATGTGCACCTTCTTCGTGGTGAACACGGTTCAATTTACCAAGGAAATCGACCTCTTCTTGCGTGTCCCAATTAATACCCTTGCCACCGTTACCAAGCTTGTCCATAAGTGGACCTAGCGAAGTGAAGCGGTGATAGGTACTTGGGTAATCACGTTCGACCACAGTAATGTTTGGCATGGTGACGCCTGGTACGGCTTCACACTCACCTTTCCACCATGCTTTCACACCGTATGGCTGCGCCATTTCACCTGGCGAGTCATGCATGATAGGCGTGGTTACAACGTCTTGTTCAACACCCAAGTGGCCTTGACACACGCGCGAGAATTCTTTCGCAATACCTTTGAAAATGTCCCAGTCACTGCGCGCTTCCCAAACTGGGTCAACAGCGGCCGTTAGCGGGTGAATAAACGGATGCATATCCGAGGTATTCATGTCGTCTTTTTCATACCAAGTTGCGGTCGGTAACACGACATCTGAATATAAACAGGTGGTCGACATACGGAAGTCGAGTGTGACCCACAGGTCCACTTTACCTTCTGCGCCATCATCAACCCATTCAACGTCTTCTGGTTTTTTACCACCAAACTCGCCAAGGTCTTTACCCAGCAGGCCATGCTTGGTGCCCAAGAAGTGCTTAAGCATGTACTCGTGGCCTTTACCCGATGAACCAAGCAAGTTAGAGCGCCAAATAAACATGTTGCGAGGGAAGTTCTTCGGACTATCCGGTTGCTCACAGGCAAATTTCAATTTGCCACCTTGCAACTGATCAACAAGATAATCTTTAACATCCATGCCAGCTTTTTCAGCGGCAGCAGCGATGCCTAGCGGGTTAGTGCCAAGTTGTGGTGCTGACGGTAACCAGCCCATCCGTTCGGCACGGGTGTTGTAGTCAATAATTGAACTTTGCCACTTGTTCTTATTCGCTAATGGAGAAACCACTTCGCTCATATCGAGTTTCTCGTAGCGCCACTGGCTAGAGTGGTTATAGAAGAACGAAGTACCGTTCATGTGACGTGGTGGACGCTGCCAGTCAAGGCCAAAGGCCAATGGCTGCCAACCGGTTTGTGGACGCAATTTTTCTTGTCCAACATAGTGTGCCCAACCGCCACCTGACTGACCGATACAACCACACATCATTAGCATGTTGATCAAGCCACGGTAGCTCATGTCCATGTGATACCAGTGGTTTAATGCAGCACCAACGATGATCATCGAACGACCTTTGGTTTTGTCTGCATTACGCCCAAACTCGGTACCAACACGAATAACGTCAGCAGGTTTGACACCAGTGATATGTTCCTGCCAAGCAGGTGTATAAGGTACGTCGTCGTCGTAGCTGGTTGCACGATTCGGATCGTTCACGCCATTGTCGACACCGTATTGCGCCAACATCAAGTCAAATACTGTCGCCACTAGTGCGGTTTCACCGTTTGCCAGCTCTACGCGCTTAGCAGGGATCTTACGAATTTGAACTTCGTCGTGGTGTGTGTGCTGGAAGTAATCGTACTCGTGAGGCGCAGCGCCGAAATACGGGAAGCCTACTTCAACCATATCATCATGGTTGTCTTTCAAGCTTAACTGTAAATCGAGATCGTCGCCCTGAGCTTTTTGCTCTAGGTTCCACTTACCTTTTTCACCCCAACGGTAGCCGACTGAGCCATTTGGACTCGTCATGCGTTGATCCGCTGAATTGATTGCAATTGTTTTCCAATCTGGGTTGTTGGCTTCACCTAAGTTGTCAACCAAGTCAGCTGCACGCAGGAAACGACCTTGGTTAAGAACTTTCTCACCAGGCTCAAGCATCACCAACATTGGCATATCGGTGTAACGTTTTACGTAATCATCGAAGTATGCACTTGGTTTATTCACATAAAACTCTTGCAAAATGACGTGGCCAAAAGCCATGGCAAGTGCTGAGTCGGTCCCTTGGCGAGGCGCCAACCAAGTATCACCAAATTTAGACGCTTCAGAATAGTCTGAGGTGATGACACAGGTTTTGGTGCCTTTGTAGCGAACTTCAGTTAAGAAGTGCGCGTCTGGCGTACGGGTTTGTGGCACGTTAGAGCCCCAAACAATAATGTAGTTCGAGTTGTACCAATCCGCTGATTCAGGAACGTCGGTTTGCTCGCCCCATACCTGTGGCGATGCTGGTGGCAAGTCGCAGTACCAATCGTAGAAGCTCAGGCAGTTAGCGCCGATCAACGACAAGTAACGTGCACCGGCAGCATAAGACACCATCGACATCGCTGGAATTGGCGAGAAGCCGCTAATACGGTCTGGGCCATAGGCTTTGGCAGTATAGACGTTACTCGCCGCAATTAACTCGTTCACTTCTTCCCAGCTAGCGCGCACAAAACCACCTAAACCACGGCGTTCTTTGTAGCTTTTCGCTTTAACTGGATCGGTGACAATCGATTCCCAGGCTTTCACTGGGTCATTATGCTGCTCTTTCGCTTCACGCCACAGTTTCATCAGCTGCTGACGCATTTTCGGATACTTCAAGCGGTTGGCGCTATAAATGTACCAAGAGTAGCTCGCACCACGTGGACAGCCACGAGGCTCGTGATTAGGTAAGTCTGGACGCGTACGAGGATAGTCCGTTTGCTGGGTTTCCCAGGTTACTAGGCCGTCTTTAACATAAATTTTCCAGCTACATGAACCGGTACAGTTTACGCCGTGAGTTGAACGTACGACTTTGTCGTGCTGCCAACGTTGGCGATAGCCGCTTTCCCAAGAACGATCCTGGTCTGTTGTTACCCCGTGCCCATCTGCAAAGGGTTCTTTGCGCGTTTTGAAAAAACGCAATTTTTCGAGTAGGTGACTCATCCTAAAACTCCTGGTCGATGTCGAACGCGCTAAGTTTGGCTAATTTAACTTGGCTTTGCCATAGGCCGAAAAGTGCAAAACCTAAGGGGGATAGTGTTTTTTACCACCAAATAGGTATTATAGTTTAGGCGTAAGTGCTTGTTTTGCTTGTTGTTTGTGTTTATAACCACATTTTGACTGTAACAATAAACACAAAGGAGGTAGCCCATTAAACCTAATTGCCGTTAAACTATGGGGTGAATACTTTTTAGATTGAGTTGCTATGCGCCAGTTTTCGATTGTTACCCGTATTGGGATCGCTTTAAGTTTGATGGTTGCTCTGACCGTTGGAACCCTGCTTGCGTCTTATTGGTTGTCTGAACGTGCCGACCAAGACGCGCTCGCTATTAACAAAGCAGGCTCGTTACGGATGCAAAGTTACCGTTATGCGTGGCAGTCTTTAATTGCCCCTGAAAGCGCAACCGCAGAACAACTCGCAACCACGTTACAAAGCACTTGGCAGCATCCAGTTTTCAATCGGCTAAACAATGGCAATTCTGAATTAGGTACTCAGTTTAGGAATGCCCGTGAGAGTTGGCAGCAAATGCAAGCGAAACTGATGGCTGGTGAAGTGGAGCCACAGCTGTTGGAATCAGAACTGGCGCCGCTGATTGCTGAGTTAGATAGCCTCGTCGGCGCCCTACAAAATGAAGCCGAAGCCCGCATTCGAGCGATTCGCTTGATTCAAGTTCTATCGCTGTTTAGCACTATCGCATTGGCTGGGTTTATTGCCTATTGGTTACGCTCTCGCGTACGTCAGCCACTACAACTGCTGACGCAAACCGCACGCCGAATTGGTCAAGGCGACTTCACTGCGAGGGTACAACACCCACTCGCCGACGAACTTGGTGTGCTTGCGAATACCTTGAACAAAATGAATGATGCTGTTGGCTACATGTATGGCAACCTTGAAAAACGTGTCGACCAGCAAACCCAAGCTATTCAAAAAAGTAACGCGCGACTGCAATTCCTTTACGACATGGCGCGCAATATTATTGAACGCTCACCCGGCTACCAAGACTTCAGCGATATTATTGAAGGCTTAAAGCGGGCATCACAAGTTGAAGATCTGGAGCTGTGCTTAATTACGCCTGCGGGTGACAAGCCCTATTTGCAGGTGCAGCCCGTTGCAGCAGAAGAAGACCCATGCGCAGGCGTTGATTGCGCCGAATGTGTAACCGCTGGCGGCGGAGTCAGCGTGATGGATGATTTGCGTGTGTATCGGTATCCGTTAGAGCGCGATAACCAATACTATGGCGTGTTGGTGGCCCGTTGTCCGCTTGGCGAGCAACTGGACGAATGGCAGCAGCAACTCTTGCAGTCGGTGACCGATCAGCTCGCTATTGCTTTGAGTTTAAAACAAGAAGAAGAACAGGTGCGCCGTTTAGCCTTGATTCAAGAGCGTACAGTCATTGCCCGCGAACTTCATGACTCACTCGCCCAAGCTCTGTCGTACCTGAAGATTCAGGTGACTCGTCTCGATAAAGGTATCGCCAAAGAAAATAAAGAGGTGATACAAGATGTTTCCCTCGAGTTGCGTGAGGGCCTCAACGCCGCCTATCGGCAGTTGCGTGAGTTACTAACCACCTTCCGTTTAAAAGTAGACGGTGCCGGCTTACTTAATGCCTTGCAGACCACCTTAAAACAATTTGAAGAGCAGTCAGAGCTGAAGTTTCGGCTAGATTACCATTTAGCCAATGCGCCACTCGCACCCCATGAAGAGATTCATTTGTTACAGATTATTCGTGAGGCTTGTCAAAATACCATTCACCATAGCCAAGGCAGCGAGGTGATGATCCGACTGCAGGAAACTCTGGATCAGGGTATTAGTTTAGCCATAGAAGACGACGGCATAGGTATTCCCGAACAAGCAGAGAAGCTCAACCACTATGGCCTGGCCATCATGCAAGAGCGCAGTCGCCATTTAGGGGGGCAAATCAACATTGTTCGTCGTCCAGAAGGCGGTACCGGCGTTTACTTCCAGTTTTCGCCAGAGTACTTGAAGGAACGCCAAACCGCGGCATCAAGCGACGCTTAAGGGTTGAAGTAAACGCTATGGCGGCGTAGATACACCAAGGCAACGAGCCCCGCACAGAATGCGTAGAACAGCGCAAAGGCAACCAAGGCCATAGCTGGCGTGCCGGTGTAGCTTTGCACCCCCCACATCAACGGTATGTAACCCGCACCTGCCGTTGCCCATGCGGCCAGCCAGCGTAATGCAATGGCTAACTGATGGGTCGGGAACAGTACGCTCGCCGAACGATAAATGGCACTACTGGCCAACGCAGACACTGCGAATAATACAAAGAACGTCAACAAAAAAGGCAGGAAATACTGCTCTGGCGCACCACTGTGATAGGCCGCCGCCGTGAGCATAGATGCGGCCACACTCGTCAGTGCCAACACTAACGCACAGACCATTGTCACACGGGCACCGCCATACTGATCCGCAAGCCAACCACCTAGAGGCCTCGTCACCACCCCCACTAACGGCCCCAGCCATGCATACGTCAGCGCCTGTGGCGCGTAGTCGTTACTCATCACACTAATAAGCTCACCGGCCTGCCACTCGCGACTCAAACCAAACAACGACTGTAGAATCAATGGAAACGCTAAGGCAAAACCAATAAAAGAACCAAAGGCCATCACGTAAAGTAAGGTCATGATCCAAGTATGAGGGTTACGTAATAAATTCCGACGAATCGCCGGCTCAGAGGCACTCTCGATGGTTTTTGCTCGCGGCTTACGCCAATTCATTACCATTAAGCTGACCACCACTAACGCCGTGAACCAACCTAAATTACTGAGCCAAAGACTATGATCTGGGCGAACAGTGCCTAACAACGTGCCAATACTTACACGGGTTGTGAGTGCACTTTCAAGGCTTGCAAAAGGTCCATGCCACAGCGCCACCAAAGGTGTCACAATCTGCGCCAGCACAATACCAATACCACCGATGCTTGCCGTGACGGCTAAGTCCCAGCCTATGGTTTGGCTACCGGCAACATGCTGCTTACTGCGAATGTAAAGCTGCGCACCACCGAGACCACAACCTAGCGCTATCAGTTGCAACACCACAAAGGGATAATCGCGCGTGGCAAAACAATAGATGAAGCCTAACGCTGGGAGTAGCAAGAGAACCGTTGTGGCACGAATAAATTGCGGTTGCAGTGCCCGCTCGCCAAGTGCGAACCAAAGTAACTGGAAGCCTGCAGCCGAGAAGCCAGTTAACGCCAGTAAACCAAACAATTCAGCCACGGAAAAACCAAGATCAAGCGCGTACAGCAAAACCACCAACACGCTCCAGCACATCCAAATAGCAGTGCTAGCAATCACGTGTAGTGCGGTTACTTTATCGACGGTTTCCGTGTTTATGGCATTGGACACAATAAACTCTATTAACGACTACAATGGCTATAGGATCGTTGAAGGTCAGGTCTAGGAGCAAGTTGGCGAAAGAGTTAACTCACAGTTATTAAGAGATAGCGTTTCTACCACCTATTAGGTAGAGTGATTATGTATGATTATGTTTTTACAGATAAATTAAGTTCACCAACGCGCTATTGGAAAGGTAACCAAGCGTACTCGCGGGGCATCGTTATCATGCGGTGACGCAAGAAGTATGCAAAAATAACAGCCCATTGAAGGAGGAAATGTTATATGTCTGAACTACGCTCGAGCATCATGCTGGTCGACGACCATCCGTTACTGCGTAAAGGTTTAAAGCAATTGATCTCGCTGGAAGACGATTTAGAGGTGGTCGCCGAATTCAGTAACGGCAAAGACGCCATTCCCAAAGCCGTTGAGCTTGATCCGGATCTCATTATCCTCGACCTGAACATGCAAGGAATGGATGGTCTCGAAACCCTAAAAAATATGCGCGACGAGGGGGTAACTTCTCGTATCGTGATGCTCACTGTTTCGGATGCCGATGAAGATGTGGTCGCGGCCATAACCAATGGCGCAGACGGTTACTTACTGAAAGATATGGAGCCAGAACAACTGGTCGAGCAAATTCGCCGCTCCATTGAAGGCAAAATGGTACTAAGTGAAGTTATTACCGAGGTGCTAGCTACCGCACTACGCCGCCCGGCCCCTCAGGGTGGCGGTAAACTTGAAAGTTTAACCAACCGCGAATTGGAAATTTTAAAGCATATCGCCAAAGGCATGAGCAACAAAGTAATTGCCCGCGAATTAGATATTTCCGATGGCACCGTGAAAGTGCATGTGAAGCACTTACTCAAAAAGCTCGGCCTACGTTCACGTGTCGAGGCCGCAGTGTGGATGGTCAATCAACAAGGTGGAAAGAATGAGTCCTAATTGGCTCCCCGTTGCCGAGGCTCTGGCAACGATGCAACGTCAGATCAAGCCCTTACAAGAAACAGAGAGCATTGCTCTGCACCAAGCACTCGATCGTATTGCAGCTGCGCCAGTGACAGCTCCACTCGACGTGCCTGGCTACGACAACTCGGCGATGGACGGTTATGCGATGCGCGCCAAAGATGCCGCCGCAGAGCAGCCCTTAAAGGTTGTTGGAACAGCATTTGCCGGCCACCCGTATGAGGGTGAATTACCCGCCAATAGCTGCGTACGCATCATGACCGGTGCGCAATTGCCCGCTGCGGCCGACACCGTAGTAATGCAAGAACAAGTCAGCCGTGAGGGCGATAGCATCCGTTGTACCCTAGAACCTAAAGCGGGCGACAATGTGCGTCGACGCGGCAGTGATATCTGTGAAGGTGCGACGGTTATCGCTCAAGGGCAACGTTTATCAGCAGTCGACATTGGGTTACTGGCCTCGTTGGGTAAAGCCGAAGTTACTGTGGTTCGACGCTTGCGCGTGGCACTTTTTTCCAATGGTGATGAGCTTGTTCTACCCGGCGAAGAGCTACCTTCAGCAAGCCACATTTATGATAGTAACCGCTTTACTTTGCATGCCATGCTGCAGCGTTTGGGTGTCGAAGTGATTGACCTTGGTTTAATTGCAGATGACCGAGAAGCCCTAGAGCATGCCTTTCAACAGGCCATGCGTCGCGCCGATGTGCTGATAAGCAGTGCCGGTGTCTCGGTGGGGGATGCAGACTATACGAAAGAGATCATGGAAAGCCTTGGCAAAATTGGTTTTTGGAAAATCGCCATGAAGCCCGGGAAGCCTTTCGCCTTCGGGCAGCTTGAAGACACTTGGTTTTTTGGCTTACCAGGCAACCCTGTCGCCGCCGTTGTCACAATGGACCAAATTGTGCAGCCGATGCTGCGACGCTTAGCGGGTGAAGCCACAGCAGCACCTATGCAATTACAAGCACGTGCAGCCACCACCGTAAAGAAAAAACCGGGTCGTTTAGACTTTCAGCGAGGGCGGTTTGAGCAACGCGACGGCGAAATTTGGGCCGAGCCTATTGGCAGTCAAAGCTCAGCCGTGCTGACCTCTGTGGCGCAGGCCAATTGCTTTTTAGTGCTGGAACAAGATCGCGCGAGTGTGGCGGTTGGTGAAACCATCACCATTCAACCTTTCGATAGCCTACTGACCTAGATCAACACATCAGTACCTGAACTACTCCACACTAGTCGCTTTGCTATTCTAAGTGTGGAGTAATTCAATGCGCTTTGTCGATCTTCTACTGGCAGAACTGCAACAATTCGGTTGCAAGTCTATGTTCGGTATTCCTGGTGACTTTATTCTGCCATTACTGCAAGAGCTGCAAAGCCGTAACCAGTTACCTTTCTATAGCCTCAACCATGAACCAAGTGTGGTTTATGCCGCCGACGCTGCGGCACGCTCCGCAGGTGCACCAAGCGCTGCACTTTTAACCTACGGTGCGGGAGCGCTAAATGCGGTGAATGCCGTTGCCCAAGCCTACGTTGAGCGTGTTCCTTTAATTGTGATTGCAGGCTTTCCAAGCCGTCATGAAATCGATCGTGAGCTTGCCATTCACCATCAAGCCAAAAGCCTCGATTCGCAACGCCGAGTATTTGCTGAAGTGACTGAGTTACAAGTGCGTTTAGACGACCCTGTGCGCGCAGCGGGACAATTGCGGGCTGCGCTGCAATGCTGCTATGAGCAGTCGCGCCCAGTGTTGATTGAGGTACCACGCGATGCCATCCACTTCCAATGTCTGCAGTTGCCGCCGTACCACACCAGCCGCATGCCTACGCATGAACAACAACTATTGGTTGAGACCATCGCCAAACGTTTAGCGAAGGCCCAGCGACCAGTGCTACTGGCCGGTATTGAGGTACAGCGCTTTGCCGCCGGTGAAGCGCTTGAGAACCTAGCACTGCAGCTCAACATACCGCTACTGACTACTTTTTTGGCCCGTGCCGCCATTGCGCCCGATCACCCCTGCTTTCACGGTACCTTTATCGATCATGATAGGCCCGCGAACAGCCAAACGCACCCGCACCAACTGCTGCAAGAAAGCGATCTGATTATTCATCTTGGGGTCATTGTAAACGATACTAATTTTGCCGCTTATCCGGAGTTTGCAAAAGGTGAAAAAGTGATGCAATTGCATCAAGGCATCACTCACTTCGCCGAGCGTAGGTTCTACGATGTGCAACTGGCCGATCTATGCCAAGCCTTAACTGCTGAACATTTACCGCGCCACCATAGTTGGTATCCTGAGGCCATTGGCCGAACTTCCAACATTGACCCTACACAACCAGCGCCGGGCTGGGACACCACCACCTTAGTCGAACTGATTGATGTCGAGCTGACACAACAAGCCGAAACCGTGCCCCTTATCAGTGATATCGGAGACTGTTTATTCGCATCATTGCATGCACACGCCAGCCAGTTGTTGGCACCTGCTTACTATGCATCGATGGGCTACAGCATTCCTGCGGCGCTAGGTGTGCATGTCAGTACCGGCTTAAGATCGGTGGTACTGGTCGGGGATGGCGCCTTTTTGATGACGGGGCTGGAGTTAGGGCGGTTACATCAATATGGCGCTGACCCTATCATCATTTTATTAAATAACGGTAGCTGGGACATGATTGAAGCCTTTTCACCCGGTCTCGATTGCGCTCCGTTGCCGGCTTGTGATCTGCTGGCGATTGCAGCAGCACAGGGGGCAAGAACGCAATCAGCCAGCTGTGCCGATGGCTTTTTATCAGCGTTTCAAAAAGCGTGGAATGAACCCGGCTGTATGCACGTTATCGAAGTGCAACTTAAACAACGGCGAAGCCGCCGTTTACAAGGTTTCGCGGAGCGTTTCGTGCAAGGCAGCAGCCTTCAAATGAGCGATAACGCGGCTGCCAGTTTGCAAACCTAAACGCTGCCATGATGCCTTGGTGATCAGTGCTAACAAGTACTGATCACCTAGACGCAACTGCACAATGCACTCGGCTGGATGACGGGCGGGGAAAGAATCAACGACCTCGGCGGCTAGTTGATTTTGAATACTCGAGTCAGACACGAATTCGCGCGTTAGGCTCACATCGCGCGCGAAAATCCTTAGCCGCACAGGCGTTGACGTTTCTAATTCATGGCTTTGCGGTCTCGGCAACGTAATACTTTGCTCGGCTAGCGTCAGGCGCAACGTATCGAGCTGGCCGGCAGGTTCTGGCTGAGCTTCTGCCACCACCACCGAAAGCGCTAACTTAGACCTTAAAGGCTCACTTTGCAGCGCACTGACCGTTGGCCCATGAGCGACAACGTGGCCGTCGTGAAGCTGAACTAAGTAATCACTCACTTGCGCGACATCGCCAAGTTGATGGCTGACCCAAATCATGGGTAATTGATGGCGCTGGGCCAGCTGTTGTAGATAACTAACAAAATACTCACGGGCGTCGTCGTCTAACGCCGAGAAGGGCTCATCTAAAATGAGTAACTGCGGCTGCGCCAGCAGGGCTCGGGCAAAAGCCACGCGCTGCTGTTGTCCACCTGACAGTTGCGCCGGATATTGGCCCAACATAGGCGTTAACCCACAGTCAGCTATCACTTCGTCCCACCCTAGGGTTTTAGGCTGTGACGCTCTTTGCCAGCCGTAGCGCAGGTTTTCTTCAACCGTTAGATGGGGAAATAGACTCGGCTGTTGGAACACTAAACCAATGCGCCTTTGATGCAAGGGGCTAAAGGTTGCGGGCGCTTGCCAGCATTGATCTTGGAACTGAATTGTCGCACCGGGTAACTGACGTATACCGGCAATCACTTCTAACAGCGATGTTTTGCCACTGCCCGACGGGCCGACAATAGCAGTGATGCCCTGCGCGGGCAGGCGAACGTCGACCGCCAGCACAAAGTGACGCAACGGCAACTGACACTTCACCGTTAAGCTCATGATCGCCCGCCAAACTGCAACGGCGATCTTGACCAACGTCCGTAAACCACACTAAGCACCAGCAGTGCGACGAAAATCATTCCCAATGACAATGTATGAGCCGCTTCATAATTCAGCGCTTCGGTATGATCGTAAATTAACACCGACAGCACCTGGGTTTCACCAGGTATGCTACCACCAATCATAAGAATAACCCCGAACTCACCAAGCGTATGCGCAAACACCAAGGTCGCGGCGACCACAAAACCGCCTCGACAAAGAGGGAAAACGACCGTTTTAAATTGATCCCAACGGCCGGCACCTAAGCTTGCAGCTATTGCTAAAGGTCGCGGCCCCATTGCCCGAAAAGATTCGCTCAAGGGTTGTACCGCAAACGGTAGCGAGTACACCACGCTGCCGATCACAATACCGGTAAACGTAAACGCAAAGCTCTGGCTTAATAACAACAGTAAATAAAAGCCCAACACGGTGGGGGGCAATACCAGCGGCATTGCCACTAAGGCTTGCACCACAGGGCGCCAGCGCGAGTGGCTAAAGGCTAGCCACCAAGCAATGGGGGTCGCCAGTAGTAGCAGCACTAAGGTGGTGACCCCCGCTAACTGCAGCGTCACGCTAATCGCTTGCCAATCACTCGCTTGTAACATCGCTCAAATACCCGTAGTCAGCTAGAACCTGCTGTGCTGGTGCTTGCAGTAAGAAATCATGTAGTCGCTGCGCGCCTTGCTGAGTGCGCGCCTGCTGGGTCAATGCCATTGCCTGCGGCAACGGCGGCACTTGGTTTAATACTGTGTAGTCGGCGGCGGAAATTTGCAACTGTCGCATTTGGCTCAACGCCACAAAGCCTGCGGGCACAGCACCAACATAAACGCGATGCGCTGCCTGCGCCACGTTTTCACCAAAAATCAGCCGCTCGCTAATATCGGTATTGGCAAAATGTGTGTCCAAGTAGGTTTGTGCGGCTTTCCCATACGGCGCATGACGCGGCTGCGCCAACGCCACGCGTTGCGCGTTTGCGAGCAATTCAGCCATGGAGCCACGCTGTTTAGGATGCCAAAACACCAACTGCCCGTAGCTGAAATAAATCGGTTCTTGCAGGAGTAATTCACGTTGCTGCAGCGCTTTGACATAATTAGGCTCGGCGACGAGCAGCAAGCCATAAGGGGCTCCGTGCTGAACCTGTGCCACAAGTTTACCGGACGCCGCATAACTCATCACCACTTGATAGTTTGGATGCTGTTGCTCAAAGGCCTCGACGATTACTTCTAACGGCGCTCGCAAAGACGAGGCAGCGGCGACATAGACTTTTTCTTGTGCGCTGGCGGTAAAGCTGGTTATCCAAAGCAAAACAAACAGCAGCCAAAAGTGACGCATTAGTCGTCCTGCCACGCCGTAGCTGCTGCTTGATCGGTGTCCTTCGCGGCTACCCAGTAACTGCCATCGGTGGTATGTTCTTGCTTCCAAAAGGGCGCCTGGGTTTTTAAAAAGTCCATAATAAACATGGCTGCTTCAAAGGCTGCTTTGCGATGAGGGGCCGCCACCCCAACAAATACAATTTGATCGTTCAGTGCTAGCCGACCAACACGGTGGATCAGGGTCACCTGACCTAGCTGCCAACGCCCGCGTGCTTGCGCTACTAAGTCAGCCAGTACTTGCTCGGTCATGCCTGGGTAGTGCTCGAGTGTCATCGCATCTAACTGCCCTTCCGCCAGTTCTCGTACCAGACCTGCGAAGGTAACAACCGCACCGCAGCTACTTTCTTGCGCGAGCTGCTGGTATTCATCGGCGACGCTGAAGTCGTCTTGTTGAACGCGAATTTCCGTACCCATGTTAACCACCTGTGACCGGCGGGAAGAACGCCAACTCGTCACCCGGGTTAACCGCCGCCTGCAAATCGACAAAGGTGAAATTCTTAGCGCATAACACATCGTTGTCGAGTAGCTCACGACGCCAGCTTGGGTGTTGCTGCAATAAGCGGTGACGAATTTCTGCCACTGAGTCACTTGGCTGTGAATCAATATCTAACTCTGCGCATTGTAGGCGTTCACGTAGGGCCGCGAAAAATTTAACTTTAACCATGGTGAGCATGCTCCCGTTGCCAGTGTCCGTGCTTGCCACCGGTCTTTTCTTGTAACTGAATACCGTTGATTTGTAACTGCGGGTCAAGTGCTTTACACATATCGTGAATGGTAAGCGCCGCCACACTTACCGCGGTTAAGGCTTCCATTTCAACGCCCGTAACACCTTGCACGGCGCAGGTCGCCTCGATGTCAATCTGCCCTTGCTCAGGTCGTAAGCTAAACTCAACACTGACTTTGGTTAACGCCAATGGATGACAAAGAGGTAGCAGGTCACTGGTGCGTTTCGCCGCCATAATGCCGGCCACACGGGCAACCGCCAACACGTCACCTTTCTTAACCGATTGCTGGGCAATCTGATTTATCACTGCGGGTGTCGATTGCACCGTCGCAACGGCTATCGCTTGTCGCGTTGAAGTCGACTTGCCACCGACATCGACCATATGCGCTGAACCAGTCTCATCTAAATGGGTAAATTTTTCTGTTGTCATAGTGATTCCTTAACTTAACGCTGCTTGGTTAAGCGACCAACAAAGTTACAGGGCCCTTGCTGACTATTCAGCTGCGGTTCAATTAACTCGTCCCACGCCAGTTTAGCTGCCGATTCAGAGCCCGGAATTGCAATCACCAAGGTGTTGTTGGCTAACCCAGCAAAGGCTCTAGATTGTATTGCCGAACTACCGATTTGCTGCCAGCTCAATTGGCGAAATAGCTCACCAAAGCCGTCAATCTGCTGATCGAGCAATGGCTCAATGGCCTCAGGTACCGAATTGTGCTCGGCGAACCCAGTGCTACCGTTAAGCAACACGACACTCAATTGCGGCTCAGCTATCCAACGGGACACCACCGCACGGACAAGGTATTTGTCGGTTGGTAAAATCTGCCGCTGATACATGTGATGCCCTGCTTTTACGATCGCTTCAGAAAGCCAATCGCCCGTAGCGTCACTGGTTGGGGTATGACGGTCAGAAACCGTGGCCAAGGCAATGTGTACCGCCTGTGGGCTGGAAGAATTCATGCTTGCTCTCCTAAAAACGTCAGCGCTTGCTGCCACTGTTGCGGCGTATTGGTATTTTGTAATTGGTGCATCTCAGGCCACTCATAACGATGCGCCCCTAGGTGTTGCAGTACTCCACCCACTGAACGATCACCATCTTGCTGCTCAAGTTGTTGCGTTAGATAGGCGCGTAACTGCTCGGTATTCGGCAGCACGCACGGCATACGACTCGCGGCGAAGTAGCCGGGGCTTGGTTGTTGTAGCAAGTACTCTAAGGCAGCACTGCTTAACAGCGGCATATCAACTGGCAACAGCAAAATACGCTCGTGAGTACAGTGGGGTAAGGCGCTTAACAAGCCGCCCAAGGGGCCTAAGTTGGCGACTTTGTCCATCACAAAGCCTTCGCTATTGCGGCTTACAACCACTTGCTCGCAGCCGGCGTGGCGCACAATGCGAATGGTTCGCTGCAATTGGGTTTGCCCAGCTACTTGCAATAGAGCTTTGTCTTGCCCCATTCGTCGCGATGCGCCACCAGCGAGAATTAATCCCGTAACAGCCATGCGTTTTAGCCTCCAATCATTGCCAAATGACGGGTTGAGCCACTCGACTCATCTAATAGCGCATGGGTTGCTTTTTTAGTTTTAACGAAGCTTTGTAAAGCCGCTTTCAAAGGGGCCGAGTCATCGGTTTGTAAGAAACTGCGAATATCTTGATGATGTTCGGTAAACAAGCACAGGAATAACTGCCCCAGGCTCGATACACGGAGCCGATTACAGTCGTCACAAAAATCGCGACTGTACGGCATAATCAAACCTAACTTACCCGCATAGTCCGGGTGGGCAAATTCTTGCGCGGGCCCAGCCGTGTTGCTTTTATCGCACAGCGCCCAGTCTTCACTGAGCAGTTGATCTTTGATGCTTTGCCCACTGATATGATGACGCTGATAATACGCAACGTTATCGTTGGTACGCATCAGTTCGATAAAACGTAAGCTAACCTTGCGCTGGCGAATGAACTCTAGGAACTCGGGTAGGGCACCGCCATTATGGCCACGCAACAGTACAGTGTTGATTTTTACTTTAGGAATGCCGAGTTCGATGGCTTGTTCAATGCCTTCGAGAATGGCCGGCAAGCGGTTTTGCCCGGTCACTAAGTGAAACGTGCTTGGGTCAAGGCTATCGACACTTACATTAATGGCATCCACTCCAGCTTCACGCCAGGCGGGCAGGTCACGTTGCAGGCGATAACCATTGGTGGTGATTGCAACTTCTTCGATGCCAGGAACCGCTTTCACGGTTTTAATAATTTCCAGCAGGTCTTTACGCAGGCAAGGTTCACCGCCAGTGATTCGGACTTTGCGGGTACCTAGTTCCGCAAAAGCAGTCACTAAGCGTCGAATTTCAGGAACACTGAGCTCGGCTTGTCGCGAAGTACAATCCGGTCCATTAGGTAAGCAATAATCGCAACGAAAATTACAGTTTTCCGTTACCGACAGCCGCAAATAAGTAAAGCGGCGAGAAAATCGATCCATTAGCATGGTCAACACCTTTCCAAGTACGGGAGGTTATTTCGTTTCCAAAACAACCCGGTGGCTTAACAGCCACGGCACACTGGTCGTAACATGCAAGGCATGCGTTAGAGCCAGTCGCTCGGCGTGAATGTGATGGTAATGGTAGTTGCGCGACGCACACATTGTAATTGCCAAGAAGAGGGTCAAGAACTACCCCTAAAGGGATAGTTCTGAAGTGTTTGGCACTCCTATTTGTTGATCTTGATCAGAGTTTTTCTGCCTCGGATCGGTAAAATTTCCCGCCTTTATTGCGCTGGATCAAGTTTACTGAGTCACCCTATGCCAACACCTTCTTTTGCTCCTGAATTACTCTCTCCTGCCGGCAGTTTAGAGGCGATGCGAATGGCCTTCGCCTACGGTGCGGATGCGGTCTACGCCGGCCAACCGCGTTACAGCCTCAGGGTTCGTAATAACAGTTTCGACTTAGCTAATTTAGCGGTGGGTATTAACGAAGCCCATGCCCAGCACAAAAAATTCTATGTGGTGGTTAATATTGCACCTCACAACGCCAAGCTAAAAACCTTTGTGCAAGACATGGCGCCAGTGATTGCCCTGCAACCCGACGCGCTGATTGTTTCAGACCCAGGCGTGGTAATGTTGCTGCGCGAACACTTTCCTCAGCAAGCGCTGCATTTGTCAGTACAGGCAAACACCATTAACTGGGCAGCGGTTAAATTCTGGCAACAGCAGGGGGTCAGTCGAGTCATATTATCGCGTGAGCTGGAAGTCAAAGAGATTGCTGAAATACGCCAACACTGCCCGGATATGGAACTCGAGGTATTTGTCCATGGGGCACTGTGTATGGCCTATTCTGGACGCTGTTTATTGTCGGGGTATATTAACAAGCGCGACCCTAATCAGGGAGCCTGCACCAACGCTTGTCGTTGGCCTTACCAAGTACACGATGCCACTGAAGATGAGGTAGGTCAGTTCAACCCTATTGACCGCCCAGTATTGTTGGAAGAGCCTCAACGCCCAGGTGAATTAATGTTAATGGATGAAGATATTCACGGCACCTACATTATGAACTCGAGAGACTTGCGCGGCATTGAGCACGTTCAAGCGCTGGCAGAACTAGGTATTCACTCGTTAAAAATAGAGGGGCGTACAAAATCGCCATACTACGTTGCCCGTACCGCACAAATTTATCGTCAGGCTATCGACGACGCTACTGCCAATCGACCTTTTAACCCGCAACTGTTAGCCGACCTAGATGGTATGGCCAACCGAGGCTTTACCGAAGGCTTTTTACGTCGACATCGGCCTAGTGATTTACAAAACTACCAAACCAGCCACAGCCAGGGTGAACAGCTGTTAGTTGGCGCAGTGCTCGAGTGCGAAGGTAACGATGCTTTGATCAACGTCAAAAATAGTTTTTCGCAAGGTGATAGCCTGATTCTTATGAAGCCGTCCGGCAACGTTCGCTTTACCGCAGGACAACTCGTTCATGCCAACGGTGAAATTGTGGCACGAGCGCCAGGCTCAGGTCACCAAGTGACCCTAGCGCTACCTTGCCGACTTAACGCTGAGGAACAGCAACTCGCACTCTTGATCAAAGAGTTGCCGGTGGCTCCTGCGCCCATTGCCATTAAGGAGGTCAGCGATGCCAGTTGTCATTGATAGTGACTGTATTAACTGTGACATGTGTGTGCCTGAATGCCCTAATGAAGCCATCATCATGGGGGCGGCGCATTATGTTGTTGACCTCGATAAGTGCACAGAGTGCGAGGGCTTCTACTCTGAGCCGGCCTGTATACCTGTTTGTCCCGTCGATTGTATGACGCTAATTGCTGACACCAAAGCTTAACCGACATCTTGGGCGACGGTCTGCCGGCAAACTTGTTGTAACCATCGCAATGGGGCACTGTCGCCATGGCTTCGTGGGTACGCCATGCCAATGGTGCGCTCTAATGTCAGCTCCGAAATAGGCCGTAATACCACGTCTTGACGCTCGCGCAACGATTCTAAATCAGGAACCAAAGCACAGCCAACTCCGGCAGAAACCAACCCAAGCGCATACTCAATAGTATGAATATCTGCACGGATATCTGGCTGTATGCCTTGTCGAATTAATTCTGGATACAAGGTCGACCACGCCTCACAGGGAGTACGTTTAATTAACGCCTCCCCCTGCATGTCAGCCAGCAAGACCTCTGACTTTAACGCCAACGGGTGGCCGGCAGGTAATGCCAAGACAAAGCGGTCGTGCCAAATCGGCAAAAACTGCTCGCCGGCTCGCAAAGCTCGCGGCGAAATAATTCGGGCATCGGCTTCATCGTCGGGCTCAACCAAATGTAACTCGAGCCCGTCAACGCCGGCTGTAAAGTCGCGCAGTAATTGGCTCATGCGTTCAACCCCCAGGGCGCGAATCAAGCCAAGCCGAAACTGCACTCGGGTGACGCTATGCCGGAACGATGCTTTTAAGGACTGCATCTGGCTTAACATACGCCCGGCATGACCATACAGGCGTTCGCCGTCTTCGGTTGGCGTAACACCGCGTGACTGCCGGGAAAACAATTGCACTTGGAGCTCATCTTCCAACTGCTGAAGTGCTTTCGACAGACTCGGCTGAGCCACCGCACAAGCTCGCGCAGCCGCGCTGATCGTGCCGGCTTCATACACCGCGACAAAATATTGAAGCTGCCTTAAATCCATAGCTAAAAACTATACCTGCTCTATTTTTTATATAATTTAACTTTATATCATTTCAGCGTAAAGTGGTACGCAACGAACGCACAATGACAAACGAGGTTTCTAATGGCACGTTTCCCTTTTGATTGGCAAGACCCTTTTCAACTCAACGACATGCTTACCGAAGAAGAACGCATGATTCGTGACACTGCGCACCAATATTGTCAGGAAAAACTGATGCCGCGCGTGTTAACCGCTAACCGTGAAGAGCGTTTCGATCGCGAAATCATGACCGAGTTGGGTGAACTTGGTTTGCTCGGCGCGACCTTGCCTGAAAAGTACGGCTGCTCTGAAGTAAATCATGTCTGTTATGGTTTGATTGCTCGCGAAGTGGAGCGCGTCGACAGTGGCTACCGTAGTGCCATGAGTGTTCAGTCGTCTTTGGTTATGCACCCAATTTATGAATATGGTAGCGAAGAACAACGACAAAAATATCTGCCTAAGCTTGCTAGCGGCGAGTGGGTTGGCTGTTTCGGCTTAACGGAACCTGATGCCGGTTCTGACCCTGCAGGCATGCGAACCACTGCGAAAAAAGTTGACGGCGGTTATGTGCTCAAAGGCACCAAAATGTGGATCACCAACTCGCCGATTGCCGATGTATTCGTCGTTTGGGGTAAACTTGATGGCGAAATTCGTGGCTTTATCTTGGAAAAAGGTATGCCAGGGCTTTCTGCTCCTAAAATTGATGGCAAGTTCTCACTGCGCGCATCAATTACCGGCGAAATTGTGATGGACAACGTCGAAGTGCCAGAGTCTGCCCTACTGCCGAACGTCAGTGGCTTGAAAGGCCCCTTCGGCTGCTTAAATAAAGCGCGCTACGGCATTGGCTGGGGCGCTTTAGGTGCCGCCGAGTTCTGCTGGCACGCAGCACGTCAATACACCCTTGATCGCAAACAGTTCGACCGTCCGCTAGCGGCCACACAACTGGTACAGAAAAAGCTAGCCGACATGCAAACCGAAATCAGCGTTGGCCTATTAGCCTGTCTGCAAGCCGGCCGCTTAATGGACGCTGGCCAGCTGCCTCCTGAGACCATTTCACTCATTAAGCGCAACTCATGTGGTAAAGCACTTGATATTGCCCGTGTCGCTCGTGATATGCACGGTGGCAACGGTATTGCCGATGAGTATCACGTGATTCGTCACGTCATGAACTTAGAAGCCGTGAACACCTACGAAGGTACCCACGACGTTCATGCGCTGATTCTTGGTCGCGCACAAACGGGCATTCAAGCGTTTGCTGGTTAGTTTATCTAACTAAGTTAGTCTACGGAGGCGTTTATGGCTGCAGCAATGCACCCATGGCTGGGCCAGTTTATCCAGCGTATTGAACAACACGAATTGCCGCACGCGCAGGCCGCGGGCGGTGTCCTTAGCGATGCGGAATTAGTGGAGTTATTCGATTCACAATTGGCCAGTCGCTTACTCGACTTACAGTCGCGGCTGATGCAAGCCGCGGGGCAAAGCTTTTACACCATTGGCAGCTCAGGCCACGAAGGCAATGCGGCGGTAGCAAAAGCGCTGCGGGTCACTGATCCTGCGTTTTTGCATTATCGTAGCGGTGCGTTTTTCCTGCAGCGGGCGAAACAAAAACCGGGAACCACGCCGCTTTACGATATGCTGCTGAGCTTTGCGGCTTCCAGCGACGACCCAATTTCCGGTGGTCGCCATAAAGTACTCGGCAGTCTTGAGCTGCACGTACCACCGCAAACCAGCACTATTGCCTCGCATCTGCCCAAAGCCATGGGGACCGCATTCGCGATCGGGTTATCGAAGCGTTTACAACACCAAGGCACCTGGCCTAACGATGCGATTGCCATGTGTAGTTTTGGTGATGCGTCCGCCAATCATTCAACCGCGCTTGGTGCCATCAACTCGGCCAGTTGGGCGGCTTATCAACAAATACCGATGCCGTTACTCTTGGTTTGTGAAGACAACGGCCTCGGCATTTCAACGCATACGCCACAAGGCTGGATCCAACAGCAACTCAGCCAACGGCCGGCGTTGAAATACTTTTTTGCCGACGGCAGTAACCTTGCAGAAACCTATTTGGTTGCACAACAAGCGGCGGACTATGTGCGCAACAAGCGCAAACCAGCAGTACTGCACTTACGCACCATACGCTTGTTTGGCCATGCCGGCGCCGATGCCGAGGTCGCCTATCGCAACAAACAAGAGATCCATCGTGATGCCGAGCGCGACCCCCTCCTGTACAGCTGTGCGGCACTCATCGCCCGCGGCCTGTTTGACCACGACAGCCTGGTCGCGCACATCCGTCAGCAACAGCAACGCCTAGTGCGTATCGCTGAACAAACGACGCAACAACCCAAGCTCACACAGGCCGAGCAAGTGATGCAATCGATTGTTCCGCCTGCTAAAGATGCAGCCTCGTTACCTGCGGTGCCAGATGAAGCACGGCGCCAGCAACTATTTAACTGGGACAAACATAACGCGGGTAAACCACAGCATCTGGCGAAGTTACTCAACTGGGCGCTGCACGATTTAATGGCGCAGTTCAATAACATCGTTATGTGCGGAGAGGATATCGCCAAAAAAGGCGGTGTGTACCACGTCACTCAGCATTTAATGGAAGCTTTTGGCCCGAACCGTGTACTGAATACCGTGCTCGACGAGCAAAGTATTCTCGGGTTAGCCATTGGTATGGCCCAGCAAGGCTTTATCGCCATGCCGGAAATTCAGTTCCTTGCTTATGTGCATAACGCTGAAGACCAAATCCGTGGCGAAGCGGCAACCTTGTCGTTTTTCTCGAACGGTCAATATACCAACCCAATGGTGATTCGTATCGCCGGCTTGGCTTATCAGCGCGGCTTTGGCGGGCACTTCCACAACGACAACTCGTTCGCTGTGTTCCGAGATATTCCGGGAGTCATTGTGCTGTGTCCATCGAATGGCGTTGACGGCGCGTTGCTAATGCGCCAAGCGGTACATTTAGCGGCGATTGAACAGCGTGTGGTAGTGATGCTCGAACCGATTGCATTGTACATGGCTCGCGACCTACACAGCGAAGGCGATAACGGTTGGCTCTGCCATTACCCAGACGTGCAGCAACCGATTCCTGAGCTCGGCGAACCAGCGGTACACGGTGATGGCGAAGAACTGGCGATTATTTCGTATGGCAACGGCTATTACTTAAGCCGTAAAGCTGAACGCCAACTTGCTGAGGCAGGCCATCGGGTTCGAGTGCTGGATATTCGCTGTTTGGTTCCATTGCATGTCGATAAAATCGTTGCCGCGCTTGGCAATACCACGAAGCTGTTAGTGGTCGACGAGTGCCGGCGTAGAGGCTCCTTAAGTGAAGAGTTGATCACGACCTTACATGAACGCTATCACGGTAAATTTGCTATTCAACGCCTAACCGCAGAGGACAGCTTTATACCGCTTGGCCAAGCCGCTTACTCGGTGTTGCCATCGAGTGATGCGATTACCGATTTAGCCTTGTCGATGCTAGAGGAGACCTCGTCATGAAGAAAACCGCACTGGTGATTTGCCCTGGCCGAGGAACCTATAACAAACCCGAACTTGGCTCGATCTCCGCGAATATAGCCGCATCTTCGTCAACTATCCGCGAAGATTTACAATCGGTATTGGACACAATTGACGCCGAACGAGCCGCTTTAGGGCTCGCCACGGTGTCAGAACTTGATCAAGCCAAACTCTTTAAAACCTCTATTCACCAACGTCCAGAGAATGCCGCAGCACTTATCTACGCCGCCGGTTACCTTGACTTTCTTAGCATTGATCGAGAGCAGTACGACATTGTGGCAATGACCGGAAACTCGATGGGTTGGTACACTGCCATGGCTTGTGCCGAAGCTTGGTCAATTAGCACCAGTACCAAACTTGTGACCAGCATGGCGCAGCTCACCGCAGACGGCGAAGGTGCACAGTTTATTTATCCTACGGTAGATAGCGAATGGCGCCCTGATGTCGAGCGTATCGCTGTTGTAGAAGAACAGATTGCGGCTCACCCCGGCGCCTTAATGCACTCGATTCACTACGGCGGCTATGCCGTTCTTGCCGGTACGGAAGACGCCTGTAGCGCCGCACTCGCAGCGTTACCGAAAGCCGATGAACGGTTTCCAATGCTCTTACCCGGTCATGCCGCATTCCACACCAAACTGATGCAGGGTGCCGCGGAACAAGCGCAAGAAACTTGGCCGATTGCAGCATTTCAAGCACCTCAAACACCTTTGGTTGACGGCCGCGGTTACCAATGGCTCACACCCACCGCAGATATGCCCGCGCTGCACAGTTACACCTTGGGTCATCAAGTCACGGAAACCTATGATTTCAGTAAAGCCGTTCAGGTAGCAGTCAAAGACTATGCACCCGATCATATTATCTTACTGGGACCAGGCAACGGTCTTGGCGGCGCGGTCGCTCAAGCACTCATTGCGATTGGTTGGCAGGGGCTTAGCGACAAAGCGGACTTCAGTGCGCGGCAAGAAGCCGAGTTACCCTACGTGATCAGTATGGGGATGCCTGAACAACGTGCTCTGGTGACAGCTGCGCAAAGTTAACCGGCAACTGTCGTAGGCAGTTTTTGCCACGCGCGGTTAAGTCGGTCATAAATTGAAACTGTTGCCGTGGATCAATGGGATAGGCTTTCAAACGATAGTGTGTCCCCCACGGCTCTTCTTTGGCCACAACCACGATGGGCTTGGCGAGTTGTACATAAGGGCTGGTGAGCGCGACATCTTCTAGCAGATGTTTCACCCGATGCGCATCGTGCTCGGGGTGCAAGTAAAAGTCCACGACACACATCAAGCTGGGTCCACCATTGTTGGCATTGTGAATAAGATTCGACCACAGCTTAAGGTGAGGAATAAACACCACCGTATCGTCGGGCGTCACAATTTCAACAGCGCGCATACCGATATGCTTCACTTCACCGTAAGTGCCTTCGACTTCAATCCAATCACCGGGCCGATAAGGCAGCTCATAGACCGCCACGATTCCGGCAATGAGACTACTCACGTAGTCTTTTAGTGCAAAGCCAATTGCTAACCCGGCAGCGCCTAATATGGCCACCATGTTTTGCATCGTCGGCTCAATCACCAGTGGCACAATCCACACAAAACCAATGATAAATACAATAACCCGAATGGTCGGTATCATTGCCAAGGCAAACAGGCGCTGCTTGCCATGCAAATGGTCGGCAAACCAAGGTAAAACCTTCTGACTGGCAAGCACAATCGCGGTCGCCACAGCGAACACTAGCGCTATTTCGATGAGTACGCCGCTGGTAATCTCTCTAAATAAACCTAAGATCTTTTCAGTGTCCACTTTGCGACCTCGCTAAAATCCATCAAGCCAAAAGCCGCGGGCGGCTAGAAATTCCCGCACTTCGATATAGGCATAGACCGTGACGCGCCATATTTTCTCGTCATCAAGCTCCACCACAGCATTTTGCTGCAAGCGCAGCAGTTGCACATCGAGTTGCGCCGGCGCGAGCATCGGTAACACCTGCTGCAAGTATTCGCCCCGCAGACCATGGTGCAATAACAGGCTATATAAGATAAACGCCGTAGCATCGTCGGCCTCACCGGGCAAACGGGGCAAACTGCGTTCCGGATTTTGTTCCACGGCCCAATGGGCTAGCGCAACGCCCAGGTTGCCACGCGCTCGGGCAGTGACTTTTCGTAAACGCTTGTCACTCGCTACGATGCCGCTTTGGCGCAGTAACTCGGGGCTTGCCGCTGCAAAGCAGTAACAATGGGGCAAACTTAACGGCCAAGCACGCTGCAAAAACGCATAGGTCCAGCTATCAATCACCACTACGCCACAACCAATCTCGCCACGTAACAAGCGCGGCAAAAGTGCTCGTATAAATTGCATGTGCGCGGTGGTGCGTAACCAAAACGATGAGAATTCATCAAGTAGCCAAGTATCACATTGTTGTTGCTGCCACCAAGGGTCAGTATCAGCTTGCTCTAATTGTTCGATGCTTGGCGGGGTCAGTTGGGTATAGCCTTGTTGTTCGGCCCACTTGCGCATAATCGCCCCGCAACCACTAAAAGGCGGGCTTATGACAAAACGTACCGAGGGCGCATCCTCTTCATTAAAGACTGCATTCACAGCTGCGACTGCTGGCTCTAGAGCAAACTCAGAGTAACTAGGGAAGTCTTGCTCATCAGGTACAGCGTCGTCATCGCTATCGGCGCCCAAAAGCTTTCGAAGGTGCGACCATGTTTGTTGAATCACCGTGCTCGCAGGCGCTGATGGCCGCTCAAACTGTTCCATCGGGATCAGTTGCCAGTGGTTGCTTTTGGTCATAAATTTAAGCCATCCTTAAGTTTGACTTTGTATTACACTGTACACCATCTAGCAGAAACCAAAAGAGCAGCAATGAAACCGTCACAACAAGGACTTATGCGGATTGTCCGAGCAACTCAAAACTCCTTACGAGGTCTTGGCTTTGCAGTGCGCTCAGAAGCCGCTGTTCGACAAGATCTACTCCTTGCCGCCATACTTATCCCAACAGGTATTGTGCTCGGTGACGGTGGTGTGGAACGAGCCCTTTTGGTGCTACCGGTATTGCTGCTACTTATCGTAGAATTCTTAAACTCTGCCATTGAAGCCACGGTCGACCGCATCAGCCCCGACCTGCATGAGCTCAGCGGCAAAGCAAAAGATATTGCTTCAACCGCTGTCATGTTTGCCCTGGTGACTATCGCGGTCACCTGGTTACTGATCTTATTTGGTTAGTCGCTGTAGGTAATTTTCGCCTGGCCTATGGTATTGGCATCTGTACCAAACCACAGGCTCTGACTTGCGTCGTCAAACACCATATGACGCACGGTACCACCACCACTGGGAACCGCAACAGGGTCGGTAAAGGTCTCTGATTCAATATGGAAACCGACAATACGATTCGGTTGCGGGCCAGTTTCCGCAAACCAAATATAACCTTGGTTGTCTGCGGCCATCGCATAAGGTAGCGAGCCACCGCTTGCCGGCATCTGCCATTCACTCACCGTCTCTGTTTGGCGGTCATAACGGCCTAAATACCCACCCGCATAATCCACATACCAGACGCCACCGTCAGTGCCTTCTGCAAGCCGCCGTGGACGATTTGCGCTAGCGCGCGGCAATTCAATCTCGACGACTTCAGCATCTTCATAAGTGACTAATTTATTTGAGCCAAACAGTGTCAGCCACGGCTGGTCGTCGATCAAAATAAGCCCGTAAGGTCGCGCCCGCGGGGTTGCAATATCGTATAACTCAATCGACTCTTTGTCGGCATCAAAAAAGCCGAACTTATTGGCGCCTTGGGCGGTGAACCAAATGTCTCCGCTACTGGTAAACTGCATGGTATGGACATCACGACGTCCATCTCCTGGCAGCGGGTATTGCGTAATCGAGTTGTCGTCATGGGCAATTTTACCGATATGCGCCGCTTTATTTCCTGCATACCAAGCACCTCGCTGATCGACAATGATATTGTGTGGTCCGGCACCGTCCGGCAAGTCAATCCGCTCGAATGACCCGTCTTTTGGGTTCAACACCGCAGCATAATCGGCGCGCTGTCCAACAAACCACACACGATTGTCTGTCTGCACGTAAGGGTCACGCGGTCGTGAATCAGGCCATGGCACCTGCCATTCGTTAATGGTGACCGTCGCACCACTTGAACTAAGTAACACACTAAGCGTTAGACCTAACATAATGACCTCCTACGAGAGTCGTAATTCAACTTTAAAGAGTATCGCCTAAGTAGCGTTGCACCGACTGTCGCCACTCGGCACTTCGGATGTGGCGTAGTAAGCTACGGTTTATCGCTTCGCGCGTACTGGCTTCTGGTGGCAATACCAAAGCGTAGTCTTGCAGCGCAAAAACGTCTTTCAATACCGTTAAACCGGAAAAGTTTTTCCGTAACTGATATTTCAATAACGGTGCGTCATATACCACGGCATCGGCTTTACCTTCTTGAACCGAGGTTAGGGCCAGCGCTAAGTTGGTATTTTGCTGATAGCCAATATTCTCTCGATCTAACCAAGACGCACTGTACGACGCAGGTACGCTGGCAACGCGTACGTTCACCAAGTCGTCTTGCCCTTGTACCCGCGTTGATAGTTTATTGACGGTCAAGGCGGATGTGATTGAAGCAGTAAAGCTCGATATTATAATCACACTAGTAAACATCCAGATTAATGCAACCCCACGACCAAGAGCTGTCTGTGGCGACTTATCGCCATAGCCTACGGTTGTCATGGTCACGGCCGCCCACCAAAAGCCCGCGCCGATACCTTTTAATTTTGTGGTACTGAATTCATCGCGGTTGTGCCGCCGCTCTGCTAGCCACACTAATGCGCCTGCCGCCATTAATACGGCCGAAAGCACTAATAAAACAGTTAAAAATTCGAGGCTAAAAAAGCGTTTGGTGATGGTCCACCAGCCCGGCTCCGCTACGGCTGGCACGGCGATGCCAAGGCCCGCATTATAAAACGGTAAGGTGAAATCGATTCGTTGCTCACGGGCAGCGGTCACCGATACCGCACCCAACCCCACGTCAAATTGCCCATCAGCAACGCCATCAATTAGCTCTTCGAGACCGGCCTCATGATAGCGAAACTGGTAATTGTTTACGGCAGCAATCTGCTCCCACAATTCGATTGTTAAACCGTGGTACGCGCCGCCTTCGTCTTTCATTACGAACGGTGGACTCAGGCGCACCGCAACTTCCATGACGGCTGGCTCGGTTTGGCTAGGCTCGGTTTGTGCTAGCGACGCCAGCGGCCAAAGTAAGAGCGCCAGCACCATGAGTCCGCGTAGCTGAATTTTCATCTGAACTCCTTGTTTTTGTAGTCATGCTCAAGGCACACTAATCTTAGTATACAGACCTCACTCGAAAATGGATGGTTATGGAAATTTTCATCGCAGTACTGTTTTTCGCTTTTTCGACCACAATTACCCCAGGTCCAAACAATGTCATGATCATGTCATCTGGTGTTAATTACGGTATTCGCGCCAGCATGCCGCATTTTTTAGGTATCTGCTTCGGCTTTCCATTGATGGTACTTTTGGTTGGCTTTGGGTTTGGCGTGATCTTCGAGCGCTTTCCAAATCTTCATCAACTGATCAAAGTGGTTGGGGTGCTCTATTTGCTCTGGTTAGCATGGCATATCGCCAGCGCCGAACCAAAAGCCATCAAAAAAGGAGAGAAAAAGCCTTTTAACTTTTGGCAAGCTGCATTATTTCAATGGGTTAATGCCAAGGCTTGGATGATGGCATCCGGTGCTGTTGCCGCCTACACCTCGGTGAACGGCAACCCTGTCGTCGAAGTGCTAGCCATTACCTTAGCGTTCTTTCTAATGGCCTTTCCATGCGTGGGAAGTTGGCTGTTATTTGGTTCGTTGTTGCGAAAAGTGCTCGCCAATTCGGTATTTCAGCGAGTGTTTAACATTACCATGGGGCTCATTTTGGTGGCATCCATTATTCCCGTGTTGCAAGAACTGTGGACCTTCTACTTTATGCCAACGGGTTAGTGGTTGAAGAGAGGCTCTTCTTCAGCATCAAGATAAGCAGTAATGGCGTCGATAAAGGCGGCACCGTAGCGCTCAAGCTTGGTTTGTCCGACGCCTGAAATCAACAACAGACTGGCTTCATCGGTTGGGTAATGAACCGCCATTTCCACTAGGGTGTTGTCGTTAAAAACTACAAAAGGTGGTTTTTCTTCGGCATCAGCAATCTTTTTACGCAGTGCGCGTAAACGCCGAAATAGCAATTTGTCATAATCGCCACGGTCGGTCACTTTTGGCTTACTCACGGCCAGATTCATACGAGGTTCAGCCAATGACAAGGCTATCTCGCCGCGTAGCACGGGTCGTGCCGCCTCGGTTAATTGCAAGGTGCCGTAGTGCTGGATATTTTGCCAGACTAAACCACGGTGAATCAGTTGCCGGATAACGCCTAACCAGTGTGCTTGGCTTTTTTCAGCCCCCAAACCAAAGGTCGATAATTGCTCGTGGCCAAGCGCAGTTAAACGCTGAGACTTGCTACCGCGCAGCACATCGATAACGTGGTTGGTGCCAAAACGTTGGCCTACCCGGTAGATGCAGCTCAGTACTTTTTGGGCATCGACCGTTCCATCGTATTGCCGCGGTGGGTCTAGACAAATATCGCAATTCCCGCAGTTGGTATCGCGAAATTCATTAAAATAGTTCAGCAGTACCAAGCGACGACATGTTTGCGCTTCACCCAGAGCTTGCATAGCGGTGAATTTATGCAGCTCTACTTGCCGACGCTTCTCATCTGGATGGTCGTTGATCATGCTACGAATCCAGCTCGCGTCACTTGGATCGTAAAGCAATAGCGCTTCGGCCGGCAGCCCGTCTCGCCCCGCGCGCCCAGTTTCCTGATAGTAGGCTTCAATACTGCGTGGCACATCAAAGTGCACCACAAAGCGTACGTTTGGCTTATTGATGCCCATGCCAAACGCAACGGTCGCGACCACCACATCTATATCGTCACGCACAAAGCCGCGCAGTACTCGGGCGCGTTCCTCATGGGTTTTCCTGGCATGATACGCGGCCACTCGCACGCCATCGAGCGCTAACCGCTCGGCAAGTTCATCAACGCGCTTGCGGCTACCACAATAGACAATGCCCGAAGCCCCTTTTTGCTTCGCGATATAATCGCGTAACTGCTTCTGCGGCTTAAATTTTTCCTCGACAATGTAACGAATCGTGGGCCGGTCGAAAGAGCTTTTATAAATAACCGGTTGGTGGAGGTGCAGGCGCTGCACGATGTCTGCTTCGGTGGCGGCATCGGCGGTGGCCGTAAGCGCCATAAAGGGTAGTTGCGGTAAGGCTTCACGAAGTTGCCCGAGCTGGCCATATTCGGGACGGAAATCGTGCCCCCACTGCGAAATACAGTGCGCTTCATCGATCGCTACCAGGGTCACATTCCATTGTTGCAGCTGTCGCATGAAATAGGGTTGTAGCGCACGTTCGGGGCTCACATACAACAGCCGCAATTGTCCTTCGCTCGCTTGCTGCAACAATTGCTGTTGTTGTTCTGGCTCTAGCCCATTGTGCAGCGCACCGGCCGATACCCCCATCGTTTGCAGGCTTTCAACTTGGTCTTGCATCAATGAAATGAGCGGTGACACCACCAAGGTCACGCCTTCTCCCATGATTGCCGGTAACTGGTAGCAAAGTGACTTGCCGCCTCCTGTTGGCATTAATACCAGCGCATCTTGGCCAGCTCGAACCGCCTCGATCACTTGCTCTTGGCCCTGCCTAAACTCGGCATAACCAAAAACCTCGGCAAGGACTTTTGACAGCGGTTTCGCAGTCATTTTTGACAGCTCCGATTGACGCTTGTGGGTAATTAGCTCTATTGTATGCATCCCAAGCGCGCATCACCACCACCGAAAGATCATTTGCGACGAATTAGTGTGGTAACTGCATAGTTTTCGTACAACCTCTAATGTGTCACCAGAACACCGAGACTTTTCTTATGACCGATGATGCAACTCGCAGCCGCCACGGCGTGATATTCGCCATTGCCGCCTACACCATGTGGGGCATTGCGCCTATTTATTTTAAGTTGCTGCAACAGGTACCTGCGATTGAGATCCTTAGCCATCGAATTATTTGGTCGTTTGTATTAGTGGCGTTCTTGATTTTTGCACTGCGACGTTTTCACCGTATTAAGCCGGTTTTGAAAAATCGCTCGCAAATGCTGCGGCTGACCGTTGCCACCTTCCTCCTGGGGGGTAATTGGTTTCTCTTTATTTGGGCCATTAATACCAACCACATTCTTGACGCCAGCTTGGGCTATTACATTAATCCCTTGCTGAATGTTGCTATTGGCATGTTGTTTTTTGCTGAGCGAATGCGCCGTTTCCAACTCATTGCCATAGCCTTAGCTGTGGTGGGGGTGCTGGTACAGGTGATTAGTTTTGGTTCAGTGCCGTGGATTGCGCTGGCTCTGGCATGCAGTTTTGCGACTTATGGTGCTATCCGCAAGCGTTTGCCGGTCGACTCAATGACGGGGCTGTGGCTTGAAACCACCATTTTGCTGCCGATTATGCTCATCTATTTACTGTTTTTTGCCGACTCAACGGCCAGTGACATGACGCAAAATACTTGGCAGCTCAACCTACTGTTGATGGCCGCAGGAATTGTCACCACCGCACCGCTGCTGTGCTTTACCGCTGCTGCCCAGCGCATTCGCTATGCCACCTTGGGGTTCTTTCAATATATAGGCCCCAGCATTATGTTTGTGTTGGCGGTATGGATCTACGGCGAACCGCTAGCAAGCGACAAACTGCTAACCTTTGCAATGATTTGGGCGGCCCTGGCGCTTTATAGTATCGATACGCTGATTCATCAACAGCGCTCTAAACGAGCATAAGCAACCACTAACCATTTGCTGCCTAGGTCATCAAAGTTCACTTGAATTCGGCTTTGCGCACCCGAGCCTTCATAGTTAAGAACAGTGCCTTCACCGAACTTAACATGTCGTACTCGCTGGCCCAGCTGAAAACCGCTTTCTTCAAAAGCTTCATGACTTGCTGCAGTGTTGAAGCGACCATAGTTCGGTGCTTCCGTGGTAAAGTTACGATGACTTTGCATACGCACATGGTGTAGATTTTCAGCGGGGATCTCGGCAATAAAGCGACTCGCGCTATGCAGCTTTTCTTGGCCGTAAACCCGCCGCTGTTCAGCGTAGCTAATCACCAGTTTTTGCATGGCGCGAGTCATGCCTACGTAGCATAAGCGCCGTTCTTCGGCGAGTCGTCCAGCTTCATCGAGCGACTGCTGAGAAGGAAACAGGCCTTCCTCAACGCCACACATAAATACCAAGGGAAACTCCAGCCCTTTAGCACTATGTAAGGTCATCAGCTGTACCGAATCTTGATGCTCGTCGGCTTGTTCCTCACCCGACTCTAAAGCGGCGTGGGCGAGAAAGCCATTTAACGGCGACAACTCTTCATCGTCTACACGGTCAAGTTGATCAAAGTTGTCGCAGGCGTTAACCAACTCTTTTAAGTTCTCTACCCGAGTTTCAGCTTTTTCGCCTTTCTCGGCTTGGTACATGGCCATTAACCCACTGCTTTTTATCACAGTGTCTACTTGTCGGCCTAAACTGTAGTCATTGGTTTCGTCTTCCAACTGCTGAATCAGGTCGACAAACGCCAATACCGCATTCGCAGCACGCCCAGTCAGAACCTTTTCCGTCGCCAATTGCTTCGCTGCCAGCCATAACGACGTGCCGCGCTGGCGAGCACCGTCACGCACAATTTCCAAGGTTCGAGCACCAATACCGCGGGTTGGCGTATTGATGACGCGCTCTAATGCTGCATCATCGTCTCGATTAGACAGCAAGCGTAAATAGGCCAATGCATCTTTAACTTCCTGGCGGTCAAAGAATCGTAAGCCACCATAAATTCGATAGGGGATACGTGCATGCAGCAAGGCTTCTTCTAATACCCGCGACTGCGCATTACTGCGATACAGTAAGGCGACGTCTTGCAAGGCATTACCTTGCTCGTGCCAAGCTTCAACTTGGCTGGCAATGTAGCGCGCTTCATCGAGTTCGTTATAGGCTGCATACAGGTCAATAGGCTCGCCCATGCCGCCTTCGGTCCACAGCTCTTTACCAAGCCGATCGTTATTATTTGCAATCACGCTATTGGCAGCACTAAGAATGGTATTGGTCGAGCGGTAATTTTGTTCCAGGCGTATAGTGTCGACCTTTGGAAAGTCGAGCGTAAACTGGTGTATGTTTTCTATTTTGGCACCGCGCCAGCCGTAAATAGACTGATCGTCGTCGCCCACAATAGTGACAAAATTTTCATGCTCTTTGTCACTACCTGCGCCTGACAGTAACTTCACCCATGCATATTGAATGGAGTTAGTGTCTTGAAACTCATCAACCAATAAATGACGAAAGCGCCGTTGGTAGTGTTCACGCACAATACGATTATCGCGCAACAATTCGTGGGCACGCAGCAGCAATTCTGCGAAGTCAACCAGCCCCGAGCGGTCACAGGCGACTTGATAGGCGTCGTAGATCTCTTTGTAAGTGCGCTCATTGAAATCATAACCATCAAGATGATGGGGGCGTAAGCCTTCATCTTTTTTGGCATTGATAAACCATTGTGCCTGCTTTGGTGACCAACGCTTTTCGTCAAGATTAAGACTTCGCATGATGCGTTTCAGCATCCGTTGTTGATCGTCACTATCTAAGATTTGAAAGTTTTGCGGTAACCCTACATCCATATAGTGCGCGCGCAGCAAGCGATGCGCCAAACCATGGAAGGTACCTATCCACATTGCTCGAGTGGAGCTGCCGACCAGCTCCTCTACTCGCCCGCGCATTTCTGCAGCGGCTTTATTGGTAAAGGTCACTGCCATAATACTGTACGGTGACAGCCGCAGCTCTTGTATTAACCATGCAATACGATGCACCAATACGCGCGTTTTACCACTACCGGCACCGGCCAGTACTAACATGTGCTGTTCCGGTGCGCCCACGGCGGCACGCTGCTTTTGATTAAGTTGCTCGAGCAGGGGATGCGAGGTCATAGCACTATCCATTCGTTGAAAGCTGAGGTCAGTTTAAAGGCCGACTACTGTATATGCAACCAGTTACCAAAATTCTTACTTCAGTAGAAGTTGCCGCAACTGGCTCACGTCACTCAGGGTTACCGTCGGTAACACCTGAAGCGCGTCAGCGGTATAAATGCCACCTGAAAACCAAACGGTTTGCCAACCCATTCGTTGGGCACCAAGCACGTCAGCATAAGGACTATCGCCAATATGCAACCAACCTCTGGGAGCGACTTTGGGGAACTGCGGCATTACCTGGGCAAACATATCACTATGGGGTTTACCGCGCAGGCCATTACCTGGCTGAACGACGGCCGCAAAGTAATCACGCAAGCCTATTGCTTGGGTATCCACATTGCCGTTACTCAGGGCCACTAAGGGGAAATGCTGACCTAGTTCTTGCAATAAGTCATGTGTTGCCTGCGGCACTGACACTTGATTGCGGTACTCCAAAAAGGTCGCAAAGGCCTGTTCCGCACCTTGTTCGGCCTGTGGCTTAGACACGCCTAACGCCATTAAACCGCGAGCTAAGGTGGCTAAGCGCAGAGCCGTCATATCGCTCGCTAGGCTTACCTCTGTTTGCATCAACTGCCAACGTCGCTGGGCCCACTGTTGTTGGCTCCATTGTTGAGCTTCGGGAAACATTGCGCAGAGGGCTTGATAGCTTTCAGCTTCAGCGCGCAGCATCACCGGCACATTATCGTACAAGGTGTCATCAAGATCGAAACTTAACGCTTGAACTGGGTAGAGACGGCGATAAAACTGCATAGCGTCCTTATTCTGTTGTTATTTCTTACGAGCTCTCGGGTGCGCGGCATCATAGACCTTTGACAGGTGCTGAAAATCGAGGTGGGTATAAACCTGTGTGGTGCTTAAGTTGGCATGCCCCAAAAGTTCTTGAACCGCACGTAAATCACCGCTCGATTCTAACATATGTGAGGCAAAAGAGTGCCGTAGTTTGTGCGGGTGTAGGCTGCCATTGAGCCCCTGCAAACGGCCCCAATGATTGAGTCGTTGCTGCACTGTGCGCGGACTAATTCGGCGCTGACGCTGACTAATAAAAAGCGCCAGCTCTTGCAAGTTGCCATGCAACCACTTGCTACGTATGGGGAGCCACTTGCGCAGAGCCTCAGCAGCACAGCGGCCATAAGGTACAATGCGAGTTTTCCCACCTTTACCCAATACCCGTAATTCTTGATGGCGCGGATTAATACCGTCGATATCTAGTGCGACAAGTTCAGCCAAGCGCAAACCACTGCCGTACAACAATTCCATAATGGCGGCATCACGAATCGCCAGGTCATCATCTTCAGGAAGTTTTAATAATTGACTGATACTATCGACATCGAGGTTTTTAGGTAACCGTTTCGCTGTTTTCGGTGCTTTGGTTTGCTTGGCAGGATTGTCGTGTCGCCACCCCTGCCGAATACAGTAATCAAAACAGGTACGCCACGCCGCTAAGCGCAGGGCCAGCGACGAATCACCTAAACCTTGGTGCCGCCACTGCATAAATAAGCGTTCAAATTGCGCAACTTCGACAGCCGCGACCTGTTCAATACCCTGACTTTCAAGAAACACAATATCGTGCTTCAGTACGCGGCCGTAGTTCGCCAAGGTATGCTCGGCAAGGCCTCGCTCGCCGGCTAAATGATCAAGGAACTTCTGTCGTACCTCAACGAGCTTCATGGTGCTGTAACAGCGGCGGTAAGATCTGGCTCAGCAATACCTGCAGTTGCTTCACCAACAAGGTGTCCATAGCAGGCTCGAAATGCCCGGCATCATGATTCCCGATAGCGAGCATGCCTAGCTCACCTTTTTCACCAAGTAAAAGTAGCACCACTGAAGCAATGGTTTCGCTTGGGAATAACAATTTTTGTTCGTCGGTGGTAAGTCGCCCGAGATAAATAGTGTCTTCGTTGAACCGTTTGCTCAGCAGTTGCTTATGCGTATCGGCCGCGAAGGTAAACTGTGACTCCAGCTCTAGTGGGCTATCGAAAAACTTAAGCGTTAACGCTGGCATCTGTAACTGCTCTGAGAACGTTTGTTGCAGGCTGTCCATCACTTCAGCTAGGCTCTTGCTTTGTAGCAGCTTTACATAGAGCTCACTAAAATAACGAAACAGCTCTTCATTACGCCGTGCGGTAATCATTAACTCGGTAATTTCTTCTTCAAGCTGGTGCACCCGTTGCCGTAACACCTGCTGCTGCCGCTCCACCAACGATACGGCCGTACCCTGGGTTTGATGGCGTACACTTAAATGCTGAAGCAGGTCGGTATGGCGATCAAAAAAGTCTGGGTTTTCTTCTAAGTAAGCGGCGATCAAGCTATCGTCAACGACCGCTGTTGGCGCTTGTTTTTTGGCTTCATTGCTCATAGTTTCATATATCCATCATAGACATGTGTCGCTGGGCCCGTCATTCGTACCGTTTGCCCGGGCTGCCAACGAATACTTAACTGCCCGCCTGGTACCTCAACCAATACCGTGTCGTTGAGTTTCCCCATACGCATACCAATCACTGCCGCAGCACATGCGCCACTGCCGCAGGCTTGAGTTTCGCCCGCACCTCGTTCATACACACGTAATTTGATGTGATTGCGATCAATGATTTGCATAAAACCAGCATTCACGCCTTCGGGAAAGCGTTCATGGGTTGCCACGGCTTGACCTAAGCTCGCCACCGGTGCTTGCGCAATATCATCGACCTCGGTCACACAGTGGGGGTTACCAAGCCCCATAACGCCACAAAGAACTGTTTGCTCTTGCACCCTCAACACGTAGGTCAGTTCTTCTTTGTTCGCTTTAAAAGGAACGGCGTTAGGGGCAAACCGAGGTTCACCCATTTCTACTGTAATACGCCCATCGCGTTCATGATGCAAGACCATGGTTCCAGCTTTGGTGCTTACCCGCAGGTGATTCTTGTTACTTAACCCTCGTTGCCGCACAAACAGCGCAAAACAGCGAGCACCGTTCCCACACTGCGCCACCTCAGTACCGTCGGCATTAAAAATGCGGTAGTGAAAATCCAGATCTGGATCATAAGGTGGCTCGACCAACAAAAGCTGATCAAAGCCGATGCCTCGGTGCCTGTCGGCCCATTGACGGATCTGTTCTGGGTTCACAAAAATCGTTTGGGTAACGTTATCAATCACCATGAAATCGTTACCTAAACCATGCATCTTGCTAAAATTCACGCATCATCTCCAAGTACGTGCTCACCCTGCCACAAGCTTGCCAACGGTTCTCGTTCACGAATCAAGCTCGCAGTCTCGCCATGCACCATTACCTCAGCCGCGCGCGGTCGGGTATTGTAGTTTGAGGCCATGGTAAAGCCGTAAGCGCCGGCATTCATAACCGCCAATAAGTCACCTTCTTGGGCCGCAAGGTGTCGTGCATGACCAAAAAAATCACCGGTTTCGCATACCGGCCCCACCACATCGACTAAAGGCTCATCAACACCCTGATGGCGTTGCACTGGCACTATATCGTGATAAGCGTTATACAAAGATGGGCGCAGCAAGTCGTTCATACCCGCATCCACCAACAAAAAGTTTTTTTCACTACCAGGTTTGTAGTATTCGACTTTTGTCACCATGATGCCAGCATTACCGACAATTGCGCGCCCCGGCTCGAGCATCAAGGTTAAGTTGCCAATCTCTTTGGCGCGCCTTTGCAACTCTTGTAAGTAACCACTTACTTCTAGCTTTTCCTCATGCTGATAAGGAATTCCAAAGCCGCCACCCATATCAAGGTGGGTGATCTGAATGCCTTCTTCACGCAATGTGCCAATCAAATTAAACATTCTGTCGGCGGCATCGAGAAACGGCTGAGGGGTTAGGATTTGTGAGCCGATATGACAATCCACACCGCGCATGTCGAGATTTTCGAGTGCCTGACCACGGCGGAATACATCAAGCGCCTCGCCCATCGCGATACCAAACTTGTTGGCTTTTAGGCCCGTCGCGATATAGGGATGTGTTTGTGCATCTACGTCTGGGTTCACTCGCAACGAGATAGGTGCAACGACGCCTTTTTCACTTGCGATGTGCTGAATTCGCTCTAATTCAGCAGACGATTCAACGTTGAAGCAGCCAATATTTTGATCGAGCGCATAAGCAATTTCTTCATGGCTTTTACCAACGCCAGAAAACACAACGTCTTCTGCTTTACCGCCCGCAGCCAAGACGCGAGCCAGTTCACCACCGGAAACAATGTCAAAGCCCGCGCCAAGACGTGCCAGTACATTTAAAACCGCCAGGTTTGAGTTGGCCTTCACTGCATAGCAAAGCTTATGTGGTGCCGGCCAATGTTGTGAGAACTGCTGCCAATTCGCGGTGATCGCGGCTTTGGAATACACAAACAAAGGTGTACCATGCGTTTTTGCAAGTTCGGTGACGGCACATTGTTCGGCGAAAAGTTCGGTTTCTTTATAGGTAAAGCTCATAATACTTTTTGAGGTCCTTGTACTGGCTCTGAGGCTACATTTGCCGATGGTTGGTTCTTTTCTGCCGGTGGCGGCATCTCTAATGGCCCCTTTTGGCCACAGGCGACCAAACCTAAGGTTGCTGCTACAATAATCGGACGCATTACTTTCAGCTTAAACATCGGTAAACTGTACCCTTGTGAATTGCGAATTAACCATGCGCTTATCATCGCATTGCAGCGCGCAAATGTCATTATCAGGAGTTGACATGCAAGACCACGATTATCATGAGTTAGCCGAAGCAACGATTTTGGCCATTGAAGAAGCATTCGAACAGACAGGTATTGATATCGACAGCGAGTCGTCTGGCGACTTACTCGAGTTAACCTTCCCCAATAGCACCAAAATGGTGATCAATAAGCAGCCCCCGCTACAGCAGCTTTGGGTCGCAACCAAGTTTAATGGTCACCACTTTGAATACCGTGACGGCCAGTGGATCGACAATCGCACAGGTGCAGAACTGTGGAGCTTATTATCCGAAGCCGGTAGCAAGCAAGCAGAACAAACTATCATGCTAACAGCGGAGTAAGTATGGCAAGCACATTACGCATAGCGACACGCAAAAGCCTTTTAGCATTGTGGCAAGCGGAACATATTAAAGCGCGACTAGAAGCTTTGCATGAAGGGCTTAGTGTGGAATTAGTACCGATGAGTACCAAGGGCGATATTATTCTTGATACGCCGTTGGCAAAAATTGGCGGCAAAGGGCTTTTTGTAAAAGAGCTAGAAGTCGCCATGCTCGAGGAGCGGGCCGACCTTGCTGTGCACTCGATGAAAGACTTACCGGTAGAATTCCCCCCAGGGCTTGAACTCTTTGGTATTTGCGAACGTGAAGACCCACGTGACGCGTTCGTTTCCAATCATTACCACAATCTTGATGAGTTACCTGAAGGCGCCATTGTCGGCACTTGTAGCTTGCGTCGTAAGTGCCAAGTGTTAGCGAACTATCCGCATCTGCAAATTCGTGATTTACGCGGTAACGTACAAACTCGACTCGGCAAACTTGATGATGGCCAGTTTGACGCCATTATTCTCGCCGCATCTGGCCTTATTCGCTTAGACCTTGGTGAACGCATTCGCCAACGAATTCCAGCGGAAACCTGTCTACCCGCAAACGGTCAAGGCGTTCTTGGTATTGAATGCCGTACCGATGATACCGCTACTAAAGCCCTTTTAGCTCCTTTAACCTGTCCTGACACCCGTAGCTGTGTATTGGCCGAACGGGCAATGAACCGTCGCTTGCAAGGTGGTTGCCAAGTTCCTATCGGCGCCTATGCCGAGCTGAGCGGCGATCAGCTCCACTTGCGCGGCTTAGTCGGTCGTCCTGATGGTAGTGAAATCATTGAAGGGGATATCAAAGGTCACCGCGATCACGCCGAAGCACTCGGTACCGAGCTGGCGGAGTATCTTTTAGCGCGCGGAGCAGGCAAGATTCTTGACGACGTTTATGCGGAAAATGAGCTGCATTCATGAGCAACGTACTGATTCTTCGACCTGAAGCGCAAGCTGCAGAGCTGCGTCAGCTGATGCAACAGCAAGCGAACAAACTGTCGCAGTCGCTGGCAATCGAGTGTGCCAGTATGTTGAAGATAAGTGCGTATGATGATCCCAACCATAGTTTAATCAGCATTCTTGGGCAACAATGGGATGGTGCAATGATGGTGAGTGTTAATGCCGCCCATTATTTCGCACAACAAGCCCGCGAATGGGCCCCTAACTCGCCGATGCCACGCTGTCGCTGGTACGCAGTGGGCCCCGTCAGTGCCAATGCGATAGCTGATGTGGTGGGCAGGCCAGTGAACTGCCCTTGGCGTGCACACAACAGCGATGCCTTGTTGGAGTTACCTGAATTACAAGATGTTGCCGGGCAGCGCTGGCTATTGATTCGTGGCCACGGTGGACGTGAACTCTTTGCCGATACCATGCGTGCCCGGGGGGCTGAGGTTTGTTACCTTGAAGTCTATCAGCGGCAACCTAAAACTGCCGAGGCGGCGCAATTTGAAACTTGGCAGCAGACTATTGATACTATAATGGTGAGTAGTGCCGAGCAGCTTGGCGCATTTTTAGCTGCCGCACCCAATTCAGCGCGAGAATGGCTAAGCCAGTGCACGTGGGTCATGGCAAGCGCACGCCTCAAACAGTTATTACCTGACGCCTTGAGTCAGCGCGTAGCAGTTGCCGAAAGTGCCGCCAGCTTTGCTATGGTAGAAGCTTGGCAGCGTGGCATTCAATTAACGAAGGAAGTTTAGACCATGGCAAATGATTCGAAGCAGGACACCGCAACTGAGCAACCAGACACGCCCCAGAAAAAAGGCTCCATTGCGTGGCTCGTGGTATTGCTACTGATAGTGATCATTGGCCTCGCGGGTTGGCTCGGCTACCGCTATGTTTACCAAGACTTATTAGCCACGAACCAAAACTTGCAACAGCAGAGTGCACAGCGACAACAACAGCTTGAACAACTCAACAATGAGCTACAGCAATTAAAGCAACAGCAGCAGCGACTACCACAACAAATCGAACAAAATCTCGACCAGGTTGCCAACAGCCTGCGCCGTAACGTAAGTGATCAAGCGCAAGAGTTATCAGACGTGCAACGCGCGGTGCAATCGGTACAGGCCGAATTTGCAGCGCTGGATGTTTCTCAGGCCACCGCATGGCGCGTACTCGAAGCTCGTCATTTGGTCGAACAAGCCAGCCATAAGCTTTATATCGATCAGCAACCAGAATTAGCTATGCAGTTGCTTGAGTTAGCAGACTCGCACCTGGCGGCACTCAACAACCCAGCGTATCAAGGCATTCGACAAGCAATAAATGACGACAAACTGGTCTTAGCAACGATCAATACCAACGCCCATGTTGATACGGCAATGGCACTCACCAGCCTGCGCGCCCAGTTAACCAGTCAACGCTGGATTGTGAGCGCCCCAAGTCGCACGTTGTCTAGTACAGACGTCGCTGCCGATGCACCTTGGTATACGCGTTTACAAGCCAGTGCCCAGACCCTATTTAATCAGTTGATACGTGTCCAACACCGCGAACGTCCAATTGAACCTCAATTATCAATGGCGTTTGTTGAGCTGACCAAACAGCGGGTACTGTTGCAATTACAACTCGCACAGCAAGCGGCGCTTACCCAGTCTGATCAGCTTTACCGAGACAGTATCAGCGAAGCAAAACACTTGGTAGCTGAGGTTGCTGCACAAAGCGACATTGACCTTAGTGCACTGCAATACCAGCTTGCCCGTTTGGCGAGCCCACAGCTACAAGCAGAGTTACCGGCACAGCTACGTAGCCTGCCTTTGATTAACCAAAAGGCGCGCGCGATCACCGCAGGAGCGACCCCATGAAATATGCTTGGATTATCGTCATACTGCTGATAGCCGGGCTCTTTATTGGTCCACTTTGGGAAGGCAATACTGGTTACATGTTAATTGCCGTGGGCAACTACACCATTGAAACCAGTTTGGTCGCTGCCGTGATCATGTTAGTGATCACCGTGATTTTAATACGCGTCCTCCTCGCTTTTGTGATGCGCATTGTGCGGGGCACGAGTTGGGGTATCAAGTGGTTCGGCCAGCGTCGCACCAGCAAAGCTCAAGCAGCGCTAACTGAAGGTGCCACGGCACTGGTCAATGGCGACTCCCATGCTGCGTCAAACGCTTTTAATCGTAGCTGGCAGTTACGCCACGACGGTACCGTGGCATTGTTCGCAAGTTACGCAGCGGCACGTAACGACGACTACAACCAAGCGCGGGAGTGGTTGCAACAAGCACCTAAGCCGACCGAGCTAAGCTTGGCGGGAACCTTGTTTAGCCTACAACAAGACCCTGATCTAGCGGCCAATCGTATCGACGAACTTCAGCAATTGCGGCGACAGTACCCGCGTCATCCGCAATTGGCGCGTTTAGCTTTAAGTGCTTACCAAAGCCTTCATCGCTGGGACGATGTCATTGCCTGTCTTGCTGATTGTGAACGCTTGCAACTTCTGAATTCAACAGAGCTAACTGAGTTTACCGAACAAGCTTATCGCGAGAGTTTTCTGGCGTCAGGCCGTGAAGGGAAAGCTAGCTTAGCAACGCAATGGCGCAACTTAGCCCGCGACAAGCGCCGTAATGCCCCCATTCGCCGAGCTTATATCGCTGTACTGAAAGTGTACCAACAACTCGACGCAGCCGATAAAGTGGCCGCACGCGGGCTAAAACGAGGAACACTTGAACTCGCACATTTGCTGGAAAAGCAGTTGTTGGTTGCCGGACCCGAGCTGCGTGACTATTTACAGGGGCAATTGAAGAAGCACCCTGAAGATGGCCTGTTACTGCAAGCTATGGGGCAAGTCGCGTTAGTCACTAAAGAATGGGCTTTAGCTGAGCGAGCGTTACGACGTGCAGCTGAATTAGTCCCCTCGCGTCGGGTATGGCTCGATCTTGCGCATGTCTATGCCGCACAAGGCAACTCACAAGCAGCCCTTGAAGCATACGAAAAAGCGCTGCGAGATTAATCGCAGCGCTGTTCAATTTTACCGCTCAATTACTGACGAATACCTTCAATTGAAAGGTACATGTCGACCGTTTCAGCAGCTGGTCCTAAATCATAATCAAAGCCAAACTCAGCTGGCGTTAGTGTAACCATCCCTTCAAAACCACGGCGAAAGCCACCCCATGGATCAGCGCCCGCACCGACTTCGGTCACATCGATAGCAATCGATTGAGTAACGCCACGCAAGGTTAAATCACCCGTCAGAATACCGCTGCCATCACCATTCGGAGCATAGCTGGTCGATACAAAGCTCGCTTGTGGATAGTCTTCTACTGCGAAGAAGTCGTCGCTACGTAAATGCTTATCGCGTTCTGCATGGTTGCTATCTAAGCTAGCGGTATCAATGGTGACTTCCACTGATGCAGCACTTGGATTGCTCTCGTCAAAGCTAAACGAGCCTTCGAATTCAGTAAATTCGCCCAGCAAGTAGCTGTAGCCCAAGTGACTAACTTTAAATTGTATGAAGGCATGTTGTCCGTCAATATCAATCACATAGTCTTCTGCTTGCGAATTTGCGCTGACGCCCATCAAGGCGGTACTTAGTAGTGATGCAAGTAGCAATTTTTTCATGGTAAACCTCCTACGGTTTTGGTTTCAGCATACGCTTAAGCGTGTCATGCTTATCTATAAAATGATGTTTCAAGGCCGCTAAAGAATGCCCTGCAGCTAAAATCACAAGACTCAGTGCTGCATACCAGTGCACGTCACCAGCTACGTCTTCCTGCTGCGGCAGCCCGGTGATTAGAGCGGGAATCTCAAACCAGTCGAATACGGATATACCGCGACCATCCGCCGTCGAAATTAAATAACCACTGATCATCGTCACCAACAGCAATGTGTACAACAAGCCGTGCCCGGCTCCTGCTGCAACCTGCTCAAACCGCGTTCCATAAGCCACGGGCTTGGGGTTTACCCAGCGCCAAAGCAAACGAACGAGAGTCAGCAACAATAACAGCAGACCAAAAGATTTATGCCACCAAGGCCCTTCGCGATACCAGGGATCGTAATAGCTAAGAGTTAACATCCAATAACCCAAAGCAAAAAGACCAATGACGGCCACGGCCGAGAGCCAATGAATTGCGATAGCGATCCAGCCATAGCTAGATGAGTCATTCTTCAACATAAGCTGTTCCTAAATAAACACGGTATTATTTTAGTTTAATTGAGGGAAATGAATAGCGGTAAAAATAGGCAAATCCGTTCGGTTAAAGCGAATGAAGGGCAAAGGCGAAGAGCGTTGTTCGTGCGTTCGGCTGCGCCTCACTGTTCGTTGTTCGTACGCGCTTCGCGCTGCTCGCAAAGGCGAAAGCGCTGTTTGTTTTATCTTTTTCAAACAGCGAACAGCAAACAGCAAACATCGCCTTTCGCTCTTGCTCTTTTTGTCTTTTTCAAACAGCGAACAGCGAACAGCTAACATCGCTCTTGTCTTTGCTTTTTTTAAACGACGAACAGTGAGGCGCGAGCCGAACGTACGAACAACGAACAGCGCAGCGTACGACCAACGAATAGTGAGGCGCAGCCGAACGCACGACCAACGCTCTTTTGTTTCCACAAAAAAAAAGCCCCCAGCGTTAGCTGAGGGCCTCTTCTAAATTAAAGCCTGGCGGTGTCCTACTCTCACATGGGGAAGCCCCACACTACCATCGGCGCTGAAGCGTTTCACTA
>NZ_CADCXY010000005.1 GCF_902806985.1 Pseudidiomarina piscicola
ACTAAATGACGATTGTGCATGCCTAACACTCCAATGTGATCTGTCAGGCACTCACAAAATGCAACCAACTAACAGCTCGATAATTATCCCAGACGAGCTGCTACCCGGCCAAAATCCCTTGACACAATTCAATAACATTTGAACCTGATAGTCAACAAGATCTATAACTATCAAACATCTTTCTTTTGGATTCGTTCGATTATTAAATCTATAGTCAAGTTGAATGGACTTGCCCTTTCCCCTGAAATAGCATCATATTTCCTGATGGTCCCGAATAAAAAGATCCATCTGGACGATGAATCTGAGAATGATAACGACCTGACGAGCGCCATGTAATGTTGACACGCGAGGGCATTCATGTGAATAAGACGCGCGTTCATCGCTTGTACTGTCTATAGGGGGCTTCAGCTAAGACCAAAACGCCCGCGACGTAACGTCAGTGGCGCATCAAAAACGTGATTATATCTCAAGCAAACATCCCAATGAGGCCTGGGCGTTGGACTTTATTGTCGACCAGCTTGCTACGGGCAACAAGTTTCGTATGTTAACCGTTGTTGATACGTACACGCGAGGATGTTTAGCCGCCGATGGCGGTGCTCGGTTACGCTCGGAAAATGTGGTCGCGACATTAACGCGACTCTGCCGTGAACGAGGAGTACCGAAACACATTCACTGTGATGCTCCAGAGCACCATATCTAAAGGTAAACGTCTTTTTCTGATCGTGCCCACGACGCATTGAAATGCTTCGTCGATCAAGTCTGGAGCGAGAATATCTGATAGCTTTCCAATATCCTGAGAGTTTGGTGCGTATCCGTTAGCTAGAGCTAATGCCGTAGTAAGTTGCATAAAAAAACCGTAGCTAGAATTAACTAACTACGGATTCTGATCCATTAGGAGGATCGGTCAACCGTTCGCTAAAATATTTCTTAACTGATCGGCATTAACCCAAAGGTCGGCTTATTCCGTCAGTAGTCAGGCTTATTCTGTGTCGGGGGCGGAGCGACCGACGGTACGCGCCATTGACTCTGGCGACACGTGACGTACGTCTTTTCCTTTCACGAAAAAGATAATGTACTCAGCGATGTTTTGACAGCGGTCGCCGATACGCTCAAGTGAACGTGCGGACCAAAGTACGTTCATCACCTTCGGAATTCCGCGCGGGTCTTCCATCATGTAGGTCATCAACTGACGCGTGAGACCTTCGTATTGACGGTCAGCCTGGGCATCCATCTGGTGGACTTCATAGGCGCTATCCAGGTCCATGCGTGCAAACGCGTCGAGCACATCATGCAACATCGCCAACACTTGTTGACCAAGGTTTTCAAGGCTGACTAAGAATTCTTGCTGATCGTTGTTAAAGCTTTCCAGCGCAACGCGCGCAATCCGCTCAACCTCATCGCCGATCCGTTCCAAATCAGCAATGGTTTTCAGAATTGCGATGACTAAGCGCAGATCGCTCGCCGCCGGTTGGCGCTTGGCAATAATCTGTACGCAGGCTTCATCGATTTGAACTTCCAACGCATTCACTTTGTAATCACGCTGCAAAACTTGTTCTGCTAGCTCGTGATCAGATTTTTCGATGGCAACCAGCGCATCCCGTAACTGCTGCTCGACCAAGCCGCCCATATTCATTACTTGGGTGCGCACTGCATCAAGTTCATCATTAAACTTACCGGAGATATGCCGGCTCATATTCAACTTGTCCATGCCTGACTCCTGTTAGCCGTAACGGCCGGTAATGTAATCTTCGGTTTGCTTCTGACTCGGGGTCGTAAATAAGGTATTGGTATCGGCATACTCAATAAGTTTGCCCATATACATAAATGCGGTTTGGTCAGAAACCCGCGCTGCTTGTTGCATGTTATGCGTAACAATCACCACGGTGTACTTTTCTTTCAGCTCAGTAATCAGCTCTTCAATGGTGAGCGTAGAAATTGGATCAAGTGCCGAGGTCGGCTCATCCAGCAGTAGCACTTCCGGCTCAATCGCAATAGCTCGGGCAATGACTAGCCGCTGTTGCTGACCACCAGAGAGACTAAATGCACTCGCATTCAGCCGATCTTTCACCTCTTCCCAAAGGGCGGCGCCTTTTAGTGAACGCTCCACCACTTCATCCAGCGTGCGACGGTCGTTGACCCCTTGCAGGCGCATGCCATAAACCACGTTCTCATAAATCGACTTCGGGAACGGATTCGGACGCTGAAATACCATGCCCACGTTGCGGCGCAACGCCGCAGCATCCACGTCTTTGTCATAGATGTTCTTCTCGTGCAGAAGAATTTCGCCATTTACTTTGCAGATCTCAACCAAGTCGTTCATGCGGTTGATGCACCGAAGTAATGTCGATTTACCACACCCGGACGGACCGATGAATGCGGTGACACGATTTTTGGGGATCGCCATGGAAATATCGTAAAGCGCCTGAGCATCGCCATAGTGCAGATTCAGATTGCGAATTTCCAAAGCGGTTTGTTCCGCTGATAAATTTTCCAAATCGAGGCGTTCTGCCTGATTGTCTGTCGGAGTTACCGAAATCATAGTAAGACCTTTCGCTTCTGCGTCGTTAATTAATGCTCAAGTGAGCGATATTTTTCACGTAAATGGTTACGCACACCAATCGCGGTCAAGTTCAGACCGATAATGACCGTAACCAATAAAAATGATGTTGCATAAACCAGTGGCCGTGCAGCTTCAACGTTTGGACTCTGGAAACCAACATCATAGATATGGAAACCCAGGTGCATAAATTTACGGTCCAAATGGAAGTACGGGAAGTTACCATCCACCGGTAACATCGGCGCAGACTTCACCACGCCCACCAACATCAATGGCGCAACTTCACCGGCCGCGCGGGCGACGGCCAAAATAAGACCTGTCATGATCGCTGGCGACGCCATCGGAATAATAATCCGCCACAAGGTTTCCGCTTTGGTTGCCCCTAGGGCCAAACTACCTTCTCGCAAGGTGCTTGGGATACGTGACAGGCCCTCTTCAGTGGATACGATCACCACCGGCAACGTCAGGATAGCAAGGGTAATCGCCGCCCACATCACGCCTGGCGTACCAAAGGTTGGGCTTGGCAAGGCTTCTGGATAGAAGATTTGGTCCAACGAGCCGCCCACCATGTAAACGAAGAACCCTAAGCCAAACACCCCGTAAACAATGGAAGGTACCCCTGCCAGGTTAATCACGGCGATACGAATCAAGCGGGTAATCGCATTTTTGCCAGCGTACTCATGTAAGTAGATGGCCGCGATAACGCCAAACGGGGTGACGATAATGGACATTAGGAGCACCATGAAGACCGTACCAAATATAGCCGGAAATACCCCGCCTTCGGTATTGGCTTCACGTGGATCTTCGCTAACAAATTTACCGATTTGCACAAAGAAGTGGCCAAGCTTAGCAAAGAAGCCCATGTCATTTGGAAAATGCACCGCTAACATGCGGTACATCGGCAAGGTTACGGTCTCGCCTCGCATATCGCGCACCAGCACCTGGTCTCGGCTGGATTGCTCACGTAAGGCAAACAGTTGCTCTTCGAGTACCTGGTAATCGGCGCGCAGCTGCTCTTCCGCGGCGGCAATCCGCTGCTCTTCTGCTGGCGTTAAATTACCTGCCAGTTCAAGTGCCCGGCGCTCTAAGCGCAGCTCGTTCAGCTGATAGTTAATGGCACCTATCTCGCCGTCCTGAAGATCACTCGCCTGATCGTTTAATTTTACCGTCCGCTCAATACGCTGTTGCAGTACCTCGCGAATATCATCCTGGTTGGCTACGGAAACGCCGTCTTCTAAAACACCAACCACGTAACCATAAAAGTTGCCATCTTTAGTGCGCTCAAATACCGCTAGATCCGGAGGCGTTTCATCACGCACAATCTGCGGTTGCAGTACCCAGGAAAAGTCCAAAGGTACATACTCGCGATTACCAACCTTAATCAACCAACGCTCGAGCGTGGGCTCGTTGAAGTCATCAAGAGCGACACCTGACTCGCGTAAGCGTTCGATAGGAATCGTTTCAGTCTCGTAGATTTCACCAATAATGGTCGAAATCGAACCATCATTGGCACGGATGTCCATCTCGTGGATTTGTGCCGGCCAGAAGAAAGATAAACCACGCCAGCCGATCAAGATCAACAGCCCGAGCACAGCAATCAAACTGATACTTACGGAACCTGCTGTTAGCCAAATCCAGGGTTTTCCTGACTTAAACCATTGCTTCATGGAAATTGTCTCGCTTACATCGAGCTGTATTTATCACGTAAACGTTGGCGCACAAGTTCGGCCACCGTATTAAACGCGAAAGTGAAAACAAAGAGTACAAATGCGGCCAGGAATAGAATTCGATAGTGTGAACTACCCACTTCTGACTCAGGCATCTCTACCGCGATATTCGCAGACAAGGTGCGCATTCCCTCAAATATATTCCAGTCCATAATCGGCGTATTACCCGTTGCCATCAGTACGATCATGGTTTCACCCACGGCCCGACCTAAGCCCATCATGACCGCCGAGAAAATACCCGGGCTTGCCGTTAACAGCACCACTTTGGTCAGGGTTTGCCAGGTGGTCGCACCAAGCGCCAGCGAGCCATTAGAAAGATGTTTCGGCACACTGAACACAGCGTCTTCGGCAATCGAGAATATGGTCGGAATCACGGCAAAGCCCATCGCGATACCCACCACTAGCGAGTTGCGCTGATCAAAGGTGATACCAAGTTCATTGGTCAAAAAGCGGCGCACATTACCATCAAACAGCCAGGCTTCGATAACCGGTGACATCTGGAACGAGAACCAACCAACCAAGGCAACGAGCGGCAGCAGGATGAGCGCAGCTCGACCATCGGTAAAGCTGTTCTTAAGGCGTTGCGGCAGTTGCGTTGTGAGAAACGCAAACATCACGATGGCCAGGGGTACCAGCAATATCACTGCGATAATCCCGGGTAGATAATGCTCAACAATAGGCGCCAGCCACAACCCGGCCAGGAAACCGAGAATCACCGTTGGTAGGGCTTCCATGATTTCAACCGTTGGCTTGACCACTTTACGTACGCTTGGTGACATAAAATAAGCGGTATAAACAGCTGCGGCCAGACCAATAGGCACCGCGAATAACATCGCGTATGCAGCCGCTTTGATGGTGCCAAATGAAATAGGAACTAAGCTGAACTTAGGCTCAAAATCATCTGAACCTGAGGTCGACTGCCAAACATAATCGGGTTCTGGATAGCCTTCGTACCAAACTTCTTGCCATATACCACTCCACGTCACCTCTGGGTGTTCGTTGATGAGGTCAAAGACATGCAACTGGTTATCATTCATGAGCAACAAGGTATTTGCGCGCGGGTCAATAACAACGCGGTCAGCCGCAACCTCATTGGCCTTGCCACGATAGAGTTCAGCTTCAGAAGTGGTATGAAAGACGCCCAATTCACCAGCAGCAGAAATGGTATAGAACGTACGTCGATAGTATTCGACAACAATATCGGTTATCGCGGTTTCAGCAGCTTGAAAATCCCGAATAAACTGATAACGACGCCCGTCATCACCGGAAACCTCAAACCACTGACTGACTTTGCCGTTGGCATGGCCAAATAGCACAGAGCTTGCACCGGCAAGAAGTTGCATACTGGTCACTTCGCCGAAACGAGGCGCATCCATAGTGATCAGCTGACGTTCTTTCACTGTTCCCGTGCGAGAAACATCATAGACCCAGAAACGATTGTTCTGGCGCACCAATACCTGGCGTAAATCAGGCGTAACGACCAGTTGGCTGATACTCCCGGTAATAGGTAATTCGGTAAACTTCGATTGCAACTCAACGGCGCCAGAAAGAAAGTTTCGTGACGCCTGAATGGAGTTCACGATAACCCGGTTGTCAGATGTTTGCGCGGCAAACAACATCGACTCGCCGTCATACTCGTAAGCCAGCTGAGTCAGGTTTTCACCCTGCGGGTCAACCTGAATCAACTCCCCCCCATTCACCTTGCCAACTTGCGGCGTGATAAACAGCTCACCGTCACGAAACTTGCTTGTGAACTTTGGCTCGACCAACCGCACCGTACCACCCTCGACAGCATAAGCGTAGCGGTTGTTCTGCGGTTGCGTCTGCGCGAACGCGGTCGGCTGAGACTCGGTAACCTGTTCACGTAGCAAGGTTTTGCCTGGCTCCCAGTCCGTTCCCTGCTTTGCTTGCAAAGCAAAAAAGACGAGTTCGCCACTGGCATTAAACTGGTAGCCAATTTCCGATTGTTCTTCGACACCCATCGCCACCACTTCACCACCCGCCGGGCTGGCAAAGCTGCGCTCGTGATTGACTTCGACACCACGGAAAATGGGCTCGATAACATACAGCAAATAAAAGAAAATCAACAATAACGCGACCAACACCATCACGCCGCCTAGGCTTACGCCCCAGCGTGCTGCGCGGTCTTTAAAGAGTCGATAATTGCTGGCTCCCAATGCGGGTTGTGTTGCCGCCATTATTACCTCGAGTCTGTGTGCAGGTTAAAATTTGATTGGCAGGAGTATAGCTAAGAAGTATGACAGTATTGTTACAGCGTTTTTCGTTGCTCGTTATTCGTACGTTCGCTGCGCTCACTGTTCGTCTAGTTTTAAACGAACAGCGCAGCGCACCAACAGCGAAGCGTACGAAAAACGAATCACGGTTGTATTAGTTCAGCCCTAGTTTTTCTAGTTCTTGCTCAACCACTGCTTTCGGTAATGGAATGTAGCCGTCTTTGTCGACGATTTCCTGACCGGTTTTCGACAGCACCATTTTCAGGAATTCTGCTGTGGCTGGATCGAGTGGCTTATTCGGGTGCTTGTTCACATACACTACCAGGAAGCGCGCAAGTGGGTACTTACCAGCTAAAGCACTCTCGGTCGTCGCGTCTACGTATTCTTCACCTTCAGCTAGCGCTAAAGGAACCGTTTTAACACCTGACGTCATGTAACCAATACCAGAATAACCGATGCCATTGAGCGAGGTTGATACCGACTGCACTACTGACGCAGAACCAGGCTGCTCATTGACATTAGCGCGGAAGTCACCGTCGCATAATGCGATGTCTTTAAAGTAACCGTAGGTACCAGAAACTGAATTACGTCCATACAGCTGCAAATCTCGACCGCTCCAGCTGCCTGCTAAACCAAGGTCACCCCAGCGCTGTACCTGACTGTTAGCTCCACACAAACGGGTTGAGCTGAACACCGCATCAACTTCTGCAATGGTCATACCCTTGATCGGGTTGTCTTTGTGTACAAATACCGCCAACGCATCAATAGCAACACGTACTGGGGTTGGTTTGTAGCCATGACGTTGTTCGAATGACTCGATTTCTTTGGACTTCATCGTGCGGCTCATCGGCCCAAAGTTCGAAGTGCCTTCTGTTAGTGCTGGCGGAGCAGTCGATGAACCCGCCGCTTGAATTTGCATGTTTACGTTCGGGTAAAGACGCTTAAACTCCTCGGCCCAAAACGTCATCATATTCGCCAAAGTATCTGAGCCTACCGACGACAAATTGCCTGATAAACCACTTTCTTTTTCATACTCTGGAAGGTTGTCGGTTGTTTTTTGAGCATGGGCAGAAGTAACAACGACACCAGCCAAACCTAACGCGAGAAGAACTGATTTAACTTTCATAGTGACTCCAGTTAGCAATAATGCTGCTTTGCAGCTTTTGTTCAAATGACAGTGATGATACTAGAGAGTCAATGTGACAACTTCATGACAAGTTCAATGAAAAGTAGATGTTTTTCGATGCGAGTTTAGTGTTGATCTTGAACAATAAGGTTATCTGGAACTCGCACGCTAAAGGTAGAGCCGCTATCGACTTCAGAACGAATCGATAGTTTGCAGTGATGACGCTCTAGCGCATGCTTTACAATGGCTAAGCCCAATCCAGATCCACCTTTGCGGCTGTTGCGATCTCGATCCACGCGGTAGAACCTTTCGGTCAGTCGCGGCAAATGATCGGCGGCAATACCTGGTCCATTATCGCTCACACTAAACTCCATCTGCTGCCCGACTGCGCGCCAGCTTACCTTTATGCGGCCACCGGCTGGTGTGTAATGAATCGCGTTGGAGAGTAAATTAGAAAAAGCACTACGTAACTCATTTTCATGGCCGTACATTTTCTGCGGGGCAATCTCAAAGGTGATGTTATGCCTTTTTTCACTATTCAATTGTTCGGCATCGTTTTGCAATCGATGTAACAACTCGGGTACATCCACCACTTTTTCAAAGATATCGATTCGTTGCGATTCAATGCGCGAGAGCGACAGAAGCTGCTCAACCAGGTTTCGCATACGGTCACTTTGACTGGACATTTCTTTGACCGCTTTTTCCTGTAACCCGCCGGCAATATTTTCGGGATCGCTCGCAAGTATTTCTAGATATCCCTGAATAACGGTTAGAGGCGTTCGGAGCTCATGGGAAACATTTGCGACAAAGTCTTTACGCATCTTTTCCAGCTTTCGAATTTGGGTGATATCACGAGCGATCAGTAAATATTGGTCGGCACTGTAGGGCATGATACGAACCTCTAACTCAATTTCTTCACGCGCCGGTGACGGTAAATAAAATTCGTGGCTAAAGTCGCCTTTTTTTAGATAGCGATTAAACTCTGGGTGACGGATCAAGTTAGCTAATCGAATTCCTGAATCTGCCGGCCATTTAAGACCAAACAGGAGTTGCCCTAGCTTATTACACCACACCAGCTCACCACCACGACGGAAGACAATAGCGGCATCGGGGATCGCCTCAGCTGCATCACGAAACCGTCGTAGAAGTTGCGCTAAATTACGCCGCCGTTGTTGAGCTTTTCGTTGAGTTCGGTAGATTCCATCATAAATGAAGCTCCAGCTTCCCCGAGCTCGCGGAGGTAGTAAGGTTCGACGATGCCAGAGCCAATCCAGTAGCTTAAACTGAAAATAATAGTGCCAAGCAAGCAATAGCGACAAACCAACGGTCACAGTTGGCCAAAATAAGTCCAACAGCCATCCCAACAATGCCCATGCACCGAGGTACCAAAGTACAACGTTTAAAACGGACTTAATTGAATAGCCAGGACTCATTTGCTGCTAACCTTCGAGTTTAGCGTGAAGAAAAACGATAGCCGACACCACGCACGGTTTGTATTAATTCATCATGGCCAAAGCCATGAATCACTTTACGTAAGCGCCGAATATGTACATCCACTGTGCGATCTTCAACATAGACATTGGTGCCCCATACTTGGTCTAACAATTGTTGGCGACTGTAGACGCGCTCTGGGTGACTCATAAAGAAATGCAGTAGCTTAAATTCGGTCGGGCCAATACTTAACGATTGGTTATTTACCGTTACGCGACGAGCGACCGGGTCAAGTCGTAAGCCTTTCACTTCAATTACGTCGTCCAGTGCTGTAGGGGCGACTCGACGCAATACCGCGCGCACTCGCGCCATCAATTCTTTCGGTGAAAAAGGCTTTGTTATATAGTCGTCAGCGCCCACTTCCAGGCCTCGAACTTTATCTTCCTCTTCGCTCCGAGCGGTTAGTAATATGATAGGAATACCACGTGTAAATTCGTCACTTTTAAGCTTTTTGGCGAGTTGAATTCCTGAACCGCCTGGCAACATCCAGTCTAAAAGAATAAGTTCGGGAAAAGGTTCAACAATTGCCGAGACCGCCTGAGGGTAATCTTCCGCTTCTATTACCTGATAGCCGTGTTGCTCCACAATCAGTCGTAACATGTCTCGAATCGGTGCTTCATCTTCAACAATAAGTATCTTTTTAGCCATTTCGCTTTCACCTAGTCGTTTTCAAGCAGTACCGATTATTACGCTTTTATATGACACTTTTATGACTTTAAGGCAGTTTTATGAAAATTAGTATAACTGCAAGTCAAGCCATACGAGGCGATGATCCGATGAACTTCCGCGGCTTTGCACCAAAGCTGACTTTTCTTCGCCCTGCACGGGCCAGAATACCCCTCCGTCGATGATCTTGATGCCAAATACCGATGGCAGTACATAGTCAGCACGTTTGCGCCAGCTTGCGGTATGCTCCGCAGCTAAAGGGTTATTTGGTGTATGTTCGGCGCCGCCGACGCTGGTGGGAATAAAGTCGCCTTGGATTAACGGGTCGTCTAGCAATTGCTCGATAGCGCCCGGCATATTGTCCGTACTCTCAATTGAGGCATTTAAGTCGCCCGCAATGACAAAACGTTGCGCTTCCCCCAGCCCTCCACGGCGGCCTTTATCGTCATAAATAAAATCGGTTGACGCTTTGCCTATATAGTCTTTCCAGAACCGAATTTCATCAAAGTTTCGGCGCCCATTGCGGTTCTCTTCACCGTCAAAAACTGGCGGCGTCGGATGGCTTACCAACAAGTGCAGATCAAATCCGTTCACTTGTGCAACAATATCCCAGTGTGACTTGGAACTTAACGGCATTTCGGCCCAAGCGGCAGGGCTGTACCAGGGCTCGTGTGAATTTGGCACCAGCGGTTGCAAAGCGCCGGGAAGGTCGCGCCAACGGAACAGCTGAAAACTGCGCGCTTGGTCTTGTTTCAGCGGATAACGTGACAGTATCGCCATACCATACTGGCCGGGGTAATTACCGTAGCCCCACGCGTCGCCTGCGGTGCCTGTTGCCTTGCCATCACGGTCTAAATCGAAAGGGCTTGGCCGGCCAGTGTTGACTGGCCCCCAGTAACGGTAGGAGTACTCAATTGGCGCTTCGCCGTTTTGGCTCACACCAAGAAAGTCTTTTTGAAACTGCGCCAACGCATCTGCGTCGGGCAAATAATCGAATTCATTTAGAATGAGAATATCAGGACGAGTGTGCTGAATGATTTCGGCAATTGCTTTAATTTGCGAGTGACCGTTTTTCAACGCCCTCGGCAGTGCCCATGCCCCTTCACTCGCCCACTTATCGGCGGGCAAGTAATTCGAAGCATCCATACTCACATTAAAAGTCGCAACACGCAGTGTTGTTGGATTTTGTTGTTTTTTCGGCATATCACATCCACTTAATAAACTTGCGAATAGAGCTACAACTCCGAGCATGACTGGCTTCATCAAATTGTTCATCCTTTTAACAAGTGCGCTGTGACAATTTCTTACCTTATTGGTTCCAGAAAATCGGTGCAATTCTAATCTATTTTGCGTAAAATGCTGACACAATTTTGACACAGTTAAGTGTTACAAACACCTGTTTCAATTATCGAGCGCAACATTAAGCGGTATTGCCTACAAGTTTTTTTTAAACCACAACCCAGGAAATTTAGAAAGATGACAACATCTCTGCGATTTTCCCGCACCGCAAGTGCTATCGCAATTGCTCTAGGCTTAGCCTCGACAACTGCAATAGCACAAGATACCTCGGCATCTTTGCGAGGCGAAATTTTAGGTCCACAAGGTAATGGCGCTGCCAATACCACAGTTGTGATTAAGCACATGCCTTCAGGTTCAACCACTGAAGTCACAACTGACAGTTCTGGTACCTTTATTGCAAGCGGTCTTCGAGTTGGCGGTCCATACCGCATTACGTTTGACTCTGATGTTTACCAAGATGCCCAGTATTCAGAAGTATTCCTGAAACTTGGTGAAACCTTCCGGTTAAATGCCCAATTGGAAGCGAATGATGTTGAACGTATTACCGTAACCGGCCAAGCGATCAACTATGCTCAACTGAACAACGGCTCAAGCAGCTCGTTCGGTGAAGAGCAAATTCAGTCGTTACCTACTTACAGCCGCGACTTGAAAGAAATTGTTCGCCTAAACCCGTTAGCGACCCAACTCGGCGACGGTGACCAACTTGTTGTTGCAGGTAACAACCCTCGTTACAACTCAATCACCGTTGACGGTATTGCGCAGAACGATGATTTTGGCTTGAACAGCAACGGTTACCCAACCCAAGGCTCGCCAATTTCTATCGACGCGATTGAGCAAATCACCGTTGATGTTGCGCCTTTTAACGCAAAAGATACCAACTTTACCGGCGCTAAAGTTAACGCTGTAACTAAGTCTGGTACCAACGAATTAAGCGGCTCAGTATTCTATCAATACACCAGTGACTCGCTTGCTGGCGATGCAGAAGCATCAAAGTATGATGAAGACGCTTTACCACCTAACGTCGATTACGAAGAGAAAACCTTAGGCTTGAGCCTTGGTGGTCCAATCATCAAAGACAAGTTGTTCTTCTACGTAAACTACGAAACCCAAGACGAAACCAATGCACCGTATCGCGGTCCTATTGGTTCTGATGCGGCCAACATTGCTAACATCACCAGCGAAGAACTCAACCAAGTTCTTACCATCGCACGTGACGTTTATGGCTTAACTGATCAGCAATTGGGTGGCTGGAATATTCCTGCCGAAGAAGAAGACAACAAACTATTGGTGAAGCTTGACTGGAACGTCAGCAATGAACATCGTGCTGCCTTTACCTATCAACGCACCGACGGTAACTCTATTCGTAACCAGTACGGCGGCGACGGTACGCTTACCTTGTCATCAAGCTGGTACAACAATGAACAGATCTTAGACGCATATGCCGTTCAAGTTTACTCTAACTGGAGCTCGAACTTCTCGAGTGACATTAAGCTTTCTTACAAAGATGTTGAGTCTATCCAAGATCCACTAGCGGGCCGCACCTTAGGTATGGTTACCGTTGAAGTGGGTGGCCGAAACGCTATTGAGTTTGGCCCAGATTACTCTCGTCACGCGAACGAAGGTGAGAACTCAACTTTAGAACTGCAATTAAACGGTGAATACCTGTTAGGCGACCACGCAATTGGCTTCGGCTATGCGTTCTCAGAAACTGACATCTATAACCTGTTTGTGCAAAACGCATTAGGTTCGTGGGAATTCGATAGCATCGAAGACTTTGAGAACCGTGAAGCTGGTAGCTTCTACTATGCAGGTAGCTTAACTGGCGACATCAACGATGCCGCGGCTAACTTTACGCAAGGTACGCAAGCGCTATACATTCAAGACACTTGGCAGCCAACGTGGGACCTAGAGCTTATGTTTGGTCTGCGTTACGAGCGTATGCATGCTGAAGACAAGCCAGCCTACAACGAAAAGTTTGCGGCTCGCTACGGCTTCGCAAATACTGAAAACCTCAACGGTAAAGATTTGTTCTTACCACGCGTAGGTTTCAAGTATCAATTAACGGACGATGTTCGTGTTCGCGGTGGATTTGGTCGTTATGCAGGTGGCCGACCTAATGTTTGGGTTTCTAATTCATACACCAACAACGGTACCACTTTCTCACAGTTCGACCGTTACTTGTCTGATGTTCCATGGTCAGTATTCATGGACAACGTTGACCCAACTGAAGTACCACAAGCGGTACAAGATGGCCTAATTGCCGACGGTTATGTCAACGCTATCGACCCTGATTTCGACTTACCATCAGACTGGCGTGGCAGCTTAGGTGTTGATTTCAACAGCTTTAGCATTCCTGCCTTAGGCGATGACTGGTTTGCAAGCGTCGAATACATCTACACCCGTCGTAAAGACGATGTGCAGTGGAAAGACCTTTCACGCGTACCATTGTTAGACCAAAACGGTGAACCACGTACCACTGTCGATGGTGGCCGTATTATCTACGTTGTTGATGACCCGCTTGACGATCACGAGCCACAAGGTGTGGGTGATCACGGTAACGTACAACGTTATGACCTATTGTTAACCAACGGTGACGGCGGTAAGAGTCAAATCTTCACCACTACCTTAGGTAAAGCATGGGACAACGGCTTTAGCATGCGTGCTAGCTACACCAACCAAGACATCGAAGAAGCGGTTGCCGGTAGCTCAAGCACTGCTATCTCGAACTACCGCTTCCCTGTTGCAATTGACCGTCAAAATGTCACCCCTGGCACAGCATCGTACCAGGTTGAGCATCGCTTCATGGCTGACCTAACCTACAAGACCGAAATCTTTAACGGTTACACGTCAACCTTTGGCCTGTTCTGGGAACGTTACTCTGGTCGTCCTTGGGGTTACGTCTATGACAGCTATGGCGACGTAAGCTTTGGTAACCAGCCGTTTGGTACTTTGGGTCAATCGTCAGTTTACCTGCCGTATATCCCAACCGGACCAAACGACGCGGCCGTTGCCTATGAAGATAACTTCAGCTATGAACAGTTCATGGAGTATATCGAACGTGCTGGTCTTGGTGGCTACGAAGGTGGTTACTTACCACGTAACACCGAGCGTGGTCCTTGGACAACGAACCTAGACTTCAAATATACCCAAGAATTACCTGGGTTTGCTGAAGGCCATAAAGGTGAGCTTTATATCAACGTTCGTAACCTGATCGCTATCTTCGATAAAGAAGCAGGCCAGAAGCACGTGTTGCCATATGGTGATAACGTACGCGAATTGGTTAGTGCATACATCAACGACGACGGCCAGTACGTCTATGGCGTGCCTTATAACAACCGTGCCTTTGATGTTGTTACCCAAGCACCAACGCGCTACTTACCTGAGCGTTCAACATGGCAAGCGAAGATCGGTATCCGTTATCGTTTCTAAGCAAACCCTGTTTGCATAATTAATGTGCAAAAATGTACAAAAAGCCCTCGCATTTGCGGGGGCTTTTTTTTACAATGCGCGCCATTGCTTTCCAACGAGATAGCGAATGGATCACCAACGCTTTATGCAGCGCACACTTGAACTTGCACGACAAGCTGAACAATTCGGCGAAGTGCCTGTCGGTGCGGTCGTGGTCCATGATAATCAAATTATTGGCGAGGGTTTTAATCAGGTCATTCACCTAAACGACCCCTCTGCTCATGCCGAAGCTCAGGCCATTCGTGCCGCCGGAAACCACCTCAACAATTACCGCCTAGTAAATACCACGCTTTATGTTTCTCTTGAGCCCTGTGCCATGTGTGCTGGGTTAATTACTCATGCTCGCATTCAGACATTGGTTTTTGCTGCTAGTGATCCGCGCACTGGCGCCACGGGATCCGCGATAAATGTTCTGAACCATAGCTCTATGAACCACAAAGTGCAGGTGATCGGTGGGGTGTTAGAAAACGAATCTGCCGCCCTGCTGCAAGGTTTTTTCCGGCAGCGCCGTAAACAAGCTGCGCTGGCTAAAAAGGTAAAGAATGATGCCAAATAGTTATTTCTTGACTACTATTTCATCAAGTTGTAATGCAAAACAATTAAGCTTTTCGCTGTCTATAAATCAATTTGTTCAAACCACAACCCAGGAAACAACATCATGTTGAATAATAAACCCAGTCGAATTGCCGCGGCAGTCGCCCTAGCGATAGGTCTGTCTGCCACAGCAACAGCGCAAGAAACCTCTTCGAGCGTTCGCGGTGTCATTATTAGTGAGCAAACCGGTGAAGCGCTCAGCAACGCCTCTATTGTACTTACCGATGAGCGTACGGGCGCGTCTCGCACCCTAACAGCGAATGAAAATGGCTTATTCTCAGCACGAGGGCTCGCGGTAGGTGGTCCTTACACCTTAACCGTGACCGACAACATGGGTAACGTTGAGCGCCGCGAAAACGTCTTCCTTACGTTGGGCGAAACGGAAAGCGTGAATATTGCTGTTGAACAACAGTCAGTCGAGCGTATTCAGGTAAGCGGCCGGGTATTGAACATGACCTCAGGTTCGAACAGCCCAAGTGCAACCTTTGGCTTGCGTGACCTAGAAGATGCGCCATCGGTCAACCGTGATATTAAAGACGTAGTGCGCATCGATCCGCGCATGTACATTGATGAAAGCTTCTCGCGCGGCATTCAATGTGCCGGTGCCAACCCACGCTTCAATAGCTTAACCGTTGATGGTGTTCGTACCAACGATAACTTTGGTCTGAACTCGAGTGGTTATCCTACCGAGCGTATGCCTTTCTCTTACGACGCGATCGAACAGGTTGCTGTAGAACTGGCGCCGTTTGATGTGCAGTATGGTGGTTTTACCGCATGTAATATCAACGCAGTCACGAAGTCAGGTGAAAACGAAGTCTTCGGTAGTGTGTTCTTTGATTACACCAATGACTCAATGCAAGGCGACACGCTCGAAGGCGATAACATCAACATCGGCGATTTCAGCGAGAAGCGCTACGGTTTCAACGCCGGTGGCGCTATTGTCGAAGACAAACTGTTCTGGTTTGCGGCCTATGAAAAACTTGAAGGCGCAAATACCTTTGACCGTGGCCCTGAAGGTACCAATGCTGCCACCATCATTGAAGGTGTCAGCCAGGCGGATGTTGAGCGAATCGCTGCCATTGCGCGCGACGTTTACGGTTTTGAGCCAGGTGGCTTCCCAGCGAGTCTCCCCGTTGAAGATGAAAAGTTCCTCGCCAAACTTGATTGGTACATCAATGATTCACATCGTGCATCGTTTACCTACAACTACAACGATGGCTACTCAATTGCACAGTCTGACGGTGATGCCACTGAGCTTGAATTCTCTAATCACTACTATGAGCGTGGTTCAGAGTTCACCTCTTATGTCGCACAACTTTACTCAGACTGGACCTACAACTTCTCGACCGAGTTACGGGTCGGCTACTCAGAGCTTGACGCTCGCGTACTGCCCTTAGGCGGCACTGAAGTCGGCGAAATTCAACTTGAATTAGGTCCGTCAGGGAATGCCGATGTTCCTACGGTTTACTTGGGTGCAGACGACTCTCGCCACTCGAATAAACTCAAATACGACACCACGTTCTTTAAACTAGCTGGTACCTACTTGCTGGACGACCATACCTTGTCGTTTGGTATCGAAAGTGAAACTTACGATGTCTACAACCTATTCGTGCAAGAAACTCAAGGCGAGTTTATTTTCCGCTCGATTGATGACTTCGAAAACGCGGTACCCTATGCCATTACGTATGAAAATGCCGCCGGCACAAACAACCCAATCGACGGCGCAGGTGAGTTTGCTTACACCATCAATACCGCGTATGCGCAAGACGAATACTACTTCATTAACTATGACCTGACCCTGACGTTCGGCTTACGTTATGACTGGTACACCACAGATGATGCGCCAGCCTATAACGCTGATTTCGCCAGCACCTATGGTTTTGGTAATGATGCCACCGTTGATGGTGAAGGCTTATTACAGCCACGCTTAGGTATGAACTGGGTGGTTGATGACAACCTCGAAGTTCGCGGTGGTATTGGCTTGTACTCAGGTGGTAACCCGAACGTATGGCTGTCGAACAACTACTCGAACAACGGTACCAAGTTGTACGAAGTGTACTGGCGTAACAGCAATGGCGAGTCGTTATTCGACATTCCACATGATGGCTCAGGTCGTCCACTATACGATATCCCGCAGGATATGGTTGACGAGGTTGCAGCAGCCAACGGTGGCGGTCCGATTAACGTGTTAGACCCAGACTTCGAACTACCAAACGAATGGAAATACGCCTTAGGTGCGACTTACACCTTTGATAACGGCTACGTAGTAATGGCTGATGTTCTGCATTCGAAGAAAAATGATGCGGCAATTATTAGTGATTTACGTCGCACCCCAGCAGGCGGCTACGGCCCAGAAGCAGTAGGTCCTGACGGTCGTCCAATCTATCCTAGCCTTCCACCTAGCTACCTTGGTGGCCCAGTTGATGCCTTTATGCTGACCAACGTTGACGGTGATTCAGGTAAGAGCACGAGTGTGTCACTGGCCTTAACCAAGCAACACGAATGGGGCTTGAACTGGACCTTAGGTTACGCCTACACCAAGTCTGAAGATGTTAACCCGATGACTAGCTCGGTGGCCTACTCAAACTACACTAGCGTGGCGGTCTCTGACTTCCAAAATCCAGGCGTAGCAACCTCAAACTATGAGATACCGCACCGTTTCACATTCAATGCCCAGTATCGCACTGAGTTCTTTGATGGTTACGAAACAACCTTTAGTTTGTTCGGTCAAGCTAACAAAGGTCGGCCTTATAGTTTCGTCATGTCAGGCCCATCGGGCGACATCACTGGCGGCCGCCAGTTGTTCTATATCCCAACGGGTGCCGACGATGAAAACTTTGTGGCTGGCCCAGGCTTTGATACCGCAGGGTTCTTCGATTACCTAGAAGAAACAGGTTTAGCAGAACACGCTGGTGGTATCTCGCCGCGCAACGAGTTCAACAGCGACTGGTGGCAAAAAGTCGACTTCCGTGTTGAGCAAGAGTTTGCCGGTTTCGTCGATGGCCATAAAGCCAGTGCGTTCTTTGTTATTGATAACCTAAGCAACCTCATTAACGATGACTGGGGCGTGCTCTATGAGCGCAGCTTCCCACGCATGGTTAATATCGGCAACGTTGAGTACATCGACGATGGCTCTGCCGATGGCGCTTACCAGTACAACTCGTTCCGTGCACCTGAAAATGTACAGTCGCGAGTAGGTAGCCCATCTCTATGGAGCATCCGCGTTGGTATCAGCTACGACTTCTAAGTCGTAGCTCTTTACCCGCTTAGTGAAATAAAAAACCCTCGCCTTAGCGAGGGTTTTCTTTTTGCTGTTGGCCTATCTGCTGTTACCGGTTAGCCGAGGTAAACTCGCGCATTTCGGAACATCCGCATCCATGGGCTATCTTCACCCCACTCGTCTGGGTGCCAACTATTTGCGACGGTTCTAAACACTCGCTCTGGGTGAGGCATCATAATAGATACGCGGCCATCAGCCGTAGTCAAACCGGTGATACCTTCAGGTGAACCGTTAGGGTTCGCTGGGTAGTCGGTGGCAATACCGCCCTTGTTATTAACGTAGCGAAGTGCGACCAGTCCTTGCTCTTTAACCGTGGCCAAGTTGTTACCTTTAAATTCGGCACGACCTTCACCATGCGACACAGCGATAGGCATTTTCGAGCCTTGCATACCGGCAAAGAACAACGATGGACTTTCCTGTACTTCGACCATGCTTACGCGAGCCTCAAAACGTTCTGAACGGTTGGTTACGAAGTGCGGCCAAGCTTCTGCGCCTGGAATAAGCTCACGTAAATTAGAAAGCATTTGGCAGCCATTACAGACCCCAAGCGCAAAGGTTTTTTCACGCTCAAAGAACGCTGCAAATTGGTCGCGCGCACGGTTGTTAAACAGCACTGACTTCGCCCACCCTTCGCCGGCGCCAAGTACGTCGCCGTACGAGAAGCCGCCGCAAGCCACTAAACCGTGGAAGTCGTCTAAGCTGACTCGACCCGCGAGAATATCACTCATATGCACATCAATGGCGGCAAAACCGGCACGATCGAACGCCGCGGCCATTTCAACGTGTGAGTTAACCCCTTGTTCTCGTAGTACCGCAACCACCGGATCACGGCCCGTATTAATATAAGGGGCAGCAATATCTTCACTGGTATCGAAGCTAAGGTCCGCAAACAGTCCAGTATCATCACTACGTTGCTTCGCCGCAAACTCTTCATCGGCACACGCAGGGTTATCTCGCAAACGCTGCATTTGGTGGGTTGTTTCCGCCCATACCTTGCGATAATGGCTACGCGCACCTGTTAAGACATCCGTTCCTGCGCGTGTAAAGATCAGCTCATCTGCAGCAGTAACGTCGCCAAGAACTTTAACCGCCTCAGCTAAACCGGCATCACTGTAGGCCGCCACTACCTCATCAACTTTGTCGTTGTGTACTTGCAGTACCGCACCCAGCTCTTCACTAAAGAGCGCAACCAAGTCGTCCGCGTGAACCTTATCAAGCGCCACTCGTGCGCCACAATGACCAGCAAAAGCCATTTCTGCGACAGTCACAAACAAACCACCGTCCGAGCGGTCATGGTACGCCAGTAATTTTTTGTCGCGGACCAGTCGTTGCGTCACCTCAAAAAACGCCTTTAAGGCCTTCGCATCGTCAACATCCGGGGTCGCATCACCTAGCTGGCGATAAACCTGCGCCAAGGCGGAACCACCAAGGCGTGTCTGACCATGCCCCAGGTCCACTAATAGCAACTGGCTTGGGCCTTTATCGGTACGTAATTGCGGCGTCACCGTACGGCGGACATCTTGTACTCGACCAAATGCTGTAATAACCAAGCTCAACGGCGCTGTAACCGCTTTGTCTTCACCATTTTGCTGCCATTGGGTTTTCATCGACATTGAGTCTTTACCGACCGGTATGGTGATTCCCAGTGCAGGGCAAAGCTCTTCCCCCACCGCTTTAACCGCTTCGTAAAGGCCAGCATCTTCGCCCGGGTGGCCTGCAGCGGCCATCCAGTTTGCCGAAAGTTTAATATGCTTCAAGTCGCCAATATCGGCCGCTGCTATATTGGTAAGTGCTTCACCTACCGCTATTCGAGCCGACGCACCATAATTTAACAGCGCTAATGGCGTACGCTCACCCATCGCCATGGCTTCGCCCGCGTAGGTGTCATAACTTGCTGCCGTCACCGCCACATCAGCAACGGGGATCTGCCATGGTCCCACCATTTGGTCGCGCGCCACCAAGCCGGTCACACTGCGGTCGCCAATAGTGATCAGGAAGGTCTTCTCGGCAATGGCTGGCAAACGCAATAACCGTTCTGCCGCTTCAGCCAAGTCGATACCTGAGGTATTTAAGGCTTTACCCGTCGCCTGTTGACTCGCCACGTCGCGATGCATTTTAGGCACTTTGCCAAGGAGTACATTCAACGGCAAGTCGATTGGGGTCGACTCAAAATGACTATCAGTTAAGCTCAAATGCTCTTCTTCAGTGGCCTCACCGATCACCGCAAATGGCGCTCGTTCACGTTCGCAAATATCCGTAAATACTTGCATGTGTTCAGTGGCGATGGCCATCACATAGCGTTCTTGAGACTCGTTACACCAGATAGCTAGGGGGGACATGCCCGGCTCATCATTTGGTATCTTACGTAACTCGAACTTGCCGCCACGACCACCATCGCTCACCAATTCAGGCATAGCGTTGGAAAGACCACCCGCACCTACGTCATGAATAAAAGCAATAGGGTTTTTCTCGCCAAGCTGCCAGCACCGATCGATAACTTCCTGGCAGCGGCGCTCCATTTCTGGGTTATCACGCTGCACCGAGGCAAAGTCTAAATCTTCGCTTGAGGTGCCTGAGGCCATCGAAGACGCAGCACCACCGCCTAAGCCGATATTCATCGCCGGGCCACCTAACACCACAAGTTTTGCACCGACCGGAATCTCGCCTTTTTCGACATGGTTTTCGCGGATGTTACCCATGCCACCGGCAATCATAATCGGCTTGTGGTAACCACGCACTTCGATGCCGTTATGGCTATCAACTTGTTCTTCATAGGTACGGAAGTACCCCGTTAACGCAGGGCGCCCGAACTCATTGTTAAACGCCGCGCCACCGAGCGGCCCTTCCAGCATAATTTCAAGCGCTGTTACAATACGGTCAGGTTTGCCGAAATCTTCTTCCCATGGCTGTTCAAAGCCAGGGATCCTTAAGTTTGAAACGCTAAAACCAACTAAACCCGCTTTAGGTTTCGAGCCTCGACCGGTAGCGCCTTCATCACGGATCTCACCGCCAGAACCTGTTGCGGCACCGGGGAAAGGAGAAATCGCAGTCGGGTGATTATGCGTTTCAACTTTCATTAAAATATGTACCGGCTCGTGGAAGTAGCTATACTCCCCTGCCGCCTGCGTTCCTGCAGGATAAGGATAAAAACGTCCAGCTTCGGAACCGACCATCACCGCAGCGTTATCTTTGTACGCCGACAATACGTGTTCTGGTGTCACTTCGAAGGTGTTTTTAATCATTTTAAACAGCGACTTCAGCTGTTCTTTGCCGTCAATGGTCCAGTCCGCGTTAAATATTTTATGACGACAGTGCTCTGAGTTTGCTTGTGCAAACATATAGAGTTCGATGTCGTTCGGGTTACGGCCTAAATGACTAAAGCTTTCAAATAAATAGTCGATTTCATCATCTGCAAGCGCTAAGCCCATCTCGATATTGGCGCTCTTTAATGCTTCACGGCCGCCCGCTAAAATATCAACCGAGCTCAGTGGTGCCGGCTCTGCGGTCGCAAATAAACGTTCAGCATGCTGCAAGTCTTCGATCACCATTTCGGTCATACGGTCATGCAAAATAGCTTGAGCATTCTGCACTTGCTGGTTATCAAGCTCACCATCAAGGTAATACGCAACGCCACGTTCTAACCGGCGAACCTTCTCTAGTCCGCAGTTATGTGCAATATCCGTGGCTTTCGACGACCAAGGCGAAATAGTGCCCGCGCGTGGCACCACTGCCAGCAACCGCCCTTCAGGCAAATGTTGCGCTAACGCCGGACCATAGGTAAGTAGTTTGTGTAAGACCTGCTGTTCGTCATTCGACAGTGCTGCTGTCGCATCCACGAAATGCATATACTCGGCATAGAGAGCTCGCACCGGAACGTCCGCTTGACGTAACCGCTGCATAAGTTTTTCAGTCCGAAATTCAGATAGGGCTGGGGCGCCGCGTACTATCTCCACAGATCATTCTCCAGGTTGGCAGTGGATGGTTTTCACCGACTTTTGAAGCCGCGTATTATAGTCTTTTTTTGTCTTCTTAACTACCGCACACAAAGCACGTCAATCTTCTTTTTCACAGAGCCGAAACCATTTCTGGCGGCGTTCGTTCATCAGGTGACGTTGCTTGCGATTCCACGCCCTACGGCGGGCGTGAGGCACTAGTCGTTTTCTTGTGCGCATTAATCTACCTCGTCTCCGCTACCTAACGGCAGCGAAATTTCTAGCGGTTGGGCAGGAATTCGTCCTCGTTCATCCAGCCAAACTAAGGTGTCGTAGTAGCGACGTATGTTTCCTACATATCGCACAGGTTCATCACCACGCGCAAAACCGTAACGCGTTTGTCGGTAATATTTCTTTTGCCTTAATAAAGGTAGTCGTTTTCTTACATCAATCCAGCGATCAGGGTCACCGCCCTGACGTTCAGTGAGCACACGCGCATCTTCCAAATGCCCGTAGCCTATATTGTAAGCAGCTAAGGCAAACCACGTGCGGTCGGGTTCGGGTATACGAGCCGGTATGGTATCGAGCATTCGTTCAAAGTAGCGGGCGCCGCCGCGAATGCTTTCTTCAGGGTTTAGCCGACTCGTTACGCCCATCGCCTCGGCAGTGGGTAGCGTGAGCATCATCAGGCCGCGCACACCGGTGGCCGACACTGCCCGCGGATCCCAATGACTCTCTTGATAAGAAATAGCCGCCAACAAGCGCCAGTCTAAACGGCCTGAATGCTCGACAAAAAAGTCACGGTATTTTGGTAAGGTGGTTTGCACAGCATCAATAAAAAAGCTGGTATCGACATAGTTAAACTGTGAGACATGACCAAAGTGTTGGTCAATTAAACGCTCAAGTTCGCCTGATTGCCTTAAAGTTCCGAAGAACTGAATGACTTCGGCGTAAAGTGACGCATCACGTTCGGCATCGAGCATCCAGCTTACATCTAGATTGTCGCGCACGGTGAAGGCGATACTAATATTGGGAAAGTAACGACGCTGCATATCTAGAATATTGCTATCGGCGATGGTGAACGCGATCTCACCATCAATCACCGCACGCAGCAGCTCTGCAGCATCATGTTCGTTGGTCGCCCGCCACTTGAGCTGTGGAAAGCTCTTGCTATTGCGTTGCAGCCAATCGTGATGGCTACTTCCCGCGACCACCACAACTTCGTCTTCTACTTGGCTCCAATCGCGCGGTCGATCGCGAGACCCTTGCCGATAAACTAGGCGCTGGGCAACTTCTTGATAAGGGGGGCCGAAGCGATAATTACGATCCCGTCGGGGGGTGCGGTCTAAACCTGCGGCCACAAGGTCAACTTGGCCGGTGTCGATGAGACGAAATAAATCATTGACGTTGTATCTGGAAACAATTTCAAGCTCAACATCGAGCTGTTCGGCAAAGGTTGCTGCTAGCGCATATTCCAGCCCACCTTCACTTTCAAATTCGTGATAGTAGGTGGTTGGGCCTAATAAGGTACCCACACGCAGCACACCGCGTTGTTGAATTTCAGTTAGGTGATCAGGCTGCGGTTGCGGCGCGCAGCCAGCAAGTAGCACCAAGGCTAACAAGCTAAGCCAACGCGCCACGTCAGCTACTCCCACTCGATAGTGGCGGGAGGTTTGCCTGAAATATCGTAGACAACACGAGAAATGCCATCGATTTCATTAATAATTCGGTTCGAGACCGTTTCGAGTAGCTCATAAGGTAAATGTGCCCAACGCGCGGTCATAAAGTCAATAGTTTCCACCGCTCGAATCGCAATCACCCAGTCATATTTACGGGCATCGCCCATGACACCTACCGAGCGAACCGGCAAGAACACTGCAAATGCTTGGCTCACTTCATGATATAAGCCGGCTTTACGTAGTTCCGTAATAAAAATATGGTCGGCACGACGCAAGAGCTCGCAATATTCTTTTTTCACCTCGGCCAACACCCGAACACCTAAGCCTGGCCCTGGGAATGGATGACGGTAGAGCATGTCGTACGGTAAGCCTAGCTCTAAGCCAATTTTGCGCACTTCATCTTTGAATAGTTCGCGTAGCGGCTCAACCAGATCCAATTTCATTTCTTCTGGTAATCCACCGACATTATGGTGTGATTTAATAACGTGAGCTTTCCCGGTTTTCGAGCCAGCAGACTCAATCACATCAGGGTAAATAGTGCCTTGCGCTAAATAAGAAACGTCGCGAATACTGGTCGCTTGCTCGTCAAAAATCTCAATAAAAACACGCCCAATGATCTTACGTTTCGCTTCAGGGTCGTGCTCACCTGCTAAGGCATCCAAAAAGCGATCTTCAGCGTCTACGTGCACAATGTTGAGACCATAATGGTCGCCAAACATCTCCATTACCTGTTCGGCTTCCTGCCAACGCAATAAGCCATTATCGACAAACACGCAGGTAAGCTGCTCACCTATGGCACGATGCAATAACATTGCGGTGACCGAGCTGTCGACCCCACCAGAAAGCCCTAATACGACTTTACCACTGCCGACTTGCTCACGAATTCGTGCCACCGCATCGTCGATAATGTGAGCCGCTGTCCAATTCGTTTCGCATTCACAAATCTCTACCACAAAGTGTTCCAGCATGCGCATACCCTGGCGGGTATGGGTGACTTCTGGGTGGAACTGCACACCATAGTAATCACGATCTTCGTCTGCCATCGCTGCAATTGGGCAGGTTGCCGTCTGCGCCACGGTTTGAAAACCAGGTGGTAATTCAATGACCTTGTCGCCATGGCTCATCCATACGTCAATTTCTGGATTACCATTGTCATGGACACTATCTTCAATATGATGAAATAACGAACAAGGAGCGGTGCGCTCGACACGAGCATAGCCAAATTCACGCTCTAGTGAACCTTGCACCTTACCACCGAGTTGTGCGGCCATGGTTTGCATGCCGTAGCAAACGCCAAACACCGGTACACCGGCTTCAAAAACATAGTCTGGCGCTCGTGGCGAGTCTTGTTCTGTAACCGACTCAGGACCACCCGATAAGATAATACCGTTGGGATTGAAGTTTTTGATGTCTTCGGCATCAACATCCCACGCCCATAATTCACAGTACACGCCAATTTCACGAATACGGCGTGCGATCAGCTGCGTATACTGTGAGCCAAAATCTAATATTAAAATTCGATGTGCATGAATATCTTGCATGTTGGTTTAACCCATTCGATAGTTTGGTGCTTCTTTGGTAATTTGCACATCGTGCACGTGAGACTCGCCCATACCAGCTGATGTTACACGGACAAATTGCGGTTTAGTGCGCATTTCTTTAATCGTTGCACTACCGGTGAGCCCCATAGCAGAGCGCAGCCCACCCATTTGCTGGTGAATAATCGTCGCCATTGGACCTTTATAAGCAACACGCCCTTCAATACCTTCCGGCACTAACTTTTCGGCTTCGTTGGTTGCTTGGAAGTAACGATCTGATGAGCCGTTACGCTGATCCATCGCACCTAAACTACCCATGCCACGGTAAGATTTATAGTAACGCCCTTGGTAAAGTTCCACTTCACCCGGTGATTCTTCAGTACCTGCCAACATGCTGCCGACCATCACACAGTCGGCACCAGCGGCAATGGCCTTCGCAATATCACCAGAAAAACGGATACCGCCATCGGCAATCACTGGTACCCCAGTACCTTTCAAGGCATCTACCGCATCACTAATAGCAGTGATCTGCGGTACACCACACCCGGTAACGATACGTGTCGTACAAATGGAGCCTGGGCCAATACCTACTTTGACTGCATCCACACCGGCATCCGCCAGTGCTTTAGCGCCAGCGCCCGTCGCGACATTGCCCGCGATTAGCTGTAAATTTGGGTATTCCTTGCGCACATAGGCAACGCGATCGATGACGCCTTGCGAATGACCGTGCGAGGTATCTATCAACAACACATCGACGCCAGCCTCAACCAGCGCGGCAATACGCTCTTCTGTGCCTGGACCAACGCCTACCGCAGCACCTACACGAAGACGACCTAACTCATCTTTACAGGCATTAGGTTTGTTTTCTGCTTTGGTGAAATCTTTTAAAGTGATCATGCCACGCAAATGAAAGCTATCGTCCACAACTAAGATTTTCTCAATTCGATGTTTGTGCATCAAACCAAGTATTTCTTCACTTTGCGCACTTTCTTTCACAGTAATTAAGCGTTCTTTCGGCGTCATGATGGTGCCGACGCGTTTGCTATTATCACTTTCAGCACGAGCATCGCGACCGGTAATAATACCGACTAACTCGCCGCTATTTTCAACCACGGGGAAGCCATGAAACCCATGTTCCACACTTAATGCTCGAATTTCACCAAGTGTTGTATCAGGAGTGACTGTGACAGGGTCGGAAACCATTCCACTTTCGTATTTTTTGACTTTACGAACATGGGCAGCTTGTTCACTAATCGTCATATTCTTATGAACAAAACCAAGTCCGCCTTCTTGCGCCAGCGCGATGGCCAATGCTGCTTCGGTTACCGTATCCATGGCGGCTGAAACCATTGGAATCTTCAGTTCGATTCCACGCGTAAGGCGCGTGCGCAGGTCAGCGTTATGAGGTAAAACAGTCGAGTGACCGGGGACGAGTAAAACATCGTCGAAGGTAAGAGCTTCTTGAGCGATTCGTAGCATGGCAACATCCCACTAGCTGAGTTAATGTTGCGGGCAGATTTTACTCGTAAAGCGCTTTTCAGTAAACTGATTTTTTTACTTACCATGAGTTTTCTAACATGAGCAAAGCCGCAATATTCACTGTAGCCCAACTAAATGCTGAAGTGCGTCAAGTACTTGAACGTGGCTTTGGCTCAATTTGGCTAGTTGGCGAAATTTCGAACTTTGCCGCCCCAGGCTCAGGACACTGGTACTTTACGTTAAAAGATGAGCGCGCACAGGTGAAAGGAGCCATGTTCCGTAACGCCAATCAGCGCGCTAAAGTGCGGCCACAAAGCGGTATGCAGGTGTTGGTGCGAGCCAAAATCACTCTCTACGAACCGCGCGGTGACTACCAGCTGATAGTAGAACATATGGAGGATGCCGGCGCTGGGCTATTACAGCAGCGTTATGAGCAACTCAAACACAAACTACAAGCACAAGGCTTATTTGCCGCAGAACACAAACAACCGCTCCCCACAGAAATTCGTCGGGTGGGTGTGATTACTTCGCCAACTGGTGCGGCTATCCGCGATGTTCTTGCGGTACTGCAGCGCCGCGACCCAAGTGTTGAAGTCATTATTTACCCCAGCGCCGTACAAGGGCAAAAAGCCGTCGACGACCTACTTTTCGCCTTGCAGCGTGCATGTGCTCGGAACGAGGTTGATGTGCTGCTGCTGACCCGCGGCGGCGGTTCGCTCGAAGACTTATGGTGCTTCAACGATGAGCACTTAGCACACGCACTGCACAGCTGCCCACTGCCAGTGATTAGTGCGGTTGGCCATGAAGTTGATTTTACCATTGCCGATTATGTGGCTGACGTGCGTGCACCAACACCTTCCGCTGCCGCTGAATTAGTAAGCCGTGATCAACGTGAGGTTTTGCAGCGCCTACGGCAACTAGACCATCGCTTAATTCAACATTGGCAACGGCAGCGTAGCTTTCTTCAGCAGACCTTGCAGCATTGGCACAATCGCTTGCAGCAGCAACATCCACAGCGGCGCTTGCAGCAGAATAGCCAACGGGTCGACGAGCTTTACGCTCGCGCATCGGCAGCGCTGCAACGCACGCAGCGCCAGACCCAACAACGCTTAACGCAAAGCCATCAACGCTTGCAGTCGGTGCACCCGCAGCGTCAACTGGTGCCGCTGGCACAACAACTCGAGCAGTTGCAAAAGCGCAATAGCCAGGCAATACGTCAAACATTAAAAATATGGCAACAGCGGCAAGCCTCGACGTTGCAAAACTTGCAAATTGTAAGCCCGCTACAAACCATTGCTCGAGGTTATGCGGTGGTGCAAAATCAACAAGGTGAGTTAATTCGTCAACCACAACAACTCGGCGCCGGCGAAGCTTTTTCGGTTAAAGTTGCAGAGGGCGAATTCTGGGCTACAAAACAGTCTGAAGAGACTGCAGAATAAAGTACCACAGCGGCAAAGTTAAAAAGCACAACAGTACGCCATAGCCAACCACTGCCGCCGACAGTGTCGGTGCTAACCCAGCCATGATCGCTAAGGCGCCCGCCGATATCATGGCTGGCATTGCGGCTTCCATAATGGTTACCTGCACCGCGAGTTGCTCTAATCCAAAGCCCATCAGTATCAGTAAAGCCAACAAAGGCATCACCCCTAGCTTGAGCCCCAATGCCCAACCAAGCGGACCACGATCTTCCTGAGGTAACCTAAAGCGCAACTGAAAACCAACGGCCACCATAATCACCGGCACCAGCGTAATAGCTAATGAGTCGATAAATTGCTGCAGTACCGCCGGGTAGCCGAAATCACGAACCATGAAAGCGATAACCAATGCCACAAAGGGCGGAAAACGAAGGATTTTCCAGGCGATGGTCCTCGCCGACGGGCGCTTGGCGGACTCACCCGGCTGGTGACTATAAATAGCCGCAATAATGGTGGCATAAATCGATAAAATGAAAAAAGAACCAAGCTGGTCATAAAGCAGTGCGTAAGGAATGCCTTCGGCGCCAAAAAAGGCTTCAACCATCGGAAAACCAACAAACGATGTGTTGCCAAGTGGAATCACTATTAGCATCGCCCCGGTTGTCGCTCGCGGCCAACCACGCCAGCGCGCCAGAGTCAGTACCATCGGCACCGTTAACAACAACAGTAACCAAGGGATTAAAGCGGGATATAGCAGTTCTTTGCCGAACGTCAGCAGCGGTATTTTTTGCAGTACAAGGGCTGGTAATGCTACATAAATAACGTAAGCATTGAGGATTTGTCCGGTATTCTGAGCAAATTGCTGACTACGCCGCAGCAGTAGGCCAATTATCACGTAGCCAGCAATAAAAACAAAGTTTGCCATTAGAACTTGTGCTCAATCCCTATCGCTACGTAGCGCTGCTTGGCTTCAATCGTCTGGCGATCTCGTCCGGTGTACCAAGTGTAGATTTTAGTGCTACTGGCCAACTTGTAATCAACGCCCAGCGAAAGTGCGTCGTCTTCACCGTTGCCAAAGTCTATCACTTGGTATTGCGCTTTAAGGCGGAATTGTCCTAACGGTTGTTGCACACTTGCGACAAAGCCATCTGCCTCGGCGGTGCCATCAACACGCTCTTGCTGCTGCCACATTAAACCAAACATGGTATCGCTCACTTTGGTATAACCCACCAGCCGTTCAATGTCATAGCCGTCGACCTCGCGATCCATAGCGGCACCAAAGTAGTAACCCGTGGCATCAAGCGCTTCGTCACCATAGCTCAACGCCATGGAGTATCCGTCATCCTGTGTATCACCTTCGCTAAGCACGATACTTCCGGCAACTTGAAAGTGATTAAAACTAGGAGAATAGTAGGAAATGGTATTACTGGTGCGATTCTCGCCTTCAAATAAGCCTTTTACGTCGGCCACATAATCGCTAAATTGATCAATATCGCCTTGCACGGTTTTCAGTACCGTATCACGTCGACCGACTGTCAGTTCGCCAAAGCTACCTCGTAGCCCGACAAACTGGTTACGTGATTTTAAATTGTCATCCCCACCGAGGTCGGCCAAATCGACTTGCCACTCCAGTTGATAAATAACTTCCAAATCATCGGTAATTTTGCGCCCACCCTTCACACCAATACGAGACGAATTACTCTCTAATTCAGTGTCGGTGCTTGCGCCGTCATCATTGCTTTGCAGCGAGACATTGGCTTTACCGTAAAAGTCGAACGTAATTTCCTCGTCATCGCTACTCTGCTGCGCCATAGCCGAAGCGCTTAACAATGCCAACGGAAGCATCATCACAGCTACATAGTTGAATGTCATAACAGTTACCTTTTGCAGTAATTTAAAAATCGACTCAATACCTCGTAAAACGAGCCTATAGTAAGGTCGGTTTATGACAGTTTGATGAACCCAAAACAATGATTCTTCTACGCGTCACTTTCACGCTTTTCTTGCTCTTCTGGTGCATCGTCTTCTGACTCTGATTGGTACTCTTCTTGGTCTTGTTGCCGCAACTCTCGCGTCATTTCGCGCATATCAATACCACTTGGGTGCTGGAATACACGTAAACCAAACTCAGGCAATATCGACAGTAGATGGTCAAAAATGTCAGATTGTATGCTTTCGTACTTGGTCCACTCAGTGGTATCAGTGAAGCAATAAATTTCAATCGGCAGTCCATCCGAGGTCGGGTTAAGTAGGCGCACCATGAGCGTCATTTCTTGGTGAATCTTGGGATGGTGCTTGAGGTACTCAAGAACATAGGCTCGAAACGTACCTATATTGGTGATTCGGCGCGTATTCACAGGATCTTTACCGGCATCTTCTAATTTTTGATTCCAGTCTTCGAGCTCTTGTTGTTTGTCTTTAAGATAGTCTTTGAGTAGTTGGAAACGACCGACCGTATCCTCTTCGTCGTCAGTCAAAAAATGTACGCTTTGCTGGTCGAGTAGCAAACTTCGTTTCACTCGACGCCCGCCAGACTCCACCATGCCTCGCCAGTTTTTGAACGAGTCGGAAATAAAACGGCGCGTTGGAATAAAGGTAATGGTTTTATCCCAGTTCTGCACTTTCACCTGATGCAGTGCAATATCAATCACATCACCGTCGGCATTAAGGTTCGGCATTTCAACCCAATCGCCGACGCGAATAATATCATTTGAAGTGATCTGGACACTGGCCACTAGGCTTAACAAGGTGTCTTGGAACACCAACATTAGTACCGCCGCCATCGCACCTAAACCAGATAATAAAATCACCGGTGACTTATCGATAAGTACCGCTACCATCAGAATACTGGCCACCGCATAGATGACAATTTTAACGATCTGAATATAACCTTTGATGGGCCGCTCATGAGCATCAGGCTGACGTTCGTAAAGCGTATTGACGATGGTTAGCGTACCGCTTATTGAACGCGCAATGGTGATCACAATAAAGGCATAGCAAACGTTCGTTATCACCGTCGTTAGCGCGTCTGGAAGGTTAGGAATCGAGCCGATACCAAAGGCAATCACCAGCGCTGGTACCACATTCGCTAGGCGCGAAATGATGTTTCGCTCGATGGCGCGTTTGTCCTTGCCTGCAGGGGTATAACTTAGGATGCGCAATAAGCCACCCAGCAGCACTTTTTTTACAATAAAGTTTGCCAACCAAGCACCGGCCAATAATAACGCTAGTTTCGCCAGTGTATCCATATCAGGGCGTTCAACTAGCCATTGCTGTGCTTGTTCAAGTTTTTCTTGCACATCTTGCATCAACATTCGTCACTCACTACTTATCGGTTGTTTAGGCGGACAGCGCCCTAATTTATAACAAAAATTGGCGCCATTAGCTCCCCTTTTTGCATGAACCTAGCATTCCTCTGGCTAACAGTTGCGATTCAGCTTGATTGGGATAAACTGACTGCATCTTATCAAATAGGTTATTCGATGTCGGGCACCACAAATATTTCTAAATCGCTGCTGACCAACGTGCTTTCAGTCTATTTCGTACTGACCCTGACCGTTACCTGTGTGCAAGTGATGGGAGAGTACTTCGATACGAAGAACCAGTTGGTGCAAGAGTTACAGAATCAACAGAGTACGTTTAGTAACTCCCTTGCCCGCTCGCTGTGGGAATACAACAACCCCCAAATTGAAGCCATCGCCGAAGGATTAATTAATATCCCAGCGATCGCAGGTATTGCGATACGCGATGAAACCGGTGACACCATAGTGAAGCTCGGGCTCACCGACAACGTCAATTCATTGAACCTACATGCTGACGTCGAAGACCGCATTATTGCAGAGCGTAATGGCCTGTTCGGTTACTACTCAGCAATTATTTTCGAATTTGCTGGCGACTCTATCCGCGTTGGTGATGTGACCTTGTTCTCAACCCGCGACATTGCACTTGATCGGATCAAATTCAGTCTGTACTTCATCTTTGGTAATGCCATCATCAAAAGTACCTTTTTGATTGTGTTATTTACCCTTGCCTTTCATCGCATGTTAAATCGTCCGATGAACCTGCTCACTCAGCAAATTCGTAATTTTCGGCTCGATGATCTAGAGCACTCTCGTATTAACCTCAAGAGTAATCGTCATACTGAGTTTAATATGGTTGAGCAAGCTTATAACCAGTTGTTGGATAACCTCGAAGATTATCAAGAAGACCTTGAGCGAACACAACAACAGTTGGTCCACGCTAACCGAAAATTAGATGAGCAAAACGCAGTATTGGAACAAGAAGTTGCTCGCAAGACGTCAAGTTTAAGCCAAGTACTCACCGATTTAGAGCGCCGCAAAGGTGAGTTGGAACGCCGACAAACTAAATTAGAACAAGAAATTCGCCAACGTAAAATTGTCGAAGACGATTTACGTGAAACCAACTCACAACTACAGTCATCGGTCACTGCTTTCGAACGCGTTCAGGATCAGTTACTTGAGGCTGAGAAACTAGCATCCCTTGGCCGTTTGGTCGGTGGCATCACCCACGATGTAAATACACCGTTAGGTATTGGCATTACCGCCGCAAGCCTGGTCAAAGATAAACTCGATAACATGCAGCAAGCGCTCGAAAATAAAGAGCTTACCGAGTCGCAATTACGCACTTTACTTGGCGCCAGTTTAGAGAGCGCGCAACTGCTTGAAAATAACTTGGGTCGCGCCTCTGAGTTGCTCGATAGTTTCAAACAAGTCGCTGTTGACCAGACCTCAACGGCAGTGCGTGAAATCAATCTGGCGAATTATGTAAGCCATGTTTTACTCGCATTACAGCCTCGTCTTAAAAGCACCTCTCATACGGTCAACATTGACTGTCCGCCAGATCTTAATGCGCGGTGTCATGCAGGTGCCTTAGCCCAAATTATCACCAACCTCGTGCTCAACTCACTGATTCATGCATTTGCGGAGGACCAGCAAGGCGAGATAACATTGGCGTTTAGTCGCCATGGCGACCGCTTAGTGATTGACTATAGAGATAACGGTAAAGGACTCACTGAAGAACAACAGCAGCACCTGTTCGAACCGTTTTTTACCACGCGACGCGACTACGGTGGCAGTGGTTTAGGTACTCATATTATCCGTAATCTAGTTGAGCAAACCTTTAATGGTACTGTTAGCGTGCAGTCGGCACCAGGTGAAGGCCTCGCTTATCACATCAAATTACCAATTCAATTTATCGATAGCTAAGCTAACTTAGCAGTAAACACCAAGGAAAGAAGTTATGTGGTTTCGCAATTTGCGTATATATACGTTAGCTGATGATTTTCAACTCTCCGAAGATTTAGCTCCAGCTCTTAACGAGCATCAATTTAAACCTTGTGGTCGCAGCGAATTGGCTAGCTTTGGCTGGTCGTCACCGTTTGGCCCACGCAGCGAAGAATTATTTCACAAAATAGGCAATGCCTATTTGTTTTGCGCGCGCAAAGAAGAAAAAGTATTACCCAGTAGTGTCGTCAACGCGCAGCTTGAAGAACAGATAGAAGCCATCGAAGCAGATCAAGGTCGCCGCGTGGTTGGCAAAGAAAAACAGTCGTTGAAAGAAGACCTTGTGCACCAGCTTTTACCCCAAGCATTTACTCGTTTTAAACTGACCTGGGGCATGCTCGATATGGAAAATCGTATCGTCGTCGTCGACGCTTCTGCAAGTAATCAAGCCGAAGACTTCTTAGGCTTGATGCGCAGCAGCCTCGGCTCGTTGCCAGTGAAGCCTTGGTTTAGTGAACAGCCGACCGAACTGTACTTTACGCAATGGTTGAAGCAAGGCCAGTTACCCGGCGACTTTAATTTTGGTGACGAAGCTGAACTGCGATCCAGCGACGAAGAAGGCGGTATTATTCGCTGTAAAAAGCATGAGCTCACCAGCCCTGAAATCACGGCCCACCTAGAGCATGGCAAACAAGTAACTAAGCTTGCCGTTGAATGGCAAGAACGTATCACTATGGTGCTCGAGCAAGACATGGCGATTAAACGCTTTAAAGCCACTGACGTTCTGCTAGACGACCAAGATAAGCTCGTTGATGCGACGCCTGAGCAAAAAATAGACGCCGATTTTGCACTGTTAAGTGGTGAGTTACATGCACTATTCCCAGCACTCGTGAGTTTATTTAACGACGAAATCAGCGTAGATTAATAGCGTTTATACCACCAAAATAAGAACCATAGGTGCACTATGAAAACATACAAAACTTTTACCCTAACCGCCTTAGCGCTGCTAACTCTAAGTGCATGTGGGCAACAACAACCAGCAACACAGCCGACCGATGAAACGGCCGCACCGCCCGCTCACGTATTAACGCAAGAAGCTGAGCAACGTTTAGATATTTATCAACCTGTCGACTTAACCGCAGACCTGAGCCATTTAAGCGCGGATCAAAAACGCATGCTTGGGTTATTGATTGATGCCTCAAAAATTATGGACGAGCTATTTTGGCAGCAAGCCTACACAGGCGAAAAGGAACAGTTACTCAGTCAACTCGACAATCAAGAAGTACGCAAGTTTGTCGAGATTAATTACGGCCCATGGGATCGCCTCGATAATAACCAAGCATTTCTCACTGGCTTTGGAGCTAAACCCGAAGGTGCTAACTTTTACCCGGCAGACATGACCAAAGCTGAGTTTGAGCAGGCTGACTTTGCCGGCAAAATCGATCTTTATACGTTAGTACGTCGCAATGATGCCGGTGAGCTGTACAGTATTCCGTATAACCAGGCCTATAAAGAGCAACTCACCGCAGCGGCGGATCTACTCAGAGACGCTGCAGAGCTAGCCAGCAGTGAAAGCTTCGCCAACTACCTTCAATTACGTGCCGATGCCTTTGAAAGCAATAGCTATCAGCAATCTGATTTCGCGTGGATGGAAATGACCGACAATGCGATTGATATTGTGATGGGTCCTATTGAAACCTATGAAGATCAGCTTTACGGCTATCGCGCAGGGTTTGAGTCGTATGTATTGCTTAAAGACTTAGCCTGGAGCGAGCGTCTCGAAAAATATGCCGCTTATTTGCCTGAACTGCAACGTGGCTTACCGGTTGCAGAAGAGTACAAAGCAGAAGTACCCGGCTCAGGCGCACAGCTCAATGCCTACGATGTCATCTATTATGCCGGACACTCGAATGCTGGCAGCAAAACCATTGCCATTAACTTACCGAACGACGAACAAGTTCAGTTAGAAAAAGGCACCCGTCGCTTACAATTGAAAAACGCCATGCGTGCGAAATTTGATGAAATTTTAGTGCCCATCGCCGACCAATTGATTGTGCCAGAACAGCGTCAACACATTACGTTCGATGCGTTTTTTGCCAACACCATGTTTCATGAAGTTGCACACGGCTTAGGAATAAAAAATACCATTGATGGCTCGAATACCGTTCGTCAAGCACTCAAAGAACATGCCTCGCCTTTAGAAGAAGGTAAAGCGGACATCCTCGGGCTTTATATGGTCACCCAGCTACTCGAAAAGGGGGTCATAGAGGAAGGTCAACTAGAGGACTATTACACGACCTTTTTAGCTGGAATCTTCCGTTCGGTGCGCTTCGGTGCCTCAAGTGCTCATGGCAAAGCCAATATGATCCGCTTCAATTATTTTGCTGAAGCCGGTGCCTTTACCCGTAACGAACAAGGTCAATACGCAGTGGATATGAGTGCCATGCGCGAGGCCATGACCAGTCTTTCAGATAAGATCCTGACCTTACAGGGTGATGGCGATTATCAAGGCGTTGGTGAACTGTTCGACACCATGGGCAATGTCGGTGACACCTTGCAAACAGATCTCGATCGTTTATCTGCCGCTAATATTCCGGTGGATATTACCTTCAACCAAGGTAAACAAACCCTCGGGCTCTAACTTTTAGCGCGGCGCTGTGCGCTCAAGTAGAGCGCCGCACTCTAGCAAACCAATCAACTTGACAGCTTTTGCTGACTTTCATCGCACAAATCCCTTCTTTGATATAAAATTGCAGTCATCATTACTAAACCTGACGAAAGTTATCGTTTGGCTTAAAGGAAAACATCATGACCCCCGATTGGGATCAACTAGAACTCGACGACGAATTAATTGACGTTTTGCTTGGCGCAGAACTTAACAAACCAGCTAAAGTGCAACAGGCCGTGATCCCTTTGGCACTGGCTGGCCAAGATTTGTTGGTCAACTCGCCAACCGGCACGGGTAAAACGCTTGCGTTTTTATTGCCAGCATTGCAGCACTTAATCGACTTTCCACGCCAACAACCTGGCGGTGCTCGGGTGCTTATCTTAGCGCCTACCCGTGAACTCGCACAGCAAATCGCCGAACAAGCAGACGCATTTGAAGAGACCACCGGCTTGCGCTCAGTGCTTATCACGGGTGGCGTCAACTACGGTAGTCAGCACCAGTTATTAGAAAATCCCCATGATATTTTGGTGGCGACGCCAGGTCGACTGCTCGACCTTTTGAATGCCGAACAATATGAACTCGAACATATTGAGTGGCTGATTATTGATGAAGCCGATCGCATGCTTGATATGGGCTTTTCCGAGTCAGTGAAAATGATTGCCCATTCGGCCTTGCAGCTAAAACAGTCGCTACTGTTTTCAGCCACCCTTGAAAGCCCAGGCGTGCTGCGCTTCTCGGCGGCCATTCAAAATGAGCCTGAACACATTGTGGTGCAGCCGCCTAAGCGCGAAAAAGGTAAAATTTTACAACGCTGGTATCAGGCAGACACCGCCGATCATAAACTAAAATTATTGCTACGCTTGCTGAACGATTATCCAGGGCGCCGCGTTATTTTTGTGCGCACCCGTGAAAAGGTAGAAGAACTTTCGGCAAAGCTTTGGAGTGCCGAAGTTAAAAACCTTACTCTGCGTGGCGATATGCCCCAAGATGAGCGCCAGAAAATAATCGCACGCATGGAAACCTTTGCCGATGCCACCTTGATAGCAACAGATATTGCCGCTCGAGGGTTAGACATTGAAGATATTGAGCTAGTTGTTAACTATGATTTACCCCGCCAAGCAGATATCTACCTGCACCGTATCGGACGTACCGCGCGAGCCGGTAAAAGTGGTGTTGCGGTAAACTTGGTCGAAGCCCACGACGCTGAATTGCTGGGTCGTATTGAACGCTATCAAGACACTAAAATTGAGCGGCGGGTCTTCGCTGAGCTTAAACCACAATATAAATTTCCTGACCCGAAAAAGCGCGCGAAAAAGAAAAAGCGCAAGAAAGCCGACGCTAAGAAGAAGACGAAGAAGTCTTAGATTGTTTCTTACGGTGGCGCATAAAGCGCCACCAGGCTATCAAATAAAAGCTCGCCGCACCTGCGCCATCTGCCAATAAGTCTCCCCAACTCGATGTACGATACGGCAATAACTGCTGAATATATTCAATCAGTACGCCATAACCTGTCAGCACTATGAGGGCCAACCAAATGGGGATCGGGAACGCGTGATGGAACGCCCAAGCAAGGACAAAAAATGCAGCAAAATGCACCACTTTATCAAGGTGTTCGAAGCGCGGTAGGTCGCCGCTCGATACCTGCATTAAGAATGATGCTGTAACCACCGCCAGCAACGCAATAAAGAGTGCACGCGCCCAATTCTTAGAACTCATCAAAGATCCTTGTCGGTTACCACTTCAACCCTAACGTGGGGGTTGATAAACGCCTACATTGTTATAGCCTTGCTCTTGTAAGTAAAGAGCCTGGAGCTTACTCATTACACCTTTTTCACAATAAAGTAGGTAATGCTGCTTTTTATCAAGCTCAGCAAAGGCTGTCGCAAGCTTAAAGAATGGAATACTGGTGACTTCTATACCTTCAGGGAGTTGCCCTAACGGACGTGCTTCTTGCTCATCGAGACTGCGGATATCGATGATGACCTCACCCGCTTGCACTGAATCAACGGTACTTACCGGCTGCACCAGCTCATCGGTTGCCTCGCCAATGTGTCGCACGTCTTCAACATTCGCCGCTCGAACAACTTTTTGCAGCAATTCAGGGTCGAGCTTCGCCTCAGCTTCAGCAACGGCATCGCGTTGCGCTTTCACGGTTGGCTTGATCGAAATCACTCCACAATATTCCGGCATACTGCGGGCTATATCGGCGGTGCCAATGTGCTCGGCAATATTAATGATCTCTTGCTTATCCATGGTGATGAGAGGCCGCAGTACTAAACCATCGATCGCCTCATCGATAACACTTAAGTTGCTTAAGGTCTGGCTTGAAACTTGGCCTAAAGCCTCGCCAGTAACCAGCGCACTGGCGTTAATACGGCGCGCCACAATTTGCGCTGTGCGTAACATTTGGCGCTTAAGCACCACCCCCATCAAGCCATTGTCGACCTCTGCCAAAATCTCTTCCACCACCGGCGCAAAATCAATGCTAATAAATTTCAGCGGATGGGAACTTGCAAAGGTGTTCCATAGGTAATAAGCCGTTTGGCGTACCCCAGTTTCATGACGGTCGCCACCTAGATTGAAAAAGCAAAAGTGAGTACGTGCACCACGACGGAGCAATTGAAAACTGGCAACACTTGAGTCAAAGCCACCTGACAATAAGCTCACCACGGTTTCTTGGGTGGGTAAGGGGAATCCGCCTAGGCCTTTTTGTTTGTCACCAAAAACCCGTACGGTATCGTTATCAACTTCAATGCGTACTTCAATAGTGGGTCGACGTAACTCCACTCGCGTACCTTCAACATTTTGCAATACGGCGCCACCGATATAGCGCTCTAGATCCATCGATCGAAACCCGTGCTTGCCTTTTCGATTGACCCGCACTGCAAAACTCTGCTGTTTTAACCGTTCACCCCAAGTCGCCAACACTTGCGCGGCAATAGGCGTAAAGTCGGCTTCCTCGGTCGAATTCAGCGTAAGCTCGTGCGAGCGGCTAAACCATGCAATACCCGGAATATTTCGTAATTCGTCGCTAATTTGTTCGGCTACTTGCTGATCTTGGCTGGCGACATTAACTTCAATACGATCCCAAAGCCACAATACCTTGATGGGTGCGGCGTCTTCGATCTCGACACGTTTAAGAATATTTTTTAGGTTGCTAACCAGTACCTTGCCGTAGCGTTTGCGAACACCTTTACTCTTAATGGTGATTTCGGCATGTAAGCGAATAACAAATTTCATCAGATGGCGACTTCTTTTACTTTAAAAACGCGCTAGTATACCTGATTTGACGGTCCATCGGAATCAGGGTAAGTTGTGCGCCACTGTGCGCCACATAGAATAATAGGTACTGCTATGAGTGATTTATCGCTAGAACAAGCTATTCAAGATTTAGAAAAAATTGTGGTTCAGCTCGAACAAGGCGAGTTGCCGCTCGAACAGGCTCTTGAACAGTTCGAAAAAGCGGTACGATTGTCGCGTTTAAGCCAACAAAAATTACAACAAGCTGAGCAGAAAGTAAGCCAATTATTGCAACAACAAAATGGTGAGGAACTGACGCCATTTGCTGCGACGCCAGAGCAAGATGAGGCCAGCTCGTGAAATTGACGGCCATGCTCGAGCAGCAGCGCGAGCGTATTAACTTGGTCCTTGGCCAACAGCTTGATGCACAAGCATCTGCAGCGGGTGAACTAAAAGCAGCGATGCGCCATGCGTTATTGCTAGGTGGCAAGCGGGTACGCCCCTTTCTCACCTACAGCGTAGGAACGCTCTGTTCAGCTCCTGCAGCAGCACTAGACAGCGCGGCGGCGGCCGTTGAATGCATCCATGCCTATTCATTGGTGCATGACGACTTGCCCGCCATGGACAACGACGACCTACGCCGTGGGCAACCCACCTGCCACCGGGCTTTTGACGAAGCGACCGCCATCTTGGCAGGTGATGCCTTACAAACCTTAGCCTTTGACTTGCTAAGTCAGCCACACAACGAGCTCGACAGTCAGCGACAGCTAGCCATGCTGCGCACGCTGGCAAGCGCCAGTGGCATGCAGGGTATGTGTGCCGGGCAAAGCCTTGATCTCGAAGCCACCGACGCACAACTGAGTGAAGCCGACTTAGAACAAGTTCATCGACTTAAAACTGGGGCGCTTATCACTGCCGCAGTGCAGCTGGGTGTTCTTGCCGGCAACGACGAAGCGCAGCAGTATTATGCCGACTTCAGTCAATTTGCCACTTGGTTAGGCCTTGCGTTTCAAGTTAAAGACGATATTTTGGATGTCACAAGTTCGACAGAAACTCTCGGTAAAACAAACGGTAAAGACGAAGCAGCCAATAAAAGTACGTACGTACAGTTGCTTGGCTTAGACGGCGCCCAGGTTAAGCTCTCGCAATTACACCAGAAAGCGCTTCAAGCGCTCCACAGAATCCCCTACAATACACAGCTACTAGAAGAATTTGCAGAACAGTTGTTAAATCGGGATCATTAATCGCATGACATCTTCGTCTCACGACACTTATCCGTTGCTCGACGGTATCGATAACCCAGCAGACTTGCGCACGTTACACGAGCGCCAGTTGCCACAACTTTGCGCGGAAGTTCGCGACTTCTTGCTGAACTCAGTCAGTCGCAGTAGTGGCCACTTAGCATCAGGGCTTGGCACCGTAGAACTTACCGTGGCCTTGCACTATGTGTACGCCACGCCACACGACCAACTGGTGTGGGATGTCGGCCATCAAGCGTACCCACATAAGATACTGACTGGACGCAAGCAACAACTGCACACGATTCGACAAAAAGACGGCTTGCACCCGTTTCCATGGCGGCCTGAAAGCGAATACGACACCTTAAGTGTCGGTCACTCTAGTACCTCCATCAGTGCAGCCTTAGGAATGGCCATCGCCGCCGAACGAGAGCGTTCTGAGCAACGTGTTGTCGCGATTATTGGCGATGGTGCAATGACGGCAGGTATGGCGTTCGAAGCACTCAACCATGCGGGTGATATTAAGCCCGACATGTTAGTTATCTTAAATGATAACGATATGTCGATTTCAGAGAATGTTGGCGGCCTCAACAATCATCTTGCGCGGGTATTATCGGGTAAATTTTATACCTCGATTCGCGAGGGTGGCAAAAAGCTTTTACAAGGCATGCCGGGCATTCAGCACCTTGCCAGTCGTGCTGAAGAACACATGAAAGGCATGGTTGCGCCAGGGACTATTTTTGAAGAGCTTGGCTTTAACTACATCGGTCCAATCGATGGTCATGATGTCGACTTGTTGGTGTCAACGCTGCGCAATATGCGCCATTTGAAAGGTCCGCAGTTCTTGCATATTGTCACGCGCAAAGGCAAAGGCTATGAGCCCGCAGAAAAAGATCCGATTGGCTATCATGGGGTGCCTAAGTTCGATCCAGCAACCACTTCATTGCCCACTAAGACACCAGCGACCCCTTCTTACTCAAAAGTCTTTGGTGACTGGTTGTGTGAAATGGCCGCAGCCGACCCGAAACTGATGGCGGTAACGCCCGCCATGCGCGAAGGCTCGGGCATGGTTGAGTTTTCACGGCGCTATCCGCAGCAATATTTTGATGTTGCCATCGCTGAACAGCATGCGGTGACGTTTGGCGCTGGGCTTGCGATTGGCGGTTATCACCCGGTCGTCGCGATCTACTCGACGTTCTTACAGCGTGGTTACGACCAGCTTATTCACGACGTTGCGTTACAAAACTTGCCGGTACTATTTGCGATTGACCGCGCTGGAATCGTAGGTGCCGATGGGCCAACCCATCAGGGCGCATTTGACCTCAGTTATCTGCGCTGTGTCCCTAACCTAGTGGTAATGACACCAAGTGATGAAAACGAGTGCCGTAATATGCTCTTCACCGGACACCGGTTACAACAGCCTGCCGCAGTGCGCTACCCGCGCGGTAACGGTATCGGCTGTAACATCGACGATCAGTTACAAGAATTAAGCATAGGTAAAGGTCGGTTAGTACGTGAAGCCTCAACGCCAGAATCAAGCACCACCGTTGCCATTTTAAGTTTTGGTACGGTGTTACACGATGTGCTACCAGCCGCCGAGGCGCTCGACGCTACCGTCGCCGACATGCGCTTTGTTAAACCACTCGATCAAGAGCTGATTCGTCAACTGGCGGAAGCCTACGATTTATTAGTCACGGTCGAAGATAACGTTGTTGCCGGAGGCGCTGGCAGCGCGGTAGGTGAATTCTTACACCAGCAGGGCTTAACCACGTCACTGCTGCAATTAGGTTTACCAGATACCTTTATTAAGCATGGTGATCAAACTGCCGTGCGCAACGAGCTTAAACTCGACGCCGCCGGCTTAGAACAAAGCATTCGTGAGCGCATAGCCCAGATGTAACAGTCCTGCGCTGACGATACCTGCTAAGATATCGTCAGCCATAATCCCTAAGCCACCGTGTAAATGCTTATCGCACCAGCCTATCGGGCCTGGTTTGACGATATCGAAAAAACGGAACAGCACAAAGGCCAAACTCAAATTAAGCAAGGTCGCCGGTAGCAAGCTCATTGCGAGTAAGTAACCGGCTATTTCATCTAACACGATTGCCGGGTGATCATGCACACCTAACGCGTCAGCAGTCATACGACATAAAACAATTCCCGCCCCGCTGACCAGCCCAGCAATAAGTAAATAAAGCCATGGCGAGACATCTTGCAGCAGTAACACAATAGGAATTGCGGCTAAGGTTCCAAAGGTTCCGGGCGCTTTCGGTGCTAAACCACTGCCAAACCCCAATGACAAGAAGTGCACCGGATGCAGTAACTGTTTAACTTTTACTTTGGTGGGCCGCGTCGTCGCTTTAGCTGAAGTGGTCATAGCCCTCACGCTCTCGTTGGCTGAACCAAGGCTCATCGTTTCGTAACAGCGTTAGTGTATTGGCCTCATTGGTAATTCGACCAATACAAATAGGTTTCGCTGGATGATGTGCAAGCACCGTATCGAAGACACCGCGGCGACTTTCTGGCACGGTAAAACAGAGTTCATAATCGTCGCCACTGCTCAAGGCATAATCAATAGCGGCGTCAGCCGCGACAGACTCGGTCATAGCTAAGCTTAATGGTAATTCGTCAACATCAACTCGAGCGCCGACATTAGAAGCCTTGAGAATATGCTTAAGATCAGCGACTAAACCATCGGAGATATCGATAGCACTGGACGCAATTTCTCGTAAGTTTTGCCCTAAGGCTACGCGCGGAGACGGAAAATAGAGCCGTTCAAGCACCCGTCGATAGTGCGCATCGGAAATCGTCGTCCGTTGTTGCTGTACGGCCAGCGCAAGACCCGCATCGCCAATGCAACCGCTAACAAACAGCCAATCGCCTGGCTTGGCACCATCGCGGCGCAACGCAGTGCCCGCTGGCACAAAGCCATGGGCGGTAACCGTTACAGTTAGGGGGCCTTTGGTAGTATCACCACCAATTAGTTGGCAACCATAATAGTCACAGATCTCTTTGAGTCCGTGGCTGAAGCCATTCAACCAATCTTGGTCGGCCTCGGGTAAGGTCAACGCTAAGGATAGCCATGCCGGCTCAGCGCCCATCGCCGCTAGATCACTTAGGTTCACCGCGGCGACCTTGTGCGCAATAGCGCGTGCAGGGGTTTGTTCGTCGAAATGGACACCACTGACCATAGTATCAGTGGCAACGACGAGTTCTGCGCCTTGAGGAAGCGCAAGCACAGCACCATCGTCGCCGACACCAAGCACCACATCGTCGCGTTGCGGCCAACGATGGGTGAAGTAGTTATCAATGAGATCGAACTCGCCAAAGGCCATAAACAGCCTTGCTATTTACGCGTTGGACGCAGGCTATCGATGGCTTTATCCAAAACGCCGTTGACGAATCGATGGCTTTCATCGGCGCCAAATGATTTGGCTAATTCAATCGCTTCATTAATCGCTACTTTATAAGGCACATCAAGACGCTCACGAAGTTCAAACGCCGCCAAGCGAAGGACGGCTCGTTCAACATGATCGAGTTCGTTGAGGGGGCGATCTAAAAACGGTGCAAGCGAATCATCAAGCGCTTTGACCTGACCTGCAACACCACGCACTAATGCCAAAAAGTAGTCGACATCGATTTTACTGGTGTCGTTATCAGTGAGGAACTGAGCCTCAATGTCGCTCATGCTATTCTCACTTAGTTGCCAAGAATAGATGGCTTGTACGGCAAGCTTGCGCGCTTTGCGACGTGCTGCTGGTTTCATAATCGTTCCCTCTTATAGCTGCTCAAGTACATTGACCATTTCAAGTGCGCTCAATGCAGCTTCAGCACCTTTGTTACCTGCTTTTGTGCCACTTCGTTCAATGGCTTGCTCGATAGTGTCAGTGGTAATCACCCCGTTCGCTACAGGAACACTGAACTCATGCATTACACGGCTTAAGCCGCTATTACATTCACCTGCAACGAAGTCAAAATGTGGTGTGCCACCACGAATCACGGCACCGATTGCGATAATCGCATCATAATCGCCAGTTGCAGCCAAACGACGGGCTACCAGCGGCAGTTCATAAGCACCTGGAGCTTTAACCACGGTAATATCATTATCAGCCACTTGGCCGTAATGCTTTAAGGCTGTTACCGCACCATCAACAAGGCTATCGACGACGAAATGGTTAAATCTCGAAACAACCAAAGCAAATTTTTTGCCTGGCGCAGCGATGCCTGCTTCAATTACGTTCATGATTGCATCCTTCTAAAGAAATCGGCGGGATAATACCACAGTTTTTCGTATCAGGCATGTTCAGGGTTTTTACCCACAGCATGCGACAACGCTTGCTTGACTCGCGCTAATTCACTGTCGATATCGCCGGTAATAAAAATCGGTGGGCAAATATCAACGGTTTTCTTGGCGAAGTCGAGTGCAACAGGTACCACGGGCACATGAGCCGCTTTAGCGATGTGCAAAAAGCCCCTCTTCCACTCTTTTACCTTGGTTCTAGTTCCTTCAGGTGACAACGCCAATATCAATTGCCCACGCTGCTGAAACTCACTCACCATTTGCCCCACCACACCCTGCGCTGAGCGACGATCAAGTGGAATTCCGCCGAGCCAGCGCAATAGCCCATTCACTGGAAAACGAAAAATCGTATGTTTGCCTAAGTAAGAAAGGTTGAGCCCTAACGCCAGCATTACGAAAACACCAACGAAAAAGTCCCAGTTAGAGGTGTGCGGAGCGACCGGAATAATGGCTTGGCGAGTGGCAGGCAACTGGCCTTGAACTTTCCAGCCACCGAGCACCCGCATACCGACGCGCCCGACCCAACGACTGAAGCGATTACCGCGCGTTGGGAAAGGTGCTCGTAAATGGGGTGGTATTAATTGATCAACATCATTCATCTTGCAACGCAGCTTGCAGTGCTTCGAGCTTAAGTTTTACGCGGCGCATATTGTCCGGGCCCAACCGTAGCATCTGCTTCTGCGCGTCAGAAAGCGCCTCTAAGGCCGGATCTGCATAGCGATACATGACACTGTCATCGTTCAGTTCAATTACGGTGCCGACCGATGGCGTGGCCATGAGCACTTCGATGGCGTCTAATACCACTCTATCGGCCTGCGCATCAGGGTAGCCGATTTCAGCCAAGGCTTCGTTAACTAATGGTTGATAGCGGTCGAGTAAGGTTGTCATCGTGTCCACGTCTAAGCTGACAAACCAATCGACCACCGTGTTGTAACGATCGTAGGAGCGCGGGTCGATATAAATTTTGTCGTCTTGTTCAAGCACCCGGAAACGACCTTTAGGACCACTCACGGGTGCTGCATCACGCACCACAACACCATTGCGAATGTTATCCAGAAAGACGACGGCATCGCGAATCAATTGTTCACTTTGCAAGGGCTCGACGGGCTGCTCGGCAGCAGCTAAGTCAGCAACCACTGCAGCGGTACTGTTTGAGAGGCTAGGTAACTCTGGTTCTGGTTCAACCGGCTCTGGCGGTTGCGGCTCGGTCTCAGTCGGCGTTTGCTCACCCAACTCAACGGTGTCGGCGGGGTCGGCGACCAGCTCTTGTTGCGGCTCTTCAGCCTCAGGAGCTGCTACCGGCGCTTCGACCACCTTAGGTGCTGGTGGGGTCGACGAGCTTGACTGCTGATCTGTTGCTAAATACCAAATCACCACAACTGCGAGTGCAATAACAACGAGTAAGGCTGCAATCAACTTGCCTTTGCCAGCTGGCTGAGGTGAGTTATTTGCGTCATGATCATTCATGTCAGCTCCTAAATACGGTTACTGGTCGCGCTCAGCACGCTGAAACACCAACTGTGAATCCGTTGATTGCTCTGCGTTAAAGCGATAGCCATTAAGATTAAACTTTTTCAGTTCGGCCACACTAGTGATGCCATTTTCCATAATGAAACGGGCCATTGCACCACGCGCCTTTTTCGCCCAAAAACTGATCACTTTAAACTGACCATTTTTTTCGTCTTTAAATACCGGCGTTATCACGTCAGCTTGTAAATTCTTAGTTTCGACACTAGAAAAATACTCATTTGACGCAAGGTTGACCAACACCTCACTGTTTGCGGCTTTCAAGTCTTCGTTCAGGGTGTCGGTAATGACATTGCCCCAGAACTCATAAAGATTCTTGCCGCGTGCGGTGTCTAGCTTGGTTCCCATTTCCAGACGATAGGGCTGCATCAGGTCCAGTGGCTTCAATACACCATATAGACCCGACAAGATGCGTAAATGTTCCTGAGCAAAGGTAATTGTTTCTTCGGACATTTTTTCCGCTTGCAGTCCGGTATACACATCGCCATCGAAGGCAAATAAGGCAGGACGTGAATTATCTGGTGTAAACGGCTGCTGCCAATCAGCGAATCGCGCAGCGTTTAAACCTGCCAACTTGTCGCTGATTTTCATCAGTGAGCCAAGCTCTTGGGGCGACAACGACTGACAACGATCAACCAGATCCTGAGCATATTCGAGTAGCCGCGGCTGGCTGTACTCGGCGGTTGGTAGCGGGCTCTCGTAGTCTAAGTTCTTTGCTGGTGATAACACGACTAACATTTAGCGTTCTCCTCTTCCCTAATAATCACCGATGCCGGTTAAGGCATCGGGTCTAGGTCTTCACCTTCTTTCTCAACTTCTGGCGGCATTAAGTCGTCACGGCTAACGCCTAAAGCAAGCGCCAACGAGCTGGCAATGTAAATCGATGAATAAGTACCGATAATCACGCCAAATAGCAATGCCGTAGCAAAGCCATGAATTAACGCACCGCCCAGGAAGAACAAGGCTAACAATACCAGAATTGTCGTTAAGGAGGTGATCACTGTCCGACTCATGGTGTTGGTCAGGGCACCATTGATAATCTCTTCTGGCGTTCCTTTACGGAATTTACGAAAGTTTTCACGGATCCGATCGCTCACCACTACGGTATCGTTAATCGAGTAACCAATCACTGCGAGTAACGCCGCCAAAACAGTAAGGTCAAATTCCAGCCCTAGCACTGAAAATAAGCCCAAGGTAAGAATCACATCATGCGCCAACGCGCCGACCGCACCTAGTGCTAAACGCCACTCAAAGCGAAACGCAATATACACCAAGATACAAATCAACGCCGTGAGCATGGCAAGACCACCCTGCTCGGTCAGTTGGTCGCCAACATTAGGCCCAACAAACTCGATACGGCGCATGGTTACATCTTCATCGGCCGCTGCACGTAACAGCGACAAAATAGACTCACCAACTTCTTGTGCTTTTACGCCTTCTTGCGGCTCAATGCGGATCAAGACGTCCTGCTGGGTGCCAAAATTCTGTACCACGGCGCCAGCAAAACCATTGGCATCAAGGGTGTCGCGGATCTCACTAAGATTCGCTTCACGCTCATAGCCGACCTCGATGACCGTACCACCGGTAAAGTCGAGGCCCCAGTTAAGCTGATTCACTGCCAGCGAGGCAATTGACGCCACCAATAAAATACCACTTAGAATCCACGACCCCATGCGCAACCGCATGAATGGTATAGCTTTATCCGTTTTAATTAACTCGTGCATGTGGCCTCCTAAACCGACAACTTCTCAATGCGTTTACCACCCCAGATGGCATTCACCACCGCACGGGTGCCGACAATTGCGGTAAACATTGAGGTCACAATACCGATTGCTAGGGTTACCGCGAAACCTTTAATCGGCCCGGTACCAATAGCAAACAAAATAATTGCAGCGATTAACGTGGTCACGTTGGCATCTGCAATGGTCGACAGAGCACTGTCGTAACCATGATGAATCGCTTGTTGCGGACTGCGCTTAGCTTTGAGCTCTTCACGGATCCGCTCAAATATCAGTACGTTGGCATCCACCGCCATACCGACCGTTAAGACAATACCCGCCATACCAGGAAGGGTAAGCGTTGCACCTGGAATCATCGACATCACGCCGACAATGAGAATCAGGTTACTACCAAGAGCCAAGTTGGCTACCATGCCGAACTTTTTGTAGTACATGACCATAAACGCCAACACCAACACAAAGCCCCAAATAATGGCTTGCATACCCATGTTGATATTTTCTTGGCCTAAACTTGGTCCGACGGTGCGCTCTTCGACAATTTGAATGGGGGCGATTAACGCACCCGCACGTAACAACAGCGCAAGATTTTGAGCTTCCTGCACAGAGTCGAGCCCGGTTATACGGAAGCTGCTGCCTAAACGCGATTGAATGGTGGCAACGTTGATCACTTCTTCTTTGCGTTCAAAGATAATGTTGTCTTCTTTGTCGCGCTCGCCCGTTGCTTTAAACTCAATGAACAAGGTTGCCATTGGGTTACCCACATTGTCGCGGGTTGCCAGTGACATTTTCTCACCGCCAGTGCCGTCTAAGCTAATGTTCACTTGAGGGCGTTGGTTTTCATCGAAGCCAGAGTTGGCATTCACAATATGATCGCCAGTCAGGATCACATCGTCAGTGAGGAGCACATTCCCACCGTTACGGTTAGGGTAGAGTTCTGAACCAAAAGGTACACGCCCCATTTCCGCTTCGCGGACACTATTTTCATTGTCCACCATACGGAACTCTAGGGTTGCCGTCGCACCAAGAATTTCTTTCGCTCGCGCGGTGTCTTGAACACCTGGTAATTGCACGACAATACGATCTGCGCCTTGACGTTGAACCAAAGGCTCAGCAACTCCGAGTTCGTTAACTCGGTTACGTAAAATAGTGACGTTCTGTGAAATTGCGTAATCTTGCGTCTCTAAAACTTTTGCGTCAGTCATGCGCAGGGTTAGTTCCCGCGCAGCTTCGTTCTCGAGCAGCACATACCCTTCATAAAGTCCGTCGAGATAGCTTTCCGCGGCTTGATAATCGTCGGCTGTGCGTAAGGTTACATTGATAGCGTTGCCGTCGCGTTCGACAGCGGTATAACGAATCCGCTCTTCTCGAAGTTCAGTACGAACGGTATCGCGCATTTGTCCTAAGATTTTACGCATGGCTTCGTTCATATCCACTTCCATCAAGAAGTGCACGCCACCACGTAAATCTAGCCCTAACTTCATTGGCGTTGCGCCCAGCGCAGCAAGCCAGTCCGGCGTTGCAGCTGCCAAGTTCAAAGCCACCACATAGTCGCTACCAAGCTCGCGTAAAATAGCTTCACGGGCACGAAGTTGCTCGCTATCGGTCGACAATCGAACCAACAGTTGATTGTCTTCCATCACGATCGACTTTGGCGCAATATCTAAATCAGCAAGCGTGTCTTCAACGCGACCCATCACTTGTGAGTCAACGGTTGTTGTACGCGTTGCTGAGACCTGAACCGCGAAGTCTTCGCCATATAAATTAGGTAGCGCGTAGACTGCGGCGACCACGAGAATCATGGCCACCATCAGGTTTTTCCAGAGCGGAAACTTGTTTAACACGTTATATCCTTATCTCGATTACAGAGATTTCATGGTTCCTTTTGGCAGAACCGCTGTTACCGCCGATTTTTGCACGGTCACTTCAACACTTTCTGCAAGCGCGATAACCATAAAGTCTTTTTCTTCGCTGATTTTGGAAATACGACCTACCATACCGCCGTTCATGAGCACTTCGTCGCCTTTACTGATTCCAGCAACCAATTCTTTATGCTGCTTGACGCGTTTTGCCTGCGGGCGATAAATCATGAAATAGAAAATCAAGCCAAACATGACCAACATGAAAATCAATTCCATACCGCCGCCTTGTGAGGCTGCGCCGTCTTGTGCGTGTGCTGTACCGATTAAAAAGTCCATAAAATCCTCTGTCGTATCGAGTTAGTTTTAATAGCATTGAGATGGGGGTTTTCTGACTACAAACAAGCCCCATCGGTATTTTTTTAGAAAATTGTTCCGCATTCTAACGAATTTATGCTCGAATGGGGAGTGATGATGCAGTACAGATCTCTAGGCATATGTAACAATCCATGCCAAACTAGATTTTTCAATCAAAAAAGCGCCATTTTACAATGACTCTTGAGACCTTTTTTTACTGGTTTGATCACCTTGGTGTCGCGGTCTTTGCCGTCTCTGGCACCCTGCTCGCCTTCCGTAAGAATATGGACGGCTTTGGTGTGGTGGTGCTCGCATCTGTGACGGCGATAGGTGGCGGTACCATTCGCGACCTGATTCTCGATCTGCCAGTATTTTGGGCCTACGATGCAACCTATATTTATACCATTTTAGTAGCGGCCTTTGCGACCATTGTCTGGCTTCGGTTTCGCGATTACATTCATAAGAAAACCTTACACATTGCCGATGCCGTAGGCTTGTCTTTCTTCACCGTCATGGGCGCGCAAAAAGCCCTTGAAGCCGGCTTCCCGGAGGTCGTTTGCGTGGTGATGGGTACCGTCACTGCTTGCTTTGGTGGCATGCTCCGCGACGTTTTAGCGCGCGATATTCCCATGGTTCTTAAAGGCGAGCTTTACGCCACCACGTGCCTCGTCGGTGCCAGTGTTTACGTGCTACTTGCTCAACATACAACATTAGTCGCGCTATTGGTCGGCGGCCTTGTCACTTTGTTGCTGCGCCTCGGCGCCATTCGCTGGCAGTGGTCTCTGATGGTATTCCAAGATCATAGCGATGGGCCCCGTTAACCGTGTTAAGTACTGGCGTCGCCATTTTATTAGCCATTGGCTATATTGCGATACTGTACAGCATCGCTTATCGCGGTGAGCGCAAGCCGCCCAATCAAATAAAGCCCTACCGGTACGCCCTGGCACAAGGTATTCACTGCACCACGTGGGCGTTTTACGGCACTATTACCCAAGCCGCTTTTTACGGTTGGTCGGTGGCACCGACCTATGTTGGTGCGATGCTGGTGTTCTTGTTCATGCACCGAATTCAGTTGCGCTTATTACACGTATGTAAGCAACAAAACTTAACCTCTATTGCTGATGTTATCAGCCACCGATACGGTAAATCACCAACCCTTGCGTTGAGCGTGGCGTTAATAGCTTTAATCGGTATTGTGCCCTACATCACGCTGCAACTACGCGCCGTTAGTGGCAGTTTCATTGCGGTAACGGGCTTGGCCGGCAAGCCCCTACCATGGTTTGGCGACATTGCGGCGCTCGTTGCTTTAGCGATGATGATGTTTGCCATTTTATTCGGCACGCGCCGCATGAGTTTAGCCGAGCAGCACTCAGGTTTAATGGACGCTGTGGCCTTCGAATCCGTTATCAAGTTACTTGCCTTCATGGGAGTCGGTATCTATGTTTCCTATGAGCTTTTCGATGGCGTTGCCGACGTCGTACTGCAGGCTGCGCAAGCACCACAGGTCAGTGCCATACTCGAAGGTCGTGAAGCCGGCGGTTTTGTCTACTTAACCCATATCTTGTTGGGTGCCATTTCGATGTTTTGCTTACCGCGCCAGTTTCATGTGAGTTATATCGAAAATACGGACCCCGAGGAATTACGTACCGCACGCTGGGCCTTCCCGCTGTATCTGTTCGCAATAAACCTGTTTATTTTACCTATTGCTCTGGCCGGTGTGTTGCTTGTTCCAGAAGCTGCGCAATCAGATACCTTCATGCTGACCATTTTATTGCAAGCCGACCAACCGTGGATCACGACAGTCGCCTTCATTGGCGGCCTCGCCTCAGCAACGAGTATGGTAATCATTGCGACCCTAGCGTTAAGCATTATGATGTCGAACGATGTTGTGATGCCCTTCTGGTTACGTGCCACCAAACGCAGGCTTCGCAACGTCACTTTTACGCCAAAGCGCATTTTACGCATTCGCCGCACCACTATTGCTGGCATCATGGCCCTTGCGTTTGGCTTTCATAAGCTGACCGAAACCAACCTGCCGCTGGTAAATGCCGGACTGCTGTCACTGGCGTTGTTAGCACAGTTAGCGCCCGCCTTGCTGGGTGGGCTTATTTGGCAACGCGGTAATAAAACCGGTGCCAGCCTCGGTATTATCGTAGGCACGACGCTGTGGCTATGGCTGTTATTTATCCCTTCGATACAGCTCAACCGCGGGCTTACGGATAGTGATCTTAGTGCTGGCGTATTGATCAGTTTAGGTTTGAATTTAGCCATTTACATTGTTGTCTCGTGGCTGACGCGGCCCAACGCCACCGAACAGCAACAACGCCGCCTTTTCACGGACCCAACCGGTGGTCACGCCGAACTTTATCAGCACCAACCCATTTCGTGGGGCCGCCTAAGACAACTATTAGCGCGATTTTTTGATTCCGTGGAACTCGAGCGCTTAAGTGACAAAGTAAAGCACGACCTCACAACGGCCCCAGCGGATGTGTTGGTTCCAGGCTCACTTTTGGCCCGAGTAGAACGCGAGCTGTCAGCCGTTATCGGTAGTGCGGCCAGCCGTATCTTGCTCGACACTTTGACGCAACAGCCGTCGGTACCGATATCACAAGTAGTGACATGGGCGACTGAAGCTTCACAGCTATACAAGTTTAACCGCGAGCTATTACAAGCCTCGGTAGAAAATATTCCGCAAGGCATTAGCGTGATCGATCAAGACTTACGCCTGGTGGCATGGAACCATCGCTATGTTGAAGTGTTTGGCTATCCGCCAGGCTTTTTGCAAGCCGGAATGCCAGTGGCCGACCTACTTAAGTACAACGCCGAGCGTGGCCTCATTCAAGCTGCGAGCGACAATGCCATTGAGGACGAAATTGATAAACGTCTAAACTATCTTCGCCACGGCAGTGCCTATCGCTATCAGCGTCAACAAGGGCAATTGGTGATTGAGCTACAAGGCGCCCCTATGCCGGGCGGAGGCTTTGTCACAACCTATACCGACATCACCGAGCTGGTTCAGGCCCAAAGAGCCCTCGAGCGTGTCAACGCTGAACTGGAGCAACGTGTTGCCGATCGCACCGCGCAGCTACTCGATGCCAAGCAAGCTGAGGAATTGGCACATCAAAGTAAAACTAGGTTTTTTGCCGCGGTCAGCCATGATCTGATGCAACCGTTCAATGCTGCGACACTGTTTTGCGATATGCTTAGCCAACGTTTGCACGGTGAAGAGTCTCGATTAGCGCAACAAATTCAGCAATCGCTGCATAATGCCGAAGAACTCCTCACCATGCTGCTAGAAATGACCCGGCTCGAAGCGGGTAACCTGCCGGTGAATAAGCAGGTAGTTGCGTTGCATGACATCATTCAGCCTATTGTCGCTAATCAGCAAATAATTGCCGCGGAAAAAGACGTCACCATTCGCTATGTTCCCAGCCGAGTGCAATTGACCACTGACCGCAAGATGATTGGCCGTATTATCCAAAATTTACTCTCCAATGCGGTCCGTTATACCGATCAAGGTACGGTGTTAATCGGCATCCGGCGGCGACGTCACGGTGCCGAGCTACAAATACTCGATACCGGTCGCGGTATTCCACAAGACCAACGCGACAAAATTTTCCGCGAGTTTCATCAGGTTAGCCAAAGTGGCGACAACCCTGGTATAGGGCTCGGTTTAGCTATTGTTGATCGTATGTGCCGGCTGCTCGATATTCCCTTGTCACTTGCATCCGAGGTCGGCCGTGGCACCACATTTAGCTTGAGCTTCAGCGAGGTTCGCTGGCAACCTCAATTAAGCTTTGGCAAAACCACCGCGCATCGCGATCAAGAACAGTTTTTACAAGGCAAAAACGTGTGGCTGCTCGATAACGATCTCAGCGTGCTACAAGCCATGCAGCAGTTGTTTGTGAGTTGGGGGAGTCAGGTGGTCACAGCGACCCAAAGGCAACAGCTACCGGTTGACGCTGAGGCGCCCGATTTACTGGTATTTGACTACCACCTTGATGACGGTGATACGGGCATCGAAGTGCTGAAGACCGTTCGTCAGCACTTTGCTGGCACTGAACTTCCCGCGATCATTAATTCTGCCGACCCGGACGAGACCGTACGTGAGCAAGTGATTGCTGAGCAGGCGTTATTTGCCTCAAAACCTATTAAAGTTGCTGCGCTTAAGCGCTTGATCAAGCGTCTTCTGCAGCACTGACTTCTGCAGAATTAAGCATCTGTTTAAACACAATGCCGGCTTGTGTTCGGTTGGTCACGCTCAGCTTCCGCAAGATTGCTGATACATGTTGTTTTATGGTGGTTTCTTGCACATTGAGTTCATGGGCAATTTGCTTATTTAACAGGCCATCGGCGAGACACTCCAGTACCCGAAACTGTTGTGGCGTGAGTTGCTCAAGGCGCTGAGCAAAATCGACATGTTCCGCTGGTGTTTCAGCCTCAACCGCATCACGTAAATGTTCCGGCAACCAAGTATCCCCCGCAAGCACGGCATGCACCGCTTGCTGTAACTCAGCCAAAGGCATTGATTTAGGAATGTAGGCACTGGCACCAAACGCCATCGCTTGACGAATCGTCGCCAGTTGCTCGTTGGCAGAAACAATCACCACCAAGATATCAGGGTAACGGCTTCTCAGTGATGTTAAGCCCGTTAGGCCTCGGTTTCCTGGCATCGTTAAGTCGAGCAGTATCAATTCTACCTGGGGTTCACTGCGAATAAGCTCACTTAGTTGTTCGAATGAAGCGGCTTCAATGATCGGCGTATCAAGCGTTTCGGTTAACGCTTGTTTTAATGCGGCACGAAAAAGAGGGTGGTCATCTGCAATAATAGCACGCGCCATGTTTGAACCTGGTTGGCTTGAAACTGATGTGCTCATGCTAGCGTGTCCAAAAACAAAAGTCAGTGGTTACTCGCATAATTGCGAGTAACCACCACTTAATTGGGGTTAAAACTTATAACCCACACTCAGGGAGAAGGTACGAGGGTCGCCGTAATAGCCAACCACAGCATCGTCACCAAAGGTTGGTCCGAAGTTGTAGCCACCTACGCGATACTCTTCATCGGTGAGGTTCTTAGCATGTAAGCCAAGGTTCCACTGACCGCTGTTTGAGTACCAAACAACACTTGTGTTTAACAGGCCATAGCTTTCTTGGTCTAACGGCGATGGCGCTTCAAACATTTGCGTGTCATCACGGAACGCGTAGTTTGCCGACCAAACCACTTGCCCTGCTTCCATTTCAAAGGTCTGGTTGAAACCAAGGTTGTACGTCAGTTCAGGTGTGTTTTGGAACGACCATGCATCGGTCACATCTGTGGTTTCGCCTGTCGCAGGCTCTTCGTACACCACGGCATCGAATTCAGCATCGATGTAACCTAGCATTGCAGTAATATTCAGGCTGTCAGTGGCGGCAAATACCGTTTCGACTTCAAAGCCTTTCACTGTTGATTCACCGGCATTGAGCACCTGCGATGAAATTCCTGATTCAACAACACGCTGTACCGTCACCTGCATGTCTTGGTAGTCAGAGTAGAAAACGGCACTGTTCAAGCGCATGCGGCCATCTAATAGCTCAGACTTCATACCAAACTCGAAGGTGTCGACGATTTCTGGATCGTAAGGTTCATCAATCGTCGGGTTCAGTGACTTATCTGCGCGCATGTCAACGCCACCAGATTTGAAGCCATTACTGTAGCTACCATAAACCATGACATCATCAGAAAGGTCATAATTAAGCGCTACATGAGGAGAGAACCGGCTCCAGTCACCTTTAGAATCAAAGTTTGAGTTCACTGCAAACGGGGTGCCAAAGGTATCGATCACTTCTGCGGAGTCATACGGCACGTCTAAGCCAGCTCGGTTGATGTAATGAACACCTAAATAGGTATAGCGGAAAACGCCCGCTTCTTTTTCGTCTTTGGTGTAACGGCCACCCACTGTCAGGGTCATATCATCGCTGATACGGTAATTACCTTGACCGTAGAACGCTAGGCTTTCGGTTTGAACACAACCACCGTTATCCACTGTTACCCCACCTAGGGCCTCCAGATAAAGCGGTAGTACGGTGCCAAACACACCACAGGCTTCACCATCGTAATAATACACGCCACCGACGAAATCAAAGTTGTCGTTATTGGTGTAGCTTAGCTGAAACTCTTGCGTAAATTGCTCGTCTTCATAGATCGCTGGCACCATGAAAATAGGTTCGCCAGTCGCATTAAAGTCGATATTGGTATCGGTGTAGCCTTCGCGACTTGCAGTGACCGCTTTAAAGTCCCACTCTGAGTTGATGTCCCAGTTGAGGGTCATCGACACGCCTTCGGTTTCAACTAGGTTATCAACAGGCATCGCCGTGTTCGAGTCATAAACATCTTCATAAGGCTCCTGTCCAGTAATTGCACTGGTGAGCAAACGATGTGCGCCTTTTGAATTCGACTCGTCTTCAGTTTTGTCATACGAGAACTTAAGATCAAGGGTATCACTCACCAACCATTTAGCTGATAAACGATAGGTCAGCAGATCTTTATTGTAGTTCTCATCACCGGTATTCACGTACTCGCCAAATCCATCACGCTGCAGCGAGGCAATGGCACCACCAACAAAGAAATTGTCGGCTAAAGCGGTTTGGCCAGAGATTTTGAAGTCACGCTGGTTATAGCTACCGAAGGTACCTTGCAATGACAATTCATTGTAACCCGTGAGCTCTTTGGTCACATACTTGAGTGCACCACCGATGGTGTTTTTGCCGTATAGCGTGCCCTGCGGGCCTCGCAATACTTCAATACGTTCTAGGTCGAATACTTCCAACACCGCACCTTGTGGGCGAGCGACATACACATCATCAATATAAACACCCACGCCTGGCTCAAAACCCCACAACGGATCTTGTTGCCCGACACCACGAATATAGGCAGTCAGGGTCGAGTTAGTACCACGACTCACTTGAATAGTGGCATTTGGGATCCGTTGTTGAAGTTCAGTGATGTCTTCAACACCAATTTCTTCAAGATCGCCAGCACCAAATGACGACACTGACACAGGAACATCTTGTAAGCTTTCTGTTTTACGTCGCGCGGTCACTTCAATGCGTTCTAGGCCTTTAGTGCTTTCTGCTTGTTGTTCTTGCTCATCTTGCGCCTGTGCATAAGCTGGCAAACTCACAACTGATGCAATAGCTAAGGCTATTAATGAGTGACGAAACTTGGGTTGACTCATGATGTCATTCTCCCGGTTACTGTTATTGTTGTACTGTTATAAAAAGTGCGTGTAACGGCACGTTAATTGTTATGGCACAGTTACCCTAGCGCAAAGTGTAAGCTTTGTATTCTGTACGTTAGTACTATGTAATTTTGCCACCTAGTCACGCATGATAATGTCATCGTACGCCATAGTGAACATAGCCAGAATAATAATTACAACGAGGTAATGCATGTTAAGCATGATTGGATTAGTCGGCGGCTTAGTACTACTTATTGTATTAACGCTGCGTGGCATGAACTTATTTATTAGTGCGCCTTTGTGCGCTGTTGTGGTTGCTTTAACCAGTGGTGTGCCGCTGTTTCAAGGCGAGGTTAATTTTGTCAGCGCCTACATGGATGGGTTTGCTAGCTTCGTCGCAGCTTGGTTCTTTATGTTCTTACTTGGCTCCTTGTTCGGTAAGTTCATGGAAGACACCGGAGCCGCCGATAGCGTCGCCCATTGGATCATCGGTAAACTAGGAAAGAAACAAGCGGTACTCGCGGTCGTCCTTGCCTGTGGTATTTTAACCTATGGTGGCGTCAGCGTGTTCGTGGTGGCCTTTTCGGTGTATCCGATGGCGTTATCACTATTTAAAGATGCGAACCTTCCGCGTCGCTTTATTCCCGCAGCACTTGCCTTTGGCTCTGTTACGTTCACCATGACCTCGGCTGGCTCACCGGAAATTCAGAACTGGATTCCCATTCAGTACTTGGGTACCTCGCCTTACGCCGCGTGGGAAGTCTCACTGGTGGTCGCGGTGATTATGTTTATCATTGGCTACTGGTGGTTAACCCGAATGATTAAAGCTGCCACATCGCGTGGTGAAAGCTTTGAGCAACGGGAAAGCGACCCTCAGTTGGTCGAACGCAAACTGCCATCACCTTTTAGTGGTCTGGTGCCGTTGATTGTGGTTTTAAGCTTAAGCTTTTTGTTCCATGAAGACCTTAAGCAGAACGCCTTAATTATTGCCTTAAGCGGCGGCGTACTTGCTATTGCCATCATCAATTTTAAGTATTTCCAAAATATGTCAAAAGCCATTGGCGAAGCTTCTACTGGCGCACTTATTGCGATCGGTAACACCTCAGCTGTTGTGGGTTTTGGCAGCATCGCCAAAGTGACCCCCGCATTCGCCGACGCCGTAACCTTTATGACCAGTCTGCCTGGCAATGAACTGGTCGGCGCAGCGGTGGCGGTGAGTGTGATCGCCGGTCTTACCGGCTCAGCTTCAGGCGGTCAGGCCATTGCCCTGCCTGAAATAGGCCCACACTATATCGACCAAGGCGTTAACCCAGATCAACTACACCGTATCGTGGCTATTTCATCAGGTGCTTTAGATTCCTTGCCACACAACGGCTATGTCGTAACCACCATTCGCGCAATTTGTAATGAAACACACCAGGCCGCCTACTGGCCTGTTGCTGCGGTCACTGTTGTGGTTCCATTTATTGGTTTAAGTATTGCTATCGCACTCTTTAACCTGTTTTAAGCAAGGGCTGTAAACATGTTTGAAACGTCATCATCTTCAGCGCCAGCATTTGCTGGCGCCATGCAATCGAGCCAGTTGCTCATTATCGATCTACTTCGCCATAGTGTCCGCCGACACCCTCAGCAAGAAATTGTCAGCCGGCGCATCGAAGGCGATATTCACCGATATACTTACGCCGAGTGCTATCAACGCTCGTGTCAGCTGGCCCACTGTTTAACAGAGTTTGGCGTTCAGCCAGGGGAACGCGTGGCAACGTTAGCCTGGAACACCTATCGCCACCTCGAGCTTTACTATGCCGTAAGCGGCATGGGCGCAATACTGCATACCGTGAACCCGCGACTCATTGCGGAGCAAATTGAGTGGATTCTCAATGATGCCAACGCAACTTGGCTATTTGTTGATGCTTGTTTTAGCGAGTTAGCGGCACAGGTCGTCAACAAAGTCCCCCAATTAAAAGGCGTTATCGTATTAGCTGACGACTGCCAGCAACCCGAGTTAAAGGAATGCAAACCGCCACTCCATGCCTACGAACAATTACTCGACGGCCAAGCAACAGATTTCAACTGGCCCGCTTTGCACGAAGACAGCGCCGCACTTCTTTGCTATACCTCAGGTACCACGGGAAACCCTAAGGGGGTTTTAAGTTCGCACCGGGCGATGGTGCTCCATGCGCAAGCGACGGTAAGTGCTGAGCTACTGGACCTACGCGCCACCACGGTATTGATGCCTATGGTTGCTATGTATCATGCCGGAGCTTGGGGAGCGCCTTACGCAGCGCCTTTAGCCGGTTGTAAGCTCGTTTTACCGGGTAACGGTATGAGTGGTGAGGCCATGCACCAACTGATTGAAGCAGAGCAGGTAACTGTTGGCCTAGGCGTTCCTACCATTTGGCTAACCTTACATAATTACTTAGCCGAGCATGCCACGCGTTTGCCAACGTTAGAGCGCGTTTGTGTCGGTGGTGCCGCATCGCCGCTGGGGCTGGTAAAGACCTTTGACCAAGATTACGATGTATATTGGCAGCCCATATGGGGCATGACCGAGACCGGCCCATTAGCCAGTTCAGCACCACCAGAACCAAGCCTTATGGCACTTCCACTTGAACAGCGGTATGAAATTCAGACAACTGCCGGGCGGGCATGCTTTGGCGTTGAAATGCAAATTGTTGACGCCGATGGCGCCGCGCTACCCCATGATGGTGAAACCAGCGGCGAATTAAGAGTTCGCGGGCCGTGGATAGCAAGTAGCTATTTTCAGCGCGACGACCCTGATACCTTTGCCGATGGCTGGTTAGCAACCGGCGACATCGCAGTTATCGACCCGCAGGGGTATATGAAAGTCGTCGACCGCAAAAAGGATGTTATTAAAAGCGGCGGCGAATGGATAAGCTCGTTAGATATCGAAAATATCTGTAGCCAACATCCAGCCGTTAATGAAAGTTGTGTGTTTGGTGTAAAACACCCCAAGTGGGACGAGCGCCCACTGTTGCTTGTCGTCGTCAATAAAGGTGAGCAAGTAGATAAAGCAACACTCTATCAATTTTTACAAGGCAAAATTGCCAAGTGGTGGATGCCTGATGACATTTTATTTGTCTCGGAGTTGCCACACACGGGTACCGGTAAATTAGTAAAAAACCAATTACGCAAGCAGTACCAGAATTATCTGCTAGAGCAAACAACTGACGCATAACGGGAGTCGGCGATGCAACGTTCAATCATTTTTCTTTTAAGTTTAGCGGTTCTGGTGGTTAGCTACGGTTGCCAAGCGCAGCCCGCAGCTGCGCCGATGATGGTGGAAAAGCAATCGTTTAGTTTTGAAAATTTCACCACTGTCAGTGGCGAAGTAATACCCGAAGTGACGGTGGGTTGGGAAAGCTACGGCGAGCTTAATGCCGCCAAAGACAATGTGATCTTAATAACCCACTTCTTCTCGGGCAATAGCCATGCAGCAGGCAAATATAGTCCGGATGACCCACTTCCGGGCTATTGGGACTCAATTATTGGGCCTGGCAAAGCCATTGATACCAATAAATACTTTGTCATCAGCTCCGATACCTTAGTTAATGCCTTTCCAAATGATCCTAATGTGATCACCACGGGCCCGGCATCTATCAACCCAGAAACCGGTAAGCCTTATGGCCTCGACTTTCCAGTGGTAACCATTCGCGACTTCGTGGAGGTTCAACACGAGCTCCTAACAAGTCTTGGCATTCATAAGTTGCACGCAGTGGTAGGTGCCTCGATGGGCTCTTTGCAAGCACTTGAGTGGTCGGTGGCATACCCTGACATGGTTGAGCGTATGATCTCGGTTATCGGTGCTGGAGCCATGGACGCTTGGACAATTATGGCGTTAGAGCATTGGGCGCGGCCGATTCGCCATGACCCCAACTGGAACAACGGCGACTACTACGATGCCGAACCTCCGCTTACCGGGGTGACCAGTACGCTGGCCATGATCACCCAACAGGCCATGCACCCAGTGATTATGAACATGCGCGCACCTAAGCCTGAAGTCATGTCAGAACAGGCGCTTGCCAGCGTTACCAACAGTACCCCTGTATTAGATTATTTATTTGCCAATAGCCGTGTTCGCGCGCCTTTAGCTGATGGTAACCACTTACTTTATTTGGTTCGGGCAAATCAATTATTTGTGGCGGGACATGAAGGTGATTTAGCGACTGGCCTTGCGAAAGTTAAAGCCAAAACCTTATTCCTACCCGCCACCAACGATCTGTTGCTGCAACCGTACTTGGCGAAGCGTGCTGTCGCCGAGCTAGAAAAGCAAGGCAAACAGCCTGCCTACGCAGAAATTGAGGGGATTTGGGGGCACTTAGACGGGCTCTTTAGTATCCCCAGCCAAGCCGATACTATCGAAGACTTTCTTGCTCACTAGAACGTAGCAACCCTTGGGGAACTAGTTGTTCCCCAAGATCCCTTTCAGCTTGTCTTTTAGTTTGTCTTCAAGCTTGTCTTGCAACTTAGTCTCTAACATTTCTTGCAATCGAGCTTCACGGTTTTCGGCGTCGGTCAACAAGCTTGAAAGTTCAGTAAGCTCACTTTGATACTCACCCACAAAACCATCAGACTGCGACGTTAAACGTTGTTTCAACTCGCTAAGCTCACCATCCGCAGCAGACATCGCAGCGCCTTTGAGTGCTTCGCCGAGTTGCTTATCTAGATCTGAAGAGAGGCTAAAATCGGGGTCCATCAAGGCGCCTTTAATATCGGCATTGATATCCAACCGTTGTAAGCTTTCTAAAGCTTGTGCAATAACTGCTGCCCACTGATTTTCAGCTGATGCTTCCACCACCATATCGGCAAGTCGTAAGGTTGCATTGCCATCGAATTCACTATCCCGCAAGGCAATATTACCTTCACTATCGAGTAACGCTGAAAGAATGGTCGCAGCCAGCTCACTGCGTTCACTTAACGCTGTACGAGCCAAATTAACCCCTTGAACCCGCCATTGCTGCCGCGCATCAAAGCCGGCAGCGGTGAGCGCCATCTCGCCATTCAATTGTAGTGACGACCACAGGTCATTGTTTTCACCGCGCGCACGGAAGGTGGTGGGCTGCCCTAACTGCTCATGTTGATGGGTGATGTTTTCCCAGTTCACATCGAGCACCGTAGGCCCAATGGCAAACTCTGTGCGGGCTTTTTTGATAAGAAAGTCTGGCGGAGCATCGCTGTTAGTGAACGCAAACCAAATACCTTCCCCGCGAGGCGGTTGCACCGCTGTCTCGTCGGCTGAACGCTTTAACATTGGCGCTAATTGCTCATAGGCCAGCAGCATATAATCGGCCCATTGACGCGCTTGTTCACCAAAAAGAACCGTGGTGATTTCCGTTAACCCGTCACTGTTCAATTGCATCAACTCACCGACACGATCTAAATCGTGTTGGGGAGCCTGTTTAACTCGCTGCATTTGTGTTTTCAGTTCAGCCACCGCATCGCCGGCAACCTCTTTGAACTCTTTCAAGGCTTCACGATCAGCGCTGAACTTTTCTTTCAGCTGTGCAAAAGCTTCTTGCTTAGCCTTCAGCTGGGCCGGTGTCTCAACGTCACCTTCGGTTATTTCCTGCAACTGCGTTTGATAGCTTTCCAATTGTTCTTTAGTCGGTAACTTACTTAGAACAGCTTCAATACGTGCTTTTTGCTCGGTATAGCTAGCCTTAGCTTCAGCAATCGCTGTCGGGGTTTGCAAATCGACACGGCCCATCACTTCGTCCACAGAAGGCATCGACAAATTAATGGTTTCCATGCCCTCGCCGAGCCATCCTCCAACTTGCTCTTTACTTGGCAACTGGTAAACATCACCGGCTGATTCTCGAGGCGTTTGTACACGAATTCCGGTGCTTACCACCTCTTCAAAGTGAAACCGCCCTAACAACAGTTGTTCCCAGTTCAAAGCACCATTAATTTTCTCTACCGCAACCCGGTTAAAATTGGGTTGCCGTGGGTCAGTCATTTGTACACCGGTAATATCAATCGTCAGCGGCATCCACTGGTGTTCAACCTTTTCAATATTCACTTCGGCGCCATTCATGGTGCCGAGTGTTCGTTCCAAAGACCACTTCAAAATAGTATCTAATAGGAGCCACGAAAATGCCGCTATCAGCGCAATAATAACCACAAAGGCAAAGAGGCCAGGCCAACGAAATGCACTTTTGCGGACTGTATGCTGTTCCATGCTTTTACCCTCTCAAATTCGAATAAATAGCCCAAAAGCGATTGGCTTTCAGTGCCTGGACAATCCGTAGTCGATTAAACCAAGCTTGAATTCGACGTCGATATTGACTCACTAGCCAATAGCTTATGACGGCCAAGACCGGCGCAAAAGCCAAGCTGATGATCAAACTGCCTAAGGTAATCGTGTGATGAAATTGCACCACGCGCCAGAATGCTGAATCGTACATGGCCTGCCCCACTGGCTGCCAACCCTCAGCCGAGAGCACGGCAAAACCAACAGAATGAAATAGGGGGTCGAGCAGAAACGCGAACGCCGAACAAATCACAAAGCTCAAAATAAAGCCGGACAGGTTCACTCGGAATAATAACGCGACCAGCAAAATCACCAAGTTATGAACACGCCACAATGGAGTAAATCCCATAATCATGCCTAGCACAAAGGCAATGGCTAACGCCCAGGCACCAGACTCTGAATTTAAAGCACGCAACAGGCGCGCCAATAACGTGAGCATGTAGACTCTCCTCAAAAATCTGTTCATCGCATTTAGTTGATTTAAGGATAGCGTACTTACCTTGATGTGCTACCCTTTTTTCTTCGGCTTTAACGAAAATTTTGCTTGTGTTTTCGTAAATTTAGCCGTAAATATGCGCGCATCCTTAGTGCGGAGTTTTTATGCAAAACACAGCCTTACTTATCGTTGATTCTATTGCCGACTGGCAGCCCTATTATCCCAGCCAATCGGTTTGTTCTGCCAGTGATTATTTACTGCAACAGAACCATCAAGCACGTGCACAGTTACTTAATTTGTGCGGCGACTTAAGCTATTTGTCGACGGGCTATTATGTCAGTCTGCTCGCCGAGGCGCGAGGCCAGCGAATTTTACCGTCGGTATCGACCATCAATGACATGGCAAACTTTTCTCACTACCAGTTACTGCTACCCGCCAATACCGACAAGCAAATCAGTAAGTACTTGGGGCAGCAAAGCAACCAGCAGAACCACGGCGTGCTCGTTTGTTTTGGCCAGGCGCAAGACCCGCGTCTGCAAAGCTTCGCCCGCCAGCTTTTTGAGCGTTACCCATGTCCGATCCTTTGGGTTGAGTTTAGCTATGAAGGCCGCTGGTTTATTTCTAACTTGCGCGCGGGGCGGCTGAATGAGCTCAGTGATGAGCAACAAAGCTTTTTCGGTGAGAGCCTAGACAGCTTTAGCAAGCGTGTCTGGCGCAAAGCTCGCACGCCGAAAGAGTATCGCTACGACTTAGCAATACTTCACGACCCTGAAGAGCCTATCCCAACCAGTGATAAGCGAGCGTTGCAGAAGTTTATTAAAGCGGCACGAGAAGCCGATATAGATGCGGAACTGATTACCGTTGACGACTACAACCGGTTACTAGAGTTTGATGCGCTGTTTATTCGGGAAACCACTCGCATTAGCCACCATACCTACCATTTTGCCAAAAAGGCCGAAGCCAACGGCATGGTGGTTATTGATGACCCGCACTCAATTCTAAAGTGTGCCAATAAAGTGTTCTTAAAAGAATTATTGGACAAGCACCGAATTCCGACACCACGTACGGAGTTACTTTTGAGCCAGCAGGAAATTGACTATCAGGGCATCGGTGAACGATTAGGCTACCCCGTGGTACTGAAGATCCCTGATGGTTCATTCTCCATCGGTGTCGAAAAAGCAGAGAACCTCGACGAACTTAAATCGATTGCGACAGACTTATTTGGCACATCGACAATTTTGCTTGCCCAAGAGTTTGTGCGAACGGAGTTTGATTGGCGTATTGGTATTCTCAATCATCGCGCAATTTATGCGTGTAAGTATTATATGGCGCGCAATCACTGGCAAATTTACAACCATGCCAGTGCCACCAGTCGAAGCAAGTCTGGAGGCTTTGAGACGGTGGGTGTTCATCAGGTGCCGAAGGATATTGTAAAAACCGCGCTGCAGGCCACTCGGTTAATTGGCGATGGCTTATATGGCGTCGATATGAAGCTTACTGACCGCGGCGCTGTCGTGATCGAGATCAACGATAACCCCTCGATTGATGCAGGCGTCGAAGACTTACTGCTGGGTGACGAGCTGTATCATATTATTATGCGTGACTTTGCGAGGCGTTTAGACGAAAAGTAATGTCCAATTTGATTCGTTTAGCTACCCTTGATGATGTTGCCCAACTGGTCACACTAGAAGCCGCAACCTTTGACTACAGCCAACTGGGAAAGCGCAGCTTTTCGCGCTTATTAAAAAGCACTTCAGCGCATATGTTCGTCGTACCGTCAGACAAAAATGACACGGTTCTAAAAGGCTATAGTTTGCTACTTACGCGCAAAAACAGTGCCATTTGGCGCCTTTACTCTATAGCCGTCGCCACCGACGCACGAGGGCAAGGGGTCGGCCGCCAGTTACTGGAGCACGCCCTGACTTACGCCAAAGCCCATGGTGCCAAAGCGTTATCGTTGGAAGTGAAAGTGGACAATCAAGCGGCGATTGAACTCTATCGCCGCTACGACTTTGAGGTGGTAGATGTGTTACCCGACTACTACCCTGGTTATGCCGATGGCTACCGTATGCGGCTAAGCTTTACTTAGCCGCCCGCCATACTCGCTCGCCGTTTTCTCGATAGCGAGCCACAAGCTCCTTCGCTGGCTCAGCTGCGAGTTCGATGCCGCGCTCGCGAAGGTAAGTTTCATTATACAATTTACTGGCTGAACGCTCGCCAAGGTCGCAGGCAAAAGTGACAATGGTTTTACCCGGGCCGTGCACTGCCGCTGCTTGTAATGCCCCAGCAAGGTTAAGTGCAGAGCTACTACCAAGCACGATACCATCGTGATCGCGCACATAACGGGAAAGTGCATAGAGGTCTTGATCAGGTAAATTTACCGCGGCATCAATACGTGCCTGTTTAAAGTTTTCGACCAAACGCATAATTCCAATGCCTTCGGTAAACGAGCCACCGTTTGCAACGTAGTCGCCGGTCTGCAAATAGCTATAAATGCCTGAGCCATCTGGGTCCGTCAGCCAAACCTGCACGTCGTCATTACGCTCTTTTAAATACATTGAGGTGCCGGCAATGGTGCCGCCAGTGCCAGCCACCGAGACTAGAATATCGACTGCACCTTCGGTTTGCTGCCAGATTTCCGGCCCTGTACCTAAATAATGCGCACGTGCGTTGCTGGTATTTTCGAATTGGTTGGCCCACCAAAAGTCATCACGACCTTCTGCAAGTCGTTGCGCCGTGTGGTAAAAATGGTTTTCGTTGCGAAAAGGTACCGGATCAACGGTTTGACACTTCGCACCATGCAAGCGAATCATTCGCTCTTTTTCTGGTGATTGATCATTAGGCATCACGGCCAGCATGTTCAGCCCGAACGAGCGTGCAACAAGTGCCAAGCCGATTCCGGTATTTCCCGCAGTCCCTTCGACCACCGTCATGCCCGGCTCTAATTCACCACTGTCGAGTGCATCTTTGATGATTTGATAGGCGGCTCGGTCTTTAATAGAGCCCCCTGGGTTCTGCGACTCTAACTTCAACCAAATATCGCAGCCCGTTAACTCAGACAACGAGCGAACGCGAATCATGTCTGTTTGCCCAATCAAATCCGTGGGGCGTTGTGCGTTTCGCATAACCTACTCCTGTTATTTGTTACTGCAACGGCTGAGCTTGATAGGCATCACCTTCACAAAGCCAGCGCTTGCTGCAGCCAGCATTATCATCTTGCCGGCACTGTTTGAGTACCACGCGGTTCGCTTGGCGTTCAGCGGCAGCAAGTTTCATTTCCATCAACGCTTGCTCTTGTGATGCATTGTCTGCCAACAAATGGCTGGCACACGATTGACCTTGAACTGGCCCAACACTTATAAATTCGACATCGGTACGTGAGAGTTCATAAGGTCGCACAAACTCTACCTCGCTCGCACGAGCTAACTGTTCCGCAGTCATGCCTTGGGGCGCTGTTGCGCACCCCTGTAGACCCAGCACTATGAACCCAAGGGCAACGCACGTCATTGCTGTCTTTTTGTACATAAGGTGTCTCATCGTTATGTTTGTTGAAACCATACGTTTTGCTTCAGGCAAAGTCTAGACCGATTCGTTCTATGCTAAAACCTATACTGCGTTAGTCGGCATTTTTCATTCGTTTAGCTACACTTATTGGCAACTAATAAAGGAGCAGTTATGCAGACCAAACGTTATCTTGCAGAGTTGCTGGAAAGTGCGGGTATTAGCATTAATGGTTCACGCCCATGGGATATGCAACTACACCAAGAACAGCTACTTAACGATGTGTTGACGCGCGGTAATTTAGCGCTTGGCGAAGGCTATATGCGAGGCGACTGGGACAGCGAACGCTTAGACGAGTTTTTTTACCGCGTGCTGCGCGCTGATCTTGGCTCTCATATTAAGCCCGCTCGTTTCTTTTGGCACCATTTAAAAGCCCGCCTGCTCAACCTACAAAGCCGCGCACGGGCATTTCAAGTAGGGCAGCATCATTACGACCTCGGTAATCGACTCTACCAAGCGATGCTCGACGAGCGAATGGTTTATACCTGTGGCTATTGGCATAGAGCCGATAACTTAGCCGCTGCCCAGCGCGACAAACTCGAACTAATTTGTCGCAAATTACAGTTACGCCCTGGCATGAAAGTTCTCGATATCGGCTGTGGCTGGGGTAGCTTCATGAAATACGCGGCCGAACATTATGGTGTTCGCTGTGTCGGTATTACCGTATCTAAAGCACAAGTCGAGCTTGGTGAGAAACTGTGTACGGGGCTGCCCATTGAGTTCAGGCTGAAAGATTATCGGGAAATAAGCGAAACCTTTGATGCCGTGGTAAGCATTGGTATGTTTGAGCACGTAGGGCAGAAAAACTATGCCGAATTTATGCAGGTGGCGGCCCGTAGCCTAAAAGAGGATGGCCTATTTCTGTTGCACACCATCGGGCGTAACCGCGACGTGCGTGGCACCGACCCTTGGATCAATCGTTATATTTTCCCCAACGGTGAGCTGCCTTGCTTGGCTCATATTGACGCAGCTTCACGCAAACACTTTAGCGCCGAAGATGTGCACAATTTTGGTGCTGATTATGACCGAACATTAATGGCGTGGTACCACAACTTCGAGCGCAACTGGGAGAGCATTAGTGATGCCTATGACGACACCTTCAAGCGTATGTGGAGCTACTATTTGCAATCGTGCGCCGGCGCCTTTCGGGCGCGCGACTTACAGCTTTGGCAGTGGGTGTTTAGCAAAAATGGTGTCGAGGGCGGCTACCACCGCCCGCAGCTAGACTAAGTGCCTCGGTGGTTATTCATAGTCACCGTTAAAGTCCTTCATGAAAATTTGCCAGGTAGCCATAAATAATGCGGCAACAAGAGGCCCAATCACGAAGCCATTAATACCAAATAGTGAGATGCCGCCTATAGTTGAGAACAATACGATATAGTCAGGTAGCTTGGTATCACGACCGACTAAAATCGGTCGCAGCACATTGTCGGCCAAGCCTATCACCAGTGCGCCATAAAGCAGTAATACGGTACCGCTGACCCAATCGCCGGTGGCGTAAAGATACAAACATACTGGGAACCAAATAATCGCCGCACCGACCGCCGGTATGAGCGATAGAAACGCCATCACAACGCCCCATAACAGGGGCCCCGGCACATCTAACAACCAAAAAATAATACCACCAAGTGCGCCCTGAACAATCGCCACCACGAGGTTACCCTTTACCGTCGCTCGCGTGACTTCAGCAAATTTTTGAAACAGTGCTTCTTCACGCTCGTCGCCTAAAGGTAACGCTTTGACCACCAACTTGATGAGTTTGCTGCCATCGCGCAACAAAAAGAAAGTTAGGTACATCATCAGGGCAAGGCTCATTAGAAAGCCAAAGGTGTTCTGCCCTATGCTTAACGTTTCTTTTGCGAGAAACTGTGTCGCACTTACTAGGCTATTAGAAATGCGTTCGCGCAAGTTATTCGTATCGACACCAAACTCGACCAGAAGTTGATCAAGCCATGGAAATGCATCTCGCAACTGCTGCATGATTTGCCGTGGATCGATTTCTCCTGCCTCAACGCGTTGATAAAATTGTATGCCTTCTTTTACAAAGGCTGTACTTAGTAAAATAACCGGAATAACCACGATGGCCATACAAGTAAGTAAGGTTATGGCCGCGGCAGTATTCGGTTTTTGCCCAATTTTAGTTAGTACCCAGCGCTGCATCGGGGCGAAAATAACCGTCACTGCACATGCCCAAAAGATGGCGCCAAAAAACGGCTCAAGGATAAATCCAAAAGCCACACTTACCAGTACCAACAACAGCAAAAACGAGCGACGCTCCAATTTATCGCGCATGGACTTTCCTTTCAGTGAGTTTTCTATTTATAGTAGTCAGCAATCCGTCATACTGACAGCACATTAAACACAGGGCAAGATTATGAAAACAATAACAGAGCATTTAGCCGGATATGCTGCCTACCATCGTGACCGACGCAATGTTGCGACTCATTTAGTTGGCATCCCGCTGATTGTCATCGCCTTACAGATTTTGTTATCACGCCCTTACTGGGCTTTTGACGGCTGGTTTTTAACGCCTGCGGTGATTGTGTCAGTGGTAGCGTCATTGTTTTATTTGCGCCTAGACCGAGCGCTAGGAGCCCTCATGACAGTATTACTCGCACTTAGTGTGGTATTAGGCACTGAGATTGCGGCGCTATCGACAACTGCCTGGCTCAGCTGGGGCATTGGGCTATTTGTTGGTGGTTGGGTACTGCAGTTTATCGGCCATTATTTTGAAGGGCGTAAGCCGGCATTTGTTGACGATATTATGGGGTTAGCGGTGGGCCCATTATTTGTGGTCGCTGAAGTGGTCTTCATGCTGGGGCTTAAAAAAGACCTTCATCGCGCCATTGAAGAACGTTTTTCATAACCCCCATTTATTAGGACACCTATGCACCTTCACCGAACGCTCTTAACCACTACCTGTGCGGCGTTTTTATTTACTGTAGCTAGCGCAGCGACGCCCGCGGCGCTTGCTAAGGAAACGACAAGTGTAGCGCCAAACGTGCCCTACTCCGCTGTGACCGAACTTGACTTTGATGCCCCCCTCAAGCGACTCAGCTATGGCCCGGATGCTTTGCAGTTTATTGACCTATGGCCAAGACCTGATGAGGCCTCACCGCTGGTCATATTTATTCATGGGGGATGCTGGTTAAGTGCCTACGATATTAAACACTCCTACCCCGCAACGAGTGCGCTTTGGCATGCGGGCTTCACGGTGGCATCTATTGAATACCGCCGAACCGGTGATACCGGTGGCGGCTGGCCAGGCAGTTGGAACGACATACAAAACGCCATCGATAGCTTACGCCAACAAGCGCAGTTCAACGATCCCCAGCGTAAGGTGATACTTATGGGACACAGCGCTGGCGGTCACCTCGCATTACTCGCAGCTAACCAGTTTAGCGGTTTTGTTGATCATGTGGTTGGGCTTGCTGCTATCACCGACCTCGCCAGCTACATTAAGATGGACGGTAGCTGTCAGCGCGGTGGTAAACAGTTTATGCATAACGCCAGCGCGGCCGATTGGCAGGTAGCCGATCCAGCCCGTCAGCCGCCGACGAGCGCCGTTACGCTCCTGCAAGGTGAAGCGGATAGTATTGTTCCTGTCGCCCAAGCGACACGTTATGACCACAGCACTACAACTACGGTCATCACCTTGCCCAAGGCCGGTCATTTTGATTGGATACACCCTCAAACCGATGCCTGGAAACACCTTTTAGCAACCATGGAAACCATACATGAGTCGTATTGATTTCACTGCGCTTAAAGCGCTTGATCGCCAAGATCCACTGGCCCCCGTGCGCCAGCAGTTTGTGATCCCAGAAGACACTATTTACCTTGATGGAAACTCTCTAGGGTTGCTCACTCACGCAACCCAGCAACGTTTGGCTGAGGTAACGTCGCAACAGTGGGGGCAAGACGTGATCAGCAGTTGGAACCAGCACAACTGGGTTCACTTGCCAGCAACAGTGGGTGACAAAATTGGCCAATTAATTGGCGCCGAAGCTGGGCAAGTTATTTGTTGCGACTCTATTTCGGTTAATCTCTTTAAAGCCCTAAGTGCCGCTTTTAGCTTGCTTGATGCCCGCGGAGAGCCGCGTACCGAACGTCACCAAGTACTTTCAACCGCTGATAACTTTCCAACCGACCTTTACATGGTGCAAGGTTTACAACAGTTAGTGGGCAGTCAGCAATGCGAGCTGGTATTGGCGGATGAAGCTGAACTACTCAGTGATTTGTCGCAACACATTACTAAACAAACAGCGGTGGTGCTGCTTACTGAAGTCAACTTTCGCAGCGGCCGTCGGCTGCCGATGGCGGATATCATTGCCCATGCCCATGCGATGGGAGCGCTAGTGATTGTCGACCTAGCTCACAGTGCGGGTGCAGTTCCCGTTGAGCTTGACAGCTGGCGCGCCGACTTTGCCGTTGGTTGCACCTACAAATACCTTAATGGTGGGCCTGGTGCTCCAGCCTTCGTGTATGTCGCTAAGCGCCATTTAGCCGATATCACGCAGCCTCTATCGGGTTGGTTTGGTCACTCGCAGCCGTTTGCCTTTGACGCCAAATTCTCTGCCGCAGCTGGCATTGAAAAGATGCTCAGCGGTACCCCGTCGATTATTGCGATGAGTGCCGTTGATGCAGCACTTGAGGTGTTTGAGTCTGTTGATATGAACCAGCTTCGCACAAAGTCAGTGCAACTCAGCGAAGTCTTCTTAGAGTTACTCGAACAGGCGGAGTTAGCCGAACAATTTGACTGTATTTCTCCGGCAGAATCTGCGCAGCGAGGTAGTCAGCTATCGTTCGCTCATCCACAGGCGTACGCGATTTGTCAGGCGCTTATCGAACGCAACGTCATTGCGGACTTTCGCGCGCCCAACTACTTACGTATTGGTTTCACACCCTTGTATACGAGCTTTGAAGAATTAGGAAAGGCAGTTCAACAGTTACAGGACATTATGCAAACGCAGGCCTACCTCGACCCGCGTTTCCAAGCCCGACAAGCGGTCACTTAAGCCGTTAGCGTAACACCAGTACCGGTGTTGCGCTTTCTTGCAACACCCGCATGGTCGTACTGCCAACTAAAAACTGGCGGATGCGAGAGTGGCCAAAAGCGCCCATCACCATGAGATCAATCTCTTGCTCGGTCTGATACTGATGCAAGCACTCTTCCACGTTCCCTGCTAACAGTTTCGTTTTTACGTCATGACCACCGGCTCCCAGCTGCTCCGCTGCCCACTGTAAACGCTCTTTGTTGTCGGCGGTTTCCGCATCGACCATGACAATATGAATTGGCATTCCTTGGAACAAAGGGCTCTTCGCCAGCAGCTCGACGCCTTTCTTAGTGGTCGCGCTGCCATCATACGCTAGCATCGCGCTTTGTGGCTGACGGTAGCTATCGGTGGTTAACAATAGCGGCCGGTGCACAGTACGAATGACCGTTTCTAAATGGCTGCCAACTTTATGCAACTGGTTCACCGAGTCTTCACCATGCAGCCCTAGCACCGCTAAGCGCACATCTTGCTCCATTTCCACAAGCGTTGGCGCCAGTTCGCCGTGACGTTGGCGTTGGTGTATTTCGTCAACGCCACTTGAGCGCAATTTGTCTTCGGCTTGCTGTAAAAGTAGGTGGCCATGTTTTAAGGCTAATTTCGCCCGTTGCTCATCTAGCTCAACCAACTGTTCTAATAGATGTTCACGCGTACCAAGGCCGATATTACCGGTAATATCGGTGCTCGCTTCAAGGCTCGAATTCTCAAGCACGTGTAACAACATTAACGGCGCCTTGAGTTGCTTTGCCGCCCATGCGGAATATTCACACACGGCAGTGCTTGCAGTTGCGCCATCAATGCATCCAATTACATAAGACATTTCGTTCTCCTCGACCTAGTGGCCACCCATAATTTCGTCAGTAGCGCCAGGCTTGTCATGAACACCAAAACGGTCAACGATGGTCGCACTTGCTTCATTAAGGCCTATCACTTCAACATCAGCACCATCACGACGGAACTTCAGTACGACCTTGTCGAGAGCACCGACACCGGTGATATCCCAGAAGTGTGCGCGAGTCACATCAATCACTACTTTATCGACTGCTTCTTTGAAGTCAAAAGATGCGACGAATTTATCTGCCGAACTAAAGAAAACTTGCCCTATGACATGATACTGACGTTCGGTACCTTCCGCGTTAATGCTCGATCGAACATGCATGAAATGCCCGATTTTATTGGCAAAGAACATCGCCGCCAAGAGTACGCCAACCCCCACACCGAGAGCCAAGTTATGGGTCGCAACCACAACGGCGACGGTACTTAGCATCACAATATTGGTCGATAACGGATGTTTACGAAGATCACGGATCGACGCCCAGCTAAAGGTACCAATAGAAACCATAATCATCACCGCGACTAATGCCGCCATTGGTATTTGCTTGAGCCATTCATCCAGCACCAAAATCATCACCATTAAGAAGCTACCGGCAACAAAAGTCGATAGCCGTGTACGGCCGCCAGACTTGACGTTAATAACCGACTGTCCAATCATGGCACAACCTGCCATACCACCGAATAAGCCGGCACCAATATTGGCAATACCTTGACCTTTACATTCACGGTTTTTGTCACTTTCCGTGTCGGTTAGATCATCAACAATCGTCGCAGTCATCATTGATTCAAGTAAACCGACGACCGCAAGTGCGGCAGAGTAAGGGAACACGATCCATAAGGTTTCTAGGTTCAGCGGCACATCTGGCCATAAGAAAATTGGCAATGTATCTGGCAACTGCCCCATATCACCCACCGTGCGAATATCAATATTCCAGACGATAGCAACGATTGTCAGCGACACAATGCAAATCAATGGCGAAGGCAGCACACGGCCAATTACCGGGATATAAGGGAACAAATAGATAATTCCCAAGCCGGCGGCGGTCATCGCGTAAACATGCCAAGTCACGTTCGTTAGCTCCGGTAGCTGCGCCATAAAGATCAGTATCGCCAACGCATTCACAAAGCCGGTCACCACTGACCGTGAAACAAAACGCATTAAATCGCCAAGCTTTAAGTAACCTGCGACGATTTGCAGTACCCCTGTCAACAACGTTGCAATAAGCAGGTACTCTAACCCATGGTCTTTAACAAGGGTCACCATCAGCAGCGCCATGGCTCCGGTCGCAGCAGAGATCATCCCCGGCCGGCCGCCAGTGAAAGCAATCACCACCGCAATACAGAAACTCGCATAGAGCCCAACTTTAGGGTCGACACCGGCAATAATTGAAAAGGCAATGGCTTCTGGAATGAGCGCCAAAGCAACCACGATACCCGCCAACACATCGCCACGAATATTCGAGAACCATTGGTTTTGAATGGTCTTAAGCATAGTTGTCATCACTTGTTCAGTTGTTGATTTACGTATACGTATAGCGTCAATGACCACACTAGGCATCGACGAATTAAAGAAGGGACTACTGTTACGTACAGGGTAGCATCAGGTTAGAGACGCAGCCCTTTAAAGGCCGCGAATCATACAGAAATATCGGAAGTTGCGCAAATTTTAGCAGGTTAAGTTAGTTGCCGCCGCGGCTGCCACTAAGCACATCACCGAGGCTGCTTTGCCCCTTACTGGGACTTGATACCGCGCAAGGCGAGCCAGTGTCGGCACAACCCACACCGCGGATCCTAGAGCCAATAGAGCGATTGTCGAAGCTGCCGGACGCATCAAGTTGATTGACTAAACGGTCGAGCTGCGTGCGGTACAAACTTGCATCTGCGGTTACTGTAATACGCTCTACCGACTGCTCCGCCTGACGTAGTAGCTTGGCCTCGTCGGTTTTTGCGAATTGCGTGCCCTGTAGCTGTTGGTTGATACGTTGCAACTGTTGTCCGGCGTCTTTATGACCTGAACGCGCAAGACGAGCGAAGAGTTTGCCCGCGCCAGGCAGGTCTTGCTCCATCAAGGTGCCCGTTTGCTTCAATCGTGCTAGGGCATACATTGCCGTCAACAAACGCTGCTCGGCGGCACGTTCTAACAACGGAACCGCTTGTTGCTGTTCGGTTGCGGTGGAGGCTGCTAGCAATTGTGTCGCTTTTAAATACAACGCTGGTGCGTACCCAGCTTCTACCGAGCGGTCGAGCCATAACTGACTTTTTGCAACATCCTGTGGCAGTACGAACCCTCGTTGGTACCAGTCGGCAATAACATACATTGCCAACGGGTTTCGGCGCCGCGCACCTTGTTCAATAAAACGTTCGGCCTTGGCTTGATCTTGCGCAACGCCATCACCACTTGCGTACGCCAAGGCCACGACCGCAGCTGCGTCGCCACTACCTTTACGTGCCAGTTGCTCAAGCTGTGAAAGTTGTCGATCGCAATCGCCGCTTTCACAAATCGTAAGATCTTTACTGACTTGAGCCTGAGCCGGTTGCGCTACCAAAGAGCCAACTGCAAGAGCCAACGAACTAACCATTAAGGACAAACCGGATACCGAGAAAACTGACATGTGAGACCTTTTACGAACACGATTTTAGAAAACCAACGATAGAAACCAAGATAAACCACGCGTGCAACATAACACTACAGTGCGAGCGAACCTATTGCCGCGTGGTAAGTAATTGTAAGCAGCTTTTAACAGCTAACTACATGGCTCCTAGAGCCTGACCAAGCGGGCTCTCTTGTCCGTTCAGGGTAAGGGTGTCATCGGCCACACTGAAATTAAACTTATAGCTATCGCCAGCATCTTCAAGCAGGCCCTGCTGCACAAACGTTTGCGTCATAAGCGCCGCCTGTTGAGCTGCAAGTTGGGTCAGTTGCTCTTGGGTATAGTTTTGAGCTTGACCAGAACTCATTAAGCTCGTGTGTACGTAGCTTTGCATGGCCCATTGCATGAGGGGTTTGGCTACGGTGGCGTCGCTATGCATACGTATGTGTTCACGCCAGAAGGCGTCGTCTTCCATCGACGTTGGCATTGCGGTGACACCGTTGACTGATACGGCGGCGTTGGCGTTAAACGCGCCCTGCGGTAAGCTGCCGCTAAACTCTGTAATGGCGAATTCCGGATTTGCTTTTAAGAAGGCAAGGCCATGTTGCTCAAATAAAGTGGCCAGCGCCTCACCTATTTGCTCCGGTTCAGCATTCGCTGTATCTCTTAGTGTATCGAGGTAACGATCAATAAAGGCTTTGTCGAGATGGCTCATCATCGTATGCAGAGTTATGTCTTTGGCTTCGATAGCATTCACACGCAGCGTATCGGCGCCGAAGTTGATCACCATGCGGGCCAACTCGCTGACGCTCCCATCTGTCGCCTCAGCCTTTTGTTCAAGTGCAGTTAGGTAATCCATGGTCATGGCTTCAGCTACCAGAACCTCGCCAACGCGTGCATCGGTGACAGCCAATGACTCGGCAGCAACACGCCCTTCGCCGGCATAAAAGTCGCCCGCTAACACAGCTGCAAAGGAAGCTTCGGCCGCGCCCTCCACCTGAACATTGTCTACCGCAACCTGCATCGAGTCAGCTTGTAACCTAAAGTCGGCAACGCCGCCCTGATAGGTGAGCGTTTCACCATCATAAGTGCCGTGACCACGATATTCGGCGAGTTCAAATTGCAAGTCTTTAAGGCCTGCTGCGTTACGCAATGCAGCAAGCACATCTTGGTAATTAGCGTTACCTAGTAAGTTCACGCTGCCTTGTTGTAAATAAAGTAATTGATCTTTATTCCAATCGAGAACGTCAGCGAAGCCTGCACCGTCGTTACTTAACTGCCATGACAACAAACCTAGTGATAGCCCCTGATCGGTCAGCACCGGACCATGTTGAAGTGATAAATCAAGCTCGGTCGTCAACCATTGCAGCTCTGAGGTATCAACGCCAGCTAAGGCTTGCATGTCGACGCCAACCTCTATAACTGCGTTCGAACTAAGCCAGTTACGTTCATAACTCAGCACTTTTGCTTGATAAACAGGCTGTGATTGGTCGAAGTGAGCAACCTGCTTATAAATGTTTCCTTCCGTTTGGCTGCCTACGATATACGGCGTTGCTGTAAGCACACCCGCAATAACTACTGCACCAATAACTATCCCTTTTTTGCTCATCTCGACTTCTCTCATGCTTGAAATAATAAGTAACCGGAATATAACAAAGTTTTTGATTTGGCAGGAGACCCTATCTGATAAATGTTGTAACAAACTTCGTCCAAGTTACCGCCCCACACTGACACCTATGACGCGCCCCTCACAAACTAGCGAAAATTGACTATAGTTAGTGAAATTGCCTAATTCATTACTAACGTTGAATATAATAGTTGTGTTAAAACAGCTGCTTATGGTTTGGCCTTGTTTTTGCATGTTTTATTGGCACCTAAGCTTAATTGAGGAAAAACCATGTCTGTCAAACTATCCGATCGCCCTATCGAGCAAGTTCGCGAGGAAACCGTCGACAAGCTTATTGTTAATTACAGCCGTGCCATTATTTCAGCGGAAGCGTTTGAGCGCCGTCTTGACGAAGCCATGGCAACAGACGACCACCAACAATTAGTTGATCTTGTGACCGACCTTCCACTTGATGCTGACGTGCAATACGATCATAAAAAAGAACGCTCGTTCACCCCCAACTATGCCGCTACCGACGCAACAGAAGACGATAAAATGATCAGTATTCTGGGCTCAAATGTCCGTGAGGGACAATGGCAGGTTCCTAAAAAGATCATCGTGGTCGATGTCCTCGGTTCTGCAAAGCTTGATTTTACCGATGCCATTTTTCAACACCAGGCTATCGAGGTAAGGGTCACCAATGTACTGGGAAGCCTGGAGATTTTCGTTCCTGAAAACGTAAATGTGACCACTCGGGTATTCAATATTATTGGCTCGGCCGAGAACCATGCGCCATCAATGGCCGGTCGGCAAGCGCCGCAAATTACCATCACCGGTTGGTCGTTACTCGGCTCCATCGAAGTCTCGGTCAAACGCACCATGAAAGAGAAACTAGTGGCCTTTGCCAATAGCATGCGCGAAGCTTTCGGCATGGAAAAACAGTAGCAGATAAGCGATAATGGCGGCCAGACACATCCTATGAAACCTCGGTAGCCCGCCATGGAAATTAAAGTAAACTTTCTCGACAATTTACGCCTTGAGGCGAAATTTGATGACTTTACAGTGATCACCGATCAGCCGATTCGTTACAAAGGTGACGGGTCGGCACCGAGTCCGTTTGATTATTTCCTGGCGTCATCGGCTATGTGCGCGGCCTACTTTGTTAAAGTCTACTGCGTGGCACGTGATATTCCGACCGAGAATATTCGACTGTCGCAAAATAATATCGTCGACCCAGAGAACCGCTACAACCAAGTGTTTAAGATTCAGGTTGAGCTGCCTGACGACATTTCAGCTAAAGATCGACAAGGCATTTTGCGTTCCATCGACCGCTGTACGGTCAAGAAAGTCGTGCAAACGGGCCCCGACTTTCAAATTGAAGTCGTTGAGAACCTCGATGAAGATGCCCAGGCCTTGCTACTCGGCGACGTTAGCGACAACCAGCTGACCTATATCGAAGGTAAAGATCTACCACTTGAACAAACGATCGCCAACATGACGCAGCTTTTAGCCGACTTAGGCATGAAGATAGAGATCGCATCTTGGCGCAATATTGTTCCCCATGTTTGGTCGTTACATATTCGTGATGCCGCTTCACCTATGTGTTTCACCAATGGTAAAGGCGCCTCTAAAGAGGCCGCTTTGGCATCTGCTTTGGGCGAATTTATTGAACGACTAAGCTGTAACTTTTTCTACAATGACCATTACTTTGGTGAAGCGCTCGCCCATGCTGACTTTGTTCACTACCCAAATGAGAAGTGGTTCGCACTCACCGAAGACGACAGCCTGCCAAGTGGCATTTTGGATGAACGCACCCGATCTATCTATGATCCCGAGAACGAGCTTCGTGGCTCGCACTTAATTGATACCAACTCCGGCAATACCGAGCGCGGCATTTGTGCCTTGCCATTTAAGCGACATTCCGATGGTGAGACGGTCTATATTCCGTCCAATTTGATCGAAAACTTGTTCCTTAGTAACGGTATGAGCGCCGGCAATACCTTAGCTGAAGCGCAGGTCCAGTGCCTCTCAGAAATTTTTGAGCGGGCGGTCAAAAAGCACATCATCGAAAATGAAATGGCTTTGCCTGACGTGCCTCCAGCAGTGTTGGCGCAATACCCGCACATCGTAGAAGGTATTAAGGGGCTTGAAGAGCAAGGTTATCCGGTCTTGGTGAAGGACGCTTCGCTTGGCGGACAGTTTCCGGTCGCCTGCGTCACCCTGATGAACCCGCGCACCGGAGGCGTTTTTGCCTCGTTTGGAGCCCACCCAAGTATGGCAGTGGCTATCGAGCGCAGTCTCACGGAACTCTTGCAGGGTCGCAGCTTTGAAGGCCTCAATGATCTTCCACCACCCACCTTTAATAGTATGGAAGTGACCGAACCAAACAACTCAGTCGAGCACTTTATTGATTCCTCCGGTGTGGTGTCCTGGCGTTTCTTTAGCGCCAAAAGCGACATTGAGTTCTGCGAGTGGGATTTTTCCGGATCCAATGCGGAAGAAGCCGAAACCCTATTCGGTATTTTAGACCAGCTAGGCAAAGAGGCTTACATCGCTGTACATACAGATCTTGGCGCGCCAGTTTGCCGCATACTTGTGCCTGATTATTCTGAAGTTTACCCCGTAGACGATCTGATTTGGGATAATACCAACCAAGCTTTAGATTACCGAGAAGATATTCTTAACCTGCACCGCTTGGATCAACAACAGTTGGAAAGCCTTGTCGAGCGCCTCGAAGAGAGCCAGTTGGACAATTACTTAGATATTGGCACCTTGATTGGTATCGTTTTCGATGAAAACACAGAGTGGGGTCAACTGACGATTCTTGAGCTCAAGTTACTTATTTATCTTGCCCTACAACGTCACGATGAAGCGCTCGAGTTGGTGGAGGCGTTCTTGCAATACAACGATAACACCGTCACCCGCGTTCTGTTCTACCGTGCGATGCAAGCTGCGCTCGAAATCGAATTGGATGAAGAGCTGGATATGGCTGACTTCTTACATAGCCTGGAGCGCATGTACGGCGTTGAAACCATGACCTCTGTCGTCGGTTCGGTTGCAGGCACCAAAACCTTTGCGGGCCTCACCCCAACCAACATGCAGCTTGAGGGGCTAGACAAACATCAACGCCTACTAGAAAGCTATCAAAAACTGCATGCCGCACGAGCTCTTTTAGCCACCTCTTGAGGTGGCTTTCGCGCGCTCTATAATCGTACTGAATTCTTCGGGACGTGCAAAAAAGTACCCTTGAAAGTTACTAACGCCGAGGCCCTTTAACGTATCGAGTTCAGCTTGCGTTTCAACACCTTCGGCGACGGTTTGTATCTCTGAAGATTCCGCAAACGCAACTAACGCTGCGACCAACGCTTGACGCTTAGTGTCCCCCTCAATCGCTCGAATCAAATTCATATCTAACTTGATAATATCAGGCTCTAACTCGATGATATGCCGCAGACTCGCAAACCCAGAGCCAACGTCGTCAATAGCGATCTCGAGTCCTTTATCAACTAAAGGCTGAAGCTTTCGAGCAAACACGGAATAGTCATCAATTTCTGTGTGTTCGGTGATCTCTAAGACCAAGGCATTCGGGTCAATGCCTTCTAGCAGCGCAAACAAGTTACCATTCAACATCAAATTCGGTGAAACATTGAGCGATAGTTTTACCAGCAACTGGGACTCTTCCGCTAATGCCAGATGCTCTAGAGCCTTAAGTAGTATTAACGATTCAATATAGATACCCAGCCCAACAGATTCAGCCTCGTCTATCCATTCATTCGGAGGACGATACGGCGATGAGTTAAAGCGAGCTAAGGTTTCATAGAAGAGAACTTGCGAGTTGTCAGCGTCAACAACCGGCTGAAACCGTAACTGAAGGTTGTTTGTTTCAGCGACACTTTTAATTCGGTGCGTACTCTCCGCAATGCGCTCATCGCGCTCAACTTTTTTGCGCATCAGCTGCCCAATCGTGGCAGCGACGACGTGCAAAAAACCAAGATCTCGATCAGATAAATATTCCGCCGGCGAGCTATCGTAGCAGCATAAGGTACCGTAGACACGGTTATCCTTTAAATAGACCGGTACCCCCGCGTAAGAGCCAATCCCGAGCTCCTCGGTTACGGGCAAGCTAGCGGTAATCGCGTTCTCTTGGGTATCGCGAATAATCGGCGGTAGTACTCCGTCTAATATGCGTTTACAGTAAGTTTTTTCACATTCATCGCCATGCCCTCGAATGGGGATCTCTTGGCGGCCACTGTCTGCACTTACGTAACGAAAAATTCGCTTGCCATCGGTGATTTCAGACAGAAACGCGACTTCCATATTTAGGTGACGCCGAACAGACTCGAGCAATTCATCTAAATTGCTCTCACTTTCTTCGTCTGGCACCTTAAGTAGTTCTTCGAGAGGGTTTGCAGCCATCGTCGTTTCGCTCCATAAATCAATTTACAGCCGGCAAGCTGTAATCATACTATATGGACAAGGTTCTGCAAAAATTTTAACGACGAGCTACATAATTTAAACGTTACTATAGTTGTCTATGTGGTCGAACGCAGCTCTTAGGCCGGCGTTATAGCCAATATCTAACCGTTGTGGCTGCCGAGTGAATCGGCCCACCGGAAAGCCCTCTGGCGGGGCGATAACATGCACTTTGCAGTCGTCTGGCGGTGCATGAATGAAATCGATGGTCGCATTATAACGTTCAGCACGGGCCTCGATCGCATCGCAAAGCTTTGGGTACTGACTCAAAATACGGCGCGTTATTGCCATCGAGCGCCCAGCTTTTTTGCGATAACCCTGCGCACGCGATAACACCACGGTAATGTCACGTGCCCCCATTTCGTAGGCTTTTAACACCGGTATAGAATCCGCTACGCCGCCATCGGTCATAGCAATGCCATCGACTTCTGAAAAGTCGCGAAAGGCGATCGGAATTGCACACGACGCCGGAAAGAGTTGATGCAGGTTTTGCGCGTTTACCTCGATATAGCAAGGCGCTCCGTCGTCGACCCGGGTGGTCACCACATACAGCGGCACCCCACCCGATTGATAACGCTCAAAATGCAATTCGATAGTGTTATACGACGTCCGCCAAAGCCACTCGACATCGCAAAGGTGGCCGCCTAAAAGCCCTCGCATTGGGTCAATGAAGTCCTTTGACTGCGCTAGTTCAGTAAGGATCCGATAGCTGCGTTGGTAATCGTCGGTGAGGTACCCGATCAAGTTGGTGGAGCCTGACGACACCCCAAGCGCAAAGTCAAAAGGCTTAAACGACTCACGCATAAAGCCGTCGAGCACACCTGCCGCAAAAATCCCCCGCATGGCGCCGCCCTCAACAACAAGCGCCGAGGCTCTCCTTTCTTGCATGTCGCTTACTCCCTGCTTCGACCTTTGTGTAAACGCGGCACTTTATGTGCGCACAGCAGTATTACTCAACACCTCTGGATTGCGCTTTGATGAACGCTCGGGTGTCTTCTAGTAATGCCTGTCGGGCTGGCTCGTGCACATACATCATGTGGCCACCATGATAATAATGGTACTGAATATCTTCGCCAGCGATGCCATGCCGATTAAGGGTATACTCGGCGTCAAAAAACGGTGTGACCAGATCATAGTAACCTGATGCAACCATCACCTTCAGCGCTGGCGTACTGCGCAGCACATCAGCTAAGTCTGGTGTGGTATTCACATAATGAGGCTCCCAAGAACGACCCTCCGGCGCTAAACTCCAACGCCATTTTCCCGACAGTTCAGGGTCCGATGGATTCAAATAAGTACGTTGCCAATCGATTCCTAAATCATTACGCATATAGTGCATCAACGACGCTTTATAGGCTGGCGATATGGCGCGCGATGCATCTGAGCGGGGCCCGGCAGCGACATCATCACGCTCATCTTTAGTGTAACGACTATCAAGTCGACCCACCGCAATACCCTGGTCACGCATTAGCTCTTTAGCAAAACGAAAGGCATTAATACGTAGGTCAACTCGCTCGATATATTCTTTGCTTAGACCGGTGAAATGCTGCAACTTAGTGACCAACTCGGCACGTTCGTCGGCACTTAACAGATTCCCTTTAAACAGCCCAGGTAGTAGTTCTTCAGTAGCAAACTCTCGGCTCTCTTGAATGAAGCTCTCAAAATCGCCTGAGGTATCGACCTTACCGTGATACCAGGCTGTCGCAGCCATCGTTGGAACGTAAGTGATATAAGAAATGATATTGTCGTCGATATAGGGGCTCGAACCCTGATAATCGAGGGCCTGCGACACGAATACAATACCATTGACACCTATCACATGGTCATCAAGTAGCACCTTGGCCACCGCAGCTGCTCGAGTGGTACCAAAACTTTCACCAAGTAAAAACACCGGCGAGTTCCAACGATTGTTCTCGGTTAACCATTTAGCAATAAACGCCGCCATCGATTTGGCGTCCTGAGTTAGCCCCCAAAAGTCTTCTTTTTTACCTTCGCCGATGGCGCGCGAAAACCCCGTACCCACAGGATCCACAAACACCATGTCGGTCACATCCAGTATCGTTTCAGGGGCATCTTTGATGCTATAAGGTGCCGGACCCGGATGCGCTGCATCACTTGGCACGACAATACGTTTCGGCCCATAACCACCCATATGTAGCCAGTTCGACGACGACCCCGGGCCACCATTCCAGATAAAAGTTACCGGCCGGTTATCCTTGCTCTGAGCCACATAATCGAACGAGAAAATAGCTGCAGTTGGTTCGCCTTCGCTATTTCGCAAATAGGTTTCACCGGCGTCCACGGTGTAGCTCACGCGATCGCCATTAAAGGTACCTTTGTGTTTTGAAACAAAGCGCGTCGGTTCAGGCACGGCCTGCACGTCTTCGGCTTGCGCGCCAGCGATACCCGCGGCCATGCTAGTAGATGTCGGAGCCAACAGCGCAACTGAGAACAAGATCGAAGATAAAGTAGCTAATTTCATACTTTCATTCCCTAAACGATAGATGAAATCAGATTACCACAAATGAAGAAAATGTGGCCAGTTCGGAATAGAATGGTGGCCCCTCCCAGACTTGAACTGGGGACCTACCGATTATGAGTCGGGTGCTCTAACCAACTGAGCTAAGGGGCCATTACAGATAGGAATTGCAAAGCGGGCGCAAGTATATGAAATTTTGGCCCGCTTGTCATGACCCAGAGGGGCAATTTTTAGAGTTTTATGTCGTAGAATTTCGCTGCGTTACGCGCGAAAACTTTGTCGATGGCTTCGTCGCTATCGAGCGCACCGGCAACCATGCTGATGTCGGTCCGATTGAACGGACGTTCGGCGCGGTTCGACGGCAAGTCGGTACCAAACATAAGACAATCTGGGTTGGTTTCGTACAGTTTCTTCACCGCTTCGGCCACGTCCACTTCAGTACGACCAAAACCACTGGCTTTAATATGCACGCCGGCTTCTGCCAGTTTACGCACTTGTGATAGGCCTGAGCGGGCCATGCCAAGATGGTCCACCGACGCTTTAGGTAGCTTGATGAGCTTTGGAATAATTTCGTCAAGCTCACGGCTGTCGACGTACATTTCAAGGTGCCAACCGGCCAATTCCCAAATACGCATGCCGAAATCGACCAGGTTATCTAAGCCGCTGACAACGCCCCGCTTGAGGTTCACGCGAACACCACGCACGCCACTGTCACGTAGCGACAAGATCTTTTCATCTGACACGCTGCTCGGCAGGTTGGTGATCCCCACAAACTGCGAACCTAACCCATCAAGGGCAGGTTTCAAATATTTCTGATCAAAGCCCTGTGGTGATCCGGACACCACCACGCCACCTACTATCGGTAGATCACGCGTGCGGTGTTGATAGTCTTCCACCGAAAATGGTGGCGGCAAAAATCCCTGATTCTCGATCAGTGGATACGTATCATTATAAATATGCAGATGCGCATCAATGATTCGATGAGGTTGTGGTGCATCAGTGATTTTTTGATCCGTTGCTGTCATAACGTATCCTTTTCAGCGAAGTTAGCTTCACCTTAACAAATTTAGCGGCTGATTTCATCTCAGTCGCCGGAGACTGTCGTTACAAAAAAGCCCCTGAGCTTTTGGCGTCAAGGGCTTTCGAGTAAGAGGCGTTTATTTCTAAAAGCTCTTACTCGTCGAGAAACGACTTCAATTGCTCAGATCGGCTAGGGTGACGCAACTTGCGTAGCGCCTTCGCTTCGATCTGTCGAATGCGTTCCCGGGTAACATCGAACTGTTTACCCACCTCTTCCAACGTATGGTCCGTATTCATATCAATACCGAAGCGCATACGCAAGACTTTAGCTTCCCGTTGCGTTAGGCCACCAAGCACTTCGCGCACCGAGTTGCGTAAGCTTTCGGAGGTTGCCGAGTCGACCGGTAAATCGAGCGTGGTGTCTTCAATAAAATCGCCAAGATGCGAATCTTCATCGTCGCCAATCGGCGTTTCCATGGAGATAGGTTCTTTAGCTATTTTCAGCACCTTGCGAATTTTGTCTTCTGGCATCACCATGCGTTCTGCCAGTTCTTCAGGCAGCGGCTCACGGCCCATTTCTTGCAGCATTTGCCGCGAGATCCGGTTCAATTTATTGATCGTTTCGATCATGTGAACGGGGATCCGAATGGTACGTGCTTGGTCTGCAATCGAACGGGTAATCGCCTGACGAATCCACCAGGTTGCATAGGTCGAAAACTTATAACCACGACGGTATTCAAACTTATCAACCGCCTTCATCAAACCGATGTTACCTTCCTGAATTAAGTCGAGGAACTGTAAGCCACGGTTGGTATATTTTTTCGCAATTGAAATGACCAAGCGCAAGTTTGCTTCGACCATTTCTTTTTTCGCACGGCGCGCTTTCGCTTCGCCAATCGACATGCGACGGTTAATATCTTTGACCTTCGCAATGGTAAGCCCAGTTTCAACTTCAACCTCAGACAGTTTCACAATGCAGCGTTCTAACTCAGGCTGCAGTTCGGTCAAAGCTTGCGAGTAAGCTTCATCACTGGCGATGGCAAAATCTAACCATGCGGTGTTGTTTTCGTTGCCGGCAAAAGCTTTCATGAAGGTGCGTTTTGGCATTTGAGCCTGTTCCACACTCATTTTCATGATCAAGCGTTCTTGCACACGCACCCGATGCATCATGTCGCGCATGTCTTTAACAAGGCGGTCAAATTGCTTCGGCACTAGGCGGAACTGCTTGAACAAATCGCTTAGCGCTTCAATCTCGGTGCGAGCTTTCGCATGGTCGCGACCATGCTTGCTGATTGCTTTGCGGGTTTTTTCGTATTGCGCACGCAATTCGCCGAACTTCTGACGTGCGAACTCAGGGTCGATACCGCCCTCGTTTGCATCATCATCATCGTCGTCGTCATCTTCGTCGTCGTCTTCATCTTCCAGTTCTTCTTCTGAAAGTTCAGAGCCGATATGTGTGGCGGCGACGGGTGCTTCGTCAACTTCGTTTGGATCGATGAAGCCCGAGATGATATCCGTTAGGCGCATCTCTTCAGCTTCACACTGGTCCCATTGATCGAGTAAGAAGTTAATTGCTTCTGGATACTCGGCAACAGAACATTGGACTTGGTTAATGCCTTCTTCGATGCGCTTAGCAATGTCGATCTCGCCTTCACGAGTCAACAGCTCGACGGTTCCCATTTCCCGCATGTACATACGCACAGGATCGGTCGTACGACCAAGTTCGCCATCGACACTAGCGAGCGCTTGAGCTGCTGCTTCTGCGGCATCTTCATCGGCGGTGTCTTCACTCATCATCAAGTCATCGGCATCAGGGGCATTTTCAAACACCTTGATACCCATGTCGTTGATCATGGCTATAATATCTTCGATTTGATCGGAATCTACAATCTCAGAAGGTAAATGATCGTTAACCTCAGCAAAAGTCAGGTAACCCTGCTCTTTTCCTTTGGCAATAAGAATTCTGAGTTGTGATTGACGACTCTGCTGCATACAGATCTACCACCTGTGATTTCAAATGGATAAATAAAAACCGGTCTTAAACGGATAAATCAAATTCAAGACCGGAAATTGTAGCAGATTTTGCAGTTTTGAGCCAGAAATTAATCAGTAGCTTTGTGGGATTCGGTTCAGTGCAAGCTCGCCCGTACCAACCAGCATACCGTCTTTAAAAATCACCGGTGTGCACTCATCTTTGGTGGTATTGCCATCCGCTTCAACGCGATGCGTTCGATAATAAAGCACGTCGTAGCGTACGCCATCTACCGTTAGTCGGTTGGTAAAGTCTGGCGTACCCATGGTGGTGCGCACATCGCTAAGCGAACTCATGTCATCAAGGGTCGCGATCATACGACGGTTTTTGTCTTCGACCTTACGGTAGTCACTGCTTGAACTGCTATCACCGTGATCACCATCAGCGACGATAATACAGCCTTGCAGGCCCATGGTCGCGGCAATCATTAACGCAGCAGCGGCTGCACCTTTAAGTTTAGTCATTACATTTTCCTCGAAACAAGTAGTAAATAGTCAATGAAGCACGCGCCAAGGCGTACCTTTCACTGAAATTAATGCAATTAGAATGCCAAGTTACGACTTGGCGCATTTATCGAACAAAATCAGCTACATAACGCCTTTATTAGGTCAGCCCTAGCTCCGGCATCAAACCCAAATGGTCAAAATCAGCAGATGTTGGTTTATTTCACTCATCAGTTTCAGTCGGCTGGTGCTTTTTGGCACGATGTTTCATCAGTGCCATATACTCTTGTTTTTCGCTGCGCGTTAAAGGTGCTTCACGCTCCTTCGCCAACAACTCATCGGCGCGCTGATCAACGAATAAGTCGATAAAATACAGGAAGGTATCGAAGAATTCTTGGCTAATCTTATCTTGATCGAGGTGATGTTCCCAGGTCACTAGCTGGCGTAATAATTTTTCTTCTCGGGTATCACGCCAAAGCTCGAGCAACTGTGCCGAGGTAAGGTTCTGTTCACGTGCCTGCTTATGCAACTGCATAAACACCTTGATTCCTGGCAGTTTGAGCTGCCCAAGCGATTCATGTACGGGTACTTCTTGGGCCAGCTGAGGGTATTGCAGCAATAATGCAATGGCGCGACGAATTGGCGTGATCTTTAGTTCGTCTCGCGCATTCAAGTTCGTTTTCAGCTGTTGCACTTGCGCCGCAACCTGAGAGACTTCACGTCGCAGTAACCGCGCTAATTCACGTAACAGCTCTTCACGATAATAATCACTGGCAATACGCTCGATGAGTGGCTTCGCTTGGCTAAGTAGTGCGGCCCTGCCACTGTCTGAGGCCAAGTCTAATTGCTCAGCCAAATGCGTGAAGAAATAGCTGGTAAAGCTTTGCGCTTGCTGCAAGCGCGCTTCGAAGGCTTGCGCACCTTCTTGCTGGACAATACTGTCGGGATCTTCTCCATCGGGCAAGAACAAGAAGTTCAGCTCGAGCCCATCGGTTAGTAACGGCAAGGCATTTTCTAACGCACGCCATGCCGCATCACGCCCTGCTCGGTCGCCGTCGTAGCAACACACCACCTTACGAGTCGCGCGAAACAGCATTTGCAATTGATCGGTGGTGGTCGCGGTACCTAGTGACGCTACGGCATAATTAATACCGTATTGTGCCAACGCTACCACATCCATATAACCTTCAACGATCACCACTTGATCGATCTGTCGGTGCGCCTGCTTTACTTCATAAAATCCGTACAGCTCTCGACCTTTATGAAACACACGAGTTTCCGGTGAGTTAAGGTACTTAGGCCCATCGCCTTCTAGAATTCGACCACCGAAACCAACCACACGCCCACGACGATCGCGAATAGGGAACATTACCCGGTCGCGGAAGAAGTCATAATGGCGACCATTATCATTACGATTAACCAATTTGAGATCGACTAACTGATCACGCGATCGTTGATCTTTCGACAGTGATTTTAACAACTCGTCCCAGCCATCTGGGGCATAGCCGATTTGAAAGGCTTTCACCGTTTCGCCGTTTAAGCCTCGACCTTTTAAATACTCAACAACTTTGCTGGCATTCGCGTGATGGCGCAACTGATGAGCGAAAAATTTCGCCGCATGCTCCATTTGCTGATAGTCGTCCGCCGCTTGTTGGCGTTTGCGCGCTTCAGCTTGCGGGTTGACCGTTGTTTCACGTGGCACTTCCATGCCCATCATCGCAGCTAACTCTTCCACTGCATCTGGGAAGTCTAGACCGTCATAATTCATTAAAAAATCAATGGCGTTACCGTGCTCACCACACCCGAAACAATGAAAGAACTGCTTATCGGGAGCCACCGTAAAGCTTGGTGACTTTTCGTTATGAAAGGGGCAACAGGCTTGATAATTTCGGCCAGCTTTTTTTAACGGCACACGGCTATCCACCACCTCAACAACGTCGGCGCGTTCAAGAAGATCATGAATAAAGCTTTTCGGGATAAGGCCTGCCATGGTATTTGGATTCCGTTTATCAGTACTGGACACTGTGCAACTGTGAGGATTGTACTTCCTCTGTGAAACTTTCAAAAGCCCAAATGAAAAAGCCGGACCACGTTTCCGTGTTCCGGCCTTCGAAAAGTTACTGAACGTTCCAGTAACCAGTCGCGACGTAAAAGCTAGCGACTCTATTTATCTAAGCGATTACCTATGTTTGGTAATGACTTAGTATAAACGAGTGCGACGCGCGTTTTCGCGCGATAATTTCTTCGCGTGACGTTTTACGGCTGCAGCTTTCTTGCGCTTACGCTCTGAAGTTGGCTTTTCGTAGAATTCACGACGACGCACTTCTGAAAGTACACCGGCTTTTTCGCAAGAACGCTTGAAACGGCGCAGCGCTACGTCAAACGGTTCGTTTTCTTTTACTTTAACAACTGGCATTAAAATCTCACCTCAATGAAAACTATGTTGTTGGGTTATCAACATTGGCCGTTTTTTGGCCATGACGAATAAAAATGGTGCTGAATTGTAGCGAGTTCAGATCCTGATGTAAAGCCCGCGATCAATTTAATTCTAGCATCGGTGCCCTAATTCGAACGAAAGGATGGAAGCGGTGAAGCACGGTATCAGGCTGGTCAACGAGAGTCCCATGCTATACATCACCGCTTCCAAAACAGGGGGAAGATAGATTCTAAGACTAGCTTAAATCCAATGTTTTATTTTTGTGACATATAGTATGACATTTTATTGCGCCAAACCATGACGTAGCAACTTGTTTCGTCTCAAATTCTAATTTTTCGCACTATAATTTCTTAAAATTGCTACAATATTGGTACTTCGCCACTTCATCTGTTTGAGTCTGCTGCTATGTTGGATACCCTGCTTTTTCAATTTACGTCGTTATTTACCATGATCAACCCCATTGCGGCGATCCCAATTTATATTGCCTTAACCGAAGCCATGACACCTAAGGCGGCACGCTGGGTTGCGATGCGCGCCGCGGTTACCGCCTGTATCGCGCTGACGGTATTTGCCTTGGTCGGTGACGCTATTTTCAGCTTCTTTAACATTTCAGTGAATGGCTTACGTGTGGCAGGTGGAATTTTATTCTTCGTGATGGGCTTTGAAATGCTACGCGGCCGCACAGTGCCAAAACGCGTGGACGGTGAAAGCGATGGTGATTACGGTTCAGATGTTGCTGTAACCCCTATTGGCATTCCCATGATCGCCGGCCCTGGCGCCATCACCATGGTTATCTTGTTTATTCAGGAAGGTAAAGTATCCGCGGCAACCACGGCTTCAAGTATTAGCTTGTTTATCGCCATCGCCGCGGTTTGTGCCTTAACTGCGGTCATTTTAGCTAGCGGTCGGAAGATGCTTGCGAAGCTGGGTCGCAGTGGTAGCAAAATCTTGATGCGCTTAATGGGGCTTATTGTGATGCTGATTGCGGTCGAGTTTTTCTTCGCCGGCATCAAGCCCTACATTATCGATATTGCCCGCTCGATCCCTGCCTAAACGGCAGGGACCTCATGCCTTTTTTAGTCAAGTGCTGGCACATCGCTGCCACGCTTGGCATAAAACTCCGCAACATGCTGCTCCAGCCTGTCTTCGGCAATCGCTTCGCGTAGCTCGCGCATAACTTTCTGGTAAAAGTGTAAGTTATGAATGGTATTCAATCGCCCACCTAACATTTCGTTCGAGCGATCAAGGTGGTGCAAGTAAGCCCGCGAATAGTTTTTACAGGTATAACAGTCGCACTCAGGATCTAAAGGTCCGGTATCTGTGCGATGTACCGCGTTACGAATTTTCACCACGCCCGTACTCACGAACAAATGGCCGTTGCGCGCGTTACGCGTTGGCATTACGCAGTCAAACATATCGACACCGCGGCGCACTGCTTCAACTAAGTCTTCTGGTTTACCTACACCCATCAGGTAACGAGGCTTATCGATGGGCATTTGCGGTGCAATGTGATCTAACACACGCATCATATCTTCTTTAGGCTCGCCAACCGAAAGTCCACCGATGGCATAACCATCGAAGCCTATGTCCGTTAAGCCCTCAAGTGAGATGGTACGCAGCTCTTCGTACATACCGCCTTGAATGATGCCAAATAGTGCTGAAGGGTTATCACCATGCGCAACCTTTGAACGTTCCGCCCAGCGCAACGAAAGCTCCATTGAGCTACGCGCCTCGGCTTGGGTTGCCGGGTAAGGTGTGCATTCATCAAAAATCATGACGATATCTGAGCCTAAATCCGCTTGCACTTCCATCGACTTCTCAGGCGTCAACAATATCTTTTCACCGTTGATAGGTGAGCGGAAGGTGGCGCCTTCTTCGGTGATCTTGCGTAGCTCACCCAAGCTAAATACTTGAAAGCCACCGGAGTCGGTCAGAATTGGCTTGTCCCAATTCATAAAGTCATGCAGGTCACCATGTTGTTTAATGATCTGAGTGCCAGGCCGCAGCATTAAGTGGAAGGTATTGCCTAAACAAATTTGCGCGCCGGTCGCCTCAACTTCTTCAGGCGTCATTCCTTTGACTGTACCTGCTGTACCGACAGGCATAAACGCTGGAGTTTCGACCACACCGCGGTCAAATATCATACGCCCGCGGCGGGCTTTGCCGCAGGTAGAGAGTAATTCAAACTTCATTTCATCACCGCTAAGTTAAATCACGGAAAAACAGTCCGAGAGCTCAAGTATACCTTAGCTCGACTGACGGGTCACAAACATCGCATCGCCGTAGCTGAAAAACCGATAGTTGTGCTCAATGGCTTGCTGGTAGGCATGCATCACATGGTCTTGCCCTGCAAATGCTGACACCAGCATAATTAATGTTGATTCAGGTAAGTGAAAGTTGGTGAGCATGGCGTCAACCAACTGAAACTCATACCCTGGATAGATAAAGATATCGGTATCGGCAAAAAATGGCGCGAGTTCACGCTGCTCTTGCTTTGCCGCTTGGGCCGCAGATTCTAATGAGCGCACCGACGTTGTGCCCACCGCAACCACTCGCCCACCTCGTTGCTTGGTTGCGGTAATTGCAGCCACCGTTGCCGCAGGCACTTCTGCATATTCACTATGCATGTGGTGTTCTTCAATGTTGTCAACGCGCACGGGTTGAAAGGTGCCTGCGCCAACGTGCAGGGTTACATAGGCAAACTCAACCCCCTTGTTAGCTAGCTCGGCAAGTATGGCATCGTCGAAATGCAGTCCGGCGGTCGGTGCCGCAACAGCACCTGGCTTTTTATTGTAAACCGTTTGATAACGCTCTTTATCGCTCGCTTCATCGGGGCGGTCAATATAAGGCGGAAGTGGCATGTGTCCATGCTGCTCTAAAACCTCTAGAACGCTGTCTTCGGTCACAAATTGCAACTCAAACAGCGCATCGTTGCGCCCTATTACTTCCACTTCAACAGCATTTTCTAAACGCAACCGTTGCCCCGCCTTAGGCGCTCGGTTACTACGCACATGCGCCAACACACGGTTCTCATCGAGCATGCGCTCGACAAGTACTTCAACTTTACCGCCCGACAGCTTTTCACCTAACATTCGCGCGGGAATCACACGGGTATCATTGAAGACCAATAAGTCTCCGGGCTGCAGCTGCTCGGTGATGGCTTTGAACTGTTCATGGCCCACCTTGCCGCTGTTTCCATCAAGGGTCAGCAGGCGACTAGCGCTGCGTTCAGGTTGCGGATAGCGAGCTATCAATTCGTCGGGTAAATCGAAACTAAAATCTTTAACGTTCATAAGGCTTACTGCTGCTGTTTAGAGCGCGTACTTTACCCTTTTTAGCAGACAAAAAAAAGCACGCCAAGCGACGTGCTAAACAGAGATGACAACCGATCAATTGACCAGTTAAAAGCTATACGTTGTTGCCTGCTTTAAAAGATCACTGGCCGATGAACAATTTTCTAGCTGTTGTTTGCTAAATATAAATACTTTTGCCTTGCTTCCGCTTTCTGAACTCGCACCTTCAACAACGAAATTAACGTTTTCCGATGCTGGCAGCGCGCGTAACGTGCGGCCATAGTCACACAAGGTTGTTGCCATCGCTTGTTCCAGTGCAGCTAACTGTTTCGTTTTGCGTTCCTCTTGTTTCGCTTTACGGTCGGCCATCTTAGCCTTTAGTTTTTCTCTTGCTTGCTTGAGTTCAGCGCGAGCTAAAGAGATTTCCTGTTCACGCTCGGCTAATTCTTGTTTAGCTTGTTCCAATTCTCGTTCAATACTCTGGGCATCGCCCTCATTAGCATTTTTAGCCAGCTCGAGGTCGCGCACGCGACGACGCAGGTCACGAACTTCATGGGCATGGTCGCGCATTTCGCGAGAGACCTCACGCACCACTTCAATTCGCTCACCCTCAGAGTTTTCGTCTTCAATGATGATCTCAATATGTTCCAGCGCTTCGCCAGCTGCCGCTAACCCTTCAGCCACGGCGGTTTCAATTTCAATCGATTCAACGTCACTTAGGTGAGGCAAGTCGGGCATATTCGGCATAGGAGGCATTGGTACACCGCCATCAAAGAACATCATTCTGCCGCCCCCTATTTTAGCGCTATAAACAACGCCTTGTCCGGCAAGGTAGTTGTAGCTTAAACGGCTACGAAACTCACCTGAAGCTGCCTGCTCTTGCTGTTCTAATGTGGTGTTAAAAATGCCGTTCATAATTTCTAACTGCTTTCGTAATTCGCTGCGCTGTTGTTCGTTGGCAGTTGCCGTAGTACTGCTAACTAACGCCCAAGCAACAGCTGATATAACAATGAGGCTACGCATGGTCTTACTCCTGGTTTTGATAAGTTGGATAGTCGTTTACGTTGTCTTGCTCAAATAATTCGTCGGTTACTTGCGCCAGTTGATGGGCCAAGTACACCTGGTCATCTTCCCGTTGTGCGTTCACATAACGTATTAAGTCTTCCATATCTTGTTGGCGCTCGGTTCTATTAGTAGTTAGCACGTAGCTGACCAGCTGCTGGTTCGCTGCTGCGAGATCGGTGCTGAAGTCTTGGCGCAAATTCTCCGCATAATTGGCAAGCTGTAGCTGTTGCTTGGCTGTTAGAATCGCCATTTGCTCATCGACTGCGGCTTGCAGCTGTTGCTCATCAAGCCCACTGCCAAACCGAACATTAAAACCTTGTTCGGTAACCTGAACCTGCAACTGCGTGACTACCGCAATCACCGCGAGCATTGAGCAAGCGAATGAGACCAGCGGTAAAAAAGGTCGCTGCCACCACGCTAGCCTTGCCTCTCTCGAGGCTCGAAAAGTAGCCTCCCGAGGCCACTCGGGCACGTCTTCGGCTCGCGTTTCTGCTGCTGTTTTGCTAAGCCAAGCTTGAAATTCGTTGGTCTGACTCATACCGCCTCCAGTATTTCTTGTAACCTATCCACCGCTTTATAAAGCCGTGACTTAACGGTATTTAGTGGAACCTCAATTTGTTCACTAATTTCTTGCAGTTTTAGCTGCTGAAAGAACTTTAGCTCTACAACTAAACGCTGCTCGAGCGATAGCTGCTGCATTGCGGCCACCAGCCGCTGGGTGTCTTCCTGCCCAGAATAGACGGCTTCGGGGTCGTGCCACTCTGAGCCACTGGCCTGCTGATCAACGTCATAATCGTCAGCAAACTCTTTGCGCTTGCGAAAGTGTTCAATACAGCGATAGTAAGCGATACGCATCAACCAATTCTTAAAGGAACTGTCGCCACGCCAGCCTGCTAAATTGCGGAACAACGAAACGAATACTTCTTGCATCAAATCAAGCGCATCGTCTCGACTGCGGCTCATGCGCAGAGCATAGTTGAACACTAGCCCTTCATATCGTTGAACTAACTGCAGCCACGCTTGTTTATTATTCTCAAGGGCTCGTTTTACGAGCCGTTCGTCCGATGGTGCAAACACAAGTTCGATTCCTCTGCTTCTTTGCTACTAAAGTCGTAAGCAACAGCGATAAAGTTCTCATTTTTCGAAAAAAATTAGTTGGGCACAAAAAAAGGCGACCGAAGTCGCCTTTTTAACTAGCCTCAAGTGACGCCTACACGCCAAACGACGCTTTAATAATATAGAAGAAAATAATCGACATGATTGCACCCGCGGGCAAGGTGACGACCCAAGACACCACAATATTACGCACCACGCCAAGATTCAGCGCTGCAATACCACGTGCCATACCGACACCCAGCACAGCACCGACCAAGGTTTGCGTAGTTGAGATAGGTAGCCCTGTGCCTGAGGCAATGACAACGGTGGAAGCCGCCGCAAGCTCGGCCGCAAAACCCCGGCTTGGGGTAAGGTGGGTAATACCCTTGCCAATCGTTGCGATAACGCGCTTACCTAGCATCGCCAGGCCGAGTACGATACCGATAGCCCCTACCGGCAGAACCCACCAAGCAAGTTGCGCCTTGCTCGAGATCTCACCGCCACTTTGCACTATGCTAACGACCGCAGCGAGCGGACCTATCGCGTTAGCCACATCGTTTGAGCCATGGGCAAAGGCCATCGCACAAGCGGTCACAACCATCAATACCGCAAACACTTTCTCGACGTTGGTATAATGCATATCTTTATCTGCTGACGGATCAAGCTTCAACCGGCTGATCATCACTTTACCCAGCAAGAACACGACAATGCCAACACCGAATGCAAGTGCTAAGCCTTCAAAAAATGAAAAATTAATACCGACGTGCTTTAAGCCTTTTTTGATCGTCACTAGGGCAATTACAAAACCTGTCAGACCCATATAAAAAGGCACATAGCGCTTGGCCATATCTAACGGGTTTTCCCGATCAAAAATCAGTTTTTGAGCACTTATAAAAATAAAGTAGGCGAGTAGGCCCGCTATCATCGGTGTCACCACCCAACTGCCGACGATACCCAATACTTTGGACCACTCGACAGCGTCGGGGCTCACCCCTACTGCGGCAAAACCAACGATGGCACCAATAATTGAATGCGTGGTTGATACCGGCCAGCCCAAATAAGAGGCGATTAGCAGCCAAAAGCCAGCGGCTAATAGGGCCGCAATCATGCCAAAGACCAATAGCTCAGGCGCATCAACAAAATAAGCTGAGTCGATGATTCCTTTACGAATGGTTGAAGTGACTTCGCCACCGGCCAAATAGGCGCCGGCGAATTCGAAGATCATGGCAACAATAATAGCTTGTTTGATAGTTAACGCTTTTGAACCAACCGAGGTTCCCATAGCGTTTGCGACGTCATTTGCACCGATACCCCACGCCATAAAAAAAGCAAATGCTGATGCTAGTAAAATCAGCGTAAGGTTATAAGTAGAAATAATATCCATTGTTCGTCTCCGCTTTAGACCCGTGCCAGCATGAGTTCGAAACGAGCACCCACACGCTCAGCGAGGTCCGCGAGATCACCGACCCAATCCAGAATTTTATAAAGAAACATCGCATCCAACGGATTCATATCTTGCTCGAGGGTCCGTAACTGGCGACGTAGCTTTACTTGCAGCGCATCGGTATCTTGCTCGATGCTGTCGAGTTCTGAGATCAAACTATCAACAATGCGTCGTTCACGCCCTTTAAAGCCAACCTCAAGCAAGTCATCGAACTCACCGATGGTTTGCTTTGCTTTGTCGGTCGCATCGAGGCAGCGTTGTAGGTAGGCATCAAAGCCATCGACCATGGTTTTCGGAATTTGTAATTCGCGCCCGGTAATCAGGCCGGAGATGTCTTTCGCTTTATTGGCGATCCGGTCCTGCTGTGAAACAAGCTCAAGTAAATCGGTTCGCTCGACCGGCATGAAGAGTCCGCCAGGAAGGTTGAGACGAATTTGGCGCTTCATATCATCGGCAGCCTTTTCTTTCTTTACAATGGCCTTGCGATGTTCTTCAGCATCATCCCAGTTATCTGCGTAAACAGCTTGGAAGAAGGGTTTTAAAGTCATCGCACAGTCATGTACCAAACCAATGTGTTCAATCATTGGTTTAATTGGAGACTTCGCGAAGACGCCAAGAAACGAATTTGCAGACATAAAAGTTCGCCTTTGTTGCTGCTATTAAAGTCAGTTTTAGCCCCTTTTTTTGGGGTTGCGCGCATACTAGCTAAATCGTTGAAGACACGCAAAACTTATTCCATGTTGTTTTTGCACAACATGGTGTTTATTGTAATTCAATCATCACAGATTGTAAGAGAAACCTATATGTTTGAATGGATCTTTTTACCCGAAGCTTGGGTCGCCTTGGCCACATTAACCGCGTTAGAGATCGTGTTAGGCGTTGATAATATTATATTTATTTCGATTTTAGTGGGCCGACTTCCCGAGCAACAGCGTCAAAAAGCGCGTCAGGTGGGATTGTTACTGGCGATGGGAATGCGCATTGCACTACTACTCAGTATTGTTTGGGTGATGGGATTAACCGACCCCTTATTTTCAGTCTTTGAGTTTAGCTTTTCAGGGCGTGACCTTATTCTTTTCTTTGGCGGGCTGTTTTTGCTCGGCAAGAGTACATTAGAAATTCATCATAGCCTCGAGGGCGTTGAAGAGCAGAAAACCAGTGGCAAAGCAGCAACCTTTGGCGCAATTATTACGCAGATTGCGATTATTGATATCGTTTTCTCGTTAGATTCGGTGATTACTGCTGTCGGTCTTGTCGACTACGTGGCAGTGATGATTATTGCCGTTATCGCCGCAGTATTAGTGATGATGTTGGCGGCCAAAGCCATTGGTGAGTTCGTTGACAGTCACCCAACGATAAAAATGCTGGCGCTCAGCTTTCTTATTTTAATCGGCTTTACACTGATGGGCGAGGGATTGGGCTTCCATGTACCAAAAGGCTACGTGTATTTTGCCATGGCCTTCTCGTTGATCGTTGAATTGCTAAACATTAAAGTCCGCAAGCGTAATAAACCCGTGCATTTAAAAAAGCGGGTTGCCGAAACTCAGTCGACAACCCGCTCAGATTAGTAGCTCAATTTTAAATCACTCAATACTCTTTTGAATGACTCGATACTTTAGAAACTGTAGACCAAGGTCACTGCAGTTTCGGTGTCGAGTTTTTCTTTCGAACTATCTTCTAAGTATGAGTTGTGATTCGCTGCGACGGAGAATTTCAACGCCAACGAGCTATTTACGTTCGCTGAAATCGATAGCTCTGCACGTGATTTGGTGTTCTCTTCACCAATCTCGGTCGATGCTAGCGCATTGAATTTAGAGCTCTTGGTAATATCCCACACCAAGTTACCTGCTAAACGAAGGATGGCACTGGTTTCTTGCTCTTGCACTACGCCATTAACGATAGGCTTATTCACCGAGAAACCTGGACCAATCTCATAGTCTGCATACAGCGCTTCACTGTAACGATAGCGAGCACCATAACCTACAGCGACAGTACCTTGGTATTCGTAACCACTGAACTTGTCTTCTTCATAAGAACCAAACACAAAGACCGAAGAACGACTATCAGGCTCAAACTTGTAGTTCGACTGACCAGACAAGAATAGCTTGTCGCCGGTGACATAAGTCTCACCGGTACTTTGGTCTTCCTGTTTAGAGCGGTAGTAATCGATAATACCTTTGTGACGCCAATTTTCGTAGTCACGAGCCGCCGCTAACTTGGTTTTAAAGGTTTCGGTTTTAGTGTTACCTGAGGTGAACAACAAGCCAAGCTCGGCTGAGGCATCCCAGTCTTTTTTCTCGTCAGTGTTCAGGTCACTCGCATCGTCGTACATGAAGATTGACGCTTGCGCATGTACTGCGGAGCCGGCTGCTAAAAAACCGAGCACAGCCAATGCCGTTAATGTCTTTTTATACACCACTAAATACCTCTATTCTTCGTCCGTAGTCCCACGTTACCACTAGTATAACGTGGGTTTATGGCGAAAAAGAACCCCAATTAGTTCACTTTAGCGTCTAATTTTCCCGCTTCGTAGCGTTTAAACATTTCTTCAAGTGACACTGGCTTGATCTTATGGGCTTGTCCAGCACAACCAAAGGCTTCGAAACGCGCTTTACAAATATCGTGCATCGCATCGGTTGATGCTTTCAAGAATTTGCGTGGATCGAAGTTGCTGGTATTTTCAGCCAGATGACGGCGTACTGCGCCTGTCGAGGCTAAACGCAAGTCAGTATCGATGTTTACTTTACGCACACCATGTTTGATACCTTCCGCAATTTGCTCTACCGGCACCCCATAGGTTTCTGGGATTTCGCCACCGAACTTATTGATCACTTCTAACCATTCTTGCGGTACTGACGACGAGCCGTGCATAACCAAGTGCGTAGTAGGAATACGCTTGTGGATCTCTTTGATACGATCGATCGCTAAAATATCACCCGTTGGTGGACGGCTAAATTTATAGGCACCGTGAGAGGTTCCGCACGCAATTGCTAAAGCATCGACATTGGTTTGCTTAACGAAGTCGGCCGCTTCTTCTGGGTCGGTAAGCAACTGGTCATGGCTCAGTTTACCTTCGGCACCGACACCATCTTCTTCACCCGCTTCACCGGTTTCAAGTGAACCTAGCACACCCAGTTCACCCTCAACGGAAACACCGCACGCGTGCGCCATGGCTACCGCAGTTTGGGTTACTTTTACGTTGTAGTCGTAATCAGCCGGCGTTTTACCGTCTTCGCGCAACGAGCCGTCCATCATCACTGAGCTGAAACCCAGTTGGATTGAACGTTGGCACACTGCTGGCGAGGTACCATGATCTTGGTGCATTACTACTGGAATATGAGGCCACTCTTCGATCGCCGCTAAAATAAGGTGACGCAGAAAAGGGGCACCTGCGTACGAGCGAGCGCCAGCGGACGCTTGCACAATAACTGGGCTATCGGTCGCATCGGCTGCTTCCATGATAGCGCGCATTTGTTCGAGGTTGTTGACGTTAAATGCTGGCACGCCGTACCCGTTTTCGGCAGCGTGATCGAGCAACTGACGTAATGAAATTAAAGCCATATTTTATCTCCTGATTTCCTGTTCTGAGTGGCTAGGCTTAGCCATGTTCTGCGCGTTCTTCCAGAATCGCGACTGCGGGAAGCTTTTTACCTTCTAAGAATTCTAAGAAGGCTCCGCCGCCAGTTGAGATATAACTGATTTTATCAGCAATACCGTACTTATCAATTGCAGCCAGGGTGTCACCACCACCGGCGATAGAAAATGCCGAACTGTTTGCTATGGCCTGCGCTAAAGCTTCTGTTCCAGCACCAAACTGATCAAATTCAAACACACCGACCGGTCCATTCCAAACGATGGTACCGGCATTTTCCAGTACTTTTGCAAATGCGGTCGCGGTTTCAGGACCGATATCAAACACCATGTCATCGCTGGCGATGGAGTCCACTGGCTTGGTTGTTGCCTCAGCCTCTGCACTAAATTCCTTACCGGTCACCACATCGCTGGGTAACGGAATGTCTCCGCCTTTCGCCTGAGCTGCTGCGATCAGTCGTTGCGCTTCGGTGGTCAGGTCAGCTTCATACAACGACTTACCGACGTCGTGCCCGGCAGCCGCAATGAACGTATTGGCAATACCGCCACCCACAATTAATTGGTCGACCACACCCGAAAGCGACTCTAATACGGTGAGTTTGGTCGATACTTTAGAGCCACCAACAATTGCGACTAATGGACGCGCTGGGCTCGCCAGTGCTTTACCTAAGGCGTCAAGCTCAGCGGCCAACAACGGTCCGGCACAGGCAACATCAGCGAACTTTGCAACGCCATGAGTTGACGCTTGCGCACGGTGTGCAGTACCAAACGCATCCATGACAAAGACATCACACAGAGCTGCTAACTTTTTCGCCAGTGCTTCATCGTTGCTTTTCTCACCTTGATTGAAACGCACGTTTTCAAACACCACCAATTCACCCTCGGCAATGTCGATACCCTCAAGATAATCTTGCGCTAACCGAACGGGAGCGTCTAATGCGTCATTCAGATAGTCAACCACTGGCTGCAATGACAACTCAGCATCATAAACGCCTTCTTGTGGACGCCCTAAATGTGACATGACCATCACTTTAGCGCCTTCGGCTAAGGCCTGTTTCAAGGTCGGTAACGCAGCCTTAATACGCGCGTCAGAGCTCACTTTACCATTTTTAATGGGTACGTTGAGGTCTTCGCGGATCAATACTCGCAGTCCCGCTAAGTCTAAATCATTCATAGTGATGACGGCGGACATTGTTGTTTCCTCTTTCCTTTAAAGTTATAAATTCGGCGCTTTGGTTTGCAGCATTACTTGCGCAGTATCTAGCATCCGGTTCGCAAAACCCCACTCGTTGTCACACCAGCAAAGCACTTTAATCAAGTGCTTATCGGCAACTCGGGTTTGGGTGCCATCAACAACGCTTGAGCGCGGGTCATGGTTGAAGTCTATCGAAACGAGGGCTTCATCCGTATAGCCCAAAATACTTGCCATGCTACCTCGCGCCGCCTGCGCTAATACTTGGTTTACCTTGTCGATTGAAACCTCGGCGCGGACAGTTACGCTGAGGTCCATGGCGGTGACATTGGTGGTGGGCACCCGCACTTGAATGGCCTCAAATTTGCCTGCGAAATGCGGCATAATACGCTCGATACCACGCGCTAGCTTGGTATCAACTGGAATGATTGAACGACCTGCAGCACGGGCCAAACGTGGATCTTGATGGTAAGCATCAATCACTTGCTGATCGTTCATTGCCGCGTGAATGGTCGTAATTGCACCACTTTCCACGCCAAATGCTTGATCCAAAACTTGTAACACCGGCACACAACAGTTGGTGGTACATGAGCCATTCGAGACAATACGGTGAGCGCTCGACAACTCATCGGTATTCACGCCGTAGATAGCGGTAAAGTCGACATCAGGGGCTCCCGGATGGGAAAACAGTACCTGCTCAATACCTATCTCATGGTAATGGGCACCGTCTTCACGCGTTCCATGCACGCCCGTACAATCGAGAACCAAGTCCAGATCAAGTGCTTGCCAGTCAAGATTACTAATTTCTGATTCCGCTGACACTTGAATAAGATCATCACCGACGCGCAATTGATGCTCATCCGGTGTGGTCACTGCCTGCGCAAAGCGCCCATGACTGGTATCGTATTTGAGCAAATGAGCCATTGCCGAAACCGGCGCCAGCTCATTAATCGCGACAATTTCAACGGTATCACGAAAGTTGCCTTCATAGAGCGCACGTAACACGCTACGCCCTATGCGGCCAAAACCATTGAGTCCTAACCGCGCCCGTCGTTGCGCCATTACCCTAGCAACTCCTCTGCTGTTGCCACTAAGTTTTGCTCGGTAAAGCCAAAGTATTCAAATAAGTCTCCGGCTGGGGCCGACTCGCCGAAACTCATCATACCGATGATTTTGCCTTCCAGCCCTACATACTTATACCAGTAGTCGGCGATGCCGGCTTCAACCGCGATACGCTTCGTGACGGCACGCGGTAGCACCTGTTCACGATAATCAGCAGACTGTGCGTCGAACACATCCGTCGCTGGCATAGAAACTACGCGAACTTGGTGACCTTTGGCCTGTAAGGTTTTGGCAGCAGCAACACTTAACGCCACTTCAGAGCCAGTGGCGATAAAGATAACTTCAGGTTGCTGTTCACTATCGACCAACACATACCCACCACGCGCAACATTGGCAAGCTGCTCGGCATTACGTGGCTGCTGCGGTAAGCCTTGGCGACTAAAGATCAATGCCGTAGGGCCATCGTGGCGCTCTAGCGCTGACTTCCATGCCACGGCCGACTCAACCTGGTCACACGGGCGCCAAGTGCTCATGTTTGGTGTGGTACGCAAGCTCGCCAGTTGTTCAACCGGCTGGTGGGTAGGGCCGTCTTCGCCTAAGCCAATGGAGTCGTGGGTATAAACAAATACACTCCGCTGCTTCATCAACGCAGCCATACGCACCGCGTTGCGTGCATACTCCATAAACATCAAGAAGGTTGCACCATAAGGAACCAGGCCACCGTGCAAGGCGATACCGTTCATAATGGCCGACATACCAAACTCGCGCACACCGTAATAGACATAATTGCCAGCGGCATCGTTGGCCGTTACACCTTTGGCGCCATCCCATAAGGTTAGGTTTGAACCTGCTAGGTCCGCCGAGCCACCAAGTAATTCAGGCAACTTAGGTCCATAGGCATTAAGGGCATTTTGTGAAGCTTTACGACTGGCAATGTCTGCTGGCTCTGCCTGCAGCTTTTCGATGTACGCTTGCGCATGTTCAGCAAAGTCATCTGGCAACTGACCACTCAAACGGCGTTTCAGCTCTTGTGCCAGCTCCGGGAAGTCCTTCGCGTAGGCGGCAAACCGCTGGTTCCAATTTTGCTCATGCGTTGCGCCACTTTCTTTTGCTGACCATGCTTGGTACACGTCAGCTGGTATTTCAAAAGCAGCGTGTGGCCAGCCTAACTGTTGACGCGCGGCGGCGATTTCTTCTTCACCTAAAGGCGCGCCATGGCAGCTTTCTGAGCCTTGCTTGTTGGGCGCACCGAACCCAATAATTGTTTTACAAATAATTAAGGTCGGTCGTGCGGTTTCTGCGCGTGCCGCATCGATGGCTTGCTTAATCGCTGTAGCGTCATGGCCGTCGACATTTTCAATCACCTGCCAACCATAGGCTTCAAAGCGTTTGGCGGTATCGTCAGTGAACCAGCCGTCTACGTCGCCATCAATAGAGATACCGTTGTCGTCATAAAATGCAATCAACTTGCCAAGCCCAAGGGTACCCGCCAGTGAGCATACTTCGTGCGAAATGCCTTCCATCAAGCAGCCGTCACCTAAAAACGTGTAGGTGTAATGATCAACAATATCGTGACCACTTTGGTTGAACTGTGCAGCTAATACTTTTTCCGCGAGCGCCATACCGACAGCGTTTGAAACGCCTTGGCCCAGTGGTCCTGTGGTGGTTTCAACACCTGGCGCATAACCATATTCAGGATGCCCAGGGGTTTTTGAGTGCAGTTGACGGAAGTTTTTTAAGTCGTCGATACCGAGATCGTAGCCAGTTAGGTGCAGCAAAGAATAAATCAACATTGAGCCATGACCATTCGATAGCACAAAGCGATCACGGTCCGCCCAGTTTGGGTTTTCAGGGTTATGCTTGAGGTAGTCGCGCCAAAGTACTTCGGCGATATCAGCCATGCCCATAGGTGCGCCTGGATGGCCTGACTTTGCTTGTTGAACCGCATCCATGCTTAAAGCACGAATAGCGTTGGCGAGATGCTTACGCTCAGAAACTGCTGTCGTCATAACAATGAACCCCGAATTGCTGCGTTGAGAAAATGCTCACTAGGTGCGCGTATTCTCCACAATTCGGGGCTTGTAAGCAAATCAGATATCAGCGCGAAGGGCTTCGGCTCGATCTGTTTTCTCCCACGGAAACTCTTCACGACCAAAGTGACCATAGGCTGCTGTAGCCAGATACATCGGCCGTTCTAAATCTAGCATCTGAATCAAACCATAGGGACGTAAATCAAAGTGCTTGCGTACCAGAGCGATCAAGCGTTCGTGGCTGTACTTGCTGGTACCAAAAGTCTCAATGCTAATGGAGGTTGGCTCAGCAACGCCAATTGCGTAAGAAATTTGAATTTCACAACGCTCAGCAAGCCCTGCTGCCACAAGGTTTTTCGCAACATAGCGCGCAGCATAAGCTGCACTACGGTCAACTTTCGACGGATCTTTACCAGAGAAAGCACCACCGCCATGACGCGCCATGCCACCATAAGTGTCGACAATGATTTTACGTCCGGTGAGGCCACAATCACCCATAGGTCCACCAATCACGAATTTGCCCGTCGGATTGATGAAAATGCGTTCTTGATCGGCCGGGAACCATGCTTCTGGCAATACCGGTTTGATGATGGTTTCAATCACTGCTTCACGAAGGTCAGCTTGGCTAATACCTTCCGCATGTTGTGTTGATAGCACCACGGTATCAATGGCGACGGGTTTACCGTCTTCATACACGAACGTCAGTTGGCTTTTTGCATCCGGTCGTAACCAGGGCAACGTCCCATTTTTACGCACTTCAGCTTGGCGCTGAACTAACCGGTGCGCATAGGTAATAGGTGCCGGCATTAACACATCGGTTTCATTTGAAGCATAGCCGAACATCAATCCTTGGTCGCCTGCGCCCTGCTCTTCAAGTGATGCTCTATCGACCCCTTGATTGATATCGGGCGACTGCTTACCAATCGCATTCAAAACCGCACATGAGTCAGCATCGAAGCCCATATCTGAGTGTACGTAGCCTATTTCGCGCACCGTGTTACGGGTCAGTTCTTCGATATCCACCCACGCTTGAGTCGATACTTCACCGCCGACCAGTACCATGCCTGTTTTAACGTAGGTTTCACACGCCACCCGCGCACGTGGGTCTTGTTGCAAAATAGCATCAAGAACGGCGTCTGAAATTTGATCTGCAATTTTATCAGGATGTCCTTCTGAAACAGATTCAGAAGTAAAAAGGTGCTTCGCCATAGTGTGTCTATCTCTACTTTTTTCCAGACTTTTTAAAGTTGGACGTAGTTTAACCAAACCGCGCCCAACTTTCTACATTTAGACGTCTAAAAGTCTTTATCGCTGTTTCAAAGTAGCCATATCAATCACAAAACGATACTTCACGTCGCTTTTTAGCATCCGCTCATAAGCTTCGTTAATGTCGTCCATGGCAATAAGCTCAATATCTGAGGTGATATTATGCTCGGCGCAGAAGTCCAACATCTCTTGGGTTTCGGCGATACCGCCAATCAACGAACCGGCAAGGCTGCGGCGTTTTGCCACCAAATTGAACACCGCAGGTGATGGATGTGACTCGGCTGGAACCCCAACCAAACACATGGTGCCATTTAAGCGGAGTAACGCTAGATACGCATCTAGGTCATGGGGTGCGGCAACAGTATTAAGAATGAAATCAAGCGAATTCGTCCACGCTTTCATGGCGTCTTCATCTTTGGAAATCACAACATGGTCCGCACCTAAGCGTTTACCGTCGTCTACTTTGCTCGGCGAAGTGGTGAAAAGGACTACCTCGGCGCCCATAGCCTTGGCGATTTTAACCGCCATATGGCCTAAACCGCCTAAACCTACGACACCCACTTTGTGGCCCTTGGAGATTCCCCAGTGGCGTAGCGGTGAGTAGGTGGTAATGCCCGCGCAAAGCAACGGTGCGACGCCCGCCAAATCGGCATCGTCGGCCACGCGAAGTACGAAGTCTTCGGTGACGGTAATACGGTTCGAGTAGCCACCGAAGGTTACCCCACCAGAATGTTTGTCTTCACCATTGTAGGTACCGACAAAGCCATTCTCACAGTATTGTTCATGGCCTTCGCCACAGCTGTGACAGTGACCGCACGAGTCGACCATACAGCCCACACCTACAGCATCACCTACTTGGTATTTCGACACCTTAGCACCGACGCGTGTTACCCGGCCCACGATTTCGTGACCAGGAACACATGGAAAAACGGTGCCGCCCCATTCATTGCGGGCTTGATGCAAATCCGAGTGGCAAACGCCACAGTAGGCAATATCAATTTCAACGTCGAAGTCTGTCGGTTCGCGACGATCAAATTCGAAATATTCTAGCGCTTTATCTGCAGCATGGGCTGCATAACCAATAGCTAGTGGCATAGTAAACTCCTTCTCTTAACTTTCAGGGTAAAGCAAAGCTTCGTTAACGGTTTGCGTTAACGGGTGATACCCAGACTTCGCCTGTTCATAGACTTCGCGAGCCCACTTTAAATTGTCAGGTGTTTTCGCCAGCTCTCGATAGAGCGGACTCACCAGCTTATTACGACCAATTGTCAACAAGTAGCTACGCAAACGATCGCGTGCTGGTTCATATTTTTTAGTAATCGCTAACTTCAACCAGGCATGGGCAATTTCAGCATTACTGCTGGCGGTTAAATTATAGTCGCTATCGAGCCGTTGCATGTTGGTACTTGAAATATCCAGTGGCAAGTTATTGATGAAGTGCAACCACTCGTGCGTGGTCCATTCATCGGTTTTCAGCTTGCCGCCTTTGAGCCAGCGTTGCATTTGCTTTTCAACTGCCGTGAATGCGTTAGATTCAGGTCGTGGCGCATCTGCCGGTAGACCTGGCTGATGAATCCACTCGTTCACTTTATCCATGCTCACAACATTTGGATGTTCGGCCAGTAGGTTACGTTGCAAGTAGGTTTTAAATTGCGCGGTAGAAATACTTTGGAAGGCAAAATCATCAAAGTACTCACGCAAAAAGCTATCAAAGGTTTCACGGCCGAACTGGTTTTCTAAGTACACCAAGAACAACTGACCTTTGACGTAAGGTACATTTGAGAATACATCGTCCGGGTGGCGGGTACCAAGATCAATGTTAAGCACCGTATCAGCTGGTGCGAGACGCGCCATATCCGCCATGAGATCTTGATAGCCAAGCGCTAATTCCATTTGCGCCCGTCGCTCGCCAAACAGAGCCTCCATAATGCGATTTTCAACGTAGCTGGTGAAGCCTTCGTTGATCCATAAGTCGCGCCAGCTAGCGTTGGTTACAAGGTTGCCTGACCATGAATGCGCCAGCTCATGGGCAATTAAATTTATTAATGAGCGATCACCCGACACGACAGTCGGCGTAATAAACGACAAGCGTGGATTTTCCATGCCCCCGTATGGAAAGCTTGGCGGCAACACTAACAAATCGTAGCGGTCCCAACGATAGGGCCCGTACATGGCTTCGGTTGCCTCGATCATGGCCGGTGTATCCGCCCATTCCCAAGCGGCCTCTTCGACAATGTAAGACTCAGCAAATACCGCCACATTGTCGCTTATCGATTGCACCTCTAAATCGCCGACCGCAATCGCAATCAGGTAGGGTGGAATCGGCTGCGGCATACTAAAGCTGTACTGCCCATCACGGTTATCGCTTAGGCTATTATCGGCACTCATTACGCCGAGCAGGCCTTCCGGCGTCTGCAACTTGGCGTTATAGGTTAGGCGCAAGGCAGGCGTGTCTTGAATTGGAATCCAACTGCGCGCATGAATCGGTTGCGACTGGCTAAACATGAATGGCTGCTGTTTGCCGGCGGTCTGCTCCGGAGTTAACCACTGGAGGCCGCTGGCGGTAGGTGCTGTTGCATAGTGAATGCGCAGTTTTTCACTGCTAGAGCCAATGGAAACGCTAAGTTCTTGGCCGAGGGTTTCATGGGGTTCACCCAAGGTAAACGAGGTTTCTTGCCACTCACCGTCTTGCCAAATTTCGGTTTTATGAATACTTAATTCACGGGTATCTAAGTGGATTTGCTCTGCGTCAGTGCGACGTAGCAAGTCATAGGTGGCGGTCCCTTCAAGCTGTTTTTCAGCAAAGTCGACGGTCAGGTCGAGCTCTAAATGCGGTGTTGCCACTTGATCAAGCTTGGCATAACTATGCGCATCGTCTGCCCACGAGGGGGCTGAAACAGTGGCCGTTGCGACCAAGGTCGCTGCACCTGCCCATTGAATCAGTTGCTGCTGTATCGCCATAAAAGGTTTCCTTCTGGTAAGATGATGTCATAAATGAAACTAGGGTCATGTTATGCGAGTACCGCGAATTTATCATCCTTTAGCGGAAAATAGCCTCGACGAAAGTGTACAAATGTCACTTAGTTTAGGCCAACAGGTCGAGTTGTGCGCCGAAGCTGCCAATCATGTCGGCCGAGTTCTGCGTATGCAGCAGGGCCAAGCGCTAGTGCTATTCACCGGAGACGGTCACGACTATCAAGCGGAGATCGTTAGCGCGTCGAAGAAAAATGTTTGCGTGCAAATCACCGATGTGGCCGTCAACACAACGGAATCTCCCTTAAAAATTCACCTTGGCCAAGGTATCTCGCGCGGTGATCGTATGGACTTTGTGTTACAAAAGTCTGTCGAGCTGGGGGTTCATAGTATTACGCCGTTGTTTACTGAGCGCTGTGGTGTGAAGCTCAGCGGCGAGCGACTCATAAAAAAACAGCAGCAGTGGCAGAAGATCGTCATCGCCGCCTGCGAACAAAGCGGCCGTAGTGTGGTTCCCACCGTTGCGCAGCCGATCGCCTTACACGACTGGCTGCCACAGCTAGCACCCTCGTTACGCTTAACACTCGACCCATTGGCGCAAGTTGCGCTGCGTGAGCAAAAACTTAGTAACGAACACGTTCAGCTATTGATCGGCCCCGAAGGCGGGTTAACCGAAAGCGAAGTACAGGCCGCAGCCGCCGCCGATTTTCAGCCCGTACGCCTTGGTCCACGAGTTCTGCGTACCGAAACCGCCGCATTAAGTGCACTTAGTGCGGTGCAATACCAGTTTGGCGATTTAGCCAGCCCTTTAATTCAGGAGTAGTCGCATGAAATTAGCAATGATTATGGATCCCATTGCCAACGTTAAAACCTACAAAGACACTAGCTTCCGACTGCTACTCGAAGCACAAGCTCGCGGCTACGATTGTTACTATCTTGAAATGGACGACCTGTCACTTATTGCCGGTAAGCCCATGGCTCGCGCTCGAAAAGTCTCAGTCGTTGATCAAGAGAAAGACTTCTATCAATTAGCAACCGTCGAAGAGCAACCTTTGGCCGACTTTGATGTGATTATGATGCGCAAAGATCCGCCATTTGATACCGAATTTCTTTACGTAACCTATATGCTCGAATTAGCCGAGCAAGCCGGTTCGTTAGTGGTGAATAAACCCCAGAGCTTACGTGACTGTAACGAGAAGTTATTTACCGCTTGGTTTGCCGACCTAACGCCTCCGACCATCGTCACACGCAATGCGGAACAGATCCGCGCCTTCCATGAGCAGCATAAAGATATTATCTTGAAGCCACTGGACGGAATGGGCGGCGCTTCCATTTTCCGCGTGGGTAACGACGGCAGTAACTTAGGCGTGATCATCGAAACACTGACCGAGCATGGCGGTCGCTTTGCGATGGTGCAACGCTATCTGCCGGAAATCAAAGACGGTGACAAGCGTATTTTAATTATTGATGGCGAACCGATGCCGTATTCACTGGCACGTATTCCATCAGCCGGTGAAACGCGTGGCAACTTAGCTGCCGGCGGCAGTGGCCGCCCGCAACCGCTGAGTGACAGTGACTGGGCATTAGCCCGGCAAGTGGGCCCTGAGCTGAAACGACGCGGCTTATTTTTAGTGGGGCTCGATGTGATCGGTGATCGCATCACCGAAATAAATGTCACAAGCCCTACTTGTATGCGCGAAATTGAAGCCGCATATTCAATTAATATCGCCGGTAAATTATTTGACGCAATAGAGGCACGCCGCAAGGCCTAACAACTTATGGAAGCACTCACGAACTTACAAAATCACTTTTTGATTGCGATGCCCTCGATGGATGATCCCTTCTTTCAGCGGTCCGTCACCTATATTTGTGAACACAACGATGAAGGGGCGATGGGGCTCGTCATCAATCAACCCGTCGAGCTGAATGTCGCAAAAGTGCTCGAGCAACTTGAAATTGTAGTGCCTGAGCATTCTCGCATGTTCGACCGTCAAGTGTTTGCCGGCGGGCCTTTAGCTCGCGACCGAGGTTTTGTTTTGCACTCACCCGACGACGAGTGGCGCAGCTCGGCACGATTAAGTGACGACGTAATGATTACCACCTCAAAAGATATCCTTGAGGCGATGGGTCGCGGTGATGCGCCAGCAAGCTTTTTGCTCACACTCGGTTACGCTGGGTGGGAAGCGGGTCAACTCGAGCAGGAGCTGGCCGATAATAGTTGGCTAACGCTGCCCGCTGATCCTGAGATCTTATTCAATACGCCCATCAACGAGCGCTGGCAAAAAGCGACCGAAAAGCTTGGGTTTCAAGCATGGCAGCTTGGTCCCGGAGCAGGCCACGCATGAGTCAACTGATCGGTTTTGATTTTGGCACCCATAATATTGGTGTCGCTGTTGGTCAAACCATTACCGGAACAGCGTCGCCTTTAGCGGCGCTCAAAGCAAAAGACGGCCAACCCGACTGGCAAAAAGTGGCTAACTTGATCAAAGAGTGGCAACCGCAATGCTTAGTTGTCGGCTTGCCACTTAATATGGACGGCAGCGAACAACGTTTGACCGATTTGGCGCGTAAATTTGCCAACCGGCTACATGGTAGGTTTGGTTTACCCGTTGAGTTACAAGACGAGCGTTTAACCACCGTTGCCGCCAAAGAAGAGTTATTCGAACGGGGTGGTTACCGTCAGCTCAGTAAAGATAAAGTGGATAGCGCTGCCGCACAGCTTATTCTTGAAGACTATATGAGCCTATTAGGTTAGTACGGCAGTACCACGCAATCCTTTGCTTCGGTTATAAGTTCTCTTCCGCATACTGAGCTAAGTTACTTCTCACCACACCATTCAAGTTGATGGTTGCGCTACCTGGGTAGTCTTTAAAGCGTTCAACGATATAGGTGAGGCCAGAAGTGACTGCGGTAAGATAGTAGCTATCAATTTGCGCTAGATTTCCCGAGCAGATAATTTTGGTACCCGTGCCACAGCGGGTGATCAAGGTTTTCAGTTGTGAGGCGGTTAAATTCTGTGACTCGTCTAGCAACACGATGGCATTTTGAATACTGCGGCCCCGCATGAAATTTAATGATTTAAACTGAATATTAGCCTTATTCATAATGAAATTGAGGCTCGATTCCATACTTTCATCGTTTTTGTGTAGCACCTCTAACGAGTCGGTAATCGCGGCCAGCCACGGCGCCATCTTTTCCTCTTCGGTGCCCGGCAAGTAGCCAATCGACTCTGCGATTTCTGGAGTGTTGCGGGTCACTATAATTTTTTCATAGATGCCCTGCTCAATCACTAGCTCTAACGCTGAGGCCAGCGCCAGCAGCGTTTTACCGCTCCCAGCTGGGCCCGTCAGAATCACTAAATCAATGGTTGGGTCGAGCAATGCGTTCATCGCCATGGCCTGGTAGATGTTTTTCGGGTGAATTCCCCAGGCGTGGTAACTCATCATCCGCTCAAAACCTAGATCATGCAGGCGGACATGTTGGTCGTTATAACCGGAAACTTTGGCCGCAAACAGTTCTGTTTCGTCAATTAAGTACTGATTACGATAAACGGCAGGCAACACCTCACGTTCAACTTCATGAAAAGTTTCGCGGCCTTCTTGCACACTTGTGACTTCCCCCACTGACTGCCAAAAATCGCCCTCGAGCTCGACAAAACCCTTGGAAAGAAAACGAATATCGTCAATCAGTTGGTCAGTGCGATAGTCTTCCACATACTTCACCCCCGCACCTTTGGCTTTTAACCGCATATTGATGTCTTTGGTCACCAACACGATGATCGCATCTTGGTGCTTCTTCTGCAGCTCAATGGCCGCCTGAATGATGCGGTGGTCATTTTCTGATAAATTTAAAACAGACTCAGTTTGCTGTAACTGATAGTCAGGGAAAATAGCGAGGGTGCCTTCGGCATGATGTGCGCCTTCCATTTGGGCTAACGGTACGCCAGCCACAATTTGCTCGGGGCTGGCATCTTTTAGGGCATCCTCTAACGAGCGAATTGCCACCCGCGCTTCGCGGCTTACGTCTTTATGGCGGTCTTTGATATTGTCGAGCTCTTCTAGCACGACCATAGGAATAACGACGTTGTGTTCTTCAAAGTTTAGAAAGGCAAGGGGTTCGTGAAGCAGGATATTGGTGTCTAACAGGTAGTACTTCGATGTGGTTTTTGTCATGCGCGACCTCAAGCAGCTAAGAAGCTTAATGATAGTTTTGGCTTGCCATGCACTTTTAAGACTAGCGCAGTTTTGCGCAAAAGGGTGTGAACATTGAAAAAAATTTCGCTACCATGTGCGCCCTTTGATTTCACGCCTGCGGGCGTACTCTGTTGTAGAGGTTTTGGAAATGGCAAATGATAGCGTGCACACCTATGTGGCTGGTCAGCGTTGGCTGAGTGAAACGGAGTTGGAGCAAGGGCTGGGGTTACTTACACAAGCCGAGGGGCGAACCCTCACGGTGTTGTTCCCAGCTACCGATGAAGTTCGTCACTATGCCAGCCAACAAGCTCCTTTAGCTCGCTATCGCTTACTGCCTGATGATCGCGGACAACATGCTGAAGGTTGGTTTTTTCGGGTCACCGAGGTTGAAGATAAAGCGGGCGTATTGCATTACACCGGTCACCGTGAAGACACTAACGAAACCGTCTCATTACCGGAAACCCAATTAGCCGCCCAAGTCGCCACGCAGCACCCACTGACGCGCGTCTTAGCGGGTAAAACCGATCGGCTCGATATGTACCGCCTGCGCCAGCAAGCCCAGCGTCATTTGCAGCGTTGGCAACAATCTTCGGTGACGGGGTTGCTCGGGGCTCGAGCACAGTTGTTGCCACACCAGCTCTACATCGCCCATACACTAGCCGACCGTTACCAACCGCGCGTACTGCTGGCCGATGAAGTGGGCCTTGGCAAAACCATTGAAGCCGGTCTTATTTTACAGCGCCGGCTGCTGAGTGGCCGCAGCCAACGGGCGGCGATCGTGGTGCCCGATAGTCTTTGTCATCAGTGGTTGATTGAGCTCAAGCGACGCTTTGCACTGGCCTTTAGCCTGTTCGATCAAGAGCGCTGTGAGCAGACCGCAATCGACTTCGACAATGTTTTTAGTGCCGAGCAACTTGTGGTGGTACCCCAAAGCTTGCTCCAAAGTGAGCGCTGGCAAACCCAACTGAGTGAGGCTGCATTCGACCTCTTAATTGTTGATGAAGCGCACCGAATTGCACCAAAAACCGCACACTTTGCTCAATTACAACAGCTATGTGCAGCAATACCTAGTGTGCTGCTGCTAACCGCTACACCCCAACAGGCAGGTCTTGACGGGCACTTTGCTCGACTGCAGTTGTTAGATCCCGATCGCTTCCATTCTTTTGAGGCCTTTGTTGAAGAACAACAAAGTTATCGCCAGTTAACGCCACTCGCCGAGGTGTTGGCTCGCGTTGGTGCCGATAAGCTGCTCGACCGCTTACTCGACCACTATGGTACCGGACGCTTGATGTACCGTAATAGCCGTGCTCATGTCGGTGGCTTTCCAGAGCGCCAATGCCACCCAGTAGAGCTAGATGAAGCCGCTGGCGACGATTTTTCCGCGAAGGCAACGTGGCTAAAAGACCTACTGCGGCAACATAAGCCCGAGAAGTTTATTCTTATCTGCCGCTCGGCAGCCACCGTACAGAAATTGTATGACTTTTTAAGAGTCCAGCATGGCGTTCATGCGGCGGTCTTCCATGAGGGTATGAGCCTTCTAGAGCGCGACCGCGCGGCGGAGTTTTTCGCTAGTCCAGAAGACGGTTGCCCAGTGCTGCTGTGCTCTGAAATAGGCAGCGAAGGACGTAACTTTCAGTTCGCTCATCATTTGGTGCTGTTTGATTTACCTGAACACCCGGACCTTCTTGAGCAACGAATTGGGCGCCTCGATCGGCTTGGACAAACGGACACCGTGCACATCCACGTTCCGTTTATGCCGGAAAGCCGTGACGCCTATTTGTTTGAATGGTATCAAGCAATGCAAGCATTCGCCGCACCGAATGCCGTTGGCGCGACCCTTTATGACGAATTTAGTGAGCAGCTACAACCCTATTTCACTGGCCAGTTTCACGATGAGTTCGGGTTTGCTGAGCTGATTGAGACGACCGCAGAACGTGCCGAGCAGCTTCGCGAACAAATCCGTGCTGGGCGTGATCGCTTACAAGAACTCAATGCCTACCGCCCGCAGCGCGCAAATGCCATTTTAGAGGCTATTGAAAAAGACGAGCGCAGTGCCGAGTTAGCCGCATTCATGCAAGACTTTTGGGCGCGGTTTGGGCTCGACTATGATGAGCTTAACGCCGAGAGCGGTTGGTTACGCCCCACCGAACATATGCGCACTCAGCTACCAGGGTTGCCCGATGAAGGCCTTACCGTAACCTTTTCGCGTGACTACGCGCTGGCCAATGAGCAAGTGGAATTCCTGAGCTGGGATCATCCGCAAGTTCAGCACGCCCTTGAACTGCTGACCACCGATAGTTATGGCAGTACCTGTGTCGCACTGATGCAAAACCGTGCTTTGCCAGCGGGGGCTTGGTTCGTCGAGCTAGGTTACAGTAGCCGTTTAACTGCACCGGCGGCATTGGTCGCACACGAGTTTTATCCGCAGCAAGGTATTCGTCTATTACTCGACAGCAAGGGCCGCGATTTAACCGCACGGGTGCAGGCAGGCGCCTTTGATAAACAACTCTCGTTTATCGATAAAAAACAAGCGCGAGCCATGTTGCAAGAGTTGCGACAAACCATTCAACAACATATTCAAAGTGCTTGGCGCGCTGCAGAAGTGCAACAACAGACCTTTATCGATGATGCTAAGCAGCGCCTCGAGCAAGAGATGGCAAGTGCACAACAGCGACTGCTTGAATTACAACAACGCAACCCTGCCGTACGGCAAAGCGAAGTTGATGCCCTTACTGAGCGCCAGCAGCAATTGAGTCTTGCCCTGAGCAAGCCAATGTTGCAACTCGATAGTGTTCGCATCGTCGTCAACTCACCCAAGTGAATAAACTAAAATGACGTTACTTGACTATCGACCACCCACCGACCCTTATCTCGATATTCTGTATCGCGATGAGGCCATCGTGGTGGTCAATAAGCCGGCGGGGTTGCTTAGTGTGCCAGGCAAAGACCCAGCCCATCGTGACTCGCTTTGGGCTCGGGTGCAGCGTGTGTTACCGGGGGCTCGCGTCGTGCACCGATTAGATATGGCAACCTCTGGTTTGCTTGTGCTGGCGTTGCATAAAACGGCACAGGCCTACCTACAACGGCAATTTGAACAGCGGAAGGTGCATAAATATTATCGTGCCCACGTTGCCGGACGGCTGCCTGCGGCGAACGGTGTGATCGATCTCGCCATGCGCTGCGATTGGCCAAACCGGCCACGGCAAATGGTAGATCTTATCGCCGGGCGCCAGGCACAAACGCGTTACCACGTGGTTCGCACCGAGGCCGACTTTAGTGAGGTCATGTTATTCCCGGTGACCGGCCGTTCACATCAGTTACGGGTGCATATGCAAGCACTTGAGACGCCTATATTAGGCGATAAATTTTATGCCGATGCAGCGGCTTTTGCCGCCGCAGATCGACTACTTTTACATGCTGAAGAAATTGGTTTTCTACACCCGCTAAGCGAGCAGCCGATTAATTTCCATTGCCCTGCTGACTTTTAATCACTTCATACGCGGCTTGAATTTCGCGCGCTTTTTCTTGTGCTGAGGCGCGCATCTCTTCAGGTAAACCTTGTGCTGCAAGTTTGTCTGGATGGTGCTTTGACATTAACTTGCGGTAAGCTTTTTTCACTTCGGCAAAGCTCGCCTTGCGATCCACCCCTAACACGGCATAAGCATCGTCTAACTGACTTGCCGCAGAAGCACCACTGGTGCCCGCTTGACCGCCTCTAAAGCGTTGCCCTGCCTGCGCCATTTGTAACCATAGGTCTAGTTGCGCGCGCCGGAAACCTAACGCCTCGGTAATGCGTAACAGTACATCGTATTCGGCCTGGTCTAACTGGCCATCGTGCAAGGCGACTATCAGTACTTGTTCTATAAAGAATTGTAAAATATCGCGCCGCCATGCAAGCTGGCGGCGAAATTCGCTGACCTTGGCGTCGAGTGGAAAGTCGGTGTTTTTACCTTCGCGGAAAGCTTTTTGCGCTTGTTCACGAGCCGTATCATTGAGCTTTAGGTGTTGCATCAACGCGTTTACATAATCGATGTCCTGCTCGGTCACTCGGCCTTTAGACTTCGCTAAGTGCCCCAGAACCGCAAACAACGTATCGGTAAATAACCGTTGATTGACAGCTCCCCCTTGGCGCATCGACTGCTGCAAGGCGCGATCAAACCAATGGCCAATGACCACTCCTAATAGTAGGCCTGGAAATCGCAAAAACAAATAACCAAAGAACCCTCCGAGCACTTTTCCCCAAAACATGCATACTCCTCGTGCTTAACTTGATGCCGCTAATGCGGGTAGAATACGGTTTTTTAATAATTCACGAAAATCGTCGAACTCCGGGTAAATCGACGCAATATCGTGGAGATATGCCACGTTTCTCGGAATATCTTGGATATAACCTGGGTTGCCGTCGCGTTGATAACGCCGTGCAAACAAGCCGCTCGCATAGGCATGGCGCTGTAACCCCATCAGATCAAACCAACGTTGCCAGGTGCTGTTATCGACCGCAAGATCGGCCCGTTGTTCACGTAAATAATCAAAACACTTGGTGGCGAGCTGCCGCACTTGGTCTTGCGGCCAGCGTACATAACAGTCACGTAGCAAGCTCACCACATCATAAGTGATGGGGCCTATTACTGCATCATGAAAGCCTGTGTAAGCCAATGAGTCATCGCCCTGTACCAACACGTTGCGCGCATGAAACTTACGATGTACCCCTACCTGTGGTTGCGCCTTCGCGTTTTCAATTAACTTGCGGCAAAAATCTTCCCAAACCTGTTTCTCGGCGCTGGTAAATTGAATACCGAGGTGCGCTTGCACCAACCATTCTCGCATGACATCGAGTTCCGCCTGTAGCTTATCAGCGCTGAATAACTCGAGCGGTCCATTTTGCGTCTCTTGAACGCTCATAATATCGGCTAAGTCGACGAACACTTTGCCATACCACTGCGTTAAAGTTGTTTCACTTAAATGGCTCAATAGCAGGCTTGAACCGAGATCCGTCATCAACATAAAGCCATGTTGCTCATTCACCGCAACCAACTCTGGTACGGCGACCGCGCGCTCGCTATAGGCGTCGGCAACTGCCAGGTAGTTGCTCAATGCGGTATCACTATTCATGGTGTCAACGGCGATTAAACTGCGCATACCGTCGTGGGTTCGATAATATCGCCACGGCCGCCCATCGCCGAAAACCGGTTGCAGATCTTGCTGGGGATAACCGGTTACGGCTTCACACCATGCCTGCAACTTTACTTCTCGCTTATTTTCCACGCTATTTCCTCGCTCACAAATGGCAGGCAACGTAAATTTGCTTTATCATACCTACCATAATGTTAAGGACAAAGTTGAGTCATCGCTAACATGCATTCATTCATTCGCGGCGCCTGCTGGGGTTTCAGCCTGTATCTATTCGGCACCACTGTAGCCGCCGCTCAGGCGTCGGACAATAGCCAATACCTCAGCCAGTGTCCGGTGCGGACTCCTTTATTTCCAATCGCTCAGCTAAAACCTATTGCTAACCTTAGCACTGATGCTATCGGTGTCCGAGCAGATCAAGCAGATATTGACTCGGAAACTTCAATCGCATCGTTCATTGGCAATGTTGAGGTGCAATTCAATGACCAATATTTGCTCACCGAACAAGCAACCGTCAACCAAGCATCTGGCAATATCAATGCAAGTGGCGCAACCCAATATACCGATGGTTATGTGCAAGTCGTTAGTGAAAACTTTCGCTTAAACTCAGGCGATAACCGAGCCTATTTGTCTGGCGCCGAATATCAATTAATCGACGCGGGCGCCCACGGTACCGCAACTATTTTGTCGATAGCTGAGCAGCAAGTACTGCTTGAAGGCTCAACGTTTACCACCTGTCCCACGGACGACCCAGCATGGCAATTGAGCGCCGACGAAATTAGTATTAGCGAAGACGAAGCCTGGGGCGAGGCTTGGCATGCAAAGTTTGAGTTATTTGGCGTACCCGTGCTGTACGTGCCCTATTTGAATTTCCCGATCAACGATCAGCGAAAAACCGGTTTCTTATTTCCAACGATTCGCTCATCTCAAAAGAACGGCTTTGAATTCGAGCTGCCGTACTACGTCAATATTGCGCCCAATCAGGACGCCACAATAACGCCTCGCTATATGGCCGAACGTGGGCTGCAAATGCAAGCCGAGTACCGAGTTCTTACCGAAGGTGGTTTCGGACAACTTAACCTCGCTTATTTAAACGATGATGACAGTCTTGAAAATGACGATGCTCGTTATTTGTGGCGCATTGAACATGCCCAAAACTGGAGTCAAAACTGGCGCTCATACATTAACGCTCTCGATATTAGCGATGATGACTACCTTAATGATTTTGGCAGCGACTTTGCTGGCCGTGCCGATGCACAGCTCTATCGCCATGCCCGCGTCGATTACGTCGATGACCACCTGCAAGTGATGTTGCGCGCTGAAGACTTTGAAGTGTTAGGTAACTTCCGCTCGCCCTATCGTACCGTGCCGCAAATTGTGACCACAGCGCAATGGGATGGTCCCTCACTTTTTTCCTATGAGGTGTTCTCTGAACTAACGCACTTTCGCAATCAGGCCAACAGCCAAGACTACGCCTCGCGCTTTCATCTAGAACCGCAAGTTAACCTCGCGTATGAGACGCCCGCGTACGACTGGCTCACTGAGTTGAGCTACAGCTATACCTACTACGACCAAGCTGGTTCACAGCAAGGGTTGGCTGATAACCCAACGCGTGGTTTACCGCAATTCCGCATGCGAGGTCGGCTTAATCTAGAGCGCCAGTTCAGTTGGAGCGATAGCGATTACCGTCAAACCTTACAGCCACAGATTCAGTATCTTTATGTGCCGTATCGCGACCAGTCCGAGATTGGCATTTATGACTCAACCTTAATGCAAGACGACTACCGTGGGCTGTTCCGTGCGCGTCGTTTTTCGGGGCTTGACCGTATTGCCGACGCCAATCAAGTCACCGTGGGTGCATCGACCAGCATTTATAGTGACAGTGCGCGTGAATTAATGCGCCTTAGTGTCGGTCAAATTTACTACTTCGATGATAGCCGCGTTAATTTATTCGATGAAGCTTCGCAAGTGTCTGACGACCGCTCGGATATTGCTGTTGATGCCCGTTTTCAACTTGGCCAACGCTGGTTTATTAACGGCGCGGTGCAATACGACTTAGAACAAGAAAGTACGCGCAAAAGCCAAACTGCGGTTGAGTATCGTGTCAATGAGAGTAATCTCGTGCAGCTTAGTCACCGACAGGTGACCAATATTCTTAACGATGACATCGAACAATTAGGCCTGCAGACGGTCTACCAAATGAACAACAAATGGCAATTTGCCAGTAACTGGTATTACGATCTGCAGCAGAAACGTACCAACGACGCACTTCTTGCGTTACAGTACAGCGACTGTTGTTGGGCGGTGCGTGTTAGCGCCTATCGCCGCATTAATCGCAATCTAGAATTACAACAATTTGATCCCTTACTTGGTGAACCTGAGTTCGATAATGGGGTCAGTATACAATTCATAATTAAGGGGCTGGGCTCTGACAATGGCAACTTGCTCGAACTGATCGAGCAGAGTCTGTTCGGATATCGTCACCCGTTTTATTTAAGCAACTAGGTAGTTTTCATGAACAAGATGTTGAAGTTAGTGAGCATTGCATGGCTAGCAATCGCAAGCAGTATGGTCTCAGTACAAGCCAATGAAGTGCTCGACCGAGTCGCGGTCATCGTCAATGATGGCGTGATCTTGCAAAGCGAAGTTGAAGCCATGTTGGCACAGATCAAGCGCAATGCCGCGGAACAAGATATGGAGTTACCCAGCGACGAAGTGTTACGTGTGCAAGCCGTCGATCGCTTAGTGTTGCAAGAGGTGCAATTGCAAGTTGCTCGGCGTGCGGGCGTCGAAGTAAGTGACGCGCAGCTTGAGCAAACTATTCAAGGTATCGCCCAAGAATCAAACTTAACCGTTGAACAACTGCGCAATGAAATTGAACGGCTAGGTAGTTCATGGTCGAGCTATCGCGAATCGGTTCGCAAAGAAATGATGCTCGGCGAAGTTCAACGCGGCGCTGTTCGTGAACGTGTCTATATATCGCCACAAGAAATTCAAAACCTCTCTGAAATGCTAGAAGAAGTTAACAGTCAGGAAGTTGAGTACCGTTTAAGTCATATTTTGGTTGGCCTGCGTGACAGCAGCGGTAGCGACGATGTGCAAGATGCCCGCGAGCGCGCTGATCAGTTATTAGGGATACTGCGTGATGGTGCAGACTTTGCCTCGACTGCAGTGTCTTCCTCTGCAGGCTCACGCGCACTTGAAGGCGGCGACCTAGGCTGGATGAATATCAATGCCATGCCAACACTATTTGCAGAAGCCGTGCGCGATAAGCGTAAAGGTGACTTAATCGGCCCGATTAAGAGCGGTGTTGGTTTTCATATTCTTAAGGTTACCGATACCCGAGGCTTAGAAACCGTCGAAATTGAAGAAGTAAACGCCCGTCATATTTTGCTGCAACCATCGGTGATTCTTTCGGACAAGCGTGCTGAAGAAAAACTGGCTGAGATTCGTCAACAAATCGTCTCTGGAGAAGCAACCTTTGAAGATATGGCTCGTGAGCACTCGTCTGATCCGGGCTCAGCCAGCCAAGGCGGCGATTTAGGCTGGTCTGAAACCGATGTTTACGACGCCACTTTTAAGCAGATCGTTGACAACGCAGAGATCGGCGTTATCAGTGAGCCATTCCGCTCACAATTCGGCTGGCACATTGTCGAAGTCCTGGACCGTCGGGTGCAAGACGCCACTGAGCGCAGTAAACAAAACCGCGCTTATCAATTGCTTTTCCGTCGTAAGTATCAAGAAGAGCTAGAAAACTGGCAACAAGAGATCCGTGACCAAGCCTACATTGAACAGGTTGTTGAATGAAGCTAAAGCGTATCGCCTACAGTTCAGGTGAACCGGCGGGGATTGGCCCTGATATTGCGCTCTACCTCGCCTTAGCACAGGCGTCGCAACCGTCGTCTGCAGAACTGGTGGTGTTAGGTAATAAACAACTCTTACAAGACCGAGCCCACCAGCTCGGTCTTGACGTTTCACTGGTCGAGTATGATGCCAGCCGCCCGCCTCAGCATTGGCCGTTGGGAACCTTATTGGTGGCCGAACATGCGTTGGCAGGAACCGTCACCGCGGGCGAGCTCAATCCAGCCAATAGTCGCTACGTATTAAACTTGTTGGATCATGCGTGTCGCGGATGTCTGCAAGGCGAATTCGATGCAGTTATGACTGGCCCTGTGCACAAAGGTGTTATCAACGACGCTGGGATTGCCTTTAGCGGACACACGGAGTTTTTTGCCGAACAAAGTCAAACACCACAAGTCGTCATGATGCTCGCTACGCCCGGTCTTCGCGTCGCGCTGGTAACCACTCACTTACCTTTGAGCCAGGTGCCTAGTGCTATTAACCAGCCGTTAGTTGAAAGTGTAACGGAGATTGTCGCCAGCGCACTGAAACAACAGTTCGCGTGCCCTCAGCCAAGAATTCTGATGTGCGGCCTCAACCCTCATGCGGGTGAACAGGGCCATCTCGGTGGTGAAGAAATTGAGCACATCGAACCGGCGATTCGCGACCTTAAGCAACGAGGGATAGACGTCAGTGGACCTTGGCCCGCCGATACCGTATTTCAGCCACACTATTTAGAAAATGCCGACGCTGTGATCGCGATGTATCACGATCAGGGCTTACCCGTGCTAAAATATCGAGGCTTCGGTAACGCTGTGAACATCACGCTCGGCTTACCTTTTGTTCGAACTTCGGTCGACCACGGCACGGCGCTTGATAAAGCCGGCACCGGCGCTATTGATATTGGCAGTGCAAGTTACGCCCTAGAGACCGCTTTAACCATGGTAACGGAATGACAAAAACCCATTTAGGACATCGCGCTCGTAAGCGCTTTGGACAAAACTTTTTACACGATACTTTTGTTATTGATGCCATCGTTGATGCTATCAATCCGCAAAACGACGAACAGTTAGTCGAGATTGGCCCTGGTTTAGCGGCACTCACTGAACCGGTCTGTGATCGCATTGAACAGCTTACCGTGGTCGAGCTCGACCGTGATCTGGCGGATCGGCTTGAGCAGCATCCATTTATGCAGCAAAAACTCACTGTTTATCGCGGTGATGCCCTTAAAACCGACTTTCATCAGTTCCAAAAGGATGAGCAAAAGCTCCGCGTGTTCGGTAATCTTCCGTACAACATTTCAACGCCAATTATTTTTCACTTACTTGACCAAATTGACGCTATTGGCGATATGCACTTTATGTTGCAAAAGGAAGTGGTCGATCGACTCGCTGCCCAGCCAGGCACCAAAGCCTATGGCCGTTTAACCGTTGCCGTACAGCAGGCCTGTGCAGTTGAGCCGGTATTACTGGTGCCACCAGGTGCCTTCACGCCGCCACCCAAAGTCGAGTCGGCCGTGGTTCGATTAACCCCTTATAGCGAGCCACCACATCCCGTGCATGATTTTAAAACCTTGCAAAAACTCTGCTTGGTGGCCTTCAATCAACGTCGCAAAACAATCCGTAATAACTTAAAAAAGCATATTGACGCAGAGCAGCTGGAAGCCCTTGGCATCAATCCAAACGATCGCCCAGAAACGCTTTCCGTAGAAGACTTTTGTCGCCTTGCAAATTGGTATTACGAACAACATGGTGCGTTATGACGAAGACAGTAAGCCCAAATTTAATTTCTATTGAAGTTAAAACACATTACTTAGAAGCACAGTCAGAGCCCGACAATGACCAATATGTGTTTGCCTACACTATCACGGTGACCAACACCAGCGAACAGCCCGTACAGCTACTCACTCGGGCATGGCGTATCACCGATGCCAACCATAAAATCACCCGCGTTGCTGGCGATGGCGTAGTCGGTGAACAGCCGCATATTGCCAGCGGCGAGTCGTTCAGTTACACCAGCGGAACCGTGCTGGCCACCCCAATCGGAACCATGCAAGGCCATTACGGCATGGTGACGACAGAAGGCGAAAAGTTCGAGGTGGAAATACCGTCGTTCCGACTCGCTGTGCCTAACATCCTCCACTAAAACGAGACATTTCATGGCGCGCTATTTTGTCGGTGACTTGCAAGGATGTGTTGAACAGCTCGACGAGCTACTCGCTAAAGTTTCATTCAATTCGCGTTTTGATGAGTTGTGGTGTGTCGGTGACATCGTCGCCCGCGGCCCCGACTCATTAGCCTGTTTAGAACGCCTGCGCGAATTAGGCGACGCAGCCAAGTGCGTGCTCGGCAACCATGATCTGAACTTATTGGCAGTTTTAACGGGTGCTAAAAAAGCCAAAGCTAAAGATCGCTTAGATAACATTCTTGCCCTGCCAGATGAGCAGCAGCATGAATGGATTGATTTTCTAGTGCAACAGCCATTGCTACGGCGCGCCGACGATGTGGTCATGACACATGCGGGCATTTATCCAAAGTGGTCGATTGATGAGGCTGAAAAACTCTCTGATGAGGTCAGTTTAAGCCTGCAGCGCGCTTGGCGACACCAGAAGCTGGCGCCGTGGTTGCTAAAAATGTATGGCGATGAACCTCGTCAGTGGTCCCCCGAACTTCAGGGCCCTGAGCGTATTCGCTTTATTATTAATGCACTCACGCGTATGCGTTTTTTAGATGCTCAGCAAGGTCTCAATTTGTCCGTTAAAGAAGGCCCGAGCACGGCCACCCAGGAACAGGGGCTGAGCCCTTGGTTTATACATTGGTCGCCACAGCCCACAACGCTGATATTTGGTCATTGGGCTGCGCTACAGGGGCAAACTAAACGTGATGACGTGATTGGTCTAGATACCGGTTGTGTCTGGGGTGAAACAATGACGCTTATGCGTTGGCCAGATGGCCAACGCTGGCAAGCTGAGAACCCGAACGCCGCGAGTTAAGCAACCGTGATGCGCGCAAACTTGCGCTTACCTACTTGGTATACTGCGACGCTTCCAGCGGCGACCATGTGTTTGGTATCTGTCACTTTCTCACCATCCACTTTAACCGCATTTTGTTTGATCATGCGCATGGCGTCAGACGTTGAGTTCACTAACTTCGCTTCTTTAAGCAAGTAGCAAATGCCGACTTCGCCTTCAGTGGTGGTTACGGTGACTTCTGGCATATCATCGGGAATCGCATTTTTGCTAAACCGCTGAATGAAGTCTTGCTCAGCTGCATCTGCTGCCGCCTCGTCATGAAAGCGTGTAATAATTTCTTTGGCTAATAGGACTTTATAGTCACGCGGGTTGGCCCCCTCTTGCACTGCTTGCTTGAACTGTTCGAGCTCTTCCAAAGGGCGGAAGCTTAACAGTTCGAAGTAACGCCACATTAGCTCGTCAGATACCGACATTAGCTTGCCAAACATATCGTTCGCCGGCTCGGTAATACCTACGTAGTTACCGAGTGACTTCGACATTTTTTGCACGCCATCTAAGCCTTCGAGCAGCGGTACCATAATCACTGTCTGGGGTGTCTGGCCTTCATCTTTTTGTAATTCGCGCCCCATCAACAGATTGAATCGTTGGTCGGTGCCGCCTAACTCAACATCAGATCGTAATGCCACCGAGTCCCAACCTTGCACCAGCGGGTATAAAAACTCATGAATGGCGATGGGTTGGCCTGTGGTATAACGTTTTTTAAAGTCGTCGCGCTCAAGCATGCGGGCGACGGTTTGCCGGGCCGCTAGTTTAATCATGCCCGCTGAACCTAAGTCGTTCATCCACTCAGAGTTGAAGCGGATCTGTGTTTTCGCCGGATCAAGGATCTTAAACACTTGCTCTTTATAGGTTTGCGCGTTGTTCATTACGTCTTCGCGAGTCAATGGCTTACGCGTAACGTTTTTCCCGGTGGGGTCACCAATCATGCCGGTGAAATCACCAATCAGGAACACAATGTCATGACCAAGGTCTTGAAATAAGCGCATTTTATTGATCAGCACCGTATGCCCAAGATGTAAGTCTGGGGCCGTTGGATCAAACCCGGCTTTGATGACCAACGGCTTACCTTTTGCGAGCTTATCCTTAAGTTCGTCTGCGAGCAGAATTTCTTCTGTCCCTCTAGCTATTTCTGCAAATGCATCCGCCGCTGATTTTGTCATCAATTTCATACTCCTGAGCTATTTAGCTTGACGCGAGAAAGTTCTTGAAACCACGCATTGTATGCTATTTAGCACGGTCTTTTAAGCGGAAATAAAGGTAAAGCGACTGGAAAAAGCTTGAACTTCGTATTATTCTGCTGAAAGAAGTAGGAGACATAAGTTTTTCCAGCGCGCTAACTTCAGGAAGTTTATGAAGGTACTTACTATAAGAATGGCAGGTTTGTTGAAGCAACTGCCACGACGTCACCAATTACTTTTGTCGGGTGTTTGCCTGGCAACACTTATGGTTATGTTGCTGCCCTCCGAGCCAGCGACAGCCTCACGTAATACCTCTGATCCAGAACTCGCCGATCGACAGTTGATCCTTGGCGAGCGCTTTGAGGTGCCAGTTAAATTAAAACCGCAAGTGACGACCACCGACGCGGCAGCACCTCAATTAAAGCCCGCGCTTGATTCAACTGCGGCAGCCGACACGGTCGCCGTGCAAGAGCCAGTCGAGCCTAGCGTCCACTGGAGCGGCTACGAAGTGAAACCTGGTGACAGCTTAGCTCGCATTTTTGATGTTATGGGCTTCTCGCCGCAACAATTATATCGGCTCACCCAAGACACTCGAGCCAATAAGTATCTGCGCAAAATTCATCCCGGCGACACCTTACGTTTCGCAAAAGATGCCGACGGCGAATTATTACAGGTCGCTTATCAAATTAGTCCTATTGATACTCTGATTGTCAGCCAAACCGAAAATGGTTATGTAAGCGAAATCGATACCAAAGAAGTGCAGGTACAAGAAGCGTTTGCCTACGCTGAAATAGAGTCGAGTTTTTGGAACGCAGGCATCAATGCTGGGCTTACCGATAACCAAATTATGAGTATCGCCAATATCTTCGGTTGGGACATCGATTTCGCACTCGATTTACGTAAAGGCGATGAGTTCTCGGTGATCTACGAAAAAGAATATGTTGATGGCGAATTTGCCGGTTATGGCCGTGTGCTTGCAGCCGAGTTCGTCAACCAAGATCGCAAGTTCCAAGCTATTTTACATAGCAACGGTGAATACTACGCGACAAATGGTAATGCTATGCGTAAGTCTTTTTTACGCTCGCCAGTTAAGTTCACGTATATCAGTTCGAGCTTCAACCCTCGTCGCTTGCACCCCGTGACCGGTCGTGTAAGGCCCCACAATGGCATCGACTACGCTGCTAATGTCGGCACCCCAGTGATGTCCTCTGGTAGCGGTAAAGTCATTGCTAGTGCCTATAATAACCTTAACGGCAATTATGTCTTTATTCAGCATGGCGAACGCTATGTCACCAAGTACCTGCACTTGAGCAAGCGCACTGTGAAGCGTGGTGATCGCGTAAAACAAGGCGACTTAATTGGCCGAGTCGGTGCTACAGGGCGAGTAACCGGTGCTCATCTTCATTATGAATTCTTGGTTGATGGCGTACACCGCAACCCTCGTACCGTGGAATTCCCAGAAGCTGAATCTTTAACTGCTAGCGAAATGCCAGAGTTCAATAAAATTGCTGAGCAACGACTAGCCATGCTGGCGGATAACCGACGCGTATTCTTGGCGATGCGCTAATTATGGAACGCAGTACTCAGCTCTACATTGGTTTAATGTCGGGCACGAGCATGGACGGCTTAGATGCCGTGCTCGTTGACTTCGCCAGCACTCAACCACGACTGCTCCGGCATTATTCGCACGCGCTACCCACTGATCTCAAGACCGAGCTGCAACGCTTATGCACGCCAGGCCATAACGAGTTACATCGACTGGCTACCAGCGATAGGTTATTTGCCGAGTATAGCGCCGAGGTGGTTATGAGCCTGCTGCAGCGCGCGCAAGTAGCGCCTGCCGATATTGCGGCAATAGGGAGTCATGGGCAAACCGTTCGACACATGCCCGATACCCTGACACCTTACAGTGTTCAATTGGGAGATCCTAACACTCTAGCGGCCTTGACGGGCATTCCAGTGGTCGCTGACTTTCGGCGTAAAGATATTGCGCTAGGTGGTCAAGGTGCCCCTTTGGTGCCCGCCTTCCATGACGCGCTCTTTCGCCACCAGTTACTTGCCGAAAACGACAGCGCGGCGGTGCTAAACCTAGGCGGTATTGCCAACATTACCCTACTCACCCAAGAAGCTGAGAACATCACTGGCTTCGATACGGGCCCAGCAAATACCCTGATGGATCTTTGGTATCAGTTGCAACACCCGGATAGCGGCCTCGAGTTCGATAAAAATGGTGACTATGCCGCACAAGGTACGCTAAACCACGACTTACTCGAGGCAATGTTAGCCGATCCATACATACAAGAAGCGCCACCGAAGAGTACCGGTCGTGAGTATTTTAATTACCGTTGGCTGTTGGGACACTTAGAGCATGCTGGGCAAGTTTCAGGGCCAGATGTGCAGGCAACTTTAGCAGAATTTACCGCAAGGTCGGTTGCTCTAGGATTGCGGCGTGCCAGTGCAGCTGACGTGACCAAGGTATTCGTGGCCGGCGGCGGGGCCTTTAATGATCATTTGATGCAGCGTTTAGCCACGCATTATCCCGCTGCGCAGTGGCAAAGTGTTGCAGTGTTGGGCGTTGATCCGCAGCATTTAGAGGCGATGGCGTTTGCCTGGCTGGCACGTCAATTTATGACGCGCCAACCGGGTAACCTGCCGGCAGTGACGGGCGCCAGCCGCGCCACTGTACTTGGTGGGCTTTACTTACCTTAACTTTCGAGCTTTCCAAATGCGTCACGTGTCAGATTCTCGTTGGCGCCATTGTCGCCCACAACAATACTGTCTTCGATACGTACGCCACCGTATGGACGTAACTCCGCGATGCGATCCCAGTTCATTTCTTTGGCCTCGGCATGCTCTTCCAGTAACTGGTCTACAACGTAGAGCCCTGGCTCAATAGTGAACACTTGGCCGGCTTCGACTGGACGCAGCAACCGCAAAAATGGGTGGCGTACATCACGATCAAAGCTGTCACCGCGATCGTTACGCAAGAAGCCGCCTACATCATGCACTTGTAATCCAATAAAGTGGCCTAAGCCATGTGGGAAGAAAGCACTGCTGAAGCCTTGCTCGTAAATACTTTCTGCCGAGCCTTTAACAAAGCCAAACTCACTGAGTAACTGCGACACTTTAAGGTGCATCGATACATGCAACTGATAGTAGTCGAGACCAGGCTTAATTTCACCTAACAATGCTTGCTGAGCCGCGTCCATAGCCGCCACTAAGTCGGCAAAAAAGCCGTCGTTTTTGGCATAGGTACGGGTGATATCCGCGCAGTAGCCGCGATAGGTTGCACCTGCATCAATCAAAAATGAGCGGCTTTCGGTGGGGGCTTGTGTCTCGTAAACGTCATAGTGCAAAATTGCGCCATGCTCATTCAAACCAACAATGCTGTTGTAGGGGAGCTCACTTTCACGAAAGTTAATGGCTGCCAGGTAGGCATGATGGATTTCCAGTTCACTTTTACCAGCCAGGAAGGCGTCGCGAGCCGCTAAGTGGGCTGTCACAGCGCGTTCGTTGGCAATGCGTAGGTTTTCTAGCTCCCACTCGGTTTTGATCGCCCGGTGAAAGTGTAGGTGGTCAATTAACGCCTGCGGATTTCGCGCTTTCATTTGCCAGCTTGCCACCGGCTCAGCGAAGTCCTCGCCAATGAAGGCACTCGCATAGAGTTTGTTGCCGAGTCGCTCGGTAAGCTGAGCTAAGTCGTCGATGACAACCAGCTCAAAATGTTGCTGCCATTCGGCTTCTTCAATGGTGACTGGGGCATGCCAGAAGTCGCGTGGTTGAAACAAGAAAAGAACTGGTTTCTGCCCGCGCTCATAATAGATCGCACTTTTGGGGCTATCGGTGATCGGCAGCCAGTACTTAAATAACGGATTCACTTTGAAGGGGGCCGCATTATCGTCAAGAAAAGCGACGCGCGGTTGACCCGCATATACTAATACTGAATCAAAATCTGTGGCTGCCAGTGCCGCATCAAAGCGTGCTTGCACTGTTGCTATATGGGCCGCATAAGAACTCATAAACTACCTCCCTTATAAGTGAAGGCGGTAGTTTACCGTAAAGCAGGTCGGAAGGCATCTCTAGCGTCGGCCCAAAGGCCAACGCCTAGCTGTTAAATGGCAAAGCTTGAACCACAACCACAGGTGGTAGTGGCATTTGGATTGTCGACGAAGAATCGTGCACCTTGCAAGCCCTCTTCATAGGCGACTGTTCCACCCGCCAAATATTGTAGGCTCATTGGGTCAACCACCAAGGTAACACCGTTCTTTTCAATTTCCATGTCGCCAGCATTTACTTTTTCGTCAAACGTAAAGCCATACTGAAACCCAGAACAACCGCCACCGGTAACGTACACACGCAGCTTCAACGCAGGGTTTTCTTCATCTGCGATCAGGGTTTTCACTTTATTGGCTGCCGTTTCCGTAAATTGAATTGGTATGGCTTGTGCTGCATCAGTCATTCGTTTACTACCTCCGATGATTAGACCGCTATTTTCGCTTACCTGAGTAAAAGGGTCAAGTATTGCCGGCGTTTTAACCGCTTAATTCGCTCCATAAGAAGGTCCGTTCTAACAGGGTATTGCCGCTGCCATCAACTTCGACACGTACTTCAATGCTTTCCGGTTCAACGCCTGAGGGTAAACGAAAGCTGCCGGTTTGCACTTTAAAGTAACGCATACTGAAGTTACGCTCAGTTGCTGGCAACTCTGCTAAATCAAACAGATCGAGAGCCACCTTGTCTGTTGCGGTACGACCATGGAGTTCAAGGTGAAGTGTGCCTTTAACACCGCCCCGCTGACGATCGGTTTGCACCACCGCGAGTCGGAACTGAAAGTGCCCAGGCTGGCGTAAAGAATAGAGCTCAAAGGCATCAATCACCACTCCTTGAGCTTCAAGTTCCGGAGCCATAATTTTTTGATAAAAACTAAGCTCACGTCGCAGCGCTAAAATTTCGTCTTGCCCCGCCGCCAAGTCAAGTTCTAACTGTTCACTCGCGGCCCGCTCAATGCCTAGTTCAACTTCCGCGATATGCTTCTGGTAATCGGCTGTTTCTGCCTGCTCATAGAGTAATTCGACCCGTTGTTCTAATTCATCGACGCGATCGCTTAAGTACCAATGGTGTCCGCCACCAATAAAGTAGCCCAGCAACAAAGCGCTCAGCGCAACGGCGGCGATTAAACCAAATTTTTGCTTCTCATTCATGGCTGCTCTTCTTATCATAGTCCGCACGTAATGCTACGCAGCTTAAAAGGAATAGACAATGACTTTACTTTGGGTGAAAGCTCTGCACATCATCTTTATGGTGGCTTGGTTTGCCGGTATTTTCTATTTACCAAGGTTATTCGTCTATCACGCGCAAACCGACTCGGCGGACGTCAGCGCACAACTTAAAGTGATGGAGCGCCGACTGCTGTTTTTTGTCACGCCCTTTGCCATTCTAACATTAGTGTTTGGGCTCTGGCTTATTATCGCTTACGGCAGTGCTTGGTTTGCCGCCAGTAGTTGGATGCACATTAAATTGCTGTTGGTGGTATTTCTTTACGGCTACCACGGTTACTGTTTTAAGTTGTTAGCGGACTTTAAACATGACCGCAATCGTCGCAGCCACAAGTTCTACCGCATTTTCAATGAAGTGCCGGTATTAACCCTATTTGCAATTGTCTTTCTGGCTATCTTGAAGCCACAGTTTTGAGCTTTGCGGGGTTGGGCGATTCTTTTTAACAGAGCTTTCTGCTAGAATAATCGTCCAGTGAATAAACGATTTTCCGCTTATCTTTGAGCAACTCACTGAGGCCGCAATACATGAACTTCACTGGCGCCAACATTCTTTCCGTTGACCAATTTAATCGTGACAGCATCGACGACGTTTTTGCCGTCGCTGACCGTATGTTGCCTTATGCGCGACGACAAAAACGTACCCGCGTACTCGACGGTGCGATACTCGGAAACCTGTTTTTTGAACCATCGACCCGAACGCGGGTAAGTTTTGGTACCGCATTTAACTTGCTCGGTGGCGAGGTTCGCGAAACCACAGGTATGGAAAGCTCGGCGTTAGCCAAAGGCGAGTCACTGTACGATACCGCACGTGTGCTTAGTAGTTATAGCGACGTGATCGCCATGCGCCATCCGAAGTCTGGCGCTGTCTCTGAATTTGCCAAAGGCAGCCGCGTACCCGTAATCAATGGCGGCGACGGCGCCAATGAACACCCGACCCAAGCGCTACTTGATCTTTACACCATAAAAAAAGAGCTCGCGTATCACGGCCATAATATCGATGGCATGCATATCTGTATGATGGGCGACCTTAAATTTGGTCGTACGGTACACTCCCTGTCTCGCCTACTAGCACTTTACAACAACGTCCGCTTCACGCTGATTTCCCCACGTGAATTGATGATGCCTGAAAGCGTCCTTGAGGTGCTGAGCAAAGCTGGCCACGAAGTCTATGTCACCGATCAAGTAAGCGGCAGCTCCGATGCCGATATTGTCTATCAAACACGCATTCAGCAAGAGCGTTTTACCTCGCCGCGCGAAGCCGATCAATATCGCGGTAAGTTCCGCTTGAATAGCGAGATTTACACCAAGCATTACAAACCTAACACCGTTATCATGCACCCGTTACCTCGCGACTCTCGGGCCGAAGCCAATGAACTTGATAACGATCTGAACCAAAACCCGAATTTAGCCATATTCCGTCAAGCAGACAATGGCGTACTCATACGAATGGCGTTGTTTGCGCTTACACTCGGCGTCGCCGACCAAGTTCAAAACCATGAATGTGAAGTCAATTGGTACACCGACAAACGCAACGTCTAACTCATAGAAAAGAGGATCACGATGTCTCGATCTGAAGATTTATTTGCTCAAGCTCAACTCGCTATTCCTGGCGGTGTGAATTCACCGGTACGCGCCTTCAATGGTGTCGGCGGCTCGCCGATTTTTATTGAGAAAGCCGACGGCGCTTATATGTACGACGCCGACGGTCAACGCTACATCGACTATGTCGGCTCATGGGGACCCATGGTGTTAGGTCATAATAATGCCGCCATTCGAGAAGCAACTCACGCAGCAGTGGACCGCGGCTTGAGCTTCGGCACCCCAACGTCTAGTGAAATCACCATGGCGGAAAAGATAAAATCTTTGGTTCCGTCCATCGAAAAAGTTCGCATGGTAAATTCTGGCACCGAAGCAACCATGACCGCTATCCGCTTGGCACGAGGCTACACCGGGCGCGACAAGATTCTTAAATTTGAAGGTTGTTACCATGGCCACGCTGACGCACTTCTGGTTAAAGCGGGTTCAGGGTTACTTACCCTCGGCGTACCTAATTCACCGGGTATCCCAGAAGACTTTGCCAAGCATACGTTAACTGTCACCTTCAACGATTTAGACTCCGTACGCCAGATTTTTGCCGAACATGGCGACGCTATCGCCACCATCATTGTCGAGCCAGTGGCCGGAAACATGAACTGTATTCCGCCGGCACCAGGTTTCCTCGAAGGCTTGCGCGAGATCTGTGACGAGTATGGCAGTGTGCTGATTTTTGATGAAGTCATGTCAGGCTTCCGTGTCGCCCGTGGTGGCGCACAAGAGTTTTATAATGTAACGCCTGACCTCACCACACTCGGTAAAGTTATCGGTGGTGGTATGCCGGTTGGGGCCTTTGGTGGCAAAGCCGAAATCATGGATTACATTGCACCAGTGGGGCCGGTTTACCAAGCCGGAACCCTGTCAGGAAACCCCGTTGCTATGGCAGCAGGTTTGGCGGCACTTAGCCAGCTCGATGACGCACAACTGTACCCGCAACTGACCGCCAAAGCAGAGCGCTTGGTCAAAGGCATGCAAGAGCGTGCGGATGCTGCCGGTATTCCATTTACCACCAACCAGGCCGGCTCAATGTTCGGTTTCTTTTTCAGCTCAGACGCCGAAGTCACCAGCTATGCGCAAGCGACGCAATGCAATATGGAACACTTCCGTAAGTTCTATCACAGCATGTTGCAACAAGGTGTTTATCTTGCACCTTCGGCATTTGAGGCCGGCTTTATGTCAGCGGCACACACCGATGCGGATATCGACGCCACATTAGAGGCAGCAAGTAAGGCCTTTGCCGAATTAAACTAAGCTATTCGCTCGTGGTGGCAGGCTCAGTCGAGCAGCTTTTCCCACCACGAGCGCTCATCCAATTCGCCAGCACAATTTACTTGTTCAGGTAAGTTTTGTGGATAGGCCGGAAAACGTCGTTTCTCAGCACAATCCAGCGGAATCGCCACGCCCGTTTCTGGGTGGAAGGCCGTTAGTTCTAAAGGCGCCGGTGGTTGCGTCGACAGAGGGCGGACCCCGAGTTGGCTGTACATTTCTGCCACCACTTTTAGAGCTCCAGAACTGCCCGTTAAGTTGACGGGTTGGTTGTCATCGCGCCCCAGCCAGACCGTCACTAGCTTATCTTCGTCATAAGCAACAAACCAACTGTCTCGATAGTCATTGGTGGTTCCGCTTTTACCGGCTAACGCATCATTACCAAAAAGCGGCACCAACGCTCTCCCCGTACCTTCATTCACCACGCCCCGCAAACCATAATTCACCAGCGCAGTGGTCACCTCATCAAAGACCTCTGCACCTGACGTTAGCCGTCGCTGGTAAAATGTAATGCCTTGGTGGTTGGTCAATGCTTGAATAGTACGGTAATGGCGAAACCGCCCCTGCTGCGCCCAAATACCGTAGATTTCACTGACTTGCAGTGGTGACAACTCAACGGACCCGAGTGCGAGCGACGGCACCTCTGGAATAGGTGTGTCGACGCCGGCAGCTCGAAGCTTGGCGACAATCGCGGGAACCCCGACGCTCATGCCCAAGCGCACCGCCGGGATATTGCGCGACTGCGCTAGCGCGTCATAAAGCATTAAACTGCCACGGAATTCACCATCATAATTCTCAGGGCGCCAAATTGTGCCATTCGCTTGCTCTAGCTCAATCGGCCGGTCTTCCACGATAGTACCAAGGTGGTAGCTGTTCTTTTGCTCAAGAGCGAGTCCATAAATCACCGGCTTCACTAAGGACCCGACTTGACGCATGGCACCAGATGCGCGATTAAAACCTAGATTTTGCGGCTGCCTATCCCCCACCACTGCCAGCAAACTGGCCTGACTGGGATCGGCAACCACCACCGCTGCTTGCAGTTCCTTTGATTCACTTAAACGCGGTAACTGATTCGCAACACTGGACTCCGCCGCTTGTTGCGCCAGCGGATCGAAGTAAGTGAACACTCGCAAACCTTGTTGCGCCCAGTTTTCAGGAACTTGCAGTTGTGCTAACTCCTGTTTTACCTGCGCTAAGTAATGCGGGGCCCATGTTTGCCCGGTGCGCGGTCCCTTTTCAGCGACTAGTTTGGCATCAAGCGCGGCCAAATAAGTCGGCTGAGAAATCAAATCCTGCGTAAACATCAGCTGCAGTATCATGTCACGGCGCTGTTGCACCCGCTCGGGATATCGATGAGGATTGTAATACGACGGTCCTTTGACAATGGCCACCAGCATCGCCATTTCTGCCGGTTGTAGTTCTTCCACTGGCTTACCAAAGTAATAACGACTGGCAAGCCCAATACCATGTATCGCGCGGCCACCATCTTGGCCAAAGTAGATCTCGTTAAAGTAGGTCTCGAGAATTTCATTCTTACTAAAACGAAAATCGATGACCAAGGCCATCAGCGCTTCATTTGCTTTGCGCCATAAGGTTTGGGCGCGGGTTAAGTACAGGTTTTTAACTAATTGCTGAGTTAAAGTACTACCACCTTGTACGGTTTCCATCGCGGCTAAATTGGCCAACGCCGCCCGCCCTATCGAGCTTAAGGACACACCCGCATGGTGATAAAAGTCACGATCTTCTATCAGTAAGAGTGTCTCTATCAGTAAGTTTGGCACCCGTTCAAGGCCAACTAACAAACGATCTTCACCATTACTGCCAGTAATTTGACCTAGTAACAGAGGGTCTAATTGAAAGCGATTGAGCGAACGCCCGTCGGGCAAACTCAGAATGTGGCGTACTCTGCCATTGGCAAAGCTAATGCGCACTCGTTCCGCCATAGCAGCGCCATTGGCAAAATCGAAGGGGCGGCGGTGAATTTCGAGTTGGTTTCCCTGCCGTGAATAGCTGCCACTGTCGGCTAGCTCGGCACTTTCGCGATAACGCAACTGCTGCAGCTCGGCAACAACCTGTGACATTCGTAACGGCGCCGTCGGCTGCAGCGTTAACGGGCGTGCATAGACCATCGCCGACGCTTCATAACGTTCACTAGCGAAGCGTTGCGTGAGCGAGCTATCAAGGTAAATAAGGTAAAAACTTAGCGTTACGAGGCCTGCCAGCGCAAGCTTAGCCAAGGTCACGAACAAAAACCGCATCGGCATCCAAATATCCTAAGTTAGAGAGCCAATAGGATACTTTGCTTTCAGCAAATTTGTACCCTTTTGCAGTTAATTTTCAAAAACTTTAAAGGAAACGTTTAGTCTTGCGCGTAGCCTGTGCCTGCAACGGGTCGTCGGGCCACGGATGCTTCGGATATCTGCCCTTCATTTCTTTTTTCACTTCTTGATAGGCATTTTGCCAAAAACTGGCAAGATCACTGGTGCGCTGCAAAGGTCGACCGGCCGGTGACAGCAACTCTAGTGTCAAGGTCACCGCGCCGCGACAAATTTGCGGCGACACCGGTGCGCCGAAGACTTCTTGCAGCTTTAGTGCGACATAAGGTGTCGCACTGCAATAATCGATGCGGTGTTGATGCTGACTCGGAGCTGTCCAATATTTAGGGCAAAGCTCATCAAGTTGTTGTTGCTGGGAATAAGACAGCCGCGCTAATAGCGCTGCGGTAGGTGACCACGCGCGTAATTCTTCTAAACTTTTCAGCCCTTGCCAAAAGGGTGCAGCCCATTGCTCAAGCTCACTCGCTAAGGCTGCATCGCTCGAATCAGGCCAGTCTTCTAACTCCGCGGCACTAAGATGTTGCTGCGCTAGGCGCAAGCGCGCCAGCAAAGGCTTGGCTTTTGCCCAATTAACAGCATCGGCAAAATGACGTCGCACGTAATCGACCAGTAGCTGCACTCGTTCGGCTTGGCTGGGCTGCTGTTGTGCTACGCGTTGTGCAACCAACAAGGCGCCTAAGCGCTGCACTTCCACCACGCTAAATCGCTGCTTGGGCCCAGTTAATTGCAGCTCACGTTGCCAGTTCAACGACAGCGCAGCATGATTAAAGTCCGTCAGCGATAGCGGTAAATAGCAGCCAATAATGGCATCGGCTTGTACATCACTAAAATTCATTGTTAGCACCACCAGCCACGGCTCACCTCGGCGGGCATCGGCATGATGAAACTGTGCACCGCCACCATAAGCTAAACGATAGGTCGCACCCTGTGCTTGGCGTTGCTGCGCAATACGATCAGCGAATCCCCACAGGGCAAGCTCTACGGCACTCTCGGTGGTTAACTGTCGCACCGTGCCATCGACCTTCAACTGCCGACACCAGTGCTGCCAGCGCTTTTTCGCCTCGCCCTTTAACTGTTCTGCGCTTAGAGGAAAATGTTCGGGCTGTCGCGGCGGGTGTTCTAACTGTGCCAGTAGCAGTGCCGCTTCACCGCGTTGGTGTTTATCTGCCGTTGCAACCGCCACTGCAATACGGGCCAGCCGCGGATCCGTACCATAGCCCGCCACGGCTTGACCGACGGGCGTTAATTGACCGCTACTGTCGGTGATCCCGAGTGTACGTAAATGCTGCTCGGCGACCTGCAAGTGCGCAGTGTTCACCGCTGACATAAAACTCAACTGCGCAAGCTCGGTTCCCCAGCGCTTGGCCTCGAGCACGACGCCGCTAAGGTCGTCGGTTTCCAACGCGGGAGCATCAAAAGCTCGTAGCCCTTGGTTTTCACCTTGCCCCCATAAACGGAAACAATGGCCCGGCCCTAAGCGGCCGGCGCGCCCCGCACGCTGCGTCGCTGCTGCTTGACTGATACGCTGTGTTTGCAATCGACTCACGCCGTGGCGAGGGAAAAATAGCGAACGTCGTTCACGGCCGCTGTCGACCACCACATCAATGCCAGGGATTGTCAGACTGGTTTCGGCAATATTGGTCGCCAACACCACTTTTTTGCTTCCCTTTGGCTGCTCACGAAGCGCCGCCTGCTGAGCTGCCAGCGGTAACTGCCGATGCAGCGGCAAAACCTCAGCGTTGAGCTGCAAGCGTTGTTGTAGAAACTGTATTTCGCGCCAGCCCGGAAGGAACACCAGCACGCCTTGAGAGGCGGTTTCTAGCGCTTCGGTAATTACCTGAACACTATGTAACAGCCACTCATGGCCAGCTTTAGGTGGTCGATAGTGCTCACGAATCGGATGCTGACGACCTTCGCTACAAAGCACTTTTGCGTCGTCGCCCAACCAGTTGCCAATGGTTTCTGCCGGCAGCGTCGCCGACATGATCAACACGTCGAGATCCGGTCGCAATGGCAAGGCTTCGAGTAACATCGCCAGCCCCAGATCACTCGCTAGATTACGCTCATGAAATTCATCAAAAAGCACCATTGCCACATCGCTCAGTTCTGGATCTTGCTGTAAGTACTGAACAAATAGACCCTCAGTGAGCACTACTAACTGAGTTTCGGGACCACTACGTTGCTCGCCGCGAACATGATAACCAACCCTTTGTCCGATCGACTCACCTAATTGTTGCGCAAGGTAGTGGGCAATGGTTACGGCCGCGATACGGCGCGGCTGCAATAGCAGGATACGTTGCTTCGCTGAGGCAGAGTGTTGCAGTAGTGTGAGCGGCAGGTACGTCGATTTACCGGCCCCTGGAGGGGCCTGGATAACTAATTTTGAACCGCCGAGCTGCGCCAGTATTTCAGGTACTAACGCAGCTATCGGCAAGTTGTTTGCGATCTTCACTCAGTCGTTAAGTATCGCAGCGATGGTGCGCATTCCTAGCGCGGTAGCACCGGTGGCCCACATCGCATTGCTACTATTATGATACGCCCCAGCGATATCAAAATGGAGCCAGCCCTTACCTTCATTTGGTGCAAAGCGCAGTAAGAAGCCTGCAGCATTACTGGCACCGCCGGCGCCACCACCTTTTTGTGGGCGGCTGTTGGCACAATCGGCAAACGCCGAAGGGGTATTCTCTTGGTGCCATGGTTGCAGTGGCAACCGCCACAGGTTTTCACGTTGTTCGGCCGCATAATCGAGCGCTTTGTTAGCCAGCGCGTCATCCACACTAAACAATGCGTTGTATTCATTGCCCACGGCCATTTGCGCAGCGCCGGTTAAGGTTGCGGCGTCCATCACCAGCTTGGCACCGACTTCGCCGGCATATTGCAGACCGTCGGCAAGCACTAACCGACCTTCAGCGTCGGTATTAACAACTTCTACGGTCGTGCCATTTTTGTAGGTGATCACGTCACCCAACTTGTAAGCACTGCCGTCAATGAGGTTTTCTGCACAGCAAAGCACCAGTTGCACACGTTTTTGTAAGCCTTGCTGAATAGCAAGCCCAAGCGCGCCCGCAACGGTCGCAGCACCGCCCATGTCGCACTTCATCGCCAGCATGCCTTCGCTCGATTTGATGCTGTACCCGCCTGAGTCAAAGGTAATACCTTTACCTACGAGTACCGCATCGACCGGCGCATCTGTTTGTTGACTTGGATTGTAGTCGACCACCAACATGCAAGGTTGGTGCTTACTAGCGCGCCCGACGGTATGAATCCCCATCCAGCCTTCTTCCAGTAATTCATCGCCAGCAATAACGCGGCTACTTACCAGTTCCGGTGAAATAGCTTCCAGCTTATCGGCCACCCGTTTGGCCAAAGACGCAGGATAGATATCAGCTGGTGGTAAGTTAGTTAACTCGCGCGACCAGTTGACCAGATCTCGCATGTTGGCAAGACGCTCGGCATCACCGGCAAATTCAATCGCATTGGTACTTAAAGTATTGGTGTAACCATTCGCAAAAGCCCATTGGCGTTCGAAGTCCCAGCCTTCGCCCGCTAGCTTGGTTTGTGCGACACCCATGGCGTCAAGCTGGCGCCCAGCCTTTTGAATTTTTCGTAAGTTCTCGGCTTCATCACGCCCCAGGTAAACGGTCGCGCCCTTGTCGCCCATAATCACCGGCGCGTTTTTTTTCCACGCCGTGTCAGAAAATTCTTGTTCAACAACAAATACAGCTAGTGCAGTAGACATGCTTTACAGCTCCCATTAAGGTTGCGAATGGATCTAAGTATATCGTATTTAAACAACATGAGGCTGACAATGCAGTTTGACAACCCTTTGCGCGAGGCTTTTTTGGTTCGTCGGTACAAGCGCTTTCTGGCTGATGTTTACCATCCCGACTGGCCGCAGCATAATTCAGCCGCATCACCTTTGACGGTGCACTGCCCTAATACCGGGGCGATGACAGGCTGCGCGGAACCTGGCATGCGGGTGTGGTTAAGTGACTCGGCAAACCCTAAACGCAAATATCGCTACACCTGGGAGCTTGCAGAAACGCCCCAGGGAGCGCGTCTTTGTGTGAATACCCAGCGCGCTAACACGGTGGTTGGCGAAGCATTGCAAGCAGAGATAATAAGCAGCCTAGGACCGCTGACCGCGTGCCGGGCCGAGCAACGCTATGGTTACGATAATCGCCGTATTGACTGGTTGGCGACCGACCGCCAGGGCAAGCAGCTGTTTATTGAGGTAAAGAGTGTCACCCTTGCCGAACAGCAGCAAGGCTTTTTCCCAGACACCGTAAGCAAGCGCGCGAGTGAGCACTTACATAGCTTGATGGACATGTGCCGCGACGGCCATCGTGCAGCCGTAGTTTATTGCGTGCTACACAGCGACGTTACCTCTGTGCGCGCCGCAGAACATTGTGATCCTGGCTATGCCCAACTTTCACAGCAAGCCCGCCAAGCCGGGGTTGAATTTTACGCCTTGGGTACCGATATCACAGCACAAGGAATTGAACCGGCGACCGAATTACCTTGCAAATAAAATTGCGCAGGGTGCGCCTTTCTGGTATATGTACCGACCTTTTGAAGAATCCATCTCAGATAGGAGATCCACAATGCCTCAAGGAACGCCGAAGAAAGCCCACGGCATTTTGGCACAAGCAGGCTTAGAACCTTATCAGGAAAAGCCGAACGAAGAGTATATGAACGAGCAGCAGCGTGCTCACTTCCGTAAAATTTTGGAAGTCTGGCGTAATCAGCTGCGTGAGGAAGTGGATCGCACCGTGCATCACATGAAAGATGAAGCGGCAAACTTTCCCGATCCAGTCGACCGTGCGGCACAGGAAGAAGAGTTCAGTATTGAACTGCGTACTCGAGACCGGGAACGCAAACTGATCAAGAAAATCGAGAAAACGCTGCAAAAGATTGAAGCTGATGACTTTGGCTTTTGTGACTCTTGCGGCATCGAGATCGGTATTCGTCGCCTCGAAGCTCGACCTACAGCCGACCAGTGTGTCGACTGCAAGACCCTCGCAGAAATCAAAGAGAAGCAAATGACCGGCGCCTAACATGGCGACATCTCGGTTGTATTGCGGACGATTTGCCCCGACCCCGTCGGGGCCTCTTCATTTTGGTTCTTTAGTTGCGGCAGTGGCGAGCTATATAGACGCCAAGGCGCATCAAGGGCGCTGGCTCGTGCGCATCGAGGACGTCGACAAGCCTCGAGCGGTCCCAGGCGCCAGCAACGTGATTCTACACCAGCTTGAGCAACACGGCCTTGGTTGGGACGGTGAAGTTTGGTATCAATCCCAGCGTGATCACGTTTATCGTGACGTTTTGGCGCAACTTCAGCACCAGCAAGCAACCTATTTTTGCACTTGTACCCGTAAACAAATCAAAGCGCGCGGTGCACACTATACTGGGTATTGTCGCCATCGACAGCGCAGTGCAGAAGGGAGCGCAGTACGCTTTTGTAATGACCATTCGCGCACCCATTTTAATGACCGCATTCAAGGGCAAGTCGAGTTAGCACCTGAGTTTGCGCACGAAGACTTTTTGCTGTTACGCCGCGATCAGCTCTATACGTACCAACTTGCAGTGGTGGTCGATGACATTGAACAAGGCGTCACCGATATCGTTCGCGGAGCGGATTTACTGACCGCCAGTAGTTGGCAGGTAACGCTCTGGCAGCGGCTTAGTCAGCAACAACCGCGACTTGCGCATGTCAACTTAGCGCTCGATGAAAATGGCCGTAAGCTCAGTAAACAAAACCATGCGCCAGCGCTGCAAGCGCAACAGGTACCGCAACAGCTCAGGGCGGCTTTTGAGTTTCTTGGTTTGACGATTACAGACCTCACAGACAACCCCCATTCGCTACTTGAACAAGCGACGGTTGCCTGGCGTACAAAGTATCTTTCCTGATGCTTAAGTTGCCGCTACAATACACTATACGAACACAGTAAAGGTTTGATTAGGGAGACAAAACGATTATCAAACGCATAAAAGCCCTCGCCAAAAAGGCGTTGCGGCACACCGAACCAAGTTCGGACTTACCTAAAAATATACTCGCAGAGCCTTTAGTGATAACCCGCGATCAGCATCCTATTTCGCGCAAAGACATCGCTGAACCTGCCTTGAAGGTGCTGTATCGACTGCATAACGCCGGTTACGAGGCCTACCTTGTTGGCGGTTGTGTCCGTGATCTATTGCTCGGTATTCAACCGAAAGATTTCGATGTTGCGACAAATGCCAAACCTGAACAAGTGCAAAAGCTGTTTCGCAACTGCCGCCTCGTCGGCCGCCGCTTTCGTTTGGCGCACATTATGTTTGGCCGCGAAATTATTGAAGTAGCGACCTTCCGCGGCCATCACACTGAAAGTAAAGAAAGCGAGCCGGCGCAAAAACACTCGAAGCAAGACCAAGAAGGTATGTTACTGCGTGACAATGTTTACGGTAGTATCGATGAAGATGCGCAGCGCCGTGACTTCACTGTGAATGCCTTGTATTACAATATCGCTGACTTTGCGATTTATGACTTTGCCAACGGTGTTGCAGATATTGAACAAGGCGTGTTGCGTATGATCGGTGATACCGAAACGCGCTATCGTGAAGACCCCGTGCGCATGTTACGAGCGATTCGCTTCGCCACCAAGCTGTCGATGCGGCTTGACTCAACTGTGGCTGAGCCGATTCACGAACATGCACAGCTGTTACAAAATATTCCACCGGCACGACTCTTTGAAGAAAGCCTCAAGCTATTTACGGCTGGGAAAGCGCTAGCAAACTTTGAAATGCTGTCGGACTACAATTTATTTCAGCAGCTCTTCCCGCAGCTTAAAAACTATCTTAAAGCGCCGAGCGAAGCGCCCTACCAATTTTTACGTCAGACCTTCACAGATACCGATACGCGTTTAGCCAAAGGCCTGAGCATCACTCCGGCGTATCTGTTTGCGGCGCTACTTTGGTGGCCGCTGCAAGCGCGCATGGAAGAGCTGATGTTTGAAAGTGGCTTGCCACCGGTGGACGCGATGAATATTGCTGCCGCTGATGTTATTGGGCGCCAAATGCAGAGCATCGCAGTGCCGAAGCGTTTCACCATACCCGCACGGGAAATTTGGCAGTTCCAACAACGCTTTGAGCGCGCCAAGGGGAAACGAGTTAAAACATTGCTGGGCCACCCGCGGTTTCGTGCCGCGTATGATTTCCTATTGCTGCGCAGCGCTACCGCAACACCGCTTGAACAAAAGAAATTGAGCGAACTGGCACAGTTTTGGACCAAGCAACAAGAACACGCTCCGGTTGCTACCGCGCGCGAAGACGAACGACCAGCGGCTAAACGCCGCGGGCGACGTGGTGGACGCCGGCGTAAAAAGCCTGACGCTGCAAATAAGCCCTCATGACTCACGTTTATATTGCTCTGGGTGCCAACCTTGGCGCTCCAGAGGAAACCTTAAAACGTTTACTTGACCATCTACAAAAAACGCCAGAGCTAGATGCCATTCGCTGCTCAAGCTTCTATCGCAGCAAGCCTATGGGCCCGCAAGACCAACCCGACTATGTCAATGCAGTGCTAACGGCCACAACAGACCTTGGACCGCTGGCACTGCTCGACTTTCTACAGCACTTGGAAACGCTGTTTGGTCGCGTTCGAGGCCGCCGCTGGGGAGCCCGCACCTTAGACCTTGATATTTTGCTGTATGGTTCGTTGACACTCAATCATGAGCGCCTGCTGATTCCTCACCCAGGCCTTGCCGAGCGCGACTTTGTCGTGCTTCCTCTCGCCGAGCTTGAGCCAACGTTAGAACTGCCTGATGGTCGTTCGATAGGTTCTTTAATCGAGCAAATCAACAGCCATGACCTGGTAAAAATTTACTGATACAATCGAAATCTCTTTTTCTGCTAGGCATAAAGGATTTTTCATGGCTGCGACCACCATTGCAAAATTAGCGAAGATGAAAGCCGAGGGCGAAAAAATTGCTTCGTTAACCGCATACGATGCTTCATTCGCAAGGCTCTTTGCCGAGCAAGGTATCGATTTCATGTTGGTCGGAGACTCTCTTGGGAATACCATTTTGGGGGCCTCAAGTACCCTGCCAGTGACCACCGAAAATATTGCCTATCATACTCAAGCTGTGCGCAACGGGGCTCCGCAAGCCTTCGTTATTGCCGACATGCCCTTTATGAGTTACGCCACCCCAACCCAGGCCTGTGAAGAAGCTGCTAAGCTCATGCGCGCCGGGGCAAATATGGTCAAGCTCGAAGGCGGTGATTGGTTGCTCGACACCATTCGTATGTTGGTCGAACGCAGTGTGCCGGTGTGTGCTCACCTAGGTCTGTTGCCGCAATCAGTGAATGTACTGGGCGGTTACAAAGTACAAGGAAAAGAAGCGAGCGCGGCCGACAACACGGTGCGCCAGGCCATGGCCTTGCAAGAAGCCGGCGCGCAGTTATTGGTACTAGAGTGTGTACCTACCTCACTTGCCCAACGAATTAGCGAGAAATTGACGATTCCTACCATTGGTATTGGTGCAGGCCCCGAATGCGACGGTCAAATTCTGGTGATGCACGATATGTTCGGACTCAACAGCGACTACCTTCCGAAGTTTGTAAAAAACTTTCTCGCGGAAGCGGGAGACTTAAGCACGGCGGTACAACAGTACGTGCAGCAAGTCAAAGAAGGGAGTTTCCCAGGTCCTGAACATAGCTTTAAAGGGTAAGTCACAGATGCAAGTACTGAAAAGCCTAGAAGAGCTGCGCGCATGGCGTCAATTGCAACAAGGTTCGCTCGCGTTAGTGCCGACCATGGGTAATTTACACGAGGGACATCTAAAGCTCACCGATCTCGCCCAGCAGCACGCCGATCAGGTCGTTACTAGTATCTTCGTTAATCCGCTGCAGTTTGGTGCCAACGAAGATCTAGACAGCTACCCACGAACACTAGAGGCTGACTGCCAAGCCCTTGCTGAGCGTGGCGTCGATGCCGTGTTTGCTCCGCAAGTGAAAGATGTATACCCACGCGGGCTGGAAGCACAAACCTTCATCGACGTTCCGAGCACCTCTGAGATCTTGTGTGGCGCCAGTCGCCCTGGGCACTTTCGGGGGGTTGCGACTGTTGTTGCTAAGCTCTTTAATATGGTGCAGCCGGACCTCGCGGTCTTTGGTAAAAAAGACTACCAACAATTGCAGGTTATACGCTTGATGGCGCAAGATCTCAGCTTTCCTATCGAGATACTTGGAATGCCAACGGAGCGGGCCGAGGATGGTTTAGCTTTGAGCTCACGTAATAACTATTTATCGAGCTCAGAACGACAGACTGCTCCGCGGCTCTATCAAGTGTTACAGCAAACTGCGGTGGCTATCTCGAACAATGGTACCGCCATTGAGCAAGCTTTAGCCGAGGCGCGCATCGCTCTGCAAGACAGTGGTTTTCGGCTAGATTACCTCGAGCTACGGCGCCAGGCCGATCTACAGCCCGCCAGCCAGGCGGATAGCGCGAAAGTACTGCTGGTTGCAGCCTACCTTGGCCGCACACGCTTGATTGACAACCTGACGTTTTAGCCCCGATGCAATAAGCCCAGTTCGCGCATCTCGGTATGCAATGCGCCGCGAAGTCCGAGGGCTTGTTCGGCAATTTCACGTTGTTCCTGTAAAACCTCGGCGAGCATGTTTTCTGTTGTCAGAGGATTGGCCAATACCACTCGAAAAACCACCGTTGGTTCGTAGAAGTAATGCGCCGGAGTAAGTTTGGTTCGCGATACAAAAGAGCGCCCTGTTTCCCGCTGACGTTTTTGAATAAAACGTGTCATGGCATTCAAATGGGGCGTTAAGCGACGTATTTGTTCAGCATTGGCCTGCGGCAAAATCGCTTTCACTTGCTTGGGTACAAAGCGGTACGTCAAAATACACAACTGCGGATCGGTAACCACTTCAAAGTCATCTTGTTGACGAATCAAAGCGGCAAATTGTTTCGCTTTTTCAATGCTCTTGTCGATTAACAGCTCGTAACCACGACGCCCCATGACATGCATGGCGGAGTACACCAGCATAGCCATGCCAGGACGAGAGCCTTCCATGGTGTGCGCACCTAAGTCTTTTGAGCCATGTCGAATGACATACTCTGCATGGTGCTCAATGGCACGCACCATACCCGGCTCTTTAAACAGTACCATGCCCGCCCCCATCGGAACGTACATCTGTTTATGCGCATCGATGGTCACACTGTCGGCTTGTTCAATGCCGGCGAGTAGTTGACGATGCTGATTCGACATCAGCGTTGCGCCACCCCAAGCGGCGTCCACATGAAAATGAGCTTCTATTTCGGCAGCGTACTCTGCGAGCTCGGCCAGTGGATCAATGTGCCCCGTTTCAGTGGTGCCAGCAACACCCACGATTGCCAGTACCTTACCGCCATCCGCGGCCACCTCAGCACAAGCTTCTTTAAGTTTATCAACACGAATTCGGTTGTGATCGTCGGTCGCCACACCAATCAAATTATTACGCCCGATGCCCAGTATATCGGCGGCCTTTGCCAGTGAATAATGCCCGCGTTCAGAAACCATCACCGTCAGCCGTTTGTAGCCATAATGCTGAAGCCCAGCAGCAACCCCTTCGGCAGCAATTCCAGCAAACCCCGGTGCTGCTTTCAGCAATAGGTTGCGTGCCACCCAAAGTGCGGTAATATTCGCCACCGTACCGCCCGAACACATCGCCCCTAGTGAGTGCTGCGCACTATGCATCCAGCGTTGATAAAAGCTACTTTCGCGGCGATACACCAGGTTATGCAACATGCCCAATAAGTTACGCTCAAGGGGCGTAAACGCTTTCGAGGTTTCGATTTTCACTAGGTTCTGGTTTAAGCCGACCATTAACTTAGCCAGCGGCAACAGAAAATAAGGTAACGCGGAGGTCATATGACCAATAAAGCGAGGCGAAGAGGTATGTACCGAATGAGCAACCAAGTTGTCGAGTAGAAACTCGGTATGATCAGAGACATAACGCGGCTGCTCTGGCACCTCGCTGGCGGCAAAGTTGGTTTCAATTTCATGCAGAGGTTTTTCTCGCGCTACTATATGCTCACCGAGAAACCCCATCAGGTTTTCTGACAAATCCTTTTCGATTCGACCTAAGGTTGAATCGGGAGCTTCCGGCAGCGTAAATATCTTAAGCAGCGCTTCTTCGCTCACTTCAGCAAAAACTTGATCACTCAAAAGCAGTTACCTTTTTGGTTACGAGCAGGCGCTTATTCTGCCTCGATTGCAGAAAAATAGCGACCATCCTCTGGTAGCCTAGCAGTTAATTCCCACAGTTGCTGACCACTGCGCTGGTACTTGCGCTCAAATGGTGTAATCGGCTCATGTTTGGCTAACAAGGGCTGCAAACTGGCGGTGCAATTCACTAACGCCAAGCTACTTGCCACCTCAGTTAAGTAGGTGACCCAATTAGAGCGCATGACTAAGTCACCGCCGAGGGCTAGCACATAAGGCCACACTGGACTGCCATGCCAGCGGCGGCTTAAATGGGAGGCTTTGGGCCATGGGTTAGGGTACAAGATATAATGCTTATGCAGTTGCCAATTCGCCTCTACTGCCAGTCGCCAGAAATCTTGTAAATCAGCACGGACCATAAGGTACCGCTGCCCTTGTTCCGCAGTTTGGTAATTGGCATGCCGTTGCAGTCGATGGGCCGATTTATCAACGCCAATAACGAGCGCATCAGGATGCTGCTCGGCTAACCAGGCAGTGCTTTCACCAACGCCACAGCAGGAGTCCAAGACCACCGGGCCTTGCCACTCGCTTACGGCCTGTGCCGCCTGCTCAAAAGCCTCGCGATTATGCTCTTGAATGGGCTTTTGAAAAGGCGAACGCAAGTGACGCATCACTACCTGCGTTAAGTCTTCGTGATTGCCATGCTGATTGGTCGTGACCGGCCGCGACTCCATAGCACTCACGAACGAATACCTACACCACGCTGTAACAGCGTGTAAGCGGTAATAAAGAACACTAAGTTAAAGGCAATAATTACCGTCAGAGCCGAACTTATCGCAACATCGGAAACCCCAAGGAATCCGTACCGGAAGGCATTCACCATATACAACACTGGGTTCGCGCGGGCGACTGTTTCCCAAATACCCGGTAGCAGGCTGACGCTAAAGAACACGCCACCTAAGTAGGTCAATGGGGTAAGAATAAACGTCGGCACAATGGATATATCGTCAAATGTTTTGGCATAAATCGCGTTAATCAAACCAGCTAAAGAAAATAGCGTCGAGGTTAAGACAACGGTAAGCACCAAAATTCCAGCATGATTAATACTGACGTTTTCCACAAAAGTAAACGACACTAACGTCACAATGACGGCGACAATCAACGCACGCACTAGCCCACCACCGACGTACCCAGCAATAATCACCGGCGTCGACACAGGTGCCACCAACATTTCTTCAATGTTATGTTGAAACTTAGCGCTAAAGAACGATGATGCGACGTTTGAATACGAGTTGGTAATCACTGACATCATAATCAAGCCAGGCACAATGAACTCCATGTACGGGCGACCACTCATGTCACCGATACGTTCGCCCACGATGCTGCCAAAAATGACAAAGTATAAAGTCATAGTGATAGCGGGCGGCACCAAGGTTTGTATCCAAATACGCAAAAAACGGGTGCACTCTTTAATCCAAATCGTTTTTAATGCAGTGAAATTATATGAACTTGTCATGTTAAGCCCCCGCTGCCGCTTTCGCTGAACGGCCACGCTCGACCAAATCGACAAATAACTCTTCTAAGCGGTTGGCTTTGTTCCGCATCGACAGCACCTTAATGTTTTGTGCACTAAGTTGATCAAACACTTTGTTTAGCCCTTGGGATTTTTCAACATCTACCTCAATGGTATGGTCATCCATTTGGCGTACTGTGAAGCCGTCAATACTTGGCTCTATCGGCTGCTCATCGTCGCGGCTTAGGTCCAATACGAAGGTTTCTCTGTTTAAGGTGGTCAGCAAGCGTTTAATCGACGTATTCTCGACAATTGTGCCTTGGTCAATAATCGCAATATTACGGCACAGGGTTTCTGCTTCTTCTAAATAATGAGTCGTCAGAATAATGGTAATACCCTGTTTATTAATCTCTTCAAGGTAGTCCCACATACTTCTGCGAAGCTCAATGTCGACACCAGCAGTGGGTTCATCGAGGATCAGCAAGCGCGGCTCGTGGAGGAGCGCGCGGGCGATCATCAAACGCCGCTTCATACCGCCAGACAGCATACGCGCGGGGTTATCGCGTTTATCCCATAGCCCCAGTTGCTTTAGGTAATGCTCTGAACGTTCGCGCGCCACTTGGCGCGGAACACCATAATAGCCGGCTTGATTCACCACGATTTGACGTACAGTTTCAAATTGATTGAAATTAAACTCTTGCGGTACCAGGCCAATCTGACGTTTGAGCTCAACAAGCTGAGTGTCGAGATCATAACCAAAGACGCTGACACGCCCCTCGGTTTTATTCACCAGCGATGAAATAATACCGATGGTCGTTGATTTACCTGCACCATTAGGCCCCAACAACGCAAAGAAGTCCCCTTCTTCAACATCAAGGTCGATGCCTTTGAGGGCTTCAAAGCCGCCTTTGTATGTCTTTCTCAAATTATCGATAGATAAAGCTTTCATGTCGAATTACGACTCCTCTCCGTAGCCCCACCGGGGCTGCAAAGTTTGTTCTAAACCGAGGTGATCAAGTATCCGCGCGACCACAAAGTCGACGAGATCATCAATGCTCTTAGGCTGATGATAAAAGCCTGGTGCCGCCGGCATCATGGTAACGCCCAGCCGCGCCAGCTTTAACATGTTTTCTAGATGAATGGCCGATAATGGCATTTCTCGTGGTACCAAAACGAGCTGCCCGCGCTCTTTCAGTACCACATCGGCGGCACGCTCAATCAGCGTATCACTGGCACCGTTTGCTATCGCTGACAAAGTTCCCGTTGAACAGGGGCAAACGACCATTTGCTTAGGTGCTGCCGAACCTGATGCAACTGGCGAAAACCATTGGTCTTTGCCATACACTTGCAACTGCGAGGTCGTCACCTTGAAATGCGAGCGTAAGGTGTCACCAAGCGCTTTAGGCGCTGCTGGCAACTGCCATTCGAGCTCCGTTGCAAAAACCACACGCGCCGCACTTGAAAGCAGTAAGTGAACCTGTTGCTGCTGTTGCAATAGACATTGTAACAAACGCATGGCGTAAGGTGCACCTGAAGCGCCGGTAATCGCTAGGGTTATAGCTGAGTTGGAAACCTTCATACACCCTCTTTAATCGTTCGTTGCGGCAATTTCATTCAGTAACCGCTGATGTAAACCGCCAAACCCACCATTGCTCATAATTAGTACTTGGTCACCAGCTTGCAATGTACGCATTAGTTGCTCTACAAGTTCATCGACTGAGTGGCTAATGGTCGCGGCGGGTACATACTCAGCGATAGACCATTGTAACCCATCAGGTTCAAGCATAAAGCATGTATCTGCGACCGTAAGTGCTGCATCGAGTTGCTCCGCGTGAATACCTTGCTTCATCGTATTCGAGCGCGGCTCAAGCACTGCAACAATTCGCGCACTACCGACTTTCGCCCGTAGGGCTTTTAAGGTCGTTGCAATGGCGGTCGGGTGATGCGCAAAATCATCATAAACGGCGATGCCATTAGGCGTACCTAATAACTCCAGACGGCGTTTGGTATTTTTAAACTCAGCTAATGCTGTTGCAGAAACGTCGATAGGCACCCCAACATGATGTGCAGCCGCCATCGCCATCACCGCATTCGAGGCATTGTGCTCACCAACTAAATCCCACTGTACAGTTACTTTTTCGCTACCATTTTCACCGCGACGTTCCACACTAAAGCGACTGGCGTCTGCAGTCATCAACTCAAATTGCCAATCGGCCGGTAAAGTTCCGGCGACTGCCAAGGTGCTCCGCTCACTCCAGCAACCACGTTTGAGCACTTCTTCAATGGCGGTATCCGCCGCCGGAGAGATAATTTTGCCATAGCCCGGCACAATACGTACCAAATGATGAAATTGCGTTTGAATCGCCGCTAAATCGGGAAAAATATCGGCGTGATCAAATTCCAAATTATTAAGGATCAGTGTCGACGGCTGATAATGCACGAACTTCGATCGTTTATCGAAAAATGCCGTGTCATATTCATCTGCCTCAATTACGAAAAAGTCGCTGGCGCCTAATTGTGCCGAGCAGCCAAAATTCGCCAACACGCCCCCAACTAGGAATCCTGGTTGATAACCAGCTTGCGCTAAAATCCATGCCAGCATACTTGCGGTGGTGGTTTTGCCATGGGTCCCGGCAACGGCTAATACCCACTTGTCTTGCAGCAACGCGTCATGCAGCCACTGCGCGCCAGAGCGAAAGGGAATGCGCTGGTTGAGTACCGCTTCAACCGCTGGGTTGCCGCGACTTAAAACATTGCCAATAATCACTAGGTCCGGCTGTGGCTCGAGTTGCGCTGGATCGTAGCCTTGATAAACCTCAATACCCAACGCCGCAAGCTGGTCACTCATCGGCGGGTAAACCGCGGCGTCACTGCCGGTTACGTGGTGTCCCATGGCTTTCGCCAAGGCGGCAATTCCGCCCATAAAGGTGCCGCAGACACCAAGAATATGAATGTGCATAATTTTGTCCAGTACGTCGCAGGTCGTGATTTGCATGATAAAAACCGAACTAGTGTAGCATGCAGGCACAAATTCCAAAGATTCTTGCAGGCAATTTACCTGTTTTTGCGGTAAACTTAGCCGCGATTTTGAGCACCACACCACAAGAGGACGCTATGCAACGCCTAATTCCAACTCTACGCCGCGATGGAGTCGATGAAGGACTTATCTCTGTCATAAATACCCTGCAAATTTGCGCCAAGGAGATATCATTCCGCATCCACCAAGGCGAACTAGCTGGTGTGTTGGGGTCGACACTGGATGAAAACATCCAAGGCGAAACCCAAAAAATGCTCGATGTTTTATCGAACCAACTACTTAAAGATATCCTGTTGGAGAGTCCTCATGTTCGCGCGGTCGCGTCTGAGGAAGAAGAAGGCATCGTTGATGGCCACACTGACGGTGGCTACCTGGTAGCTTTTGACCCGCTGGACGGTAGCTCTAACATTGATATCAACAGCCTGGTGGGTACCATCTTCTCGGTACTGCCAACACCGCAAGACAGCCGTTCAGGGCCTGATATGTTTTTGCAGCCGGGCACCGAGCAAGTTGCGGCTGGCTACGTGCTTTACGGCCCATCGACCATGCTGGTGTTCACCACCGGCAATGGCGTACGGGTTTTCACGTTAGATCAAAAAGTTGGGGAGTTCTTGCTCACCGACACCGATATTCAGATACCCCGCGAGACCAGCGAATTTGCCATTAATATGTCTAACTACCGCCATTGGCAGCCGGCGATGCGTCAATACATTGATGACTTATTGCAAGGCAGCAATGGCCCGCGTAACAAAAATTTCAATATGCGCTGGGTGGCAGCCATGGTTGCAGATGTGCATCGTGTGTTGTGCCGCGGCGGCTTATTCTCTTATCCAGCCGACAGTCGCAAACCAAACAAGCCATTTAAATTGCGGTTGATGTATGAAGGCAACCCGATGGCGATGCTGGTTGAACAAGCAGGTGGTATTGCCCATACCGGTGAGCAACGTATTTTGAACGTTCAACCCGAACATATTCATCAGCGTATTGGCGTCATTTTAGGTTCCGCAGAAGAAGTACAAACCTGCTTGCAGTACCTTCAAGGTTCGCAATCGGCGCCAACAGACGTATAATAAGAGCCCAAATTTCATCTTAACTTAGCAAACAGGAACGATCATGAGTTTGAGTGATGTAAGTGCAGGTAAGAACTTGCCAGAAGAAGTTAATGTCATTATCGAAATTCCAGCGAACGCTGACCCAATCAAATATGAAGTCGACAAAGACACAGGAACCTTGTGGGTTGACCGTTTTATGTCAACGCCAATGTTCTACCCGTGCAACTACGGCTTCGTCAATGACACTTTGTCACTCGACGGCGACCCAGTCGACGTATTGGTGCCGACACCTTACCCACTGCAAGCAGGATCTGTCATTAAATGCCGCCCCGTTGGTGTCTTAAAAATGACCGATGAAGCTGGTGAAGACGCAAAAGTTGTTGCCGTACCAGTGAGCAAGCTGAGTAAAGAATATGACCACATCAAGGATGTTGGCGATTTACCAGAGCTTCTCAAAGCACAGATCACACACTTCTTTGAGCGCTACAAAGAACTCGAAAGTGGTAAGTGGGTTAAAGTTGAAGGCTGGGGCGACGTTAAAGAAGCAAAAGACGAGATCTTAACGTCTTTCGAACGTGCCCAATCTAAGTAAGTAGAATGAGCACCTGTGTTGAGCTAAAACACCTCACGTTTAGCTGGCCGGGTGCTCAGTCGCCGTTACTGAGCATCCCTCATTTGAAGCTTACACGTGGTGAGCGAGTGCTGCTGCGTGGTGCAAGTGGTAGCGGTAAGTCGACCTTGCTAAGCCTTATCGCGGGTATTCATACCTCACAAGCAGGACAAGTTCAGGTGCTCAGCCATGATCTTGCGACCCTCAACCAACACCAACGCGATCGCCTGCGAGCGAACGAGATCGGTTATATTTTTCAACAGTTTAATTTACTGCCCTATTTATCCGCACTAACCAATGTCACCCTTGCCTGTCAATTCGCACCGGCGCGACGTCAGCGGCTTGCAGGGCAGTCGCTCGTGGCAGCAGCAACAACCTTGCTCGACCGACTTGGTTTAAGTCGCAGCCAACAGCAACAACCAGCTCATCAACTTAGCGTGGGACAACAGCAACGCGTCGCGGCAGCACGCGCTTTACTTGGCAGCCCCGCTCTTATTATTGCTGATGAGCCAACCTCGGCACTTGATCAGGCGCACCGTGATGATTTTATTCAGCTGTTGTTCGAAGCGTGCGAAGAGCAGCAAACAACGCTGCTTTTTGTCACCCACGACGCGACGCTGGCACCTCATTTCCCGCGCACTTTAGAGCTTCAAGAGCTCAACCAAGTGGAGCCTAACAACAATGTTTAAGCTCGCCTTAGCCAGTTTGTGGAGTCGTCGCGGCAGTGTTTGGCTCACGGTTCTTGCAATTGCGGTAAGCACGCTATTACTGCTGGGTGTGGAACGTATTCGGGTGCAAACTCAAGAGAATTTTGCCACCACGATTTCCGGCACCGATTTGATTGTCGGAGCCCGTACTGGCTCCACCGAACTGCTCTTAAGTAGTGTCTTTCATATTGGCAACTTATCGAACACCCTTAGTTGGGACAGCTATCAATACCTGCAACAATTGCCAAGTGTGACATGGCATATTCCTATGGCGATGGGGGATAGTGTTCAAGGCTTACCCGTTATCGCCACCAGCGATGCTTTATTCGAGCATTTTAAATATGGCGCAAAGCAGTCGCTGGAGTTTGCCAATGGCGCGAACTTCTCAAGCCGTGCGACACCTACCGTCGCAGTACTAGGCGCCGATGCCGCTGCTGAACTGCAGCTTAAAGTTGATGACCCGCTGACGATTGCCCATGGTACCGGCGACATCAGCTTTAGCCAGCATGACAGCCACCCGTTTACCGTAAGCGGGGTGCTTGCGCGCACGGGTACACCTATCGATCGCGGCGTATTTATTCCTCTTGCCGGTCAAGGCCTAGTGCACGGGGACTATTTACCAAGCGATAGCAATCATGATGACCACGACCACGCTTCGGAGCACGCTGAACCGCCGGTTTACACCTTAAGCGCGGTGTTGCTTGGGCTGGAAAATCGGGCGTTTGCACTGCGTTTACAGCGTGTGATTAACACCTACGACGACGAAGCCCTTTCAGCGATTATGCCCGGGCTAGCGCTGCAGAATTTCTGGCGTACGCTCAACCTTTTTGAGCGTGCCCTGATGACCATTTCGGTACTTGTGGTGATTACCGGGTTGTTAGGTATGCTGACCACCTTACTTGCAAGTTTACGCGAACGGCGGCGGGAAATGGCGGTCTTACGATCTATTGGTGCCGGCCCGCTGACGATTCTAGGTTTACTCGTCTGCGAAGCTGCAGCAGTTACCTTGGCGGGAGTCACCTTAGGTACTGCGACCTTGTATGCGGTGTTACTCTTTGGTGCGGATGTACTACAAGATACCTTAGGCATTCACGTCACAGCGAGTCTTTTAACGCTGCGTGAGGTCTACCTACTAGCGGCCATTGTTGGCGCCGCTATCTTATTAAGTTTTTACCCTGCGTGGCGAGCCTATCGCAACGCTTTGGCAGACGGACTAACGGTGAAAGTATGATTAAAAATTGGTTGCTAGGCCTCACAGCTCTAACCTTGCTGTCGATAAGCGCCGCCAGCGCTGCAGATTACCGTGAGGTAGAATGGAAAAGCTTGATTCCGGAAGGTTACAAGCCACCCGTTGTGCGCAGTCAGGCGTATTACGACATGAACCCAGAAGCGATGGGACAACCAGAGTTGAATGCCCCCGTGGTAGAGGCGTTAGACGGGCAAAAGATCCGTATTCCTGGCTTTGTTGTTCAACTGCAGGCCGAAGACAGCAAAGTGACTGAGTTCTTACTCGTGCCTTATGAGGGGGCCTGTATTCATGTGCCGCCTCCGCCGCCTAATCAGGTACTTTTGGTGCGCTACCCCGAGGGCTATCCGATGCGTCAGGCATTCAACCCAGTATGGGTCGAGGGTACCGTGACTGTTGAGCGTGCCGACGGCGAACTGGCAGTGGTAGGTTACCAGCTCGACGCAGCAACTGTGACGCCCTACGGCGGCTAAACTTAGAAGTGGATCTCTAAACCTAAATAAGGTCCTCGATACTCAAGATCACTATAAACATCGTCAAGATCATCGAGTTCGATATTAAAAACGCGATAACCTAGTTGCAGATTTACATCGACAGCTAGGTTTTCTACCATTCGGTATTCAAGCCCTGCTTCGTAATCTTCAACCTTTGAGTCGTCCACACTGACCGCATTCGCAATACCGTAGACAGTAAACGGCGTGGCCGGAATACCGACGCGTAACTGACTGTACAAAGTAGGAATCCAGCCATCGGTGGCTTGTGTGGTGAAGAAGTCTTGGTTACGCACCTCAATATTGCCTTCAACACGTTTAGCCGTGGCACCAACATCAAACGTTAGCAGATCATTGTCGAATAACTCATAGTAAAACGTATAGTCGGTATGGCTAAAATCGCTTTGGTACATAAGCGGTTGGGTAGTGCTAAAAGTGCTACCAAAGAATTCATAGTCTTGGCTAAGCGTATGCTCACCAGAGCCTTTCAGCTCGTTATGACGCACTTTTAGGTTTGGGAACAAAGGTACTGGGTGTTCGAGCGCGAGATAATAACTACCTTGAGACTCATCACCAAAGCTGAATTCTGGATTATTGCGCTCACTACCGAAGCTACCGCTTGTATCGGTGCGCCAAATTTGACCACCGGCATAAACACCAAACACGGTGTCCGCAGCGACAGGAGCAGAAAGCACACAGCATGCGAGTGCGGCTGTGAGCGTTAGAGTATTGCGATTAACCATAGAACGACATCCTTACGATTCTTGATTGAAGGGCTCGACAAGTTGACGTACTTCCGCCTCAACTTGCACCGCGTCAGCATCCTCGAACAGCACCTCAAAATCAACCGTGTCACCGACTTTAAACGGATTTTTTACACCAAAAAACATGACGTGGTAACCGCCTGGCTCAAAAGTCACGGTTTCATCAGCGGCAATCACTAACTTTGGCACCCTCGTCATCCGCATCATGCCATCCTCAGTCATAATGTGGCGATGCACCTCGGCCGCCCGCGCCGCGTCGGTTCGAATGCCGATAACGGTTACCGCCAGCTCACCAGTGTTATGCACAGTCATATAGCCAGCACCATTTTCGGTGCCAGGTATGGTCGGCTTGACCCATGCTTCGGTCACTTCGACCTGCGCCGCAGATGCAGGTGCAGGTGCAGATAAGCTAACCAATAGCGGCAATAGCGTAAGTGCGGTTATTACTCTCTTCATAACAGGGCCCTACTTTGGCTTGAAGTTTGCCTATAGTCTACACAGCTTTGGGGCGTTTTCGAACCAATAAGTAAATGATTCCAAACAACAGCAGGTAGGGCCACAACCAACTGAATAACACTGCTACCAGTGCGACTGCTGCGACGATCATAGCCGCGGCAATACTACCACCGACCATAACGACCAATGCAAAGGCGCCAATCACAACCGCTAGCATTACTAAACCGGTAATGCCGATACTCACAATCAGTCCAATAATTGCGCCAAGCACACCTAAAATTGCATCGCCAAACAGGGCAAAAGCAAGAATGGCTGCAATCACCCAAAGCCAGGTTGATTTGTTACGCATGTTGTTCTCCATTAATAATTAGTACTTAAAAACGTTGTAGCACTAGTTAATACAAGATTCATGCCAAGGACGTAGACTGCTGTTTTAGTGAGATTTTTTGTTTTTCTGTCGGCTCAGGTATAAAAAAACCGCTACAAAGTAGCGGTTTTTACTAATTGCTTCCTAAGTGGCTAGAAGCGATAGGTCAACTCTGCATAGTAGTATCCACCGTTGAAACCAAACGGGGCATTGGTCAGCGGATACATAAAAATACCGTTAAACTGACTGCCCTCTGGCTGCTTATCTGGGTACTCATCAAACAAGTTTTGTACGCCGGCACTGACAGATAGCTGGGGGCTAAAACGATACTTTGCCGACAAATCTGTAATCCATTTAGCACCATACTCGGTTCTCACACCTTGGCTATTTTCCAACACATAGTCACCAAAATAGTTGAAGGCCAAGCGAGTTTCCAACGCACTTAAGGTGTGAGTAAAGGCTATACTGCCACTATTTTGCGGCACAGAGCGTGTCATTCGGGTACGTTCGACGCCATCAAACAAGCTGTCTTCAAGCCCATCCAGCAACGCTGGTAAATTGACATCGTCTATCTCAGTTTTGTTATACCCGTAAGCCATTTGCGTACGCAGCTCTCCTAGCTCGGCCAGCTGGAAGGTTTTGGCTGCCACAACGTCGATACCACGCGAGGTGGTATCCACTGCGTTCACAAAGAATCGCGCATTATCGGCGCCACTTGCGGCCAACGCGTCAGCCACGGCGGCTGAGTCTTGCGGGCTAACATCTCCCGAGAGAATAATGCGGTCCTCTATTTCAATTTGAAACGCGTCAATGGTTAAGGTGAAGCCTTCGTAGCCATTATAAACGATACCGCCACTAAAGCTCCGTGATTGTTCTGGCTCAAGTCCGTTAATACCAAGCTCACGTGCGACAGTGCTTATATTGTTAAAGGTGCCACTTTGTTCAGGTTGTAAACCATTGCCCCGATCAATGAACAACGTCGAGATATTCGAGAAATACAACTGCTGTACACTTGGCGCACGGAACCCGGTATTCGCCGTGGCGCGAAGTGCCCACTCATCGGTCAGGTCATAGCGCCCCGAGAGCTTCCAACTGGTGTGGCTGCCAAAGTCAGAGTAGTCTTCATAGCGCACCGCAGCGCCCCATTGAAAGTTAGCGGTCAGCATATTTTCAACTTCAACGTACACGCCCGTATTGTCGCGTGATTCATCCACTTCCGAGGCGGGCTTAAAGCCCGTAAAGCCCTGACTACCTGCAGGTCGGTCGGCATAACCACCATCGCGGTAAGAAGCTTGTTCACCAGCGCGGATCTGATAACTATTTTCACGATAGCTAACCCCGAAAGCGACTGACAAATCAGAATTGTTAACGAACGGAACAAACCGCGAAACATCGACCGTCGCATTCAATTCATCAGTGATGAGCGTGCCGGCATCAAACTGCGTTTGAGAACTTGGCCCTATGGATGCATTAATGGAGTTTTCCACACGATAGTGAAATTCACTCTCGCCATAGCCGGTGCTCGCATCAACCCGCCACTGACCGATATCAAATTTATAGCCGACATACGCTGAGGTATCACGTGTGTCAGGCGTCAGTAATGGCAAAAAGCCGTCTGGATACACTTCGAGGATATTGCGCGAGTCGAGTGCACGGCGATAAAAGGCCCCGGACTGCGACGTCCGATCACTTACCCCGCCAAAGGCATACAGTTCACCTTCACCTAGACCGACGCTAGCGTTTGCAAACAACGCTTTATTCTCGAATTCTGCAGCACCAACATGATGATTGAAGCGATCAAAGGTCGCTTCACGAGGATCCGGTTCGCCATCGACCAGCGGGTATTGTTGACGCGGATCAGGCCCTGCGCGATTGGTCTTATTCTTATGGTGATACTCAGCAGAAAGCGTTAGGTGCCCGTCGTCGCCGAGTTCCAGCCCTACATTACCGTGAACCTTATACTGTTCGCCATCGCCTTCATAGGTTTGCCCACTGTTAACCGTGACACTGCCGCCTTCAGACTGATCCTTAAGGACGATATTGATCACGCCTGCGATAGCATCTGATCCATACAGCGCCGCGGCACCGTCACGCAGTACTTCAATTCGTTTAATTGACGAGATCGGAATAGCGTTAAGATCAACGTTCGAACTTCCACGACCGGTAGTTCCACTTAAATGTACCAAGGCACTCATATGACGGCGCTTGCCGTTAACTAGAACCAAGGTATGATCCGGTGAAAGCCCACGTAGCGATGCAGGTCGAACTGCATCCGAGCCGTCAGTGACCGACGATGAAGGAAAATTGAAACTCGGCACAGCATATTGCAATGCTCGCGCAGTCTCGGTGATACCACTCGCAGTGAGGTCTTCACCGGTAATAATATCAACCGGAGCAGTACCATCGGTCGCAGTACGCATCGATAACCGGGAGCCAATCACCTGGATCCGCTCTTGCGCTTCCACCGTTGAAGTTGACTGCTCTTGTGCAACAACAGTCGTACTAAAGCCAGCGACACTGGTCGCCACGCCAGCACTCATCATTGCCACTAATGATTTTTTAAGGTGCATAAGGATATCTCCTACAAAATAATGCTTAATGTGGCGTAAGGATATCAGGGGTAAGGGATTTCGTTCAGTCGCGTTAGTTCTAAGGTATAGCTAAAAGCGAAGAGCGTACGCTGCGCTGTTCGTACGTTCGGCTGCGCCTCTCTGTTCGTTGGTCGTACGCGCTTCGCGCTGCTCGCAAAGGCGAAAAGCGCTGTTTGATATTAGCTGTTAGATGTTCGTTAGGGCCAAACACGAAAGCGATGTTCGATGTTTGATGTTTGATGTTCGTGAAGGCAAAGACTGAAAGCGATGTTTGTTTTATCTTTTTCAAACAGCGAACAGCAAACAGCAAACATCGCCTTTCGCTCTTGCTCTTTTTGTCTTTTTCAAACGACGAGCAGTGAGGCGCGAGCCGAACGTACGACCAACGAATAGTGAGGCGCAGCCGAACGCACGACCAACGCTCTTTTGTTTCCACAAAAAAAAAGCCCCCAGCGTTAGCTGAGGGCCTCTTCTAAATTAAAGCCTGGCGGTGTCCTACTCTCACATGGGGAAGCCCCACACTACCATCGGCGCTGAAGCGTTTCACTA
>NZ_CADCXY010000006.1 GCF_902806985.1 Pseudidiomarina piscicola
TTATCGTCTCACCAAGACCACGGTATGCGCCATTGGCCAATGCGGTGGAGCACAGACCCAGATCACAGAGTACACCTACTCGGGCTCGACAGGACTGATACAAAGCAAAACACTTACCAATGCCAGTGGTACATTGAGCCAAACGACGACCTACACCTATGATGCAGTGGGTCGCCAACTCATTGAAGACGGGCCGTTAAGCGGCAGTGATGATGCCACATCGTATCGTTATGATTTATCCGGCCGGCCAACGTGGGAAATCGGTGCACGCAACGCCGCCGGATTTTACCCGGCGCAGAAAACCACGTACCCAACGGTGAGTACCCGCAGAACACTGGTACAAAGTGGCACCGTTGCCTCGCGAGGCAGTACCAGCCTGACAATAGATACGCTCCAGACGGACTATCTGGATGTGAACAACCGGGTCAGCAAATCGACGCTGGCGGCACCATCGACCTTAACCAAAGCGACGCAATATACGTACGACGCCCGAGGGCGGTTGCGGTGCGAAGCGACGCGGATGAATGCTGCAAGTTTTGGCGCATTGCCAGCTTCGGCATGTACCTTAGGCAGTGAAGGTAGTGCCGGACCTGACCGCATTACAAGCTATAGCTATGATGCGAACTCAAATCTAATCAGTACCCTGACGGGACTCGGTACCGCCGCCGAGGGTATTGAGCAGTTCACGGCCTATACCGCGAATGGCGAGGTCAGCAGGCGCGAAGACGGTAATGGCAATAGCACGCTTTACAGCTACGATGGGCATGACCGGGTTTACCGTACCACCTTCCCGGATGCGAGCTATGAGCAAAATAGTTATGACGCGAACGGTAATCTGACAGCGTTTCGCAAGCGTGACGGGGTGACGTTGATCCATAGCTACGATAGCCAGGATCAGCGTACAAGCTCAGTCATACCAAACGAAAGCACCATTTACTTTAGCTATGACAGCCTGGGCCGTGAAACTCAAATCACCCGTGGAACTCAAGTGGTGGCTTACGGTTATGATGGCCTGGGCCGGCGTATCTCGGAGCGTACGAATAATCGCACGTTGAGCTACACTTTTGATAACGCCAATCGCCGTACGCGCACGACGTTCCCGGATGGCTTTTATGTCACCTACAACCATGACGCGGGCGGGCGCTTAACCAACATTTTTGAAAATGGCGCTTCGGCGGTGATTGATTTTAGCTACGACCGTGCAGGTCGTGTCAGTCGCATTGAGCGTGCTGGCAGCACCATCACCACATTGAACTACGACGGCATGGGCCGGGTGCTTGATTTCGACCACCAGGGGTTCAACGACAGCAGTTACAGCTATAATCCGGCCAGTCAGTTGCAGAGCAAAACGGTCAGTACCGCGGATTATCAAATTCAGGTGCCGACGCAAAGCACTGAGTTTTACAGCGTGAATAACCTTAATCAGTATACGCAAGTCACTGTCGATGGCGTGCCGGAGTACGCGAATTACACCAGTGCAGGCAACCTTACTGGCTTTGACGGGTGGAGTTACGTTTACGATGCCCACAATCGCCTGGTTACAGCGAACGGCTCTGACGATACAGTCGCGCTTAGCTACGATGCTACCGGTCGCTTAACGCGTACAGTACATAACGGCGAAATCATTGATTATTTGTACGACGCCGATGAGTTGGTGGCTGAGTATCACAGCAACGGTACGCTGTTGCGGCGCTTTATTCATGGCCTTGGCAACGATGACCCGGTCATTCGTTACGAAGGTGCTGGGGTAAATGCCCGCCGTTATCTGCTGGCGGATGAGCGCGGCAGCATCATCGCCGAGATGACCGCTAATGGCGGCCTGTTGCAAGCACATCAGTACGACGCCTACGGCAATCCGAAGAACAGCAGTGACGCACGCTTTCGTTTTACCGGACAAATCCTCATTCCGGGCACCGAGCTATACTATTATAAAGCACGGGTTTACCACCCACGGCTAGGCCGGTTTATGCAAACCGACCCCATCGGCTACAAAGATGGCATGAACTGGTATGCTTATGTTGGGAATGACCCGCTGAATATGGTGGATTCGAATGGAAGAGTTGCTGAATCTCTGTGGGATGCTGCAAGTCTAAGTGTGGGGATCGTATCTTTTAGTAAAAACTTGTACCAAGGAAACTGGTCTGCCGCAGGGGTGGATGCTATCGGGGTTATAGCTGATGGAGCTGCCCTTGCACTACCATTTGTTCCGGGCGGTGCGGGTATGGCTATAAGTGCTTCTCGCAAGGCCGAATCAGCAATAAGTGGGGTGAAGTTTGAAAAACAATTGGCTTCAGAGTCACAATTAACTGAACTAGCCGAAGGTGGTGGCACAATAATCAGTCAACCAGCAAAGCAAGCTGACCGAATAGCAGCTCAACATGGGATAGACGCTGCAAATGTACAAAAAGTTAGTTCAAGTGCACACAAAGCTAAAGATGGTACATCTCTAGAAACTCACGCCTTTCGCGACGCTACTACAAATAGCGTTTTGGAGCCTAAAACGATAATGATTTGTACAGGTAGTAGAATTAAAAGAAGTAGTTGTTAAACTCGAGGTAAGTGTGATGGAAGTAATTAAACGTATACGATCGAATTCTGATAATCAACACATCGATATTGTCCAGCAAGGGAGCTCTTTCTCCCTTGAGCTTTATGAGACAAAATATGATGAAGAAGAGGGGTGTGAATACACAGTCAGAGTTTTTCCAGATCCCTCAGGGCAATTTGAAACCGAAGACTTGGCGATTAGAGAAGCAAAATTTTTAATGTTTGGAAAAGTAGAATAATCATACTCGACGTACCTCGTCCCCCGTTTTTGCGACGTTTTTTTCGTTCATCAGCAATCAAAATCGTAAATATTATAAAATAAACAAAAAGTCAAAATTGTTGGGTATTGGTGGGGTTATAGGGGAGCTTCACCGGAGTCATGCTCTTGCTCAGGAATGGGGCGGGCGTCATCAACGCGGCCTTGAAGCACGCCTTAAACAAGCTCGCTTGCCATGGATAAAGAGCCTTGAGCAGTTCGATTTCAGCTTCCAGCCCAGCGTTGATAGGAAGACCGTACGTGAACTCAGTGGCTTGGGCTTCGTTGAACGACATGAAAATGTCGTCATGCTCGGTCCTCCGGGAGTCGGTAAAACGCATCTCGCCGGTGCTCTCGGCGTTAAGGCCGCTGAAGCGGGTCACCGGGTAATGTTTATGACGCTCGATAAGTTAGTGACTGCGCTGGTACGCGCTCGGCAGGAGAACCGTCTTGAGCGCCAACTACAGCAACTGACCTATCCTCGAGTGCTCATTTTAGATGAAATCGGTTACTTGCTGATGACATGGGAAGAAGCGAGCTTATTATTTAGGCTCGTGAATCGTCGATACGAGAGAGCGAGTACGATCTTGACGTCGAACAAAAGTTTTATGGACTGGGGTGAAGTCTTTGGTGATCAAGTCATCGCCACCGCCGTCACCACCAGTATACGAGGTTGGACCCCATCCACCGCCAGCCATTATCTTTCTCATGCCAACTTGGTCACCTGTGTCGGGGGTTCACAATAGTTGCCTCCGCACCATAATCGACAGAATCTTTTGGCTGCCGCAGCTCCCACAATTGCATCTCTTCCGCCAGCTTTATCCAACGCATAGAGCTATCACTATTTTCGTCGGTGTAATCACATGAGACTGAGCATTCGATAATCGGTGCATGTTTCGGATGAATCCGAACACTCATTTCGGTTCAATCCGATCACCCATTTCGGTTTAAACCGATCACCTGTTTCGGTTTTATCCGATCACTTTTAGACTTTTCCCGAAATCACTGTTCGGATTGCCGAAATCGGTGATCGGATTGCCGAAATCGGTGATCGGAATGCCGAAATACCGTTCTTTTTCTAACTAAATCAACTGGTAAGCTTGACTCAACACACCTGTATTGAGGATTGGCTGACCATGACTAGAAAGAGAACTCAAATGAGTAAAATAAGAGACATTCTGAGACTGCGATTTAATGCTGGGCTCAGTTTACGCGACGTCAGTAAATGCTGTGCTGTCGGTCCCGCTACGATCAGTGAAATTTTATCGCGCTTTGCTGCCAGTGAATTATCGTGGCCGCTACCGCTACCGCCGGACTGTAGTGATACAGACCTTGAGAATGCAATCTATAAAGGCAAAAGCGTATCTCGTGCCAAACGCCAACCCGACTTTGTTGAAATGCATCAGGAGCTCAAACGCAAAGGCATGACCAAGCTGCTTCTATGGCAGGAATACCGCGAAAATGACCCCGCAACTGCTTATGGTTACACGCAGTTCTGTGAACATTATCGGAGTTGGCGCAAGACCCAAAAGCGAAGTATGCGACAGTCACACCTAGCCGGCGATAAGCTGTTTATTGATTATTGCGGTCCGACGGTGCCGATCCTCAATCCTGATACTGGCGAAGTTCGCTATAACGCACAAATCTTCGTGGCAACTCTGGGAGCGTCAAATTACACGTACGTTGAAGCTGGCCGTTCACAACAGCTTGAAGACTGGATCATGGCACATGTTCGAGCCTTTGAGTTCTTCGGTGGCGTACCACAGTTACTGGTCCCGGATAATCTGCGTTCGGCGGTCACGAAAGCGAATCGATACGCTCCAGTGCTGAATGAAAACTATGCGCGCATGGCGCGCCATTATAACACCGGTATCATGCCGGCTCGCCCGTATAAACCCAAAGACAAGTCAAAGGCCGAAAATGCTGTGCTTATCGTTGAGCGTTGGATTTTAATGCGGCTACGGCATGAGCATTTTTATACGCTATCGAGCCTGAACCAGCGGATCCGTGAGCTGCTAATCGATCTCAATCACCGACAGCAGCGTGTTCACCCTGGTTCACGCCATGAACTTTATATCCGCCTTGATAAACCTGCTTTGATGCCCCTGCCTGCGTACGGCTATGAGTACATCGATAGTAAACAGGCTCGCGTTGGGCCGGACTATCATGTTCTGTATGCCAAACATGCTTACTCCGTACCGCACAATCTGGTCGGACAAACCGTGACTCTGGAGGCAACGGCGCAAATCATCTGCCTTTACTACCAAGGTAACGTGGTGGCTCAGCATCCCCGAAAACATCAGCCCGGAGGCTTTAGCACGATTAGAGAGCATATGCCCGATGCGCACGTCAAACAGCGCTGGAGTGCCGAACGCCTACTGAGTTGGGGGGAGAGTATCGGCAGTGGTAGTCGCGCCGTTATCGCTTCACAACTTCAGCGACGACAGCACCCCGAACAGGCAATAAAAAGTTGTCTTGCCATCCTCAATCTAGCCAGTAAATACGGGCAGGAACGCCTTGAAGCAGCCTGTCAAAAAGCATTACTGCTGGAGCAGCCACATCGGAAAGTCATTCTGAATCTGCTGATTAATAATAAAGAACAGCCGCTTAGCAGTACTGATACCGATGAGCAGTCAACCGTTAGCCATCACAACATCCGTGGACAACACTACTACCAATAAGGACATCAACAATGAGTTTATCCTCACTACACGAACAATTACGGGCGCTGCGTCTAGGCCACTTCTGCCAAGCTCTGCAACAGCAGCAGGCGCAACCGGATATCTATACCGATATGAGCTTCGAGGAGCGACTAGGCCTGCTTGCGACTCATGAGCTCCTATGTCGTGATAACACCAAAGTACATCGACTGACTCGACAAGCAAAATTGCGCTTCGATGCGAGACCCAGTGGTATCGATTATCGCAGTGGCCGTGGCCTTCGAAAAGATAAAATAGCCACACTACTTAGCGGACAATACCTGCATTACAACCAAAACATTATCATTACGGGCGCAACTGGTTGCGGCAAAACACATCTGGCTTGTGCACTGGCAACACAAGCCTGCGAACAGCATCACAGTGCACGTTATTATCGGCTAGGTGAACTTCTGGATGAGTTAAACGTTGGCCGTGCCGACGGCTCTTATCGCCAGCAGCTGAATACGTTGGCGAAGCGCAAATTACTCATCCTGGATGACTGGGGCATGGAAAAGTTGAGTGCACGTCAGGCGAATGACCTGCTTGATGTAATGGAAATACGCTATCAACAGTCCAGCACCATCATCGCCAGTCAAATACCTACCAGCGAATGGTACACACTGATCCCGAGTCCCACCATCGCCGATGCCTTACTTGACCGTTTACTGCATAACAGCCACCGAATTGAACTCACAGGAGAGTCGATGAGAAAACTAGACCAATCCGATCACTTAGCGTAAAAAGAGAGTTATGAAAAAGAACGGCTAATAGGTGATCGGATAACTCCGGAATCGCTGTTCGGAATCACCGAAATACGCAATCGGGTCATCGTCGAAAACGTGATAGTTATAGGTGGAGCCTGACTGTGCTTGATACTGAAGTTTTGCTTGGCTTTCAATAAGATCATACGCATTGTGTAGAATTGTTGGGAAGGCTCGATAAAATGGCCAGAACTTTTCAAACTCGACATTTGCGATTTCGGCTAACATTTCACCCCTGAGTTCAAGCCGCTTCCAACGAATCATCGCACTCTCGTTCCCTGCGAATTTTGTGTAGGGCTCGCTGTTCATATCAATTTGAGCTAAGACATAGTCATCGCTCATAGCATCCAGATCGGGCAGGGTGAGCTGTTGAGTCTCGAATGCATACAAGACTTTAAATGAGCGGTTTAACTCACCCCGATTCATACCTGCGACGTTTGCGGCAGTCTCGATTAGAGTTCCAGCGGGATGAGTTTCGGCTTTCTTCAGTGCTGCGTGGGCGATGGGCAAAGAAGTGATAAGAGCCGCCGATACTGCTAACAACTTTAATTTATTTACATTAAGGTCCTTCTAAATATCAGTCATATAGTGACGTCAGCCATACCAACATTTTTCAAAACGCAAAATTGACTTAACTTTATAACAATCTGAAACATTATTGTAAAGTGTTGGGTTTTGCTGTTTGTGTTTACACCTCCTTTTTAAAACCTATAAGCGGGCGCATTATTTTCCTCCACACGAACTTATAAGACAACAACGTGTGCTACAGGCCAGTAGAAAAGACGCAGCCGACAGGATTGACTCAAGCCTTCTGTGGCTCTCGCCCTTCGGGCATGCTCGCCATGCTCCGATGTCCAAAACGTTAGTCCTGCCGTTTTATCGGCTAAGCGAAATTTGATTCATTTGAGACCAGTTAACGACGAATTTGGTCACAGAATACCTACCCAATATTTCGAGGGTACTTTTTAATGAAGCTTTCAGCGGCGATGTCGTATGGAAAAATCCGCCGTCAACGCTTTCTAACGGTTGTTTTTATTTTGATAAAAATGTAATTTAATGTTTCTGCTGTTTTTCAGAGGAAATTAAATGAAAAAGTTCATATTATTTCTTGTAGTTATTGTCGGCTTCTGTTTTTCAAGTGCGCGAGCAGATGTGATCGTTCCATGCTTAGACTGTACTTTTGAGCAAGCTGAAACCAAAGCTTTATTTGAGGCAAGATAGAGCTGGCCGATTGGCACCAATCACTATGAAGCGCGGTTTGCTATCGTCGATCCGGTAGCTGATATAGTGCGCACATTCGTTGTGAGGATTTTGTATGAGCCAGAACTTGGAAGAGTGGTACGAGAAACTTCTTTTCTTACAAATGATGATGTAAATATTGTAGACGCCGTATCGGCATATAACACACTGTTAAATGATATTTATAACCAGTGGGTCAGTATTCAGACAGCCGACGGAACTTTCTATATTTATGACTCGGACACTTCGTTTTCATCTGGTGTAGCGGACGCTCAGGTTCAGCGTGAAAGTTTGCTTTACCGAATGTTGAGAGGGCAGGCACTTTATAATGTTCCCTATCCTTCATACAGTTGGATGATTAGCGATGAAGCGAATGAGGTAGCCGTTAATAGAGAACTCATTATTCTTACGTCGTTGGACTCGCTTTTATCGGTAACGACCAACGGAATGAAAGCTTCTCTTAGTCAACTCTTATTAGATTTACCGCTTCAATATACAGTCCGTTTTGAAAACGGGGATACGGTAGCTTTCGCTTTTAACGGCTTTTTTACAGCGATGTTTCGGCCATTACACGAGACAGCTCAAGACGCAGCAGGAAACCGTCTTGCTGGGTCGGGCAGAACAAGCGGTGGCGGGAGTTACGGCTCTGGCTATTCTGGATTTTATTCTTATGTTGACACCAATGGTCTGTTTATGCGACGCATTTGCACAACTGCATATACTGGTCCTTCGGGCTCAACAGAACCAACGCCGGTATGTTATATCGTATACTTATAGAGCTTAAGTTCTTATAAGGATGAATTAACGTAATGGCCTTGTGAGGCCATAAAGACAAATAGGAGAAGCCAATGAATCAATCTAAAAAGGGCTACAGAGTGCGTTCGTGGCTATTCAGTTTTGTCGCAAGCGTTATAGGGCTTTTGACTGGTGTGTGGATGGGGGTGGGTATGGCTCCTAATTCACTATTAGCGAGTGAAGGTGGCTTTCTAAAGGTGTTAAGAATTGTTGACAATAGCTTGGCGGAGGATGACATTCCGGAAGCGAAAAGGCGTCTCGAGTTATTCTACTTGAGTAATCGCGATGGTCAGCTTGACGACCTTTATCAAAATGAGTTTTTTCTTAATGAACCGCAGAAGAAAGAGTGGGACTTTGTGCTAGAGAAGCGCGTAAAGGAGATTGAAGAATGAAAATTTGGGGACCCCTGTTATCCTTTATTCTATTCTGCGTTATCGGCCTAGCCTTAGGGTTTCAAATGTCGCGTCTATCAATATTACAGATGGAGCTGCGTAGATACGTCATCGCCGTCGAAATTCAGCAACGGTTACAAAGTAATGAAATTGCCTCCGCGCGCTCGTTGTTGCAGCGCACTTTAACCGATGGATACGAAATCGTTGAAGCCTTGGCAGAAACCGATCCGGATATATACGAATATTATCGCGAGCCACAGCCGCGGTCAGAACGCATTGACGATAACAAAGTTAAAGAATAAAAAAGATGCTGAGCTGCCAGCCAATTGCCGTCGTTTGTATCAGGGGAAGAGGTCACCTCACTCTTTCTTTAGCGCCAGTTCAATCAGCAGCGGGAAGTGGTCGGAGCCGAATTTGGGCAGGCGGCGCATTTTTACCAGCATGAAGTGTTCGCTGTGGAACAGGTGATCGAGTGGCCAGCGCAGGAAGGGCAGTTTCGCGTGAAAGGTGTTGAAGAACCCTCGGCCCATGCGAGGGTCGAGCAATTGACTGACGCGTAGGAACTCGCGAGTTGTCGGAGACCATGCAACATCGTTTAAGTCGCCTGTCACCACGACCGGGCCGGACTCTTTTGCGGCCCGCTTGGCAACGATCAGCAGCTCACGATCGCGAGGCTTTGATTTTTTGTTTTCGGTGGGGCTGGGCGGCGCCGGATGCACGCAGTGTAATTTAATAACTCGTCCACCAGGCATTTGTATATCAACGTGTATCGACGGGACGTTGTCTTCAACAATAGTTTCGACGGAGTAATTCTCTAATGGCCATACCGAGTAAAGCATCATGCCGTACAAGTTATTTTGAGGTACACGTACCACATGGGGTAAGTCGTCCTCGATATCTGTCAGTTGTTCTTCCCACCAATCATCCGTCTCGACGGCCACGATAATATCCGGGCGTTCGCGATTGATCATTCGTACCAGATCTACTGCATTACGGTTTGGTTCGAGCACGTTTACGGTGAGTATTCTCAAATGTTCGGCGATAGTGTCTTCGTCGCGTTTGCGCTTGTAGCGGCGAACATAGCGTGATGCTAAGGGTGTATATGGGAAAACCCACCATAAATGCCATGCGCAACAGGCTAATAAGACCGTAACTATGAGCCAGGTACTCCAATGTTGAGCAGGTAGCCATTGAGCACAAGCGAGTAGCAGCAATAAGGCGGCGCTAGTCAATTGTAAGCGTGGAAAGTCCCATAACCGAATGAGCCAGTGCGTACGGGCCGATAACGGCAGTAACGAAACAAGCGCGAGCAATCCGGTGAAGCTAGCAATGATACTGAGCGCGAGAAAAGAATTGTCCATCGGGTTGTGGTATCCCTAGATGCCGATAATAGGGTTAGCCTAGCTGAATTTGAAAGCGCTGAAAACCAGAATAAAAAACGGTACACTAAGCCGACGATTTAAGGTGCGGGGAAGCCAACAGTGAAGTATCAAGATTTGCGTGATTTTATAGCTATGCTGGAAGCTCGCGGCGAGCTAAAACGAATACAGTTACAGGTCGACCCTTATTTGGAAATGACCGAAATCTCGGACCGCACATTAAAGGCGGGCGGGCCTGCGCTGTTGTTTGAAAATGTGAAAGGCCACAGCGTTCCGGTACTGGCGAACTTATTTGGCACACCCGAACGCGTTGCTTTAGGTATGGGGCAGGAATCTGTCGAGGCATTACGTGATGTCGGCAAGTTATTGGCATTTCTGAAAGAGCCTGAGCCACCTAAAGGGTTTCGCGATGCGTTGAATTTGCTGCCGATGTACAAGAAAGTGCTCAGTATGTCGCCCAAACAGCTGAAGAAGGCGCCTTGTCAGGAGGTTGTACAAAGTGGCGACGACGTTGATTTAACCAAGCTTCCCATTCAGCACTGTTGGCCAGGAGATGTGGCTCCACTCATCACCTGGGGGCTTACCGTCACAAAAGGTCCTCACAAAGAACGACAAAACTTAGGTATTTACCGGCAACAACTGTTAGGAAAAAACAAAGTGATCATGCGCTGGTTGTCACATCGCGGCGGCGCGTTGGACTTTCAGGAATGGCAACGGCAGCATCCGGGCGAGCGGTTTCCCGTTGCGGTAGCCCTTGGCGCTGATCCAGCGACGATTCTAGGTGCGGTGACGCCCGTACCCGACAGTTTGTCAGAGTATGCGTTTGCGGGCCTATTGCGTGATGGCAAAACTGAAGTGACGAAGTGTCTGAGTAATGACTTACAGGTACCGGCGCACGCTGAAATGATTCTCGAAGGTTATTTAGAGCCTGGCGAGATGGCTCCGGAAGGTCCTTATGGTGACCACACGGGGTACTACAATGAAGTAGATGAGTTTCCAGTATTTACGGTGACCCACATCACTCATCGCCGCGACCCGATTTACCATAGTACCTATACAGGTCGTCCACCCGATGAGCCAGCGGTACTTGGGGTGGCGTTGAACGAGGTGTTTGTGCCTTTGTTACAAAAGCAATTTCCAGAAATTGTCGATTTTTATTTGCCGCCAGAAGGCTGTTCGTATCGGGTCGCTGTAGTGACCATGAAGAAACAATATGCTGGCCACGCAAAACGGGTGATGATGGGGGTGTGGTCGTTTTTGCGTCAATTTATGTATACCAAGTTTGTGATTGTCTGTGATGATGATGTGAATGCCCGTAATTGGCATGATGTGATTTGGGCAATGACCACACGTATGGACCCGGCACGCGACACCGTATTGGTGGAAAACACCCCGATAGATTACCTCGACTTTGCGTCACCGGTATCTGGGCTCGGTTCAAAAATGGGGATGGACGCCACGAACAAATGGCCAGGTGAAACCGATCGTGAGTGGGGAGTGCCCATTGTGATGGACGAAGAGGTGAAACAACGGGTTGATGACATTTGGGATGATCTAGGAATTCTGCAACAGGATACGCAAGCGTAATGAAAAAAATGCAAGTTGAAGTCACAACATTGACGACCCTAGCGAACAATGTTTACCGGGTTATACTGACGTTACCAGAAGCGATCAGCTTTAGTGCTGGTCAGTATTTGCAAGTAGTCATGGGTGAGCGTGATAAGCGTCCGTTCTCGATTGCTTCGTGCCCTTCAAATACGAATACACTTGAATTGCATATCGGTGCCGCGCCAGATAACCCTTATGCGATGGAAGTGCTCGAGCAGATGCGTGAGCAAGGTAAGGCGACGATCGAAGTTCCGCTGGGGCAGGCAGACTACCGCGCCGACAGCGAACGCCCGATGATTCTTATCGCTGGCGGTACGGGCTTTTCGTATACTTGGTCTATTTTACAGGCCCACTTGCGTGCCGCTAGTACGCGGCCGGTGACATTGTACTGGGGTGGCCGTGGCGCGGCCGATCTTTACTATGATGAAAAGCTACGGGAACTTAGCGAACAACATAGCCACTTTCACTACCGGCCGGTAATTGAACATGCCGATGAAAGCTGGCACGGAGCCATTGGCCTAGTGCATCACGCCGTGTTGGAAGAGCAAAGTGATCTGAATGAAGCCGATGTTTACGTTGCGGGGCGTTTTGAGATGGTCAGGGTCATCCGCGATGACTTTCATGCCCAAGGGCTACCGCTCGAGCAACTTTATGGCGACGCGCTAGCCTTCATTTAAAGGCACTGCTATACTTCGCCGCGCAATACCAAGGGGTGCCGCTGTACGTTCGCGTACAGGCAGGCTGAGATGCATATCGCAAACCCTTTGCACCTGATCCGGTTAATACTGGCGTAGGGATGGTAGCTAACACTCTTAGTCCATTTTAAATCCCACCCGACCGGATTGTTTCTGAACCAGAAGTTGAGGAAATAATCCATGTTCCGTAAGTCTTACTTAGTTTTGGCGCTACTTGCGTCGAGCTCTACCCTGGCACAAGTTGAACCTGAAAAAGCTGTAGAGCGTATTACGATTCAGGGCGAGTTTCGCCGTGTGACTGTGCAAGAAGCACCCACCAGTGTGACTGCTTTGGTGGCAGAGCGCCTCAGTCAACGCAATGCCTTACATCTTGAAAGTGCACTGAATGCCTTAGCCAACGTTAATTTTTCTGGCGGCAGTTCGCGCGCGCGTTTTATCCAGATCCGTGGTGTCGGCGAACGCAGTCAGTTTGTTGATCCGATTCAGCCGTCGGTTGGCTTGCTAGTTGACGGTATTAATTACAGTGGTTTAGCGCAGGCGGCTCAACTGTTTGATATTAGCCAAGTTGAAGTGTATCGCGGGCCTCAGAGTGGGCGCTTCGGTGCCGATGCGATGGCCGGTATGGTGGTCATGGAAAGTACCCAGCCGAGCCTTGAAACGAAAGGGGTATGGCAACTGGGCGTTGGCAACTACGATGCCATGAGCGGTGGTTTTGCCGTGGGTGGTTCGTTAGCCCAGCTCGGGCGTGCGCGCTTGAGTGTGTTTCAGCAACGCGACGACGGTTTTACTGAAAACCTTTATCTTGATCGTGATGACACTAACCGCCGCTCGGAGCGCTCGGTGCGCTTTAACCTTGTCAGTGAACTTAGTTCAAACTGGCAGCTTCGCACCACGTTGCACGACTTGCACCAAGACAACGGCTATGACGTCTTCTCGTTGGACCATAATCGTCAGACGTTGTCTGATCAGCCGGGAGAGGATGATCTAGAGACCTCGGCCGCACGCTGGGCTTTGAGCTATGGTGGTGCCGCTGTTGATTTTGAGTTGGCCTATAGTTATCTCTCCGCCGATAGTGTTTATAGCTATGACGAAGACTGGAGTTATGTGGGTATCGCCCCAGGCTGGGAGTACAGTTCGTTTGATGCTTACCGTCGTGACCGCACCGATCATACGCTAGACGCTCGTTGGGTAAGCGCCCAACCGGTCACAATGTTGGCCGGTGAAGCCGACTGGGTGCTGGGTATTTACCACTATCAACGCGAAGAGCAATTGGTACGAGATTTCTTTAACTGGGATCTGTATCAGCAAGACCAATTTAATAGTACCTATGATAGTCGTCACCTTGCTGCCTACGGTGAACTGACACAGAACTTTAGCCCACGCTGGCGCTTAACTGCTGGAGCGCGGGTGGAGCGTTATCGAAACCCATATCAGGATAGTAATGCCGTGCAGGAACGGCCCGAAGATACCATGTGGGGCGGTCGCTTGAGTCTGAGCTACCTGCCACAAGTGGATCATCTTTGGTATGCGACATTGGCACGGGGTTATAAGGCCGGAGGCGTCAATGGTGAAGCTCTTGGCAAAGTACAAGACACCGAACTTAGCGAGTTACGCGACTACCTAATGGCACGTTCAACCTTTGCGCCAGAACTGTTGACTAGCTTAGAACTCGGCCATAAGCGTGTCAGTGCCGATGGTCATTTGAGCCTGCAAGTCGCACTGTTTGCGCATCAGCGTGATGATGTGCAACTTAAAGGGTGGGTGAATCGTGACCAAAGCTTCGTCGGATTTTTACAAAATGCGGCCGAGGGTAATGCCTATGGTGCTGAATTTGAACTGAATTATCGGGCAACAGAGCGGCTACAGCTATTTACTTCATTAGGGTTGTTGGATACCGAGGTCGAAGGTTTTATAACTGAAGACGGTGTTGACATGAGTGGTCGTGAACAAGCACATGCGCCCAACTATCAGGTGAATGCAGGGCTAAGTTATGCTTGGACGCCTAAACTTAGAAGCGTGCTCGAGGTTGATGCGAAAGACGGTTTCTACTATTCCGATTCACATATGAGTCGTGCTGATAACATGGCGTTGTTGCATGCCAGCGTTGCGTGGCAGAGTGAGTCATGGCGACTAACCCTATGGGCGCGGAACTTAACCGATGAGACCTATGGTATTCGAGGCTTCTACTTTGGTAATGACCCACGTAACGAGTACACCCCCGAGACCTACGAACAATTCGGCGAGCCGCGTCGTGTTGGGGTCACTTTTGAGTCTCGTTTTTAGGTCAGCAACAATAAAGGATGCGCGGTGATGATGACTTGGTCGGAGCTATGGCAACAACTTAATGCAACCTCATGGCTAGAATGGACGGCTGTGGGGCTGGCCATTGTGTATCTGGTACTCGCCGCGCATCAGTCGCTTTGGTGCTGGCTCGCCGCCGGTATCAGTTGCGTTATCTATACCCATTTAATGTTTGATGCAAAGTTGTACATGGAGTCGGTGCTGCAACTCATTTATGTGGTGTTAGCTGGCTATGGCTGGTGGCAGTGGCGTTATGGTAAGGGGCAAGAAGAAGCCACAGAAGTCACCGCCTATGCAGCATGGTGGCATGTGAAATGGATTGCGCTATTAGCCGTCATTGCACTTATTATCGTTTTACTATTGCAACGCTACACCAATGCCGAGGCGGTCTGGTTAGATGCCTATACCACCGTCTACTCGCTGTTTGCCACTTGGTTATTAACGCGCAAGCAATTCGCGAACTGGTGGTATTGGTTGGCGATTGATGCCATTTATGTTTACCTCTATAGCAGTAAGGGGTTTGTGATCACAGGTGCACTTTATTTCGTTTACCTTATACTAGTTGTTTACGCGATGAAGCAGTGGCACACAGCAAAGGCAGATCGGGAATTATGCGAGAACAGTGGTTAGAGAGCTTACCGATACGTGGGGTCATCAAAGCTGAGCCGCTACTGCGCGGCGTGGCGAATAATGTTTATAAAATAACCACCACTAAAGCTCACTATATACTTAAAGAATTTCGATTTAATCACCCCTACGGGCTCGATCGTGAACAAGAAATTCGAGTTCAAGAACAGTTGGCCCATTACCAACTAGCCCCCGAAATAATCCATTACGATGCCGAGCAAGGTATTGTCTTACAGAGCTTTCTTCCTGATCCCGACCTTGCCAGTGCCGACTTGCCTATGGCAACCAAGTTGCGGGAATTGGCAGACACCTCGGCGCATATTCATCGGCTCTCGGTCGATGTCTCAGTTTGGTCGCTGCGTCAGCGGCTGCAGCGTTATTGTCAGCAGTTGGGCGAGTTTGATAAACAGCGTGCAACACATTTCACCAAGCGTTTAGCGGGCTTTCGCAAGTTGCTTGATAGTTTTGCCGCGCGGCCAGTGTTTTGCCATAACGACTTAGCCATGCATCACATCTTTATATCACCCACGCCACGGGTAATTGATTGGGAATATGCTGGGCTAGGGGAGCGCTATTTTGACCTCGCCAGCACTATGGCCGCGAACCAGCTTGAGCTGCCACAGCGTAATGCGTTTCTAAACGCCTACGAAGCCGAAGCGGGTTTTATGGTGCAACGCCAAACCTTAGACCATTGGTCTGAATTGGTTGCTGTGGTGAACCAACTCTGGTACGAGTTACATCATTATTTACAACGAATTACCGACTAAGGAGCGAACATGAGTCAAGACTCTTCCGGGCGAGACTTAACCGATCGTATTTATGGTTATTTGGCTGAAGATGAAGACGCGCGCGTTTGTAAAGACATACCTGATTCGGCGTGTAATGACCAGCCGTTGGCTTTTGTCGCTCACCTAGTGGCTCTTAGTATGACGAAGCTCGGTGACTCTTTGGTAAGCGCACGATTGGTGCTGCCGTGGATACTGACCTCGCTAGGTGCGCCGTCTGCTTTTGTGAGTGCTTTAGTGCCGCTGCGAGAATCCTTAGCCTTATTGCCGCAACTGGTGATTGCGCAACAGCTGCGAGAAACTCCTATTCGAAAGTGGTTTTGGGTATTTGGCAGTATCGGTCAAGGGCTTGCCCTAGTCGGCATGTTGTTCAGTGTGTTGACGTTGCGCGAAAGCGCATTAGGTTGGGCCATCGTTATTTTGTTGACGATATTCAGTATTGCCCGTGGTGTTTGCTCTGTGTCGATTAAAGATGTGCAAGGTAAAACCATATCGAAAACCCGTCGTGGCCGACTGTCAGGTATAGCTGCGTCGGTTGCCGGGCTATTGTCGGTGTTAACAGCGCTAGTGGTGTTGTTCGCACCCACCCTACTCAGCGGCGGCCTTGAACAAGGGAATATACTCATTTTCAGTGGTTTACTAGGTACTGCTGCGATCTTATGGTTTGCGGCCGCAGTAACCTACGCTCAAGTTCCTGAAGTGGCGGGTGCAACGGAAGGCGGGGGGAATGCGATAATTGAGGCCTTGCGCTCAATGCGGTTGCTCTGGCAAGACAAACAATTTGGCAGCTTTGTGCTGACGCGGGCCTTATTGGTGTCGTCGGCGTTTGCCATTCCTTACATTGTGGTGATGATTCAGCGGAGCGGTGAAGGCGGCTTAACCAGTTTAGGTGGATTGATGTTGGCCAGTGGTATCGCCGGAATGTTGGCGGGGCGCTTTTGGGGCAAGTGGTCAGACTCAGCTAGCCATCATGTTATGGCGGCGGCGGCCTTTATTGCGGTGGGTGTGATGGCGGCTGCGCTCATGCTTTATACGTTGGCGCCAGACTGGCTAGCCTCTCAGTGGCTGGCGGGTTTATTGATTTTTATTGCGGCTGTTGCGCATCATGGTGCTCGAGTGGGGCGTAAAACCTACCTCATTGACATGGCGACACAAGATAACCGAGGGCAGCTTACGGCCGTATCGAATACGGTTATTGGCGGTATTCTTCTGTTAGGTATTTTACTTGGTGTGCTTGACAGCTTTGCAGGTGTCGAGGCAGTGATGGTAATGCTGATTGTACTCGGCTGTATTGCGGGTGTTCGAGCGATGACATTACCGAACGTTCAACAAGACTAACAGGCATAAAAAAAGCCAATGCTAAACCAAGCATTGGCTTTTCCGAATGAGCTAACTTAATTAACTGCGGTTTACTTGCCGCGGTTTACTTGCCGCGGATTACTTACCGCGGATAGTCCCGTACAGCCCTGCGATTACGGCAACAGCTCCGGCAATTAAGTACCACATTGCGTTATCCGTGGTTTCACCTGTGACGGCCTGCGACACTTCAGAGGCCGCTGAGTTGTAGGCTTCATAACCGAAGTAAAGCAAAATAATACCTACGACAAGCAAAATAATTCCGAGAAGTTTATTCATGAAACAGTCCTTTTATGAGTGTAGGAATTTCGATACAACCGCCTTGAGCATAGCAAAAAACCGAGACGATACAATCGCCTCGGCTTTTTTGCGTACTATAAAGCTTATGAACCCAAGTAAGAGGTGAGCATCCAAGCAGTTTTTTCCTGCTCTTTAATGTAATCGCTCATCAAGGCCGACGTGCCTTCGTCGCCTGCGTCTCCGGCGAGCTCCAAAATTTCGCGCTGTAAGCGAATGGTGGTGCGGTAGCTTTCAAGAATTTCACGAACACATGCTTTACCGTCGTGAATATCTTTAGCTTCTTGAATCTCGCTACTCTTAATGTACGTTGAGTAGGCGTGCAGAGGGCGTTGACCTAAAGTCAAAATACGCTCGGCAATTTCGTCTACTTTTAGCAGTAGGTCGTTGTAGGTTTCTTCAAACTTGGCGTGCAGTTCGAAGAACTCTTGCCCTTTGATGTTCCAGTGAAAACCACGGACATTCATATAGAACACTTGATAATTCGACAGCAACTGGTTTAGCTTCTCTGCCAACTGCTCAGCATGATGCTGATCAAGACCAATAACGTTTAATTGTTGCATCTAAAGTCTCCTTGCTTGTTGCTAAATTTCTAGCTTCTACAACTAGATATGACTCCAAGTATAGACGCTTTCAAGGGCAACAGATAAAAGAAACAAACGATTAAGCTTATCGGTTTTGCTCGGATTTACCGTCACGGATATGTTTTTCACCGCGTTGTTTGGCGAGCTGGATTTGTTTCTCGCGTTCGGCGAAACGCTCTTTCTGCTCAGTTGAGGTACTAGCGTAACAATGTGGGCAGCTAACCCCTTTTTGATAATGCTCTGATTGTTTTTCTGCTTCCGTAATTGGCATGCGACAGGCGTAGCACTGGTCGTAATCACCTTGTTGAAGGCCATGACGCACCGTAACGCGCTGGTCAAACACAAAGCAGTCGCCATTCCAACTGGTGTCTGACTCTGGCACTTCTTCTAAGTATTTTAAAATACCGCCTTTAAGGTGATAGACGTCATCAAAGCCTAACGACTTCAAATACGCCGTCGACTTTTCACAACGGATGCCACCGGTACAGAACATCGCTACTTTCTTATGTTGTTCTGGGTCTAAATGGTCTTTTACGTACTGCGGGAAATCGCGGAAGCTTTCCGTTTTCGGATTCACTGCACCTTCGAAGGTGCCCACGGCATATTCATAGTCGTTACGGGTGTCGATGAGCAGAACTTCGGGATCACGAATAAGATCGTTCCAGTCTTTAGCTTCAACGTAAGTACCCACGACATTTTTCGGGTCTACCCAGTCGATACCCATAGTAACAATCTCGGTCTTTAGTTTAACCTTCGTGCGGTAAAATGCCTGCGTGTCACTAGGAGATTCTTTGTGCTCAATATCAGCAAATTCATCGCGAGCGCGGATAAATGCTAATACCTTGTCGATACCTTCACGGGTACCACAAATAGTACCGTTAATACCTTCGCGAGCGAGGAGTAGGGTGCCTTTAACCTCATTTTCCAGCATGCAATCGTATAGCGGCTGGCGAAATGATTCAAAAGCATTGAATTCGACGAACTTATAAAGTGCGGCGCAAATATACATCATATTTTCCTTTTTTGGCGATTCGGATCGCAAATCCGAGGTCAAAATTTGCGCGCGCAGTTTAACATATTTTTAGTCGTTGAGTAGTTCTTCAACAGCACCACGCAAACTTGTCATGCCATAGCGTTCACCTACGCTTAAGGCCTGTTCAACATCGGCACCTTTATACCAAGCCTCGCGCAAAGCCATCATGGCACCCACGCGGTTACTGCTAGCGCAATGCATAAAAATGGTTTTGTCTTCGTTGAGCCATAAGGTCTGATGAAACAGTTTGACGTTCTCTTCAGTTAAGCCTGCCGCCCCAGCAATCGGAATATGATAGTAGGCAAGGTGGTTATCGGTGGCCCATTCAGCTTCGTGAATATCATTCATTTCAGCTTGGCTACGCAAATTAATCACCATGTCGACACCGCTGTCAGCCAGCAGTGCAAGTTCATGTTTTTTTGGCTGGCCACCGGCAAGGTGCTTCGGTGCAGGGTGTGAAAAATTATAAATTGATTGTACTTGCTCGCTGACAACCACAGAATCGCTAGAGGTAGGCTGCGTTGCGCAACCAGCAACACCCATAACAACAAGTGATAAGAAAACTAATAGTCGTTTTTGCATCTGTTAAGCCCCTTAGTTTTGTTTCGCGCGACGCTAAATGTCGTACTGACTTGCTAGCCTAGCTGTGCATGATTGGGTAGGATGAACTTCATGCATGGAGAGGATAGCAAATGAGTGAACAAAGCGCAGGATTAATCGTCGCCCACGGCCATAGGTTAGAGGATCTAACTCAGTTGGTTGTACGGCTCACAGGGATTGCACCTCTCACCCCACTCGAGAGCGAGTGCGTACTGGTGCAATCGAACGGCATTGCACAGTGGTTAAAGCTACATTTGGCTGAGGCTACCGGTATCGCTGCGATGCTCGATGTTACTCTGCCAGCGCGGTTCCAGTGGCAAGCCTACCGAGCGGTGTTGGGAACCAACCTACCGCGCCATTCACCCTTCGACAAAGACCGTTTAACCTGGCGCTTGATGCGGGTACTACCTAACTACCTTGGGCAGCCCGAATTCCAAGCGCTACAGAGCTATATGCAAGACGACATTGAACAGCGCAAGCTCTATCAGCTTTGCGAACGTTTGGCCGATCTCTTCGACCAGTATCAAATGTATCGTGCCGACTGGCTCGCGGACTGGGCAACTGGCGGCAATGTGCAGGCTGACGACGAAAATGCTTGGCAGCCAATACTTTGGCGAGCCTTGTTAAGTGATGTCGGGCAGCAAGGCTGGAATAACCGGGCTGAGTTACATCGACGCTTTGTCGAGGCAGCCAAGCAATTAACGCCGCAACAGCGACCCGCCGGGCTACCACCACGTATTATCGTGTTTGGCATCTCGAGTTTGCCACAGCAGATGATTGAAGTTTTACATGCCTTGTCGTCGTGTTGCCAAGTGATTTTATGTGTGCACAACCCGTGCAAGCATTTTTGGATGGACAGTATCGACGGCCGCGACCTATTTAAAGAAATCAAACGCAAACGTCAACATCGCAAACCAGGCCAAGCTGAGTTAGATATCACCAACCTACACAGCGAGACACACCCACTATTAGCCTCTTGGGGTAAACAAGGCGGTGACTACATCGGTATGCTGGACCGGTTTGACGCCACGGCCGACAAAGCGGCCGACTTCCAAAGTTTGAATTTTGATTTATTTGACGAAACCTTACCAGCATCAGCCTCTCAGCTTAGTCAATTGCAAAGTGATGTGTTGCACCTTCGAAGTGTCGAAGAGGCGCGCAGCCAGTGGGCTGACATCTCGGCGGATAGCTCGGTTCAGTTTGTCAGCTGTCATAGCCCGCAGCGCGAAGTGGAAGTGCTGCACGACCAACTGCTACATCTATTTGCGAATCATAAAAATTTAAAACCCAGCGATATCATTGTGATGGTGCCCGACGTTGATGGCTATGCACCTCATATCAATGCGGTGTTTGGTCAGTATCCGCGTGATGATCAACGTTATATTCCGTTCACTATTGCCGATCAGGGCATGCGGCATCGACACCCGGTGTTAGTGGCCTTAGAGTATGTGCTGACACTGAATTTGCATCGTGCTACGGCAAGTGAAGTGTTAGACCTTCTACAAGTTGAGGCCATACAGCAGCGTTTTGCCCTTACCCAGCAAGATGTCGCACAATTGCAAATCTGGTTACATGAAGCCGGTGTGCGTTGGGGCTTACATGAGCAGCATCGTCAAGCGCTTGGTTTGCCAGCTGCCGAGGGACGTAACTCGTGGTGGTTTGGCTTGCGTCGCATGCTGCTTGGTTATGCGTTGGGCGAGCAAAACGAAAGTTATTCGGCGTGGCAAAACGATGAGCCTTACCCTGAAGTCGGTGGCCTTGCAGCAAATGCAGCTGGAGCATTACAGCAGCTTGTGCGAGTACTTGATCAAGCGTTTGCACTGACGACTGAAGCGCTGTCACCAGGCCAATGGAGTGAGCACTTACAAGCACTCATGAGTAAGCTATTCGTAGCAAAGGATGACGCCGATGAATTGCTGTTAAGTCGATTAAGTAAACAGCTTGAAGCCTGGGTCGCAGCGACTGAAGCGGCGGACTTCAATGAACCTGTGCCGTTGACAGTGGTCGTTGAAAGCTGGCTTTCTCGGGTCGATGAGCATCAGCTCAACCAACGGTTCTTAGCAGGTAGTGTCAATTTCGCAACCTTAATGCCGATGCGTGCGATTCCGTTTAAAGGGGTCTTTTTACTGGGAATGAACGATGGCGATTATCCGCGTCAGCGTAAGCCTTTTGACTTTGATTTGATGGCGCATGACAGCCGGCCAGGTGACCGCTCGCGCCGTGAAGATGATCGGTACCTTTTCCTTGAAGCTATGTTATCTGCGCGGCAATGGTTGTATCTAAGTTGGTGCGGTCGCAGCATCAAAGATAATACTGAAAAGCCACCGTCGGTACTTGTCAGCCAATTGCGCGAGCATTTGCAGCAACTTGGGGTCAGTGTGCCGGTGCAGCAACACTATTTACAGCCCTTTAATAAAGCCTACTTTACCCAGCAACACAGCGGAGAAGGCTATTTCACCTACGCTCAAGACTGGTATCGCTTACACCATGAGAAATTTAGCGCGCAAGCCCAGTATCAACCGCTTGAGGCATGGTTACCTGAGGCGCCGGTTAACCTTCAGCAGCTACATCATTTTTATAAAGAGCCGGCGCGTTGGTTGATGAACCTGAGGTTTCAGTCGTACTTGCCAACCCCGCGCGCCGACAGTAATGACGAAGAATTATTTGCGCTTGATGGGCTGACGCGTTGGCAATTAATTGATGCGATGAATCAGCCGCTAATGGATGCCGCAAATGACGGTGACGACGATGAGCAGTGGCAGCAATGGTTGGTTAATTATGGCGCACGGTTGCAGCGCGAAGGACGCATCGGTGTAGGTGCGGGCGGTGAAACGCAAAAACAGCAGTTAGAAATTTCCGGGCGCCGGTTATGGTCGCGAGTGCAAGAACTCTGTGTAAAGTACCCACAGCCGCTACCACCGCTTTTAGTGCAGGCGGGCGCGCAGTTGAAAGTTGCCGATAGCTTTAATGGCCTACGTAAAAATACCGCCGGTAAGCGCATACGGCTTAAGCTTACAGCGAGTCGCGTGACAGAAAAAAATGGCTCACCGCGCTTTGTGAAGCTTAGCCAAACATGGCTTGAACACTTGCTGTTGAACACTGCGGCGAGTACTGCGACCTACGTGGTTTCGGAAGAAAAGACTTGGTGTCTTCCCGAGCTCACTGGTGAAGATGCGAAATATCACATCGAGCAGTTACTAGTTTGTGCTGAGCAAGGTCTACGTGAACCCTTGCCCGTGCATTTAGAGCTCGTGTTAGCCGGCTGGCATAAAAATTTCGGTAAGAAAATAGCGGCCTTTATTGAGGGGGGTGAGTACGATTTTCTTAATGAGGCAGCCAAAAGTCGCTACGACGAGAATAATCCGCAGCAACATTTAACGGCTCTGCGTGTCGAGGCCCGTTATATGAGCCGGTTCTTTCCTGACTTTGCGGCCTTAATGCCGCACCAAGAATGTGCCACTGCGCTTGCGGAAAAGCTATATCTGCCGCTTATTAGCGCCTTCAAGGAGGATGATAGTGATGCCGAATGAGCCTGCACAGCCACTTGTACCACTACAGTTTCCGCTGCGTAATAGCCATTTGATTGAGGCCAGTGCCGGAACGGGTAAAACCTATACCATTGCGGCACTTTATTTACGTTTAGTGCTCGGTCACGATCCCGACGATACTGGCCAGCAGCATGCCGGTGAACGTATGAAATCACCTCGAGACATCTTGGTGGTGACCTTTACCGAAGCAGCGACTGAAGAGCTAAGAGACCGAATTCGTCAGCGGCTAACCGAAGCGGCTCGCTATTTTCGTGAAGAAACGAGCCAAGTTGACGGTTTTTTACAGCAATTGCGAGGCGACTATGCTGCCGAGTCATGGCCATTGCAAGCACGGCTGCTTGACCTGGCTGCGCAGCAAATGGACGAAGCCGCAGTTTCCACGATTCATGGCTGGTGTAACAGTATGCTCAGCGAGCATGCGTTTGCCAGTGGTAGCTTATTTACCCAAACCTTAAATGCAGATAACAGTGACTTACGTTTACAAGCTGCACAGGACTACTGGCGTCATTTTATTGCCTCGACGGCTGAACAAGATGTCACAGCTTACGAAATAATCACCGGGACATTTGCCAGCCCCGAAGCCATTGTAAAGCGCTGTAAAGAGGTAATACACCGTCCGCACCTGGCAGACTCGAACCTTGATAGCGTTTACACTTCTGTTAGCGCTAAGCAGGCGTTTCGAGAACGCTTTCACCAGCCTGAACTATGGCAAGCCAAGCTGGCAAACTTTCGTAACAGCGTGATGCCTAAAGTCGGAAATAAAGCTTATTTCGATGGGCGTAAGCTAAGAAGGGATTATATAGAGACGTGGCTAGCCGCGATTGACGACTGGCTTGATGAATTGACTGTGGCTGGCGCACATGCAGCCTTGACACCGGATCTCAGTTCAAGTGCGCAACTACGCCTGACCCCAACTGGTATGGAAGAGGCGGCAAAATACACGCTCGATGCCGATGAGTTAGCATTTTTGAACCTGCTGGACGAAATGTGGCAAGCTCACGCAGCATTACCAGACCCGGCGGCCGACCTACTAATGCATGCTGCTCACTGGACTCAGGAGCGGTTCCGCGAACTACAGCAGCAACGTGCTGAAATAGGCTTCGATGATATGCTGACACGACTGCGTGATGCGCTACGTGGTGATAACGGCACGCAGTTAGCCAATAAATTGCGCGAACAATTTCCAATTGCCATGATCGATGAGTTTCAGGATACCGACCCGGTGCAATATGAAATCTTCGATAGGGTTTACTCTATTGCTGATACCGGAGACGAGCAAGGGATCTTCTTGATCGGTGATCCTAAACAAGCGATCTATTCATTCCGAAGTGCCGACATCTATACCTACTTATCGGCACGGCGCGCAACCGCAGGTCGTCATCACACTCTAGGTACTAACTTTCGTTCGACACAAGCGATGGTAGACGCCGCCAACCAACTTTTTTTGCAAGCAGAAGAATCACCCAGCGGTGCCTTCTTATTTAAGCAGGGCGATGAAAATCCACTTCCGTTTTTACCCGTGAAGGCGAACGACTTAGCAAGTGATTTTGTCTGTGACGGGCAACAACCAGCCGCTATTGAGTTTGATCATGTGCCAAGCGACAGCGGGGGGAATAACCCCGATCTTGACCGTGCGCTCGCAGCCGGTTTCGCGGAGCGCATTGTGCAGCTATTGAACAACCCCAGTGCTGGTTTTAAAGACCGCTCAACTGGCGAGTTCCAGCCGCTGCAGCCAAAGCATATTGCGGTGTTAGTAACCAGTGGAAATCAGGCCAACTGGATCCGCCAAGCGTTTCGTCAGCGTGGGCTGGGAAGTGTCTATCTTTCTGAGCGTGAGTCGGTGTTTACCGGCAAGCAAGCCATGGACGTGTATACCTTGCTTGAAGCTTGCGCGAATCCTCGAGATCCGAGCCGTATTAGAGGTGTTTTAGGCTGTGAGCTACTCGGTTTGGAATTACAGGAAGTTGCTGAAATAACCGATCAAGAGTTGCGCTGGGATAGCTTTGCGGAGCAATTTGCCAACTATCATGCACTATGGCTAAAACAAGGGGTTTTGGCCATGCTGCAACGCGTGTTGCACGACTTTAACGTGCCTGCACGGCTCCTGGCCGGACCGAACGGCGAGCGTGAACTCACCGATGTATTGCATATTGCCGAGCTGCTACAGCAACAAGCGCAACTGGTCGAAGGTCACCATGGTTTGCTGCGCTTTATGATTGAGCATATTGAGCAGGCGAACGACGAAAATAACAGCGCCAGTAATGCTGAACTGCAAGTGCGTTTGGAAAGTGATGCTGAGCTGATTCAAGTGGTAACCATCCATAAGTCTAAAGGTCTGCAATACCCACTTGTATTTTTACCCTTTGTGATGCGTGGTCGACAAGACAAGGTAACCTTCCCCCATCGTTACCACGATGACCAAGGCCGCTTAAATGTAGCCTTAAATGACGACGACAAAGAGGTCGTCGAAAAAATTCGCAACGAGTTGTTTGCCGAGGAAGTGCGAAAACTTTATGTTGCCGTGACCCGCGCCCAATACGCGACCTTTATTGGCATCGCCGACTATAAAACCCGCGCAAATACGGCGTTAAATTATCTATTTTCTAGTGCCAAAGACGAGTCTGAGCAAAATCACCAAAAGCCAAGCTTAGACGAATTTGCCCTTACTGGAATCAGTCACAGTTATGAGCTTCCAAGTGCGACCCACTGCACGGCTTATGTATCGAGTGAAACGAAACCTAATCAGTTTGATGTTTGTAAAATGCCAACTGAGCACCGGTTTGAGCCGTGGTGGGTGGCAAGCTATAGCGCGCTGCGTTATGGCGAGTGGGTGGCCAGTGATGATGCTGAAGGCGGTAATATTGTTGAGGGCTTACATGAGGACCAAACCGAGACTATCGAACAGCCCGCAGTAAATACCATTCATAGCTTTCCCCGCGGTGCGACACCAGGTACTTTTTTGCATAATTTACTTGAAGATGCTGGCAACGAGGGCTTTGCCGAACTGATTCAGGAACCCGACAGTTTCGCTGCTTGGGTTGCCGAGCGAACCCAGTTAGCGCCGTGGGCTGACTACCAGCATGTGCTGCAGCAATGGCTAAGTGAGTACTTGCAAACCGAGTTCGTATTAGATGATAAAGAGCAAGCACGCTGCCGGTTAAGTGACTTGAAACTATATCAACCCGAGCCAGAGTTTTGGTTCCCTGCACGCCACGTCGATGCCGAGCAGCTCGATCTGTTAGTGCGCAGTCATGTGTTGCCCGAATATGGTCGACCACGGGTTCTACAAACCACCCTCAATGGCATGCTCAAAGGTTTTATTGATTTGGTGTTTGAATGGCAAGGTAAGTACTACGTTGCTGACTACAAATCGAATTACCTAGGCGCCAATGATGCGGCTTATTTGCCAGCAAAAATGCGCGCCAAAATTCTTGAAAGTCGTTATGACATGCAATTTGTCATTTACACCCTAGCACTGCATAAGTTACTGCAGTCGCGTTTGGCTGATTACGATTACGACACACATGTAGGCGGTGCCGTGTATCTCTTTTTGCGAGGGCATCAAGCCCCCTCTGGTGGTGCTTTCTGCCATCGACCGAGTCGCCAGTTAATCGAAGAACTTGAGCAGCTTTTTGCCCACGAGGAGCCAGTATGCAATTGATGACGAGTTTACGTGGCTGGCATGAGCAAGGTTGGATACGCGCCCTTGACCTAAGCTTCGCTGAATATCTATATGAGAAGTTGGGCGCTAAAGCTGAGGCGACAGCGGTACTAGGGGCTTTGGTAAGTCATCAGTTGGCGCAAGGGCACCCGTGCCTCGACTTAAAGCAGTTGCAGATAGCGCCTGACGTGACCTTGCAACTGCCTCCGGAACACGCTTCTGCCAGTAGTTTACATGCCTGCATTTCGCCGCAACAATTGCTCAGTGAGTTAGGTGACGAGAGCTTTAGCCAACTGGCACAATCACGAGCGGTTAATCAGCCGAATTCGCCATTGGTTCTGCATGCTAACCAGCGTTTATATTTACGCCGTTACTGGAATTACGAGCAGCAGATTATCGCTGATCTGGGTACTCGGATGGCCCAAGACGCCCCTATTCACACCCGCGAACTGTGTGCCACCTTAGACACTTTATTTGGCAAGAATGAAGCTATAAGTTGGCAGCGCTTAGCCTGTGCTATGGCGGTTAAAAGTGGTTTTACGGTGATCACCGGCGGGCCGGGCACAGGCAAAACGTATACGGTTGTAAGGCTATTGGCGACGCTGCAACAACACCGAGATGAAACCGAGCCACTTCGCATTAAACTCGCAGCGCCGACGGGCAAAGCAGCAAAGCGCATGGAAGACTCAATTAATGAAGAGCTAAAACAACTTCCCGCTGAGTATCGTGACAACTTAACGGCAAACCAAGCGGTCACCTTACACCGATTGCTGGGAACGCAAGCTCGCAGCCGCGCTTTTCGCCATAATGCCAGCAATCCATTACTTGCCGATGTGGTCATTATCGATGAAGCGTCAATGGTCGATATCGAGATGATGGCCGCAGTGACAGCGGCTTTGCCGGTGTCGGCGAAGTTAATTTTGCTGGGCGATAAAGACCAACTGGCATCGGTTGAGGCTGGCGCGGTTTTGGGACAACTCTGTAACGAAGCCGAGCAGGGGCATTATGCACCGGATATGGCGCAGTGGTTGAATGCAACACAAGGCGATCGAGTCGTCCTTGACGATGCTTTGATAGATCCTCAAGGAGCCAGCCAGTGGCCGTATCTGCAGCACACAGTAATGTTGCGAGAAAGTCGACGCTTTAAAGCCGACGAGGGTATCGGCAAATTAGCCACCGAAATAAACCGCCAGCAAACTGCATGGCTAGGTGAGTGGATTCAGCAGTCGGAAGCGATGGCCCTCGCGGACCCCAAAATGGCCAATATTGAATTGTTAAACACCCAAAGTAGTGCGTCCGGCGCACTGAAGCAATTGGTTCAGCAAGGTTATGCGCCCCTACAGAAACTGTTGCACGATGGCCCGCAGGCCTTCAATGATGTAACTGAGTGGGGGGATGCTCTGCTGCATCAGTTAGAGCAGTTTCAACTGCTGACCGCGGTTCGGCTAGGGGACTGGGGCATGCGACGTATCAATGAGCTTGCCACGTTATGGCTGCACGGCGATAGAGTCACAAGCGACCAATGGTTTATTGGGCGGCCCGTAATGGTGACCCATAATGATTACAGCTTAGACTTGCGTAATGGTGATATTGGCCTTGTAGTACAGCTTGACCCAACTGACCCTCCACGGGTCCTGTTTCGCGGTCATAAACAAGGAAGCCTACGCTGGCTGCTACCGTCGCGGCTGACTCACGTGGAAACCGCCTTCGCGATGACAATTCATAAATCACAAGGCTCTGAATTTACCCATACCGTAGTGGTGGTTCCCGAGTATGACGCACCTATTTTAACCAAAGAGCTGCTTTATACCGGTATCACTCGAGCGCGTGAACGGTTAACCTTAGTGGCTGCGAACCCTAAGCTGGTGTTGCAAGCAACCCAGCGACGTATTCATCGAGGTGGTGGTTTAACATGAGTGGTATCCAAATATCTCAGCGCGTGATTTTGCCTGAGCATGAAATAGAATGGCAGTTTATTCGTTCAAGTGGCGCCGGTGGGCAAAACGTAAATAAAGTCGCCACCGCCGCACAATTAATTTTTGATATTCGGTCATCGTCATTACCCGACGTCTATAAACAGCGACTGTTAGCTAGAAGTGATCACCGCATTACCGCAAGCGGCAAAATAATTATAAAAAGCCAAACCACGCGTAGTCAGGCGCATAACCGTGAATTGGCGCTTGAACAATTCATTGAGTTGGTGGCCAGTGCCGGAAAAGTGCCAAAACGCCGCATCGCAACAAGGCCCACTAAAGCGAGCAAACGACGTCGTATTGAAAAGAAGAAAAAGCGCAGTGACACTAAGAGTTTGCGACAAAAGCCATTGGTCTAGTCTTACTTGCAGCTGTGCCATTGAGCAGCCATAATCGAAACGCTTAAAACAAAAAAACAACAGGTATTTAAAATGGCAGAACAGCTTAAAACACGATTATGGCTACCGGTACTTGCAACCGCATGTGCAATGGCTCTGGCGGGCTGCGGTAGCGACTCTGACCCCGTCGAAGAAGATGTGGTCACCCCCTCAGAACCCACAGGGCTGGTTGCTTTTGCAGCTGACGGTCAAGTAAAAGCAGATATCACTTGGACCGACTACGGTGTTCCGTATATCACCGCCGACAACCTCGAAAGCCTAGGCTATGGTGTAGGCTTCGCGTTCGCCCGTGATAACATTTGTATTCTTGCCGATCAGGTGGTGAAGTTTAATTCTGAACGGGCGCGCTACTTTGGCCCTGATCGTGTTCCAGGAAGCGGTGATTCCGACAACATTTTAAATGATTTCGGTTATTTAGCGCTTGGTATTCGCGACAATGCAGAGCAAGGTTTCAGCCAAATTAGTGAGCGCGCGCAAGCTTTGATCACCGGCTATGCTGCTGGCTACAACCGTTACCTAGCCGATACCGGAGTTGATAACATTGCCCCCGAATGTGCCGGCCAACCATGGGTTAAGCCGATCACGCCGATCGACGTAATGACCTACGCCCAAGGGGTTGCGCTACTGCCTGGTGCGGCAAACTTCACGGGCCCCTTGTTCTTGGCAAATCCACCGCAGCAAAACAGTGGTGCCACTAACAAAGAAACAGGTGAAACCATGTCAGTGAATACCATCGCTGCCATGCATAGTGACATTCCGGACACCAACCCTACTGAATCAGGTTCGAACGGCTGGGCGTTGGGTAGTGATATGAGTGCGTCTGGACAAGGAATGCTCATTGCCAACCCACATTTTCCGCACACCGGTAACCAACGGTTTTGGCAATTTGGAATCGAGATCCCTGACGAGTTAAAAGTGGTCGGTGGCTCTTTGTCGGGCATGCCGGGAATTATCAATATTGGGTTTAACGAGAACGTGGCGTGGACACATACCTTTTCAACGGCATCGCGTTTCACTGTGCATCGCTTGACCCTTGATGAGAACGACGCTGAAGGTAAAACTTACCTGTTAGACGGTGAGTCGGTACCAATGACTCGCAAATTTCACGAAATCGAAGTGGCCACAGGCCCGAACTCATTCATGACCTTACAGCGTTCAAGCTATCATAGCGAGTTTGGCCCAGTCATCGTTATTCCAAATGCACTCCCTTGGGGGACTGATCCAGTAACCGGTCAACAAGTCGCTTATGCGCTGCATGATGCAAACTTGCCTAACTATGATTTATTTGACCATTGGTTGGGGATGAACCTTGCGGATAGCATCGAAAGCTATAAGCAGACTTTTGTCGATTACACAGGGACGGTATTTAACAATGCCATGGCGGTGGATAAAGACGGTAACGCGTTCTTTACCGATGGTTCTTCGGTACCAAACATTGTACCTGAAGCTTTAGCCGCATGGTCGCAAAATGCGCTCTATCAAGGGCTCTCGCAACAAGCTGGCTTGTTTATTTTCCCCGGTGATGACAGCCTATACTTACCTCAAGGCACCGTACCTTTTGCCCAAGCGCCTCAGCTTGAGCGCAGCGACTTCGTGCAAAACTCGAATAACAGTTACTGGCTAACGAACCCGGCAACACCGATTACTGGCGTTTCGCCATTGTGGGGGCCGGTTGGTGATCAACAATCGTTCCGTTCACGCTTGGGCCAAAAAATGCTAGCCGAAGGTGGTTCAGTGGATGGCAAATTTACGCGTGCTGACTTGGTTGACCGCTTGATTGGTAATCGCACATGGCTTGCTGAAGAAGTGTTAGACGACCTTGTTGCACAGTGCCAGGCTCAAGGCTCAACACCGGTAATGACTGCAGGTGGTAGCAGTGTTGATATCTCCAGTGGTTGCGCGGCACTAGCGCAGTTTGACGGGCGCATGAACCTCGGTAGTGTAGGTGCAATGATGTTCCGTGAGTTTGCGACGGAATTCAGCCGTGATCCACAGTGGCAAGTGGCATTTGACCCAGCTCAACCGGTAACGACCCCGAATACCTTAGCGGCCAATAATCGTGTGTTGCAGCAGTTGGCAACAGCACAAGAGCGTATTGAGAGTGCCAACCTTTCCGTGGCAGCCACATTATCAGACGTGCAATTCGTTGAACGTAGCTTGCCTGACGGTACACCGTCTGGTGTTCGTCTGCCTTGGGGTGGTGCAAACAATATTGAAGGCGGCTTTAACGTTTTCCGTGCCAATAATGGTAAAGATGGAACCTTGTTGCCGCGTCATATCTATCCAACGCTGCCAGGTTCAGACCTAAGTGCAGTAGCCGGAGGCTACCCTATTACTTACGGTTCTAGCTGGATGTTTGCGATGGAGTTTACTGCGCAAGGGCCGGTTGCCGAAGGGTTGCTAACCTACTCGCAGGCTTCCAATAGTGACTCTGATCACTATCTGGACCAAACGTTACTCTATTCGTCAGCGCCACAACTGCGACCGCTTCATTTTAACAATGATGATGTTGCCAGTGTTGCGGCAGAACAAATTACTCTGACTGAAGAGTAAAGCTTCCTTCAAGGCGCTGCAGGTGATCCTCAGCGCCACAAATTTGATAGTGTCCGCTGCTATTATCGGCTGCTGGCTTCTGCCATAAGGTGATCGCAGCCGGTAATGGTACTGGACGCTTGAAACTCACATCGATGCGCTGTACCGGCTTTTGGTAGGCGCGTTCGAGTTCAGCTTGTGCTCGCCCAGCCATATACATGCCATGAATGATAGGTTTTTCAAATCCAAACCAACGTGACACCAATGGGTGCAGGTGAATCGGGTTGAAGTCGCCAGAGAGACGCGCATAAGCACGACCTGCAGGTGCTTCAAGTTGCCAAAGTTGTAGCTGCTGCCAGTCTTCGCCCAGCGCATTACCTACTTTGCTATCGCGTGACTTGTTCGGTTTTGTCGCCTGTTTTGGCATGACCTGATACTGACTAACACAGGTAACGACTTTTGTATCTTGCTGCCAGAACTCGACGGTAAATAGCGGGCGCAGACGCCTCGGCGAAACTTTGGGGCCCCGCGCTGGAAGCTTGATTTGGGCGCGGATCAGAAACTCTTGACCTAAAGCAATAGGTGCATGCAGCTCCAATTCATTACTCACATGTACCAGCCCTGGGGCCGGCCATGGGAAGGCTTCATCGAGCATTTGCGCAAGATGTACACGTTGCGCAAGGCAGTACATCAGCGTCAGTGGAACGTCACTGACAAAGCCGCCAAACGCGTCTTTATAACGGCCAACCTGAGCTTGCGTCAGGGCTGGCGCTTTGTAGTCGTTATCGACAGTGGTTGCCGCTGCCTCTGCTTGATCGTTACGCGCTACAGTGAACAGCGAACGAAAAAACATGCCTGGCAGTTTCGGTAAAGCTGATGGATGCGACATGATCCCCTGCGAGTCCTGCATAATAATTCCTTACGTGAGATGCGCCAACTATAACATAATTTTGACTTTTATGGCTATTCGTCAGTAGCATCGGTGTACTACTAGTATACATGGAATAAAGCTATGGAAGGACAAACCACTGCGGGCGCATCGTTAACGATTCGGTGTATCTACATGCTGCTAGCGCTTTATGAGCGGCCGAGAACCGTTGACGAACTGCTTGATTACCTTGCGGACAAGCAGCTACCTAAGGTTTCGAAACGTTCTCTGCAGCGAAATCTGGAAGACCTTGAGGGCTACTTTGGGCTTTATCGGCGCGAGCGTCATGCGCTCAATAGTCCAGATACTTGGGCATTGGCGCAGCCTGAGTTTGAGCGCTTACTTGAATTAGAGGATCCAGTTGCGCTTGCTCTGGTGATCGCACAGCAGCAACTCGAAGAGCTGGGGCCAGTGTCGGTATTTGCGCCAGTAACCAGCCTATTTGAACGCGCACGCGAGCAGCTCGCGGCCCGAACTAGCACCGCCTCAAAGTGGCTTGAGCGTGTCGCTGTGGGGGCTTCGTCACACCGTTTAATTGGTCCTGACCTCAACGAGGAGCAGGCGCAAAGGCTGCTAGAAGTTGCTCTTAAACAAGTTGCGGTAAGGCTTCATTACCATCCGCATCAAGGCGACCCCGCGGAAGTACTTCGCGCCACAGCACTCGCTGTTTTTTATCGCGGCGCTGTAGCGTACTTGGTGATTCGTGATCATGAGAATGACCGATTACGTCAACTGCCGTTTTCACGCATTAGTGAGGTGAGAGAAGTCATTACCGAAGCGCCACGGGTGCATGACTTTAACTTAGCGGAGTACCGCGCAAGTGGCGCCCTAGCGTTCAAATATGGTGAACCTTTTTGGCTTGAAGCCATTGTGTTTAATTCGGTGCGACGAGAAATTGAAGATGCGCCATTAGGCGAAGGTCAGGAATTGTTTGAACTGCCCGAGCAGCCCAGTTGTCGCTTATTAAAGGTAAAAGTCCCTTACACCTTGAACCTTATCCAATGGTTATTAGCGCGGGCGGCTTATATTAAAGTTATTTCACCGGTACCATTTCGCGAAAAGTTGCGAGAAGAGTTAAAGCGAGCTCTTGCGAACTTTGAGGGCGAGACCTTACAGGTGCCCAAAAAACGCAACTTTGGTGATGCGCAAGAGTCATAAAAAAAGCGCTTGGCGTATCCATACCAAGCGCTTATCTTTAGTTAGATACCAAAGTCATCAAATCTGATTTGATCGCGAGGTACCTTTGCTGCCGCGAGCATAGCCATGGTTGCCTTCAGCATAGGCGGCGGGCCACACACGTAAATATCGAGGTTGGCAGCGTTTTGCGACTGCAACCATTTCTCCACGACCTGGTGTACAAACCCTGTCTCCCCCTGCCATTGCTCTTCCGCTGAAGCTTCAGACAGAACCGGGGTGTAATTGATTCCAGTATGCTGCTCGAATTCATCGCGATAACATAACTCACTGCGATGGCGCGCTCCGTAGAAAAACACACAGTCACGCGGTGATTCAGCGGTTTGCTCTGTTTGCAACAAGGCACGAAGTGGCGCAATACCAGCGCCGCCGCCAATAAACAATTGGGTTCGCGCGTTCGCATCAGTTAGCAGGAAGTCACCGAATGGGCCAATGGCCTCAATCGTATCAGCAATGGCTAATTGGCAGAGATAGCTTGAACCGATACCTGGAGGCACGCCTTCGCTTGGCGACGGCATTTGCCGCACAGTGAACACCAACTGCTGTGGGTTTGGCCGCGTTGCAACCGAGTAATGACGCGTCAATACCTGTTCTTGATGAGGTATACGGAACTGTAAGAATTGCCCAGCAGCGTAGTCAATGGCACGCTCGCTTGAGAAAGTTAGTTCGACAATGGAAGGCGTCAACTGGCGCTTGGCCGCTAACGTGAGCTCTACCGTAGCTACGTCGTTATTGGGTAACTCGACTTTCACACTGTCGTTGACGCGATGTTGGCACGATAACCTCAAGCCAGCCTTTATTTCCGCAGGGCTAAGCATGGCCTTCTCGGCGGCCGTAGGCTGCGGCAACTGATCGCCATGCAGGGTTACTTTGCACAAACCACAGGTTCCACCACCGCCGCAGCTGCTGGCGACAGGTTGCTGAGTATTTTGCAAATGCTCAAGTAAGGTTGGCTTGCGGCGCGGGTTAAAATCGCCTTGGGCAATATTACGCCCGAGCAAAATCAAACCTGACAACGAAAACCATAGCGCTAATAGCCCCGCACTCCATATCAGCAAGTGGTTAAAGCTTCGCTCGCCACTGTAATCCATAAAGTGAAGCTTGAAGGCCCAATCAGCGATGGTCCAGGGTGTGTTGCGATGCTCTACGACCTGTCCGGAGGCTGCATCGACATAGATACGGGTGTTAAGGTCGTCCGCCATATCGACGCGAAAGCCTTTGGCATCCCAACCGACCACTTCGTCACTGCCGGTGACTGCCGCGATGCTTTCGAAAGAGCCGGGCCCACTGTAGCTTGCAAGGGCAATCTCTTGCGCTAATGTGGCATCAGTGCGCCAAACTTGGCCTGATGTTGCGTCTAAATAGAGGGTTTTATCTGCGAGCGTGACAATGTATTGCCCAACCCCCATCACACTGGCAAGCTCAATGGATTTGGCTTGCGGATAGTTGGCGTAAACCGTTTCGATGCCGACGGTGGTTTCGGTGTCGGTCAACATAGCAGGGTGTTGATGCTCTAGGTACTGATGCCCAGACATACCGTGGTGTCCGGTAAAGGCAAAAAATAAACCACTGGACAACCATAACAGCACCTGTACGACCAAAATGAGGCTCACCCAACGGTGCAACCATTGCATAAAGCGCATCATTGCTCACCTCCGGGCTTTTTCTTTTTAAAACTAATGGTGTAAACCAAGAGTACGGCGCCGGTAATCATCAGAATGAAGGTGCCAATAATAAAGGCTTTGAGCCACCAGGTTTCGATATCGACCCGTTCGCTATAGTCCATGATGTGAGTCATCCAGACAATATCAAAGCCACGCCAGAAAGTGTGTCGCTTAACGAGCATTTCACCAGTAGTTTCAGATAAATACAGACTAGTGTTGCCGAAGTCATCGTAATTCACCTGCCAAATCGGCAACAAAGCCGGGTTCAGCTCCGTTGGCGGATTGTCTGTCAGATAAACGACTGACTCAATCGTCGGCTCTTCAAGCGCATAGTAGCGATTTGCTAGCTCGCGAATATGAGACTCTTGTAGGGTGATGGGGACTAAGGTTTCCGCGTTAATGAGCGCTTGGCCTTGGTGGCCATCAAGCTTATAGACAGCGGTTAACTGTTGGTCAAGCCAACGTGTTTCAAGCGCAATAGTTTGACTGTGCGGATACTGTTGCAATACCTCGGTTAAGGGGGCTGCGTTGGTACCTGCGGGAACTGGAGCTGAAATATCCTGGACCAGATGGTCACCATGGATAAAATCGAGCTGGAAAAACACCATGTAGGCGCCACTGATGGTCCAAATAACCATTTGTACGCCGAAAATTAATGACAGCCAGCGGTGCCATATTCGCCATTGACTGGAACGCTGATGTTGCGCCATGTCTTACCTCGGAATTAATTTGAAAAAGCTGCCGCTCGGTGGGTGAGCGGCAGCAGTAGTGCAGACTATCAGAAACTATAACGAACTTTTAGATACAACTGACGACCCAGCAGATCGTAGGTCATGGTGTCAGTATTTGCATCAGTCCAGCTCTGAATGAACGGCGGTTCCTTGTCGAGCAGGTTATTGACGCCCGCTGTAACACTGAGGTTCGTGTTCATGAAGTACGTACCTTGCACATTATGATAGAACACGCTTGGTGCTTGGTCGCCGATATCACCAGGTGAGGCATTGATGTCATCTGCACCACCGATATATTGCACGCTGTAGTGAACACGCCAGTCGTCACGCGCAAAGGTCGCGTTGGCATTAGAGCGCCAGTTAGTGTAGCTACCGCGACCGCCAGTAATGTAGCCGGCGTACTCGATTTCAGCAGCTCCAGCAAATGGTGCGAAAGTGTACTCGTCCAGATAGCTTACGTTCCAGCTAAAGTCGCTTGCCCAACCCGCAATTTCCGTTTTATAGAATAATGCGGCATCAATACCAGAGACATTTTCTGTTGCTGCGTTTGTCGGTTGTGCTGACAAATAGTTAATGTCACCGGTGAGTGAGTCACGGGTAAAGTGTTCGGCACTACAGAACTGATGCGATAGGTTGTCAGAGTTGTAGCAAACCGAAAGCTTGGTCGATCCTGGAATGCGCTGGATGGCGTTCTCAATATCGATATTGTAATAGTCGACTGTCAGTTGCAGGTTCTCAACGAAGTTGACATCCCAAACCACACCAGCGGTGAAAGTATCTGCATCTTCAGGTTTTAAGTCTGGGTTACCGCCCACTGTGGTCAGCACGGTTGCGCCGAATTGCGTATAACCCGCAGGTAAGCCGTCGGCTTGGCAGTTTGCCGCAACAGTAGGGTTTGCACCTGGTTGGTCCCATCCATCACATGGATCTGTGGTGGTTAAGTTACCTTCCGCCACGCCACCGAATAGCTCCGGAATGTTAGGAATACGGAATGCGGTTGATTTCGTTGCACGTAATTTTAAAGCATCAGACACCTGCCAGTGAAGGCTCGCTTTGTAGTTACCATCGCTTCCGAAGGTATCATAGTCGCTGTAACGATAGGCTAAATCTAGGCTTAGAGATTTTGCGAAGTCTTCGTCAGCAAGGATTGGTAAAGATGTTTCGGCGTACACTTCGTTAACGGTATAGCTACCTTCAATCGGGTCGGCTTGGTTGGTGTTCATAATGCCTGCAGCGATTGAGGAGTCAGGATGACGCCAGCCTTTTTCTTTCCGGTGTTCTACGCCAAACGCTACCGGGACCCAGCCTGCAGGGAGATCAAACAGGTCCCCGGTAATGTTTGCCGTAAGTGAACGTTGCTCGTTGCCGCCATTATCAGTGGTGCGGAACATGATGTGGTCCAGCGCTTCTTGCGACAGATCGCCGTAGCCAAGCAGGTCAATACATGGGATACCATTAGAACCACAAGTATCGGCGTCTAGCCCTTGACCAAGTCGCTGCATGTTCACAATGTTCGTCATACCATCAATGGCGGTATTGCGACCGTAATTGTAAGCGACTTCCCAGTTCCAGCCGTCACCAATAAAACCACTTGCGCCAACAACTGTACGGAAGGTGTTGACGTCTTGGAAGAATATACGTGGTCCACCTTCCAGTAAGCGGCGACCGTCTAAACGAATGGCCTCACCAGTTGGATTGGTCGGGTGGTCAGCGGCAAATTCAATACCGCGCACGGTGCCAGGGGTGGCAAGCTGCTCGGAAGTACGGTTATTAAAAAGAAATTCGGTAAATACCGTAGTATCAGCAGAGAGTTGATAATCAGCAAAGGCTGACACGTTCCAGTTGGTAATTGGGTTAACGGCATTTAGATAGGGGAAAAATGCAAAGTTATGCTTAGCGCTATCATAGCTTTCGTAAGAGTCACCATCCCCGTTAGGGTCTTGGTTAAAGTTGATACGGTCGCCTGCGTTGGGCCCAGATAAGATCGTCGCACGTCCACCAATGGTGCTTGAGCTACCGAAGCAGTCGAGTTGACCTGGAGTACTTTCAGCCAATGCACAGCCAGCCTGGTCGGCCATGTTAATTTCATCAGAAGAGCGATAGCCGACAGTTGCCATGATGCGGCCTTTGTCGCTGCTCGTGCCGATGATCATATTGACGCTGCGATCTTGTCCTTCGCCTTCGTCTGTTGAGCCAACACGACCTTCAATGGTGAAACCGTCGAAGCTTTTTTTGGTGATGATATTAACCACGCCCGCGACCGCATCGGCACCGTAAATGGCTGAAGCGCCGTCTTTCAAAACTTCCATGCGTTGAATCATTTCAACGGGAATCATGTTCAAGTCAACAGAGCTGTTGGCACCGGTACCGCCATTCACGATACGACGACCGTTAAGCAATACCAAGGTACGATTTATACCTAAGCCTCGAAGGTTAACCTGAGCTGTACCGTAGCCATTGCCGGTCCAATACGCATTACTTTGGTTACCAGCAAAGCCAGCAGAAGCCGACATTTTTTGAAGAATCATAGAGACTGAAGTCATACCTGAAACTTCAATATCTTCAGCCGTAAAAACCTGAACTGGTGCAGCGCTTTCGGCTTCGGCGCGTTTAATGCGCGAGCCGGTTACGGTAATTCGCTCTGCTGCCGCTTCGGCTTCAGCTTCACCTGATTGCGCGAACGCTGATGGAGCGCCCAAAAAGCTTGCTGAAACACCAATTGCGACGGTGGAGAGTAGTAATTTCTTCATCTTGTCACCCTGCATATTTATCATAGTTATAGTTTATGTATTCGTTTCCGAATTGCGTTTCCGAGTGTACTCGAATAACTTGTTTATACAACTCTTACAATAGAAGTTTTTTTTCCGGAGTAAAGGCATAAGGAAATGAAAGTTGTATAAGGAAAGCACGATATCTAGGGCTTTGCAGGGGTTGTATAGTCAAGGGGCTGCCATTCCAAAACGCGTCAAACAGTTAGTGTGGCGCGATAAAATGACTAATGTTGAGCGATAAAAAAAAGTTGTAGAAAAACAAAGAAACCCTTTAAAGGTGCATCATAAATATGTCTTATAAACGCAAGATAATGCATCTCAAGCAGGGTTCTTATCATGAAAAACCAGCTTCTTTTGTAGTCGGTAGCTGAGCAAGAAAACAATCACTTCCGCGCCAGGTTTGCCGATAAAAGGTGAGACGCCGAGCAGGAGTAAGCCTTTGGTCAGTAGGTAGTTAATACCTACGAGCGTCGCTGCGAGCAAGCTATAGTGGGTGGCATCGCGGGCTAAAGAACCGCCACGACCGAACACCCACTGCCGGTTCATACTGAAATTAAAAACACCGGAGCAAAGCCGAGCGACTGCGATGGCTGCCAGTATTTCTCCGGTGAAGCCATAAATTAGTGCAAATAAGCCATAGTCGAGCCCCGCGGATGCAATGCCGACACCTGAGAACTTTAAAAACTTACTGTAGATTTTAATTGAGTCTTGTAAGGGCTTAAAGTGGCTACTTTTGTTGCCCTTTTCGTACACAGTGGTGATGCTTTTATTGCGAAAATCTAATTGGTTGCGCTTGGCAATGATCAGCATGTCGAGTTCAAACTCGTACCTATTGCTTGGTGTGTCGATTAACTCAGGTAACAGTGACGCAGGTACGCCCCGCAAACCGGTTTGCGTGTCTGGAATGTTGATTCGCAACCCCAAACGAAAGGTATAACGGGCAAACGTGTTGCCAAACCATGAGCGAAACGGAATATCTTTGGCGCTAAAGTCACGGCAGCCTAACCATAAAGCTTCAGGCTCTGTGATGAAAGCTTGTGCGAGGGCAAGAATATCTTTCGGTAAATGTTGACCGTCAGCGTCTGCGGTAATGGCACCGCACTGTGGGCCAACATGTTTTTGTATCCAACTAAACCCACTTTTTAATGCCGCACCTTTGCCTTGGTTGTGCTCATGGTGCAAAACCTCGACGTTAGGGAGCGCTTGAAGTTCGGTAAATAGCGAGCGCGAGTCACTGCCATCGTTTACGACAACAATTTGCTGATCATTCGTGGTTTGCTCGCGCAGAGTTTGCACCAATTGCGTAAGACGATGATCTGGATTATATGCGGGTATAACGATAGCAGGCTGGCAGTTGGCCAAAATTTCCTCTCTAAGCAATTCAAATACCGGTAAATACCATGATAACAAAGGCTATAAACAGTAAGACAGAATATATCACGGCACACAAGAAAAAATTTTTGAATTGTGAGAAGAAAACTGAAAATAAGTGTGGTTATTAAAAAGCCGGTCGAGGGCTAGCGGTTATTTCCGTTATCGCCATTATCGCCGTTATCTTTTTTCTTTTTGTCCTTATCTTTGGTGTCTTTCTCTTTATCTTCAGTGTTCGATTTCAATGCCGCCCTTTGTGCTTCGCGCTCAGCTTTCATTGCTTCGTGTTCAGCTTTCATCTTCGCGCGCAGATCTTCTTTACGCTGTTCGGCTTTGTCTTTGGAATCTTCAGCTTGCTGTTGGCCTTGGGTAGCGTTTTGGCTTTGCGCTGAAGCAGCCAGCGGCATCAGCAGCGCGATACCAAAAATTAATAGGGTGATTAAACGGTTCATAGGACCTCCTGATCGCTCATACATGTGCAGAGTAAAACATCATCTATGGGTCGATTGTACGCCAGAACGAAGACTTTTGCTTATTAATTCGACAAGCTGGGGGTAAGTTTGCGACTATTTTACAAAATTAACACGCTGCGACATAGCATGTCGCATTGGGAGTATAGTCTTTCACAAAGCCGAAACTGAATTAAGAAAGGGAGTTCAGTAATGCAAACGGTTTTACGCTACCTGTTAATGCTGCGGCATGTACCAAAGCAGCCACAAAAAATTGATGTTAACACCTTACGCGAGCGACTTGCTGAACACGGTGTTGATGTGAGTATTCGCACTATACAGCGCAACCTCGTTGAGCTTTCTGAAGTGTTTCCGTTGACCACTGATGAGCGCTGCAAGCCTTATGGCTGGAGTCTGTTGCCCGACACGCCACTGTTGCCGCTAATTTCCTCTACTCAAATGCAACGTATTGCGGAAGCTCGCGATGCCGCATTGGCCGGCCCCGCTACCATCGAATTACGTTGTGTGGCTGAGATAAAAGAGCAACTTGAGGCCTTCCCACTCAACGATAGCCAGCAGCTTAGAACCGAAGGCGATAGCTTAAGGCTCACGGCGCAGGCGGAACTAACCGATGAGTTGATCGTGTGGTTGCTAAGTTACGGAGGGCAAGTTGAGGTTTTAGCGCCAACGGAGCTTAGAACCAAAGTGGCCGAGCAAGCAGCTCTCATGTATCGCTATTACCGAAGTTCATAGCAAACTGTGGTGGCCAACATCCCTCCAACCGTAATAACTTTTCTTTTTTATCCAAGCCCCCAGCATAGCCTGTTAAGGTTCTATTAACGCCGATGACACGATGGCAGGGAATGATGATGCCAATGGGATTCTTGCTGTTTGCCATTCCCACGGCTCGCACTCCTTTAGGATTACCGATAGTGTTGGCAATGTCGCCATAGCTTACCAATTTGCCATAGGGGATGGCTTCTAAGCTTCGCCAAACTTTACGTTGAAATTCTGTGCCTTGCGGCCGTAACGGTAGTTTAAAGTGCTCACGATGGCCGGCGAAGTAGTCGCTAAGCTGCTGTACCGCTTCATTCAACACGTTGCATTCGCGGGCAGTGTTCAAGTTAGGTTGGCCGAACGCCACACGCGTGATTGCTTCACCGTCGCTATCGATAGTGACCGTGCCTAATTGAGTTTCGATACTTGCTTGATAAATTGTGTTCATGGTATTGATTTAGCACACCCAGCCAGTGATAGCCAGAGAGTAACACTTATGTTTAGTAAGCTTAAAAATCTTAGCTTTGGTCCTGCGACCCTTGTCGCGGCAGCCTTTATTGGTCCAGGAACTGTAGTGACCGCAAGCCTCGCGGGCGCCAACTTCGGTTATGCATTGCTGTGGGCTTTGGTTTTCTCAGTTATTGCCACCATGATTTTGCAAGAAATGGCCGCGCGGTTGGGGGTGGTAACCCAACAGGGGTTAGGTGAGGCGATCCGTTCTCAGTTGCAAAACCCTTTTATAAAATGGTTCTCTATTGCGCTTGTGCTAGGTGCAGTGGTGATCGGTAATAGTGTCTACCAAGGAGGAAACTTAAGCGGTGCAAGCCTTGGTATGGCAGGTGTTATTGGTGAACATGCTGCTTGGTTACCCTTGGTGTTAGGAATGCTAGCGGCGGGGCTGTTATGGAATGGTAGTTATCGTTTATTAGAGCGGGTGTTGATTGGTTTGGTGTTGATTATGAGCCTAGCCTTTGTCGCGACCTTTTTAATTGCGCAGCCCGATTGGTCGGCGTTCTTTAGAGGTATGTTGGTGCCGAGCTTACCTGTGGGATCATTACTGACGGTGGTCGCTTTGATTGGCACCACGGTGGTGCCCTATAACCTATTCTTGCATGCCGCTAGTTCAGCTCAGAAATGGCAAAGTGCCGAGCAGTTGCCGCAAGCTCGTGGCGATTTGCTGGTATCGATTCCGTTGGGCGGCTTAATTTCAATTGCGATTGTGTCTACTGCGGCGGCGGCATTTTTTGGTCAGGCGGTGAGCCTCGAAGGAGCTGCCGACTTAAGCGAGTCATTGCGACCACTGGCCGGTGATGGTGCCACATGGTTAATGGCCATCGGTCTGTTTGCGGCCGGCTTATCGTCGTCTCTTACGGCCCCGTTAGCCTCAGCTTATGCACTGAGCGGTATTCTTGGTTACGGTGGTGACTTACGTAGTTTGCCGTTTCGCCTAACTTGGCTGGCAATTATCGGTATCGGTGTTTGTATTGCGTCGCTGGGTCTAAAGCCCGTCAGCGTTATTTGGTTTGCACAGGTTGCGAATGGCTTATTGTTACCGATTATGGCGTTATTTTTAGTTTGGGCCTGTAACCACAAAATGATGGGTAACTATCGTAATTCGCTAAAACAAAACCTGCTGGCGGCTGTCGTGGTGCTGGTGGCTATTGGTTTAGGCTTACGCAGTATTGGCGCGGCGCTTCAATGGTGGTGAGTTAGCTACCAAACTGTAATTCAAGCTCGAGGCCCACTAACCAACGTGGTTGTCGGCGTTCGGCTTGGGTTTCACGAGGCCAATGAAGGCCAACCCAAGTTTCAAGGTAGAACCAGTCTTTTAGTAGGCGAGAGCGATGCAAAGCGCGTAAGCCATAGTCTTGCATTGGCACATCGTGACTTGTTTCACCGTACCACCATAACTCGGCGCCGATAGCGCGTTCATGATGATAGATATAGTAAAGCTTCTCCGAGGCATGCCAGCGTAACCCCTGGGTTCGTTCGGCGACGGTGCCACGAACCCAGAACTTATTAAACCAACGTTCGCTTAGGGCGAAGTCGTGCTCAATGGTTTGTGCGACACCAAAACCATCACTATCACGCCAAAATCCGACGGTTTGTAGGTGGATCTCGCTGCGTTCATTGATAATTCCTTCGTAACGGTAGCGGCTGCGAACGTACGGATCTAGCTTAAGACCACCACGAAAGCCGGCCCCAAACGATAAGCTATGATTTGCATGAACAACGGGGTCGAATCCTAAGCCTATCATCCATTCTTCATCCGCTTCGCTACGTTGGATAACGGTGGGCCGAGTTGTCTGCTGGTCGTTGATAAAATCGTCAAAGTCGCCACGTCCGATAATTGCCGAAATTTTTCGTTCGGCGTGCGGTAAAATAACTTTTGCGCGAAAGCTAGAGTCGATTTTAAAGCCTCCATATTCGTCCCATTCTGGGCGAACCGTTAGGCTACCTTTGGCGTTGTTGTAATCGGCAGGGTCGATGGATTCAGTAAAAAAGGAGTCTAACCAAGCGGCGGTTGAACCGACAGTGGTTTGTAAGCCCGAGCGAATGTCTTCGAGCAGCTCTTCAGAGTCATCCTGCTCGCTTTGTTGCGCGGCAATACTCGGACTCACGCCCAGCACGAACAACGCAAACGTAAGCCACTTCAAAAGTTGGTATAAGCACAACTGACAGCGCATGACGCAAACTCCTTATTGAGCATATGCTCAACATACAAGGAATTTGCGTACTTCTCCAGTTAAGCAAAGTTAAATGCTAATGCGTTTATAGTGGCGGTATTCAGGTGACCAAAAATGAGCATTAATACGCTGAGTGAGCGTGTCATCGCTGATCTCGAGTGCGTTTCCTTCGTCTTGTGCAACTTTACCAACCGCGAAGGCGATACGTTTGCTGAGCTCACCAATGTCGGTTAATGGCGGTAATAACGGCGCATTGACATCGCTGGCGCGAGGCGACGCTTCGGCAAGCGTGTTACTTGCGGCGATTAACATAGCGTCAGAAATGACTCGTGATTTAACGGCCAGTACACCTAAACCTATTCCGGGGAATATATAGCTATTGTTGCACTGCGCAATAGGATACTCGTTGCCGTTAAACTTAATCGGTTCATAAGGGCTTCCGGTTGCGACAATGGCATTGCCCTCGGTCCATTCGATGACATGCGCCGGGTGCGCTTCAATTTGTCGTGACGGATTCGACAGCGGGAAAATGATGGGTTGGGCCGTATAACTGTGCATTGCTCGAATCACCTGTTCGGTAAAGAGACCGGGCTGACCAGACACACCAATCAAAACCGTCGGTTTGGCGCAATGCATAACGTCTAGCAACGACGGGTAGTTGCCACTGTGCTGCCAATCTTTCAATTGCGCTTGCGGCTGTATGAGAGCTGTCTGAAAGTCTCTTAACCCTTCCATACCCTCGGTAAGCAATCCAAAGCGGTCAACCATATAGATGCGCTGACGTGCTTCGGCATCACTTAACCCTTCGGCGACCATTTGCGCAATAACTTGTTCAGCAATACCGCATCCCGCAGAGCCGGCACCGACAAAAGCTACGCGTTGGTCTTTGAGTTGAACACCTTTTGCTTTACACGCAGCAAGCAAGGTACCAACGGTAACCGCAGCAGTGCCCTGAATGTCGTCGTTGAAGCAGCAAAAATCGTCGCGATACTTCTGCAAAATCGGCATTGCATTTGGTTGCGCGAAGTCTTCAAATTGGATCATGGCTTCAGGCCACCGGCGTCGCACTGCCAGCATGAATTTTTCAATAAAGGCGTCGTAGCTTTCTTGGTCAATACGCTTGTGCCGCGCGCCCATGTACATTGGATCGTTCAATAACTTTTCGTTATTGGTTCCGACATCTAAACAAACAGGCAGAGTATAAGCTGGGCTAATGCCGCCGCAGGCGGTATAAAGGCTCAACTTACCGATTGGAATACCCATGCCGCCAATGCCTTGGTCGCCTAAGCCAAGAATACGCTCGCCGTCGGTCACCACGATTACTTTCACCTTACGCTTGGTCGCGTTGCGCAAAATATCATCGATTTGATCACGCTCTTCGTAAGACACAAAGAGGCCGCGCGAGCTGCGATAGATATCGGAAAACTGTTCACAGGCATCGCCCACCGTTGGGGTGTAGATGATGGGCATCATCTCTTCTAAGTTATCTTGTAGCAAACGATAAAAAAGTGTTTCGTTGTTGTCTTGAATGGCTCTTAGGTAGATGTGTTTATTCAGTGCTGTGTCAAAGCTTGAATACTGCATGTAGCAGCGTTGAACTTGCTCTTCTATGGTTTCGTAACGCGGCGGCAGTAGCCCTGTTAGGTTGAACATGGCGCGTTCTTCACGGGTGAAAGCATTGCCCTTATTCAGCAAGGGGGTTTCTAATAAATTTGGGCCTGCATAGGGAATATACAGCGGATTCTTCATGGAATCATTCTCCTGGCGCGAAAAAAGTTGTCGCGTTAATGGCTTTGGTGGCGTTAGCGACCGAAGAGTTGCTGTCCCGAGTTCATCAGGATCCAGCTGGTTAAAATGTACTTATCATTCGAAACGGGAATGGTGCCGCGATGGGTATGGGTAAAATAGCCAGGTGCAATCACCATTCGCCCTTGCTGTGGCTTAATACTACGTTTTTGATAATAAAAGTCAGTACTTCCGCCTTCGTCTACATCATTAAGATAGTACATAAAGAGTAAACTACGATGCAAAGCTTCAACGCTGTTTTGTTCGGGAAAAACCTCACAGTGCCAATAGTTGTAGTTGCCCTTGCCCCGTTCGTACTTTTGCGCTTGAATTTGACCTAAGCGGTAGAGCAATTGCATGAAGGCGGCTTCATTGCCGGCAGCAACTTCGTCAAAGTTGTCGTTGGTCAAAGTCACCGGCTGTCCGGTTGTAGGGTGACGTACCTGCAGTGCTACCGGAGCGATGAGTGCGAAGCGATATTTTTTGAAATACTCGAGCGCATAGCGCTGTGTGGTTTCAGTAATAATGTCGAGCTGACGTTGGTACTCGGGGTGTTGATTTAAGTACAGGTCGGTACTTAGCTTTTTGCTGGTATCAACACCACCCCCGGTGCGTCCGGCCTGCAGGTGAGGGCTGGCGTCGAAGGTTTGCATGAATTGCTTACAAAAGTCAGCACTTAATGCGTTGTCATAGACCTCGATAAAATCATCCGTCATTAGTTATCCTCATCGCTGGTCGTTGGCACTGTGGGTTCTGTAGCGAAACAGACAGGCGATTGTAACTCACCGTCGCACGCTTGTGCATCCTCTAGCTGTAATGCTTCAATAATCCTTTCACGTAAATCTTCAAGATGGACTTCAGTGGTGGCTTTGGTAGCACTGAGCAAGGTTAATTTACTTTCTCTGGCGTAACGAAGTAACGGAACGACATGCGGAGGCCCAATCCGAAGATCTATCTGTGCCCGGCACCTATCTGTATCAGATTGCACATCAAAAAAGGATTTTATATCAATGATATAACCATGATTCATTGTGTTTGACCCATGTCGTAAAAAAGTCATTAAGTTGTCACATGAATTACGCTATAGTTAGCCATGCAAATTGATTGGATTACACAACAATAAGAGAATGGACTATGAAACGCCATAATTTAGCACTCGCAGTTTCAGCACTACTTGCCAGTGGCGCTGCAAATGCAGATATTATTATTTCTGAATACATTGAAGGTAGCAGCAACAACAAGGCTGTTGAATTTTATAACGCAGGTAGTACTGAAATTAACCTCAGTACCTATGCCCTTGAAATTTATTCAAACGGCGGCACTGAAGCAGGCAACACTGTTCCGTTAGCGGGAACTCTGCCGGCCAATGGCATTTATGTTATCGCCCATCCGTCAGCGAATGCCGAGATCCAAGCGATCGCAGACAAAACCGGTAACCTCTATTACAACGGTAACGATGCGCTGGTATTGAAAAACGGTGACACCGTTGTCGACTCTATGGGGCAAGTAGGTGTTGATGAGGTTTGGGCGTCTGGTGGTGTGTCCATGAAAGACCAAACCATTCGTCGCAAAGACACTATTACAGCCGGCGACACCGACCCAAGTGATGCGTATGCACCGGGTGATGAATTCAACGGCTTCGATATCGATGACATTAGTAATTTAGGTATGCACTTAGGTTACGGTGAAAGCCAGCCTGAACCTGAACCAGAGCCTGCTCCAGAATTTGGTGCTTGTGGCGATTCAGCGACCTTGATTTCTGCGGTACAAGGTAGTGGCTTGTCGAGTCCAATGGTTGACTCTGAAGTGGTTATCGAAGCGGTTGTCACGGGTGTCTACTTAGACGGTGAACGTCCGTTAAATGGTTTCTTCTTGCAAGAGGAAGATGCGGACCAAGACGGTGACGCGACAACTTCTGAGGGTATCTTTGTTTATCATCAAGACACCGCAGTAGCTGCTGGTGACACAGTTCGTCTCGCTGGTAGTGTTGCAGAGTACTATGATTCAACCCAAGTCAGTAATATCACCAATATCTCAGTCTGTGCTTCGGGAGCGAGCGTCACGCCCGCATCGTTCAGTGTCCCCGTTGAATCAATGAATGAGTTTGAAGCGATTGAGGGTATGTTGGTAAGTGTTAGCCACCCTGTGATTGTGACTAATACCGACTCACTTGGTCAATATGGTGATTTCTGGGTTGCACATGAACGTCTGTATGTGCCGACACAAGTTGCCGCACCGGTTGAAAACAACAACGTTAACGTGCGCTTGAATGGTTTTTCAATCGACGATGCTCGTAGTGTTACAAACGCGGAAGATGTTCCGTTCCCAGCCGGTGGTTTGAGCGCAATGAACTCGCTACGATTAGGCACCGAGATCACCAACCCTACCGGAATCATTAACTACTCATTCAGTGAGTATCGCTTACTGCCTACCGCTGAACTGCAGTACGTTGATACCAACCCGCGTACTGATGCGCCGGAATTGGCCGCCGAAGGCGATCTCCGAATTGCTTCGTTCAACGTTGAAAACTTTTTTAATGGCGATGGCCAAGGTGAAGGCTTCCCAACCGAGCGCGGCGCAGATAGCGTAGCTGAGTACGACCGTCAGTTGGCGAAGTTAGTTGCTGCAATCACGAGCATGAACGCCGACATTATTGGCTTAAATGAGATCGAAAATGACGGCTTTGGTGACAACAGTGCCATTGCTCAATTGGTTGCTGAAGTGAATGCACAAAGCGATGTTGAATGGGCATTTGTAAGCTTTGGTGATGCTTCCTACATCGGTGGTGATGCAATCACCAACGCGCTCATTTATCGTACCGATCGTGTGGCAGAAACAGGCACAGCGGTATTTACCACGGATGTCCCCTTTGACTTTGGTAGCCGTCCGCCGATTGCGCAAACCTTCCATGATATTGCCAACGAAGACGAAGTTACCGTAGTGGTGAATCATTTCCGTTCTAAAGGTGGTTGTAGTAATAGTGCTGCCGAAGGTGACCAAGATAATGGTGACGGCCAAGGTTGCTGGAACGCAACACGGGTGGAAGCAGCAGAAACACTCATGGCGTGGGTTGCTAACAATCCAACTGGACGCGCTGTCGACGATGTTATCTTAATCGGTGACTTTAACGCATACGGTATGGAAGACCCTATCCAGGCTTTAGTTGATGGTGGCTACACTGATTTGCAGATGGCTGAGCTGGGTGCGGAAAATCATACTTATGTTTATCAAGGCCTGTCGGGCTCTCTTGATCATGCGTTTGGTTCTGCCAGCTTGACTGAAAAAGTTGTGGCGACTGCGAACTGGAACATCAACTCAGATGAGCCAAAAGTATTCGATTACAACACCGAGTTTAAGAGTGAAGTGAATATGGCGAACTACTACAACGACGACCCGTATCGTAGTTCAGACCACGACCCAGTTGTGGTTGCCATGACCACTGAGCAAGGCGATACCGGCGATAACGACGGTGGCGATCCGGACGTCGATGACGGTGGTTCAGCGCCACCTACAGACGAAGTTCCTAACTTAGATCACGCAACCACCAGTGGTTCGTTCCCTATTTGGCTAGGTTTAGGTGCGTTGTTCTTAGGTTTAGTCCGTCGTCGGGTTTAATTCGCTCGAACGGTAAGAACTGAAAGCGCCGGCCGATTGGCCGGCGCTTTTTTTGTTGGAGAAGTCTATCGGCTAACCACAAGTGGCGATTGACTTTGCGGCTGACAAAAGCAATTATAGACTGATTAAAAACACCTTAATTTTTACCTAAAAACAATGAGAAACAGAATGAAAAAGTCACTCCTTGCATTGGCTCTTGTGAGCATGAGCTCTGCCGCCATCGCAGATGAAGGCATGTGGATGCCGCAACAGCTACCAGAAATCGCCAGTAAGTTAAAAGCTGCTGGGTTAGAGCTTGATCCAAACGACCTGACAAAGTTAACCGAATTCCCGATGGGAGCAGTCGTTAGCTTGGGCGGATGTTCGGCGTCGTTCGTATCGCCCAAAGGCTTAGTAGTGACCAATCATCACTGTGTTTATAACAGCATTGCCTACAACTCGACGCCAGAAAACGACCTATTAGCGAATGGCTTCTTAGCTGCGTCGATGGAAGATGAAGTGGCTGCGGCGCCAGGGTCACGTATTTATGTCACCAAGGCCGTCGAAAATGTCACCACCCAAGTCGTTGATGCTGAAACATCTCAACTTACCGGTAAAGCTCGTGTAGATGCGATTGAAGAGAACTATAAAACGATCGTTGCCGAGTGTGAGCAAGATCCTGGTCACCGCTGTTCTGTCTCGTCTTTTTACGGTGGTTTGGAATATTATTTAATTAAGCAACTCGAAATCAAAGATGTACGACTCGTGCATGCACCAGCCGAAGGGGTAGGTAAATTTGGGGGTGATACGGACAACTGGATGTGGCCACGCCATACCGGAGACTATTCTTTTTACCGCGCGTACGTGAGCCCCGAAGGCGAGTCAGCTGCGTTTGCTGAAGAGAATGTGCCTTATCAACCTGAGCATCATTTAACGATTGCTAGTGATGCGTTAAACGAAGGTGATTTTGTAATGGCGCTTGGGTATCCGGGCCGCACCAACCGTCACCGGTTGCCGAGTGAAGTCGAAAATACCTTTGAATGGAGCTACCCAAATACCGTTCAACGTTTCCAAGAAAATTTGGCAATTATTGCCGAGCAAACCGCAGACAACAAAGATGCAGAACTAAAATATGCCAGCCGTGTGGCCGGTCTGAACAACTACCTGAAAAACCGTCAAGGAATGTTAGACAGTTTTGCCAACTCTGACTTACTAGAGCGCAAGCAGGCCGAGCATGCTGCATTGACCAAGTGGGTTAACGCGAGTGCCGATAATGGTGCGGCTTATGCGGATGACTTAAAAGCGATTGAAAAACTACTTGCCGAGCGCCATGCTGAAAGTCGTGAAGGTTACTATCGCTCACTGGCAACCCCGCGTTTGATGGGGCTTGCAGCGGTTTTATATAAGCTCAGCCAGGAGCGTAGTAAGCCTGATGCCGAGCGTGAAGCGGGCTATCAAGAACGTGATTTTCCGCGTTATGAAGCCTATGTCGCAGGGTTTGAACGCAGCTTTGACGCTAGCGTGGAAATGGCGTTAGATTTTTATAATCTAAAAAACTACCTGCAAGTTCCGCAAGCTCAGCGCGATGAAGACTTCGATGCAGCATTAGGCCTTAAAGCGAAAATGTCGGATGCGGAATTACGTGGTTTGATTGCAAGTTGGTATGCGCAAACGAACCTGACTGAGCTCACGGTGCGTAATCAGTTGTTGGCTGCAACACCAAGCGAGTTTGCGAGTCAGGACGATGTTTTTGTTAAAGCAGCGGTAGCAATTTACCCCGAACAGCAAGCTCAGCAAGATGAAGCTGAAGAGTTATCGGGTAAAATTCAAGCGGCTTATGCAAATTATATGCGTGCCAAAATCGCCTTTATGCGTGAACAGGGCGAAGCGGTTTACCCAGACGCAAATAGTACCTTGCGTGTCACTTACGGCACCGTGACAGGTCGCGATCATGGCACCTACGACGGTACCGCGTGGACTGCGTTTACTACGTTACGAGGCATCCAAGAGAAAGCCACAGGTGAAGGCGAGTTTAATGCACCGGCCGCCCAGCTTGAAGCAATCAAGAACCAAGACTACGGTGATTATGCGGTAGCAAGCTTGAATTCTGTACCAGTCAACTACTTAGCGACATTAGATATTACCGGCGGTAACTCTGGTTCCGCGGTACTTAATGGTAAAGCCGAACTTGTTGGCTTAGCCTTTGATGGAACGCTTGATTCGATTATCTCGGACTGGGATTTCAATATTGATAATACGCGCTCAATTCAGGTCGATAGTCGTTTCATGCTTTGGCAAATGGAACACGTCGATGGCGCTGATAATTTATTGAAAGAACTAGGTATTCACTAATAAAATTAGTGGTTTATTGAAACACCGCCCATTGAGGCGGTGTTTTTTTATCCGCACAGTGTCACTAATGAACGGTTTCCAGCGTCTATACTCTAACGAGTAGGCGAAATGATTCGCCAAACGGAGGTGATCTCATGTTCAAACTAAGCATGGCCAAAGCGCCGTTTTTTAAATTTAGTGTGTTATCGCTGGCACTTGCGACGTCGGTCGGTTGCACCGCGATAACCACCGCACATGCCGAGTCGGAAAGTTACTCGGTTAGCACCACCAACGGTGTTTACAGCCAAGCTGACTTAGATCGCATGCTAGCGCCAGTGGCGTTATACCCTGATAGCCTGCTGTCACATATTCTAATAGCTGCTACTTACCCGTTAGAGGTTGTTCAAGCCGAGCGGTGGACCCGTCGAAACGATCACTTATCAGCGCAACAAGCCCTTGAGCAGGCTGATAACGAAAGCTGGGATCCCAGCGTTAAAGCACTGGTTGCGACGCCTGACGTACTCAAGCAGATGAGTGAAAACCTCGAATGGACCCAAGCCGTGGGCGAAGCATTCATAGCGCAACAAGAAGACGTATTAGCCAGTATCCAGGTGCTCCGTGATAAAGCCTATATCGCCGGTAATTTACGCAGTGATGAAACCGTAACGGTGGCGCGCCAAGAACGCACTATTCGTATTGAAACAGTGCGCCGTGAATACGTTTACGTCCCCGTTTATGATGCACGTTATGTTTATGGGCCATGGTGGCATAGAACACCACCGGTGTACTGGGGCTATCCAGGTTTGTCTGTCTCACTTGGTAGCGGTATCCGCTGGTCGTTCTCGTATCATGTACCACAGTGGTATTTCTTTAGCGATTTCTACTGGCCCAACCGTTATGTCGTTGTGCATCACCACCATTATCATAATCGTGACCGCCGTGATCATCGTCGTGACCGTCGCGATTATCGGCCCACGCCAAATGATGGCGACCGATGGCGTCATGATCCTCGCCATCGCCGCAATGTAGACTATCGACATCGCGAGCTGGTGCAAAACCCGCCACCGCGTATAGGTAAAGAGTCGCCGGGTCGTGTGGTCGGAGCGCCGGTAAAAGACACGCGCCCACCGCAGGTTGAAGTGCGTCGACGTTTACTAGAAGCCGAAGCGCAGCCGCGCATGCGTCGGGTTGGCGAAGGTGGTCGTGTCGCAGCTAAGCCGGGTGAGGTGGAACAAAAACCAACCACACCTGTCATGCGTCAACAGCCATTTTATGAGCAAAAACCGGTGGAGCCGGTAATGCGTCAGCAGCCGCGGTTTGAGCCGAAGCCAAGTGAGCCGGTGATGCGTCAGCAGCCGCGGTTTGAGCCGAAGCCAAGTGAGCCGGTGATGCGTCAGCAGCCGCGGTTTGAGCCGAAGCCAAGTGAGCCGGTGATGCGTCAGCAGCCGCGGTTTGAGCGAAAGCCAAGTCAGCCGGTAATGCGTCAGCAGCCGCGGTTTGAGCCGAAGCCAAGTGAGCCGGTGATGCGTCAGCAGCCGCGGTTTGAGCGAAAGCCAAGTCAGCCGGTAATGCGTCAGCAGCCGCGATTTGAGCCGAAGCCAAGTCAGCCGGTAATGCGTCAGCAGCCGACGATGGAAGCGAAGCCAGTACGCCAGCCAACAAAGAGTAAAGAAGCTAGTCATATCGATTGAAGAGCAAAAAAAAGCACGCTGCTGGGCAGCGTGCTTGATTGAAAGCAGTGGTTGAGAATGTCTCGCTACTGCTTTTTCATTTCTTGGTGAAAAGCATCAAACTGCTCGACCAATGTTTGTGAATCAAAGTTTGCAAATGGTTGTTCAGCAAACTTCGTGCCACGCATCTGTACACTGATCCGCGGTGCCGCTGAGTTCAGCATGGTTTCGCTATAGAAGGCCTTAACATCAGCTAAGGTGACTTGTTCGACAGCGTCAATTAACTGTTGTTGACTGTTGAAGTCATAGTCTTCGCGATACCAGTCGGCCAGCAGAGGGCCAAGTTCTTCTTGAAGGTTCTTAGGTGGCTCTTTTAGAGTTACCAAAGTACTGGTTTTCAGCTGCTGGAACTCTTCTTCACTTAGCTGCTCAAGTTCGTTCGCGTACTCCGTTTTAAACTGCTCAAAGCGCTCCTGCATTGCTGCAACGTCTTTAACTGGTGTTTGAATATACATGGCAAAGCCAGTGTAATCCTCTAACCGTGTCGCGGTTCCGCCCACAGCATAAGCAAGTTGCTCTTCGGTGCGTAAGCGGTCGAAGGCTACATTACTAAAGTGCCCCCTTAGCACGGTGGCGGCGGCATAGGTCGCATAACCGGGCGTCAGGTTCATATGTACGTCAATCAAGCCGACATCTGCGACATCGATATCTTGTTGCCAAACCAAGTGCTTGTTTGCTTCAGGCTGCCAGAACGCTGCGCGATGGTAATCGCTGGCTGTAGCTTTTTCAGGAAGCGCATCCGCTAAGGTGGTGACAACATTTTCTAACGCAGCTTTGTTGTAATTACCAAAAGCGAAGATACGCAGCTGATGCTTAGCGATGAACTCGTTCATGAACACCTGCAAATCGGTGGCGCTAAGCGACTGTGCAGTTTCAATCAACGTATCGGTCGCGTAATTGCCTTCGCGAATAAGTTTATTGTAAGCCCCAAAGGCTTGATAAAACGGAAATTGCTTGCCTTGATTATTGAGTGCGCGAACATAGCGGTCAACAGCTTGATTAAATGCCTGCGGCTCTACATCAATGAGTAACCCTGCTAATGCCTGCTCAAGCAATACCGGCTGCTTATCGGTAAAACCGCCAATCCTTAACGTTAGGCCTGTTCCTGCAGAGAGTGACAGTTGCATACCGGCAATGCCCGCCTCGGTGGCGAGTGCGCTCTGTTGCAAACTGTATAGGTCGCGCCATAAAGCTAACAGCACATCGGCTTTAGCTGAGGTTAAGGGTTCAGCGCTGTTCATGTGAATATTCAATAATCCACGCGGCTGTTGCGAAAACGCTTCGCTGGGGTAATGCCATACGCTGACCTGATCGTTTTCAATAACCACTTCTGGTTTTTCGCGTTGCTGGCTCGCAACAATCGCGAAGTCTTCTGGCAGCATCCGGTTGACCGCCGGCAAGGCTAAATCAACCATGGGCGGCTGTTGCCAAGCAGCTTGTTCAGCTGCAGAAATATCGACGACTTGGTATTTACCGTCGTAATAGTGCAGCTCGCTATCGTGCGGCTCCTGTTTACTGACATACCAAACACGCAGGCGCTCAGGTGTGAGTTGATCCAGCACATTATGAATGGCTTGTGCGTCAAACTCTTGGTAGTGGAATGGTGCCGCGATGGCCATTTCGGCAGGTACATTTTGCATTGCTTCAGAGAGGCTAGACACATAACCAAACTCGTCAGACTTTTCTAAGAAGCGGAACTGATTGGTAAGACTGGTTTTAATCTCGCTGTAATATTTTTCATCGACACCTTGGTTTTTGATGAGCTCAATATAGCTCATCAGTAACGATGTAATTTGCTCGCGATGCTCAAGGCCCGTATCGGTCAGGTTCACGTCAATTTGCAAAACACCGTAATTACCATAATAGGTTGGGCTTGCTGAAGCGTTAAGGCTCGAAACAAGGCCTAACTCTTTCAGTTCATAGGCCGGTGCTCCAGGCATTTCTGAACCCAGCAAATAAGTAATAAAGCGGTTCGGCTTCACCGCGTACGCGTCGCTATTATCATCAATAATAAACTCTAGCCGCAATTGTTTGATATCTTGATTAGGCACATAGTGGATACGCTTGCCACCTACCTCAGAGAAATCAATGGTCGCGCTGACGTTTGGCTCCGCAATTTGGGCGTTTTCGATTGCGCTAAAGTGTTTTACGGCAAGGCGCTCAAGCTCCGCGAGTGACTGGTTACCAAGCAACGCAACTTTCATGATGTTTGCCGAGTAGAAACGCTCATAAAACGCGACCGTTTCAGCATGCAAGCTGCTGCCTTCCTTATCACCTAGCGAATCAAGGTTGCCTATCAAGAAACGGTTGGCTGGGTGGTCACCAAGTAGATTGCGCGCCAGTTTGAATTGACCAAAATAGTCCATTTCTCGGCGCATCGACCATTCGGCATTCACCGCATTCTTCTCTTTGTCCGTGTACTCTGGGTAAAGCATAGGGGCTTTGAAGAAGTCAGAAAAGCGATCGAGTGCCTCGTCGACGGCGTCGTTGTTAACACTGAACATGTATTTGGTGATATCCAGCCAGGTTGAGGCATTTTGACTGCCGCCGTTAGCGGTCATAAATGCTGAGTAACCTTTGGTATCGGGATACCGTTCAGTGCCTAAAAACAACATATGTTCTAAGTAGTGAGCCATGCCCTGCTGCGACATCGGATCATGAAGCAAACCAACACCCACACTCAGTGCGGCTGCAGATTTCTCGGTACTTGGGTCGGAAATCAACATGACTTCAAGTTGATTCGGTAAGACAATGGTCTTATAGGCCCGTTCGTCGTTCGGTGATGTAATGACCGATGATGCGGCTTGGGCTTGCTGTTCGGCAACGGTATTGGCGTCGCTAGGAGCGTTCATGGGGCTGCTGCAACCAGCTAGTAGCGCCATGCTTATGGCACTGCTTAGAAATAAGCGTTTCATAGATTAAGTTCTCTTTGGTAACGAACGGAGACGTTAACGGGCGAGTTAACGAAAAATAAGTTATCAGCAGAGTGTAAAGCGAGTTGCCCTTGTTTGGCAGCGTAGAAGCTTAAGATAAACGATAGCTTTGTAACAAAATTTAACTATGCGCTACTTTGACGCAGTTTCGACCGGCCTCTTTGGCTCTATAAAGCGCCCGGTCAGCACGAATAAAGGTTTGCTCGGCGGGAATCTCTTTACCAAGCTCTGCAAGCCCAAAGCTCATCGTTAAGGGTTGTGCAAAAGGCGTGCCGTGGTCAGCGATATATCGCCTTAACAAATCGCTATAGTGCTGCGCTTGCGTCAGCGTGTAATTAGGTAGAATCAGCATAAATTCTTCGCCACCCCAGCGGCCAATAATGCCGTCGTCGCGGGTGAAGTTGCGCAGTAATGTGGCGGCATGCTGAAGCACTTTGTCACCTTGAATATGGCCTAACTGGTCATTGATCGATTTGAAATCATCAATATCAGCGATGACCACTATCGAACGCTTCAGCTGACCTGAGCTGACCAACTGATGTTGCTCTGCGACCACTGCGTCGAGTTTTATGCGGTTATATAGCCCGGTTAATTTATCAGTCATCGACTGTCGCTCTAGTTGTCGATAGGCAGACTCACGTGACCCCTCGTAAAATCGAAACAAAAACCACAGTGCAATGCACACTTCTGTGATATTTAACAGTCCACTGATGCTAAATGCGCGAGGCTCAGCTGATGGTAGCTGCAACGCCATGAAAACAATCACATAAAGAAACAACGCCGCTGTCAGCCATGCACCTACAGCTCTGCCAAGTAAGAAAAACATAATAGGCGGCAGAATCATGACCCACAGCACTGAGTAGCTTTCACCGTTAGCGAGGTGAATAAACATCAGGACATTGAATGTAACTGCCGCACAGGTTAGCCATGAGGTGCGTAGTAACTGTTTGGACCGTTGAAAGTAGATAAGTAGCAACAGCGCTACAATCGCACTGACAAAGTTAAAGGCCGCAATGTCAAAACGTTCAAACGCAAATATATTGATCGTACCGATAAGTAGCGAAAACACACCGATAATTTTTAGTACGGCGCGCAGTAACTGTGACTGGTGAACAAACGGCTGTTCGGAAGGTGTGGGCACGTTTAACTGCATAGCTACTCAGGCTTTATGCGTTGCGCCCAGCGCTGCTTGGCATAACGCCTCAGGCTAGGAATGGTGTCTGTTTCGTCCATAATTGGTTGGCCAAGAATGGTCTCAATGATGTCCTCTAACGTAATTAAGCCGAGCCAAGAACCGTGCTCATCAAAGACGACCGCGAGGTGCTGACGCTTTTCGAGCAATAAGGTGAGTGCGCTTTCTAAATCAACACTGGGGCTTACTACTTCAACGTCGCGAATCAGTGAACTGACAACTTGGTCGTGTTGCGATTCGAGAGCTTCGTTACGCAACAGAATACCGTGCGGTATTTCGTTTTCATCAATGACCGGGAAGCGTGAGTAGGGCAAAGCTTTAACCTGCTCTAAAAAGTCACCCACTGTAGCGTCGGGGTGTACAGCTTCACAGACCGTACGTGGGGTCATTGCGGTACTTACTTTAATTGAGTGCAAATCGAGAATGTTACTGATCACGCGTTTTTCGTCATCATCAATCGCTTTTTGCTCGTTACCCACGATGGCAAGGGCTTTTATTTCGGCGCGAACATCAATGTCGTGGGCGTTGCCGCCTATTCGCTTGGTGATTTGATCAGAGGCCCAAATGAAAGGCTTCAAGCCCGTGATCATGGTGTTCAAAAGTGCTGGGAGCATGGGGGCCAAGCCACGCCAAAACTTTGCACCGATGGTTTTGGGAATAATTTCAGAGAGCACTAAAATCAGTAACGTCATGACCGCCGAGGCGATCGCCAGGTAACCATCGCCAAAGACCACGCCCACCTGGGCGCCAACACCGGCTGCACCGACGGTGTGAGCGATGGTATTTAGCGTTAAGATGGCCGCTAAGGGCCGGTCGATGTTGGCTTTCAAACCTTGTAATTGTTGATGTAAATGCGGGCGATGCTCGCGGAGTTGTGCGATATAGCTTGGCGTTATTGAAAGCAGCGCAGCCTCAAGAATCGAGCAGAGAAAGGAAATGCCAATCGCAATAAACGCAAAAACAATCAGTAAAAACATGGTTACCTACTAACCAAAAGAATGAACATGAAGCAATCTTGTGAAATTAGCACAGAGATGGTTAGCTAAGCTAGTACCAATACGATAAAGGTTAAAGTGAAACTGATGAAATTTAGTTACTTTTATGACCGCGCGTTGGCGAGAAAAGGGCCAAAAGAACTACAGGCTCGACTGCCAAAACTACCTCCAGTGGAACAGCTCGTACAACATGATGACGCTTTTTACTTGGCGGAAATGACGCGAGGGATTTTCCGAGCGGGCTTTGTCTGGCGTATTATTGACGCTAAATGGAGCGGTTTTGAACAGGCTTTTAGCGGCTTTGTGCCCCTGTATTGGCAACAGGTTCCGCCCGATCGCCTTGAGTCGCTAGCAAATGACGAACGTATTGTGCGCAACTGGCAAAAAATTAACACCGTTCCTGTGAACGCACGGATGATTGTCGAAGTAGCGGAGCGCCATGGTAGCTTCGGAAAGTTTCTAGCCGATTGGCCATCGTCGGAGCAATTCGAACTACTTCATTTTTTCAAAAAAAATGGTTCCCGACTTGCCGGCGCAACAGCGCAGCACTTTTTGCGCCGTGTTGGCTGGGATGGCTTTGTACTGTCGCCCGACGTGGTCACCGCATTGAAGAACCACAACCTGTTGGATGCATCACCCACCAGTCAAAAAGGACTGCGTCAGGTGCAGCAAGTGTTCAATCAGTGGCATGAGGAAACGGGTCTACCGTACAGTCACCTGTCGCGGATTGTGTCGATGACCCTTGATGCTGCGTCTGCCGAGCGCAAGCCTGCACGCCGCTAACGCAGCGTGACAAACTCTTCGGCACTGGTTGGGTGCAATGCAACGGTGGCATCGAAGTCAGCCTTCGTTGCGCCCATTTTCATTGCTACCGCGAAGCCTTGTAAAATTTCGTCCATACCTTCGCCGATACCATGAATACCAACGACTTTTTCATCGGGCCCGGTGCATATGAGCTTAAAGGTACTGAGTGCTCGGTGCGGTGTTACTGCATTGTACATAGCCGCAAACTTGGAGTTATACACTGTTACATTACCATCGCCATACTTGGCGACCGCTTCAACTTCCGTTAAACCCACGGTGCCAATCGGCGGGTGACTAAATACGATGGTTGGGATTTGCGTGTAATCCATGTGCACATCGCCGAGCTCGGGGTTAAATAGCCGTTCTGCTAACAAGCGGCCCGCTTTAATCGCTACTGGGGTCAATTGGGCTTCGCCGGTAATATCGCCGACCGCATAAATACCTTTCACATTGGTGTTTTGGTATTTATCGGTGCGGATAAAGCCAACCGGGTCAACTTCAACGCCTGCCGCCTCAAGGTTAATTTTGTCAGTTGCAGGTTCGCGGCCAATAGCCCAAACCAGGCAATCAACATCTTCAAGGATTTCGCCACTTTGGGTATGAATTTGCAGCAGCCCGTTATCGTCTTTGACGACTTTCGCAACATTGGTATTGGTGTGCAGCGTAGGGCCGTCTAACGCTAGGCGCTCAAGGAGAGCTTCAGTAATGTCTTCATCAAAGTGACGCAGAGGGCGATCGCGGCGCACCAATAAATGGCTATCGCTACCCAGAGCGTGTAGAACACCTGCGATTTCAACCGCAATGTAACCGGCACCCACCACAACAGCTTTGTTGGGGCGTTCTTCGAGCGCGAAGAAACCATCTGAGTCAATACCGTACTCAGCACCTTCACAGTCAGGAATCGTGGCTCTGCCGCCTACGGCAATGGTAATATGGTCAGCGGTGATGTGCTCACCATCGACCTCGACCGTGTTAGCATCTACAAAGCGGGCAAAGCCTTCAATAAACTCAACACCATTGCTTTCGAAACCTCTTTTGTAGCCGCCATGAATGCGCTCAATGTAGGCTTCGCGGTTGTTGACCAAGGTTTTCCAGTTAAAGCCGTTTTGCTGCAAATCGAAACCGTAGGCTTCGCTGTACTTGATGGCTTCAGCAATGTGAGCACCGTACCACATTACTTTTTTCGGCACGCAACCAACGTTGACGCAGGTTCCACCGACCGCTTTAGCTTCAATAACGGCGGACTTAGCACCGCGAATTGCCGCGCGATTTGCGGATGCAATACCTCCGCTACCAGCGCCAATTGCTAAATAATCATAATGTCGAGCCATGCGTTGTACTCCTGTTACATGCTAATCTGTGTCTAAATTATGGCGTTATGATCGCCTAAAATGAGCCTCTGTGCAATGCAAGCTACCGCTACAGCGAGACCAAAGAACCGATGAGTTTAATCTATCCTATCCATCGCAGTCGAAGACGCCGCTCAGTTGCCATCAAAATTCGCGATGGCGAAGTGCAGGTGCATGCGCCGTGGGCGGTATCTGAAGCAGAAATTCAACGCTTTGTAGCCAGTAAACAAGAGTGGATAGAGCGCCACCGGCACCGTCAACAACAGCAACTGTCCGGTCTAAAGCGGCGTTACTGGCGAACCGGCGAACGGTTACGCTGGTTAGGTGAGCCTTTAGTGCTTGAAGTGCACGTTGCAACTCGCAAAACGTGTGAACGCAAGCTTGCTAAATTGGTGGCAACGGTAACGGCACGTTCAAATCCAGAAAATGAACCGCGTGGTATCGTACGAGCCTGGTACCAACAACACGCGTTAGCTTGGTTAGATGCGTTTTTTGCGGCTTGGCCAGCGACCCATCCGCTACAGCCGAAGAGTTGGGGAGTCGGTAATTTTTCCAGTAAGTGGGGGCACTGTAGTCGTGCCGGCGAGTTGAAGTTTTCATGGAAGCTCTGGCTCGCACCAGAGTGGATAGTACGAAATGTGGTCATCCACGAGTTATGCCACTTGGCAGAGTTCAATCACAGCGCCCGATTTTGGCAGTTGGTTGCGCGTTACTCTGATGATTATCAGGCTGCTGAGAAGTGGCTACGTCAGCACGGAATGACCGTGCTGAACGAAGCCTATCTAGATTATATTGACTAACTTAGTTAGCGTCTGCTGGTAAATGCTGGCGCAAAAATTCCGTCATCATGGTACGCAAATGGAGTGTTGTACCTTCGCCCTCGCGAATACCATGGGTACGGTTAGGGTAAGCAAAGAACTCAAACTGCTTTCCATGCTTCACCAGCTCGTTGACGAGTCGCTCAGAACCTTGAAAGTGAACGTTATCGTCAGCGGTACCGTGGACTAAAAGTAAGTCGCCCTGCAGGTTTTCAGCATGGGTAAGTGCCGACGTTTCGCGGTAACTTGCTGCAGCGTCGGGCAGTAAGCCTGAATAGCGTTCTTGGTAGATGGTGTCATACAGAGTCAGATCAGGCACGGGAGCAAGCGCAAGGCCGACATGATACGACTCTGGGTAGCGGAACAGCGCATTGAGGGTTTGTGAACCGCCACCGCTATGGCCCCAAATGCCGACGCGATCTTCATCAATAAACGACCAACGTGCAAGCATTTCCTGCAGCGCGTCGTGCTGATCACGTACGGTAACCACACCTAGCTGTTGATAGATCGAACGACGCCATTCAAAGCCGCGTGGTGAGCGAGTTCCACGGTTATCAATAGAGGCCACGATGTAGCCTTGCTGAGTGAGATAGGTGTGCCACAAAAAGCGCTCTCCGCCCCAGCTGTTGCTAACAGTTTGCCCCCAAGGTTCGCCGTATATATAAAATACGATCGGGTATTCTTTGGTAGGATCAAAATCGACCGGTTTCATTAAGAAACCATCGAGTGTAAGACCGTCTTGTGCTGTTACTTGGAAAAACTCAAAATCACCCCGCGCAAGCTCATTAAAGGCGGCCTGTGGTGTAGCATTGTCTTTGATCAAACGAATTTGTTGATGCTCAGGCAAGCTAATCATGTCGACCTGCGGCATTTGATTCACGCTGGAGAAAGTATGAACTGCATAATCAGCGTTCGCAGACAGCTGATAGCTATGGGTTCCTGCACGCGCTGGCGTTAAACGTTCCAGCTTGCTACTACCGTCAAGGCTTGCACGAAATAGATAGCGTTCAAGAGGTGTCTCAGGCGAGGCAATGAAATAAACCCAGCCTTGCTGCTCGTTTATTTGCAACACTTCAACGACGTCCCAATTACCCCGAGTAATCGCCTTCAACCGACCGCTTGCACGGTCGACGCGGTAGATATGTCGATAGCCGCTGCGCTCGCTCAACCAGGTGAAGGCTTTGCCGTCATCAAGGAAGGTTACGTCGTCCACATATTCAGCCCAACTGGCTGTGGTTTCTCGGACGACTTCGGTCACAGAGCCTGAGTCTGCATCGGCTAAAAAGGCGCGGTTGACGGCTTGTGAGCGGGTCAGTTGCTGGATAAATAATTGCTCGGAATTGCCAGCCCATTGCATCCGCACTAAATAGTGCTGACGTGGATCGCCTGGTACGTTCATCCAAGTGGTTTCACCGCTGTCAGCTGACATCACACCAATGCGCATGGCAGCGTTGGTCTCGCCTACTTTAGGGTAGGGAAAGGTTTTCAGTGTCGGGTATAGCTGGTCGGTATTATTAATCATGGTAAACACCGGCGTGCCCGAGGTATCGAGTTGCCAGTAAGCAATTTCTTTACCGTCGGGGCTCCAGCGAAAGCCGTCGCGCAAGAAAAATTCTTCTTCGTTGACCCAATCAAAAGTACCATTGACGATAGTGTCGCTACCGTCGTGTGTGAGCTGAGTGACCTTGCCACTACTCAGTTGCTCAACATAGATATTGTTTTGCATAACATAAGCAACGCGTTCAGCAGCAGGGTCAAACTTGGCAAATTGTAAGGTCGATGGTTCGGCAAAAGCCCCCAATTGGTTGAGTGTTCGATCGGTGAGGTCAAACACCCAGTAATCGCCCAGGGTGTGGGTACGCCATGAACGTTTGGTATTGGTGAAAATAAGTAGTTTATTGCCGCTATTCGACCAATGGTAGTCGGCTATATGAAGCGCTTCATCAGCGTTTTCAGGTGTCAGCTCAGTGGCGCTAATCAATACGGTACGGGCTTGCGTGCGCGGGTGGTAACGCACTAAATCGCGGCCCTCGCCCTGCGCCGCTTCTTCAAGGGTGGTATAGCCGCTGCCGTCGGCAAGCCAGCGTGTCGGGGGAACACCACGAGCTTGATAGGTGCCGCTCGAATAAAGTGCGTCTAAGTCGAGGTCTTGTCCAGTGGTTGCGCTATTTTGTGAGTCTGTTGGTGCATAGCTAGGTACGCTGCTGCAACCGGCAAGCGCGGTAAACGCAAGCCCCAGTGCAATTCCGTGGCGCATTTTGCGTGACCACTTGCGTGACCATAGGTGAGCTAAGTTCATGGTGGTTTCCTGTTGTTATTTAGGCGGCGACCTTGAAATTAAGAGCTTTGGCCTAACATCTTCATTAAAGTAGTTACACAGCGCATTATTCAAGAGGAAGCCGAATGAGTCAAAACCCTTTATTAAAAGAATATCGACTGCCGCCATTTAATGAGCTCGAACCCGAGCATGTGGTACCGGCGATTGAGCAGCGCATTGCCGATTGTAAAGCGACCATCGAGCAAGTGCTTCAAGCGCAAGACTTCAGCTGGCAAGGTTTGGTGGCACCGCTTGAGGATAGCGACGATTTACTCGAACGTAGCTGGTCGCCCGTGGCACATTTAAATGCGGTGGTTAGCTCGGCCGAGCTGCGTCAAGCGCATGATGGCTGTTTGCCGCTACTGAGTGAGTACGGCACCTTTGTCGGTCAGCATGAAGGGCTGTTTAAAGCCTTTAAAGCGCTTCGGCATAGTGATGACTATTCGCAGCTTTCCGAGGCGCAGCGCAAAGTTATAGATGATACGTTACGAGACTTCGAGCTATCTGGTATTGCGCTACCTGAGGCCGAAAAGCAACGCTTTGCCGAAATTCAAACGCGACTATCGGAACTTAGCTCCAGCTTTAGTAATAACTTAATGGACGCCACGGATAACTGGCATCACTTGGTGACCGAAGAAGCTCGCCTGCAAGGCCTACCACAAAGTGCCATTGATGCTGCGGCAAGCGCGGCTGAAGAAAATAACCAGCAAGGCTGGCGCTTTAGCTTGGCGATTCCAAGCTATTTACCGGTAATGATGTACGCCGACGATGACGAACTGCGTAAAGTAATGTATCAAGCCTTCACCACGCGTGCATCGGAGCAAGGACCCCAGGCAGGTGAGTTTGATAACACTGCAATTATGGCGGAAACTCTAGCGCTGCGTCATGAAATGGCTCAGTTACTAGGTTTCAAAGATTATGCCGAGTTGAGCTTTGCTACGAAAATGGCTGAATCTGCGGATCAGGTTGAACAGTTCCTGCAAGACCTAGCAAGGCGTTCTTTGCCGCAAGCCAAAGCAGATTACCAAGAAGTGCTCGACTTCGCGCGGCAAAACTATAACCGCAATGAACTTGAAGCATGGGATGTTGCTTATTTCAGTGAAAAATTGAAACAACAAAAATACGCGATTTCCGATGAAGAGTTGCGCCCGTACTTCCCGGAAGAGCAAGTTCTAAAAGGGCTCTTTAGTGTCGTCCAAAGTCTATTTGGCATGCACGTGGAAGAGCAAACACCGCCGTCGACCTACCACGAAAATGTACGCTACTTTGTGATCGGTGATAGTAACGGCGAATTACGCGGGAGTTTTTACCTCGATCTTTATGCTCGTAACGGCAAACGAGGTGGCGCTTGGATGGCTGAATGCGCTGTACGGCGTATTAGCAGTGAAAATAAGCTGCAATTTCCAGTGGCTTACTTAACCTGTAATTTCAACAAACCTGTGGGCGATAAACCTGCGCTCTTTACACATGATGAAGTACTGACACTATTCCACGAATTTGGTCATGGCTTGCATCATATGCTCACTAAGGTCGATGTCGCTGGTGTGTCTGGCATTAATGGTGTGGCTTGGGATGCCGTCGAGTTACCGTCGCAATTCCTCGAAAACTGGTGTTGGGAACCCGATGCTTTAGCACTTATTTCTGGGCATTATGAGACGGGTGAACCCTTACCTGAAGAGCTGCTAAATAAAATGCTGGCAGCGCGAAATTTTCAATCAGCAATGCAAATGGTGCGGCAGCTCGAGTTTAGCCTATTCGACTTGCGCATACACCGTGATTTCGATGCCGCCAAAGGCGATCAAATTCAAGCTATTCTCGATAACGTAAGAGCGCAAGTTGCAGTTCGACAACCACCGAGCTACAACCGCTTCCAACATAGCTTCGGGCATATTTTCGCCGGTGGTTATGCCGCTGGTTATTACAGTTACAAATGGGCTGAAGTGTTGTCGGCAGATGCCTTTAGCCGTTTCGAGGAAGAAGGTATTTTTAACCGCGAGGTTGGTATGGACTTCCTTCACGCGATTCTTGAGCGTGGCGGCTCGCGCGAGGCAATGCAGCTGTTTAAAGAGTTTCGTGGTCGTGAACCACAAGTGGAGGCGTTATTGCGACACTCTGGAATTACGACGCAAGAACAAGCGGGTGCTCACCTTTAAGGGAGCACCCAGTTTACGATCAACAGTAGACTTACGACAAATAACACGATAAAGCCGATGCCAACGCCGATAAAAATACCAGGGTGGCCCTGAGTGAAATCGCGTTGGCGGTTGGTTTCCGTTTGCACACCAAAGAGTGCAGCAAGGACACTAAGAATAATACTGAAGACACCCGGCTTGGAATCTGAGCTCATTACGCCACTTAGCCTATGCTTACTTTCTTATTGCTTCCGTAATCACTTTGACTGTGGTTTGAGTCGCCAAACAGGAGTTCGAAAAGATCCATAAAATGAAACTGCGTAGAGCGGCTATTGCCAGAAAACCAAGAGCTCCAAGAGAGTTCATTGGTGCCAGTCTGGAGGGTGCACTGTTGCGCGAGCTGAGCCTCATCAGTAAGACTCGAGGCTTGCTGACACTTTGTGTCTGAAGGCGCCTGAGTGGTCGGTCCTAAATCAGTGAACAAGGCGGCACCAATCATTACCGAGGCAACAATGAAGCCACTCGCTAATTTTTTGTGTGAACGTTGCTTGTACATACTGGAACTCCTAGGAACTTAAACCGCTTCGAAGGTCGCGTAGATAACGTACAATCTAGCAGTTTTTTAACAACTTTGCCAAGGCATTTAGCTGATTATTTTAACTGGCAAGCGCACAGCGGTCTGGTACACTAGTGCACTTTCTGGGCACCATTGCAGTTACCGATCACCGGTTACGGGGAACACTATGGCAGACTTTCTGATTGCACCATCGATTTTATCCGCTGACTTTGCCCGTTTGGGGGAAGAAGTTGATGCGGTGATAAAAGCAGGCGCGGATGTGGTTCATTTTGATGTGATGGACAACCATTTCGTACCGAATTTAACGATTGGACCAATGGTATGTAAGGCCTTGCGTGCGCATGGTGTTGAAGCGCCTATCGATGTACATCTGATGGTGGAACCCGTCGAGCGCATGATTGATGAGTTCGCCGCAGCTGGGGCGTCGATTATTACCTTTCATCCTGAAGCCGCGACACATATCGACCGCTGCTTACAACAAATTCGCGATCATGGCTGTAAAGCCGGTTTGGTGTTTAACCCTGCGACGCCGTTGCATTATCTTGATTATGTGATGGATAAAGTCGATGTCATTTTGTTGATGTCGGTGAACCCAGGCTTTGGCGGCCAGGCTTTTATTCCAGCAACCTTAGACAAACTGCGTGAAGCAAGGCAACGCATTGATGCCAGTGGTTTGCCCATTCGGCTGGAAATTGATGGTGGTGTGAAGACCGATAACATCGCCGAAATCGCAGCCGCGGGGGCGGATATGTTCGTCGCTGGTTCTGCCATCTTCAATCAACCCGATTATGCGCAGGTTATTCGCCAAATGCGCCAACAACTAGCAACAGTCGCAAAGTAGCCAAGGGTTAAGTGTTGCACTGAACGTAATAACGGAACTATTTATGAGTAAACCTATTGTATTAAGTGGCTGTCAGCCATCTGGACAACTTTCTATCGGTAATTACATTGGCGCATTACGGCAATGGGTGAACATGCAAGCAACCCATGATTGTCGCTTTATGTTGGTCGATTTACATGCCATTACCGTGCGTCAAGACCCTGCCCAGTTGCGCGAAGCTACGTTAGATGGGTTAGCGCTCTATATGGCATGTGGTTTGGATCCTGAGAAAAGCACCATCTTTGTGCAGTCACATGTTCCGGAGCATGCACAGTTAGCTTGGGTGTTAAATTGCTATACGCAAATGGGTGAACTCAATCGTATGACGCAATTTAAGGATAAGTCTGACCGTCATGCACACAATATCAATGCCGGTTTATTTACGTATCCAGCGCTTATGGCCGCTGATATTTTGCTTTATCGGGCGAACGAAGTGCCGGTGGGCAATGATCAGAAACAGCACCTTGAGCTGGCTCGCGACGTAGCGACACGCTTTAATAATATTTATGGTGATGTGTTTACTATTCCAGAGCCTTTTATTCCAGAAGTTGGTGCGCGGGTAATGAGCCTGCAAGATCCTACCAAGAAAATGTCAAAGTCTGACGACAATCCAAATAACTTTATTGGCTTGCTCGAAGACCCGAAAAAAATTACGAAGAAGCTTAAGCGGGCAGTCACCGACTCCGACGAACAAGCGCGAATCTTCTTTGATCCAGAAGAAAAGCCTGGGGTATCGAATTTACTATCGATTTTGTCAGCAGCAACCGGAAGCTCAATTGCAGATTTAGTGCCAGACTACGAAGATAAAATGTATGGCCACTTAAAAACTGACACGGCAGAGGCTGTGGTAGCAATGCTCGAGCCTTTGCAGCAGCGTTATCACGACTACCGTAACGATACCGACTTTCTTAACCAGGTAATGGCGAAAGGTGCTGAAAAAGCCAGTGCTCATGCCGCCGAAACGTTACGCAAAGTTTATGACGTGATTGGCTTAGTTCCGCGTCCTTGATTGCACCAGAGCGCCGTCCATGCTGTTGATGATCGATAACTATGACTCGTTTACCCATAACGTAGTAAGGTATCTGCGTGAGTTAGAGGTCGATGTTTTAGTACGCCGAAACGATGCGATATCGCTTACGGAAATTGAAGGGCTGGCGCTGTCAGGTATTGTCATTTCACCTGGGCCCTGCAGCCCCAACGAAGCCGGTATTACTCTTGCTGTGATTGAGCGCTTTGCTGGCAAACTACCAATACTTGGCGTCTGCCTTGGCCATCAAGCTATTGGTCAGGTGTTTGGTGCACGCGTGGTCAAAGCGCAGCAAGTGATGCATGGCAAAACCTCGCTGCTTTCGCATGCCGATCAGGGCTTAATGTTGGGCTTACCACAACCATTTCGTGTGGCGCGCTACCACTCTTTGGTGCTGGCACCAGAATCAGTTCCTGAGTGTCTACACGTTGACGCTTGGACCAGCGCCGACGACGGTCGTCAAGAGGTGATGGCGCTGCATCATCGACAGCTACCGATTTGGGGGGTTCAGTATCACCCGGAAGCAGTCGAAACCGAGTATGGGCACGCCGTTTTGCAGAATTTCGTCACTTTCTGTGCAAATTTCACGCGTTAACTATGCACCTGAAAAGTCAGCTCACGCATAGTTATGCAGGGAACCCGCAAGCTTAACCTGATTCGCTGAACGCCCTGTTTTTTCTGTTCTTCAGCCACGACAACCGACGCAATATCTGCAATAATATGGCCACTTAAATTATCCGTAAGAGAATCCGAAAGAGAGGAATTTATGGCAGATCAGATGAAAGTTACCCGCGCAACGTTTAACGACGTAATGGTCCCTAACTATAACCCAGCGAAAATGATCCCGGTGAAAGGTGAAGGTTCGCGTGTATGGGATCAAGACGGTACTGAATACGTCGATTTTGCCGGCGGTATCGCCGTGAACTGTCTCGGTCACTGCCATCCTGCCATGGTCAATGCGTTAACTGAACAAGGCAACAAGCTTTGGCACTTAAGCAACGTGTTCACCAATGAGCCGGCCATCCGTTTGGCCAAAAAACTGACCGATGCCACCTTTGCTGATCGTGTTTATTTCGCCAACTCTGGCGCCGAGGCAAACGAAGCAGCTTTGAAGTTGGCACGTCGTTGGGCGATGGATAAACACGGTGCCCATAAAGACCAAATCGTTGCTTTTAACAAAGGCTTCCACGGCCGTACCTTCTTTACGGTAACCGTGGGTGGTCAACCGGCTTACTCAGACGGTTTTGGCCCTAAGCCAGGTGGCGTAGAGCACGTGGACTACAATGATTTAGCCGCTTTAGAAGCGCAAATGTCCGACAAAACCTGTGCGGTGATGATGGAACCTTTGCAGGGTGAAGGCGGTGTTATTAGCCCTGACCTTGAGTTCATTAAAGGCGTTCGTGCGTTGTGTGACAAATACAATGCGTTGTTAATTTTTGATGAAGTGCAAACGGGCTTCGGTCGCACGGGTAGCTTGTATGCTTACCAACAACTAGGTGTGACACCTGATATTTTAGCTTCGGCTAAATCGCTGGGTGGTGGTTTCCCAATCGGTGCCATGCTAACCACAGCGGCAATTGCTGAACATCTTAAGCCAGGTACACATGGCAGCACCTACGGTGGTAATCCACTGGCGTGTGCTGTTGCCGAAGCGGTGTTTGATGTGGTCAACACCGATGAAGTTTTGACTGGCGTAAAGGCTCGCGAAGAACTCTTCAAAAGTAAGTTAGAAGAACTCAATCAACGTTACGGAATTTTTAAAGATATCCGTGGCAAAGGCCTATTGATTGGCGCTGAGTTGAGTGACGATTACGCCGGAAAGGCTCGAGATTTCCTTAACGCCGGTGCTGAAGAAGGTGTGATGGTGTTGGTCGCCGGACCAAGTGTGGTTCGCTTTACGCCATCATTAATTATTCCTGAAGCTGATGTGCTTGAAGGTTTAGCGCGTTTTGAAAAAGCCATCGCAAAAATCGTCGGCTAAGACGACGGAGCTTTTATGTTAGTGGTACGTCCAATTACGCCGCAAGATTATGCGGCGCTTTACTCTTGCGCGGTTGAGTCAGGCTATGGGTTTACTTCGTTGCCGATTGACGAAGACTTGTTGCGTCGTCGCATCGCTCGTGCTCAGGAAGCCTTTGCCCGCGAACACGTAAGTGAGCCAGGTGAAGAAGGCTACTTGTTTGTAATGGAAGACACTGAATCGGGTGAAATCGTCGGCTGTAGTGGTATCGAAGCCGCCGTAGGTTTAACCGAGGCGTTCTATCATTACCGGCTCGGCAAAGTCGTCCATCACTCGAAAAGCCTTGATGTTTACAACGCTTTGGAAACCTTGACGCTGTGCAACGATTACACTGGCGTGAGCGAGTTTTGCACCTTATTTTTGCGCGAACCATTCCGTAAAAACCAAAATGGCCGTGTGTTATCACGTTTCAGGATGCTGTTTATGGCTGAGTTTCGTGAACGTTTTAGTGACCTAGCGATTGCCGAAATGCGCGGTGTTTCAAACGAAAATGGTGAATCACCGTTTTGGGATTGGTTGGAACAGCACTTCTTCACCATGGACTTCAACCAGGCGGATTACCTGACCGGGATTGGCGAAAAAGCGTTTGTGGCGGAATTAATGCCGCAGTTTCCACTGTATGTGAAAATGCTAGAGCCGAAAGCACAAGAAGTGATTGGCCAGGTTCATGATAACACTCGACCCGCTTTGCGGATGCTAGAAAGCGAAGGCTTCAAGTTCCGCGGCTATGTTGATATTTTCGATGCAGGGCCAACAGTTGAAGTTGATGTCGAAAATATTAAAACCGTGCGTGAGAGTATGCGTAAACCTGTCCACATTGGTGACGTTGCGGACGGTGCCGATGTTATTCTTTGTAACACCCGTGTCGCAGATTTTCGCGCCGCACGTGCCACTATCCACGTCGCTGAAGATTCGATTACAGTCTCCCAAGACACCGCCGAGGCGTTGCGCTTGAAGCACGGAGACTCAGCGCGTTTTGTCGCGCTGTAACTGGACTCAAATAACGAGGAACAGATAATGTCAGAACAAAATTTATTTATTGCCGGCGAATGGCTCGCTGGTGAAGGTGAAGTTTTTAAGTCGGTCGACCCAGCTCGCGACGAAGTCGTATGGAGCGGCGCGTGTGCCTCTGAAGCGCAAGTCGAGTCCGCTGTTATGGCAGCGCGAGACGCTTTTGTTGACTGGAGCGATCGAGAGTTTGACGAGCGTTTAGCGATCTGTAAAAAGTTTGCCGAGTTGCTAGAACAAAATAAGCAAGAGTTCGCCGAAATCATCGCTGCCGAAACCGGCAAGCCAGTATGGGAAACCTCAACTGAAGTTGGCGCAATGATGGGCAAGGTGGCGATTTCTGAGCGCGCCTATCATGAACGTACAGGCACCGTCGAAAACCCAATGCCAGCAGGCAAAGCTTTTATCCGTCACAAAGCACACGGTGTGGTCGCTGTTTATGGCCCTTATAACTTTCCGGGACATTTACCTAACGGGCATATTGTACCGTCGCTATTAGCGGGTAACACCGTGGTGTTTAAACCAAGTGAACTGACTCCTAATGTCGCCGAGTATACGGTGAAGCTATGGCAACAAGCCGGTTTGCCTAAAGGCGTATTGAACTTGGTTCAAGGCCTGGTTGAAACGGGTAAAGCACTTTCTGCACACCCTCAAATTGATGGTCTTTTCTTTACCGGGTCGTCAGGTACGGGGCACGTGTTGCATAAACAATTTGCCGGCCGTCCCGACAAAATTTTGGCGCTCGAAATGGGTGGTAATAACCCCTTAATCGTAAAAGACGTTGAAGATATTGAAGGTGCGGTACACGACATCGTACAGTCGGCGTATATCACCTCTGGTCAGCGTTGCACCTGCGCACGCCGCTTGTTTATTGAGCGCAGTGAAAACGGTGATGCTATTCTCGAGCGTTTAATTGAAGTCACCAAGCAGATTGAAGTCGGCGATTATGCCGCTGAAAAGCAGCCGTTTATGGGCGCAATGATCTCTGCTAAAGCAGCAAATGAAATGGTCAAAGCACAAAACGATCTCGCTGAAGCCGGTGCGTCAGTGCTGGTACGGATGCAACAGCAAGATCATAACCTAGGATTTGTGACTCCAGGTATTCTTGACGTGACTAACGTTGAAGATATGCCTGATATTGAGCACTTCGGGCCATTATTAAAAGTCTATCGTTATACTGATTTTGATGCTGCTATTAAAGAAGCCAACAACACCAGTTTCGGTTTGTCTGCGGGTATTCTTTGTGACGAAGAAGCAACCTACCGTTATTTCTTCAAGCGCATTCGTGCGGGCATTGTGAACTGGAATAAGCCGATCACCGGCGCAAGCAGTGCAGCGCCCTTCGGCGGTATTGGCGCAAGTGGTAACCATCGCGCAAGTGCCTATTATGCAGCCGACTACTGCGCGTACCCAGTGGCATCAGTGGAAGCTGAAAAAGTCGCCATGCCAGAGAAGCTAGCCCCAGGGCTTAACTTTGATAAAGCCGAGGACTAACTAATGGCTGCAGCAATGAAATCGACCGTTGAATGGCAACAGGGGATGGTGTTTAACGCCACCTCTGGTACCGGCCATCAAGTGCAGTTGGACGGCGACAAAGCCGTTGGCGCATCGCCTATGGAATTGGTACTGGCTGCGGCCGGCGGTTGCTCATCAGTAGACGTGGTGAGTATTCTAGAGAAAGCCCGTCAACAGGTGACAGGGTGTCGCTGTGACGTTGAAGGTGAGCGTGCCGACGCGGTACCAGCGGTGTTTACCAAAATTCATCTGCATTTTGTGATCACCGGCCACGACGTGGCTGAAAAACATGTTGAGCGAGCAGTACAGCTGTCTGCTGAGAAATATTGCTCAGTGGCAAAAATGCTTGAGGCCGCCGTTGAAATCACTCACAGCTACAGCATCGAGCAGGCCGATTAGGTGAACTACCGTCATAGCTATCATGCGGGTAATTTTGCCGATGTGATGAAGCACGCCTTACAATGGGCGTGCTTGTCGTATTTACAGCAAAAAGAAAAACCGTTTTGGTTGTTAGACACCCATGCCGGAATTGGCATGTACGACTTGCAAGCTGAACAGGCGCAAAAGACCGCGGAATGGGAGCTTGGCATTAAACGTTTGTTGAGTGCCGCCGAGGTACCCGCTGAACTTACCGGCTATGTGCAAGCGGTCCGCGAGCTCAATCATGGCAGCGACGCTGAGAGTTGTCGATGGTACCCGGGGTCACCTTACCTGGCAGCCCTGCAATTGCGCGAGCAAGACCTGCTCACACTCTGTGAGCTGCACCCTGAAGACGCTGAACTTCTCGGCGAAAATGTTCGTCACGATTTTCCTTTGAGTCAGCGTATTAATGTTGCCGGTGGTCGCAATGGTTTCGCGATGTTAAAAGCGCTTACCCCACCGCCCATTAAACGCGGCATGGTGCTGATCGATCCACCGTTCGAACAAACCGATGAGCTTGAGCAAGTAACGTTGGCGTTAGCTGAGGGAACGAAGCGCTGGGCCAATGGTACCTATGTGGTCTGGTATCCTATCAAAGACCCCATCGTGGCGAGCGAGTTTCAGCAAGCCGTTGCTGATTTACCCCAGGTAGAAAAAGCCTTAGCTGTGGACTTGTTGATTCGTGGGCCACAAGATGCAAGTCGCCTAAATGGTTGTGGCATGCTGTTTATTAACCCGCCTTTCGGCGTGGTGCAGCAGTTACCGAAGATAATGAACTTTCTCACCCCGTTGCTGGCTCAAGATCGCGGTGCGCAATGGCAACAGCATTGGTTGGCAGGCGAGCACAACTAATTTTTCAGCCAGCCCGGTTTACCGCCGTGCTGTTTAGCGAACATCATCTCTTCGATTAAGGGAGCTAGAATTAGCTCCATGGCAAACACCATTTTTCCACCAGGCACCACGAGCGTGTTCATACGCGACATAAATGCCCCGTCAATCATTTGTAGGTAATAGGGGAAGTTGACGTTACGCATGCCGCGAAAGCGTATGACCACAAAACTTTCGTCTAACGAGGGTATATCTTTCGCGCTGAAAGGGTTCGATGTATCAACTGTGGGTACGCGTTGGAAGTTAATATGAGTGCGTGAGAATTGCGGCACAATGTGGTGAATATAGTCTTCCATACTGCGAACGATACTTTGCGTGACTGCCTCGCGGCTATGCCCACGTTCTGCCGTGTCACGGAGTAGCTTCTGAATCCACTCAAGGTTAACGATAGGCACCATGCCTATGAGCAAATCAACGTTTTTTGCGACATCGTGATCGGTTGTTTTCACTCCACCATGTAAGCCTTCGTAAAACAGTAGATCGGTGTTTTCTTGCAGCGGCTCCCACGGGGTAAATGTACCCGGCATCTGGTGATAAGGAACTGCATCGTCAAAGTTGTGCAGGTAACGCCGAACCTCGCCTCTCCCGTTGGCACTATACTCGCGGAACAACGCTTCTAAGCGATTAAAGTCGTTCGCCTCCGGCCCAAAATAACTAATATGTCGCCCTTGTTCTTGTGCTTTACGAATGGCGACATCCATTTCCGGGCGTGAGTACAGGTGAAAGCTGTCACCTTCTACGCACGCAGCGGTGATCTCTTGCGAGCGAAAAATGTGTCGCAAGGCTTGGCTGGTGGTGGTTGTGCCAGCGCCTGATGAGCCTGTTACCGCAATAATTGGGTGCTTGACCGACATAGAAACTCCGTTAAAGTTGAATGAATGTTATACGGGGTCAGTCCACAAGGGTCAAGTTAAGTACCGCGCCGGTAGGTGTTCTGCTTAATAATGAGGCGGTACATCGGCCGCGGGGTCAGACGTGTCCCCGTCATCAGTGCGCTCTTGCAACTGCTGCAGGCGCTGGCCGAGCAACTTCATTTTGTGGCTCATTAGTTGTAACTGTTCAGACTGTGCTGTCACTAATTGATTGAGCGTTTCAATCGTGTCATCTTGGAACGCTAGTTGGCTTTCAAGATTAGCAACACGCAATTCAAGTTGAGACTCTGGATGTTCAGCCATAGGCAAAAGTACCTTTTTATGTGTAATATAGTGGTCGCGACGAATTAGACCTTGTTAGACACAAGAATTCAATCACGGAGTAAATGAATGAGCTATTTAAAGAAGACTTTAGCGCTTAGCTTAGTAGCTATCGCGATTACTGGCTGTACTCAGCAAGAGCAGGAAGCTTATCCTGTGTCTGAGAAAGCACCTACGGAAGAGCAAGCGAAAATGGCCTATGCCTTAGGTGCCTCGGTAGGTACGTTCGTAAACAGTAACTTGGTAGAGCAAGATAAAATGGATCTTGAACTCGATCGTAACCAAGTTATTGCGGGCTTTGTTGACTCGTTGAAAGACACGTCAAAAATTACCGAAGAAGAACAGCAAGAACTGCTGACCGCCATGCAGCAGCAATTTACTGAAAAGAAAGCTGCCAATTTAGGTGCTGAAGCGAAAGCGACCGGCGATGCGTACTTGGCGGAAAACGCTGAAAAAGCAGGTGTGATGGTCACTGAGTCGGGTCTGCAATACGAAGTACTCAATGAAGGCGAAGAGGGTGGCAAGCAGCCAACAGCCGAAGATATCGTGCAAGTTCATTATGAAGGCACCTTGATTGACGGTACTGTTTTTGACAGTTCAGTTGAACGTGGCGAACCAGCAACTTTCCCACTTAACCGAGTGATCCCAGGTTGGACCGAAGGCGTGCAATTGATGAGCGTTGGTGACAAATTCCGTTTTGTTATCCCGCCGGAATTGGCGTATGGCGACCGTGAAGTTGGCGGTGGCACTATTCCACCGAAATCGACGCTTATCTTTGAAGTTGAGCTACTTGATGTAAAAGAAAAGCCAGCGATGGAAGCACCTGCAGCGGACGTTGAAGCTGAAGGTTAATAGGTAAGTAGTTGGTAAAAAAAGCGCCGTTTGGCGCTTTTTTTCTTTATAGCAGTTGCTGTTGCTCAAGCGATTGCAATAGACGGTCTTCAAACTCCATTCTTAACTCGAGTACCTCGGCTAACTCAGATAAACGCCGGTCAAATTCATTGAGTTGTGTCTCATCCACGCTGTTCCCATACTGATCATGGAATGCAAGAGCGACTTCTGTGGTTTCACTAATCAGCGGAAAAAGCTCACTAGCAAGGGCTTCCGTTTGATCTGGCTCACTGGTGCTGTTGCGTACGATGCGATCATAGATCTCAAAGTGCCCCGACGACACATAGTCGACAAGTAGACCACAAAAATTACGAATTTCCTCTGCTGAGGGCAATGCTGCTTGTCGTTTATTGTATGGCGGTAAACCGGCCAGCTTAAAGTACTCAATGAGCATCTCTTGGCGCTCATGCAACCAAGCATCAATTTCTTGATGAGCACCGCCCCAGCGTTGTTTAGCTTGTTCTTGTCGCGTTAACATGCGTGTCCCTCTTCCTTTGCATAGAGTCAATCTACCGATGATGCTAAGCTAAGGTCAACCGTTTTTACTCGATAGATAACTTAATACTATGACGAAACCTTATCAACGACCTTCTGCTGATGAACCTGCGTGGTGGTTTATTTGTTCAGCAGGGGAGATTGTTTTAGATGACAATAACCAACCTCCTCATGGTCGGTTAGATGACTTGCCCTTACCGACACTCGATGACTATGGGGTGGTATGGCTCGGCGAAGTGCGTGAGCGCAGTTGCTATTTGGTCTTGGCGGACTACGGTGACGACGCATTTGCGGCGTTAGGCGAGTTCCAATCATTGCGGCCAATGATCGCGCAACATGACGAAGAAATGTTTTCCATGGCGTCGCGGGCGAAACAAATTACTGAATTTATATCGACCCACCGTTTTTGTGGTCGCTGTGGAACCCGCATGCAGTCGGTGGACTGGGAATTGGCGATGCAATGCCATACCTGCAATCACCGTTGCTACCCGCGGATCTCGCCTTGTATTATCGTGGCCATTCGCAAAGGCAATGAAATCTTGCTGGCTCGCGGTAAACGCCACCGTCCGGGGCTGTTTTCGGTGCTGGCCGGCTTTGTGGAAGCAGGTGAAACCTTAGAACAAACTTTAGCGCGTGAAGTTATGGAAGAAGCCGGGATAAAAGTCTCTAAGGTTCAGTATGTCTGCAGTCAACCTTGGCCTTTTCCAAATTCTTTAATGATGGGCTTTACTGCTGAGTGGCAAAGTGGCGAGCTACACTTAGACCCATTTGAGCTTGAAGAAGGCGACTGGTTCAATATTCATGACTTACCTGAAACGCCTTTAGCAGGAACCATCGCTCATCGTTTAATTGAGACAGTCAAAAGCCAAATAGATCAAGAATCTGAAGCCAGAGACTGATAGAATACCGGCATAATTTTTGACTGGCTAAAATAGGTAGTTGAAGCGAATGAATACTTTGCAAAATGATGTTTATCTACGAGCGTTAATGCGGGAACCAACTGAACGCACCCCTATTTGGATGATGCGTCAAGCTGGCCGCTATCTTCCTGAATATCGAGAATTGCGTCAGCAAGCTGGCGACTTTATGACTCTGTGTAAGAACCCAGAGTTAGCCTGCGAGGTGACTTTACAGCCGCTGCGCCGCTTCCCGCTGGATGCAGCTATCTTGTTTTCGGATATCCTCACCATTCCTGATGCAATGGGGCTTGGGCTCTACTTTGAAACAGGTGAAGGGCCGAAATTCGAGCGCCCAGTGCGTGATCTAGCTGCAATTAATAAGTTAAGTGTGCCAGACCCTGAGCAAGAGCTTGGCTATGTAATGAACGCCGTGCGCACGATTCGTCGCGAGCTTAAAGGCGAGGTACCATTGATAGGTTTCTCTGGTAGCCCGTGGACACTCGCGACCTACATGGTCGAAGGTGGTAGTACAAAAAACTTTAGTGAAGTAAAGAAACTGATGTTTGCAGAGCCGCAAGCAATGCACCAACTGTTGGATAAGCTAGCGCAGTCGGTAACCAGTTATCTAAATGCGCAAATAGCTGCTGGTGCACAGGCTGTTATGGTCTTTGACACTTGGGGTGGGGTGTTGAGCCCACGTGACTATCGTGAGTTTTCGTTGCGGTATATGCAACAAATCGTCGATGGCCTGACACGTGAGAATGACGGGCGCCGTGTTCCTGTAACTCTCTTCACTAAGAATGCTGGTAATGCGCTAAGTGAGATGGCGGAAACCGGTGCCGATGCCTTAGGTGTCGATTGGACCACCGACTTAGCCGAAGCGAGAACATTGGTGCAAGATAAAGTCGCCTTGCAAGGTAATATGGATCCAAGTGTGCTTTATGCCTCACCTGCGCGCATCGAAGAAGAAGTTGCCGCCATTTTAGCGAGCTACGGTAAAGGTAACGGACATGTGTTTAACTTAGGCCATGGTATTCATCCTCAAGTTAATCCAGAGCATGCCAAAGCGTTTATTGAAGCTGTGCATAAGTTAAGCCCTGCCTACCACCGCTAATTTGCGGTAAAACTATACGAATCGGCGGTAAGTGGAACTACCGCCGACGCGTGTCACGTTACAATAAAGCCATAGACTTATCATTCCTTCACAGCACGTCGGGGAGTATATGGCGGTGACAAAGTTTTTCAATCCGGTTTCCTTAATCGTTGCAGCGCTAGCATTAGCAGCAGCTTACTTTTTGCTCGTCCACGAAACCGTGGTCGACGAACCGCGGCAACGCGACGCGGTTCCCGTAGAAGTTGCTGAGGCGCAGGTAAAGCCGTTCCGCGATGTGATTTCTGCCATCGGCACGTCACAGGCCAACGAGTCAGTGGTGATTACTGCACAAACCCAAGAGCAGGTGGTTGCGGTTCACTTTAGTGATGGCCAGACGGTGTCCGCGGGAGATTTGCTGGTGGAGCTCGACGCGCGCGAAGAACAAGCTCGTGTGCAGGAGCTCAAGTTTCGCTTAGCCGAAGCCAAACGTCAGTACCAACGCTTACAAAACCTTGCTCAACAAAACGCCGCGTCGCAACAGCAGCTAGAGACCCAAGATGTCGCTGTCAAAGAGATCGTGGCGTCGTTAGAAGTTGCTAAAACGCAGTTAGCACAAAAACGTATTGTGGCACCTTTTGATGGACGACTTGGTATTCGCCATATCAGTGTTGGCTCGCTTGTTTCGCCCGGTCAACAGATCACAACCCTAGATGATATTACGCCGATTAAGCTTGACTTTAATGTGCCTGAATTAGTGTTCGCCAGCCTCGCTGTAGGGCAAAAGGTTTCTGCGACCAGTGGCGCTTATCCGCAACGTGCATTCGAGGGCGTCATTCAAAGTATCGACTCGCGCGTAGACCCCATGACTCGCTCGATTCTTGTGCGTGCTGAAGTTCCCAACGACGAAGGTTTACTGCGTCCGGGTATGCTACTGCGAGTAGAGCTACTGCGCAGCGTTGATAACGTTCTTTTGTTGCCTGAGCGGGCAATTGTCCCTATGGATACTCGCCACTTTGTCTATGTGGTTGGCGCCGATAACATTGCTAAAGAACGTCAAGTGACGATTGGTCGTCGACAACCCGGCAGTGTCGAGATCATTGATGGGATTACACCCGGTGAAAAAATAGTGACGGACGGTATCGTGCGTATGCGCGACGGTATCGAAGTCAGCATTAAGGAGGGCTAGTTATGGTGATCTCCGATATTTCAGTTAAACGCCCGGTATTTGCAACGGTCGTTAACTTACTGCTGATTGTTTTCGGTATTGTGTGTTTCACCATGCTACCGCTCCGTGAGTACCCCGACATTGATCCCCCCGTTGTGTCGATTGATACTAATTATGCCGGCGCCTCTGCTGAAATTGTTGAAACTCAAATCACCCAGCCGATCGAAGACAGAATCAGCGGCATCGAGGGTATTAAAAATATAAGTTCGAGCAGTCGCAATGGCCGCTCGCGGATTACTATTGAATTCGACTTGAGTCGTGATGTTGACTCGGCCGCCAATGATGTTCGTGACCGGGTTTCAAGGGTGGTTGATAATCTACCAGAGCAGGTCGACCCGCCCGAGGTGTCGAAAGCGAACTCTGATGAAACCACTGTGGTTTGGTACAACTTGCGCAGTGAAAACCTTAGCATTCTAGAACTCACTGATTATGCCGATCGCTACATTGTTGATCGACTGTCGGTGGTGGACGGTGTGGCGCGTGTGAACTTAGGTGGTGAGCGCCGCTATGCAATGCGAGTTTGGCTTGATCGAGATGCAATGGCAGCTCGTGGCGTTACTGTGACAGATATCGAAACGCGCCTGCGTTCCGAAAATATCGAGCTTCCGGCGGGTGAAGTGGAATCCGTTGATCGTGAATTCACCGTGCGCGTGGCTCGCACTTATTTAGACCCAACCGACTTTAAAATGCTGTCGATCAAGCGCGGTGATAATGGCCAACTGGTGCGTTTGGGTGAGCTTGCTCGGGTCGAAATGGGCTCCGAGGACGATAAAACTGAGTTTCGCGGCAATGGCATAAACATGATCGGGGTGGGGGTCATTAAGCAGTCGAAAGCCAATACCCTTGCCGTTGTTGAAAATGTTCAGGCCGAAATAGAGAGTATCCAGCGAACGCTGCCAGAGTCGATGATGATTGTACCTAGCTACGACTCATCGATATTCATCAAAGGCTCCATTGATGAAGTGTATAACACTCTCGCCATCGCTATGGGCCTCGTGGTGGTCGTGATCTATTTGTTCTTAGGCAATATTCGAGCCACATTAATTCCTGCGCTGACGGTGCCGGTAGCCATTATTGCTTCTTACATCGCGCTTTATGTGATGGGTTTCTCGGTCAACTTACTGACATTGTTAGCCCTAGTGCTTGCTATCGGTTTGGTTGTCGACGACTCGATTGTTGTTTTGGAGAATATTTATCGCCGCGTGGAAGCCGGAGAACCACCGTTACTGGCGGCCTATCGTGGAGCGCGCGAAGTCGGCTTCGCGGTCGTGGCAACAACCCTAGTGTTGATTGCGGTATTCGTACCACTGGCCTTTTTGGAAGGCAACATAGGTCAGCTGTTTACCGAATTCGCCCTCGCCATCGCCGCAGCAGTATTGTGCTCGAGTATTGCCGCTTTAACCTTATCACCCATGCTAAGTTCCAAAATTCTGCGTCGGCGCGAACGTACAAGTGGCTTTGGACGTGGCATGGACCGCTTTTTTAATCGAGTAGAAGAAGGTTACGGGCGGGTCTTAAAACGCACGCTGGCTTACCCGTGGATGGCCGTCGTTTTAGTGCTGCTAGCCGGGGTTGTTTCTTACAACATGTTGAAACTGGTCCCGCAAGAGTTTGTGCCACCCGAAGACCGTGGCACTTTCTTTGTGATGGTGCGCAGTGCTGAAGGTGCGAGCTTTGAATCGAACGCAGAAGACATGCGCGAAATTGAAGCCTTACTGTTACCTTATTTAGACGAAGGAAAAATCGATCGCTTACTGGTGCGAGCACCAGGTTGGGGAAATTCTGCCGGTATCGCTATTGTCGGAACCGTACCTTTTGATGAGCGTGAATGGAGCTCGTTCGATTTAATGGACGAGGTCAGCGAGAAGTTAAATCAAGTGACCGGGGTGCGCGCCTTTGCCTTTATGCGCAGTGGTATTTCTGGCGGCAATGGTCGGCCGGTGCAATTTGTACTGCAAGGGAACACCTACGAGGAGCTGGCGGCCTATCGAGATATTGTGATCGAAGAAGCTAGTAAGAACCCAAACTTGCTAGAGCTTGATAGTGATTTCAAACAAACGCTACCGCAATTGCTGATTCAAATTGATCAAACGCGAGCTGCCGATCTAGGTGTTTCGGTAGGCGATATTGGTCGTACCCTTGAAACCATGCTCGGCGAACGTCGTGCGACCACCTATTTAGATCGCGGTGAAGAGTACGATGTTATTCTCGAGGGTGAACGCTCGGACTACCGGGACCCTACTGCGATTGATCAAATCTATGTACGGTCCGACAGCAGTGGTCAACTGATCCCGTTGTCGAACCTTGTTACCGTTGAAGAACAGGCAACCTCAGGCCAATTAAACCGCTACAATCGCATGCGGAGTATTACTATCGAGGCTAACTTGGCTGAAGGCTATTCGCTAGGTGATGCGTTAGCTTATTTAGAGTCTGTGGTTGCAGAAAAGCTACCAGAAGATATTTCAATCGACTACAAAGGTGAATCACAACTTTACCAAGAAAGCGGCAGCTCGGTGATCTTTGTGTTTGTCTTAGCCTTGGTGATCGCTTTCTTAGTGCTGGCTGCGCAGTTTGAGAGCTTTATTCACCCGCTGGTGATCATGTTAATGGTGCCAATTGCCATTCTTGGTGCTGCATTTGGACTATTTTTCACGGACTTAACGATTAATATCTATAGTCAAATTGGTATTGTCATGCTGATCGGTTTAGCCGCGAAAAACGGTATCTTGATAGTTGAATTTGCGAACCAACTCCGTGATGCAAACTACAGTTTTGATGAAGCAGTTGTGCGAGCTTCACAGCAGCGTTTGCGGCCGATCATCATGACGGCATTTACCACGCTCATGAGTGCCGTACCGTTGATTTTAGGTACCGGGCCGGGTGCCGAAAGCCGGATGGTGATAGGTACGGTGATTTTCTGTGGTGTGGCGTTCTCGGCGTTCTTGACGATTTTCATCATACCATCGTTGTACTCGGCGTTAGCGCGAAAAACCACTTCGCCGATGGCGTTAAGCCATAAGCTTGATGAGTTAGAGCAGCAATACCCGAAGTATAACGATGAACCGAACTAGTCAATATGCCAAGCTTCTGCGGGCTGCACGGGCAGCCCTCGCAGACAGTTACGAGCTGCAGTGGGATGATTGGTAAAAATACCATCAACGCCCATGCGCTGCAGCTCTTGGATATCTTCGGCTTCATCAACGGTATAAACATAGACGCGTAGCTGGCGCTGATGCGCGTCGGCAACGAATTCCGCTGTCACAAAATCGACGGCAATATGCACGGACCAAGCATCAAGTTCGCTGGCAAAGGCCGCATAGCTTAACGGGCAGGAGGCGGTAAGTGCACCAATACGCTGCTGAGGATGATCGTGTTTGAGCTGACGTAACCAATGATGATTAAAGCTCGAAACCAGCAGTTGTTCGCGGCGAAAGCCGGCGCTCTCACAGGCCAACCTTAAATGCTGGGTCAGACCGCGTCGAATATCGGCTCCCTTGAGCTCGATGTTGACCATGCAGCGCCCAGCGATGAAGGCTAAAGCCTCGTCGAGGGTAGGTACCGGCTGTTGCCCAAATACCTTGAGTTGCCGCACTTGTTCGAGGGTTAAATCTTGCAAGCGCCCAGGATGGGCTGTTAAGCGCGCAAGATACCGGTCATGAAAGACAATCCATTCGTCCTGCAACGGATAAATATCCAGCTCAATTCCATCGGCTCCGGCATCAAGCGCTCGACCAAAAGCGGTGAGTGTATTCTCTGGGGCCTCAAAACTAGCCCCTCGGTGCGCGATAACCTGCATCCGGGCTAATCGTCTCGTTGACCGAGCACTTGCCCCATACGTGTTTGTGAGCCGGCTTCAAGTGCGTCGTCGAAATCGATGGTGTCTTCAGGGAAGGTCAGCACCACGGTCGAACCTAATTTAAAGTGTCCCATTTCTTCACCTTTTTTCAGCCGTATCGCTTGATCTCCAGAGGCTGGATAATCCCAACTGTGCACATGGTCGCCGGTCGGTGGCGTTACGGTTCCGGCCCACACAGTGCCGATACTGGCGACAATGGTTGCGCCAACGAGAACCATCGAGAACTTGCCGAATTCGCTATCAAAAATAGCGACCACACGCTCGTTGCGGGCAAACAAATTAGGCACATTGGCGGCCGTTAGAGGATTTACTGAAAACAAGTCACCTGGTACATACACCATTTTGCGTAAGGTACCATCACAAGGCATATGAAGACGGTGATAGTCTTTCGGCGCTAGGTAGATAGTCGCGAACTTTCCATTTTTGAATGCGTGCGCGTCACGCGGGTCACCACCAAGCAGTTCGGTGAGACTGTAATCGTGTCCTTTGGCTTGGAAAATGCGACCGTCGTTAATGTCGCCAAGTTGACTCACAGCACCATCGACAGGATGGGCGAACTGGTCTGGATCGCTGGCGTCCAATGGGCGCAGTTCCGGCTTTAAATGTCGGGTAAAAAAGTCATTGAAGGTTTTATAAGCTGCCGGACTCTCATGCACAGCTTCACTCATATCAATTTTATACTGGCGAATGAACCAGCGAATAAAAAGTTGAGTGAACCACCCTGCACGGGCAGCTGCAAAGGCGCCAACTAAGCGTGATAAAGCATGCTTAGGGGTTAAGTATTGTGCTTTAATTTTAACGTCGTCCCAATTCACTTCTTGCTACCTCGAGGTATCGCTCGCGATGGCTTGCTGGTTGCCATCGACTCTATGATTCTATGGAAATTGTACAGTCGAAGAGAGTGAAGGTCACCTGCTTCAACAGCTTGTTGTAAGGCACAGCCCGGATCTTGCGGCTGGTGCTTACAGTCGCGAAATTTACAAAGCCCTAAAAACGGACGGAAATCGATAAAACACCAAGCCACTCGGGTTTCATCTAAGTGCCATAACGCGAACTCACGAATGCCAGGTGAGTCAATTAAAAAGCCGTCACTAGGCAGCGCATAACGTGTTGCGACGGTGGTGGTATGTTGACCTAAGCCTGAATTACTTGAGACATCGCCAACGTCGGCATCAATGTCGGGTAATAGTGCATTCACTAAAGACGACTTACCAACACCAGACTGACCTACGACAATGGAGACATGGTCTTTAAGTACCGCTTGTATGTCATCTAAGCCACCGCTTGTTTTGGCACTTACGCTAAGAACTTGATAGCCAATAGCTTGATACATCGCTAACGCATCCGCAATTTCTTGACGTTGTTCAGGCTCAACATCGTCAAGTAGATCAGCCTTATTCAAGACAATCACTGGGGTAATATCAATGTCTTCGCAGGCGACTAAATAGCGGTCAATAATTTGTGCCGAAAAAGCCGGCAATACACTGGTGATAATCAGAATTTGGTCAATGTTTGCTGCGACAGGTTTTACCCCATCGTAATAGTCAGGGCGGCTCAACAGTGAGCGACGTTCCTGTACCGCTTCAATGACACCTTGCTCAGTGTTAGCACTTTGTCCAGTAAAGCGACGCCAGACAACTTCATCACCGCAAACCAAGCTCTCAATGGCACGACGAATATTACAACGAATTGGCTGTTGGTCGTCGGTGGCAACGATGGCATGTTGGCCGAACCGGCTAATAATGACACCTGATTCAGTGCCGCCTAGGCTAGCGTCGTCGAGCTCTTGCTCAAGATCGTTCTGCTGCAAGCGCTTTTGTTGATTGGCGCGGACACGGCGTAGCTGTCCTTTATTTAGCTTTCGATGTTTTCCCACAAGGCTCCTAACTTAATTGGCTACGTCAATTCACTGCTAATGATACAATATTCTTGGCAACAGCGCCTGAATTACCGACAATGCATCCTAACACCACAATTTAGAGGGTAAAGTCATGACCGCACAAGCAGATCGACTGATTTGGGTTGACCTAGAAATGACTGGCTTGGAGCCAGAGCGCGATGTGATTATCGAGATCGCAACTATCATTACCGATCAACAGCTGAACATTTTGGCCGAGGGACCGGTTATCGCAGTCCACCAGCCCCAAGCCAATTTAGATCTGATGGACGATTGGAATGTGCGCACTCATACAGGTTCAGGCCTCGTTGCGCGAGTACAAGAGAGTAACCACGATGAGGCGGCGACAGAACAACAGACCCTGGCGTTTCTTAAACGCTGGTGCACGCCGAATAGCTCACCTATGTGCGGCAATAGCATCTGTCAGGATCGACGCTTCTTGGCGCGTTATATGCCCGAACTTGAAGCTTTCTTTCATTATCGTAATTTAGATGTAAGTACCGTAAAACAACTCGCCAAATATTGGGCACCTGAGGTTGCAAAAGGGGTGACTAAGCAGGGAGCACACACTGCACTTGCCGATATTCGTGAATCAATCGATGAATTAAAGCACTACCGTGCACACTTTTTCGACATTCAGGGCCAATAAGCCTAAAAAGCGGTTGCAAAGCCCGCTGAATTAAGTAAAATTCGCCTCCGTTATCGCATTTGATAACCGAAGTTCATGCGGGAATAGCTCAGCTGGTAGAGCACAACCTTGCCAAGGTTGGGGTCGCGAGTTCGAATCTCGTTTCCCGCTCCAAACTTCACCCTCGATTACTTTCTTGATGCGGGAATAGCTCAGCTGGTAGAGCACAACCTTGCCAAGGTTGGGGTCGCGAGTTCGAATCTCGTTTCCCGCTCCAATACTTTATCCATTTAGTTTATCTGCGATGCGCGAAACCCCATGCCGTATAGGGTCTACGCAGGGCATGCCTAATTGCGTTTCAACCTCGCGACAGTAAGCCATAGCAGCAGCTTCATCAACCGCAGACGTGTTGACCGCGATGGCGATGACTTTTGCCTGTGGATTGGTGGTGCGAGCCAATTGCTCGTTCACTGCAATAGTCTCAACTAAGCTAGGCAGTGGTCGATCATCGATGGCACGCATACTGGAACGCCCTAACGCGTGGCACACCACTAAAGCATCGGCTTGTGCACCATGCAGCAGGCCAAGGCTGACGCCAGCAAAAGCAGGGTGAAACAGCGACCCTTGCCCTTCAATAATATCCCAATGATCAGCGTCATTGGCGGGCGCGAGGTCTTCAATAGCTCCGGCAATGAAGTCTGCCACAACACAATCAACAGCAATACCGTCGCCGGCAACTAAAATACCACTTTGCCCAGTCGCCCGAAAACTTGCCTTGATGTGTCGATCCTGTAACTCTTTGGTAAGTGCGAGGCTGGTATACATTTTACCTACCGAACAGTCAGTACCTACCGTAAGTAAGCGCTTACCTTGGCGGTGATAGCCTTTACCTGTTCTTAGTTTAGCTGACGGGTGGCGAATATCGTGCAGGGTGCAACCGTTGCTCTGCGCGGCCGCAACAAGCTCAGGAAGGTCGTTGAGTCGATCATGCAGACCACTGATAATGTCGAGCCCAGAGGCAAGTGCTTGCTGTAATATCGGCAGCCATGCCGAATCAATGTAACCACCACTGTTGGCAAACCCGAGCACTAAACTTTTGGCGCCGCGTGAAACCGCCTCGTCGAGACTCATTGCAGTGCAACCGGTGGTCACTTCACAGCCGTCAAGCCTTAGTTCGCCAAGGCACTTTTCGGGACTCCAGTCGGCAGCACTGCGCGCCATTTTAATACTTAGGGGATCTTTGGCATCACCAATAAATAATAGATAGGGGGCTTTTAACTGGCTCACAGCTTGTCCTCATTTGCTCAATGTCGTTATTCGGTAGCACTATTGCAACGCCGAACAGCAGCATAACGAAAGCAGCGCCAAGCAACAGTGAATAGTTGGGGGCTAGGTATAACCTTAAGTTATAGAGTAGGCAGCGCCTGTTGAACAAAGGGCAGAAAGGCTTGGCTTAGCTGGTTTAAGGGTTTGGTGGTTAAGTGTAGGGCGCGTAGTGGAACAAAAAGTGGCGGCTCGAGCCGTGCGGTACCGACCCGGGTATCGCTATTGCCAGTTGCAGATAACGCATCAATGGTGCAGCAGCCAAGCCCCTCAGCAACCATTTTGGCGGCAACAAAATAGGTATCGACTTGTAGATTTGACGACGTTTCAACGCCGGCTTGGTTTAACTGCTGCCAAAGCAGCTGCCCGACGGGGCCGCTATCCCATATTGCGATTAGGTTTTGCGCGGCAAGTTCAGACAAGCCAACTGAAGCTGGTTGTGAATTCCAGGTGTTAGCTGGATAAAGGACCTTGATCTCTACGTCGCCCAAGCCAATGGCACTGACATTAGGGTAGTTTGGCGAGGCGAATAATAGCGCCAATTCGCAGTCTTGCTCAATCAATGCGCGCATGGCTTCGTCATTGTGAATGGTTTGCACCCGAAAGCGCACCTTGGGATAGTGCTGTGAGAAATTGGCAATAGCTCGCGGGATCACATCAAAGCCCAACGCCGGTGTGATAGCAAGGTCGATGAGTCCTTCGTCGTGGCGCTGGAGGTTTTGCGCAAGCGCCTTAACGCTATGCAATTGGCGATTCAACTGTTCGACTTCTGGAATCAGGCTTAACGCTTCGGCGGTGGGTAGCAATTTACCTTTTTCACGCTTAAACAAAGCGAACCCCAGTTGCTGTTCGGCATGAGCTAACGCTTTTGAGACTGCTGGCTGTGAAATATGCAGCAACTGCGCCGCCGCAGTAATGGACCCCGACGAATAAATAGCATGAAAGACTTCAATATGACGTAAACGCATTAATTCTGTCACCTAAGCTAAATTTCAACCAGCAACACTAAGGCCGGCTCGCGTACGGGAATATATTCCACCTTACCTGACGGGTAGTGGACTGCGGCAACCAATAGCTCGTTACCGTGACGTAACACTGAGGCGCTAAGTAGCCATTGATCTGACACTTTGGCTAACACCTCGGGAGCGTTATCAATCAAAGAGCTAAGTTCGTCGGCGGTCGGCAAACGCCATGCGCCTTGATCTTTGAGACGGTAAATTTCAGCTTTCGCTTGATGCCAATCGAACTGCTGCAGTGCACCTTGGCATTGCTGTTGAACCTTGGTTTGACCAAGCAGGCAAGCACGCCAATGCAGCTCACTTGGCGCGTCCGCCTGTGGCAGGGAAACGGATAGAAGTTGTAACAACAGTGCAGTTAACAGCGACATCTAAGCTTAAAACTCCTTGAGCATGGCCCAAAATATCCATAGCCAGCCAAGAATAAAGCAGGCGCCTCCCACCGGCGTAATGGGGCCGAACACCTTATTTCCGCTTAAGGCCAACAAGTACAAGCTACCTGAGAATAAAATGGTACCCGCTAAAAGTAACCAGCCGCCCGTTCTTAAGCCTGCCGCTTGCGGGTAGGGAATCAATAATGCAGCGACCATGAGAAGGCCTAGTGCATGATAAATCTGGTACTGAACTCCCGTTTGAAACACTGCCAACATTTCAGAACTTAATTTCGCCTTTAATCCATGTGCCCCAAATGCCCCAAGAATTACCCCAAGCGCCATATTGATCGCACCTAACATTGCGAATAACTTCATACTGTGATTACCCTAGTTCAACGAATATGATCCTAATGTACCGCAAAAGGAGTGAAAATGCGTGTAGCAACAGCGGCAGAAGCCCTAAGTATTTTGGCTGATAACGATACAATTTGGTGCCAGTCGATGGCGGCCACTCCCTATAAATTATTAGAGGGATTAACAGAAGTTGCGCTCTCGCGGAAAAACATGACGTTGCTTCAACTGCATACCGAGCACAGCGAGGTTCTTGGCGATCCAGCGTTGCAAGGGCACTTACGCCAGCGCGCATTTTTTGTGGGAAAGTCGACGCGAGAGGCGGTGAATGAAGGCTTAGCAGATTACGTGCCGATTTTCTTGTCCGAGATCCCGAAGCTCTTTAGATCTGGCGAGCAGCCTTTGGATGCGGTTTTGATTCAGGTTTCACCACCAGATGCTCATGGCAATTGTAGCCTTGGCATTTCTGTAGAGGCGACGCGCGCGGCGTTACAAGTCGCGAAAAAAGTTATTGCTTGGGTGAATCCTAAAATGCCGAGAACCCACGGCGACTCTTTCATCTCGATGTCGCGAATCGACCGTTACTTTGAGCTTGAGCTGGACTTACCGTTACACCAACGACCCCAGCAAAGCGAGACAACGCTACGTATTGGCGAACGCGTTGCCGAACTGATAAACGATGGTGACTGTTTGCAAATGGGCATTGGTGCGATTCCAGATGCGACGTTAGGATGTTTGGGGCACCACCGAGATTTAGGTATTCACACCGAGATGTTTTCTGATGGCGTATTACCTTTAGTTGAAAGTGGTGTGATCAATAACTCGCGTAAACGTAAGCATCGTGGGCGTATTGTCACAACCTTTGCGATGGGAAGTCAGCAGCTTTATGACTTTGTCGATGACAATCCGCAGGTCGCTTTTTTGGATGTTGAATACACCAACGACACCGCAGTAATTCGTCAGAACAAACAAGTCATGGCGATTAACAGTGCGCTACAGGTTGATTTGACAGGCCAAGTTTGTGCCGACTCGATTGGCACGCGCGTTTACTCAGGGGTCGGTGGGCAAATGGACTTCGTTAGAGGCGCGAGCCTGTCCGAGGGCGGCCGCTCGGTGATAGCGCTGCCAGCGACGGCAAAAGGCGGACAGGTGTCGCGTATTTCAACTATGCTCGCGCCAGGTGCGGGGGTGGTAACGACACGTGCGCATGTGCATTATGTTGTAACCGAATATGGCGTCGCGAACTTGCGTGCAAGAAGCCTATCGGAGCGTGCGCAAGCACTCATTCAAATTGCCGCGCCACAGTTTCGTGAGCAACTTGCCAGAGATGCCAGAAATGATTGGGGATTAAACCTAAGTCTCTAATTTTTAACTACTCCTCGGGGGGTACTCCTTATGCTACTAGGTAGCCCCCCCTTCCTTGATATCGATCAAATCCCGTCTATCCTTTACAGTTAAACTGACGTTAGTTAGCAACTAACTGATAGTCCATCAAGGAGGACGTTTCATGCGTAATAAAGTTAATCATCAGCCAAATTGGCGCCGTTCACCACTTGCAGTATTTTGTGGGTTAGCCGCGCTAATGATCTCGGGCCAGCCGGTGCTTGCCGATGAAGATGGCAAAGCAGCTTACGAAAAAAATTGTCAAGCCTGTCACCAACCTACGGGTACTGGGTTGCCAGGTGCATTTCCACCGTTAGCGAATAACCCTAATGTAGATGGTGAACCGAATTATTTGATCACCACCATCTTGCAAGGTAAGTCGGGTCCATTAGAGGTCAATGGCCAAAATTACAACGCCATGATGCCCCCGATGCAGCATTTAAGTGATGACACCATCGCCGCTATCACCAACTACGTGCTGTCAAGCTGGGGCAATACTGGTGCCGAAGTTGACGATGATGACGTTGAAGACGTGCGTGTGGAGCTTGGCTTGAAAGACCGAGCTGCCGGTAAGCCACATGCTGGCGCAACGGCGGCTGAAGTTCGCTACAAAGGCGCTCCGTCAGCAATGAGTGGAGGCAAGCAAATTGTTTCACCTGGTGCACCACCGATGAGCGAAGCAGAGTTTAAACACGCTCAAGAGATCTATTTCCAGCGCTGTGCCGGGTGTCACGGAGTGTTGCGTAAGGGCGCTACCGGTTTGCCACTGACAGCAGATATTACTCAGGAAAAAGGCACTGATTATCTTAAAGCGTTGATCAATTACGGTTCTCCAGGCGGTATGCCAAACTGGGGTACTTCTGGTGAGCTATCGGACGAAGAAATCGATATGATGGCGCGCTTTATTCAGCATGAGCCACCAACACCACCTGAGTGGGGCATGCCAGAAATGAAGGGCAGCTGGGAAGTGCATGTTGCACCTGAAGATCGTCCGAGTGAGCCGCAGCACGACTATGATGTCGACAATATGTTTGCCGTCACTCTGCGTGATGCTGGTGAAGTTGCGATCATAGATGGTGACAGTAAAGAAGTGTTGAACTATGTCGAAACTGGCTACGCGGTGCATATTTCACGCGCTTCTAGTTCAGGGCGTTATTTCACTACCATCGGTCGTGACGGCAAAATTGACCTTATCGATTTGTACATGTTTCCGCCGCAAGTCGTTGCCGAAATAAAAATTGGTCTAGAAGCACGCTCGGTCGAGAACTCTCGTTACAAAGGTTACGAAGATCAAATCGCGATCGCAGGCGCTTATTGGCCGCCGCACTACGTGCTAATGGATGGTCAAACCCTTGAACCGAAGAAAATTGTTTCAACCCGTGGAATGACGGTCGATACTCAGGAGTATCACCCAGAGCCGCGTGTGGCAGCGATTGTTGGTTCACACAAACACCCTGAGTTTATCGTTAACGTGAAAGAAACAGGGCAAATTAAGCTTGTGAACTATGCTGATATCGACAACCTCCAGGTGACTACCATCGACGCTGCACCATTTTTGCATGACGGTGGTTGGGATCGCTCTGGCCGCTACTTTATGACCGCAGCGAACGAGAATGACACCATTGCTGTTGTTGATGCGCTCGAGCGTGAATTGGAAGCTTGATTCCGGTTGAAAGGATTCCTCACCCAGGGCGCGGTGCCAACTTTGTTGACCCAGAGAATGGACCTGTATGGGCCACTAGTGCTTTAGGTAATGCCAACATTACCCTGATTGGTACTGACCCAGAGGGACACCCTGACAACGCGTTTAAAGTGGTTCGTATACTCGAAGGTCAAGGCGGTGGCTCACTGTTTATTAAGACCCATCCAAAATCAACGAACCTTTGGGTCGACACTCCGTTGAACCCAGCCAGTGATAAAGCACAATCTGTTGCAGTATTCGACGTCAATAATCTTGATGCCGGCTATGAAGTACTGCCGATTGCCGAGTGGGCTGACTTAGGTCCTGGTCCGAAGCGTATCGTGCAACCAGAGTACAATATGGAAGGTGATGAAGTCTGGTTCTCGGTCTGGAGTGGCATGGAAGAAGAATCAGCGATTGTGATTGTGGATGACAAAACTCGTGAACTTAAGCACGTAATTAAGGGCGATAAAATTGTTACTCCAACAGGTAAATTCAATAACTACAATACTCGTAACGAGGTGTATTAATGGCAACACCGCACCACAGGCTAACCAATGTCTGTAGCGCGTTAATGTTGGCGGTGGCCTTACCGGCCACCGCTCAACAGACAAGCAACGATTCAGATAACACGATCCTTCCAGATGAAATCATTACTGTTGTTGCTCACCGCCAAGCGCGTGCCCTAAGCGAAGTCGCGGGTACGGTATCGGTGTTGAGTGATGCCGAGCTTGAACGAGATCTGGTTTTTAACGCCAGCGATTTAATTCGCTATGAAATGGGAGTTGAGCTCGATGACACTACTCATCGCTTTGGTTACAGCGGTTTCCGCATTCGTGGTGTTGGTGGCAACCGCACCGCCATTGTCGTCGACCAAGTAGCTATCGCTGATCGCTTTGCGGTTGGCAGCTTTTCAGATACCGGGCGAGGCTTACTTGATTTAGGCCTAGCAAACCGGGTCGAAATTCTTCGAGGTCCAGCGTCGACCCTCTATGGAAGTGACGCTTTAGGTGGTGTCGTGGCCGTACAGACACTTCAACCTGAGGACGTTTTAACCACCGAACATCAAGGCACACGCGTGCGCCTAGGTTATGGCTCAGATGCCGATCGTGGCTATGGCCGTGTTGCTACGGCCTTGAGCTCGGGCAACCATAGCCTATTAATGGCGGCCGCTGTGAGCCACAACGATGAGGTTGAAGCAAAAGGCCTAGAAGGCGATCAGCTTGATCCTCAAAAAACGGTACAAAGGGCTGCGTTATTAAAGTGGCACTATTTGACCGATCAGGGTGAACTGAAACTAAGTTTTGATGCTTTACGAGAGCAACGCGACAGCCAAATTAAACATAGCTTGGGAACCGGACGACAAGCGTCTACAACCGCATTAAGTGGTGATGATGAGCGGTATGAGTGGCGCGCCATTCTCAGCTTTGATAGCGCTGCTACCGCGTTTTATGACCAGGGGCAGTGGCGGGTCTTTTTGCAACAAGCGCAAACCCAACAAAATTCTTTTGAAGAGCGCGGCCGCTTGGCCGAGCCGGTATCGATATTTCGTGGCTTTCGCTACGACTACTCAAATTACGGTGCCGCTGCAGATCTTGAGTTCGAAACTCAGTTGCTAGGCCTGTCGCAACGCATCGGTTACGGTTTTGAATGGTCACAAGCTGAAGTGTGGGACGAGCGTGATGCGTGGCAATTTAATCAAGTCACACAGCAAACGACCAAGACCTTACTTGGCGAAACCTTCCCGCTTCGAGACTTTCCGCGTAGCAAAATTCAAGAGCTCGGGCTCTACCTTCACGATGAAATAAAACTTTGGCGTGGCGGGCCAACGGTGAGTCCAGGGTTACGTTATGAGTATTATGACTTAGCGACGCAAGCCGATGAGTTGTTCGACCTGCGTTACCCCAATACGGCAGTAACCGATCTCACTCACACCGCATGGTTGCCGAAACTTGGTGTGCTGTGGCCGTTAGGCCCGCAGGCGGAATGGTTTGCGCAGTACGCCCGCGGCTACCGTGCGCCACCTTTTGCAGACGTAAATGTGGGCTTGTATTACCCGCAGTTTCGAGTTCTCGCGATCGCAAACCCTGATTTAAAGCCAGAACGAGGTTATACCTTCGAAACCGGTTTACGGTGGCGTGCTAAAAATACGGAGCTTACTCTGACCGGCTATCACAATCGATTTAGTGACTTTATTGATAGTCGTGCTGCACAAGGATTTGATCCGCAACAGCAGTTACTCATTTTCCAATCGGTCAACCGCGACAAGGTGGTTATTGAAGGTCTTGAGTTGAGTTGGAAGCAGCAGTGGAACCGGCGCTGGGAATCGCAGCTGTGGCTCGACTATAGTCAGGGCGAAGACCGCACCACAGGCCAAGATGTTGCTTCAGTAAGCCCACCTTCAATGTTGGCGGAAGTAAACTACGCAGCGCCCTCTGGAGCTTGGGAAACGCGCTTTATACTGCGTGCCCAACAGGGTCAAAAGCAGCTTTATAATGTCGATGATGAAGCCTTATATGCAGCACCCGGGTATGCCACGATGGATTGGCTGGTTCAGTGGTTTCCAAGCCATCAGCTACAGGTAGGCGCGGGAGTGTTCAACCTTGCAGATCGTAAATACTGGAATCCCATACAAGTAGGTAATTATCCGCAAGATGATCCAATTATCCCTATTATGGCGGCAGCGGGCCGGCACGTGAAAGCGACCGTTAATTATCGTTTTTAACAGAAATAAATTGACAAGTTCGCCGTTCGACTCTATATCGTCAGTAACGGAAAGACGAATGTCATTTCCTTTGGTTATTGGTCTGGAGGAAGGCACTAATGGCAACACAAAATCGTGATCTAATCACAAAGAAATCGTTTAACGATTTTAAAAATTATCCATACGGATTTGCACGTTCGGGCGACTTTTCAATTCGCGAAAGTGAACTGCTAAGTAAGCATGGAAACCTGATAGCTGCGCTGCTAGCCGGCGACATTGAACCGATAAACTCAGAGGAACAGTCGTTGCTCGCCGTGGCGCGTGGTGAAAAAGCTGCAGTTAGCTTGGTTGAAAAAGCTTGGGTGAAATATCAAGGCCGCATCAACCGGCAAAAAGTCGCAAGTATGTATGGTCGTAGTCGATTCAGCGACGAAAGCTTTGACTACGGTTCTCACGACGACGACTTAGTGGTCGAAGACTAACAAAGGCCACATGTGGAATCGTTTCCCATGTGGCCTTTTTCATTCTAGTGCTACTGTTGTTCGCGAGCGATTGCGCGATGAGCAATATCGGTACGATAGTACGCGTCTTCCCAACGAATTTTAGTCACACCCTGGTAGGCTTTTTGCTGCGCAAACTGCACGCTATCAGCGATTGCCGTTACGCACAGAACACGCCCGCCTGAGGTTTCTATAGTGCCATCGTCGCGGCATTTGGTGCCTGCGTGAAACACTTTAGTGTCATTAGTATCCGCATTTTCGAGGCCGGTAATTTCCTTGCCTTTTGCATAAGAGTCAGGGTAACCGCCGGCAGCCATCACTACGCCAACTGTTGCGCGTGGGTCGAAATCAATCACTTCATTCTCAAGTTCACCAGCGCAGGCTGCAAGGCACAAAGCAACTAAGTCAGACTGTAAACGCATCATGATCGGTTGGGTTTCCGGATCACCAAACCGACAGTTGTATTCGAGCACTTTTGCAGTGCCATCCGGCGCAATCATCAAACCTGCATATAAAAAACCGGTGTAGGGGTGGCCTTCGTCGGCCATACCTTTAACGGTCGGTTCGATGACTTTATCCATCACCCAATTGTGTACGTCTGGGGTGACCACAGGAGCGGGGGAGTAGGCGCCCATACCACCAGTATTTGGTCCTTTATCGCCGTTATCACGGGCTTTATGGTCTTGGCTACTAGCGAAGGCTAAGGCCGTGTCACCGTCGACCATCACAATGAAGCTAGCTTCTTCGCCCACCAGAAACTCTTCAATCACGACGCGACTACCCGCATCGCCAAAACGGTTTCCGGCCAGCATATCATCGATAGCGGCGTTGGCCTGCTCGACTGTTTCGGCGATGATGACGCCTTTACCAGCCGCCAAACCATCGGCTTTGATGACAATCGGCGTGCCTTGCTGGGCGACATAAGCTTTGGCTTGTTCGCTATCGGTGAAAGTGCCGTAGGCAGCCGTTGGTATTGAATGTCGCGCGAGGAAGTCTTTGCTGAACGCTTTGGACCCTTCGAGTTGGGCGGCGCCTTTGGTCGGACCAAAAATGGTCAAACCTGCCGCCTGAAAACGATCAACAACACCAGCCACTAGGGGAGCCTCAGGGCCGACAATGGTTAAGCCAACATTGTGCTCTTGGGCAAATGCCAATAAGCCGTCAATATCGTCAGCTGCAAGGGCTATATTCTCTAACTTCAATTCAGTTGCCGTACCCGCATTACCGGGTGCCACAAAAACCGTTTCTACGGCTGGCGATTGGGCCGCTTTCCATGCTAACGCATGTTCGCGACCACCGCCGCCAATCACAAGTACATTCATGTCGTTTCAGACTCTCTTGTTTTGTTTAAGAAGATGATTCAGGTTTCTTAAATTTCAAAGTAAAGCGATCGCTTTCACCAATTTCGAGATAGCGTTCGAGATCTTCCTCGCCCAAGCCTAATGTCGGTGGCAAGGTCCAAACACCTCGCGGATAGTCTGCGGTATCTTCTGAGTTGGCGTTAATTTCGCTAGCGCCAACAAATTCAAAGCCAGCGGCTTCAGCAGCATCCACTGCGAGGCTTTGTTTCATATAACCAGAGCTATCCATGTGGGTGTCTGGGCGCGCCTCTGGCAGGCGGTGATCAACCACACCGAGAATGCCGCCTGGCTTGAGTGTTTTATAGAATGTTGCGAAGGCTTCTTTGACTCCGTCTTCACCGCCGCCCATGTACCAGTTGTGAAGGTTGCGGAAGGTAAGTACGCGGTCTGCGCTTCCGGCGGGTGCAATTTCATTGCTGGCGCCGGGTGCGAATTCGGTCATTACGACAGCGTCAAACGCAGGGTCATTGGCAACACGTTGAGCGTACTCTTTACGCGAATTCACGTAATAGTTGCGGGTTTCTGACTGTGCAAAGTGGGCGGCATAGAATTGGCCGTTCTCTTTTAAATAAGGGGCGAGGATTTCGCTGTACCAGCCACCACCTGGCCAAATTTCCACCACGGTCATGTCGGGTTCAACCTCGAAGAACTCTAATGTTTCGATGGGGTGACGGTGCACATCGCGGTCGAGATTCGCTGCGCTGCGCGCTGAGTTCTCATTAACAGCTTGTTCCAGCGTCATGGTGTCTGACGTTGTCGCTGTTGTGGTTGTGTTCTCAGAGCAGGCGGCCAGCCCAAGAGAGCTGGCAACAATAGCGACTAATGCAATGACGTTTTTCATAGCGTTATCCTTATTATGAGTCGATTTATCATTCGATGGGTCTAATCCTAGACCGAGGATAGCTGATCGGCAACGTTATTAGTGACGAAAGTGACGCATGCCAGTAAATAGCATGGCAATACCGTGCTCGTCAGCCGCTTGGATGATCTCGTCGTCGCGAATTGAGCCACCAGGCTGAATAATGGCCTTGATACCGGCTTCGGCAGCGGCATCGATGCCGTCGCGGAACGGGAAGAAAGCATCAGATGCCATGACACTGCCGGCAACCTCTAAGCCTTCGTCAGCGGCCTTGATGCCGGCGATTTTGGCGCTATAAACACGACTCATTTGACCGGCGCCCACGCCTATAGTCATACCGTCTTTTGCGTAAACGATGGCATTTGATTTAACGAATTTAGCGACTTTCCAACAGAACAGTAAGTCGTCAATCTGGGCCGCTGTAGGTTGTACTTTACTAACCACGCGTAATTCGTCCTCAGTAATGCTGCCGAGGTCGTTATCTTGAACCAGTAGGCCGCCATTAACACGCTTGAAGTCAAGGCTAGGAGTGCGTTGGGCTGGCCATTGGCCGGCTGACAGTAAGCGCACATTGGCTTTACTAGCAACGATTTGTTGAGCTGCTTCGCTAACACTCGGTGCGATAATTACTTCGACAAATTGACGCTCAATAATCGCTTTGGCGGTCGCTTCATCAAGCTCTCGGTTAAACGCAATAATACCGCCAAAGGCTGAGGTCGGGTCGGTTTTAAAGGCGCGGTCGTAGGCGTCGAGGCATGACTCACCAACAGCAACGCCGCAAGGATTTGCGTGTTTAACGATGACACATGCGGGCGCACTGAAGGACTTTACACACTCCAGCGCGGCATCGGTGTCAGCGATATTGTTAAATGACAGCGCTTTGCCCTGTAATTGCACTGACGTGGCAACTGAGGCCTCTTGAGGCTGTGCGGAGACATAGAAAGCCGCTTGTTGATGGCTATTTTCGCCATAACGTAGGTCTTGCTTTTTCTCAAACTGGGCATTGAAAGTACGCGGAAACGGGCTTTCTTGTTGTGGTAGTCGCGCACCGAAATGGTTGGCAATCATGCCATCGTATTGTGCTGTATGCTCGAATGCACGCACGGCTAGATCGAGTCGCGTGTCGAAGCTTAAGCTATTGGCTTGAGTGTCCATTTCAGCAATCACGCGGTCGTAATCGTTGGCATTGACCACGATAGTGACATCTTGGTGATTCTTCGCCGCTGCGCGAACCATGGTAGGGCCACCGATATCGATATTTTCAACGGCATCCTGGTGCGAGCAATTGGGGTCAGCGACCGTAGAAGCAAATGGGTATAGGTTAACCACAACCATGTCTATTGGGGCAATGTCTTGCTCTTGCATAACACCGTCATCGGTACCTCGACGCCCCAAAATACCACCATGAATTTTCGGATGGAGGGTTTTGACACGACCGTCCATGATTTCGGCTTGGCCTGTGTGTTCAGATACGTCAGTGACTGTTACCTCATGCTCACGCAGCAGCCGAGCTGTGCCGCCAGTAGAAAGGATCTGTACGCCACGTTGTTGCAAGGCTTGAGCAAATTCAACAATACCAGTTTTATCGGAAACACTAAGAAGAGCGCGTTGAATGGGTCGAGAAGTCATGATGGTCACCATTTAAGAGTCACTAAGTATGTAGTCGTAAAAGTTCGTTTTCGCAAAAAAAAAAGAGCACACAAGGCGCTCTTTTTCAGGGGCACTTAATTCATGCCGTATTTTTTCAGCTTCTTACGCAATGTGCCGCGGTTGATACCGAGCATGGTCGCTGCACGGGTTTGATTACCGCGAGTATAGGTCATGACCTCTTCCAGTAGTGGTGCTTCAAGCTCAGCGAGAACCAGTTCATATAGCTCTTCAGGATCTTGTCCATCAAGTTGCTTTAGGAATGAGTTCATGGCTTGCTTTACTGAGTCGCGCAGCGGTTTTGGCTGGGCGTTATTACCAATCGTCGTGAAAGGTGAAACTTGGTCACGATTTGCGTTTTGATCAAACATAGGTGCGCTCTATCTCTTCTTAGTTTACTGAGTTAAAAAACGACGCCAAGGCTTCGAGCTGCTCAGTGGCCGACTCGATTGCCACAAATTGGCGGCGAAATTCTGCTGCGGGCTGTTGCTGTTGCAAATACCAACCTACATGTTTGCGGGCGATTCTGATGCCGCTAAATTCACCATAATGGTCATGAAGGCGTTGTACATGCCGCATGACCACTTCGGTAACTTCAGCTGTTTCAGGCTTCGCCAGCTGTTTTCCGGTTGCCAAAAAATGCGCAATTTCCCGAAACAGCCATGGGTTACCTTGAGCTCCACGGCCGATCATGACGGCGTCGGCGCCGGTATAATCGAGAACGTCTCGGGCTTTTTCGGGTGACACAATATCGCCATTAGCGACCACTGGAATGGTCACCGCGCGCTTAATCGCGCGAATGGTGTCGTATTCTGCCTCACCCTTGTACATACAGGCTCGAGTGCGGCCATGCACGGCTAAAGATTGAATACCGGCTTGTTCAGCTAGCTTTGCAATCTCGACGCCATTGCGATGGTCAGGATCCCAACCTGTACGAATCTTTAATGTGACAGGCACTTCAACTGCATTCACCACGGCGTACAAAATGTCCTGTACTAGATCGGGGTGCTGCAGTAACGCAGAGCCTGCCATTTTCTTGTTTACCTTTTTTGCTGGGCAGCCCATATTAATGTCGATAATCTGCGCGCCGTTGGCAACGTTATGTTGCGCTGCGGCGGCCATCAACTCAGGCTCACAACCAGCAATTTGAACAGCTTTTATACCGGGCTCATTGGCGTGGCCCATGCGTTTTTGTGACTTTTCTGTTTGCCACACGCGTGGGTTACTTGAGAGCATTTCGGATACGGTAAGGCCAGCTCCCAACTCGTTGCAAAGTTGCCGAAAGGGGAGGTCTGTAACGCCTGCCATAGGCGCTAAGATGACTGGATTTTCTAACGTATAATTTCCGATCTGCATCGGTTAAAAACTGTTCAACTCAAGGGTCGGAAATTTTAGGGAATTTGGCGGCGAAAGAAAAGGCTGTAATTTGTACAAAAGCCGCCTTTTTTGCACTTTTTACTCTTGACAATTGTCGGACAATCTAATGCTTGCGTAGTGCGTGGAGCATCACCCAATCATCCTGCTGTTGCGGCTCACTGAATTCGAACGTGGGTGTGTACGCTGCTTGTACCTGCTCGATCTGTCTTGGTAGGATCCCAGACATCACCAAATGACCATTTTCGCCAACATACGCTTGAATAACGTCGGCGAGTTCCTGCAAGGGCCCTGCCAGTACGTTTGCCAACACAATGTCGGCCGCCAACGACGGTTGATTGCTTGGCAAATAAACTTCGAGCTTGTCGGCCACCCCATTGCGCTCAGCGTTTTCTCGGCTGGCGATGAGTGCTTGCTGGTCAATGTCGATACCAATCGCCCTTTCGGCGCCCAGTAACAAGGCGGCAATGGCTAAGATGCCCGACCCACAACCAAAATCGACAATAGTCTTACCTTGCAGGTCTTGTCCGTCAAGCCATGCGAGGCATTGTGCGGTAGTGGGGTGGGTTCCTGTGCCAAACGCCATGCCTGGATCAAGCATAATATTCACCGCAGCAGGGTCAGGAATGTCACGCCAGGTGGGGCAGACCCATAAACGTTGACCAAACTGAATCGGATGAAAGTTGTCCATCCATTCACGTTCCCAGTCTTTGTCTTCAAGTTGGTCGGTTTTAAACTTGAGGTCGTCGTCAAAGTAGCGAGACTGCTTTAAGTTATGCAGTATCGGTGCAAGATCTGTTTCGGCAGGAAATAGCCCCGTAACTAGGGTTTCTTGCCAGTACAGGACTTCACCTAACGGCGGCTCGAAAATAGGGTTGTCTTGCGCATCACGGTAGGTGACTGCCAGCGCACCATTGCCTTGCAGCATGTCCCCGACGAGGGGCGCATGCTGCTCCGGTGCAGATACAGTAAGTTGCATCCATGCCATAAGGGTTAGTGTCCACCCATACCGAGTTTCTTCTCAAGATAGTGAATATTGGTGCCACCATGTTGGAAGTTCTCGTCTGCCATAATATCTTTCTGCAATGGCACGTTGGTTTTTATACCTTCGATAATCAACTCACCGAGTGCGTTGCGCATGCGCGCAATCGCCACATCACGGTTTTCGCCATAGGTAATGAGTTTACCTATCATCGAGTCGTAGTTTGGCGGAACCTTGTAGTCTGCATAGACATGAGAGTCCCAGCGAACACCCAACCCGCCCGGTGAATGGAAGCGGTGAATCAAGCCAGGTGAAGGCACAAAGGTATCGGGATCTTCTGCGTTAATTCGACATTCGACTGCGTGCCCACGAATCACCACGTCTTCTTGTGAGAACGACAGTGGACGCCCCGCCGCAACCCGAAGTTGTTCTTTGATTAGGTCAATACCGGTGACCATTTCGGTCACTGGATGCTCCACCTGAATACGGGTGTTCATTTCAATGAAATAGAATTCGCCGTTTTCGTATAAAAACTCAAAGGTGCCGGCGCCACGGTAGTTAATTTCAACACAGGCTTTCGCACAGCGTTCACCGATGAATTTGCGCATCTCTGGTGTAATGCCAGGAGCGGGTGCTTCCTCAACTACTTTTTGGTGACGGCGTTGCATCGAGCAGTCACGCTCGCCTAAATAGACAGCGTTGCCTTGGCCATCGGCCAATACTTGTATTTCAATATGGCGTGGGTTCTCTAAGAACTTCTCCATGTATACCATGGAGTTGCCAAAGGCTGCGCCGGCTTCCGCTTTGGTGGTGCTAATTGCGCTGACCAGCTCGTCTTCGTTACGAACCACGCGCATACCGCGCCCACCGCCACCACCGGCGGCTTTTACAATAACTGGATAACCGATGCGCTTCGCGACTTTTTTATTGGTCGCTTCATCGTCATCAAGTGGACCGCCAGAGCCTGGTACACATGGAACACCGGCTTTCTTCATCGCTTCGATGGCCGACACTTTGTCGCCCATTAAGCGGATAATATCAGCAGTAGGTCCAACAAAGATAAAGCCGGAATTTTCGACTTGCTCGGCAAAGTCGGCATTCTCAGCTAAGAATCCATAGCCTGGATGAATCGCTGCGGCGTCGGTTATTTCAGCGGCACTGATGATCCGTGGAATATTCAAATAGCTTTCTGTTGCTGGCGCATTGCCGATACAAATGGACTCGTCAGCTAACAAAACGTGCTTAAGATTGCGGTCAATAGTGGAGTGTACCGCGACTGTTTTAATACCGAGTTCCTTGCAGGCACGCAGTACGCGTAACGCAATTTCACCTCGGTTTGCAATGACAACCTTATCTAACATGATGATGTCCCGAATTGATGCGTTTACTCGATCACGAATAATGGCTGATCGAACTCTACTGGTTCGCCGTTTTCAACCAAGATTTGCTTCACTACGCCGCCCTTATCAGATTCGATTTGGTTCATCATCTTCATCGCTTCGACGATGCAAAGTGTTTCACCCGTTTTGACTTGTTGGCCAACCGCGACAAAGTCACTTGCTCCAGGTGCAGGAGCAGCGTAGAAAGTACCGACCATGGGTGAACGGACGATATGACCGGTGATCTCTGGCTCTGCAGCTTCCGCCGCAGGTGCCGCTGGAGCTGGTGCCGGTGCAGGAGCAGCTTGTTGCGGCATAGGTGCCGCGGCATAGTGCATTGGTGCTGCCTGGCTACTACCTCGGTGGATTCGTACAGACTCTTCACCCTCGGTAATTTCCAGTTCAGCGACGCCTGATTCTTCGACCAGCTCGATCAGTTTTTTAATTTTACGGATATCCATGATCTAATATGACCCCATACTCAATGTTGTTAATTTGATTGACGCTGTTGTAAATGTTCGACTGCGGCGTCTAGGGCAAGTTCATAACCATGAGCCCCAAAGCCACAAATAACCCCAACAGCTAATTCGGCAAGATACGAGTGGCGACGAAACGCTTCACGTGCGTGAATGTTTGACAAGTGAACCTCTATAAAAGGCAGGTTTACGCCAGCAAGTGCATCACGCAGCGCAATACTTGTATGGGTATAGGCTGCGGGATTAATAATAATAAAGTCGACTTTGCTATGCGCCGCCTCATGAACCCATTCGAGCAACTCATGCTCGGCATTGGACTGGCGACAATCGAGCGTGACATGTACCGCTTCAGCACGATGACGGAGACGACTTTCGATATGTGAAAGCGTTTCAGCGCCGTAGATATCGGGCTCACGCTGACCTAGCAGGTTCAGGTTAGGCCCGTTCAACAGCAAGATTCTATGTTTTTTACTGGTATTTTCGGTCATTATGCTGCGATCTGTTGCGAAGTTGTCTTTATGTTGAAAAAGCCAAGGTTCACGAGGGTATCTTGGCTTTTTTCTGTCGATACTTAGGCATTATAGTTAAAATCAACCAAAACGCAGCAAAATACTGGTCTTATCACCGACGATCACTGCAATTGCTGTCGCTGGTCAAGCTCTTGGACATGTTGTAAGAAGTCGTTCGCATCAAGGAAACCCGCTACGCGAGCACCGCTTAGGAGTTCACCATCACGGAAAAACAAAATCGTGGGTAGACCGAGAACTTGGTAGCGCTGTAAAATCGCATTATTTGCCGCCGAGTTCGCGGTGACATCGGCCTGTAACACGATGGCGTCTGCTAACGCTTGCTGAACCTCTGCATCACTAAAGGTGTAGCGTTCGAACTCTTTACAGGCGACGCACCAGTCGGCATAGAGGTCAAGCATTACCAGTTGGTTTGGTTCGGCCTTGGCAAGTTGTTGTTCGATAGCACTGACCGAGGTCACTTCCGTGAAAGGTAAACGTTGATGCTCTCCTTGCGGCCACCATGTGATCAATAGCACGGTGGCGATGGCCAGCCAGAAGGTGCTCAAGGTTACGCCTAAAACCCCTTCGCTATCGCGCAGGGTGCTTACAATCATGAAAAGCGCACTGAGCGATATAAAGACAACCCATAACCAGTCGGCGATTGCGATAGGAAGCAAGCGTTCAACGAAAAAGACAGCCATAGCCACCAGCACAATGCCAAAGATACGCTTGATAATAGTCATCCAAGCACCGGCTTTGGGCAACAGTTTACCGCCTGTGGTGCCGAACAAAATAAGCGGGATTCCCATACCGAGGCTGAGCGCATAAAGAACACTGGCGCCGATGGTCAAATCACCAGTTTGCGCGATAAACAAGAGCGCACCTGATAATGGAGCTGTCGTGCAGGGTGAGGCGATCAACCCCGAAAGTGCCCCCATCACAAATACACTACGATGCGCCCCGCCACGCTGTTGCTGACTAATTTCATTCAGGCGATTTTGCCAACTTGCGGGCAATTGTAGGTTATACACACCAAGCATACTCAGTGCCAAAACTAAGAAAATCACCGCCAGTGTAATCAACACCACTGGATGTTGGAGCATGGCTTGGAAGCGCAAACCGGCAAACGCGACGACCACACCTAATAAAGAATAGGTAAGGGCCATGCCTTGCACATAGGCAAATGACAAGGTGAAGGCCCGACCGGTCGATAAACGCTGTTGCGGACCCATAATAATGGTCGAGAGAATGGGATACATGGGTAACACGCAAGGCGTGAACGCAAGGCCTAAACCAGCGAGCAGAAAGATCCCGAGCAACCATAATAAAGGCTGGTCATTTAACTCAGAGAAGACCGTTTGGCTTGCACCTTGTTGGCTGTTCTTCGAAACTTGTTCAACGTCGATGGTTGGCGGTGCAATGGCTGAGGCCACCGCATCTTCTGCGGCAATGGAATCCGTCACTGCCGCTAATGGAATTGTTTTACGAGTAGGTGGGTAGCACAACCCAGCATCAGCACAGCCCTGATAGCTGAGCGTAAACGACTCGGCCGAGGTATTTGCAAGGGTAATAGTGAATTCAACGCGATCGCGATAGATGGTGGATTCACCAAAAAATTCATCGTAGTGGCTTTCACCCGCCGGTAGCGTGACCTGCTCTGCTAAAGGTACTTGCTCATCAAAACCAAATCGATGTTGGTAAAGATAGTAGCCTTGGGCAACATCAAACTGTACGGTAAGTTGCTTTCCCTGCTGGCGAAAATCGAACTCAAACGCTTGGTCAACTGGCAAAAACTCAGAGCTGGCAAAGGGATCTGCGCTGCTGTTGGAAAAATCTTGTGCGTAAGCACTGGTATTCAAACTTAAAGCTGAAACTACAGTGAGCGCAATAATACCTATCAACGCCTTCCAACTCTGCCACATTAGTTCGTTACCTCTTTTAACCATTGCAAGTAAGCCTCACTGCCAGCGGTAATTGGCAGTGCAATAAGTTCTGCTACATCGTAAGGGTGCGCGGCTTCGACCATCGCAAACAAGTCATCAAGGTGCGATTGCGAAGTTTTTATGGCGAGCATAACTTCCTCGTCACTGTGTAAATGATCGTCCCACCAGTAAATCGACGTAGAAGGGGCGCCAATGTTAACACAAGCGGCAAGGCCTGCACGTAGAACCTTTTCAGCGATAGCTTTGGCGGTTCCTTTGTCTGGGCAACTACATAAAACAACATGAAAGGCTGTGGTCATAGCGCATCCTTAAGAAGTAAAGAGAGTTCACAAAGCAAAAAAAATTTCAGCTTAAGCCTTGAGTTCGGTCTGATGTCACCCCATAACTGTGGCACAAACTTTTTAACAGCCCAAGTGCTTTAGCACAAGGGTAGGTTATCCATCCACAAACTAGGTGTAGGAGTTATCAAAGATGAAACTTCGTCCTTTACATGATCGTGTGATCATTAAACGTTCGGAAGCAGAAACCAAGTCTGCAGGCGGTATCGTACTGACTGGCTCAGCTGCGGAAAAATCAACCCGCGGTGAAGTCGTCGCAGTCGGTAAAGGCCGTATGCTCGACAGTGGTGAAGTGAAAGCGCTTGACGTAAACGTCGGCGATAGCGTGCTGTTTAGCGAAGGTTATGGCGTAAAAACAGAAAAAATCGATGGTGAAGAATACTTGATCATGAGCGAGTCAGATATTCTCGCAATTGTTGAAGGTTAAGCTTCCCGAGTAACGGTTTTGAAAGAGGATTACGAATATGTCAGCTAAAGAAGTAAAATTTGGTAACACCGCTCGTCAAGGTATGCTCCGTGGCGTAAATGTCTTAGCCGACGCGGTGAAAGTCACCTTGGGCCCGAAAGGCCGTAACGTTGTATTAGAAAAGTCATTTGGCGCACCTGTGATCACCAAAGATGGTGTATCAGTAGCGAAAGAAATCGAACTTGAAGACAAGTTTGAAAATATGGGCGCACAAATGGTTAAAGAAGTTGCGTCGAAAGCCAATGATGAAGCTGGTGACGGTACTACAACTGCCACAGTTTTAGCGCAGTCGATTGTCAACGAAGGCCTAAAAGCTGTTGCTGCGGGCATGAACCCAATGGACCTTAAGCGCGGCATCGACAAAGCCGTGATTAGCGCCGTTGAAGAGCTGAAAAAAATCTCTCAGCCTTGCGACAACAACAAAGCCATTGCTCAGGTAGGCACCATTTCTGCAAACTCTGACAGCACTATCGGTGAAATCATCGCCAACGCGATGGAAAAAGTCGGTAAAGAAGGCGTTATTACCGTCGAAGAAGGCCAAGCCTTGCAAGACGAGCTCGACGTTGTTGAAGGTATGCAGTTCGACCGTGGTTACTTGTCTCCTTACTTCATCAATAACCAAGAGAACGGCACCGTTGAACTCGACAGCCCGTACATCTTGTTGGTTGACAAGAAGATCTCGAACATCCGCGAACTGCTGCCAACCTTGGAAGCGGTTTCTAAGTCAGGCAAGCCTTTGCTAATTATTGCTGAAGACGTGGAAGGCGAAGCCTTAGCGACCTTGGTCGTGAACAACATGCGCGGCATCGTAAAAGTAGCAGCCGTTAAGGCGCCTGGTTTCGGTGACCGTCGTAAAGCAATGTTGCAAGACATCGCCGTGCTAACTGGTGGCACAGTGATTTCTGAAGAAATCGGCATGGAGCTTGAGAAAGCTCAGCTCGAAGACTTAGGTACTGCAAAGCGCATCGTGATCAACAAAGACAACACCACTGTTGTCGACGGTAACGGTGATGACACAGCTATCGAAGGTCGCGTGACGCAAATTCGTCAGCAAATCGAAGAAACTTCTTCAGACTATGACAAAGAGAAGCTACAAGAGCGCCTAGCTAAATTAGCTGGCGGTGTTGCAGTTATCAAAGTCGGCGCTGCAACCGAAGTCGAAATGAAAGAGAAGAAAGCGCGCGTTGAAGATGCCTTACACGCAACTCGTGCTGCAGTAGAAGAAGGCGTAGTGCCTGGTGGTGGTGTTGCACTGGTACGTGCCGCTAGCAAACTAGGTGACTTACGTGGTGAAAACGAAGATCAAAACGTTGGTATTAAACTTGCGTTGCGAGCGATGGAATCACCACTGCGTCAAATCTCTATGAACGCTGGCGCAGAAGCCTCTGTTGTTGCCAACAACGTCAAAAATGGCGAAGGCAACTATGGCTACAATGCGGGTAACGACACCTACGGCGATATGCTGGAAATGGGTATCTTGGATCCAACTAAGGTTACGCGTTCAGCATTGCAGTTCGCAGCCTCTGTTGCAGCACTGATGATCACCACCGAAGCCATGGTCGCAGAGTTACCAAAAGACGATGCACCAGCAGCCCCAGACATGGGCGGCATGGGTGGCATGGGCGGCATGATGTAAGCTCGCCGGCCTTTGGCAAAAGATCTGCCAAATGAACCGAAGCGGTACTCGATAGAGTGCCGCTTTTTTTTGTCACAAATTCGAGCTATAACGCATCTTATAATTAAAGCAGTTCAATGGAGGTGCAGTATGAAAAAGTTAAGCCAAATAAGTCTTGGATTGGCAGCAGCCATTTTGAGTACGTCGGTGTATGCAGCCGAGGTTACGGTGAAATGGCAAGGCGTAGAAGATTACCGTGATATCGAAGCGGTAAGTGATATCCAGGAGCGGTTTCAAAACCGCATCATGAACAAGCTTACCGAGCACTGGCAAGAACTTGGCGCTAAACTTCCAGCGGCGAACACGTTAGCTATTACCATGACGGACCTTGATCTTACGGGGCATATTGAACCGACCTACGGTATGGGTGGCAGCGGCCATATTCGAGTATTAGATAGTGTGTCTTACCCAACCATGAGCTTTTCCTACACTTATAAGGGAGCAAACGGTGAGGTCATTGCGCAAGAAGCCGATGTCCGCTTAAAAGATCTCGGCGACCGTTCAGCAAGCTTGCGAAATACGCGTAAGTCAGGCAGTGATAATCTGTTTCGCGAGAAACGCTTAATGACCGAGTGGGTGCAACGTCAGTTCGATGTCCGTTAGTCAGACATGGTGAGTTCGAGTGGTGTTTTACTCGGTTCACCCGCTACCTCGCGAACCAGTCGCGGCACTAGAAAGCCCGGTAGCTGAGCTCTTAGTTGCGCTGCCAATGCACAGGCTTCGGCGTCAGTCACAGCAAAGTGGCTGGCGCCTTTTACTTTGTCGAGCATATGCAAGTAATAGGGCAGGACTCGGGCGGCAAATAAACGTTCACTTAACTCCGCTAAAACATCCGCGTTGTTATTTACCTGGCGCAATAGCACACTTTGATTCAATAGTGTGATACCAGCATCGGCCCAGTGAATTAGCCGCTGCTGCAGCTGTGGCGCAATTTCTTGCGGGTGATTAGCGTGAATTACCAACACTGCTTGCAGACGACTTCGCGCCAACCGCTCAGCCAGTTCATGGGTTAAGCGCTCGGGAAGTACCACCGGTAAGCGTGAATGTATGCGGATACGTTTGAGCTGCGGCAATTGTTCGAGCTCGTCGAGCAGTTGCGAAAACTGTTTATCGGTTGCCAACAATGGGTCTCCGCCACTTACAATCACCTCGTTTATCGCTGGGTCACGCTGCAAGTAAGCTAGTAGTTGCGCCCGTTGCTGAGGTCCGAAGTGATGATCAGCATAGGGAAAGTGTCTACGGAAACAGTAGCGACAGTTAATTGCGCAACCACTGCGCATAATGACTAAAACGCGTGATCGATATTTATGCAATAAACTAGGCTGTTGAGCGTTTTGCTCTTCTAGCGGGTCGGTGGTAAAACCTTCGGTTTCTTGATACTCATCAAGATGAGGCATGACTTGTCGCAGCAACGGATCATCGATATCGCCTGGGGTCATCAAATTAGCAAAATGGCGCGTCACCATTAGCGGGAAAAGCTCCCGGGCTGCGCCGTGCTGCTGCACCCAGCTGTGGGGAAGGTTTAGGTGTTCGGCAAGTTGTTCGGGGGCACGAATCGCCTGTGCAAGGGCCTGTTGCCAAGCAGGGCGAACCGCGATCGTAGCTGCTTCAGTCACACGTCACTCTCAGATTTCATTAGCTAGACGTGTTATTTTACCTGAAAATTGCGTGGTTATGGTTTATTATTGCGCGCGAAATCGCTAAACCTGTGGAATGAAGAGGAAACTATGGCGAACTACAGTACGAACGAATTCAAGGCTGGATTAAAGATTATGCAAGATGGCGAGCCTTGTGCCATCGTTGAAAACGAAATGGTTAAACCAGGCAAAGGCCAGGCGTTTAACCGTGTCAAAATTCGTAAATTGATCAGTGGTAAAGTGGTCGAAAAGACGTTCAAGTCTGGTGACAGCGTTGAAGGTGCAGACGTTATGGACGTCGACTTAGCCTACTTGTATAACGACGGCGAGTTTTGGCATTTCATGAATAACGAAACCTTTGAGCAAATTGCCGCCGACGAAAAAGCCGTGGGTGATGCGGTGAAATGGCTCGTTGAACAAGATACCTGCACCATCACGTTATGGGACGGAAACCCTATTACTGTGGCGCCACCAAACTTTGTCGAACTTGAAATTACCGAAACCGATCCAGGTTTAAAAGGTGATACTGCAGGTACCGGCGGCAAGCCAGCAACATTAATTACTGGCGCTGTGGTTCGCGTACCTTTATTTGTGCAAATTGGCGAAGTGATTAAGGTCGATACGCGTACTGGTGAGTACGTGTCACGCGTTCAAAAGTAATGACGAAGCCCTAACGATGCAGCGTTCAAATGCTTGGCAACCTTCCGCAACCATGGATGTACTGCGCCAACGCGCTGCATTGTTAGCTGCGATTCGAGAATTTTTCGCGGCCCGCGATGTGCTTGAAGTCGACACCCCGCTGCTCGGTCAGTTTGCTGTCACCGATGTTCATTTAGATAATCTGCGCACACAGATAAGCGGCGCCGCGCAGCCATACTTCCTGCAAACGTCCCCTGAATATGCCATGAAGCGCTTACTTTCTGCTGGTAGCGGTAGTATCTATCAGCTTGGGAAAGTGTTTCGTGATGACGAACTAAGCTCTAGGCATAACCCTGAGTTCACCATGTTAGAGTGGTATCGCCTTGATTTTACTGCCGCGCAGCTGATGCAAGAAATCAACGAGTTGATGCAATACGTTAGCGATGCTCCTGCCGCAGTGAGCATCAGTTATCAGCAACTATTTATCGATCAGCTTGGCGTGGACCCACTAGCCGATGATGCTGTAGGCCAGCTGCGTGACGCTTTAAGTAGTTATTCTTCGTTAGCCGACCTCGTTCATCGCGAAGATGATCGCGATCTGTTGTTAGATTTAGCGATGGCAACAGTTATCGAGCCACAGTTAAACCCGAAGCAACCCACTTTTGTCACTCACTACCCGGTCTCGCAGGCAGCTTTGGCGCAAGTTAATCCAGAAGATCCACGCACGGCGTTAAGGTTTGAGCTTTTTTATGGCGGTCTGGAACTTGCGAACGGGTATCAAGAGTTGACGGATGCCGGTGAGCAACAATTGCGGTTTGAGCGCGATAACCAGCGCCGAAACTCATCGGGAAAGCTTAAGGCTGTGCCAGACGTTCGTCTATTAGCGGCATTGGAACAAGGGCTTCCTGATTGCTCAGGCGTTGCTCTCGGTGTCGATCGCTTATTAATGGTGTTATTGAACCAGAGTGAGATTGAGAAGGTGCTACCGTTCGCCATCGACCGAGCCTAAGTCGTCACCGATAAAACTTTTAGCCGAAAACTTGCCGACACTTTCGTGATGTTATAATATAACAACTAACAGATTTTACGACGAAAGGCTAAGTAGCCATGACACAACGATCATTAGACAGAACAGGTATGTGGGTGACCACCTTGTGCGCATTGCATTGCTTGCTGCTGCCAGTGATTCTGCCGATGTTGTCGTTAATGGGCTTATCGTTTATTGGTGAAGAGTTACTCGAGCGAGTTATTTTGGGCACCAGTATCGCGCTTGGTCTAGTTGCACTGGTGATGGGTATGCGCAAGCACTTTCGAGTTTACCCTTTGCTGCTTCTGATAGCTGGCGGTGTTATCTACTGGCACAAAGACAGCCTTGGTGAAGTAGGCGAGCCTATTATCATTCTTACCGGCGCTGCACTTATTGTTGCTGCGCATTGGGTGAACTTAAAGCTCACCCGTCAAGCGACTCCTATAGCGACGAACGCCTTTCAATAATAACCCCAGCTTCCATATGATGGGTGTACGGGAATTGATCAAACAGGGCACATTTCACTACTTTATGCGTATTGCCCAAGCTCTCTAAGTTATCGACCAGCGTTTCAGGATTGCAAGAAATATAGATAATGCGGTCGTATTGGCGAACCAGTTCGATAGTATCGTCGTCTAGGCCTGCGCGAGGTGGGTCTACCAACACTGTTTGACAGTCGAAGCTGGTGATTTGCGCTTCGTTTGCTCGCCGCGATTCTTTCTCACCTTTCATGACTGCACTAAAGTCTTCGGCTGACATTCGAACCACAGTAACGTTATCAATGTTATTCAACTCGCAGTTGTAACGCGCCGAGGCGACAGAAACCTTACTGATCTCAGTTGCCAGAACACGATTAAAGTTACGCGCCAGAGGCAAACTGAAATTTCCATTACCACAGTAGAGTTCTAGCAAATCGTGATCGGTCTCTTCGGTTGCTGCGAGAGCCCACTCCACCATAGCTATATTTACTGCCGCATTAGGTTGGGTGAAACTGTTTTCGATTTGCTGAAATTTATAATCGCGCCCAGCAATGTTTAACTCCTCCACCACCCAGTCTTGCTGCAGCGGTAGCTTTTGTTTTCGCGCGCGACCAATCAGTTCAACTTTCCCCTTACGTTGCAGTTCGGCTCTTAATTGTTGCGCCGCCTGTTGCCACTCTTCGTCGAGTTGACGGTGGTAGATCAACGAAACTAATGCCTGGCCGCTGGTGGTGGTGAGAAACTCAACCTGAAAAAGTCGGTTGCGCAACACTGGGCGATCTTTAATTTGCGTGATGAGCTCAGGCATCAATTCATTGATGAGTTTACTGCCCGGAGGAAATTCATCCATACGAATCTTTTCCCGGGTTTCCGGATCGAACATGATATAGAACAGGTCATCGCCCTCATGCCACATCCGAAACTCAGCGCGCATGCGATAGTGCAGGGCAGGTGAAGCGAACACGTCTAGCTCGGAACTGGTGTGTGGAGCCAACAGTGTCTGCAAGCGTTGTTGCTTTTCAGCCAATTGTTGTTGGTAACGTTCCGGTTGTACGGCTAAATGTGTCATGGACACTCCTCATGGTTGGGCGATGCATTGCGCGAGGCCGAATTGTAAACCCTCGAGTCGAAAAGTCTAGCGTAGAGCGTGCCCACGGTCTTTACAAAAAAGTTTGCAATTGTACATTGATTAACCAGTGCGGATGTTTCAGTATGATTTCAAGCGTACGATAAACAGACGAATAATTACGCTGAACAACACTAGGTTTAACAATAATAAGGTGAACAACATGTCTAAGCACTTTGTGAAGCACGGTAGCTTTGCCCTAGCAGCACTCGCACTGGCGGTGAGCAGCTCAGTCGCTCAAGCAGGTAACGATAAAGAGCGTGTCATTATTCAATTCAAGCCGGGTAGCCAAGCGAAAGTCGAACGTTCGGTGTCGCGAGCTGGCGGTAATAAGCACGTTGACTTGTCAAGCTTTAACGCCATGGCGATATCGGTTCCCGCGGCAGCATTAAATGGTTTGCGCAATAATCCAAATGTCGTCTTGGTAGAAGAAGATACGCCACGCCAGCTGTTTAGCTCACAGTATGAACCAGGTTCGCCTTATGGTATTGCCCAAGTTCAGGCTGACCTAGTCTCAGATGCAGGTGCCGGTAGTCGCAAAGTCTGTATTATCGACTCTGGCTATGATCTCGGCCACCCAGACTTACCAACGTCGGGTGTTACGGGGCGCTACGATAGTGGTTCAGGTAACTGGTATACAGACGAAAATGGTCATGGAACACATGTTGCCGGTACGATTGCGGCATTAACTAATGGTGAGGGTGTGGTTGGTGTGTTGCCAAGTGGTAACCTTAATCTTCATATCGTTAAAGTATTTAGCGCTAGTGGTTGGAGCTATTCATCTTCATTGATCGCAGCGGCTGAGCAATGTGCGAACGAGGGTGCTCAAGTTATCAATATGAGTCTCGGTGGTTCGCGCGCGAACCGTACAGAAGAACGGGCGTTTAGCCAGTTACACGATGCCGGTGTGTTAAGTATTGCCGCTGCTGGTAATGATGGTAATACGCGTCATTCCTATCCGGCTTCATATGATGCGGTCGTGTCAGTTGCTGCGGTCGATAGTAATGAAGCTATTGCATCCTTTTCGCAGCAGACCGATCAAGTAGAACTTGCCGGTCCTGGTGTTGCTGTACTTTCTTCGGTACCACGTGGTACCGGTGAGAAAGTAGCGGTTAGCGTTGCCGGCGTGGGCTACGATGCAAATGGCATGGACGGCTCGGCACGCACTGAGGTGACTGGTGACCTAGTCGATTGTGGCATTGGTGATCAGGCGTGCCCAAGTTCGTCTGGAGCGGTATGCCTAATTGAACGTGGCTCCGTTTCTTTTACCGAGAAGGTACAAGCCTGTGAAGCTGGCGGTGGTGTTGGCGCCATTGTTTATAATAATGAACCAGGTCCACTGCTTGGTACTTTAGGTGAATACAATGCATCAATCCCTGCTGTTGGAGTCTCTGATACTGATGGCGCGACACTGCAATCGCAGTTAGGCGCAAGCGCTACGGTTAGTGTTATCGATAGTGACTGGGCATTCTTTGACGGCACCTCTATGGCAACACCACATGTTGCTGGTGTTGCAGCACTAGTTTGGTCACATCACCCGACTTGTACCAATACTGAGATACGTTCAGCATTGCATGCGTCGGCGAAAGACTTAGGTGCAACAGGCCGTGATAGTGCTTACGGTTATGGTTTAGTGCAAACTAAAGCAGCAGTTGACTACCTAACTAGCTATGGTTGTGCCGGATCTGGTGACACGGGTGGTGACACCGGTGGAAACGGCAACGGTGGCGGTAAAGGTGGCGGCAAGGGCGGCGGTAAAGGCGGCCCGAAAAAATAAACCACTGTAATTTGTGACAACTGTTTAAAAAGCTCGCGTTATGCGAGCTTTTTTTATGCGTAAAGCACAGAAATCCAGCAGTCAGCAAAAAAACATGCAAAAACTTGAAAACGAGGCTTGACGTGGCGACTTAAATCTCTAAAATGCGCTCCACGCTTGAGGCAGGCAAC
>NZ_CADCXY010000007.1 GCF_902806985.1 Pseudidiomarina piscicola
CTTCGTTATACGAAAGAATACTCGCATCCGTAGATGCTTTCTCTGCCTGAATCCGGTAAGTGCCCACACAGTTTGCTTGGCTTGGTATATTGTTAAAGAGCATTCGCTTCTCTTGAAGCGGGAAGCGTATTCTACGCTATCCGGTGCCAGCGTCAAGATCCTTTTCGATCTTTTTTTTGCAAGCGCATCGCGCTGCTGGCTACTGTCGCTGCGGCCTAAGCCTCGGTGACAACGGCGGCGAATTATAAGGATCATGGCCGCCGGTGCAAGATCTTTTTACGAAAAAAGTTCTGACTGCTTAGTTTTTAAACGCTCTTGCTCGAATCATCGTCAGAACGTTTGTTTTCTGTACTCGTTTCTGGCTTTTTAAGCTCTTCGTCGGCTTCACAATCATCGTCGTCGCCAACCACGTGTTTTAGTTTCAACTGTTTCACTGAGCGAATCGTGGTGATAGGTCCAGAAAGTGCATAAAGAAAGAAAATACTAAACAACACCAGTGAAGGCTCAGTTGCTACCACTACAAAAGCGAGTACCACGGCCAAAATCACCACGAACGGTACGCGACCACGCCAATCGACATCTTTAAACGAGTGATAGCGAAAGTTACTTACCATCAATAGACCGGCACAAATGGTGATCACCGCTGCAAGATAGCTTATCGAGTTTGGATCGATCTCGTATTTACTGCCGACCCAAACTAGGCCTGCAACAATTGCAGCTGCACTTGGAATCGCTAAGCCTTGGAAGAAACGAGAATCGCTGGAACCTAGGTTGGTATTGAAACGTGCTAACCGCAACGCACCACCTGCGACAAAGATAAAGGCTGCTAACCAACCAAACTTGCCGAGCTCTGATAAGCCCCAGTTATACATCACCAATGCCGGCGCCATACCAAAGGACACGATGTCAGCCATGCTGTCATACTCAGCGCCAAAGTCGCTTTGCGTATTTGTCATTCTTGCGACGCGGCCATCGAGCCCATCAAAAACCATCGCAATAAAAATGGCGACCGCTGCCGACTCAAACTGATTGTTCATGGATGCCACGATGGCAAAGAACCCCGAAAACAAGCCTGCTGTCGTCAAAAGATTTGGCAACAAAAAGACTCCGCGATTCTTGGTCGGTGAATTGTTTGGCATAGGATTATCCTAGTTACTAGTATCGTATGCTGTGCAGGATAGCACAGCATACGAGTTCCAATAAATAGCGAACGACTATTGCGCGATGGTCAGCTCTTGATTTTGATAATCAACTTTTATCAACTGTCCCGGTATCAATTCACCCGCCAACAGTTGTTGCGCCAACGGATTTTCAAGCTCTTGCTGAATCGCACGCTTGAGTGGACGAGCCCCGAACACTGGGTCAAACCCAGCCGCCGCAAGATGATCTAAAGCAGCATCACTGAGCTCAATCGAATAGTCACGCTCAGCTAAGCGTTGATAAAGCCGTTGCAACTGAATTTCGGCAATTGCGCGAATCTCAGTTTTCGCCAATGGATGAAAGACCACGGTTTCGTCGACTCGGTTTAAGAACTCAGGACGAAAATGATGCTGTAGTATGTCCATAACGCCCGCTTTCATTTCGTCGTAGCTCTGTTCATGCGCTTTTTCTTGAATAATATCGGAGCCGAGGTTCGAGGTCATAATAATCACCGTATTACGAAAATCGACCGTACGCCCCTGACCATCTGTTAACCGACCATCATCAAGCACCTGCAAAAGAATGTTAAATACGTCTGGGTGTGCTTTCTCTACCTCATCTAGTAACACCACAGAATAAGGTCGACGGCGCACAGCTTCAGTTAAGTAACCACCTTCTTCATAGCCTACGTAGCCAGGAGGGGCGCCGACCAAACGGGCAACCGAGTGTTTTTCCATAAACTCAGACATATCAATACGAACCATGGCATCGTCGGTATCAAACAAGAAACTAGCCAACGATTTACATAGCTCGGTTTTACCTACTCCCGTTGGGCCTAAGAACAAGAACGAGCCGATGGGCCGTTGCGGATCTGCAAGACCTGCGCGCGAACGACGTATCGCATTAGCTACCGATGTTACGGCCTCATTTTGTCCCACCACACGTTGATGCAACTGAGATTCCATCTTCAACAATTTATCACGCTCACCTTCAAGCATTTTACTTACTGGAATGCCGGTCCAGCGCGAAAGAACATCTGCAATTTGCTCGTCCGTGACCTTATTCTTCAATAGTGTCATGGTTTGATCTTCGGCTTCAATTGCGGTTTCCAGTTGCCGCTCAAGCTCCGGAATTTTTCCGTACTGTAATTCGGACATGCGATTTAAATCGCTGGCACGACGCGCAATATCAAGATCTGTCTTGGCCTGCTCCAGTTGCGCTTTAATATTTTGCGCACCTTGTACTGCAGTTTTTTCCGACAGCCAGACTTCTTCTAGCTCAGCATATTTACGTTGCTGATCTTCTAACTCCGACTCAAGGCTCGCCAAGCGCTTTCTACTCGCATCGTCGTCTTCTTTTTGCAGCGCTTTTTGTTCCAGTTGCAGCTGAATGATACGACGTTCAAGTCGATCTAAGTCTTCTGGCTTAGAGTCGATTTGTATACGGATGCTCGATGCCGCTTCATCAATAAGGTCAATGGCTTTATCCGGCAGCTGTCGCTCGGTGATGTAACGATGGGACAGCGACGCAGCTGCCACAATCGCAGGGTCAGTAATCTGTACCGAGTGGTGAACTTCATAGCGCTCTTTCAAACCGCGCAAAATAGCGATGGTGTCTTCAACCGACGGTTCTTCGACCAAAACCTTCTGGAATCGGCGCTCTAGAGCAGCGTCTTTTTCAATGTATTGACGATATTCGTCGAGAGTTGTCGCGCCAACACAGTGTAGCTCGCCACGAGCAAGTGCTGGTTTTAGCATATTGCCTGCATCCATAGCGCCATCGGCTTTACCGGCACCGACCATGGTATGCAACTCATCGATAAAGAGAATAATGCGCCCTTCCTCTTTACTTAGCTCATTGAGCACCGCTTTAAGGCGTTCTTCAAATTCTCCGCGATATTTAGCCCCTGCGAGCAGCGCTCCTAGGTCTAATGACAACACTCGCTTGTGCTTGATGCCTTCAGGCACTTCACCGTTGACGATGCGTAATGCTAGCCCCTCAACGATGGCGGTTTTACCCACCCCGGGTTCACCAATAAGTACCGGGTTATTTTTGGTGCGACGTTGGAGAACTTGAATCGTGCGGCGTATTTCATCATCGCGGCCGATGACTGGGTCGAGTTTTCCCTGCTCTGCTCGCTCCGTAAGGTCTATGGTGTATTTATCCAGTGCTTGGCGCTGATCTTCAGCGTTCTGGTCAGCGACACTCTCGCCACCACGCACTTTCTCAATCGCTTGCTCGACTTTGTCACGAGTTACTTTTAAGCGTTTCAAGATCGCACCCAGCTGACCTTTGTCTTCAGTCGCAGCTAACACAAAAAGCTCGGAAGAAATAAACTGGTCGTTGCGCTTTTGTGCGAACTTATCACACAAGTTGAGTAGCGTACCCGTTGCCGCAGAGGCTTGAACATCACCGCCAGTACCTTCCACTTGGGGCAAGTTATCGATGGCCTGACTTAACTCAGCACGCAACTGCGTGGCATCAACCTGAAGATAGGTCAGCAACGGCCTTAGGGTTCCACCGTCTTGGTTAAGTAGCGCCTGCATCACGTGCAAGGGCTCTATGAATTGATGATCGCGACCTAATGCTAATGATTGCGCATCGGCAATAGCTAATTGAAACTTATTCGTTAATTTGTCAAATCGCATGGCAACTGTACCTCATAAACAACGACTATATCCTGATAGTCTATGTGGGTATTTATTGCGCGATTTCAAGGGGCAGGTAAATTAATTTTTCCAAATTAATGAAGCAAAGCGTCCGCACGTTGGATCTTGACGATAAGAGAAGAAACGCTCGTCACTAAAGGTACAAATGGCACTTTGCGTGACATTTTGTATACCCAGCTTTTGCAGAACTCGCTCGGCCAGTAACGGCAAATCAGCGAGCCACTTACCTTTGATATGGGGCTTAAAACTCTGAGAATCAACCACCCCGAGACCCTCGAAGGCGTGATAAACATCGCCACCGACCTCAAAATGTTTAGGCCCAATCGCAGGGCCAATAAAGGCACGGAATTGGTTCGCCGGCAAGGGCAACTGGGTTAAGGTTTCGGCGACAATGCCTTGGGCAAGACCTCGCCATCCAGCATGAATCGCGGCAACCACGTCGCCACAGTCACTACAAAGTAAAATCGGTAAGCAATCGGCAGTAAGCACCGCACAAACCGTTTGTGGTTGTGCACTCCAAATGGCATCGGCGGGCTCATCAAGTTTGGCCTGCTGCGCCTCAATCACTTTGGTACTGTGATACTGAGCAAGCCATTTCGGTGGCTGTGGCAAGGCTAATTCTTGTGCCAGTTGCGTGCGGTTTGACGCAACTAGAATGGGGTTATCATTCACGTGAGTTGCTAGGTTTCCAGGCTCGCTAACTGTTGTTATTCGAGCCTGGACGCCTTGCGGCAGTTGCCATTTGGGGCACCAGCCATAGTCGACCAAATTAATCTTGCTCGTTCGAATGAGCAGCGCGATCAGCTCGCAATAACGCCACCAATTTAACAAAGTCTTTCGGCGTCGGCGCATCCCAGCTCAGCCATTCATCGGTGAGCGGATGGTGCAGCGAAAGTCGTGCTGCATGAAGCGCTTGGCGACGGAACCCTCGCAAATAATCAAGTAATTCTTGACTGGCGTTCTGCGGCGGACGCGGACGCCCACCGTACGTTAAGTCACCAACTAACGGATGGCGAAGATGCGCCATGTGCACACGGATCTGGTGGGTACGCCCAGTTTCAAGACGAAGCCTTAAATGCGTATGATTACGGAAACGTTCAGCAACGCGATAATGGGTTACGGCAGGTTTGCCCATAGCAACCACCGCCATATGCGTACGCTTGGTTGGATGCCGACCGATGGGTTCATCAATGTGCCCCCCCGCGGTCATAGGCCCATTACAGACGGCCTCATACTCGCGAGTAATTTTTCGCTCTTGCATCGCTGCAACTAGATGGGTTTGTGCTGGGATCGTTTTCGCCACCACCATCAAGCCGGTGGTGTCTTTATCGAGCCGGTGAATAATACCCGCGCGAGGCACCTGGTCGATTGCGGGAAAATGGTGAAGCAATGCATTTAGCAAAGTTCCGTCGGGGGTGCCCGCGCCTGGATGAACCACCAGCCCTGCCGGTTTATTGATGACTAAAATATCATCATCTTCGTAAACAACATCAAGCGGCATTGGCTGTGCTTCGAAGCGTTGCTCCTCGGCGATCTCGGCATTGACCTCGACTTCCATGCCAGTTAAAACTTTCTCGCGCGGCTTATCGACTGAGTTACCGTCAATCGATACATACCCTTCGGTTATCCACGTTTTTAATCTTGATCGTGAATAGTCGGGGAACAACTCAGCGAGAGCTTGGTCCAAGCGTTTGCCATTGCAAGAAGCAGGGACCGTTTCAGTTAATTGAATATGTTCACTCATAAAATAAATAATGGACCTGTGAAAGCAGCTTAGCCTGCGATAGAATGCAAGCAACATCGAAGTGGTTAGTGTACCTGTTTGGGACGCTATGCACCAAAAATTAAATTAACAGAGATTAGAACAGCAACTTATGAAACTGCGTATTAGCCTGCTTTTAGCTTTATCCGTCATGCTCGCAGCATGTTCCAGCTCGCCTGACGATGAAGCCATTGACTCGAAAGTTTTAAACAATGCTGATGCCCTGTATCAGCGTGCTCAAACCAATATTGCTGCGGGTAACTTTAATACTGCACAAGAAATTCTGCAGCAACATGCCACACGCTATCCTTTTGGTCCGTACGCACACCAAGTTCAAATGGACAGAATTTATGTCTATTACAAACTCGGTAACATCGATAAAGCGTTAGCTGAAATCGACCGCTTCTTGCAGTTGAATCCAAATCATCCAAATCTTGATTACGTAATGTATATGCGCGGTTTGGTGAACCATCGTGCCGATGCCAATCTCATTCAAGATTTAGTTGGTATTGACCGTTCTGACCGCGACCCAAGTAAAGCTGAAGAAGCCTTTAACGACTTTGCTCGTTTGCTGCAACAGTTTCCTGAGTCTACCTACGCAGCTGATGCGAAACAGCGAATGATTGCAATCAAGAGTCGCTTAGCAAGCTATGAGCTGGCTGTTGCGCGCTATTACTTGAAACGTGAAGCGTGGTTGGCAGCAGCGAACCGCGGCAAGTACGTGTTGGAAAATTATCCAAATGTTGCAGAAACCGAAGCAGCGCTTGCGATAATGATGCAAGCCTATGGCAAACTTGGTTTAGATGAGTTGCGTAACGATGCGCAAGCGACGTTAAAAGCGAACTTTCCAAACAGCGATTACTTGTAAGACGCTGTTAGCAAGACGCCGTATCAAACGGCGTCTTCGTTTTCTTCCCCAGTACGAATGCGTATCACGCGTTCAATGTTAGTCACAAAGATTTTACCATCGCCGATTTTACCAGTTTGCGCGGTCTCCAAAATCGCATCAAGGCAAGCCTCCACCTGATCGTCGGCAACCACAATTTCCAGCTTAACTTTAGGTAAGAAGTCGACCATATATTCCGCTCCGCGATAGAGCTCGGTATGGCCTTTCTGACGACCAAAGCCTTTCACTTCTGAGACCGTCATACCCGCAATACCAACTTCCGATAACGCTTCTCGTACATCATCGAGCTTAAATGGCTTGATAATTGCTTCAATTTTTTTCATGACTTTCCTCTGCCGTTAATTGGCGCTCTAATTCGTACCGATAATGATTGGTGATCGGATAACGACGGTCTTTTGAAAAGTTCCGCGATGTTATTTTGGGTCCGACCGCTCCTTGGCGACGCTTATATTCATTAATATCAATCAAGCGTACCACACGCAACACATCAGCCCGACTAAAGCCTGCATCAACGATTGCCGTCGGATTCCAGTCTTGCTCAACATATAAATGAATGATTTTGTCTAGGGTGTCGTAGTCTGGCAAACTATCTTGGTCTGTTTGATCAGGCGCCAGCTCCGCCGATGGTGGTCGTTCGATCACTCGCGTCGGTATGACTTCAGTACCAGCCGTTGCATTCATATGCCGCGCCAGCGCAAATACCATTGTTTTTGGCACGTCTTTTATGGGTGCAAAGCCACCACACATATCGCCATAAAGAGTACAGTAACCTACCGCGAGTTCGCTCTTATTACCGGTGGTAAGAACTAATGATCCCGTTTTATTGGAAAGTGCCATCAGCAGCACGCCGCGACTGCGTGCTTGTAAGTTTTCTTCGGTAACATCGCGGGAATGCCCATCTAGCTGAGGCGCTAGCTGTTGCATGAAACTTTCATAAATAGGTTCAATAGCGATGACATCATACTTTACGCCAAGTACCTTGGCCTGCTGTTCAGCATCGTCGAGGCTCATTTTTGAGGTGTAGCGAAACGGCATCATTACTGCATGAATTTTGTCAGCGCCTAAAGCTTCAGCAGCCAAAGCAATCGTGAGCCCTGAATCAATACCGCCTGAAAGCCCCAAGGTAACGCCTTTAAAGCCATTTTTACGCACGTAATCGCGAATCGATAAAACCAGCGCTTGTCGCACTTCTTCGAGGCGTTGGAATTCGTATGCATCACTTTGGCGTGGCGCGCTTAACTTTTTATCCGCGGTGATTCCGCTGGCAGAGATCTGCACCTTCTCACAGCAGGGTTGGCAATGAGGAAATTCAGCAACCAATTCACCTGTACTATCCATCACCAACGAGTGGCCATCAAATACCAGTTCGTCTTGGCCACCGCAGTTATTCACATACACAATTGGGCAACCGCTTTCGTGTACCCGCTGTTGTAATACGTGCAGCCGCTGTTGATGTTTATCCACTTCAAACGGCGAAGCGTTGATTGCAATGACCCAGTCTACATCGAGCTGCACTGTGCGCTGCAGCGGTTCAGGGTGCCAGAGGTCTTCACATATCAATAAGCCAATTTGGTGCCCTTGCCAACTAAAAACGCAGGGCTCGTGGCCAGGAATGAAATAGCGCTGTTCGTCAAACACGCCGTACTGAGGTAACCGCTGTTTATGATAGCGCGCTAAGCAGGTGCCACGGTGCAGTACCGAAACACTATTAAATAACTCGTTGCCCACACGCTGTGGGTGCCCAACCACCGCTACTTGCTTCTCTGCCGCATCCGCAATTTGTTGTAGCGCATGCCCGACTTGTTCATCGAAGTCAGCACGAAATAACAGGTCTTCCGGCGGGTAACCGGTAATCGCCAATTCTGGAAAGACAACAATATCTGCATCGCTTTGTTGTGCTAGGCAATCAACAATCGTAGCTGTGTTACTGCGTATCGCTCCAACAGTGAAATCTAATTGAGCAATGGCCACCGAGATCGGTTTCATAGGGCGTCTGTACCTCTGCGCTTTACTGAGCTGCGCATAATATAGCAGCCGCTAGCCCTGAGCAAATTAAGAGCTTAAATCGTACCTAAAATAAATTGGCTGTTGCCACTGTTTAACACGACATCGCCAGCTTCGGTTTCAATGGCTATCTGCTCCACCCATTGGTAGTAAACATTGCGGTGTACTTTGGCACGTAGGCCCTGCTCTAGCTGAACGTAAGGCACGCCATCATTTATTACTAACGGATAGTCATTCGACAGTGGGTATTGATTACCGATATTCGTCGTTACTTGAATCACCGCAGGTTCAACCGTTGTCACCGCCGCCCACTCGGTAATTATAAAAGGCGCATCGGCAACTGATATTTTGACCTTTTCGGCCGGCGTCACTAAAAAGTAATCGTCGTTTTCGACAACCAATACGGAAGAAAAGAGTTTAACCAACTGCTTACGCTTGATGCGCGAATTCTGATAAAACCACTCACCATTGGCATCGATATGAATTGGAATCTCGCCGCAATAGGGAGGGTTCCATTGATCGGTGGGAGCATGGTTGCGCAGTTCTAACGACTTTAGAAGCTGCTGTAATTGCATATCAACTCACTAAACGTTTCTGTCTTAATAAATACCAAAGCGTTGCTTCGGTCCGATTCGATACTTTTATTGCTTTAAAGATAGCAGATAAATGAACTCGGATCGTCCCTTCAGTGATACCTAAGATAGTCGCAATTTCTTTATTCGACAGACCTTGTGCGAGCAGTTGCATTATTTCAAGTTGGCGGGGGGAGAGAAAGCTTTCGGCTTGAGTGTTATGAGGTAGTTCATTCATTTTTGATTCGTCAGGCAAATACCGATCGTTTTCAAGTAATGCGCGTATTGCCATTTTAGCGTCTTCGGCACTGGCGTTTTTCGGTAAGTAGCTGCGAATACCAGATGCAAGTGCTTGGCGAATTTCAGACATTGGCCTCGACCAACAATAAAGAACAATATGTGCGATGGGTGCGTACTTCTTAATTATTGCGAGGGATGGTCGAATTTCTGCGTCTGGCAAGTCCATATCAATAAAAATTAAATTATACTGATCGCTATGTTTCAGATAATCAATTGCCAGCTCAAAGGTTGCAGCCTCGAAGATCGAAACGTCAGTGGTATAACTCGTGCATAGGTGAATGAGCCCCGCGCGAGTGAAAAACTGTGAGTCTATAATAAGGATCTTCATAGCAGCCCTGAGATTAGATCAGTTTCCAACGATTATACTTTCACTACGACAATTGGTTAGGTAGTGTACACACTTGATAAATTCATTAAAGCAAAACTGTTACCTAATTGTAAGTATTATTTCATTAAATATAAACGTTACGTATAGCGTAGCTCAAAAAGTAGAGAGAGCCTCATGCGACTTGTTTCTTCATTGTTACCTTTAGTTTTACTCGTGATTTCGTTTGCTAGCAATGCGCAAACCGTTCTTTACCATAATTTTAGCGGCTATACCCTTACCGGAGAGCCAGGCGAGGAAGCGCTCTTCAAACAGTTTGACGCGATGCTGATTCGTGACGGAAAGGTCGCCGCTGTGGGCAGCCTTGAGACTTTAACGACACAGCTAAACCAAGTCCCCGACCGCAAAATAGATCTAAAAGGCAAAACAGTTTTGCCTGGCATCATAGATGCGCACGGCCACATGCTTGGTTTAGGTGAGAATTTAATGCAAGTCGATTTGCGTACCGCCAGCAGCGAGCAAGATGCCGTCGCACGGGTTGCCGAATTTGCCGCTGAGCATACCGAGCAATGGGTAATTGGTCGCGGTTGGAATCAAGAAAACTGGACCAGCCGTGATTTCCCGTCAGCGCAAAGCCTCGACGAATTTATGGTTGAGCGCCCGGTGTGGCTAACCCGTGTCGACGGTCATGCCGGTTGGGCTAACAGCAAGGCCCTAGAGCTTGCCGGTATCACAGCAGAAACCGTTAGCCCGGAAGGGGGCGAAATTATTCGCGATAGCAGCGGTCAACCGACGGGCGTACTGGTCGATAACGCCATGGCGTTGGTTGAAAGTCAGCTACCGAAGAAAACCGCTGAATACTATCGCAAAGCGCTAACCGCAGCGTTTGACCATCTGGTTTCTGAAGGCATTACTGGCGTACACGATGCAGGTATTAGTGCGACCAACCTCGAGGTTTATCAACAGCTCTCTGCTGAAGGTAAAATGCCTGTGCGGGTTTACGCGATGCTAAGTGCCTCAGAGCCAAAGTTACCTGAACTCTTAGCCGCAGGCCCTATTACGACCGCCGACGATAGCCTCACCGTTCGCAGTGTAAAAATTTATACCGATGGCGCCCTTGGTAGCCGCGGTGCAGCCCTGCTTGAACCCTATAGCGATGCCGCCAACACCCGTGGCTTGCTGGTGACTCAGCCTGATGCAATTGAGGACTTGTTCAATCTGGTGATTCCTTACGGTTTCCAAATCAACATCCATGCCATCGGTGATCGTGCAAATCGTATCGCCTTGAATACATTCGCTGAAGCGTTTGGCACCATTGGTGGACGTAACCTGCGCCACCGCATCGAACACTCTCAAGTTGTTCACCCGAATGATATTCCGCGTTTTAAAGAGCTAGATATCATTGCCTCAATGCAACCAACCCATGCCACTTCAGACAAAAACATGGCTGAAGATCGTCTCGGCAAAGAACGTATGGCCGGCGCCTATGCATGGCAAACTTTCCTCGAGCAAGGCACCATTGTGGCTGCAGGTTCCGACTTCCCCGTTGAGCTTTCAAACCCATTTTTCGGTGTTCACGCAGCTGTGACCCGCCAAGATAGAGCTAATAACCCGCAGGGCGGTTGGTATGCGCATGAGGCCATGACGTTAAAACAAGCATTGCGCGCCTTTACCTTAGATGCTGCCTATGCAGCAGGTCAGGAGCGCGAGTTAGGCAGCTTAGAACCTGGCAAATGGGCCGATTTTATTGTGCTAGATCAAGACCCCTACAAGGTGTCTAACGCTAAACTATGGCAAGCAAATGTACTGGCGACCTACGTTGCCGGTGAAGCCGTATATACTCAGGAGTAGCCATGAAGTTGCAGGATGAACGTCGGGACTATGAGCGCGCGCAACTGCGCCGCTCAACCTTAAAGTCGGACCCTTTTGAACAGTTTGCCAGTTGGTTAAGTGCCGCCAAAGAAGCCGCGGTATTATCAGACTCTACCGCCTTTACGCTGGCAACCGTAGGGCCTTCAGGTCGCCCTCATCAACGCATTGTGTTACTAAAAGATATTGATTCCACAGGCTTTATCTTTTACACCAATTACGACAGCCAAAAGGGCCAAGATATCAGCGCCAATCAACAAGCGTCGATGCACTTTGCCTGGTTGCCGTTAGAACAGCAGATCCGTATTGAAGGGGTGGTGGAAAAAGTAGACCAAGCGACCAGTGAAGCCTACTTTCATAGCCGTCCAAAAAGTAGCCAGTTAGGGGCTTTAGCTTCACAGCAAAGTGCAACCATTGAATCACGTGGTGAACTTGAAGAAGTCTATCATGAGCTCACTGACCGTTATGCCGATCAAGTCGTGCCAATGCCGGAAAATTGGGGTGGTTATCGCGTTAAGCCGGACTACTTTGAATTTTGGCAGGGCGGAAAATTCCGCCTGCACGATCGGTTCTGTTACCGCCAAAGCCAAACCAACGACTGGCTCATAGAGCGCCTGCAACCCTAGGGCAAAGGTTCATCACAAAATTCAGCGCACCACTCAAGCTGGCGCCACGTGGCTGCGCTGTATTCGATTCCTGTTTGCAGTTGCTGCCGACGTTTACTAAGCGCACCTTCACCGGGTAAGCGTATGGGCTGCGCCGGAGTAATGGGGGTCGCCTGACGCACAGCTGCCACCAATTGTTGCGCCTGGCGTTCAAACGCACCTTCTGCCATCAAGGCGCTGGGATCGACCACCTGTAACCACACCGTATTAGCATCACCATCAGCTGCCTGAGCGTCAGCACGGCCATAGTCGCTCAATGCCAAAGTCCAAAATTCGCTGAACAAATTCAAACCGGTGCCTTTGTAACCTAACGCCTCGCCACCTAAACTGGCCAAAACACTGGCTGGTTCAGCGACAAAAGTGTTTGGGTCACAACTGTAATCACCCTCAGCGGTGATCAAAGCCGGGTACGGAAGTTGTTTTCCTTCAGCAATGGCAGTGCGTACCTTGCCCGCAGCCGTCATCGATAGACTCATATCAAGCAATACTGGGTCTGAGGTTGTTGGCACGCCTATCGCGAAAGGATTGGGCGAAAAGCTTGCCGATTTTGCGCCAAAGGGAGCAACAACTTGTTGTGCGGGCGTGCTGCACATCATCTGAATCAACATACCGGCTGCGGTTGCTTGCTCTAAATACACCGCAAGCGCGGCGACATGCTGGGTACGACGCACAATCACGGTACCCGTACCATAATCCCGTGCCATGGCAATGGCCTTTTCAATAGCTTGGGGAAGTACATATAGACCCGATAGCAAGTCAGCATCCCATAACGCAATGGCCGCACGTTCTTGTGCCACACGCGGTTGACCGCTGGCCTTGGTCGCGCCCTTGGCGAGTGCTTGCAAGTTATAACGCAAGCGCAACAGGCCGTGCGTGCGGAAGCCCATTAAATCACCTGCGACAAGATGCTTCGCCATGGCTTGTGCGACACCACATGTCGCGCCTTGACTCTCTAAACAGCGTGTCGCCCAGTCTGTAAGCGCTTCTGCTGAACGTTTTTTTTCGTGACTCATAGGCCCCTTCGCTTGTTATTCGGCTGTAGTTCGATAAGCTTACCAAATACTTAATATGAGGCAATACAGAGGAGTAAGCCGCACGTGTCGGTCAGCAAAAAAATACAACGGATTGCAGTTCTCACCAGTGGCGGTGACGCACCAGGAATGAATGCCGCGTTGCGCGCGGTGGTGCTTGCGGCGGATCATTACAATATCGAAGTTATCGCGTTTCGGCACGGTTACCAAGGGTTACTTGATAATGAACATGTCGTGTTAGAGCCCAAAGACGTTCTGCACGTTTTGCAGTATTCCGGTACCATCATCAAAAGTGCTCGGTGCAAGCTGTTTAAAGAAGACGCCGCGGCCATTACCGCAGCGCAGAACCTTGACGCCTTGAGCATCGATGCGCTCATCGTTATTGGCGGCGATGGCTCATTACGCGGGGCCGACCACCTTGCCAATCACTGGAGTGGTCAGGTCATTGGTATGCCAGGCACTATCGACAACGATTTATATGGTACAGATACCACCATCGGCTACGCCACAGCCGTGAATATCGCCATGGATGCCTTGGATAAAATTCGTGACACCGCAGACGCCATGGACCGAGTGTTCATTGTTGAAGTTATGGGCCGCTACGCCGGCTTTATTGGCTTACGCAGCGCTATGGCAGCAGGTGCCGAGCGAATGATTTTACCGGAGTTGCAAAAAGACAAACCACTTACCGTTAGCGCCTTGGTTAAGCACATTCATCGAGTAAAAGAGATCCGCGGTGAAGGTAGCTACGTGATGGTGCTAAGTGAGCATCAATGGCCGGGCGGAGCCGTCGCCCTCGCCGAACAGCTTGATGCCGAATACGACTTGCCTTGCCGTCCGTGTCTGCTTGGCCACATTCAACGTGGCGGACCTCCCGCTCCAGCCGACCGTATACTTGCCTCAGAACTTGGCGTTCATGCCGTTGAGCTAATCTTACGCGGGGCTCATCGAGTGATGGCCGGCATGCGCGCGAATCAGTGTGTCGAAGTACCACTGAACGAGTCATGGGAAAAGAAAAACCCACTGACCGAAAACCTGCTACGGATTCAGCACGAAATATTTAATCCAGTGAAGAAAAAGCAACGTAATAAGAGCGAGTAAAAATGTAGCTTTTAGGGGCTTTTACGCAGATAATACGCCCCTTTCTTTTCTACCCGTTCTGCGCTGGTGCAACGACGGAGGAGTTTGACCTTGACCCCACAATCAACTGCTGCGGTAACGACCGTAACTATTGACACCTCGACGCCCGTACGCGAATTTTTCGGTGCTCACGTCGATGGTCAGATTCATCGCCAAGCAACCCATATTTTAGGCTTTGGTTTTGATGGTACCGCCTGCTTCCGCAAAGGCACTCGCAATGGTCCTGACGGGCTACGCGCCGTGTCAGAAGACATCGAATCGTATTCACCCTACCTAGATGCGGATTTGTTTGATCATCGCTTTTATGACCTAGGCAATCTATCTCTAGGCAAAAGCGACGACATTGAAGCGCAATGGCACTATGCGACCGACCAGTTTGAAGCGTTGTTTGGTCCATTAGACCTTGCCGAACAAGGTATTCGCGTATTAACCCTAGGGGGTGAGCACTCGATATCTTATGCGCCGATCCGAAAATACCTGGCCCAGTACCCAGATCTGGCTCTATTGCACCTTGATGCGCATGCCGACTTACGTGATGGCTTTCTCGGTTACCACTATTCTCATGCTTCCATTATTCGTCGCTCACTCGACCATTTTGGTCCTGATCATCAGTTGATCCAGTACGGTATTCGTTCAGGCACGCGTGAAGAATACCAATACATGAAAGAGCACAAAACCGTACGTACCTCACGGCAAGACTTTCTAGCAAGTGTCGCGGCCTTACCCGACGACCGGCCGATCTACTTAACCTTAGATCTCGATTATTTTGACCCGTCGTTCTTGCCAGGCACCGGCACCCCCGAACCAGGTGGGGAAGACTTTCATTCCTACGTCAGCTTGATCAAGATACTTCGACAAAAGAACTTGGTCGGTGCCGATGTTGTTGAGCTGTCTCCGGAAATCGATCCGACCGGCAACTCAGATGTCTTTGCAGCAAAAATCGTGCGCGAACTATTGATCATTCTAAACGAAAAAGGAGCTCGCTAATGGCCGATGGCAACTGGAGCATTGAAGACGCTGAAGAGCTTTATGGCGTCCGGCGCTGGGGAGCGGGCTACTTTTCAATTGGGGAAAGCGGCAATATTCGAATTGCGCCAAACCACCGACTTCCCGATGTCACCATCGATATGAAAGACGTCTTGGATGAGATCCGGGCTGAAGGTATTCAACTGCCAGCCGTGATCCGCTTCCACGATATTCTTCGCTCGCAGGTTGAAATACTTAACGAAACCTTTGCTAAAACCATTGCCGATGCCAATTACAACGGCTGCTATAGCGGTGTGTTTCCGATCAAAGTAAACCAAATGCGCGAAGTCGTCGAAGAGATTATCGACGCAGGTGAACCCTATAATTACGGCCTCGAAGCAGGCTCTAAGCCAGAATTGATGGCGGTTCTTGCCTACAACGAAAACCCTGATGCACTTACCGTATTAAATGGTTACAAAGACGAAGACTATTTGACCCTTGCCCTACTTGGCCGCCAGTTACGTCGCAAAATGCTGATCGTCATTGAAAAGTACAGCGAACTAGAAATGCTGATACCGCTGGCCAAGAAACTCGGTGTGCAGCCTTTAATTGGCCTGCGCAGCAAAATGATGGTGCGTAGCGCTGGCAAGTGGGCCGGTTCAAGTGGCGATCGCGCCAAGTTTGGTCTCAGCATCACTGAAATTCTGAATATTATCGAACTGCTGAAAAAAGAAGACATGCTCGAGTGCGCTAAGTTGCTGCATTTCCATATCGGTAGCCAAATGTCAGATATCCGCAAAGTGAAAGAAGCGGTTTCTGAAGGCGCACGGCTGTATGCCAAGCTCATTAAAGAAGGCGTGCCCCTTGAATACTTGGACATTGGCGGCGGCCTTGGCATTGACTACGACGGCACTAGCTCGACCACTGACTCGTCACGTAACTATTCCACCGAGGAATACGTTGCCGATGTGGTTTACGGCGTTAAACAGATTTGTGATTTAGAAGACGTGCCCCACCCTAACTTGGTCAGTGAGAGTGGCCGCGCCATTACTGCACACCATAGTTGTGTGGTGACCAACATCGTTGGCGAAATAAAAAATACCGGTGCACAATTTGATGTGAGTGTGAGTGAAGGTGAGCATATTCTTGTTAGCAACATGCGTGAATTGGTCAACAGCCCAAACATGCACCCGCAAGAACGCTATAACGACGCCGCCTCGTACAAGCAAAGTGCGTACGAAGCGTTTAAGCTTGGTATCTTGTCTCTTAACGAGATGGCTAAGCTCGACACTATGTACTGGCGCATTTTAACTGAGATCCATGGCTCACTTGATCGCGACACCTTCGTATTCCAAGAGCTTGAAGAACTTGAAGATATGCTGGCAAGTCAGTACTTGTGTAATTTTTCTATCTTTCAGTCAGCAGCAGATACATGGGCCATTGGCCAGGTGTTACCCATAGTTCCGGTGAGTCGCCTGAACGAAAAGCCGGAAGTGCGTTGTTCCATCGTCGATATTACCTGCGACAGCGACGGCAAGCTGTCAAAATATATCGAGGGTACCGAGATCAGCGATAACATACCCATGCATAATCTGCGCAAGGGTGAAGACTACTTTGTCGGTATGTTCCTCACAGGCGCGTACCAAGACGTTATGGGTGATATGCACAACCTTTTCGGTCGTCTAACCGAAGTGCACATTTATTGCCACGACGACGAGCCGGGCGACTTTTACATTGAAGAAGTGGTACCAGGAACAGCCGCAGAGAAAGTGCTTGAAACCATGCAATACAATACCGACTTCATGGCGAAAACCGTCAAGAAGAGTATTGACCGCGAGGTGAGAAAAGGCCATATTGCACCTCGTGAAGGGGTTCGCTGGACTGACTACTATGAGAAATGTCTAGCAGGTAGCACCTACCTTAAGACCTAAATTTAACCAAACTGCGTATTTACTGAGCAAACGGTCGAAAAACCCGAAAAAGCGGTTGACTCTGAAGCCAAAAACTCGTTTAATACGCCCCGTTGCCCGGATAGCTCAGTCGGTAGAGCAGAGGATTGAAAATCCTCGTGTCGGTGGTTCGATTCCGCCTCCGGGCACCACTATTTTAAAGGCCTCGCTGGCAACAGCGGGGCTTTTTACTTTCCGCCTTTGTACCAGATTTGTACCAATTGTACCGCCGACGTTGTTTGCCACACGTTTCAGCTGCCCTTTCGCCAAGTGTGCATAGCGCAACACCATCTCAAAAGATGCCCAACCGCCAAGCTCCTGCAATTCTTGTAAGCTTGTACCGTTTTGCACATGCCAGCTTGCCCATGTATGGCGTAAATCGTGCCAACGAAAATTTTCAATACCCGCTCGTTTCAGTGCTGCATGCCATGCTTTGGTAGAGGTACGTTCAACTGGCTTGCCCTGATAGACAAAACAGTAGTCGTTATCCTCGCCCTGCACTTCATGCAAGACTGCCAGCGCATCGTTATTCAGTGGAACATTGATCGCCCGACCTGATTTCGACTCATCGGGATGGATCCATGCGTAACCGCGTTCTAAGTCGACCTGATCCCAACGCAGGTAACTGACATTGGATTGCCGTAAACCTGTCGCCAGTGAAAAGATCGCCATTAACTGCAAATGGCGCGGTAATTCACTTAATAATCGCTGTGCTTCGTCGGGTCGTAACCAACGTATTCGCTTTCTTGGCTCCTTATAGAGCTTGATAGCGGGAATATGGTCGATCCATTCCCATTCGTCGCGTGCTGCCCGTAAAATCGCTCTAATCAATGCTAGGTAACGATTTGCGGTACTGGTTGACGCAATTTCTAAGCGTTTATGCTTAATTGCATCGACTACATCACGATTGACTTCATCAAGGTACAAAGCGCCGAGATAGTTATCGAGCCAACGGAGCTTGCCTAAGTCTTTCTTTGCATCGGCTTTGCTGGCTCGTTCTTGTAACCAGCGCACAACAGCTTCTTTCCATGTGCGACGTGGTTTTTCTCCCAGTTTATACACCCGCCAAGCTTCGCTCTTTAGGTGGTCTTCATACTCTTGTGCCCGCTTCTTTTCTTCGGTGCCAGTAGAGCGCGATACTCTCTCTCCGTTTGGTGCCGTGAAGCGAGTCCACCAGAGGTTCCCACGTTTGTACAATGCCATGATGATTCCTCCTCATCACAACCTTGTTGCGGCGTGTTCACACCAAAAGAATATAAAGCATCCAGGTATTCCACAAGGTCTTTTTCGAGGAACACCCAACGCTTGCCAGGCTTTGCCGCTTTGATACGTCGACTGCGTGCCAATTCGCCCAAGTGGGATTCTGAAATACACAGGTATTTCGCTGCTTGGTGAAGGTCGAAAGTTTTCATGCCTCATTCCTCCGACTCCAGCAGAGTTCCAAGTTTGACGAACTTCACTTGTTTTTCTGCGACCTTTTTCTCGACGTAAGCATCGAATGAAATGTGTTTGTTCTCTGCCGATTTGAAGTAACTTCTGGCGTGTTCAAGATAAACGGCAAGTGCTTCTGCCATTGACTCGATTTCGTACTTAACCATGAAGCTTGTTAAATAGCCTGTGGTTCCGACAAAGATGGATTCATCGCTCGGTATACACTCAAAGTCCAGACGGTGAATATTTTCCACAGGGTGCGGAGTAAACTTTGCCTTTGAGAGTGTTCGCCATTCAGCAGCGAGCGGCCAACGTGAGCGATTACTATCGCTTGGATTAATGTCACAAAGCGACAACCATTGCGTGGTGTAGTAGCGCCACAATGAGTTAAATAGCTCGATGATAAAGTCGGGATCGATCGACTGACAGGTTTTCAACGCTTCGCGGCGTAACTGGAATTCAAGCCGCCAGACAGAGCTTTCACCATCCCAGCCGTTTTGCTGCCACAGCTCTTTGAAGAAGACTTTCTCTGATTTTTCGATCTCTTTGGTTTTGTTATATAAGCGCGCAGAGACCTCGCCAGATTGACCGAAGACATTTCCCAACAGCTGTTCCGATTCTAGATAAAACGAGCGGCGATTCGAGCGACACCGCCAGCGTTTAGCATCGATGGCCTGCCAGTCAATCGTACTGGTAAAATCAACGCATAAATCAATCCGACTTATAGAGCCATTATCCGCGTCCGCTAATAACGAATCAGCTACCTCTCTGGCGGCCTGAAGTGACGACTCATAGCCACAACATGAAAGTAGTTCACTTGATATCTCCACATACAGCGGAGGAACCTTACCTGCATTTTCTCCTGCAACACGGAGACGAAAGTGAGCGTTTGATACGACAAAAGAATGCATGCCCTGACCTTTGGCGTTAACCTTAAAAGGTATGTTAGCGAGGCGCAGCGCGGCAACTGCCTTTCCGCTGCGCCGCCCGCCTTTAGCTATTTCTTTCTTTTCTTGGAGCTGGCTTAGGAGCCCTGAACGCACTTCGCCGCGAAACGACAAATAAAGGCTGTCGATTCCAGATCGGATAATTCGGGTTTGGTGGTATTTTGGGGGTGCTGTGTTACAAAGTGGCGCACCCTGCTCGTCGGCTAGATTGGCATTGACACCGAAATCAGTTTCCTTCTTTGAAGCAAACAGATTATCGCCGTCTGTGTTTTTTTGGACTTGCTCATTTTTTGACATTGTTGAAACCTCAGATTGTGAATGAGGTTTCTTACTTTATGCATCTAAACAGGAATGTTTAGGACGTCGACTACGCATTTGATGTCCTTGCATCTTTTGACCGTCTGTACAGGTGCTTTTGCATGGCGGCACCTATATCTTTACCTTCAGTTATCAATTTCAGCAATTGGTTCATTTCATACACTGACTCAACAGTTACTGTACCGTCGATATCTTCGAGCGCGGCAATCATAAATCGATAATCATCTAACCCAACAGTCCGACTTCCGATCGGATATTTCCCAACGATTGCTTTGGATAGCTTTCCGAGCTTTACGGTATTACGTTCAGAGGTCCAACGTGAGATATATTCCGCAATTTCCGCGTTAGTAATAACCGATGGGTCAATTGAAACTGCCTCAAAAATAATTTCTTCGTACCTTTCAACTCGTGTACGAACCTGTTCAACCATGTCACAAATAGTTCGATTTCGATGCGCTAGAGCTTTAACATTAAAATGCAACGCCATGATGAAACTAGTGAGTGTTTTCCGTGCTTCATCTGTACCCATTTGACTCTCTAACGCGTCAGTCGAGAGCTCGAAATCTTTCATCTGATCAAGAAATGACTCTTTTATATTCAATGGCTCGGAGTGCTTAGCAGCCTTCTCAAGAACTGTATCTATACCAGCCACTGCCGCAAACAATGCTAGGAATTCAATGAAGGAAAGTGAATACAGATCTGACCACTTAGTAACGTATTTTTGAAGCTTTTCTTTCGCTTTTGGATCATTAGCCAGCGATTCGTAAAATTCACGTTCCCCCTCCTTTGAAGATTTCCGTAGCTTATGAACTCCCTTTAATATTTTTTCTTTTTTTGATGTCAAAGTCACATCATCCCTATTTGGTCAGTAAAACAATCTTTTACCAGATGAGTTCGCCTACTACCTAGGATCTCATCACTATACCGCTCTTATTCACACCATTTCGGCCAACGATTGTAGCCAATTTTTGGATTATTAGATTTATGCTTACGAATCATTTCTACCTCTTTCTGAGCCAACTCTGCCTCTGAACAATTTAGAGACTCCCAAAGTATCTGTTTCCTAACAGTATAATCTCGCTTGACTGCTTCAGAGAGGTTTTCAAAATCGCGATTTACCACCGCAATATCTGGACTACCAAAATATCGGTAACTTCCGACGCTATCTTTACCGATGTATATTTTCCCTGTTGGATAAGTCACCATATATACCTGCTTCACTTTCTGACTCCTCGCCGATCCATATATCTTTTCCTCGAACTCGCGCTTGATCGTTAAGTGATAAGAGCTATCATACAAATATGTAACATAAAAGAGAGTTTTTGAACATCTAGCTTTAACCTGATTTTACTTCTCTTTTCTCCAGCGCTAATCCAACTGCGCATTTGATTCGATAGAGGGATGTCGTATGATGAACATAGAAATTTTAAAAGAGTTAATTCAACATGAAAATGAAGTTCTCGAGAGCTACATTAAGGAGTCTGTGTACCATCGAGAAAGTGTATATGGAGTGATAAAAAAGCTAATCGATGAGGGTGGGCAAACCAACAAATTGGTCGGTAAGCAGGTGAAAATTCTAGAACAATGTATTCAACCCGTTTTCAATCATCCGTGCCCTGGACTTTCATTTATGGAGTTCGGCTGTTATGGCGATAACATAGTGGAGCCTTTTGATATTCTACATCCGCATGAGAGCGGAGATTATTTATGTAATGATTGCCAGCACGTTTATAACGAATATGAGCAAAGGTGAGCGCCCTAAACCCATAGTTCGAATAGAGCCTAGGTCAACTAGTGACGATTACTAAGTAGTAATAACTAAAAATACACAGCTTTAATTTGATGCAACATTTAAATTCTAAACGTGGCAGTGTGAAGCCATGAATAAGGCTTACCGCCTTCGCAGTTAATATTATAGTGGGAATATGGTAAGAACTGGCGTGATTCGGCTCTCCTGAGTACATTGCTCATATGCTTGCCTGATTCCTAGCATTATCGAAACCGGAGTAGTATCACTAGCTCTATTTTGTACTATGCGGTCACGGCAGTTTTTATCTAAGCCACTAGACTCAACGCAAAACGCATCAATCTGGTGGACTGAATGATTAACTAAATCTTTATTAATCGCAAAGACAGCTAATTCAACTTTGTTCTGCGATAGCTTGACCAAATGTTCTTTGCATTGGTTTGAGCCCTGTGGATAGAGCCGTGCGGGAAACCCTTGAAGCATAGACTGCAAGTCACTGTTTATCTCTATACTCAACGCACGCCCCCACTTGTCAAATGCTCTAAATTCGATACGTTGGTGAGGTTGTGCGTGGTTTTCCGGCTCTGGGTTTAACTGGGCAAGTACCGTGTAGATTAGGACGCCACCAACCAAAACTACTATAATTTTAAACAAACCACCCCCCCTAAATAATGCATTAGATATAAGTGTCTCCAATTTTAAGCAGCAGTTTGGACTTCCCAGACTTTGCTAGACACTTTTAACAGTTACAATGTAACTCAAACTAGAGGTGTTTATGAGCAAAGGCAAACGGTATACCGAAGAATTTAAAATTGAAGCCGTCAAGCAGGTCACTGAGCGCGGCCATTCTGTTTATGATGTCGCTGATCGTCTGGGCATTTCCGTCAAATCACTTTACGACTGGCGTGCTAAATACGGTCAGGACAATAAAGCCAATAAATCCTCCGATGAACAACTGCGCATAGCAAAGCTTGAAGCTGAGATAAAACGCGTTAAGGAGGAACGGGATATATTAAAAAAGGCCGCAAAGTACTTTGCAGGCGAGTCCGAGTAAAGTACGCCTTTATCCGTGATCATCAAAATCAGTTCTCTGTTTCGGCCATGTGCCGGGTGTTGAAACTGAACCGCAGTGGCTTCTATGCCTGGTTGAAGAAACCTTTGAGCGACCGCGCCATAGAAGACGCACGGCTTTTAAAACGCATTAAAGCGTTCTTCATTGCCAGTGGCGGCACTTACGGCAGCCCCTGGATCCACAAAGACTTACGTGAAGCCGGTGAAAAATGCAGTGTTCATCGTGTTGCTAAGATCATGCGCCTCAATAAGCTCAGAGCTCAAATCGGTTATAAACGTCGGCATATAAAAGGCGGTAAGCCTGGCCGGGTGGCAGACAATGTCTTAGAGCGGCAGTTTAACCCAAAAGCGCCGAATACTTCGTGGGTAAGCGACATTACCTACGTGCGCACCTATGAAGGTTTCCTTTACGTGGCAACGGTTATCGACTTGTTCTCCAGGCGCGTTGTCGGCTGGTCAATGGACAAAAATATGGATAAACACCTGGTTATCAGAGCACTGCTCATGGCGGTTTATCAGCGACGTCCAAAAGAGAAGGTGTTGGTGCATAGCGATCAGGGCAGCCAGTACGGCAGCTCTGATTACCTGGCGTTCATGAAAGAGCACAACCTAATACCGTCGATGAGCCGACGTGGGAACTGCCACGACAACGCTGTTGCTGAAAGCTTCTTTGCCACGTTTAAAAAGCGGGTTATTCGAAAGAAAATATACCCAAACCGAAATGAGGCGAAGACTGAGATATTTAATTTTATCGAGATGTTTTACAATCCGAAAAAGCGTCATTCTCATACAGGCGGCGTATCGCCTGCTAACTTTGAAAAGGCGTACTTTGAGAATTTACAGACTGTCTAGTGAAAGCTGGGAAGTCCAGTTATTCGTAGAACTAATGAGTCACTTTCGGTTATTGCTTTGTTTAAGAAACATTACAAACTAAATTGCTTCTTACTTAATATCGTCCTTGTCTACTTTTAGCACCGCTTGATATGTATCATTCAAGTACGTGCGAAGGCCACTCAATATTTTTCCACTCCAGCCGTCGGAAGTTACATCACCACTAAAACCGATATCTTTTGAGCCCTCGACAAGAACCCTAACTTGGGTATCTTTGCCATTTAGAGACCTAAAATAGACCCCAGCTAAGACATTCCAATCATGTGCTGTCATTCCGTGTTCACCAATGACCACGCCCTTAATCTTATCTACCTTCCGCAATGAAAAACCTGCATTTCCCAAGCCAACCTTAGCGGCCTCATACACTTGTTCCGGACTGTAACCGTAGAAGGTTTCCGCATGCTGGTACTCAGACCAACCGGTTTTCCCCTCCACCGCATCAAAATCGACTTCGGAAGCATCTGTTGGCATCATACCTATCGTCGCACAGCCGTTTAACATAACGAGGCTGATTACTAGCAATAGTGTTTTCATAAAATATCCTTGTAAAACCACTTCAATTTAGAAACGTTTACACCTAGACAACAAAAACACAAAATAACAGATGTACCAAATTTGTACCAGTTCAGATGGAAATGTACCAATTTGACCGTAAATATGAGAAGAACGAAACGCCGCAACTGGTTGTTTTTATTAACTATTGGTGATTACCAACTAATGTCATAACTAATTGAAAATCCTCGTGTCGGTGGTTCGATTCCGCCTCTGGGCACCACCATCCCTTCCAATGCCGTCCATACTTGTACTTTAAGCTTTAATTAATCAAGTACTTGGACGGGGTTGGAGTCTTTTTTAGTCTTTTCTGGTTCAGTAACATCCACACTTTTTAGTACACTGTTTAGTAACACAGAATAAAATGTACTAAAGGCGTGTTACTAAAATGCCCCGTAACACTAAACCATTGAGCGCTCGAGAAGTTAGCGAGGCTAAGCCCAAAGACAAAGAATACAACCTTTCTGATGGTCAAGGACTGCACCTAAGAGTCAAACCATCGGGCAAGAGGGTTTGGATCTTCAATTATTTCGAGCCCTTCACCAAACGCCGCAGAAATTTAACCCTTGGCACCTTCCCCGATTTGTCTTTAGCGTTAGCACGTGAAAAGCGCCAGCAAAATCGGGAGCTACTCGCTCAGGATATTGATCCCATATCTCATCGTGACGAACAGTTTGAAACGAAACGAGCTGCTGCCAATAATACATTCAAAGCAGGGAGGGTATAAAGGGGGAAATCGCCCGTTTTTAGTGGGTTTTCTTGTTCCCATTATTGCATTTTGAGAACTTAGTAGTAATCAAAACAGAAATCTCATTGAAAATATGGTGTTACTTCAGGGGAAAGGTCACAAGCTTTGATTGAGAACGGCTTTTAATTAATGTACAGTAGTGACGTCTTTTTAAAACGTAGGTAATGATGCTTAGACTGGGATTTTTATTACTGGTGCTTGCTGCCGTTCTGACTCAAATCAGTCAGTCGGTTGCTGACGTGCATCAATCTCACCAGTCATCTTCTGAGCAACACCTCAATTTTGAGCATGACGAATCGCACATCGATAAGCGAAACCTCCCTAAAAGTGGCGAAATCAGCTTTGACTGCCATCATTGCTGTCACTGCCATGGTTCATTTCATTTATATGCCATGAAGGCTGAAAAAACTCTCGCTTTACCACGAATGGGCACAATACGTCCTGGGTATACTGAGTTTTACACTAACCCTCTATCATCGCCGCTGTTCCGGCCTCCTATCTCCTCATAACTGCCTAATAAGCTGCTTTAGCAGCGCAAGAAAATCATTATTTTACGCAGTAATATGACTGAGGAGTCTATCTATGGGTCCGTTTTCGACACATAGCAAACGCTTGTTTATTGCCGTTAGTCTGGCAATAAGTTCAAGCTACGCCAATGCACAACAGTTGCCCGATCAATGGCAAAAAACTGTGCAGCAACACCCCAGTGTTGAAGCCGCTCAACAGCAGGCTGAAGCGCTGATCCAACAGGGCAAACAATTAAATCAACCTTTGTACAACCCTAGCTTATCGTCACGCTTAGAGCGCGAGGGTGACATCAATAATTACACTGTTGGCCTAAGCCAAACGCTGGACTGGAGCACTCGCAATGAAGCAAGAGCCAGTCAGAGTGACGCCATGACGGCTATGGCAGTGAGTATTTATCGCCAGTCGGCGACATCGCATGCTAAAACTTTGTTGAATGCCTATGTGCAATGGCTGGATGCAAAACAGCGTTACGCACTGGCCGAGCAACAAGAGAAAATCGTTAAACAGGCGATAAGCCTGGTTGCCGAACGACGTAAAGCCGGTGACTTAGGTGCCGTCGACGAACAACTGACGGTACTCGCACTAAGTCGGCAACTGCAACAAACGGCAGCTGCTTATCAACAACTGCAATCCGCTGAAGCAGAGTTAAACGCTCTGCTAACAACGTCTGATGTCGGTCAACTCTCCATTAATGAGGAGCTATTTAACGTTGAACCTGCGTTAACGACTCGTTGGCAACAACATCCAGCGTTAAAAGCCGCTTACCTGCAATGGCAATTAAAGCGCGCCGATGTCGACTGGAAACGCTCGTTAACCACCGCCAACCCAACCATAGGCGTCGAAGCGGGCGAGAGCGATAACGAAACAGTAGTTGGCTTATCATTCAGCATTCCACTACAGATTCGCAATAACTACAGCGATGCGGTACGCGCAGCCAATAGCGAAGCTGTTGCTGAAGAAAAACGTTTGATTGCACTAAGGCAACAATGGCAAGCAGCACTGAAATCATCTCTTAACAATTATCGTTTTGTGAAAAAACAGTGGCAAAGCTGGCAAAAAGACTTTCAATCTCGGCAGGATGAGTCGATGCAGGTGATTGAACAGTCCTGGCTCGCCGGTGACCTATCCACCACAGACTACCTCACCGCTATGCAACAGCAGCTCGATAGCCAATTTGCAGGGATAGCGCTGCAAACACAATATCGGTTGGCCGCCATTGAATGGTTGTACCGTTCGGGCGAACTCAGTAAAGCACTGACGTTATCGCCGTTAAGCCAGCCAACAAACGCAGAGATTGGAGAGTAAACGATGTCAGTAAAACCTTTATACGCAGCAATAGCACTTGCGCTTAGCTTTTCGGTTATGGCGCAGGATGAACACGGACACGACGAAAAAGAAGATACCCACAAGGAAGAAGGCAAACACGAGCAAGGTGAACATAAGGAAAGCCCAGGCGTGGAGCTATCCAGCAAGCAGCTGTCTATGGCAGATATCACCACGCGAACCTTGCAAACTCAAGTTATTGAATATCCGGTTTATGCCCCGGGCGAGGTGGTTGCTAACGACTTTAATAGCTATATCGTGAGTCCGCGCATCGATTCGACCGTTCTCAAACGTTTTGTCAGTATTGGCGACCACGTCGAAAAAGGTGAACCACTAGCCACCCTCTTCAGCGCCACCATGGCGGAGGCGCAAAGTCAGTATTTGGTCACACTTAACGAATGGCAACGCGTGCAGTCACTCGGTGAGTCAACGGTTGGTGAAAAACGCTTTGTTGAAGCGAAAAACGCCTTTACCTCAGCGCAAGCGCAACTCAAAGCATTTGGTATGTCAGCCAGTGATATTAAGCGTTTAAGTAAAGCTGACTACCCTATCGGCGAATACCAACTGACCTCAGAAATTGGCGGGATTGTGGTTAGCGATAACTTCAAGCAAGGCCAGCAAGTTAATGCCGGAAATCACTTGGTTGAAGTGCTGCAAGAAGAAACCTTGTGGGTTAATGCTCGTCTACCAGGCTCAGCTGACCTTAATGTGCAGTTTGGTGATCCTGTTACAGTGAGTGTCGACAATCAGCGCTTTGCGGCAAAAGTCATTCAGGAAGGCCACACAATAGACCATAAAACCCGCACCCGAACGGTACGACTTGCGGTAAATAACGAAAAGGACCAATTACACCCTGGTTTATTTGCGGATGTTTATTTCTCAGTCAAGTCGGATGGACCGGTGCTTGCAGTTAAGGACTCAGCCTTAATGCGGGCATCTGATGGTGACTGGCAGATATTCATTGAGCACGAACCCGGAAAGTTTGAACCGAAGAAAGTCGAATTGGTTGATGAAAAAGGTCCGTGGAAAGTCATTCGAGGCGTTAAGGAAGGCACAGAGTACGTCGATAACGGCGCGTTTTTCGTTCGCTCACAAATCGCTAAAGGCGGTTTTGACCCACATAACCACTAACAGGAGGTTGTATGTTTCAGCGCATTATTCAGTTTGCTGTCGCCAATCGCCTGTTATTGGTATTGGCTTTATTCAGCATCAGCATTGCGTCATTTTTTATTATTCCCAAACTTAATCTGGATGCCTTCCCCGATGTTACCAACGTTCAGGTAACGGTAAATACGGAAGCACCCGGATTAGCAGCGACCGAAGTCGAGCAGCTTATTACCTATCCGATAGAGTCGGTGATGTATGCCCTGCCCGACGTCAAAGAAGTTCGGTCAATCTCAAAAACAGGTTTATCGGGCATTACCGTGGTATTTGACGAGAGTGTCGATATCTACTTTGCCCGGCAACTGGTATTCGAGCGGCTGCAAGCGGCAAAGGAGTTGATTCCAGAGGGAGTCGGCACGCCCGAAATGGGCCCTAACTCTTCCGGTCTCGGCCAGGTTTATCAGTATCTGCTACTTGCCGAGCCGGGCTCTGGTGTCAGTAGCATGGAGCTACGCAGTCTTAACGACTATGTGGTTAAACTGCTACTGATGCCCGTTGAGGGAATTACCGAAGTCTTGTCCTTTGGCGGTGAAGTTAAGCAATATCAGGTTAACCTCAATCCCGCCAAGCTGCTGTCTTACGACCTTACCCAGCAAGACGTCATGGGCGCGGTCAACAAGAATAACGGTAACGTTGGTGGTTGGTATATGCCCCGCGGTCAGGAGCAGTTGGTTATTCGCGGCACCGGCTGGCTGGAAAGCGGTAAAAAAGGTCTACAGCAGATACAACAAATACCGCTCAAAACCGTTGACGGCGTTTCCGTAACACTGGGCCAGGTTGCCGACGTCGAAATCGGCAGTTAAATTCGCCAGGGAGCGGTCTCAATGTCGCGTAAAGTCGACGGCGAGGTCAACCAGCTGGGCGAAGTGGTGTCGGGTATTGTGCTCAAACGCATGGGCTCGAATACCAAAGCCACCATCGACGGTATTAAAAAGCGCATTCCGCTTATTCAGCAAGCATTACCCGAGGGTGTCACCTTTGAGCCGTATTATGATCAGGCCGATTTAATACAAAAAGCCGTATCTACGGTCGCGTATTCACTGCTCATTGCCTTTGTCTTTATTATCGCAGTATTAGCACTGTTTTTGCTCAACATACGCGCTACTTTTTTAGTGTTACTGTCCATTCCCGTTTCTATCGCCATTGCCCTGATGGTAATGTCCGCGATGGGCATGTCAGCTAACCTGATGTCGCTGGGCGGGATTGCTGTTGCCATTGGTATGCTGGTCGACGGCTCCGTGGTGATGGTTGAAAACATCTTTAAGCACTTAAGTCGTCCGGATAGTGAACACCAAGACGACGCCGAGCAACGCACAGAGCACCGCGACCCAGATCCTCAGGCAGCCAAACTCGATAGCCATGGTATCAAGCTGCGAGTTAAGGAAGCGGCGAACGAAGTGGCACGACCGGTATTCTTTGCCGCCATGATTATCTTGGTGGTCTTTATGCCACTGTTTAGTTTTCAGGGTGTTGAAGCTAAATTATTTGAGCCCATGGCTATCAGTATTATGTTGGCCATTATCTCCGCGGTTTTTGTGGCCATCATGGTTGTACCGGCATTAGCCAGTTACTTTTTCAGTCGGGGTATTAAGCCTCGTGAAAATAAACTGCTTAAACCACTAGATAATGGTTATAAAAGACTATTATCGGTGGCGTTACGCAGTAAAAAGGCTGTTATTACCCTGGCCGGTGTGCTGTTTGTCGGCGCTTTGGTGTTAGTGCCTCGTCTCGGCACAGAATTTGCGCCCGAATTGGAAGAAGGCACGATTAATATTCGCGTGACATTAGCCCCCTCCTCTAACCTTGAAACGGCCTTAGAGGTGGCTCCGAAGCTTGAAAAAATCCTGATGTCGTTCCCGGAAACCACCTACGCACTCAGCCGCATTGGACGAGCTGAAGTGGGCGGTGATCCAGAGCCTATCAGCAACATCGAGATATATGTGGGCCTTAAGCCGCAATCCGAATGGACAACGGCATCCGATCGCTACGCCTTACAAGAAAAAATGGAGGCAAAACTAGATGCTCACCCAGGCTTGTTGTTTAATTTTTCACAACCTATTGCAACACGGGTTGATGAACTGCTCTCAGGTGTAAAATCGCAGCTAGCCATCAAACTATTTGGACCCGAGCTTGACGTGTTGGCCCGTAAAGGCCAGGAAATAGAAGGTGCCGTCAAGCAAGTTGACGGGGCGGTTGCTGTAGCGATGGAGCAAATAAAAGGTGAAGCACAACTCGTGGTTTCGCCGAAACGCCAGCAACTCTCACGCTACGGCTTAAATGTCACCGATGTACTGAGCGTTGTCGACAATGGCTTGGGTGGCGCTTCGGCAGGCCAGATCATTCGCGGTAATGAGCGCTATGATATTTACGTGCGGCTGGCCAAGCAATTCCGCGATACGCCGGAGTCTATTCGTTCGTTACGCCTGTTAACTCCCTCAGGGGCCTGGGTAACCTTAGGCGAAGTCGCCCACGTCGCAATTGAATCAGGACCACCGCAAATCCGTCGTGATGACGTACAGCGTCGCGTTGTGATTCAATCGAACGTTCAGGGTCGTGACATGGGTAGCGTGGTTGCCGATATTAGGAAGGCGATTGACGAGAAGGTGGATTTACCAACCGGTTACTCAGTCGACATTGGTGGCCAGTTCGAAAGTCAACAACGAGCACAGGAGCGCTTGTCCATTGTCGTTCCCATATCGCTGGCACTCATCGCCCTGCTGCTTTATTTTGCTTTCGGCACCATGGGTCAAGCCATGTTGATTTTGGTGAATGTACCATTGGCAGTCATCGGCGGTATTGTGGCACTCTATGTGTCAGGACAGTACTTATCGGTGCCCAGCGCCGTGGGTTTCATCACACTGTTTGGTGTGGCGGTACTAAACGGTGTGGTTCTGGTCGAGAGTATTAACCAGAGAATAACCGATGGGCATGCGGTTAATGATGCCGTGTTTGATGGCGCGTGGTCGCGACTACGCCCGGTATTAATGACAGCAATAACCTCAGCGTTAGGACTCATTCCCATGCTGTTTGCAACCGGTGCAGGGGCTGAAATTCAACGCCCACTGGCTACCGTCATTGTTGGTGGTTTGGTATCAGCTACTCTGCTGACATTGGTTATCTTACCCGTGCTCTATCCTTGGTTTTCGAAACAAAAAATTAAGGATCTGAGCCGTTAGGGTTCAATAGCATTTAAGGGGGCGGTTATTGTCGCCCCCTTTTATTAAAAGAGGAACGTATTATGGGACATCACCATAACCATGATCACTCAAAGGACATGCCGTCCAACCGATTAGGTTGGGCATTCCTGCTTAACTTTGTTTTTACCATTATTGAGTTCATTGGTGGTTTTCTTACCAACAGTACCGCCATTTTAGCTGATGCCGTTCATGATCTTGGCGATAGCCTGTCGTTAGGTCTCGCGTGGATACTAAATAAACTTGGCAAAAAACAGGCTAACCAACACTTTACCTACGGTTATAAAAGACTGAATCTTGCCGGTGCATTTATTAATGCCGTTGTGTTAATCGCAGGCTCTGCCTGGGTACTTGTGGAAGCAATTCCCAGACTCTGGAACCCTCAGATGCCCGTCGCTGATGGCATGATTGCTTTAGCCGTCGTTGGCATTACAGTTAATGGATTTGCTGCTTACAAATTGTCAGAGGGCAAAACGTTAAACGAACGCGTTATTAACTGGCACTTGCTGGAGGATGTTCTCGGCTGGGTCGCTGTACTTATCGTTGGTATTGTTTTGCTGTTTGTGGATTGGCCAATTCTCGATCCGCTACTGTCGATTGGTTTTACTCTATTTATTTTAGTGAATGTGCTGCGCAACCTGTGGGCAACGCTGAAACTCTTCATACAAGCAACTCCGGACAAAGAAACCTACAGACAAGTCGCTGACACTTTGCTGGAGCTACCTCATGTTGCTGACCTACACCATCTGCATTTTTGGTCACTAGATGGCGAGGAGCATGTATTAACCGTTCATTTGGTGTTATCTAAAAACCTTGATATCGAGGCCCGTAGCGATTTAAAACAGCGCATCGATGACGTCCTTGCGCCCTATGCTTTAAGCCATACAACGGTAGAACTAGAAGATCCTGATGAAGCCTGTAGGGACAACTGATAATGAGTGCATTATTTTTAATGAAAACATTGGGCTTATTTATTGCCACCGCAATTGCTGAAATTGTCGGATGCTATTTACCCTACCTATGGCTCAAAGAGGGCCATTCGGTTTGGTTGCTCATTCCGGCGGCAGTGAGCTTAGCCTTATTTGCTTACTTGTTAACACTTCATCCGGCGGAAAGCGGGCGGGTCTACGCAGCTTATGGTGGTATTTACGTGTTAACTGCCATAGTCTGGCTGCGAATTGTCGATAAATCGCCACTATCCAATTTCGACCTGATTGGCACGGCGTTTGTGCTAACCGGTATGGGGATTCTTGTGTATGGCTGGCGTTAGCTATAAAGCAATTCAGTTAAAGAACTCCGCTCAAAAGTTTTACTACACAGACTAACGCACCTTATGTTTGTCCGTGGTAGCGTCCTCAACCCCGTCATTAAGCGAGGCCATCAGTGGACAATAGACATCTCCGTGTCCGGCGCTGCATTTTTGCACCAGCTCATTCAACGCTCGTTCAATTTGCTGTAAGTGCGATATCTTTCGACGAACACTGGTGAGCTTTTGCTCCCCAAGCTCCCGTGCCTCATCGCAATGAGCGCCATCTTGCAGAGTTAATAGCTCACCAATTTCATCCAGACTAAATCCAAGCCATTGAGACGCGCGAATAAAATGAAGCCGAGCAAGCGCTTGTTCGTCGTAATGTCGGATCCCCCCATACGGCTTTTCCGGCTCGCTCATTAGCCCTCGGCGCTGATAATAGCGCACCGTTTCCACGCCCACGCCGGCTGTTTTGGCCAGCGTGCCAATTGTCATTACGTTGCGTTTTTTTAACATAGCTATTGCTTCCGTAGTGAGGTACGGGTTTAAGATTAACACATTAAAGCAAAATGCCCGAAGGAGTTACTCTTATGTCAAATTCAAAATCTGGTCGGGGCTCTCTTCTCGCGGGAGGGATCGCAGCGACTCTGGCATCTGCGTGTTGTCTGGGTCCCCTCATATTACTTGCACTCGGTGTATCCGGGGCCTGGATTGGGAGCCTCACAGCACTTGAGCCTTATCGACCCATTTTTATTACCATTGCATTGATTGCCATATTCTTTGCCTGGCGTCGAATATACCGGCGTGCTGATGACTGCAACCCTGATAACACCTGCGCAACGCCAAATGCTCGTAAGAGCTACAAAGTGATGTTTTGGCTCGTTGCGGTGCTTACTTTAACAGCATTGGCTTACCCCTATGTTGTTCCTTTGTTTTACTAGGAGGCAATACACGATGAAAAAAACAATGATAACAACCATTTTATTTTTACTGTTTAGCATGCCCGCATTGGCGGTTGAGAAAACGGTTACGCTATCAGTACCCGGTATGACATGCGTCACCTGCCCAATTACTGTCAAAGCTGCACTTGGCCAAGTTGCAGGTGTGAGCGCCGTCGATGTCCGTTTTGAAGAGCGGGATGCAACCGTGACATTCGACGACGAAAAAACGTCAGTTAAGCAGCTCACTGAAGCAACGACAAATGCAGGATACCCATCAACACTGAAAGCAACGGCACCAAAAAATCAGTCATGAAACATCACAATGCCTTATAGCTGCTGTAAAACTGAAAGACCAAGGAGTAACCGTTATGAGTAATAACAATTTACACATTGCTGTCATTGGTAGCGGCGGCAGTGCGATGGCTGCGGCACTCAAAGCGACCGAGGGAGGTGCCCGAGTGACGCTCATTGAGAGAGGTACTATTGGCGGAACTTGTGTCAATATTGGCTGTGTCCCGTCTAAAATCATGATCCGAGCGGCTCATATCGCCCAACTGCGGCGAGAAAGCCCTTTTGATAAAGGCTTAAGTACCCATACTCTTAAGGTAAATCGATCAGCTCTCCTCGAGCAACAACAGGCTCGGGTAGAAGAACTCCGTGAATCCAAATACCAGAGTATTCTTAGAGAGAATTCCGCCATTACCGTTATTAACGGCGAAGCCCGCTTTATAAACGATGAAACTCTTTCCGTATCACTTTGCGATGGCGGTGAGCAAACGGTTCACTTTGACCGTGCTTTTATCGGCACCGGGGCCCGACCCGCACAACCACCCATCCCCGGCTTAGCTGAAACCCCTTACCTTACTTCGACAAGCGCATTAGGGCTAAGTAACATTCCTAAGCGCCTCGCTATTATTGGAGCCTCGGTTGTTGCTCTTGAATTAGCACAGGCCTTCGCGCGTCTCGGTAGTGAAGTTACTGTTTTGGCTCGCAGTCGGGTGTTATCCCAAGACGAGCCTGCCATTGGTGAGGCAATAGCCACTGTTTTTTATCACGAAGGCATCAATGTGCTTGAGCATACAGAAGCCAGCGAAGTGCGTTACGACGGACAACACTTCATTCTCAAAACCAATGCCGGAACATTAAAAGCAGAACAACTGCTCGTGGCCACAGGCCGCACGCCCAATACGGAAAACCTCGATTTAGAAACCATCGCCGTACAAACCGAGCGCGGTGCCATAACGATTAACGATCGCATGCAAACCTCTAACTCAAGAGTATATGCGGCAGGCGACTGTACGAATCAGCCGAAGTTTGTCTATGTCGCCGCCGCAGGCGGCAGCCGAGCCGCTATTAACATGACGGGCGGTGATGCGCATCTTGATCTCAGTGCCATGCCCGAGGTTATCTTTACTGATCCACAAGTCGCCACGGTGGGTTTATCAGAAGCTGATGCTAAAACTGGTGGTTACGTCACCGAAAGCCGCACGTTGGGCCTTGAAAATGTCCCACGGGCATTGGTTAACTTCGATACCCAAGGGTTTATAAAAATTGTCGCAGAAAGTGGCAGCGGCCGGCTGCTCGGTGTTCAAGTCGTCGCAGGAGAAGCTGGTGAGTTGATTCAAGCTGCTGTAATGGCGATAAGAGCAGGAATGACAGTCAATGAGTTGGCTGATGAGCTCTTCCCATACCTTACGATGGTAGAAGGCTTAAAATTATGCGCTCAAACGTTTACTAAAGATGTTAGCCAATTATCTTGCTGCGCTGGGTGAGATAACCTAGCTTAACTTCACTGGACAGTTACCAATATTTCGGGTTTAGCTGCTGGTTGGTGATAGGTTGGACTTCCCAGACTTTGCTAGACACTTTTAACAGTTACAATGTAACTCAAACTAGAGGTGTTTATGAGCAAAGGCAAACGGTATACCGAAGAATTTAAAATTGAAGCCGTCAAGCAGGTCACTGAGCGCGGCCATTCTGTTTATGATGTCGCTGATCGTCTGGGCATTTCCGTCAAATCACTTTACGACTGGCGTGCTAAATACGGTCAGGACAATAAAGCCAATAAATCCTCCGATGAACAACTGCGCATAGCAAAGCTTGAAGCTGAGATAAAACGCGTTAAGGAGGAACGGGATATATTAAAAAAGGCCGCAAAGTACTTTGCAGGCGAGTCCGAGTAAAGTACGCCTTTATCCGTGATCATCAAAATCAGTTCTCTGTTTCGGCCATGTGCCGGGTGTTGAAACTGAACCGCAGTGGCTTCTATGCCTGGTTGAAGAAACCTTTGAGCGACCGCGCCATAGAAGACGCACGGCTTTTAAAACGCATTAAAGCGTTCTTCATTGCCAGTGGCGGCACTTACGGCAGCCCCTGGATCCACAAAGACTTACGTGAAGCCGGTGAAAAATGCAGTGTTCATCGTGTTGCTAAGATCATGCGCCTCAATAAGCTCAGAGCTCAAATCGGTTATAAACGTCGGCATATAAAAGGCGGTAAGCCTGGCCGGGTGGCAGACAATGTCTTAGAGCGGCAGTTTAACCCAAAAGCGCCGAATACTTCGTGGGTAAGCGACATTACCTACGTGCGCACCTATGAAGGTTTCCTTTACGTGGCAACGGTTATCGACTTGTTCTCCAGGCGCGTTGTCGGCTGGTCAATGGACAAAAATATGGATAAACACCTGGTTATCAGAGCACTGCTCATGGCGGTTTATCAGCGACGTCCAAAAGAGAAGGTGTTGGTGCATAGCGATCAGGGCAGCCAGTACGGCAGCTCTGATTACCTGGCGTTCATGAAAGAGCACAACCTAATACCGTCGATGAGCCGACGTGGGAACTGCCACGACAACGCTGTTGCTGAAAGCTTCTTTGCCACGTTTAAAAAGCGGGTTATTCGAAAGAAAATATACCCAAACCGAAATGAGGCGAAGACTGAGATATTTAATTTTATCGAGATGTTTTACAATCCGAAAAAGCGTCATTCTCATACAGGCGGCGTATCGCCTGCTAACTTTGAAAAGGCGTACTTTGAGAATTTACAGACTGTCTAGTGAAAGCTGGGAAGTCCAGGTTAAGCTAGTTCAGGAGTGATAATAGTTGTTATAAGCACTTTTTTTTCATTCATATTAGCTCTTATTTGTCTCACTTATTTGACAATAAGTTTTCCTAGATACCTTTGCATCTGACAATGAAAATCGTATTCTCCGGTCTTTAATACTGGCAATTCGATCAACTTTAACTTATTGGTCGGTAAAGTATCGCTGATCCCCAGATCAGGAATAAGCAAAGTTTCAGAGCAACAGATTTAAAGGCTTCCAGTTTGACAACAATCTCATTTAGCCGTTTTCATTTGTTTATTATATAACGTTACAATTAGCCAGCCAGTAATCATAGCTCCCAAGGACCACCCGAATAATCCCGTAACAAATCCACTAAAACTCAAATGCCACTCGAAACCAGAGAGTTTTCCGTGAACCATGCCTTCTGTTAAAGCCATCATGCTAGAGGGCATAATAAGCACTAGCAAGCTACAAACTCCCCATAAAACTGCGAAAGCACCGCCAGCTGCTAAGCCAAATTTCTTTGCATTAAGTTTCATAACTTCCTCCTTAAAAATACCGTTGTAAATTAGATATATTGAAAAAGTACCGCTACTTGCACACTGCAAGTAGCGGCATTTCCAACGGAGAGCTTAATCTCTACTACATTTCCTTTTTTTCTTCACTCTGATGTTCCATCATCTGCTCCATCATCATTTGCATCATATCCATTCTATGCTCCATCATTTTCATTTTATTCATCATATTCTCTTTGCCCATTTGCTCTGCTTTGTCTCCCTTTTTATGTTCTCCTTTGTTCATGCCTTTATCCATCCCATGGTTCATCATTTGCATTCCCTTCTGCATTGACTTCATGTGTTCTTCCATTAGTTTTTTACGTTTCTTGGGATCGGATTCGCTTTTTATTTTTTCCATAGCTTCGCGCATTTCTTGCATGTGCTCATTCATTGATGTCATTTTTTCATGATGCATCATTCCACTCATTGAACCTGTTTTATCATCACCATGTTTATGCTGTGCATCAGCAAAGACAGGAGAGGCCATTAAAGCTGTGATAGTTAAAGCTGAAAGTACTTTTTTCATTTTATTACCCTCTTGACTATGACCAAATTGTATTGGTCTCATTAATTTTACTTTGTTTCACTATCGTTAAATCTTGGAGCCCACGCTGACGTAGACCTCATATAACGGCGATATTTATTGCCGAATCCTTCAATGCCTTCGATGAAATTGAATTTCATCGAATCTAACGGGAAACTTTTAAAGCTCATATTGTGACCTGGACGTTTTAAGCCATTTAACCGACAACTAGCTTTCCCCGATACATTTGCATCTGGCAATGAAAGTCGTACTCTCCGGGTTCCAGCGCTGGTATTTGAATTTGCTTTAATTTGTTAGAAGGCAACGTTTCACTTATTTCTAGCTTGGGAATGAGCAAAGTTTCAGAGCAAGGAGATTGATCCTTTCGCAGAAATTTAAGCTCAACAGGCTTGCCTTCTCGCACCTTTATACGCGAAGGTGAGTAGGTACCGTTTTCTACAGTAATTACAATCTCACCTTCTTCCGCCTGTTTCTCAGCAGGTTCATAAAGCCAAAACCACCAGACAATCAGTGCAATTAATGTTAAGCCAGCGATATTAATAAATAACATTTTTACTCTCCTGAAAGAGCTCTAATTAAAAGAGGAATCAGTGACTCTTCGCTTTGAAAAAGCGCAACCGATTAGCGTTACTCACTACCGTGAGTGACGAAAAAGCCATGGCTGCACCGGCAATGACAGGGCTTAATAGAATGCCGAGAAACGGGTACAGTACACCTGCGGCAAAAGGTATACCTGCCACGTTGTAAATAAAAGCACCGAATAGATTCTGCTTGATATTGCGCAGAGTAGCCTTACTTACAGCTACTGCATCAGCTAGACCATGTAACGACCCCCGCATCAAAGTAATGTCAGCACTTTCAATGGCTACATCCGTGCCCGTACCGATGGCGAAGCCCACGTTGGCAATAGCCAGTGCTGGCGCATCATTAATACCATCTCCCGTCATGCCAACGATTTCGCCTTCCATCTGCAGCTCCTGAACCTTTTTTGATTTTTCTTCCGGCAGAACTTCAGCGAAAAATTCTTTAATTCCTACTTTTTCAGCAACTGCTTCTGCTGTCGCGCGATTATCACCAGTAAGCATCACTACTCGCACACCGTTATCTTGCAAACGTTTAATGGCGGCTACGGAGTCGTCTTTTATCGGGTCGGCAACTGCAATAATTGCAGCTAACTCATTATCAACGGCAAAGTACATAGGCGTCTTAGCTTCAGCAGCTAAGCCTTGGGCTTTTTCAACAAAGTTACCGAGCTCAACTTGACGTTCACGCAACAGCTTTTCATTACCGAAAAGGAGGGACTTCCCGTCAACTTCTGCCTCCACGCCATGACCAGCGATGGCGTTGAAGTTCGAGACCTTACTTGTCTTAATCCCTCTTTCCCTGGCTGACTCAACTATCGCCTGTGCTAGCGGATGTTCAGAGCCAGACTCAAGTGTCGCTGCAAGTTGCAGTACGGTTTGCTCATCGTACTCACTCGCTACTAATACGTCGGTGACTTTAGGAGAACCAAGTGTAATGGTGCCCGTTTTATCCAGGATCATAGCCGATACTTTCGACGCTGTTTGCAATGCTTCGCCATTGCGAATCAGCACACCTGCCTCTGCGGCTTTTCCTACACCCACCATTACCGACATAGGCGTCGCCAGGCCTAATGCGCAAGGGCAAGCAATAATCAAGACAGTGGTCGCTGATACCACAGCAAAGGCCAGTGCCGGCTCAGGCCCAAAGTTAAGCCAAGCTAGAGCACTGATAACAGCGATAATCATAACGACTGGCACAAAGTAAGCAGAAATAACATCGGCAAGACGACCGATTGGGGGCTTAGAGTTTTGCGCCCGTTTCACCATGTTAATAATTTGAGCAAGTGCTGTATCTTTTCCGACTCTTGTCGCTTGAAACAAAAAGGAACCACTTTTATTTATCGTGCCCGCCACAACGTCATCACCAACTGATTTTTCCACGGGCATGGGTTCACCCGTTAGCATAGATTCATCAACGGTGGTACTTCCCTCTATAACTTTTCCATCAACAGGGATTTTTTCTCCGGGACGAACACGTACTACGTCCTCCTCGAGTACGTCTTCGATGGCGATATCCAATTGTTTATCGTCACGAATCACCCTAGCTGTTTTGGCCTGCAAACCAATGAGACGCTTTATGGCTTCGGACGTGCGCCCACGAGCTTTCAGTTCAAGTGCCAACCCCAGATTGATCAAACCGATAATCATCGCAGTCGCTTCAAAGTAAACGTGACGCGCCATTTCCGGAACCAGGTGTGGAACGATTACAACCACCATAGAATACAACCAGGCTGTACCAGTACCAAGCGCGATCAGCGTATCCATATTAGCGGAATGATTTTTCAGGGATTGCCAGGCACCAACAAAGAAGTGTTTGCCAGAGAAATAAAGTACACCTAACGTTAGAATACCTACGACTAACCATGTCACACGTTCTGAGGTAGTGGTAACCGTCATTTCACCAACAAAAAGGCTATAAATCATTAGGGGTACACCTAACGACAGCGCGACGGTCATCTCACGCATCAGTCGCTTATAGTAAGCCCAGTCGGCTTGCTCTTTTTCTGCCAACGCATCATCGCCACTTTGGGAAGTGGCTACTTTAGCGCTATACCCCGCCTTCTCTACCGCTTTCACTAAAGCGCTCGGACTTGCTGTTCCTGTCACACTGACTGTTCGCTGCGCAAAGTTCATCTCTGCATTTTCCACACCGGATACAGACTTTAGTGCACTCTCGATTTTGCCAACACAACTCGCGCAACCGGCTCCCTCGATAATGAGTTCCTCAATGGAACTACTACTAACGTCCTCAGTTTTCACACCCATACAAGTGCTCCTTATTTATGGAAAATTAACCAAATCAGGGCTCTTTCCCACAAAGTACCAACGATAAAATTTTCACTAACTACATATCCGAAAATCGGTTCGCAGTTTGCACCATTCGTTTAATTTCATTTTCTTCAACGTTTTTTACTGTTTCTAACAGCTCTTTTGCGCTGTCTATATCAACACGGGAATATAGGTGTTCATACAACTCAATGACTTGCTCATGATGGTTTACAATGTTCTCCATAATGTGATCAGTATCTAACTCTTTAAAAGGCGAATCACAGTGTCCATGCTCAACGATGGGATGTTTCCCAATATAGTCATAACACCAAGTGTCTAATGCATTTCGGTTTGCTGTACTCAAAAAACCTTCGACCATTCGCTCTAAGCTAGCCTCATGACCCGACACGTAGCTTAGAATCATCCGAGCTCGTTCATCTTGGTTTTGTTTAGAGCAGTGAGTCACACACTCCTTCAGGTTTTTGTGGAAATCAACGGTCCAACTCAGTACATCTTTGATTGTTTCTATTTGCATTTTTTACTCCTTACCTATAATTAATTGTTACTTTCGTTTGCTTTTGGTACGTGGCGGGCTTCTGTGGCAACTCCACGGTGTATGCTCTGCATTATCTTTAATATTTTGATCAATAAATTTGTAGTATTCCTCTTTCAAGTGAGTCCACCAGCCACTATTTATTTCAACACCAAATATTCCGAGCTTTTCCTCTATCATAGTCAGATCGACTTTAGAGGCATCATAAGCGACCGATAACAAGTTCTGGTCAGAGTCGTAGGCAACGCTATCAAGACCAACCAAGCGATCGATTTCGTTAATCGCTTCGCGAACTTTTTTCACACTCTCAGTGTTTAGCTTTAACGTGCGATTGACTAAGTTAATTTCCCGCACTCCGGCTCTATGATCGTTAGTTGACATCAGTACTGTCCTATTTATTAAAACTACCAATATGCTTCAGTCGACGTTGCCGCGATATTAACGTTGTAACGAGAGTTCTTTATCAGTCGCTGCTCGTTTGTCGTGAACCCAAAGCAATTCATCTATTGGCGAGATACAGACTAAGCCCTCGTTAGATACCCCGGTATGGGCCGCTTCAACTACCAAAAACGCAACGTCACGCGCGTCATCACTGTTCACATAAACTTCGAGCTGTACGTGCTCAACTAAGTGATCATCGTTATAACTATCGAAGTAATAGCCTCGACCTCGAACAGGAAACAATGTAAAGCCGCTAACGCCACACCCAACCAGAGTCTCCTCCACTGCGTCTTGCCGAAGTTGATCAAAAATAGCGGTGATTTTAGATAGGTTCATATATTCTCCTACAAGCCTTAAGTCACTTAACTTAAGAGCTCTATCTAGCATGATTAAATTTCGAAAAAAGTTTTAATTGAAATTCAGCAGGAGCTATTTCGGAGGATAAAAAATATCAAAAGACATTTGCTTAACATTCCCTTCATATGAAAGAGGATGCTGCAAGTAACCAATTGACTTTATTGGTAAATTGAACGGAATTAATACTAAAGGTGAGCTTGCAGAGTTGCACTCCGCATCCATTAAACATGTATCAGCAGAGTCAGTTAAACAATAACAGCACGTTTTACTGGCAGGTTGTTCGTCGTCATCACAATGAATGTTGCTTTTTCTCTCGTTTGCAACATCTGCCTGATTAACGTTGATTACGTGCTCTGCGCTGGAGGCAGTATTATGGACAGGAGCAGCTGGGAAGGATAGTTGAATCACTATTCCTAGCATAAGCACAACTAAAAATTTTGTTTGAGCCATATGTGTGTCCCCAATCCCGAATTTTAACCTAGCATACTTGTTAGCGCACATCATTGATCAAGATCAATGATGTGCGTCTCTTAACTAAAATAATTCGTCTTATACACGCTTAACCTTTTGCCCACGCCACAAGTAGTAAACAGCAGGTAATACGAGCAAGGTTAAGATAACAGCGCTGATCATTCCTCCAACCATTGGCGCCGCTATTCTACTAACCACCTCAGCCCCAGTCCCTGTACTAAACATTATAGGCAATAAACCAGCAATTGTAGAAACGGCCGTCATCATGACGGGGCGAACACGAAGTCCAGCCCCTTCCATTACGGCAAGAGAGAGACCGTCTTTCGTTAATGCTTTACCATGCTCTAACTGACTTTTTTCATATTCATTATAGGACTGGTTTAAGTAAGTCAGCATTAGTATTCCTATTTCTACAGTGACACCGGCTAGAGCTATAAAACCAACCGCTACAGCAACTGAGAAATTATAATCTAAAAGATACATTAGCCAGATTGACCCCACCAACGCGAGAGGCAAAGTTCCCAATATAATGGCTATTTCTGTAGCGTTTCGAAAATTCATATATAAAAGAACGATAATAATCGCGAGCGTTAACGGAATCACGTAAGTCAGTTTTTCCTTTGCCCTTTCCATATATTCGTACTGCCCGGACCAGGTAACTGAATACCCTGCTGGCAACTCGAGTTCTTCTTCCACAACTTTCATTGCCTTATCAACATAAGTTCCTACATCAACCCCTTCAATATCAACAAACGTCCAACCATTGAGTCTTGCGTTCTCACTTTTAATTGCCGGCGGTCCGAGTTCAACGTAGACATCAGCCACATCCGCCAAACTAATACGCTGCCCGTCTGGCGTAACTAAAGGTAGCGTCTTTAACTCTTCCGGTGAATCACGGTAATCTTGGGGGTAGCGCAAGTTTATCGGGTAACGTTCAAGCCCTTCAATGGTCTCTGAAACGTTCATTCCCCCAATAGCCGTGGCAACTACTTGTTGAATATCTTCAATGTTCAAACCATAACGTGCAGCCTGCTCTCTTTTTATGTCAACTTTGACATAACGTCCACCTGCCACTCGCTCTGAATAAACAGAAGCCGTACCATCGACATCATCAAGTATTGCTTCAAGCTGCTGGCCGATCGCCTGAATTTCATTAAGATCAGCTCCGGCAACTTTTATACCTACCGGCGTTTTGATACCTGTCGATAGCATATCAATGCGAGTTTTAATGGGGTAAACCCACGCATTTGTCAGCCCCGGAAACTTTACAAGCGCATCGAGTTCTATTTTCAACTTCTCAGTGGTCATACCGTCACGCCACTGATCTTTCGGTTTCAGTTGAATAAAAGTTTCAATCATCGTTAGGGGGGCCGGATCAGTGGCGGTATCAGCTCGGCCAATTTTGCCAAAAACCGTCTTTACTTCCGGTACCGTCTTTATGAGTTTATCTGTTTGCTGCAAAAGCTCTCTTGCTTTCCCAATAGATAATCCAGGATAAGTCGTCGGCATATACATCAAATCGCCCTCATCCAGATCTGGAATAAACTCACTACCAATTTTGTCAATCGGCCAGACACCAACAGCCAGGATAACAAGAGCTCCCACAACTGCTGTCTTTGGGTATTTCAAAATGCCTTTTAAAAGCGGTTTATACCCGGCGATCAATAACCGGTTAAGCGGGTTTTTCCCCTCAGGTGTTACCTTTCCTCTGATAAAATACCCCATCAACACAGGGATAACGGTAACCGCTAAGGCTGCACTAGCTGCCATTGCGTAAGTTTTCGTGAAAGCAAGCGGAGAAAACATTCGCCCTTCCTGGGCTTCTAAGGTAAACACCGGCATAAAGCTGACGGTAATAATGAGTAAGCTAAAGAAAAGAGCGGGACCTACCTCTGAAGCAGAAGCGGTAACCACCCGCCAGCGGTTCTCTGCGGTCAGTGGCGTTTTTTCCATATGCTTATGCATATTTTCAATCATGACGATGGCACCATCGAGCATAGCGCCAATAGCAATTGCGATCCCCCCAAGTGACATAATATTCGCGTTAATTCCTTGCCAATACATAACAATAAACGCGGTTAAAATACCCAGAGGCAAGCTGATAACGGCAACTAGCGAGGAGCGGACATGGAAGAGAAATATCACACAGATAAACGCGACAATAGCGAGCTCTTCTATTAAACTTTTTTTCAAGCAGAAGACGGCATCCGAGATAAGCCCTGAGCGATCATAGACAGTGACAATCTCAACGCCATCGGGTAACCCTGCTTTTAATTCCTCTAATTTTTGTTTTACACCATCAATCGTTTTTTGTGCATTTTCTCCGAAGCGCATTACAACAATTCCGCCCACGGCTTCCCCCTCACCATTGAGCTCGGCTATACCGCGCCTCATTTGTGGCCCCACACCCACATCTGCAACATCTTTAAGCAATAAAGGCGTGCCATTAGCATCAACGCCTAGTGGGATATTTTCTAAGTCGGAGACACCTTCAATATAGCCGGAGGCCCGAACCATATACTCAGCCTCAGCCATTTCAACCACTGAAGCCCCCACCTCCTGATTACCTCTCTGGATAGCGTTTTGTATGTGAGCCAAAGGAATATCGAATGCGCGAAGCTTCTCCGGGTCAACTTTTACCTGGTACTGCTTTACCATACCGCCCAGCGCGGCAACTTCAGAGACACCTTCAACAGTCTGCAGTTCATACTTTAAAAACCAGTCTTGCATACTGCGTAATTCACTCAAGTTGTGGTTACCCGTGCGGTCGACCAAGGCATACAAATAAACCCAACCAACTCCTGTAGCATCAGGACCTAATTGTGGCCTTGCATTAGCAGGCAGTGTGGGAGCAACCTGAGATAAATATTCAAGTACTCGCGAACGTGCCCAGTAAGCATCTGTGTCTTCGTCAAAAATGACATAAACATAGGAATCTCCGAAAAACGAATACCCACGAACCGTTTTAGCTCCAGGAACTGATAACATAGACGTTGTTAATGGATAGGTAACTTGGTCTTCTACTACTTGTGGGGCCTGACCTGGATAACTGGTTTTAATAATCACCTGAACATCAGACAGGTCCGGCAATGCATCTACTGGTGTATTCTTGACGGCAAAGGCACCAACGCCCACAAGGATTAATGTCGCTAGAAGAACAAAAAATCGGTTGCTAACTGACCATCGAATGACTGACTTAATCATGGTTATGCTCCTGCTCTGTCACTTGTTCTTGCTCAGGAATATGAATCGATGTGAGCTGGTAACGTTGCTTACCTACTTGTGAAATTTCCGCATGTAAGGACAAACCGGCGCTGAGCTTTGAGAGTTCAACATCATCAGCGACATCGAAGTCCATCGTCATTGCAGGCCAGTCCCACTCAGGAATCTCACCGTGATTCAGCGTAACCATCGAATGTTGAGGCATAACACTTTTAACTGTTGCTTCGACCCAGACAGCTTCGACTGATACAGCTTCATTTAACATAGTGTCGTGGCTCTCGCTATCAGTGTTAGAGTCGTGGTTCATACGTTTAAAGTCGGAAGACTTACTGGACTCAGAGTCAATTAAGAACTGAGCCGATGTAACAATTTCATCACCTGCCATAAGACCCGATAAAATCTCAACTCGCGAGCTACCTAACCGCCCAACGTCAACATTAACTGATTTAAATTTCCCGTCGCCCAGTGCTAAGACAACTCGGTTCGAATCACCCATTCGAATAAGCGCTTCTTTGGGGATGACTAAGTTTTCGTCGCCTACACCAGCATTAATATTAAGATTCGCAAACATACCCGGCCTCAAAAAAGCGTCGGGGTTATTGAAGTGAATTCGAATTTTTCCCGTCCGGGTTTTAGAGTTAAGTGACGGATAGACGTAATCAACCTTTCCTTCCCAGTCTTTACCCGGAGCATACTCAAGATCCATTTGAACTTTATTACCTACCTCAACCTGGTTCAGTTGCCGCTCAAAGACTTCTGCAATAACCCATATTTTATCCAGTTGGGCAATCGTCATTAAGTTCATACTCGGCTTTACAAACGCACCTTCACGCACAGTCAGTTTATCCAATACCCCGGACTGCTTTGCTTTTACCGTAATTGTTTTCTGAATTTTATGAGTCTCTTTTAACTTCTTAATCTCAGGTTCAGAGACTTGCAGAGCTCTTAGGCGTTCTTCAGCAGCATCTAGTAGAACCTGATTACCTCTTTGCGAGGCCAATACAAGCTCTTCTTGCGCATTAACCATTTCAGGAGAGTAAATACTGTATAAAGGCTCGCCGGCTTTAACTGAGTTACCAACCGCTTTTACAAAAAGCTTTTCAATCCAGCCTTCAACACGGGGACTTACTGTCAGCACTCGGTTCTCATCAAACTGAACATAGCCAACTGTTTCGATATCCAGGTTGAGTCTCGAGGACGTGACGGTTGCAGTTGTAACCCCAAGGTTGTTAATAACATCGGGATCAATTCTCACAGTACCGGGTGAACTTTCTCCCCCATCATCGCCATAGAAAGGAATAAGGTCCATCCCCATTGGAGACTTTCCTGGCTTGTCTCTCCGATAATTTGGATCCATCGGAGCCACCCAATATAACGGCTCTTTTTTGGCATTATCCGATGAAGCATCGGAGCCCGCAGTTGACTGCATTAAGTAGCCAATAGCACCAGCGCCAACCGCAAACCCTACAGCTAAACTTATAAGAGATTTAGTGACTGTTTTCATTTTAAACTCCTGAGAATAATAAGTAGTTTGCTTCGGCAATCAGCTTTTGGCGGTTGATGGCGATCGCTAATGCATCAATTTTTGCGTTGACTTCAGCAATCTGTGAACGCACCGCCTCTGCAAAGTCGCCATCATCATTGTTGTAGGCTGTCAATGCAGCTTCAGACTGGGCGGACATTTGTGGAAGTAGCTCTTCACGATAAAGAGCAGCGCGTTCATTCAAACGATTCAGTTGTACAAAGGTACTGCGTAAACTGGCTATTAACTGTCTGGCAATCAGCAGTTTTTCAGTTCTTTTTGCTTCAGTTTTATACTTTGCCGAACGCACCTGTTCATCCTGCTTGTTATCAGTAAACAGTGGTATATCGAACGTAACTCCGGCTGAAAACAAGTCGGCACGGTCAGTACCGCTTGGAGCATCGTTTCTATGACCATATTTAAGGTTGGTTGACCATTGTGGTTTATAACCTTGTTGAGCAAGCTCTATAGAAGTTTCCGACGCCGAAATGTCTTGATCGATAGCTTGCAAAACTGGGTGCCCTTTTATTAATTCGTACAAGGCTTGTTTAGGCATTGTTGAAGGCGAACTCAATGCTTCCTGTAGCGTAAGGTTAGGAACGTCATCTGGTAACTTTGATTTCGCTATAGCACCTATCCACTCCGACAGTTTGCTTTGAAATCGCTCCTCTTTCTGTCTTAATGAAGTCAATCGGTCATCCAGTCGTGTGAGCTCAAGCTGGGCCCTAATAACATCCTGCTGCCGTGCTTTTCCTTCAGTACTGGTATAACTTGCCTTGGCCGTCGACACTAACTGTTCAAAAAGCGCTCTATCGGATTCAATCAAACGGATACTTTGCTGAAAGAAAAAAACGTCTAACCACAACTTCGTTACCGTTGTTTTGACCTTAGCAATACGATCAGCCCTCAAAAGCGGTTGTTTTTGGGCCAATTGATTTTTTTGCTTACGAGACAACGATAGCGTGTCTCCTCTAGGAAAAGTTTGTGAAACACCTACGATCAATTGGGTCATTCCTTCCTGTCGTGAACTAAAACTGTCAACAGGGAAACTGGCTGCCGTGAGCGATATTTTAGGGTCAGGCAAACTGGAAGAGGCTATAGCTTCACTCGCGAATGCCTCTTGAGTTTGCTTACTTGCTGTTAGCCAGGGGTCTTCTTGTACAGCGATACTCACTGCATCTTGCAAATTCAAAAGCGGCTCTTGCGCATTAGCAAAATTTGGCACCACTACAGTCAGAACGCTTAAATAAGCCATTTCTCTTAAAAGTTTCATATTGTTACTCTCAAAAACTGTAAATTTTTAAATTAAACACAGACCAGGCTATGAGTTAGAGCGTAACTAGGGTTACTAGCGAAATCATAACTACAAAGACCGAGCCAAAGCTTAAAGCTGTGTTTTTACCTGGAAGATAGGCGCACCAGGTCGAGAAATTTAGTATTTTTTAAGAGTAGATTGGGGGCCGAAATAGCGAGAGAGAGTGCTTTTCTTTAATATTCGTATCTAAGAATGAGGAAGCGTTAAAAAGCAGCTTATCAATAGGCGGGACGGCGGATTGCTCAGAGTAAACGACAGTAATTGACGGACTGTAACAATGTCGCATCATTGAATCAGAGCAACAGTTATCGGTAAGAGAGTGTGACACTTCGCAAGCTGCAAGATCGCAAACCTGCTCAGTAGAATCGTGCATACATGCCTTTTCCGTACTGGTAGTTTGTGAAAATGACATTGTTGTTACCGCTAATAGCAGTAGGGCAATGATTAAACGATACATGCGAAGCTTTATTGCAAAAACATGTTAAAATAATATCTCTTTGTCTGATAAAGATCAACCGATTAAAAGAAGTAGCCATAACTAGGTAATGAATCTAAGTGATAATACATGACGTCTCCCCCAAAAATAGGACCATGACATCGATGAGATTTCCATTAAAATGACAGGCCCCCATTATTAGAACCACTCGAAGAATGAATTGAGCTGTTCAATTTTCAATGGATGCCACGAACTGCAAGGGTGGCAGGTTATTTAAAGCCCGATGAGGTCGACCCTTGTTATAGTCATCCCGCCAAGCTTCGATTTTTAATTTAGCATCGGTTAGCGATTCGAACCAGTGACAGTTAAGGCACTCATCCCGAAAACTGCCGTTTAGTGACTCGATCTAGGCATTATCTGTTGGCTTACCAGGACGCGAGAACGCTAGCGTTACCTTGTTGGTATAAGCCCAAAGGTCAGTCATTTGTCCTGCAAATTCGCTGCCATTATCGCAATGAATACGGTTTGGTGCGCCTCGTTCTCGACAAAGTCGCGTCAATGTTGCAACCACATTCTCTGAGCGTAATTGAACGCCGATATCGGCTGCCAAACACTCTCGCGTATAGGTGTCGACAACTGTCAGAATACGAAACTTGTTCCCGGTAGAGAGCTGGTCGGCAACAAAGTCCATCGCCCATGCCTCATTCGGTCGTGTACTTGGTACATAGTCGCGTTTTCGATGTGCGCCACTGACGTTGCGCCGCGGCCGTTTGGGGCGTAACTGAAGTCCTTCTAGACAATACAGGCGATGAACGCGTTTCTTATTCACGTGAATACCTTCGCGTTTTAACATCACATGAATACGCTTGTAACCGTATCGCACGCGGGCTCTAGCTATCGCCACGATCTTCTGGCGGAGCGCCTCCTGAGGCTCCGAGCGAGGCTTATAACGGCAAGCCGTGCGACTTAGTCCTGTTAACGCACATGCTCTTCGCTCACTGATGCGGTAGAGGCTGATTAAGTGGCGCACCGCCTTACGACGCTGCGGTACGCTTACCACTTTCGGGTATTGAGATCTTGCAACATGACTTTATCAAGGGTTAGATCCGCAACAATCCGTTTGAGCTTCTCATTCTCTTCTCGTAGCTGCTTGAGTTCTCGAACTTGATCAGATTCAAGCCCAGCGTATTTCTTTTTCCAAGCATAGAAAGTGCCCTCGGCAATCCCCATTTTCCGAGCGATCTCGGCGATGGATAAGCCAGCTTCGTGCTGTTTTATAGCGGAAACGATCTGCTCGACTGAAAAACGTTTTGATTTCATGACGTGGCCCTCGTAAGGTCTTTATCATGCCCAAATTCATCGTCCTTGTGGATCTTTTTCTTGGGGGACCGTCACTAGAAAAGCAATAAAAAAAGTTGTCCACTTTTTTTAAAATAAAAATAATTTTTCATTTTTAATGAATTTTTACCCTCTTCTGATTATTGATGCTTTTAATCTTTTGCCGACTATAATGCGTACATGAATACATAACTTTTACGTAAGGAACTTGGCTATGAGTCAGTCAACTCAAAAAGCTACGCTTTACAGAATGTCAACGCCTGATCACCAGTGCCCTTTTGGGCTAAAAACCCGGCACTTACTTAAAGCCAATGGCTTCGAAGTAGACGACAATCTGTTAGAGAGTCGTCAAAAAACCGACAAATTCAAGGAAAAGCACGACGTCGATACCACTCCACAAGTGTTTATTGGTGATAAACGTATCGGTGGGTACGAGGAGGTTCGAGCCTTTCTTGGAAAGCCTCTTCCTGACCCTGACGCAACCAGTTACCGGCCCGTTATTGCATTATTTATTATGACGGCACTCCTCTCTGTAGCCACGTCGTGGTTGTCTTTTGGTCGCGTATTTACCGTACAAACCATCGAGTGGTTCATCAGTTTCTCTATGGTGGTTCTGGCCTTGCTCAAACTCCAGGACGTAGAGAAATTCTCTACCATGTTTCTCAATTACGATCTTCTCGCCAAAAAATGGGTGCCTTATGGCCGTATTTACCCCTACGCCGAAGGCTTGGCGGGTCTGTTAATGGCTGCGGAATTTGCTCACGTCATTTCCATCCCTATCGCGTTATTCATCGGCATCGTAGGCTCTATATCGGTGTTTAAAGCCGTTTATGTCGACAAACGCGAGCTAAAATGTGCCTGTGTCGGTGGCTCCAGTAATGTGCCGTTAGGCTTCATTTCGCTCACTGAAAACCTCATGATGGTCGCTATGGCTGTCTGGATGTTTTTTAGAATGAACTAGAAAAAGAGCGCTATGCGCTCTTTTTCTTAACGCTTTTTACGTAAAAACAAAATCTCACCAGCGGCAATCAATGCCATACCGATAAGAGACGCCCAAATCACCAGCGGATCGCTCGTCCATTTCACCCATATAAAAGCGACTAAAACGATGACGTCTAGCGTGATTGCGCTGACAAGTATGTAAATATTGGCATTCACCTTTTGCCTTAGATGCCGTAATACGCCCCAGTGGATCGCAATGTCCATCACGATATAAAAAATAGCGCCCAGTGACGCAATTCGACTCAAATCGAAGAATGCCGCTAAGATCATAGCCATAACAATGGTGTAAACCAGCGTATGCTTCTGAATGGAACCTGGCATGCCAAAATGACTGTGTGGAACAAGCTTCATATTGGTCAACATGGCTAACATTCTTGAAACGGCAAACGCGCTGGCAATCACTCCTGATACCGTTGCTACAATTGCAAAAGCGACCGTCACCCATAGTCCGGTCTCGCCATAGACGGGTCTGGCTGCTTCAGCAAGCGCGTAGTCTTTCGCTTTCACAATCTCATCTATGGACAGGCTCGAGCCAACCGCCAGAGTGACCAGAACGTATATTAACGCGCAGATAATCAGCGAAATAATAATGGCACGCCCGACATTTCTCTTAGGCTCAACAATTTCACCGCCACTATTGGTTATTGTTGTAAACCCTTTGTACGCAAGTATGCTTAAAGCAATCCCCGCTAAAATACCGCCACCCGTAGCTTCTTCTGGAATAGCCGATATCGATTCAAACTGAATGCCTGAGGCCCACAAACCACCAGCAGCTAAAATGACCAACCCTAAAGTCTTAACAAAGGCCATAAAAAACGAGAACGTTTGAATAAACTGATTACTCAAAATATTGATAAAAAATGCGAAGAGCAGCAACCCAACCGCCAACAACGGAATAAGCCACTGCGCTTCAAAAGAAATTAACTGGCTTGTATAGGACGCAAATGTGCGAGCGACTAGACTTTCATTAATGACCATAGAAAAGTACATCAAGAGTGCGAATATCGCCGTCACACTTCCTTTTCCATAAGCTTTACTGAGGAACATCGCAATACCGCCCGCTGACGGATAGGCTTTCGCCAACTTAACGTAAGAGTAAGCGCTAAAGCCGGCAATGATACCGCCGCACACAAACGCCAGGACAAACCACTCTCTTGCCAGCTGAGCAACTTGTCCGGTCAGTGCAAAAATACCAGCGCCAATCATCACACCAGTCCCCAGCGACACCGCCCCCCAAAGACTCAGGCTGCTTTTCTGATAATCCTGATGTCCGTGTTCATGATCGTGTTCTGCCATAATCAGCTCCTGTGATTGAACTCAGTTGGACCAATGGATCCGGATAATTTTCCAGCCAGACTCAGTCGTATTTGATACGGTTACGGTTTCATTCATCGTTAAATCAACCTCACGCCCGTTATACTCCCCGGAAACGCTATACCGAGAAGTGATCACAGCAAGGCCATCGGCTTCTTGTACTGTCCTTTCAAGCAACTGTGAAGGAACCGCCTGGCTAAACTTAATATCTGACTTAAGGTGATGAGCACTGTACTCGGCCAAGGATCGTTCAACACCACCACCTTCAAAGATAAACACATCATTGGAAAGCACATCTTTAACGACTTCCGTGTCACCTTCAGTTAAAGCAGTTCGAAATGCATCAAGCACAGCGGTCGGCTCAGATAGTTTTTCGGCGCTACTAGGCGCTGAAATAAAAAGCACCGAAACCATAAAAACACTCATGAATAATTTCATTCTTATTATTCCTTACATTAACTAGGGGAAAACGCGCTGCTTAGCGCAGAGGCCAGGGTAAAAATAGTGACAGCCAATACCATTTCCGCCGTTATGGAGTTTTTGAGTCGCTTGGCGGCCGCGTTATCATTTAATTGCGGTACGAACTTTAATTTATGCAATGCGGCAACAAGGAGAATCAGCGCCACAAACACAAGTTTCGCTAGTAGTACCGTGTCATACGACGTAAGCGGCAGCTCTGGCATCCATCGCCCTGTTGCACTACGATACATAACCAAGCCCGCAATAAGGAGTATTGGAACCGCTGCAGACATATGCACACCAAAACGCTCCATAATGGCTTTCGCTTTAGCAAGCGGTACCGACGTTGCCAGCTTTCGCAATGAGTTAAGACTGCCGAACCAAACCCAAGCGACTAACAAGTGTGTTAAAAGCGCTAGCTTTCCCCACCAGACGGCGTCACTGCCGTGACCAATACTAAAAAAGCTCCATCCCATGAGTCCAATGGCGACAACATATAGCACCCACTTTATACGTTTTAGCTTAACAACGGAGTAAACAATCCAAGCAATAGCAACCGCTATCTGAAGTTGCATGAACAACCCAACAGGGCCGGTCCATATAAACTGCATGTAGGTCGTGTCAATCATGCCGGCAAAGCCTTCAGCAGCAAAACTACCGACTTTCAGAAAAAAATACAGAAGGCTTGCCAGTAATAGAAGCAACGCAACAAGGCTATTCTTTCGTTCAGACTGCTTTTTTAAACCGGACAAATAAACGATATAAGGCGAGGCGGTCATCACCGCGTTAAGCCAGAATATAAAGGCCAACGTTAAAACGCTGGCCACACTCCAAAGGGTCATCATTTCACCTCAAAGCTAAAATCACCCGATATTTTATGACTGTCCCCACCCATTGCCGTCCAATAAACCGTATAACCACCTGACGCCAAATTGTTTTTAACAGCAATTTCGTACGCTGCTTTGGGAGTCATGCTCATCGAAAAGTCCAGCGGATGCATTTTACCGTCATCTGAGTGCAGCATAATTTTAGCCAGACGAACATCACCGGAAAAATTCATCGTAATTTCCGTTGGTGACTCGGACAAAGTCGCACCGTCCTCCGGGCTACTGGATGTTAGGCCGACGTGAGCGCTGGCCCATGCACTAAAAAATAACGTGGTACCGAAGGCTAACTTAAGTATGTTTTTCATGTTGTTTCCTCTTTGTTTATTATCAATTAAAACCAAACTCTGGCCCCAAGGACCACGCCTGTTTCTGTGGTGTCCTCACCCATTCGTTTCATTTCATCTGCCGTGTTGCCTAACGCGCCGTTCCAATAAACACCAATGTAGGGTGCAAACTCACGACTGATTTCGTGACGATAACGCAACCCCACACGCAAGTTGCTCAAGCCACTTTGCCGTTCATATTTGTCTGAATCTGTTAGGTTAGCTGTTAACTCAATACGAGGCTGCAAGTACGATGTTTGCGTTAACTGCCACTCATATTCAGTTTCGCTGACAAACTGGACATCACCTTCTTCGTTCACCATCAACGAGTTGTCCATTTCAAACCAATACGGAGCCAGCCCCATGAAGCTAACAACGGCATAATTTTCCATAGAGGCATCGGACGATAAGGAGCCTCGCGTACCAACACCGGCCTGAAACGACCAAAACGGAGACATCAGGTAGCCGTATAACAACTCAGCACTTTCCAAGTCAGTGGGCTCTCCGTCATCTTGAACGTTTTCACCTTCACTTTTGAAGACAACCCGGTGATAATCGCCGCCATACCAAGCCATCATGTCCCAGACAGCAAGGCTCTCCTCCTCATTGGTTCGCGTTAACTCCAACCGATCGAACAGCACTTGCCCGGTGTAATATTCTTTGACGGGCTCGGGCCAGTCCTCTTCCGCATGTCCCGCAACAGCGAATCCTGGCAGCAGCGCCGCACTCATTAATAATGATTTACCGTACATAATCGTCCTCCTTATGCGACATTGACCACACGGAACATACCCGCTTTCATGTGATACAACAGATGACAGTGGAAGGCCCAGCTCCCCGGCGCGTCCGCCGTTATTAATAACGACACCTTTTCACTGGGTTTGAGGCTAATCGTGTGCTTACGAGGACGGGGGTACTGTCCGTTTTCAAGTTCCATCCACATACCGTGTAAGTGTATGGGGTGATCCATCATCGTATCGTTTACCATCACCAACCTCAGTCGTTCTCCATGATGAAACTGAACTGGGCCATCCACCTCGGTAAACTTCTTCCCGTCGAAAGACCACATGTAACGCTCCATATTACCCGTTAAGTGCAGCTCTATCTGTCGCTCAGGCTCTCGCGTATCCGGCCATTCATGCGCGCCGATCAAGTCGGTATACACCAACACTTTATGATCAACGTCTTCCAATCCAATCCCGGGTTCATGCAAACGGCTTATCGGATTAGTAGCAATCATAGCCGCCCCGGCGCCATGTCCGGATTCACGGTGTTTGATTTTAATGTTTTCGACCGGGAGCTCTTTTTTGTGTGTCATTTTATGCGTCATATGGCTGTTATTGCCGCCCATATGCTTCATATTCATGCTATTGCCTTTCATATCACCAGACATTGCCATCGCTCCCATGCCCATAGCGGCCATGCCTCGCTCAGGAGCTTGCCGTAGTTCAGGCACTTCAGCCTCAAGACCAAGTTCTGGCGTTAATGTTCCTCTGACATAACCACTTCGATCAAAGCTCTCAGCATAAATAGTGTAAGGCTTGTTTTGCTTAGGCTGGACAATTACATCGTAGGTTTCCGCCACACCAATGCGGAACTCGTCAACTGGCACTGGCTTCACAGGCTGCCCGTCAGCGGCCACAACCGTCATCTCCAATCCAGGGATTCTCACGTCGAAGAAACTCATTGCCGAACCGTTAATGATACGAAGGCGTACTTTTTCACCAGGCTTAAACAATGCTGACCAGTTCATTGCTGAATCGCGACCATTCATCAGGTAGGTATAAGTACTGCCCGTCACATCCGCAATATCACGGGGGCTCATTCGCATTTGCCCCCACATTTCTCGTTGCTTCCAGGTTTTCTCTAACCCTTGCTGTCGCACGTCCTCGAAGGTCTCAAATATCGTACGTTTTTGATAGTTATAGTACCCCTCCGCAACTTTCAAGTTACGAAACACGGTATCCGGATCTTCGAATGTCCAGTCGCTGAGAATAATGGTATGTTCTCGATCAGCACCAATGTCTCCGTCTTTGGGTTCAATCACTAACGGCCCCAGGTGTCCCAGTTGCTCCTGCAAACCGGAATGGCTGTGATACCAATAAGTTCCGTTTTGCTCGACATCGTAGCGGTACTTGAACGTTCGTCCTGGCTTTATCCCTTCGAAAGATACGCCTGGCACACCATCCATGTTCTCGGGCAATATAATTCCGTGCCAGTGAATTGATGTGTCTTCCGACAACCGGTTAGTCACGTTTAACTTTGCTCGCTGCCCTTCTTTTAAACGAATCAAAGGGCCCGGCATTTGGCCATTGATGGTTATTGGTGTTCCTACTTTATTTCCCACGAGCAGTGGGGACTTTGCAATGGTGAGATCAATCTCATCGTTTGTCAGGATCTGATCTTTAAAACTGCGTCCCTGAGGAGCAGCCCAAGTTGGGGCTACTTTGGCGATTGCTAAAGCAGACGCCACAGTGAATGCAGATTTAATAAACTTTCGACGCCCTTTGTTAAACTCATTGCTCATTATGACGCTCCTCTTTTGAGGTTAAATTTTGATGACGTTGAATGTCCTTTTCCCTATCAGACGGTTCATCAGTGATCGATGATTTAAACCCTTTTATCGCACTACCAAGATCGGATCCCAGGGTTCGTAGCTTTTTGCTACCAAAAAGAAGAATGACAATAACCAGTAAAACTCCTAACTGAACCATACTCATGCCGCCAAATCCCATAGCTAAAGCCCTCCATTTGAGAGTGCTTGCTGCTGCTCTAAACTTGCTATCTGCTGATAAGGTGTAATTGAACCGTCCTTTTTGATTTCATAGACCGTATACGGTTGAAACCGAGTACCCATTTCCATACCAACAGACCCTACCGGCATGCCAGGAACAGTTAATCCAATGCCATTTTCTGACTTTTTCCCAGCTAAATAATGAGAAACCAATGTAGGAGGAACGTGCCCCTCAAAGACATAGCCATTACTAGAAATAGCGGTATGACAGGATTGGACCTCGGCACTAATACCGGAGTCACGTTTTCGTTGGGTCAGGTTGTTCGGATGTTGTACGGACACACTAAAGCTATCGGGTAAAGCTTGTAACCACTTTTCACAGCAACCGCAGTTGGGATCTTTTAGAACGGTTAGTTGCTGCTCTTCTACATCGGTTGCAGATACAGACACGGAAAACAGCATCGCCAAAACAGCGATATTGCGTTTGATAGACATAATTATTCACCGACAAATAAGTTTTAAAGGAACACGCCGAGCGTGTGCTAAATTTTTAGTAACTTATTAAGTGATAATTATTGGGGGGCGGAATAAATTAGGCGCGTGTTTAGCACGAATAGAGGTGTCAACGGGTGCGTCGACTTTAGTAGAGAAGTTAACTGCAGCAGCATTAACCGAGGGAGACTGTCCGACAAACAAAACTGAGCCACCGGAGCAATGTCGAATGGTCGTGTCAGCACAGCACGAGTTGTGCTTTTGCTCTTCATGCTCACAATCGCTTGCGTCTGCTTCCTGCATCATGCTGTGCTGCATCTGCCCGTCATCATGGCAAGCGTGAGCGTCTGCCGTTTGCGAAAACGACATCGACACTAATATCACTGCCATTACTAACAGAATTCGAATCTGCACGAGCACCCTGCTTTTTTGCAATTTAATAAATTTCAGTTTAACGTCATTTAAACGCATGTCAAATAAGGAGCAGATAATGATGAATCACGAAATGTTCGCAGGTATGGGGTTCCTATGGATGCTGATCGTGGGGGCTATTTTCATTGTTCCTACCTGGCGTATCTGCCAACGAGTTGGCTACCCTGGTCCATTGGGTTTATTAATCGTCGTCCCTTTTGCAAACATAGTGCTTCTGTATTTTATTGCTTTTGGACCTTGGAAAAATGTTGATAAATAGCTAATTCACTTTAACCAAAGCAACAAGTATAGCTTTTCATCTCTGATCAGAAGCACGAATTTATGGGTATACGGATTTAATGGTTGATGGGGCACCTTCACCCCATCAATCTGATACCACCCTCAGATGGTTGATAGATCGACTCCGTAGTTGAGTTCCTCTGCGAAGTCCGGCAGTCCGTAACCGATGGTTTTCTTGTAGAAAGGAGAGACCTTCGCAGTCGGTGCCTTCTTCTTGTGCTTCGTGGTGTAGAGCATTCGTGCCCGCATCACCTCGAAGGAGTAACCGCGCCCTTCACGGTTCTTGTCCTTGGCCAGTCGGTTGATGGACTCCGTGTAAGCGTTGGTGACGGGCATGTCCGTCTCGAAGTAGGTCATGGTCTCTTCGCGCCAGTTTCCCACTGCCCTGACCAGATCGCTCCAGACTTCCTTTTGGCCCTTCGGGATGGTGGCTATCCACTCGTCCAGGGCGGCTTCTGCCTGGAGCCGTGTGGTGGCGTCCCAGATGCCGTAGAAGCGCTCCTTGTGCTCGTAGGCGGCCAGCAGTTGCGGGAACGCGCCTGTCCAGGTCTCCATGATGAGGCGCTCCCGGTCTGAGACTTCGTGAGCGCGTTTCAGCAGGATTTTCCGGTCTCCCTTGAGAGTCCGGCTCTGGGACGGTTTCAGCTCCTTTCTGAGGCCCTTGCGCACTCTCTCTAGGGCATCGTTGGCCATGCGCACCACATGGAACTTATCGACCACGATACGGGCCTGGGGCAGCACAGCCTTGACCGCTGCCCGGTAGGGGTTCCACATGTCCATGCTGACGATCTCGACCTTCTGCCGGTCTTTCAGCTTCATCAGGTAGTTGGTCACCACGTCCTGGCGGCGGGTGGCCAGCAGGTCGAGCAGGGTTCGCTCCTCAATGTTGGTCAGAATGCAGCGGTAGCGCTTGTTCAGGTATAGCTCGTCAATGCCCAGGATGCGGGGCGTCTCGAAGCGGTGCCAGCGCCCCAGGAACTCGGCGCGGGCGTTGAAGATGTCGCGCACCGTCTTCTCGTCCAGGCCGGTCTGTGCCGCCACAAAGGTGTAGGGGTGGTTGAAGGATTCCTTCTCCACGTACTCATGCAGCCGCAGTGTCATACGGAATCCGTCCACCATCTCCGGTAGCTGGGGCCTGAATGTTGTCTTGCAGGCCCGGCAGGTGTATCGGCGGCGGACCACCCAGAGAGTGACCCGCTTGCCGTGGATGGGCAGATCACGATAGGGAACGTCACGCTTGCCGAACCGTACGAACTCACCCTGCACGCCGCATTCCTCGCAGGCGATGGGATCGGGCACGTCCACCTGGAAGTGCATTTCGTCGTCGGTTGATTTGCAGCCCAGTACTTGGTATTGCGGCAGGTGAAGGATGTTGTCGGGAAGTTCGGTCATGGTGTTGTATAGGCGTAGGTGTCAGTCAGATCCATCCGGCTCGGCATTGGTGTTTGCTTTTTTACCCAACAAGCTGCTGGAAACGAAAAGTAAGGCACCGAGGACAATTGCAATATCAGCCAGGTTGAAGGCCGGCCAATGCCAGTCTCGCCAATAGAAATCAAAGGAATCCACAACATAGCCGCGAAAGACCCGGTCAATCAGGTTGCCCATGGCGCCACCGAGGATAAGACTGTAAGCGATGGCTTCTCCTTTATGACGATTTTCAAGGATCAGCTTGATCAAAAAAATCGAGACCACTACCGCGATTCCGATAAAAAAGTAGCGCTGCCAGCCTCCACCATTCGCAAAAAGACTGAATGCGGCACCGGTGTTCCATAGGTGCACCCAGTTAAAGAACGGGGTCACCGAAACATACTCGCCATAGGCCATTGATTGCTGCACCAGCCACTTTACAGCCTGATCAGACGCTGCCAGCAGGCCCGATATGGACAATAGGGCATACGGCGAGAGCTTTTTGCCAATAATGAGCATTATTTAACCCTTCAACGCCAAAATGCGTCTGGCACCGTTAAGTACAATGCCCCCCGCGATGGTGCCGATAATCAGATCCGGATAATTGGAACCGGTCCACGCGACCAGGGCGCCGGCGGTGATGACCCCCAGGTTGATCACCACGTCGTTGGCCGAGAATATCCAGCTTGCCTTCATGTGCGCCCCGCCTTCCCGATGTTTGGATATGAGCAGCAGACAACTGGTATTGGCAATCAATGCGACGAATGCGATAGCCATCATCACCAGCGATTCAGGCTCACTACCGAATACAAAGCGTCTCACCACCTCTACGAGCACGCCCACAGCCAAGATCAGTTGCAGTACACCAGCAAGATGCGCGGCACGTACCTGCATTTTCACGCTATGCCCAACCGCATAAAGGGCAAGCCCGTACACCGCCGCATCGGCAAAATTGTCCAGGGATTCTCCAATCAGGCCGGTGGACTGGGCGATCAGACCGGCAGTCATTTCCACCACGAACAGAAGTGCATTGATGCCGAGCAACCAGCGCAGGGTCCCGGATTCTTGCTTAGCAGAAGCTGCCGAAAACTCGGCGGCCTTGATGGTCTCCGGATTTGCAGCGACGGTTTCCTGAAGCGAGGCGCCTAGCCCCAAGGTCTTCAGTTTCGAGGTGACGGGCTCGACCTCGCCGTCATGCACGACCTTCAGCCGGCGGTTCGACAAGTCGAAGGACAGCGCCCGAATCTCCTCAAAGCCGTTCAGGGCTAGGCGAATCATTCGTTCTTCTGATGGACAGTCCATCTTCGGCACGGCATAAACACTGACCCATCTCCCTGGCGCCTCGGAGGAGGCCTGTATATCGGTATCCGCTGCGGACGTTGCATCACCGCCACAGGCGCCACCACAGGATTTGCTCATGATACGACTCCACTTGAACAATGTTGTGGTACCATTTTAAACTATAAAGCTACTATAAGGTCAATAGAGTAAAGAATCCGTTGGGGAGGAGGCTGATGCGCATTGGTCAGTTGGCGCAGTTGGTAGGGGTCGAAACACAGACGATCCGCTTCTATGAACAGCAGGGCTTGTTGCCGCCGCCTGATCGGCAGGACAACGGTTACCGTGTCTATACCGAGAAGCATGGTGAGGGGCTGGCCTTCATCCGTCGCTGCAGAATCCTGGGCCTGTCACTGGCTGAGATTCACGAACTACAGAGCTATCAGGACGACCCTCATCAGCCTTGTACCGCCGTCAACGCCTTGCTCGATGATCACATCTCTCATGTGCGGTCGCAGATAACCGCTCTGCAAGCGCTTGAGAAACAACTCGTTTCACTGAGAGCGAGTTGCAACGATGACCGGGAAGTTGAGGCGTGTGGGGTTCTTGCTGGAATTAGCGAAGGAAACATGCACCAGCAGTAGGTGAAGCATCAACCAGATAATCCGATGAGATGCCGGTCTGTCTCACTCTCATGCAAAGGTAAGATCAACCATTTAATCCGCTTACCCGAATTTATTTGCCACTACACGTTCACAAGTTGCAGACCACTATAGCTATGTTCAACGTGTTAAGCGAGTATTGGGCATAGCCAAAAAGTTAAAAGATTCATTTGTGAAAAAGCTTTCAATCAAAAAACTAAAGCTGAAGTTTTAGTAACAAGGTAAGTAACACGCTTGAATCTTAATATTTTTTATCCACTATAAAACAATAAGTTATTAGATCTTATCGATTCCGCCTCCGGCACCACTATTCTAAAACCCTCGCAAAAAATTGCGGGGCTTTTTACTTTCCGCGTTTGTACCAGATTTGTACCAATTGCACCGCCGGTAATCCCCAAAAACCGAAGCCGTTTCCTATGCACTCCCACCACCGTAAGCAGCACCGTCCAAACCGTCGGCTTCATGCCGAACGGCTGTCAACTACGGCAAAGCTTCGCAAATACTCCTAATTTGGACTAAACCAGTGACGTGTTCGGTTAGCGAACCAGACTAAAGAAAGCATTACTGGAACCTCAACCAATACACCAACAACCGTTGCCAATGCGGCGCCGGACTGCAAACCAAATAATGAAATGGCCACCGCTACGGCCAACTCAAAAAAGTTGGATGTTCCAATTAAACAGGCTGGTGCTGCAATGCGGTGGGGCAGTTTAATCAGCAGCGCAATAATAAAAGTGATAGCAAAAATACCATAGGTTTGGATCAGCAGCGGGGTTGCTATCATGGCGATGTCTAGTGGGCGGGTTAGCAACACCTCGGCCTGAAAGCCAAATAGCAACACGACGGTAAGTAATAAGCCGACAATGGACCAGGGTTTCATTCGTGCATCAAAGTTTTGCAGTACGGAATCGACATTGTGCTGCTGCGATGACGCTTTGCTCTTTAGCCGCTGGCGGGTTAACAAGCCGGCAAGAAGTGGCGCGACGACGTATAAGCCAACGCTAAGCAGTAGCGTTTGCCACGGCACTATAATGTCGGTGATACCTAAAAGCAGCGCCGCTATTGGTGCGAAGGCAAAAATCATAATCACGTCGTTAACTGAAACCTGCACCAGGGTATAGCTAGCATCCCCTTTAGTTAGCTGGCTCCAGATAAACACCATCGCGGTACAAGGCGCAACACCCAGTAGAATAACGCCTGCTAAATACTCGTTGGCTGTTTCGGGCTGAATGAAGTCGGCAAATACACCTTTGAAAAACAGCCAGCCAACCAACGCCATCGTGAATGGTTTGACGAGCCAGTTAATAACTACGGTAAGAATAAGCCCTTTAGGCTCTTTCGCGATTTGCGTAATAGATTCAAAGTTAACCTGTACCATGACCGGATATATCATCAGCCAGATCAACAGGGCAATAATTAGGTTCACTTGCGCAAATTCAATACCCGATAACACTTCGAAAAGTGACGGGAATAAGTTACCCAAGAGGGTACCGGCAACAATCGCCAGCGCCACCCAAACCGATAAAAGCCGTTCAAATACACCCATTGTCGATATCCTTGACCTGTTGAGGAGTTCATGCAGCGACAAAGCTGCCAACATGTTACATGTTAACTTGCCTCATTATCTTACTGTCTTTAGTCAAGAAAACGAACTGAATCCAAAACAACGACACGCTCTATAGTGCGAACGCATGGCAGACGCACCACGAGGAGCTCAGGTAGTAATAGAGCCCGTTGCTAGCGCGAAGACTCAAGCGTCTTTAAGTTGCTGCTTAGCGGCAAGAATGTCATCAAGCTGTGTGTCTTCCGGGCCCGGCATATTTTCTTCAGTGGCAACCAATAACTCTTCAGCGTCGTATTCCCACTGTTCAAGAACTTTTAATTTTTGCTCGTCGCTAAGGCGACTGTCTTTTAGAAGGTCCGTAGGTTTGTCATAAACGGCAGCAGGATCTTGCAAAATGGCTTCAATGTTCATAACGCCTCCTCAATCTACTGGAGCGTAATACGCCAGTTGATAAATTCGTTTCGTTACCTTTAAGCCTAGTAAAGTTGTCACAAAATGCCACCGCTTCAGCCTTGGCTTGCTGCTCGAGCGAATGATGAAATAGCGAGACCGGCTTTACCGATCTCGCTTGGTAATATTAGTTAGCGCTGGTTGCTGCGTAACTTAGATCTTCATGTAGGGCATACAAATAGGTCCACCACTCACCAATAGACTTTCTGAAGTCTTGCTGCAGCGCGCTTGATTTCTCTTTACCTACCGCGGCCTCTAAGCGCTGCCAGACACCAGGGTCGTCGGCATCAAGCGCTTTAGGGTCAGTAAAGTATTCAACCACGAAGTAATCAGCTTGTCCGCGTCCGCCCATCGTATAGTACCAGGCGGCTCCCGGTCCTCCATCGTCTTTGAGTCCCTCTTCGATGGCCGCAACGGTCGACTCGAAGAGCTCATAGTTGTTTACTTTAAAGTTGTAAACGGCAACAAAATTACCACCTGTGGTCTCAATGCTGCTCCAATCAGGCAGATAACTGGCCATGTTGTGATAGGTCGAGTCGATATGCGGAACCACTTTATCTCTAACCACGCCTCGGCAGCCTTCACCTACCGAGTCATCGGCGAAAAAGCCTTGCCAGTTCTTATAGGTGCTGGTCACCACAAATACATTCCCTGGGCCTTGCACACGATTCCATAGCCACCACGGCTCTTTGCCGCCTGCTTCTTGATAGCAGTCTCTAACTGCCTTTACACCATCCATAAAGGCTTGGGTATGACCTAGTTTCACCGACAGCTCAGAAATAGACAGGTAAAAACTTTCGTCTTCATGGTCATCTGCGTGGGCTTGAAAATTTGAAAGTAGTAGTAAACTTAACGTCAAACTTAAGAGTAAAAGAAATTTTTGCATGATTTTTCTCCGAAAATCATTGGTTAGATCTTCCATTCCGTACCGCGAAGGCTTCTTGCCTTGCGGGCTGACTATAGTCCAAAATTAGCCTAGGAAAAGGGATCTATTGCAACAAACAGGTTGACATTGGTTGGTTTTGTAATCAGTTGTTAAGCAGATTTAGCGAGCTATTGTTGCTATGAATGTTGGTATTCTGTGGTAATCTCAAACTAAGCTTTCAATGAAACGGGTGTCGATGTGCCAACGAGCAGCGTAAATCATCAACTGACGAATGTATCTTGGGGTCTAGGATTTGGTGCCTTAGCAGCGTTAACTAATTATTTTTTAGCCGTTGAGGTTTATGGCTCGGTTACCATTCTATTGGGCCAGCTGTTTGTGTTTTTAGCGCTTTTTAGTCGTGGCCTTTCTGCCGCATTGGTTGCAGCGGTGATGTCGGCTGCGGCGGTCTATCTTTATACTCAGAACTTGTTTTTCTTTGTTACCCTTATTGCGGAAGTTGTCACGGTTTACGCTTTGTTTCAGCGCCGAATGCCTATTCTATTGGCCGACCTTCTTTATTGGTTAGCACTCGGCATTCCCGCAACCTATCTCTACTTACCGACGATTACCGATCTTCCTAATGATTTCTTGTTACTTATTTTAGCGAAGTTAGTATTCAACGGTTTACTTTACACCGCCTTGGCTATTTTAGTTTTTCAGCTGGTTCCACGTAGTTGGCGTGTTGTACCAATGCAGTCAGTTTCTGATTCACTTACCGGCCGGATCTTCTACCTTAGCTTTTTATCGATTATTGTCGCTTCACTATCGGTTTCGTTTCTGTATACCACACGCTCTGCGCGTCAGGTTGAAGCGCAAATAGTTTCAGATCTTAGTTCGAAAGCAAACAGCCTACGCGAAGTAACCGACGACTTCCTAAACGATTATGTGGTCGCTGTTCGTAATCTTCGCGATAATCTGCAGGCGGTGGCCAGTTACGACGAACAAGTTGAAATAATGGATAGAACTCAGCATAACTATCCCAGTTTTGTTTCAATGCTTCGCGCTAATGCCGAAGGCAAAATTTTACATGGCGCACCAAACCATACGATGAGCGAGCTATTGAAGCAGAATACGACGGTTCCTGATATCGACGACCGTGACTATTTTCAACAGCCTAAAGAAACCCAGCAAGGCTTTGTTTCCAGTGCGTTTCGAGGGCGCGGTTTCGGCACCCAGCCGATTATCGCCATTAGCCAGCCCTTGCTAACCGAAAACGGTTTCCAAGGCATTGTCGAAGGCTCACTCGATTTACCTGAGCTCACTCGGTTAGTTCGAAAAACAGATATTGACCCACAGTTTCAAGCTGTCGTTGTGACCGACGACCAAGACCAGATTATATTTTCTTCGGAAAAATTTTCGCTGGTATCACTGGCTAATTTTACACCGCGCAACGTGATCAACTTATATAGCCAAGAGCTCCCCCTCACTCGCATCGACAACGAAGACTTACTTTATACTCAACGAATAAATAGCTATGGCTGGAACATCTATGTGTTCTCAACGCCGAGCAGGCTTACCGATTTATTTAGCTACAACTTGATCATCTTGGTGATCTTTTTGGCTATTATCACAACCTTGTTGGCCTTGGTCACCCGGCGTTTTGCGCTTGAAATAACCCATCCGTTGGATAGCCTTGCGGAACAACTAAAGCAAGACACCAATGCCGATTTGAGCTTTGATAAATCAGAAATGAGCCGCGAAGTAAGAACCATAGCTGACAGTTTAGTGGCGGCGCGCAAGCTCATGGTTAGCTTCAACCGACAACTACAAAATCAGGTGGCGGAAAAGACTTCCGATCTCGAGCATCTTAATAGCAAGCTCGAAAAGCTTGCTCATGAAGATGGCCTAACTGAGCTATTGAACCGCCGCACCTTTGACGATCTCGCTGAGCAGCGCTACCACGAGGCAATGGCAACCCGTCAACCGGTGGCGTTAATACTGATGGACATCGATCACTTTAAACGAATCAACGATACCATGGGGCACCCTGTCGGTGATGAATGTATTCGCAGTGTAGGTTGGCTTCTCAAAGAGTATTTTGAACGCCAAGGTTGCTTAGTGGGGCGCTATGGTGGTGAAGAGTTCGCTGTCTTTATGAGTGATAGTCGTGATCTATTGAAGCTGGCAGAGCAGTTTCAAAACGCCCTTGCGACACAATGTCAGGCCAATGGCGAAACTATCCCATTGAGTATGAGTATGGGCATTGTTGAAGTGCGCCAGAACTTCTCCGGTGGCAGTTTCCGCCGTTTGGTTGCGCAGGCTGATAAATTACTGTATCAAAGTAAAGATTCTGGGCGTAACCGCATTTCTATCGAGACTTTGTAAGGTTTTTCTATTATGCATCCTAAACGTATCGTCATTACCGGCGGCGCTAGCGGCCTCGGCTTCGCATTGGCACAACTTGCAGCGAAAGCGGGTTGGCGAGTTTGTATTGTCGATCGTGACGAAGAGCGCGGCGAAGCGGTGATCGGTAGTTTGCAGCGCTTACAGCCTGATAGCTTCTTTATGCCTTGTGATGTTACGCGTATCAGCGACTTAGAGCGGGTTGCACAAACCCTCACTGATCGTTGGCAAGGTATCGATGTGGTGGTGAATAACGCCGGTGTTGCGCAAGTAGGTAAAATTACCGAAACCAGCATCAGTGACTGGCAGTGGATTATTGATATTAACTTATTAGGCGTGGTGCGTGGCTGTAAAGCCTTTATCCCCTTATTGCAGAAAGAAGGTGGCGGCCACCTTATCAATGTCGCGTCTATGGCCGGTCTATTAGACGTGCCAAATATGAGCGCGTACAACGCAACTAAATCGGCCGTCGTTAGTTTGTCGGAAACCTTGGAAAATGAACTCGCGCCCGACAATATTCATGTTGCCGCAGTTTGCCCCTCGTTCTTCAAAACCAATTTAGGTAAAGGTATGCGTTCTAATATCGAGGGCATGGAAGCTAAGCTCGATAAGCTAATGGCCTCAAGCAAACTGAATGCGAATGACATCGCCAAAACGATTATGCGAACCATCGAGCGGAAACAAAGCTATACATTACCTCACCGTCAGGGCCGCGTAGCATGGTATTTGAAGCGTTTTCTACCGCGCAGCTGGTACCGCAGAGTGCTTCATAAAGCGACTAAATAAACTTATAGTTCAATTATTTACCCCTTAACTCGGACTACCCTGTCCGAGGTACTTCTTTATTCCCAGAGCAAATTCATGCTCAGCCGCAGTCGTACGCGATAAATGTGGTAGTATGCGCGCGCAATCACCCCAAGAACCTTTGTGTGCAAGGAAATCGACACATGTACAAGCACCTCCTTATTGCTCTCGCGCTACTTTTTGTAAGTCCAGCGGCCTTTGCTGCATCAGGCCCATTAGATTTAACCTACTCGACCGTCGGGCTCATCGCTCTGGTGATATTTACCGCAGCTTATTTGCTGGTGATGGGCGAAGAACGACTGCATATGCGAAAGTCGAAGCCCGTACTTGTTGCGGCGGGTTTAATTTGGATGATGATCGGCTGGGTTTACATCGACCAGGGCTTTCCAGGAGCGGCCGAAGAAGCATTTCGCCATAATCTACTCGAGTTTGCCGAGCTCATGCTGTTCTTGTTAGTGGCGATGACCTACATTAACGCCCTCGAAGAGCGACGTCTGTTTGATGCGCTGCGCTCTTGGATGGTGAAAAAAGGTTTTACCTACCGACAGTTGTTCTGGCTTTCCGGGTTCTTGGCGTTCTTTATTTCACCCATCGCCGACAACCTGACTACCGCACTTCTCATGTGTGCAGTGGTAATGAAGGTAGCCGATGGCGATAAAAAGTTTATCGGTATGTCGTGTGTCAGTATTGTGGTGGCAGCCAACGCTGGTGGCGCTTTCAGTCCCTTTGGCGATATCACCACATTGATGGTTTGGCAGGCTGGAATTGTCGAGTTCCATGAGTTTTTCGTGCTGTTTATACCTTCGGTTCTTAACTACCTTGTGCCGGCTCTAATCATGAACTTCTTTATCGAAAATAAGAAGCCAGACGCCATGTACGAAGAAGTGGAACTTAAGCGAGGCGCGCTGCGTATCACGACGCTGTTTCTGCTCACCATTGCGACAGCGGTGTCGTGTCACATGTTCCTGCACTTGCCACCCGTACTTGGCATGATGATGGGTTTGGGTTACCTCCAGTTCTTTGGTTACTTCTTACGTATGACACTGCCCGGCTCTTTAGCGCGCAAGCGTTCTATGGCCGAGCGCGCCGGCGACATGGAGCGTCTCAAAAGGTTAGGTGGTGTGGTACCGTTTGACGTATTTAGCCGGGTACAACGGGCCGAGTGGGACACGTTATTGTTCTTCTATGGCATCGTTATGTGTGTCGGCGGCCTAGGCTTCCTTGGCTACCTTCACCTACTTTCAGACACTCTTTACAACCAGTGGTCACCAACACTTGCGAACGTTGCCTTAGGTGTCATGTCTGCGGTAATTGATAACATTCCGGTAATGTTCGCGGTATTGTCGATGTCGCCTGATATGTCCCATGGTCAATGGCTACTGATAACCTTAACCGCGGGTACCGGTGGTAGTTTACTCTCGATTGGTTCTGCAGCTGGTGTTGCACTGATGGGGCAAGCGCGCGGCTATTATACCTTTGCCAGCCACTTAAAATGGGCGCCAGCGATAGCTCTAGGCTTTATCGCCAGCGTTTTTGCACACTTATGGTTGAATGAGCACCTGTTTACCATCTTTAATTAAGGGTTCTCAGCGGTGTCCGCCACCAGTTGGCGGAACCACCGGTGTCCTGCGTCATGTTGTAATAATGGACTCCAGATCATTGCAAGATCGAGATTCGGAATTGCAAAGGGCGGTTTGCGCATCGTCAATTCTTCATCGTCTTGATAGAGCTCTGCTGCCCTTGTCGGCAAGGTGGCAATAAGACCTTGCCGCGCCAGGTGCATCGCCACATGATAATTGCGGGTAAAAACACGAATATCGCGCTTGTGACCGAGCTCAACTAAGGCTTCGTCGACCCAACCTAATTTTTGCGCGTCATGAGGGTCCATACCTACGCCTACGCCAAAACCGGTTTTACTTACCCACACGTGTTCCGCTTTGAGGTAATTCTCAAGAGTGTAGTTATCGAGTAGTGAGTGGTCGTGACGCATCAGGCACGAGAAGTCATCTTCCCAAAGGGCTTTTTGATGGAACGATTGCGGCAGCTTTTCGAATCGATTAATCGCAATATCAACCTTACCGTTCTCAACATCATGAAAACTAATATCACTTGGTGTCATGATATCTAAGGTCACTAAGGGAGCTTGAGCTTTGAGGCTACTTAACAGCTTAGGCATTAAAGTCGATGCGGCATAGTCCGACGCCATAATACGAAAAACCCGATCGGTGCTGGCTGGCTCAAAGTCGCGGGCAGGCTGCACCATTTCTTCCACTGAGTACAGTATCTGACGCACCGGTTCTTGCATGCGCTGGGCCGTGTCGGTGGGGATCATTCCTTCGCTAGTACGCACCAAGATTGGGTCGTTGAGTAGGCTGCGAAGTCGCTTCAGGCCATTACTCATTGCTGGTTGGGTAATGTTCAGTTGCGCCGCAGCTTTGGTCACATTTCGCTCGCGTAAGAGTACGTCAAGATAGACCAACAGATTCAAATCGATATCTTTTATATTATTCATAAAAAAAATAAATCCCGCTATACGAATATAGCGGGATTATAACGAGCTTGGCGCAAAGATACAGCCGTCACTTTTAAAAAGCGCCGACTATCTCCTCTTTACTCCCAAAAGAATGGCGCTCGTGGCTTCGCTTCAGGTACCAACTGGTTCATGTTGGTCGCATCATACAAGCGGCCATTGACCATCGTATGGGTCACCCTATCCGTCACGCGAATGTCAGCCAGCGGGTCACCGTCAATCACGATAACGTCAGCAAGCTTCCCTTCTTCAAGTGAACCGATGAGGTGGTCCATGCCAAACTCCATCGCTGGGTTAATGGTCGATGTCGCCAATGCTTCAAGAGGTGTCATACCACCTTGCGCCATCATCCAGATCTCCCAGTGTTGCGCCAACCCTTCACGCTGCCCGTGCGCGCCGGCAACCACTTTAACCCCAGCATCGGTTAAACGCTTCGCAACTTCTGCGTTGTTCACATGGTTATAGTGGTTATCAGGTGCAATTTCACGACGCACCGACTTGCCAACTAAGTTGTCTTGCGGCACAAAGGTGGACAGTTTTGGATGCTTCCATACTTCGGTTTTTGCATACCAGTAGTTTTCACCCCAGATGCCACCGTAAGCCACACCTAACGTAGGCGTGTAGTAAACATCTGTTTGTTGCCAAAATTGTTCAATGTCATCGTAAATTTCAGCGACCGGAATCGAGTGCTCAATGGTTGTGTGGCCATCTGCCACCATCGATAAGTTATGCTGCAATAATGAGCCACCTTCAGGCACCACCATCATTTCCAGCTCACGACCGGCTTGAATGACCTGCTGTCGTTGGTTCCGACGCGGTTGGTTATAGCTTTTCACCGAGAACGCGCCAACTTTTTTCAATCGCTCTAGATGAAACTTCGCATCTTCCAAACTATCGATATGCGAGGTATAACCGGGGCCATTGGCACCATACAAAATAGTACCTGTTGAGAAGGTGCGTGGTGCTGCAATCAGACCCGCTTTTTGCATTTCACTCGCGGTGAAAATTTCACTGGTATCGTTGGATGGATCGTGAATCGAAGTAACCCCGAACGCAAGGTTCGCGTACGACTGCCAGTTTTGCTCAGGAATAATTTCATATTCGCCTTGGCCGCCGTGGGCATGGCCGTCAAACAATCCAGGCATCACTGTTTTACCGGTGGTATCGACCACAAAGGCATCGCTTGGAACCGCGACATCTGCTGCTGCGCCTACCGCAATAATTTTATTGCCGCGCACCACAACTGCACCGTTTTCGATAACCTTATCGCCGTCCATCGTGATCACTTGACCACCCACAAAGGCGACGGTCTCATCATGAATGGCGCTATCAGCATCAAAACTAATGTCGGTGCCACTACTCACTTGCTCAAAGCTATCACCTTCATTATCGATGCTAAATAAACCAGCCACCGACGCGTGATACAACTCTGGGCCTAGCGACCAGTAGAGGCTGTTGCCGTCGGCGGTCCATGAGATATTCTCACCTGCACGAACCGACAGTTGCTCAACTGGGAACTGTTTGTCGTTCGGGCCAATGTTAATGGCTGAGCCGCGTTCAACTAATGGCGTTACAAACACTTTAAAGCGTTCGGCGAAAGCCAAGTGCTCGCCGTCAGGCGATACGCGGTATTCGGTCGCATGCTCTGAGGTATAAAGGGTACGCTGCTCTTTGGTCGCAATATCGATGGAACGCAGTTGCTGAGAGCCCGCCGACGCCATGACATACACTCGGTCATTACGCGCGCCAAACTGAGGTTGATAGCCACTTTCGCTAATCAAACGTGGTTCGGCATCTTGGTTTAGTGGTAAGTGGTAGATACCTGCGTTTAAGCCGTACGTATCTGGCGTTAAATAGCCACCACGTACCTTACGGTAAACGACAGCATTTCCGTCGGGGCTAAACACTGGTTCGATAAATTTGCCCTTGCCCGTTGGCAGAACGCGCTCTTTACCACTGGCCAAATCGCGGACAATCAACTGCCCTTGCGCTTGGTCGTCCCAGCTTACGTAAACTAGCTTTTCACCATCGCGAGAATAACTGGGGTACAGTTCCCAAGCACCTTCACGATCTGTTAGGCGCTCTGGCTCGCCGTTTGGCAAGGTACGTGAATACAAGTGACCTAACGCATCGTAAATCACCTGTTGGCCATTTGGCGCTACCTGCACGTTACGCAGCATCTTCACTTTAAACTGCTCTTCACCTAGGCTTTGTTCAAAATGCAGCGCTGTCTGTACTTTTTTGGTGGTCTCGACACTAAATGGAATGACTCGAGCTTGGCGTGTTTCCACATCAAGCTTCATAATTTTACCATCGGCCCAAAACACCATTGATTTGCTATCGGCAGTCCAGTCCATGGTTGGGTACACACCGTGTATCGCCCAGGTTTCCTGCATGTCACGATCTAGCTGCGAATAAAGTCGTTTTTCTTCGCCACTTTCAAGATCATACAAATAAAGCACACTGCTGAAACCTTCACGCTTGATATAGGCCAAGTGCTTGCCATCAGGTGATGGTGTGGGACGAATCGCACCACCCGCACCACCTAACAATACATCGATATCACCGGTTTCACGGTCGAAACGCTTGATGGTGTAGATGCCTTCAAGTGAGTCTTTGCTGTAATGGAAAGTTTTACCCGGCGTATCATCTTGTGAAAAATAGATGTAACGACCATCGGGCGAAAACGCCGGCTCGCCAAGATCTTTCTGATCATTGGGTCGCTCGGTTAATTGCACACCGCTGCCACCATTCACATGGTACATCCACACTTCACCAGCACCGAGAGAGCGACGCGCTGTGTAATGTTTACGGGCCACAAGGAACTGACCATCAGGGCTCCAAGCTGGGCTATTCAATAAGCGGAAGGTTTCGTCGGTCACGGCACGTGCGTTCTCACCGTCAGCGTCCATTACCCAAATGTTATCGCCACCGCCTTGGTCCGAGGTAAATGCAATGTAGTTACCGTCTGGTGAAAACACCGGTTGCATTTGCCAAGCAATACCACCGGCAATGAGCTCTGCGTCTCCGCCTGAGGCTGGCATACGATAGATGTCGCCAAGCAAGTCGAAAACAATCCACTTACCATCAGGGCTTAGGTCAACGTTCATCCAAGTGCCTTCGTTAACCTTAATTTGAATATCTTTGAAGTCGCCTTGTGGAGCTTGTACGTCCCATGCCTCTTGCGCGATGGCGTGGGTAGGTACCGCTAAAGCGACGCCGACCGCAAGGGCCAGCGTAGTTAATTTTTTCATCATTAAACCTTTCGTCGTTTGTCGTTGCTCGTGTTATTCGTATTTCGCGGCTTCGCCTTGCGCTGGCACTGTCGCGTTAATAAATTCACGTACATCACTATTGGCAGACTTAAGGTCTTCTGCGCGCAGGTACATCATGTGTCCACTGCGGTAGCCTTTAAAGTCGATGCGGTCTTGCATCTTGCCACTTGGGTCAAGGTGCCAAGCGGTGTACTTCGCATCAAAGTAATTGGTGGCACCGTCATAGTAACCAGATTGAACCAACACGTTTAAGTACGGGTTTTGTGCCATAGCTTGACGTAAGTTCTCGCCCGTATTGTTGTTTGTACGATCCCACGGATGAACCGGCCCGAACATGTTGTACTTCACGTCGGTTTTATAATTCAGTTCTTCACGTAGGTAGTAGTTAATCGCTGGCGTAAACGAGTGTAGCCACGAAGTTAGTTCTGCATTGTAGTCTGGGCTATCACCGACATTATCGCGGTCGATGCCTAAGTAGCGTGAATCGAGGCGCCCCACGGTTTGCTCACGATCGCGCAGCAACTCTTTCCAGAAGAAACGTGGACTAATATCGAGGTTGGCGCGCAGCACTGTTTGCTGCGACAGCCCCGAGAAGCGGGCTACTTGCTCAGCAATTTGCGCGCGTTCGTCACTTGGCAGCATGGCACCTTTGGCAAGTGCGGGCAGATAAGTATTTAAGGTATAAGCTTCAACTTCGCTTAAAACGTCAAGCAAGTCTTTGCTTTGCAGTTCTTCACCTAACGCATCATGGTACCAAGCAGTGGCGGCAAAGTATGGCAAGCGGTTCGCGGCTGAAACTGGGCCTTGACGGTCGATACCGATATCCGTTGGGGAAACCAAGATCACGCCGTTTAAGTACATCCACTGACGATTTTGTAATTCCAGCGCTAAACCAGAGACACGCGTGGTACCGTAGCTTTCACCAATCAGGTACTTCGGTGAGCGCCAGCGCTCATGACGCGTGACAAAAGTATTGACCCAATCTGCTAGGTATTTGACATCAGCGTTGACACCAAAAAACATTTTTTGCTGCTGTTCACGCGATGGCATTTCACCTTCAGCATTTGGCAACACACGCGAATAGCCCGTGTTTACTGGGTTAACAAACACAATATCAGCAACGTCCAACACTGAATGTGGGTTATCTTTCACGCCATAAGGCATGATTGGAAAGCCTTCATCGTCGACCCGTAATGATTTAGGGCCAGTATAGGCAATGTGCATCCACACCGATGCAGAGCCTGGGCCGCCATTAAACGAAATCAATAAAGGACGCTCTTCTCTGTTTTTTACATCTTGGCGTTCATAGTAGGTAAAAAACAACGCCGCGGTCGCCTCACCGCTATCATTAAACACCGGTTGCGTGCCGGTCGTTGCCGTATATTCAAAGCGATCGCCATTAATAGATGCGCGGTGCTTAGTAACCACCACATCATCGGCTGCAATTTTTGCCACTGGAGCATTCTGCTCGTCAGCGAAGCTTAATGGGCTCAGCAATAGCGCTGCGGTAACACAGCTGGCACTGAGAGCTTTCGAGATAACATTCATTTGCATCAACCTCGTTGTTTTTAGAGTCTTTCCATTTAAGGGGATGTAAGCGCAAAGCTCAAGCTCTGTGAGGTCAATGCCCTGTATTTGCAGATGACTAACCTAGGCCTATAAAAACAGCAACCAGTAAAGGTAGAGCAAGGTGAAGCTACACAAGTAAAGAAGCCCAAGGCCAGCCCACAAATGCAGACCCGTCGCCAACTTCTGCTCGCGCACTAAGGTGTAGTTGAGCCAGGCGAAAAAAGGCGTGGTAAGAAATGCTAGGGTCATGGCAAAGCTTAGCATTGGCCCTAATGCACTTTGAAAGTAAAGAATCACTAACATACCGGCCACAGCTTGGCCAATCACCCAGCCACTTAGCGGGTACTGGCGTTTCGTTAAGGTGTGGAAACTCTCCGCCAGCGTTCGTGCATAGCCATCAAGCACAGCCAATGTGGTGCCAAACATACATAACACGGCAATAGCACCGACTAAGTACCCTGCCCATTCGCCGATGGTTGCGCGGTACATAGCAACAAATTGATCGGCGAACTTCATCCCGGCCATTTCAATAGGCTGCGGCGAGCCATACTGCACCAATGCACCAAGAGCCAGAAATAACAGGGCTAGTATGACGGTCGTCCAATAGCCCAAATTGAAATCAAAAATTCCATCGCGCAGCGTCACTTGCGTCAGTTTCTGTTTACTTCGCAGCCACAGGGAATTAATCACAGACAATTCGATAGGTACGGGCATCCAGCCCATCATCGCCACCAGAAAAGCCAAAGCCGACAGTCGCCACGGTGATGGCGCAACAAAATCAGCCGGTGGCGGCGTATAGTTTTGCCACGCGACAATAACAGCGATCACGGTCGCCATCGACAAGCTCACCATGATCCACTTCGAAATGCGATCTAAGGTTCGATACTGGCCGGCGAGCAACACCAGTAAGCAAATCAAAAGAACAAGCCAACAAAGCAGGGTAAGGCTCAACTTGGGTAGGAAAATCTGCAACAAGCTGGCCGTAAGTAGCAACACCCCGGCCGTATTCACCACCGCCGCGATCAAGTTGAGCAGTGTGAATGCCCCTAAATAGAGCTTATGTTTGCGATAGTAACCACTCACTAAGCTTTCGTTATGGGTTAACGTATAGGTCACCCCAAAACGAAAAAACGGATACTTCAAAATATTGACGAAGGCAACCAAACCTAGCAACTGCCAGCCGAACAATGCCCCGGCTTGCGTCGCAGCAACTAAGTGCGACGCACCGACCGCTGCCGCGGCCAGAATAATTCCCGGACCTAAGGTAGTTAATCGTGTAGCCATTGCTGCTCAAATTCCGCCGCTGACAGCGGTCGTGCAAAATAATAGCCTTGCCCTTGCTGGCAGCCTAAGTCTTTTAAAAGCTTAGCCTGTTCTGCGGTTTCAATACCTTCGGCAATAGTACTCAAGTTTAGTGTTCTGGCCATGGCGATAATGGTTGCGACTAGGTTCTTGCTTTGTTCATCAAGCGTCATCGCTTGTACAAATGACATATCAATTTTTAAAATATCGACATTAAACTGCTGTAAATAGGCAAGCGATGAATACCCCGTACCGAAGTCATCGATCGCCAATTGGAATCCATAGTTACGTAGTCGCTCAGTGACCGCCAGCGCTTGTTGCGGGTCTAACATCAAGTCGCTTTCGGTAATTTCGAAAGTGATGGCTTGCGCTGGTAGGTGCTCACTAATTTTCACAAACTCATCCACCACCTCTAGCGAGGCAAATTGTTGGGCGCCAATATTCACCGACACAACGGGAACGAATGCATAACGCTCACGCCATTTTCTTATCAAGGCGCAGGTTTTCTCTAGTACTTGATAGCCCAACTCTGTTAGCACGCCTTGCTTGGTGGCAATGGCAATAAACACGTCGGGAGGTACCGAGCCAAGCTCTTCGTCAAACCAACGACACAACACTTCGGCGCCGACACAGTTGCCGGTTTGCAAGTCAATTTGTGGTTGCAAGTGAACGGTAAGTTCCTGGTTAGCAAGGGCAACCCGGAAGCGTTCGGAAAGTTTACTTTCATCCCTTACTTTTTGCGCTAGCTGATCATCGTAAATACAGTATCGCAGGCCATTTTGTTTAGCTTCGTATAGGGCAATACTTGCTTGTTGAAGTAATTCGGCAGCCGAGTCGGCACTCGTTGAGTAGGCACCAGCCACGCGAAATTGCAGCTGTAAATGATGTTCGCCAACACTTACCGGCTCGGCAAATAGTTCACTGATAGCGTCAGCGGCTTTTAGAAATCTCGTTACGGTATCTTCCGTTGCCCCTGAGCCAGCACTCACAATAACAAACTCATCGCCGGTTAGACGGGCTAAATAGGCCTGTTCGTGTTGCTCATTCGCGGCTCTTTTCAACTGGTGGGTAACAAAACGCAACAACCTATCGCCCACGTGCAAACCAAAGCGCTGATTGATACTGCGGAACCGGTTTAGGTCGATCAGTAATAACAGGCAAGGTGTTAAGTCACCGGTTACAAGTTTTTGTTGATACCGGCATTGCAGCTCATTTAGCAAGGCAGCCCTGTTGGGTAACCCGGTGAGCTCGTCAGTATAGGCAATTTCCGCCATCAGTTCTTGCTGCAAGTAGTGTTCGGTAACGTCTAAAACAAAGCCTTCAAAGTGGGTGATAACGCCAGCAGCGTTCTGTATGCCTTTACCTTGTTCCCAGACCCAACGTGTTTCCCCATCGGCGCGCTCAATGCGATAATTCAAGCTGTAGTCGCTGTCTGAGTGCGTCGCGCCCGTCACCTCACGATCGATACCCATGCGGTCTTCGGGATGAATCAAATCTTGGTACGCAATTGTTGTGTTGTTTTCTAATTGCTGCGGCGTGTAGCCTGTTAACTCCCGCGCCCCACGACTGACGATCTCCATCGTCCAGGCCGCATCGTTTTTACAACGATAAGCCATGCCAGGAAGGCTATTCATCAATGTTCGTAGGCGTCGTTTACTTTCTTTTAGATGGTTAGTAATACGTATTTGTGTCAGCTCGGCAGCAGCCTGTGCTGCTGCAACTTGCAACATTTCAAGCTCAGCGGCGCCATACTCAGTAGCGTCGTTGTTCAGTACTGCTAAAATTCCTAACTTCTGCCCGTCAACCGACATCATCGGCACGCCAACATAGCTTTCAGCTCCAAGCTTTTGCAACATTTCGTCATGCGGAAACAGTTGGCATACACCTCGATTGTAGACACAGGAGTCGAGCTCTAAAATGGTTTCACAGGGCGATCCTGAGAGGTCATAGCTGAGGGTGGGCTGTAACGAACCAGACGAATAAAAAGCGAGGGCTTTAGCGCGTGATGGGTCAGACTCAAACACCTCGGAGATCATCACATGGTCGGCCACCAGCAACTCACTGACAATTTTAGTCAGATTCTCAATAAACTTGAGCTCACTATGCTCACGCAAGTTTTGCGCCAGTAAGTGGAATGCTTTATTGATGTCCAGCCGATGAATGGTGTTCTCTCCGTCAACCTATTCTTCTGTTTTATCTCATATTCTGAGTTAATAGCATAGCGTTGTTGGCGAAAAAATATAAAAAAAGGAGCGTCGATACGCTCCTTTTGATTCGTCCTTAGGTTTCAATTCTCACCTAACGATAGCTATCCACTGCTGGGCAGCTACACATCAAGTTGCGATCGCCGTAGACGTCATCGATACGGTTCACCGTCGGCCAGAATTTATTCGCAGCAACGGCTGGAACTGGATATACCGCGGTGACGCGATCGTATGGGCGGTTCCAATCGTTGTCGGTGATATCCGCTAACGTATGTGGCGCATGATGTAACGGGTTGTTGTCCTGTGGCCACTCGCCCTGCTCTACTTTGCGGGCTTCTTCACGGATACAAATCATGGCTTCAATAAAGCGATCGAGTTCATATTTTGACTCTGACTCGGTCGGTTCTACCATCAAGGTACCAGCCACTGGGAAACTCATTGTCGGTGAATGGAAGCCGTAATCTTGTAGACGTTTGGCAATATCCATTTCGGTGACATCACAGCTTTCTTTCAGTTCGCGTAAATCGATGATGCACTCGTGGGCAACACGGTCGTTACGGCCTTTATAAAGGATCGGATAATGACCGCTCAAATGCTTGGCAATGTAGTTTGCATTAAGAATCGCGACTTCTGTTGCTTCACGTAAGCCGCGTGAGCCCATCATAACAATGTACATCCACGAAATAGGCAAGATGCTCGCACTACCAAACGGAGCTGCTGAAACCGCGCCGTTGTCTAGGTTGGTTCCGTGAATCGGCACCACTGTGTGGTTTGGCAGGAATGGCGCTAAGTGTTTCTTCACACCAATAGGACCCATACCAGGACCACCGCCACCATGTGGAATGCAGAAGGTTTTATGCAGGTTCAAGTGCGATACGTCAGCGCCAATATAGCCCGGCGACGTTACGCCAACCTGTGCGTTCATGTTGGCGCCATCAAGGTACACCTGGCCACCGTGCTCGTGCACTACTTCACAAATAGTGCGAATACCTTCCTCATAGACACCATGAGTAGATGGGTAGGTAACCATAATGCACGACAAATGATCGCCCGCTTCTGCGGCTTTCGCTTTAAGGTCGTCTAGGTCAACGTTACCGTTTTTGTCGCATTCAACAACCACGACTTTCATGCCCATCATTTGGGCAGACGCAGGGTTGGTGCCGTGCGCAGAGCTTGGGATGAGACAAATGTTACGGTGTGATTCCTTGCGACTTGCGTGATATTTATGAATTGCAAGCAAACCAGCGTACTCACCTTGAGCGCCTGAGTTTGGTTGCATCGACATCACGTCATAACCGGTGATATCCACCAGCCAGGTCGAAAGGGTTTGTAGTAGCTCGTAGTAACCTGACGCTTGATCTTCCGGGCAGAATGGGTGTAGTTGACCGAATTCAGGCCAAGTAACCGGAATCATTTCTGCCGTTGCATTCAGCTTCATGGTGCAAGATCCTAACGAGATCATGCTGTGGTTCAGGCTTAAGTCTTTTGTCTCGAGCTTCTTAATATAACGCAGCATTTCGGTTTCAGAATGGTGCGTATTGAAAACTTCGTGCGTTAAAATTTCACTTTCGCGACGTAAGTCAGCAGGAATAGATTGCGCTTCGTCGGCGCTTGCTCGTGCATCAAGGGTCGCGATATCAAGACCGTGCTCATCACCTAGCAAAGCGGTAAATAACGTTTCTACGTCTTGCTGGGTCTTCGCTTCATCAAAGCTCACGCCAAATTGGTTATTGCCATCAACGCGCAAGTTAAAGCCATGCTCGACGGCACGCGCAATAATTGATTGCTCGTTACCTTCCAGTTTAAAGGTTAAGGTATCGAACCATTGTGAGTTCACCACTTCAACACCTTTGTCTTGTAGACCCAAGGCAACAATGTTGGTTAAGCGATGAATACGCTCCGCGATGGTTCGTAAACCTTGTGGCCCATGGTAAACGGCGTAGAAAGAGGCCATGTTGGCCAGCAGCACCTGCGCCGTACAAATATTCGAGTTAGCTTTTTCGCGGCGAATGTGTTGCTCGCGAGTTTGCATGGCCATACGCAAGGCTAAGTTGCCGCGGCTGTCTTTTGACACACCGATAATACGGCCAGGTAGTGAGCGCTTGAATTTGTCACGGGTGGCAAAGAAGGCTGCGTGTGGGCCACCATAGCCCATAGGCACACCAAAGCGTTGGGCTGAACCAAACACCATGTCGGCACCCATTTCACCTGGTGATTTCAACATAACCAAGCTCATAATATCAGCAGCGACAGCAACAATACCTTTGTTTGCTTTAATGTCTGCGATTAATTGCTCAATGTTGTGCAATTGACCCAAACGATCAGGGTACTGCAATAACGCGCCAAACACGTCGTGCTCGGTTGCTTCGCGCGCTGGTGCCACAATCACTTCAAAGCCAAACATTTCGGCACGCGTTTTCACCACGTCGATGGTTTGTGGGTAAACATTGTCGGCAACAAAAAAGCTGTTTGACTTGTTTTTGCTCACGCGTTTTGCCATTGCCATTGCTTCGGCGGCGGCTGTGGCTTCGTCAAGTAACGATGCACTCGCAAGTTCCAGACCGGTAAGGTCCATGGTCATTTGTTGGAAGTTCAAGATGGCTTCCAAACGACCTTGCGCGATTTCCGGCTGGTAAGGCGTATACGCGGTGTACCAACCTGGATTTTCTAGGACATTTCGTAAAATGACATTCGGCACTAAAGTGTCGTAATAACCCATGCCGATGTAAGACGTTAAAACTTTATTTTTACTGGCAATGGTTTTTAGTTTCGCTAGCGCTTCACGTTCAGAAAGAGGTTCACCCACTTGTAAGAACGGCTCACGCAAAATGGCGCTGGGTACCGTATCCTTGGTAAGTGCTTCCAGTGAAGCAGCGCCCAACTCGGCCAACATTTCAGCTTGCTGCGCGTCGCTTGGTCCAATGTGGCGACCAATAAATTCACCATGATTTTCTAACTGCTTTAGCGTTGCTTTGGTCATTTACTTCTTGTCCCTTTATTCGGGTGGTTAAGGGGATTAGGAACACAAAACCCCGGTAACTTGAACCGGGGTTTGTGCATTCCATTGCCTAATTAGTCTTCGTCGATAACTGCTTGATAACCTTCTGCATCAAGCAAGCTTTCGAGTTCGCTTGGGTCTTCAGCTTTAATTTTGAATAACCAGCCATCACCGAAAGCGTCGCTGTTAACGGTTTCTGGCGAATCTTCTAACTCTTCGTTGATGGCAGTGATTTCACCAGCAATAGGCGCATAAATGTCTGATGCTGCTTTAACTGATTCTGCAACTGCTACATCGTCGCCTGCGGCCACTACATCGCCAACCTCTGGTAACTCAACAAACACCATATCGCCTAATAGGCCTTGTGCGTGTTCACTGATACCTACTGTATAGATACCGTCACCGTCATTACGGACCCATTCGTGAGTCGATGCGTACTTTAATTCTTTTGGGATTGAGCTCATGTTGTGATCCTCAGGTTAGTTGCTCTAATTAACGTGTTAACTCGTGTATTAAACAAGGCTTTTGCCGTTGCGGACAAAGCTTGGTTTGACCACGCTAACTGTAACGAATTTTTTGCGCATTTCCACTTCTGCAGTTTCACCTACAGTTGCAGGAACGCGTGCCATGGCGATTGAAAAGCCAAGTGTTGGTGAAAACGTGCCTGAGGTAATCATACCCTCACCGCCATCAACCACGACTTTCTGGCCGTGACGTAAAACGCCTTTATCGCGCATAACGAGGCCAACGATTTTGTTATGGCCTTCAGCTTTTTGTTTTTCTAATGCATTGCGGCCGATAAAGTTACGTTCGCTTGGTTCAAAGGCAACGCTCCAGCCCATATTCGACTCGAGTGGCGTTACTTCTTCGTCCATGTCTTGTCCGTATAGATTCATGCCTGCCTCTAAGCGAAGCGTATCACGAGCACCAAGACCACAGGGTTGCACACCGACGTTTAACAATTGGTCCCAGAACTTGCTGGCTGCTTCACCAGGCATCACAATTTCGTATCCGGCTTCACCGGTGTAACCTGTTGTTGCAATAAACAACTCGCCGACCTGCGCCGACATGAAGGGCTTCATACCATCAATGGCAGCAAAAGCTTCTTCACCGAGCACTAATTTTATTTTCTCTGCGGCTTTCGGGCCTTGTAAGGCCACCATGGCAAACTCAGGACGTTCGTTAATAGTCACATCAAACTGACTCGCGTTCTTTTCGATCCAACCTAAGTCGCGTTCACGCGTCGCAGAGTTCACCACTAAACGGTACGACTCGTCTGAGAAGTAGTACACGATCAAATCGTCGATAACACCGCCATTTTCGTTTAGCATGCTGGTGTACTGCGCTTTGCCTGGCACGGTAACTTTAGCAATGTCGTTCGCTAATAAGTAACGTAAAAATGATTTCGCATCAGCGCCTGAAACGTCAACAATGGTCATGTGCGAGACATCAAATACGCCTGAATCTTGACGTACGGCGTTATGCTCTTCAATTTGCGAGCCATAATTCAACGGCAAGTCCCAGCCGTGAAAATCCACTAGCTTGGCACCAGCGGCGACGTGTGCGTCATATAAAGGAGTACGATTTGCCATGACTTTGTGGTCCTGTTGTTTTGCAAAAGAGTGGCGCAATTATAAGACTCCTGAGCGCTGGCAACAAATAAATATTCCTTATGCTATTATAAGATTTTTAAATAAAGATATATTTCATATTTTAATTATAAATAAATTAGGTGTTTTCGATGCGTCAATTGCCGTTAGATAGCTTACGTGCCCTGATAAGTGTCTACGAGTTACAGAGCTTTACGGCTGCCGGACAGCAGTTGGGTCGCTCGCAGCCGGCGATTAGTTTGCAACTACAGCGCTTGGAAGAAATGCTTGGTGTGCGGCTTTACGCCCGCACTGGTGGGCGTATACAACTCACGCCAGCGGGTGGTGAGTTACTTGATGCTGCGCGCGCCATGCTTAGCATTAATGATCAAATTATTGCGCGACTTACCGAGCCCGAACTAAGTGGTAGAGTACGTCTGGGTATCACCAGTGAGTTCGCCAGTAAGCTGTTGCCACAAGTTCTTGGCCAGTTTGCGCAAAGCTACCCCAATGTCGCTCTTGAAGTGACATCAGCCTTAAGCAAACAACTGATAGGTAAGGCCGATGAATTTGACGTGATCATTGCACTGACCGAGCAGGGCGGCAAAGATTCAGCCCAGCTGGTGAACCCTATGCAGTGGCTCGAGCTGCGACAAGAGCCTCTGGTCTGGGTCGGTAATCAAGAGAGTCAGCTACTGCCCTCGCCTTTACCTCTGGTGCTCGCCCCTGATGGCTGCATCTATCGAAGGCGTGCCTTACGCGCTTTGCAGCAACTAGGGTTAGCCTCACGCATCACCTATACCAATACCGATTTCAGTGGTTTAACCGCTGCTATCCAAAGTGGCCTTGGTATTACCGTACTTGCACAGAGCACTGTGCCTGATCATTTAGAGCGAATTCAGCGCATGGGCGATGGGGTGGTGTTACCTGATTTAGGTGAGGTTGGGGTGATGCTGTCGACGCGAGCCGCTGAAAATTCAGCAGCTCAGCAACTTGGACAGTTTATCCTAGAGCGGATTTAATCAACGCCCGCTTAATCGGGGTAAAACCGTTGGCAAAACTCAGCCCTAACCCGCGGGTCAGTTTCAATAATGGTGAGGCACTACCAAAGCCGCGTTTAAAACCTTCCATAGCCGCGATCATTTGGCTCGCAGCGACTTTACGTTGGCGCTCCCACGCTCGTAAATCAGCATGTTCAAAGCTCGACTCGGTAACGGCCAGCAACGCAACCACATCACCAAACCCTAAATTCGCGCCCTGCCCCGCTAGTGGATGGATACTGTGTGCTGCATCGCCAATGAGCAGCATACGTTGCTGAACCCAGCGCTGGGCATATTGCATTCGTAACGGAAAGTAAGCCCGCGTTGACGCCAATTGCAGTTGCCCCAGGCACTGATCGCTAACCGCCTGCAGCTGCTTAATAAAATCAGCATCGGTTGCATTTTGCAGTTGCTTCGCAGCCTCGTTATCGGCGGACCAAACCAAAGAAACCAAATGCGGATCAGCTAACGGCAACCAGGCCACGGGTCCGGTCGGTAAAAATACCTGGCGCGCACAGCCACCATGGGGTTCACTGCACTGAATAACAGCTACACAGCCCTGTTGCTGGTAATCCCAAAAGGTCAGCGGTAAGCCCTCGGCGTGGCGCAACGGCGAGCGCACGCCATCGGCAGCAATTAAGTAATCACCCTGAATTCGGGTGGTATCGGTCTCAACCCATACGGTGTCGTGCTCGACTGCATGGCGTTGTACTGCTGTTTCTGCAAAAAGTGTGACACCTGCCGCCGCCGCAGCCTGCCATAAGTGAGTTTCGATCACCCGATTCTCAACAATCGCACCCAAATCAGCTTGATTCACCTCTTGCGCAGTAAAGTGAACTCGGCCAAAACTGTCGTGATCCCACACTTCCATCGCGCTGTACGGGCCCACGCGAGCTGGGGGAATCGTTGACCATACCCCAAGCTCATGTAGCAACTGTCGACTGTGATGTGCAATCGCGCTAACTCGCAGCTCGGTGGTTTCTGTATAGCTAGGCGCAGCACCGCGCTCCAGTAAGGTCACACGATGCCCCTGTTGCCGCAGCCCCAGCGCCGTTGCTAGACCTATCATGCCTGCGCCTACCACAATAAAATGCTGCGCCATCACTGTTCTCCTTTGGCTTTTGCCAGTTGGCTCAAGCCCATGGTTTGCCGCGCGAACTGATGCCTTAAAGGAGGAGTCAGGTCCAAACCAAGCAACGCTAGATTACGAACTTTCGTGAGCGGCCAATAATGATTCGAAAAGCCGCGTACTAAACCATCCGTCAGGCCAATGATCTTTTGATAATCCGCTCTTCGATGCTGCCAATAGTCCGCTAACGTGGTATACGCACCTGGATCTTTAGCCTGTGCCAGTTCATCGCTTAACGCAATCGCATCTCGAACACCAAGGTTGAAACCTTGTCCGGCAATTGGGTGAAGAGTATGAGACGCGTTGCCGACAATGACGGTTCGGTGGCCGATGCTACGCTCGGCGAGTTGCAATTGTAACGGGAATTGCAAACGCTCACCGGCCGCAACAAAGCGCCCGGCGCGATAACCAAACACCTGTTGCACCGCCTGCAGGAACTCAGCTTCAGGCAAGGCCATGGTCGCCGCCGCTTGAGCTTCGTTAACCGACCACACCAGCGAGGCCTGAGCGTTTGGCAAGGGTAGCAATGCCACCGGACCAGTGTCGGTAAAACGTTCATAAGCCCAGCCATTTAACGGCTCTGACAGCTGTAAATTGGTAATGATACCAACTTGCTGGTAATCGGTAACTTGCATGTCGATACCAAGGGCATTCCGTACGAACGAGCGTTGCCCATCGGCACCGATTAATAACTGGCATTGCAGCTCAGTCGCTGGCGTTGAACTTTCATTTGCACGGCTCAGTTGCACCGTGGTGTAGTCACGAGCATGGCTTATTTCGGTCACGCGAGTGCCTGCGCGCCACTCCACGTTTGGTAAATCGATTAAATGTCGGTACAACTGCTGATTTAAAAGCTGTGCCGGCACCACATAACCCAATGCAGCCACACCTTCATCAGCCGCATGTAAGCGGGTCGCTCCGAGGTACCCTCGGTCACTTACGTGTATATGTTTGATCGCTTCGCTACTGTCTGCCAAACCCGACCAAAGACCTTGGTCTTGTAGCAAGTTAACGGTTGCCGCAGCAAGTGCTATGGTGCGTTTGTCGGGTACGGGGCCATCCGCATTAGGCTCAACAATGGTAATGCTAAGGTCGGGTCGCCGACGCGCCAGTAACAGGGCTGTTAGCGATCCTACGAGCCCGCCTCCGGCGATTACAATCGAGGTCAGTTTGCTTGCATCCATGCTTCAATCTCGGCAATGGTTTTGGGAACACCTGCGGTCATGTTTTCATGACCCGACTCGGTAATAATTACATCGTCTTCAATACGTATGCCAAGGCCCCGCCACTTTGGCTCAATATCCGTCGCGTCGGCCGGAATATAAACCCCTGGCTCGACCGTGATCACCATTCCCGGCTCGAATAACGTCCGCTTTTCACCTTGTTGGTATTCGCCAACGTCATGCACGTCGAGCCCAAGCCAGTGGCCTAAGCCATGAATAAAGAAACGTCGGTGACTGGCCTGGTCAATGTGCGCCTGCACATCGCCTTGCAAAATACCTAACGCCACCAAGCCCTTGGTAATTTCTACCGCAGCAGCTTCATGGGCATTGAGTAAATGACTTCCCGGCTTTACCGTCGCTAAAGCAGCTTCTTGGGCTTTTAATACAACCTCATAAAGTTGTCGTTGCGGTTCACTAAAGCAGCCGTTCACTGGAAAGGTACGGGTAATATCTGCGGCGTAACCTTGATACTCAGCGCCAGCATCAATTAATAACAAATCACCAGCGGCCAGCTCTGATTGGTTTTCCGTATAGTGCAAAATACAGGCATTTTCACCACTACCACAAATTGTACCATACGCCGGAGCGGCCGCCCCTTGCATCGCAAACTCATGGTGCAGTTCAGCCGCCACTTGATATTCATAGCGACCAGGAGCGGCAAAGCGCATTGCGCGTTTATGAGCGGCAACAGAAATCTTTGCTGCTTTGCGCATAAGGTCAAGTTCGGCTGAAGACTTGACTAAACGCCACTGATGCATCCAGGGAGCTAAGTCGAGGTAGGCTTGCGGGGCCTTTTGCCCCTTTTTCTTACTTTGCCTAAGTTCAGCAGCAAGCTCTTGTACGTGCGCCAGCCACTCGTCATGGCTATGATCCAGCATGACCGTATGCACTCCATCGAGAAGCGGCAACAGGTGGTCGTCTAATTCATCGATGGAATGTGCAACATCCACCCCAAGCTGAGCCACAGCGCGCGCGGTTCCCATGCGTCGGCCATGCCACACCTCGGCATGAGGGTCCGACGCTTGGCAGTATAGCTGTACGGGCATTGCACTGTTTGGTGCCAGTACCAGCACGGCATCTGGCTCATTGAAGCCGGTCAGGTAAAAAAAATCACTGTTTTGGCGAAATGGAAACTCAGTATCGCGACTACGCGTTAGCATTTGCGCACTTGGAATGATCGCTATGGTATCATTCGTTGCGGCCGCCAAACGTTTGAGTAAACGTTCACGACGTTGTTTGAATTCAGATATTGGCAGCATTGCAGTCACTATTAATGAAGTGTTTTGTTGGTCTTACAGCCACTCGTGCTATTTTGCCCTAACTCATTGAAACAAAGCATGGCTGAAATACGTAGGTATTCCATGATTTCAAAGTAGGCACGTTCAGCTTCTTCATCGTCATCTACGGCGATGTCGAGTTTTGCGATCTCTACCATGTCGTCAATCGCTTCACGTAAATCGCCAGACAAACCAGCTAAGTTCGTTTGATTGACACCGAAACCAACGAGAAACGACTGAACCCATGCAGTGAGTGCTTGTAACCGTTCATGTAAGGGTGCATGGTCACTTGGTAACAATAATTGAAAGCCAAGCTCTGGATCTTTTAAGCTCGCTGCAAGTTCTTCAGCCATCAGTCGCACCCGCTCACGTACGGCAGGTGCAAACGACTGTCCCTCATTAATTAAGTCGCTGAGTAACAGCAGCCAGTCATCACCTTCTACGCTTGCGCCACCTGCAACCATGCCAGCGAGTAGACCATGAATTTCAGCCGCACTTGAGAGTAGTTCATGATGCTCAAAGAACTCACTAAGGCGGTCGTAGGTTTGCGAGCTAGTCTCGCTTTCTAAAGGTTGATCAGAAGTTGAATCAGTCATGCAGGTCAATCTCTTGCTTTGCGATATCTCGCATCCTACCACTGCGTAACGTTTCAGGCTAGCTGACAAAGCCCCTCAAGGCATGGCATAATGCACGCAAATGCACTATCAACCAGCAAGGAACCTTGGTCATGAGTCAGCGCACCATGGACATCAATTTGATGGAACGTCACTACAAAGTGAATTGTCCAGCAGGGCAAGAGGTTGCCTTGCAGCAAGCTGCAGACAAGTTGAACCATAAGCTAGCGCATATAAAAAATGCGACGCGTTTAAGCCATCCAGAGCAGATAGCGGTCATGGCTGCATTAAATTTATGCCACGAAAGTGCACAACTTGAACTCGCGCAAAAGCAGCGCATCCAAGAACTGGAAGAAAAAATAAAACTCTTACAAGAAACCCTAGAGCAAGTAACTGCCGAGCAGCGCCCAGGGCGTAAGTAAGATTACAAGTTAAGATCGCCTGGGATGTACGCCAGCACGCTAATGTCCCTGAGCCGATGTCATCAGTAAAGGGGCTCACTGACCGGCTATTGTGCAAGCTCGACATGTATCGAGAAGCCTACGGTCGCGAATTTGCGCCCCGCCTTGAACCAGTGGGTTCAAGGGCCAAAGCACGCAGCGGCATTCCGGGTGATCACCCCCCTTACGAGGGGTGAAAGTAGATAACGAAAGTTACTCGTCTTTCGCCTTTTCAACAATTTTACGTACGTCTGCTAAAAGCTCTTGGGCATCGTACACAATACCGTCTTTAATGGTATAGCGGACTCCCTCGGTACGCATCGGTTGGTTATTCTCATCTAGCTTAAAATGCCCGGTTCCGTAGAGCACTTTAAAGTTCGCTAATGGATTCTCGGCGACCACCACTAAGTCGGCTTTCTTACCTGGTACCACACTGCCAATTTCATGCTCTAAGCCGAGTGCTTCAGCGCCATTAAGGGTCGCTGCCTGCACCACCTCTAGAGCGTTAAAGCCAGCTTCACGCAGAAGCTCAAACTCGCGCACCAAGCCAAAACCGTAAATTTTGTAAATATAGCCCGCGTCTGAACCTGTGGTAATACGACCGCCATGGTTTTTAAAGTCATTTAAAAAGGCCATCCACTTTTGATAATTCTTCCGCCATGCAATCTCTTCGTCCGTGGTCCAGTCAAACCAATACGACCCGTGGGCATAGCGGCTGGGTTCAAAGAAGTCCCATAACTGCGGCAAGGTATAATCATCGTGCCATATTGCCTGACGCTCACGCATCAGATCGCGACTAGCTTCATAAATAGTGAGCGTCGGATTAATAGTGAAGTCCAACTCAATCAGTTCATCACGTACCGAATTCCATTTATCAGAGCCCGCTGCCGCCGCTTGCTGCCATAAACGCCCAGCCTCTTTAAAGCGATCTTGCTCGTTATTGTAGTTATAATCCGCTGGGTAATCTTGAATCACTTGTTCGGTAAATAACGCTTCTGGTAAGCCATACCAGTGTTCCATGCTATCCAGCCCCATACGTGCCGAATCAACGACATCCGTACGTACCACATTCAGCTGAGCATGATGCATCATCGTACCTAAGCCTTGCTTATCGGCCTCATCTAAAGCGGCCGCAATAATTTCAGGCCGCGCACCGAAAAATTTAATGCCCTTGGCGCCGTTTTCTTTGGTCGCGCGCACCCAATCTCGTGCTTGCTCTGCGGTGAATATAGGCTCTTCACTGTTCATTCCAAAGCCGAGATAAGGAATAATCCGCGGTGAAACAATGGTGTTCTCTGCGGCTTGCTGCTCGTGCCATTTGGTCCACTCTAAACCGTTAAAGCTGCCAGGCTCACGCACTGTTGTAATACCATGGGCAAGCCATAATTTAAGTACATACTCGGCGGGAATACCTTCTGCTGAACCACCGATATGGCCATGCATATCAACAAAGCCCGGCAGCACATAATGACCCGTTAGATCCATTTCTTTATCGCCTTCGCGCAGCTCAGGCCGGCGGTTAGGCAGAACAGGTACGCCAGGATTCCCCACACTGACAACGTCGGTAATGCGATCGTTTTCAATCACGATGTCCACCGGGCCCTGAGTCGGAGCTCCCTCGCCATTGATAAGGTTCACCCCGCGTAAAATAAGTCGATCATAAGGGCCTTCGCCCTGGTCACCGCGGGCAGGCGCCTTTGGTGGCGCTGCAAAAACCTGTGTGCTTAACACGATGCTAAGCATTGCCATAGTCAGTAGCTGTTTAATCATGATATAAAACGCCTCAACGATTCAAAGTTTTGCCAGAATAGCAGCGACATGGACCGACAGCAATTACGAAAACACCTGCTTAAGCAGCGCCAAGCTCTAACTTCACAGCAACGTAACCACGGCGCTGCACAGGTGCTTGCGCATTTAAGTCAACTACCGGAACTGCAGCGCCCTCGTCGCTTAGCCAGTTATCACAGTGTTCGAGCTGAGCTACCTACGGCAGCCATTAACACCTCGTTGCAACAGCAGGGGCATCAACTAGCGTTGCCCGTATTGCACCCTGTGAATACCAATCATCTGTTGTTCTTACATGTTCACGCGGGTACATGTTGGCAAAATAATAGCTATGGCATTCCCGAGCCACGTCTTGCCTGCACCGATATTGTCCCCTTAGCGGAGCTCACTCTTCTGCTGGTTCCGCTGGTAGGTTTTGACAACAACGGCAACCGCATGGGCATGGGGGGTGGTTTTTATGATCGAACCCTCGCGGCTTGGCATGCGGGGCAGCTTCCACACCTACACCCTATTGGTCTAGCATTCGACTGCCAACACGTCGAGCGCCTGCCAAACGAAGCATGGGATGTCCCCCTTCCGCGTGTGATCACCCCCGCGAAAATATGGGATTTCCGCAGCTAAAACTGTATACTCAAAAGCCATAGCCCACTCATTCAGGAAGCAGGCATGGCGTCCGCACAAGAACAACTCAAACAACAGGCTGCACAAGCCGCTTATGCGCATGTAAAAGAGCATTTCAAAGCCGGCTCGGTGATCGGCGTTGGCACTGGGTCAACGGTCAATTATTTCATCGATGCACTCGCAGAAATGAAACACGATATCGACGCTGCAGTATCAAGCTCAGACGCGTCTACCAAGCGCTTGCAGTCGCATGGCATTCGCGTGGTGGACCTCAATAGTGTCGCAGATGTGCCTATTTATGTGGATGGCGCCGATGAGATAGATGAGCACCTACGCATGGTAAAGGGCGGCGGCGGTGCGCTCACGCGCGAGAAAATAATTGCAGCAGTGGCACAGCAATTTGTCTGTATTGTCGATACCTCCAAACAGGTGGGTCGTCTAGGCCGCTTCCCTATTCCGGTAGAGGTCATTCCTATGGCTCGTTCCTATGTGGGCCGCGAAATTGTAAAGATCGGTGGTGACCCCGTTTGGCGTGAGGGCACTGTCACCGATAACGGGAATTGGATCCTCGACATACATAACCTAGATATACTCGACCCAGTGCAGCTTGAGCAGCAACTCAATAACATTGTCGGTGTGGTTAGCAACGGTTTGTTTGCCCATCGCGGCGCAGATCTCGCGCTTGTCGCAAGTTCCTCCGGTATCGAGACAGTGAAATAACCGCATGAGCCAAGTATCGTTAGCCAAAGACCGTATTAAATTTTTATTGCTAGAAGGCGTGCACGAGAGTGCCGTAGAAATTCTCAAACAGCGCGGCTACCACTCCATCGAGTACATTACGACTGCACTTGATGAAGCCGAATTGTGTGACAAAGTTCGTGATGCTCACTTTATTGGTATCCGTTCGCGCACCCAGCTGACCGAAAAAGTATTTGCCGCTGCCGAAAAACTAATTGGGGTTGGCTGTTTTTGTATCGGCACCAATCAAGTTGATTTAGTAGCTGCGCGTAACCACGGCGTCGTGGTCTTCAATGCACCTTTTTCAAATACCCGCAGTGTCGCCGAATTGGTACTTGCGGAGATCATCATGTTGCTACGCCGCATACCTGAAAAAAATGCCGCTGCGCACCGAGGCGAGTGGTATAAGACTGCCACCGGTAGCTTTGAAGCCCGTGGCAAAGTGCTTGGTATTGTTGGCTACGGCCATATCGGTAGCCAGTTAAGTATTTTGGCAGAGCAGTTAGGCATGCAGGTGCGTTTTTACGATGTTGAAAGCAAACTGCCGCTTGGTAACGCGAGTTCGGTCGCTTCACTTGATGCCCTATTGCAGCAATCTGACGTGGTCACCCTGCATGTGCCAGAAACGGCTCAGACTCAATGGATGATTGATGCGCCGCAACTGACGAAAATGAAGCCTGGTGCGTTGCTCGTTAATGCCTCGCGCGGCACCGTTGTCGTTATCGATGCCCTTGCCGAAGCGCTACGTAGTGGTCATTTGGCGGGTGCTGCTATTGATGTATTCCCGGTTGAGCCGAGCAGTAATAAGGAGGTTTTTGAGTCACCACTACGCGAACTCGATAACTGTATACTCACGCCGCATGTCGGCGGCTCCACCCAGGAAGCGCAAGAAAATATCGGTGTCGAAGTGGCTGGCAAGCTCGCACATTATTCAGACAATGGCTCGACGTTATCGGCAGTTAACTTTCCTGAGGTGTCCTTACCGACGCATCACGGTGCGCGGCGCTTACTGCACATTCATCAGAATCGCCCCGGTATGCTGACCCGTATTAACCAGTTATTAGCGGAGCAAAACATCAACGTATCGGGGCAGTACCTGCAAACCGATGCCGATGTTGGCTATGTGGTCATTGACATCGACACGCCAGCTGATAGCGATATCGCCGACACCTTACTTGATGCTATGCGGGCCATTGAGGGCACCATCCGCGCACGGGTGCTTTACTGAAATCGCTGTTAGCTTGTGTAGTTCTGAGCGTTGGCCGCATCCGGTGCAAAGCTGTAATCTGACGCTGTCGCAACTGACCCTCCACTTCGGAGGCCGACGGGATGATCACATCGACCTATGAAAACTTGCCTGACACAGAATATTGAACATCCTCACACAGAATATTGAACACCCTTCTCTAAATTTACAAAGTTACGGGAGCTCGAAATATCGTCTGTATCTTTTAATTTTACACAGCTTTTCATTGCAAAACTCTAGCGTTATATTGTCAAAAAAATATATTGAGTTGACAAAGAACTTCCATTTCCTGGCATTCTCCAAAGATCGATATTCTAAGTCATTTAAACTTACTTCAATTTCCTGAGGGGGTGCATCTTTCTGTGTGTATATCTCTATTTTTACCGGGATGTTTAATTTTTCTATACCTACAGACTTGAAGGCGCTAGGCAATCTTTTAAATACTTCATTTTGAGACATACCAATACTTAATTCATAAGCGCTTCCTTGTTCAATCGTGGAGTTTATACTGCTAACATATAGAAACGCAATTCCCGTAATAATTAGTACAAATAAAAGCATACCTACCATTTTAAGAACCCCATTTACAAATTTAAATATCATATTTAAATCCTCAACAACTAGCTTTCTTTATCCTAGTTCCAGTACAAGTAACCTTATTTTTGAAGGTAACTCTATTGGTAACTTTGCTTCCCGGCTGGGGTATGCCGTTATTCACAAAAGGCGCTCCACCATCTGCGTTTTGAGCAACAGCACCCGCCCCTGTATTACTATTAGCCCCTCCCTGCCATTCCGGTATGTAGTTATACTCATTATCTTCAACTAGAGAAGTTGCCAGATATTCAACTGACGAATCTGAAGCATTGATTTGCCTATAACTTGCTCCTGTTTCGGCGTCACTCAAAGAAAACCAATGATTTTTGTCCGCCTCCTGGACTTCCCCGTATACTCTTCCCATATTTCCAGACTCGTTCTTACCAAATGAGATAACCGTAGCATTTTTATCACCCGGATATTCTGCGTAGATCACTATAAAGTTGTGATTTGGCCAAAATCCACCCGGGTGAGATTCCACTGCTTGTTGCTTACTTAATGGTCTACTTACGAGAAACGATTTTTCACCGCTAGGATCAATCATATTAACCGGATCATTCCTAACATAAGCATACCAGTTCATGCCATCTTTGTAGCCGATGGGGTCGGTTTGCATAAACCGGCCTAGCCGCGGGTGGTAAACCCGTGCTTTGTAGTAGTACAGCTCGGTGCCCGGAATGAGGATTTGTCCGGTAAAACGAAAGCGTGCGTCACTGCTGTTCTTCGGATTGCCGTAGGCATCGTACTGATGTGCTTGCAACAGGCCGCCATTAGCGGTCATCTCGGCGATGATGCTGCCGCGCTCATCCGCCAGCAGATAACGGCGGGCATTTACCCCAGCACCTTCGTAACGAATGACCGGGTCATCGTTGCCAAGGCCATGAATAAAGCGGCGCAACAGCGTACCGTTGCTGTGATACTCCGCCACCAGCTCGTCGCCATCGTACAAATAATCGATGCTTTCGCCGTTGTGTACCGTACGCGTTAAGCGACCGGTAGCATCGTAGCTAAAGGCGACCGAATCGTCAGGGCCGTTCGCTGTAACCAGGCGATTGTGGGCATCGTAAACATAACTCCACCCGTCAAAGCCAGTAAGGTTGCCCGCACTGGTGTAACTCGCGTACTCCGGCGCACCATCTACAGTGACTTGCGTATACTGATTAAGGTTATTCACGCTGTAAAACTCAGTGCTAAGCGTCGGCACCTGAATTTGATAATCTGCGTTACTGACCGTTTTGCTCTGCAACTGACTGGCCGGATTATAGCTGTAACTGCTGTCGTAAAAACCTCTGGTTCAACACCATGCTGACACACAGGGATAGCATGCCCTCAACGCCGCGTAATTCGCCATTTAAGGTGAGTTCGCCATAGAACTCACGAGACACCACTGCGCTTTCGCTCAACTGACTGTCGGCCGCGAGAATCCCAATAGCTATGGCTAAGTCGTAGCGTGCGCCATGTTTAGGTAAGTCCGCCGGTGCCAGGTTAACGGTAATTTTGCTACCTCGGGGAAAGGTAAACTCACTCGCCTGAATAGCCGAGTGTACGCGGTCTCGCGCTTCGCGAACACCGGCTTGCCGCATGCCGACCACCGTAAAGACGGGCAGCCCTGACGCCAGACACACCTCCACCGTCACCAGCGGTGCTTCCATGCCATACAATGCCCGGGTAAACACCCGTGCCAAACTGATCGAGCCCATCGTCACTCCTTTGACTTTCAGCCACAAACGCATTTTGTCCAATCAGTATAACGACCACCAGTGAATGATGCGCCGCCGCAACAACGGATTTTTCCTTACGACATCGCCGTCCTTTTTTGCGAGCGTCACGCAGAATTAAGACCAGCGAAGTGATGAACCGTAAACGGAAGTTAAGCATCAGCATGATCCGACGACTGCACACAAAATTCAATATCCCCGCTGAGAGATTATTTAAAGAGAGGTGTTTTCCAAGCTTTCACTTGCTCAACATAGAGCCCTTTAGCGCGACAGAACTCGCTCAATTCAGCTTCACTCATGGAGCCGGTTTCTAGGAAAATCAGGCCTTACCATTTAGAATCTACTCTACATGAACTGACATTATTTCAAATTCAAACTTGTTGTCTTGCTCATATACTCTCACTGACAGAACTAAATCACTTCCTCCCTCTTGAACCGTGTACAGGTCAACGAGAATATCCCAATATCCTCTCATCCATTGGCATACAGATGTATTCCAAGCTTGATCCGGAAGGCTTGCAAGTTTACATCCATAATCCTCTATATTTTCTTGAATTCGAGTAGCGTCTGACAAACTTATCGGCTTAATACTAGAGTTTGTATTCGTCAATGAATAATCATTAGATTTAATTGCTTCAACAATTAGCCATAATGCGCTTCTCCAAATAGTTGGGATAGGCTGTTGGTTCACTTCATCTTTACTGACAGGTGCATTTAGCGTCATTATTTATCCTTAGAATGAAGATCTTTGTGGCACTCAGTGCAAACTTCCGCGTGATTCTCTGGAATAGTTTGACCGCCATCAGCATGGCGATCAATATGATGCCCTGCCGAGTTTGACGAGTCTATATCAGTATCACAGCCATTTGCGCATTTTCCTCCCTGTTGATCGCGTTTTGCTTCACGTTCGTCTGGTGAGAAAAAGCGCTTTGGATCTCTTTGATCCTTAGGTACTGATCCAGCCCCTCGGGGTGGCTTGGGGAGTGCTCCCTGTTCTGGACCGCTGCTCCAGGGCTCTGGCACGTCAGAGTCATTAAGATCACTATTTGTAGCAGGTGTCGGAGTTGGAGCTATAACACCGTTATCACTCAGAAATCTCTTAAAATCTCGATACCCTCGTTTAGCCGACCACCAAGGGTTCTTAAGGAGTCGAAATAGTGGACGTCTAAAACTTCCGCTCGGGTCCGTCGCATTCAGCGGGTCATTGCCCACATAAGCATACCAATTCATGCCATCTTTGTAGCCGATGGGGTCGGTTTGCATAAACCGGCCTAGCCGCGGATGGTAAACCCGTGCTTTGTAATAGTACAGCTCGGTGCCCGGAATGAGGATTTGTCCCGTGAAACGAAAGCGTGCATCGCTGCTGTTCTTCGGATTGCCATAGGCATCGTACTGATGCGCTTGCAACAGGCCGCCATTGGCGGTCATCTCGGCGATGATGCTGCCGCGCTCATCCGCCAGCAGATAACGGCGGGCATTCACCCCAGAGCCTTCGTAACGAATGACCGGGTCATCGTTGCCAAGGCCATGAATAAAGCGCCGCAACAGCGTACCGTTGCTGTGATACTCAGCCACCAACTCATCGGCG
>NZ_CADCXY010000008.1 GCF_902806985.1 Pseudidiomarina piscicola
TAGTGAAACGCTTCAGCGCCGATGGTAGTGTGGGGCTTCCCCATGTGAGAGTAGGACACCGCCAGGCTTTAATTTAGAAGAGGCCCTCAGCTAACGCTGAGGGCTTTTTTTTTGTGGAAAAACGAAGCAAGAGCAAGAGCGATGTTCGATGTTTGCTGTTCGCTGTTTGAAAAAGACATAAAGAGCAAGAGCGATGTTAGCTGTTTGCTGTTCGCTGTTTGAAAAAGATAAAACAAACATCGTTTTTCGCCCTTCGTCTTTTGCCCTAACGAACATCCAACAGCTAACATCGAACATCGTTCTTCGTCTTTGTCCTTCGCTTTTGTCCTTGCTCCTGTTTCGCTTGCTGGTTTAGAATGCCCCTATGACAACACACCATAAACATACCTCGCTGAAAGAACTGCATACATTTCGCTTACCCTACAGTGCACAGGCGCTGATCGAATTGACGTGTGCCAATGATTTAGCTGAGCTGAATGACGACTATTACGTACTCGGTGAGGGCAGTAATACTATTTTTACTGAAGACTTTTCCTATCCGGTGCTTCGGGTTGCGATAGAGGGCTACGAGCAGACATCAACCGAGCAAGGCTATGAGCTGCGTGTCGGCGCCGGTGAGAACTGGCACGCGCTTGTGGTCAGAACTTTATCGGCAGGTATGCCTGGACTGGAAAATTTAGCTTTAATTCCCGGTAGTGTAGGTGCTGCGCCGGTACAGAATATTGGTGCTTATGGCGTCGAGGTGGCTGAGTATGTGCGCTCGGTTGAAGCTTGGGATCGGCAGGCTCGGAAATTTGTGGTTTTCACAGCCGAGGAATGTCAGTTCGCCTATCGAGATAGTCTTTTTAAAAAGCGACCTGGCCGGTATGTGATTACTTACGTTAACTTGCTGCTGCCTAAGCAATGGCAACCGAGGGTAAGTTATGGAGCCCTTGCGGAATTGGGCGCAGAAGCGTCAGCTAGCGCTATAATGGAAGCTGTTATCCGTATCCGTAATAGCAAATTGCCCAACCCAAAAGAGTTGCCAAATGCTGGCAGTTTTTTTAAGAATCCAATTGTTAGCCGCGGCGATTTAAAACGGTTGTTAACGACTTACCCGGCCTTACCGTATTTTTCTGTTGATGCGCAGCATGTAAAGCTCGCAGCCGGTTGGATGATTGACTATTTGGGCCTTAAGGGCTTTTCAGTTGGCGATGCTGCGGTTCATGATAAACAAGCCTTAGTACTCGTCAATAAAGGAAGTGCTTGCGGCACAGAGTTGCTGTCGTTGGCGAAGGCTGTACAGGCTAGGGTTGCAAAGGAGTTTTCAGTGGCACTCGAAGTGGAAGTGCGATTGTTAAATGATAAGGAACTGATCAACGTATGAACAAGCGTGATGATCGTGTCATTCGAGTTATAGAGCTGCTGGCCGATGGTGAATTCCATTCCGGTCAAGATATCGGTGAAGATATCGGCGTGTCTCGTACCGCCATAAGCCAGTATATTAAACAAATTCAGGCGCTAGGCCTTGATGTATTTCGCGTGACAGGTAAAGGGTACCGGTTAGCGCACTCGATAAATCTATTGGACGAACCAGAAATAGAAAAGGCCCTCGGTGAAGAACATCGTTCGAGCTTTGAAGTGTGCCGGGTCGTCACGTCGAGCAACGATGTATTACGTCAGCGACTCAATGAACAGTCGAGCCTCGAAGCGGGTTATGCAGTATTAGCCGAAGCACAAACGGCTGGGCGTGGTAGACGTGGGAAAAGCTGGTACTCGCCATTCGCATCCAACCTTTACGTAAGTATGTATTGGCCGTTAGAACACGGTATGGCGGGCGCGATGGGGTTGAGTATTGCCATAGGTACGGCGCTTGCTTCAACCTTGTCAGAAGAGGGTGTGGCCGACGTTGAGCTTAAATGGCCTAATGATGTTTTAGTGAAGGGCAAGAAGCTAGCTGGTATTTTGATTGAACTTGAAGGGCAAGCAATCGACTCGGCTCATGCGATCATCGGCGTTGGTATTAATCTGAACATGCCCGAATGGTTGGCGTCGCCGATAGAGCAGCCGTGGACCGACGTGGCCACCGAGATCAATGGACCGGTGGTGCGAAATCGACTCGCTGCAAGGCTACTCGAAAGTTTACGGCAGGCGCTTACACGTTATGACGCGGACGGTTTAGGAAGTTTTATAGAGCAATGGCAGCGATTTGATAGCCTGGAAGGTAAGGCCGTGCGATTGTTGTTTGGAGAGAAGTCTATTGCCGGTACTGCGGTGGGTATCGCCGAGGACGGTTCGCTACTGGTGAACGTCGACGGGCAGGTTAAACGTTTTCATGCTGGAGAAGTTAGCTTACGTTATGAAGCCAAATAAATTACTGATCGACGCGGGGAATACCCGTGTAAAAACTGCCCTAATGGACGCTGAAGGTCATTTAGAGCCGCTTTTCAACTTGTCTTATGCCGAGCTAGCAGCGAATCCCATGGATGTCGCTGTCGAGTCGGTGTGGTTAGCGATGGTTGGTGGTAAACCCCAACAACTGTTGCTGAATGATTGGTTACAACTGCAATGCCCTGCGGCGGAGGTCCATACGGTTAACTCAGAGGCCGAACATTTCAACGTGACCAACGCCTATGCGCAACCTGGCGACCTAGGCGTGGACCGTTGGTTAGCCATCGTTGGCGCCTATAATGAAGCGCAAAAGCCGACACTAATCATTGATGCGGGCACCGCAATCACTGTTGACTGGGTTGATAGAGACGGGCGGCATTTGGGGGGCTGGATAGCTCCTGGGGTAGAGCTCATGCAAAACACGGTGGTAGAACGTGCACCTAAGGTTTTTGCGAATGCTGGCGACATGTGGGGCCGTGCAAATCAGCTCGGCAAGTCGACACCAGACGGCTTAATGGATGGTTGTGTCAATATGTTCACTGGGTTGGTACGACAGGCCGTTCAGGTGACTGAGACAGAACTAGACTGGCTGGACTACCGACTCCTTTACAGTGGTGGGTCGACACCGCTATTACCTATTGATCTGAAACGTCGCGGCGAAACACGAACGGAGTTGGTGCTACAAGGCTTGGCCTTGTATGCGCGCGAAGCTGAAAAGTGTTAGAGGGCTAGTACTGGTGATTGATGCGCGTCATCTGAGCTTCGATAGGCTAAGATGACGCTGCAATTTATTAGGATAAACGCGAGCGGAAATCCTGATAATTAAACTTTCGAACCAAATCGAAGTGTCCATCGGCGCGTAAAATACCGATACTCGGATGCTCAACGCCATTAAAAAATGATGTTTTCACCATGGTGTAGTGCATCATATCTTCAAAGATCACGCGGCTGCCAACCTGCAAGGGTTCAGCGAAGCTATAAAGGCCTACCACGTCGCCGGCCAGACACGAGTTGCCGCCAAGCTTATAGGTGTGGGGAAGAACCCCAGGCTCACGTGCGCCGGTAATGTTTGGCCGGTAGGGCATTTCTAATACATCTGGCATGTGCGCCGTGGCGGAAATATCCAAAATTGCTATTTGGCCTTCGTTTTCGACGATATCTACGACTTCAGCAACTAAAGGACCGGTTTGCCAAGCGACGGCTGAACCCGGTTCGAGAATCACTTCTAAGTCATAGGTTTCACGTAGGTGCTTCAGCTGTTTAATTAAATGCTCAACGTCATAACCTTTGCGAGTCATAAGATGACCGCCACCTAAATTCAACCACTTGATCTGATGCAGGTAGTCGCCAAACTTTTCCTCTACCGCCGCTAAAGTTCGCTCTAGGGCAAACGAATCACACTCGCATAAGTTGTGTACGTGTAGCCCCTCAATACCGTCCATGTCGGCCGCTTGTAAGTCGCTGGCACGCACCCCTAGGCGCGAGCCTGGGGCGCTTGGGTCATAGAGTTCGGTTTCAGCTTCTTGGTGTTCCGGGTTCACTCTTAAGCCCGCGGAGACACCCGCTTCTGAAACCTGTTCTCTGAAGCTACGCCACTGACTTAAACTATTGAACGATATGTGTTTAACAAGAGGTAATAGCTCTTCCATCTCGGTAGCTTTATAGCCGGGTGCATAGGCATGTACTTCGCGGCCGAATTCTTCTGCCGCTAGCTTTGCTTCCCAGACCGAACTGGCGGTACACCCAACCAAGTACTTTCGAATCAACGGAAAAGTGCTCCACATTGAGAAGCCTTTTAATGCCAGAATGATACGGGCACCGCTTTCATCTTGTACCCGCTGCATTAACTTCAGGTTCGCTTCCAATAACGCCTCGTTACAAACGTAACAAGGCGATGGAATAGCTTTTGATAAATAGTCTTGGCTCATGGCTTAACGCTTAAAAGGTGAGTCGCACTCAATAACCTGCCACGGCAAGCCGTACTGGCTTAAGCGCTCCATAAATTGGTCTGGATCGAATTGCTCCATATTCCAGACACCGGGCTTCATCCAATGTTGTTGTAACATCATTGATGCGCCAATCATTGCTGGAACACCCGTGGTGTAAGAAACGGCTTGGGCACCGACTTCATCGTTACAAACGGCGTGATCGCAGTTATTAAAAATAAAGATGGTTTTTTCTTGGCCATCTTTCATGCCGGTAACGTAGGTACCAATACAGGTACGACCGGTGTAACCTTCCGCCAATGAGCCAGGGTTTGGAAGAACCGCCTTCAAAAACTCCAGCGGGACAATCTTCTGTCCTTGAAAGTCGACGGGCTTGATTGAGGTCATGCCGACATTTTCAAGTACCCGTAAATGCGTCAAGTATTCATCGCCGAACGTCATCCAAAAGCGCGCCCGCTTTAGTGTTGGGAAGTGTTTCACCAATGACTCAAGCTCTTCGTGAAAGAGTAAGTAGGACGCGCGGACGCCCACATTTGGGTAATCTAGGTCTTCACGAACACTGATAGGATCAGTTTCATGCCAGGCACCGTTTTCCCAGAATTTACCGCGTTGAGTGATCTCACGGATATTAATTTCAGGGTTGAAGTTGGTTGCGAAAGCTTGGCCGTGGTCACCACCATTACAGTCGACAATATCGAGGTAGTGAATTTCGTCAAAATAGTGTTTCGCAGCGTAGGCTGTAAATACGTTGGTCACACCTGGATCAAAACCGGCGCCAAGCAACGCCATGATACCTTTCTCTTTGAAACGTTCATGGTACGCCCATTGCCAGGAGTATTCGAATTTGGCTTCGTCTTTCGGTTCGTAGTTCGCGGTGTCCAGGTAGTGCACGCCAGTTTCCAAGCAGGCATCCATAATTGGAAGGTCTTGATAAGGTAGTGCAACGTTAATGACTAAGTCAGGCTCAACCTTACGAATCAGGTCAGCCACTTCACTGGCTTCATCGGCATCGACTTTATAAACGCCGACCACGCGATCTTTACCTACTTCATTTTGTAGATTTTCGCACTTAGATACCGTGCGGCTTGCTAAATGAATTTCCGAGAAATACTCAGGTAGCATGGCGCATTTCTTTACCACAACTCCAGCAACGCCACCGGCGCCGATAATTAATACTCGTGACATGTAGACCACCCTTTGTGATTCAATTTTCGGGTAACAGAAAGGCTGAAATATAGCATAACTTTGGCAAAACAGCAGCCGTTGTTAGTCACTGTAACCGTGCTCATTTAGATAATGACTGATGGTGTGGCGTAATTGCTGCTCGAACTGAAAGCGGCTGCTTGCTTGGTAAATTTGCGCCAGTTCTGAACTTGCTACATTAGGCCTAAATAATTCTGCGCCGAGTTTCTTGAGGGTGGCATGATCACCGCGATGGTGTAGTAGATACCACCAGGCAAACCGGCTATTGGAAAACGGTAAATAGCCGCGAGTGAAACCGAGCAGCAGTGGAATGATAACGTCGTCGATGGCTAGGTTCGTGCTTGGAACTTTGCCTTGTAACCAGTCCTGCTCAGCCTGCTGAAGTCGCTGAAGCTGGTTTAGTACGGCGTGCACTTCTGGCCGCAATGCGACTGCCCAAATAGCACTCACCACGCCACTTGCCATATTCTTTTTTTGTCCACGCCGAATTTCTCGCAAGGTTGACGAACGCCAGAATTCCTCAACTTCTTGGGTAACACCAAAGCTGGAACCGATAGCGTCGATTCCGTCATTTTTGGCGGCAACGGCGAGTTGCTCGAGTAAGTAGCTTGCGATACCGTGGCGGCGTAGCTGTGGGTGTGCGGCAATTCGCACTATTCGCAGCCACCGCCAGTTTAGTGCTTGAGGTTGCTGTCGGTAGAAGCCGATCGCTTGGGGTAACAACTCACCCTTTATACGTCGTTGCCCGCAAAGCACGGGCTCATGTAGTTTCTTATCCAGCGGCCCTTCATAGGCGACCCAACAAACCCCGATCAAATCGTCTGCTGAGAACACTAGGCCTAACATTTGTTTCGGGTCGTCGAGTAGCAGCCGCAGGTCGTTTGGACTGCTCTGGTAATGAGCTTCCAGTAACAGTGTCATGACCTGATGCAATAACGGTTCTGCGAGTTCGCTTGCGTGACGATAGTGCCAACGGTACTGTGCAAGCGGTGTTGGAGGGCAAACCAGAGAAGGATGTTTAAGTAGTAGCAACTCATTTAACCAAGGCTCAACAGCGTCAGCAGTACTCCATCTCAAAGGTTGCTCTAAACGGTGTTGCCGACAATCAGTGTGGTCCTGCAGCCAAGTAAGAAAACGCAATGCGAAGCCTTTACCACAGCCTTCATAGCCATCAATCGTGGTTGCCACCGCCCAAACTCGGTAGTGCTGCTGTAACAACTTTAGAATGTGCAAAGGTATTGCGGCAGCTTCATCGATCACCAGTTGCGCACCGTAGCTGCTGGTATCTCGCAGTAACCTGTCCCAAGCGCGAAATTGTGCGCCACCTGCGGCATGATCAATCAAGGTGGCTACGGCATGTGGGTGCGAGGCAGTGACGAGTATTGGCGCTTGTTGATGATAGCCGGCTTGCTTTATTGCTAGGCCTAAACAAGTACTTTTACCGCGGCCGCGGTCAGCGACGATCAGGTGAGTGATGGTCGGCTGCGCTGTCATTGCATCAATGGCCGTTTGTTGTGCATCACTTGGTAAACTTGGCTGCTCAGAGGCGGGCAGTTTGAGGTGTGTTAAGGCCTTCAAATGTTCTGCTAAATCCTTCCACTGCGTGACCAAGATGACTTGGTCGTAGCTGCTTATTGACGCTAGAAAACGGTCATAAAACGCGGTTTTTTGCGGCGGTAGTATTAACCAGATACAGCCCCCGCCGGCAACCGTGCCGGTAAGTGCCGCCAACGCATCTGCATGAATTAATTGCTGGAAATCGAGCACCAGTTGTTGATGACTTTGACCTAGTGCATCGCGGTAACGGTGTACTGCTTTGTGGCGCGTGTCACCGTCGCTGAACCAGATAGCGCCGGGCACCATTTGTTCTATGGCTTTAAGCAGCTCGTTGCGCTTATCAGGAGACTCGGGGGCAAAAACAAAAACACCACGCTGGCGTGCTGTTTTTAACTGTTGCTTCAACCTTTGTAAGGCCACATTCATGGGGTTTGAGAGCTACAACAGTGACACGTCGAAAAACTTCATTGCCACGGTGTTGATAAACACGATTGCAAGAATCACCGGAATAAAGGTGCTAATGGCAAAGTTAACGTATTTATGCAAAAAGCTGGTTGCATAGCTTTCGTTGCCGTTGCTCAACTCGGCTGTGAAGTTCTCACGCTTCCAACGGTAGCGAACGAATAAACAAATCAGCAAGCCGTTAAGCGGTAAAATAGTGTCGTAGAATACGTCAACGATAATATCGAACAGCGATTTATCGACACCCGCATAAGTGATGACGTTGCTTACCCATGGTACTAAGCCAAACGAGGTAGCGGCCAAAAGAGTCAAAATAGTAATGGCTAAACCCATGACCAATAACGCGGTGCTGCGGGAAACCTTTCGTTTCTCCATAAATGACGATGTTGGAACTTCGATAATCGATACCAGCGAGGTAATTGCCGCAACGAGCGCAAGCAAAAAGAACACCGAAGCGGCAACCGTTGCAAAGCCATAACCAACAATATCTGACAGTTGCATAAAGATCTGTGGGAAGAATGAGAAAATCATCGACACAGATGAATCACTTAAAGAAGCTGGATTAGTGTCTGGATAAATGGCAAAAATCGCTGGTAAGGTCATTAAACCAGCGGTAAAGGCGACCGCGGTATCAGTGATAGCAACGAGCTTACCAGAAGTAACGATGTCGTCGTTGCGACGGAAATAAGAGCCATAGGTGATTAAGATACCCATGCCTAACGACAACGAGAAGAAGGCCTGAGCTAAGGCTCCATTGATGACACTGCCGTCGATTTTGCTGAAATCTGGTACTAGATAGAATTCGACACCGGCCATAGCATTGTCGAGGGTAAGTACAAAAATCACCAACAAGATTAGCATCAAGAACAAGGTCGGCATCAAGATTTTTGAGGCGCGCTCGATACCCTTGCGCACACCGCCGAGCAAAATGAAATTGATGATGACGGTAACGGCGACTAGGTAGCCAATAAATGAGTAGTCATTTACAAACTGGCCAAAATATTCAGGCTGGGCAATAACATCAAGGTTGCCAGACAAGGTTTGGAACAGATAGCCAAAGATCCACACCGTAATGACCATATAGAACACAGCGATCATAAACGGTGTAATGGTGGCAAACCAACCAGCGATACGCCAATGGAGCGTGTTTTGTCCAAGTTCAGCATAAGCGCTATAGGGGCTATGCTGCGTGCGGCGACCAAGGCCCATTTCGGCAAGCATAATGGGCAAACAGATAAAAGCGACAAAGAGCGCGTAGATAATCAAAAACGCACCACCGCCATTCTTCGTTGCTGCAACCGGAAAGCCAACGAGGTTACCGATTCCAACAGCAGAACCTGCTGCAGCCAATATGAAGCCAATTTTCGAGCTAAAATGCTCGCGTGATGTACTCATAGGGAGACCTTTGTTTATAGTTATTATGCTGAGCGTGATGGGGTGGCTGAAGCCCCCCCTAAGTTATTCGCTCAATCCTAGCGTATGCCGTAGAATGCGGCAAGCGCCAGCAACGGATAGATACGATGCAACACGACTTATTTTCGACAAATGGTGGTAGCGAACCAATTTCGCTGGGTGCGCAGAGCGGACTATTGCGTGGATTTGCCTTACCACTGCAGGATCAATTGCTAGATGCTATTCAAGACATTGCACTTGAAGCTCCGTGGCGGCAATTATTTACCCCCGGCGGTAAACCTATGTCGGTGCGTACGACGAATTGCGGAACTTGGGGGTGGCACAGCGACCGACAGGGGTATCGCTATGTGGCGCACGACCCGCACACCGGCAAACCATGGCCGCAACTACCCGAGTTGCTCCAGCAGCTTGCGAGGCGAGCCGCGAGTCAGTTGGGGTTTAGCGACTTCGAAGCCGATGCTTGCCTACTGAATTGTTATGAACCAGGCGCTCAAATGGGTTTGCACCAAGACCGTGATGAACAGTCTTTTGCTGCACCTATTGTTTCGGTATCACTGGGTTTACCAGCGCAGTTTTTATGGGGCGGAACACAGCGCAATGAGCGGCCCGCGCGCATTGAATTGCTACATGGTGATGTGGTGGTATGGGGAGGTGTCGACCGTTTGCGGTTTCATGGTGTGGCCAAACTTGCAGCGGGAAAACATCCGCAATTAGGGGCGCAACGTATTAACTTAACGCTGCGCCACGCCGGCAATTAATACATCATGCTATAAAGTACACGACGGTAGTGCGCTGCTAATGGGTCGCCTTTGGGTAACCCGTTGAGCATATCGAGGGCTTTTTGTTTGGCATTGGCAAACTCAAAGTCTTGCTTAAGCACTTGGAAAACCAATTCCAAAGCTTCCTCCATACGGTGCGCCTGATAAAGCGCCGTTGCCAGTTCAAGTGCCAGTTCCAAATCGTCCGGCTGTTCCTCAACCTGTTGTTGCAAGGCCCTTAATTCAGGGCTGTCGGCGGCCTCACGGGCAAGTTGAAGTTTACTTTGTACATGCTGAAAGTAGCTGTCTTGATCAGCTAAAGCGATGGCCTTTAGCAGGGTTTCAGTCTGTTCGATGCGGCCAACACTGCAGGCAGCATCTGCGAGGGTAAGTTGTGCTTGCACGTTATCACTCTGCAGGTCGTAAGCTTGTTTCGCGGCCGCATAGGCCTCGTCAAATTGCTCTTGCTGTAGTAGCTGTTGCGCTTGCTGCAAAAGGTCGTCGCCAGGGCCTGGAATATGTTGTTCAATACGTGCTCGAATTGCGCTTTCCGGCTCAACTCCGGCGAAACCATCAACCGGTTGCCCGTCTTTAAAAAAGGCAACCGTGGGCAGACTCCGAATCCCAAATTGTGCAGCTAACTGCTGTTGTTCTTCGCAATCAATCTTGGCCAAGGTCACCCGATCACTGTAGTCACTTGCAAGTTTCTCGAGTATTGGCATAAGTTGCTTGCAGGGCTCACACCAGTCAGCCCAAAAGTCGACCATAACTAATTTAGTCTTAGAACCGGTGAGAATAATCTGTTCAAAGTTCTCTATGGTTACAGGAATTCCTATGTTTGCCACACTTTATCCTTTCTGTTGATTGCTTAGAAAATGAAGAGCTTAACTAAACCACCGTAAAAGCTTCTGTTTGAACGACGTATAAGGCGGATAGCGAAATTTTGGATCAAACCAAAACGGTCGTTGCATCACGGATTTTTGATGACTGAAGGTATCGAAACCATACTTACCGTGATAGCGCCCCATACCGCTCGGGCCCACACCACCGAACGGCAGCTTCGGGTTGAGCATAAACATCAGGGTATCATTATTACATTGATTGCCGGCGTGCGTTTGCTCGGTTAATTGTTGCAAACTTCGTGACGAACGACTAAAGCCGTATAAGGCCAAAGGCTTGTCTCGCTCACGAATAAATTCAATGGCGCTGGCAAGGTTAGGAATGGTTAACACCGGTAATATTGGCCCAAAAATCTCTTCTTGCATGACCGGACTGTCAGCTGCTACGTCAGTTAATACGGTGGGTTCGATAAAGCGGTTCTGGCGGTCGTACTCACCACCATAGCTAAGAGTTCCCTGATCTATGTAGCCGACTAATCGTTGCCAATGTTGTTCACTGACAATTTTGCCATAGTCTTCAGCGTTACTTGCATCGGTACCGAAAAACGACTCGATAGCATCGCGCAACGCATCAAGAAAGGGGCCTTTAATACTTTCCGCCACCAAAACATAATCGGGAGCGATACAGGTTTGGCCGGCATTGAGCCATTTGCCCCAAGCGATGCGGCGCGCGGTGATCGTTAAATCAGCGTCACTTAGAACCACAGCTGGACTTTTACCGCCAAGCTCGAGGGTCACTGGGGTCAGGTGTTCCGCAGCGGCCTTCATCACTAGGCGGCCCACGCGTCCGCCACCAGTGTACATAATATGGTCGAAACGTTGCGCTAATAGTTGCTGCGCAGTTTCTTTACCGCCGTTGATCACTTGTACTGCTTCATTGGCTAAATAATCAGGGATCAAGCGAGCCATCAGATCGGCAGTTGCTGGCGCTAATTCTGATGGTTTTAGCACCACGCAGTTACCGGCGGCCAATGCTGCGACTAGGGGGCTTAGGAGAAGTTGTAGCGGATAATTCCAAGCGCCGATAATCAACACCACGCCAAGTGGCTCAGGTTGCAAAAAGCTCTTGCCTGGCCACGCCATCAAAGGCTGACTGACTGCGTGTGGCTTCATCCACCGGCGCAGGTGCTTACAGGTATGGCTGATATCGCTGTGTAAGTATCCAAGTTCAGTAAGCCAGCCTTCGGCATTACTTTTGCCGAGGTCTGTCTGCAACGCCTCAAGTAGCTCAGTCTCATGGGTTTCAAGCATTAATGCTAACTGTTTTAGTTGTTTTATCCGCCAAGTATGTGGACGAGTAAGTCCGCCGACATAGGTATGACGCAAACGCTCCATGAGCGGTTCCAGCTCGCTGGTTACTTGCATTGACTGTTACTCCTTGGCAAAGCCACCTAAAGTAAGGGTTTTAGTTTCTTGATATTCTGCCAGCCCATAGCGAGAGCCTTCACGGCCAATACCTGACTCTTTCACTCCGCCGAACGCATTGTAGGCATGTGAGATAGCCCCAGCATTGATGCCTATCATACCGCACTCAAGTGCATTACTAACCCGCTCAATACGGCGATAGTCTTCGGCACAAAAGTACCCGGCAAGCCCAAACGGAGTTGCATTCGCTTTGCGTATACCTTCCTCTTCAGTGCTAAACGATTGAACCGCTACCACAGGGCCGAAAATCTCTTCTTGAGTAATAGCCATGGTCGAGGTGACTTGAGTAAGCAAGGTGGGGGCATAAAATAGCTCGCCTAGGTCGGTAAGCACTTCACCACCGAGCAGGCACTCAGCGCCTTGTTCCGTAGCTTCACCGACCAACCGTTCAACCTTTTCAATTGCGTCGCTATTAATCAGCGGGCCATAATCAACCTCATCAGCAGTGCCAACGTTTACTTTAAGTTTTTCCATTGCTGTTTTAAGCGCATTGACGAAAGTGTCGAGTACTTGTTCCTGCACTAATACTCGGTTTGCACTGATACAGGTTTGACCGGCGTTACGGAATTTACAAACCATCAACTGCTCTACCGCAAGCTCTATATCGGCATCGTCGAAAACGACAAAAGGTGCGTTACCGCCAAGTTCGAACGAAACTTTCTTCATGGTGCTTGCGCATTGCTGCATTAATGTTTTTCCGACCTCGGTGGAACCGGTAAAGCTAAATTTTTTCACGGCCGGATGTTCGGTGAGCACTTTGCCAACGGCTTTCGCGTTCGTGCTCGGAACAATATTAATCACACCGTCAGGAATTCCGACCTCACTGGCTAGCTGCGCAATCGCCAATGCCGAAAGCGGTGTCAGTTGCGGCGGTTTTACCACCATAGTACAGCCCGCAGCGAGGGCTGGCGCAACTTTACGGGTAATCATCGCGTTTGGAAAATTCCAAGGGGTGATGGCAGCACAAACACCAACGCCCTGTTTAACAATCGACACACGCTTATCGTCACTTTGGCGCGGTAAAATATCACCGTAACTGCGCTCACCCTCGGCGGCAAACCATTTTACAAAACTAGCACCATACTCGATTTCTGCAGCGGCCTCTGCGACCGGCTTACCTTGCTCTGCGGACATTAGCTCTGCCAATGCCTGTTTATTGACAAGCATTGAGTCGAACCAACGCTGTAAAAGAGCTGCTCGCTCGCCCGGAGTTTTCTTCCGCCAGCCAGGCAAGGCTTTATGTGCTGCTTCGATAGCGCGCTCTGCCAATACCGCATCAGCGTCCGCAACTTCGGCAATTAGCTCACCTGTTGCTGGATTAGCTACTTCGAAGCGCTGATCAACAGGAACCCAATGCCCATCGATGAACGCGTTAGTCTTGGTAAGTGATCGCATGCTATGGGATGTCATAGATTACCCCTTGTTAGTTGGCAGAATTTCAGAGATTTAATACTGTTCTTATGAGTATGTTGGTTATAAGGTTCACATGCAATCTTACTTTAACTTGCTAAGTTGCTCTAATTCACGTATAGTTCGCGGCCTCAGGGTCATTACCGCTAATGATGGGAGCGGCTCAACCCCTGACTACGCTGGGGTTCAGCGCCTAATCATCCTGCCAGAGTGTTCATCGTGTTCTGTAGCTGGGCGTACTTCCCCCTATGAAGCTTTACAGAAATGATGTGAGAAAAATATGTCTGATTTAATGACTGGCCAATCGTTCAGCGATTTTGGCCTACCTGAAGCTGTGCTTAATCAAGTTGAAAGCATGGGCTTTACCCAACCTACTCCTATTCAAACTCAAGCAATTCCTGCCCTATTAGAAGGCAAAAATGTCTTGGGTGAAGCGCAGACCGGTACCGGTAAAACGGCAGCTTTTGGCCTGCCCGGTTTGACCTTAGTCGACCCTAAGGTTCGTCAAACACAAATGTTAGTTGTCGCTCCAACACGTGAGCTAGCGATTCAAGTTGCAGAAGCTATTACCGAATTCGGTAAGAAAATGCGCGGCCTAGAAGTTGCAACAGTTTACGGTGGCGCTGCATTTGGTCCACAAATTAAAGCTTTACGCACTGGTGCACAAGTTATTGTGGGAACACCTGGTCGCTTACTCGATATGCTGAAAAAGGGCGTGCTGAAGTTAGATGCATTGCGCATGGCTGTATTGGACGAAGCTGATGAAATGCTGAACATGGGCTTTATCGACGATATCGAAGCCATCATGGGAGCGGTACCAAGCACTTCGCAACGCACGCTATTCTCGGCGACCATGCCGAATGCAATTCGTAAACTGGCGAAAACCTTCCTGGTAACGAGCGAAGGCGAGCAACCGATATCTATTAAAATAGAAGCCAAAACGGCAGCGAAGTCAACGATCCGTCAACGTGCGTGGCAAGTTCGTGGTATCACGAAAATGATGGCACTGACGCGGTTACTAGAAACCATGGAGTATCAGCGTGTATTGATCTTTGTTCGTACGCGTAACGATACTATGGAAGTGACCGAGTTGTTGCAGTCTGCGGGCTTCAAAGCTTCACCTTTGAGTGGCGACTTGAACCAAAGCCAACGTGAGCAAACAGTCAACCAGCTTCGTAGCGGCAAAATTGAAATTCTTGTTGCGACAGACGTTGTTGCACGTGGACTCGATGTTCCGGAAATCACCCATGTTGTAAACTATGATTTGCCAGGTGACACCGAGTCTTATGTTCACCGTATTGGCCGTACTGGCCGTGCTGGCCGTAGCGGCGAAGCGATCTTATTTTTCCGCCCACGTGAGAAGCACTTACTGCGTCACTATGAACGGTTAACGAACAGTTCAATCGAGTTCTTTGAAGTGCCTAACGCGACAGAGCTAAGTGCTCATCGCCAGGCGTCACTGCAACAGAAAATTGTGAACAAAGTTGAGAAGGGCGGCTTGGAGCAACTCACTGCTATTATCGAAAAAATGCAAGAGCAGACTGAGCTAAGTGCCACTGAAATCGCTGCAGCCTTATTGGCACAACAACAGCAGCGTCCACTGATTGTGTCAGCAGACCCAGCACCGAAGAAATTCGCTGAGCGCGCTGATCGCAACGACCGTGGCGATCGCAAGCGTCAAGACAAACGCGCAAGTTCGCGTGACCGTCGCGATGCGAGTGTCGAATTTGATACCTATCGCATCCAAGTTGGTCGTGACCACGGTGCACGTCCACAGGATATCGTTGGCGCTATTGCGAACGAAGCTGAAATGGATAGTAAATACATTGGTCAGATCCAATTATTTGAAAATCACAGTTTGGTAGAGTTACCTAAAGGTTTGCCAACTGGCGTATTACGCATTTTGCAACGGGCGCGTGTGCGTCAAACGCAGATGGGCATGGAACTTGCTGATCAAGCTATTCCACCGCGCTCGCGTAACCCTCGAGGCGACCGTCCAGCACCGAAGGGCCTTGCTCGTGGTGGTGAACGCCAGCCGCGTGGTGAGCGTCGTCAACGTCGCTTCCAGTAAGCGCTAGCGTAAAGAGAAAAAGGAGCTCACCGAGCTCCTTTTTTTATGCTGTTACGACCTCGGTAAACTTTCTAGAAAGGCTTGGGCTTGGTCGATAATTGCTGCCTTATCGTCAGGTTTACGCTGCTGCCATTGGCTCAAAATAAGCGACATTCGTTGGTTACTTTTAAGCTTTTCAAAATGCTGGTCAATAAAATTCCAATACAACAAATTAAATGGGCACGCGTTAGCACCGAACTTGCGTTTTACGTCGTAGTGACAGTTGTGGCAGTAATTTGACATCTTGTTGATGTAGCTACCACTGGAGACATAAGGTTTGCTCGCCAGCTTCCCAGCATCGGCAAATTGACTCATTGAGCGTGTATTGGGTAATTCAACCCATTCGATAGCATCAATATAAATGCCTAAATACCAACTATCTACGGCGTCTGGATGGGTGCCCGTTAGCAACGCAAAATTACCGGTCACCATGAGCCTCTGAATGTGATGGGCATAAGCATGATCAAGCGACTGTTGAATACTATGCTGCAGACAGTTCATTTTGGTTTCGCCATTCCAATAAAACGATGGCAGTGGCTGGTGCAGGTCAAAAAAGTTAGTGCTACTGTAGGCGGGCATAAAGTGCCAGTAAATGGCGCGAATGAACTCACGCCAACCAATAATTTGCCTGACAAACCCCTCAATTTGATTCAGAGAAATGCGCTCTGGGTCGTTTTGCCACGCATCAATCGCTGCTTCAACAACCTCTTTGGGAGCTATCAGCTTAGTGTTTAGTGCAAACGACAAGCGTGCATGGAATAGCGTCCACGAGTCGGTGTGCATCGCATCTTGATAGTCGCCAAAGTGGCATAGCAAGTGACTGACAAAGTAATCAAGCAGTTCCAGTGCTTCGCCGCGGTGAAGGGGCCAAATAAAACGTTGGGGCTCGATGTTGCCCATGGTACCTATGCCCTGTTGCTCTATAAGTTTGACCAAAGGGGTCACATCATGGGCAAATAGTAAGGGTTCGGGTAATGGATCTTTGGTACCCAGCGACTTTCTATTCTGTTTGTCGAAGTTCCACTGCTCACCGACTGGCTGGTCACCGTTCATTAGATAACCCGTTTGCTTGCGCACCCGCCGGTAGAAATACTCCATTAGGTAGCTGTCTTTATCGCCAAACCAGCGAGTTAAGCTATCCCGTTCAGTAAGGAAGTGCTCGCTGTCATACCAGTCGATGGTAGCCTTGGACGTTGCAGACCATTGGCTAAGCATATGATCGAGCCGGTATTCATCAGGTTGTTGTAGTAAAACCTGGTTACACTGGGTGTGTTTAATCACGGCATCAAGGTTATCAAGCAACTTTTGCTGATTTTGTTTGTTATCTAAAGCAAGGTAGAGAACCTTGTGTCCTTTATCCGCCAAAGCACTGGCAAAGGCTCTCATGGCAGCAAAGAAACCGACAACTTTTTGAATATGGTGGCGGCAATAATCGGTTTCTTGACGCATTTCAAACATCACAAATAACCGGTGCTGCCGAACCTCTGCAAACCAGCTATGCTTGCTATTCAATTGGTCGCCAAGAACCAAAGCGACTTCAGCGAATTGTTCTGTAGATAGATCGGCAATGCTGGTGAGGCAGTCGGAATGCAGTTCATTCATTGGTGGTGCTACCGTTTCTTATGTTTAGGAGATTCTGTACTACACTAGCAGTCAACTACGGCGTAAGTTGTGGAAAAGATCGCAATTTTACCCCTTAAACATAGCCACACACGGCAGAATTTGGCATCATGCGCAGATTCATCGGTGAGTCTTACAGGCAGGAATAATAATGCAGCCAGTTAATGTTATTTGTATCAAGTGGGGCCAAAAATATGGCTCGGATTATGTTAATACACTTTATTCGATGGTGAGTCGTAACTTATCTCGACCGTTTCGATTTGTCTGTTTGACCGATGATAACGATGGCATTCGAGAAGAAGTCGAAGTGAAGCCGATTCCAGAGGTAGGCTTTGAGGACTTTGATCAGCGCAAGCCTTGGACTTTTGGTCACGGCTGGTTGAAACTGACATGCTTCGCAAAGCCGCTGTATGATCTTGAAGGGCCCACCTTATTCCTAGATTTAGACATTGTCATTGTGGGTAGTTTGGATGAATTCTTCGAGCCCGAAGGTGACTTCCTGGTGATCAAAGAGTGGGACAAATCGGATGCGACGGGTAATACGTCAGTATTCCGCTTCACCATAGGAGCACACGTTGATGCGCTTGAGCACCTTAAAAACGATCCTATCGGCTCACGCAAGGAAGTACGCAATGAGCAGGAATTTATCACCCAATTCGTCGATCGACAGGGTAAGCTGAGCTATTGGCCAGCTGAATGGTGTCGTAGCTTTAAGCGCCATTGTTTACGTCCATTTCCATTAAGCTTCTTCCAGCAACCGCGGATTCCAGAAGGTGCGAAAGTGATCATTTTCCATGGCCGTCCGCATCCTGATGATGCTGTCGCTGGGCGCAGTGGTAAGTGGTATCGCAAAGTGCTACCAACGACCTGGATCAAAGAATACTGGCGCTAGTTGAATGACTTGGCTTTATCGTCTGCTGATACGCACATGCGTACCGTTAGCCTTTGTCTATTTATGGCTACGAGGCGCAAAAGCACCTGCTTATCGACGCCGTTGGCGTGAAAGGTTAGCGTTACAAGCGATTCCGATTCAAGCACGTCACGGGTTACTCATCCACTGCGTGTCGGTAGGTGAAACCGTGGCGGCTCGACAACTGATCGAGCGGTTACTGCAGCAGTACCCGAGTTTGCCAGTGACGCTATCGTCAATGACACCTACCGCATCTGAACTCGCGCGGTCACTCTTTGGTGAACGGGTTCACCATCTGTATTTGCCACTCGACACACCAGCAGCGATGCAGCGTTTTTTTAATAAACTGGCCCCCCGTGCGGTGGTTATCTTAGAAACCGAACTTTGGCCGAGCCTTTTACAGCAAGCCACGCGACGCGACGTGCCCGTCATATTACTGAACGCTCGAATGTCCGAAAAATCCGAACGCACCTACCACAAGTACGGTTGGCTACTGGGTCCGATATGGCAGCAATTAACCTGGGTGGGCGCGCAAAACGAAAGTAGCTACGAGCGCTTTCGAGGTCTGGGCGTCGGCACTGAACGTATTGGAGTAAGGGGCAATCTTAAGTTTGATAGCCAAGCGCCTGCCGAGCTATTAGCTGAGGCCGCGACACTTAAACATCAATTACAGCGGCCTATTGTCGTGGCTGCGAGTACGCACAATGGTGAAGATGAAATTGTGCTTGCTGCCTACCAAAAGCTACTACACAGTCAGCCCGACGCCTTACTGATACTGGTGCCTCGTCACCCGGAACGTTTTGCTGAAGTTGCCAGCAAAGTTGAAGCTACGGGGTTTGCTTTAGTGCGACGAAGTTCAGGACAATTACCGCAGCCCAAGCAGCAGGTATGGCTTGGCGATAGCATGGGTGAATTGTTACTTTGGTATGCTGTAGCCGATGTAGCCTTTATCGGTGGTAGTTTGATAACGCGTGGTGGGCATAATCCGTTGGAGCCACTGGCCACCAACACGCCGATTGTTACCGGCCGTCATGTGTTTAACTTTGCGGACATATTCGAACGTCTTGAGCGGGTTCAAGCCGTGCGTTGGGCCGAAGATGCGAAAGAGTTGGCTGAGTGTTGGCAACAGCTACTGACCGACGACGATTTGTGTTTTCAAATGCAACGGGCTGCAACCGAAGAATTTGCGCAGGACCAAGGTGCGACTGCAGCCATGCTGACTGATATTGATCAGCTTTTGGTAAATGATGAACAACGCCCAAACGGCACCGAACTGAAATCTGCAATGGAGTTGAACAGTATGAAAAATATAGCCACTTATTCGCCCCATAAAGCGGCTGAAGTTTGGTATGACCGGCGGGTGTTTGACTCCTTCGAAAATGACTTTTTTAGCGCCGAATACTGGCGCCAAAAAGGCAAAATAAAAGGTTCAGCAACAGGGCGCAGCACCGCTTGGTTTATTGATAATGGCGAGCAAGGGATGTTACTTCGACATTACTATCGAGGTGGACTGGTCGGCAAAGTCAACAAAGATCGTTTTGCTCGCGAAGTGGTTTCGAACAGTCGGGCTATGGCTGAGTTTGAGCTATTATTACAGCTTCGTGAGCGTGATTTACCAGTGCCTAAGCCTTTGGCTGCGCGTTTTGAACGTGCTCGCATTTGGGGCTATCGCGCCGACATCTTGGTCGAAACCATACCACATACCCAAGACGTGTTTCGTCTACTTGGGCAACGTTCACTGACAAGTGAAGAGTGGTTCAGTATCGGTGCGGTGATACGTCAGTTTCATCAACAAGGCGTTTACCATTCAGACTTAAACTGTCACAACGTGATGCTTGATAAGCTGGGTAAGGTTTGGTTAGTCGACTTTGATAAATGTGAATTGCGGCCAACAGGCGAGTGGCAGCAAGATAACCTAGCGCGTCTATTACGGAGTCTCGTTAAAGAGACGACTAAAGCAAAAGAGGCCAGCCGCGAGTTCCATTGGCAGGAACAACGCGACTGGCCTCAACTTATCGCTGGCTATGATAAAGCAAATAAACTTTAGTCGCGAATTTGACCGGTACCGGTGACCACAAACTTCTCTGTGGTCAGGGCTTCAAGGCCCATAGGTCCATAGGCGTGCAGTTTGCTGGTAGAAATACCAATTTCTGCGCCTAAGCCTAATTGCCCACCATCGCTAAAGCGTGATGATGCATTCCACATGGTCACCGCAGAGTCGATATTGCGAATAAAGCGCTGTGCGGTTGCTTCATTTTCTGTTGCAATAACTTCAGTATGGCCACTACCAAAGTTTTGGATGTGTTCCATGGCACCATCAAAGTCAGCAACAGTGCGAACTGCGATCTCAAGCGCTAAGTATTCTTCACCGAAGGCATCATCAGCGATAACGTCTGGCTCGTTAAAGTAGCTTGCCGATTTTTGATCGCTATGGATTTTAACGCCTTTGTCTTGCAACGCTTCTGCGACGCGAGGTAAGAACTCGGCTGCTACCGCTTTATGTACTAATAACCCTTCGAGGGCGTTACAAACACCGGTGCGTTGCGTTTTACCATTCAACAGCAGTGCGAGGGCTTTATCTAAATCCGCATCTTTATCGACATAAAGGTGGCACACACCTTTGTAATGTTGAATGACTGGAATTTTACTATTATCGCTAACGAAGTGGATTAAGCCTTCGCCGCCACGCGGTATGACCAAATCGATGGAGTCGTCTTGCTGTAACAGTTCAAGCATTAACTCGCGATCTGGGGTTGGAACAACCGTGATCACATCTTCAGGCAAGTTACACTCACGTAATGCTTCATGAAGGGCCGCAGCGATAGCTTTACTGCTATCAATGGCTTCACGGCCGCAGCGCAAAATAACCGCATTACCTGATTTGAAACACAATGCACCAGCGTCCGCAGTTACGTTCGGGCGTGCTTCATAAATCATGCAGATAACACCAAGTGGGATACGCATTTTTTCAATCACCATACCGTTTGGGCGGGTGTTGAAAGGTTTGCGGCTACCAACCGGGTCCTGCAGCTCAATGATTTCTTCGATGGCAGTTGCCATGCCTTCGATACGCTCAGGGTTTAGTTGCAAACGGTCGAGCATTGAGTCAGATAACTGTTTTTCGCGGCCTGCTTTCATATCGTTTTCGTTCACTTCAAGAATTTTATCTTGATGCTTACGAATGGCATTTGCCATGCTTTGTAGAACTTTGTTTTTTTCATCTTCAGTCAATGTTGCGACTGCACGCGCTGCGACAGCAGCGCGTTGAGAAATTTCTTGTGCTACGGAGTTACTCATTCATCCTCCAAAATCATTAAGTCGTTACTTTCGATCACTTCAGTGATGGGGCTATAACCAAACTGTTCGGCAATGTCACTGACCTCTTGGCCTTTAATGTGAATCAATTCATGCGAACTGTATTGGCATATGCCTTTGGCCACGGCCTCGGCATTGTCGCCATTGCGAATTACTACAGCATCACCGCGGTTGAAATCACCTTGAATATCAACAATACCCATAGTGGTCAAAGATTGGCCATTGACAACACCTTGCGCCGTTTCAGCATCCACGACAATTTCGCCCTGCGAAACTAACGTATGACGTAACCAATGCTTTTTATTTGTCATCGGGTCTTGTTGACGACTAAATAGAGTGCCTGGGTTTTCGCCTTGTAATAGCCGCTCAAAGGTTTCGCCTTTACGACCATTGACAATATAAGTGTCAATGCCATGGGACGTCGCTTTCTCTGCTGCTTCAATCTTCGTGCGCATACCGCCCGTTGCGATTTTATTGGTGGTACCGCCGGCCAACGCAAAAATTTCCTCGGTGATGGTATCGACCACAGGAATTTTCTTGGCATCAGGTTTGACGCGTGGATCCGCGTCGAACAGACCATCAATATCTGAGCAAATAAACAGTGCGTCCGCATCAACCAGTGTCGCAACCATGGCGGCAAGGTTGTCGTTGTCGCCGACTTTCATTTCGTCAGTGGCGAGCGCATCATTTTCATTCACAATAGGTAATACATCGTGGTCTAACAATGTGTGCAATGTATTGCGGATACTGACGTAGCGCGCTCGATCACGGAGATCACCGTGAGTCATTAATACTTGGGCACAGGGAAAGTCAAAAAAGCGTGACCAATTCGCCATCATGTCGGTTTGACCGACGGCAGCCATTGCTTTTTTCACGGTGACTGGAATAGTCTCGCTGTCAAAAGTGATGTGTTTACGTCCGGCAGCAGCGCTGCCCGATGACACTAAGACAACTTCTTGCCCGCGTTCATGACATTCAATGATAAAACGGGCAATGGCTAATAAGAATTTACTGCTCGTTCCTGTATCGTCTGGCGCAATCAAAGCACTGCCTACTTTCACAACAGCACGCTGCCAGGAAGGCATTTTCATAGTGGCTCCCTACTTGAAAAATTCGTTCGTAGTCTAACAGAATACAGGGTGTTTCTCTAGCTTCGAACTATAACTGGTGTGTATGTTGATCATAGTTTAGTAAAATTTAGGAAATGGCGCCTAAATTTTCGGCAAAAATAAGATTAAGATAAAAAAAAGCCCCTAAGGCTAGGGGCTGAACAAGAACTTATTGGCTAGGCGGTGTGTAACCTTCGATTTCAACATCACGGCCTTCGAAAAGAAACGCTTTCATCTGTTGTTCGAGGAACTCGCGAGACTTTGGGTCCATCAAATTTAAACGGTTTTCATTAATCAGCATAGTCTGCTTTTTTTGCCACTCGGCCCAAGCCTCTTTTGAAATATTTTCAAAGATTTCCTGACCAAGCTCGCCTGGGTACATTTGAAAATCCAAGCCCTCAGCTTCTTTCTTTAAGTATTGACAATAAACGGTGCGACTCATAATTACCTCAACGCTGGTTTGATAAAGATAATAGTACGCATTATGGCTAATGCTGACAAACTTATCAGGTATTAATTTGCTGTAAATAAGTGCGAATCGGAGCTGGCAAACCAACACTGTCTAAATCGGTGAGAGCAACACGCCGATAGTGTTGTGATGGTGCTAGAGTTTGGCGCCATACGGTGGCATGCAGTTTGTAGTGACTGAAAGTGTGTTTAAAATGTCCATCCGGAGTGCCTTGCGCGGCAGCTTCTAGTTCCGGTAAACACCATAAGTTGGGCCAGACGCTATCGCTGCCACGTTTTAATAACAGTATTCCAGCGTCATTAATATCTAAAGCAAAGTAGCCGGAGCGAGTAGGGGTTGCCTTTTTCTCGGCACGTTTAGGGAAGTCTGTGACCGTATTATCTTGGTAGCTACGGCAAGTGAGGCGAAATGGACAATCGCCACATTGGGGTTGGGTTGGCTTGCAGATGGTTGCACCCAAGTCGAGTAACCCTTGCGCAAAACGGCGGCCATTACTTTGCGGAGTGTAATGTTCGGCAAGGGCCCAAAAGTAACGGTCAAATGAGCTTTTATTGACTAAGAAGGGCAAACTAAAGAGCCGCGCAAATAGCCGTTTCACGTTGCCGTCGACAATTGCCGCTGAGGCATCAAAGGCAAACGCCCGTATTGCTCCTACGGTATAGGGGCCGACACCAGGGATTTCGCGTAGTTGATCCGCGTTCTCTGGAATTTTTCCTTGATAGTGCTCAACTACGGTCATTGCCGCAGCATGCAAGTTTCGAGCACGGCGGTAATAGCCTAAGCCTTGCCAAAGTTGCATAACATCATCTTCTGGCGCGTCCGCGAGTGACTGCACATCAGGAAACCGCTCTAACCAACGATTAAAGTACGGGATCACGGTTTGCACCTGCGTTTGTTGCAACATTAGCTCACTAACGAGAACATGATAGGGATTATTTTCCGTCTGCCAGGGTAAATTATTTCGACCATGGACTTGTTGCCATTGAATCACCTGTTTCGCAAAGTCGTCAGCAGCGACCACCGAACATGCTTTTTGAATATAAAAATCAATAGACTGCATGAAACTCCAAGAATCTGTTTTAATCTCGTTATGAATTACGTAAAGGTTTTGTAAACCTTAAAGATTTTGCTAAAAAACGAGCAAAATTTACTTATATCGTATATAGTAATGGGAAATCGAAGTCCATTCATAGAGAAATTAAAGGAGCGTCTCGTGAATCGTATCGCCGCAATTTCAGTAGCAGTATTAGCCGGTCTTTCTGCAACGGGGACCGCATATGCGCAATCCACGTCAGAAGAAGGCCAGTGGTACCTTGGTCCGCGTCTTGGTTCGTTTGGTACAGACTCTGACCGTGTTGCCATAGATAACAACCAACTTCGCACCTTTAAAGGCGGTTTTGATAGCGCTTTTGCTGGCCTAGAAGCTGGCTTCCAGTTTACGCCAGAGTGGGGCTATCGTGTCTACTACGATTACCTGCGTGGCGATCTGCATAATGCAGACTCTGCGACAGGCCGAGTCTTTGGTGTCGATGTTCTGTATAACTTTACCGACAATGTTTATGGTAGCTTAGGTATTAACAACACCGAACTTGGTGATGTTTCAAATCGCTTCTTGCGTGCTGGTGCCGGCTATCGCGAACAGTTGAATAGCAACTGGCAATTATTCGTTGAAGGTGCTGTGCAACAGAACGACGGTGACCTGACAGAATTCATGGTGATGACAGGTTTACGTTATTACTTCGGACAGTCGGCTGCACCAGCACCTGCGCCAACACCCGCTCCAGAGGCGGCACCTGTTGACTCAGATGGTGATGGTGTAATGGACGCAAATGATCGTTGTCCGAACACACAGCCGGCCTATAAAGTCGATTCATACGGTTGTGTAATGTACCGTAATGAAACAGTGACGCATGAGCTACGTATCAACTTTGCGTTCGACTCTGCTGTGATTCCTACGGGCGAAAAAGCCGAAATCCAAGATACGGCTGAATTCTTGAAAGAGTTCCCACAATTGGATATTCGCATCGAAGGTCACACTGATAGCGTTGGTACCGTTGAGTATAACCAAGGCTTATCAGAGCGTCGTGCTAAATCAGTAGGTGAAAGCCTGATTTCTGATTTCGGTATCGAGCAAGAGCGAGTAAGTACCATTGGTTTCAGTGAAAACCGCCCATTGGTGCCTAACAACTCTGCTGAGAACCGTGCGAAGAACCGTCGCATCGAAGCACAAATGTCGGTAACCAAAGAAGTTCCGATTAAAGAAGACAACTAAGTCTTTATTGCTGTTAGAAAAGGCGCGCTGAGCTCTGCTTAGTTGCGCCTTTTTTGTCTTAAACTGAGAACAAATAACCACCATGACCAATAAACCAACCACACAAGACAACCTAAGTGACGCGCAAGAACAAGGCCGTTATATCCGCAAAGTTAGAAGCTTCGTAAAGCGCGAAGGGCGCTTAACCAAAGGACAAGCCGCAGCGCTTGCGCGCAGTTGGCCGACCATGGGGTTAGCGCACGCCGACGGTATGTTAAACCTAGATGAGGTGTTTGGCAGAAGCGCTGAAACCATCGTGGAAATAGGTTTTGGCATGGGCCAGTCATTAGTTGCTATGGCTGCGGCAGCACCAGAAAAAAACTTTATTGGAATTGAAGTCCATCGGCCCGGTGTTGGGGCGTGTCTGCTAGAAGCTGAAGAGCAGAGGGTTACGAACTTACGAGTGTTTGAACACGATGCTGTCGAAGTACTCAATGACTGCATTGCTGATTCCGCGTTGGCCGGTGTCCAAGTGTTCTTTCCTGATCCCTGGCATAAAAAGCGCCACCACAAGCGACGTTTAATTCAGCCTGATTTTGTTGAACAGTTACGGTTGAAGTTGCAAAAAGGCGGGGTGTTACACCTAGCTACAGACTGGGAAAATTATGCGGAGCATATGCTTGAGGTAATGCGTTCTGCGCCGCAGTGGAAGAACTTGTCACCGACGAATGACTATATTCCAAGGCCCGAGGAACGCCCGTTAACCAAGTTTGAAAAACGCGGTGAGCGCCTTGGTCACGGCGTTTGGGATATGAAGTTCAGCCGCTGCGATTAATGCGCGCTACACCATTTCATCAAGTATAGAATTGAGAAAACGGCGCCCAAGTGGCGTCGTCGACCAAAAGTCTTCGTTACTTGTCAGTAACCCTTTATCGATGGCAGGAGCTAAGGCCCGTTCGGCATGCTCTAGTGGCAAACCTGTACGATCAGCATACAAGCGCTTGTGCATTGGCTCATTGAGTCGTAAAAGGTTCATAAAGAACTCGAAGTTCAACTCGGCTTTGTCGACGTACCATGTTCTATAGCGCAAGGGTTTAGATAAGTTTAAATAGCCCTGCGGATGCTTTATTTTTTCACAGCGAAGAATTTGCTCTTGTTCAATCAATGAAATCTTGCTGTGTGCCCCACAACCGATCCCTAAATAGTCGCCAAACTGCCAATAATTGCGGTTGTGTCGACTCTGGTGCCCGGGTTTTGCATAAGCACTCACTTCATAATGTTGATAGCCCGCGGCGGCCAGCTTGTTGTGACCTTGTTGATAGATCTGCCAGAGCGTATCGTCGTCGGGCAGAGTCGGTGGACGGCTCGCAAACGACGTATTGGGTTCGATAGTCAGTTGATACCAAGAAATATGTGGTGGGTCGAGCGCAATAATTTCATCTAGATCGGCCATGGCTTGGGCTAAACTTTGCTCTGGTAGGCCGTGCATGAGATCGAGATTATAGCTTGTTAGCCCTAGCTCTTTCGCATGGCAAGCTGCCGCGCGCGCCTGATCAGGATCGTGGATGCGGCCGAGTCGTTTGAGCTGCTCGGCGTGAAGACTTTGTATACCGATGGAAATTCGGTTCACTCCAGCATCGACAAAACCTTGGAACCGTTCTTTTTCGAAAGTCCCTGGGTTGGCTTCCAAGGTGATCTCACAGTCATCGGCGAGTACTAAATAGGATTCTATTCCACTAAGGAGTCGCTCAACTGCCGATGGAGTGAGTAGGCTCGGTGTGCCGCCGCCAATGAAAATACTCTGCAAAGGACGGTCTTGGACCCACTCGAGATCCGCGCGCAGGTCGTCCAGTAGGCGGCCTATGTAGGCTTCCTCGGGAACCCCGCCTTTTAAAGCGTGCGAGTTGAAGTCACAGTAGGGACATTTTTGTACACACCAAGGTATGTGCACATAAAGCGATAGCGGCGGTCGTTTCATCATTGTGCTTGTAGGTGGTTGATGAATTGCTGCAAAGCCTGTCCACGATGACTAAGCGCTTGCTTCTTAGCAGTTGACAATTCTGCTGCGGTACAGCCTTCAGTAGCGATATAAAACACCGGGTCGTAACCGAAACCACCTTTGCCGCTGGGCTGCCTAGCTATTTCACCTTGCCACACACCGTGGCAAAGCACCGGCGTTGGGTCACTTGCATGACGCATAAAGGCGAGGACACAGTGAAAGCTAGCGGTACGTAACTCAACGGGGGTGTCCGCCAATGCGTCGAGTAACTTAGCAACGTTTTTGGCGTCAGTCGCTTGCGCACCAGCGTACCTAGCTGAATAAATGCCGGGTGCGCCTGCCAGAGCATCAACGGCTAGGCCCGAATCGTCTGCAAGGGCGGGAAGCCCAGTTTGTTGGGCTGCATGGCGAGCCTTAATAATGGCATTTTCGACAAAGCTCAGACCGTTTTCTTCGGCTTCTGCAAAGTTCCACTCGCCCTGCGGCCGCACTTGCCAGTTTAATGGCTGCAATAGCGCCGTTAACTCACGAATTTTTCCTTGATTACCAGTAGCTAATACTATTTCTTGCATGACATAGGACTTCGATTTCGGCACAATGGCTATAGTATAAGGCATCCAGACCAACGACCAAAGGAGAATTCTTGGGCGACTTAAATAGTGTAATGCTAATGATGGGCTCATTGCTGTTAGTGAGTATTCTTGCCGCGGTGGTGTCATCGCAGCTAGGAGCACCATTGCTTTTAGTTTTTTTAGTCGTGGGTATGTTGGCGGGTGAAGAAGGCCTATTGGGAATTCAGTTTGATCAGCCCGAAGTGGCATTTTTAATTGGTTCTCTAGCTTTAGTGATTATTATTTTTGACGGCGGAATGCGCACCAAAAGAGAGCGCTTTCGGGTGGCTCTGTGGCCAGCCATTAGCCTAGCGACAGTAGGCGTGGCGCTCACCTCGACACTGACCGCTGTTGGTGTCGTGTGGTTATTCGATATGCCGTGGCCCATCGCGTTGCTGATCGGCGCTATATTAAGCTCAACAGACGCGGCCGCAGTCTTTGGTATCTTTCAGTCACAGAACTTAAAAATAAAGCAAAGGGTTGCATCGACGCTAGAAATTGAATCGGGAACGAACGACCCGATGGCAGTGATTTTAACGATGACCATGACCACGTTAATCGCTTCGGGGCAAACCTTCTCATTGACTATTGTTAGCTTAGAAATAGCCCAACAGTTGGTGATTGGTTTCTGTGGTGGTTGGCTAGGCGGCCGGCTGTTTGTTTTTATGGTGAACAAAATCACCGCACAGTTTACTTTTTTTCCGTTAATGGCGGCTGCCAGTGCGGTGGTCGTTTTTGCGCTTACCTCGTCGTTAGGCGGCAGCGGTTTTTTAGCCGCTTATTTGATGGGCTATAAAATTGGTAATGCACGGCTACCGCAGTTAATTCATATGCTGCAAGTGCAAGACGGCTTGGCGTGGCTGAGTCAGATCATGATGTTCTTAATCTTAGGGTTGTTAGTAACGCCGTCTCACCTGATTGAGAATTTGCCCCTGTCGTTAAGTATTGCTGGAATCATGATTTTTGTTGTTCGTCCGGTTGCCGTGATGGCAAGTTTATTACCGTTTTCGTTCCCCATACGTGAGCAGTTATTTATCAGTTGGGTCGGGCTACGAGGCGCGGTACCTATTATTTTGGCCTTATATCCATGGCTTGAAGGGTTGCCCGGTCAGGAGCTATTCTTCGACGTGGCTTTTGTTGTCGTGTTGGTGTCGCTGCTATTACAAGGCTGGACCATAGCGCCCATGGCGCGCTGGTTAAAACTCGAGGTGCCACTAGAGGCTGAGCCTAGTCAACGTATGGCGTTAGACAAAGTAGGTAGCAATGATCCTTTAGAGCTTTGGTCTTACGAAATTAGTGAGCGTTCGCCTGCTTGTGACCATTATTGGTACGAGCTCCGTTGGTCGGTTCCCTTGGAGTTTGTCGGATTAATTCGTGAAGGTGAATGGCTACAGCCGAGTGTCCGGCCAAAACTGCGGGAAAGCGATCACGTATTGGTGGTGGCGAAAGTACAGCATATTGATGAAATCAGTCGCGTGCTTGCCGCCGGTGGTAAGGCTCGTTCGCTAAATAGCAGTGACTTCTTTGGTGACTTTACGCTCAATGGTGAATTAACGTTAGCCGATGTCGCCAGCTTCTATCCCCTTGGCCAACTCAAAGAGAAGCAGAAATCCATGAGCTTACATGCTTACTTCTCGCAAAAGTTCCATCGACGCATGGTGGTGGGTGACCAATTGAAGCTTGGTAGCGTTCAGCTCACGATTCGAGAGCTGAACGAAGACAATGCAATTACCAAGGTTGGTGTGAAGTTATTAGAGACCGGCGAGGCTTAGTTACGCCAGAACTCTTGTGAAAAGCGTAGCTCTTGGCTTTGTCCATCTTTTGTTACGGTAATGAAAAACCGTAACGTTTCAAGGTTTGTAAATGAAGTTTGGGCTAAGTAATACACTGCGTCACCCTCTACAACTTCTTGGAAGTCTAGCGGTTGTTGCATACTTAGCGGGTTCATCGCATACCCTTCGACGGTAACTTGCTGCGCTGGTTTTCCCGCAACATCAGCCGCTAAAACCGCAATATTTAAAGTGGCAAGTGTTGCTGAGCGTTCTAAGCCGTACTGCTGCGCCATCTCAGGGCGCAGCAAGGTTGAATTGAACGCATTGTAATGCACTTCCCACGGGCCTAAGCGTTTACTTTGCTCAGCGTGCGATTGAGCCGGCAGTAAGCTTGCTGCCAGCACAACCAGCATGACAGCGAAAAAGCCAAGTTTGCGCATAGCATTACACTCCAATGACGATACGTAAGGCTTGAATTCCGATCACCAGAACCAACACCGATAAGTCCAGGCCGCCGATAGGCGGAATGATTCGGCGGATCGGCGCTAAAAAAGGTTCGGTTAGCTGCACTAAAATCGCTTGCATAGGGTTGTACCCTTGGGCAAACCAACTTAGCAGGGCGCGGATAAGTACTACCCAAAATAGCAATTGTAAAAACTGGCTTACTGCACCCAATACGCCCATGAGAAGAATATCACTCCAAATCATTGGGTAACCATGGGCGGCGTATAAGGCCATAAATTTACCAATACTGACCACCAACGCCAGCACAATTGTGGCAAGGTCCCACACTCCAACCATCGGAATCGCTTTTCTTAATGGCAGTACTAACGGGTTCGTTACTTTTACGACAAATTGGCTAACAGGGTTGTAAAAGTCAGCGCGAGCCGCTTGTAACCAAACTCGCAGGATCACCACCATCAAAAATAGCTCAAAGACAATGGTGATCAGAAAACGCATAAGTTCCATAGTTTGTTGCCCTTAAAAGAGTTTCGCCATCTCTTGATTACGTTTAACGGCCGCTTTCACGGCATCATCAGAAGTTTTATCGAGGTCATGGGCTTGGTACTGTTCAACCCCTTTTGCCGTTGAGCCGCCTTTGCTGGTGACTTGTTTTCGTAAGTCTTCTAGCTCTAGCTCACTGGCTATTGCCATTTCTGCGGCGCCCAATGCTGTTTGTTGTACCATAGCTCGGGCTTTTTCTCGATCAAAACCGAGGTTTACGGCGGCCTTTTGCAAGCTCGCCATAAATTCAAAGAAGTAGGCTGGGCCGCTGCCGGCAACTGCACCGAGAATATCTAGCTCATCTTCATCGGCAACCCATAAGGTTTCACCCACGCCGTCGAATGCTTCGGTGATATAGGCTTTGTCGTCATCACTGACGCGGTCGTCGGCAACTAAACCGGACATTCCTTTACCCACCAACGAAGGGGTGTTTGGCATGACGCGAACCATACGAATGGTATCGCCTAAATAGCTACGGTATTTTTCAATACGGATGCCTGCGGCAATGGTAACAATGAGTTTATCGGCTAAGTTGCTTACTTGTTCGGTCAATGCGGCACACACATCGGCCATCAGCTGCGGTTTAACAGCCAGCACAATAACGTCTGCAGCATTGGCAATCTCGGCATTATCGTGACTGGTATGGACGTTTAACGACTGCGCCATTTTTTCCAACTTACCAGCACTTGGGTTACTTACAAAGATATGATCACTTGGATAGCCACTTGAAACCATTCCGCCAACGATACTTTGGGTCATGTTTCCTGCACCAATAAAGGCGATTTTACGTGTCTGTGTGGTCATTCATTACTCCTTGTTTGATCGCGGGCACCGAATAATGCAGTGCCAATACGCACCATTGTTGAGCCGGCTTTGATTGCCGACTCAAGGTCATTACTCATACCCATAGAAAGTGTATCTACTGTAGGATATTGGGATGCAAGCTCAGAATACAAGCGTTGCATAGTAGCGAAGCTCTGTTGCTGTTGTTGCGCGGAAGCTTCGGCCGCTGGAAGTGTCATTAAGCCGCGTAGCTTGAGGTTCGGTAACTGGGCCATTTCGCCAGCGAACTCGACCAGTTGCTCGGGCTGAATACCTGCTTTTGTTGATTCATCGTCTATATTTATCTGAATCAGGACATTTAAAGGGGGCGCATCTTGCGCTCGTTGCTGACTTAACCTGCGGGCGATCTTTAGTCGATCAATGCTGTGCACCCAAGCAAAGTGACTGGCGATATCGCGTGTCTTATTTGACTGAATAGGGCCGATAAAGTGCCAAACAATATCAGTGAGGTCGAGCAGCTGTTGCTGTTTTGTTAGCGCTTCTTGTAAATAGTTTTCACCAAACTGCTGTTGTCCAGCGTGATAGAGTGAACGTATGTCCGAGGCGGGTTTGGTTTTGCTTACAGCTAACAATTGCACCGATTCTGAACTACGATTGCTCTGTAGACAGGCAGATTCTATGCTGCTGCGGACTTCTTTTAAGCGGTCAACTATGCTATTCATCATGTAACGGATCACCGATAACAATAAGAGAAATGGTATGGATATAACAGAGTTACTAGGTTTTGCCGTCAAACATAATGCGTCAGACTTACATCTTTCGGCAGACTCACCGCCTATGATACGGGTTGATGGGGATGTTCGTAAAATTAATATTCCGGCGCTAGGTCATAAACAAGTGCAAGAACTTGTCTATGACATTATGAATGATCGTCAACGCAAGGAGTTTGAACAGAACTTTGAATGTGACTTTTCGTTTGAGCTGCCAGACTTAGCACGTTTTCGGGTGAACGTATTTATGCAGAATCGGGGCTGCGGCGCGGTCATGCGTACCATCCCGAGCGATATCCTATCGTTAGAGCAGTTAGGTTGCCCAGAAATATTTAAAACCATTGCGGACCAGCCGCGTGGGCTGGTACTGGTGACCGGCCCAACCGGTTCAGGTAAGTCAACTACACTGGCAGCCATGGTCGACTTCATCAATGAAAACAAACACCATCATATCTTAACCATCGAAGACCCGATTGAGTTTGTGCACAATAATAAGCTAAGTTTGATCAATCAGCGTGAGGTGCATCGCGATACTCACGGCTTCAGTGCTGCGCTACGTTCAGCGTTACGGGAGGACCCGGATGTTATCCTCGTTGGTGAAATGCGAGATCTGGAAACCATTCGATTGGCGATGACAGCTGCAGAAACCGGCCATTTGGTTTTTGGTACCTTGCACACCACCTCAGCGCCGAAAACGATTGACCGGATCATTGATGTATTTCCCGGCGACGAAAAGCCGATGGTTCGTTCCATGTTGTCGGAGTCTTTACGCGCAGTGATATCGCAGACATTACTTAAACGTGTTGGCGGCGGCCGTGTCGCTGCACACGAAATAATGATGGCTACGCCAGCCATTAAAAACTTGATTCGTGAAGACAAAGTAGCGCAGATGTACTCATCGATTCAGACCGGCGCGGCGCATGGTATGCAAACCCTAGATCAAGGCTTACTCAACTTGCTCAATCAAGGGGTCGTTGCACGAGTTGAAGCGCGCGCGAAAGCGGCAAACAAAGAAGCGTTTAAATAGGCGTTGAAGCGCGAGTAAAAGCGAGGAACCACCATGTTGTTAGATAAGTTGCTTAAGGTCATGATCGAAAAGGATGCTTCGGACCTGTTTATCTCCGCGGCGCTACCACCAAGTGCGAAAGTGAATGGTGAATTACGTCATTTAAGTGAGCAGAAGCTCTCTGAGGAAGGCGCACTTGACCTCGTCAAAGAAGCGCTCGGCGAGAAGCACCTTGATGAATACTTGACGACCCATGAGGCTAACTTTGCGATTTTCCGCAAAGGTATTGGCCGTTTTCGGGTGAGTGCGTTTTGGCAGCGTCAACGTGCCGGTATGGTGGTTCGCCGTATCGTTACCGAGATCCCAACCGTCGAAGAGTTAAAGCTGCCAGAAGTACTTACCAAATTGATTATGGCCAAACGCGGTTTGATGCTCGTGGTCGGTGGTACAGGTACGGGTAAGTCGACCAGTTTAGCAGCGCTAATAGGGCATCGAAACCAAACTTCCAGAGGGCATATTCTGACCATCGAAGATCCCGTTGAATTCGTTCATGAGCATGGTCACTCAATGATCACGCAACGTGAAGTAGGTACCGATACTGAGAGCTTTGAAGCGGCTCTTAAGAGCTCTCTGCGCCAGGCTCCCGACGTTATTTTAGTTGGTGAGATCCGCTCGCAAGAAGTTATGGAATACGCGCTAACCTTCGCCGAGACAGGGCATCTGTGTGTAGCAACCTTGCACGCAAACAATGCCAACCAAGCGATCGAACGCATCATGCACATGGTTCCCAAAGAAAAAGTTGGCAAATTAATGTTTGACCTCTCGCTGAACCTACGTGGAATTGTTGCACAGCAACTGGTTCCGACGAACGATGGTGGACGCATTGGAGCTTTTGAAGTGCTACTTAATAGTCCGATTGTGGCAGAGAAAATTGCCAAGAACGATATGGGCGAAATTAAGGAAATTATGGCCAAGTCGCGCGAGCTAGGCATGCAAACCTTCGACCAAGCCTTGTTTGATCTTTATAAAGCACGCAAAATTTCGTTCGAAGAAGCACTACGCCACTCAGATGCACCTAATGATTTGCGCTTGAAAATTAAACTGAGCGGTGAGTCAACACCGGGTGACGAAGGCGGCTTGAAAGGTGTGACTGTCGATCTTGATTAACTTCGAGTAAACTACCGCCCTTAATTTAAAGTGCTGCGGTAGACGAGGTGAAACATGCGTGTGTTGGGTATCGAAACATCCTGTGATGAAACAGGAATCGCGATTTATGACACGGAACAAGGTCTCTTAGCTCATCAGCTTTATTCACAAGTTAAACTGCATGCGGATTATGGTGGTGTGGTGCCTGAGCTGGCATCTCGCGATCATGTCCGCAAAGCGCTTCCTTTAATTCAAGCTGCTCTCGATGAAGCGCAACTCGACGCAGCTGATATTGATGGTATCGCTTATACCGCGGGCCCAGGGCTGGTAGGGGCTCTACTAGTCGGTGCTTGTATTGGTCGCAGCCTCGCTTACGGTTGGCAAGTGCCTGCGGTTGCTGTTCATCATATGGAAGGGCACCTGCTTGCGCCTATGCTGGAAGATGTGGCGCCAGAATTTCCGTTTATCGCTTTACTGGTCTCTGGCGGCCATACGCAGTTGGTGAAAGTTGCTGGTATTGGTAGCTATCAATTGCTCGGCGAGTCGGTCGATGATGCGGCTGGCGAAGCATTTGATAAAACCGCCAAGTTGATGGGCCTAGACTACCCGGGTGGACCGCGTTTGGCAGCCTTAGCTGAGCAGGGTGAAGCTGGGCACTATAAATTTCCTCGCCCCATGACCGACCGACCTGGGCTCGACTTTTCATTTAGTGGGCTTAAAACGTTTGCGGCCAACACCTTGGCCAAAGCAGAGCAAGACACGCAGACTCAAGCCAACATCGCGCGCGCGTTTCAAGAGGCGGTCGTCGATACCTTGGTGATAAAGTGTCGACGTGCGCTCAAAGAGACCGGACTGAAACGGTTAGTGGTTGCAGGCGGCGTCAGTGCGAACCACGAATTACGCCGTCAGTTGCATGATTTTGCGCGACAAATTAATGGCGAAGTGTTTTTCCCGCGAGCAGAATTCTGTACCGATAACGGCGCAATGATTGCTTACGCCGGCGCGCAGCGTTTAGCGGCGGGTGAGGCGGTAGATACCAAGGTGAAGACCTTTCCTCGTTGGCCGTTGGAGCAGTTGAATCAGCCGTAACCAACATTAATTACGGCGTTTGATCTGTTTTTCACTCCCTTGACGTAGGCGCGAAATATTCGCTTGATGCCGCCAAATAATAAGAATGGATATCATGATCGTGGGCACGGTGTATTGCGGCTTGATCCAAAAGGCATAAAAAGGCGCCAGGGTAACGGTGATAATCGCAGCCAACGAAGACACTTTACTCACTCGGAAAACCAATAGCCAAGTTGCGATCAGTAGCAGTGCCATTTGCCAAGCAACGGGAAACATTGTCCCCAAAGCTGTGGCCACGGCTTTGCCGCCCCGAAATTGAAAATAGAGCGGGAAGATATGACCAAGGCAGGCCGACACCGCGATCAAGCCTAAAAATAGCGGGGCAATACCGAAGAAATAGGAGACCCATACCGGTAACATGCCCTTGAGCACGTCAAAGCTAAGTGTCAGCACCGCTGGTAGCTTGCCACCTAGCCGATAGACATTGGTGGCCCCTGGGTTGTTAGAACCGTGGCAACGAGGGTCTGGCAAGCCAAAGAGCTTGCAAATAATTACGGCACTACTGAGAGAGCCAAACAAATAAGCCACAATAATGGCTAGGATTATTAATGCACCCATATAGTTTTTTTTCCGGCGCGCTTTCCGTTACTATGCAAAGCCCTAAGCATAAGCGCTTAGCGGGAAAATTTCTATGCCGATAATGAGAGTAGTGTGCAATGGATAAGGTTTTTGTAAAGGGGCTAAGAACGTCAGCCCTGATTGGGGTGTTTGAGTGGGAGCATGAACAGCCCCAGCCGCTGGTGTTTGATCTTACCATGGGGTGGGACCAACGTAGCGCAGCAGCGACGGATGAACTGCAATACGCACTTGATTATGACGCGGTGAGTAAAGCGGTGATTGCGTTGGTTGAATCTCGCCCGCGACAGCTAATAGAAACCGTTGCTGAAGAAGTTGCACAACTTATTATGGAACGCTTTCAAGTGACTGAAATAACAGTTTCGGTGAGTAAGCCGCAAGCGGTTGCGGCGGCAACAACTGTTGGTGTGGAAATTCATCGGAGCAAGAGCTGACATGCGTCCGGCGCAGGTATTTTTGGGGCTGGGTAGCAATAGGCGCCGATATCATCATATCAATCTAGGCTTGCGGGCTTTGCATGACAGATTCGCCTCGGCAACCGCACCGATGCACGTGACACGGGTATTCGAAAGCGAGGCGGTTGGTTTTGCCGGGCATGACTTTTTAAATACTGTGGTGGCACTGCAAACGACTCTCTCGATAACCGAATTAGCGCAGGCATGTAAAGCAATTGAAAAGGGTCATGGTCACCTCTCAAGCGCCGCTAAGTATAGCCCCCGAACCTTAGATATTGATGTGCTGATGTATAATGACGAAGTTTGCTCAGCGCCAGTGCAGTTGCCGCGAGCGGAGATTATTCATAACGCTTTTGTACTTTGGCCACTGGCTGAACTTGCACCAGAAAAACGACATCCCGTTGACGGCCGAAAGTTAATAGATATTTGGCGTAATTATCGTGGCGAACAACGGCTGCAACCGATAGAATTTGAATTTGAAAACCTACCTTATTTGGTGACTCCAACAATGAACAAGGAAGCCTAGTTTGAGTACATTTGAAGCCATTATTCTCGCGTTAATTCAGGGGCTAACAGAGTTTTTGCCGATTTCCAGCTCGGCCCATTTAATTTTGCCTTCGCAGCTTCTAGGTTGGCAAGACCAAGGCTTAGCTTTTGATGTGGCCGTGCATGTAGGAACCTTAGCTGCGGTGGTGTTCTACTATCGAAAAGAAGTCGGTGAGCTTATCGTTGGCTGGTTTAACAGCTGGCGCGGACAACACTCCAGCTATAGCCGTTTAGCTTGGTTTATCGTTTGGGCTACGGTCCCGGCTGGGGTGGCAGGGCTGCTCGGCAATGACCTACTGGAAAACTATGCGCGCTCGGCATTGGTGATAGGCACCACAACTATTGGCTTCGGTTTGCTGCTTTGGTTTGCCGATCGTCGCGCGAGTGAGCGCTCTTCGCTAGAGCGGTTAACACTCAAACAAGCGCTATTTATTGGTGTTGCCCAAGCGATTGCATTGATACCTGGCACGTCAAGGTCGGGAATCACCATTACGGCAGGTTTGCTGTTGGGACTTACGCGGACAGATGCCGCACGTTTTTCATTCTTATTATCAATACCGGTGATAGCCCTTGCGGGTGGGTATAAAGGTGTTCAGCTTGTGCAACAAGCTGAACCGGTCGCTTGGGGAATGGTCACTTTGGGCATGTTGGTGGCATTTTTTGCTGCTTACCTATGCATTAAGCTGTTCTTACAGGTCATCGAGCGCATGGGAATGCTACCTTTTGTCATTTACCGCTTAGCGTTAGGCTTGTTACTCTTCGCTTTCTTTGTTTAACACGGTAGCGATGACCTGTTCGCGTGCGTCTTGAACCGCGGCCCCAATTGCTGGGCCGCGAAGTTGTTCGCCGCGGTTTGCCGCCTGCGTGATAAGGTCGCTGGCCGATATGTCAGTGGCCGCCTGAAAGGCGCGTTTAAGAGTGTTTTGCTGCGACTCGGGCAGGCCTTGTTGGTGCCATAGCTCGGTTAGCTTTTCGAAACGTTCGGGGCGGCGCCAACAGTCGGCCTGCTGTAAACAAGCACAGAACACCCTTGGGCAGGTTAATGAGTGCCTACTCGGGTGCCATTGGCAGCTCAGTTGCCCCAACTTTGTCCATTCGTTTGGCACTTTTAACCGCGCACAAATCGCGTCGACATCAGCTTCCTCATGTTCGCCCATCCATAACCCAAATTTGATGTCAGCGCTTTCCTTTTTAGCGTTTTTTAAGCGTTTGACGACCCGGGTAAAGAGTTTTTCGTCGGTGAGCTCTGGGAACCAAGGTCGCAATGCTTGAGCGCGCCGCAGCACCTCGAAATAGACATCAGCTCGTGTCGTGGAGAGCGCTTTCACTGTTTCGACCCACACGCGTTCATTGGCCAGGGTGCTCAGTTCGTCGGCTGCGCTGATTTCTTGCATCAGCGCTAGAGTTTCGTCTGCTACGACAAAGCCATCATTGGCAAATCGTGCCGCAAACCTCGCTGCCCTGAGAACACGTAAAGGGTCTTCGACAAACGCCGGCGAGACATGACGGATAATACGCGCATCGATATCGTCGACCCCACCGTAAGGATCAATCAACTCGCCATCGTCGGCCTGAGCAATCGCATTGATAGTGAGGTCTCGGCGTTCTAGATCTTGCTCTAGGGTAACCTTAGGCGTGGCGGCAATCACGAAGCCGGTGTAGCCGCGGCCCGATTTGCGCTCGGTGCGCGCCAATGCATATTCTTCATTGGTTTCGGGATGCAGAAATACGGGAAAGTCTTTGCCTACCTGACGATAGCCTAGTTCTAGCATTTCTGCAGGCGTTGCACCAACCACCACATAGTCGCGTTCATGAATGGCCTTACCTAATAAATTATCGCGTACTGCACCACCGACCAGATAAACGTTCACACTCTACTCCTAAATTAGTTATGCTGATGATGGCGAATGACTAGCCCTGATGCAAGTCAGTCGTTACACTGAAGTTCGTTTAACGTTGGCAAATGACCACTATTATGTACCTCAATTACTTTGGCTTACAAACGGAACCCTTCTCGATCGCACCTGATCCGAGCTTTCTTTATTTGAGCGAGCGTCACCAAGAAGCGCTTGCGCATTTAAGTTACGGTCTACAGGGAAGTGGCGGCTTTATTCTGTTAACAGGGGAGGTTGGTACGGGCAAAACGACAGTGTCTCGTGCCCTACTCGAAAGGTTACCGGAGCAAACGCGCACGGCATTTATTTTGAATCCCATGCTCAACGAAACCGAGTTACTGGCAACGCTATGTGACGAGTTCGGTATCCGCTATGCCAAGCGTAACATCACCAACAAACGGCTCACCGATAAACTGTCAGAGTTTTTGCTGGCGGCGCATGCTGAAGGTGAGCAATGTGTTGTACTAATCGACGAAGCGCAGCATTTGAGGCCCCAGGTACTTGAGCAACTGCGTCTGTTAACGAACCTGGAAACCAATCAAAGTAAGTTGCTACGGGTTATTTTGATTGGCCAGCCAGAACTCCAAGATCTACTACGACGCCGTGAGTTACGCCAACTGGCGCAACGCATCACCGCCCGCTATCACTTGTTGCCTTTGCAGCAGAGTGACACTGAGCGGTATGTGAATTATCGATTACAAGTTGCGGGGGCGCAGCGCGCGTTGTTTGACAAAACCGCATTACGCTTGGTGCATCGTTTCAGTGGCGGGATCCCACGGCGACTTAATTTGCTGTGCGATCGCGCCTTGCTAGCAGCTTACAATGATCAAGTGCACGTTGTCGGGCGCGCGCAACTGAAACATGCGGTGAAGGAACTTGAGCTTGATGCTGGTCAGCAACGCCCCTCCCTGGGGGGCCGTTGGGCTATGGCCAGTGTGGTAATGGTCGCACTGGCGATGGGTGCTACGGGCGCCTGGTTTTGGCAACACAAGGCAGCGCCAACGAGTCAGCCAAGCGCGAAACTGACGCAGCAAGAACAACCGATGCGTGCGCTCATGAGGGCTTGGCAACTACCGCAGCCAGCAACAGAAACGACTTTGTGCGATTGGGTCAATCAATACCAACTAAGCTGCGTTAAAGGAAGGCTGCGTTTCGACCGCATTTTAGCGTTGAACTTGCCGGTTTTGCTGCAACTTAATTCTGGCGATTGGCAGTGGGTCGATAGCGCTGCGGTGACTCCTGATGATGATTGGAACGGTGAGTTTCTCGCTGTTTTCCCGCAGCCGCCGGGTTATCGCTTAGAGGATCCGCAAACGTATCAAAGCTGGTTACAAGACCAGCTTGCACATTACCTTCCGGCGGCGGCTCTAGCTCGTGAAGGTGATCAACTTAACGCCTTGGCGCAAGCTGTACAACGTCAACATGGGCTGCCAATAACGGGCGAGCTGGACGGCGTTACTTTGGCATGGTTAGCGAGCCATCATACCGAACTGGGCCCGCGCCTAAAAACCACCTCACCTGTTGATGGAGAAGTCAACTAATGTCTTCAGTTTTGAAAGCGTTACGACAACAGCAGTCGCAACTGATACCGACACAGGCGGCCATTGCACTTGCGCCCGCGCGGACATCGCCGGCGACCGTCAACTGGCTGAAATGGTTACTTATCCCCATAGCAGGACTCGCTGGCTGGCTGATAGTAGCTGGGCTTACAGCGCCGACGCAGTTGCAAACCACCTCAGCACCGCCGCCTCAATCATCGTGGCAAGTGGGAGAGCCTCAACCGGTACGCCATGTTGCAGTAATTGCACCTCGCGCTACTGCGGCAAAGCCAGCGCCTGAAGTAGAGCGTCCTACGGTGTCCAGTTTTACTTCGCCACAATCGGTCCCGGTTGAGCAAGGGGTGGATTTAAACGAGGTTCCCGCCGATTTACTGAGCGCGTTTGAGGAGGCTATTGCGGCGACAGGGCAAGGCCCGACCGAACAATCATCGGTATTGCCGCGAATAAACGAGCTACAGCCGACCATGCAATCACGCATCCCAAGTTTTTCCTATGATGCACACCAGTATTCGTCGCGCACTCATGAACGCTTTATAAGCCTGGCCGGGCAGCGATTGCGTCAAGGCGATCTTTGGCAAGGAATTCAAGTTCTTACCATTGCACCTAACCATGTGGTTTTAGCCCTTGGCAAGCAAGCCTTCCAGCAACCAGCGTTAGAAGACTGGACAAGCAGCGATTAACTTGATATTAAAACACCTGTTTAAATTCATTGTTTGATTTTATAGAGGTGTTGTATGGCTGACTATCGGGTCCCTCGTGACGACATGCAGTTTTTGCTGCAAGACGTTTTCCAAGTAGAGCAAGATTGGGCGCGCTTCCCTGCGCTTGAAGACGTTGACATGGATATGGCGACGGCCATTATTGATGAGGCGGCAAAGTTCACGGAAACCGTGATTGCTCCTCATGCTCGGGCTGCCGACGAGGAAGGTGTTCGCTTTGATAACGGCAGCGTTACAACACCGGAAAAATATAAAGAAAACTTCCAACAACTTGCCGCAGGTGGTTGGGTAGGCGTCACCGCTAACCCAGAGTTTGGTGGTATGGGCTTACCTAAAGTGGTTTCTGCGCAATATGAAGAAATGCTTTGCGCGGCGGATATCTCGTTTTCACTCTACCCAGGACTTACCGCTGGCGCGATTATTGCGATTGACGCGCATGGTAGTGATGAACTGAAAAGCTTATATCTACCCCGTATGACAGCGGGTGAGTGGACCGGCACTATGTGCTTAACTGAACCTCATGCCGGCACCGACTTGGGTATTATTCGAAGCAAAGCTGAACCACAAGAAGACGGTAGTTGCGCGATTACCGGAACCAAAATATTTATCACCGGTGGCGAACATGACTTAACCGAGAACATTGTTCACTTGGTGCTTGCTAAATTGCCCGACGCACCTGCTGGTAGCAAAGGTATTAGTCTATTTTTAGTACCCAAATTCTTACCTGATGCGCAAGGCAATGTGGGCGAGCGAAACAGTCTTGAGTGCGGCTCCATCGAGCATAAAATGGGTATCCATGCCTCTGCAACTTGTGTGATGAACTTTGACGGTGCCAAAGGTTGGCTTGTGGGTGAACCTCATCAGGGCTTGCCGGCAATGTTTACGATGATGAACTATGAGCGTTTAGGCGTTGGTATTCAGGGCTTAGGCGCAGCGGCTCGCTCGTACCAGAATGCCTTAGAATACGCGCAAGATCGCTTGCAAGGGCGCGGTGAAAAGGCGACCCGCGAAATGGACAAAGAGGCCGATCCGTTGATTGTGCATGGCGATATTCGCCGCATGTTATTGACCATGAAAGCCTTTGTAGAAGGTGGTCGTGCTTTCTCTAGCTATGTTGGCCAGCAGCTTGATATTGCGAAATACAGTGACGATGCCAACGAGAAAAAGCGCGCGGATGCGCTGGTTGCATTGTTAACCCCAATTGCGAAAGCATTTATCACTGATACCGGTTATGAAACCACAGTGATCGGACAGCAAGTATTTGGCGGTCATGGCTATGTTCGCGAATGGGGACAAGAACAGTTGGTGCGTGATTGCCGTATCGCGCAAATTTATGAAGGAACAAACGGCATCCAGGCCCTCGACCTCCTTGGCCGTAAGGTTGCAGGTTCGCGTGGTGAATTGTTAAAACCACTGTTGGCCGACATTCAAGCCTTATTAGCTGAACCAGTGCCAGAACTTGCTACGGAGTATGCACAGTTGGAGCAGGCGGTCGCGCGCGTGAGTGAAGTGACGGAGCAGGTGCTCGGACAAGTTATGCAGGACGAAAACGTTATTAACAGCGTCGCAGTAGAGTATTTGCACTTGTTAGGCTACGTTATCTACGGCTACTTATGGTTACGGATGGCAAAAACAGCACAGCCACTGTTAGCTGAACGGCCTTATTTGTCGAGCAAGGTGAAAACTGCGAAGTTCTTTATGGCGCGCTTATTGCCGCGAGTTGAAAGCTTGGCCGCCGCCGTCGAAGACGGCAGCCAATCGCTTTACTTACACGAGTTGAGTGAGTTTTAATCGCCCAACGACAGTAAGGTAGCATTACCGCCAACTGCGGTAATGTTATTCGATCGGGTTTTCTCAGTAATAAAGCGGGTGAGGTAATGTGGCCCACCTGCTTTAGGCCCGGTTCCCGACATACCACGTCCACCGAACGGCTGTACGCCAACCACTGCACCAATCTGGTTGCGGTTAATATACACGTTACCAACGTCAATGCGGCGGGCAATATCAGCTGCGAAGGTTTCATTGCGGCTATGAATACCAAAGGTCAAACCAAATCCGGTCGCATTAATGCTTTCAATCACATCGTCTAGGTTGTCAGTTGAGTAACGGATAACATGCAAGATCGGACCAAAGTTCTCTTTCACCAACTGATTGATGCTATCGATCTCAATCGCTGTGGGCGCTAAGAACGTACCACCGTCGGTGTAGTCTGGCATGGGAGCCCGCGCAATTAAGCGGCCCGCTTGTGAAATATCACTAATATGTTGCTCAAGGTTACTCTTAGCGACCCCATCGATGACTGGGCCTACGTCGGTTTCATGGAGCAAGGGGTCACCAACGTTGAGTTCAGCCATAGCGCCCTTGAGTAACTCGATGACGCGGTCGGCAATGTCATCTTGAACGAACAATACCCGAAGTGCTGAACAGCGTTGCCCTGCGCTTTTGAATGCGCTGGCGACGATATCAGTTACAGCTTGCTCAGGCAGTGCTGTTGAGTCAATAAGCATGGCGTTTTGCCCACCGGTTTCCGCAACCAGCGGCACTATGGCACCGGTTCGTGCAGCAAGAGCTCGGTTAATCGACTGTGCGGTATACGTTGAGCCCGTAAAGCAAACACCACCGATATCTTCTTGGCTGACTAAGAACGAGCCTACTTCAGCGCCGCTACCAGGCATAAAATGGACCACATCGCCAGGAATACCAGCTTCAAGGAGTAACTGCACCGCGCGAAAGGCAATCAAACCAGTTTGCTCAGCTGGCTTGGCAATAACGCAGTTACCGGTAACGAGTGCGGCAACCACTTGACCAGTGAAAATAGCTAACGGGAAGTTCCAAGGGCTGATACAAATAAAAGTGCCTCGGCCTTGCACAAAGAGCTCGTTGGTTTCGCCCGTCGGCCCTGGCAGTGTTGTGCCTTCGCCCATAAGCTTACGAGCTTCGACCGCGTAGTAACGGCAAAAATCGACGGCTTCACGGACTTCATCGATACCGTCCTGCAAACTCTTACCAGCTTCCAATGAGCATAAGGCAATGAGTTCGTCGCGGTTGGCTTCCATTAAGTCAGCAAACTGTTCAAGTGATTTAGCACGAACTTCAACGTCGGTATCACGCCAACGACGATAGGCCGCGTTAGCGCTGTTCAAGGCTTTTTCGGCAAGTGCTTTATCGCCCCAACTAATACAGCCAATTTGGCGCTGATTCTCTTGTGGGCTGGTAATACTAACTTGGTGGTGGGCATCAGCCACTTCACCGTTAACGATAGGGCCACCTTGCCATTGTTTGTCACGATACTGCTGAACCGCAGCAATAAAGTCGTCTGCTTGTGAGTGAATATTCATGTTCAATCCTAACGAGTTTTTGCGATCGCTGAAAATCTGCGTCGGCAGGGGAATCTTGGTATTTGCTAAACGTTCGTACTTGGTAATCGTACGCATCGGGTGTTGTATTAACTCATCAACTGGGGTCGCGGGGTCAACGAGCTTATGCACGAACGATGTATTCGCACCGTTTTCTAATAAACGTCGCACCAGATAGGGTAGCAAGTCTTTATGCTTACCAACCGGCGCATAAATGCGAACAGTGGTGTTTGGGTCTTCCTGCAGTAGCGTGTCGTATAAATCGTCACCCATGCCGTGCAGACGTTGGAACTCAATGCGGCGCTGGTAGTCTTGATTCATCTGCTGAATCGCGACCACGGTTTGCGCATTGTGTGTGGCAAATTGTGGATACAGCGCACCTTCAGTGGCTTCGCACATTAAATAGCGCGAGCAGGCGAGGTAACTAATGTCGGTATTCGCCTTGCGAGTAAACACTGGGTAACCGGTTAAGCCGTTTACTTGGCAATGCTTGATCTCGGTATCCCAGTAGGCACCCTTGACTAATCGTACTGGGATTTCGTCGCCACACTCTTTGGCGAGAGCGGTTAACCAGCATAAAGTAGGTAACGCTCGCTTGGAGTACGCTTGCACCACCACACCAAATCGTGGCCAGCCCTTACAAACACCGCTGCGATAAACTTTTTCGAACAGCTCGAGTGATAATTCATGGCGATCAACTTCTTCGGCGTCAATGGTTACGCCTACGTCTGCTTCTTTCGCTAACTTAACGAGATCGGTCAAGCTTTGCGCAAGCTCAGTCAATACCCGATGCTGATTGGCTGACTCGTAGCGTGGATGCAGAGCTGATAGCTTTATCGAAATGGTCGGTCGCGGCGCATCGGGATTGTTAAAGTCTTCTTTAGCAACGGTTTTTATCGAGTTCACGTAGTCTTCGTGGTAACGACGTGCGTCGGCCATGGTGAGTGCGGCCTCGCCGAGCATGTCGTAGGCATGAGTGTAGCCTTTGTCACGGTTGTTACGGCTATTTTTTAACGCCTCTTCGATGCTACGGCCGAGCACAAATTGTTTACCCATGATACGCATGGCAGCATAAGTTGCTTTACGTACCACCGGCATACCAAGACGCCGCGTCAATCGTCGGAAGACGCCACGTGGGCTTTGCATAGGCAGCCCAGTGGGGTTGATAACAGAGTTGGTCAGAGCTAAGCCCCAACTGCCTGAGTTCACCAGCCAAGATGCGCTTTCCCCCATATGCTTCTGCCAGTCGCCACCGGACAACCGGTCTTGAATAAGTGCATCCGCAGTATGACTATCGGGAATTCGTAATAAGGCCTCAGCCAGGCACATTAAAATAATGCCTTCTTTGGTATCAAGACTGTATTCTTGTAAAAACGCATCAACCCCACCACCTTTCGCGCGATCGCGCACGGTGTTCACCAGTTTGGCCGAATTCTCGGTAACTGTATCTAAGGTTGCATCATCATTTGGAACCAATTGCATCAGCTCTTGCAGGTAGGCATCTTCGTCAACTAGATAGTTTTCGGTGATAGCGCTTTGCAAGGCTCGAAGATCGGAACCTTTAAACTGAGCCTGAAGTACTTCACTGGCTTTGAACATAGCATCTCCTATGGGACTCAGCGCGCGGCTGGATTGGGCATAATTCGAGCGCCAGTATAGGGTTTTTTTGGCCCTCGTAAAGCCCTTGTGATCAGTTTTTTAAGTTTCCTCTTTGTCGGCCACGGTGCAATTTTTATACGCCCCTGTCAAGCCCATATAAGTTGACCCGTCGACGGCCTGCGAGTACCGTAGATAACCATATGTAGTCAACGTACGAGAGAGTCTTTGTGAGCCAGGAAATTGAGATCAAATTATTAGTTGAAGGCGCTTCAACCGAGCAAGTGCTGGCACTGTGTCAAAGTCTGGCCAAAGATGCAGAAATGGCCGAATTAGAGCTCAGTAATAGTTATTTTGATACTGAAGACCTACGTCTACGGCAACATGATATGGGGCTGAGGATTCGCAGCCGTGGTACCGAACGTGAGCAAACCATAAAACTCGCAGGAGAAGTCTTAGGAGGGGTTCATAGTCGCCCTGAATACAATACAGTTATTACTTCTGACAAACCTGACTTAACTTTATTTGAGGAAGACATCTGGCCGGATGATTTTCCATTGTTCGACATTAATCGCGACTTGGTAGAAATTTTCCGTACTGACTTTACCCGCTATCGTTGGCATTTGCCTAGTGGCGAGGGACGTATCGAACTGGTCTTTGATCAGGGCACAATTAAAGTAGGTGAAAATGAACGTCCATTGGCTGAAATTGAGCTTGAAGTACAGCAGGGCGATATCACCGATGCGTATCGCTTGGCACGTCGCTTTATTACCCGATTGAATGCCCAGCTGGGTAGTTTGAGTAAGGCCGCACGTGGTTATATGCTCGCCGGCAAAACGGTTTTAGAACCTTTCACACACGCTCATTTTGTGCCACAAAAAACCAATGATGATGTTGGAACCGGACTTTATAGAGCACTCACCTATGCATTGCAGTACTGGCAGCATAATGATGCTTGTTTGACCGAGGTGCCGAGTGTGCGCGCTGTAGCCGGAATTACGGATGGTATCCGACTAAGTAAGGTGGTGTTGCAACAGTTGGCGACGCTTGAGGTTGATGTGGATGATCACATTTTGCGACTCGAGCAAATGCTGGGTCATCTCGGCTGGTTGAGCCGTTATGATGGCTTAACGGAGTTGACCGCTGACGATGGTGCTTATCATCGTGCGCTTAAACAATACCCCAAGCTTTTTGAGACGATTCAAGAACAACAAGAGCATGCGGTGCAACTCGAGTTGGTACAAAGCTTGAGTGTGCGCGACGATTATCAGTTAACACTGTTAGAGCTTGGGGCACTGTGCCATCAACAGCCACGCCATGAACAAATCGCCGAGCTCCCCTTAAGGCAGTGGGCGAGCCAACGACTGCGAGAAGACTGGCAAAATGTTATTGATGCTTTTGCGCGCCCAACCGAGTTGAAACCGGAGTATTACCTGAAACAACTACCATTATTACAAAGCTCGCTGCAGCTAGGGTACTGCGTGGGCTATTTATTCAACGAGGAAGATCGCGAACTGTTTCGAGCGCCGTGGCAAGATCTGGTTCGCGGGATTCGTGAAATCATGGCGCTCAAGTTACTACGCGATGCCATCAGAGATGAAGATGATAGCCAGGCGGAACGTTTACTCAACTGGCAAAAAGTCCAGTTAGAGTCATTGCTTTATGCGCTTGAACGTTCGCGCAAGGCAGCATTGAAACAAGAACCTTATTGGTTGGGTTAATATGGATAAGGTTCAGCAACTGAAAGAGTTTTGGTGCGCAACCAGTGAATTTATCGCAAGTGTCTGGCGCAATGATGCGAACGCGATCGTCACCGATAACGAAGGGCAGGTTCAACTACCTGCACCGGAAAGCTATGCAGCGCAGTTGCAACAGGCACTAACAGAGGTTGACAGTGAAGAAGAAGCGCAACGTGTGTTGCGTCGCTACCGTCAGCGTTGGTTTGCGAGTTTGGCGGCGGCCGACTTAGCCAATCAACTGGAGTTGAAACAGACCCTGCAGCATATTTCGGCGGCCGCCGATGCCTTTATTATTGCTGCTCGCGACTGGTTGTACCCGCAACTTTGCCAACGTTATGGCGTGCCACGTGATCACCAAGGGGAAGCCCAGCCTTTATTAATCATTGGAATGGGGAAGTTAGGTGGTTACGAGCTTAACTTTTCGTCGGACATCGATTTGATTTTTTGCTACCCAGAGCAAGGCGAAACTGATCATCCGCGAAAGCCTATCGAAACCAACGTTTTTTTCACCAAACTGGTGCAGGGGCTGGTGACACTCCTTGATAGTGTCACGGCAGATGGTCGAGTGTTTCGTGTTGACCTGCGCTTGCGGCCTTTTGGTCAATCGGGCCCAGTCGTTACCAGCCTTGCCGCGCTCGAATACTACTATCAAGAACAAGGGCGTGACTGGGAACGCTACGCCATGGTAAAGGCGCGGCTGATTGGCGCTGCGGAGGACTATCAGCAGCAGTTAAGTCAACTGTTACGGCCTTTTGTTTATCGGCGTTATATCGATTTTTCGGCCATTGATGCCTTGCGTAAAATGAAAGCTTTGATCACTCAGGAAACCCGCCGCCAAGGGGTGCAAAATAACCTTAAGTTAGGGCCAGGTGGGATCCGTGAAATCGAGTTTATTGCGCAAACCTTTCAACTTATTCGTGGTGGTCAAGAACGACAGTTACAAACGAATTCCGTTTACCAAGCCTATGCGGCCATTCGCGAACTAGAGCTGCTACCCGTCGCAAGTGTCAATGAGCTGCTGGCAAACTATGAGTTTTTGCGCAAAGTGGAACATGTGCTGCAGCAGCTTAACGATGAGCAAACACAGAGTTTGCCTGATGACCCTGAGCATCAGCAAAGGGTCGCCGACGCTTTCCAAACCGACTGGCAAACACTCTATCAGCGTATTCGAGATGTAATGGAGCAAGTGCATCACCAATTTCAAAATGTTATTGGCGATAATGAAACCGACGAAGAAGACGTGGGTGCGTTGCAGCTTTTGTGGCAAGACATGGTTGAAGATGACACCGCTTTAGATGTTTTGCATGATGCGGGTTTGAATAAGCAACGGGCACAGCAAATATGGGCCTTGGTGGCAGACTTACGTTATGAGGTACGGCGCCGTGGTAGTGGTCCGCGCGGGCGCAAAGCAATGGCTAAATTGGTGCCATTACTGTTGCAGCGAAGCCTGCCATTAGCCGATGCTGAAGTCGTTCTCGAACGTGTATTTAAAGTTTTGCGGCGCATCATGAGCCGTACTGCTTATGTCGAACTACTCGTAGAGAATAGCGGAGCGTGCGAACAATTAATTAAGCTTTGTCGTGCCAGTGAATGGATGACTCAGCACATCGCAAATTTCCCGATTTTGCTTGATGAGCTGATTGACCCTCAGCACCTCTATGAGTTGCCCAAGGTACACGACTATCCGGCAATTATTAACGATTACATGGTACGAATACCAGAGCAGGAAGACGACTTAGAGGCACAAATGAATGCGCTGCGTCAGGCGCGGCAGTCGTGTCAGTTAAAAATTGCGGCGGCTGATATAAGTGGCGCATTGCCATTGATGCATGTGAGTGATCATCTGAGCTTTCTTGCCGAAGCGATTATTGAACATGTGGTACAACTAGCGTGGCAGCATTTGGTCGCGCGTCATGGGTGTCCGCCGGGACGAACCCTAAGCGACACTGGGCTTGCCGTGATCGCCTATGGCAAGTTGGGGGGGCTTGAGCTCAGTTATAGTTCGGACCTTGACTTAGTCTTTGTCACTGATGGCGACTACCAAGGTGAAACCGATGGTGTAAAGCCGTTGGAAGTGCAGCAGTTTTATTTACGGTTAGCACAGCGAATTCTGCATTTATTCACCACGCGTACCATGATCGGCGTACTTTATGAGGTTGATATGCGGCTGCGGCCCTCTGGCAAAGCCGGGCTATTGGTGAGTCGCTTGTCGACCTATGCCAGCTATTTACATGATGAAGCGTGGACCTGGGAGCTACAAGCTCTGGTACGCGCCCGCCCGGTGTATGGTAGCCAACCGCTGCGAGAAAAATTCAACCAATTGCGCCAGCAGCAGTTAAGCCGCCCGCGCGATGCACAGAAGTTAGCTCAGCAGGTGGCCTCTATGCGTGAAAAGATGCGTAGTCATAATGAACGCCGCGATGCTGGCGCAAGCACAGCTCGCGCTTTTGATCTCAAGCAGGGGGTTGGAGGCATTACCGATATTGAATTTTTGGTGCAGTTTTTAGTGCTACGTTTTAGCGCTGAGCACCCGGAGCTGGCGCACTTCACCGACAATGTGCGCTGTATCGAAGTTGCCGGCAAACTCGGTATTTTGACCGTCGACGAAGCGCAACAGCTAACCACTGTGTACATACGGCAGCGCCAATGGCTACACCAATTGGCGCTGGATGACAGTGGTTCTTTAACCTATCGGACGGTCGATAACGAGCGCCAAGTGGTTAGCGAGGCGTGGCAGAAGTGGTTTGTAGACGCTAGCGATAAAGACTAGGGTCGTCTTCGTTTGGACGGGTTTTAAAGCGTCTATGCACCCATAGATATTGTTCTGGGCATTGTTGAACTGCGTATTCCACCATTTTGTTAACCCGTGTGACATCTGCGATCGGGTCAGCGGTTGGGAAGTTGCCAAACTCAGGGTAGAAGGTGACGTCATACCCGCTTCCATCGGCGCGCCTAAAGCAAGTGGTCGACAGTACAGCACACTTCTTGCTGGCAGCAAATAATAAGGTTCCCGTGGTAGTGCTGGTTTCTTTTACCGCAAAAAACGGTGCGAACACTGTACGACGGCGGCCATAATCTTGATCGGGAAGGTAGCCAGCAATTTCGCCTTGCTCAATGGCTTGTTTCATACTGCGCACATCGGTCCGCGGGATCATATATTTGTTCGAACGGCCGCGTCCACGGGTCTGCAGAAATTCCATCAAGGCATTGTTGTGGGGCCGATAAAGCCCCACCGCGGGCTTAATAAAGCCGTGCAATCGAGCATGCACCTCAAGGCTAAGGAAGTGAAACAACAATAACAGCACGCCCTTGCCTTCTCGCTGGGGCGCCTCGAGGTGTTCAACACCGTGTAAATGCAACTTCCGGCGAATACGCCAATCGGGCCACCACCACGCCATACCAGTTTCGAAAAAGGCGATACCGGTATTTTCCATATTGCGTTTTACCAGAGCTTCAATTTCATCAGCCGATTTATCGGGAAAGCAGAGTTCAAGATTGCGACGCGCGACACCGGCCCGTTTCGGCACGAATTTATAAAATAGCCGACCTAGACCGCGGCCCATCGCCAGCTGCCACTTGTAAGGAAGCCATGAAATAAAATAAAGAAGGCCGACCCCTAACCAGGTCAGCCAATATTTGGGGAGTAAAAACCTTGCTTCAAACTTAGGTTTTTCAATTATTTTCATTAATTAAACTTGCGTTAATTGCCATTAGATCACGTTCACTAATCTTACCTGAAGCTTGTTGCAGTGTCAGTGATTGACGAATGTAGTTATAACGCGCGGTCGACAAGTTACGACGAGCATTAAACAAGTTTCGTGTGCTATCAAGTACATCAACAATAGTACGGGTGCCAACTTCGAAACCGGTTTGTGTTGCTTTAAGCGCACTATCGGCGGAGACGACGGCCTGCTCTAAAGCACGAATAGTGGCAATAGCGGCGACTAAGTCGTAATAGGCACTACGTACTTGGCGTTCAACGTTTCGACGTGTGAACTCAAGCTGTTGGCTGCTAGCAACGTAATTGGCTCGCGCTTGTTCGGCTTGTGATGAGGTACGAAAACCACTAAACAAAGGCACATTTAGGTTGACCCCAATCGACGAGCTATCCATACGAGGCGGGTTCGAGGTGCGACCTAGAACTTCGCTTTCGCTATCTTGCGTCGACAATGAGCCGCTCAATGAAACCTGTGGGTAGTGCCCAGCTAGCGCTAAATCGATTTGTTGGTCGGAAATTTCGACGGATACGCGCTGTACCAAAAGCTGTAGGTTTTTGTCCTCAGCAGTCGCTACCCAGTTATCTGCATTTTCTGGGTTTGGCGCGCTCGGTGAAAAGTTCTTCGTATCTAGTTCAGCGATATCTTGATGATAACGTCCGGTAATTTCACGTAGACTTTCTTGCGCGATTTCCACTGCGTTTTTGGCTTGGATTTCACGCGCAACAGCATTGTCAAACTGTGCTTGAGCTTCATGCACGTCGGTAATGGCTGTTAAACCAACTGAAAAGCGTTGCTTGGTTTGCTCAAGTTGACGTTCAATGGCGCGTTTTTCGGCTTGCGCGAACTCTAGGTCATCTTTGCGCTCAAGTACGCTAAAGTAGGCGTTGACGACGCGTAACATCAAGTTTTGACGTTCACTGAGGTAGTTGACTTCAGCTTGATAGGCTTGTTTATCAGCTATTTCAGTTTGTTCCCATGTCGCTTTGTTGAAAAGCGTTTGGCTTAAGTTAACGCCAGCGCTCCAACCGGTACTGGTAATGTCGTACATAAAACTATTACCGGAACTATCGAAGTCTTGGGTTTCACGGGTGCTACGCGAGTAGCCAGCTTGAAAGCCGACCTGTGGCCACCAACTAGCTTCGGCAATATTCACCCCTTGGCGAGCAGCATCTCGTTGGGCTTGAGCTTGTTTTAACGTAGGATCATTTTGCAGTGCGAGTTGAAAAATCTGCGCAAGGTCGTCAGCATAAGTGACTGAGCTACCTGCTGCAAAAGAGAGTCCGATTAGAGCTGAAAGAAACTTTTTTTTCATGAGTTCAGTTGTCCTGATAGGTTTGTCTGGCTCAAATGACTGTTGCTAATGGGTCGGTATTTTACATACACATTTGAATGATTACTAGCATACATCCGATAGTACGCACGAATCATGCTTTTAGTTGCAACGGGACGTGCTTAAATGTAACCAAATATAAGAAGTATGCACTTATTTTCATTTTTTTCCGTAATCAACGTAGACATCTGACTAAGGCAAAAGGTTTACCGTGCAAAGATTTAATCATGACGATTATCAAATTCTCGAGAAAAAATCACTACGCAAGGGCTTTCTTAGCCTGTTTAGTTACCGTTTAAAGCACAAGCTGTTTGCCGGTGGTTGGTCACAGGAGTTTGAACGCGAAATCATGGACCGCGGGCATGCGGTTGTGGTGCTACCCTATGATGCGGAGCGCGACGAGTTGGTGCTACTCGAACAATTTCGGATTGGTGCACTAGAGCAAAGTGATTCGCCATGGCTGCTCGAATTTGTGGCCGGAATGATAGATAACCCCGACGAAACGGCTGAGTCAGTAGCGCATCGAGAACTGGAAGAAGAGGCTGGGCTGCACGCCCATCAGCTTGACTATGCGCTGACGTATTTATCGACTCCTGGCGGGTGTAGCGAAAAGATCTCTATCTATCTTGCCCATGTGGATAGCAGTAAAGCTGCCCGACACGGCGGTCTGGCAAGTGAGAATGAAGACATACTCGTGCACGTGCTTCCGCGAACTGAAGTGGTAGAGCTGCTAGAGCAAGGAAAAATTAACAATGCCGCGAGTGTGATTGGGCTACAATGGTTGCAATTACACTTGGCTGACATTCGAAAGCAAAAATAGACGAGGCTTATGGCTACTGACGTGGTGCGAAAACGTTATCAATTTGATTTGGCAGCGCTACAGCGTCTGGCAGCGTTAAACTATGCTGCGCTAGAAAGTATTGTGCTGCAGCTAAAGCAAGGGCGAGAACGGCTGATTAAAGTCGGCGCGAACTTGCACTTTCGCATTGCGGTAACCGAACAAGCTCGTTACACCACCGACGTTAAAATTCGTCAGCATGCACTAGAAAAACAACTGCCTGGGTTAGTAGAAACCGAGTTGGACGTGAGGCTCTATCACGACGCTCAGCTTGCAGAAGTAACGCGTAGTCAAAATGTTAGCCGACTTGAAGCGGTTTATGCGCAGCCTAATAAAGCGATGCACCATGCCAATGAAAAATTTCAAGTGAATCGTTTTTTGCAAGAGTGGCTGGAGCTTATTCGCGAACAAGGGCTAGCAGGCGAATACTAACTTGAGTTTCCGCTCATCCTGTAACAGTATATGAGCATCCTATAACAACAATTCTTGTCACCAAAAAGAAGAGCGCATGTCAGATTACAAAGCAGATGCGATTGAGGTCCTCAATGGCCTAGAGCCGGTGCGTCGCCGCCCGGGAATGTACACAGATACCACTCGTCCGAACCATCTTGGTCAAGAAGTTATTGATAACAGCGTAGATGAAGCACTTGCTGGTCACGCTCGCGAGCTATTGGTGGTTTTGCATCCTGATCAATCGCTAGAGGTACAGGATGACGGCCGCGGTATGCCCGTAGACCTGCACGTAGAGGAAGGTGTGCCTGGGGTCGAGTTGATTATGACGAAACTCCACGCAGGCGGAAAGTTTTCGAACAAAAGCTATAACTTTTCAGGTGGTTTACACGGGGTCGGTATCTCAGTAGTGAACGCGCTGTCGACGCGGGTTGACGTTACCGTAAAACGTGACGGGCAAGTGTATGAAATGGCTTTTGAAAATGGTGACAAAGTCAGTGAACTAACGGTTACCGGTACGGTTGGCAAACGCAATACCGGTACCAACTTACATTTTTGGCCAGACCCCAAGTATTTTGATTCGGCAAAATTCTCAGTATTAAAAATGACGCATTTATTGCGTGCTAAAGCGGTCCTTTGCCCAGGTTTAAAAATCACCTTCCGTAACCTCATTGATGACAACGAGCAAACCTGGCAATACCAAGACGGTCTACGCGATTATTTAGTGGAGGCGGTAGAAGAACTACCGACTCTGCCAGAAGAACCTTTTATCGGTAGCTTCAGTGGTAACGAAGAGGCCGTTGACTGGGCCGTTACCTGGTTGCCCGAGGGCGGAGAAGGAGTCACTGAGAGCTACGTTAATTTGATTCCAACGCCGCAAGGTGGCACCCATGTAAATGGCCTACGTCAAGGCTTACTGGAAGCGATGCGAGAGTTTTGTGAGTTCCGAAACTTATTACCGCGCGGTGTTCGTCTAACGCCCGAAGATATTTGGGAGCGTTGCACTCATATTCTTTCGGTGAAAATGCAAGACCCGCAATTTGCCGGACAAACCAAAGAACGACTGTCGTCTCGCAAATGCTCGGCCTTTGTCTCAGGGGTAGTGAAAGACGCCTTTAGCTTGTGGCTGAATGAGCATACCGAGCAAGCGGAGTTGTTGGCTGACCTTTGTATTAATAATGCCCAGCGCCGCATGCGAGCCAGTAAGAAGGTGGTGCGCAAGAAAGTCACGCAAGGGCCACCGTTACCCGGTAAATTAACCGACTGCGCAAGTCAGGACCCAGCGCGTAGTGAGCTGTTCTTAGTTGAGGGTGACTCTGCGGGTGGTTCCGCAAAACAAGCGCGCGATCGTGACTTTCAAGCGGTAATGCCGTTACGCGGTAAAATCTTAAATACTTGGGAAGTCGAGTCGGACCAAATACTTGGCTCGCAAGAAATCCATGACATCTCAGTTGCGTTAGGGGTTGACCCTGACTCGGAAGATCTTGAAAAGCTGCGCTATGGCAAAGTCTGTATCTTAGCGGATGCCGACTCTGACGGTTTGCACATCGCCACGTTGTTATGTGCGCTATTCGTGCGGCACTTCCGTGCACTTGTTAATGGTGGCCATGTGTACGTAGCAATGCCTCCCTTATACCGGGTGGATTTTGGGAAGGAAGTATTTTACGCCCTCGATGAAGACGAAAAGCAAGGTATTTTAGACCGTATCGAAGCAGATAAACGCAAAGCCAAAGTGAATGTGCAACGGTTTAAAGGGCTTGGGGAAATGAACCCATTGCAACTGCGAGAGACCACGATGGACCCCAACACTCGACGTCTCGTGCAGCTCACTGTTGATGACGACAGTGCAACGGAAGAATTAATGGATATGTTATTGGCGAAGAAGCGTGCCAGCGACCGCCGCGATTGGCTGGAAAGCAAAGGCAACCTTGTCGATCTGGCTGAGCTGTAAGGAGAATTAAACATGACGATGGACACCGTAGAACAAATTCCATTACGCCGCTTCACCGAAGACGCCTACTTAAATTACTCCATGTACGTCATTATGGACCGAGCCCTGCCACATATTGGTGATGGCTTGAAGCCGGTACAAAGACGTATTATTTATGCCATGTCAGAGCTTGGTTTATCGGCCCTAGCAAAGTATAAAAAGTCGGCTCGTACCGTGGGTGATGTGCTCGGTAAGTTTCACCCCCATGGCGACAGTGCGTGTTACGAGGCCATGGTACTAATGGCGCAACCGTTTTCCTATCGCTACCCACTGGTCGATGGCCAAGGTAACTGGGGCTCGCAAGACGATCCAAAGTCGTTCGCAGCAATGCGTTATACGGAAGCAAAGCTGTCACGATTTAGTGAGTTACTGCTTAGCGAGCTAGGCCAGGGCACTGTCGACTGGACACCAAACTTCGACGGCACCATGAAAGAGCCGCGCATGCTGCCGGCGCGTTTACCGCATATTCTATTAAATGGGGTCACCGGCATCGCCGTCGGTATGGCGACCGATATTCCTCCGCACAATGCCCGCGAAGTGGCTCATGCTTGCGCCTTGCTATTAGAAAAGCCAAGTGCCGACCTGAGCGAGGTAATGGAACACCTACGCGGCCCAGACTATCCGACAGATGCTGAGATTATTACTCCGGCAGCCGATATCGTAAAACTTTACGAAACTGGCCGTGGCAGTATCCGAATGCGCGCTAAATACCAAATTGAAGACGGTGAAGTAGTTATCCACGCTTTACCCCATCAAGCTTCAGGCTCAAAGGTGTTAGAGCAAATTGCCGCGCAGATGCAGGCCAAGAAACTACCTATGGTGTCAGACTTACGTGACGAATCTGACCATGAAAACCCGACGCGACTGGTGGTGGTTCCGCGTTCAAATCGCGTTGATGTGGAACAAATGATGCAACACTTGTTTGCGACCACAGATTTAGAGAAACAGTACCGCGTTAACTTAAATATGTTGGGCCTTGATGGCCGTCCCCAGGTGAAGCCGATCCTTAATGTGCTCAAAGAGTGGCTTACCTTCCGACAAACAACAGTAACCCGCCGCTTACAGCATCGGCTCGATAAAGTACTCGCGCGGTTACATATTCTCGAAGGCTTGTTGATTGCGTATCTAAACTTAGACGAAGTGATAGAAATCATTCGTTACGAAGATGAGCCTAAAGCTGAGCTAATTAAACGCTTCAAGCTGACCGAAATTCAAGCCGAAGCCATTCTTGAGCTGAAACTTCGTCACTTAGCTAAGTTAGAAGAAATGAAGCTGAAGGGTGAACAAGACGAACTGGAAAAAGAGCGCAAGCAACTCGAGTTACTGTTGAGCTCAGACCGTCGTTTGAAAACACTGATCCGCAAAGAGATTCTGGCTGATGCCGAAAAATATGGTGATGAGCGTCGCTCACCGCTAGTTGAGCGTCAAGAAGCGAAAGCCTTGAGCGAACGTGATTTGACACCAGCCGAGTCGGTGACTGTTGTGTTATCGAAGAAAGGTTGGGTACGTGCGGCGAAGGGGCATGATGTCGATGGCACCAGCTTGGCCTATAAGTCGGGCGATAGTTTCCTCGCAAGTGCGCAAGGAAAGAGTAATCAACAGGTAGTGTTTTTAGATAGTTCTGGTCGAAGTTTTTCTTGTGAAGCCCACTTGCTGCCGTCGGCGCGAACTCAGGGTGAGCCTTTGACAGGGCGCTTTAGCTTGGTCGCCGGTGAAGTGGTTGAGCAAGTGATGATGGCAAAAGATGAACAACGTTATTTGCTGGCGTCCGACGCAGGCTATGGTTTTGTCTGTAAATTTAGTGATTTAGTGAGTCGTAATAAAAACGGTAAAGCGATTTTGAAATTACCGGCGGGCGCCAAAATACTGCCACCGAATCCGGTCACTGAAGTCGCTAGTGACTTGTTGGTAGCGGTGTCCAATGAAGGTCGCATGTTGATATTCCCAGTGGCTGATTTACCTGAATTATCGAAAGGTAAAGGCAATAAAATGCTGAGTATTCCGACGTTACGCGCGCAAACGCGAGAGGAATATGTGGTAGCGACCAATGTAGTACCCAGTGATGCAGCCATTACCTTACTTGCAGGTAAGCGCAAACTAACCTTGAAGCCAGCAGATTTAGAGCACTATCGCGGTGAGCGTGGGCGTCGAGGCAATAAATTGCCGCGCGGTTTACAGCGAGTTGACGCCATTACTGTCGACAATAAAGACTAACGGTCGTTTTTTTAGTAGCGAAATAGGTATAATAGCGAGCAGCAAAGAAAGGAGAATGCATGCTCGCTGTTGTACGACTTATATTACTTGGCTGTTTCGTGGTGATTTCTGGGGTTCTGGGACTCATTTTTTGTTTGATGCGCCCATTCCATCCAAACAATACCCCTATTTTTGCGCATCTTTATGGTCGCATGCATAAGCTACTGGGGGTCGATTTAGAAATTCGCGTTCCTGATGGCCTGTTTGCTGGCGCACCCTACGTATATATCGCTAACCATCAGAATACCTACGATATTTTCACTCTAAGCAGAGCTATGCCGCCACGTTCAGTGAGCATCGGCAAAAAGAGTCTCAAGTGGGTTCCTTTTTTTGGTCAACTGTACTGGTTGGCGGGTAATATTCTCATTGATCGGAAGAACACGGGCCGCGCTCGAGGTACCATCGATCAAGCGGCACAAGCGATCAAACAGCGCCAGCTATCTGTGCTGTTGTTTCCTGAAGGAACGCGCAGCTACGGTCGTGGATTGTTACCTTTTAAAACCGGCGCATTTCGTACCGCGCTGCAAGCCAATGTACCGATCGTTCCTATTTGTGTTTCCAATCTGCACGGACGTATCAAACTGAACCGGTGGAATAACGGCAAAATTTTGATCGAGATGTTGCCGCCTATCCAGGTTAGCGATTATTCTGGTGAAAACGTTCGAGCGTTGGTGGCACATTGTCACCAGCAGATGCAATCAAAGATTAGCGAGCTTGATCATGAGTTGTCGCAGCAACCGCAAGCCTAAGTGGAGCAAGTGATGAGTGTAGATAAACAAGCGATTCATGAACAAACGGCAGAAACTATCGCAGCGCTGCTCGCCGATGGCGCGCCGACAGATGCACAGTATGCCATTGAACATCACCTCGCCAGCCCCGACTTCACTAAGCTAGAAAAAGCTGCGGTAGAGCTGGTTAAGCTAGGATTCCATGTCGATGATGCCGATGAGTTTGAGCTTGAAGACGGCAGTCGCTGGTTTGCCTTTGCCGCATTAAGTGAACTCCCCCTAGAGCAGGATAAAATTGAAAGCCAAGCGTTAAGTGTCGCCGAACTAGCGGCAGAAACAGGCGTTGAATATGACGGCTGGGGTACTTTTTTCGGAGACGATGAAGAAGAGTAGGGCTTAGGTGTTCAACAACTAAGGCTCCATATAGAGCCTTAGTTGCCAACGAACCGTTTAGCTAGTTAAACCACAGCCATTAAAGTGCGGCAATTTTTGCTCTTTGTAGCTGCAACTGTTGCAAGGTTTCTTCAGCGCTTTGCAGCTTCTCTCGCTCTTTTGCAATCACGTCCTCTGGTGCTCGGCTAACAAAATTCTCATTGGTCAATTTCCGTGAGAAGATCGACACTTCTTTTTCAGCTTTATCAATCGCTTTATCTAAGCGTGCTAACTCTGCCGCGGTATCGATAAGGCCTGCCATAGGAATGTGCATCTCCATGCGAGCCACAAGTGCTGTTGCGCTTGCTGGCGCATCATCAGAGCTGTCGATAAACTCAACACTCTCAAGTTTGGCTAATGAGCTTAAAAAGCCCATGTTCTGCTCTAATCGTTCACGCTCTTGACTGTCAGCGTTCGCTACCAGAACCGGCAGAGGGGTATTTGGAGACAGGTTCATTTCGCCACGAATGTTGCGGATGGCCACGATCACTTGCTTTAACCACTCCATGTCATCGCGGGCTGAGGCGTAGCGCTGAGTCTGAACTTGTGGATAGGCCTGCAACATAACTGTCTCACCTTCCACCCCAGCTAATGGCGCGACACGTTGCCATATTTCCTCGGTAATAAAAGGCAACAACGGATGTAATAAACGCAGGAGTTGTTCAAGTACAGTGACCAGAGTATGTCGGGTTCCACGCAGTTGTGCTTCATCGCCGTTGAACAACACCGGTTTAGTGAGCTCAAGGTACCAATCACAGAACTGATTCCAGGTGAACTCATAGGCAATCGCTGCAGCCTGATCGAAACGATAGTTATCAAGCGCATGCCGGAACTGCTTAACGGTGTCATTAAAGCACTCAATGATCCACTGATCGGGCAACGATAAGGTCATGTCACCACCGTTACCACCACAATCGTGGTCTTCGGTATTCATCAACACGTAGCGGCTCGCATTCCATAGTTTATTACAGAAGTTACGATAGCCCTCGAGGCGTTTCATATCCCAGTTGATATCACGTCCGGTCGATGCCAAGGCGGCGAGCGTAAAGCGCAGGGCATCGGTACCGTGAGCAGTGATACCGTCGGGGAATTGCTTCTCGGTACGCTTTTTGATCTTCGCTTCGAGCTGCGGTTGCATCATATTTGCCGTGCGCTTGTCCACTAAGGTGGCGCGGTCAATACCATCAATCATGTCGAGCGGATCGAGAACATTGCCTTTCGACTTCGACATTTTTTGACCTTCTTCATCACGAATCAGGCCCGTTACATAAACGGTTTTAAAGGGAACTTGAGGCTTGCCGTTTTCATCTTTCAGGAAGTGCATGGTCATCATGATCATGCGGGCGACCCAGAAGAAAATAATATCGAAACCAGTGACCAAAACATCCGTTGGATGGAAGGTTTTTAGGTCTTCTGTGTTTTCTGGCCAGCCCAATGTTGAGAAGCTCCATAATGCCGACGAAAACCAGGTATCAAGAACGTCTTCATCTTGGCTTAAGACGATATCGGCGCTGAGATTATTTTCCTGACGCACTTCCTCTTCATCGCGGCCGACATAAACATTACCCTGCTCGTCGTACCATGCCGGGATACGGTGTCCCCACCAGAGTTGACGCGAAATACACCAATCTTGTATGTCACGCATCCACGCGAAGTACATGTTTTCGTATTGCTTAGGTACAAACTGGATCTCACCGTCTTCAACCGCTTTGGTTGCCTGTTCAGCAAGAGGTGCCACGCGCACATACCACTGGTCAGTAAGGTGAGGTTCAATCGGTACACCACCACGGTCACCGTAAGGGACTTTATTGGTATGTTTTTCGATTTTTTCGAGTAAGCCGGCACTATCAAAGTCGGCGATCACTTGCTTACGAGCCGCAAATCGCTCGAGCCCCTGATAGGCCGCCGGCAAGGTACCGTCAAAGCCATCGATAGCGTCAATAGCTTCGCCCGTTGGCGTATAAAGGCCGGCTTTTTCACGTACGTGAGCATGATCGTCGAGTACTGCAATCATTGCCATTTTATTACGCTTGCCAATATCGTAGTCATTGAAATCGTGGGCCGGAGTGATTTTCACACAGCCAGTTCCAAATTCTTGATCGACGTAGCTATCGGCGATAATTGGAATACGACGGTTAACCAAGGGCAAGTCAATAAACTTGCCTACTAAGGCTTTATAACGTTCGTCGTCCGGGTGCACCGCCACGCAAACATCGCCAAGCATTGTTTCAGGGCGAGTCGTTGCGACGACTAAGTGATCTTTACCATCGGCAGTGGTGGCACCGTCTGCAAGAGGATAACGCAAGTGCCAGATGTGGCCTTGCTGCTCTTTATTTTCAACTTCTAAGTCGGAAATTGCAGTTTGTAATTTGGGGTCCCAGTTGACCAAGCGCTTGCCGCGGTAAATGAGCTTTTCTTTGTGCAAGCGAACGAACACTTCTTTGACGGCATTTGATAAACCGTCGTCCATGGTAAAACGTTCACGGTCCCAATCGACAGAATCACCTAGCCGGCGCATTTGCTGCGTAATGGTGCCGCCCGATTGGTTCTTCCACTCCCAGATCTTATCGATAAAGGCTTCGCGACCAAGCTCTTGACGACTACGTCCCTGCGCTGCGAGTTGCCGCTCAACCACCATTTGTGTAGCGATACCGGCGTGATCAGAGCCAACTTGCCAAAGACTGTTATAACCATCCATACGCTTATACCGGGTAAGAGTATCCATAATGGTATGCTGAAACGCATGGCCCATGTGGAGGCTACCCGTTACATTGGGTGGTGGAATCATGATGCAGTAGCTACTGCCTTGGCCGGAGGGTTTGAAATAACCTGCCTGCTCCCATTTTTGGTAAAGAGCTTGCTCGATAGCATTGGGCGAATACGTTTTATCCATGAGTAACCTTCACGACATTAATTAATTTGAATTGAGTTCTAGTTCAGCCGCCTTTATGGTGCTGAGATTGACGCCTTGCTGGCGGTACCATTTGAAACGCTCACGCGCTTCTTGGCGCTGTTCAGGTGCGCTAGGCACCTGATCTAAAATAAGTTGCGCACCGGCGAACTGTGGTGCGGTGGGCATAAAGTTGACGACGACTTTACAGCGTCGTTGACTTACTTCTGCGGCGGGCCAACAAAGCTCAACTGGCGCACCGTACGCAGGACCCTCACCCACCAGGTTATGAGGTACAAAGGCATCTGCGGGCTGTTGCCATAATGCTTCATCGAGTGTCTCAGCGTGGGCTTGGTCACGACACCAAACGCGCACGCTACCAAACTCACGCCAGCGCTCACAAATAAACTGGCAGAACAGCGCAAGTTGCTGTTCTTCGTTCACTTCGTCAAGAACGTAGAAGATGCCCTGTACCATATTAATCTTGTTGACCTGATGGTGTGCGGTTGAGCAAAAATTGGGTTAACAACGGCACAGGTCGACCCGTAGCGCCTTTTTTAGCTCCGCTACGCCAAGCAGTCCCGGCTATATCTAAATGGGCCCAATGATACTTTTTGGCAAACCGTGATAGAAAACAACCTGCGCCAATGGCGCCGGCGTCACGGCCACCGAGGTTTGCCATATCGGCAAAAGGACTATCTAATGCAGCTTGATACTCATCCCATAGCGGTAAGCGCCATGCACGATCACCACTTTGCTCTGAGGCGTTTAATAGTTCGTGAGCAAGGGGATTATGAGGGCTCATTAAACCGCTAGCATGGTGACCTAAAGCGACAATACACGCGCCTGTCAGGGTGGCGATATCAATTACGGTTTCCGGCGCAAAACGTTCGACATAAGTTAAGGTGTCACACAGCACTAGGCGCCCTTCAGCGTCCGTGTTCAACACTTCCACGGTTTGCCCGCTCATCGTCGTCAACACATCACCAGGTCGATAAGCCTTACCATCAGGCATGTTCTCGCAACCCGCTACGGCACCTATCACATTAATGGGTAGCTGTAATTCAGCTAAAGCTTGCATGGCGCCTAACACCGAAGCTGCGCCGCCCATATCGTATTTCATTTCGTCCATGTTGGCGGACGGCTTGATAGAAATACCCCCGGCATCAAAGGTCAGCCCTTTGCCCACCAATACAATAGGTGGTACATCCTCAGCTGCGCCTTGGTAATGTAGCAGCGATAATACTGACTCATTTTCCGAACCACGACCTACGGCTAAGTAGGCGTTCATGCCCAGCTCTGCCATTTGTGCTTCATCGACGGCAGTGAAACTTAGGTTGTCATAATTCTCGGCCATCGCCTGCGCTTGCTCGGCAAGGTAGCGGGGGGTACAGATATTTGGTGGCATATTCGCCACATCACGACATACCATTACGCCTTTACTTACGGCTTGGCCTTGTTGGATAGCACGCTCGCCAATCGTTAACTCACGCCGCGTTGGCACATTGAAAACTAGTTTACGCAATGGCCGACGCGGCTCTTCTTTGCGGGTTTTTAGCTGGTTAAACGTGTAGAGACTGGCTTGTGCAGCCTCCACCGCCTGACGCACTTTCCAAAAAGTGTCACGGCCTTTAACATGGAGCTCACTAAGGAAGCAAACGGCTTCCATTGAGCCGGTTTCATTCAAAGTATGAATGGTTTTTTCAATAATTTGTTTATACTGACGTTCATCAAGCTCACGTTCTTTACCACAACCTACGAGGAGTACACGTTCGCTCAAAATGTTTGGTACGTGATGTAATAGCAACATCTGGCCAGCTTTGCCTTCGAGATCACCACGACGTAACAGGTTACTGAGGTAGCCTTCGCTGACTTGGTCCAGTTGCTCTGCAACGCCAGATAAGCGGCGTGGTTCAAAGACCCCGACGACGATACAGGCTGAACGTTGCTTTTCAGGACTGCCACTTTTGACGCTAAACTCCATACTTACTCCCGTTTTCGGCGGTTGACAGGGTAGGGCTGCCATAGAATAATTCTTGTTAAAACGACAAGTTTACTGAAAAATTGCGTATTTTCCAGCAAAAACCAAAGTTAAGAGTGGTCACTAGTGCGTATATTCCGCTATTTAATGCGAGAAACATTTAAATCTCAGATCGCCGTTTTAACGGTGTTGATGACCATATTTGTCAGCCAAAAGTTTGTTCGGGTGCTGGCAGACGCTTCTGCAGGCGAAATTCCGGGTGAGCTAGTGATAAAATTGCTCAGCCTTAACCTACCTGCACTTGCCGCGCTTATTCTACCATTGAGTTTGTTTCTTGGCATCCTACTTGCCCATGGTCGCATATACGCCGATAACGAAATGACCGTATTGCATGCATGTGGTGTGAGTGAGTGGTACGTGACCCGAGTGACGTTAGTGCTGGCAACCTTACTAGCTTTATTTACGGCGTCGTTGACGTTATGGCTGGTGCCATGGTCACTGGAGCAGGAACGCCAAGTTGAAGAGAGCGCTCGCAGTGATTCGGGGCTGTCGGTCATGATGCCGGGGCGTTTCCAGCAGGCCAGTAACCAAAAGGCCGTCATTTTTGTGCAAGGGCTTACCGAAACAGGCGAGCTTGACGAAGTCTTTGTTGCGCAATCGTTACGCGACGAAGAAGACCGCGTTGTGGGTGGCAGTGTAGTGATGGCCGATACTGGCAGTGTTATTGCGAATGAAAGTGGCTCACAGCAGTTAGTGCTAAACGACGGTACTCGTTATGCCCATAATAGCGGCGAAGGCGAATACCAAGTTATGGAATTCTCCAGTTATCAGTTGCAAATTAAAGAGCAAGAAGCTGGCGAATATATTCGTAAGTTAGAAGCCTATAAAACCACCGAGTTGTGGGCGGAGAACAATCCAGAAGCCGCAGCTGAGTGGCAATGGCGCGTTGCGATTCCGTTAGCAATGCCATTATTAACGCTGATTGCGGTGCCGCTAAGCCGTGTGAACCCAAGGCAAGGGAAGTTCGCGCGTATGGCCCCAGCTTTGCTTATTTACTTGGGTTACTTCCTATTGTTAATGGCGGCACGTTCAGCGGTTGCCGATGGCGTTATTCCTGCGGTCATTGGGTTATGGTGGATACATGTCTTGCTATTAATATTTGGCGTAGTGCTGGTTGGTAAAGGGCGTCCATTAGGGCTGCGTGTGCTGGCCCAGTTGCGGAGGCCAAACCTATGATGCAGTTTAGTATTCTCGACCGTTATATCGCTCGCTCAGTACTGGTCACCTCGCTGTTGAGCTTAGCGGTATTAAGCGGCTTGTCATCGCTCATTCGCTTTGTTGAGCAATTGAAGTCAGTGGGTAAAGGCACTTACTCGGTGGCTGATGCGGGTTTGTTTGTGCTTTACAGTTTGCCGCGCGATATTGAAGTGTTCTTCCCGATGGCGGCGTTACTGGGCGGGCTTATTGGTATGGGCATGTTGGCCAGCAATTCTGAGCTGGTGGTGATGCTTGCCGCAGGGCGCTCGCGTCTGAACATTGTTGGCTCGGTAATGAAAGCGGCTGTGGTGATGATGCTGGCCGTGATGGCGATGGGCGAGTGGGTTGCGCCGCAGCTTGAATCGCAGGGCCGCGAGCTACGGGCATCGGCAATTTCTGGTGGTAGCCTGATATCGGCACAGCAAGGTGTATGGGCGAAAGATGGTACGCATTTCGTCAACATTTCGGAAGTCGAAGACACTGGGCGTCTGCGCGACTTAACGGTGTATCGATTCAATGAGCAGCGCCAGCTCGAGTCGGTCGTGCGAGGGAAAAGTGCTTCGTATCAAGGAGATGTTTGGTTGCTGAACCAAGTGACCATCACCGAGCATGCGGTTGAGCAAATCACTCGGCAAGAGCTTCCTCGTTGGACGTGGTCATCATCATTGACGCCCGACAAGCTCGGGGTGGTAACCGTGAAACCAGAAGCGTTATCCATCACTGGTTTAATCGACTACTTGGACTATTTAACGGCAAACAAGCAGGCGACGGAGCGTTACGAGTTGGCATTTTGGCGCAAAGTTTTTGCGCCACTTACCGTTGCGGTGATGTTGCTGGTTGCACTGTCGTTTATTTTTGGTCCGTTACGCTCAACCACTATGGGCGCACGAATTCTACTGGGTGTGATCACCGGTTTTGGCTTTCACGTAAGTAATGAAATTTTCGGGCCGCTGGCACAAGTTTATCATCTACCACCATTGCTCGGCGCGCTGCTACCGAGTGTCTTATTCGCCAGCGCCGCATTGTGGATGATGCAGCGGCGCAGTTCATAATTCACGCCAGTAATAGAGTTGGTTGGCTTCTTTTGATAGGGTGACCAACTCGGTCCCTGCGGCGTAGTCATGCCATGCTCGGCGGTTTTTAAAGTCAACCAACACCCACAGGTTACCAAGCCCAAAAGCACAGGTTAATACGCGGATCAGAGCTTGTTTACGAGTAATACGCGCGCCATTGCGCTGCTGAACCTTCAAGCGCCATGCGCGCATACCCAGAGTTTGTCCGCTGCGTTGCCAAAACCAGCCAAAAAATAGGCCAAGTACGGTTAATAAATAAATCGCATACAGTGGTGAACTGTTAAGCCATGCGGCATGGTCCATTTCGGCAGGCAAGGTTAACCAGCCGTTACTGGTAAGTATAGCGGCGAAGCCAAGTGCTAATGCAGATGACACCATTACTACTGAAATCGCCACTAATAGGTCGTAAACCCAAGCCGCTAGGCGGCGCCAAAATCCAGCACTTGGAAAAGAGGCATGTAACTTATGGGAGGGGCTTACTTCGGTCATGACGATTCCTTCTCGGGTAACTAGCTCGACAGTGCGATGGATAAGCAAGGATTATCATGCCCTGTGCTTTTAGAAGCAAGGCGCGACCAAAAAAAGCTTAAGTTGCTCACCTTTTAAGCGAACACTCTAAATCTGAAATAATTTTCTTGATCAGGAACTCGCCTTGCGTATAATGCCTCGCACTACCGACGTTCAAGTCAAATCTTCTATGCCGAAGTGGCGGAATTGGTAGACGCAGCGGATTCAAAATCCGCCGCTGGTAACAGCGTGGGGGTTCAAGTCCCCCCTTCGGCACCATCTATCCTAGTAAGTTAATCTCCCCGATCTGCATTTTTCTTGATGCCAAAGTCATCTGTGTTATCCGCGATGGCAGCAGAGCTCTATTGATGCTACATTTAGCGCCTAAATTATGCCCCCCAAAAGCTAAATAAGCAGGAGTAACTATGACCCATGGTGTTGGTATTGCGCACGCTGAAGATGCCCTTAATGCATTAGAAAATATGGCGAAAGACGCGAAGCCTATTGGTTTAAAAGATTACGAACAGCGAATTGCGAAAGCTCAGCAGTTGATGCGCGAGCAAGGTATTGACGCAATGTATCTAAATGCCGGCACTAATTTGGACTACTTTACTGGGCTCAAATGGTTCCCAAGCGAGCGTTTGGTGGGGGCTATTGTTCCTGCTGAGGGGGAAGTCACTTTGCTTGCGCCAGCGTTTGAAGTGGGTTCTCTGACTCAAGCCATGCAATTACCTATGGCAACCTTGCTTTGGGAAGAGCACGAATCGCCGTATGAACTTTTTGTTCGGTTTTTAGAAAAATCGGGCTTTACCGAAGGTAAGCTCGCACTAGACGAATCGACGCCGTACAGTATCGTGGCAAATTTAGAAGCACGCTATTCCGCTGCGAAAATGTGCGATGCGAAGGTGATCACAGCCGAGTGTCGAATGCATAAATCAGCGGCCGAGCTGGCATTGATTCAAACTGCCATGGACATGACCATGGCGGTGCACCGCGCAACAGGCGCAATGTTGCACGAAGGTATTACGGCATCAGAAGTGCGCGCCTTTATCGATGAAGCGCACCGAAGAGTAGGCGCCAGTGGCTCGTTTTTCTGTATTGTGCTGTTTGGCAAAGGTACCAGTTATCCGCATGGTGTCAGTTATGAGCAGAGCTTAGAGAATAACGACTGGGTGTTAATTGATACGGGCTGTAAACTGCATGGCTATCACTCAGATATTACCCGGACGTATGCCTTTGGTACGCCAACGGAAGAACAGAAAACCTTTTGGCAGTACGAACGGCAACTGCAGCAAGCAGCGTTTGATGCTGCGCAAATCGGTAGCAGTTGCGAGTCGGTGGATGATGCCGTACGCCATGAACTTGCCCAACTAGGACTCAAAGCTGATTACCAGTTGCCAGGAGTCCCTCACCGCACGGGCCACGGCATAGGCATGGATTTGCACGAGTGGCCTTATTTAGTCGGTGGCGACCAAACTCCTTTGGCGTCGGGCATGTGCTTCAGTAACGAACCTATGGTAATACAGCCAGAGGCGTTTGGTGTAAGGCTTGAAGATCATTTCTATATGACTGATAACGGCCCAGTATGGTTTACTGAGCCATCTCGCAGTTATGACGACCCGTTTAACTTGGCATAGGTTCAAGTAGTTTGAGGTAAGCGTCGACAAAGCGTTCGGGGCTTGCCTCATCGACTCCAAAATATAAACTTGGCTCGATTAGTTCCATCTCGATAATCGCGGGTTGTTGCGATTCCAGCAAGGCAACGTCGATACGCGCATAAAGTAGTACTTCATCGACACACCTTAAGGCCTGTTCGGCAACCTGTTTAATCTCTGCGGTTGGCGTGGCTAAAGAAAAATTTCCACCATGTTCTTCTTGAACGCGAAAATCACCTGCCGCAGGACACTTTTTGATGGCGTGACTAAATTCCCCTGCGAAGTAAAACAGCGAGTATTCGCCGTGTTCGACAATGGAGTGTAAAAATGGCTGAAGCATTAACGCACGTCCTTCGCGGAAACACTCATGTAACTGCGTTCGTGTTTGCGGATCGATGGCGTCGGCTGTTAATCGAAACGTGTCATCAGCATTGGCTGAAATGACCGGTTTAATAATTAACTGCTGCCCCGGCCATTGCATTTGCGCGCGGTGCAAAAGATCGTCACTAAAACCTTCACCCCATAGCGTTGGCACCACCGGAACGTGACGTTGCTCGAGCTCTTGCAAGTAAGTTTTACTGATGTTCCAACGGCTGACGGCGAGCGAGTTGAAAAGTTGGGCGGAAGAGTTTTCGATATCCTGAAGGACCTTTAGGAAAGCCTCACAGTCATCTTGGTAATCCCAAGTTGAACGGACAATAACCGCGTCGTATTGATTCCAGTCGCAGTCAGGCGCGCGCCACGACACAGTTTCTACGTCGATACCATGTTGCGCAAAAGGTTCAATAAGCAGGTCATCGTAACTAAAAAAGCCAGCAAGATTATCCATACTTAAGATTGCGATTTTATTCTTCATAAACTTTCCTTTGGTCAGGAGACAACAGTCATAGAAAAGAGCGACTGTACCTTTATCAGTGCAGCGAAACCAGTACTTCAATTACCCCCCATCATTAAAGTTAAACAGCTGTATTTATGTTATATTAAGAACTTAAATTAGAGGACGACCTCTCCCCATGCGGGCTATCATGGCTGGGACGACCTAGCGTAAAATGCGAGGTAAAAAATGGCGTGGATCACGCTTTTTATTGCAGGTGTGCTGGAAGTCGTTTGGGCTTTCTCGATGAAGCAAAGTAGTGGCTTCACACGGTTTGTTCCATCGGTTATCACAGTGAGCACCATGGTGGCGAGCTTTGTCCTGCTAGCTCAGGCAATGCGAACGTTACCGCTTGGTACGGCGTATCCCGTGTGGACCGGTATCGGCGCCTTAGGGGCATTCGTTGTGGGCGTCGTATTCTTGGGTGAAACCTTGTCGCTCATGAGAATGCTGGCCGCACTGCTGGTGGTCAGTGGCGTCATTTTGTTCAGTATTGCCGAATCTTAATCGGCGCAAGCGACGTTTTGCAGTCTGTAAAATACTCATTATCTGTTATGCTTTAAGCACCGATGTTAATACAGTTTCGTGTTGACGGACCATAGAGGATATATGTCGAAAAACGACACTAAGAACAAACCAGAACAACCTGAATATGAGGTTGAAATTCCTTCGCGTGAACAGCTTTTAGAAGCCGTTGAAACGCGTTTAAAACCCACCACGTTCGATGAAATTATCGCTCACTTCAAACTGACAGATGAACGCCAACATATGGGCGTGAAACGTCGTTTGCGAGCCATGGAGCGAGATGGCCAACTGATTTACACCAAAGCTAATGCGTACGGTTTACCGTCACGCATGAATTTAATCAAGGGCCGTATTATCGGCCACCGAGATGGCTTTGGCTTTTGCCATCCCGATGACGGTGGGGGCGACTTATTCATTCCACCGAATCAAATGTACAGTGTGCTGCACGGCGATCGCGTATTAGTTCAGGAACAGGGGAGTGACGGCAAAGGACGTCGCGAAGGACACATTGTCCGTGTTATCGAGCCACGACAAGGTGGAATCGTTGGGCGGTTCTTTATCGACCACGACTTAGGCATCGTTGTGCCTGATGATAGCCGGTTGAATCAAGATATTCTGATACCTGATGATACCCGCAATGGTGCACGCCATGGGCAAATTGTAGTGGTTGATATCACGCGTCGACCGAACCGACGTACCAGTCCCATTGGCGCAGTAAGTGAAATTCTTGGCGAGCATATGGCGCCAGGCATGGAGATTGAAGTAGCGATTCGCGAGCACGACATTCCAACTGAGTGGAGCAAGGCAACGCTCAAAGAAGTGGAAAAATTTGGCGAAACAGTGCCGCCCGAAGCCTACGAAGACCGTAAAGATCTGCGTGAACTACCACTGGTAACCATCGATGGTGACGACTCACGTGACTTTGATGACGCAGTATGTGCCGAACCGGATGGTGACGGCTGGCGGCTATGGGTGGCTATTGCTGATGTTAGTTACTACGTGCGACCGAATACCGCGTTAGATAAAGACGCGTTAGAGCGCGGCAACTCCGTCTATTTCCCTAATTTTGTCGTGCCGATGTTGCCGGAAAAGTTATCCAATGGGCTCTGTTCTTTAAACCCTGATGTCGACCGTCTATGTATGGTCGCAGAGATGCGTATTTCGGCGAAAGGAAAGCTACGGGGCGCGGAATATTACCCTGCGGTGATGAAGTCTCATGCCCGTTTAACCTATAACAAGGTGGCTGATATTCTAGATGGCGACCCCAAACTTAGGGAAGACTATCAGCATGTGCTTGGCCAGGTAGACCATTTGCATGAGTTGTTTAAGGTATTGAAGAAAGCACGGCAACAGCGTTCGGCGATTGAATTTGAAACCTTAGAAACACGTTTTATTTTTAATGCACAACGCAAAATTGAAAGTATTGAGCCGGTACGTCGCAACGTTGCCCATACCATTATCGAAGAATGCATGATTATGGCGAACGTGGCCACAGCTCGGCTCATCGAAGAGAACGAGCAGGCCGGCGCCTTATTCAGAATCCATGAGCCGCCTTCGCAAGAGCGACTCACCAACTTCCGTAGCTTTTTAGCTGAACTAGGCCTAACGATGAAAGGGGCCGATGACCCAAGCCCAGCCGATTACGCTGCGGTGTTGGAGCAAGTGCGCGAACGACCCGACGCAGAGCTTATCCAAACGATGCTCTTGCGCTCAATGCAACAGGCTGTCTATAGCCCTGATAACGCGGGGCATTTCGGCCTAGCGTTAGAAGAGTACGCGCACTTCACATCACCGATTCGACGCTATCCTGACCTGATATTGCATCGCGCGATTAAAGCTTTGTTGAAGCAACAAAAGGGTGCGAATCAGGCACTCGTGGGGGCGTGGATGTACCCCACCGAGCAGTTAGATGAGCTCGGTGAACAGTGCTCGATGACAGAACGTCGCGCCGACGATGCGACGCGCCAGGTGGCGGATTGGCTGAAGTGTGAATATATGCAAGATCATGTAGGTGAAGAGTTTACCGGCGTGATTGCAGCAGTTACCAACTTTGGGCTGTTTATCCGCATCGATGATTTATCGATTGATGGGTTGGTTCATATCAGCAACCTCGATAATGACTATTATCGATTCGACAATGAACGCCATCTGCTTATCGGTGAAAATAGTCGGCGCGTATACCGGTTGGGCGATAAGGTACGCGTAAAAGTGCGTAGTGTTGACTTAGATGAGCGGAAAATCGATCTTACGTTACTGGCAGCAGAGAGCCCGACCGGTAAAGATCGTATGCCGGGTTCGGGCAACGCGCCCGATGGTGATAAGCAGCCGCACAAATCGCGCAAGAAAGGCGCAAAAAAGTCGGGCAAGTCGAAAAAAACGACAGGCAAAAGTCGCGCAAAAACTAAAGGTAGTAAAAAACAATGAGCAAGAAAGTAGCAGTCTTCGGCTTACACGCCGTTCGCGCTTTAGTGGAACGTCACCCCGAGCGAATTATTGAGGTTTTTGCGTTACGCGAGCGCCAAGATAAAGCCTTGCAAAGCTTGTTGCAGCAAACTCAGAAAATGGGCACACGGCCACAGTTTGTGCCCAAAAATACCCTCGATAAGAAAGCTGAAGGGGGCAACCATCAGGGGGTCGTTGTGATCGCCCAAGAGGCGGCACTGCTGACAGACAATGATCTCCCTGATTTAGTTGAGAAAAGCTCCGGTAGCCCTTTGTTTTTGATCCTTGATGGGATCACTGATCCGCATAATCTCGGAGCGTGTCTGAGAACCGCTGATGCTGCGGGAGTTACGGCGGTGATCGTACCAAAAGATAAATCCGCATCGCTCAACCCAACGGTTCGCAAAGTAGCCTCTGGTGCTGCGGAAACAGTGCCTTTAGTGCAGGTCACCAACTTAGCTCGTGCATTGAAGCAACTGCAAGACTTGCAGGTTTGGATCATGGGCACCGCAGGAGAAGCACAACAGTCGGTGTACAGCGTTGACTTGAAAGGGCCCGTAGCGCTGGTTATGGGAGCTGAAGGCGATGGTATGCGGCGGTTAACCCGCGAAACCTGTGATGAATTGATTAAGATCCCTCTACAAGGCTCAGTTTCAAGCTTGAATGTGTCGGTGGCAACTGGCGTGTGTTTGTTTGAAGCGGTTCGCCAGCGAGGGCTATGATCATGCGCAAAGTTCCATTGTTGCGAATGCGTCCGGTCATTTTATCGCTGATTGTAATGGTGCTTTTAGCGCTCGCTTGGTTGCCAACAGGAGAGTTTCTGCCGGGTGATCGCACCAATAAACCTCAGCTGTTTGTCAGCTATGAAGTGCCAACGGCCGTTGCCAATTTGGAGGATATAGCTTTTGATGTTCGCCAACGCATAGAACAGCGCCATGAGTGGCGACTGGTTGAGAGCGCAGAAAATTATGCATGGCAACTGCACGTTGAAGTGACCCAAGATCGACAGATAGTGATTGCGGGGCGCTTAGTGGCACCGCAGCAAGCGACAGACTCGGCCCAGCAGAATGTCCAGCATTTTAAGATTCAAGGGCCCAGTGATGCAGTGGGTGCGCTTCCGGCGCAGTTCGTCAAAGTTCTTATCGACCTCATCGAAAATGCAGAAAGCCGCAGCTAGCGCTTGTGGTTAGCAGGTAAATAGGCTAAAATCCCGCCGCTTAAATCAGTCTTGAAGTTTTATTAACTATCAAAAGCGTTCCTTGCTGCTGCAGGTGTGACTGAGCCTATCAGTGGCTATGAACCATAAGGAGCAGAAATGCGTCATTATGAAATCGTATTCATGGTCCACCCGGACCAGAGCGAACAAGTATCGGGTATGATCGAGCGTTACAGCGACACGATCACACAAGGTAACGGTACTATCCATCGTTTGGAAGACTGGGGCCGTCGTCAATTGGCTTACCCAATCAACAAGTTGCACAAAGCACATTACGTGTTGATGAACATTGAAGCGTCTAACGAAATCATCGAAGAGCTAGAAACAGCTTTCCGTTACAACGATGCCGTTTTGCGTAACATGATCATGCGTAAAAAAGACGCCGTCACTGAGCCATCTCCTTTGACTAAAAAGGAAGAGCGTAAAGGTGATAGCCGTAACGAAGAACAAGGCGACAACGAAGCAGCGTAAGCTGATTTGTGACGTCTAACCATTGTGGAATTTAGCAATCAACTGATTTTAGGTGGCACGGTAACGAAGCCGCCAAAATTAACCACCAGTCCAGCAGGAATTAAGCACTTACGCTTCGTATTTGATCATCAATCGGAGCAGCAGGAAGCTGGATTAGCACGACGTAGTTTCGTCAGAATCTTAGTCGTATTGAGTGGTAGCGAAGCAACACAATGGACAAACGAATTGACCGTTGGGACGCAATTACAAGTAACTGGTTTTTTGAATCGTATCGAAGATAAAAACGGAGTTGGAAAACTTGTACTGCACGCCCAGCAACTTGTGAAGATTTGAGGAGACCATCATGGCTCGTTTTTTCCGTCGCCGTAAATTCTGCCGTTTTAAGGCTGAAGGCGTTAAAGAAATTGATTATAAAGATATCGCTACTCTGAAAAACTACGTTACTGAGAGTGGCAAAATCGTTCCTAGCCGCATCACTGGCACTTCTGCGAAGTACCAGCGTCAGTTGGCGCGTGCCATCAAACGTGCACGTTATTTGTCGTTGCTGCCTTATACTGATTCACATCAGTAAGCCAGCATCGCGAACGATCTCAGAAACGCAGAGGTAGCGAACAATGGAAATCATTCTATTAGACAAGATTGCCAACTTAGGTGGCTTGGGTGACCAAGTATCTGTTAAGTCTGGCTATGCACGTAACTTTTTGTTCCCAGAGGGTAAAGCAGTTCCTGCAACCCAAGCGAACATTAAAGTATTTGAAGAACGCCGCGCTGAATTAGAAGCAAAAATTGCTGCTGAATTAGCTGCTGCAGAGCAACGTGCAGAGAAAATTAATGCGCTTGATCCGGTTGTTATCAGCTCTAAAGCTGGCGACGAAGGTAAGCTCTTTGGTTCAATCGGAACTAAAGACATCGCTGATGCAGTTACTGCTGCTGGCGAAGAAGTGCAGAAAAGCGAAGTATTGTTGCCGCATGGTACATTGCGCGAAACAGGCGAATTCGATATCGAACTTCACCTACACGCTGATGTATTTGCAAGCATCAAATTGCAAGTTGTTGCCGCAAAATAAGTTGTTTTCGCAACTTTAGCTAAGCAAACGACAATAAAAGCCGTATCCTGATAGCAGGGTACGGCTTTTTTTTATTTTTTTTCTAACGTTCACTAAACCCAGCCCATGGTTTTTGCGACTTACCTTATATAGCACGTGATAAAAGCTCATCTGACTAAAAAAAGGACCTACTGGTGACTGTAAAACCAATTCGTCAGAAGTTATTAGTTGATCCAGATAAGGAGCTGGTGCACCGCGCGTCTAGAGGCGATATGCAAGCCTTCCAACAGCTCTTTGAGCGCCACTATAAATGGGTTTACGCGTTAGTGTGGCGGCTTGCTGGCGCGAGTGATAGTGCCCATGACTTAACACAAGAGGTGTTTATTAAGGTTTGGGGAAGCCTGGCACAGTTTCGCGGCGAAAGTAAATTTTCTACCTGGTTGCACACCATCGCCACTCGAGTGGCGATGGGTGAGTTAAGAAAGAACAAGCGTTGGCAACATATTCGGCTAACCGGTGAGGCCAGCTATGCCCAGAGTATGACCTATGAACCCAGTGCCGACTTAAGTGAGCTTGATAAGTTGATTCTGCGGCTGCCGGAGCAAACGCGTTGGGCTTTCGTGCTGCATTGTATTGAAGGGCTTAGGCATGAAGAGGTTGCGACCGAAATGGGTATTGCCATTGGTACCAGTAAAGCGCAGGTACATCGTGCCAGGCAAATGCTAGAGGAGTGGTTAACTGATGACGGCTGAATCTAAAAAATTAGATCAACTGATCGAACAAGCGAGACAAGGTAAGCAATCGCCGCAGCCGGAACGAGATCTTTGGGGTGGCATTGAACAAGCACTTGTTAGGTCGTCACGACGGCCTCTGCAAGGTTTTGGCTGGCTCTGGGCGAGCGCTGCTTGCATGGTTTTGGTGGTTGCCGGCTTAACCTTTAACGGCTTACAGCAAACTGAGCAAGCTGGCGTGTCACAAACACAGTTGTTGTTGACCATGCTCAATCAACAACACCAACAGCAACGGCAATTGGTGCTCACACACTACCAGCAGGTGGGGTGGGATGGTCGCAGCGAGTTCGTCAAACATGAGCTCGAGCAGATACGTGCGAGCATTGACGAGGTGAGCGAACAGTTAATGCAAGAACCGTCAAACCAACAGCTTTGGCAGTTATTGCAGTGGCTTTACCAGAAAGAATTAGAACTACTTGAGTCGCAGTTTAAAGAAACGAACCCATTACAACAGGTATAACCGGCGAGGAAGAAGTCATGAACCATGCATATAAACAAATTTTAGCGATGGTACTTTTGTTGGCCATTGGTTTGCTAGCTCCACAAGCTATCGCCAAGCAGCAGTCCGTTGAGCAACGGATGGAGGTGCCAACGACGATTATTGTCTCCCTTGAGAATATGCGGGGCGAGGTTGAGATTGTTGGTACCGATGACAACTTAGCAAAAGTTTCCGGGCGCTTGGATGAATACGCGACGGGGCTTACCTTTGAACGTGATGGCAACAATCTAACCATCCGCGTTGATATGCCTAAACGTGGTAACTTCTCGGGCCAGCAAGGGTCTGCTTTACGGGTCGAACTACCGCGCCGCGCAGAACTGCATGTCACTGGGGTATCGAGTGATTTTACGGTGTATAACTTCAGCAGCCAGGTCCGTGTCAATACGGTCAGCGGCGATATTCGCGCAGAGTCCCTCGAAGGTCAACTTCGACTCTCAACCGTCAGTGGTGACGTACAGAGTCGTAAGTTAGCGGGCGTTATCGCCCTGAAATCTGTCAGCGGCGACGTGGTTGACCACGCAAGCACAGCGAGCAGTGCGAGTTACACCTCGACCAGTGGCGATGTTGAGGTGAGCACACAAGCACAAGAAGTTACGGCGGAAAGTGTGTCAGGCGACGTAGAGATGGAACTTGGGGCCGTCATGAGTTTACAGATTAAATCAGTAAGTGGCGATGTAAGCGCTCAGTTGCAACTGTTGGAGCAAGGTCGTATCGAAGCAAACTCGGTCAGTGGTAACGTTGAATTGGCCTTTGTGGGCGCCCTAGATGCAACACTTTCAGCTGATGTGAGTGGCGGTGGCACTATTATCAACAAGCTTAACGATGCCCAGGCACGTGAATCCGAGTGGGGAGTAGGGGCGAACCTAGAAACCAAACTTGGTAACGGCGCCGGTCACATTGAACTCTCGACGATGAGTGGTGACATCATCGTTGCAAATAAATAGTCAATTGAGGGCGGATCGACCTCGATCCGCTTCCCTCGAACCTCAGCTTTTTGTATAGTCGTACCCATTAGTCAGAATCACCTGAGAGAGTTATGGCGAACCGCCCAGATAAACAACACAACGACGCGAAACTAGCAGCAATTAAAACCCCTCCCCATTCGATAGAAGCCGAGCAATCGGTGCTGGGTGGCCTAATGCTAGATAACCAAGCGTGGGATGTTATTGCGGGCGATATTATCAGTGACGATTTCTATCACCGTGGGCACCGCTTAATTTTTCGGGCAATGCACCATCTGTCAGAGCAAAACCAGCCGATTGACTTAATTACGGTGTCGGAAACTCTTGAGGCGGCAGGAAACCTGAAAGACGTCGGTGGCTTTGCTTACTTAGGTGAAATTGCAAAAAACACGCCGAGTGCGGCGAACATTCGAGCTTATGCGCAAATTGTCCGTGAGCGCGCCATTTTGCGGGAAATGATAGCGGCCTCGAATGAGATCACCGAGTCGTGTTTTGATACGCAAAACCGCAGTAGCTCAGATCTTCTCGACCTTGCCGAGAGCAAAGTTTTTCATATTGCCGAAAAACGAACTACCGCCAATGAAGGGCCACAGGCCATCGCGCCTATTTTGCAGCGTACGGTGGATCGAATCGACGAATTGAGTCGCAGTAAAAACCCCAATGGTGTCACTGGTCGTGGGACTGGCTTTAGTGACTTAGATCGTATGACGGCAGGCCTGCAACCTTCCGACTTAATTATTGTTGCAGCCCGCCCATCGATGGGTAAAACAACCTTTGCGATGAACCTATGTGAAAACATTGCGCTTAAGGAAGATAAGCCAGTACTGGTCTTTAGTTTAGAGATGCCGTCGGAACAAATCATGATGCGGATGATGGCATCACTGAGTCATGTTGACCAAACCCGTATTCGTAATGGCCAGCTCAAAGAAGAAGACTGGAGTCGCGTGGCTTCAACCATCTCGATTCTTAAAGATCGTAATAATATTTACATTGACGACTCTTCCGGCTTAACCCCAACTGAAGTGAGGTCTCGAGCGCGCCGAGTTTATCGTGAGCACAAAGGTCTGTCGTTGATTATGGTCGACTATTTGCAGTTGATGACGGTGCCAGGTATGTCCGAAAACCGAACCCTTGAAATTGCTGAGATCTCGCGTTCATTAAAAGCCCTAGCGAAAGAGTTAGAAGTGCCCGTGGTGGCGCTGTCGCAGCTGAACCGTTCCTTGGAGCAACGCTCTAACCGACGCCCTGTTAACTCAGACTTACGTGAATCAGGTTCAATTGAGCAGGATGCTGACGTTATCATGTTTATTTATCGGGATGAGGTTTATCACCCCGAAACTGAGGAACGTGGCGTTGCTGAGGTTATCTTAGGTAAGCAAAGGAATGGCCCGATAGGCACGGTGAAGTTAAAGTTCCAAGGTCAGTATTCACGCTTTGATAATTTAGCCCAACATGAGATACCTGACGGGCCTGAGTACTAGTGGCACTCTCGGCACACGCCGTGTGCTTCAATCGATTGACTTGCGACTTTGAAGCCTTGGTCTTCCGCTTGCTTGCGTAAAGCGTTGTAGACGCCTTCCGACTGAATTTCTTGAACCGACCCACAGCGCTCACAAATCAACATCTGTACTGGATGTTGATGATCAAAATGACTGCACAACACATAGCTGTTAGATGAGGTGATCTTGTGTACGAAGCCTTGCTCTTGCAAAAAGTCTAAGGCTCGATAAATGGTGGGTGGTTTGGCGTTAGGTACCGCAGCCCGCAGTTTATCGAGGAGGTCGTAAGCACCCACAGCGCCAGACTCGGCAGCAAGGATCTCGAACACCTCACGGCGAGCTGGGGTGAGCCGTGCACCGCGTTGTTCACATAATTGTTCGGCCTTAGTGACCAATCGAGCTGTTTCTTTTGTCATCATACCGCAAAGTTTACCATGCCCATCTGCAATGGGATAGACTCAGAGCCTACCATGTAGGCTTTACGAGGACTAATAATGATAAAAACCTTAAATCCTAACCAGCGCCGTCTATGGCAGCGACTGTTCGGTGCATTGCTCATGATGGGCTTGCTGTGGCAAAGCCAAAGTGCGGCGACAGAGTTCGACTATCAAGAGGTGCAGATTGATCAGTTGCAAGCGGCGATGGCGGCCGATGAGCTGCAAGCAACACAAATTGTGCGGCATTATTATCAACAGATTGCGCAACATAACCGCCGCGGTGCTGATTTACGCGCGGTGAACTCATTGTTACCCCTCGAACAGGCGTTGTCGCTGGCGCAAGAACTTGATGCTGAGCGTGATGCGGGGGAGATACGAGGCCCTTTGCACGGCATTCCGGTGCTGCTAAAAGACAACATTGATACGGCGGATGGTCTTGCCAACACTGCCGGTTCGTTGTTATTGAAAAATCACTACCCAGCGCGGGATGCGTTCTTAGTTCAGCGTTTACGCGAAGCCGGCGCAATTATCATCGGTAAAGCAAACTTGAGTGAATGGGCGAACTTTCGTTCGACCGCGTCCAGCTCCGGTTGGAGTAGTGTCGGTGGACAAACCAAAAACCCGTTTGATACCACTCGTAGTACCTGTGGCTCGAGCGCAGGCTCTGCTGCGGCTGTCAGTGGTAACCTCATTCCTCTAGCCGTAGGTACCGAAACCGACGGCTCTTTAGTATGTCCTGCGGCGATCACCGGTATTGTTAGCTTAAAACCAACCGTAGGCTTGGTGAGTCGTAGTGGTATTATTCCAATCTCGCACAGCCAAGATACTGCCGGGCCGATGGCGCGTACTGTGCGTGATGCGGTGTACCTGATGCAGGCAATGCTCGGACCAGACAGCACCGACGCTGCAAGCTATCAGCAGCCGACCGACTTTACCCAGCATCTGCAAAGTGATGGCTTGCGCGGCAAGCGCATCGGTGTGGTGCGAGATTTTATGGGTTACCACAGCCAGCTTGATGCGCGGTTTGAAGCACAACTTGAGGTCTTACGCGAAGCTGGTGCTATCGTGGTCGATAACGTTGAGTTTGTGAACGGCCGTGGTTGGGGGGGTGATGAGTTTACGGTGTTGCTGCACGAGTTCAAAACCGATATGGCAAGCTACTTGGCACAGCATCCATCGCTGCCGTATCGTAGCCTTGATGATCTTATTGCAGCCAACACAGCCAATGCCGATACGGTCATGCCATTTTTTGGCCAAGAACTATTCACCATGGCCGCCGCGCGCACAGAGGCTCAGGAGAGCGAGTATCAAGCCGCAGCAAAGCGCGCGAAAGAAGCGGCTGGGCCCGCCGGCATTGATGCGACCCTTGCCGCACATGATTTAGACCTGTTGATTGCACCGACCACGGCACCTGCCTGGAAAATTGATTTAATTAATGGTGATCATTATATGGGTTCGGCAAGCTCAGCGGCGGCAGTTGCGGGCTATCCTCACATCACGGTTCCTATGGGGTTCGTGCAGCACCTTCCGGTAGGCCTAAGCTTTTTCGCGGGAGCAAAAACTGAAGGGCTGTTAATCGAAGCCGCCTATGGCTATGAGCAAGCGAGCAAAGCTCGTAGAGCGCCGGCATTGATGCCACGCCAGCACTGACAAAAGGCTCATATCTGCCCGAGTGAGACTTGCAAAGCGGAGCCGAAACCGTAGAATACGGCCTCCGCTTTGCCATCTGAGGTCATCATGGTCCAACAACTGACAGCACCCACTCTTGCCGTAGCCCCGATGCTGGATTGGACCGATCGCCACTGTCGTTACTTTCATCGGTTATTAACCAATAAAACCGTGCTTTTCACTGAAATGGTGACTACTGGCGCTATAATCCACGGTAAGTTTGACTTTTTAGCCTTTAATCCGGCCGAGCAACCCGTTGTGCTCCAACTCGGTGGTAGTGACCCAGAAGCAATGGCGGAATGTGCTAGCCGAGCTTATGAGCGCGGTTACGCGGGGGTCGATATCAACGTTGGGTGTCCATCGGACCGCGTCAAAAATGGCAGTTTCGGTGCCTGCTTGATGGCTGCACCGGAAACCGTAGCACAGTGTATTGAAGCGATGCAGAAAGCGGCACCACAGTTAAGAGTGTCAGTGAAGACACGGCTCGGTATCGATGAAATGGACAGCGATGAGTTTTTATATGGTTTCATCGATAGTATTGTTGATGCGGGATGTAAAAACCTAACGCTGCATGCGCGCAAAGCATGGCTTAAGGGCTTAAGTCCTAAGCAGAATCGTGAAATACCGCCACTGCAATATCAACGCGTGTACGATGCCAAAGTGCGCTATCCGCAGCTACATATGATGATTAACGGTGGCATTACCAACGCCGCGGACATTCTCACTCACCTACAGCACGTCGATGGCGTCATGATTGGCCGCGAAGCCTATCAAAATCCTGCCTTTCTGGGGTGCTTCGACAGCATCGTTTCAGCTCCGAACGAACTGCCTGTGGCAACGTCTGCGTCGTTCGAACAACAGCTAGCCGTGGTAGAGCAAATGATTCCATATATCGCTGCCCACTTAGAGCAAGGTGGCCGTTGTTGGCATGTAGTGCGTCATATGCTGGGCTTGTTCCAAGGTCAACCAGGTGCAAAACGTTGGCGCCAATGGTTAAGTCAACAGGGACCCAGTGCTGAATCAGCACACGAACTTGTTCAAAATGGCCTTGAGATGGTGCTTCAAGCACGCGAGAAATTTGACCATAATATAGCCGAAAGTACCAATGCGGGCTAATTGTTACGCTGCTCTTTGGCTATAAAGATATCTAAAAGAACCTACAAAAACATGGGGTTAGTGTTTTTGTTTTAAAGTTGGCACGGCCTTTGTATTACTTCTAGCGAGTTGACGAAAACCGTTATTGCAACGGTTAGTAACATAATCAAAGCTAGGAGAATAACATGAAACCTTTCATTTTGAGTTTAGCCTTCTTAGGCGCTGCCTTCTCAAGTTCTGCATATGCTGAGCTTCCTAAACTAGAGCAAGCCATGAGCCGCTCGATTGCGGCACAGACGCAGCTGGTCAAACAGCAATTTTCTGCCGATACACTACGTTCGAGCCTACAAAACCTGGCTGCCATGCGTGCTGAAATTCCCTATCGAGTGGTGGTTTACGCGGTACTCAATGCGTCTAATGAAGAGACCAGCGTCAGCCCTGATACTGCCAAAGAAAAACCAGCGAAACAGGCGTCACCGGAGTAGCCGATATGCTGCCGGAAACCACATTGTGGCTCGTTATACTAACCTTTTCGCCGGTGGCAACTGTGCTTGTCGCAGCTGCGGTCGTTGCCACCAACCATGCGCTTAATGGCCCCAACGCAGGGTGATTTTGGCTGAATAATTGTGCTAGTCTGCTGTTCACAACAAAACATAATAACTCGTAAGTTAAAACGACAGAGGAATGTGCTGTGAACACAAACGCATGGTTAGGAAAGGTCAGCGCTATTAGTTTAGCGACGACGTTAGCAATAACGACGTCTTTAGTTACTGCGGTAAATGCAGAAGAAGTAGGTCAGCAGACCTACAGCGCCAGTGAGCGGGCCGTGGCACTTGCCAAAAACAATTTATTGATTGATACCCACATCGATGTGCCTTATCGCCTAGAACATAAGTGGGATGACGTAAGTAAAGCCACTGAAGGCGGTGACTTTGACTACCCGCGCGCAGTTGCAGGCGGCTTAAATGTGCCCTTTATGTCGGTGTATATACCGGCACAGTTGGAACAAACACCAGGTGCGAGCAAACAATTGGCGCACCAATTAATCGATAGCATGGAAGCACTCGCATGGCGTGCGCCTGAGAAGTTTGCCATGGCTTACAGTGTTGATGATGTGCTTGAGCAATTTGAGCAAGGTGTGATTTCACTAGCATTGGGTATGGAAAATGGCTCGCCGATTGAAGGTGACATGGCCAACCTTAAAGAATTCTATGAGCGCGGCATACGGTATATTACGTTATCGCACTCGCTTTCTAACCACATTGCAGATTCCTCTTACGATATTCGTCGCCAGTGGAACGGCTTAAGCCCTTTCGGTAAAGAGCTGGTGGTCGAAATGAACAATATCGGCGTGATGGTAGATATCTCTCACGTGTCTGATGAAGCATTCTGGCAGGCAGTTGAGATCAGCCGTGTTCCTGTGATTGCGTCGCACTCATCGTTACGCAAATACACGCCTGGTTTCGAGCGCAATATGAGCGATGACATGATTAAGGCGCTGGGTGAGAACGGTGGCGTGATCATGATTAACTTTGGTTCAAGCTTTGTCACGCGGTCAGCAAACCGCTGGCGCGACATGCTGAATCAACAGATCGAACAGGTTGAAGAAAAATACGGTGCTGACACCGACGAAGCGAAGCAGCGGGTCGCTAAGTTACGTGAAGAGAATCCATTCCCATACGCAACTCTTGAGCAAGTGTTGGACCACATTGATTATGTGGTTAAGCTGATAGGTATCGACCACGTTGGTATTGGTTCAGACTATGATGGCGTAGGCGATTCTCTACCGGTGGGTCTGAAAGATGTCGCGAGCTATCCGAATTTGGTGCAAGGTTTGATAGACCGTGGTTACTCGGATGCGGATATCAAGAAGGTGTTGAATGAGAACTTCTTGCGGGTATGGCGCGAGGTGGAAGATTACGCGGCGAAGCATTAAAATCTGAAAACGATGTTCGATGTTTGAAAAAAAAGCGATGTTTGCTATTTGATGTTCGATGTTTGACAAACAATAATACTTGCCGAACATCGAACATCGAACATCGAACATCGAACATCGAACATCGAACATCGAACATCGAACATCGAACATCGAACATCGAACATCGAACATCGAACATC
>NZ_CADCXY010000009.1 GCF_902806985.1 Pseudidiomarina piscicola
TAGTGAAACGCTTCAGCGCCGATGGTAGTGTGGGGCTTCCCCATGTGAGAGTAGGACACCGCCAGGCTTTAATTTAGAAGAGGCCCTCAGCTAACGCTGAGGGCTTTTTTTTTGTGGAAACAAAAGAGCGTTGGTCGTGCGTTCGGCTGCGCCTCACTGTTCGTTGGTCGTACGCTGCGCTGTTCGTTGTTCGTTGTTCGTTGTTCGTACGTTCGGCTCGCGCCTCACTGTTCGTCGTTTGAAAAAACGCAAAGACACGAGCGATGTTCGCTGTTCGCTGTTTGAAAAAGATAAAACAAACATCGCTCTTAATCTTTTGCCCTAACGAACATCCAACATCAAACATCGAACATCGCTCTTCGTCTTTGTCCCTAACGAACATCGAACATCAAACATCGAACATCGCTTTCGTGTTTGGCCCTAACGAACATCAAACAGCTAACATCAAACAGCGCTTTTCGTCTTTGCGAGCAGCGCGAAGCGCGTACGAACAACGAACAGCGCAGCGTACGACCAACGCTCTTCGCTCTACAGCGTACGACCAACGCTCTTCGTCCTCGGCCCTTACTCCTTTTCAAACGTATAAAATATATCCCCGCCTTGGGACTTGGTGCTGGTCATCGTTTCAATTAATAGACGCTCTGTCAGTTGATACCGGACTAAGAACGTATTGGTACTATCGAGCAGGCCGATACCGTATTTTACGTAGAGCTTAGGTGACAAATATTTACCGATATAAAACGAAGTTTCGCGGGTTGCTGAGTTTGAGTCGATACCGAATTCATCGAAGCCAAAGGTATCTTGTAATGACTCACCGATAGCTTCTGTCCCTTTCGCCCCCAACATTAATAACGCTTGAAGTTGGAGATCGCCAGAACCTGTGCTTGCGGCTGACTGCATGCTTCGACCGAGTAACAAATATGACAGTACTTCCGAATCGGGCATCGCAGGTGTCGAGAAGAGGTTGAAACTTGGTTCGGTTAAGGTTCCTCCAACTTGTGCGCCAACACTGACATTACGTGCCGCTGTGGTGTTGTTGATCTCGCGTTTGACCCGTAGGTTCAGTCCCGGGTTGCTAATATCGCCGCCATTATAAATGAAAGCGCCGCGGTCGATGGCCAGTTCCTGGCCGTAGATAGTGTATAAACCCTCGGTGACATTGATGCTACCAACGCCTGTTAAGGGGCGTCGTGGTTGCTCAACGACTTCGAGGCTACCGGCAAGCTTGCCTTCAAAGCCATAGGCGTTGACACTTACATTATCACTGAGATTCACTCGTACGGCCGCCTGTACCTTAAGCCCGCCTAAGGTGTTGCTGCTGCCAGCAACGGCCTCACCGTTTTTAGTCACCACCACGTCTGGTGAACGTGCGACCGCATTTTCAAACTCAGGTGCGGTGATTTGGGCATAAGGAACGTCAACGGTACCCGCAATATCAATGAGCTGATCTTTTAGGTGGATACGAATATTCGGGCTCACATCGACAGTTGCTATCGGCATCTGTAGCGCTCTGAAATTTTGTCCTTCAATCGCTAAGAAAGCTTCCTGTTCGAGGGGAATTGCTAAGCCCTCTAATAGCAACCAACCCTGGTCGCCCGACCGCGCTTGGCCTTCTATTTGCAGTTCACCTTGAGTGTCAGGGGCATCAATTAGAGCAAGGCGCACCTCATTGAAAACTAGGTTTGTTTGTGCGAAACCAACGGTTTCGGCATAGACCTCCATGTCACCTTCTAATGTCGGTGCGGCCATGGTGCCCTGTAATTGCAAAGATGCGGTCGCTCGACCACCCTCATAGCGAAGGCCTGGTAAAACCCAATCTAGCATTGCCAGATCGTCGAGTTGAAAGATCAATTCGCCTTGGATATCTTGCGCACCATACAAATCGCTGACTTTTACTTCACCGATCAGTCCACCTTGCCCGTCGGTAAGTGTCCCATCAAGGGTGGCATAGATTTGATTAGGGTCACCCTTTGCGATAAGTTGCCATTGCTCGAGTTGTGTCTTCATGTCTTGGTCAAGGGCAAAGAACGTCGTGTCGTCACTGGACACTTGCGCATTAATAGCTACCAACTTAAAACTTTGTCGATCGAGCTTGGCGTGGGCCTCCACATCAACGGTGCCAGCGATACGTTGTGCGACATCTTGCTTGCGTAAGCGGTTAAGTAACCACAATGAAAGCTGTTTGCCGGTGATAGACATGGACACCTTGTCTGCATCCGCTTCAAGTCGTTGGCAAATGGCCCCAAGTCGATCGCCATCATGGTGAAGGCAAAGATCAGTGTTCGTGAGTTGCCAACCATAGCTTTGTTTGGCGAATTCGAACTGACTCATTTCTGACGTCGACCAACTGCCGATACTCTCGGTCGTTACCGCTAAGGTTTCGACATTTAGCTTGAGCAGATTAAGCTGTTCATTGGCGTCAAGTGAGAAGTTAAGCGTTAAACTTTCCAGCTCCGTAACAGCTGCAGGTAGCAATGGCAGCTCTTCGAGTGCGCCAAGACGAAGTTCGCCAGTAACACGTTGGTCGCCAGCTGTAGAGCCATTCAATTGCAGGCGTGATTCACCAATAGCTAAGGTTAAGCCATCGGCGGTTAGTACATTTTCAGTAAAAAACAGCCCGCCAGCTAACTCAATGTCGGTGCGTTGAGCGTCTGTTTCGACGACTGCAGTACCGTCTTTAATATCAAGTCGTAATTCAAGCTTAGGTGACCATGCGAGTTCGGCTGTCGCAGTGAATGTTAGCTCTTCTGAGTTGGCTTTTAAGGTAGATAAAGACACCTTATTAAGGTTGCCCGTGCCGTTTGTCACGAGTTCGGCGCGACGTTCCCTATCGGTCTCGGTGTTTGCGTAAAGCAGCTGATTTATCATTTCAAATTGGTAAGCGTCGGGGGTTCCTTCAAGGTCGATGACGCCTTCGACCAATTCTAAGGTTTCAGTTTCTGCCCGTTGTGCGAGTTGTGTTAGGTCTAAATCACGATAACTAGCTGTCAGGTCAAAAGGGCTTGATGCGTAGTCGGTTGCGAAATTGCGGTGGCGCCATTTACCATTAAGTTGCAGGATGCCTTGCTTGGCGCCTATACCACTTAATTCCAGCTTAGAAATAACCGCTTGTTCTGAAGTGACACTCACCTCGGCCGACAGTTTCGTGGACTCATTCACCAAGCTTTGCAGTTGCGGTACGTTCTGTTCAATAAGCCCACTAAATAACGTGAGCGGTAAGCGTTCAAGATCCAATTCGGCGCGCCATTGTAATTGGGCTAACGGTGCAGTAACCGTGGCCGTTAAGCGCTGGGTAGGCGTTTGCGCCGTGGTGAACTCACTAGTCACTTGCAGTGGGCGACCTGAAAGCTCACCGCCGATAGTTAAATTGCCATCAATACGACGCGCATTGACCGCATGGTAATCGACCGCTAATTGGTAATCAGCTTGGAGCTCAATTGCGTAATTATCGGTCGTCGTGATCTGTCCAGACCCATGCAGCAGTGACTGTTCGCGAGTCACCCTAAAATTTTCGATCTGAAGTTGCATCGCACGCCAATCGATTGTGGTTTGAAAAGTTGAAACTATTCTCTGTGGTGATGCTTCGGTTGACGCAGCAAGCCACACCTCCGAAATACTCAATTGCTTAACGTAAACGCCAATAGGTAACTCGAGGTGAGGGAGCTCGATGGAACTATCTGGATCTGTGCTAGGTGCTGCCTTGCGCGTGATCTGAACCTGCTGTAGTGAAAGACGGTCAACGGTCAGTTCGTTATTGAATAGATCGAACGGACGCCAACGAATTTCCGCTTGCTTAATGGCCACTTCTAGCCCTTCACTATCGACCACAACACCAGTTAATTCGAGATTGTCGATCAACCGTCCGCTTAAGGTGTCGTACCGAACCTCTGTGCTATTAGCGTCTAATGCCCAGTTCAGGGCGACATCTAGGGTCCACTTAGAGCCTGTGGTAGTGCCCACTAGTGCGAGTACTAGTAAAGGCACAATCACAAATAAGGCAACAATAGTTATTGCTAGTCCTTTTAACCACTTCATAAATCGGGCCCTATGGTTAAATGAAGACGCCAAGGCTTATCGGGTTCGTCAATCGCTTGAGCGACATCGAGTCGAACAGGACCGATCGGCGATAGCCATCGAGCACCTATGCCGATGGTTTTCTTCAACGGCATTGACCACTCCATTCCGGTATTACCAAAATCTGAGAAAATCGCTACACGCCACTGCGGCGCCACCAAATAATCGAATTCGGCACTGGTGATAGCCAAGTAACGCCCACCTGTCACGACGCCCTCGGCATTTTCTGGTCCTAGTTGTTGATAGGCGTAACCGCGCACACTGTGATCACCGCCGGCAAAAAAACGTAATGAAGGAGGTAGTTGGGAAAAATCGCCGGCACTTATAGCCCCTACTTCTGCGCGTGCAAGAAAGCGCCATTTCTGAGTCAGAGAGTAAACCGTTTTACCGCTTAAGGTAAGCGAGACAAAACTAGTGTCCGATAACACCGCATCACTGGCCGCCTGAATGCGTGCGCTCACGCGGTAGCCGTTATCAATTAAATTACGGTTGTCATTATCAAGCTCGGACGAGACCAAACTGAATTCGGCGCTCGGCACGAAAAAGCCCGAACCTTGCTTTGGTGCGGAGCCAAATTGATAGTCTTCTCGTTGATAGGCTAATTGATAGGTGCGTTGCCATGAATCGTAATGTCGGGAGTCGCGCAGACTGGTCCGATAGAGTGTTGAGTCGATATCCTCATAAGTGCGATCAAGAATTTCACCAGTTATGCTGTATTGATCTCGAGAAGGGTTCTTGCCAGGAATGATATAGTCAACGAAGCCGGTATTTTGAACTTCTGATAGACGCACAATACTGCTAAGTTTATGCCCTCGATCGTTCACCCAGCGCCGATCAAAGCCTAGTGTGAGCCGTGCGCCTGTGTCGGTTCCATAACCTGGCCCAATTTGATAGTAATCGCGCTCATTGGCCGTCACACGTACGGAAATTGGTACGCTTTGCTGTTCTGCTTGGCTCCACAGCGGTGCCACTTCGACACTCTCAAAGTAATCGGTGCTGGCTAGGGCAACCTGCAAATCAAGTAAGTCGCGGGTATGGAACTCTTCGCCTTTCTCAAAGTGAAAATAGCGAGCCAGGAAATCACTATCTAGATGATTACAGCAAATTGAAATATCACCAAATTTATACCTTTGCCCACTATCAAAATGCAGCACGATAGACGCGGTTTTGTCGCCCAACTCAACGTTTACTTCTTGTTTGTTAAAGCTGGCGTCATAGTAACCTCGCTCGGCAGCTAAGCTGCGCAACATACTTTTGCTACGTTCATAGTTGCTATGGCGAAGTGGCTGCCCTTCATTAATCGGCAGTTGTCCTCGCAAACGCTTAAAAGTAGGGTCTTGCTGCGCTGCGCCAGTGAGATCAAGGTCGATGCTAGCAATAGTGGTAAGTGGGCCGGGCTCAATTTCGTAGCGTACCGTAATCTGTTGGTCGTTGGTGTCGATGCTATGACTGACTTTGCTATGGTAGTAGCCAAATGGCTCTAGGGCCTGAGCAATTGAGTTGTCGCCACGGCGCGCTAAGAACCTAAGACGGAAAGAAGCAGGTGCTGGTTTACCATTGTACTGCAGCAGTTCTAAATAACTGCGCACATTTGCGGCAAGCTCGCCCTCGACGCCCTCAATGACGACATTTAGCCGCGTTGTTTGCGCTTGCGGCTGTTGCGCTGCCAGCGGTTGCCAAACTGGAACACAGACGATTAGCAGTAGCAGCCATGTCAATCGGCTTAACGTCATCCTTTCTTCCCTACCTGTTAGCAGCGATAAAACTGAGTGTTATCTTGAGTATATCAAAGCAAACAAGATAAATCGGTGAAAAAAGCGGCAAGTAAACGTTAAAGCTCTATAAAAGACTTGCCACCCTGCAAGCTGCCAGTATAATTCGGGGTCTACGTTGCAGGGGTGTAGTTCCAATTGGTAGAACAGCGGTCTCCAAAACCGACGGTTGGGGGTTCGAATCCCTCCACCCCTGCCACTTCCAAGTTTCCGCAAAATTAGCTAAGCTGCTTTTCATGACTGAATCATCTAAACCATCGACTGCTAATGATGGCTCTCAGCTTTGGAATGAGTCTCAGCGCCATGCCATGGCAGCGCTGGAATTACCCATGTGGCAGACTTCTAGTGAACTCACAGATACGGCCTCAAGCTCAGCGTCGGACGCTGCGTTTTATTATAAGCTCGAAAGTTGGTTGTTGGTATCAAGCACACCTTTACCAGAGCCGTTAAGCCCTTGGCAACAAGATATTTTGCGCAGCTTAGCCCCCGAGCAACCCGCACGACCGACCGAAGTGTCTGCCACCGTAGCTGCCGAAGCAACAAGCACCATGATGCAACTTGATCTTGATGACATTTTTAAAGAGCATCCCAGCGCTGAAGCTAAACGCGCATTGTGGTCGCGCCTTTGCATGTCGAATGATTAAGCTACTGCATTCCTATCACACCGAGCTTTATCGTATTGAAACCTCGAGTCATGCGGGACCTTGGAGTGAGGCTCTGCTGCAAGACTGTTTTGGTGACGGCTATGAGGTTTATGGTTGGCTTGATCAGCAACAAAAGCTGTTGGCATTTTATATTATTCAGCGGGTACTTGATGAAATAACACTGATGAATATTGCTGTTATGCCTGAAGCGCAAGGCGCGGGTATTGGCCGCCACTTGCTGGAACATTTACAGGCTACTGCAAGCACTGAAAATGCAACTCTGTGGCTTGAAGTGCGCGCTTCAAACGAACGCGCGCTGAAGCTGTATCAACTGAATGGCTTTGCCGAAGTAGGGCGCCGCCGGGGCTATTATGCGCGAGGGGCTGAGCGCGAAGACGCAGTTATTATGCGGTGGTCTGGCAAACCTTAGCGGCTAAAAGTCAGGACAGAACTTGTTCTTAAGTAACTGCATAAATTGCAGGGTATCTTGATCTTGAATTGAATAATAAATGGTTTGTGCTTCTTTACGAAATTTTACCAACCCTTGCTGCCGCAAAACGGCCAAATGCTGTGAAAAAGCCGACGCACTGAGCGGGAAATGACGATTTAACTTGCCCACGCTTTGTTCGCCATTGGCAAGATGGCAAAGGATCTGAAGCCGATGCTCATTCGCAATCGAACGTAAAAACACTGCGGCACTTTTCGCTTCATCTTGTTCCATTTCGGCAATGCTATGCGTTGACATTCAAAGTTCCTATTTTTCTAATCACAACACGATCTGTGGTAATTCTAATACTACCTCGAGCGATAATATTAACATAGCTCAACGAAATACGGTTAATACCGAGGCTCACTTGGATTCAAGTTTTTAAAAGAGTAAGCTAACCTCCCATAAGCTAAGAATACTATAGTATGAGTAAACAAACCGACAACATTGAACACCTTCGCCAACACGCGAAGCTAGCGAGTGAAAAGGCCCATGCCCCCTATAGTAACTTTAAAGTAGGTGCGGCAATTCGTATGCATAACGGCGATGTCATTACTGGCTGTAACGTCGAGAATGTGTCTTACGGTTTATCAAACTGCGCCGAACGCACAGCTATTTTTAGCGCTATTGCGCAGGGCTACTCGGCTGCTGACATGGCCACGGTGGTGGTGTATACCCCAAGTGATCAAACGTACGCCCCGTGCGGAGCATGCCGACAAGTACTCGCTGAGTTCCTGCCTGCCGATGCCGTAGTGTCATCCACCAGTGAGGGGGCAGCTCGACACTGGCGTGTCGGTGAACTACTCCCCGACGCCTTTGAGTTCGATGTTGAAGCCTATCGGAAAAAGACCCTATGATAGATATAACAACCGCCGCGAAACTCGGCATTCAGCTGATGGACTTAACCTCGCTGAACCTTGATGATACCCCTGCAAAAATCTCCGAGCTTTGTACGACCGCAAAAACTGACTACGGTCAGCCTGCAGCTTTATGTGTTTACCCGGAACATGTTGCGTGGGCGAAATATCAATGTTCGCAGCGTGGTCTTGCCACGATGAAAGTGGCCACGGTAACCAATTTCCCTGCTGGCTATGACGATATCGAACGTGCCTTGGAAGAAACCCAACGTGCGATCAGTGCTGGGGCAGATGAGGTTGACGTAGTGATGCCTTACCGTGCTTTTTTACAGGGCGATCGGCAACTGGCTAAAGAACTGATTACAAATTGTAAAGGCATTGTGGGTGACGCCAAAGGGTTAAAGGTTATTTTGGAAACGGGGGTGCTTGAGCAACCGAAGCTCATTCGCGACGCTAGCTTGCTGGCGATTGACGCCGGGGCTGACTTCATCAAAACATCCACCGGTAAGGTGCCTGTGAATGCGACACTGGGGGCTGCCAAAGAAATGCTGAGCGCGATTAAAGAAACCGGTGGACGTTGCGGATTTAAAGCGGCAGGTGGCGTGAGAACGGCGACCGACGCACAAGCCTACTTACAACTTGCAGAATCCATTTTAGGGCGAGACTATTTATCCGCAACAACGTTTCGCTTTGGTGCCAGTGGGTTATTGACCAACTTACAGCAGACGCTGGCAGGAGAATCATCAATGAATCAATCAGGGACGAGCTATTAATGTTATTGCCACAAGAAATTATCCGAAAAAAACGTGATGGCGAAGCACTGCTGGAAGCGGAAATAGCGTTTTTTGTTCAAGGTATCACCGACCATTCCATTTCAGAGAGTCAAATTTCGGCGCTGGCTATGGCAGTTTTCTTTAACGGTATGACCATGCAAGAACGGGTCTATCTAACGGAAGCCATGCGCGACTCCGGTCAAGTGTTGCACTGGGCTGATCTTAACCTTGATGGACCTATCTTGGATAAGCATTCAACCGGTGGTGTCGGCGATGTTGTAAGTTTAATGCTTGGTCCTATTATTGCGGCCTGCGGTGGTTATGTGCCGATGATCTCTGGTCGTGGCCTCGGACACACCGGCGGCACTTTAGATAAAATGAGCAGCATTCCGAATTATCAGGCACTGCCCAGCGATCATCAGTTTCGCCAAGTCGTGCAAGATGTTGGGGTTGCGATTATAGGTCAAACTGGAAGTCTAGCACCGGCAGATAAACGCTTCTATGCGACCCGAGACGTAACCGCAACGGTTGAATCTATTCCACTGATCACCGCATCGATTCTATCGAAAAAACTTGCTGCAGGGCTCGATGGTTTGGTGCTTGATGTTAAAGCGGGAAATGGCGCGATCATGCCTAATGTTGCGGCTGCCGAAGAACTCGCCAATAGTTTGGTACAAGTGTCGCAAGGGGCAGGTTTAGCAACCAGCGCGCTAATTACAGATATGAATCAAGTGTTGGCCTATTCCGCGGGCAACGCGGTAGAAGTTCGCGAAGCTATTCGTTATTTACGTGGTGACGCGCGCGCCCCACAACTGCATCAGGTCACGGTTGCATTGGCGGCAGAAATGTTGGTGCTTGGCCGCCTGGCTGATAGTGTTGAAGCGGCCCGTGAAAAGGTAGAGCAAGTGCTGGCGAACGGTAGCGCGGCCGAGAAATTTGGTCAAATGGTAGCGGCGTTAGAAGGACCTAAAGATATCCTTGAAAACTATCAGTCGCATTTACCCTTGGCATCCGTTGCTGCTCCGGTATTTGCTTCGGCAGAACAGCTTGAACAGGGCCAATTTGTTGAACATATTGATACCCGCCAAGTTGGCATGTCGGTGGTCGCCCTTGGTGGTGGCCGTCGTCGTAGTGAAGACACACTCGACTATAGTGTTGGCCTAGATAACGTGATTGGTTTGGCAACACCCGTTGATGAGCAAACGCCATTGGCAACGGTGTATGCTGCCGACCAAGAAAGTTGGCAGGCTGCGGCCGCAACAGTTCGCTCAGCCTTTAAGTTAAGCTCGGAACCAACCAAGATTCCTACCGCGGTTCATAAACGCATCGGAGGATAATGAGATGGCACGTGCAGTTGTAGTGGTATTAGATTCGTTTGGTGTCGGTGCGGCAGATGACGCAGATAAATTTGGTGACGTCGGCGCCGATACCTTTGGTCATATTGCTGAGTACTGCGCGGCGGGCAAAGCCGAGCAGGGTCGTAGTGGCCCATTAAAGCTACCCAACCTCGTGAAGCTTGGCTTAGCAGAGGTAAGTCGCGGTGCAACGGGGCGCTATCCCGCTGGTTTTTCGGCGGAGCCAAATTGCATTGGGCGTTACGGCTGGGCGCAAGAGTTGTCGTCGGGCAAAGACACACCGTCAGGGCATTGGGAAATGGCCGGAGTTCCGGTGACGTTCGATTGGGGATACTTCCTTGATAAAGAAAACTCTTTTCCGGCTGAATTATTGCAACAAATGATCACGCAAATGGCGTTGCCCGGTTACCTTGGCAATTGTCATGCCTCTGGTACCGAAATCATTGAACGCCTGGGGCAAGAGCACTGTGACACCGGCAAGCCAATCGTCTATACCTCGGCGGACTCGGTATTTCAAATTGCTTGCCATGAAGAGTCGTTCGGCTTGCAGCGTCTGTACCAACTATGTGAATGCGTACGCGAGCTGCTCGAGCCTTATAATATTGGTCGGGTCATTGCACGACCGTTTCGCGGTTCAAAGGCAAGCGGTTTTGAACGCACTGCGAATCGCCGTGACTACGCTGTACCACCCCCTGCAGCAACGGTATTAGATGAGTTAAAAGCTGCCGGTGGAACCGTGGTTAGCATTGGCAAGATCGCTGATATTTTTGCGCACCAAGGCATTTCAGAGTCGCACAAAGCTGACGGGTTAGAGGCCCTCGTTGATAAAACATTAGAAGCACTGTCGACAGCACCAAATAGAAGTCTCATTTTTACCAACCTAGTCGATTTCGACACGCTGTACGGCCACCGTCGCGATGTCGCGGGCTACGCCCGAGCACTCGAGCAGTTTGATCAGCGATTACCTGAGCTGATGTCGAACTTAGCTGAAGATGACGTACTTATTTTGAGTGCCGACCATGGGTGTGATCCAACTTGGCACGGCACCGAGCATACGCGCGAATTTGTGCCGGTTTTAATGTACGGTAAAAATTTGCCGGCGGCAGCTTTAGGACAACGCAAGACCTTTGCTGATATAGGTCAAACCATTGCCGAGCTGTTGGAGTTAGAATCTTTGGAGTACGGCACATCGATGCTCCCAAAGAAATTCTAAGTTAAGTTTAAGGACCACGACATTGGCAACGCCACATATTAACGCCCCCAAGGACGCTTTCGCTGCGACCTGTTTGCTGCCCGGAGACCCTTTGCGGGCGAAGTTTATTGCAGAAAACTTTTTTGATGATGCTGTGTGTGTGAACGACGTTCGCAATATGCTGGGTTATACCGGCAGTTATAAAGGGCAGCCGATGTCCGTAATGGGCACCGGCATGGGGATGCCGTCCTGTGTTCTGTACAGCACTGAGCTGATGGAACATTACGGTGTGCAACGACTGGTGCGTGTTGGCAGTTGTGGTGCTATTCAAGCAGCGTTAAAGCTTAAAGATATCGTGCTGGCGCACAGTGCGAGCACTGACTCGAGCATGAACCGTCTACGCTTCGCTGGTATGGACTACAGCGCAGCGGCATCGCCTAGGTTGCTGCAAAAAGTACTTAATCACGTTGATGACAAGAAGATCCCAGTGGCTGTGGGCCAGGTGTTCTCGACCGACAACTTCTATGGCGCACCAGACCACCAATTAGCCTTGTTACAAGAGGTTGGAATTCTAGCGGTCGAAATGGAGGCCGCGGGACTTTACGCTGCTGCAGCGAGGTTTAAAGCTCAAGCACTGACCGTACTTACGGTCTCCGATAATTTAGTTACGAACACCCAGCTTGATTCAAAAGAACGCGAAGCAGGGTTTTCGATGATGATAGAACTCACCTTAAATGCGCTGGTGAGTTAACCTTTCGGGTTCCAAATCATTTCTACTTATCCCCCAAGCTGTCGCTGCCATCAACAGTCGCGACACATTCAACCTATGGATATTCGCATTATTTCGATTGCGTAGCACATGCGTTGAAAATTGCGTAACTTTTTATACATACCCCGAGTAAAGCTTGATCTCTATCAATGTTTTAACTCTATAACCACATAAAATGTAGGGGAATAACTAAGGAGTGCTGTATGAAAACCTCAATGATTATAAGTGGCTTGTTAATTTCTGGCTTCATTTCCCCTATGGCTATTGCCGCAGATCAGTTTTCCGTGAATGTCGGTGCTATTGGTGTTATGCCGAACGATGATAGCGCATCATTACCGGTAATTGAATCTTTAGCCGGCCTAACTAGCGGTAGCACAGGTGTTACCGTCGACAACAATACACAATTGGGTATTACTTTTGACTATAGCTTCACGCCAAACTGGAGTTTGGAGTTAATTGCAGCAACCCCGTTTAAGCATGAAATTCATGGTACGGGTGCAATCGAGGGGCTAAAAGTCGGCGAAACCAAACAGCTTCCACCAACTTTATTGGCGCAATATCACTTTACTTTAGAAAGCGATGTTATTGACCCATTTGTCGGTTTTGGTGTGAACTACACCACGTTTTTTGAAGAAAAAGTAAGCCCTGAACTCGGTAGTGTTTTGACTGACCTTGCAGTAATTACTGCAAATGACGATGTTGAACTTGCACTATCAAATAGCTGGGGTTTTGCTTTACAAGCGGGCGTAAACGTTAAGCTGAGTGACAACTGGGGACTAAATCTAATGATTAGCCGTATGGCGATTGATACAGTTGCGGATGTTCGTATCAACGGTGCGACGGCAGAATCTATTGCTGTTGACATTGATCCTACGGTTGCCATGTTCGGTCTTCGTTATAGCTTCTAAGGAGGCAGGCTATGCAATTGCTTAAAGAGTTTATCTCTGATCCAGTTATCTTTTTTTCATTTACTGGACTAGCGGTACTGATGGGTATTTGCACGTTTTACGTGATTTACTTCTTAAAGAAAGCAAACGAAAAAAAGTAACCTAAAACAAGCTGGTTTCCGTGTTTGACTCAGCATTTAAAAAACGAGTATTAGCAGATTCGGTACCAGCTTGCTAGGCATCTTTCTTTGATGATAGAACTCACCTTAAATGCGCTGGTGAGTTAACCCACCAGCGCTCCTTGCTTAGTTACCAATGCGCGGCAACAACTGCGTCAGATCTCGAGCTAATTCAGCCCGGGTGACACTTTGGTCTGGACCGAACGAGGCGGTAAACTTAGGTGTCAGGTCGAAAGGACCTTGCACGACGTCAAGTTCAACTTGCGCAAGACCCATGTTGAGTGCCAGTTGAACATGACCACGCTTGGTTGCCGGAATGGCAAGACTATCTTCGATCTCAATCACTTGGTCGAACCGAGTTACCGTTAACGGTTGCTGAGGATCAAAGGCCGCGGCTTGTTGCTGTAACCCTAGCGCTTGCACGAGTGCATAGGCGACATCAACGCGAGAGACCGATTGATTGGCACCAAACCAACGTGCAGAGCTTGGCGACATTAACGGTGCAGTCGCTGCTGCTCCACCTAGTAGTGCGCCGTCATTCGCCGTCGCTGCGTTGGCAAAGGCTGCATGGCTCGCATGGGTGTCGAAGTAGAGAGACTCTGAACCTTGTTGTGCTTGGCGCAACAAGCCACTTAGGCTTAAGGCGTCGGCAAGTTCGATTTTGGTGGCCGCCGCATCAGGCGAGAAACCGCCATTGCGCGCATCCATCAGCCGCTCGTTGATAGCGAGCTCAATAAAGCCACGCGCTGGGTGACCGGCGGTATCATCGATGCCTGAAATACCCGCAGATTTCACCGTGCGAATCGAAACTTCGGTTGGAAGAGGTAAGCCAATACCGTTAGTGACACCTAGTGGGTCTAATGACAGGCCGCTAACAGAGCCAATACCACGAGCGTAGACCTTCCACGTACCAGCGACGGCTGGCGCCGTTACACCGACCGAGGAACCCAGTACCGGTAGCCCAATTCCTGAGCCATAACGATTGCCGTTCGGATCCTCTAAAACAAATGCCGTGCCTGACTCAATTTGCGCACTGGCAAGCACCAAAGTAGCGTCTTGGTCAACGGTGAAGGTTTCAGCTGCGGTGTCGCCAACAGGGAAGTACTCAACAGTGCGGGTAAAGCTATCGCCATCGGTGAGTTCAACATTAGCGTTGAAGGTGCGGTTTTGTTTTACCGTATCACCGAACAGCGTTGGGCTCTCGAGGGCCGCTTTGACCGCTGCGTGGGCATTAATATAACCGGCACCCGCTTCCCAAGAGTCGCGACCTGGCATGACCGTCGCGGTGTCTTGAATGATTTGCTTAACTTCCTGCCATTGTAGGTTGGGGTTGGCTTCTAAGATTAAGGCAACGACACCTGAAACATGAGGAGCAGCCATCGAGGTACCGCTGGAGATGGTATAGTAAGCTAGTTGTTCCGGCGGAATCTCCTCGGAGTCTTGTTGTGCACTCAAGCCACCTAAGCTCGACAGTGAGGCGCGAGCAGAAATAATATCAACTCCTGGTGCCGTGATTGTCGGGCGGTCTTCCCAGGTATAGGTTTCACCGTCCACTTCAACTTCGCCTGACTTGCCATCGACACCACGCGAACTGAAATCCGCTAATTTGCCGCTTTTATCACCTGCGGCAACGGTAATAACCCACGGTGCTTTTTTAAAGTTACCGGTGATGGTCGATTCGCCTGGGCCTGAATTACCTGCCGAGAAAACAGTGATCACACCATTGTCAGCGAGCTTTTTGGTGGCCACGTTGGTCGGATCATCGGGGTTAAAATCGGTTCCTACATCGCCGGTGTTACCGAACGAATTTGAAATCACACGAATGTTATAGGTAAATTGATTATGAAGGGCGTAATCAAAGCCACCTAAAGTGTCGAGAATAAACAGACCAGCACCTGAGCCATAGCCAATTAAAGAAGCTCCTGGCGCCACGCCGGTGTGTTCTCCGTTACTCATACTACCGCTACCACCAACGGTGCCAGCAACATGCGTACCATGGCCACCCAGAATATCTGTATTCGCTACATTTTCCTGGTACGTAATAGGTAGCATACCACTGAGGCTGTTCAGGTTTACCTGAGCTAATACGTTCTGTACCACGTGCTGCGGGTACATTAAGTCACCGTGTGTCCCATCAACACCAGAGTCATTGATGACAACGCCGATACCGCGGCCGGAAAAGGGAATACCATTGTTACGTAGGTCTTTATCGGCTCGAAGGTTTTGTACGCCGGTAATAGCCGTGGCATCGCCGTTTTCTAACGAAAGCGGGTCATTATGCCAAACTGAGCGAACATCTTCGCGTTGATAAATGGTTTCGATTTGAGCGCGAGTTGCTAGTACACCAGCCATAGGTAATTCTTGCATCACCACGCCGTTAAGCCCGAGCTGTGCCAAAAATTCGACTTGGCTTGCCGAGGGAGCTTCGCTCTGATCAAAGGTAACGATCACGGGATGTAACGTTGCATCATCGGCGGCACTTACGATTGAACGTAGGTCTGGGTCAAAGGTTTTCGCTATACCCACTGTTGACGATAGTGAGAATGCTAATGCGAGTGTAATACTTGAAAGCTTTGTTTTGGTCATCATAGTTGCAGTCCTGTATCAGTTATTTTTGTTGGCGATATCAGACTGCCATGAGCTCAGGTGGCAAATATATAGGGGTAATCCCTCTTATTGCTCGAAACAAAAAGCTAAAAGAAGTAATGGTTGCGCGATTTATAATGTTTAGTCAATTTGCTAGAATAGAGGAATCATTTTTACAGTTATTAATAATGGTTTTTCTAGCTGTAACGCTTGTCGGGCTGTTTCAAAGTCAGGGCGTAGAGTTAACTTATATTGTGTACAAACCGTTGTACCACATGGGAATTTAAATACATGGCAAACGCCGATTTTCTTAATCAAATCAATAAGCGAAGAACTTTCGCAATCATATCGCACCCTGATGCGGGTAAAACAACGATTACTGAGAAAGTGCTCTTGCACGGGCAACGTTTGCAAAAAGCAGGTACTGTAAAAGGTAAAAAGTCTGGTCAGCATGCAAAGTCGGACTGGATGGAAATGGAAAAAGAGCGCGGCATCTCGGTGACGACCTCGGTGATGCAGTTCCCCTACCATGATGCGTTAGTTAACTTACTCGATACTCCGGGGCACGAAGACTTTTCGGAAGATACTTACCGGACCCTGACCGCGGTGGATTCGTGTTTAATGGTGATTGACGGTGCTAAAGGTGTCGAAGACCGAACCATTAAACTGATGGAAGTAACTCGCCTGCGGGATACGCCAATCATTACTTTCATGAACAAACTTGACCGCGATATTCGCGACCCGCTTGAACTGCTTGATGAAGTGGAAAGCGTGCTCAATATCATGTGTGCGCCGATAACTTGGCCTATTGGTTCGGGTAAAAACTTTAAAGGTGTTTACCACCTGCTCAACGATGAAGTCATTCTGTATAAAACCGGCCAGGGCCATCGAATTCAAGAGCGCGAAGTTGTTAAAGGCCTCGATAACCCAGAGCTCGACGCTAAGTTAGGTGGCTACGCTGACGAATTACGAGAGCAAATAGAGTTGGTACAAGGCGCCTCGAACGAATTTGATCTAGAGATGTTTTTGGCGGGAGAATTAACGCCGGTCTACTTCGGTACAGCGCTGGGTAACTTTGGCGTTGACCACATGCTAGATGGTCTTGTTGATTGGGCACCAAAGCCTCTACCACGCGAAACGGACACCGGCGAAGCTGTGGTGGCCGCGCGCGAGGAGTTCTCTGGTTTCGTGTTTAAAATTCAAGCAAACATGGACCCCAAGCATCGCGACCGCGTTGCCTTCATGCGAATTGTGTCAGGCAAGTACCAAAAAGGCATGAAGATGCATCAAGTACGCTTAGCTAAAGGTGTGCGCATTGCGGATGCGTTAACGTTCTTAGCTGGCGATCGTGAGCATGTTGAGGAAGCTTACCCGGGCGACATCATAGGTTTGCATAATCATGGCACCATTCAAATTGGTGATACTTTTACCGCTGGCGAAAAATTTAAATTTAGTGGCATACCAAACTTCGCCCCAGAATTGTTCCGTCGTATTCGGCTTAAAGATCCACTGAAGCAAAAGCAGCTGTTAAAGGGCCTTGTGCAGCTATCTGAAGAGGGTGCGGTGCAAGTATTCCGCCCGTTAGCGAACAATGATCTGATTGTCGGCGCCGTCGGGGTATTGCAGTTTGACGTGGTGGTACATCGCTTAAAATCTGAATACAACGTCGATGCCGTGTATGAAAATATCAACGTGGCGACAGCGCGTTGGGTATCGTCAGATAGTGAGCAGAAGCTTGATGAATTTCGCCGCAAGGCAGAAGTTAACTTGGCCCTTGATGGCGGTGATAACTTAACTTACATTGCGCCGACCATGGTTAATTTGAACCTCGCCACAGAGCGGTATCCAGACATTGATTTCCATCACACCCGGGAACACTAACTTGCCGAGGCCGTTATGAATACCAACCTCTTTGATAGTCATTGTCATCTTGATTTTGAGAGTTTTGATGATGACCGAGAAGAGGTTGTAAAACGAGCCTATGCCAAGGGCGTGCATGCGATTCTTGTTCCTGGCACCCGCCGAAAAACACCAAAGATTAGTTCTGATAAAATAAGTAAGGTCGCACTTTATTATGCGGTGGGGCTGCACCCCTATTTTATTGATGAGCATCAAAGTGACGATATAGCTTGGGTACAGCAGCAGCTTGAGACTCATGCAAATTATTGGGTCGGTGAGATTGGCCTCGATCGTACCTGTCACCAATGGGATAAACAGTGCGAGCTATTTGAGCAACAAGTAAAGCTGGCGAAAAACTATCAACGCCCTGTAATACTTCATCACCGTAAGTCGCAGAGCGATTTACTCGGTATTTTAGCGCCTTACCTTGATGAATTGCCTCAGTTTAAAGGTATTCTACATGCCTTTAGTGGAAGCCCAGAACAGGCACAGGATTGGGTTGATAAAGGCTTTAAGCTTGGGGTAGGCGGAACCATTACCTATGCGCGGGCAAAGAAAACGCGAGCGGCAATTCAAGCCGTGCCGTTAAGTGCTTTGTTGCTGGAAACTGACGCGCCGGATATGCCGCTGCAGGGCTTTCAGGGAAAGCGTAATGAACCGGCACAAATTGCCGAGGTGCTGAGTGCGTTAATAGCGTTGCGTAGCGAGAGTGCTGCACAGGTTACCGAGCAACTTTGGCGTAATAGCCAAACCGCTATTCAGGCGCTCGCCAGCGTCGATAGCGCCACTTGTTAAACGTTAAAGTCATTAGCACGCCCGCTAAAATAGCGAAAACAAGTAAAAATTGTCCGTAGTAACTTAGATATTCGTGCACAGAAATGGGTTCTGCAAGCAGCATTGGCTGATTGATGGCAATGTGCAAATAGCCATGAATGAGCTCTTCTTCGCGAACCTCTTCAACCAAAACAAACACTTTTTCGGCGCGGGCGGAAGGTGGCTCAGCACTTACTAAGGCACGACCGTAGTTGTCATAAATGGCGCTGTAATCAATAAGTGGATGCTGGGCTAAGTTATCAACCAACGTCTGCAGTTTAGCAACGTCATTTTCTATCAGCCAATAGCGGGCCTCGTTAGCTGCCTGTGCTGCAGTTAACTCAATAAGTTGCTGGCTATGTGACTGTAACTCAGCCAAACTCGTTTCCTGCATGGTACTCCAGAGGTTTTCGATCAAGATGATCAGGAGCACTGCCACAAGCAGTCTACGGCCGCGGCGATAGACAAGTTTAGTGATATTGATAAGATGTTGCGCTGTCGTCATAACAAAACTATACGCTGTGCAACCCTACAAGAGCAACACTAATGGTAACGATAGATACGCCTGGCATCGTAATATTCGATATGGACTCGACGCTAATCACCATCGAATGTATTGATGAACTGGCGGCATTACGAGGCAAAAAACAGCAGGTGAGCGCGATTACCGAGGCCGCCATGCGTGGTGAACTTGATTTCGCGGCAAGCTTGCGCGAGCGGGTAAAGGTGTTAAACGGCGTGTCTGCAACTGAGATGCAGCAGCTGTTTGAACCTTTACCTCTAGCGGTGGGGGCGCGCCAACTGATTCAATGGTTTAAGCAGCACGGCTGGCGCACAGCTTTAGTGTCAGGCGGTTTCACATGGTTTAGTGAGCGCGTCGCTGACGCTTTACAATTAGATGCGCATAGAGCCAATCAATTGCATTGGCAGGGTTCCCAGTTAAACGGTGAGTTAAGCGGTGAGTTAAGCGGCCCCATAGTGGATGCCCAAGCCAAGGCGGATTATTTATGCGAGCTGGCAACACGCTGGTCGATTCCATTGAGTAATACCATTGCTGTAGGGGATGGCGCCAATGACCAGCTGATGCTAGCTGCTGCCGAACTTGGGGTCGCCTACTGCGCCAAACCGATGCTGCGCGAACAGGCCGATTGGTGTATTGATGAACCAGACTTGATGCAGCTAGCAAAGCGCTTAGACGCCATCAACAACAACGAGAAGAGCTAAAATGGCAAAAGCAAAAACTGCGTATGTATGTAATGAATGTGGTGCTGACTTTGTACGCTGGCTGGGACAGTGTACCGAATGTAAGGCTTGGAACTCGTTAACTGAAGTTCGTCTCGCCAGCGCAAAAACCGTCAGTGTCGAACGAAGAGGCTTTGCCGGTTCAACACAGGCGCAAGTGCAAACCTTGGCCGAGGTCGACTTACAAGATTTGCCGCGCTTTAGTAGTACGTACAAGGAGTTCGATCGAGTGCTTGGCGGCGGTATTGTGCCCGGTTCAGCGATACTCATTGGTGGCTCACCTGGCGCTGGTAAAAGTACCTTGTTACTGCAGACAATGTGCCAACTTGCCGGGCAAATGAAAACGCTTTACGTAACCGGTGAGGAGTCGTTGCAGCAAGTCGCGCTGCGTGCGCAAAGGCTTGGTTTGCCAACTGATAAGCTTCGCATGCTGGCCGAGACGTCGGTGGAAACGATTTGTGATTTAGCGAACAAAGAGCAACCCAAAGTAATGGTGATCGACTCGATTCAGGTGATGCACTTGGCAGACATACAGTCAGCTCCGGGCAGTGTGTCACAAGTGAGAGAGTCGGCTGCTTATTTAACCCGTTATGCCAAGCAAAAAGGGGTCGCTATCATCATGGTAGGTCATGTGACGAAAGATGGTGCACTGGCCGGCCCTAAAGTGCTTGAGCACTGTATCGATGCATCGATTTTACTAGAAGGTACGGCTGATTCTCGCTTTCGCACTTTGCGCGGCAACAAAAACCGCTTTGGACCCGCCAATGAGCTTGGCGTGTTCGCAATGACCGGTCAGGGTTTGAAAGAGGTTAGCAACCCCTCGGCAATCTTCTTACAACGCGGCGAAGAGCATGGTAACGGCTCTGTGGTGATGGTGATTTGGGAAGGGACGCGTCCTTTGTTGGTCGAGCTACAAGCGCTCGTCGACGCCAGTCAACTGGCGAGTCCGCGGCGTGTTGCTGTGGGTACCGAAGCAACACGTTTGGCGATGCTACTCGCTGTATTGCATCGTCATGGTGGTTTACACATGTCCGACCAAGATGTTTTCGTTAACGTGGTCGGCGGGGTTCGCGTCACTGAGACAGGGGCTGACTTAGCCTTGTTGCTTGCCATCGTTTCAAGTTTTAAAGAACAGCCTCTGCCGCGCGACTTAATCGTGTTCGGCGAAGTCGGCTTAGCCGGTGAAATACGCCCGGTACAAAACGGTCAAGCTCGTTTAAATGAAGCCGCGAAACATGGCTTTACTCGGGCCATTGTCGCCGCTGGGAATAGACCTAAAGACCCGATTGAAGGTATGCAGGTGACCGCTGTAAAAAATTTACAGCAGGCGCTAGAGGCAATTTAGCGTGCGCTTTCTATGGCTGATTCTGTTGTTACTGGGGCCATCCGCACAGGCTTCGCAAGCCCAGCGGCTGGTGAGCATCAACCCGTGTTTTGACAACTGGCTACCGCAGTGGGTTGGCCAGCCATGGCATATTGTGCCGTCGACGGCACATGGCGACAGGCTAGAACAGATTATTGCGCTTCGGCCAACACGGGTGCTGGCGGGGAGTTTTGTTGGGCGGCAACTGCGGCTGGCGTTAACAGAACGTACAGCCGTCTCAACGTTACCCTACGTGACGCATTGGCAACAATGGCGCGAGGCGGTGAATACGCTAGGCCAAACGCTTGGCCAAGCGCCCCAGGCGCGGCGCTGGCTGTTGAGCCAAGAGCAACAAATGGCGCAGCTTGAGCTACAGGGGCTAGGTGAAACCTTGGTGTTAATGCCCAATGGTTATACCTGGGGTGAACAAAGTTGGGTTCACCAATTGTTAACTCAGCAGAGCGTAAGCTTGTCGCCCCTCGCAGGATCACAAGATCTGGTCCGATTGAACCTTGAGCAGGTGTTACAAAGTCAGCCCGACACGGTTATTTTAGAAGGCTTTTCGACGCGTTACGCGCGTGCCCATGATTGGCTCTGGCATGACGGCCTGCAAGGGTGGTTAACCGACCGTCGAGTGATTGAAATTAACGCCAAGCTTGCGGGGTGTTCTACGGTACGAGCGCTTGATTACCTGCAGCAACTACAAAGTCATTTAGCGAGGGAGCACGGCAATGCTGCGCCATAGCGTGCTATTAATCTTCAGCACTTTACTGCTGCTAGTTATTCATACTTTTATGGGTAGTAGTGGTTGGGGCTATCAGCATCTAGGGGATGCTGCAGCCGTTATCTTGTTTGATATTCGCCTACCACGTGCTGTCTTGGCAATGCTCAATGGTATTGCCCTAGGTGTCGCCGGAGCGGTTTTACAAGTGATATTTCGGAACCCATTGGCAGAGCCTGGAATTACCGGTGTCGCTGGCGGCAGTGCGTTAGCCATTGTGGTGGTGCTCTATTCGGGCTTGAGTCTACCTATTAGCGGTGCGCTGCCGCTTATAGGTATGTTTGGCGGGCTCGTTAGTTTAGCGGCGTTATGGCTCATTGCTGGCAGACATACAAGCGGTTTACGGTTAATTTTAGCAGGTGTCGCAGTGGCATCGTTTAGCGGAGCGCTGCTCTCTTTAGTGCTTAATCTGGCACCGAATCCTTTCGCTTATTTAGAGTGGAGTCTATGGCTGCTTGGTTCAGTTGCCAACCGCGGCTGGGAGCAGGTGTACCTGTTGCTACCAAGCATGGCTGTGGCCTTCGCATTACTGTATTGGCAGCGTCACTTTATTCGGGCGCATATTTTTGATCCGCAAACCTTGGCGAGTCTTGGCTTTCGCCAAAATTGGTCGCTGTGGTGGGTGCTAGCAGGGGTGACACTACTGGTTTCCGCCTCTGTGGTGACTGCTGGCGTCATTAGTTTTATTGGCTTATTGGCCCCCCATTTAGCGCGCTTGCTAGGTGAACATCGACCGCCCCAATTGATGCTGTTGAGTGGGCTCGGTGGTGGTGCTCTGTTGCTATTGATCGACGCCGTGGTGAAGTTGATACCGACCACAGTCGAGCTGCAACTAGGCGTTGTAGCTGCCTTTATTGGCGCTCCCTGGTTAGTTATCTTACTTATGAGGCAAACGCGATGACCACGCTAGATGTCCGTCAGTTAAGTCACTCGACACGATTACGCGAGGTAAGCTTTTCAGCGAATAACGGCCAGTTGGTAGGGGTTATCGGTGCAAATGGAGCAGGTAAGTCAACGCTTTTACAGTTACTTTGTGGCGTGGTACCGGCTGACTCCGGTACGGTTTGGTACCAAGGCGATAATTTATTGCAAACACCTATGCTAGAACGGCGCCAACTGCATGGTTATCTACCACAAAACCCGCTCGTTGAGACAGATGTTTCAGTAACGCACTTTCTGCAAGCGGGCTTGGTTAATTTGAAAATAAAACAGCCCGCCAGCGAACTTGCGCGCGTGGTCGACAGTATGCAACTCGAACCGTTAATGGGGCGCCCGGTGACACAATTGTCAGGTGGAGAGCAACGACGCGTTCATCTGGCCAGAGCTTTATTAGGTAACCAGCCGTGGCTGATTTGCGATGAGCCGACCGCCAGCCTCGATCTCTATTACCAGTTACAGGTCATGGAGGTGCTTAAAGCCCAAGCAACACAAGGTAAACTGGTAACGATTGCGCTACACGACTTAGGGTTAGCTGCACGTTTTTGCGACCGGTTACTGTTGCTAAACCAGGCCGAGTTATTAGCCCAAGGCACACCCGCCGAGGTTCTCAGTGATGAAAACCTCGCCCAGGCTTATGGCATAAAAGCTCGCTGGCTTTGTACCGATGAAGGAGTGAGTTTGTTGCCGAGCTTATTAACGTCTACCTCAAACTAATGTTCGCTCGCCCATTGCTGTAACAACGGGTGGCCTTGCTTGGTTAATCTTGTGCGTGTGTGCAAAGCTGTGGCGCCCGCTGTGGTGCAACTGCCGGAACTGATGTAAACCTTTGCTTCATCGAGCAGTGGGTCGCCCGCAGCTCCCCAGTCTGCAACGAGTGTATCCATTGCGGTGCAGTGCGGCTCGATACCGTCGAAGTAGCGGCCTTCACCCGCGGCATTCACCGTTTCAAAGTTAATCACGAAACTACGCTTATCGCAGAACGGGTCGGGTGATTGTCCTACGGGTTTGCCACAAGTTGTTTGTCCCACAACCACCACTTCCACAAAGGGGCTTAGGCCGTTAATAATAAGCTCAGAAGATGAACAGCTCGACCCTGTCGTGAGCACAAACACACGATTTAAGTCTAATTGCTGTACCCCCTCAATGAGTTCAAACACGGACGTGTAATTGTTTTCGCTATTTTTATCGTTGAACACTAGGGACACAAACGGCTGACCGATCACATTATTGCCCGCAGCTTGAGTGGCTGCTTGGTTTGCGTATCGAATCAATCCGCCGCCGTTATAGCGTAGATCAATCACTAGCTCGTCAACCCCCACAAGGGCATCATAAGCTTCATTCAAGTCGGCACCGGTGCGGTCGATAAAGCTATTTAAAACATAATAGCCAACCTCACGTTCTGCTACTTGAAACCGCTCAACAGCCAATACAGTATTGGTTTCGACCTCGACTTTACTAATGACGGCGTTGAATTGCTGGCCATCAGGGCGTTGCCAGGTAAATTCGGCTGTAACGCCGACGTCGGCCGACCCCAGCGCCTGATTGTAACTGTTATTGGCGATGAGCGTTGCAACGGGAACACCGTCGATGGCGACGATTTCGTCGGCACGTTGCAGTCCCGCGGTTGCTGCGGGCGAGTCATTGAACACATAGTTGATGAAGACCCGATTGCCGTTGATGCGTGTCGAGAAGCCGAAACCAATATACTGCGCGTTAACAAAGCGTTGCTGATATTCTTGTTCCGTAAGAATATAGCTAAAGCGGTCTTCATCACTGCGAATTGCGGCCAATAAGTCATTTACAGAAGCATAACTATCGGGGTCCACCGAGCTTGGAATATCTTCGTACCAAAAATAATTTTCACGCATATAATCCAGAAAATAGCGGTTTTGGTCGGTCACTGAGCAACTGGTCACCGTATCGTTGCCACCGGTCGACTCGTTGTCACTGCCGCCACAGCCTGTCAGCGCGAGACAACACAGTACTATAGGGAATAACTTACGGGGAATGGCGGTGATTTTGCGTAACATGGCATAACCTCGAATGGTGACCTAGCACAATGTTATATTCGCTCTGTGCCACCAAGTCCAGTCTTGTGCATTTCTCTAGTGACGGCATCGATAAATTTTGGCAAACTGCCCACTTCATTTCATCAAGGTTGCGCGAGTAGTAGTTATGACAGCAGTAATGATTGATCTGCAGGGAACTGAGCTTACAAGTGAAGAGCGTGAATTGTTGGCTCACCCCGCAGTGGGTGGTGTCATCTATTTTTCCAGGAACTTTGCACAAATTGACCAATTGCACGAACTGGTGCGACAAACTCGCGCTGCTGCACGCAACCCGTTAATCCTCGCCGTCGATCACGAAGGGGGAAGAGTACAGCGCTTTCGTGAAGGTTTCTCTAAGATTCCCGCTATGGCGGAAATAACAGCGCACGCAGAAACCATGGCTGAGGCCCAGCATTGTGCTCAAGAGTTAGGGTGGCTAATGGCGAGTGAAGTGCTGGCGATGGATATTGACCTTAGTTTCGCGCCAGTGGTTGATGTGAATGGCATCAGTGAAGTGATTGGCGACCGTGCGTTTGCGACGACAAGCGCGGATGTCACGCGACTCGCCAGGGGCTTTATTAAGGGCATGCACCAAGCCGGAATGAAGGCGACGGGCAAGCACTTCCCTGGACACGGTTCGGTACAAGCTGACTCGCATATCGCGATGCCTGTTGATAACCGGTCTTGGGAGGAGATCTTGCGAACCGATCTGCCGCCTTTTATAGAGTTAGCCACTTGCCTTGATGCGGTGATGCCGGCACACGTTATTTACCCCGCAGTGGATGATCAGCCTGCAGGCTTTTCGGAGCGCTGGTTGCAGCACGTGTTGCGAGCACAGCTTGGGTTCAAAGGGGTGATTTTTAGTGACGATCTAGCAATGGCGGCAGCAACCGCTGCTGGAACCATGCCTGAGCGCGCAGAAGCAGCGCTGCAGGCAGGTTGCGACATGGTCTTAGCATGCAATGAACGTAGCGGTGCAATCGCAGTTTTAGAAGCGCTCGAGGCGCGCTATGTCAATGTGGAAAGGCCAACCAACCGCTGCTATGAACAGCTGGCAAAGTGCGCCGCAATGGGCTGGCAAACACTTAAAAACCACCCACGCTGGCACCAGTCTCAGAGCCTGTTAGAGCGCTATTCTAGCTAATCTTCGTAGGCTAATGGGTCACGACAGTGGTTTGCTGCGAACGCTTCAAGCCGCTCAACACAGGCACTACATTTGCCACAAGCCTTGTCGCGACCGTTGTAACAGGTCCAAGTGTCACTGTAATCGAGGTTCATAGATAGGCCATCGGCAAGAATCCCTGCCTTATCGCTGTCGAGGTAGGGGACCGCGATGTCGATCGGTTCATAATTCGCGATTTGACTCACTTCGTTCATACGCTTCACAAACTCTGGTCGGCAGTCAGGGTAGATCGCATGATCACCTGAGTGGGCGCCGTAGTACACTGCACTCGCCTCAAGCGATACTGCATAGCCAATCGCCAACGATAACAAAATCATATTGCGGTTCGGTACGACGGTCGACTTCATCGAGTCTTCTTGGTACTCACCTTCAGGAATAGCAATTTCGGTTGAGGTCAACGAACTGCCTGCTAACAGCGAGTTGATAGATGTAATATCAACTATTTTGTGCGGTACGCCAAGCTTTGCGGTTGCTTGCGCCGCAACTTCGAGCTCTTTCACGTGACGTTGTCCGTAATTGAACGACAAGGCATACACGTCATGTCCATCGCGCAGGGCACGGTTAAGAACTGTGAATGAATCCATTCCACCAGAATAAATAACGACAACTTTGGCCATAATAGAGCTCCATGATTACTGCTTTTTTCGCTACCGACTTGCGGTACAATAGTAGGCTATAGTTTACCGCAAAATAGGATGAATCCCATTACTACTCTTTATCCAGTTAATGAATTATTTGAAACCATTCAGGGTGAAGGCATGTACACCGGAACACCTGCAATATTCTTGCGCTTGCAAGGTTGCCCTGTAGGTTGTCCGTGGTGCGATACGCAACACACTTGGGAAACGTCTGAGGATGCCAAGGTAAGCGCGCAACAGATGTTGGCGAAAACGTCTGCGACAGCGCAGTGGGCAGAGCTGACTGCAGCGCAGCTACTCGAGCTTTTTCAACAGCAAAACTTTAATGCCAAGCATGTTGTTATTACAGGCGGTGAACCAGCGATGTTCGATCTGCGCGAGCTTGGCCAAACCTTGGAGCAGGCCGGTTATCGATTACAGATCGAGACCAGTGGCACCTTTGAGCTAAAGTTGACCGAGAATACTTGGGTCACTGTTTCGCCCAAATTAGATATGCCCGGTGGCTACTTAGTCCGCCCGGACTGTATGAAAAGAGCGAACGAAATCAAATACCCAGTGGCGATGCAAAAGCATATTGATGCGTTAGATAACCTCCTACGCCGCTGTCCGCCACGGGCAGATGCATTGATTGCTTTGCAGCCTATTTCTCAGCGCCCGCGAGCAACCGAACTGGCTATAAAAGTTTGTATTGAGCGCAATTGGCGGCTCTCAGTACAACTTCATAAGTATCTTAATATCGAATAGGTTATCTCTGCCTCGCCTTAGCAGCGCGTTTCTTTGCGTTATAGTTTTTAAGCGAACTCAGTCGCTCGATAAAACTTTTCGCAAGGAGGCGTTATGCAACAGGGAAGTTTTCTTTTCTACCATCGCGGTCAAGGCATGACCGAATACATCATTATCGTGGCGTTAATTGCCGTGGCTGCAATTGGCGTGTATTCACTGCTTGGCAAAACCGTACGTAACCAGGTTTCTGGGATCGCCCATGAAGTAAGTGGGCAAAGCTCTTCTCAGCAATTGAACCAAGCGCGCTCAGCTGCGCGGCGATCGGGCACCGTGGCACGTCAAGAAGTGACTCTTGGCAACTACGATGAAGCGACCGAGTCGGGGCAGAACTAATGCGCCAGCATGGTTACACCAGCGCTTGGATGCTACCTGTTATTGCTGCGCTACTGGCCCTAACAGTGGGGGTTATGAGTGTCAGTCGGCAAGTTCGTTCAACCTGGTACGAACAAAATGTTGCCGATAACATGGCGCTATCTGCGGCGACATTAATGGCGAGGGAGCTAAACCTGCTGGCGCTAATAAACCGTGCGCTACTGGCGAATCAATTGACATTGGCACAGTTGAGCGGGGTGTATAGCTGGTACCTGATGATGCAAGATGTCGCTGAACGCAGTGCCCTTGCCGCAACTTGGATCCCCTATTTAAATGCCATCACACGGCAAATTTCACAAGCGGTGCGACACGTCGAAAGGCCATTAACAACCCTGTTACGCGGTGCCGTTTATGTTCAGCAAGCGATGAACACTGCACTGCGTGCCACGCAGTGGTTTGCGCGCGTTACCTTTAGTCTTGAAATTCCTCGCAGTCTCACCAACGTTGCCAACCTCCACAGGTTACAAGAACCTCGTTGGCAGGTATTACATGCACCTGGTTTAGTACCCGTTCCTTGGCTCTGGTGGAGCTATATTCCGCCACAACACTCAGGCGCTGATGGCGGTCTGGCTAAACAACTTATGTTAGCAAGTCTAGACGGCTTTAGCCGCCGGCGAAGCTATCGCTGGTTCACTGCACTACAAGTGAGTGTCAGAAAAGCGGGAGGTGCGCGCTTGCAAGTCGATAAGCGAGGTGCGTGGCACTGGCAATCGATGGATACGGTCGCGGTGCATCTGGCGGGGTTACTTGATTCAGAGGAACTGCCCTGGGGGGATGGTTTAGGCTACAACGGCAGTAAAGTGAAATCGTATCGCCCGCAAGAGTTTGGTGACTCGGGACAAATCAATCCAACCACCACAAAATGGGCGCGAGCTCAGCAACATCGCTTAAGCTCCATCGCCGAGCGATTTAGCTATTTTAACCGTGCTGAGTTGCAACCCGATGACTGGCCTCAAGTTATCGTAACCTTAAACGGTGTAACCGCAAAAGCGGGTGTGTTCTTTTCGCGACCGACACAACTTTTCCCTCGCTCTGATAAGCAACCGGAACAGGCAAACTTGTTTAATGCATTATGGGAGCCGCGGCTCATGAGTTTGTCGGTGAGTGAGAAGGTGTTGCTAGCTAGCTTACCAGGGGGTTCACGAAATGACTAAGCAAAATGGCCAAGCGATCATTGAAAGTATCGCCGTGATCATGCTTTTGGCGGTGCTATTGACGCTCATCAAAGATGTTATTGAGCCGACCAATAGCGCTCAGCAGCGACGTATTGATAATAGCCGAGCGCTGATGATGCAAGTATTACCGGAAGATGCCTTAGCGCAATCTGATGACTATGCATTTGCCGAACGGGCCAAAGTGGTGCTGGCACCTCTAAAACTGCTGTCAGAGTTAGACCTATCGCACGACAACCTCCGCATACTCAGCGAAAGCGATAATTACGTAGCAATGGCGCAAATACAAGATGCTTGGCAACCCGCGCACACCGAAGACTTAGACCAACGCCCCGCAAATCTGACGCCGTTTGCTCAGCTAGACAAACTAGGAATAGCCAACCTTCAGCGTTTAGTGAGTTGGCTGCACTTTAGCGAGGAGTTTGCGCCGGATGAGCTGCGCTGGGGTTGGAGTAACAATGAAGCTACGCCAACAGCGGTGCTTTGCAGACAGAGCAACAGTTGCTGATGTTGGATCTTCCCCTTAATTGGCAGGGAGAGCTTTTGTCCACCCAAGGGCCACAGCAAATTTGGCGTATTGAAAGGCCGGCATTGCCTGATTTAGCGGTGCTGGGGTGTCAGGTCGAAGAGCTACCAGCGGTCGGCTTTTGGTGTGAGCACCGAGGGGTAATGTGGCTGCTGCAAAGCCAAGGCGAAGAAATTTGGCTAACGCGTGTCTCGATGGTGGCAAATACCGCCCAACAAAGCGCTCATAACTGGCGTGGTAGGCAACTACAAAGTGTTAAGGATCGTGGCCAGCAATTAAATATTTATTGGAGTCAGCAGCATCCGCAGCAGCTGTATCAATTTGTTCAATTTCGTTATTTGAGCCGACGACCTCGGCTCTTGGAGTTAAGCCATGGACGGTTTTACCTATCACTGCAACGACCTATCGAAGAGCTTTTCTTGTACGTTCAGAATGGCTCGACCCTGGTTCTCTCGGCACTACCAAATGGGCCAAGCGAGCGTTGAAGTCGTGCTTATTAGCTTGGCTTTATTACTTATTGTTGTGGTACCCGTAACCACCAACGACCAAACACTTTTGCGCTGGTTAAGCCATATGGTGGCCAGTTGGATGCTCCTGTATAACGCTATTTGGCAGCAGTTTCTTTGGCATCCATGGGCGCATTAAACCATGTCTCTTAGATTCAAACTTAAATGGAAAATAGGTCTTCTCCTGTTATTAGTGCTGGCGCTCGTGGGGGCGAGCTATCAGCTTATGTCGGTTTATGTGCAGCAACAATCACAACGGCTTGAGCAACAGCGCCAGGCCGATATGGAATGGGTGCTGGTGTTTCAAACGGATCTAGAGAAGGGGCATACGGTGACGCTTGATGATCTCCAGCAACGCAAGTATCCGCCTGGCTATATCAGTGAAGACTGGTTGCGTCCGCAAGATGCGATGGCGATTGTGGGAACCACGACTCAACACTTCGTAAGCAGCGGCGAGCCGGTAACTTTAAGTAGTCTTGAACAAGCTCGACGCGCCTCATTTAGCGATATTCTTGCGCCCGGCGAATATGCAGTGACGGCCACGATAAGTATTGATCAAATTCATCATGGACTTATTGCGATAGGTAATAGAGTAAGTTTGGTAGGGGTCACGCATCGCTTTGGTGAGAGTGCCTCCTCGCGCTTTACAGCTATTCGCAACGTAGAGGTTTTAGCCATCGATAATGCCACGGAAGCCGCATGGCACCAAGGCCTAGCCAGTACTCTTACGTTTCGCTTCACGGCGCAACAGGCCCAGCAGTTTGAAGCGCTTAGAAACGGCGGGTATGCGGTTTGGTTACAGCAGCCAGAGCATCACTATGTCGACGTAGCAAATGCATCGCCAGTTAGAATTCACCGCATCAACAATGGAGGCCAAGAGTAATGATGAGGCAATTATTAGTGGTACTCGTGTTGTTAGCAAACGTCGCAACGGCAAGTGAGCAGATGGCGTCGGTGATAGCAGTAAATGAGTCGCTGGTGCTACGTATAGAGGCAGTTGATGACGTGGTGTTCACGAACCCAGAGGTGGTTGGGTTCCAATACCTTGAAAGTGGCTCCATGGTGATAACTGGCAAGTTAGAGGGCACTACCGAGGTGCTGGTATTCGCCAACAATAGCGTCGTTGAACGTCACTTCATTCAGGTCAACGCGTTACCTGACCAACGACTTAAGTTCGAGTTGTTGGCATTGCAGCGCCGCTTCCCACAACTGCAAATTGAACACCATGGTCGTTTGGTCACGCTATCGGGGCAAGTCGATCATCATTATAAAAATGAGATTGATGAGCTGCTGGTTCGCTATCAGCAGCTGGCGTCGCAAGTTGAATTTATCGGTGCTGATGAACAACCAATGGTGGTCATTGAAGTTAAAATTGCAGAGGTAAAGCGCTCTTCGTCACGGCATTTAGGCGTTCGCTGGCCCGCACATATCAACGGGCCTCTAGTCGAAAATGCTGGACAATGGCTGCATCTGCCAGTCAGTGCTCAATCCACCATCGATGTCATGGAGCGGGAAGGACATGCAAGACTGCTTGCCACTCCGACGTTGACCGCTATTAGTGGCGGTGAGGCCGACTTCCTCGTCGGTGGTGAGTTTCCGGTACCTCAAGTATTGGCTCAAGGGTTACAAGATGTGAGCTTTCGCCCCTACGGAATTCAACTGAAAGTCGCACCTCAAATTCTTGCCAGCGGAGAAATACAAGCCCACCTCGTTGCTGAGCTAAGCTCTATTGACCCGGCGACTGCGGTGAATGGTATTCCTGGCTTACTAACCCGTAAAGTTGCTTCCACGCTCGTGATACCAGCCGGAGAAACGCTTGTCTTGTCCGGACTAATACAGCATGAGCAGTCTCAACAAGCGGATAGATTCCCCGGACTACATAAATTACCCATCATTGGCCCGCTATTTGCGTCAGAACAATTTCGTAAAGCTGAAACAGACTTGGTTGTGTTAGTGACCCCGCGGTTAGCAGCAGCCACCGAACAACGTCGTGAGCGCAGCGAAAATGCCGTACAGCAACTACAACGATTTCGTCAGCGTGTAGGGTGCGTTGGGCTGTTGGAGCCCTTTGTTAGCGAGGCACTTAAAGATGATTAATAAGGCAGCGTTGACGCAGTTTCTAAAAGCCCAAATTCAGCGAGCGACGTTACAAGAAGATCTGGGGAGCCTTAACAAGTTACGTACTTATGCCGAACAGTTATTGCAAGCGCATGTGCGGCAACAGCAGGGCGGGCAGGCGACTGCCGCGCAACTACAACTGATCAATGAAGTGGTTGACGATTGTATGGGGTTTGGCCCCATTAGTCCGCTGCTGGGGGATGACCGTATAAGTGAAATCATGGTCAATCACTTTAACTCAGTATTTATTGAGCGTGAGGGCCAGCTCGAGCCAACCTCCATCCGCTTTAAGAGTGAAGAAGAGTTACTGCAAGTTATCGAACGTATTGTGTTGCCACTTGGGCGTCGTATCGACAGTGCCCAACCTATGGTAGATGCGCGCTTACCCGATGGCTCTCGTGTTAATGCGGTTATCGCACCGTTAGCGCTGCGTGGTGCCTGCCTAACGATTCGAAAGTTCGCGCGAAAGGCGCTTACCTTTACCGACCTTCTAGAGCACAAGGCAATTAGCTCCGCCGCTGCTAGTTACTTAAAACAAATGGTTCAGGCTCGTAAAAATGTACTGATCGTCGGCGGAACAGGAACCGGTAAAACGACTTTATTGAATTTACTAGCCAGTGAAGTTCCTGAAAATCAGCGAATTATAACGATTGAAGGTGCCGCTGAACTTAAATTGCAGCATGCCAATCTGATAGCGCTTGAGGCTAGGCCGGCGAATGCCGAAGGGCGCGGCCTTGTGTCGATACGAGAACTGTTAATTAATGCATTGCGTATGCGGCCCGACCGAATCGTGGTGGGAGAGTGCCGTGGCGCCGAAGCGCTAGACATGCTTCAGGCAATGAATACAGGGCATGAAGGTTCATTGACGACCTTGCATGCGAATAGTCCGCGCGAGGCGTTACAGCGGTTAGAGGTAATGGTAATGCTGGCAGGGTTCGATATGCCGATGCATGCGATTCGCCAGCAAATAGCCAGTGCCATCCAGGTTATTGTACAAATTTCTCGGTGCTCTGATGGGCGACGAGTGATTACCGCAATAAGTGAAGTACTCGGGCTTGAAAGCCTTACTTATCAACTTAGCCCGCTGTTTGAGTGGCAAAACCAAGCACTTGAAAAGACCGGCGTTTGCTCAGAGTGGGGTGATCTCCATGGAGATTGAACTATGGCAGCTATTGGCCCTATTGGGGTTAACTTTTTTTGCCTCGTTCGGCTTAATCTGGGCTCTCTCAAGTCAGTCGCTTGGTGACCTTAAGAGACAGTTGCAACGGGACACTGAAGTGTCGATGGCGGCGTTTCTAATATTTCTTCCCGCGCAAACCTTTTGGTTGTTGGTTGGCAGTACCGCAGTTCCGATTGGTTTGGTTGCCTATATCATTTTGGCAAAGTGGTGGTGGGCATTGATCGCGGCGCTTTGCTATCTAGCTTGTCTACCATGGTTACGTGCGGTGCTGCTCAGGCAGCGTCGGCAAAAGTTAGAACAGCAATTACCCGGAGCATTACAGTTGTTGGCTAGTAGTTTAAATGCAGGATTAAGCTTGTTGCCGGCACTCGACCTAGCCGCTCGTCAGTTAAGCCCACCGTTGAAAACAGAATTTCGCCTGCTCGTTCAGCGCCAACGAACGGGTGACAGTTTAGCCTTAGCGCTAAGTGATATTTACCGGCGCTCACCCTCAGCATTGGTAAGATTTTTCACCTTCGCGCTCGAAACGGGTAACAAGTATGGCGGCCAACAAGTGCAAATGCTGGAACGGATGGCCCGTGCTATGCAGCAACAGCACTATGCGAAACAACGGATGCTCAGCCTTTCAGCTCAGGCTCGGTTACAAGGTAAAATTATGTTTGTGTTACCCATCGGATTGTTCTTTGCTATCGGCGAAGTACAACAAGACACTAAGGTACTGCTGCTAACAACAACCTCAGGTCAACTGCTGTTACTTTTGTGTGCATGTCTGATGTTGATTGGCGTGTTGTTAACTCGCCGTCTAATGGGGCGTTTTAACGATGACGTATGACTGGCGAATTGTGGTGCTATTGATCTGCGTCGCTGTGATAACGCTCATGCTGTTGCTGCTCATCGTTACTGTGTTGGCAACACCGATGCGCAACCAAATGAAGCGTTTACTGGAGCGTCTCCCGTCAACCTGGCACAAGCTGCTTTATGCTTACGCTCGCCGGCACGATGCTTTAGCTGAGCCAGAGGACACCTTGTTGCAGCAAGGGGCAGGGCTATTGGTGGTGATTATCTGCTGGTGTCTCCCAATTCCTGTGCTGGTTGATGTGCTGCTCGCTGTCACGGTGTTGTTCTACGTTTTACAACAAAGGAATACGTACCGAATGCAACAACGTCGATTCGCTCAACAATGGCCGGCGTGCCTAGATATGTTGGCGATGTTACTGCAGGCGGGGTTGTCCTTTCGGGCCGCATTACATGCGCTGGCGAGTTTAAACTCTGAGGCAATAGCCTTACAGCAATTGCGTATGCTGCACCAACAAGTGCAAGCAGGTATTTCATTGGAAGAGGGGCTCGATGAACTGGCTCTGCGAATACCTCATCCATTCATGAAGAATTTTATTGCTGCGGTGATGCAAGCAAGAGTCACCGGAGGCACGTTAGCCGCCACACTAAGTGGGCAAGCTGAACAAGCGCGGAGCGAGCAGCAACTTGAAGCAGAAAAGTTAGCTCAGGAAATAGGCGTTAAGTTGTTACTGCCCTTGGTGAGTTGTTTTTTCCCGGTTACTTTTTTGCTCATTCTTGGGCCGATATTTATAGGTTTTACTCAAAACTAGCAAGGAGATGTGATGAAACAGGGACGTTTTATTTTACAGCCTGAGCGCTTTTGTATTTGGCGTGAGGTCAAAGTTCTAAACAGCTTCCCGCAACGCTTAGTGGGTATGTTAATGCAACATGGTTTGCCACGCGGGCAAGCTTACTGGTTTCCGAGTTGCGCCGCTGTCCATAGTTGGGGGATGCATTTTGCCATGGATATCGTTGGCCTAGATGCCCAACAGAGGATTGTCGAAGTACGGCGCAATGTTCAGCCGGGGGGCATGGTGCGCTTACGCGGTACTCGTTCAGTGATTGAGTGTGAATCTGGCTTTCCCTACCCATTAGAACACTGGTGCGGGCGCCGCTTAGAGTTTGAAGAAAAGGAGGTCGACTATGCCGAAGATTAAATTCGCATTGGCAGCGAGTGTCTTGCTCAGTGGCTGCCAGGTCACGCCACTACCGGTGCAGCACAGTGTAAATGTTGAGCAACAACGCGAAGTAGCGATGCGTGCCTACAAGCAAGGTGATTATCACTTAGCGCAGGGGCTGCTGCAAAAGCTGGCTGATGCCCCTATCGCTGATCCGCAAGCACCATGTTTCCTCGGCGCAATCTACTACCGTCAGCATGAGTATCCGGCAGCACTCAAGAACTTTGAACGGTGTCGTCAGGCGCAGCCAGAGCAACTTGAGATTTGGTTGAACTCCGCTGCAGTGCATTTACGCATGGCCTCTGAGCTTTTACTCGCCGGGCGTAGCTATCGTCCCGTGACAGCTGATAGCTTAGCGCCCAGCATTGAAAGCCACTACACCGAGTTGCTTAATGCTCTGATGAAGTTACAGCGGTTAGCTGAGGTCAAGGGAACACCGCTATGAAAGCGTCGCAAGGCTTCGTGTTACCCATAGTCGTGCTGATGCTGACACTGCTGGCGTTAGCCTGGAGTTACCGAATCCATCCAGCAGAGCAGCTTGACAAAGAGCAGGCCGCACGAGACCGTCGCTATCACCAAACACTCCTATTTTGGCAGAAAGGTGTGATTGCCTATTCTGTTGTTAACGGTCGCGTTCCTATAAGTGCCAATGTGCTGGCGCTCTACTATGATCTAGATCTGCCGGTGGCCACAGCAAATGGTGGTGAAAGTGACCTTGGGGTTGATGGCTTTGGCTTTAGCTCAACCAGCTTAACATTACAGTTCAGTGGCTTGCCCACGTCGGCGCAGGAGCGTTTCCGCGACGCTTATGCACCTTATGTGACTGTGGACAGTTTAGGGCGCTTGAAAATACCGGTTTATAGCGTTGATGAGTGGCGTTTTACGCAAAACCTTCTACCCACACACGCGGCCTTTAGTGATCGCTTTATGGTGGATCTGAGCCTAGAAGGAAAAGCCATCACTGGAGCCACGCGGTTACTTACTGATGTCGCAAGCGAAAGCCTACAAGTAGCGGGTGCCGCGACATTCAACAGCGCGGCTATTACACAAGGGACAGTGCACCAGTTGGTTGCCGAAGAAGCGGTAATTCAAGGAACCGACTTTGCTGAAACTCTCCGACAATTCGCTGATTTAGAACAGCAGCTCACAAGCTGCCTAAGCGCAGGTGGCGGCTGTCACAACTAACTGTCTTTGTCGGTGTACTGCTCCGGTTTTTTGCGTAGGTCTTTGGTGTTTTCGTTGAGCTCAAGCTCAAGGTGAAGGCCCGCTTTAGCCAACAAGTGCGCACTTATTGGTGCGGTTAAAAATAGAAAAATAGCGATCAATAATTCGTGTAAGCTAAAGGCGTCAGTGACGGAAAAATAGAGCATTGATCCCATCACCACGCCACCTACACCAAGGGTTGTGTTTTTGGTTGGGGCATGTAATCGAGCCATAAAATCAGGCAGCCGTAGCAGGCCTAAAGAACCAATAAAAGCGAAGCTGGCGCCGAGCACGATGAAGAAGGAAATTAAAAGGTCGGCCCATTGTGGTAAATCTGTCATGAATCTGTCCTCCTTACTCGATGATGTCGCCGCGCAACAAGAATTTAGCCGCTGCCACCGTGCCAATGAAGCCAAGCATTGCAATTAACAGCGCCGCTTCAAAGTAAGCCATGGTATTGTGCCAAATGCCAAGCAATAGCAGTAAAGCGAGTGAATTAATATAAATGGTGTCCAAGGCTAAAATTCGGTCAGGCAAATGCGGGCCGCGGATGAGCCGAAGAATATTCATCAGCAATGATAAACCGAAGAGTCCAAATGCAAACTGCAGTGCATATACTAACATTGGAAGATCTCCTTTAAACGACGCTCATAGCGTTGCTTTATTTGTTGCACCGTGGCTTCGGGGTCTTGCACATTTAAGGCGTGAATTAACAGGCTGCGTCCATCGCGACCGAGTTCAGCTGATATCGTACCCGGCGTTAAACTAATGGTGCTCGCCAAAATGGTGATCGGCACCGAGCCGGTTAAGTCTAACGGAAACTCAATGAGTGCGGGCTGTATACGTTTACGCGGCATCAGAATAATAAGCGCAATGTCTAAGTTAGACACCACAATATCAACCAATAAGATCAGGAAGTACTGCACGGCCAGCAAAGGGCGGTGCAAGGTGGTCGGGTAGTCGCGCGCCCGCAGGGTGTACAACGGAATCAAAATAGCCAAAATGAGCCCAAGTAATGAGGTCCCAACCGAGACGTCATTTTGCAGCAGCAACCAAAAGCACAGTAAGAAAGCACTCCACCAAGGAGCAGGAATAAGCTTAGTCATCACTACCTCCTGTGGGCAAAACCGAAGAAATATAGTCTGTGGGTGTCGCAAGCTGCTGGGCAACGGCGTTGGTGTAATCAGAAATCGGACTGGCAAATACCGTGATCCCTACCGCTCCTACCAACAGCAATATGACGGATGTATGTTGCCATTTGGGGTGGGTATTCTCATTAGGTTTCCCGTCAAAAGTATGCCAGAACATGCGACTACCTGCTCGAGAAAGTGCGATCAGCATGAGAAATGTTGCCCCCAGAATAAGTGGCCATAGCCATGCAACCTGAGCGCCGGTTCGGGCGGCCTCTAAGATAAAGAGTTTACTAACGAAACCTGATAACGGCGGAATACCAATCACAGTTATAGATGCTAGGAAGAAAAGTCCGCCCAGTAAATTGTGCTGGGCCATTTTTCTACCTTTAACGATTCGTGATGCGGTTTTGCCACGCTGTTCGGCGATAAGATCCGCTAGCAAAAACAACGCGGCGGTAACGAGTGTGGAATGCACTAAATAAAATAGCATTGAGCCGATCGCATCACTGTGACCAAGGCTCATTGTCGTCAACATAGTGCCCACCGAGACCAATACCAGATAGGCTATCACCAGTCGTAAGTCTCGACTGCCCAGCACCCCTAGCGCACCGACTAAGATAGTGAACAGCCCCAACCACCATAGCCAACCTTGGGCTAGATTTTCGGCTTCACCGGCATCGGCACCGAAGATCATGGTGAAAACACGAATAATTGCGTAAATACCAACCTTGGTCATGATGGCAAACAAAGCTGCCACGGTTCCTGTGGTACTTGCGTATGCTTGTGGCAGCCAGAAGTAGAGCGGTAAAAGTGCTGCTTTTAAAGCGAACACAACGAAAAGTAGCATTGCGCCAGCTCTTGCGATAGCAGCATCGTCGCCTTGCAGTAAAGCAACCTTACCGGCCATGTCGGCCATGTTTAGGGTGCCAGTAATACCGTAAAGCACCCCGAGACTAATCAGGAACAGTGCTGAACCCGTTAAATTAAGAACCACATAATGCAAGGTGGCCCGAAGCTTGAGCTTGCCGCCGCCGTGCATTAGTAGCGCATAGCTTGATATCAGTAATATCTCGAAGAAAACAAACAGGTTAAATAAGTCGCCGGTCAGGAACGCGCCCATAATACCGAGCACTTGGAACTGATACAGAGCTTGGAAGTGAGAGCCTAAATTATCCTCGCCATGGCATGCGAAAATTAGTACCGGAAGTGCCAACACCGCTGTTAGTAGTACCATTAATGCCGACAGTTTATCAGCGACCAAGACGATGCCATAAGGCGCTTGCCAGCTGCCCAAGGCGTACACGAGAATTTCATCTTGGACGCTGATAACCAGCAATACCGCCAAAATTAGCGTCAGTGACGATGCCACCAAACCGATAATACGACGATAGAACTGTGGGTTTTCTCCCCAGGGCAGCAACTGCAACAGCGCGGCAAAAAGTGGAACTAAGATGGGCAGAATAACTAAATGGTTCGCTAGCATTACCGCTGTCCCTCTTGCTCGGCGTAATTGGTGTCATTCACTTCATCAGAGCCGATTTCACCACGCACCCGTACCGCTAAAATAATCGAGTAGGCGGTCATCGCGAAACCGATAACTATCGCGGTAAGTACCAATGCTTGTGGCAGCGGGTCGGTACTGGTTTCGCCGACGCCGATAAGCGGTAACTCGTTAATTGCTAAGCGGCCAGTTGAAAATAAAAACAGGTTTACTGCATACGACAACATCGTTAAGCCAATCACGATTGGAAAAGAACGTCCGCGTAAAATTAGAAACACGCTGCATGCGGTTAAAGTACCGACGGTAATGGCGTACAAAGTTTCCATTAATAGCCCTCCTGACGTGGACGGTGACGGGTCGTCATTTGCCCGAAATTAGCTAATATCATCAGCGTCGCTCCAATGACCGTTAAGTAAACACCTAAGTCAAAAAGTATTGCTGTTGCCAGCTCGAATTCACCGATCAATGGCCAATGCACATGGGTGAAGGCTGAGGTGAGGAAGTTATGGTCGAATAGCCAACTGCCGACGCCGGTAAAGAGTGCGATCATCACACCGACTGAGGTTAGTGTTTGATAGTTGTAATCAAAGCGCGACTTCACCCAATCGACACCGTTTGCAATATACTGCAGAATCATCGCTGCCGCGGTGACTAAGCCTGCAATAAAGCCGCCACCTGGTAGATTGTGGCCGCGTAGGAAGATGTAAAACGAGACCATGAGCGCAAGAGGCAGTATGGCTTGAGCAACGGTTTGCACCATCAGCGGGTGCTTGATGCGATGCCATGGCCGGCCATCAACGTCGCTGGATGGCATAAATGGCCGTAAGTTATTAAGTAACTTATGAATTCCCGCAGCGGCGATGGCCAGTACTGTGATTTCACCTAAGGTATCAAAGCCGCGGAAGTCGACCAAAATGACGTTAACGACGTTGCTGCCGCCGCCACCTGAAACTGCATTTGCTAAGAAGAAATCGGAAATACTATTCAGTGGCCGAGTTAGCAGGGCGTAGTTCAACGTGCCGACAATACCGCCAATGGTACCGGCTAGCAAAACATCGCGCGCAACCCGTCGACCACTCGACGCTCGTGGAATTCTTTGCGGCATAAAAAACAATGCGAGTATCATTAAGATAATACTGACAGCCTCAACCACCAACTGCGTCATGGCTAAGTCGGGTGCCGAAAAATGAATAAATACTAATGAAACCACTAACCCGACGACTGACAACATCATTAACGACGTCAGCCGCTGGCGATGAAGCATTGCCGTTGCTAGGGCGGCAAGCATTAACACAATGGCGCCAATTAGGCTGATGGCATCGACTGGCAGTTGTGGTCGCCCACCGGTCAAGCCGCGAATCGCTGTGAGCTCGGGTATGACGAGTACCAACGTGAGTACTAACAATAACGCGATATAGCGCTGTAGTGACCCATTCTCAATGCGCTGCATCAGCTCATCACAAAAACGTGTGGTCGCACTAACAATGGTGGCGAACACTTCTTTGGCGTCGTGAGGGTCAAATTGACGACTAAAGGTAAGTAGCTCAGAGCGGCCTATGTAAATAACCAGACCGCCAATAAGAGCGAGCGCACTCATCAACAGCGGCATGTTGAAACCATGCCAAATAGCGATATCCAGCACCGGAACTGATTGCGTGACCGCCGCTACTGCCGGCGTCAATAGATCTGACGCGATAAGCATAGGTGCGATGCCTATGGCTAAGCACAGCGTCGCAAAAATAATCACTGGAACCCGCATCATGAACGGTGGTTCATGTGGTTGTTTAGGTAAATCGTGAGTCGGTTCCTGGAAAAACACATCGTGCACGAAGCGCACCGAGTAAGCTACGGATAGCATTGCCCCTAAGGTGGCTAACACCGGTACAAACCACGAAAGTCCGCCGAACAAATCTTGCTGATAAGCTTCCGCAAAAAACATTTCTTTTGATAAGAAGCCATTAAAGAACGGTATTCCGGCCATGGATGCCGCTGTGATCACCGCCAGCACCATGGTAAAAGGCATTGCCTTCCGCAGCCCGCTTAATTTGCGCATGTCGCGACAACCCGTTTCATGATCAATAATGCCGGCGATCATGAATAGACCGGCTTTAAATGTCGCATGGTTTAAAATATGAAATAGGGCGGCGATGACCGCTCCTGTGCTGCCAAGCCCTAAGAGCATGGTTATCAGCCCTAAGTGGCTGACGGTCGAAAAGGCAAGTAATCCTTTGAGGTCGGTCTTTAGCAATGCAAAGTAGGCACCAAACAGCATGGTCGCGAGACCAGTCAGCGTGACGATAGTAAACCACTCGGTGGTGCCACCCAACACAGGAAGCAGTCGCGCCATCAAGAAGATACCAGCTTTGACCATGGTCGCTGAGTGTAAGTATGCACTTACTGGGGTTGGCGCTGCCATGGCATGTGGTAGCCAAAACTGAAATGGAAACTGGGCTGATTTGGTAAAGGCGCCGATCAGTACCAATATTAATGCTGGTAGATAGAGTTCGTGGCCTCGTATGGTGTCGGCAGCGGCAAATACAGCATCAAGCTGATAACTGCCAACGATGTTGCCGATCAGTAATAGGCCGGCAAGCAACGCAAGACCTCCGGCACCAGTAATGGCCAAGGCCATGCGAGCGCCACGGCGTGCATTACTTTGATGGAACCAGTAGCCGATCAGCAAAAATGAAGAAATACTTGTCAGCTCCCAGAAGAACCACATTAAGATCAAGTTATCGGCGGTGACGATACCTAACATTGACCCCATAAATAGCAGCAAGCAGGAGAAAAAACGTGGTGCACTGTCTTCAGTGCTCAGGTAATAGTGCGCGTAAATAATGACCAAGATGCCGATAATTAAAATTAACCCGGCAAAAAGTAACGCTAAACCATCCAGTCTAAAGCCAATATGTAGCCCAAGCTGAGGGAGCCATTCGGCAAAAAAGTAAGCGGTTTCTCCAGCAAATACGGCGGGCGACGCCATCACTAAGAAGGTTAAACTCACAGCTGCGACCAGCGCGGTGGCAACGGTGACTTGAACGCGTGAACGCCCAGCTAGTAGTAGCGGAAGAATAGCCCCTAGAAACGGCAAGAACACGATTGCTGCTAAATTCATTTCACCTCGTCACCTTGTGATAATAGGAGTGATTTATCAATTAAATCGGTCCAACGACTTTGAATTTACCACTTCGTTCAGTCGCTTGCCAAATGATTCGGTCGCAGGCAAAAGTGCATTTAACCGAATAAAAGAATTTCCCGAGCTCATAAATAAGTATAGCTAGCCGAAAGTTTTTAATGGTTGTGCGCACAGTTTTTTGATAGACTTAGTCTGTCTCGGAGCTAATTCATTTAGCTATCGCTCATGCGACCGAAACCCCTTCTAAGAAAATCCGAACAAGTACTATCATCTGTATTTTTTATCTGTTACAATTCGCCGCCCTTTTTATAAGGGAAAAATCTTTTATTCTCTATTGTTTGTTGAATTGTTTGCTAGCATCTTTTCGTGAAGAAAAGTTGCAAAGAAAATGGTAAAGCAAGTTCTCGTGAATAAAGGGACGGACAACGACCCGAGAGGGTCTGTTTAATTAATCAAGCGGAGCACTGCAATGATCCAAATGCAAACTACACTGGAAGTGGCCGATAACTCGGGCGCACGCAGCGTACAATGTATTAAGGTTCTGGGTGGCTCGCACCGCCGTTACGCGAATATCGGCGACATCATTAAAGTTTCTGTTAAAGAAGCGATTCCTCGCGGTAAAGTGAAGAAAGGTGATGTTGTTAACGCGGTGGTCGTTCGCACCAGAAAAGGCGTCCGTCGTCAAGACGGGTCAGTCATCCGTTTTGACCGCAACGCGGCTGTGTTGTTGAATAGCAACCAACAGCCTATTGGCACTCGTATCTTTGGACCAGTGACTCGTGAATTGCGCTCTGAGCAATTTATGAAGATTGTTTCTCTGGCACCAGAAGTACTGTAAGGAGTCAGTTATGGCGGCAAAAATAAAACGTGATGACGAAGTAGTAGTCCTGGCAGGTAAAGACAAAGGCAAGCGTGGTAAAGTGCTGAAAGTCGACACCGCTAAAAACCGTGTTTTCGTTGAAGGCGTAAACATTGTCAAGAAACACCAGAAGCCAAACCCGGCTTTAGGCGTTGCTGGCGGTGTGATTGAGCAAGAAGCCTCAGTCGACGTTTCTAACGTAGCGGTTTATAACCCAGAGACTGGTAAAGCAGATCGTGTTGGATTTAAATTTGAAGACGGCAAAAAAGTTCGTTTCTTCAAGTCTAACAACGCAATCATTTAATTTTTAATTTGGAGTTTTACGATGGCGAAACTGCATGATTTTTACAAAGAATCGGTAGTTCCTGAACTGGTTAAACAGTTCGGCTACAACAGCGTCATGCAAGTCCCTCGGATTGAAAAAATCACCCTAAACATGGGTGTTGGTGAAGCTCTGGCTGACAAAAAGATTCTCGACAACGCTGCGGCAGACCTGGAAGCAATTTCTGGTCAACGCCCAATTAAAACCGTTGCTCGTAAATCTGTCGCTGGCTTCAAAATCCGTGAAGGCTACCCAATTGGCTGTAAAGTGACTCTGCGTGGCGAACGTATGTGGGACTTTTTGCAACGTTTAATTACGATTGCTATCCCGCGTGTTCGCGATTTCCGTGGTTTAAACCCGAAATCATTCGACGGACGTGGAAACTATAGTATGGGTGTGCGTGAGCAAATCATTTTCCCTGAAATCGACTACGACAAAGTTGACCGGGTACGTGGTTTGGATATCACTATCACTACAACTGCTGGCAATGATGACGAAGCTCACGCTTTGCTGTCTGCCTTTAGCTTCCCGTTCAAGAAGTAAGGTGTAGAGTTATGGCTAAAGAAGCAATGAAAATGCGTGAGCTCAAGCGTGAAAAGCTTGCAGCGAAATACGCAGAGAAACGCATCGCACTTAAAAATGTGATCAGCGATCCGAGTACTTCGGACGAAGAGCGTTGGGAAGCCGTGCTAAAATTGCAAAGTCTTCCTCGTGATTCGAGCCCAAGCCGTCAGCGTAACCGCTGTCGAGTAACGGGCCGCCCACACGGTTTCTTACGTAAGTTCGGCATGAGCCGAATCAAAGTACGTGAGAAAGCTATGCGCGGTGAAATTCCTGGCTTGAAAAAAGCTAGCTGGTAAGCCACGAGTCACGGGAGAAAGCAAATATGAGCATGCAAGATCCAATTGCGGATATGTTCACTCGCATCCGCAACGCTCAGGGTGCTAACAAAGTTGCCGTGCGCATGCCTGCTTCTAAACAGAAAGTGGCGATTGCCCAAGTTCTTAAAGAAGAAGGTTATATCACGGATTTCGGCGTGTCAGGTGAAGTGAAAACTGAACTTGAAGTAACGTTGAAGTACTTTGAAGGTAACCCTGTTATCGAATCAATTGAGCGCGTAAGTCGCCCTGGTCTGCGTATCTATAAGAAACGCAACGAACTACCTAAAGTAATGGGTGGTTTAGGTGTGGCTGTCGTCTCAACTTCTAAAGGCCTGATGACCGACCGTGCCGCTCGCAATGCGGGTCTTGGCGGTGAAGTTATCGGTTACGTAGCGTAACGAGGAGTTAGGAAATGTCACGAGTTGCTAAAGCACCGATTGCCATTCCTGCTGGCGTTGAAGTTACGCTAAATGGTCAGGAAGTGACAATTAAAGGTGCCAAAGGCTCTATGAGCCGTGTAGTTAACAGCGCTGTTGAACTTGTTCAAGAAGACAGTGTGTTGCGTACCGTTCCTCGCGAAGGCGTTGCTAATGCAACTGCTCAAGCAGGTACAGCACGTGCGTTACTACAAAACATGGTGGTTGGTGTTGCGCAAGGTTTTGAGCGCAAGCTGCAGTTAGTAGGTGTTGGTTACCGGGCAAATACTGCCGGTTCAAAACTAAACCTAACACTGGGCTTCTCTCATCCTGTTGCCTTCGATATTCCGGAAGGAATTACTATCGAAGTCCCAACACAAACTGAAGTAGTCGTTAAGGGTGTAGACAAGCAGTTAGTTGGCCAAGTTGCCGCTAACATTCGCGCGTACCGTAAGCCTGAGCCTTACAAAGGTAAGGGTGTACGTTATGCCGATGAGCAAGTACGCCGTAAAGAAGCCAAGAAAAAGTAAGGTAAGACGATGGACAAGAAAACAGCTCGCTTACGTCGCGCGACTCGCGCCCGTAAGAAAATGCTTGAGTTGGGTGCAAACCGCCTGGTCGTTCACCGTACACCACGGCATATTTACGCACAGCTCATTGCACCGAACGGTTCTGAAGTACTAGCAACAGCATCAACTGTTGAAAAGTCTGTACGTGACGCGGTTAACACAACCGGTAACGTCGATGCAGCAAAAACAGTTGGTAAGCTGATCGCTGAACGAGCGATGGAAAAAGGCGTTAAGAACGTCGCTTTCGATCGCAGTGGTTTCCGTTATCACGGACGTGTCGCCGCATTGGCTGACGCTGCTCGTGAAGCTGGACTTCAGTTCTAGGAGACGAACATGGCAAATGCAAATGTAGAAGCTCAACAAAGTGACCTGCAAGAAAAGCTGATCACAGTAAATCGTGTAGCGAAGGTTGTTAAAGGTGGTCGCATCTTTAGCTTCACTGCACTCACTGTGGTTGGTGATGGTCAGGGTAAAGTTGGTTTCGGTTATGGTAAAGCACGTGAAGTTCCTGCTGCTATTCAAAAAGCAATGGAAAAAGCACGTCGCAACATGGTAACCGTGCAGCTGAAAGGTGAAACCTTACAGCACCCTGTTAAAGGCCGTCATTCAGGTTCACAGGTATTCATGCAACCAGCATCTGAAGGTACAGGTATCATCGCCGGTGGTGCGATGCGTGCAGTACTCGAAGTAGCCGGTGTGCACAACGTGCTGTCAAAAGCATATGGTTCAACCAACCCAATCAACGTTGTACGTGCCACTATCAAGGCACTTCACGATATGAAGTCGCCTGAGCAAGTTGCGGCTAAGCGTGGATTGCGCGTTGAAGACATTTTGGGGTAGTGAACAATGGCGAATAAGACAATTAAAGTAACACAGACGCGTAGCTCAATCGGTCGTTTACCGAAGCATAAAGCTACTCTACGTGGTCTTGGTCTGCGCCGCATTGGTCACACGGTCGAGCTGGAAAATACTCCAGCCGTCCGCGGCATGGTGAACCAAGTCACTTACATGGTAAAGGTGGAGGACTAATACGATGTTCTTGAACTCAATCTCCCCTGCACCTGGTGCTAAAACCAGCAAGAAGCGTCTCGGACGTGGTATTGGCTCAGGCTTAGGAAAAACTGGTGGACGTGGTCATAAAGGCCAGAAGTCGCGTTCAGGCGGCTCAGTGAAACCAGGTTTCGAAGGCGGTCAAATGCCAATTCAACGTCGCTTACCGAAGTTCGGTTTTACTTCACGCAAGTCATACGTGACTGCAGAAGTTAACCTAGCTGAGATTGCGAAAGTTGCTGGCGATACTGTAAACATGGCGAGCTTGAAAGAAGCTGGTTTGATTCGCAATGACATCTTGCATGTTAAAGTGATCAAATCAGGCGAACTCAGCCGTGCTGTTTCAGTACAAGGCATTAAGGTCACCAAAGGCGCCCGCGAAGCTATTGAAGCTGCTGGCGGCAAAATCGAAGGATAGAGCAAATGGCTAAACCAGGATTGGAATCTAACAGAGCTCAAGGCGGCACCTCGGAACTTAAACGACGTTTGCTGTTTGTACTCGGCGCGTTAATCGTGTTCCGTGCAGGCTCCTTTGTGCCTATTCCTGGTATTGATGCCGCTGTATTGGCTCAATTGTTTGATCAGCAAAGAGATACCATCGTTGCCATGTTTAACATGTTCAGCGGTGGTGCTCTCGAACGTGCATCGGTATTCGCTTTGGGTATCATGCCGTACATCACTGCCTCGATTATTATGCAGTTAGCGTCGGTGGTTCACCCACGTTTAGCTGAGCTTAAGAAAGAGGGAGAGGCTGGTCGACGTAAGATTAGTCAATACACGCGTTGGGGTACGTTAGTACTCGCGACGTTCCAATCGATTGGTATTGCTACTGGCTTACCAAGTCTGATGCCTGGGTTGGTAATTGACCCAAGCTTCGGATTCTACTTCACAGCGGTTGTGAGCTTGGTCACAGGAACAATGTTCTTGATGTGGCTAGGTGAGCAAATCACTGAGCGTGGGATTGGTAACGGTATCTCTATTCTTATTTTCACCGGTATTGTAGCGGGCCTACCGTCGGCCATTGGTCAGACGGCAGAGCAAGCACGTCAGGGTGATTTACACTTATTGTTGTTATTGTTGATCGGTGTCATCGTATTCGCAGTGACGTATTTTGTTGTGTTTGTCGAGCGCGGCCAACGCCGCATTGTGGTAAACTACGCAAAACGTCAGCAAGGCCGTAAGGTTTTTGCAGCGCAGAGTACACACTTGCCATTGAAAGTTAATATGGCCGGTGTTATTCCACCGATTTTTGCATCGAGTATTATTTTGTTCCCAAGCACTATCGCAACTTGGTTCGGCCAAGGCGAGGGTATGGTTGCAAACTTCTTACAGGAAGTGTCGTTGACTTTGTCACCGGGACAACCCTTGTACGTAATGCTTTATGCAGCGGCAATTATCTTCTTCTGTTTCTTCTACACCGCGTTGGTATTTAACCCTCGCGAGACAGCAGATAACTTGAAGAAGTCGGGAGCGTTTATCCCTGGTATTCGTCCAGGTGAACAAACCTCGCGTTACATCGATAAAGTAATGACCCGCTTGACTCTTGCGGGCGCGTTGTACATTACCTTTGTCTGTTTGGTTCCTGAGTTCATGATGATTGCATGGAACGTTCAGTTCTACTTTGGCGGTACATCATTATTGATTATCGTTGTAGTTATTATGGACTTTATGGCGCAGGTCCAAACTCATCTGATGTCTCATCAGTATGACTCGGTCCTCAAAAAAGCTAACCTAAAAGGCTTCGGCCGCTAAGGTTGGATAATTACGGAGTGTAGCAATGAAAGTTCGTGCTTCCGTGAAGAAAATCTGCCGTAACTGCAAAGTTATTAAGCGCAACGGTGTTGTGCGTGTAATTTGCAGTGACCCTAAGCACAAGCAACGGCAAGGTTAATTCGATGAAGAAGACCGCGGCCTCGAAGAAGTATTCGTGGCTGCGGCTTTGATATGTTTGCAATCTGGCGACTGGTTGAGTATCCTAACGGGCTTTTCAACTGGTCACCCATAAATATAAGGAGACGTGTTAGTGGCCCGTATCGCTGGCATTAACGTTCCTGACAATAAGCATGCAGTCATTGCCCTGACTGCGATTTATGGTATTGGTCGTACCCGATCACAGCATATCCTTGCTGCGGTTGGCATCGAAGAAAATACTACGATCGGCTCTTTGTCAGAAGAAAAACTGGATCTACTTCGCGAAGCAGTAGGGAAGTTCGCTGTTGAAGGCGACCTACGTCGTGAAGTATCGATGAATATTAAACGCTTGATGGATCTCGGATGTTTCCGTGGCCTTCGTCATCGTCGTGGCTTGCCTCTACGTGGACAGCGCACTAAAACTAATGCGCGCACCCGTAAAGGTCCGCGTAAACCTATTAAGAAGTAAGGAGTTGAGACATGGCTAAACAACCAACTCGTACTCGTAAGCGCGTTAAAAAACAAGTCGCAGATGGTATGGCTCACGTCCATGCATCTTTCAATAACACCATTGTGACCATTACTGACCGTCAAGGTAATGCGTTGGCATGGGCAACTGCAGGTGGTTCAGGTTTCCGTGGTTCACGTAAATCTACCCCGTTTGCTGCACAGGTTGCTGCTGAACGCGCAGGAGAAATGGCGAAGGAATATGGGTTGAAAAACCTAGAAGTGTTCGTAAAGGGCCCAGGTCCTGGTCGCGAATCATCAATTCGCGCATTGAACGCTGTAGGTTATCGCATCACGAACATTACTGATGTGACACCTATTCCTCACAACGGTTGTCGTCCGCCTAAGAAACGTCGCGTTTAGTAGGCGCCACACGATAGTTGGAGAAAGATCATGGCTAGATATTTGGGTCCAAAACTCAAACTGAGTCGTCGCGAAGGAACAGACTTGTTCCTTAAGAGCGGCGTACGCGCGATCGATACGAAATGTAAACTCGAGAGCGCTCCGGGTCAGCACGGTGCACGTCGTGGCCGTTTGTCTGATTACGGTTTACAGTTACGTGAAAAGCAAAAAGTACGTCGTATGTACGGTGTATTAGAAAAGCAATTCCGTAACTATTACAAAGAAGCTGCCCGTATTAAGGGCAACACTGGTGAGAACCTGCTGCAATTGCTTGAGCAACGTTTAGATAACGTCGTTTACCGCATGGGATTCGCGTCAACGCGTGCTGAAGCCCGTCAGTTGGTCAGCCACAAAGCAGTGGTAGTGAATGGCCAAGTTGTCAACATTCCGTCGTTCAAAGTTCGTCCGGAAGATGTTGTGTCCGTTCGCGAAAAAGCGAAAAAGCAGGCGCGCATCGCTGCTGCATTGGATCTCGCAGAACAGCGTGAGAAGCCAGTGTGGGTAGAAGTAGACGGGAACAAACTGGAAGGTCAGTTTAAACGACTGCCAGAGCGTTCGGACTTGTCTGCCGAAATTAACGAACAGTTGATCGTAGAGCTTTACTCTAAGTAAAGCTTAAGCATAAAGAGAGGACACAATGCAGGGTTCTGTTACCGAATTCCTTAAGCCAAGGCTAGTCGACATTGAACAAATTAGCCCGACTCACGCAAAAGTGACGTTGGAGCCTCTTGAGCGTGGCTTTGGTCACACGCTGGGCAACGCGTTGCGCCGTATTTTACTTTCGTCTATGCCTGGAGTGGCTGTGACTGAAGTTAAAATTGAAGGTGTTCAACACGAATACAGCAGCAAAGAGGGTGTTCAGGAAGATGTCATCGAAATTCTGCTGAACCTCAAAGGTCTAGCAGTTACCATGGAAGGTAAAGATGAAGCGATTCTGACCTTGAAAAAATCTGGAGCGGGCCCTGTCAAGGCTGGCGATATCACCCATGATGGAGATATCGAGATTGTTAACCCTGACCACCTCATCTGTACTTTAACAGGTGATACTGAGATTGAGATGTCAATCCAAGTAGAACGTGGTCGTGGTTATGTACCAGCTTCGGCACGTCAGTCTGCTGACGATGAAGAGCGTCCGATCGGTCTTCTACTCGTCGACGCTTCTTTCAGTCCAGTTGAACGCATTGCGTACAACGTTGATTCAGCTCGTGTTGAGCAACGTACTGACTTGGACAAACTGGTTATCGACATGGAAACGAATGGCACTCTGGATCCAGAGGAAGCTATTCGCCGTGCAGCAACAATTATGGCTGAGCAGTTAGAAGCCTTCGTTGAGCTACGCGACATGAGCGAGCCGGAAGAGAAAGAAGAGAAACCGGAATTCGATCCGATTTTATTACGTCCGGTAGACGATTTGGAATTAACTGTGCGTTCTGCGAACTGTTTGAAAGCAGAAGCTATTCAGTACATTGGTGACTTAGTGCAGCGTACTGAGGTTGAGTTGTTGAAGACTCCTAACCTTGGTAAGAAATCGCTGACTGAGATCAAGGACGTACTTGCGTCACGTGGTTTGTCTTTGGGCATGCGCCTAGAGAATTGGCCGCCAGCAAGTCTCGTTGATCGCGACTAAGGCATCTTTTACAGAGATTTACTGAGAAGGGTATAAGTATGCGCCATCGTAAAAGTGGTCGTCAACTCAACCGCAACAGCAGCCATCGCAAAGCGATGTTCAGCAACATGGCAAGCTCACTTGTGCGTCACGAAGTGATCAAAACGACACTTCCAAAAGCAAAAGAACTGCGCCGTGTTATTGAGCCGCTGATCACTTTAGCGAAGCAAGATAGCGTTGCGAATCGCCGTTTGGCTTTCGCTCGCACTCGCGATAAAGATGTGGTTGGTAAGTTGTTCAATGAATTGGGCCCGCGTTATGAAGAACGCGCTGGTGGTTACACTCGTATTATGAAGTGTGGCTTCCGCGCCGGAGACAACGCGCCAATGGCTTATGTTGAGCTAGTTGACCGTCCAGAAGTTGAAGCTACTGAAGCTGAAGAAGTTGCAGTAGTAGAGTAAGTTCTCCTAGTGAGATAGTAAAAAGCCGCTCATTGAGCGGCTTTTTTTGTTTGAAGGACACAGTAGCAAGTGTCGTTCGGTTAATTTGTGGAAGCTTTTACGGCTGTTGCAAGCTCTTGGTCATTGATGCCATGGCGCGCAGCTAAAACTTCCAGCTCTTCGTAGTTCATTCCAGCACGGTAGGCGCCACGAATCACCGAGATAGCCTCTTGTTTCCCTGCTGCCGGGTTGGCATCGGCGTTGCTACCGCCAATCAGAGAGATCAAGTCATTGAGTGAGCTGACCAAGTAATCGCCAACGGCCGGCAACATACTCAAGGTCGCATGCACAATACCTTCGACTTGCTCAGGTTGAGAGGTACTCGCCGACTGCATTACGCTATCTGCCATTTCAGGCTCAATGCGAATCGCAACGCGTACTAACTCTTCCACTTGGGTTGGGTTGACACGACTTGCTTCGGCAACAATTTGATCAGCGTAGGCAGGTTCAGCTTCTACCGCGATACGTACTAGTTCGGTTGCAGGTGCGATATCTAAATGCATGGCGACCGCCATGATGTCATGGGTGAAACCTGGTTCTGCATCGATGGCCGCTTTAATAATGTGTTCGTAATTCTTTGGGTAGCGTTCGAATGCGGCATGTAAAATGGGTTCGACATGCTGTGGGTAGTTACTCATAAGTACACGAACCGTACGAGTCACCGAAAAATTACGCTTGGTATAATAGCGAAACATACGGAGATAGGTATTAACGAGTCGTTCATTATCTTCGTCTACTGAGTAACCCACTCGCTCAGTTGGTGAGATACTATCTTGTATCGCCATTGCCGAAGCACTAAGCGGAAAGAGTAAGCTAGTCGCGATAATAAGCGCTGTTGTTGTTCTCATCTGTTGCGCACCTTTATTATTTTAATCTTTGTTTAGTTGCTCTGAGCTGGAATAAGCTGCGTTGCAGCGCGCTCAGTTTTCGTACATTAGCAACCATTGTAGACAATAGATAGGTAAAAATCGTTCAATTTGATTAAAAAAAAAGCAGTCAGAACTTTTTTCGCAAAAAGATCTTGCACCGGCGGCCATGATCCTTATAATTCGCCGCCGTTGTCACCGAGGCTTAGGCCACAGCGACAGTAGCCAGCAGCGCGATGCGCTTGCAAAAAAAAGATCGAAAAGGATCTTGACGCTGGCACCGGATAGCGTAGAATACGCTTCCCGCTTCAA
>NZ_CADCXY010000010.1 GCF_902806985.1 Pseudidiomarina piscicola
TCTTTAACAATATACCAAGCCAAGCAAACTGTGTGGGCACTTACCGGATTCAGGCAGAGAAAGCATCTACGGATGCGAGTATTCTTTCGTATAACGAAGAGAATACACCTGACTGATTGGAGAAGTGCTTAACAAATTAGATTTTATTAAGTCATTGATTCAATGAGTCGATTAAACACTTTAAACTGAAGAGTTTGATCATGGCTCAGATTGAACGCTGGCGGCAGGCCTAACACATGCAAGTCGAGCGGTAACAGGAAGAAGCTTGCTTCTTTGCTGACGAGCGGCGGACGGGTGAGTAAGACTTGGGAACTTGCCTTTAGGCGGGGGATAACTACGGGAAACTGTGGCTAATACCGCATAATGTCTACGGACCAAAGTGGGGGATCTTCGGACCTCACGCCTAAAGATGGGCCCAAGCGAGATTAGCTAGTTGGTGGGGTAATGGCTCACCAAGGCGACGATCTCTAGCTGTTCTGAGAGGATGATCAGCCACACTGGGACTGAGACACGGCCCAGACTCCTACGGGAGGCAGCAGTGGGGAATATTGCACAATGGGGGAAACCCTGATGCAGCCATGCCGCGTGTGTGAAGAAGGCCTTCGGGTTGTAAAGCACTTTCAGTGGTGAGGAAGGCGTTGTCGTTAATAGCGGCAACGATTGACGTTAGCCACAGAAGAAGCACCGGCTAACTCCGTGCCAGCAGCCGCGGTAATACGGAGGGTGCAAGCGTTAATCGGAATTACTGGGCGTAAAGGGTACGTAGGCGGCCTGTTAAGCAAGATGTGAAAGCCCCGGGCTCAACCTGGGAATGGCATTTTGAACTGGCAGGCTCGAGTTCTGAAGAGGGTGGTAGAATTTCCTGTGTAGCGGTGAAATGCGTAGATATAGGAAGGAATACCGGTGGCGAAGGCGGCCACCTGGTCAGAAACTGACGCTGAGGTACGAAAGCGTGGGGAGCAAACAGGATTAGATACCCTGGTAGTCCACGCCGTAAACGATGTCAACTAGTTGTTCGTCTTATAAACAAGATGAGTAACGCAGCTAACGCACTAAGTTGACCGCCTGGGGAGTACGGCCGCAAGGTTAAAACTCAAATGAATTGACGGGGGCCCGCACAAGCGGTGGAGCATGTGGTTTAATTCGATGCAACGCGAAGAACCTTACCATCCCTTGACATCCAGCGAATTTACTAGAGATAGTTTAGTGCCTTCGGGAACGCTGAGACAGGTGCTGCATGGCTGTCGTCAGCTCGTGTTGTGAGATGTTGGGTTAAGTCCCGCAACGAGCGCAACCCTTATCCTTAGTTGCCAGCACGTAATGGTGGGAACTCTGGGGAGACTGCCGGTGATAAACCGGAGGAAGGTGGGGACGACGTCAAGTCATCATGGCCCTTACGGGATGGGCTACACACGTGCTACAATGGCGCGTACAATGGGAAGCCAACTCGCGAGAGTGAGCGGATCTCAAAAAGCGCGTCGTAGTCCGGATTGGAGTCTGCAACTCGACTCCATGAAGTCGGAATCGCTAGTAATCGTGGATCAGAATGCCACGGTGAATACGTTCCCGGGCCTTGTACACACCGCCCGTCACACCATGGGAGTGGGCTGCACCAGAAGTAGATAGCTTAACCTTCGGGAGAGCGTTTACCACGGTGTGGTTCATGACTGGGGTGAAGTCGTAACAAGGTAGCCCTAGGGGAACCTGGGGCTGGATCACCTCCTTATGAAAAAGCCTTGAAGAAGTTAAGTGCTCACACAGATTGCCTGGTTTGGTAGATGTAACGGATAGAAACTGGGTCTGCTTTTAGCAGATTTAGCGGATACTGGGTCTGTAGCTCAGCTGGTTAGAGCGCACCCCTGATAAGGGTGAGGTCGGTAGTTCAAGTCTACTCAGACCCACCAAATTTGAACGATGGCTGCGTTGTTCGGGTACTCGCATAGCAGGCTATGCTTCGCACCCTCACGCCTTGCCCTCCTTCAAATTACTTTATCGGTTTTAGTTGGTTTGGTTTGTTGTTTTACGAATAACGAACAGCGCAGCGCACGAACAGCGCAGCGCACGAACAACGAGAACGGGGCCATAGCTCAGCTGGGAGAGCGCCTGCCTTGCACGCAGGAGGTCAGCGGTTCGATCCCGCTTGGCTCCACCATTTCTATCCTTTGCGAAGTTAGCGTTAAGCTTTAGGGCTTAACAGTAACTTTGTGTTACGACGCTCTTTAACAATATGAACAAGCTGATTGTAATAAAGTAATGAAATGCCACTCTACTTGAATCAACCATTTGGTAGAGGCGTATCGAACTTGTGTATAGCATCGAGAACAGCCCATATAACTTTGAAAGACACTTTCGGGTTGTATGGTTAAGTGACGAAGCGTAGACGGTGGATGCCTAGGCAGTTGGAGGCGATGAAGGACGTACTAACTTGCGATAAGCCATGATGAGGCAGTAAGAGCCGCTTGAGTCATGGATTTCCGAATGGGGAAACCCAGTGTGCTTGCACACTATCCTTAACTGAATTCATAGGTTAAGGAAGCGAACCCGGAGAACTGAAACATCTAAGTACCCGGAGGAAAAGAAATCAACCGAGATTTCCCTAGTAGCGGCGAGCGAACGGGAAGTAGCCCTTAAGCAATCATGGTGTTAGTGGAATGAGCTGGAAAGCTCGACGATACAGGGTGATAGTCCCGTACACGACGAGGCCATGAATGTGAAAACGAGTAGGTCGGGACACGTGTTATCTTGACTGAATATGGGGGGACCATCCTCCAAGGCTAAATACTCCCAACTGACCGATAGTGAACCAGTACCGTGAGGGAAAGGCGAAAAGAACCCCGGCGAGGGGAGTGAAATAGAACCTGAAACCGTCTACGTACAAGCAGTAGGAGCCTTCTTCGGAGGGTGACTGCGTACCTTTTGTATAATGGGTCAGCGACTTATATTTTGTAGCAAGGTTAACCGCATAGGGGAGCCGTAGGGAAACCGAGTCTTAACTGGGCGCTTAGTTGCAAGGTATAGACCCGAAACCGGGCGATCTAGCCATGGGCAGGTTGAAGATTGAGTAACATCAATTGGAGGACCGAACTCACTAATGTTGAAAAATTAGGAGATGACCTGTGGCTCGGAGTGAAAGGCTAATCAAGCCCGGAGATAGCTGGTTCTCCCCGAAATCTATTTAGGTAGAGCCTCGGACGAATACCACTGGGGGTAGAGCACTGTTTGGGCTAGGGGGTCATCCCGACTTACCAACCCCATGCAAACTCCGAATACCAGTGAGTACTATCCGGGAGACACACGGCGGGTGCTAACGTCCGTCGTGAAGAGGGAAACAACCCAGACCGCCAGCTAAGGTCCCCAAGTCATGGCTAAGTGGGAAACGATGTGGGAAGGCTCAGACAGCTAGGAGGTTGGCTTAGAAGCAGCCATCCTTTAAAGAAAGCGTAATAGCTCACTAGTCGAGTCGGCCTGCGCGGAAGATGTAACGGGGCTAAGCCATGCACCGAAGCTGCGGCAGCATACTTGTATGCTGGGTAGGGGAGCGTTCTGTAAGCCGTTGAAGGTGGACTGAGAAGTCTGCTGGAGGTATCAGAAGTGCGAATGCTGACATGAGTAACGATAATGGGAGTGAAAAACTCCCACGCCGGAAGACCAAGGTTTCCTATCCCATGTTAATCAGGGTAGGGTAAGTCGGCCCCTAAGGCGAGGCCGAGAGGCGTAGTCGATGGGAATCAGGTTAATAGTCCTGAACCGATATATACTGCGATGGGGGGACGGAGAAGGCTAGGCAAGCCGGGTGTTGGTAATCCCGGTGAAAGTATGTAGGTTGAGCACTTAGGTAAATCCGGGCGCTTAAGACTGAGATACGAGACGAGTACCCACGGGTGCGAAGTTGTTGATGCCCTGCTTCCAGGAAAAGCCTCTAAGCTTCAGGTATATATTGACCGTACCCCAAACCGACACAGGTGGTCAGGTAGAGAATACTAAGGCGCTTGAGAGAACTCGGGTGAAGGAACTAGGCAAAATAGTACCGTAACTTCGGGAGAAGGTACGCCAGAGCTAGTGAACCCCTTGCGGGGGGAGCTGGAGCTGGCCGCAGTGACCAGGTGGCTGGGACTGTTTATTAAAAACACAGCACTCTGCAAACACGAAAGTGGACGTATAGGGTGTGACACCTGCCCGGTGCCGGAAGGTTAATTGATGGGGTTAGCGTAAGCGAAGCTCTTGATCGAAGCCCCGGTAAACGGCGGCCGTAACTATAACGGTCCTAAGGTAGCGAAATTCCTTGTCGGGTAAGTTCCGACCTGCACGAATGGTGTAACCATGGCCACGCTGTCTCCACCCGAGACTCAGTGAAATTGAAATCGCCGTGAAGATGCGGTGTACCCGCGGCTAGACGGAAAGACCCCGTGAACCTTTACTACAGCTTGGCACTGAACATTGAACCTCCATGTGTAGGATAGGTGGGAGGCTTAGAAACGTTGGCGCTAGTTGACGTGGAGCCATCCTTGAAATACCACCCTTGTATGTTTGATGTTCTAACTTAGGCCCCTTATCGGGGTTGAGGACAGTGCCTGGTGGGTAGTTTGACTGGGGCGGTCTCCTCCCAAAGAGTAACGGAGGAGCACGAAGGTTGGCTAAGTACGGTCGGACATCGTACGGTTAGTGTAATGGCACAAGCCAGCTTAACTGCGAGACAGACACGTCGAGCAGGTACGAAAGTAGGTCATAGTGATCCGGTGGTTCTGAATGGAAGGGCCATCGCTCAACGGATAAAAGGTACTCCGGGGATAACAGGCTGATACCGCCCAAGAGTTCATATCGACGGCGGTGTTTGGCACCTCGATGTCGGCTCATCACATCCTGGGGCTGTAGTCGGTCCCAAGGGTATGGCTGTTCGCCATTTAAAGTGGTACGCGAGCTGGGTTTAGAACGTCGTGAGACAGTTCGGTCCCTATCTGCCGTGGGCGTTTGAGAGTTGAGAGGAGTTGCTCCTAGTACGAGAGGACCGGAGTGAACGAACCCCTGGTGTTCGGGTTGTCATGCCAATGGCACTGCCCGGTAGCTATGTTCGGAATCGATAACCGCTGAAAGCATCTAAGCGGGAAGCGAGCCTCGAGATAAGCTCTCACTAGCACGTAAGTGCTCTGAAGGGTTGTTGTAGACGACAACGTTGATAGGCGGGGTGTGGAAGCGTAGTAATGCGTTGAGCTAACCCGTACTAATTGCCCGTGAGGCTTAACCATACAACACCGAAGGTGTTTAAGGGTTGACTCGAAACAAGTTCGAACCTTTATCAAATGCAAGTAAGAGTGGCACGCTCTATACAATCAGCCGGTTTATATTGTTTAACAGTTTATGCCTGGCGGCCATAGCGAAGTGGAACCACCTGATCCATCTCGAACTCAGTAGTGAAACGCTTCAGCGCCGATGGTAGTGTGGGGCTTCCCCATGTGAGAGTAGGACACCGCCAGGCTTTAATTTAGAAGAGGCCCTCAGCTAACGCTG
>NZ_CADCXY010000011.1 GCF_902806985.1 Pseudidiomarina piscicola
TTTCCTGCAATGCGTGGATGGAAGCGAAAGTGCTGAATCCTCAAGCTACATATTTTATCAATCAGGGGGCGGAGGACCTATCGGAATTTAATTGCCGATATTTCACCACGCCAACCGTTACTGATTAAAATATATAGGAATTTTTTATGCGCATTCGCACTCGCACTCAGTTTTACGCCGTAATCGTCATTGCTTGCGCCTTTCTTGCAACGCCAGCAATGGCTCAGGAAGAGCAGTACAATATCAAGCCGCTGCAAGTGGCGTCCGACCCCAACAATGTTGACTTGTTAAGCGGTAAATTTAATCCCGATCTTCCCGTATTAGAGGTTCCTGCGGCGCCGCGACTAACGCTAAGTACCTTGCAACAGTTCGACAGTAAAGTCGTCGGGCAACTTTATAGTAATACGGATGAGCGCAGCGAGAGCTTTTCCCTGACCTTTGGCGCTGAGGTTTCAGAGGCGTTCAAATGCACCTCCAACGGCTGTATGGCACAAAGCAACACAGGCTCAACCTTCGACGGACAGGTCGGCAATAATATTTTTCGCTATGTACAAGGTAAAACCGGTATTAGCGTATTGTATACATCAAAAAGCTCCTATTTCGACTACAGCGGCGTTACGGGTTCCACTGTGCCTTCTCAAACGACCTATTACGCCACCCTCATTAACTACCCTGATGGTGAAACTGTTTCCATCACCTATGACAAAGCGACGCTACAGAACTCGGTTATTCTTCATCGGCCTGCGAAGATGGTTTCGAGCACGGGTTACGAAATGTCATTCAGCTATTTTTCCAATGACAGCGCCACAGGTGCGTCGGGCTGGTCGAAACTAAAGCGCGCTTCTATAGTAAAAACCTCAGCACCGACAGTGATCCTCGCAGAGCTAGACTACCCAACCGACAGTAATGCCACCGATCTTGGCGGCAGGGACTGGCATTTTAGTGGTTTTACCAATGCGTTAGGTGCGAATGAATCAGCAAAAACGTTCACCATGCGTGGCCCGGCCGATACGCAAGATCAGCTCGCGATCTCTAGCGCGACGAGAAATTATGCGGGCAGTTATCATAACGATTTTGTGACTCGCGTGACAAATGCCGGGCAAGTGTATGATTACACCTATACTGGTCATGCTGAGGTTGGCTTCAGTACCGCACGGCGGTTTTCACGTTTGGTGATCACAGGACCAGAGGGTTACCAGCGCACGTTAGAGTACTACCTGAAA
>NZ_CADCXY010000012.1 GCF_902806985.1 Pseudidiomarina piscicola
CGGTACCGCCGCCGAGGGTATTGAGCAGTTCACGGCCTATACCGCGAATGGCGAGGTCAGCAGGCGCGAAGACGGTAATGGCAATAGCACGCTTTACAGTTACGATGGGCATGACCGGGTTTACCGTACCACCTTCCCGGATGCGAGCTATGAGCAAAATAGTTATGACGCGAACAGTAATCTGACAGCGTTTCGCAAGCGTGATGGGGTGACGTTGATCCATAGCTACGATAGCCGGGATCAGCGTACAAGCTCAGTCATACTAAACGAAAGCACCATTTACTTTAGCTATGACAGCCTGGGCCGTGAAACTCAGATCACCCGTGGAACTCAAGTGGTGGCTTACGGTTATGATGGTCTGGGCCGGCGTATCTCGGAGCGTACGAATAATCGCACGTTGAGCTACACTTTTGATAACGCCAATCGCCGGACCCGCACGACGTTCCCGGATGGCTTTTATGTCACCTACAACCATGACGCGGGCGGGCGCTTAACCAACATTTTTGAAAATGGCGCTTCGCCGGTGATTGATTTTAGCTATGACCGTGCAGGTCGTGTCAGTCGCATTGAGCGCGCGGGCAGCACCATCACCACATTGAACTACGACGGCATGGGCCGGGTGCTTGATTTCGACCACCAGGGGTTCAACGACAGCAGTTACAGCTATAATCCGGCC
>NZ_CADCXY010000013.1 GCF_902806985.1 Pseudidiomarina piscicola
GGTCATGCTGAGGTTGGCTTCAGTACCGCACGGCGGTTTTCACGTTTGGTGATCACAGGACCAGAGGGTTACCAGCGCACGTTAGAGTACTACCTGAAAGACTCACCCTATCCGCATCAGTTGATAAAAAGTGACACGGACTCACTTGGCAATACCACACACTACACCTACGTAGGCAATCGTATTGATACGGTCACTTTCCCCGAGGGAAATAAAGTCCAGTTTACCTATGACACCATGGGAAATATCACCAGCAAGCGCGCGATTGCCAAAGCTGGCTCCGGACTTGCCGACATCGTTGAGCGGGCGATTTATCCGTCGGCGGCATCGTGTACGGGGATCTTGTGTTACCGGCCACTTTACACCCTCGATGCGAAGGGCAATCGAACAGATTATACCTTTGATGCCGACCATGGCGGCTTATTAACCCGTACGGAGCCTGCAGATGGCAACGGCTATCAGCGACGTACCACGCATTCCTATACCTCAATTGATGGCATTTATCGTCTCACCAGGACCACGGTATGCGCCATTGGCCAATGCGGTGGAGCACAGACCCAGATCACAGAGTACACCTACTCGGGCTCGACAGGACTGAT
>NZ_CADCXY010000014.1 GCF_902806985.1 Pseudidiomarina piscicola
AGCTCGTCTGGGATAATTATCGAGCTGTTAGTTGGTTGCATTTTGTGAGTGCCTGACAGATCACATTGGAGTGTTAGGCATGCACAATCGTCATTTAGTTTTGATTTCTCTCCTCTTTATACCGCTCATTGCCGTTGCGCAAACGACGTCAACCTTTAAATACGACTCCAAAGGACGTCTCGTCGAAGTCGATAATGGTACCACGTTTATCGAGTACGCCTATGACAAGGCAGGCAATCGCACTGCGGTCGGGAATGAGCGTCTGGATCAACTAATGGGTCCAGTCATTACTGAGTTCGAGGTGCCGATGATGGCATCTGGAGTGGGCGACAATACTTATGTTTCGTGGGCTTCAACGAATACCACGTCCTGCGCTATAACCTTCGAGAATCAGGTGAACTCGTATACGAATTTGCCGAGCTCCGGAAGTCATTACATTCGCGTATTTGCCTCAGGTGCCATTTTCCTGCAATGCGTGGATGGAAGCGAAAGTGCTGAATCCTCAAGCTACATATTTTATCAATCAGGGGGCGGAGGACCTATCGGAATTTAATTGCCGAT
>NZ_CADCXY010000015.1 GCF_902806985.1 Pseudidiomarina piscicola
TTATCGTCTCACCAGGACCACGGTATGCGCCATTGGCCAATGCGGTGGAGCACAGACCCAGATCACAGAGTACACCTACTCGGGCTCGACAGGACTGATCAAAACCAAAACACTTACCAATGCCAGTGGTACATTGAGCCAAACGACGACCTACACCTATGATGCAGCGGGTCGCCAACTCATAGAAGACGGGCCGTTAACTGGCAGTGATGATGCAACATCGTATCGTTATGATTTATCCGGCCGGCCAACGTGGGAAATCGGTGCACGCAACGCAGTCGGGTTTTACCCGGTTAAGAAAACCACCTATCCGAGCGTGAGTACCCGTAGAACGCTGACGCAAACTGGGACAATCGTCTCGCGCAGCAGTACCAGTTTAACCATTGATACGGTGCAGTCGGAGTTTTTAGATGTCTATAACCGGGTCAGCAAATCGACACTGGCGGCACCATCGACCTTAACCAAAGCGACGCAATATACGTACGACGCCCGAGGGCGGTTGCGGTGCGAAGCGACGCGGATGAATGCTGCAAGTTTT
>NZ_CADCXY010000016.1 GCF_902806985.1 Pseudidiomarina piscicola
GACCGGGTCATCGTTGCCAAGGCCATGAATAAAGCGCCGCAACAGCGTACCGTTGCTGTGATACTCAGCCACCAACTCATCGGCGTCGTACAAATAATCGATGCTGTCGCCGTTGTGTACCGTACGCGTTAAGCGACCGGTGGCATCATAGCTAAGGGTGACCGAATCGTCAGGACCGTTCGCTGCCACCAGCCGATTATGCGCATCGTAAACATAGCTCCACCCATCAAAGCCAGTAAGGTTGCCTGCACTGGTGTAACTCGCGTACTCCGGCGCACCATCTACAGTGACTTGCGTATACTGATTAAGGTTATTCACGCTGTAAAACTCAGTGCTAAGCGTCGGC